>NZ_JAUSXB010000001.1:0-2400000 GCF_030823375.1 Pseudarthrobacter siccitolerans | reverse complement strand
TGCAAGGTGGCGCAGAAAGTATGACCACAGTAACTACGGCTCCTCTCGTCGGTTTTCTCGGGATAGGCGCCATGGGTCTGCCCATGGCGCAACGTATCCACAACAGCGGCCAGGCGTTATGCGCCGTGGACCTGAATGAAAGCCAGGTCGCCAAGGCCTCCGAGCTGGGAATCGCAGCGTCTACGGCACTTGAGGATCTCACCGACGCCACCGCCCTGTTTGTCGTGGTCGCAACTGGCGACCAACTTCGGGACCTGCTGGACTCCGGACTGCTGTCCGGTGCCAGCGCCATTAAGATTGTTGTGGTCCTCAGTACGGTAGGCGTCGATGCGGTGAGTGACTTCGCTGACAAACTTGCTGGCCGCGGGATCAGCGTCATCGACTGTCCGGTAACAGGGGGAGTCAGCGGCGCGCTTGAAGGTCGCTTGGGCCTCTTCGTCGCGGGCAACTCGGCGGACGTGAGTTCCCTCCGGGAGACGTTGGAAACCATAGGGACCATCCAGGACTGCGGAAGCAAAGTCGGCAACGGACAGGCTTACAAAATGGTCAACCAGCTGCTGTCCGCGTCCCATCTCGCCGTTGCAGGGGAAGCACTCGCGTTTGCTCACTCGCTCGGATTGGATCAGGAAAAAGTGCTCAAGGCCGTCGGTGGGGGTGCTGGCGGATCCTGGATGCTCGCAGACCGCGGCCCCCGCATGCTCCTGCCCCCAGAACAACGCCCCACGCAGACCCACCTATCCATCTTCGTCAAAGACACATCACTGGTGAAGACCGCAGCGGCAGCGGCGGGATTCGATGCCAGAATCCTCAACGCCGTGGCCCAAGAATTCCAGCGAGCCTCGGAAGAAGGCCTCGATACCGCGGATGACTCCTCAATCGTGGATGTCCCGCGGGACCTAACCATGTAGAGCCTCGGACAACGGGCTAACCCAGCTCCGGAAATCTGCATCCGCACATACGCAAAGACTCAATGAGGAGATCCCATCACACCAGACCAAGGCGCACTGCGCACACCGCTACGCGGCCTGGAAAAAAAGAGCCTCCGCGAGCAGACGCTTGCTGCGCTGCGCACCGCCATCACAAGAGGCGAGCTGGTACCCGGCCGGCACCTGGTCGAGACAGAGCTTTCGGAAATGCTCCAGATCAGCCGTGGAACCCTCCGTGAAGCACTGCGGCAACTCGAGCAAGAAGGCCTGGTGACTGCAGGAGAGCGGGGCCGTCTCTCCGTCCGCGCCATCAATGTCACTGAGATTCGGGACATCTACGCCGTGCGTGCCGCGCTGGAATCGCTGGCCGCTCGTATACTTTGCGAACTCCCGGAGCGTGATCGTGCGACGAAATCGCTGCATCTGGCAGTTGACGCGATAGACGCTGCCCGTGACGCACCAGTCGAGGAGCGAATCGACACTGATACAGAATTCCACCGGAGCCTCTGCAGGCTTACTGGGAATAAAACGCTGCTTCACTCCTGGACCTCCCTTGAAGGCTCCATCCGCATGTCCGTCATGTTCGGTGGTCTGGAAAGGGCCGCCACCAACATGACCGCGCAGCGCCACCGCGATATCGTGACCGCAATCGAAACCGGTGACGCTGCACTGTCAATCAGGACCATCCACGAGCATATGCACGAAGCCGCTAATAACCTCGTGGCCTAGCAATGCGAGGCCCGGTCTAAACGCATCCGAGGATCCTGTACATCAGTGATCTCCAAATTTCAGTTCTTGCTGGTACTCCCGCAGACACAAATTTATCTATGTCCAAATAACGACGGGTAGCACCCAGTCAAGGGATGAGTATGAAGCAATTCAGAGCGGAAACAGGCACTAAGACTTCACGACCGTCCAACCAAGTAGAGCCATGGGGAGCGTTGATATGACATTGGCACCTGAAGGCCGCAAGCTGTTGCGGGTTGAACAGCGCAATTCTGCTGTTCCTGTGGAGCGGAAGCCGGAGTGGATCAAGGCCAAGGTCCAGATGGGCCCGGAGTTCGTCCAGCTCAAAAACCTGGTGAAGAAAGAGGGCCTGCACACGGTGTGTGAGGAGGCCGGCTGCCCCAACATTTTTGAGTGCTGGGAGGACAAGGAAGCCACGTTCCTGATCGGCGGGTCCGAGTGCACGCGCCGCTGTGACTTCTGCCAGATCGATACCGGCAAACCCTCCCCGGTGGACATGTTCGAGCCCACCAAGGTGGCCCGGTCCGTGCAGGCCATGCAGCTGCGCTACGCCACCGTCACCGGGGTGGCCCGCGACGACCTGGCGGACGAGGGCGTATGGCTGTACGCCGAAACCGTCCGGAAGATCCACGAGCTGAACCCGGGCACCGGGGTGGAGCTGCTGATCCCGGACTTCTCCGGCAAACCCGAACACATCGCCGCGATCTGCGACTCCAAACCCGAGGTGTTCGCGCACAACGTCGAAACCGTGCCAAGGATCTTCAAGCGGATCCGGCCCGCGTTCCGGTACGAGCGGTCCCTGGACGTGATCACGCAGGGCCGGAACCTGGGCATGGTCACCAAGTCCAACCTGATCCTGGGCATGGGCGAAACCCGCGAAGAAATCTCCGAAGCGCTCCGCGACCTGCACGAGGCGGGGTGCGACCTGATCACCATCACCCAGTACCTTCGCCCGTCCGAGCGGCACCTGCCGGTGGACCGGTGGGTCAAGCCCCAGGAGTTCGTGGACCTGCAGGACGAGGCCACCGAGCTCGGCTTCCTCGGCGTCATGAGTGGCCCGCTGGTACGTTCCTCGTACCGGGCCGGCCGGCTCTGGGCCACCGCCATGCGCAAGAAAGGCCGGGACATCCCCGCCGAACTCGCCCACATCGCAGAAGGCATCCAGGACTCCGGGACCACCCGCCAGGAAGCCAGCTCACTGCTCGCGCACCCAGGCGCTGACCAATAACCACGATGCGGCGTGGGTAAAGCTTTACAGGAGTTTGGAGACTCGAAGCGCTTACTGCAGCGGCCGGTGATAGTGATACTCACGGTGTCCCTGCAGCCCGATCCACTTCAGTCCATGACGAAGTAGGGGACGGTTGCGTGGATTTCGCCAGGGCCGGACTTTTCGAACTCGACGTGCACTGGTTTCCCTGTTGGACTGTCCGAACCGATGCCATCGATCCGTGTCCACCACCAGGGTCCTTCGGTGAGCTCGACAATGCCGAGGCCGGTCCGGGTCGGGTTGCCGTCCCGGTCTTTGCCGTGCGCGATGGTCCAGGAAATTACGGTGCCGGTGCCGGCAGCTGCAGCATATTCAAGGTCATCATCAAGTGTGGGGTCGGTCCGTGGTTCGAAGTATTCGCCGGTGGACTTGCTGCGGACCAGAAGGAATTCTCCGCGTTCTGCAGCGTCGAGAAAAGGTTTGGTGTCGGCGTCAGTGATGATGGGGAAGAGGGCCATGGGATTCTCCTAGACGGTTCCAAGGACTAGCGTGGAGTGGTAATCGAGGATGCCCCCGTTTCCAGAGACGAGGACGCGGTCGTGGTTGGCGACCTGCCGGTCTCCTCCCTGGCCGCGGGTTTGGATGACTGCTTCCGAGAGCGGGGTCATGCCCCACATGTAGTAGGAGGACAATTGACCCCCGCCGGTGTTGACAGCTAGTTTCCCTCCGGGCCCGAGCATGCCGGGTTCGGCTACGAAGTCTCCGCCTTCGCCCTTGGCGCAGAATCCGTAGTCTTCGAGGGTGACCAGTGCGGTGTAGGTGTAGCAGTCGTAGAGTTCGACCACATCGATGTCATCGACGGTCAGACCGGCCATCGCAAGGGCGGTGGGACCTGAAATTGCCGCTCCCGTGGCGAGACCAAAGTTGTCATTGCGGATCCCCGTCCGGCCGGGATGTCCCTGTCCCCATCCGAGGATTTCGACAGGTGGTTGGGCGAGGCTCTTGGCACGTTCGGTTGTTGTAATCACCAAGGCGATGCCGCCGTTGGAAACAAGACAGCAGTCCAGCAGGTGCATCGGGTCCGAAATCATCCGCGACCCCTGGTGGTCAGCCAGTGTGATGGGCTCGCGGAGCTGCGCCAGGGGGTTACGACCCGCCCACGCGCGCTGGGCTACGGCGATGGCTCCGAACTGTTCGCTGGTCGTACCATAGGTGTCCATGTGGCGGCGGGCGGCGATTGCGTACATCTGGTTGGCGCTGACAAGCCCGGAGGTTCCGTTAATGGCCTGCCAGCCGGCCGGGTTCTTGGTGGCGGCAGAGGCGTAGGAAGCTGACCCGCTGACTTTCTCTTTGAGGGGAGCGTCGGCCCAGACGACGGCGATCGTCTCGGCCATCCCGGCCTGCACTGCCATGGCTGCGTACTGGACCATCTGCCCGGCCGTTGATCCGTAGGCCTGCATCTGGGTGAAGAGTTTCAGGTCTGTCAGCCCCAGCCGGCCCTGCATATTCAGGTCAACGGTGTCATCGAGGCCGCCGGAGACGATGAGACCGTCCAGGTCACCGAGCTGGAGCCCGGCGTCGGCGACGGCCCGCTGGACGGCCTCGGCAGCGAACTGCGGTGCGCTGCGGCCATAGACCTTGCCAAGTTCAGTGATGCCAAGCCCGGCGATCGCCGGGGTGCGGTCAGTTAATGTGCTCATGTAAATTCCTGTCCTGATTCTGCAGCGCCGTTTCTGTTTACTGGCCCTGCCATTTGGGAGCACGCTTTTCAGCGAAGGCAAGCATTCCTTCGCGGGAGTCCTGGCTGAGCATCAGGGCCTGCCCCTCGGCTTCGGATCGGGCCCAGTCATCGTCTTCACTGTGCACCTTTCCGTCGGAGATGGCGTTGGCGATGCGCTTGCTGGTTTGTACCGCCAGCGGCGCGTTCTCGCAGATGAGGTTAGCGAGCTCCAGTGCAGCATCCAGGACCTGGTCCTGGGGAACGGCCCTGTTGATAAGGCCGATTTCCAGGGCGCGCTGGGCGGTGAGGGGCTGACCGGTGAGTAGGATTTCCATGGCTATTTTCTTGGGAACCTGACGGCCGATGCGGAAGGCTCCTCCGGCGCCGGCGAAGATTCCGCGCTTGACCTCGGGCAGGCCAAAGGTCGCCTCGGAGGAGGCGACGGCGAGGTCGCTGGCCAGGACGATTTCGGTGCCCCCGCCGAGGGCAAAGCCGTTGACTGCTGCGATGGTGGGCTTGGAAATGTGGTGTTTGACGAACCCGGCGAATCCCCACTTTTCCAGTTCTTCGCCCATCTCGTTGAAGGCGCCGGCGGCCGCTGCCTTGAGATCCGCGCCGGCACAAAACGCTTTGTCACCGGCTCCGGTGATGACGACAACCCAAACGCCGGGGCATTGCTCCGCGTGCTCGAGTGCCTTGCCCACACCCCTGATGACGTCGGGGTTGACAGAGTTCCGGGCGTCGGGCCGGTTGATAGTCACAAGCAGGACGTGGCCGATTTCTTCGGCCGTGACTGCATCATTGCAGTTGAGGACAATCGGGCGGTCCGTCTCAGGAGCTGTGGAGGTGGTCATGCTGATTCCTTTGTGGATGGTTCCGGGGGCCCGGCAAGAGCGGGCCCCCGGTGGAGAGCATTGTCAGTTAGGAGACGGGCTGGGTGTCGGCGACGAGTTCGCTCAGTTCCTTGAGGCGCTGTTCGCAGTCGGCGAGGATCTCTCGTGTGATATCACCGGCGCCGCGCAGTTCAGTGAAGGAGCCAACAACCTGACCGATGAAGAAGGACTCGAGTTTCAGGGCCCCTTCGTTGCCTTGGGCGGCTGCCTGGTCAATGGATTCCCAAGCGGCGTTAGCGAGCATGGGCTGCAGGGGCATCGGCAGCGGCTTGGGCGCACCCTCGGCTTCCCACTCGTCGTGCCATGCACTGCGAAGCTGGCGGGCAGGCTTTCCGGTTCGCGTGGGGGAGCGCAGCGTGTCATTGGATGACGCGGCAAGGAATTTTTGCTTGATTTCGATCGGGGTAATGTCTTCATGGCTGTTCAGCCATACCGAGCCGGCCCAGGCACCGGAGGCGCCCAGTGCGATGGCGGCGGCCATCTGGCGGCCGCTGGCCATCGCCCCTGCTGTCAGCACCGGAACGTCACCGGCGATGGCGACGATTTCCGGGGTCAGGACCATGCCGGCGATGGTGCCTGTGTGTCCGCCAGCCTCATAGCCCTGGGCGACGAGGATGTCGACCCCTGATTCAAGCTGGCGCACCGCGTGCTTGGCCTGGCCGACAAGGGCGGCCACCGCGACGCCTTCCTTGTGCCCGCGTTCCACGAGTACCGGCGGAGGAGTGCCGAGGGCATTGGCGATGAGTGAGATCTTGTGTGTGAAGGCGACGTCCACCAATGCCATGGCGCCTTCGGGGTTCACCGAGGCTGACAGTTCGTCCTTGTTTTCGAACTCCGTTGCCTCCGGCACGCCGTATTTCTTCAGCAGGCCTGCTACGAAGTCGATGTGTTCCTGCGGGATCTGCGCCCGGAGGCTGGCAATGAGGTCGTTGGGGTTCCCGGCTGCGGTCTTGCCCGGGATCAGCATGTCGACGCCGTAGGGCCGTCCCTTGACCTGTTCCTCGATCCAACTGAGTTGGGCGTCGAGTTCCTCGGGGGAGTAGGCGGAGGCGGCGAGGACGCCGAAGCCCCCGGCGTTGGTGACTTCGGTGACTACCCGTGGTGAGCGGCTGAACCCAACCAAGGGATTATCGATGCCGAGGAGTTCGGTGAGTTTGGTGCGGATCATGATGTCTTTTCCTTTCAGAAGGTTTAGTTGGTCCAGGTAAGGACCGCGTCGAGGGCCTCGATTTGCTCGCCGTTGACGCGGAGGGGGTTGATTTCGAGGGATTCAAGGTCATCGCCAAGGGCATGGGCGATCTCGCTCACGCGGGCGACAACGTCGCTGAGCCGGTCCAGATCGGCCGGTTCCGTGCCTCTGACGCCACGGAGCAGGGCAGCTCCGCGCAGGGTTTCGATCATTTCTTTTGCCCGTGCCGGTGATACGGGGATCGAGGCCAGCGCCGAGTCCTGCAGGACTTCCACGAAGATTCCGCCGAGGGCGACGGCGAGGATGGGTCCCCACTGCGGATCGCGGACGACTCCGACGAGCAGTTCGGTTCCGCCAGCGCGCATGGGGCTGGCGAGGACTCCCTCGATCCGTGCCCCCGAAACCCTGCTACCGGCTTCCAGGATTTCGGAGTAGGCAGCTGAGGCTTCCGCCGGGCCCGTGACGCCCAGCTTGACGCCGCCGATGTCGCTCTTGTGCAGGATGTCCGGGGAGACGATTTTCAGGGCAAGTGCGGTGCCGGTTTCGGCAGCGAAGGCAGCTGCTTCCTCTGGGCTGGTAAGGAGTTTCGACGGTATTACTGGGACCCCGGCGGCCTCGAGGAAGTTCCGGGCCTGGAACTCGGACCAGGACCCCGTAAGGGGTGTTGCGCCTCGGTCGAGTTCAACAGCGACCCGTTCCGCTGGCGCCGCAAGCTCCCTCACTCGGCCGGACCACCATGCGAGCTTTCCCAGGGAATAGACGCTTTGACCAAGTCCGGCGATGGTGTGTTCGATGCCCGCGTCTTCCATGAGTTCGCGGCTGAAGTCGCTGGCGGGCTGGATGACCTGGTTGGCGAAGACGACAGGTACTGCCGCGCTCTTTGCTCCCTCGCCCACGGCCTTGTACGCGCCCAGCTGCATCGGATGTACTTCCTGGCGTTCCCAGGGCATGCTGTTGACGGCCGCGACAATTCCGACGTTCGGGTCTTCGGACATAATCTGGATGGCTTTGGTGAACAGTGACGGGTCAATGATGGCGGCGCCCGTGACATCGAGCGGGTTTTGAACGGTTCCGAAGCCGGGCATGACCTCCTGCAGGCGCGTGCGGGTCTCATCGGTGATCGTGGGAAGCTGGACCCTGAAGTCCTGGGCCCGGTCAGCGATGATGTCGCAGGCGCCGCCGGAGATCGAGACGATACCAACGCCGGGGTGCTCGAGTCGGCCGATCCTGGCGCAAACGTTGGCGGTAACGAGCATGTCTTCGATGCTGTCCACCCGGATAATGCCCAGCTCGTGGAAGATCGCATTGATTGTCTTATCGTCGCCGACGAGGGCCCCCGTGTGTGCTGCCGCGGTACGGGCTGCGAGTTCGGAGCTGCCCGCCTTGAGGATGACGATGGCTTTCCCGGCCGCAGCGGCCCGCAGGGCAGCTTTCTTAAAGTTTTCCGGATCGCGGATGGTTTCCAGAAATATAGCGATGGCTTTTGTCGAAGGGTCGTCGACCATGTAGTCGATCACGTGACCGGCGGTGATCATCGCCTCATTCCCGAGCGTAATTGCGTAGGAAAGTCCCACATCGGCGATTTTTGCGAAATCCAGCATCGCCGCTGACGAAGCTCCCGACTGTGACAACAGCGCCACAGATCCCGAGGTGCGGGGAATGTTGTTCAAAGACGCGACCGGGATTTGATCGACGATATTGATAAAGCCCAAGTGGTTCGGGCCAAGAAGGACCATGCCCAGGCTCTGTGCGTGGGCGACGAGCTCCTGCTCGGCGGCTTTGCCGGCCGCGCCTGCCTCACCGTAGCCGGAGGAGAGGATGACGGCGTTTTTGATGCCCGCCTGTGCGGCCTCTGTCATGGCCTCCAAGGTGACGGCCTGCGGGACCATGAAGTAGCCAACGTCGACCTGCTCGGGCAGGTGCGCGCAACTGGTGTACGTCTGAACCCCGTGAGTGACAGCGCCGCGCTTGTTAACAAGATAGGTGCGGTCGCCGAAACCAAACTCTTTCAGGTTGGTGTACGCGGTGTGGGAAAAGGACGATTTGTCCGAAGCTCCGATCAGAGCAATGGAGCGGGGCCGGAAAAGTGAAGCCAGCCGCTCTGACGTTATCTCGACGGGAGGTGCGGGGCTAAGGGTGAGAGAAGATTCCATGACTACTCCAAAACTGAAGTGGGGGGGACCAGCGACACTGCGGTCCACGTGAGGAGGAAGAAAAATTATTACGGGACGTTCTTTGTCCGTAACTAGACTAGCCGTTCCCCGCACCCGTGACAAGGGTCACAGCTGACTTCGTCCGGGCCAGTTGAACTGGTCCGCTGGCGTCGGGAGCGGTTTGCTCCCGCTATGACAGAGGCGACGCGATTTCAAGGAAATACCGAAAGGGCGGCGTCGTGGATGTGACCAGACCCGAGAAGGGGCCAAGCACGGTAGGAGGTAGGGCGGTCTTTGGCACCACAGCTTTAGCGGGTGGCCGTGGTGCAATCAGCTCACGGATTGTGAGCAGCAGAAGAACTTGACGGGCACGTGTCGTGCGGTCGGGCTCGATGCGTTGCTGCCCGACCGCTTCAAGGCCAATCACCGAGTGCCGCGTTTACGGAGCCCGACCCGTGGCTGGGCAAGTGCGGAGCGGATGGGGTTCTCCGTGACTCGCTCACTCGCGTACCATCGCACGTGGTCGTCGAGGCGGCAGAACGTGGTCAGGTCAGGCGGAAGGTAGCGTTAGCCACTCAGTACCTCCTCGTGGCTATCTCAACCTAGACACTCTGATTGTCCCGCGAGGTCATCGCAGTATCCGGGCACTTACACGGCTGGGTTTTCCACACTCAATTCCGAGGATCTGTTAAAGCGCGACCGCAGGTCGTTCTTTCAGCGGATACTTGTCCATGATTGCCCCTGCAAGGCGCAGCAGGAGGTCTTCCTTACCTGGTTTAGAGGCGATCTGGATTCCAACAGGGAGCCCGTTGAGTAGCCCGATCGGAACCGAATATGCAGGGAATCCAAGAAAATTGAACATTGCGGTGTGTGCGGAGTAGCTCGTCATTGTGAGGTCTCTACCGCTCATTCCCCAACGGTAGAGATCCTGGGGTGGAAGCGGGGTAGTGATAGACACCAGCGCATCATTCTCGTCAAGTACGTTGCGCAAGGTACGCCAAGCCTGTTCCCTCGTCTTACTCGCAAGTTCGAAGGAGTTCTCAACGCTTTCGACACCGCCCGGAAGTGCGAATGGGACGGACGCATCCTCCGCTAGTCCCCAAACCTCGTCAATACGTTTCTTCATCTCACTAATTTCACTGGCATCGATCGGAGGCTCATAACCCATTCCCTTCATGATTACACCAAGCTGGAACATTGCTGGGCGAATATCCTCCCAGACCTCCCTCGTCTCGATTACTTCAGCCCCCACTTCGGCCATGCCAAAAACGGATTCCCGGGCAAACTCAACGATTGCTGGAGTTTCTGGCACCCATTGAGACCTTGACCACCCAAAATCATCGGTCCAAGCAAGCTTTACGCCGTTCGCCCCCTCCTCTATGCGTTCTAAGTAGTTCGGAGGATCGGCCTGAATAGAGGTGAAGTCCCTGCCATCTGGGCCTGCGAGGGCCTGAAGCATGATCGCGGCGTCACGAGCGTTACGGGCGATGGGCCCATTGGTCACGGTCAGCGCAAAGCCAGGTTTCTGATAATCGATGTACGGGATTAAACCGCGCCCTGGAGATAGGCCGAGAACGCCGCACCAAGATGCGGGAAGACGCGTCGAACCGGCGCCATCTTCGGCGAGGGCCAGGGGGAGCATGCCTGCAGATACGGCGATCGCGCTTCCGCGACTCGAGTTTCCAGGATCTTTGGTCAGGTCCCAGGGGTTCCGGGGGCGTTCGTTAGGATCCCAGAAGTAGGTTGCGGTGAGTCCGACAATTACTGCTCCCGCGTTTCGAAGCCGTTCGACAGACAGATCGTCGTGCTGTTCTTCCTGAGAATGCCACACGTGGTTTGGGAGACCCTTGACCTTGACTGCGTCCATGACACCGATGGGGATACCGTGGAGCAGGCCAAGTGGATGTCCGTAACGAACGGCTTCGTCTGCATCCTTTGCCTGTTTCCGGGCGCCCTCCAAGTCCAGAACGTCGAATGCATGAAGTGTGGATTCGAGTTTCCCGATGCGCTCGATGAAGTGTTCGAGCACGTCCACGGCGGTCATTTTGCCCGTAGTGATAAGATCGCGAATTTGCCAAGCTGGCATCCACGTAATGTCTTGCGTCATTGCAACCTTTCCCGTCTATGCGCCTTGCATAACGGTGAAATAAGGGGGGCGGACCGCCGACACTGCGGTCCACGCGAGAAGGAAAAGTATTTACGGTACGTTCTGGGTCCGTAATAAGACTAGCCGTTCCCCGTGCCGGAGACAATGGTCACAGTTGACTTCCTGGAGCTAACTTTGAACCGTCGTCCCCTTGGTGGCGGGACCGGTTTGCTCCCGCTATGACGGAGTCGACGAGATCTTCTAGGAAAAGGGGGAGGTTTCGTCGGACCCGTTCGTCGAGCTGCTGGGGATAGGAGAAGGAGTGGGTCATGATTGCGCCATACAGCATGGCCATGGGAACGGTGGGTGAAGTCTCGACCGGCAGTTCGCCGCGGGCGATGGCCCGGCGAATAATACTCCGGCCAGCGAGGACCTGGCGGCGGACGTAATCCTCCCCGACTTCCTGCAGCTCCGGTATCAGCCTTGCCTCGACCTGGAACCGAAGGTAGGTCATGCTTGTGGGTCCGAAGTACATATCGGCGAACTGCCGGGCGAGGATCAGGAGGTCCTCCCGGAGGTTGCCGGTGTCCACGTCCTGTATTACTTCCAGGGTTAACATTGCGTCGATGAGCAGCTTGCCCTTGTTGGGCCAGCGCCGGTACAAGGCTGACTTGCCGACCCCGGCGTCCTTGGCGATGGCGTCCATGGTCATGGCCTGCCATCCTTGGGCTGCGTAGACCGAAAGGGCGGCTTCGTTGATCCGGCGGTCGATTGCCGGATCGCGGGGCCTGCCCAAAAGTGCCGTGGAATTACTCATCGTGTTCCCTTCGCCAACCTCTTCTGGAGCGGTGCTACGACCCGCTCCAGAAGAGGTTATCCCAGTGACGGTTTTTAGTCCCAGGGCTTATGCTGCGATCTGCTCCAGCGTGCGGTTCTTGGTTTTCACGCCCAGGCGGACAATGGCGGCTGACAGGAGCAGGCAGGCGATAATCGCCCAGCAGGCCGCCGAGGCCCCAAAGCTTTGCAGAATAGGAAGGATGATGAATGGCGCCACAGCTCCGCCCAAGTGCCCAATGCCGTCACAAATCGACGAAGCTGTCCCGCGCACTTTGGTGGGGAAGACCTCGGCAGTGTAGGTGTAGGCAGGGCTTGCCATCAGAGAAACTCCTACACCAGTGCCAAGGGAACCGACCGTGGCCGCCCACTCTCCAAGACCTGAAGCCATGAGCAGGACGGACGCCGCAAAGATGATCACACCGGTGATGATGATACTGCGCCGCTCGAAGCGTTCGATCACAACAAAGACGCCAAGGGCCGCCAAGATCGGCACCGCCCGCCCCAGTACTGACACGAGCAGGGCGTTACTCGTGCTGATGCCCAGCCCCTCCAGGATCATTGTCTGGTAGCTACCGAACCCATACATCCCAATGAAGAAAACGAACCAGAACCCAAGTATCACCATGAGCCTTGGCATATAGCCTGAAGCCAGCAGAGTGCGCAGGGGACCAACCGATGAGGTTTCCTTAGCTTCCGACGCAAGTTCGGTTCCGGCTGGGAGCGGCCCAGCACCGGCGCCTGCCACCAGCTGGGACAGCACACGCAGCGCCTCATTACGACGTTCCTTCTCTTCCAGCCACCGAGGTGACTCGATCAGGTGCTTTCCGTTGATAAGCGGGACGACCAGCAACACGAGACCACCGAAGCTGAGCAGGTATCGCCATGCGGTGTCCGGCATAGCGGCGAGCAACGGCAAGGAAAGGAGCCCTGCAAGCAAGAGCAGCGGGGCCTGAATGAGGTAGAAGCGGGCCTGGTACCGGCCACGCTGATTCGAAGGCGCCATTTCTCCGATGTAGGTGGAGCAGATGGCCAGAACCGCGCCCATGCCGCAGCCGGCCAGAAAACGGAAGAACGACAGCGATGCCACGTCCCAGGAGAGCCCGCTCAGCAGCCCGCCCAAGCCCAGGGTGACGAAGGTCAGCCGAAGTCCCCACTGTCGCCCGCGCCTGTCGGCCACATAGCCGAAGACGTACGCCCCCACGGCGTACCCGACCAGATTCCACACGACCGGCCAAGCAAAGTCACCCGGAGTCAGTCCCAGCCCCAGGCGGAGCCCGGGGATGGTGAGCGTGAAGACTGCGATCTCGTAGTTTGAAAAAAAGAAGGAACAGAAAAGGGCTACCGCGGCCCATTTCGTCAAACCCACGCGGGGCAGCGCATCAATAATTTGGCTTACGGTTTTCTTGCCGGTGTCCGGGGTCTGGTCCAGGACTTCTTCAGTTTGAGACATGGATCTACTCTCCTGAGGCCGTTAGGCAGCTCGGAATGGAATTGGGTGAATCCTGTTCCAGGGAGCCACCAGCGCTGGGGGTGTCCAGTGGCGGTCTCAAACGTAGTACCTGCGGTGCATCAGCTTCGGTGATGCTGCACCTCATGGGCGACTTTGACCACGACGACTCGGAACAGGATTGTGCGATACTTCACTTAGGGACATAAATCGTCCATAAGTGAAGTATTGGAAGTTTTAGGACCGATGTCAATAGAAAATGCGATGTGAATCACAGGGTGCTGAACGCGTCTCACGTGACAATCACAGGAGACTCTCTAAACCGGAAAGCTGCCCTCCTGAGCCTGCCTGACCGCGACCGCGTTAGTACTTTCCGTGCCTTATGGCCTGTTCCACAAGGTCAGCCGCCCACGGACGCGTTTCGCGGTGGAACACCATGCCTTTAGGAAGTCCCCGGACGGACGCGGTAGAACCGGAAATGTCGATGGTGATCCTGCCGTCGGCCATGGGGGCGTTGGTGATGTGCAGGTTACCGTAGGATTCCGGGAGCACGGGATCCATCCAGAGACCTCCGAGGGCAACGTCGGCGTGGTAGCCCATGAGACTCTTCACCAATTGGATAGGGGTCGTGGCGGCCCAGGCCTGCGGTGAGCACGATGTGGGGTAGGGCGCGGGTTCGTCGAAGTGCTCGCGGCTGAAGCCGCAGAACAGTTCGGGCAGCCGCCCTTCTGAGTACTCGGCCGCCTCAAACAGGGCTGTGGAAATCCGTTGTGCTTCCGCTATGAACCCGTAGCGCAGCAAGCCGGCTTGGATAATTGCATTATCGTGAGGCCAGACGGACCCGTTGTGGTAGCTTGCGGGGTTGTAGGCTCCCATGTTACTGGCCAGGGTCCGCACGCCCCAGCCGCTAAACATCTCCGGGGACATCAGCCGTTCGGCCACCAGCGGGGCCTTGTCCTTACCGACAATGCCGAAAAACAGGCCGTGCCCCATGTTTGGAGCGCACACATCAACCGGCTCAGTTGAACAGGATGCACCCCCTCCATCAAGCGGCACATCTTAGACGACAAGGGGGGCACCCTTGTCGCCTCAACATCCACCTGCTAGCGTTATTTACGGACCAAAAATGTCCGATGGATGTCGGCCCGCAGCTCTGGCCTGCTCCAGCTTGCCCTCCCGCAAAAAGGGACCTTCAGTCACCCCTCACTGACAAGGGAGCAGTAGTGAGACCTTAGGTTCTCGAATGTCTAACCCCGCATCCATCGCACTGCATCACACCGAATCAGAGCGGAACGGCTTCAGTCGCTGCGTTTTACCCCCCCGCGCTACCGTCCTCGTACACCCTGCGGTAGACCGGGAAGGCAAAGACGTGCTGGTCCAGCTGACCAAGCGCCTGGCGGTTGGCCGGATCGACGCCATCACGGAAGACGAAATGGGCGGGGAAACAGAGCAACCCGCCTTCGGTGCACGACCGATACTGTGCGGAGAGCCTACCCGGGGTGCATGCCGGGCAACCGGTGTCCTGAAGAAGTATCTATTCACGCAGACCATCGCCTCTACACGGAGAGTACGACAATGCGCGCAGCTGGCATTTGTTTGACCCGGCGGACCGAGATCCTCGGGATCGTTGAGCTTCCGGCCCGCGTAGGGGCCAGCCGAAGTCCGAATTCGAGTGCGGTTTGGAACGGACTGATCTCTGGTCTGCACTCGCCTTGGCAACAGCCGGGGCAAAAGACGGGAAACGCTTCCACCCGGGTCATGTGTGACGACCACCCGTAACTATCCAGAAAATTGCAACGAAGAACAAAGGGAGATGGGATGACCCACGACAAGAAGGAAACCACTCGGCGGCCGCTAGCCCTGATCACGGGAGCCGGTGGCGGCATGGGCGCGGCATCCGCGCGCGTGCTCAGCAGGCGATACCGCCTGATCCTGGCCGAGCTCACCGCGGAACCGCTCACGTCAGTAGCTGACCCCCTCCGCCGTGACGGCGCGAACATTGTAGGTGCGGTGACGGGCGATATCTCCGCACCAGAAACAATCGCGACAATCGGCCGCCTCATCGAGGAGAACGGCGGCCTGGACGCCCTCGTGCACACAGCAGGTATTTCCCCCACAATGGGCTCCTGGGAGCAGGTACTGAGAGTAAATCTCACCGCGACGCTCAATCTGCTCGACGCGGTCGAGCCACGGCTGGTGCCCGGCGCCGCCGGCGTGCTGATTGCATCGCTGGCTGCGCAGCTTTTCGACGGCTCACCGGAGATCGACGCCACGCTGAAAGCTGTCACAGCTGACACCGTCGACGGGTTGGAGCCCCTCGTGCGATCCGTGGCCGACGACGCTGACCCGCTATCGCTTAGCGGTGCCGCCTACAAGGTGAGCAAGTATGCCGTGAAACTTATTTGCGAGAGCCGGGCACGGCAGTGGGGCGAGCGAGGTGCACGCCTGACGTCCATTTCGCCGGGGCTCATCGCGACGTCGATGGGGCTCGCGGAAGCGCAAGGAAATACAGAAGCGTCGGGACTGGCCGAGCAAGCACCAGTCGGACGCTGGGGTACGGCTCTGGACGTCGCAGAAGCTGTAGAGTTCCTGCTATCCGATGCCGCGAGCTTCATCAGCGGCTGCGATCTGCGCGTGGATGGCGGCTTGGCCGCAAGGCTGAATGACGTCGCGGGGGTCGGCAGCGACGCATGTGGATGATGTGGCTGGCTGGCTGCCTGCGCACGACTGCCGGACGAGCCCGGGCTGGATAAGCTAGAAAGGCGTTCGGGTGTTCCCGCCACCAACTGGCCGGAACACCCCAACGGCACTGCCAACATTCGTTGACAGGTTGGTAGAAGCCGCATGGAAGCTTTCACGGCAGCCGGGACTCCGTTGACAACATGTTGAGATTCCTTAGGTCCGTGCCAGTGGCTGTGTGGCAGCGTGCCCAGGTTTCCTTGTGGTTCGTGGTGGAGGGCGTCGCCGCGGACCATGAACTGGTAGTAGAAGATGCCTGCATACATGGTGGGCAGCACAAAGCTTAGTGCTTAGTGCGTCAGCCACCACTTCACCAAGGCCGCAACCACACAGACCACTGCGAGCAGGATCCCTGCCAGTATCGTGCGGAGCGATGCCTTTTTCTGGCGTAAGCGTGCAACCACGAAACCAAGGCCAGCAAGGCGCAGCACCGTGACACTGATAGCAAGGATCAATCCGGTGATGGGAGCAACCCAGCCCACCAGGACGACAGCCATCAAGACGGCCGGTGTGATCGCGGAAGAGGCAATTGGCACGGCATCCCACAAGTGGTGCCGCAACCGGAGACGACCCGCGGCTCCGGTCTCACCCTCCACGGCGTGAACACTTCCCCCGGCCAACTCCGCGACAACGTGAGCGAGGAACGTGGAGACACCCGTTCCTACTACATAGGCAATAGCTTTCGGTCCCGTCAGGTCATCCGGATGAAGTGCAAGCAGCGCGGCAAGAACAAGAATGTTCCCATACACGAACGCCGTGATGCGGCTCGCGGCATCTTCGGCAGTCAACGGCCGGTCAGCCCTCCACCGCGGTAGACGGCGCAGCCGCGTCTGTGCTGAACCCGTGGTGTCGATCATCCCGCAAGTCTAAACGCCTGCCCGCTCCTATAACTCGACCTACACATCCCCGCATCCATACCGAGGAGCGGACGTCGACATGCGTCCGATGACGCTTGATCAGCTGCGTCCATTGGGCTCCGGCATAGTGTTCCACGACGTACGACTTGGTGACAGCTGGCCTCACCGGCTTGAGCTGGATTCCCGCCGGCCCGACTGATCGACGGCGCCCTGCGCGGCCCCGGCTGGAAGACCCGTCGCATCCCGACCACGCCGAACACGCTGCCTGGGTGGCCGATATGACAGGCTCCGATGAGCCTTTTGACCCTGCGTTCCTGGACATCGACGACCTGAACCGATCGCTGGCTAAGCTGTTCTGACTTACCGGACTTCGGGAAAGATGCTCCGAGCGGCAGCAGGAATCAGCCCCTTTTGCGGGTACTCCCCCGCCGTTTCAAAGAGCCGGTAGCTTATATTATGTAAAGCTGCGGTCACAAGGGGCCGCAATACGCCGCAAAAGTGCGTGTTTTAGCCTTCGCACTCGATGCAGTATGAATGGCCGTTGCTTTCCCGCGCCAGTTGGGACCGGTGACGGACAAGGAAACAGGAATAGCAGGTGAACTCGTCCGCGGCCTGCGGAATCACCTGCACGATGAGCTCGTCCGAGATGATTTCCCCGCCAGGCGTCAGCCCCTCATTAAGGACGTCGGCCTCGTCCAGTTCGGTGACGACGCTGCGGGCATCAGGGGCGTTTGCAGACTGCAAATCCTCCAGGGAGCGCTCTTGGGATTCTTTGACGTCGGGACGGACTTCGTCATAGTCGGCTGCCACTAGGAGCTTCTTCCTTCTGTCTCTCTGATGCTCTTTCCGGACGAGACTCTAACGTACGCGGTTGCGCGGTTGTTCCTCAAAAAATTCTGCCAGCGATATCGTGGCGCCCATCGAGATGTGCGGCAACTTTTCACCCGTGCAGATCAATAAATACGTCAAGACGTAAAAGGTGCTTCACGCCGCGGGAGCACTGCGCCGAGCAATGGCGAAGCCCCGGTCAAATAGCGGTTGACCGGAGCTTCGATTCATTATGACCCCTGAAACCTGAGAAACTGCTGGGAGCTGGCAACCCACAGGCTAAGCACCGCCGCTCCCGCATGTTTGAAGATCTGGCCTTGAGCCAAAATGAAGCAGTCGAGCCACTCCCCCTCCACTGTCACTTAGTGATGGACACCTCAGTCACCAACAGCCAGCGGGTAGTCCTGCTTCAGGAAACACGTACGGATTACTCGGGTATCTCTCAACTCTTCGCCATAGCGTCATAAGCGGAGTCGGCGACGAGGGCCGTCGTCTGAGACCGCGAAGGCCACCCCCAGCCGCCGCCGGCTCCACGCCGCTCCCCACTGGTCCCCCATTGATTGTCGCTGCCGCTTAATCGCGATTAAGGCCCCAGCTCAAAAAGCTCCGCGTGATGGCGCTACCGCCCCTAGTTTTCGCGCTTATTGCAGGACTGGAGATCGTCAGAACAAGAGGGGTACCTCCACGACAATAGCCATTCAAGAAGCGCGGTCGTGATCCCGCTTCGCGCAATTTTTCAATGAGGCCGGCCCACCCTTCCCGATGGTCTTGCAGTTGGGCAACGGGCCAGTCGTGCCTCACACTGCGCTCCGGCCAGGTACTCACAAGTCAGACTGCCGCAACTCGTATGGCCGTCCTCCCGAAGTTCAGCCTTTGACCAATCTCTTGCCCGCCCCCACTGCTGGCCCATAGGCTCATGGTGTGAGTGGCGGGGACGGCAATCCGAAAAGCGGATCCGGCCCGCGACCCGTGAAGGAAACAGGCATGGCAACAGGTACAGTCAAGTGGTTCAACGCCGAAAAGGGCTTCGGTTTCATCGCCCCCGACGACGGAAGCGCTGACGTGTTCGCACACTTTTCGGCAATCGCGTCCAGCGGTTACCGCTCCCTCGACGAGAACCAGAAGGTTCAGTTCGACGTCACCCAGGGCCCGAAGGGTCCGCAGGCGGAGAACATCCAGCCGCTCTAGTCGGTTGTTAGGAAGCTGGCCGGCACATGCTGGCCAGCTTCTTTTTGTTCCCCCAACGCCAAGCCCGCCTCGTCATTCAAATCGCGTTCTCATCGATCCGGTAAGCCCGATGACATTTGAAATGTCGTTGCCCCATCGCCCTTTGCCTAAGGACTAAAAGCTGATAGCCGACGTTCTGTCAACCTGGCGATTACGTACTTAGCAGTCGGTTGGGCGCTGCCGGTTCGCAAAGGCAGTGACATCAAGCGATTGAGCCAATTCAGGTCTAAACATGGTGATGGTGTTCCCGCACAGCCTCGTGGCAGTGCGGGAACAACATTACTTCGGGTCCTTTTCCGATCTAAATCATGAACCCGGGGGTGGCTACCCTAGGTGTTGCGGGTTGGGCCACTGCCGATGTGTGCAGGCATGGATCCGGCCAGTTGCCGATGTGGGAGCGGCGGGACTGGTCTGAGGCAACGGAAAGCGGGGTGCGGTTGGACATGGCATTTCTCCTGACTGAACATTGAGTCCGTAGGCCGAAATGCGGCGTACGGCTGGTCTTATCTGCCTGCGTGAAGGCAGAGCTGACCTGTTCAGTCGGGGGAAGACCCCGGATCGGCGGCGGGACCGGAAGGCGGTGTCACCGCTGCATTGGTGGCGACGGCGCTGGCGGCGGGGGACAGCCCGTCCCAGAAGGCGGCAATATGGGCCATGTGTGAGGCGGAGCCGCCTGAGCCGGAGGAGCCCGGCGCGCCGTGGGTCGCGGCATTATTCAGCCAGTCTGTGACGGGGTGTTCGTGCAGCTGCCCTGGGGCCGGTGCCTGGATAGCGCTGGCCAGAGGGCCGGTTGAGGCAGTGATCTTCGGCTGGGCGAATGTCTTGAACGGCGGATCAATGTTTTGGACCGGGTTAACCTCCCCGGACGGACGGTCAGGGACGAATTGCCGGGCGTCCGCAGCAGGTGACGGCAGCACAGTGGACACCGCCGCCGGCTTCGTCTCGGGAACGGTAGCGACAGGAACGTTCGGGTTGGGCAGTTGTGGAGGTATGACCGCCGGAAGGGGCAGTCGGGGTAGCGGCTGGGGTATGGAAGCAACGGCGTCGTCCACAGCTGCCACCGTACGGTCGAGAGTGGAGGCTAAAGAGGCGACAGTCCTGTTCACGGTGGCGGTCACCGGTGTGGCTGTCTGAGAAACGGCGGAGACTGCCGGTGCCGCGATCCCGGTCACCGGCAAGGCCACCGGCTCGGTCACCTGGGTAACTATGGAAACAGTAGGCGCGGTTGCGCCGACGACGGCACCCCCGACACCTGCAACGTGTTGCGCGGTGGAACTGGCGGGGTCCTGCCCGGCAGGCAGAAGCTGAGCAGCCGGGGATGAAGGAGCATTGACGAGGCTAGGGTCCAAGGCGCTTTCAGAGACGGCGGCCTTGGAAGGGTCCGTTGACGCCTGCGCACTGTCCGCGCCCCACACGAGCCACGCCAGTGCAATCAGGGCGGGGACCAGAAGGGCGCGCACAGAAACAATGCGGCAATAGCGAAGCAAGCTGCCCATTCCATTCACCCCCCCGAGCAATGCGAGATCAGGATATGCCCCGGGGAGGAACACGTCCAGAGAATATTTGTTTGATGGTATTCGGTGTCTTCAACCAACCCTGAAGGATAAGTATTTCGACGACGGCGTCCAGAAGGTAGATCTTGCTGATCCGCCCTTTGCCCACGTAGATCAAATCAATGGCCGCAAGTGTGGCCGCCGTCCCGATACCAAGTCGTCGTGCTGACCTATCGCTGCCAGACCGGGCCGCGGCACGCAGTTGCTCCACACCAATGGTGATGAGCAGCCCTGATACGGTCCGGACCAGCCATTTATCGGTTTTGGCTCCACTGACCGCCTCAAAGCTGCGCATGTGCACTAACGGCCAAAGCCCGTTGATGACATTAAAGCCGCCCTGCAGTCTGGCTAAGTTCAGGAAGGCCATAGTCGCTCCATTCCGCCAAACTGAACTTGGCGTGATCTGCATAGTGCTGGATTGCCCGGTGGTCATTGGTTTGTTTGGTATGGACCAGGACGCCTGCTCGCTGCGGCCGGGGTTATGGCGTGGTGTGAAACGGGTTTAGCTCCTGAAAGGCGCCGTCCCACATAGCGCATGATTCCTGTCACGATGATGATCGGGAGCAGGGCTAGTACTGTGCCTGCGGCTGCTCCAGAAATTCCACCCAGGTGGATCCCGCTTTGACCCAAGCCGGTCAGCCATCGATTCCAGGCTTCAACCATCATCCAGATGCACCCCGCCAGGCAGAGCGCCCCGCCCACGCCGTAAACGAAAGCGGCAATGGGCTCCCTCGCGCTATGAGTGACGACTGCTCTCGTCGCTAACGTGACCGCCATTATTAATAGGGCAAGGGCAACCGCGGAGGGGGTTTTCGAGTCGGCGCGACCCACCCAGTCCATAAGCCCGAAAGTATAGGTAAAGCCAAAGCTGGTCGACACATACATACCTTGCTCCTCCGCTAAGGCGACTCCCCAGCCGTTTCGCGGTGTCTGTTAACGCCAGTTATCAAACGTGTGGTCCGGATGAGCGAGGTGCTCGTACTCATCCTTCACATTCAATGCAGTACTCACGCCCATCCATTTGCCTTGCCATCTGCTGGGTGATGCACGAGGAAGGGTGAGGTGCGTAGTAGTCGATGGTCACCTACCTCTCCTTACATCCCTGCCCGGGAAGCTCCGCCGGGAGCACCATGCACAGCTACTTCCCACCCTTATTCCACCAAGCGCTGCCTCTGCGCCTGACCCTCATAAATCCCCGCTGGAAGTCTCCGCCCACGCCCCGGGGAGTACGTGGCGTGCCCCATTGCCGTGTATGGGGTCCAACCGCAGTCAGCCGAACCCTGGGCATGAGGAACCAGGCGAGGGCGATTTATGAGGCTGAAAAGAAAAACCAAAAGGAGAGGGCGTGGTCGGTGGTTGTCACGTAATCGACAGACAGGCGACCGGCACTACGGGGAACAACTCTGGCGGCATCGGCATGCTTCAACACGGTGGGAGCCCATCATCAATGGGAGTAGTGGAAGCCGTTGCTTGACTGGTCTTGGCGGCAAATGATGCAGCCGCCAACCCGCTTGTAAGCATACTGTCTATTTTGCGGTGGTGCTAGGCGCGGCCCGGGGGTTTTCCGCATGCGGCTGCTGAGAATCCAGGGAGTGCGACTTTTGGTGACAGGTGGCTTCACCGGCTTGAGCTGGTTGCCCGCCGGCCCTTGGACGAAACAAGTCCGCCGGCCCTACTGATGGACGGCGCCCGGCGCGGGCCGTTGGAAGACTCCGGAGGTTTTCCCGGCTACGAGGAGGTCATGGATGCCTTGGTGGAGCCGTCGCATCCTGACCACGCCGAATACTCCGCATGGGTGACCGACCTGACCGGCTCCGATGCGCCTTTTGACCCTGCCTTCCTGGACATTCCCGTCGCGTGCCAGGGAGTGGGGGCAGATCAGTTGATAACGGCCCGGGCGAGTCGGAAGGCCATAGAGAAGCTCAGGATGACGATGCGACGTCGATGAGCACCTTACCGATGGTGCCCTGCTCCACGGCGTCATGTGCCGCGGCGGTCGCTTCGAGCGGAAAGCGGGTCAGCGGCAGGCCATGTTCTTCACCAACTCGCAACGCGCCGGCCTTTAGCGCCTCGGAGACGGCGTTCACGGCGTGCTGTTTCTGCTCGTCCCCAACGGTGTAAGTCAGGATGAACTGGTAGCGGACGTTCTTCGTCATGCTTTCACGGATGGGAACGGTCACTAATTCCCCGGGATTCGCCGCGTAAATGGCGATGGTTCCGTTCGGCTTGAGCACCTGTACGTCGGAGTCGATATTCGCTGGAGCGTTAACATCGACGATGATGTCGACTCCGCCTGGGGCCGCTCGGCGGACAGCAGTCACGACGTCGTCCGTCCGGTAGTTGATAACTGAATGGGCTCCGGCGAGGCGCGCGAGTTCACCTTTCCGTTCGCCGCTGACGGTCGTAATGACAGTCGCTCCAGCCCATACTGCCAACTGAATGGCCGCATGTCCCACTGCGCCTGCGCCGCCGGTAACGAGCACGGTTCGTCCCGACAGGGCTCCGGGTGCGAGCCTGGCGGGGCCATCCTCGGCCGAGGTCAGCGCCCGGTGCGCTGTCAGGGCGGGGATACCGATGGATGCGCCCGTGTCGAAGGATTCGGTATCCGGAAGTGCCACTGCTTTGACCGCCGGTACAACCGCGTACTCCTGCGCGGTGCCTTCATTGCCGCCCCAAGCAACGTCCCACAGCCAGACGCGGTCTCCGATGCTGAATCCCGTCACTCCGGATCCGATCTCGTCGATCACGCCGGCACCGTCCTGATTAGGAACCTTTGGAGCGTCCAGCTTGGTGCTTCCTCCGCCTGCCCGGGACTTCCAGTCGGTGGGATTCACCCCGGAGACGACGACCCGGACGCGGACCTCACCAGCGCCTGGATCAGTCAACGGCTTGTCCCGAAGCTCCAGCACTGCGGACGGACCTGTCTCCTCGAACACAATCGCTTTCACGTCTTCTCCAATGAGTCGGTTTGACTGGCTGGCATTACCGAACCAACCTACCGAAGGACTCGACTGCCGTTGCAGCGGGGGCCGGGAGTCGTCCCTTGCAGCCGCCCAGCTTGGGGCGGACACTGTCAGGGGGATGGCAGGGATTCCAAAGGTGGAAGGAGCGGGCCATGGGCGCAGCAGGAAAGGATGGGACGCAGACGGGAACCGAAGTTGACGGCCCGGGCCAGGACACAGTAGCGCAGATTCTCGCCCGCCAGGAGGGCATCGCCGGCTGGCGGGACGAGTTGTACAAGGACCTGCACCGGCATCCGGAGCTCGGCAATCAGGAGGACAGAACGGCAGCCAAAGCCGCCGGGCTACTGCAGGAATTCGGTTACGAGGTGCACCAGAAGGTCGGTTCCACGGGCGTGGTAGGTATCCTGAGAAACGGCGAGGGCCCCACCGTGCTGATGCGCGCTGACATGGATGCCCTGCCCGTGGCCGAAGACACCGGGCTGCCCTACGCCAGCAAAGTGACGGCCGATGACGCGGGCGAAGAAGTACCCGTGGCGCATGCTTGCGGGCACGATGTGCACGTTGCCTGCCTCCTGGGAGCAGCGCGGCTGCTCGCCGAAAGTAAGTCCGCCTGGACCGGGACGTTCATCGCACTGTTCCAACCGGCGGAGGAACTGGCAGACGGAGCCCGCCGGATGATCGAGGGCGGTCTGGCGGGGATGATCCCGAAACCGGACGTCGCGCTCGCCCAGCACGTGCTCGCGTTTCCTTCCGGGCACCTCGGTACCCGCCCCGGCGCCTTCCTCTCCAGCGCGGACAGCATGAGGATCACCGTCTTCGGGCGGGGCAGTCACGGCTCCATGCCCCAACTGAGCGTAGACCCGGTCCTCCTGGCTGCCTCGATCGCTCTGCGCCTGCAAACCGTCGTCTCCCGCGAGGTCACCCCCGGTGTATTCGCCGTCCTCACGATCGGCCGGCTCAGCGCCGGAACGAAAAGCAACATCATCTCTGACCGTGCCGTGCTGGAGCTGAACATCCGTACCTTCGACAACGACACCCGCAAACTCGTTTTGGACGCGATCAGACGGATCGTCAGCGGGGAATGCAGCGCCGCCGGCTCCCCGAAGCATCCCGACTTCGAACTCTATGACCACTACCCGCTGACCACGAATGATCCCGGCGTAACGGCAAGGGTGGACAAGGCCTTCCGCAGCCATTTCGGCAAGAAGGCAACCACTCTTGACCGGCAATCAGCCAGCGAGGACTTCAGTGAAATCGCGGACTCGCTGGGCATCCCATACACGTACTGGGGACTCGGCGGGATCGATCCGGCACTGTACGCGAAGGCCGAAGCGGCCGGGACCGTATCCAGCGATATCCCGGCCAACCACTCACCACACTTCGCGCCGGTCATCACCCCCACGCTTCAGACCGGTACAGCCGCCATTGTCGTCGCCGCGCTTGTCTGGCTCAAGCCCAACGCCTGAAACAGCGTGAGCTGTAGCCTCCCCCAAGGGCAGCCGCTGGCGTAGGCTGAGCGAACCATGTGAAGAGCGGACGGGCCGCAGTATCCCATCCGCAGACGAACGAAGGAGATACTACTATGTTGCTTTGGATAGCCATTATTATCGCCGTTCTCTGGCTGCTCGGCCTGCTTGGCAACATCGGCGGCGGCCTCATCCATATCCTTCTGGTCGTTGCCGTGATCGTCCTGATCGTTCACTTCGTCCGCGGCAGGTCCCGCGTCTAAAACGCAGTCTCTGAAGGAAAGCCCGTGTCACTGACACGGGCTTTCCTGTTGCCCCTGCTCCCAATGGTTGTGTCCATTCATCCGTGGACCGGCCACTCGTGCCTGATGCTGAAGTCATAAGTATCGGCGAAAGAACTTTTCATCAACGTGCTTGGAGCATCAAGAAAGGGCCGACGGCGGCACTGAGGTGAGTGCCGCCGTCGACCCTTCCTTGGGGGCGTCAGGCTCCAACTGACGGGGTGGGAGCAGCGGCTCTAGGCCACCGGGGCCTCCATCGCGTGGGCTTCGGTTGTGGTTGCCTGTAAGGCCGGGCCAGACGACGGGTGCGCCGCAACCGCTGCGGCGTGCTCCGCGAGAACACCCGTCTGATGGCGGATCTTCAGCCGGTAGAGCAGGGCCCCGCCCCCGGCGACAGCGGCAACGAAGATCACGCCGCCCCACTGCAGGTACCACTCGAACGGCGGCACCGAGTTGTAGATCTCCGGCCGCGGCCAGACCAGGTTCAGCGTCATGGCGCCGCCCCACAGGACCGCGAGGATATTCACCGGCAGGCCCCACTTGCCCAGGCTGAACCCTGGCTCGGAGCCGTCGTCGGCAAGCGGCCACTTCTTCTGCAGCCGCTTGCGGAGCAACGGAACGGTGACCAGGAGGTAGGACAGGTAAATCAGGACGATGCTGATGCTGGACAGGATGGTGAAAATCGCCGGCTGCATCACGTTGACCACCAACGGGAGCACGGCCAGGATGCCGATGACGATCGCGGCAACAGTGGGGGTCCGGCGGACCGGGTCCACCTTGCTCAGCTGCCGGCTGAAGGGCAGGTTGTTGTCCCGCGCCATGGCGAACATCATCCGGATGGCTGCAGCATGGACGGCCAGGGTGCAGACCACCACGGCCACCACGATGCACACCAGGAAGGCTTTCCCGAAGGGGCCGCCCAGCACTGAGAGCACCAGGTACTGCAGGCCGCCGTCGGCCGCCCCCAGCTTGGGATCGTTGAGATCCGGGGCTGCCAGGATGCCAAAGAGCAGGATCAGGCCGCCCAGCAGGAAGGACGCCGTCACCGCACGGAGGATGGCCTTGGGTGCGGTGCGCTTGGGGTCCTTGGTTTCCTCGCCCAGCGAGCTTGCGGTGTCAAAGCCGTACATCACGTAGCCCGAGGCCATGGCACCGATCATAAACACGCCGAAGAAACCGAGGTCGTGCCCTTCTCCGAAACCGGCGGTGTCGAAGAAGACCTCAGGCCCCCGCACCACGTGCCAGCCCAGGGCGAGGATCAGCAGCACGGCAGCGATCAGCTCCACGAACACGCCGATGCTGTTGATCCTGGTCATGAGTTTCACGCCGAACGCGTTGATCATGGTGGAAATGCCGATCATGATGCTCGCCAGCAGCACGCCGTTGAGGGCGAAGTCGTAGGTGCCCGTTCCGTCTCCGATGAACTGGAAGCCGGACCAGAGCTGCGGCAGGGTGAGCTGCAAGGCCAGCGCCACGGCGCCGAGCGCCACGATGGACGAGATGAGCAGCAGCCACCCTGCGAGCCAGGACCACGTCCCGGTGGTGAGCCTCTTGGCCCAGTTGTACACCGATCCGGCAACCGGGTATCGGCCCGCCAGTTCGGCAAAACACAATGCCACCATCAGCTGGCCGGCGAAGACCAGCGGCCAGGACCACGCGTACGCAGGGCCGGCCATGGAAAAGCCAAAGTAGAACAGTTGAAAAACACCGGTGAGGATGGAGATGTAGCTGACGCCTGCTGCGAAGCTGGCAAACTTGCCGATGCTTCGGTCCAGGGTCTGCGTATAACCAAACTCGTCCATGCCGCTTGAATCAATACTCTTGCTGGGTTCCGCCATGTGGGACTCCTAAATCAGAAAAGCACGATAGTGATGACCGGCCGGCCGTGGCAAATGGAAGGTCGATGCCCTGCCGCCGGACCTCGCCTCTCAGGCGAGGGACGCGGTGAGCTCCATTTCTTCAATGGCCATGGCTTCGCCGGACCGGCTGGCGCGGATGAGGTCCGCGCAGCGCTCGCCGATCATCATGACGGTGATGTTGGGGTTGACGGTGACGTGCTCAGGCATGACGGAGGCATCGGCGACGCGAAGTCCTGTGACGCCCTTGACCCGCAGCTCGGGATCGAGCGGTGACATGCCGTCGTCGAGAGGTCCCATCCGGACGGTGCCTACCGGGTGGTACACAGTGTTGTGCGTCTTGCGGATGTAGTCCCGCAGCTCCTCGTCGGTCTGCGCCTCGATGCCCGGGGAAAGTTCCCGGCCCGCCCATTCGGCCATTGCAGGCTGGGCGGCGATTTCGCGGGCCTTGCGGATGCCGGCAACCATGACGCGCATGTCGTGGCCCTCCGGGTCCGTGAAATAGCGCGGGTCAACCATGGGCTTGTCCCGGAAGTCGCGGCTGCGCAGGCGAACGGTTCCGCGGGAGCGGGCGTGCGTGACGTTCGGGGTGAGGCTGAAGCCGTTCTCCGTGGTGGGGTAGCCGTGCCGCAGAGTGTTCATGTCGAACGGGACCGAGCCGTAGTGCATCATCAGGTCCGGCCGGTCCAGGCCGTCCTCGGTGGGGGTGAAGATGCCGATCTCCCACCACTGCGTTGAGGTCTGCACCATGGGCTGCCTGGCCTCGTACTGCACCACGCCTTCCGGGTGGTCCTGCAGGTGCTCGCCCACACCGGGGGAGTCCACCAGGACCTCGATGCCGTGCTGGGCCAGGTGCGCTGCCGGGCCGATGCCGGACAGCATCAGCAGCTTGGGGGAATCAATGGCACCGGTGGACAGGATGACCTCGCGGTGCGCGGAGAGCCGGTGGGTCCGGCCGAACGCTGAGTCCACCACGTCCACGCCGGTGCAGCGTTTGTCCGCGTCGATCACCAGCTGGCGGGCGCGGAGGCCGGTCAGCAGGGTGAAGTTGGGGCGCCCGATGATCGGGTGGATATAGGAAACGGAGCTGGAGGAGCGCGTGCCGTCCGCGCGGCGGTTGATCTGGAAGAAGTTGGCGCCGTTGACCACGGTGGTTCCGGTATTGAACTTCGCCCGGGGAATGCCGGCCTGTTCGCAGGCGTCCAAAAGCGCGACGCCGGCAGGATCCACCGGGGGCACGTTCATCAGGTGCACGGGGCCTGAGTCCCCGTGGTGCGGCGCGTCCGGGCCCGCGTCCTCGTTGGTCTCCAGCCGCTGGTAGAGCGGCCAGGCGGCGTCAGCGTTCCAGCCGCTGGCCCCGTACTTGGATTCCCACTCGTCCAGGTCCTCGCGCGGCGCCCAGAAGGCGATGCAGGAGTTGTGGCTGGAGCAGCCGCCCATGACTTTGGCGCGGGCGTGGCGCATAAAGGAGTTGCCGTTTTCCTGCGGCTCCACCGGGTAGTCCCAGTCGTAGCCGGATTCGAGCAGCTCCATCCAGCGGTCCAGCTGCAGGATCTCGGGCAGGTTGCGGTCATCCGGGCCGGCTTCCACAAGGGCCACGGTCACCTCAGGATCTTCACTGAGCCGTGCGGCCACAGCCGCGCCGGCGGATCCGCCGCCGATGACGATGTAATCGAACGAGCGCTCGCTGAGGTCCTCGATGTTGTCGACGTGCATCTAGTTCTCCTTGCTGTGATCAGCAAACCAGCCGGTTACCTGCGGGTTGGTGTTCTGGTAGATGTGTTTGGCTTCCTGGTATTCCGCCAGCCCGGTGGGGCCAAGCTCGCGGCCGACGCCGGACTGGCCGAAGCCGCCCCACTCGGCCTGTGGGAGGTAGGGGTGGTAATCGTTGATCCACACTGTGCCGTGCCGCAGCCGGGATGCCACGCGCTGCGCCTTGCCGGCGTCCTGGGTCCAGACCGCGCCGGCCAGCCCGTAGATGGTGTCATTGGCGGTGGCGACGGCCTCGTCCTCGGTGCGGAAGGTTTCCACGGTCACCACGGGGCCGAACGCCTCATCGGTGACCACGGACATGCCTCGCTGCACCTGGTCCAGGATGGTCGGCTGGTAGTAGTAGCCGGCGTCGTACTTCTCCCCGGCAGGTGCCGCGCCGCCGCTGCGGAGCCGTGCGCCTTCCTGGAGGCCGCGCTGGACGTAAGTGTGCACTTTGTCCCGGTGGGCCGCGGAGATCAGCGGCCCGGTTTCGGCAGCGTCGTCAAACGGACCGCCAAGCCGGATGCCCTGCGCGCGACGGACCAGTTCCTCGACGAAGCGTTCGGCGATCGATTCCTCCACCAGCAGCCGTGCCCCGGCGGAGCAGACCTGGCCAGAGTGGACGAAGGCCCCGTTCAAGGCATTGTCGACGGCGGCGTCGAAGTCCGCGTCCGCGAACACCACATTGGGGTTCTTGCCGCCAAGCTCCAGCGCCACCTTCTTGACCGTCCCTGCGGCCGCCGCCGCGATACGCTTGCCGGTTTCCAGGCCGCCGGTGAAGGAGACAAGGTCGACGGCGGGGTGTTCCGAAAGGGGTGCACCCGCCTCGGCGCCGGGTCCCGTCACGAGGTTGGCGACGCCGTCGGGAAGGCCAAGGTCCTGCAGCAGTTGCATGGCCAGGATGGCGGTGGAAGGTGTCAGCTCGGAAGGCTTGAGGACGAAGGTGCAGCCGGCGGCGAGGGCGGGGGCAATCTTCCACGCCGCCTGGAGCAGGGGGTAGTTCCAAGGCGTGATCAGGCCGCAGACACCCACGGGCTCGTAGACAATTTTGCTGACGACGGCGGGGTCCCCGGCATCGACCATGCGTCCGGCCTGTTGCCCTGCAAGCCTGCCGAAGTATTCGAAGCAGGCCGCGATGTCGTCCATGTCGATGCGGCTTTCGACGATCCGCTTCCCGGTGTCCAGCGACTCGGCGCGGGCAAACTTTTCCCGGCGTTCGCGCAGTTCCGCGGCGACCTTGAGCAGGAAGGTGCCGCGCTCGGGTGCCGGCACCCCGGACCAGACACCGGAATCGAAGGCGGCCCGGGCTGCGGCTATGGCCCGCTCCGCATCTTCCCGGCCGGCCTCGGACACAGTGGCTGCCAGTTCGCCGTCGGCCGGGTTGCGGATCTGGCGCACCGCGCCGGACGCGGCCGGCTCCCATGAGCCGTTGATGAACAGTGTGGATGCTGCCGTGTCAGTGGATGGTGTGGCGTATGTCATACGCAGGACAGTAATGGATGTTGAACGAGTGTTCAATACCTATTTTGAACAAACGTTCAATGTGACGTGAAGTGCCGGTACCGGCGAAGGCCGCCTTGTTCTAGTGCTCCTGAAGCGCGCTGTGGCTGTCGCCGTGGCCGCTGTTTTGATCCTGGGCCGGCGCAAATGCGATCTGCTCCGTGCGGGTGATGCTTCGCTTGATGGACTCCTTGTCCACGCCGAGAAGCGACGTCAGCCACATGCCGTTCTGTACCACCACAATGTCGGATGCCCGCTCCCTGCACTCCTCCCACGACAGTCCGGGCTGGGCATTGGAGACCAGTGCAGCGAGCCCGTCGATGTAGCGGTCGAAGGCGGCGGCGTTGATTTGCGCGTAGTCCTCGTCGGCCTGGGCGAGGGCCCAGAGGTGCAGGCGCAGGGACAGGTAGCGGGTGGTCAGCAGATCAGCGCCCGCAACGCGCCGCAAAGCCTTGCGCAATTGTTCGTCCGGGGCCAACGACGCGTCCGGCGCAACCAGCAGGAGGTCGTGCTCGTCCACCCGGCGCAGGGCTGCGCGGATCAGGCTCGTCTTGTCGTCGTAGTAGTAGTTCACCAGGCCCAGCGCGACGCCGGCTTCGCGGGCTACGGCACGCATGCTGACCCCTGAAATACCGTGCCGCGAGAGCAGATCCATCGCCGCTTCGAGAATGCGCGACTGCCTGTCGATCTGTTCTCCATTGTTCACGGTATTTGTCCCCATCTGGCCAGACTATTGCCAAACCCGGGGCAGTGCACTTTCGGTGCCGCCCGGACACAGGTTGCGGCCCTCAGAGCCTGGTTGTTGATTGACCGGCGTCAAACATGAAGAATCCCCGCCTTGCCGGAGCGAAGCGGGGATCCATTCGTCGGCAGGTCCGCCTACTTCTTGGGCAGGCCCGCCGGGTTCAGCTGGGACTTCTGGATGGCCTCGGAAGACAGGCCCCAGCGGTCCAGGATCTTGGCGTAGGTGCCGTTCTCGATCAGCTTGTTTAGGGCAGCCTGGGCAGCAACGGCCAGGCCGTTGTCCTTCTTGGTGGTAAAGGCGATTTCGGCAGTCAGCGGCCAGCCGCCGTTGAGGGTGCCCACCTGCTTGCTCTTGCCGTCCTGGGCTGCCTTGTAGGCGGCACCCGCGTTGGGCCCGAACGTCAGGTCCGCGCGGCCCGACTGAAGGGCCAGGGTGGAGGCCGAGTCGTCGTCGTAATACTGGAACTCAACAGGCTTGAGGCCGTTCTTTTTGTTCTCCTCGTCCCAGCGCACCAGGATGGCTTCCTGGTTGGTGCCGGAGCCGACGATGATGCGCTTGCCGGCAACGTCCTTGGCTTCCTTGATCTCGCCGATGTCCGAATCGCTCTTGGCGTAGAAGCCCAGCAGGTCGTTCCGGTAGGTGGCGAAATCGAACTTTTCCTTGCGCGCCTCGGTGACCGTGACGTTGGAGAGCACCGCTTCGTATTTGGCGGATTCGATACCCAGGGGCCAGTCAGCCCAGGCCACGGGAAGAGCCTCAACCTCCAGCCCCAGCGTCTCGCCCACCGCGTAGGCGATGTCCAGCTCGCTGCCGATGAGGGTCTTGTTGTCGGTGGCGAAGAGGCTCAGTGGCGCTGTGCCGCCGGTGCTCACCACAGTGAGCTTGCCATCAGCTTTGATGGTTTCGGGGACCAGCGCTGCGGCTGCGGGGTCAACGGAGACCTTGAAGCGGTCCTGCTGCGGGGACAGGTTGAAGGTCTTGCCTGCTGCGGTGCTGGAGGATCCCGACGTCGGTGCTGTCGCCGCCCTCGCGCCCGGATCTGAGCAGGCTGCCAGCCCCAGCAGCGCGGTGATGGTGAGGGCCACGGCAGCAGCCGGTTTCGCCTTGATAATGGCCATTTTTCCTCCTTGGAGGTAGGTATTTGATGCAACGGAATGGGTTCGTTGCAGCAACTATCCGGCAGCGTGAGCTGGTGAATCAAAGGCGCTGAAATCCGGAGATACAGGGAGTAACTGCAGGTCACGCGAGGACCGCGGCGGTCACATTCGGGAAGCTGGTAGTGCTGCACCCAAAGTCCGCCCAGACGGAAGTGGCCCGGTCAAAAGACCGGGCCACTTCCTTGCGTCACAAACGTGAGTCAGCTCAGCGCCTTGATGACTTCCCTCGCCAGGTCCTCGCTGGACTGCGGGTTCTGGCCCGTGATGAGGTTGCCGTCCCGGACCACGTGGGAGCTCCAGGCCGCGGCGTTCTCAATCAGCGCGTCTTTTTCCTTCAGCGCGTCCTCCACCAGCCACGGTGTGTTTTCGCCGGTGCCGCCGCCCAGTTCCTCCTCATTGGTGAAGACGGTGAGGCGGCGTCCGGCGAAAACGAATTTGCCGTCGTCGTTCATGGCGCTCAGCAGACCGGCGGGACCATGGCAGAACGGCGCGATGATTTTGTCGTCCTTGTCCGCGGTTGCCAGCAGCCGGCCCAGGTCCGCGTCCTTGTAGAGGTCCGCCATCGGGCCGTGGCCGCCGGGCATCACCACGGCGTCGTACGCGGAGAGGTCGATATCGGCCAGGACCAGCGGCTGCGATAGCTCGCCGTCGATGGATGCGAGGTAGTTGCGGAAACCTTTCGCCCGCTCCTCGCCACCTGCCGAGTCGGGACCAGGCTCACCTGGTCCACGGTGGGCTTCGCCCCGCCGGGGGTTGCGATGTGGACGGTGTGTGCGGCGTCGACCAGCGTCTGGTGCGCAACCACCAGCTCCTCGGCCCAGAATCCGGTGGGGTGCTCGCTGCCGTCCTTCATGGTGAGCGAATCTGCTGCTGAAACAACCATCAAAATGTTTGCCATGGTGCTGCTCCTCTCTGCACGGAAGTGGCTACTCGCTGGCGGCTTCGAGCTGCGCGTACGTATCGTCGTCGAGCGTGATGCCCGCGGCGGCCATGTTCTCCTCAAGGTGCTTTATCGAGCCGGTGCCGGGAATCGGCATCATCACGGGGGAGCGGCGGAGCAGCCAGGCCAGCGCAACCTGCGACGTGGTCGCATCCAGGCGCTTGGCTGCCTCATCCAGCGGTCCACCCGGCCGCGCCAGTTCGCCGGCTGAAATGGGAGCCCAGGGAATGAATCCAATCCCGTTCTCCTCCGAGTACCGCAGCACGTCCTCCGAGCTCCGGTCCGTCAGGTTGTAGCGGTTCTGCACGGTTGCAACGGTGAAATACTTCCCGGCCGCCTCAAGTTCGGCCACGCTGACCTGCGAGAGTCCCAGCGCCCGCACCTTGCCCTCGTCCTGGAGTTCGCGGAGCACACCGAACTGCTCCTCAGCGTCCACCTTGGGGTCGATCCGGTGCAGCTGCAGCAGGTCCAGGGTGTCCACCTTCAGCTTCCGCAGGCTCAGTTCGGTCTGCTGGCGGAGGTATTCCGGGCGGCCCACGGGAATCCATCTGTTGGGCCCGGTGCGGGTGAACCCGACTTTTGTGGCGATCTTCAGGCCGTCCTTGTACGGGTGCAGCGCCTCAGCCAGGATCTCCTCGCTGATGTTCGGGCCGTAGGAGTCGGCGGTGTCGATGAAGTCGACGCCGAGTTCGACGGCGCGTCGCACCACGGCCACGGCGGCCTGGCGGTCCGCGGGCTCGCCCCAGACGCCGTCGCCCACAATGCGCATGGCACCGAAGCCGAGCCGGTGCACCCTTCCGAGGTCTTTCAGGTCGATGGTTGCGGACAGTTCCAACTTGTTTGTTGTCTCCAGGCTCATAGGGGCGGCAACCTCATCAGCCTGCTGAGTATTCCGGAAGTCACAGAAATAAGCCGGCCGCCGCCGTCGTTATATCTTCTGTGCCCGCCGCGACTGGGCCCGCACATCCTACGAAAAGTTCTGAAAGGCCGGCACTCACCGTGACTCTTCCCCTCTCCATCCTTGACCTGGCAACCATCGGCAAGGGCCAGACGGCGGCGGAGAGCTTCGCGGGCAGCGTGGCCATGGCGCAGAGCGCGGAGCGGCTGGGATACCGGCGGGTCTGGTACGCCGAGCACCACAACATGTCCTCCATCGCCTCCTCCGCCACCAGCGTGCTGATCGCCCACGTTGCCGCGCACACGGAAAGCATCCGGCTCGGTGCCGGCGGCGTGATGCTGCCCAACCACTCGCCGCTGACCATCGCAGAGCAGTTCGGCACCCTGGAGACGCTGCACCCGGGCCGGATCGACCTCGGCCTGGGCCGCGCACCGGGCAGCGACCAGAACACCATGCGCGCCCTGCGCCGCGACCCCATGTCCGCGGACAGCTTCCCCCAGGACGTCCTGGAGTTGCAGGGCTACCTCACCGGCCCCACCCGGATCCAGGGGGTTGAAGCCACCCCGGGCAAGGGCACCAACGTTCCGCTGTACATCCTGGGATCCTCCCTGTTCGGTGCGCGGCTGGCCGCCCAACTGGGGCTGCCGTACGCGTTTGCCTCCCACTTTGCCCCCAACGCCCTGCAGGATGCCGTGGCCATCTACCGCCGGGAGTTCAAGCCCTCGGCGCAGCTGGACGCGCCGCACGTGATCGCCGGTGTGAACGTGGTTGCCGCCGATTCCGCCGCGGAGGCGCAGGCCATGCTGCGGGCCACGATGCGGGCGCGGGTGTCCCTGTTCTTCGGCGGGGGCCGCGAGTTCACCGACGACGAAGCGGATATGATCCTCGACTCGCCGCAGGGCCAGCACGTCTCGCAGATGATGACCTACTCGGCGGTGGGGACGCCGGATGCCGTCATCGATTACCTGGACGGGTTCGGCAAGCACGCCGACGCCGATGAACTGATCGTTGCCCACCAAAGCAACGGCACGGAGGAGCGGCTGCGTTCGGTGGAGCTCCTGGCCCAGGCTGCAGGCCTGGCGAGGGTCTAGCCTCGGGGCGCCCCGGCTGGCCGGGGGCAGGTCCCCGGCACAAGCCCGGTGCGCATTTCCGGGACTTTTACACATACGCAATGAAGGGGACTTTCGTGGGAAACCGCCGGGGCTGAGGATAGGACTTGCCTCCTCGGGAATCGCTGGGATTCCCGGGAGGGGCACCAACCGGTAGTCCGCAGGCAATCCAGCGGCTGAAGTCCCGGCCGGGTTTTGCCTTAGGGGTACGCGCATGGCGACGCCTTTGAACCAAAGCGTGGCGGATTCCGCGCTGCTCACGCGTTCCCTCCCGCTGGAGATGCTCCGGGCCTTCGTCCAGTCGGATGCGGCGGACAACGGGCTGACGCCTGCGCTCCTCGCGGAGCTCAAAGTACTGGCGCGCGTTCCCGGGCTGCTGGTGGCCTGCAACTACGGCGGAACCCTCTGCGACGCCGAGGGCATCTCCACGGAGATCCTCCCGCTCGGCAGCGCCGCCATAGCCCTGCGCGCCCTTGCAGCCCTCCCCAACACCCACGCGGCCATCATTTCGGGGCGCTCGCTCCGTGATCTTGCCGCCGTATCACGCCTTCCGGTGGAGGTTCATCTCATCGGCTCCCACGGCGCGGAATCGGATATGGGCTTCGCACACGCCCAGACCCTGGCCACCGAATCCGTCCTGCAAAAAGTCAACGCCGCGCTCAATGAGGCCGTGGGTTTCCAAAAAGGCATCTGGATCGAACGCAAACCCGTGGCCGTTTCGGTCCACACCCGCCCCGCCCCGCCGGACGTCGTGGAGTCGGTGACGGAAACCGCCCGGGAGATTGCCCGCGTGCACGGCCTGTTCTTCATTGTGGACGGTTCGGTGCTGGACCTGTCCGTGGTGGAGCCGTCCAAAGCGGAGGCGCTGGAGAGCCTCCGATCCCGGCTCGGAGCCAGCGCTGCCATGTTCGCCGGGGATGCCTACAGTGACGAACTGGCCATCGCCACCCTGCGCGGGCCGGACCTCGGGCTGCGGGTAGGGCCCGGGGAGACCGCCGCGGCGCACCGCGTCCGCGACCCGGAATCCTTTGCCCGGGTCCTTGCCCTCCTCTTCGAACTGCGCCGGGCCTGGCTATTCGGCGAGGACGCCGTAGGCCTTGAGCGGCACACGATGATCGGGAACGGGTCCTCCACCGCGCTACTGACACCCGATGCGAAGATCTGCTGGATGAGCCACCCGCTGCCGGATTCCGGGTCCTTGTTTGCCCACATCCTGGGCGGAGACGCTGCCGGGCACTTCTCTGTGGAGCCGGTCAAGGGCTCCCAGGTGCTGGGGCAGCGGTACGTGGACAGCACCATGATTGTCGAAACCCGGTGGGCGGACGTCACGGTCACGGACTACCTGGAGCCTGCCCCGGACGGCATCACCAGCCTGGTCCGGGTGCTCTCCGGCAACGGCGCCGCCAGGATCACCTTTGCTCCCCGGCCGGACTACGCCAATGCCCCGTTCAGCATGGAGGCGCGCGGCGGTGAACTCCACGTTGTGGGCACCTCAGAACCGATCATCCTGTTCGCCCCCGGGGTCACCTTCAGCATCACCTCGGACGGGCGCCACGCTACAGCCACAGCATCCGTGAACCTGCAGGACGGTCCCGTGGTCCTCAACCTGCGCTGCGGCGATACGGAACCCCAGCCCGCGGACCCGGAAGGTGAGACGGAGCGGCGGTCGGGGGTGGCCCTGCATGCCCGGCAGTGGGTCCAGAAACTTGTGCTCCCGTCCGTCAAACCCTCCCTGGTGCGGCGGTCGGCCCTGGTGCTCCGCGCCCTGGTGCACGAACCCACGGGTGCAGTCCTCGCCGCCCCCACCACGTCGTTGCCTGAAGGAATCGGCGGGACAAGGAACTGGGACTACCGGTACTGCTGGCTGCGGGACGGATCCATGACGGTCAACGCGCTGGTGGACCTTGGCTCCACGGCGGAGGCTGCAGGATTCCTGGGCTGGCTGGGGCGGATCCTCGAACACGCACCCGGCCCCGAATGGCTGCACCCCCTGTACTCGGTGACCGGCGCGCCGCTCTCCACGGAAGCCGTCATCGACAGCCTTCCCGGGTACGCCGGCTCCCGCCCCGTCAGGATCGGCAACGCCGCGGACCACCAGGTCCAGCTGGACGTCTTCGGGCCCGTTGCTGAACTGATCCATGCCCTGAGCGAGCGGGAAAGCGCGCTCGCCGATGACCACTGGGAGCTGATGGTCCAGATGGCCTCAGCGGTCCTGGCCCGCTGGCACGAACCCGACCACGGCATCTGGGAAGCCCGGCGTGCAGCCCGCCACCACGTCTACTCCAAGGTGATGTGCTGGGTGACCCTTGACCGGGCGTTGCGGACTGCGGGCCGCCACGGCCGGGAGCCGGACCCGGCCTGGGCTCCGACCGCCGGCACCATCCGGGAAGAGGTGCTGCGCGAAGGCTGGGACGAGTCGGCGCAGTCCTACACCGTGGCGTACGACAGTCCGGACCTTGATGCTGCCGTCCTGCACATCGGCCTCTCCGGCCTGCTGGGTGTTGCGGACCAGCGCTTCCTGGACACCGTCACTGCCGTGGAGCGGGAGCTGCGGGTGGGGCCCACCGTCTTCCGGTACAGGTACGACGACGGCCTGCCGGGCCTGGAGGGCGGGTTCCACATCTGCACCACCTGGCTGATCGAAGCCTACGTGGCGGTAGGCCGGATCGATGAGGCCTGGGACCTGTTCGACCAGCTGGTGAACCTTTTCGGGCCCACCGGGCTGCTGCCGGAGGAGTACGACCCCGGCACGGAGACCCACCTGGGGAACCATCCGCAGGCCTACTCGCACCTGGGCTTCATCCGCTGCGCCCGGCTCCTGGACGAACACCAGGGCAGGAGATAGCAGGTGTGCGTTTTGGGTACCTAGAGTGGAGGTAACAGGGACCCAAACCGAAACGAGACTGATGATGACCGCCCGAACCCAGGGAGTGGGGTTCCGCTCTGAACGGGGCCCTATTCTCATTGCCCTGATGCTGTCCACCGGACTGGTGGCCATCGATTCCACCATCGTGGCCACCGCCGTGCCGTCGATCGTCCGCGACGTGGGCGGGTTCGAATCGTTCCCCTGGCTTTTTTCGGCATACCTGCTGGCCCAGGCCGTCTCGGTGCCCATCTACGGGAAGCTGTCCGACATGGTGGGCCGCAAGCCGATCATCCTGGCGGGCATCGGGCTGTTCCTGCTCGGATCCATACTCTGCGGGATCGCCTGGAGCATGCCCGCCCTGATCGCCTTCCGGGCGCTGCAAGGGCTCGGCGCGGGAGCGGTGCTACCCGTGTCCATCACCATCGCGGGCGACATTTATTCGCTGGAGGAGCGCGCCAAAGTGCAGGGCTACCTGGCCAGCGTGTGGGCTGTCTCCTCCGTCGTAGGCCCGAGCCTTGGCGGTATCTTCTCCGCCCTGGGCATCTGGCGCGGCATTTTCCTGGTCAACGTTCCGCTCTGCCTCTTGGCCTCGTGGATGCTGCTCCGGACCCTGCATGAGAACGTGGAGCGCGCCAGGCACCGGGTGGACTACGCCGGTGCGGCCCTGCTGGCGGGGTCACTTGGCCTGCTGATCCTTGGCGCCCTCCAAGGTGGCCAGGGGTGGGAGTGGAATTCAACGATAAGTATTGGCATCTTCGTGGTAGGCGGGGCGCTGCTGGCCGTGTTCCTGGTGGTGGAGCGGCGGGCCGCGGAGCCGGTCCTGCCGTCCTGGGTGGTGTCGCGGCGGCTTCTCGGCACCACCGCGCTGGTGTCCTTTGGAGTCGGGGCAGTGATGATTGGCCTGACCTCCTACGTGCCCACGTTCCTGGAAGGGGCGCTGCACAGCTCGCCCCTCATTGCAGGCCTGGCGCTCGCAGCACTCACCCTTGGCTGGCCCATTAGCGCCTCGCAGGCGGGCCGGTTCTACCTGCGGATCGGGTTCAAGGCCACCGCGTTGATCGGGATCTCCATTACCGTGGTGGGCCTGCTGGTCCTGACGCTTACGGCTGCCACTCCCAACGTGGCCCTGGTGGCGACCAGCTGCTTCGTGGTGGGACTCGGTTTGGGCCTGGTGGCCACTCCCACCCTGATCTCTGCACAGTCCAGCGTTTCCTGGAATGAGCGCGGTGTGGTCACCAGCAGCAACATGTTCGCCAGGTCTATCGGCAGCGCACTTGGCGTGGCCGTCTTCGGCGCCGTGGCCAATGCGGTCTACGGGAACGCGGGCGGCGAAGGTGATGCTCCCGCCGTGGTGGCCGCTTCCGGCGCAGTCTTCCTGGCGGCGCTGGTGGGCGGCATCCTCACCGTGGCCGCGGTGCTGGCCATGCCTGCAGTGAAGGCGGGCGAGGCGAGCACCGCAGATGAGGCGGCCCAAAGCAATGCCCGGCCGGACACCGAGCCCGAAAGCAGCCGCAGCAGCGCTGACACTTAGCGGGAAGACGCCCCGGCCAGAGACGGCAGATGTCGGGTACCCCGGGAGAACCGTCCCGGGAGACCGGTCCCCGACGCCGGGCATAGCTAACGCGAGGCTCTGAAAATCTCGGGCGCCGGCCGCGTGCCCGTGGCAAGGTCTGCAAGGATCCGGCCCACCACGGGAGTGAACTTGAACCCGTGCCCCGAAAACCCGGCGCCGATCACCACCGGTCCGATCCGGTCCAGGATGAAGTCCTCATCCGGGGTGGTGGTGTACGTGCAGCTGATGGCCTCGAACGAATCGGCGTCCACGCCCGGGAGCCATGTCCGCGCGTAGTCCTGCAGTGCCGCGAGCTGCGCGGGTTCTGGCTGGAAGGAGCGCCGGTCCGGGTCAACCAGGGGGCCTACGCCGTGCCAGCCGGCCTTGATGCCCTCGCCCGGGGTCTGCATCCCGTAGACGGGGGAGTACCAGTTCCTGTATTCCGCGCTGGTGCCTGGCATGTGATTGAACCCGGGCCAGACCGCCTCGCCATCGGCCACCCGGAAGTGCGCCGGCTGCTCCTGGGTGACCCGAAGCTTCGGAATCCGGAGCCCTGCGCCGCTGGCGCCGAGGAGTTTCTCTGTCCAGCCGCCGGCCGTGACCACAACCTGGGCGGCGGTGACCACCTCGGTGCCTGCCTCAGATTCCAAAGCCAGCCGGACGCCGTCGTCCATCACCTTCAGGTCGACCACTTTGGTGTGGTGGCGGATTTCAGCGCCCCGGGCTGCTGCGAGCCGCTGGAAAGCGGGGAGTGCCGCCTCGGGGTTGAGCTGCCCGCCGTCGGGCATGTGCAGTGCCTGCTGATCGAAACGGATGCCGCGCCAGCGCTGGCCCGCCTCCGCGGGGGACAGGAATTCGGCGCGGATGCCCGCGTAGTCCAGTGCCGCGGCGACGTCCGGAAGCCGCGGGTCCGGGCCGTGATTGACGATGCCCGTGCGGGCCAGCAGCGTCTCGCCGCTTTCCTGCTCCAGTTCGTCCCACAGAGCCAGCCCCTCGGCCAGCATGGCCACGTATTCGGGACGGTAGTAACCCGGATTCAGGTTGCGCGTACTGCCGTGCGAGGCGCCGATCTTATGCCCCGGCCCGAACTGCTCCACCAGCGTCACCTGCCGTCCGCGGCGGGCCAGCGCCCAGGCTGCGGCCGATCCCATGGCTCCGCCGCCCACCACCACGGTGTCCAGCATCTTTTCCATCAATCTCCCCTCACGTCAGCAGCAGCGCTACGCCAATCATCGCCGGAACGGCCACAACGGTAGTAATCAGTACGGTGTCCTTGGCCACGGTGAGGCCGGTCTTGTAGCGGCTGGCGGCCACAAAGACGTTCTGCGCGGTGGGCAAGGCGGACGTGACCACCACGGCGAACAGGGCGTGGTCCGCCATGCCGAGCGCGAAACGGGCGAAGAGATACGCCAGCGCCGGCTGGATGGCCAGCTTGAACCCGCTCGCCAGCAGGGTGTCCAGGCGCCGGCCTGCAACCGCCTGCAGCGGACGGGTGCCGTTCAGGCTCATGCCGAAGGCGATCAGCATGGCCGGGATGGCAGCACCGCCGATCAGGTGGATGGGCTCCATCACCAGGGGTGGAACCTGCCAGCCGGTGCCGGCCACCACCAGGCCCAGCGCGGAGCCCACAATCATGGGATTGCGCAGGATCATCACCGCAAAACTCAGGGGCGTGGTGCGGTGCGCGCTGGTGCTGGAGTCCAGGATCATCAGGAACAGCGGGGTGAAGAACGCCAGTTGGAAAATCAGCAGCGGCGCCACATAGCTGGCATCACCCAGGACATAGACGGCGATGGGAATGCCCAGGTTGGCGGAGTTGGCGAGCGACGCCGCCATGGCGCTCATCAGGGATTCGGGCAGGGAACGCTTGAGCCACCATTTGGCGATGGTGAAGAAGATGCCGGCCGTGGCGATGGCCGCCACCGCCGTCACCAGCAGGGGTGCGGCAAAGACTTCGGCGAGGCGGGCCTTGCCCAGCGTTTCGAAGAGCAACGCGGGGCTGGCCACAAAGAAGGTGAGGGAGCTGAGGACCTGCCGTGCATTGTCGCCCAGGATTTTCTGCCGGCCCACGAACCAGCCCACCAGGATGATGCACCACACCACAAAGAAGCCTGCCAGTACACCTAGCACGGGGTCACCGGCGACTTATCCCTCAGGGCGCGGCGGAGGTGGGTACCGGGATGCACGCTCCGGCTAGACGGTGGCGTTGTTAAGCGCGAAAGGGGGGCGCATCATCCCGGGAGTGAGGCCCTCGGCGGGGTCGTTGCCCAGCTGGATCATCCGGTTGTTCCCGTCCACGTGGACCACCCGCGGTTCATAGGCCTTGGCCTCTTCGGTGGTCATTTGCGCGTAAGTAATCAGGATGACAAGGTCGTTCTCGTGCATGAGGTGCGCCGCTGCACCGTTGATGCCGATCACGCCGGAGCCGCGCTCGCCGGCAATCGTGTAGGTCTCAAGCCGTGCGCCGTTGGTGATATCCACAATGGACACGAGCTCGCCGGGGAGGATGTCGGCGGCCTCAAGCAGGTCCAGGTCCACGGTGACGGAACCTACGTAGTGCAGGTCGGCGTGCGTGACGGTGGCCCGGTGGATTTTGGACTTGAACATTGTTCGATTCATAACGGCATCATTCTAGCGCCGGGCTCTGATCCGCGCAGTGACGCAGGGAACACTGGCGCCCCACCTTTGGGAGGAAACGTACGACGGCGGCCGGTCACCCGGCGTCGTTCCCCGCCACCGCCGCGGCTGCTGCAGCAAGGGTCTCCCTTGCGGCCAGGATGGCCGGCCGCTGGGCGCTGGAGCGCCGGACAGAGGTAAAAACGGTGCGGTGCGGCTTGCCTGGCAGCTCCAGCAGCCGGGCTGTGGTGCCGCGCCCGGTCCACACCAGGTCCGGCATCAGGGCCACCGCGTTGCCTGATTCGATCAGCCGGATCTGGGCCTGAAGGTCGGCGGTTTCGAAGCGCACGTCGGGCTCGAAGCCGGCGCTGCGGCACGCCTGCTCCGCCCAGTGGCGGGATGCCGCCCCCCGCGGCTCCATGACCCAGGCGAGTCCCGCGGTGTCCTCGAGCGAACGGACGGCGGGCCCGTCGTCGGACGCGGGTGGAACCGCCAGGCGGATGGCATCGGTGGTCAGCCGGACCCGGTCCAGTTCGGGGTACCGTGGGGCGGCGTGGCCCGGATACTGTTCGGCAATGACGAGGTCGAAATCCCGTGCCCAGGTCTCGTGCAGGGCCGTTTCGGGCTCGCGCTGGATCATTTCGATGCGGACCTCCGGGTAGGCCTTGGTCATCCTCGTCAAGGTGTCCGGCATCAGGGCCAGGGCCGCGGACTGGAACACCGCGATCCGGACAGTGCCCGTGACGGTGGTCAGGGAAGCGGCGAGGTCCGCCTCCGCCTGCTCCATGGTTTCCAGCAGGTTCGCCGTGTGCGCCACCAGCACTTCGGCCTGCGGCGTGAGCTGGACCCGCCGTCCGGTTTTCCGGAGCAGTTCCACGCCCACTTCCTTTTCCAGGAGGGCCAGCTGCTGCGATACCGACGACGGGCTGTACTGGAGTGCCTCGGCCACCTCTGCCAGAGTCCCGCGGATGCTTAATTCCCGAAGCAGGCGGAGCCTGCGGACGTCAAGCATGAGGAAATCCTTACCGAAACTAATGAATATAGGTTAGAAGTAGTCACTTTATCTAACGCAAGCACCCTTGCATACTGTTGGGACCGAGTTACCCCCGTCACAAGCGATTCTTCGCGCGCCGTGATGGGGTCGCACCCAAGCAGGAGTTCCTGATGAGCAGTAGAGATATGACCCAGTCGATCATGCGGCGCAAACCTATCGACGACATCGAGGAAGAAAACAAACACAGCGGCCTTTTCAAGTCACTCGGACTGTGGCAGCTGACGGCTATTGGTGTAGGCGGCATCATCGGCGTCGGCATCTTCTCCCTTGCCGGCCTGGTGGCAGCAGGCAGCGGCGACAACCCGGGTGTGGGGCCCGCGGTGCTGATCTCGTTCCTGATTGCGGGCCTCGCCTCGGCGGCGGCCGCGCTTTCGTACGCCGAGTTTGCCGGCATGATTCCCCGCGCCGGCTCCGCCTATACCTACGGATATGTTGCCCTGGGCGAGGTGATTGGCTGGTTCATCGGCTGGGACCTGCTGCTCGAGTACATCGCGATCGTGGCCGTGGTGGCCATCGGTATCTCCGGCTACTTTGACGCCTTCCTCTCGGGCATCGGCATCCACATGCCGGCCTGGATGACGTCCACGGTTGATGAGGGCAAGGGCGGCATCGTTAACATTCCGGCGATCCTGGTCTGCCTGCTGGTCACCTGGATCCTGTCCCGCGGCACCAAGGCCTTTGGCCGGTTCGAACTGGTGGCAGTGGCCATCAAGGTCATCCTGATTCTTTTCATCATCGGCCTCGGCGTCTTTTACATCGACACCAACAATTACAACCCGTTCATGCCCAGCGGCTTCGGCCCCGTGGTGGCAGGCTCCGCCACTGTCTTCTTTGCCGTCTTCGGCTATGACGCCATGAGCACGGCGGCCGAAGAAGCCACCGACGGCAAGAAGCACATGCCCAAGGCGATCGTGCTCTCGCTGATCGTCGCCATGCTGCTTTACGTGGCGGCCACCCTGGTCCTGACCGGCATGCAGAACTACAAGGACATCGATCCCAAGGCCGGCTTTGCGTCCGCCTTCACCTCCGTGGGCCTGCCGGTCATCGCCACCATCATCTCGGTGTTTGCGGTGCTGTCCATCCTTACCGTGATGCTGACCTTCCTCCTGGGTGTCACCCGCGTCTGGTTCAGCATGAGCCGGGACGGGCTGCTGCCGGGCTGGTTCGCCAAGACCGACCGCCATGGTACTCCGCAGCGGGTCACCTGGATCGCCGGCATCACGTCCGCGTTCCTGGCCGGTGTGTTCCCCATCAAGGAAGTCGCGGACCTGACCAACATCGGCATCCTGGCGGCGTTCGTCGTGGTCTGCCTGTCCGTGATCATCTTCCGCTACAAGAAGCCGGACGCCCCGCGCACCTTCCGCCTCCCGCTGATGCCCCTGGTGCCGGCCTTCGGCATCCTGTCCTCCGGATTCCTCATGACCCAGTTGCCCTGGGAAACCTGGGTACGCTTCCTCGTCTGGCTGATCATTGGTCTGGCCATCTACTTCTTCTATGGCCGGCGCCACTCACTGATGAACCCCAACAGTCCCCGGCACCAGGAGATCGTGGAGATGCACGGCCCCGTCGGCTGACCCCCGGGACGCTCTCTCACTTAACGTCGCTTAAACCCGGACGCTCTATCACCTTCCTGTGGATGGTGATAGAGCGTTTCCGTTTTTCCCGCGTTAAGTGAGAGAGCGTCGGGGGCTGGCGGGTGCGGGAGGCGATGATCAAAGCGTTGGTTTTTCTAACCTGTATTGCTTAGAAAAGATCGCTTTATCTTATGTGAGGAGAAGCTCATACTGGTGGAAAGACCTCCTGCCACAGCAAGAAAGATCGGGAAAACCATGACCCACATTGCAATGGAGCCGGCAGTCGCCGCCGGCATCGCGCCGCAGACCGTTGACGTTGATGTGCCGCAGGCGAACGCCCTGGCCACCGAAGCCGTCGCACTGGTCCGCCACTGGCTGACCGAGGCGTCCAAGGTCCCTGTGGACGCCTCCGCCCAGCAGCTCGCGGGCGTCCTGAAGGACCCCAACGGCCTGGAGTTCACTGTTGGTTTCGTGGACGGCGTGGTCCGTCCCGAGGACCTGAACGTCGCCGCCCGCAACCTGGCAGCACTCGCACCCAAAGTTCCGGCCTTCCTGCCCTGGTATATGCGCCGCGCCGTGCAGCTGGGCGGCACCATGGCCCCGGTCCTGCCGCAGGTGGTCATCCCCGTCGCCCGCAAGGTCCTGCGCGAGATGGTGGGCCACCTGATCGTGGACGCCACCGACGCCAAGCTGGGTCCGGCCATCGCCAAGATCCGCAAGGACGGCATCAAGCTCAACGTCAACCTCCTCGGCGAAGCGGTGCTCGGCGAGCACGAGGCCGCCCGCCGGCTCGAAGGGACGCATACCCTCCTGGCCCGTCCCGACGTCGACTACGTCTCCATCAAGGTCTCCTCCACCGTCGCCCCGCACTCCGCCTGGGCCTTCGACGAAGCCGTGGAACACGTCGTCGAGAAGCTCACGCCGCTGTTCCAGCGCGCGGCTTCCTTTGCCCGGGACGGCGGGAAGGCCAAGTTCATCAACCTGGACATGGAGGAGTACAAGGACCTGGACATGACCATCGCGGTCTTCACCCGGATCCTGGACAAGCCCGAGTTCAAGGACCTCGAAGCCGGCATTGTGCTCCAGGCCTACCTCCCCGACGCACTCTCCGCCATGATCCGCCTGCAGGACTGGGCCGCCGGGCGCCGGGCCAACGGCGGCGCCGCCATCAAGGTCCGCGTGGTCAAGGGCGCCAACCTGCCCATGGAGCAGGTGGAAGCCTCCCTGCACGACTGGCCGCTGGCAACCTGGGGCAGCAAACAGGACTCTGACACCAGCTACAAGAGTGTCATCAACTACTCCCTGCACCCGGAGCGGATCAAGAACATCCGGATCGGCGTCGCCGGCCACAACCTGTTCGACATCGCCTTCGCCTGGCTCCTGGCCAGGCAGCGCGGCGTTGAAGCGGGCATCGAGTTCGAGATGCTGCTGGGCATGGCCCAGGGCCAGGCCGAAGCCGTCAAGAAGGACGTCGGCTCGCTGCTGCTCTACACCCCGGTAGTGCACCCGGCCGAGTTCGACGTCGCCATCGCCTACCTGATCCGCCGCCTCGAAGAGGGCGCCAGCCAGGACAACTTCATGTCCGCGGTGTTCGAACTCAGTGAAAACGAAGCCCTGTTCGAGCGTGAGAAGCAGCGCTTCCTCGCCTCCCTGGCAGCATTGGACAACAGCGTTCCGCCGGCCAACCGGCAGCAGGACCGCAGCCTCCCGCCCGTCCCGATGCCGCACACGGGCTTTGAGAACACCCCGGACACCGACCCGTCCCTGCCCGAAAACCGCCGCTGGGGCCGCGCCATCCTGGAACGAGTCCCGTCCTCCACCCTGGGCAACGCTTCCGTCGCTGCAGCTTCCATCAAGGATGAGGCCACCCTCAACAGGGTCATCGCCACCGCAGTGGAAAAGGGCAAGGCCTGGGGCGAACTCTCCGGCGCGGAGCGCGCCGGGATCCTGCACCGTGCCGGCGACGTCCTGGAAGCCCGCCGCGCGGACCTGCTCGAGGTCATGGCCAGCGAGACCGGCAAGACCATTGACCAGGGCGACCCCGAGGTCAGCGAAGCAGTGGACTTTGCCCACTACTACGCGGAGTCCGCGCGGAAACTGGACGAGGTGGACGGCGCCACGTTCGTCCCTGCGAACCTCACCGTGGTCACCCCGCCATGGAACTTCCCGGTGGCCATTCCGGCCGGCTCCACGCTCGCGGCACTTGCCGCCGGCTCCGCCGTCGTGATCAAGCCCGCCAAGCAGGCCGCCCGCAGCGGCGCCGTGATGGTGGAAGCACTCTGGGAGGCCGGTGTGCCCCGCGACGTGCTGACCATGGTGCAGCTCGGCGAACGGGAACTCGGCAAGCAGCTCATCTCCCACCCATCCGTTGACCGGGTGATCCTCACCGGCGGCTACGAAACCGCCGAGCTGTTCCGCTCCTTCCGGCAGGACCTGCCGCTCCTGGCCGAAACCAGCGGCAAGAACGCCATCATCGTCACCCCCAGCGCCGACCTGGACCTGGCAGCCAAGGACGTGGCCTACTCCGCGTTCGGCCACGCCGGCCAGAAGTGCTCTGCCGCCTCACTGGTGATCCTGGTGGGTTCGGTGGCCAAGTCCAAGCGGTTCCACAACCAGCTGATTGACGCCGTCACCTCGCTGAAGGTGGGCTACCCCGAGGATCCCACCAGCCAGATGGGCCCGATCATCGAGCCCGCCAACGGCAAGCTCCTCAACGCCCTCACCACCCTCGGCGAAGGCGAAAACTGGGCGGTTGAACCCAAGAAGCTGGACAACACCGGCCGGCTCTGGAGCCCGGGCGTACGCCATGGCGTCAAGCGGGGATCCTACTTCCACCTGACCGAGTTCTTCGGCCCGGTGCTTGGAGTGATGACCGCTGACACGCTCGAAGAGGCCATCGCCATGCAGAACCAGATCGAGTACGGCCTCACCGCGGGACTGCACTCCCTGAACTCGAAAGAGCTCGGGGTCTGGCTGGACACGATCCAGGCCGGAAACCTTTACGTGAACCGCGGCATTACCGGTGCCATCGTGCAGCGCCAGCCGTTCGGCGGGTGGAAGAAGTCGGCCGTCGGCGCCGGCACCAAGGCCGGAGGACCCAACTACCTGGCTGGCCTGGGCGATTGGACCCCGGCGGCCAGCGCCGCGGACGCCCCTGTTACCCACCCGGGGGTCCGCCGTATCATCAACGCCGCCGGGACCGCCCTGCAGCCGGGCGAGCTTGCGTCAGTGCAGCGCGCCCTGGCGTCCGACGCCGAAGCCTGGGCTGAGGAGTTCGGCACCGCCAAAGACATCTCCGGACTCAGCGCGGAACGCAACATCTTCCGCTACCGGAGCCTGCCCGTCACCGTGCGTCTTTCCGAAGGTGCGCCGCTGGCGCACCTGGTCCGGACTGTGGCAGCCGGGGTCCTGGCGGGTTCGGCACTGACGGTATCCTCCGCCGTCGAACCTCCTGCCCAGCTGCGCCCGGTGCTTACCGCGCTGGACATCGAGGTGACGGTAGAGACCGACGCCGGGTGGCTGGCTTCTGCGGAACGCCTCGCTTCGGCAGGGAAGCTGTCCGGGGCACGGATCCGCCTCATCGGCGGGGACGCCGCTGCTTTGGCGAAGGCCACGGGCGGGCGTCCCGACCTGGCCGTCTACGCCCACCCCGTCACGGAGGCCGGACGCGTTGAGCTGCTGCCGTTCCTGCATGAGCAGGCTGTCAGCATCACAGCCCACCGGTTCGGCACACCGAACCACCTCTCGGACGCCCTGATCTAGTCATTACGTGAGGGCATAAAGGAAGGTCCGGTGGTTGAGCGTCGAAACCTGGGTTTCGAGGAGCTCAACCACCGGACCTCGTCTTGCGCGCGTCAGCCCAGGTACCACCCCGGGGGTGCCCAGGTCACGGGAACGCTGTGGGCGGAGAACTGTTCGCAGTGCGTGCAGGTGTAGGCCACTTCCCCCAACGTGGCCACGCTGCCGTCCCGCCGGTACGTCGGCGGAATGTAGGACTCGAGGTAGACAAATTCGTCGGTGCGGCATTTGTCGCAGGTAGGCTTGCCCACGTATCCGGTATCCGTGGTGGCGATGCCGGCGCCGAGTGTGGAGCTGCGGGTGGCCGGTGGACGCGCCGCATTATGCGGGCGCGCGTGCGTGGAGCTGAGATGGGTGTTCCGGGCTGTCGTCATTGGCTGCCTGTCCCGAGCACGTGAAACCTGGCACGCAGGAGCGTGCTCGTGTTAGTGAACCGGCCATCTGCTTGACCATGGGAAAACCAGCATAGATTATGCGGCCTTCACTGATCAATGGAAATGAGCACACGGCAGTACCCGGTGGCTACTTACAGCTGCAAGCACGGGCTGCACAGGAAGGTGCCCAGCGCCGCTACCCAAAGTCCGAATCCGTTGAGGTGGGTGTCGTGTGATGCTTCTGGCAGGTCTACCCGGCGGGGCGCCCGGGCTAAACAGCACGAAAGTCCTTTTCTCATCCTCGGGAAACATTCCTTCTTCGCCATAAACCACCGAGGCCGGAAGGCAACAGCCGGAATCTGAAGAATTCCCCGGGCTGCATATTCGGTGCCGCTGGACGGCGTCGGCCACAAAGGCTTCACGCGAGAGGTCGCCGGCCCCCGTGCTTCTGCCCGGGCTACTTGCCCGGAGGCACCTTGGTCCTACGCCGGCCGGTTGATGGTCCTGCCCACAATGGACTGCGTCAGGGCGTCGATGACCTCGGAGTTGGCCAACGGGTTGCGGATCAGCGTGAAGTCCACGTCGCCCACTGCCGGCAGGTCAAAGCGGCGCGTGATGATCTTCAGGTCCTCGGGCACCAGCGACGACGGCATGACCGCCACCCCGATTCCCGCGCGGACCGCAGCCAGCACGCCGCTGATCTGGCGCGTGGTGCAGGTGATACGCCAGGTCCTGCCGTGGGACTCGAGAGCGTCAATGGCCAGCTTCCGGCTCAAGCTGGGTGAGGGATAGGCAATCAACGGGACCGGCGCACCGGGCTCAAGCACAGTCTGTTCCTGCCCCACCCAGGAGAATGAGTCATGCTGCACCACGGTGCCGTCCTTGGCGCCGGCCACCCACTTCACAAACACCAGGTCCAGCTGGCCTGCATTGAGTTTCTTGTAGAGCTGGTCACTCTGGCCCACTGTCAGTTCGAGGTTGATCTGCGGATAGATCTGCCGGAATTCGCGAAGGATCCGCGGCAGGCCGGTGATGGCGAGGTCATCCGCCGTCCCGAAACGCAGCCTGCCCCGCATCGCGGAACCTGAGAAGTACCGGGCAGCAGCGTCGTGGGCCGACAGGATGTTCCGGGCAAACCCTGCCATCGCATCGCCATTGTCCGTGAGGCGCACGTCCCGCGTGTCCCTGGTGATAAGCACCCGCTTTGCCGCCGTCTCCAGCTTGCGGACGTGCTGGCTGACGGTAGGTTGGGCCAGGCCCAGCCGCTCAGCTGCCTTGGTGAAGCTAAGCGTTTCGGCCACCGCCAGGAAGGAGCGCAGCTGGGCTGGTTCGAACACTTTGGACTCCATTGGCATGAGTGCGGATGTCATTGGCATTGCAGTTCGCAATACGAGTTATAGGGACAATACGCCTCCATAATCCTAGGTCCCAGCCTAGCGTTAACGACATCCCGGACCGACCGCAATTTGAGGACACACCTGTGGCACCCCCACCGCCGTCATCGGCAACCGTCACCCAGCCCGTTATCGACTCAGCCAGCTCGGCACCGCCGGACCACCAGACCCAGCCCCTCGCCGTCGTCCCTGAACGCCTTCCGTGGAAGCACACGTTCATCTCGCTGAAGGTCCCCAATTTCCGGATCTTCGCGATCGGGCACTTCATCGCCGTCATCGCCATCTGGATGCAACGTATTTCCCAGGACTGGATGGTCCTGCAGCTTTCCGGATCCGTGACCGCCGTGGGCTTCACCGTGGCGTTGCAGTTCCTTCCCAGCCTCCTGCTGGGACCGTGGGGCGGCATGATCGCGGACCGTTTCGCCAAGCGCAAGATCCTCATCCTGTGCCAAAGCATGGCAGCTCTCCTGGCCGCGGCCCTCGCCACCCTTGCTTTGACAGGAGCGATCGAGGTCTGGCACGTCTACGTCATCGCACTGGTCCTTGGCCTGGTCACCGTGCTGGACCAGCCGGCGCGGCAGGTTTTCGTCAACGAACTGGTGGGACCGAAGTACCTGCGCAACGCAATCAGCGTCAACTCCACAACCTTCCAGCTGGGAGGCCTGATCGGTCCTGCCCTCGCCGGCTGGATGCTTACCGCGGTTGGCGCAGGGTGGGCCTTCGCCGGCAACGCCTTTGCCTGCTGCTCCACGGTGGCCATGCTCCTGATCCTGCGGAAGGACCAGCTGTTCGTCAGTGCCCCCGCACCCAAGAGCAAGGGGATGCTTCGCGAAGGCCTGAGCTACGCCCTCAGTAAGCCCACCATCTACTGGCCGTGGCTGATGGCGGGATTCATCGCGGTCTTCGCGATGAGCCTGCCCGTGGTGCTGGCCGCCTTTGCCGACCACGTCTTCGACGTTGGAGCTGGAGGCTACGGCCTGCTGAACGCCCTCGTCGCCCTCGGCGCCTTGGCAGGAGCGGTGGCATCCACCCGCCGGAGGCAGCTGAGGCTCCGTTCCGTGGTGTTCTGTGCCGGGATGTACGGAGTGATGCTCTGCCTCGCGGCCGTTGCGCCGTCCATGCCAGTATTCGGCGCCGTGATGGTGCTGTCCGGTTTCTGGTGCCTTATGTTCCTGACAGGTTCCAACCAGCTGGTCCAGGTGAGCTCGAACATGAGGATCCGGGGCCGGGTCATGAGCCTGTACATCATGGTGCTGATCGGTGGCCAGGCAATCGGCGGACCTATGCTCGGCTGGCTTTCCGAGCACGTGAACCCGCATGCCGCCCTGCTGGTAGCCGGCGGAGTCCCGGCGCTCGCGGCCCTCACAGTCGCCGTCATCCTGGCCCGGAAGGGCTCGTTGCTGCTGAGGGTCAGCCTCAAGGACCGCCGCCACCCCGTGTGCATCGTCAGCAAGGCGACGGCGGGGTAGTTGGGCTACCGGGCCGCGTGCGGGTACACGTCTTCCCGCTTCTGGAACTCGAGGACATCCTTGTTTAGAACCACGCCATCGCGGATCTCGATGGCGCGGGCGATGGTGTCGTTCCGCGCCCAAGCTTCCGGGCCATCCATGACCGTGTCCAGGAACGGGAGCAAAGCCTGGCTGATCTCCCAGGTGGCCGAGTTCCAGAGATAGGACGGGCTGTGGTCCACCGCGTAGTAGTTGATGTGGTCACCGACCGTGAACATTGGATCTGCGAACGTGGTGGACCTGGCCCAGCTGAACCCCATTCCTTCGTCACAGGACACGTCGACGATCAGGCTGCCCGGTCTGAAGGCGGCAAGATCCTCTGTCTGCAGGTAGGTCAGTGGATTATTGGGGTCCTGCAAGGTGCAGTTGACCACGATGTCGCTCTCGGCCAGGAAGGGTGCGAGAGGCACCCTGCCACGCTCGGTGATGACCTGGCTCAAGAAGGGCGCTTCGTCGTCGTGATCAAACTGGACGATATTCACTGAGTGGATGGGGGCGCCGACGGCGGCCACTCCACGGTTGGTCAGGACTTGGACGTCATGGACCCCGTGGGCATTCAGCGCGGTCACCGCACCCCGGGCGGTGGCTCCGAAGCCGATCACCACAGCGCTGAGGCGGCGCCCGTAATCGCCGGTGGAACCCGTCAGGGCCAAGGCGTGCAGCACCGAGCAATACCCGGCCAATTCGTTGTTCTTGTGGAAGACATGCAGGCCAAAACCGCCATCACTGGCCCAGTGGTTCATGGCTTCGAAGGCGATCAGGGTCAGCTTCTTGTCAATGGCCAATTGCGTGATGGCGCGGTCCTGTACGCAGTGCGGCCAGCCCCAAAGGACCTGCCCGTCCCGCAGTTCGGACAGATCCGCCGGCTGCGGCTTGGGCAGGAGTACGACGTCGGCAGCCGCCAGCAGCGCTTCCTTACTGGCCATTTTCCCCACAAGGGTGGAGAGGTGGTTGTCTGAGACGCCGAAACGCTCACCGTAGCCCTGCTCAAGGATGAGGTGCTGACGCACCTCAGGTGCTATCCGCTCAAGATGCAAAGGGTGGATGGGGAGCCGGCGCTCGGCGGCCTTACGAGTGGAAGCCAGGACGCCTAAGGTCAATTTGTTCCCGCGGCCTGTCACTTCTTCTTGGCGGCCTTGCTGGATGTGGTGTCCAGGGAGCTGGCCGGCGCCGAAGCGGCCTTCTTGTCTGCGCGCTTTTCCTTGATGGACTTGCCGGACTTTTTGGATGCTGCTTGACGCGGGGACTTGTCAGCCATGATTGCTCCTGTAGCGGAACCGAAGAGGTTCCTGACCTCTGACCATACACGCCGGTACCTAACGACCCGGGAGTGCCGTCCCATCGCGCCCGGCGGCGCAGACCACTCGGGGGAGGTCCGGGTGCTGCAACCCGGGCGACAAAGTGGAGCGGCTGACGGGAATCGAACCCGCGTATCAAGCTTGGGAAGCTAGCGCTCTACCATTGAGCTACAGCCGCGATGCCCCCGTTTCAGGGGCAGAACATAGCTTAGCGCAGATGTGGTGGCGGGCCGTCCAAGGAGCGCGTCAGCGCCGCGTGTCCGGTCACCGGGGCCGTCATCCAGTAACTCTTCAATAACGTCCCCGGCACGGGCTAGGAGGGTATGAGGAGCGCTGGCTAACCTGAACCGGTAGCTGCGGTGCCGGGGGGTGCAGCTATGCGGCAGGCCGACGTCAACCACGAAAGATCCTGATGGCATTCGCAGAGCATGAGGTCCTCATCCGGCGTGACGCCATGGCTGTGTACCTGTATCTGCTCGACGCCACCAACCTTCCGCTGTGGCGCGACGGGGTGCGCAGCGTCAAGCTGATCCAGGGTTCCGCCGGGACCAAAGGTGCTGTCTACCGGAAGATGATTGCAGGACGGTCCGGACTCAGCATTCCTGCCGACCTGGAAATCACTGAGGCAAGGCCAGGGGCAGAAATCCAGTTCCAGGTCACGTCAGGTCTGGGCCACCGCACAGGGGGCTATTACCTCAGCTCCGAAGCCTCAGGAACACGCGTTCGCTTTGCCCTGGAATTCAAGCCGGAGGGCCGGCTCAGGTTCCTTCACCGGCTCGGGTTCCTGAGCAGGCTGGCCCAACGGAACCTCTGCTCCGAGTTGGCCCAGCTGGAGCGCCTCAATGACATCATGGAGCTCCAGGCGGCGGCGTAGCCGTTCTGCACCGGGCACTGGCCTTACTGTGCCAGCCGCTGCCCGGTCCAGGGGCCGGGAATGTTCGACGGCGCCGCGAGGCTTCCCGAAGTCAGGTCCCAATACTGCACCACGTCGTTTGCCCGGCGCAGGGCAAGGCCCGTGGAGTTCAGTGCCGTGACGTCCTTGAGCGGCCGGATCCCGGTGACGTCGCCCCACCCGGTGGCAACGGTGGGCCTGGTCTCGGCCCGCAACGCGGTGGTGCCCCAGCCGCGGTGGAGCTGGACCGAGCCGTCCGCCCGAAGGGCCAGCAGATCCTGGAACCCGTCGGCGTCGTAATCCACCATGGACAACTTCTGTGCGGCACCTATGGCGCTGACCAGCGTGCGCTCGTAGAGGTCGCCGGTGCCCCTGTTCGGGTACAGGTAAAGGTTCCCGGCACCGTCGAGGGCAAGAATCTGGGGAAGCCTGTTGTTGGCGCACCAGCCGCCCACGGCGAGGGTCAGCGTGTCCCATCCTCCGCTCCCGAGGGTGACCGGCGCCTGGAAGCCTCCGGTGGCGACGCCGCGGTGCAGGGTCAGGGCCCCGCTGGTCCATTGCGTCAGGAGATCGAAGGCGCCGTCACGGTCCCAGTCCGTGGTGAAGACCTCCTTTGCGCCCGCGAAGCCTGATCCGATGACCCTGGCCGCGGCGAAGGTGCGTACTCCGCTGGCTGCCCGGGCCAGAAGTTGCCCGGATGAATCAACGGTTGCCAAGTCTCCCGGCCCCTTGATGGCGGCGGCGGACAGATCCAGCGTGGGCGGCATGTGACGTGCGGGGGCATCACACATGCTGGGGGCGGGCAGTGGGAAAGCACCGCCGGATCCCGCACCGCCTGGAGAGTTGATGGTGCCGGCGGGAAGGGTGGTGTAGCCGAAGAAGTTCACCACGCCCCAGATCTGGTACGTGGAGTTGGTGTAGGAGATTCCAGCGCCCATCACGTTGAAACGCGGATCGAGCAGCATTGCGTTGTGGCCGGGCGATCCTTTCCACCATTCCACCAGCTGGGCTGCGTCCCGATCCGTGCGGATGGCGATGACTTCGCCGGCGCCGTTGTTGGGATTCATGGCACGCGGGTCAGTCCAGAAGCTCGCGCGGTGCTCAATCACCTCACGTGAGGCAATACTGTCTGACCACTCCTGCGCCAAGCCGGCCACCGTGGGGTGGTACTTCACCGGATTCAGGCCCTTGGACACCCGGTATTCGTTGATCCTGTTGAACACCGTGAGAATAGCTGCCGCATTGCTGTCCGGGACCAGGGCCTCCGGCGCAGGCATGGCGGAAAGGGATTCAGGAGCCGCAAGCCGGGTGGGTGAGGGCGTCTCCAATTCTTCATCAGGTGCCCAAAGCGCCGGGATCGAGGGAACTTCGGAAGCGGAGGCAGACGCCGTTGTGGCAGGTGCAGGTGGCACCAGCGCCTCGGTTGAGGCTCCAGCAGTGGTGGGCTGCCCGATCGCTTGCCGTCCAGTGACTTGTTGCCCGGTAACTTGCTGTCCGGTGACTTGCTGCGCAGCGGGCGCACTTGCGGCACTGGACGGCGAGGCCGGCCTGATATCCGGATCCACGGCCGGGGTGAGCCGGGACAGGACTGAGCTGTCGCCCCGGGCGCCGCCGCCGTCGGCCGTTGGCGGGCCCAGGGTGACACTGTGCGGGCCTGCCGCGGCAGACTGGCTTGCCGCAAGCGGCGAGGGAAGGACTCCCACGGACGAGGAGACCAGCACTAACGAACAGAGCACGCCAAGAAACGCGGGCGCCACTAATTTATTCACAACATCCCCAGCTCTGTTGGGCCATCCGGGAGACCATCCGGCGCCTTAATCACTGAGGCAACATTAGCCCCACAGGTTGACAGCAACAACGAAAGAATATGGCTGTGGATAACCGATACGGTAATTTGGGACGGTGCTGATCTCTGACCGCGATATTCGTGCCGAAATTGACTCCCAGCGGATCGTCCTTGAACCGTACGATCCGGCGATGGTCCAGCCGTCGTCCGTGGATGTGCGGATCGATAAATTTTTCCGCCTGTTCGACAACCACAAGTACGCGCACATCGATCCTGCGGAAGAGCAGCCGGAACTCACGCGCCTGGTGGAGGTGGAACAGAATGAACCGTTCATCCTGCACCCCGGCGAGTTCGTCCTCGGCTCAACCTATGAGACCGTCACCCTGCCGGATGACATCGCCGCGCGGCTGGAAGGCAAGTCCTCGCTGGGCCGGCTTGGCCTGCTGACGCACTCCACTGCGGGGTTCATCGACCCCGGCTTCTCCGGGCACGTCACCTTGGAACTTTCCAACATGGCCACGCTGCCCATCAAGCTGTGGCCGGGCATGAAAATCGGCCAGCTCTGCTTCTTCCGCCTGACCTCCGCGGCCGCGTACCCGTACGGCCAGGGCGACTACGGCAACCGCTACCAGGGCCAGCGGGGACCCACAGCCAGCCGCAGCCACCTGAACTTCCACCGCACGGCCATCTAGTACCGCACGGCTACCTAGGCTTTCGCAGCGACGCCCACGGGCCGCAGCAACGGCTTGACGAGCGGTTCCACGTAGCGGGCGGCGAGCGGACCGATGACCGCCATCAGGAGCACATAGGCGGTAGCCAGCGCCGCGAGCTCGTCAGTGACCGCGCCGGACGCCACCGCGAGTCCGGCAATCACTATGGAGAATTCGCCGCGGGCTATGAGCGTCGCTCCGGCACGGAGGCGCCCCGGGCGTGCAATACCGGCACCCTTCGCAGCCCAGATGCCGGTGACCATTTTGGTGACCGCGGTCATGACGGCCAGCACCAGCGCCCAGCCCAGAACCGGCGGGATGGACGTGGGATCGGTGTTCAGGCCGAATGCCACAAAGAAGATGGCGGCAAAGAGGTCCCTGAGCGGCTCCAGGATACGGGTTGCGTTGTGGGCTGTGGCGCCCGAAATGGCGATGCCAAGCATAAAGGCCCCTACTGCCGCGGACACCTGCATTGCCGATGCCACGCCTGCCACCAGCAGCGCCGCACCCAGGACGTTCAGGAGGAAGACTTCCGAGTTTTCGCTGTGCACGGCTTTTGAGACGTGGTGCCCATGCTTCAGCGCCACCATCAGCACCAGGCTCACCACAGCCAGCGCAATACCCACTGTCGTCAGCCCGCCGAGGAAACTTACACCGGCCAGCGTAGCCGTGAGGATGGGCAGGTAGACGGCCATGGCCAGGTCTTCGAACACGAGGATGGACAGCACCACTGGCGTCTCGCGGTTACCCAGCCGGCCCAGGTCGGTGATGACCTTGGCCGCGATTCCTGATGAGGAGATGTAGGTGACGCCGCCCATCACCATGGCCCCCACGCCGCCCCAGCCAAGCATCAGCGCAAGGGCGGCGCCCGGGAGGAAGTTCAGGACCAGATCCAGGACGCCGGCCTGCCAGGAGCGGCGCAGGCCAGTGAAAAGCTCGGCAGCTGTATATTCCAGGCCGAGCATAAGAAGCAGCAGGATAACGCCGATTTCCCCGGAGAGGTGGGCAAACTCGTGCATACCTTCGAGCTTGACGATCCCGCCGGCACCGAAGGCCAGCCCGCCTAACAGGTAAAGCGGGATGGGCGACATTCCGATCCGTCCGGCCAGCCTGGCCAAAAGGCCGAGGCAGAACACAACGGCCCCCAGCTCGATGAGGGTCAGGGCCAACGGGTCCATGGCGTTTATCCGTTGCGAAGGATATCGGCCGCCGAATCGAGGCCTTCCTGCGTGCCTACAGCAACAAGCAGATCACCGGTGTGAAGTACGACGTCTGGTCCCGGCGAAGGGAGCACCTCACCTTCGCGCATGATCGCCACGATGGAAACGCCGCAGCGGGTACGGATGCAGGCCTTCCCCATGGGCTGGTTCTGGAACGGGGAGCCCGGAGCGATGGAAAACTGCCGGGTGACGATGCCGGGAACATCCTTGTGTTCCTCCGTCAGCTTCATGGCCAGGTGCTGCCCGCCCAGCAGGTTGCCGAGGGTTGCTGCTTCATCCGAAGTCAAGGGGATTGACGCCTGGCAGGTATCGGGATCATCCCAGGTGGAAACGATGAGTTCCGTCTGGCCTTCCCGCAGCTCCACGACGCCGATCCGGCGGCCGGAAGCCGTCATAAAATCCTTCCGCCGGCCGAGGCCCGGAAGGTCCGTCTCATCCACGTTCATGATTCCAGCCTAGTCTGGCCGGCGCCGATGTGGTGGGGGCGCCAACAAGTCCGCCGGGAAAGCGTTGGACGGGATTGCAGGACGGTAGCCATCGGGAGGACAAGCCCGGGACCAGGAAGGTATCAGGCGGCCGGGACCACCGCGATGGGGGCCTTGTCCGGGGACTTCACCGGCAGCAGGACCAGGAGTCCGGCCAGGAGCACCACCATGATTCCGAGGATCCCCCAGCGCTGGGCCTCGCCCGGTGCCACCAGCGGCGTGGCCACGGTGATGCAGAGGGTAAACAGGGCCGGTGCCAGGAAACTTACGGCGCGGCCGGTGGTGGCATAGAGCCCGAAGAGCTCGCCGGACTCGCCGTCCGGGGCAAGGCGCGCCAGGTAGGCGCGGGACGAGGATTGCGCCGGCCCGACGAAGAGGCAGAGGAAGAGCCCGAACACCCAGAAGGTGGTGGATCCCTGCCAGTCCATGCCGAAGAAGGAATACTCGCCGTTGCCCAGCACCAGGATGACGGTCCCGGCGATCAGGAGTCCCACCAAGGACCCGAGGATGACTGCCTTGGGCCCCACCTTGTCGTCGAGGAAGCCCCCAATTAGGGCGCCGACAGCCGCCACCACATTCCCAAAGATGGCGAAGAAGATGACCTGCGACAGCTCAAAGCCGAAGGTGCCTGCGGCGATGATTCCGCCGAAGGTAAACACCGCTGCCAGTCCGTCACGGAAAACAGCGCTGGCCAGCAGGAAGTAAATGGTGTGCGGGCTCGTGGCGTAGATCGCCTTGATCCGCCGGAGCAGCAGCCCATAGCTGGCCACCATCCCCAGCCGTTGGGCTTGGGGTGTTTTGGGCAGTTCGGGAACAGCGAACAGCACAGGCAGGGCGAAGACGAAGAACCAGGCGGCGGAGAAAACAGCGACAAGCCGGATATTCAGGCTGTCCTGGGTGGAGGCTCCGAACCATTCGAAGCTGGGCTGGACGAACAGCTGCAGGACGATCAGCAGTGCCACAATTCCGCCCAGGTACCCGGCTCCCCAGCCCAGCCCGCTGACCTTGCCGATGTTCCGGGGCGTGGAAATCTGGGCCAGCATGGCGTTGTAGTTCACGCCGGCAAACTCGAAGAATACGTTGCCCAGGGCGATGAGCGACACCCCCAGGAGGAGGAACTCTGGCCGGGGGAACACAAAGAAGCACAGGGCTGTCAGGATGGCGACGACGGCCGTGTTGACTCCGAGCCACAGCTTGCGCCGGCCGCCGGCGTCCGAGCGCTGGCCGGTGACCGGAGCGAGCAAGGCGATGGCGAAACCCGCGATGGCCAGCGCACCGCCAAGGACCGCCGAGGCCTGATCCTCGCCGCCGAACGCGTTCGAGGTGAGGTACACCGTGAAGACGAAGGTGGTCATCACCGCGTTGAAGGCGGCCGAGCCCCAGTCCCAGGAAGCCCAGGCGAGGACGCGGCCCTTGCTGGTGGCCCGGTTCCCCGATTCAAGTTCTGAGGAAGGCTGCGTTGCCCCGGGAGCGCTGGCGCTGTTCATACGATGCATCGTATCCGCCGATGGCGAACAGAAGGCGGAGCTCCGGCCCATGACACCGGGGAAAGCGGCGGGAGGATACAGCAGCGGGAGAAGAATGGGTACAGAAGCCTTGATAAACTGGGCGCTCCCGGACCTAACGAATAAACCGCCTGCTCCAACTTTTGACAATCGAATCCCTGACGTTGCGGAGATACCAGTGATCACAGTCCTTGCCGTGCACTTTACGGTGGCTGTGCTGGCGCCGTTCTTCTTCAGGGCTTGGGGCCGCAACGCTTTCTACATCCTGGCCGCTGTTCCCGCGGCATCCTTTGCCTGGCTCCTGTTCCAGCACGCTCCCGTCTATTCGAGTGACGGCGCGGTAGCCGAAGTGGTCCCGTGGATCCCGGGCCTCCAGCTCGAGCTCGCCTTCCGGATGGATGCACTTGCCTGGGTGATGTCCCTCCTGGTGCTGGGCGTCGGCTCACTGGTGCTGGTGTACTGCGCGCGGTACTTCAAGGAAAAGGACGAGGACCTCGGCGGCTTTGGTGCGCAGCTCCTGGCATTCGCCGGCGCCATGTTCGGCCTCGTCGTGGCGGACGACCTGCTGCTGCTGTTCATCTTCTGGGAACTCACCACCATCCTGTCCTACCTCCTGATCGGTTTCGCCCGCACCAGGCTGGCAGCCCGGCGGTCGGCGCTGCAGGCGCTCATGGTTACCACCGCGGGGGGCCTTGCCATGCTGGTGGGCCTCATCATGCTGGGGCAGGCCGCCGGTTCCTACCGGATCTCGGCCATCCTCCAGCAGGCCCCCGACCTGGTGAACGGGACGTCCGCAGCGATGGTGAGTGGCGCCGTCGTCCTTATCCTGGTGGGCGCCATCACCAAATCCGCGCTGGTCCCCTTCCATTTCTGGCTTCCCGGAGCCATGGCCGCGCCCACGCCGGTGAGCGCTTACCTGCACGCCGCGGCGATGGTCAAAGCGGGCATTTACCTGGTGGCAAGGCTGGCACCGGGCTTCGCCGGGACGTCCTACTGGCAGCCGGTGGTGCTGGGCCTCGGGCTGGCGACGATGCTGGTGGGCGGCTACCGGGCGCTGCGCCAGACCGACATCAAGCTCATCCTCGCGTATGGCACGGTCAGCCAGCTCGGTTTCCTCACCATGGTGGTGGGGCTCGGCACGCCGGATGCGGCCCTCGCCGGCCTGGCGATGCTGCTGGCCCATGGCCTGTTCAAAGCCACGCTGTTCCTGGTGGTGGGCATCATCGACCACCAGTCGGGCACCCGCGATGTCACCAAGCTGTCCGGGGTCTTCCGGTCCTCGCGCGCCTTGGGCATCGTGGCCGCGATTGGTGCAGCTTCCATGGCCGGTGTTCCGCTCCTGGGCGGGTTTGTGGCCAAGGAATCGGTGCTGGAGGCGTTTGTCCACCACGCCGGTAACCCCGAAGCCGGCGCGTGGGGGACGGTGGTCCTGGCCGGACTGGTCCTGGGATCCGTCCTCACCTTCGCGTACAGCGCCCGCTTTATGTGGGGTGCATTCGCCACCAAGCCCGGCGTGGAACGCACCCCCTTCAAGGCCATCAGCCCTTCCTTCCTGGCCGCGCCCGCCATCCTCAGCCTCCTGACCATCGTTTACGGCCTCTGGCCGGTCCCCGTTGACGCGTGGATTCAGCCGTATGCGGCGCTGTTTGCCTCCACCCCGTCCGACGCCGGCACCGCACCCGGACAGGCCGGCCACCTCGCACTGTGGCATGGCTTCACCCCGGCACTGGGACTGACGGCCCTCACCTTCGCGCTGGGCCTGGCAATGTACTTCGGCCGCAACGCCGTGGCGCGGGTCCAGTCGCTGGTGCCGCCGTGGGTGGACGCGGACAAGGCCTACCAGCTGACCATCGGTGCGCTGGATGACGTGGCGGTATGGATCACCGGCCGCACCCAGCGCGGTTCGCTGTACTACTACCTTGCCGTCATCCTGAGCGTCGCCTTTGTGCTGCCGCTCTCGGCCATCCTGCTGGCAGGCAAGCCCCTCCCGGACGGGATTTACCTGCTTGATCCGGGCTCCCCGATCCAGCTGGTGGTGGGTGCGGGCATCGTGATCGGTGCCCTGGCCGCCGTCAAAGCGAACAAGCGGTTCCTGGCCGTCCTCATGGTTTCGGTCACCGGCTACGGCATCGCCCTGATGTTTGCGCTGCAGGGCGCCCCGGACCTGGCCCTGACCCAAATGCTGGTGGAGACCATCATCCTGGTGGCCTTCGTCCTGGCGATGCGCAGCCTGCCCCCCGAACTGCGGGACCGCACCGGCGGCAAGTACCGCGCGGTGCGTGTGATCATCGGGTTGGCCTTCGGCGTCACCATGGTCTTCGCCGCGATCCAGGCCATGGGCGCACGGATCGCGACGCCGGTGTCCCTGGAGTTCCCGCGCCTCGCCTACGAGGGCGGCGGCGGATTGAACATCGTCAACGTGACGCTCGTGGACATCCGCGCCTGGGACACGTTCGGCGAGATCAGCGTCCTGGCACTGGCAGCCACGGGTGTGGCCAGCCTGATCTTCGTCCGCGGCCGCGGCGACCGGATCAGGAACTCCGCCACCGTCGCCGCAGGCACCGTGGGCCGACTCAGGGGAATCGACCCCGGTACGCGGGACGCCGCTGCGCTTGCGGTCAGCCGGAAGTTCGCCGCCTCAGCCCGCGATGCGTGGATCGTTGCAGGCCGCACCCTGGCCCCGGAACGGCGCTCCATCATCTTCGAGGTGGTCACCCGGCTGGTTTTCCACTCCATGATCATCTTCTCGCTCTACCTCCTGCTGGCGGGACACAACCTGCCCGGCGGCGGTTTTGCCGGCGGCCTGACGGCAGGACTGGCCCTGACCATCCGGTACCTGGCGGGCGGGCGGTTCGAACTTCGGGAAGCCACTCCTGTCAGCGCCGGTGCCCTGCTGGGGATCGGGCTGGCAGTGGCAGCCGCCTCCGGTGCGGTGCCGTTGCTTTTGGGCGGACAGGTGTTCCAGACGGCCATCATCGAACTCTGGCTGCCGGTGTTCGGCGACATCAAATTCGTCACCTCCACCATCTTCGACATCGGCGTGTACATCGTGGTGGTGGGCCTGGTGCTGGACGTCCTGCGGAGCCTCGGGGCCGAGATCGACGAGCACTTTGAAGAGCGTTTCGCCGATCCCGCCGGCGACGTGCCCGACGACGAGCAGGACTTCGCCGCGAGCGCACCTGCGGATGTGCCCGCCAGTGACGGGGAGCCGGAAGGCGTCCCGGCCGAGACCACCTCGAGGGGCCAAGCATGAGCATCAACCTGACCCTGCTGATCGTGATGGGTGCCCTATACGCCTGCGGGATCTACCTGATCCTGGAACGCAGCCTCACGCGCGTGCTGCTGGGGCTGATGCTCCTGGCCAACGCCACCAACCTGCTGATCCTGGCAACTGGCGGCTACGCCGGCCTCGCACCCTTTTATTCAAAGGAGACGGCGGCGGCGGATTACAACGACCCCCTTCCGCAGGCCCTGATCCTGACGTCCATCGTGATCTCGTTTGCCGTCACCGCATTTATGCTCGGCATCATTTACCGCACCTGGGTCCTGGCCCGCCAGGATGAGATCCAGGATGACGTGGAAGACCTCCGCGTTGCGGTAACCCCAAGTTTCGACGCCGAGGACGACGCCGAGATCCCCGCTGAGACCTCCGAGTTTCCGGTGGCGACGGTTCTGGCAGGCGGCCGTGAAATGGCCGCCGAACACGCAGCCGCAGAAGAAAAACCCGGCTCCACGAAGGTGGCCCCCGGCCCGGAAGGAGGCGGAATGTGAACATCGCAAGCTTTGCCCCGCTCGCCGTCGTACTTCCCATCCTGGGCGCCGCCCTGACCTTCCTGCTGATCCGGCACTCACGCGCCCAGCGCGCCGTCAGTATTGCCCTGCTGTCCCTCACGCTGCTGCTCGAATGCCTGCTGCTGGCCTCGGTATGGGACGGCGGCACCGCCGCGGTGACCATCGGCGGCTGGCTGCCGCCGTGGGGCATCGTGATGGTGGTGGACCAGTTCTCCTCGTTGATGCTCGTGGTTTCCTCGGCGGTGAGCCTGGCCGTGCTGGTCTACGCCACCGGGCAGGGCATGGCCGACGGCGACCATGACGCGCCCGTCTCGATCTTCCACCCGACGTACCTGATCCTGGTGGCCGGAGTGTCCAATGCGTTCCTGTCCGGTGACCTCTTCAACCTCTACGTGGGCTTCGAGATCCTGCTGACGGCAAGCTACGTGCTGATGACGCTGGGCGGGACCGGGCCGCGGATCCGGGCAGGCGTCACTTATGTGGTGGTGTCCGTGGTGTCCTCGGTGCTGTTCCTGATCTCCATCGCTATGGTTTACGGGGCCACGGGAACCGTCAACATGGCGGACCTCGCCATCAAGCTCGGCGAACTGGACCAGGGAACCAAAACCCTCCTGCACGTGATGCTGCTGGTGGCGTTCGGCATCAAGGCCGCTGTTTTCCCGCTGTCCTTCTGGCTGCCTGACTCCTATCCCACCGCCCCTGCGCCGGTCACCGCCGTGTTCGCGGGCCTGCTGACCAAAGTGGGTGTTTACGCGATGGTGCGGACGGAGACCCTGCTTTTCCCCGGAGACACGCTGAACACGCCCCTCATGGTGGCCGCGCTGTTGACCATGGTGGTGGGAATCCTTGGTGCGCTGGCCCAGAACGACATCAAACGTCTGCTCTCGTTCACCCTGGTCAGCCACATCGGCTACATGGTGTTCGGGCTGGCCATGTCCTCCGCCGCCGGACTGGGGGCGGCGGTCTTCTACGTGGCCCACCACATCACCATCCAGACCAGCTTGTTCCTGGTGACGGGCCTGATTGAGCGCCGTGGCGGCAGCTCGTCGGTGGATCGCCTGGGCGGGCTCGCCAAACTCTCGCCCCTGCTGGCGCTGCTGTTCTTCGTTCCCGCCATGAACCTGGCAGGCATCCCGCCCTTCTCCGGGTTCCTCGGGAAGGTGGGGCTGATGCAGGCCGGCATCGAGCTGGGCACGCCGCTGGCCTACGCCCTGGTAATCGGCGGCGTGGTCACCAGCCTCCTGACGCTGCTGGCCATCGCCAGAGTGTGGAACCGCGCCTTCTGGCGCAGGCCCACCGACGCCGAGCACCCGGATCCCGTGCTCCTCGCCGCGCCGGGGGCGAGGGTTGCCGGGCCGGGGGCCAAGCGCAACACCGTAACGCTCCTGCCGCGCACCATGGTGGGCTCAACGCTGGGACTGGTGGTTCTCGGCGTCGCGCTGACAGTGTTCGCGGGTCCGCTGTTTGAAGTTTCCGATCAGGCCGCCCGCGACATGCTCAACAGGTCTGCCTATATCCAGGCAGTCCTGGGCGAGGACACCGTGGTGCCCATGATCCTCACGACCGGAGGCGGAAAATGAGCCGACGCCGTATTTCGCTGCGCCAGGAACTCCCGCTCCTGGTGTGGCTGGTGATCGTCTGGGGCGCCCTGTGGCAGGACTTCAGCCCGGGAAACCTCCTGTTCGGCGCCCTGCTGGCCGTGGCTGTGGCCCGGCTGTTCTATCTGCCGCCGGTTGAGCTGAGCGGCCGCTTCAACATCCTTTACGCCGTGCCCTTCTCGCTGATGTTCCTGGCGAAGGTGGCGGTGGCCAGTGCCCAAGTCCTGTACCTTGCCGTGATGCGCGGGTCCGAGGTCAAGAACGCGTTGGTGGCGGTGACGCTCCGGAGCCACCAGGACCTGCTGGTCACCGCCACCGGGCATGTCATTTCCCTGATTCCGGGCTCGCTGGTGGTGGAGGTGGACCGGTCAACCTCCACCCTGTACCTGCACGCCCTGAACATCAGCTCCGCTGAAGATGTGGAGAACTTTCGGCAGGAGGTCCGGTCCATCGAGGCCGGGCTGATCCGGATCATGGGCACCAGGGAAGAACTCGACGCCGTACGGATGGAGACAGCCCCTTGATGCAGACCGTCCTGGTTCTCACAGCCGTCATCTTCTCGCTCGCCGCGGGCGGGGCCATCATCAGGATTTCGCGGGGCCCGTCACTGCTTGACCGGGTGCTCGCGGCGGACGTCCTGCTCGCCATCCTGGGCGGGGCCTTGTGCGTGGACATGGCCGTGAACCGGCACCTGAACAACCTGATGCTGGTGGTGGCCATCTCCATCATCGGGTTCATCGGGTCCGTCACTGTTGCCCGCTTTGTGGCAGACCGAAGGGAGCAGCCGGATGAGTCCTGACGCCACTGGCCTGGATTTCTGGATTGACCTGCTGTCCGCCGTGTTTATGGTGGTCGGTGCGGTGATGTCCCTGGGTGCGGCGATCGGCCTGCTCCGTTTCCCGGACCTTTTGAGCCGTATGCACGCGGCCACCAAACCGCAGGTGCTGGGGCTGTTCCTGCTGCTGGCCTCGATCGGGTTGCAGATGCGCACCTGGTGGGTGTGGCCGGCGCTGGTGGTCGCCTGGATCTTCCAGCTGTTGACGGTGCCGGTGTCCGCGCACATGGTGGGCCGGGCCGGCTACCGCACCAAGCACCTGCACCGCGAACTGCTGACGGCCGACGAACTGGAGGCGGTAGTGCAAAAAGCCGCCGCCAAAACCGCCCGCGAGGACGGTTCCGGCGACGGCTCGTTGAACTAGAAGCGGCTAAGGCGTCAGACGATGTCCTGGCTCTTGGCGAACCGGGTGATGGCACGCTGGGTGCCGCGGTTGGCCAGGACCTGGATGATGGTGCTGACGGAGGCCGAGATCAGCGCGAACGTCAGGGCGGACTGCAGGCTGGTGGGGATGTCCTCGTCCTTGCCGGTGGGCGGCTTGCGTCCGGTGCTCTTTTCCCAGACGGTGTTGACCAGCTTGGTCCCGATGAAGCCGGCGCCAAGGCTTATACCGGTACCGAGCAGCTTGATGAAGAGATTCATTCTTTGTACTCCTTGCGGGCGGAAAAACGGGCTGTACCCAGCCTAACCGCCCATTCTGCGGCTACGGCACAGCAACGGCGGCCGGCATGTAGCTGCGTCAATTGGCAGGAGGTTCCGTCCGGAACTTGATCATTTTGTGGGTGCCGTCACAATAGGGCTTGATGGCTGACGCGCCGCAGCGGCACAGTGCCACCGTTTGGCGCTGGCGGGGGACCCGGGCACCGGACGGCGTGACGATGTCGAAGTCGCCCCGAATAATCAGCGGGCCGTCGGGGCACACCACGATGGAGCTTTCGGCGGGTTCCTGGTTCATGGCTGCTCCTTGTTTGGGTTGTCGGTAAAACTCCGGGCGCCGCCCTGCATTGTGGAGAGTTTGCCCTGGTGCCGGCGCCGGAGTTCCGCCTCCGAGTGGGCGGCAGTCTTAAGCCGGGTTCCGGCGTAGGGCACGCCCCCGCCCAAACGGAACGCCAGGGCGATCCAAATGCAGGCCGCCCGCTCGAGGGTCCACAGCGGGGCGAACCACACTGCGCGGAAGGGAAAGGCCGCCGTCCCGGAGTGCCGCCGTCGTCCCATCTCGGCGACGAGGACGGGCGCCGCAACCAGGCCCAGGAGGGCAGTCCGTCGCCGGCCGGCGGGAAGGCGGGCTGCGCAGGCAATCACCGGCAGCAGGGCAAGTTCGGCGGCGAGGCGCCGGGGCTGGGCGAAGTCATCGTAGGCCTGGCGCGTGCGCTGCTTGAGGAAGTGCCGGAACTTCGGCGGCCTGCGGGCCACAAACAAATCCGGCACTATCTTTTCGCGGCCGCCGGCTGCCTTGACGGTCCGGATCAGCTCAAGGTTTTCGAACAGCACGGGATCGTAGCCGCCGGTTGCCAGCAGTGCGCTCCTGCGAACGGCCAGGGTGCCAGGGTAGTCCGCCGACCAGGCCCCGGTTGACCAGGGTCCGTGATGTGTCCCACCACGCATGCCAGGGCAGCGGGTCAAAGTAATTCTGCGGCCGCACTATGTCCGCCGAGCTGAGGTGATGGACGACGGCGGCGAGCGACTCACGCGTGTAGCGCACGTCGTCGTCGGCTATCACCAGCAGTTCCGCCGAGGAGGCGCGCACCCCGGTCATGACACCGGCCACCTTGCCATTACCGCCGGCGGGCCCGGGCTGGAGGTGGCGGACGCCCTGTGGAAAAACAGCGTGGTGCCGCTCGAACAGCTCAGGGGCGGAGCCGTCCACCACGGTGACGGGAATCCATTCAAGAAGGCGCTCAAGGTAGGCGGCGAGGTCCTGCAGCTCCGAGTTCAGTTCCGTCTCCGCCGCCCAGCGCAGCGGCAGGATGTACTCCGCGGAGGGCCCTGCGATCGGGGTATTCATGCTGCCGCCGGTACTGCCGCCCTCAGCGAGGTCATGCCGTTTTCCCAGCTGGCCAGGAGGTGGGTGGACAGCCTGCCGTCGATGGCCATCGCCGCCGTGGCACCAAACAGGACGTCAGCAAGCAACTCAGGCTCGGCCTCCACCAGGCCGCCTGCCAGGTCGCGCCCGGCGATCTGCTCGTGGACGGCGTCGGCTTCCACATGTTCGTCGAAGTAGTGGGTCACCCCGGCTTCGAAGCCGTGCCGCCGGAAGCCGTTGCCGTACAGCCGGTTCGGCTGCGAGGAGGTCATCTCGTAGATGGCCAGGTGCCCGGTGATGGCCCCGCGGAGCCGGCGGTTCAACCCGAAGAGGGACATCATGTTCACTGCGGCGAGGGAGACGGCGGGAACGGTGTCCACGTAGGCGCCATAACTGTCGTCCAGGCCCAACCCGCGCATGGTCCGGGCGAACAGGGCGCTGTGCATACGTTCGGGGCGCCCGCCGCCGTACTCATCGGCCTGGATCTCCACGAGGGCAGCCTTGGGCCTTCCGGTGAGGCGGGGGACGGCCCAGGTGTGCGGGTCCGCTTCCTTGAGCTGGTAGATGGACTTGTGGATCAGGAACTCCTTGAGCTGGTCCAGGGTCGCCTTCTTGGCGACAAAGCGGGAGACGCTGGGCCCGGTGTCACCGGCGGCCAGTCCGAAAAGGATGTCCGCCACGGCGTCACTGGTCAGCTTCGCAGCGGCCGGTACGTTGATCTCTCCGGCAGCGGATGCCGCGGCAGTCCGGAGCGCCACTTCAAAGGGCCGTTCAAGAAGGCGGCGGACCTGGATCAGCCCGGGTTCCCACTCCCACTCATCGCTGACGCCAACAAGTCCGGAGTAGTGCAGCTCGTAAAGGCAGAAAAGGGCCAGCTGGGCGTCGTCGTCCCCGACGATGTCAGCGGATGACGCCGCCCCGGGTGTGGCCAGCAGGCGCAGTTCCTCGACGGCGGCGGCTCCCTCAGCGCTGCCGGGCATGTGGGCGAGGGTCGTGAACAGGGTACTGCTGATGGGACCTCGGGGTTCCGGGATCTTCATGATTCTCCTTTGGGCGGACGGAATTGCTGCCGGTGCTGCGTCTTCGACAGCCGGTCTTATGGACGGTCAGGTCTCGTTCGCCGCGTCGGGGTCCCGCGAGGCGGTGCCGGGGACGGTCCGAGGGGACAACAGAATGGCCAGGGCGATCATGGCAAGGCTCAGTGCCAGGTGCAGCCATATGTCCGCATTGTTCTCGGGAAGGAAGTTCGCCGGCAGGTCATCACCCACCAACAGTCCGTAGAGCCACAGGAACAAATAGGCCACGCCCCCGTAGATGAGGAAGTTCCTCCCCTGCCGGTGCGTCCTGGCCATCACCAGGCCGGCGATACCGAACAAAAGGTGGACGCCGTTGTGCAAAACGGACACCTGGAAGATGCCGAACAGCTCCGCTCCAGAGCCGGGCCCCGCGAAGCGCAGGGAACCGTAGTTGGCGGTCACGCCCGGAATGAATCCCAAAATTCCCAGCAGCAGGAAAATTGCGCCCGTGGCTCGGGTGGCCTTCTGCAGGCCGGTCCTCGCTGCGGTGGCCTGGGTGCTGACCGCCATAACCTGTACTCCTCAAAAGCCGGGAACAACATAGTAAGCATGATTACTAATAAAAGCTAAGCACGCTTCCCGCCCGCCCTCACTCCTCCGGGCTGTTCCACGTATAAGGGTTCGGGTGGCGCCCGCCGTGGCGGCCCTGCTCGTACCCCTGCTGCCAGGCCATCCCGACGGCGGCCACAAGTTCCGCGAGCAGCGGGTAGTAAGGGTGGTCCGGGCCGATGAAGATCATCTCGTCCTCGGCTTTGTCCACCGCCGCCCGCACCAGGTTCTCCTCCACGGGACCGCTCATGGTGCCCTCCCCGCCAAAGCCCGACGTCAGCTCTGGCCTGATCTCTCCCCGCGTCCGATCTCACCCACGCCCGGCGTCAGTCCGCGCCCATGGAACCAAGGACTTCGCGCAGGGCCCGAACCACCATGTTGTGGTCCTCCACCTGGGGAAGCCCCGAAACAGTCACGGCGGCTACCGCGCCCACCCCCGTGACATAGACCGGGAAGGAGCCGCCGTGGGCTGCGTACCGGCTTTGATCGAACCAGGCCTGGTCTTCAATCCGTCCGCCGCGGAGCCGTCCGCGGAGCCCCACCAGCAGGGACGGCACCTCGTACCGGGCAGCGGTACGCTGTTTGGCCCGGATCCAGTGCTCGTTGTCCGGGGTGGCGCCCGGCAGGGCGACATGGAACAGGACCTGTTCACCCTTGGTGATGTCGATGGCGATGGGGAGCTGGTCCTCCTTGCCCAGTTCCACCAGCAACAGCCCCAGGTTCAGCGCATCGTCCATGGAGAACCGGGGGAACTGGAGCTCGCGGATTTCACCCTCGATCCGGGCGATGAGCGTTTGCAGGGAGCCTTCCGGCTGGGTGTCATCCGAGTCGGGATCGAACTCAGTCATATCCCGCGAATTGGCAGTCATGGCCCACAATCTACCCCTCCTCCGGTGTAAACTGGACCACGCCCATCAGGGCATTGTTTTACCTACAGAATCATTCAACGACAGGGGAGCGCCGCCGTCGGCAGTTCTGGCCATGCCAGGATCCGCAGGTGGGCGCTGAGAGTGCGGACAGCCGCAGACCCTCGAACCTGATCCGGTTAGTACCGGCGCAAGGGAGTCGAGTTCTCGAAGTGTGTCCGGCCGCGGCAGCAGCGCCGGCCGGTCCACTTTCCCCTCCTGTTCCTCAGGAGGATCGCATGGCAACAACAGCAGTAAAGAAGACCACCAGCAAGTCCTGGCGCGTTGTGGACATCGTGGTGGCAGCCTTGATCGCCATCGCCGGCGGAGTCATCTTCTGGGCCTGGTCCCAGGGGGCCGCCGCAGTCTCGGCCCCCATGAACGCCGTCTACCCGCCCCTGACCGGCCTGATCGCCGGCGGCTGGATGATCCCGGCCGCGCTGGGCATGCTTATCATCCGCAAACCGGGCGCAGCACTGTTCTGCGAGACCGTGGCCGCCACCGGTGAACTGCTGATGGGGTCACAGTACGGCGCCTCCGTGCTCTTCTCCGGCTTCGTCCAGGGCCTGGGTGCAGAGATCATTTTCGCCATCTTCGTGTACAGGAAGTTCAACCTGCCGGTATCCCTGCTTGCCGGGGCCGGCGCCGGGCTGTTTTGCGGCCTGAACGATTCCTTCGCGCCGTGGGGCTGGAACATCGCCTACTCGGGCGGGGACAAGCTGGCGTACATCATTTTCACGGCCATCTCGGGCGCCATCATTGCCGGCGCACTGTCCTGGGTCGCCACGCGCGGCCTCGCGAAGACCGGGGTCCTGAGCTCCTTCGCCTCCCGGAAGGCAGCAACGGAGCCCGTCTTCTCCTGATGACCGCTACCTCCCAGCACGGGACTCCGGTTGCGGCGCGCCCGGCCGCCATCAGCGCCCGCGGCTGGGGCTGGCGGCATGCCGGCAGGGCCAAACCCGCGGTGCGTGCCCTTGACCTGGACATCCAACCGGGGGAGCGCGTGCTCCTCCTCGGCCCGTCCGGAGCGGGCAAGTCCACCCTCCTTCATGCCTTGGCGGGGGTCCTGGGCGATGTAAACGACGACGGCGGCGAGGCGGGCGATTCCGACGAGTCCGGTTCGCTGCTGGTTGGCGGAGCCTACCCGCGCGAGCAGCGGGGCCGCGCCGGCCTCATGCAGCAGGACCCCGAGACGCAGGTGGTCCTTTCACGCGTAGGTGACGACGTCGCCTTCGGCGCGGAGAACCTTGCCGTGCCCCGGGACGAAATCTGGGCCCGCGTGCACGAGGCGCTGGCCGACGTCGGCCTGTCCCACCTGCCGCTGGACCATCCGACGTCGGCCTTGTCCGGCGGGCAGAAACAGCGGCTTGCGCTCGCGGGCATCCTTGCCATGCGGCCCGGGCTGATCCTCCTCGACGAGCCGACGGCCAACCTGGACCCCGCGGGGGTGATCGAGGTCCGCGACGCCGTGGGGCGTTGCCTCGAGAAGACCGGGGCGACGCTGGTGGTGGTGGAGCACCGGGTGTCCGTGTGGAAGGACCTGGTGGACCGGATTGTGGTGCTGCAGCCCGGCTCGTCCACCGATCCAGCTGTGCTTCTGGACGGGCCGCCGGACCGCGTGTTCAGTGAGGCCCGGAGCATGCTGGCCGCTGCCGGGGTATGGGTGCCCGGCTATGTCCCGGAAACCCGGCGGCGGGCGGAACCCGCTTCCGGAACCGGCGACCTCCTGCTCGCCGCCGAGGAACTGGCGGTCTCGCGTGAACGGGCCCGCCGCAAGGGTTTCCGGAGGCTGCCGCCCATGCCCGTGCAGCAAGGCATTACCGCGCAGGTCCGGGCCGGACAGGCGCTGGCCGTCACGGGACCCAACGGCGCAGGAAAATCAACTTTCGCCCTGACCCTTGCCGGACTGCTTGAGCCGGTTGCCGGCAAGGTCTCCGCCACCCTGGCCCTCAGCCGCGGTGCCGGGATTGATCCTTTCCAGTGGAAGGCGGAACAACTGATCGAGCGTGTGGGCACCGTTTTCCAGGAGCCCGAGCACCAGTTCGTCACGGGGAAGGTGCTGGACGAACTCCGGTTTGGCCCCCGGCATCTGGGTCACGGCATGGAGCGGGTGGACGAGCTGCTGGAGCGGTTGCGGCTGACGGAGCTCGTTGACGCCAACCCGTATACGCTCTCGGGCGGTGAGAAACGGCGGCTTTCCGTGGCTACGGTCCTGGCTGCCCATCCGCAGGTCCTGGTCCTGGACGAGCCCACGTTCGGCCAGGACGCCAACACCTGGGCCGAGCTGGCCTCGTTCCTGTCCGAACTGCTGGACGCCGGGACTGCGGTGGTCTCGGTGACCCATGATGCCGAATTCACGGCGGCCCTGGGCGGGACGGAGCTGCGAATCGCTGCGGCGCAGACGGTGGCATCATGAGGCGGGAGCTGAACCTGCAGGGAAACCGCGCCCTGCTGACCCGGGCCAATCCGCTGAGCAAGTTCGCCGCCGTCTTCCTGGTGACCGCTGTGCTGGCACTGTCCATCGACTGGGTGTCCGCCTCCGTGGCCCTCGCTGCGGAACTCCTGCTGTTCCCGCTGGCCGGCCTCACCCTCACGCTGCTGTGGCAGCGGGGGTGGCCGCTGATCATCGCCGCGGCCGTGGGCGGCTGGAGCACCTCCATCCTGGCGCCGGACAGCGGAAGGACGCTGATCGACGTCGGCATCTGGACCATGAGCGAAGGCTCGCTGGAGCTGGGGGCCGGGTTCATGCTGCGCGGGCTGGCGATTGCGCTGCCGGCGGTGCTGCTGATGAGCTGCACGGACCCTACTGACCTGGCCGACGCACTGGCGCAAAAGGCCCGGTTGCCGCACCGGTTCGTGCTGGGTACCTTGGCGGCCATGCGCTTGGTGGGACTGCTGGCTGAAGAGTGGCAAACCATCGGCATGGCCCGGCGTGCCCGCGGGGTGGGCTCGCGGGGCAGCGCGCTGCAGCGGATCAAGGCGACGCTGGGGCAGAGTTTCGGACTGCTGGTTCAGGCCATCCGCCGCGCGTCACGCCTGGCGGTGACCATGGAGGCGCGCGGGTTTGGCGGGGAAACCCGGACCTGGGCGCGGGAGTCTACGTATAGCAGGTTGGATCTCTGGGTCCTGGGCGGTGGCGTGCTGATGGCCGGTGCTGCCTTTGCTACCGCACTATGGGCAGGAACCTGGAACATGGTGTGGCTGGGGAGCTGACCGGCCAAAGCCTGATTTGTCCGGCTGGTGCAGGTGCATATGCGGGCGGCGCAGGGCGGGCTCAGACGCAGGAATAGTCGTAGTCGAACCCGCGACACAAACTGCGTGAGCGTGACCCGGCCGCCCGACGCCAGCGGCGGGTTGGAACAGTTGCCTTTGGCACCGGTCTGCGTGCGCGCCCCCGCCAGCCAGCTCGGCAGTGAGTAGAGGTTGCTCGAACTGCTGATGGTTCCCACGATCTGGCTCCATTGGGAGCCGGTCGAATAGATGCCCACTCCCTTGGTGTTGATGCTGCGGAAGAAGTCCGTCATGCCCTCCAGGACTGCGCGATTGGCGTCCTTGTCTGCCGTGGACCAGCTGTTTCCGGTTTCCACATCCAGCCACCAGATGTAATCCGAGGGTTGGCTGATCCCGCGGATGTAGGCGTCATCCCAAGCCTTCGCGTAGCCGTACATGTAGGCGCAGGCCTTGCCGTAGTCCTTCGCCTTGCAGGGCCCGTAGGGGTTATGGACCGGGGTGCCGGCGGGATATTCATCGCTGGTGGGCCACCATGAGCCTGCGCTCCCCGGATTGGCGGTGTTGACGTAAAGGGAGACCTTTGGTTGCGGTGTGCCGCCGGATGACGACGCTGCCCACGTGAGCTGTTTGGCGAGGCATGGGTTGGTGGTGTTGGCTAGGCCGTTGTTGACGCCCACGATCGCGAACGCCTGGCTCGTGGGAAGGTCCTTGCTGCACTGGGGCCACGAAATATCGTTGCCGAGGAGCGACTGGGTGCCTTCTCCCGGTGAGGGTGATGCGGAAGCCGGCCAAGGGACCAGGAGCAGGGCGGCGAGCATCAAAGCAGCCCAGGCGGCTGGCGTTCGCGTGCCTTGTGACGTCCGCAATGGGCCACCTCCGTGGTCACTGAAGGAAGAGGTCCTTACGGTGTCCCCGGCGCAGTGGGCGGGGTCAAGAACGGAGAGTGTTCCATTTCTATCGCATGTAGTGGGTAAACGTTCTCTTATTGCCGCTTTTGCGCTCTCCCAGGATCCGCCATAGCTCATTTATGATATATTGCCTCCATGACGCAAGAGACCACGGAACACGTTGCCGCCATGCTTCGGGATGCCCGGAGCGAGAAGGGCTGGACCCAGGGACAGCTGGCCTCGGAGCTCGGCACCAGCCAGAGTGCCATTGCCCGGATGGAGCAGGGCAAGCAGAACCTGAGCCTGAAGATGATCCAGCGCCTCGAAACAATTTTCGGCCGAAGCATCGTCAACGTGGGTAAACCCCAAATGACGCACCTCCGGGTGGAGGGCGGGCGGACCCTCTCCGGTGCTGTGGACGTCAACAGCAGCAAGAATGCAGGTGTCGCGCTGCTGTGTGCCAGCCTCATCAACCGGGGCACCACTATTCTTCGCCGTCTTGCCCGCATTGAGGAAGTCAACCGCATCGTCGAGGTGCTCACCAGCATCGGCATGGAATGCACCTGGCTGAATGACACCGACCTTCAGCTCCGCCGGCCGGAGGTCCTGAACCTCGAAGCCATGGACGTGGAAGCCGCCCGCCGCACCCGCAGTGTCATCATGCTGCTGGGGCCCCTGATGGATGAGTCCTCGGGGTACCGCCTTCCGTACGCTGGCGGTTGTGACCTTGGCACCCGTACCGTGGAGCCGCACATGCAGGCGCTGCGCCAGTTCGGTCTCAGCGTGGAAGCAACTCAGGGCTTCTACACCGTGCAGGCGCCCTCTGCCGATACCCGCGACCGTTCCTTTGTACTGACCGAGCGCGGCGACACCGTCACCGAGAACGCCATCATGGCAGCGGCGCACCGGGAGGGGACGACCGTGATCCGCAACGCCAGCCCGAACTACATGGTGCAGGACCTGTGCTTCTACCTGCAGATGCTCGGTGTAAGCATTGACGGAATCGGCACCACCACGTTGAAGATCACCGGCCGTTCCCTGATCAATGCCGAGATTGAATACTTCCCGTCCGAGGACCCCATCGAGGCCATGAGCCTCATCACCGCCGGTATTGTCACCAATTCGGAAGTGACCATCCGCCGCGTGCCCATCGAGTTCATGGAGATCGAACTGGCCACGCTGGAGCAGATGGGACAGCGGCTTGAAATCTCGAGCGAGTATATGGCCCGGAATGGCCGGACCCGGCTGGTGGACGTCACCACCAAGCCATCCCGGCTGAATGCTCCCGAGGACAAGATCCACCCCATGCCGTTCCCGGGCCTGAATATCGATAACCTGCCCTTCTTTGCCGTGATCGCTGCAAATGCGAGCGGGCAAACCATGATCCACGACTGGGTCTACGAGAACCGCGCCATCTACCTGACTGAGCTGAACCGGTTGGGGGCGCAGGTCCAGCTGCTGGACCCGCACCGGATCTACGTCAACGGGCCCACCAAGTGGCGCGCGGCAGAGGTTGGCTGCCCGCCGGCTCTACGCCCCGCGGCCTGCTTGCTGCTGGCCATGCTGGCGGCAAGGGGAGTGTCCGAGCTGCGGAACATTTACGTTATCGAGCGCGGTTACGAGGACCTGGCAGAGCGGCTTAACACCATCGGGGCCAAGGTGGAGTACTTCCAGGACTGACCATTCACGCTTCGTCATGAAACAATGAAGGCCGTCAAAAGGCGCTGCCCTGTCGCAGAATGTGAGTATGCGTACATTCGGAGTCGAGGAAGAACTCCTGATCGTTGATGCGGACAGTGGCGAACCGCTGGCCCTTGCTGATGCGCTGCTGTCCGGCCGCCGAATGGCCGCCGACGACGCTCCAGACGACCCTCGTGTTCTGCACGCCCAGGACACAGCCGTTATCGATGACGAGATGGGACTGAGTGCCGAACTCAAGCTGGAGCAGATAGAGACCCAGACCCGGCCCTGCCTGGAGTACGGAGAGCTGCTGGAGCAGATCCGGGCAGGGCGGGCGCTTGCGGACAGGGCTGCCAGGAATAACAAGGCACGGGTGGCGGCGTTGGCCACCTCACCGCTCGGTTTGTCCAGCCACACTACTCCTGATCCCCGTTATGCCAAGATGCTGGAGCGGTTTGGCCTGACAGCCCAGGAGCAATTGACGTGCGGCTTCCACGTACACACCTACATTGAGTCGCACGACGAGGGCGTGGCAGTGCTGGACCGGATCCGCGACAAGCTTGCCGTGCTGACTGCGCTCAGCGCGAATTCTCCCTTCTGGAACGGTATGCAGACCGGCTTCGAGAGCTACCGCACGCAGGCATGGAACCGTTGGCCGACTGCCGGACCGTCCGGAATCTACGGGACCTACTCTGCCTACCGGAGGGTGGTTGCCCGGCTCCTGGACAGCGGTGTGATGCTGGATGAAGGGATGATTTACTTCGACGCCCGCCTGTCGCGAAACCATCCCACGGTTGAGGTCAGGGTGGCGGACGTCTGCCTTCGGGCAGAAGACGCCGCACTCATTGCAGTCCTGGTGCGGGCGCTGGTGGAAACTGCGAGCCGTGAGTGGCACGACGGAGTGGATCCCGCTCCCGTGCCCACTGTGCTTTTGCGGATGGCTTCCTGGCAGGCGAGCAGCGAGGGACTTGGCGGGGAACTGCTCGACTTTGGGACTTTCCGGCCGGCGCGTGCCGCGGACGTGGTGCGCTCCCTGGTGGACTATCTCGCCCCGGTATTGCAGGAGCAAGGTGAACTGGCCTTGGCCCGGCAAGGGGTGGAGGACGTCATTGCTCGTGGAACAGGGGCAGCTGAACAGCGGCGCGTCCGGGACAGGGCTATGGCAGCCGCGGAACCTGGCGACCTTGGTTTCAGCGCTGTGGTCAGGCATGCGGTGGACGTCACCATGCGGGGGGCGTTGAATCTTTCCCCGGTTGATGAGGCCCCGGAACTGCTGCGTGTCAGGCAGTCCTAGTGGGCCGGGACTGAGGGCCAGGATTCAGGGGAAAGAGCCGCGAACAGCAAGCCTCAGGGGACCGAGAGGGATTCGCTGAGCCAGAGGTGCCAGTCGGGAAACGGGTCCTGAGGGAGTTTCGGGGGCGTGGCGTAGAAGTCGTCCCATGCAGGATCGTCGAGCGGGATGTCGTCCGGATCCACAAGACTGTCATCGTCGGGTTCTTCAAGCGGAGGCTCAACGTCCAGGAAGTAACCGTCAGGCGGCTCCAGGGTGGGCGGCTCCGCCCAGCGTGGGTCGAAGGCGGGCGCTTCGAAGGGTTTCCCGAAGACATGCAGGATCTGCGGCCATTGTGGTGGTTCCTGGTCGGGTTGTTCGGGTTTGTAGTGTCGGCCGGTGGGGGAGGTCCAGCCGGGTGGTTCGTTGTGTGTGGCTTGGGTGGGTGTCCAAGGTTTGTGGTGTTTGAGGCGATGGTGTTTCGGGCAGAGTTGGGCCAGGTTGCTGATTCCGGTGGTTCCGCCGTGGTGCCAGGCGGTGAGGTGGTCGGTGTCGTTGTCGAGGGAGTGGTTGTTGCAGCCGGGGAAGGTGCATTTGCCGTCCCGAAGCTGGAGCGCCTTTTTCAGGGCTTTAGTGAGCCGGTAGCTGGTGCGCCCGATCTCGAGCGGTGCCCCGTCCCGGGGATCTACGAGCACCCGGTAGAAGGAACTGGCCCCTTCGGTGACCAGTTTCCGGGCCATGGAGGCGGGGATAGGTCCGTAGCCGTCCAGGGTTGCGGGTTCGTCGGTGAGGCCGAGGAGTGCGAACACCGGGACCGTGACGAGCACTTGGGCATTCGGGACTGGGACGCTGGCGAGGTCCGTGTAACCGCTGCGGCCGGTTTCCTCATGCCCGGCGGAGGCGAGGTCGGCGGCGGGCCGGTCATTGACGGACACGGAGGCCACGCCGATGGGGGCATCGAAGCCGTCTTCGGTGGTTTCTGTCTTGCCTTCGCCCGTGGTGCTTTGTCCTGCGGTGCTTTGACCCGCGGTGCTTTCGGGGGCGGGGCTGAGGGCTGGGCCGGCGCTGAGAAGCAGGCCGGCGGCGATGTCGGGCCGGAGTTGTGTCATTGACCGGGGCTCTTCGGGGCCCTGGAGGCCGCGGGCGAGGGCGGTGCTGCGGTTCCAGATGGCGGATGCGGTGTCGGCGGGCAGGTACAGGGAGAGCCAGGCCATGCCGTCGCGGTCCGGGGTGTATTCCATCCGCCGGTCGGCGGCGCCTTTGGTGTGGCGTTTTTCGAGGGTTTCGGGGTGGTGGCGTTCGCGCCAGTTACGGACTCGGGTCCGGAACCGTGACGGTACGAGTTCGCCGGCGGCGGCTCCGCGTGCCGGGTTGGGTGCGTCGGGGTCCAGGAAGTGCGCGGCGAGGGCGGCCGCGCCGGCGGGGCCGAGGCCTTCGGTTTCGTCGGCGATGATTTTGGCGTGCTGCCAGGTAATGGCCCCGGCGGAGAGGGCGTCCATGACCGGCGGCAGGGAGCAGACTTGCCGGGACTGGGTGACGAGCGCCCCGGCGGCGGGGGAGCTGATGGTCAGGACGCCTGCGATTTCCTCGATCGCGGACATCTCCGCGTAAGTGCGTTCGTGTGCGGGTGCTTCGGGCGGGGTCATCTCGTGCTGGATTTCGATGGCCTCGGCGGCATCCCGGGCCTTGATGGCGGCGATCTGGGCTTCCAGCTGCTTCGTTACGGCCATCCGCTCCAGACGGATCTCATACTGCCGCTGCAGCACATCGGTCACGACGTCAACGCCGTCAGTATTAGCAGGGCCCGGGCGGCCCGCGCCCAAGCGGGCATCCTCAACAAACAGCGCATCAAGGCCAGCGACGGAAGCATGAATGCCCTCCATCACCGCCACTGTGCCCGCGCCGTTTCCCATAGAAACATCTTCTAACGGGGGTCTGACATTTTAGGTGCGGTGGGCCGGCCGGTGGGAAAAACTGCAGAACTTTTTGGCCGCTTTATATGTGGGGCCCGAAAGTGCCATACTCGGCGCGTGACGGCGTCGTATTCTTTCAAAGCAGCATTGTGGCTGTATCCCGGCGAGGCCGGTTGGCACTTCCTGACCCTGCCGGCAGAGATCGCGGACGATGTGCGCGTTCAAACTGCAGGGTCCAGCAAGGCGTTCGGCTCGATCAAAGTCAGGGCCGAGATCGGCGGACACTCCTGGCAGACTTCGCTCTTCCGGGACGCTCAGAGCGGTTCTTACCTTTTGCCCCTGAAGAAGGCGATCAGGGACAAAGCGCGGATCAGTGAAGGCGACGTGGTCGCCGTCCAACTCTCCGTACCGGACGCCTGAGACCAGGGCAACGGCCGGTGGATTTCCGGCGCAGCGCGCGAGATTTCCGGTACAGTCGCGTAGTCCAGCGAGGGGACCGGGGCCATTTTTGTAGCTTGCGTCAGAGCGACGAAGGAGCAGCAAGCGGCAAATGGTCCCGGTGCCGGAGCGGAGCCAGCGCTCGGGAGCCAGCACAAAGCTCCAGCCAGCGCTAAATCTGCTTGAGTGCCTGTTCCAGGTCGCCAATCAGGTCGTCCACGTCCTCAAGCCCCACCGAGAGCCGAACAACTCCATCGCTCAGGCCAATGGCCGCGCGGCCCTCAGGTCCCATCGCCCGGTGCGTGGTGGTGGCAGGGTGGGTGATCAGGGACTTGGAATCGCCCAGGTTGTTCGAGATGTCGATGATCCGCAAGGCATCCAGCAGCGCAAAGGCGGCCTCCTTGCCCGAGCGGCCGCCGGAAGGGGCAAGTTCAAGGGTGAGCACCGTGCCGCCCGCCTTCATCTGCTTTGCGGCGAGCTCGTACTGCGGGTGCGACTTCAGCAGCGGGTACTTGATCCAGCTCACGGCCGGCTGCTGCTCCAGCCACTCGGCGATCCGCAGCGCCGAGGCGGAGGAGTGGTTGACGCGCAAGGCCATGGTCTCAAGGCCCTTGGTGAGGACCCACGCGTTGAAGGCGGACAGCGACGGGCCGGTGTGCCGCATGAGCTGCTTGACCGGGCCTTCGATGAATTCCTTGGTGCCCAGGATGGCGCCGCCCAGGACCCTGCCCTGGCCGTCGATGTGCTTGGTACCCGAGTAGACAATGACGTCGGCGCCGAACTGGCCGCAACGCTGCAGCAGGGGAGTGGCAAAGACGTTGTCGACGACGACGGTGGCACCTGCGGCGTGGGCGAGTTCGCTCACCGCCGCAGTGTCCACGATTTCCTGCATGGGATTTGACGGCGACTCGAAGAACACGGCGGTGGTGGGCTGGGACAGGGCTTCGCGCCACTGGTCCAGGTCCGGGCCGTCCACGAATACGGTCTCCACGCCCCACCGCGGCAGGATCTCGTTGAGGATCACGAAGCAGGAGCCAAAGAGCGAGCGGGCGGCAACCACCCTGTCGCCGGCAGCCAGCAAGGCACCCAGGGCGGTGAAAACTGCGGACATGCCGGACGCCGTCGCAAAGCACGCTTCGGTGCCCTCCAGGAGGCGGAGCCGCTCCTGGAATGTAGCAACGGAGGGGTTGCCGTAGCGGGAGTAGACGAAGCGTTCGTCCTCACCGGTGAAGGCCCGTTCGGCAGCGGCGGCGGATTCGTACACAAAGCCGGAGTTCAGGAACACAGCCTCGCTGGTTTCCTGGAAGTTGGTGCGGTCCAGCCCGCCGCGGACGGCCTGGGTGTCGGGGCTCCAGCCGGCGGCGTCTTCGTTGAAGGTCACTTAGTTCTTTCCCAGGTTGGTTGGCAGGCCGCGGTTTTTCCAGCCGTTGACGGTGCGCTCTCCATAGCGGTCCGGCTCGCCTTCGAAGCCCTCCAGCACGTTGTAGGAGGTGAAGCCGGCCTGCGTGGCGGCGGTTGCGGCAGCGATGGAACGCTGCCCGGAGCGGCAGAGGAAGAGCAGCTCAGTTGAAGGATTGTCGGGGGCCTGCAGGCTCAGGTCCTTGATGAAATCAGGGTTGGGAATGCCGCCCGGGAAGGTCCACTGGATGAACAGCGGATCATTGTCCGTGGCCTTTGTGTCGGGGATGCCGATGTGGGCCCATTCGCCCTCGGTGCGCACGTCCACGAGGATGGCGCCCTGCTGCAGCTTGTCCCAGGCTTCCTGGGGGGTGAGGTCTCCTGCATAGCTCATGCGTGGCCCTCGCCGTCGAACTCGAGGTCTTCGCTGGCTGCTTCAAGGTCATCAACGGCAGTGGCGACGGCGGCATCCGCGGACGCGATGGCGGCCGGCAGGACTACAGCCTGGGCCACAATGACGCTGCTGCCGTTGAAGGTTGCTGCGGGGCTTCCGTGCAGCACATACCCCTCTGCCAGCGCGGCCGAGATCCGCTCACAGAACGCACGGTCATCCGGCCCGCTGATGAGGCGGTAGGACAATTTCTCTTCAGGGGCAGGTGCGTCAGACATGACGGATCTCCTTCTCTCACGCTTGCAGCTCGAATCGGTCGATATGCCGAGTATTCACCTGAGGCACCCCGCCGCGGAAGGAGGGTTGCCGACCGGCCAGTCAGGGCTTGGCACCGGTACTCATTACTCCCCAAAAACGTAACACTTGGCGCGCGGGGCCGCACCGCCGTCGTCGTCATGTTCCGTAACTGAAGCGCCGCTGAAGCAGCTTGGGTGATTGCGCGGCGGTTCCTGGAACGTACGACGGCGGGAACCGCCACGGGCAGCGAAGCCGACCGACGCCCGCCGCGGCTTTCCACGCCAGATAGGGTTCTTGTCAGGGCGCCGCCGCGCCGTCGGAGCAAAATTCCTGGGGGTCCCCATCAGCACGCCACGAGCCGCCGTGCTGGAGAGCCGTCCCACGCAACTCCATTGGCAAAATTTCCGGGGACAACATACCCGCCAGTCGGCTGTCCGCGGGGGTGCTGCCCTTCTTGCCGCGGTGACGATTGCCCTCCTGGCAGTGGTGCTGCCCGCCGGAGCTGCCCATGCTGCAGACACCTTCCCGGGTGAGGGCAAACCGCTGTTGGGCGCTGTCCTCGAATGGGGCGAGGACACGGCGGCCGGTTTTACGGAGAGGTTCGGCGCGTCGCCGGCGCTTTTCGGGCACGACATCGCGTTGCCCTTCCGTGGATCGGAGGAGAACGACATCCGGGGCTTCCTGGAGCAGTCCGGGATGCAGGGCGCCCACGCGATGCTCACGGTGAAGCCCAACGTTCCGCTTGACCAGGTTACCGCTGAAGCTGCCGCATCATTCGCCGGCGACGTGCGGAGGCTGACGGCGGACTTCAAGGGCCAGGTGCTGATCCGCTTTGCCCCCGACATGAATGCCAGCTGGGTGGAGTGGGGCCAGCAGCCTGCCGCTTACCGGTCCGCCTTCCAGGCCGTCGCCGCAGCCTTTGAAGATACCGACGGCAGCCGCCCACCGATGGTGTGGGAGCCGTACCTGAGGAAGGACTATCCGTTTGACCGGCACCGGAACGCCCCTGTGCCGGGCAGCGATGGCTTCGCCCTGCTCGATACCAACGGTGACGGCGTGTGGAACGGCTCCGATGCGGCCTACGCCCCGTACTATCCGGGGGACGATGCCGTGGACTGGGTGGGCCTGGCCGCTTTCCACGACGACACTGCCGGCGGCGCGGCGGTCAACACCGTTCCCCGGCAGAACGAACTCCAGGAGATGCTCACGGCCTCCGGCGGGGAAAACTTCTACGCGACTTATGCGTCCGGCAAGGACAAGCCGTTCCTGCTGCAGACCTCCGCGTTCTACAGCCCGGCCTCCGGCGGCGCTTCCGACGTGGACATCAAAGTCGGCTGGTGGGACCAGGTCCTGGATGCGGCCACGTCCACGGACTTCGCCGGCACGTCGGCAGTGGCCTGGGATGAGCGGACCAGCACCAGGGACACGGGGGTGGCCAGCATCGACTGGCTGGTCACCGGGAATCCTGCGGTTGCTGCTGCCGCCCTGGACCGGCTCGAGGCTTCCCCCATGGTGACCGGTCCTGCCACCGAAATCGCTGCCGGCAGCGGATACGTCCGCGCCAACACCCTCCCGGGGGCGGCTGCCTGGACCGTGGGAGCGGCGTTGATCATCCTCCTGGTGGCGCTTTGGCAGATCCCCCGGCGGGTCAATGCCGCAACAGCCTGGGGCTACACCGATCCCTCAAGCAGGGATTCGCGGGTGGACCTGCTGCGCGGCATGGCCATTGTGTTTGTGGTGGTGAACCACCTGGGCATGACATCGTTGTTCCAGCTGCTCACGCAGGAGGCGGTGGGTTTCGTTTCCGGGGCCGAACTTTTTGTCCTCTTCTCGGGGCTGGTGGTGGGCATGGTGTACGGGCCCCGGGTCAACCGGGACTTTGGGACGGTGGTGGACCTGACCTCCCGCCGTGCGGGGAAGCTTTACCTGACGGCCCTGGCGGTGCTGATCGGCGTTTTCCTGATCTCGCTGCTGCCCCTGTTCCAGAGTGATGCACTGACCACCTACGTTGACCAGGGAACCGGCGGGGCGGGGCACAATGGCGCCGGCCGGACCTACGACCTCTACGCCGGAATGGAATCGCTGTTCCAGTTCCCCGTACCGCCGCAGGTCCTGCCGGCCATCCTGCTGCTGCAGTTCGGCCCGTGGCAGTTCAACGTGATGGGCCTGTACGTGGTGCTGCTGCTCGTCAGCCCGCTGATCCTTGCCGCACTCAACCGCGGCAAGGCAGTATGGGTGCTCGGCGCCACGCTGGCCGTGTACGCAGTGGGCGCGGCCACCCGGTTCCGGATCCTGCCCTCGCAGTTCGAGGACTCTTTCCCGCTGCTGGTGTGGCAGGTCCTTTTCGTGATCGGCCTGGTGGCGGGCTTCCACCGCCACCGCATTGTTTCGTGGCTGACTGACCACACCTGGGCAGTGGCCGCCTGCACTGCGGCCGCCTTCGCTTTCGCGTTCCTGTCCTGGGGCAACCCGTACCTGGCCAACGCCTTTGATATGCGGCTCGCGATTGTTCCGGACACGGCCTACCGGACCATGTATGACCTCTTCTTCGGCCGCACTTATCTGGCCCCGGGCCGGCTCCTCAACGTCCTGGTGCTGGTGGTGGCCGCCTACGCATTCCTCACGGCCTACTGGAAACCGGTGGCCCGCGCCCTGGGCTGGTTCCTGATTCCCCTGGGCCGGGCAACCCTGTACGTCTTCATCATCCACGTGGTGCTGATCGCGGTGATCGCCAACATCCCGGCGCTGCGCCAAGGCGACATTTGGATTAATACGGCGGCCTGCGCGCTTGTCCTGGGGCTCCTGTGCGTGATGGTCCGGACGCGGTTCCTCTTCCGGATCATTCCGACCTGAGGCGACAGTCGGAGAAGGATAGAGAGCTGAAAAAACGAAAAGGCGTGAAGCGCTTCCTGCCGGGAAGCGCTTCACGCCTTTTCATGTGCCAGACCCTAAACGAGGCCGGGGTAGCTTGTCAGGATGTAGTCGGCGGCTGCCGGGCCCTTCATGCGCAGGCCGTTGTGGCCCGCCGGCATACGGTGTTTCATGGCTGCCCAGAAAACGGACTCCTGGCCGGGCGTCTGCTGGTTGATGAAGCACCAGCTGGTGTACAGGCCGTAAAGCCGGTCGTCGTCGAGGCTGTGATCGTAGGCCTTATCCAGCTGGGTGGCTTCCTGGAGGAAAGTGTCGAACTGCGAATGTGCCATGACGGCGTCCCTTCGCTAGGTGCGTGGGTGCCGCCGTTCGGCTACAGCAGCGGGAACCTCAAAGCCTGCACAAGGCAATGGAGCGTTAATCGAATCTTCGGGAATCGATGGGTGCAAGATGGCGCTAACACCTTGTCTACGCTGTAGACTTTACCCGTAGACTACAAATACGGCAAGCGTCTGGAATTACCTTCGGGCACCCCACTTGCTGACGGCTCCAGAACGGTAAACACATGTCCTCCCCGAAGCCCTCACGCACCGAAGAACGCGGCCGGAAGGCTCCGCTCAGCCGTGAACTGGTGCTGGCCAAAGCGCTCGAACTGGTGGACGCTGAAGGCCTGGATGCGCTGACAATGCGCCGTTTGGGCCAGGAACTGGGCCGTGACCCCATGAGCCTCTACCGCTACGCGGAGAACCGGGCAGCATTGCTTGACGGAGTGTCCGAACTGGTCCTCAACCAGCTCCCCATCCATCCCGAGGACCCGGACTGGAAAGAACAGCTCCGCAGCATCGCCCACAACCTGCGGCTGCTCGCGCTCCAGCACCCCAACGTGGTGCCGCTGCTGGTCACCAGGCCCCTCTCCACCCCACTGGGGCTGAGGCCGCTGGGCACCCTGCGTCCGCTGGAACAGATCCTCTCCCTGCTGATCGGGGCAGGGTTCAACCCCGCCGGTGCCCTGCACGTCTACCGCGCCTACTACGGCTTCCTCTACGGCCACATCCTGAACGAACTGCAGGAATATGTGGTGGATCCGGAAGAAAACGAAGCACTGCTGCGGCTCGGCCTGCACCGGCTGCCCGCCAAGGAGTTCCCCCGGCTGAGGGCATTGGCTCCGGACCTTTCAGAATACGACGGCGAGACAGAGCTGGACCAGGGACTGACCATCCTGCTGTCCGGGCTTGAAGCGCAGCTCTCAGAGCACCCGGCCGCTTCGCCCGCCTAGCATCCCGGCGCGGTCAGCAGCTACTCGAAAGAAGCGCGGCGCCGGTCTGTGGTGCGGGTGTTCCAGATGTCCGGTTTGTTCACCTTGAAGCGGCGGCCCGTCAGTGCCCGGGCTGTCAACCTGATGTAGTGGGCTTTCTCGCCCGGCTGCCACGGCTCCAGCCCCAGGCTGTCCACGGCATCCTTGTCAGCCTGGTCCTCGATGATGTCCGTGTCCCCGCGCACCACTACGCTCCATGCCTCTTCGGTGTGGGCGTCGTAGCCGTCGATCTCTAGGGCCGCCGGCCGTTCCGCCCTGGCATTCCACAGCTTGGTGACGCCGGACGTCCTGAAGACAATGCTCCCGCGGTGCACCACATAGTTGACCGGGAAAATTTCGGGGTGTCCGTCCACCGTCAAGCCGAGCCGGCCCAGGGTGTCACCTTCGAGAAGTTCCCAGCATTCATCAAAGGACAGTTTCCCGGCAGGTCCCGCGTCAGAAGTCATGAACCACACACTAAGGCCAATCTTCGTCCGGTGACTATGCCTTGCCCGCTGAATGTCTGCTTGCCGGGGGATTTACCGGCCGCGTGATCGGTGTCAGCGCGGGCGGCGGCAGCGCGGTCCTGGAGCGCTTCGAGTATTCCGCCGGACCGTCCTGAAAGTCCTGGAGTTTATTGAATGCCGGCGAACAGTTCGTTCAGTTCGGCAGTCAGCTCTTTTTGCAGGGACGGCGTGCCGATTTCCTTGCCGTCGATCCGGTTTACCGGCGCCAGCATCCGCACACTCGAAATCAGCCAGACGGCGTCGGCGTCCAGGAGATCCTGCGGCTCAAGCGGGCCGTAGCCCAACTCCCAGCCGGCAGCCTTTGCCGCGGCGAACAGCGCACCCTGGGAGGTGCCGGGGAGGATTCCGCTGTCCAGCAGGGGCGTGACGAGGCGCTTTACGGGCCTCCCGTCGTCGGACGTTTTCACGTGTGCCATCAGCACGGTGGACGTGGGGCCTTCAAGGACACGGCCGTCGGAGGACGTAAAGATGACGTCGTCCGCGCCCTGTTTGTGGGCGTAGCGAAGGGCTGCCATGTTGACGGCGTAGGAGAGCGTCTTCGCGCCCAGCAGCAGCCACGGCGCGCGTTCCGCAACATGACTGTCGTAGCCGCGGTCCAGCAGGATGACGTCGATGCCCGTCTCACGCTGCCGGCGCAGGCCTGCGCCGGCAGGGGATACCTGGACCCAGGACGTGGGCGCCGGAGCACCTTCCACCCCGCGGGTCACCACCAGCTTTACTGCCAGTTCATCAGGGGCGGAGGTGGGCAGATGCCGGGACCGGTGCTCAGAGACTGCGGCGCTGATGGCGCGGCGCCACTCGTCCTCTGTGGGGATGGCCAGGTCCAGCGCTTCCGCGGAACCGGCAAGGCGGTCCAGGTGCGCCTGGATCTTCCGCACTGTGCCGCCCACAGCGTGCATGGTCTCAAAGATTCCGTCGCCCCGGGTGGCGCCCAGGTCCGTCACCAGCAACTGGGGCTGGGAAGCATCAGCAAACCGGCCGTCGGGGAAAGCAGGATCGAGGAATACGAGAACCACGTTGGCTGGAGAGGTCATGGGTCCAGCTTAGTGCGGTGCCCGCGGATAAGCTGGGCAGAGTGCCCTGGCCGGAAACCGTCCGCCGGGAGCGGAGTCTTCCGGGGGTTATTCACGTGTTGTGGCCATTTTCGCTTGCCGGCACCGCGCCGATGTGGGTGGTGGTGCTGCTGGGCGTCGCCGACCTGGTGATCAGGGTGCTCGCCGTAGGCATCATTCCGGGCAACCGGCGGCCCACCACCGCAATGGCATGGCTGCTGGGCATTTTCTTTGTCCCGTTCGTCGGCATCATCCTGTTCCTGCTGTTCGGCAACTTCAAGCTGTCCAGCCGCCGGCGGCAGCAGCAGCAGGATGTCAACGACAGGGTGCGGGCCGGTATCTCGGCGCTGGCCGACGTCGAAAGCGACTACCCGGGCCCGGACTGGGTGCGGTCCGCGGCGGAGCTTAACCGGCGGCTGGGCTCCTTGCCCATGGTGGACGGCAACTCAGTGGACCTGATCCCCGGGTATCCGGATTCGATCCTTGAGATGACCAAGGCGGTGCGGAAGGCGAAGAAGTTCGTCAACGCCGAGTTCTACATCATGAGCACGGACCACATCACCGACGACCTGATGACAGCCCTGGAGGAAGCCGCGGAGCGCGGGGTGGAAGTCCGGGTGCTGTTTGACCACATTGGCACCCTCCGAGTGAAGGGCTACCGGAACCTGCTCAAACGGCTCCGGGCCGGAAAAATCCAGTGGAAGCGGATGCTCCCGCTGCTGCCCATCCACGGCCAGTGGCGCCGGCCGGACCTGCGCAACCACCGCAAGATCATGGTGATCGACGGCGAAGTGGCCTTCACCGGGTCGCAGAACCTGATTGAGCCCTCCTACAACAACCCCCGGCACCGGAAAGCCGGCCGCGAATGGGTGGAGCTGATGGCCTGCCTGCGCGGGCCCATCGTCACCACCCTGAACGTGGTTTTCGCCACCGACTGGCTGAGCGAAACCGACGAGTCCCTGGAGCACCAGCTGCAGCTTCCGACCAACCCCCACCCCGGCAACGTCACCGCCCAGGTGGTGCCCAGCGGCCCCGGCTTCATCACCGAAAACAACCTGCGGCTGTTCAACACCCTCATTTATTCGGCCCAGCAGCGGATTTCCATCTGCAGCCCGTATTTCGTACCGGACGATTCCCTGCTCTATGCCATCACCACTGCCGCCCAGCGGGGTGTGGACGTGGAGCTGTTCGTCTCGGAGAAGGGCGACCAGTTCCTGGTCCACCACGCCCAGAGCTCGTACTACGAGGCCCTGCTGGAGGCCGGCGTCCGGATCTACCTGTACAAAGCTCCCTTTGTGCTCCACGCCAAGCACTTCACCATCGACGACGAGGTTGCGGTGCTCGGCTCCAGCAACATGGACATGCGCTCGTTCTCGCTCAATCTTGAAGTGTCCGTGATGCTGCTGGGCGAGGACATCGTCACCAAGATGCGCGCGGTCGAAGACACGTACCGGGACATTTCGCACGAGCTCAGGCTGGCCGACTGGCTCCAGCGGCCCCTGGCCAGGCGGTACGTGGACAACGTGGCCAGGCTGACGGCGACGGTGCAGTAGAAGACCGTGCAGTAGAAGACGGTGCAGTAGAAGACCGTGCAGTAGAAGACGGTGCAATAGAAATAGGGTGCTTTAGAAAGTGCAGTGCAGCGGCTAGCTTTCGGGGAACTGTGTGCCCAGCGTCGAGAGGACCCCAAAGGCCTTGGTGCGGATTTCCTCGTATTCCTCGTCCGGCACTGAATCGGCCGTAATAGCACCGCCGACGCCGAGGGTCAGTTCCGAGGTTCCGTCGCCGCCGGCATTGATCACCAGGGTCCTGATGGCGACGGCGAGGTCCGTGGCGCCATTCAGCGAGAAGTAGCCGATGGCGCCGGAATAGAGCCCGCGTGCTTCGCCTTCAAGCCGGTCCAGGATGGCCATGGTGCTGATCTTCGGCGCGCCGGTCATCGAGCCGGCCGGGAAACAGGCGGCCACCGCTTCGGCCCGGGACGATCCGCGCTGAAGCTGTGCGTCGATGGTGCTCACCATCTGGTGGACGGTGGCGTAGCTTTCGATGGCACAGAGCCGGCTGACGGTCACGGAGCCGGGGACGGCGAAGTGGCTCAGGTCGTTCCGCAGCAAATCCACGATCATGATGTTCTCGGCGCGGTCCTTCAGCGACGTCTCAAGCTCTGTGCGCAGCGCGGCGTCTTCAGCCGGATCGGAGGCGCGGCGGCGGGTCCCCTTGATGGGTTCGGCGCGCATGCCGCCGTCGGACGCTATCTTCAGGAAGCGCTCGGGCGAGGTGCTCGCTACGTGCAGGCTGCCGAGCCGAAGGTAGCTGGCAAAGGGCGCCGGGTTTTTCCGGCGCAGGGCCAGGTAGGTCTGCCACGGGTCGAGCGCGGCGGCCGGAATCCGCGCTGACAACGTGGTGGTCAGGCAGACCTCGTAGGTGTTTCCCTCGGCTATTTCGTGCTGGGCGGCGGCGATTTTCTCCCGGTATGCCGCACCGTTATCGCGGCTTGTGAATGCGGGCGCGTCCGGAAGTACGACGCCGTTGCTGCCGCTGGCCTGGGTGCCAAGGCCCCCATGGGCTCCGGCAGCCTGGGCGGCGGGGCTGGCAGCTGTTTCGACAGCGGTGCGGGCATCTTCCAGCCATTCATCGGCGTCCGGAGCATCGAGGGCCAGGAGCCAGGCCGTGCCTTCGGCATGATCCAGGACCACTGCCCTTCCGGCGAAGATCAGGGCTGCGTCAGGGGTGGAGGCAGAATGGTCAGTTCCGCCGGTTTCCCGTTTGAGCTCGTAGCCAAGGCAGCCGAGCCAGCCCAGCGTGAATTCGCCGGGGTACCCTTCCGGGGTGCTGACTGCAGCGTCTCCCCACACGGTGTCGAGCCAGCGGAAGAAGGGGCCTGCCACCGTGGCTGAGGCGCAGCCCGCCTCGATCCTGCTGTAACCGGAACGGTGCGTCACGGACCGGCCCAACAAGCCTCCGTTGTCGGCCATGATGCTGAAGCGGCTGCGCTCAGCGGCTGCAGGTCTTGCCCGGTCCTCACGGACGTGGGCAGCAGAGCTGCCGTTGGAGGAGTCAGCATTGGAAGCGTCCATATTGGAAGAGTCCAGCCAGACGGCGTTGGCCGAGGCCCCATAGAGGGAACTGAACAAGCCGGCTGCGTTCGGACGGCGGTCAAGGCGCTCGGCCCGGAGGCTGAGGGCACGGCGCGCCGCGAGTTCGGGGGACAGGGTGGGGGCCAGGGCGGGAAGGTACGGCAGGAGCTGCAGCACGTCCGCAGGGGCGGTTCCGTCAGCGCGGTTCAGCACACGCACGTCGGCGTGCTGCGGGACGTCGTCGCCGAGCAGCCATTCCTCTTCCTGCACAGCCCACTGGTCCCAGTAGGGTTCGTAGGTTCCGCCGTCGCGGTCCAGGGCGCGGGTGCGGCGGATGTCATCCGGGGAGTCCGCCCAGATGACGGCGCTGAGCAGCGGCCTGGCGGCAGCGGCAGCCGCCCCCACCCCCTCAACGATGACAATCTCGGCGGGCAGCGTGACGCGGGAGCCGCCGTCGTAATGGTTTTCCCAGTCCCAGCTGGTCCAGGTGGCCGCCTCGCCGCGGCTCAGGGGTTCCAGGACCGTGGCCACGTAGCGGTGGATGCCCGCCAGCAAGCCGTTCCATCCCGGGTAGATGTCCTCGAGGTGGAACAGCGAGACCTTGTGGTGGGCGCGCAGTCGTGCCGCCAGTTCGACGGCGAGGGTAGTTTTGCCAGCACCCGAGCGCCCGTCGACGGCGATGATGACGGGGGCTGGGCTCATGGATTAGAGCGTACCGTTATCCCTGCCGGGCTTTCATGTCTGCGAGCTGGCCCTGCTGGAGCAGGCCCTGCAGCAGGCAATGCTTATAGCCTAGGCCTGCCGCTGGAGCTGGGCGTTTCTAAGGACAGCCCCTTTGATGTAGTCCAGCAGTCCGGGCAGGGCAGCGTGGACCTCGTGCCAGACGGTCTCGAAGTCGGCTTGCCCGCCGTACCAGGGGTCCTCAATGCCTTGGTCCAGCAGGTCTTTGTCCGCCAGCCGGGGATCGAAGCTGCGGAGCATGCGGATCTTGTCCCGGGACTCCTGGTCCGGGGCGGACTCGCTGAGCCAGGCGTGGTGGTCGATGTCCAGGGCCAGGATCAGGTCGCGTTCCCGGAACCACGCGTGCTGCCACTGGCGGGCAATGTGCGTGTTCGACGTGAGCTGTGTTGCGCCTAAGCGTCGGGCCGCTCGAGGGTCAATCGGCCGGCCGGCCTCGTAGCCGGTGGTGCCTGCGGAGTCTACGGTTACCAGTTGGTCCAGCCCTTCGCGTTCCAGCGCGGCGGTCAGCATCAGCTCGGCCATGGGGGACCGGCAGATGTTTCCGGTGCAGACGGCGATAACTCTGTATGGGCTCGACGCTGAGTTCATATACTAAGCATGCGTGCTAATACACCCTGTTGGCTAGCGGCAGGTCCGCAAAGCTTGACCCTTTTGTAAAGATGGTGTGTTTTCCCGTCACATAGCCTTCGGGGGGCGGATGGAACACGGGGAAGCTAGTGGAGGAGGGCCAGCAGGATACCCACGGCCACAAACAGCACGCCGAATGACCGGTTGAGGACCAGCTGGCCGCCAGGGCTGCGGGTGAACCGCTCAAAGGACCTGGCGGCGGCCGCAAAGAAGAACCACATCACCAGGATGTCGATGGCCACGATCGTTGCCGTCAGTACTGCGTACTGGGCAAGGAGGGGAAGCTCCGGCCGGATGAACTGGGGCATAAAGGCGAGGAAGAAGATTATTGCCTTTGGGTTCAGCAGGTTTACCCAGAACCCGCGCCGGAAGATGGACCAGGCGGGCTCGTTCCTCAGGCCGGCAATTTTCTCCTGCTCAAGGTCCGGCTTGGCGAGGAACTGCCTGATACCCAGATACACCAGGTAGGCAGCCCCGGAGTATCGGATGACGTTGAAGGCAACGGGCGAGCTGGCCACCAGAACTCCCACGCCGAGCGCAACGATCACCACGTGGATCACCAGTGCTGCCTGCTGGCCGAGGATTCCCCACATGGAGCGCCGGAACCCGGCGTTCAGTGAATTGCTCATGGTGTTGATGGCCCCTGCGCCGGGGGTGAAACTGATCAGGACGCCGGCGCCGGCCAGGGCGAGCCAAAGGGAAAATTGCACCAGCCAAGTTTAGTGCCGCATTCACCAGAGGGTTGCCACGGGGTCGAAAGCCTGCAGGTCTTCATCTGCGGTAACGAGGGTAAGTCCCTCCACCATCGCCTGGGCAGCGAGCATGCGGTCGAAGGGATCCTTGTGGTCCCAGTCCAGTTGTCCTGCCGCCACGGTATGAGGCGACGAGACCGCGAGTTCAGAAGCGTAAAGATGGGCAACCTGCCGACCAAAGCTCATGACGATCGCCGCTCCGGAGGGCAGTTTTCCTTGGCGGTGCTTGTATGACAGCTCATAGGCGGTGACCGGCGACACGAAGATTTGGTTTTCCAGCTTGCTGATGGAACTCCTGGCTTTGCTGGAGAGGCGCTTCGGTTCCGCAACCGCCCACAGGAAAACGTGAGTATCCAGGAGGAGCCGCATCATTCCGCGGCCCCCATCTCCTCGTCGCTCCAGGGCTCGTAGAACTCATCAGGAATGCGCAGGGGGCCCAGGAAGCCCAGCTCCCGTTTATGGGGACCGTCGATTTTTACCAGCCGGGCGACAGGCCTGCCTGCTTTGGCAATCACCACATCCTCGCCGTTTTCCACCTGGTTCAACAGCTCAGACAAACGCGTTTTTGCTTCCTGGACGTTGTACTGTCCCATGTTGACCAACCTTACTTGGTCAACCTCCACCATGTAAGGTTCCGCCCAGTATTCATGGCCGCCGTAGTAGCCCATGTGCCCGAGGATATTCCCTGGCAGCAGTCCCCTGGCAGACCGCAAAGTTGTTATGTGGATATCGGTAATGACGCTTAAACGGCCTAAGCCCGCGCGATGACCTCGCCGTTGGGGATCAGGAACCAGCCGTCGTCCGTGGATCCCCAGCGGTGCCAGCCGGCGGAGATCCTGGCCAGGTCCGCGGGGTTGGCGAATCCGTATTCCAGCGCCTGCTCGGCGAACGCCGAATGAAGCACACGCTCGCCCCAGACGCGGGCCTGCCAGCGGCGCTGCTGCCCGGTGGCGTAAAGCCAGTTGCTGCTGGTGGGCGCGACGTCGGTGAATCCCGCCGACTGTGCCCAGCTCACCAGCCGCCGCCCGGCGTCGGGCTCTGCTCCGTTCCTGCGCGCGATGCGCTGGTAAAGCTCCATCCACTCGTCCAGCTCAGGGATGGCCGGGTACCAGCTCATGCCATGGAAGTCCGCGTCGCGCACGGCGACAATCCCGCCGGGCTTTGCCACCCTGCGCATTTCCCGCAACGCCTCAACGGGATCGGTCAGGTGTTGAAGCACCTGGTGGGCGTGCACCACATCGAACGTTTCATCCTCGAAGTCGAGATCGTAGATGTTGCCGGCAACGAACTCGACATTCGCCACCTCGCGCTCCACGGCGAGGGCCGTGGCCTGGGCAATGATGTCCGGCGAGCGGTCCAGGCCGATGACCTTGCCGGGGCTCACCAGTGCGGCGAAATCGCAGGTGATGCTGCCCGGGCCGCAGCCGACGTCGAGCAATTCCGTTCCGGGCGTCAGGTGCGGCAGGACAAAGGCGGCCGAATTCTCGGCGGTCCTGGCGGCATGGGCGCGGACCACCGACTCGTGATGGCCGTGCGTGTAAACGTCGTCTTCGGGCTGCTGCGCACTCATAAGCAAACGCTACCCCCAACCAGGTCGCGCCAAGTGTCGTTTTGCCCCTTCAAAACGACACTTGGCGCGACTTAGTTGGGTGCGGTGGAGGAGGCCGGTGCGCCGGCGGGTTCTTCCCGCGCCGCCACCGTGGCTTCCACCATGGCTGTCATAAACCGGGTGACCGTTTCCAGTTCTTCAGGGGAGAAGGTGGCCAGTGCGCTGCCCATCCGGCGTGAGAGCGGAGCGAAGATGGCGCCGCCCTCCTCGAAGGCCTTGGGCGTCATTCGAAGGTGGACCTGCCGGCGGTCGGAGCTGTCCCGCTCCCGCACTACATGTCCGGAGCTGTCCAGCCTGTCAATCAGGGCGGTGGTGGCCGGGGAGCTGAGGTTCAGTTCTTTTCGCAGCAGCCCGGGCGTGACCGTGCCGCCATTTGCGGTGTGGCGCATGATGACTGCCAGCGCATTCAGGTCCGTCCGGTGCATGTCTTTCCGGCCGCCGGCCGCATCCACATACCGGTTGGCTTCGAGCGTGAACTCCTGAAGGAGCCGAATCAGCGGGTGCGGGCCCCTGCCTTGGGGAGGCCCGCCTTGCGAGGGGTTCCCACCCTTCCGGGCCCCGGCCCCCGGGGGAGGTGCGGGTGCGGCGGGGGCCTTGTTGCCTGCCACGTCTACCTCCTCATTCCTGCTTCGAACAGAGCGCTCCAGCGCCCGGCCGTACTGACGGATATTACTTCAGGCGCGGGAACCTCTCTGTATTGGATCAACTGAAGAAAAGCTAGGCCAGCACTTATCTCTATGGTGGAGATACTCTAGGATGGAATCAAGTCTACTCCCGTCGCTGTCCGGAAGGCATCATGAAATCCCACTCCCCCGCCAAGGAGCGCGTCCCTTTCTGGCTGCGCTGGCTCGTCCCCGTTATCCTCGTGCTGGCCTGGCTCGCGCTCGCGGGCGTTGGCGGACCCACGTTCGGGCGCTTGGACGAGGTCTCCTCAAATGACCAGGCATCATTCCTGCCAGCCAGCGCCGAAGCCACCGCCGCCCAGGACTGGCAGGCGAAGTTCCGGGATTCCGACGAGGTGCCCGGCGTTATCGTCCTGGAAGCCGACGAAACCCTGAACGCGGTACAGCTTGGCGGGATCGCCAGCCTCCGCAATGATCTGGAAGGTCTGCAGGCGGGCAGTGCGGTGATCGGGCCCATCCCCTCAGGGGACGGGAAGGCCGTGCAGTTCATCGTGCCGATCGACTCGTCCAAAGAGGTGAAGGAGGTTGTCCGGGAGCTGCGCGATACGGTCGCGCAATCGGCCCCGGCGGGCATCAAAACCTATGTCACCGGTCCTGCGGGGCTCGCGGCTGACCTGACGGCAGCCTTCGCCGGCATTGACGGCATCCTCCTGCTGGTGGCGCTGGGGGCCGTGTTCGTGATCCTGCTGGTTGTTTACCGCTCACTCCTGCTGCCCATCGTGGTGCTGCTGACCTCGGTCTTCGCCCTGTGCGCGGCCATCCTGCTGGTCTTCGGCATGGCCAAGGCCGGGTGGATCCAGCTCAACGGGCAGAGCCAGGGCATCCTGTCCATCCTGGTGATCGGTGCTGCCACGGACTACGCCCTGCTGTTTGTGGCGAGGTTCCGGGAGGCCCTGACCCACACCACCAACCGCACCGCCGGTGTGCTCACAGCCTGGAAGGCCTCCTTCGAGCCCATCCTGGCATCGGGCGCCACCGTGATCATCGCCCTCCTGTGCCTGCTCTTCTCCGACCTGAACTCCAACAAAGCGCTGGGTCCCGTGGCTGCGGCGGGAATCCTCTGCTCGCTGTTCGCCGCCCTGACCTTGCTTCCCGCCCTGATGGCACTCCTGGGCCGGGCCGCATTCTGGCCATTCCGGCCCAAGCTCGTCCCGGCTGACCAGCGTGAACCCGAGCTGGTCACCGGACTCGAGGGCCAGAAGGGCTTGTGGCGTGCCACCGGCTCCCTGGTGTCCCGGCGGCCCCGGACCGTCTGGGTGGCTTCGGTCCTGCTGCTGGTGGTTGCGGCGAGCGGGCTGCTTCAGCTGAAGGCAAACGGCGTCCCGCAGACGGACGTTATCCTCACCGCCTCCAACGCGGTGGACGGCCAGGACGCGCTGGCGCGCCATTTCGACGCGGGCAGCGGCAGCCCCGCCGTCGTGGTTGCCGGCCAGGGCAAGGCGCAGGAGGTGCTGGACACGGTGAAAGCGTCCGACGGCGTCGGCGAGGCTTACCTGCTGGCCCAAGGTTCGGTGCCCATCACCGGAGCCCCCGGTGCTCCCAGCGCCCCGGACGTCCGTGAAGGAAGGGTGCTGATTAACGCGACCTTGAAGGACGCCGCGGATTCGCTGCAGGCCGAGGAGACCGTCAAAGCCCTCCGCACGGAGGTGAAAGCCGTTGACCCGGGTGCACTGGTGGGCGGTGTGACGGCGACGGCGCTGGATACCAACACCACCGCCCAGCGCGACCTGGTGATCATCATCCCGGTGGTCCTGGTGGTGATCCTCTTGATCCTGATGCTTCTGCTGCGCTCCATTGTGGCGCCGGTCCTGCTGGTGCTCTCGGTGGTGCTGTCCTACGGGGCGGCCATGGGCGTCTCCGCCTTCGTTTTCAACAACATCCTCGGCTTCCCGGGTGCAGATGCCACGGTTCCGCTGTTCGGCTTTGTGTTCCTGGTGGCGCTCGGCGTGGACTACAACATCTTCCTGATGAGCCGGGTCCGCGAGGAATCCCTGAAGCACGGCACCCGGCCCGGCATCCTTCGCGGGCTCGGTGTAACTGGCGGCGTGATCACATCCGCCGGCGTGGTCCTGGCCGCAACGTTCGCCGCGCTGGGCGTCATTCCGATCATGTTCCTGGTGCAGCTGGCGTTCATCGTCGCTTTCGGGGTGCTGCTGGACACCATCCTGGTGCGCTCGCTGCTGGTTCCCGCACTGGCCTATCACATCGGTCCGCGCATCTGGTGGCCCGGCAAACTGGGCAGGCCGGAACACGACGCCGCCGTGCAGCGGGAGGCCGGAGCCGAACCCCTTGAAGAGGTGGCCAGCCGCTAGCAGTCACCCTTGCTGCCTCCACCACTCCACGGTGGCGGCAGCAGCCTCGGGAAGAGGCGTCGGGGCGAGGCCCAGAGTCGCTTCGGAAAGCGATGAATCCATCACGAATGGCTTCTCGAACTGGTAAAGCGTCTCGGCCAGCTCCCGGGCATCGGTGGAAAAGATTCCGCCCGCCCGGAGGATCCAGCCGGGCAGGGCGCGGACCTTTGGTCCAGGCTGGCCGGCCGCCGCTGCGAAGGCGTGGGCGAGCTCCCGCTGGGTTATCGCGGGCCCGGTAGGCGCGTGCCATACAGAGTTCCAGGCTGAGGGCATACCGGCGGCCGTGATCATTGCCCTGGCCAGGTCCGCGACGTACGTGAATGAGTGGGGTTGCCGGGCGCTTCCCACTACGCTTACGTTCCTGCCCGCCAAATTGGCGCCACGATGCGTTCGCCGCCGTGCGCCATCCGGACGCGGGGCCCGAAGAAGTCGCCGGCCACCACGCTCACGGTTGGCGTGGCTGAGGCTTCGCGCGCCTGCAGCAGCTCCGTCCGCACTCCGCGCTTGCCGCCCGCGGCGGCCCTCAGGCTGCCTTCCGTCATGACGCGGTGGGGTTCGCTGTAGGAGTAGAGACTTTCGGGAAATACGACGACGGCGCCCGCCTCCTGCGCCGCCTCCATCACCGCCTGCTCCGCCGCAGGCAGTTCTGCCTCCCATGCGGCGGCCGTGTAGGCGGAGCCGTGGATGCAGTGGAAGACCGCGCCCGCGCCCGCGAAGACTTTCCGCAGCTGGGAGGCGTCCCTGGCGTCGCCCGCAACGCGCTCCACCAGCGGGTGCGTGGGTCCGCTGCCGGAACGGGTCAGGACGCGCACCCGGTTGCCGCCGCCGGCCAGCTGCCCGGCGACGGTCCAGCCGACGGGCCCTGCTCCGGTCACCACGAATGTCTTCGACATTTTTCCTCCTGGCAGGCTGATGGTGAGAGCGGTGCTCTCAGGATCAGCATGGGGCGTGGCGGTTGCAGAGTCAAGAGCAGTGCTCTCTTTTGCTTCCACTGCTCTCAGGTTGTGGCATGCTGAAGCTGTGACTGAACGGGAAAAGGACGCAATGGCGCCGGCTGGGGAACGCCCCGCGAGCTGGACGGCTCGGACGCCGCAGCCCGGTTCGCTGCAGCCCGGTTGGCTGCAGCCGGGTTCGCTGCAGCCAGGGACGCCACGGGAGCGGGCCCGCGCCCGGACTGTCGCGGACATTGTGCGGCTGGGCCGGCAGCATCTCGCCGTCCACGGGGCCGCTGCTCTTTCGCTTCGCGCCGTCGCCAGGGACCTGGGGGTGGTGTCCTCCGCGGTTTACCGGTATGTGGAGAACCGCGACGAGCTGTTGACGCTGCTGCTGATCGACGCCTTCGGAGAACTCGGCGACGAAGTTGATGCCGCGGTGGCCGCCGTTCCGGAGGGTGACCATATGGGCCGGTTTTGCGCGCTGGGCCGGGCCGTCCGGGCGTGGGCGCTGCGTGAGCCGGCCAGTTATGCCCTCCTTTTCGGCAGTCCAGTGCCCGGGTATGAAGCCCCCGCGGAGCGGACCACCGGGCCCGGCACCCGCGTGATCGTCACGCTGGTAGGGATCCTCGACGCCGCGGCACGCGCCGGCCGGCTAATGGTCCGGGAGCAGGGCGTTGCGGCCATTCCTCCGGCACTTGGATCGGACCTCTCCGCGATCCGCTCGCAGTTCAACCTGGATATTTCCGGGGAGCTGGTGGCGCGCGGGGTCCTGGTGTGGAGCGCAATGTTTGGGGCGGTGAGCTTCGAGGTCTTCAACCAGTACGGGCCGGACACCTTCTCCGCCCCGGGTGAGCTTTTTGACTATCACCTCAGCGTTCTGGCGGGCGTGGCGGGGTTGCCTGGGCAAAGCTCCTGAAGGTTGAAGCCTGCCCTGTTGGCGGAAGTTCGGGCTGGTTAGACTGCAAGTGCGCCCGCATGGACGCGGAACTCAAAGGAGAGATGCACCATGACCGAGAATCCGGAAACCTTTGGCGAGGAGCCCCGCAAGGGAAGCAGCGCCCCGGGACTGGAAGGTGAGGGCGGGCAGTATGTGGACGGCGACTACGGTGATGCCGGCACCGTAGGGGAGCCTGCCGAAAACCTTGAGGACGGCGAATACCCGGATGGCGACTACGGCGAGGCCGGCACCGCAGGCACCGCCGGCACCGCAGGCACGGCACACGAAGCGGACGGCATCCGCGAACGGCTTACTGACGGGCAGGTCAACACCACGGCCGAGGAGCGCGGTCCGCTGCACGGCGGCACTGACAGCGACAGGTAGCAGCGCAAGCAACTGATAAAGAAAGCAGCCCGGCGGAGCGGTTCTCCAACAGCGAAACGGAGGGCCGCCGTCGGCCTTTAAGCGCAGAAATACAAGGAAAAAGGGAGCCGCATCCTGCTGCAAAAGTGGAAGTTGAGCGTACTACGCTCAAGTTTGGTTGACATTGTCGGCGCCGTGAGTAAAGTTGAGTGCAGAACGCTCAATCATTCGGGCGCCAGCAAGTTTCCAAGGAAAGAAGGAAGCAACACATGTCACGTGCAGTAGGTATTGACCTCGGAACCACCAACTCCGTCGTCTCCGTTCTCGAAGGTGGCGAGCCCACCGTTATTGCCAACGCCGAGGGTGGCCGCACCACGCCGTCGGTCGTTGCATTCTCCAAGTCCGGCGAGGTCCTGGTTGGCGAGATCGCCAAGCGCCAGGCCGTCAACAACATCGACCGCACCATCGCCTCCGTCAAGCGCCACATGGGCACCGGCTGGAACGTCGCGATCGACGACAAGAAGTACACGCCGCAGGAAATCTCCGCGCGTATCCTCATGAAGCTGAAGAACGACGCCGAGTCCTACCTGGGCGAAAAGGTCACCGACGCCGTCATCACCGTCCCGGCCTACTTCAACGACGCCGAGCGCCAGGCCACCAAGGAAGCCGGCGAAATCGCGGGCCTGAACGTCCTGCGCATCGTCAACGAGCCCACCGCCGCGGCACTCGCCTACGGCCTGGACAAGGGCAAGGAAGACGAACTCATCCTGGTCTTCGACCTCGGCGGCGGCACCTTCGACGTCTCCCTGCTGGAAGTCGGCAAGGACGAGGACAACTTCTCCACCATCCAGGTGCGCGCCACCGCCGGTGACAACCGCCTCGGCGGCGACGACTGGGACCAGCGCGTTGTTGACTACCTGCTGAACCAGCTCAAGGTCAAGGGCATCGACCTGTCCAAGGACAAGATCGCCCTGCAGCGCCTCCGCGAAGCAGCCGAGCAGGCGAAGAAGGAACTCTCCTCCTCGACCAGCACCAACGTCTCACTCCAGTACCTGTCCGTCACCCCCGACGGCCCCGTCCACCTGGACGAGCAGCTGACCCGCGCCAAGTTCCAGGACCTCACCAAGGACCTGCTCGAGCGCACCAAGAAGCCGTTCCACGACGTGATCAAGGAAGCCGGCATCAAGCTCTCCGACATCAACCACATCGTGCTCGTGGGTGGCTCCACCCGCATGCCCGCCGTTTCCGAACTGGTCAAGGAACTCGCCGGCGGCAAGGAGCCGAACAAGGGCGTCAACCCTGATGAGGTTGTGGCCGTTGGTGCAGCCCTCCAGGCTGGTGTGCTGAAGGGTGAGCGCAAGGACGTCCTCCTGATCGACGTCACCCCGCTTTCCCTCGGCATCGAAACCAAGGGCGGCGTGATGACGCACCTGATCGAGCGCAACACCGCCATCCCCACCAAGCGGTCCGAGACCTTCACCACCGCTGACGACAACCAGCCGTCCGTGGCCATCCAGGTGTTCCAGGGCGAGCGCGAGTTCACCCGCGACAACAAGCCGCTGGGCACGTTCGAGCTGACCGGCATTGCTCCGGCTCCGCGCGGCGTTCCCCAGGTCGAGGTCACCTTCGACATCGACGCCAACGGCATCGTCCACGTCTCCGCGAAGGACAAGGGCACCGGCAAGGAACAGTCCATGACCATCACCGGCGGCACCGCGCTCTCCAAGGAAGACATCGACCGCATGGTCCGTGACGCCGAGGAGCACGCAGCCGAGGACAAAGCCCGCCGCGAGGCAACCGACACCCGCAACTCCGCCGAGCAGCTCGCCTACTCCGTGGACAAGCTGATCGCCGACAACGCCGACAAGCTGCCTGAAGAGGTCAAGACCGAGGTCCAGACCGACGTCGACGACCTCAAGAAGGCCCTCGAAGGCACGGACGACGCCGCGGTGAAGGCCGCCTTTGAGAAGCTGCAGGCTTCCCAGGGCAAGCTGGGCGAGGCCATCTACTCGCAGGCCGGTTCCCCGGACGGCGCAACCGGTGCCGCAGGTGCTGAAGGTGCCGCCGCGGGCGGAGACAAGGCTGCCGACGAGGACATCGTCGACGCCGAGATCATCGACGAAGACGAAGCGAAGAAGTAACCATGCCGCATCACGGTAACGAGGAAGAGCACAACACGTCACCCCGTGAAGAGCACCTCCAGGATCAGCAGGGCAACGGCCACCAGGAACCGGTCATCCGGGACAATCGCAAGGTTGACCCGGTGACCGGCCAGGCCCGGCACCCCGAGGGCGGTCACGCGGAAGGCGGCAACACTGCCCCCGGCGCCGGTTCCGAGGATTCCGACGGCGACGCGCTGGCCCAGGCTGAGGAGATCCTCAACGGAATCGATGTGCCGGCTGAGGAATCGGTGGCCCAGGGGGTCCCGGCAGGGACCAGCAGTGCTGAGGCAGCCGAGCTGAAGAACGACCTCCTCCGCCTGCAGGCCGAGTACGTCAACTACCGTAAGCGCGTTGAACGCGACCGGGCCGTGGCAGGGGAGATGGCCGTCATCGGCGTCCTGAACTCGGTGCTGCCCGTCCTGGACGACATCGACGCAGCCCGCCAGCACGGTGACCTCGCCGATGGTCCCTTCGCCGCGATCGCCACCAAGCTGGAGAACGCGCTGAAGACCTACGGCCTGGTACGCATTGATGAGACCGGCGTGGAGTTCGATCCCACCATCCACGAGGCCCTCATCCAGCAGCCCGGCGAGGACATCGAAGTTGACACCGTCAGCCAGGTGCTCCGCTCAGGCTACAAGTCAGGCGACCGCGTCCTCCGGGCCGCGCAAGTCATCGTGGCGGTCCCTGCTTAGTCCGGGTTGGCTCGGCGCTACGCCGGATAGGGGGCGGTGCCCGCTCCGCGGTGCCCTCCACACCGCCGCCCCCTATCCGGCCTCCGCACCGGCGGTCATCTCGCCTAAGGTGAGGTAACCACAAAGCTCGCAGCGGTACAGGGGCCCCGGGAGTGGCATCGGGCCTGCCGGAGCGTGGTGGCTTGGTCCGCGAGGACCAAGCCACCACGCGTAGGGGCGGGGGCCCCTGTACCGCGGAGAGCTGTTCGTTACCCATGCAGCGCGTAGAGCTTTAGCAAGTAAAGACTGAAAGGAAACGCCATTGGCTAGCCAGGATTGGGTGGACAAGGATTTTTACAAGATCCTTGGTGTTGCCAAGGACGCTTCCGACGCCGACATCAAGAAGGCCTACCGGAAGCTTGCGCGGCAGCATCACCCTGATACCAACTCGGGGAACACTGCTTCCGAGAAGAAGTTCAAGGACATCTCCGAGGCTTACTCAGTACTTTCCGATCCCGAAGAGCGCCAGCAGTACGACGCCATCCGGGCAATGGGCGGCGGAGCCCGCTTCGCTCCCGGCGGTGCCGGTGGCGGCAACGGCGGCTTCGAGGACATGTTCGGCGGCCTGTTCACCGGCGGCCCGGGACGCCAGCCAGGCGGGTTCAGCCCGGCAGGCGGAATTCCGCCCGAGTTCGCAGACCTGTTCGGCGGCGGCTTTGGGCAGACGGGCTTCCAGCGCGCCCCGCAGAAGGGCGCGGACCGCACGGCGTCCACCAGCATCTCGTTCGCCGGGTCCATCCGCGGCACCACCATTGGCCTGCGCGAGCCCAGCGGTGAAGTCATCGATGTCCGCGTTCCCGCCGGCATCAAGGACGGCCAGAAGGTCCGGGTACGGGGCAAGGGCCAGCCCGGTCCCGCCGGCAACGGCGACCTGGTGGTGACCGTTTCGGTGCAGCCGCACGCGTTCTACACGCGCGACGGCGACAACCTCCGCATCCACGTCCCCGTCACCTTCCCGGAGGCTGCCTTGGGCGCCGACATCGAAGTGCCCACCATCGAAGGCGAAAAAGTGCGTGTGCGCGTTCCGGCCGGGACGCCGTCGGGCCGTACCTTGCGGGTAAAGGGCAAAGGCGTGAAGACGTCCAAGGGGACCGGCGACCTGCTGGTGACGATCGACGTCGCCGTTCCCAAGAACCTGAACAAGGAAGCCGAAGCTGCGGTGAAGGCCTTTGCCGAGGCGACGTCCGGAGCTGACGTCCGAGAGGGCCTGGCCGCCAAGGCCCGGCTTTAGTGACGGATGAGCCGTGGACATCAACTCAGACCAGCCCATCTTCGTGATCTCGGTGGCGGCTGAACTGGCGGACATGCACCCCCAGACGCTGCGGCAGTACGACCGGCTGGGCATCGTTTCGCCCAGCCGCGCGCCCGGCAAGTCCCGCCGCTATTCGCAAAGGGACGTCAACATGCTGCGCGAGGTGCAGCGGCTCTCCCAGGAGGGCGTCTCGCTCGAAGGCATCAAGCGGATCCTGGAACTCGAAAACCAGGTTGCCGCCCTGCAGCGCCGGGTTTCGGAACTCGCCGAGGAACTCAGCCGGCGCCCGCAGCCGTTCGATTCGCGGATCTTCGCGGCGGGCGCGGCGGGCGACGTGGTGAGCCTGGCGCGCGGGCAGCGCCCCCGGCCGCGGTCGCAGGCTGTGGTGCTGTGGCGGCCGCGGGCCATCGGGCAATAGGTAGCGGCTTAAGCAGGCCGGCCGAAATTCGAGTACCCACTACTCGTGACGCTTCGGCCCCCGGAAACTTGAATGGAACCACTGCTGGATCAGCAGCAGTGGTTCCAAGTTTCTGGGGGTTTTTATGTTTAATGCTCAAAGCAAGGGCCGGCCGTGAGCCCGGGGATGGAAGGCGTGGCCGCTTTCAGCGGCTCGATTCCCGGGCAGATCCTGCTGGCCATCGGCCAGACAGTGGTGGTGATATGCGTGTGCTTCGACATGGTGCGTGCCCTGTCCGTGCCCCGGTCCCACCGGCGCTACGTCGCCAGCACTGTCTTCCGGACCCTCGCCATTCCATCCATCATTGCCAACGGGGTAACCGTCCTGATTGCCCTGGTGCTGGCGTCCTGGATTGATGTGGTGATGGGGATGTTCGTGCTGATGGCCATCATCTTCCGCCTGCACCACGACAAGGACGAGGACAACTGGTGGAAGGGCAAGGGCAAGAAACTCGCCCGCTGGGCCCGACGCCAGCTCTCCGGCCGGACCGCCGCCGCCCCTGCCATGGGGTAACCCTGTGATGGGGGCGACGCCGGTCCCCGGTGCTTATCCGTTGATGACCTGCGGTACCCCGAGGGCCTTGAGGCCTTCAACCCCGAACTCGAGGCCGTAGCCGGACTGCTTGGCGCCGCCGAACGGGATCCGCGGGTCCACGGCGCCGTGCTTGTTGATCCAGACGGTGCCGGCCTGGATGCGCGCTGCGACTTCGCGGGCGGCGTGAAGATCGGACGACCAGACCGAGGCGCCGAGCCCGACGTCGAGTGCGTTTGCTTTCTCCACGGCCTCGTCCACCGTGCTGTAGCGGATGATGGGCAGGGCGGGACCGAACTGTTCCTCAGCCACCAGCGGGTTGTCATTGTCGATGTCCGCTACGAGGGTGGTGGGGTAGAAGTAGCCGGGCTGACTGGTATCCGGGTTTCCGCCGAGCAGGAGGCGGGCGCCCGATTCCCTCGCGGCGTCCACCAGGTTGGCGACGATGCTGTACTGGGCCTTGTTCTGCAGCGGGCCCAAGACGTTGTTCTCGTCCAGGCCATTTCCCATGGGCATCGCTTTGGCGACGTTAGTGAGTTCTTCACAGACGGCGTCGTAAATGTCGGTGTGGACGTAGAGGCGCTTCAGGGCTGCGCAGGTCTGTCCGGTGTTGATGAAGGCACCCCAGAAGAGCCCTTCGGCGATGGCCTTGGGGTCGGCGTCCGGCAGGACGATGCCGGCGTCATTCCCGCCTAGTTCGAGGGTGAGCCGTTTGACCGTGTCCGCGGAGGATTTGATGATGGCCTTGCCCGTGGCGGTGGAGCCCGTAAACATGACCTTTCCGATGGTCGGGTGTCCGGCGAGGCGGGCGCCGACGCCCCGGCCCCCGGAAACCACGGACAGCAGGCCTTCGGGCAGTTCCTCGTTGATAACTTTGATGAGGGCGAGGACGCTTAGCGGAGTGTATTCAGACGGCTTGACCACTACCGCATTTCCCATCCGCAGGGCCGGGGCGATCTGCCAGACGGTGATCATCATGGGCCAGTTCCACGGGCCGATGGCGCCCACGACGCCGATGGGCTTGTAGTGCAGTTTGGCGTACGTTTCGCCATCGTCCACGAGTGTTTCAGGCTCAAGCGCGGTAGTGGCTGCGACGCGCAGCCAGGCGGCGCAAGCGCCGACTTCGAAGCGGGCATTAGGGCCGTTGAGGGGTTTGCCCTGCTCGCGGGAGAGCAGGCGGGCGAGCTCCTCGGCGGAGCGTTCGACGGCGTCGGCTGCTTTAAGAAGCGCGGCCGACCGGGCGTCGTGGCCCAGTGCTGCCCAGGTAGGCTGGGCTGACTGGGCGGCGGCGACAGCCTCCTCAAGGTGCTCGAGGGTGTGGATGGGTGCCTCGCCCACTTCTTCGCCGGTTGCCGGGTCGAGGATGGTCCGGGTAGGGCCGGATGTGGGGGAGATGGACGCCAGGAGGGCATCGTAACTTTCCATGGGGTACTCCACTTCGAGTAGTCAGGCGCTTGCCGGATGGCCGGCGGGTTGCTCCCAGTCTCGTTGAGTGGGCGTCAGGAATGCTTGTCTTTTCGCGCAGGACCGTTGACGTGGAGGGAACGGGATCCGGGCAGCCGGGCATGTTCTATTGGCTGCCGTCTGAGTGTCAGTGGTGTGTAGTCGCAGGGCCCCGCATTCCGCTATAGGCCGCGACGACCCCTACGAGGAAAATGACCACGGCGAGGTAGATCAGGCCGAGATGCCCAAGTGTGGCCAGGCCCCATGGGTAGTGGGCGGGGAGGGCCACGGCGAGTCCGACGACCGGGACGATGACGGCTGTGACGAAGGCCCAGCGTTCTCCGCGGCGAACTCCGTACCATGACAGGCCTGCGACTGCCAGTCCCGTCGCAGCGATGAAGCCGCTGAGCGCGATGTGCAGGTGGCTGATGTAGTGGTACAGCTGCGGGCTGAACGCTTCGATCTCCGCCTTGCCCTTGTCTACTTGGTCGGAGCCGATGCCCAGCTCAAGGAAGGCGTCCGTGAAGTTCATTATTAGGAAGATCACGGCGTACGCCACGAAGGCCAGACCGGCCAACGTCATGAGAGCGGCTCCTGTCCGAACGCGGGACTGCTTCCGCTCGGGAGTTTGGATGGTGGACACGGCCACTACTTCCTTTCTTATTCAAATGGATACTTGAATAAGAACCCCGGGACGGTAGGCTTGTCAAGAGATCTCTTGAATAGGAGGCGTAAGTGGGTGACCAGCAGGATAAAGAGGCACTCTTCGACGGCTTGGTAGAAGCTGCCAAGGCGTTGGGGAACGGCAGGAGGGCGCAGCTGATCGATGTCCTCGGGCAGGGGGAGCGGCCGGTTGACGAGCTGGCCGCAGAGATCCAGCAGAGTATGGCCAATACATCCCAGCACCTCCAGCGCTTGCTGCGGGCTGGCCTTGTCTGCTCCCGACGCTCGGGGACGCGGATCTACTACTCCCTTGCCGGCCCGGCGGTGGAGCGGCTATGGCGGGCACTTCGGGAGACAGCCGAAGTGCACTCGGGGGAGTTGGACAGTCTCGTCCATGCCTACATCGGCGATCGTGCCGGCTTGAGCATTATCAGGCGCGACGAACTGCTGGTGCGGCTGCGGCAGGGGGACGTCGTTGTCCTGGACGTGCGCCCGCAGCCAGAGTACGACGCCGGACATATCCCGGGTGCGCTTTCCCTGCCCGTCTCGGACCTGAAGTCGCGGCTGCATGACGTTCCTTCGGGGAGCGAAATCGTCGCCTACTGCCGCGGACCTTACTGCCTGTATGCGGACGAGGCCGTGCGGCTGATCATGGACGAAGGGCGGCCCGCCACAAGGCTCGAGGAGGGCTTTCCCGAGTGGAAGGCGGCAGGGCTCCCGGTAGAACACCCGGCCTGAGCGGCTTCCACTCGGTCGGCCTTCCTCACAGTCGTGAAAGAAGTCTTAAAGAAGGGAAGATCAGTAGCTGGCGGGGGTTTCGACAGGCTCAACCACCGGGCTCTTGGGGATGTACCTGGCCGCGAGGGCTTCGGAGCCGCGGGCGAGGAGGGCGACGTCGGCGCCCACCAGGATGAAGTTGGCGCCGTGGTCCAGGTAGTGGCGGGCGGTGTCCGGATTGAAGGCGTTGACGCCGGCGGGTTTGCCTGCGGCTTTGGCAGCCGCGAGGCAGTGTTCGACGGCGGCGCGCACCTCGGGGTGTTCCTGCTGTCCCAGCAGGCCCATGGACGCGGCGAGGTCGGAGGGCCCGACGAAGATCGCGTCCACGCCGTCGACCTTCAGGATGTCCGCCACGGAGTCCACGGCCGCCGTCGACTCAATCTGCACGGTGACGCTGATGGTCTCACTGGCCCGGGGGAGGTAGTCCGGCACCCGGTTCCAGCGGGCGGCCCTGGCCAGGGCGGACCCCACGCCGCGGACGCCCTGCGGCGGATAGCGCGTGGCGGCCACGGCCGCCTCGGCCTCGGTGACGGAGTTGACCATGGGGATCAGCAGGTTCTGGACGCCGAGGTCGAGGTATTGCTTGATGACCACGGTGTCATTGACCGGAGGACGGACCATAACCTGGACCGGGTAGCCGTTGATGGCCTGGAGCTGGGCGAGGATGGATTCGAGCCCATTGGGGCTGTGCTCGGCGTCCACCAGCAACCAGTCCAACCCGGACCCGGCGCAAATTTCTGCGACCAGCGGGTTGCCGGAGCACACCCACATCCCTGCCAGGGGCCGGTTGGCTGCAGCTAAGGCATCCCGGAATGTGTCGTCTACTGGAAGCGGCATGTCACAGCTCCCAGGGGTCCGTAGTCGGCGTGAATGGTGTCGCCCTTGTACACCCAGAGCGGCCGGGTGAAGGATCCGGCGAGGATGATGTCCCCGGCCTTGAGTGCATCGCCGTGGGCGGCGATTTTGTTGGCCAGCCAGTGGACGCCGTTGGCGGGGTGGTCCAGGACGCCGGCGGCGACGCCGGTTTCCTCCACGGTCTGGTTTTTGTACAGGATGGCCGAGACCCAGCGGAGGTCCACGGCGTCGGGCTTGACGGGGTTGCCGCCGATCACCATGGCGCCCATGGCGGCGTTGTCGGAGATGGTGTCCACTATGGTCCGGCCCTCCATCTCGATCCTGGAGTCCAGGATCTCGAGGGCCGGGACCACGTAGTCGGTGGCTTTCAGGACATCGAAGATGGTGACGCCCGGGCCCTTGAGCCCGTCCTTGAGCACGAACGCCAGCTCCACCTCCACCCGCGGGTGGGTGTACTGGTCCCACTCCACTGAGCAGCCGGTTTCGAGGACCATGTCATCGAAGATGGCGCCATAGTCCGGCTCGGTAATGCCGGTGGCGTCCTGCATTGCCTTGGACGTGAGGCCGATCTTCCGGCCCACCAGGGTCCGGCCGGCCTCCTCATTGCGGCGGCGCCAGAGCTGCTGCACGGCGTAGGAGTCCTCCACTGTCATGTGCGGGTAGCGCGCCGTCAGCCGCGGCACCGGCGTCCGGCTCCGACCTGCTTCCAGCAGTTCGTCCGCGATGGCCTCGATCGTCTTGGCATCCAGCATGGCTACAGCTGCGCCCCAAGCTTGAAGCCCTCAGCCCCGGCTGCTTCACTCGGCCGGGTGTAGGAGAAGCCATCGGCGCCCACGGTGACTGCCATTTCGCTCTTCTCCTCACGCACGATCACGGGCTGCGGGTTGCCGTCCAGGTCCAGGACCAGGGAGGCCTCGGTGTACCAGGACGGGACCACGGGGTTGCCCCACCAGTCGCGGCGCTGGTTGTCGTGGACGTCCCAGGTGATGGTGGGGTTGTCAGGGTCGCCCGTGTAGTAGTCCTGGGTGTAGATCTCGATGCGGTGGCCGTCGGGGTCAAGGATGTAGAGGTAGAACGCGTTGGACACGCCGTGCCGGCCGGGCCCGCGTTCGATCCGGTCGCTGATGCGCAGGGCGCCCATCTTGTCGCAGATCTGGATGATGTTGTGCTTCTCGTGCGTGGCGAACGCGACGTGGTGCATGCGCGGGCCGTTGCCGCCGGTGAGCGCGGTGTCGTGAACAGTCTGCTTCCGGTGCATCCACGCGGCGTACGTGACGCCGTCGGCATCCTTGATGTCCTCCGAGACACGGAAGCCCAGGTCCTCCAGGTAAGCCCGGCCGCGGGGGACGTCCGGGGTGACCTGGTTGAAGTGGTCCAGGCGCACCAGTTCGCCGGCGGAGTAGAGGTCGTAACGCTGGGTGAGTCGCTCCACGTGCTCCACGTCGTAAAAGAACTCGTACGGGAACCCGAGCGGATCCTCCACGCGGACGGAGTCGCCCACACCCTTGGTGAAGCCGCCGATGCGGCGTTCGGTCCGGCAGCCGAGTTCCTTGTAGTAGGCCTCCGCAGCGTCCACCTCCGCGGGGGACTTCACCCGGTATGCGAACGCGGCCACGGCCGCGATGGGTCCCTTGCGCAGCACCAGGTTGTGGTGGATGAACTCCTCCAGGGTGCGGAGGTAGATGGTGTTTTCGTCTTCTTCGGTGACGTGCAGGCCCAGGACATCCACATAGAACTCGCGGGACTTGGTGAGGTCCGTGACCACGATCTCCATGTAGGCGCAGCGGACAATGTCCGGGGCCGGAACAGAAGGGGTGGGAACGAAGTTGGTCATGGTGTGCTCTCTTCTTTGAAAGGTTTTGGGAAGTACGACGGCGGCAGGCCGGGCTGGGTGCCTGGGCCTAGCCTTCGTTGGCGGCGGAGGCTTCGATGCTGCCGAACTTGGGGGTGTGGACGGAGCCGAGGGTGATGTGCACCGCTTGCTGGTCCGTGTAGAAATCGATGGAGCGGTAGCCGCCCTCGTGGCCGAGGCCGGAGGCCTTGACGCCGCCGAACGGGGTGCGCAGGTCGCGGACGTTGTGGCTGTTCAGCCAAACCATGCCGGCCTCCACGTTCTGGGAGAAGTTGTGCGCGCGCGTCAGGTTCTGCGTCCATATGTAGGCGGCCAGGCCGTACTTGGTGTTGTTCGCCAGGGCGAGGGCTTCGTCGTCGTTCTCGAACGGGGTGATGGCCACGACGGGTCCGAAGATTTCCTCCTGGAAGATCCGGGCATCGGGTGCGACGTCGGCGAACACGGTGGGGGCGATGTAGTTGCCCTCCGGCAGGTTCTCCGGCCGGCCGCCGCCCGCGAGAAGCCTGCCTTCGGACTTTCCTATCTCGACGTAGGAAGCCACCTTCTCGTAGTGCTCCGGGTGGACCAGGGCGCCCACCTGGGTTTTGGGATCATGAGGATCGCCCACCACAATGTTCTTCGCGCGGGCAGCGTACTTCTCGCAGAATTCGTCGTAGATGGCGCGTTCAACCAAGATGCGGGAGCCGGCGGTGCAGCGTTCGCCGTTGAGGGAGAAGACCCCGAACAGGGCCGAGTCGATGGCTGCGTCCAGGTCGGCGTCGGCGAACACGACGCAGGGGGACTTGCCGCCCAGCTCCATGGACAGGCCTTTGAGGTTGGTTGCAGCGTTGCGGAAGATCGTCTGGCCGGTGGTGGTTTCGCCGGTGAAGGAGATCAGCGGGACGTCCGGGTGCTTGACCAGGGCGTCGCCTGCTTCCTCGCCCAGGCCGTTGACCAGGTTGAAGACGCCGTCGGGCAGGCCGGCTTCCTTGAAGATGGTGGCCCAGAGGGAGGCGGACAGTGGGGTGAATTCGGCGGGCTTGAGGACCACGGTGTTGCCGGTGGCCAGGGCCGGGGCGAGCTTCCAGGACTCGAGCATGAACGGGGTGTTCCAGGGCGTGATCAGGCCGGCGACGCCGATCGGTTTGCGGTTCACGTAGTTGATCTGCGAGCCCGGAACCTTCATGGCGTCGTCGAACTGGGCCACGATCAGGTCCGCGAAGAAACGGAAGTTCTCGGCCGCACGCAGGGCCTGGCCCTTGGCCTGCGTGATGGGCAGGCCGGTGTCGAAGGTTTCCAGTTCGGCGAGCCGGGCTTCCTGGGCCTCGACGGCGTCGGCGATTTTGTTCAGGACCCGGGCGCGTTCGCGGGGCTTCATCTTGGGCCAGGGCCCGCTGACGAAGGCTTCGCGGGCTGCGGCTACGGCGAGGTCGATGTCCTCTTTCTGGCCGGCCGCGGCAGTGGCGTAGTTGGTGTTGGAGACCGGGTCCAGGACATCAAAGGTCTTGCCGCCCACCGAATCAACGAACTCGCCGTTGATGTAGTGCTGGATGTGGCGGGGCAAATCCTGCGGCACGTAATGGGTGGCTGTCTGTTCTGCAGTGAACGTCATTGTTGTTTCCTTACTGCTGAGGTGGGGGTCTTGCTCCCGGGGAGCGGGTCAGAGGTTCTTGGCCTGCGCGAGGTAGGCGTCGAGGGTGGCGGAGCGGTGCAAGCGCGCTGCCTTCTCGATGGCATCGGCATCTGCTCCGGATTCGATGAGCCGGAGCAGTGCCTCGTGCTCGTCTACTGAATCGTGGGCGCGGCCGGGGACAAAGCGGAAGGTGGAAGACCGCAGTGCCGCCAGCCGGTTCCAACCGCGGTGCACCAGGTCCAGGATGTGCGGATTCGGGCAGTGCTCAAACAGGACGCTGTGGAAGTCCTGGTTCAGCGCGGTGAACCTGACGGGGTCGAAGTGCTTCAGGCACTCGCGCATCTCGGCATTCACTCCACGGGCCCGGGCGATCGCTGCCGGGTCGATCAGCGGTGCGGACAGCGCTGTGGCGGCACCTTCGACGATGCTGAGGGTCTGCATGGTGTACAGGTATTCGGTGGGGTCGATCCCGGCCACGGTGGCGCCCACGTTGCGTTCGAACGTCACCAGGCCCTCGGCCTCAAGCCGGCGGATGGCCTCACGGACCGGGACCACGCTGAATCCCAGGTCCTTGGCGATGCTGCCCAGGACCAGCCGGTAACCGGGAGTGTAGGTTCCTTCGATGATCCGGGCTTTGACGGCCTGGTAGGCCTGCTCGGATTTGCTGCCCGCCGATGCCGCGGGAAGACCGGTCACTGTCTCAGTCATTCGGGTTACCTGCTGCCGGATTCATGGTGCCTGCCTTCCATTCCTCGTACCGGGCCTGCCATTCGGCATTCATCGGGTAGAGGCCGTCCACGCTGTTGCCCTGCTGGACCATTTCGAAGATGAAGCTCTCTTCCTGTTCCTGCGTGATGCAGTCCTCCACGAGTTCCTCGGCGATGGCCGGCGGGATCACCAGGATGCCGTCGGAGTCGGCCACGATGATGTCGCCGGGCTGGACGGTGGCTCCGCCGCAGGCGATGGTGATGTCCGTGTCCCACGGGATGTGGCGCCGCCCCAGCACGGCAGGGTGCGGGTTGGCGAAATAGGTGGGCATCTCCAGCCCGGCCACAGCTGAGAAGTCCCGCACGCCGCCGTCGGTAATGATGGCCGCGGCGCCGCGGACCTGGGCGCGCAGGGCAAGAATGTCACCCACCGTGCCGGTGCCCTTCTCGCCGCGGGCCTCCATGACCAGGATTTCGCCCTCGTTCACGGAATCGATGGCGCGCTTCTGGGCGTTGAACCCGCCGCCGTGGGTCTTGAACAGGTCCTCGCGGTTGGGAACGTACCGCAGGGTCCGGGCCAGGCCCACCACGCGGCGGTCCGGCCGGGTGGACTGCAGGCCGTCGATGCTGACGTTATTAAGGCCGCGTTTGCGAAGTTGCGAGGACAGGGTTGCCGTGGCGACACTTTCGAGATTGGCTTTCAGTCCGGGGGTGAGGACACTGGCTGCCGCGGGCAGTCCCGCAGCCTCACGCGAACCCCACGCCTCCTCCCGCTGCACGTCATCAACCTGGGGTCCGGCACCAAAGTCCGCGAACGGCGTCGTGCCTTCCTCCACCTTGGTGACCAAACGGCCGGTGGTGAGGTTCCCGGCTGAGACCTCCACTTCGAGCACATCCCCGGGCTTGGCGACAGACGCACCGGCAGGGGTGCCGGTGAGGATGATGTCCCCCTCCTCAAGGGTGAGCAGCTGGGACAGGTCGGCCACGAGCCGGGCAAACGGGAAGAGCAGGTCTTCCGTGATGTCATCCTGGACGAGCTGGCCGTTGTGCCAGGTGCGGATGCGAAGCTGGGCGGGGTCGACGGCGTCTGCCGGGATCAGTCCCGGGCCCACCGGGGTGAAACCGTCCCCGCCCTTGGACTTGAGGTTCGAACCCTTGTCCGCCCAGCGCAGGTCGTACACGCCAAGGTCATTGCCGGCTGTCACGGCGGCGACGTGGCTCCATGCGTCCTCGATACTGACGCGGCGGGCAGCCTTGCCGATGACCAGCGCGATCTCGCCCTCGTAGCCAAGAAGTTCGCATCCGGCGGGGCGTTCCACCGTGCTGCCGCTAAGCGAGAGCGACGACGACGGCTTGAGGAAGTAGGACGGCTGGACCGGCGTGCGTCCCCGTTGTGCGGCCCGACTGGGGTAGTTGATGTGCACCGCGATCACCTTGCGTGCCGCTGCGAGGGTCTCCCCGTTGACCTGCTCCAAAGCGTCTCCTAGCGAAGTACGAAATCGTATACGATCACCTTCGCGCTTTGGCTGACGCTTGTCAAGCGTTCGAGGCTCGCATTTTTGGCACCCTTGTCGTCCCCGTTACAGGTGGCGTACAGTATTGCCCCACACCCGAGTTTTCTCATATGGAAACCCTAGTTCTATTATCGAACAAGCCTTATGGCCGAAGAGCCACACAACGAAGTGAGGAATCCCGTGCAGTTTCACCACCACGGTTACGTATCCGGAGACCCGCGGGTAAAGCCGGCAGCTGGCGTCGGGCTGAACCGGCCCGACGAGCTCCCGGATGAAGTGGACGTCCTGATTGTCGGCACCGGGCCGGCGGGAATGCTCGCCGCGGCGCAGCTTTCCATGTTCCCGAATGTCAGCACGCGCATCATCGAGCGGCGTCCCGGACGGCTCGCCATCGGCCAGGCCGACGGCATCCAGGCGCGCAGCGTCGAAACCTTCCAGGCGTTCGGGTTCGCGGAGCGCATCATTGCCGAGGCCTACCGCATCACCGAGATGGCGTTCTGGAAGCCGGACCCCGCCAGCCATGCCAACATCATTCGTACCGCCCGCGCTGTCGACGACGAGATGGGCATCAGCGAGTTCCCGCACCTCATCGTCAACCAGGCGCGCGTGCTGGACTACTTCGCCGAGTTTGCCGCCAACTCGCCTACCCGCCTGAAGCCCGACTACGGCTACGACTTCCAGTCCCTTAGCGTCACGGACGAGGGCGACTTCCCCGTCACCGTGACACTCCTGCGCACTTCCGGGCCGAATGAGGGCCAGGAACGCATAGTGCGGGCTAAATATGTGGTGGGTGCCGATGGCGCGCGCAGCAAAGTGCGCACAGCGATTGGCTGCACTCTTGCCGGGGACCAGGCCAACCACGCCTGGGGCGTGATGGACACCCTCGCCGTGACCGACTTCCCCGATATCCGGACCAAGTGCGCCATCCAGGGGGAAAAAGGCAGCATCCTGCTGATCCCGCGCGAAGGCGGACATCTGTTCCGCATGTATGTGGACCTGGGCGAGGTGGACCCGGCCACCCATCACGCCGTCCGGAACACCACCATCGAGCAGATCATCCACAAGGCCAACGAGATCCTCCACCCCTACACGCTGGACGTCCGCAACGTGGCGTGGCACAGCGTCTACGAGGTGGGGCACCGGCTCACGGACAGGTTCGACGACGTCCTGCCGGAGGAGCGCGGTACGCGCACCCCGCGGGTGTTTATCACCGGCGACGCCTGCCACACGCACAGTGCCAAGGCGGGCCAGGGCATGAACGTTTCGATGCAGGACGGCTTCAACATCGCCTGGAAGCTCGGCCACGTGCTGGAAGGCCGCAGCCCGGAAGGCCTGCTGTCCACGTATTCCGCGGAGCGGCAGGTGGTGGCAAAGAATCTCATTGACTTCGACAAGGAATGGTCCACCATGATGGCCAAGAAGCCCGAGGAGTTCGAGAACCCCTCGGACCTCGAAGACTTCTACGTGCGCACTGCCGAGTTCCCGGCCGGATTCATGACCGAGTACGCGCCGTCCATGCTGGTGGCACCCGCGAAGCACCAGGACCTTGCCACCGGCTTCCCCGTGGGCAAGCGTTTCAAATCAGCACCGGTGGTGCGGGTGGGCGATACCAACCCCATGCACCTCGGCCACCACGCCACGGCGGACGGGCGGTGGCGGATCTACGTCTTCGCGGACGCCGCGCCCGCCGGTACGCACTCAGGGGTGGCGGACTTCGCCGGGTGGATCGCAAACTCGCCTGACTCGCCGCTGGCCGCAACGCCGTCGGACGCTGATCCTGACGCCTGGTTCGACGTGAAGGTGATTTACCAGCAACCGCACACGGCCGTGGACATTGGAAAGGTTCCCGCCGTCTTCAAGCCGCAGGTGGGCCCGTTCAAGCTGACCGATTACGAGAAGGTGTACGCCACCGATCCCGGGGCAGACATCTTCGAACTGCGCGGGCTGGACCGCGGCGGCGTGGTGGTGGTGGTGCGCCCGGACCAGTATGTGGCGAACGTCCTGCCGCTCACCGCGACGGCGGAACTGGGGGAGTTCTTTGCTGCCTTGCTGAAGCCGGGCCTGCTCAAGCCGCGCCAGGCAACGGGTCAGCCGCTGACGGTCTGAGCTGTCCTGTACTCCGCGGCCTCATAAACGCCAAGGATGCGCACCTCGGTGGTGAAGAAGTCCAGCTCCTCGAGGGCCAGCTTCAGCGGTAAGTCCCCGGGGTGACCTTCCACGTCGGCCATAAACATGGTGGCCGCGAACTCGTTGCCCACCATGTAGCTTTCCAGCCGCGTCATGTTGACGCCGTTCGTCGCGAAGCCGCCCAGCGCCTTGTACAGCGCGGACGGGACGTTGCGGACGCGGAACACGAAGCTGGTGACCGCCGGTCCGGGCAGTTCGTCCCGGGCCGGCAGCGCCATCTCCCGGGCCAGGACCACGAACCTTGTGGTGTTGGACGGATCATCCTCAACCCGGGAGGCCAGCACTTCCAGGCCGTAGATCTGCGCGGCCAGCGGGGGAGCGAGGGAGAGCTTGCGGGGATCGTTCCACTCGGCCACTTCACGGGCGGACCCGGCGGTGTCGCCCGCGATGACCGGCTTGAGGCCGTGCTCACGGATCAGCTTGCGGCACTGGCCCAGGGCGTGGATGTGGCTGTGGACCTCGGTGGCGTCCGCGATGGTGCTGCCCGGGATGCCCAGCAGGTCGAAGTGGATGGGCAGGAAGAACTCGCCCACGATCTGCAGGTTGGACTGGGGCAGCAGGATATGGATGTCCGCCACCCGCCCGGCAATCGAGTTTTCGATGGGGATCATGGCCAGGTCCGCCTCGCCGCTGGACACGAGTTCAAACGCGTCCTCGAAGCTGGCGCAGGGCACGCTTTCCATGTCCGGGAACATCTGCTTGCACGCGATATTGGAGTTGGCGCCGGGCTCACCCTGGTACGCAATCTTGGAGGCCATGATCCGTATGGTTTCACGTCCCGTGCCCGCCCGCCCAACTGGGTAGCGCTAAGTGTCGTTTTGGGCGGTCAAAACGACACTTGACGCTACTTAGTTGGGAAAAGGGAACATCAGCTGGGGGTGACGCGCAGCCAGAGATACTGGCGCGGTAGGAGCGTGACGCCGTCGTCCAGCTGCAGCGAGGCTTCGGAGAGAAGGTCGACGGCGGCGGCTGAGTATCCGGAAAAGGTTTCGGCGGGCAATGCCTGCGGTTCGTCGCTGAAGTTGGCCAGTGCCAGGACCCAGGTCTGCTCGCCGGGGCGCTGGTAGGCCAGCACGCGGGAGTTGTGGGTGGCGAAGTCCACCAGCCTTGTTCCTGCCAGCTCCGGAGCGCCGGCACGGACCTCGATCATTCGTTTCAGGCCCGCGTAGACGGCGCCTTCGGGAGTGGAAGGGTCATGGCGGCGGGCATACTGCTCCGCCGGGTAGTGCGGCCGGTGGACCCAGCGGGTGTCCGACTCATGCCCGGGTTCCGAGGCATAGCTGTAGTCGTTGACCTGGCCCACCTCGTCGCCGAGGTACAGCAGGGGAATGCCGCCGGTGCTGAAGGCAACCGAGTGGGCGAGGAGGATCCGCTCCACCGCCTCAGCCGGGTCCACCTCCATGCCGCACAGCGACGCCGTCGTGCCTGAAATCCTGCAGTCACCGGTCTTGGGGTTGTCCTGGAAGGGCACACCGCGGGCGAAGCTGCCGGGGAAGCGGTTGACGTAGAAGGAGTTCAGGAACCGGCGGTGGTCAAAGCCGTTGATGCCCAGTTCCGCCGCGTCCTCGTCAGCAAAAGTCCAGCCGATGTCGTCGTGGCTGCGGACGTAGTTCACCCAGGACGTGCCCTCGGCGATGTTGTGCCGGCGCTGCAGTGCCTGGGCCAGGAGCGACACGTCCCGGGTGGCCAGCGATTCCCAGATCAGCGCCATCTGCAGCGGGTTGTAGGAGATCTGGCACTCGGCAGGGTCGATGTAGAGCGCCACTTCGTCGGGGTGCACGATGGCCTCGGACTTGAACAGCAGCGACGGCGCGGCGAGCCGGCACACCGCGTTGAAGGCCTGGAGCAGCGTATGGGCTTCGGGGCGGTTTTCGCAGGGGGTGCCGAGCTGTTTCCAGATGAAGGCGACCGCATCCATGCGCAGGATGTCCACGCCCTGGTTGGCCAGGAACAGCATTTCGCCGGCCATGGCACGGAAAACGTCCGGGTTGGAGTAGTTCAGGTCCCATTGGTAGGTGTGGAAGGTGGCCCAGACCCAGCGGCCGTCCTCCATCCGGATGAAGGACCCGGGGTGGTTCTCCGGGAAGATCTCCCGCACATTCTGTTCAAAGGCGTCCGGCATGGTGCGGTCCGGGAAGATCCAGTAGTAATCGCTGAATTCGGGATCCCCGGCGGCGGCGCGCCGTGCCCACTCGTGCTCGTCGGAGGTGTGGTTGAAGATAAAGTCGACCACCAGGCTGATCCCGTTGGCTTTCAGTTCCGCCGCAAGCTCGCGCAGTTGTTCCATAGTGCCAAGTTTCGGGTTGACCTGGCGGTAACTGGAGACCGCATAACCGCCGTCGGAGTGCGGCTCCGGCGCCAGGAACAGCGGCATGAGGTGCAGGTAGGTGAGGCCCAGTTCCCTGAAGTACGGGATGCGGGCGCGGACTCCCTCCAGGCTTTCGGCGTACCGGTCCACGTAGCAGACCCCGCCCAGCATCTTGTTGGCCAGGAACCAGCCGCTGTTGGCTTCCCGCTCGGCGTCGAGGGCCTTCAGCTCCGCCGGGCGGTCCTGCCAGGAGCGGGCGTTCTGAAGGACCAGTGCGGTGAGCTGGTCCAGCCAGTCCTCGCGGGAACCGTACAGCGACTGGAAGAGACGGCAGAGGTCCGGGAAGTGCCGGTCGAACCGCCGCTGAAAGTCCGTCCCCGCGCCGCTGTCCGCCCTGGCAAGGGCCTCGACGACGTGCTGCCGCGCCGTCTCGTCCACACCGAATTCCTGCACGAAGGGACCCCTTCCGGCCGGCGGATCCGGCGATGTCTGGTAACGGCAGTATGCCACGGGCAGGTGATTCGGCACCGCCTTGGATTAAGTGGCGGACGCGTCCCGCTCCAGCCCGGGCATTGCGCTCAGGTACAACAACTGATCGCTGCGCGACAAAACCCTTGAGGCGGTCCGCTGCCATGCTGGATTCAACGGTGCAGGACCTTGAACCGCACCCTTCCCCCCCAGCGCTCATGACCGTTAAGAAGGATCCAATGAGTATTTCCAATTCCGAATCCCGGACTGCTGATGCAAGCCCCGCAAAGGAACACTCCACTGCCCTCCGCGCCGGCAGCATCGGCGTCATGGGAATCCTGTTCTTCGTTCTGTCCGCCCAGGCGCCCCTGACGGGAATCACCGGTGCTTCCCCCTTGGCCGCCGCCCTCGGCAACGGTGCCGGCGCCCCGGGCGCCTACCTGATTGTGGGCGTCGTTATTGTCATCTTCGCCGTGGGATTCGTGGCGATGAGCCGCAGGATCCAGGGCAGCGGCGCGTTTTACGCCTATGTCACGGCGGCCTTCGGCCGGAAGGCCGGAGCCGGCGCGGCCTGGTTGGCGCTCTTGGCGTACAGCACGGTTCAGGCAGCGATGTACGGGCTCTATGGGGCAGCGTTTTCCGGGCTGCTGGCTTCCGTTAGCGTCAACGTCCCCTGGTGGGCGCTGGCCCTGGCCACGATGGCCGGAGTGCAGGTGCTGGGCTCGCTCAACATCGAACTCGGCGCCAAGGTCCTCGCCCTGCTGGTGGGGCTCGAAGTGGCCATCCTGCTGATGTTCGGCTTCACGGTGCTCTTTAGCGGCGGCGGTCCCGAGGGGATCAGCATCGCGGCGTCCTTCTCCCCGGAGGCCATCGCCGCCGGCGCCCCGGGCGTGGCCATCATGTTCGCTGTGGCCTCGATGTTCGGCTTCGAATCCACCGCCATCTATTCGGCAGAAGCCAAGGACGCCCACCGCACCGTAGCGCGGGCCACCTACCTGTCAGTAGCCGTGATCGCCGTGTTCTTCTCGTTTATCTCCTGGATGCTGGTGAGCTACTACGGCCCCAGCCAGGTCATGGACGCAGCCGGTGCGGCCCTTGAATCGGGCGACTCCACCAGCTTTGTGCTGGCTCCCATGGTGGAACTGTTCGGACCGTGGGCCGGCACTGCCACGGGCATCCTGCTGGTGACGTCCCTGCTGGCCGGCATCATCGCCTTCCATAACGGCATCAACCGGTACCTTCACTCGCTGGCACTGCAGGGCTCCATGCCCGCCGTCCTGGCCCGGACCAACCGCCACAGCGCCCCCGCCGCGGCCGCCCGGATCCAGACCGCCACCGCCGTGGTACTGGTGGTTCCCTTCGCGCTGCTCGCGCTGGATCCTGTCCTGACCCTGTTCTCCTGGTTCAGCGGACTGGCTGTTGCTGCACTGCTGGTGCTGTACATCCTTTGTTCCGTGGCCGTGGTGGGATTTTTCCGGCGGGAGCGTGTGGAAGTCCAGCTCTGGCAGACCTTCCTGGCGCCTGCCCTGGCCACCCTGCTGCTGGCGTGGGTGCTGGCCCTGGTGGTCAGCAACTTCACCGCACTGATTGGCGGCAGCGCAGAAACGGCCGCGGCCCTGCTGGTGGCTGTCCCGGTGATGTTCGCCGCCGGTGTCCTGGTGGAGTCACGGATTGAACGGCGGCAGAAGGCCGGCAGTCTGGGGAACGCCGGTTAACGGACAGCTTCCTTCGCTGACGCGGTGAGGGGTTTGAAGGGCCCGGTCCGGTGCGACAGCATCGGCCCGGGCCATTCCCTTTGCGGCCAGGGTCCGCCGGGCAAGAACGCCGGCAAGGACGAGCAGCCCGCCCAGTAATACCGCTGCAGCGGCGGCTACCGACGGGCTGTGTGGCCACAGCCCGGCCAGCCCCAGGAAAGCCGGGATTGTAGCCGTGACCTGGCTGGTGAGCACCAGCGCCCAGCCCGTGAAGGTGTCTACCCGGGCCAGGCCCAGGGCCAGCGAGGCGAAAAGCAGCGCCCACAGCACGGACCAAACCAGCCACATAACGGACAGCAGGGGATCGTCACGAAGCCACGCCGCTGCCAGGAGCAGTCCAACGAAGGCCACCATGCCGCAGAACCAGCCCAGCCCCTTGGAGCCCAGCGCCAGCAGGACGTCCAGGCCCGCATAGACGTACGTTAGGCCGAACAGGAACATGCCGGCGGCAGTCAGTGCTGGGGTTGCAGGAGTGCCCGGGGACAGGACGACGACGCCGAGCACCACCTGGACGATACCCACCACGAGGCTCAGCACGGCTGCGTCGCGGCGGGGCAGGCGTCCCAGTGTTGCCAGCCCGTTGACCAGCAGCGGGGCACCGGAGAGGAGCAGGCAAATATACGGCATCAGGACGCCCCGGGGCCGGGAGAATTATTCCCCTCAAATTTCATAAGACGGAAGTTTGCTGTCACAATACGGAGATTAGCTGAAGCGCGCCCGCCCGCCTAACAGTGCGCAGTCGTAATCCGATAAGTTGAAACGTAAACTTTTTTCAGGACAACGCCGCCTCCTCGTGGCCGTCCCGTGCAGGCCACGTTAGGAAGAACTCATGGATGCACGGCTGGAAACCATCAGGAATACAGTTCTGGCGCGGAACCCCGGCGAGGCGGAATTCCACCAGGCCATCACCGAGGTCTTCGAAAGCCTCGGGCCGGTCCACGACCGCCACCCCGAGTTCCTTGAAGCAGCCATCCTGGAACGCCTCTGCGAACCCGAGCGGCAGATCATCTTCCGCGTCCCCTGGACTGACGACCACGGCCGGGTTCAGATCAACCGCGGCTTCCGGGTGGAATTCAACTCGGCACTGGGCCCGTACAAGGGCGGGCTGAGGTTCCATCCGTCGGTGAATCTTGGCATCGTCAAATTCCTCGGCTTTGAGCAGATCTTCAAGAATGCACTGACCGGCATGCCCATCGGCGGCGGCAAGGGCGGCTCCGACTTCGACCCGCGTGGCCGCAGCGACGCCGAGGTCATGCGGTTCTGCCAGTCCTTCATGACCGAGCTTTACCGCCACATCGGCGAGTACACCGACGTCCCGGCCGGCGACATCGGGGTGGGCGGGCGTGAAATCGGCTACCTCTTCGGCCAGTACAAGCGCATCACCAACCGCTACGAATCCGGCGTCCTCACCGGCAAGGGGATCTCCTGGGGCGGGTCCCTGGTGCGGCCGGAAGCAACGGGTTTCGGGACAGTCATCTTCGCCAACGAGATGCTCAAGACCCGCGGGCTCTCCTTCGACGGGCAGCGCGTGGTGGTCTCCGGCTCCGGAAACGTGGCCATCAATGCCATCGCCAAGGCGCAGGCACTGGGCGCCACGGTGGTTGCCTGCTCGGACTCCAGCGGCTACATCATCGACGAGTCAGGGATCGACGTTCCGCTGCTGCGCCAGGTCAAGGAAGTGGAGCGCGCCCGGCTCAAGGAATACGGCGTCCGCAAGCCGGGCGCCACGTACGTGGACGGCGGTTCCGTCTGGGACGCCGCCGGCCCCACCGTGGCGCTGCCGTGTGCAACGCAGAACGAGCTCGACGGCGCTGCTGCCGCCGCCTTGGTGCGGGGCGGCCTGCTCGCCGTGGGTGAAGGGGCCAACATGCCCAGCACGCCCGACGCCGTCTCCGTCTTCCAGCAGGCCGGTGTCCTGTTCGCACCCGGCAAGGCAGCCAACGCCGGGGGTGTGGCCACCTCCGCCCTGGAGATGCAGCAGAACGCCAGCCGCGATTCCTGGTCCTTCGAGCACACCGAGCAGCGGCTCACGGACATCATGGTGGGAATCCATGACCTGTGCGCTGCCACCGCGGAGGAATACGGTGCGCCCGGCGACTACGTCCTCGGTGCCAACGTCGGCGGATTCGTGAAGGTGGCCGACGCGATGCTCGCGCAGGGGCTGATCTAAGCCGGGCATGCCAAGCCGGCGCCATCCGCCGTCGTGCACTAATGCCCGCCGGTGCTGATGCTCAGGCGCCCCGGCGCCAGTCGGTGGGGGACATGCCGAAAGCGTCGCGGAAGGTGCGGCTGAAGTGGGCCGCATCAAGGAACCCCCAGCGGGAAGCCACCGCACTGACGGACTTCCCGGCGTGCAGGGGATCCCGCAGGTCGCGGCGCGATCCGTCAAGGCGCTGGCTCCGGATCCAGCCGGCCACGGTGTTGCCGGACTCGTGGAAGACGTTGTGCAGGTGCCTGGTGGAGATGAAGTGCGCGGCCGCGATGCTCGCCGGGCAGAGCAGCGGATCGGACAGGTTGCCCTCGATGTATTCGCGAACGGACGCGGCCAGCAGGGCCTGCGGCTTCATCCGGTCCGGGGCGATGTCCATTTCTGCATGCAGCATGGTGGACACCAGGTCCAGGGCATTGGTGGCCAGCCGCGACCCGCTGGGACCGCTCAGGATGTCGATATTTTCGGCGAGCTGGCGGATGAACTGTCCCACGATCCCGCTCAGGCCCGTGCTGCCGGGCATCCTGACGGCGGAGAGCTGGCCAACGTAATCCGTGGGCAGCGTGAGGGCGCCGCATGGAAACATCACCACCATCATCCGGGCCTGTTCCTCGAACGCCAGGGTGTACGGGCGGTTGGTGTCATAGATGGCCAGATCACCGGGCTGGAGCAGCGCCTCCCGGTTGTCCTGGATGAGGAGTCCGGTGCCCTCAAGCTGGAGGCTGAGCTTGAAATAGCGCTCGCCGGCCTGGGCAATGAGCGCTGGCGTGCGGTGGACCTCATGGGATGTGGCGGTGACTTCCACGATGGACATCCGGTCCAGTACCCGCGCGCGCAGCTGCCCGCGGAAGCCGTCCACGTCAGCCGTTTTTGCCGTGAGCGGCACAAAGGACTCGGCCACGAGGTGCTTCCAGTGGTCGAAAGACGCCGCAACCCTGGTGGTGAGGTTCTGGTTCTGGCTGGCGGGCGAGGCTGGTGCTTGCATGGATGTTCCTGACGACGGGCGGGCCATCTGACATTCCCCCGAAACTGTGTCCTGCAACACAGTCCCATCAGGTTAGTGCCACCCGCCGTCTTTTTTCAACACTTGGCGAAAAAAGAATTGCCGCTATTTGTTCTTCCCCCGGGCTGCCACCGCCCAGCGATCAGTCAGCCTGCCCTGGCTCACAACGGCCACGTCATCCACGAGATTGATGGCGAGGCAGACGTGGTTGGGGATGACCCGGAGACGCGTACCGATGGCCGGCGGCGCGCCGTCGTTGTGCCACTCCACTGTGGCGTGGTGCTCTGACAGTGCGGTGATTCTTGCCCCGGGGTGGTCCATCAGGCGCCCGAACCCGCTGGCCCAGGCCGGCCGGTCGCTGCCCAGGATCTTGCTCCCGGCGTCAAGGATGAACCGCTGCGGGCTGTCCGGAGCGGTGGTGTGGTGGCTGACCACGGTGGCCGCAACCGCCAGTGCGATGTCCTCAAGGGCGCAACGGCCCAGCTCCAGCTGCTGGGCATCACCGAAGACGTAGACGCCGGGACGCACTTCGGTGGCAGCAGAGCCTTCGGTGAGGAGCGCCGTCGGGGTGGATCCTCCACTTCGCACAGCGGCCTCGAAGCCCGCCGCGCCCAGCGCTTCCGCTGCCCGGTGCAGGGCGTCCTGCTCCTGCACCGCCGCTTCGACGGGCATGCCTGGCGCATAGCTGTGGCCGGGGAAGGTGAAGACCCCTGCCACCTTGAGGCCGGCGCCGGACGCTGCCTGGGCAACGGCTGCTGCTGCTTCAGCCTGGACGCCGCTGCGGTGGTGGCCGCTGTCGATCTCCACCAGCACGCTGATCTCCCCGGCGGCATCGCCGAGACCTGCACCCAGCGCGGAAGCTCCGGCTGCCGAGTCCACGCCTACTGAAATTTTCGCGCTTGCTACAAGCTGCCGGAGCCGCACTGCCTTTTGCGGAGAGACCCACAGGGGGTAGGCAATGAAGAGATCCTGGACTCCTGACGCGGCGAACACTTCCGCCTCGCCGATAGTGGCCACGGTCAGCCCAACCGCCCCGGCCGCGAGTTGCCGGGCGGCGATCTCCGGGATCTTGTGGGTCTTGGCGTGCGGACGCAGGACGAGTCCTTTCGCCTGCACGGCCCGGGCCATCCGGGTGATGTTGCGGTCCAGGACGTCAACGTCCACGAGGATCTCGGGAGTGTCGATGTCAGCAGGAATGGTCGCGGCTGCGCTCTCAGCGTTCAATGGTCCGCCGGCTGGCTCAGCAGGGCCAGGTAGCCCTCAAGCTGGTGGTGGTGACCGAAGTCTCCGCGGCCCGCCGGTGCCAGGGCTGCCTCGATCTGTGCGCCCAGCAGCATGTTCAGGAGCTGGCCGGCCAGGGCGTCATCGTCGACAGCGGTACTCACGTCGCCTGCGTCCCGGGCCTCCGCGAGGCAATGCCGGATGACCGTAAGCCACTCGGCCATTGACTGCTGGTGGATCAATGCTTTTTGCGGGTCGTTGACCGCCTTCTGCCAGAAGGGGATCACGATCCGCGCCTCGTTGACGCGCTCCTCGTCCAGGGGCAGCACCTCGAGGCAAAAGGCCCGCAGGGCAGCAAGGCCGGACTGGCCTTGCGTAACCTCCGCGATCCGCTGGTTCGTGCGGTTGAACACATGGCTGAAGGCGAATTCGAGCAAGGTGTCCTTGGTGGGGAAGTAGGGCTTCAGGGCGCCGTTGGCGAAGCCTGCCTCCATGGCGATCTCGCGCATCGTGGCGCCCTCCAGGCCATGGCGCGCAATGATGCGCCATGTCGCATCCACCAGTTCCAGGCGCCGCTCATCATGGTCAACAATCTTTGGCACCGCAGCTGCTCCCCGGAAATATTTTCGCCCAAACCCTTGTGGCCCATCTTACGTACAGCTTATTCTCTACAACTATAGAAAATAAACCGACCGACCCACCAGGGGTCCGATCAAAGGCTTGACCATGACGCTTGCACCCGTTGACACCGCATCAACATTCGGCCTCGCCACCGCCCCGGAGATCCTGGAGATACGGTCCGTCCTGCAGTCGGAGGACCTCCTTGGGGCGCAGCACCGCATTGCGTACCTGGGACTCCTGGATCCGGTCCGGGGCGGCCGGCCCGGAGCCGAAGGCGGCGCCGACCAGGCGGAGGATCGGCGCTTCCGGATCTTTATCCACGACGTCTCCGGGGCTGCGCCAAGCGATGTCATCGTCTCCCTGACGCACCAGAAGGTGGAATCCGCCGTCGTGCTCGATACCGCCGTGACCGGTGAACTTCCCGTTCTCGAGGAGGAGTTCGAACTGGTGGAGTCGCTGCTGGCCGCTGACCAGCGCTGGCTGGACGCCCTTGCTGCCCGCGGCCTGGACGTCGCTGGCGTCCGCGTGGCGCCGCTGTCCGCCGGCGTATTCGAGTACGCGGAGGAGAAGGGGCGCCGGATCCTCCGGGGCCTGGCTTTCGTCCAGGACTTCCCGGCGGACAGCGCCTGGGCACATCCCGTGGACGGACTGCTGGCCTACGTGGACGTGGTGAACAAGGAAGTCATGCAGGTCATCGACCTCGGGGTTATGCCCATCCCGGCTGACCATGGCAACTACACGGACCCGGAGTTGACCGGCCCCCTGCGGACCACCCAGAAGCCCATCAGCATCACGCAGCCAGAAGGCCCCAGCTTCACCGTCATCGGCGGAAACCATGTGGAGTGGGAAAAGTGGAGCGTGGACGTGGGCTTCGACGTCCGCGAAGGAGTGGTCCTGCACAACCTGGGCTTCCGTGACGGCGGCCGGCTGCGGCCCATCATCAACCGTGCTTCCATCGCCGAGATGGTGGTCCCGTACGGCGACCCGTCACCGATCCGGTCGTGGCAGAACTACTTCGACACCGGCGAATACCTGGTGGGCCAGTACGCCAACTCCCTGGAGCTCGGCTGCGACTGCCTGGGCGACATCACCTACCTCAGCCCCGTCATCTCGGACGCCTTCGGCAATCCGCGCGAGATCCGCAACGGCATCTGCATGCATGAGGAGGACTGGGGCGTCCTCTCCAAGCACTCGGACCTCTGGACCGGGATCAACTACACCCGCCGGAACCGCCGCCTGGTGATCTCCTTCTTCACCACCATCGGCAACTACGATTACGGCTTCTACTGGTACCTGTACCTGGACGGCACCATCGAGTTCGAGGCCAAGGCCACCGGCGTGGTCTTCACCTCCGCGTTCCCGGAGGGCGGCTCGGACAACATTTCCCAGCTCGCCCCGGGACTGGGCGCACCCTTCCACCAGCACCTCTTCAGCGCCCGGCTGGACATGGCCGTTGACGGTTTCACGAACCGGGTGGAGGAGGAGGACGTGGTCCGCCAGGCGATGGGCCCGGGCAACGAACGCGGCAATGCCTTCTCCCGCAGGCGCACTCTCCTCGCCAGCGAATCGGAGGGTGTCCGAGAGGCCGATGCCCGCAGCGGCCGGACGTGGATCATCTCCAACCCGGAGTCCCGGAACCGGCTGGGAGAGCCGGTGGGCTACAAACTCCACTCTGAAAACCAGCCCACCCTGCTCGCTGACCCGGGATCCTCGATCGCCAAGCGGGCAGCCTTCGCCACCAAGGACCTGTGGGTGACCCGCTACGCGGAGGACGAGCGGTACCCCACGGGCGACTTCGTCAACCAGCACTCCGGCGGAGCCGGCCTGCCCGCCTTTGTGGCGGAGGACCGGGAACTCGACGGCCAGGACATCGTGGTGTGGCACACCTTTGGGCTGACCCACTTCCCGCGGATGGAGGACTGGCCCATCATGCCCGTGGACACCGTGGGCTTCAAGCTCCGCCCCGAGGGCTTCTTTGACCGCAGCCCGGTGCTGGACGTCCCCGCCAACCCGAACCAGCAGGTATCCTCCTGCCACAGCGAGGGAACCACCGGTGGCTCCTGCCACTAGCCCCGTCCACGACAAGATGGAAAGGCCGACGACGGCAGGACGGGTCCGCACCCGCGGTCCCGTCGTGCATCCCCGGGCCTGCGCCGTGGTCACCGCTGCTTCCTGCGCGACGCACCTCTGGGTGGCAGTAGCGGGCCACCATGGCGCTTGGCTGGGCCTCCTCATGATTGCCTTGGCCGCCGTCTGCGTGCCGTGCACGGTTCATGTGTGGCGCCACAGCCGCATCGGCGCGCTGCATCACGTGACTCTTGTGGCGTTGGCCATGGTCGCACTGCATGTCGCATTGCTGCTCGGCACCGGAGGTGCCGGACACACGCATGGCGGAGGGCCGGCGTCGTACGCTGCGCGGGCGGGCGCCGCCCAGCTGCTGCTGGTCATCGGACTGGAACTGGCGACGGCGTTGCTCGCCGCCACACTGGTGGCGCGGCTGCGCCGGGGGAGCCGCAGCCGCAGCCAATGCACCTGATCTGCTTACCCCTGGCCGAACCAGTCCCGGGCCGGGTTGCTGACTTCCGGGGCCGCACGATGGAGCTCCGGCTGGGCCGCCCACTTCACGCCGTTGGCCAGGACCCGCTGGATCTGCGGGTGGTGGTAGACCGGGTATTCCTGGTCGCCCGGGCTGAAGTAGAAGATGCGGCCTTTCCCGCGGGTGAAGGTGACGCCGGAGCGGAACACCTCGCCGCCGGCGAAGGAGCTGATGAAAATCAGGTCGTCCGGGTCCGGGATGTCGAACAGCTCGCCGTACATCTCCTGCTCGGGGATAACGATCGGGCTGTCCACGCCTTCGGCGATGGGGTGGGAGGGCTTGACGGTCCACACCAGCTCCCGCTCGCCGTCGTTCCGCCAGGCCAGGGAGCAGCTGGTGCCCAGCAGCTTGGTGAACACCTTGGCGAAGTGCCCCGAGTGGAGCACGATCAATCCCATGCCGCCGAGGACGTGCCGGTGGACGCGTTCGACGACGGCGTCGCTCACCTCGTGATGGGCCATGTGTCCCCACCAAAGCAGGACATCGGTCTCGGCAAGGATCTCCTCGTCGAGGCCGTGTTCATCGTCCGTGGCCAGGACTGCCGTCGTGATCTCGGCGTCAGGGTAGTAGGAGCGCAGCCCGGCTGCGATGGCACCGTGGATCCCGTTCGGGTAGATTTCCCCGATGTGAGACGGCTCGTTGAGTGCCTCGTGGACACCCTCGTTCCAGACCCGGATTTTCAGCTTGTCGTTCATTAGAGACGAACCTCCCTCTGCTCGCGTGCCGACTGGTAGCACGCATCGATGATTTGGGCGCGGTAGAGCGCCAAGGATCCATCATGTTCACCCCATACTTCCGTACCGCCGCGAACGGCCGTCACGAAGTCTTCAATCACGGCATCGTGGGCGCGGCCCGGCAGCGCGGAAGGCACGTAGTCGGCGTTCTCGCCGTCCTTTTCGGTGAACACCTTGAGCTTTCCCACCGGGGCGAACGGTGCCCCCTGTACCTTGAGCTCCGCTCCGCCGTCGGTCCCGTAGACCGTGAAGTCCAGCAGGTCATCCGTCTCCCGGTAGCTGGCCCAGCCTGCCTCTATCAGCAGCGTGGCGCCGCCCTCCAGCCGCAGGAACGCGGAGGCGAAGTCTTCCACCTCGAACGCGTGGCTGGTGGCCATCGCGGTATATCGGTCGTTTCCGCCGCGGCCCCGCGGGCCCAGCTCTGAATGGGTGGTTGCGGATACGGCAACCACCTTCGGTTCGCCCAGGAGGTGCAGGGCATAGTCGAGGGCGTGAACGCCAATGTCGGCAAGGGGCCCGCCCCCTGCGAGCTCGGGATTGGTGAACCAGCTCCCCAGCATGGGGATGCCGGAGCGCCGCAGCCATGACGCCTTGGCGTAGTACGGGCGGCCCACGCCGCCGCCGTCGATCACTTCCTTGAGCGCCTTGATGTCGCCGCGGCGGCGGTGGTTGAAGGCGATGTCCAGGACGCGGCCGGCCTTGCGTGCGGCGTCCACCATGGCCTGGCCTTCGACGGCGTTGCGCGCGATGGGCTTCTCGCTCAGCACGTGGATTCCCCGTTCCAGGGCGGCAACGGCGATGGGCGCGTGCAGGAAGGTAGGCACTGCCACGCTGATCGCATCCAGGCCACCGTGTTCCAGCATCTCTTCCCAGCCGGCGAACGCGTTCGGGATCGAGTATTCTGCCTGCAGCGAGTCGCGGAGCTCCTGCTCCATCCCCGCCAGCGACACGATGCGGACGCCTTCCAGCGAGTCGTAGGCCTTCAGGTGCTGCTGGCCCGCCCAGCCAATGCCGACGACGCCTACCCTCAGTTCTTCGGCTTGTGGTTCTTCCAGGGCAGAAGCCTGCTGGCTGGGGGACTGGTCGTTGCTCACGGATATTTTCCTTTTCTTGTGGTGCTTGGGACTGATTGTTGAGGTTTTAGCCCTTGACGGCGCCGGCGGTCATGCCGGAAACGATGCGCTTCTGGCAAACGAGTACGAGGATGACGAGCGGGACCGTGATGATCACGGACGCGGCACTGATGGTGCCCAGTGGCTGGTCAAACTCGCTGGTTCCGCTGAAAAACGCAATCGCAACCGGGACCGGACGGGCCTCCGGCGAGGTGGTGAGGGTGACGGCAAGCAGGAATTCGTTCCACACCGAGATGAACACGAGGATCGCCGTTGTGGCAAGGCCCGGAACTGCCAGCGGCAGGATGACTTTGCGAAACGCGGTGAAGGGTGTGGCCCCGTCCATGTACGCCGATTCCTCGAGTTCACGCGGGATCTCCCGGAAGAAGGACGTCAGTGTGTAAATCGCCAGGGGCAACGCGAAAGTCAGCTTGGGGATGATGAGGCCCAGAAGCGTGTCGTAGAGGCCGATTTCACGCCAGATCGAGAACATCGGGGCGGCGATCGCGATGGCGGGGAAGGTGGTAACCGACAGGATCAGGGTCAGGATCAAGGCTTTGCGGCGCATCTTGAGCCTGGCCAGGGCGTAGGCGGCGAAGGAAGCGAACACCAGTGCCACCGTTGTGGTGACGACGGCGATGATCACTGAGTTGCGCAGGGCCAGGAGGAACTCGGGGTTCTGGAACACCAGGAGGTAGTTCTCCAAGGTGGGCTGGCTCGGAAAGAGTTCGCCCTTGGACAGGCTCACGCCCTTCTTGAGGGAGGTGTTGACCAGCCAGTAGAACGGTATGAGCGAGAAGCACATGACGGCAATGACGAAGACCCAGACGAGCGGGTGGAGCTTCTCCTCGCCGCGGAGCCTCCGCTTCGGTGCCCTGCCGGGGGCGGCGGGTGCCGCCGTCGTGCGCTGTGCAGTCAGTGTGCTAATTGTTCCTCCTTGGCGACTTCGCGGATGTTGCCGCCGGCGAAGCGGATGTAGACAACCGACACGGCCATGACGGTGAGGAAGGTCAGGATGGACAGCGCCGATCCTTCGCCCACCAGGCGGTTTTCGCGCAGCTGGGTGTACGCCAGCATGGACATGGACTCGGTCCCGTTGGCACCTCGGGTGAGCACAAACGGAAGGTCGAAGACGCGCAGGGCATCCATGCTGCGGAAGATCGCTGCGAGAACGATCGCAGGACGGAGCAGCGGCAGGGTGATGTTGAGGAAGGCCTGCCACTTGTTGGCGCCGTCGAGTTCGGCCGCCTCGTAGGTCTCTGCGGAGATGACCTGCAGGCCGGCCAGGATGATCAGGGCAGCGAACGGCGTCGTTTTCCAGACGTCGGCAAGCACAATCACGGCCATCGCGTAACCGTGCTCGCCGAGCCAGACCACGTCCCCGCCGGGCAGGCCCAGGGTCGATAGCACGTTGGTGACCAGGCCCAGGTTGGGCTGGAACATTGTTTCCCAGGTGATGGCGCTGACCACGGTCACCACCGCGTAGGGCAGCAGGACCACGGTCCGCAAGAGTGCGCGGCCCTTGAAGGCGAGGTTGAGCAGCAATGCCATGGCCGTGCCGAGCACCAGCTCGAGCGAGACCGAAAGTCCTGCGAAGAGGAAGGTCTGGCCGAAGGCGGCCCACCAGTGCGGTCCGCTGAGGGCCGTGATGTAGTTTTCCAGGCCGACGAAGCGGGATAGACCGGCAGTGCGGACGCTGTACTGGTTCAGGGACAGCCAGAGCGCATAGCCGATGGGCACCGCCGCCACCAACGCCATGAGGACCAGGGCCGGAGCAGTCATCCGGAACGCAAGCCGCCGTTCCGCCCGGTCGCGGCTGTTCTCCCCACGGCTGTTCACCCCACGGCTGGCGGCAAGGGACCTGGTTGCCATGGTCAGAAGCTCGCCTTTGCGGTGGTGATCTCTTGGGCCATCGCCTTTACGGCGTCCTCGGAAGAGGCGGTGCCGGAGAGGACGGCATACACATTTTTGTAGATGGCCTGGGAAATCTGCGGGTAAACCGGGGAGATCGGGCGCGGCTTGGCACCTTTGACTGAGGCGAGCAGTTCGGTGGCGAACGGCATCTTCGCCAGGACAGCAACATCGGAATAGGCGGCTTCGTTGACCGGGGCCTGCGAGAAGTCCATGGCCACGTGCTTCTGCCAGTCCGGGGTGGTGGCGAAGTCGATGAACGCCACAGCTCCGGCCGGGTTGGTGGAATGGGCCGAGATCGCCAGGTTCCAGCCCCCCAGGACACCGGAGGCCTTGCCGCCTTCCCAGGCCGGAAGTGGAGCTACACCGAAAGTGCCGGCCAGCGGGGTGGCGTTGAGCAGGCGGTAGACGTGCGGCCAGTTGCGCTGGTAGCCAAAGTTGCCGGACTCGTAGGCCAACCGGGCCGGATCCTCGTTGTAGGTCAGCACCGCACGGTCCGCGGAGCCATCCTTGAGGCCCTTGGTCATGAAGTCGAGTACCTCCCGGGTTTCCGCCGAGTCGATTTTGACCTCGCCCTTGTCGTCCAACACCTCTCCTCCGGCGCTGTAGAGCATCTCCAGGAAGTTGACGGTGAGGCCCTCATACTGCTTGCCCTGGTAGACAAAACTGTTGCCCGGGGCCTTGGCTGCCTCAGCGTAGAGCTGCTGCCAGGTCTCGGGCTTTGCCACCTTGTCCTTCTGGTAGTAAACGAGTCCTGCGTTGGTGAAAAACGGGGAAGCCCAGTACTTGTCCTCGTATTTGGCGGTCTCCACTGTGGAGGGGATGAGGCGGTCCTTGTTCGCTTCGACCAGCTTGGTCTGGTCCAGAAGCCAGCCCTGGGAGGCGAACTCGGAGGTCCAGATGACATCCGCGACGAAGATATCGCATTCGGTGGACTTGCCTTCAAGCCGCTGTACGGCCTGGGTCCGGGCCTCGTCGGTGGTCGCTCCGATCTCGGTGTACTTGGCGGTGACCTTGCCGTTCGCGGTGGTGAAGGCTTCCGCTGTGCCCTTATAGATGCCGGAGGCGTCCTTGCCGCCGCAGATGTTGATGCTTCCGGTGGCGCCAGCCGCCGAGGCCGGATCGGCAGCGGCCGCGTTGTCCGCGCCCTGCGTGGCCGCGCCGCCACCGCACCCGGTGATCAGCAAGCCGGCAGCCATAGCCGCAACGGCCGAAGCGGTGAGGCGCGCGTGCCGGCGGGAAGCGCTCTTCCGCATCACCGGCTTTGACGGTCCTGTGTCTTCCTGGACGGGAGAAGAAAGTCGAATCAAGTCCACAAATGGCTCCTTTGCCGGGCTGGCTTCTGTTGAAGATGGAATCGATTCCAAAGTCTGGACGGATACTCCCACAAGGTGCGTGGAATCGATTCCAAAGAAGTGTGACAGGCGCCACGTGCGGCTGTCAACCCTTGTCCTAGTTCCTTGTCGAGTCCCGCACTACAAGATCGTGGGGAAGGAAGATCCGGCCACGGCGGTGAACCGCAGGCACGGTCATCCGCGCCAAGAGCTCGCCGAATGCTACGCGGCCCATGTCATAGGCCGGCTGCCTGATCGTGGTCAGTTCCGGCACACACATTTCGGCCTGTATTGAGTCGTCAAAACCCGCCACGGCTATGTCCTCGGGCACCCGCATTCCTGCGTCCGTAATTTCCCGGACGCAGCCTGCGGCGACGGTATCACTGCCGCAGAAAACGGCGTCAGGAAGGGGATCCGCCGCGAGCAGCTTCCTGGTGAGGCGGCGCCCTGTATGGAAGTCGAACTCACCTTCGACGAACAGCATCTGGTCCGGCGACAAGCCAGCTTCGGCGGCAGCCTGGCGAAAGCCTTCCTCGCGCAGTCGACCGGAGCGGGCCGCCCTGTTGCCAATCATCGCCAAGCGCCGGCCGCCCGTTTCAATCAGGTGCTGCGTAATGTCGAAGGCGGCCTTCCGGTCGTCAATGGAGACGCCGAATGCTGCCTCGGAATCAGCGATCTCACACACTTGGACAACGCATAGCTGCTCGGCCATTTCTTCCATATCCTCATCCGGCATCGTGGGCGAAAACATGATCAGCCCGTCCACCGACCCGTTGCGCAGCATGTCCACCAACTGCTGTTCCCGTTCCAGGTCCCCAGCGGTTGGTGCGATGAGGCTGACATATCCCGACACTGCCGCAGCGTCTCCGACACCACGGAAAACTTCACTGATCACGGGTGAGTTCAGGTTTTTGGCCAGGGCCAGTATGCGCATGGTCCGGTCCCGGCGCAGGTCACGGGCGGAGGCGAGGGGCCGGTAGTTGAGCTGGAGGATGGCGGCTGTGACCTTTTCCTTGCTCGCCTTGCTGACGGCCGGACTTCCGTTCAGGACGCGAGACACAGTGCCTACAGACACTCCGGCTGTTTTAGCGACGTCCTGGACTGTCGCTCGCGCCATTCGATGTCCTTTCGCGACCAGTGCCACTGGTCCTTGCCGCCCTGCCCTTGCCCGGGCCATGATGGGGCGGGTTTTTCCCCAGCTTAGCCGCCACGCTGGCGGATTTGTCCCGGCCCGGGCCGATACGGCGCCAAGCCTTCCGGGGCGTGACCGACGCGTTATGAAACTGCTGGCGGTGTCTGCTGTGGCCGTTCGTCACCGCAGCACGCCACCTATGATGGCTGATATGACGGAACATGCCCGGGAAGAGGTTGCGGGAAAACTCGAACAGGTGATCGCAACCCAGCTGCGGCGCTACCGTACCTCCCATGGCCTGTCCTCCGCGGAGCTTGCTGCCCGCACCGGGCTGTCCAAAGCGATGATTTCGAAGATTGAAACTGCCAGCACGTCCTGTTCGCTGACCACGCTGCAACGCCTTGCCGACGGGCTCAAGATCCCGGTGACCGCGCTTTTCCGCGGCGCTGACACCGACCGGGACGCCACGTTCACCAAGAACGGCCAGGGCAGCCTCACCGTCCGCAGCGGCACCCAGCACGGGCACGAATACCGCGTGCTGGGTACCTTGAAGGGCCGGACAGATGCGCTGGAGCCAACCCTCGTGACACTGACGGACGCCTCGGACGTTTTCCCGCTCTTCCAGCACCCCGGGACCGAGTTCATCTACATGCTCGCCGGCAGGATGGTTTACGGCCACGGCCAGTACGAATACACCATGGAGCCGGGAGATTCCCTGCTGCTTGATGGCGAGGGCCCGCACGGACCGCTCGAGCTTCAGGAACTCCCCATCCGGTTCCTGGCCGTCGCCGCGAAGTAACCGGCTGCCGCGCGTGGCAGCCGGACACCACCAGCTCGCGTGACCCCGGTTCACCAGGCGCGTGGCAGGTGACGTAGTTGCGCCTTCGCGCAGGTCGAAACGCACCTGCTGCACAACTCCCCGCCCAATAAATTCCTTCGCGACATCCAGAGTTAACAAATCCTGCGCTCTTCTGAAACATCGTTTTGACTACTGTGGTTCAACAAGGTTTCATATCGAGTAACAGCAAAGCGAACAGGACAGTTCCGATGACAAGTGTCGCGACACCTGAAACACCAACAGATGTACCCCTGGCGGAGAGCACCGGCCGGATTTCCCTCGCGGACGTCGCCAGGGCGCACGAGGTCCGCTTCCTCCTTGCCACGTTTGTGGACATGACCGGGAAGCCCTGCGCCAAGCTGGTCCCCGTGGAAGCCGCCGATGAACTGGAAAAAGGCGCGATGGGCTTCGCCGGCTACGCCGCAGGCCTGATGGGGCAAAAGCCGCAGGACTCGGACCTGATCGCCATTCCGGATCTCGCGTCCTTCACTCCGGTTCCCTTTATCAAAAAGGGCCTGGCCATCATCCACTGCGACCCGCACGTTGACGGCAAGCCCTGGCCCTACGCCCCGCGGGTGGTCCTCAAGAACACCCTGGTCCGTCTGGCAGATCAGGGCATGCAGGCCAAGGTGGGCGCCGAGGTTGAATACTTCCTGGTGAAAAAGAACGACGACGGGACGCTCAGTACCGCAGACGACCGGGACGATTCGCCCCGCCCCTGCTACGACGCCCGCGGCGTCACCCGGATGTACGACCACCTCACCTCCATCTCCGATGCGATGAACGGCCTGGGCTGGGGCAACTACGCCAACGACCACGAGGACGCAGCCGGCCAGTTCGAGCAGAACTTCAACTACGCGGACGCTCTCACCACCGCGGACCGCGTGGTTTCCCTCCGCTACATCCTGAACATCCTGGCTGAGCAGCGCGGCATGACTGCCACGTTTATGCCCAAGCCGTTCACCGACCGCACGGGCACCGGATTGCACTTCCACCTGTCCCTGTGGTCCGGTGCCGAGGCGCTGTTCCCGAATGACGGCGCGGACGACGATGGCCGCGGCCTTGGGCTTTCCGGCCTCGCCTATTCGTTCATCGCCGGCGTCCTGGACCACGCCCCCGCACTGCAGGCATTCCTCGCCCCGACCGTGAACTCCTACAAAAGGACCGGCGCCACCACCAGCTCCTCCGGCGCCACCTGGTCGCCCCGGAAGGCATCCTTCGGCGGGAACGACCGCACCCACATGATCCGGGTGCCGGACAACAAGCGGATCGAGCTGCGCTCCGGCGACGGCTCGGCCAACCCGTACCTTGCCCTCGCCACCACCATCGCCGCCGGGCTGGACGGTCTGGAGAAGTCCCTGGACCCCGGCCAGCCGTCCGGCCCCGGGGAGTCCAGGCCGGACGCTCACTTCCTGCCGGCCACGCTGCTCCACGCCGTGGAAGCACTGCGGAAGGACCCCGTCATCCTGGCCAGCCTCAGCGGTGACCCCGCCATCGCCAGCTACTACGCGGACGCCAAGGAAGAGGAATTCCTCAGCTGGCACAACCAGGTCAGCGACTGGGAAATCCGCACGTATTTGACGTCCATCTGACCCCTACTCTGTAAAGGACTTCCACCATGTGCGGAATCGCTGCGCTGCAGCTGCGCAACCCCTCACTGCATCCCCGGATGGGCAGCCTGCTGTCCTCCATGCTCTGCCAGATCGTGGACCGCGGGCCGGACTCAGCGGGCCTCGCCGTCTACAACACCCCCGGCCTCGTCAAGGAGGGAACATCCACCCTCAGCCTCCTGGGCAAGGACCAGGGAATGACGACGGCGGCCATCACCAGCGGCGTCGCCGCCCTGCTCCCGCCGGACGCGGCAGCAGCTGTCCAGGTGGTGGGCGATACCACGCTGGTGAGTGCCGCCGTCGGAACGGACCTGCTGGTGAAGGCCGTCAGCGAAACCCTGCCGGGCTCCACCATCATCGGCCGCGGCGAGCACGTTGCCGTGATGAAAAGCGTGGGCCACCCGATGGAGATTGCCGCCGAGCATGGGCTGGAAGCGATGGGCGGAAGCCAGGGACTGTCCCACACCCGGATGGCCACCGAATCCGCTGTCACCGCCGGCGGTTCGCATCCCTTCTCGGTTGCCGACGACCTGTGCCTGGTCCACAACGGTTCCTTCTCCAACCACGCCACCGTACGGCGTGATCTCAAGCGCGAGGGCGTGGTCTTTGACTCCGAAAACGACACCGAAGTGGGCGCCCGCTACGTCGCCTCCCGGCTGAAGCAGGGCGACACCCTTGAGGAAGCCCTGGTGAACCTGGGCAAGGTCCTGGACGGTTTCTACACCCTGGTGGTCACCACGGCGGACAGCATGGCCGTGGTCCGCGACCCTATCGCCTGCAAGCCGGCCATCATCGCCGAAACGGACGACTACGTGGCCATGGCCTCCGAATACCGTGCCCTGGCAGCCCTGCCCGGCATTGAAAATGCCCGCATCTTTGAACCGGAACCCGGAAAGGTCTACACATGGTCACTCTGACAGCCCCCGAAGCGCCCGCCCGAGGAACTGCTCCGGAAACCGGCGCGACTGCGGAAACCACCACAGTGGACCTGGCCGGCAGCACCGTCCGGCAACTCAACCAGGCCATCCACAACGCCGTTGACGGCCAGGCCTGGACCGTCACCAATCCCGGCGGCAAGCACAGCCTGGCCGTCGGCATCAACGCGGACATCAAGGTGGCCATCGAAGGCCACGCCGGCTACTACGCAGCCGGGATGCACCAAAAGGGGGACGTGACAGTCAACGGCAACGCCGGCGTCGGGCTGGCCGAGAACATCATGTCCGGGACAGTCCACGTAAAGGGTGACGCCTCACAGTCCGCCGCAGCCACCGGCCACGGCGGCCTGGTGGTCATCGACGGGAACGCCGGGGCCCGCTGCGGGATTTCCATGAAGGGCGTGGACATTGTGGTGGGCGGCAACATCGGCCACATGTCCGCCTTTATGGCCCAGGCCGGCCGGCTGGTGGTCTGCGGCGATGCCGGTGACGCGCTCGGCGACTCCATCTACGAGGCGCGCATTTACGTCAAAGGCACCGTGGCCTCACTCGGCGCGGACTGCATCGAAAAGCCGCTGAAGGCAGAGCACCTGGCCGAACTCGCCGAGCTGCTGGCCGCCGCCGGCCGTACCGACGACCCGGCAGACTTCAAGCGCTACGGCTCAGCAAGGAATCTCTACCACTTCCACGTCGACAACTCGACGTCGTACTAGGAGCCCCCATGACCATCACCTCAGTACCCCTGCCCGCTGAAGCGCCCGCACAGAACCTTCCTGCACAGAACCTGGCTGCGCCTGATATCGCAGCCCTGGGCCTGCGCGAGTCCGCCACCTTCGATCGTGCCACCATCGCCGATATCCAGCGCGCCGCCGCCACCGGTGTCTACGACATCCGCGGCTGGGGCGCCAAACGCAAGGTCCCGCACTTTGACGACCTGCTCTTCCTCGGCGCCTCCATGTCCCGCTACCCGCTGGAGGGCTACCGCGAAAAGTGCGATACCGACGTCGTCCTAGGCGACCGGCACGCCACCCGCCCGCTGCACCTGCAGACCCCGGTGACCATCGCCGGCATGAGCTTCGGCGCACTGTCCGCCAACGCCAAGGAGGCGCTGGGGCGCGGCGCGTCCGAGGTGGGCACCTCCACCACCACGGGCGACGGCGGCATGACCCCTGAGGAGCGCGGCCAGTCCAAGCACCTGGTGTACCAGTACCTGCCGTCCCGCTACGGCATGAACCCGGATGACCTGCGCAAGGCCGACGCCATCGAAATCGTGCTGGGACAAGGGGCCAAGCCAGGCGGCGGCGGCATGCTGCTGGGCCAGAAAATCACCGAGCGTGTGGCCGGCATGCGCACCCTGCCTGTAGGCATTGACCAGCGCTCCGCCAGCCGCCACCCCGACTGGACCGGCCCGGACGACCTGGAAATCAAGATCGGCGAACTGCGGGAAATCACCGACTGGAAGACCCCCATCTACGTCAAAATCGGCGCCTCCCGGCCCTACTACGACACCGCGCTCGCCGTGAAGTCCGGCGCGGACGTCGTGGTGGTGGACGGAATGCAGGGCGGAACCGCCGCCACGCAGCAGGTGTTCATCGAAAACGTGGGCATCCCCACCCTCGCCGCCATCCCGCAGGCCGTCCGGGCCCTGCAGGAACTCGGGGTGCACCGGAAGGTCCAGCTCATCGTCTCCGGCGGCATCCGCACCGGGGCCGACGTCGCCAAGGCCATGGCCCTGGGCGCGGACGCGGTGGCCATCGGCACCGCGGCGCTGATCGCCCTCGGCGACAACGCCCCCCGTTACGCCGCCGAATACTCCGCCCTGGGCTCCGCCGCCGGCTTCTACGATGACTTCCAGGACGGCCGGGACCCCGCCGGCATCACCACCCAGGACCCGGAACTCGCGGGCAGGCTGGATCCGGTAGCTGCGGGCAAGCGGCTGGCCAACTACGTCCGCGTCCTCACCATGGAAGCCCAGACCATCGCCCGGGCCTGCGGAAAGTCGCACCTGCACAACCTGGAGCCTGAGGACCTGGTGGCGCTGACCATCGAGGCTTCAGCCATGGCGCGGGTGCCGCTGGCCGGCACCAGCTGGATCCCCGGCGCAGGCTAGGGCGTTGCCCGTGACAGACTCGTCAGACTTTGTAGTGGTGGGCGCCGGCCTGGCCGGTGCCGCCACCGCCTGGCAGCTCGCCTCCCGCGGGCACCAGGTCACCCTCCTGGAACGCAATGTCCCCGCCAGCCACGATGGCAGCTCCCACGGTTCCGCCCGGATCTTCCGCTACGCCTACCCGGACGCCTTCTATACCCGGGCCGTCCTGGAGTCGAAGGCACTGTGGGACGGGATGGCCGACGCCTCCGGAACCTCCCTGATCACTCCCTACGGCGCCGTGGATTACGGCCCGGAGCGCAATCCCCGGCTGCTGGCCTCCGTGCTGGCCGGTAAAGGCATCGAGCACGAACTCCTGTCCGCTGCCGAGGCCCGGCGGCATTGGCCGCAGATCGCCTTCGATACCGAGGTTCTGTGGCACCCCGGCGCCGGCGTGATTGACGCGGAAGGCGCCGTCAACGCCATGGTGAACCTCGCCGTCGGCCATGGCGCCCGGCTGGTGACGGGCTGGGAGCTGCAGAGCGTGGAGCGGACGGGCGCCGGTTACCGGCTCCGTTCTTCCACGGGTGAAACCGTGGACGCCGGCAACGTGGTGATCAGTGCGGGCGGCTGGCTCCCCGGCCTGCTGGGGCAGCTGTCCCTTCCGGCCGGTTTCCTGGCGGGGCTTCCGGAGATCACTGTCCGGCAGGAGCAGGCGTTCCACTTCAAGTACCGGGATCACGACGGCGGCGCTGCGGCCGGTGCCACCGCCCCCGGTGCCCGGGGCTGGCCGACGTTCATCCACAAGGCCGCAGAGATCCAGGCCTACGGCCTTCCCGGTGGACGGGACGCCGGCCATGCCGGGCAGAAAGTGGCCGAGTACAACGGCGGCAGGCTCATCCCGTCGGCCGCGGAACAGACCGGAGAAGTGGACCCGGCCAACCGCCGCCGGGTGGTGGATTACGTGCGCCGCTACCTTCCCGGCCTGGACCCGGAACCGTACGCCGAAACCACGTGCCTGTTCACCAACACGCCCAATGAGGACTTCCTCATCGACCGAGCGGACAACGTCACGGTTCTGTCGCCGTGCTCCGGGCACGGCGCCAAGTTTGCGCCGCTGATCGGCCAATGGGCTGCGGACCTGGCCACCGGTGCCGGGAATGTTCCCGGCCGGTTCCGGACCGCGTCTTCAACAGCTGTGACCACATAGAACGGATACCAGTGAGCCTTCCACAGACAGTACCCACAGCGGATGCGCTGCCTTCTGCCCGAACCAGTGCCTCCACTGTTTCCAGCCTGCTGCAGGACATCTCCACCATCGGCAGGGATGCATCGCGGGGTGGCTATTCGCGGCCGGTTTTCTCCAGTGCGGAAACGGACCTGCGGAGCTGGTTCATTGAGCAGGCGGAACGGCGCGGCCTTGACGTCCATACGGACCACAACGGCATCATCTGGGCCTGGTGGGACACCTCCGCTGGCACGCGGCGGGACGCTGTTGCTACCGGCAGCCATCTCGATTCCGTCCCGGGCGGCGGCGCGTACGACGGCCCGCTGGGTGTCGCCTCGGCGCTGGTCGCCGTCGACATCCTGAAGGCCCGCGGGCTCCGCCCCCGAAGGCCGCTGGTCATCGCAGTTTTTCCAGAGGAGGAGGGCTCGAGGTTCGGCGTGGCCTGCCTGGGTTCCCGGCTTCTGACCGGAGAGCTGGACCCGGACAAGGCCCGCCGGCTCAAGGACCCGGACGGCAACACCTATGCTGACGTCGCCGCCGCGAACGGGCAGGATCCCCGGCTCATCGGCGCCGATTACAAGGCCCTCCAGCAGCTGGGCCTGTTTGTGGAGCTGCATGTGGAGCAGGGCCGGGGGCTGATCGACCTGAACCAGCCCGTGGCCATCGGCTCCTCGATCCTGGGCCACGGCCGCTGGAAGCTCAGCGTCTCCGGGCAGGGAAACCACGCCGGGACCACCCTCATGGCCGGCCGCAAGGACCCCATGATCGCTGCTGCCAAGATTATGGTCAGCATCCGCGATACGGCCAGGAAGTACCGGGACGCCCGGGCCACCGTTGGCCGGGTCCAACCCGTTCCGGGCGGGACCAACGTGATTGCCTCGCGCGTGGACCTGTGGATTGACGTCCGCCACCCGGACGACTCCGTCACCGCGGCCCTGGTTGAGGCCATCCGGTTGAACAGCGGGATGTTCGCCGCGGAGGAAGGCTGCCTGGCCAGCCTGACCACGGAATCGTTGAGTCCCACAGTGCACTTCGACGGCGGCCTGCGGGACCGGCTGCAGGAATTGCTTCCCGCCGCGCCGGTCCTGGACACCGGGGCGGGACACGACGCGGGCGTGCTGGGCGGGCACGTCCCTACTGCCATGCTGTTCGTCCGGAACCCCACCGGCGTCTCGCACTCGCCGGACGAACTGGTGGAGGACTGGGATGCGGAGGAAGGCGCCGTGGCACTGGCGGACTCCCTCGCCGGGCTGCTCGGCAAGGCCCGCACCATCGTTTAGGACCGCCGTCGTACGTCCCGCCCGGCTCCCCGCCGCAGCCGCTGCTGCCCTCCCGGGCTGCTCTTCCGTTGCGGCTGATGCCGGTAGGGCTATTGGAATCAGTGGGACTGCTGAAACTCGGGCGTGAACGACTGAAACCATCATTTAACACGCCGGAAACCTACCCAAAAGTGGCCGCCATACAGTTGGAGCACGACGGCAACAGCCACCCTCCGCTGAACGTGGGACCAGACCCCGCGTCCCTCCCAACGGAGCGGCTCTGACGGCAACTTACCGTTCTCTCTTCGCATCACGAAAGGGGTTTCCCATGGATTCGGGAAATGTCGCTTGGATTCTGGCCAGTTCCGCTCTGGTCTGTATGATGATCCCCGCCCTGGCCCTGTTTTACGGGGGCATGGTGGGCTCGCGCCGCATCCTCAACATGATGATGATGTGCTTCGGCGGCGCCAGCCTTGTGGCCGTCCTCTGGGCGCTCTTCGGCTACTCGATGGCTTTCGGAAACTCGGTCGGCGGCGTGGGGCTGATCGGGGACGTCACGGAATTCCCCGGTATGAGCCAGCTGCTTGCGGCTGATGAGAGCGCCTCTATCCCCGTAATCCTCTTCGCAGCGTTCCAGCTGTTCTTCGCCTGCGTCACCACGGCGCTGGTTGCCGGAGCCGCAGCCGGCCGCATGAAATTCGGCGCCTGGATGCTGTTCGCCGGCATCTGGGCCACCATCGTCTACTTCCCCATCGCGCACTGGGTGTTCGCCTTCTCCTCCGCCGACGGCAGCACCGTTGGCGGGTGGATCGCCAGCGGCATCAAGGCCATCGACTTCGCCGGCGGTACCGCGGTGCACATGAACGCCGGCGCCGCCGCCCTGGCCCTGGCCCTGGTCCTCGGCAAGAGCTCCGGCTGGCCCAAGGTGGAACACGCCAAGCCGCACAGCCGCCCGCTGGTGCTGGTGGGCGCAGGCCTGCTGTGGGTGGGCTGGTTCGGCTTTAACGCCGGTTCCGCTCTCTCCGCCGGACAGTCAGCGTCGGTGGTTTTCCTGAACACCGCTGTTGCTGCTTCCGCCGGCCTCCTGGCCTGGGCGCTCGTTGAGCGGGTCCGCCATGGAGCCGCCACCAGCATGGGGGCGGCCTCCGGCCTGATCTCTGCACTGGTTGCCATCACGCCGGCCTGTGGTGCTGTCAGCCCGCTCGGTGCGGTGGCCATCGGCGCCATCGCCGGGGCCGTCTGCTCCCTGGCCATTGAGCTGAAGTTCCGCCTCGGCTTTGACGATTCGCTCGACGTCGTTGGTGTCCACCTGGTGGGTGGCATCCTCGGCACCCTGCTGATCGGCCTGTTTGCGACGGAAGCTGCACCTAACGGTGTGAGCGGACTGTTCTACGGCGGCGGATTGGAGCTGCTGGGTGTCCAAGCGCTGGCAACAGTCTCCGTCCTGGCCTACTCGTTCGGCATCACCTGGGTCCTGGCGAAGATCCTGGACAAGACCATTGGCCTGCGCATCAAGCCCGAGGACGAGCTGCGTGGCATCGACCTCGCCGCGCACTCCGAGCTGGCGTACCTCACGGACGAAGATCCGGTGGAGCTCGGTTCGCCCCAGCGGGTCTAGGCACTAAAGAATTCCGGGTGGGGGCGCCCGGGATACGAGTCAGGCAAAGGGCTAAACCTTGGACCGGTGCCAGCAGCAGCTGGCTTATAGTTCCAAGGTTTGGCCCTTTGTCTTGTGCTGTTTTTGCGGTTCAGGGCCCGCTGCAGACCAGATTGCCATCGCTGACCTCGAGCACCGCCGCCAGGATGTGGCTGAGGCGGGTCCGGGGATCCGGCGCCATGGTGTCGATGTCTTCGCCGCCCCAGTGCGGGTGGGTGAAATAGACCAGGAGGGCGCGTTCCTTGCCACCTTCCCTGCCGGGGAGGGGGACCACATCCGCATGGCGTCCGACGACGGGACGCCCTTCCACGGATTCCGGCGCTGTAAGGATGAGTCCGCCCAGGTGTTCCTGCCGGATCCAGCCTCCTGCGGCGTCTTCTGAGCGGTAGATGCCCTGGCCACGCCATTCGTCCACGATCATCCAGAACGTTCCCCCGAGCCGGAAGACCTTGGGCCCTTCATGCGGGCGGCCCGGGATGGCCAGCCCTTCAAGAACCCACGACGACGGATCCGCCGGGGTATCGCTGACCGCGCTGCAGGTATTGGATCCGCGGGCTTCGTCCTTGTACCAGAGCCGGTAGCGGCCGTCCCCGCACCGGGCAACGGCGGCGTCGATGACGCGGGGCGAGGCCAGGTCAACGGTGCCCAGGTACTCCCACTGGACCAGGTCCCGGCTGGCGAACTGGACGATGGACGCAGTCCCTGTCCAGTCCGTTCGCGCCCCGCCGAGGACGGTCAGGTACATGATCCACTGGTCACCGATCCGTACGACGTCGGGAGCCCACAGGGTTGCCGGGAGTTCGGTGTCCGGCGGGACGAGTCCGTCCACGGTGCCCTGGTAGGTCCAGTTGAGTCCGCCGTCGGAGGACCTTGCCGTTCCGATCGCCGTGCCGTGCACCCATTCGACGCCGGTCAGGCCAGGAGCGGAGGCGCGGCGCTGGGTGTAGAACAGCACCCATTCGCCAGTGAGGTGGTCCGGGACCAGGACCGGGTCGGTGGGGCCGTCCCAGACGGGGTCGCGGTAGGGGGTGGTAAAGGCGTCCGCGCGCAGGGGAGGCAGGGCCGGTGAAGCGCGGGCTTGATTGGCGAGCTGGTCCGCTTCCGGTAGGTCCTGCTGCACGCTGTCCTTTGGCACCATTTCTCCAACGTTATAGTTTTGTTGTGGATACCAGCATAGGCGGATAGAGGACGCGCAAACGCACCTGCGCTGCGCAGATTCCGGAGCTACTCCTGGAACAGCCCTGCCAGGTCTTCGGCCGTGATGGCACCGCCGGCCAGGGCATCGCCCTCCATCACGTCGGCGAACAGCTGCGACTTCCGGGCCTTCAAGGCCATGACCTTTTCTTCGATCGTGTCCTTGGCCACAAGCCGGTAGACCATAACGTTCCGCGCCTGCCCGATCCGGTGCGTCCGGTCCACCGCCTGCGCCTCCGAGGCCGGGTTCCACCACGGATCCAGCAGGAACACATAGTCGGCCTCGGTGAGATTGAGGCCAAAACCGCCGGCCTTCAGCGAAATCAGGAACACCGGCGCGCTGCCGTTCTTGAACTCACTGACCACGTCGGCACGGTTGCGGGTGCCGCCGTCGAGGTAGCAGTACTCGATTTTCTCCTCGTCCAGCCGCTCCCGGACCTTGCCCAGGAACCCGGTGAACTGGCTGAAGATCAGGGCGCGGTGGCCCTCGGCCACCAGGTCCTCCAGCTGCTCGAACAGCACGTCCAGCTTGCTCGACCGGACCGACGACAACGCCGGATCAATCAGTGAGGCGTCCAGGCTGAGCTGCCGTAGCAGGGTCAGCGACTGGAAGATGGTGAACCGGTTCTTGTTGACGTCCTCGATCAGGCCCAGGATCTTCTGCCGTTCCCGCTGCAGATGCGTCTGGTACACCTTCTGGTGGCGCGGGTTCAGCACCACTTCCAGGATCTGCTCCTGCTTGGGCGGCAGGTCCTTGATCACCTGGTCCTTGGTGCGGCGCATCATCAGTGGACGGACCCGACGGCGGAGCTTGTCCAGCTGCCCCTTGTCGCCGTTTTTCTCCACCGGCTTCTGGTAGTACTCCGCGAAGCGCTTGGGACTGGAAAACAGGCCGGGCGCGACGATGGAAGTCAGCGCCCAGAACTCCATGAGGTTGTTCTCCAGCGGCGTGCCCGTGATGGCCAGCTTGAAGGCCGCGGGCAGTTTCCGGGCGCACTGGTACGCCTTGGACTGGTGGTTCTTCACGAACTGCGCCTCGTCCAGCACCAGGCCCGCCCAGTCACGGGACGCGTAGGCGTCATAATCGATCCGGAACAGGGCGTACGACGTGATCACGATGTCCGCGCCGGCGAGTGCCTCGGCCGGGAGCTGGCTGCTTTTGGCGAAGGTCTCGCTGACCGCGTGCACCTTCAGGCCGGGCGCGAAGCGCGCGGCTTCCAACGCCCAGTTGCCCACGACGCTGGTGGGGGCAACCACCAAAAAGGGAGCTCCGGCGTCGGCCACGGACCCTGAAGCGCCAGGCCCTGGTGCGCCGGAACCTGAAGGGCCGGAACCCGCGCTGGTGCCGGAACCCTCGGCAGCGGCCGAAAGGGCCAGATCTTTGGCGGCGCACATCAGCGCGAGCGCCTGCACAGTCTTACCAAGGCCCATATCGTCCGCGAGGATCCCGCCCAGGCTGTGCTTGTACAGGAAGGTGAGCCAGTTGAAGCCTTCAAGCTGGTAGGGACGGAGGTCCGCGTTCAGGGTGGCGGGCAGCGGCAGGCCGTCAACGCCGCCCTCCAGCAGGCCGCCCACCGCCGAGCGCCAAGCTGCTGCCTGCTCGTCCACGATTCCCAGCTGCGCCAGTTCATCCCACAGGCCGGCCTGGAAGCGGCTGATCTGCAGCGGCGCATCCTTGTTGTCCTGCAGTGAGCGGGCCTCCTCGATCAGTGCCCGGAGCTGGTGCAGCTCGGGCAGGTCGAGGGAGAAGTAGGCGCCGCTGGGCAGCAGCATCTTGGTCTGGCCCGCTGCGAGCGCCGAGAATACTGCGGCGAAGGACACCGGCTGGCCCTCCAGCGAAATCTGGATGCCAAGGTCGAACCAGTCGCGCTGCTCGGTGGCCTTGGTGGAGATGGAAACCACCGGCGCTTCCTCGGCCTCGCGGTAGTCGGCGATGTCTCCCACCGTGTCCACGTCCACGTCGGGGGCCTCGCGCAGGCGGGGGAGGACCTCCTCGGTGAAGGCCAGTGTGTCCAGGCCCTTCAGCTCCACGGACGCGGCGAGCCGGGGTGTGCCCCAGCCCCCGGTGGCGGATTCGCCCAGGGCCGGAACCACTTCCCAGGGCCGGCCGATGCCCTCGAGGATGCGGGCCTCGGCGGTGTCATCGCGGTAGCCGTGGTCGCCGGGGTGCCGCCACAGCGGCTGGGCGGTGACGAGGTTTCCTGTCTTGTAGTGCCACTCCCAGTGCAGCCGGACCCGGTGGTCGGCGGCGTAGTTGGCCAGCAGCGAGAGGGTGGGGACTGCCAGGGCAGGCAGGGCAACAGACTCGTCGCGGGCCGTGACCCGGGCCGCCTGCTTGAGCTTGGGATAGAAGCCGGTGAGGAAGCGCGTCTCGTCCTTGGCGGGGATGTGCAGGGTGCTCCCGGCGGTGACGAACGCCAGCAGTTCCTCGCTCAGGCCGCCCTCGAGCGGTGCCAGCGTGATGACGCCGTCAGGGTCGGGGACCCCCGGTAAGGAGGCTTCCCCGGACGTGAAGAAGATGCCATGCGCGGGCCGGCCGATGGTTCCCACGGCGGCCGGATCAACCTCTTCCCCCTCCACGGTGATGGTGGGCGCCAGCTCCAGGCCGCCGTCGGAGGCCTGTTCCTTGGCTGGTGTGCCTTGACCCGGGGCGGGTTCAGTTACCGGGCTTTCATTCACAGGGGTGCCGTAACGGCCCAGGTTCAGGCCGACGGCGGCGGGGGACTCCGCGAGCCGCACTTGGTCGCTGCCCTTGGAGTGAACGAGTGCCAGCCCGATCTTCCGGGCCTCCGCCAGCAGGCTCCACAGGTTTTTACCGGAGTAGGTGTTTAAACCCAGCCAGAGGCCTGAGGAGTTCTGCATCCGGCCGGCCGAGGCGGAGTGGGCGGCCAGGAACTCCTGCATCCACTCCACGTGCGATTCATTGCACTCGCGGCGGAAGTTCAGGTAGTTCAGGGTGTTCCAGGAGACGTCGCCGCGGATCCACTTGCCCTTGGTGCCCATGATCACGGGGCGCGCTTTAAGCTGGCGGACGCTGCGGAGCGGATCGCGCCGCCCTGTGTAGGAGAAGTGCGGGGCAGGCTCTTCGATCTCGAACTGGAGTGCCAGCGGCACGCCGTTGGTGGAGGGTGCAGCCCCGGGCTGGGAGATCAGGGGGCTGAGCGCTTTTTCCCAATCGGAGACGGCCACTGCCGGCTCACGCGAAGTCTGGGTGGCGGTGCCCGGTGACAGCAGCTGGACGCGGGTGGCAGGGTTGTCCTCTGCCGCGAAGAGCAGCGCCGCCACGTGCTTGCAGTCCTTCCGGACCGGGCAGCTGCACACCCCCACCGTGCAGCTCCAGCCGCCGGCCTTGCGGACCAGTTTGGCGGTGGTGGAATAGGGCATGTCAGCACCGCCGCGGACCTTGCCCAGCATGAGCCCGGTGGCGGCGTCGAACGAGATGCCGGAGACGCGGCTGCCCATGGCATATGCCAGTCCGGCCGCCAGGGAACGGTCGTTGATGGCGGGGGTCTGTATTGCCAGTGCCGTACTTTCGTCCGGTTGGGATGGAATGGTGCGCGCTACTTTCAACAGGCCGCGGCGGGGCGGGGCCGGTGGTTGGTTATCTGATCCATCTTAGTTCGCCTGCGGGGGAGGGCGTGCCGCGGGTCCCCGAGGGCGGAAGGCAGGACAGACAGGGCCTGAACAGAACGGCCGTGGTGCTGCCGTCGGGAATCAACAGCGCACCACGGCCGCGGCCGCGCACTTCGCGTGGGGGGATTAGCGGTTGGGCGACCGGGTGTTGGCAGGTTGGTTGTTGGCAGGCTGCACGAACCGCTCCGGCCGGAAGGTCTCCAGCATCGGGTGGCGGGACCCGGTGAGGATTTCGCCGGCCAGCAGTTCGCCGGCGATCAGTCCGAGCGTGGCCCCCGAGTGCGTGAACGCCACAAAGCATCCAGGCACCTTCTCCAGTTCACCGAAGACAGGCTCTCCGTCGCCAGGAATGGGCTTGTAGCCGATCTTCCAGGAAGCCGGCTTGAGCTCCGGGTTGCCTGCGGAGAACGCCCCCGACTTCGAAATCATCATCCGCGAACTCTGCAGCGGCGCCCCGTCAGCTGTTCTGATCCAGGGCGGCTGCCAGGATCTCCAGCAGTTCGTGGTCCACCTGGTCCTCTGACGTGAGCCGGACCCGGCGGATGAACGGGTCATCGGCGCGGGTCTTGACTGTGTCGATCCTGCCCTCCATACGGGGATCCAGCACAGCGGCGCCGAGCCGGAGGGTCACGTCCACTGCGTTGTTGGTGGTCCTGGTGACCTGGGCGAACTTCCGCCGCCGGCTGTGGAGTGACACGTAGCCCTTCCGCATCTGAATCCCCACCCCGTCAGTGGCAGAGGCCCACGCCAGGAGCGCATCGGCGATGGGCCTCAGATGCGGGTGGTTGGCGTACTGGCCGTCGATCAGTTCATCGGCGTCGCGGAGCATAAAGTCCGGGTAGCCGAACATTTCCCAGGACACTGCATATTGGGCGTAGCCGATCACACCGAATTCGTCGCGCATCCAGCGGCGGAGCTCACCGTCGTTGTGGATGCCGGCGGCGCGGGCCTTCCCGGCCCAATGTGCGGTGTCCTGGCCGGTCTTCCGGACCAGGAGGGCCTTGTTGTTGTCCACCATCAGCTGCCAGGTGCCGGCTTTTTTCTGCGGCTCGGGGGTTGTAGGCATGCCTCGATCGTAGCGCCGGCCGGACCCGCCTCCTGGCTGGCGGCACCCGCCTCCTGGCCGGTGCGGGCAACGCCTGCTGCAGAGGGCTACGAAAAAAGATTCTGCACAGCCGTAACCTTTCCGCCTGCCCCTGCGATGTAGGAGGTGATGGGTCCGCTCGCAGGGCCCGAACCGAAAGTGTTGTCTAGATCTTGGAGTTTCTCATGTCGTTGTTCACCGTTCTCGCCACCAGCAAAGTCGCCGCCGGAGTCCTCGCAGCCGGAACCCTTGCCGTCGGCGGAACCGGAGCCGCTGCTGTTTCCGGTGTTCTCCCCACCGAAGCACAGCAGAGCGCCCACGACCTCTTCGGCGCCCCGGCCCCGAAGCTCGCCGCAGAAGCAGCCACCGAAGGCCAGGCCACCGCGGACGCCGCGGCGGACACTGCAGCCAACGCCTCCGCTGATGCAGACGCCGAAGCAGCCGGAGACGCCACCGTTTCCGACGAGAACATCGCCGCCCAGGCCTCTGCCTCGGCTGCAGCCGGCACCGCCGTTGATGCAGCCGGCGCCGCATCCCTCGGCCTCTGCACGGCGTTCACCAGCGGGGGCCTGAACGCTTCCTCCGAGGGCTTCTCCTCGCTGGCCATCGCAGCGCAGGGTGAGGCAAACATCAAATCCTTCTGCACCGACGTCGCGGCCCAGGCTGACGCCGCCGCACAGGCCGGTGCCGAAGCAACCGGTTCTGCCGCTGTTGACGCGGAGCGTCCTGAGCTGCCTGCTGTTCCGGCAGTCCCCGCGGTCCCGGGTGTCGACGGCGAGCCTGCAGTTCCTGCCGTACCTGCAGTTCCCGCCGTTCCCGGCCAAGCCGGCCACGTTGTGGACGCACCCTCCGTTTCGGTCCGCTAGGCGGGCTTAGCTAGTGTGTACTGCGGGAAACGGGACAAGTTCCGTTTCCCGCAGTAAGGCAGTCCCGATCTTCAAGATCACCACCCGCACCCGGAAATGGCGCCCGGAAACGGCACCCGGACATGCAGTCCGGGCCCGCCCGCCTGAAGGCAGCCGGGCAGTCCGGGAGGGACCCGCAGACCGCCGCGTAAACCGGGACAGGCCTTGCCCGTCCCGGGATGGAGGAGCCGCTGGTGCCAGTCACTTTGGCCCAAGAACAGATCGACATATTCGACGACGCCGCCGGAACCGACCCGGCAGCGCTCTTCGGCGTGGCCTACCGGACCTTCGCCGGCCCGGTGCTGGGTTACCTCAAGGCACGCGGCGTGGACGATCCCGAAGCGGTCACCCAGGACGTGTTCCTGGCCTTCTTCCCCAAGATCAGCGGCCTCAGCGGCGGGCTGCAGGGCGCAAAGTCACTGCTCTTCGCCATCGCCCACGCCCGGATGGTGGACCACTACCGGCGGCTGGAAAGCAGGCCCTGGGTGACTCCCTACGACCCGCAGGAGGACCGCCGCAGCACGCCCTCGGCGGAAGACCACGCAGTGGAGCTGAACGGCGCGGCCGAAGCACTGCTGGAGGGGCTCAGCGACGAACACCAGGAAGTGCTGGCCCTGCGCGTGGTGGCGGACCTGTCCATCGAACAGGTAGCCGGCATTATGGGCAAAAGCGAGGGAGCCATCAAACAGCTTCAACGCAGGGCCCTTCACAACCTCAAGGCACAGACGCTCAAAAGAAACCAGGCAAACCATGAGTGACACCGCAGGACTGCACCGTGGCGCGGCAGTGGACCAGCTGCTGCTGGAAGCAGAGCTTGGCGGCGACAGCCAGCTCCGCCCCGTCCTCCTGGAGCTCCAGGCGCTGGGCACAGCAGCGCCGCAGCCCTCTGCCGAACTGCTGGCGTTGATGGCAGGCGCCAACGGCGCCGGTGCCATCACATCCCGCGCTGCCGAAGCAGCATCAGTGCCCGCCGTGCAGGCAAATCCGGCTCCCCGCGACGAACTCGCGGCCCGCAGGGCCAAGCGCCGGATTGCCCTCACCACCCTGTCCGTAGCGGTATCGCTCGGCGCCGGCGGTGCCGTTGCCGCAGCATCTGACCAGGGCATCCGTGACTCGTTTACCCAGCTCAACCAGGCTTTTACCTCCTTTATCACCGGTTCCGCCGGAGCTCCCGCCAGCGATCAGGCGGGGCAGCCCTCCGCTCCTGTTCCCACGGTCCCCGGCACAGTGCCCGCGGGCTCTGCACCGGGGGACCCGGCATCGATCCCGGCGGACCCCGCCGCAGCGGCGCACCCGACGGCCACGCCGCCGTCGGACCATCCTGCTGCGGCGGAGACTGCCCATGGCCAGCAAACTTCCCCGGGGAGGCCCGGGGAAGTCCCCGCTTCAGAAACCCTGCCCGGGGCAGTTCCCGGGCAGATCGCCAACGGCCTCGGCAAGCCACCGGAGGTGCCGGTCCCTTCTCAGGTTCCCCTGCCGGGGACGTTGCCGGCCGTCCCGCTTCCCTGACGTCACCTTTCCTGACATCACCCAAGCCCGCCTCAAACGCCGACGGTGACTAGCCGGCAGCAGGCATCTTCGTGATCATTTCGCCCGCCGGATCCGCAACGTACCAGACATTGTTGACCCCCTGGCCCAGGACGTCGCCGGCCTTGGTGTCCTTGGCAAAGTAGTACAGCGGCATCCCGTTCAGGGTCACCTGCTTTGCGCCTTCCGGAGTTGTGATGGTGCCTACCTTCCCGGTGACCCCTTCGACCTTGGGTGTGGCAGAAGTGGTGGTGAGCGGCGGCCACGCGGTCAGGCATCCACCCGTGCAGGCACTGGTGCCTGAATCCTTGACGTCCTTGGTGAAGTAATAAAGGCTCATGCCTTTGGCGTCCACCACGATGGTGCCCAAACTTGAGGATCCTGTCTTAAGGTCAACGCCTGCACTCGCCGTTGAGGACGCCGTTGAGGATGCCTTTGCTGAAGACGATGCGGGTGCCGACGCTGCAGGTGAACTTGCCGCAGCAGCGGGGCTGGTGGCCGCAGGAGTGGTTCCGCTGCCGCCGGCGCACCCGCTTAGGGCCGCTGTCAGGGCCAAGATGGCCAGGCCTGCCCCAAACACATGCTGTTTCATGGGTTGCTCCTTCGGTAGTGCCCGGCGCCAATCGCCGGACGCTAACCGATACGACGCACCAGGGTGAAGAATGGTTCACGATGAACCAAAACCCGGCTGCGGACGTGGTACCAGCAGGGAAGCGCGGAACAGCCGTGCAGAGGCTGGGACTGGAGGTCCTGGAATGCCACTTGACGAAGACGTGGTGGAGTCCATTTACCGTGACCACGGCCCCGCACTCCGCCGCTTTGTGCTCAGCGCCTCCCGGGACCCCCAACTTGCCGAGGACGTGGTCCAGGAAACCGTGCTCCGGGTGTGGCAGCACGCGCCCGAGGTCAACGGCAGCCTCCGCAGCTACCTGTTCCGGACCGCGAGGAACATCATGATTGACAACTACCGCCGCGCCCAACACCGCCCGGCCGAAGCGCTGGGGGACGGGCTCAACGGGCACGCTGAAGCCGTGGAGCGGGTGGACGAACTGTTGAACCGCGTGCTGATCGAGGAGGCACTGCTCCGCCTCACCAGGGAACACCGGGACGTCCTGGTGGCCCTGCACTACCGCCGCTTCACAGTGAACGAGGCCGCCGTGCAGCTGAATATTCCCAGTGGAACGGTCAAATCCCGCGCGTACTATGCCGTCCGTGCCCTGCGGACCATCCTGGACGAGATGGGGGTGGACCGGTGAGCGCTCCCGGACCGCACCAGCTGCTGGGCGCCTACCTGCTGGGCGGGCTGGATGCCGTGGACCTTAAGAGTTTTGAAGACCACCTTCGTGAGTGCGCGCAGTGCCGGGGGGAACTGGGCCGGCTGGAGAAGGTGCCCGCACTGCTGGACGCCGTTCCCGTACCGGACGCGGTGGCGCTTACCGTTGTTCCGTCGGCGGCGGCGGCCGCGCCAACAGCTGCGGCCCCGGTGGCCCTCCTCGCCGAACTGGCGCACCGCCGTCGTAAGGCACGACGGCGGTGGGCGGCGCTGGCAGGCGCCGTCGCCGCTGCCTGCCTCGCCGTGGGCCTGGCCGTAGGTCCGCTGCTGGGCCGGGCCCCACAGCCGGACGCCACCTACTCGGTCCAGTCGGGCGGGGGCCTGCAGTTCAGCATCGACCTGGCCCGCAAAACCTGGGGAACGGAGCTGGCAGTGAACGGCAGCAGCCTCCCGGCCGACGGTACGCTGTCGCTGTGGGTCCGGGACCGTGCCGGCGGGGAGGACCGTGCCTGTGCCTGGACGGCCACGCCCAGCGGCCGGGTCAAGGTCACCGGGGCAACACCCATCCAGCTGGCCAGCATCTCCAGTGTGGAACTGCGGGACGGCACGCAGCAAGCCGTTGCCGTGATCACTGTGCCGTAATCACAGGGCCGTAATCAGTGTGCCCCAATTTACTGTGCCGTAATATACAGCGCCCTGAAGGACGCCCCGTGGGCTACTGCTGCTTCCCGTTCACCTTGCCTGGTTCCAGGGCCCGGAACTCGGCAACCAGGGCGGGGTCTTCGCAGGCGCGGGCGAACGCTTCGATCCGTTTCTCGATTTCCCGGCCCAGCAGCCAGCGGCCGATCCGCTCCATCACCGGCCGCAACAACGCCGGGCGGCAGGAGAAGGTGTACTTCCAGACTGCCCGCGTGCCGCCGTCGTCGGCTGTGAACCGCCAGCCGCCGCCAAAGTTTTCGAAGAACCAGGGGCCGGACACCATGGTCATGCCGACGTTTTTGGGCGGAGCATAGGAGACGTACTCACTGACCATCGTCAGGCCGAGGCGCGAGCGGGTGCGTGTGCGCACGCCCTTGCCCGCGCTGGCGGCGCCGCCCAGGAACTGTTGTCCGGAGATGAAAGGATCCCACTTCAGCCGGAAGGTGCCGGTGGTCTGGGAGAAGGCGAAAGCGGTGTCCGGGTCGATGCGGATGAAGCGTTCTGCGCGTACCTGGGGCATGGTCCAACCCTATGCGCACCTTGGGCGGGCCCGTTCCGGACCCGCCGCGCGCCCGGAGCGCAGCTAGTGGACCATCTTCGCCAGGCGCGCCCGGACAACCATGTAGACGCCGTAACAGATCAGTCCCGCGCCCACGGCCGCCAGGACGTACAGGCCGAAGGGCTGGTCGCGCAGCGCCCGGAGGGCGCCATCCAGTCCTGTGGAGTCCTCGGGATGCGCCTCGAGGGTGGCAATGGCGATCAGCAGGCCGGTCAGCAGCAGCACTATTCCCTTGGCGACGTACCCGGTTACGCCCAGCACGGTGACGGCGTTCCTTGCCGCAGGGGACCCCGGCATCGCCAGCTGCTTCACAAACGATTTCCGTATACCGCGGATGCCATAGGCCACTCCGGTCACGGCAATGCCGGCGCCCAGCAGGAGCAGCAGTACCACGCCCCCCGGAGCCCGCATCAGCGAGGCGGTAAGGTCGCTGATGTTCTCCCGGTTGTCCCCGCTTGAGCCCGTGCCGCGCGCGAAGGACAGCAGCGTCAGGGCAAGCCCCGCGTAAACGAGGGCCTGCGCCGCTGCCTTGGCCTTCTTCCCCACCTTTTCCTTGGTTTGGAGATGGTTGTAGTCGAAGATGGCATCGCCGGCCTGCCACAGGGCAAGGGCGGCGCACGCGGCGAAGCTGGCCCACAACAGGAAGGGTCCGGCAGGCTGGGTGGCCAGCTCAGCCACGGCGCCGCTGAAATCGGCACTTCCTGTGCCGCCCCTGGCCAGCCGGAAGGCGATGGCGCCCACCAGCAGATGCAGGATGCCGCCGGCCGCAAAACCTGCCCTGGCCAGCAGCTCCAGGGGGCGGGAGTTGGTGACATCCTCTGCCGCGTCCGCGGCCTGCTTCAGTTCTCTTTTGATGGCTGTTCCTTTGTGCCGGTGCCAAAGCGCGAACGGTGCGTGCCCCGTATACCGCCATCGTGCCACGCGGAATTGGTCCCGGCGAACCAGTGGGGGAACTGTGTGGAATAGCGTGTGGAGCTTGTGGTTCAGGCGTTTGACATCCAGCGGTGCTGAAGCCGCGGCTGAACCTTGACGGCCGGACTTTCGAGGCGTCCGGCAAGGGCGGGCTCGAGCTGAACATGGACAAGGACAACAACATCGTCAACAGCGTGGTCACGGCCTCCAACGAGGCCGGGCTGGACGTCAAGCTGGGCGAAGTGGAAGTGAAAACCGAGAGCCGGGCCACCACCAACGTCTCCACCTACTGCAAGGTCCCCACCGACACCTCCGTCCGGGGCGCACCGCAAGCCAACGGCTGGGCGCACCTGATGTCCGGCTTCTACCTTGAGGAGAGGGGTGGCACCCTACTGACCGAAGGCGAACTCAACCTGGCCGGCAAAGCCGCCTACGCCGTGGTGGTGGGCTATGACGACGCCGACGGCTCGGGAAAGGTTGCAGCAACCGTCGGCGTGAGGGAACGCGGGCGGTTCATCGGTTTGGTGGTCATCTGGCCTTACAGCAACCCCGGGGGGAGCCGAGGCTGGATATGCTGAAGGAGATCGTCGGGTCCATCAGCGTGGCCTGACGGGCTGAACCACGGCTGAGGTCGTGATGGGCGCCGCGGTCTGCCGGCGGGTGGGTCTACCGCCGGCGGTAGCAGAGGTCGAAGATCAGCCGCCCGGCCTCGTGGGCCTTGGCCTCGAAGCTGGTCCGGATCCGGCCCTCGAAGCGCGGCGCCCAGCCGCCCGTTTCATCCACACCCTCGTTGGGCCCGGTGTGTTCCGTGCTGACCGGTGCACGGCCTTCCCGGACGGGCGCTCCTCCCACCACTGATTCCACGCCCGACTGCCACACGTGGGTCAACGGGCTTTCGGGTCCGCGGCGCTCGCCGGTGTGCAGGTTCTCAAAGTCCTTGGAGTCCGCCAAGACGTCGCGGACGTGGACCGCGTAGTTGGACCAGTCGGTGGCTATCCGCCACAGGCCGCCCTTTTTCAGCGCTCGTGCGGCCAGTTCAGCGAACTCGGGCTGGATCAGGCGCCGTTTGTGGTGCCGCGACTTGTGCCAGGGGTCGGGGAAGAAGACCCACAGTTCGCTGACGGAGCCCTCCGGAAGCATGGTGGCCAGCACTTCCGGAGCGTTGGCCTCAACCACCCGCACGTTGCTCAGGCCGCGGCTGTTGATTTTGATGAGGGTGTTGGCGAGCCCGGGGGTGTAGACCTCCACTGCGAGGAAGTCGGTGTCCGGGTTCTGCTCGGCGGCGTGGCAGATGGCGTCGCCCAGGCCCGATCCGATCTCGACGATGAGGGGTGCCTTGCGGCCGAATTCCGCCTCGGCATCAAACGTGTAGTCCGGGTGGACGGAGGTGTTGGCGACGTGCCGGGGGACGTTCACCGCCCACCGCTCGGCATGCAGTTCCCAAGCCGCCTGCCGGCGTCCCTGAAGGCGGGTTCCGCGGCGGACGAAGCTGACCGGCCGCCCGCCGTATGTGCCGTAGGAAGCCTGCGTGCCGGGCGTCACCGGCCTGGGGACATGCTGCGGCTGGGGGGTTTCTGGGGATTCGCTCATCCCTTCCAGAATACCGGCGGCCGGAGGGCGGAATCATCAGTTCCCCAGTTGGTCCAGTGCAGGCCCGAGGGCCAAAGCAAAGACCAGCCCCGAGATGCACAAGGCAAACGCCGCCGATGACCGGGCGGGTGACGTATCCGGGGAGTTCTTGATGACGGAAATTGCCAGCGCCAGGGAGGGCAAAGCAAACAGGAGGGGCAGGCTGAAGAACACCAAAGGTGCCACCCAAGGCAGAGGTGAGGGGCCACTGGACGGATAAGTGCCGAGCATGGCAAACGCTGCCAATGGAGCAGTCACGATCATGCTGAGAATGGCAAGGACCGCCATCGTGACGCTGTGAGTTGCTTTACGCTCGTAGCCCTCTGTTCCCTGTTCCCGGGTTCCCGCTTCAGGGGGACCGTCGGGCGGTTTTGTTCCATCTACTGGCCGGTTCGTATCTGGTGGCGGGATGCCCATGGTTCTCCTCAGATAGGTCCGAAGGCCGCTGCTGAACCCTGCGGGTGTGTTGTTCCAACCTATGGAGGCCGTGACCTTCGCAGTAGGCGCCACCTGCCGTATGTGGATAACTTCGTCCGCCGGCGTCCTGCAAGAATGGGCAGGTGACAGAAGCGACAAATGCGGCGGCAAAAAGGCAGCGGTCCGGGAAACCGGCGGCGGAGCCCCGGCCTGCCAACGCGGCCCGGCCGGACAATCTGGTGGACGCGGAAATTGACGAGCTTCCCGCCCCGGAACCAACACAGGTAGGAAGCCGAAGGGCCCTCGTTTACCTGGGCCTGTGCCTGGTCCTGATCGGCCTGAACCTGCGCACGGTCTTCTCCAGTTTCTCGGCCGTGCTTCCCGAAATCACGGCGCACGCCGCTTTGCCCGGGTGGGCCGTGGTGGTCCTGACCACAGTCCCGGTGACACTGCTGGGCGTGTTTGCGCCCCTGGCCCCGGTCCTGGCGCGCCGCTTCGGCCCCGAACGCGTCCTCCTCGGCGCGATGGCGCTCCTCACGGCGGGACTCCTGCTCCGCCCCGCAGGACCGTCACAGCTACCCGCCCTGCTGGCCGGAACTGCTGCCTGCGGCGCCGCCATCGCCCTGTGCAACGTGCTCCTGCCGGGGCTGGTCAAGCGCGATTTTCCGCACCGGCTGGGACTAATGGGAGGGCTGTACACCACCGCCATCTGCGCTTCAGCCGCCCTGGGAGCGGGCTTTACGTACCCTGTCTATGCGGCGACGGGGGAATGGACCCTGGCGCTGTGGTTGTGGGCGCTGCCTGCCGCCGTCGTGCTTTTGCTCTTCCTTCCGGTGGCGCTCCGGCAGCGCGCCGTGCGGCACCAGCTGGTGAAGGACGGCGTGAACGTGTGGCGTTCGCCGGTTGCGTGGCAGGTCACCATCTTTATGGTGCTGCAGGCGATGATGTCCTTCAGCGTGTTCGCCTGGCTGGCGCCGATCCTGCGCGAACGGGGAGTGGACGGCGCCACGGCGGGGCTGATCGTTTCGGCCAGCATTGTGCTGCAGATGCTCGGCTCACTGTTTGCGCCGGCGCTGGCTGCGAGGTTCCGCGACCAGCGTGGCATCAACACGGTGGTGGCGCTGATGACCGGCGGCGGCTTTGCGCTGAGCATTTTCGGTCCGCTTGAGCTGGTCTGGGTCTGGGCAGGTCTTTTGGGACTCGGGCAGGGCAGCCTCACCGCGGTGGCGCTGACCATGATCATGCTGCGCACCCGTGACGGGCACACGGCAGCCCACCTTTCGGGAATGATGCAGGGCGTGGGGTACGGCCTGGGTTCAACGGGAACCCTGATGGTGGGCCAGTTGCACCAGGCCACCGGATCCTTCACCGCCGCGGGCGTCCTTTTCCTGGCCGTGGGGCTGCTCGCGGCCTTGTTTGGCTACCGGGCGGGACGGAACCGTTTCGTCGGTAACTGAAACGGGTAGCAGCAGGTGCCGTTATGAGCTCATGACGGCACCTGCTGCTACCTGCCTGGGAAGACTAGTGGGTGAGGTCCTTGCCCTTCGTCTCCGGGATGGTGAATACGAACGCGGCACTGACCACCAGCAGCAGCACGGCGTAGACATTGAACAGGTCAGGCACGTGGAGGGTGGTGCCGAGCCACTGCTGCAGGTACGGGGCTGTGCCGCCGAACAGTGCCACGCAGATGGAGTACGGGACGCCTACTCCCACGGTGCGGATACTGGTGGGGAAGAGTTCCGCGTACACGGCCGGGACAATCGCGGCGCTCGCTGCGATGAAGATCAGCATCACGGACATGCTGACGGCCAGCTGCCATGCTGAGTCCTTCAGCAGCCAGGTCATGGGGAAGTGCATCACGGCGGATCCGATGGCGCCGGACCACAGCACCTTCTTGCGGCCGATCTTGTCAGACAGCTTGCCCCACACCGGCAGCGCCGCGATGAACACGATGTTCCCGACCACGCCGGCCCACAGTGCTTCGCCGCGGTCGATCTTCAGCGCAGTGGTGGCGTAGCTAGGGGCCACCACACCCCAGATGTAGTAGATCACCGTGAGCCCCACGGTCAGGCCGATGACCTGCAGGGCCTGCTTCCGGTGGCGGACGATCTGCGGCCAAATCGGAGCACGCTTCGTGCCGGCGGATTCGCTCTCGAACGCCTCGGTTTCGTGCAGCCGGGACCGCATGATCAGGGCGTACAGCCCCAGTGCCGCGCCGATCAGGAACGGGATACGCCAGCCCCAGGCATTCATGGCGTCGGTGCTCAGTGCCATGTTCAGGACCGCGCCCAGCAGCGTGCCGAACAGGATGCCCACGGTCCCCGAGGTGTAGATCAGGGTGGCCCAGAAGCCGCGCTTTTCCTTCGGGGCCATCTCAGAAAGGTACGTCTGCGACGACGGCAGCTCGCCGCCGTGCGCCAGGCCCTGCACCAGCCGGGCCACCAGCAGCATCAGTGACGCCCACGCCCCGACGCTGGCGAAGGTGGGCGCAATGCCGATCATTAGGCTGCCGAGCGACGCCAAGCCCACCGCGAGGGTCATGGACGTCTTACGGCCCACACGGTCGCCGATCCAGCCGAACAGGAAGCCGCCGAAGGGCCGGGCGACGAAGCCGACGGCGAAGATCGCCAGCGTGGACAGAACGGCCGACGCCGGGTCCGCCTTGCTGAACAACTGGCTGGCTATGAAGGGGGTAAAGGTTGCATAAATCGCCCAGTCGTACCATTCGACGGCATTGCCGATCCCGGTCCCGACGATGGTTTTCCGCAGTGCAGCCCGTGCGGTGCGCTGCGGGTTGACGATAGTGGTCATCTGAGTTCTCTTCCTGGAAGGGTGGATCAGGAGTTGGTGCGCGTGGACGAAAGCGCCGCAAGGCGCTGCATGGCCAGTTCCGCGTAGAGGGCGGCGCCGTCAGCCAGCACGCCGTCGTCGAACGTTGCATACGGCGAGTGGTTGAACGGGGAGGCGGCATGGTCAGCGCCCTGCGGGACGGCACTGAGGCCGATGAAGGTGCCGGGTACTTCGGCGAGCACCCTGGAGAAGTCCTCCGAGCCGCTCAGGGGAGTGGCCCAGCGGGAGAGCCGGGAGTCGCCGAACATCCCGGTGATGACGTTCTCGGCAGTATGGGTTTCATCCGCGTCAGTGATGGTGATCGGGTACTCCTGCTGGTAGTCGACGTCCACCTCCAGGCCGTGCGCTGCCGCGATGCCCTGCAGGAGGCGCGGAATCGAGTCCATCAGCTTTACCCGGGAGGCTTCGGAGAACGTCCGGATGGTGGCCTCGATCCGCGCGGTCTCCGGGATGACGTTCCGCTTGGTGCCGGCATGGAGGATACCGACGGACAGGACCACGGGATCGAACATGTTGAACTGGCGGGTGATCATCACCTGCAGCGCGGTGACCATCTCGGCGGCCGCCGTCACCGGATCCTTGGCAGTGTGCGGGGCGGAGCCGTGGCCGCCTGCGCCGAGGACAGTGACCACCAGGCCATCGGACGCACTGAGCATCACGCCGGGTTTGGTGGCGAAGGTGCCGTGCGGTTCGAGGGCGGAGAACACATGCATCCCGTACGCGGCGTCCACACGGCGCCCGGGAGCGTCCAGTACACCTTCACGGATCATGTAGCTGGCGCCATCGAAGCCTTCCTCGCCCGGCTGGAACATCAGGACGACGTCGCCCGCCAGGCGGTGCCGGCTCTCGGCCAGCAGCGTGGCGGCGCCGGCGAGCATGGCCATGTGGAGGTCGTGGCCGCAGGCGTGCATGGCGCCGTCCAGCCGGGAGGTGTAGTCGACGCCGGTCTTCTCCTGGACGGGCAGGCCGTCCATGTCGGCACGGAGCAGGACCGATGGCACAGGCTGATCCTGCCCTGCTTCGCCCATTCCTGCTCTGCCGCCGGTGCCCCGCAGGACCGCCGTGACCGACGTCGTCTCCTTGCCCAGGGTGATTTCGTAAGGCAGCCCGTCCAATGCCCGGAGGACTTTCTCCTGCGTCCGGGGCAGGTCAAGGCCGATTTCCGGCTCCCGGTGCATGGCGTGGCGGTAGCGGGTGAGTTCGGGCTGGAGTTCCCTGGCCGCTGATGTGATGGTCATTGCTGCTCCTCCAAGAATCAGTTTTATCCAGTCTGGGGTGACTTGGTTCACATATGTTCAAACTGCTCGAAAAATGCAGAAGCCCTCCTTGTCTTCCACGTTTTGCGCATCCCTCCGGAAGAATGATGAATATGGAACTGAGCGAGGAGGACCTTGCCCTCATCAACGCGCTGGAGATCGCGCCGAGGATCAGCTGGGCGGATGCAGGAGAAATTCTTGGTGTCCACGCCACTACACTTGCGGCACGGTGGGAACGGGTCCGCGGTTCAGGTGCGGCCTGGGTGACCGCCCACTTGATGGGCGACCCCAAACAGATGTGCCTTGCACTCGTGGACGTTGACTGCGAAATGCACCGCCGGGCTGAGGTGACGGAGGCGTTGGCCGCGGTCCCCGAGATCGTTACCATCGAGGAGGCCGCCAGCAACAGGGACCTGATGCTGACGGTCCTCACCCGGTCCCTGGAGGAGTTCACTACGGCCGTGGCGTCCCGGCTCCAGGACATCCAGGGTCTCCTGAAGTACCAGACCGCCCTGTGCACCAGGCTGCACTCGGGCGGGTACGCCTGGCGCCTCAATGTGCTGGACCGAGCCCAGGTCGCGGCGCTGCAGGCGAAGGCGGGTCCCGAAGCGGCAGGGTCCGCACCCCCGGAAGCCGTTGTGGAGCCCCTGCCTGAAAGCCACCTGGCACTGCTTCCCTTCCTTGCCAGGGACGGGCGGGCCACGGCGGCCGACATCGCCCGGGAGCTGGGCCGCCACCCGGCCACGGTGCAGCGCCAGCTGAACCGGGTCCTCGCCAGCAGGGTGCTCTCCTTCCGCTGCGAAGTGGCGCAGAAGTTCTCCGGCTACCCTGTGACATGCCAGTGGTTCGCCAACGTCCCGCCAGGACAGCATGAGACTGCCGCGGCCGAGCTCAGGGGCCTGCGCAACGTCCGGCTCAGTGCCTCCACTACGGGCCGCACCAACTTTGTGATCATCATGTGGTTGCAGTCGCTGGCCGATGTGATGAACGCCGAGCTCGCCCTGCAGCAGCGGATCCCCGCAATTGAGCTGGTGGAGAGCGTAGTGATGCTGAGTACTGTCAAGCGGGTGGGGTGGATGCTGAACCGGGACTCGACGGCCACTGGACGCGTCATCGTTCCTGCTGCCGTGGCTGGCGCCGCGTAGGTGCATCGTACCCGGCGGCTATGCTGGCAGGAAAGATAAGCAACCGATCGGGCCAGAGCGTGCGCGACACAACCCTTCCCCCGGCAGACACCCAATCCGGCATCCTGCAGCGGCCGTACCTGTGGGTGACCATCGGCACCTGCGCGCTGGTGTTTCTGGCCGCGTTCGAATCCCTTGCCGTGACCACCATCATGCCCGTGGTGAGCCGCGAACTGCACGGCGCGGACCTCTACGCCTTGGCCTTCGCGGGCCCGCTCGCAACCGGGGTGATCGGGATGGTTGCAGCCGGGAACTGGTCCGACCGCCGCGGCCCCACGGTCCCCCTCTATGGGTCCGTGGCGCTGTTCGTCGCGGGACTGCTGATCGCGGGCACCGCTGTGTCCATGCCGCTGCTCGTGGCGGGCAGGCTGGTGCAAGGGCTGGGCGGCGGCGCCCTGACAGTGGCGCTGTATGTATTGGTAGCCCGGATTTACCCGGGGCTGCTGCACCCCAAGATCTTCGCCGCCTTCTCCGCGGCCTGGGTGATCCCGTCCCTCGTTGGGCCGTTTGCCGCCGGCCTGGTGGCGCAGGTGTTCAGCTGGCACTGGGTGTTCCTGGGCGTGGTGGGGCTGGTCATTCCAGCCCTGATGATGATCGTTCCGGTGTTGCGGAACATGGGGCCGGGCCGGGGACAGGACGATGTCGCGGCCCAGCCGCCAGCGCCGTGGGCCTTAGGCCGCCTCGCTTGGGCCAGCCTGGCCGCGCTCGCCGTGCTCGGTCTGAACCTCTCGCGGGAAGTCCGCCTCCCCGGCTTCGCCGCCGCGCCGGCATTCCTGGCTGTGGCCGCCGTCGTGATTGCGCTGGTGGCCGTGCGGCCGCTGGTGCCGCAGGGTACGCTCGCCGCCCGCCGCGGCTTGCCCAGCGTGATCCTGGTCCGCGGGCTCGCGTCCGCCGGGTTCTTCGGCGCGGAGGTCTACCTGCCGTACCTGCTGATCGAGCAGTACGAGTTCGCGCCCACCTTTGCGGGCCTTACCCTCACCGGCGGAGCGCTTGCTTGGGCGGGGGCAGCGGCCGTCCAAGGACGCCTCGGTACCCGGTTATCCCATCGCGGCGCCGTCCGGACCGGCTCAATGATGGTCCTCGCGGCTGTACTCCTCGCGTTGGCGACCACCGCGCTGCACTGGCCACCCGTCGTCGTCATCGCCGGGTGGATCCTCGCGGGCGGCGGCATGGGCCTGCTTTATCCGCGGCTGAGCGTGATGACCCTGGCGCTGTCGAGCAAGGAGAACGAGGGCTTCAACAGCTCGGCCATGTCCATCTCAGACTCGCTGGGCGGCGCGCTGGCACTGGCCACCACGGGCATCGTTTTCGCCGCGTTCACGACGACGATCGAATCCTTCGCCGGGGTCTTCGGCCTTACCGCCGTGCTCGCCGCAGCCGCGGTGGCGGTGGCGCCCCGGGTCACCAGCCGGGCGGTTGGGCAGTAGCCGGCGGCAGGATTCAGGGGAGCCGGCTGGCCCGGACCACCACATCGGCAATGGTGGCCTGCTGGCCCTCCGGTCCGGTCACCGGCCGCTCCCGGCTGGTCTGTACTTCCAGCTGCCACTCAGGGCTGTCCAGTTCCAGCTCCCGGACCAGCTCGTCAGCGGTGTAGAACATGTTGTGGTGGGTGTGCGCCCCTCCCCAAGGCGGCAACCGGTCCGGGTGGTGGCCCACCACCAGCAGGGTTCCGCCTGGCCTGACGGCCGCGGCGGCGGCGCGGAGCGGTCCCTGCCAGGCCAGCTCCTGGGAGTGGAGGAACTGCGAGGTCACAAGGTCGAACGAGTCCTCCGGCTGCCACTGCTCGAGATCGGCCTGCTGCCAGTGGATCCGGCTGGCGATGGCGCCCTCGGCCGCGTGCACGCTTTCCCGCGCGAGCGCCGCCTTCTCGTGGCCGTGCGCCCGTTCCAGTGCAACGGCGGAAACGTCGACGGCGGTGACGGTCCAGCCGTGCTGGGCCAGCCAAATGGCGTCCGCCCCTTCGCCGCAGCCCAGGTCCAGCGCATGGCCCGGCCGGAGTCCGCCGGCTTCCCGCACCAGTTGGGGGTTCGGCTTGCCACTCCAGACCTGGGGCTTGCTGCGGTACCGCTCGTCCCACAGCGCCGCCGCGTCCCTTATGCCCTGACCGCCTATTCCCTCACCGCGCGCGGAGCCCGCGTGCCCCGCGAGGCCGGGGCCGCCGTCGTGAGTTGCCTGGTGTTCCTGCTGGTGGGCAGCGTGTTCCGTCATGCCTCAACCCTGCCCCGCTGCGGCGGTGTTGGCAACGCCCAACCAGCTAGTGCCCGGCCCCATCGGGGAGGGGGAGAAGCAGGGCGGGAAGGGAAGTGCGCGCGGGATGGTAGACTGGTGGAACTTGATGTGCAGTGATGCCCATGTACCCCGAACTTTGGGGACAGGGCTTTTTTCATGTGAGAGGCACATCCTGCGTCGATGAACGCGTTCCATTTGGTCCCGGCCGCCGCTTTGTATAAGCGGCAGCAGGCTGGTTGATCACCTGAATTTTCTTCGGCGAACCCCCTTGGCCAACCGGCGTCGGGGGCCGATATCCGTACGGATACCGCCTGAAAGACCTTTGACTTTGACTACTTTTGCTGCCCTCGGCACGCCCAAAGCCCTTGCCGACACCCTCACCGCACAGGGAATCACCGAGCCGTTCCCCATCCAGGTGAAGACCCTCCCTGACACGCTGGCAGGACGCGACGTCCTGGGCCGCGGCCGCACCGGCTCCGGCAAGACCATCGCGTTCGCCATCCCGCTTGTAGCACGACTCGCTGAGCGGGAAGCCAAGCACTTCCGCAAGCCCGGCCGCCCCATGGGCCTGGTGCTGGCGCCCACCCGCGAACTGGCCACCCAGATCAACGCCACCATCGAGCCGCTGGCCAAGGCTGCCGGCCTGAACACCACCGTGATCTACGGAGGCATCTCCCAGGCCCGCCAGGAAAAGGCCCTGCGCGCCGGCGTCGACATTGTGATCGCCTGCCCCGGCCGCCTGGAGGACCTGATCCGCCAGCGCATCCTTACCCTTGAGGCCGTGGAAATCACCGTCCTGGACGAGGCCGACCACATGGCCGACCTCGGCTTCCTGCCCGTGGTCAAGAAGCTCATGGACATGACCCCCAGCCAGGGCCAGCGCCTGCTCTTCTCCGCAACCCTGGACAACGGCGTGGACAAGATCGTCCAGCGCTACCTGTCCAACCCGCTCACCCACTCCGTGGACGACCCGCAGGCCGCGGTGACCACCATGGAACACCACGTCCTGGTGGTCAATGACCAGACCGTCAAGAAGCAGCTGATCGTGGAGCTCGCCTCCGGCGCCGGCCGCCGCGTCCTCTTCATGCGGACCAAGCATCACGCCCGCAAGCTGGCCAAGACCCTCACCGACGCCGGGATCCCCGCCGTGGACCTGCATGGCAACCTCTCGCAGAATGCCCGTGACCGCAACCTCGCCGAGTTCTCCTCCGGCGATGTCCGCGTCCTGGTGGCAACCGACGTCGCCGCCCGCGGTGTGCACGTGGACGACGTCGAACTGGTCATCCACGTTGATCCGCCCACCGAGCACAAGGCCTACCTGCACCGTTCAGGCCGTACCGCCCGCGCCGGTTCCGATGGCACCGTTGTGACCATCACCCTGCCCGAGCAGCAGACCGACGTGAAGAAGCTGATGAAGGCCGCCGGAGTGGACGTCAACTTCGAGCGCGTCACCGCCAACTCGCCGATTGTTGGCGAACTGACCGGCGACATCGCGGACAAGGTCGATCCCCGGACCCGCGCCGCGCTGCTGGCTGCCAAGGCTTCCAAGCAGGGCGGCGGCACCTCAACGGGTGCCAACGCCGAGCGCAAGCGCGCCCGCCGCCAGGCTGCCCCCACCGCGGGTGGACGCGGCGGCCGTGGTGGACGCGGCAAGGTCGGGGCCGAGGCCGTCCGCACCGACGTTCCGCGTTCCGAGCGCCGGGCAGTTGCTTTTGAAGGCCGCACGGAAGCCCGTGCAGCCTTCGACCGGGTTGCCGAGCAGAACGAGGACCGCGCCATTGCGGCAGCGGCTGCCCGCCGCAACGCCCGTGGCCGCGGCACCGCTGCTTCCACCCACCGCAATGACGTCCCCGCGGCAGGTGGCCGTGCAGCGGCCGGCCGCGGTTCCGACGGACGCACCGATTCACGCGTAACCCGCAGCGACGCTCCCCGCGGCGGCACCGGTCGCCCGGCTTCCTCCGGCCGCCCGGCTTCCTCAGGCGGACAGCGCAACGGACGTCCGGCAACAGGCCAGCGAGCCGCAGCCGGCGCCGGTGCAGGCACCCGTACCGGTGGCCAGCGCTCCGCAGGCGCAGGCGCAACCGGCGGCAACAAGGCCGTCTGGTCCTCCAACACGGGTGGAACGTCCGGCGGGTCCTACAGTGCCGGAAACGGCGGCTCCGGCCGTGCCGCCCGCAGCGGCCCGCGCCGTGCTTCCGCTCCGGCGTCGAACGAACGCCGCAGCCGCTAAGAGTATTTTCGGTGGTTGAGCCTGTCGGTACCCGACGGGCTCAACCACGGAAACCCTCAACCACCGCTGTCTACCAGCCGCGGGCGCGCCACTCCTTCAGGTGCGGCCGCTCGGCACCAAGGGTGGTGGGCTTGCCGTGGCCCGGGTGCACGATGGCGGAGTCCGGGTAGGGCCCGAACAGCCGCTGGGTGACGTCGGTAAGAAGCTGGTTGAACCGTTCCGGATCCTTCTGTGTGTTGCCCACGCCGCCGGGGAACAGCGAGTCGCCGGAGAAGATGTGCGCCGGGCCCTCGGGGTCCTCGTACACAAACGCGATCGAGCCCGGCGTGTGCCCGCGCAAATGGATGGCTGTCAGGTCGAAACCGTCGAAGTTGCTCACGGCAGCGTGGTCCAGCAGCAGGTCAACGTTGACGGGCAGGTGCGGTGCGTCCTCGGTCCCCGCTGCGGTCCTGGCACCAGTAGCGTCCACCAGCCCCTTCAGTGCCCGGACGTGGTCCGAGTGCTGGTGGGTAGTGGCGATCAGCGCCAGGTTCGGTTCGGCCGACGTATCCGCGCCGCCGTCCTCCAGCAGCTGTTGGATGGCCGGAAGGTCGTCCGCGGCGTCGATCAGCACCTGCGCGCCGCTGGCTTTGCCGGTCAGCAGGTACACGTTGTTGTCCATCTCGCTGACGGAAATCCGGCGGATGGTCAGCGCCGGCAGGTCGTAAAGAAGTGAGTCCATAGGCTTCAGTCTAGGGACGACTGTTCCCGGCCCCGGTTACTCGCGCCCTTCGGACACCCAGTTGGGATCCGCCGAGCGGGAGCCGACGACGGCGTCCGAAGCTTCCGCCAGTGCGTCCAGTTGCGCCGGGGTCAGCTCCAAAGCCAGTGCGCCAAGGTTTTCGTCGATCCGGTGCGTTTTGCGCGTGCCGGGGATCGGGACGACCGGCAGGCCCAGCCGCTTGCCTTGGGCGAGCAGCCAGGCCAGGGCCACCTGGGCCGGCGTTGCATCCAGCTCGTCCGCCACAGCCCTGACGGTGGCCACCACTGCCTGGTTGGCACTGGCCGCATCCGGGGCGAAGCGGGGGATCCGGCGTCGGAAGTCCGTCTCGCCCAGGTTGGCAGCGTCAACGGTGCCGGTCAGGAATCCCCTGCCCAGCGGCGAGTACGGCACAAAGCCCACCCCCAGGGCAGCCGCGGCAGGAACAACGTTGCGTTCCACGTCGCGGCTCCAGATGGACCATTCACTCTGGACCGCCGCAATGGGATGGACTGCAGAGGCTTCTTCAAGCTCCTGCGCCGTCACCTCCGACAGCCCCAGGTGCTTGACCTTGCCTTGCTGCACCAGCTCCGCCATGGCCTCCACGGTTTCCACAATCGGAACGCGGAGGTCGCGGCGGTGCATGTAGTAGAGGTCGATCACGTCAGTGCCCAGCCGTTGCAGGCTGCGGTCCACGGCCTGCCGGATATGGCTGGCATCGCCCCGGATGTCCGAATACCCCTCAGCCGGGGAGCCAAGCAGCCCGAACTTGGTGGCCAACTGGACCTCGCCCCGCCGTTCCTTCAGCAGCCGGGCGATCAACTCCTCGTTGCTGCCCCCGCCATAGATGTCCGCGGTGTCAATGAAGCTGACACCGGAGTCGACGGCGTGATGCAGCGTCCGGAGCGCGTCCTCCGGATCCACCTCCCCATAAACCGGGGTGAGCGCCATTCCACCGAAGCCAAGCGGACTGACGTCGAAACCGCCGCCGAGCCGGACTGTTGCTGCCATGGGTTCTCCTGTTCGTTCCTTCACGGGTTTCAGAGTGTGGGGCATTGGGTCAGTCCCAGGGGATGACCCGGTCAGCTGCCGGCCGCGTCGCCTGGATCAGCACTGCGTTGGCCTCGTCCGGCCCGGTGGCCCAAGCGCTGGCTGCGTCCCGGTCCATCCCGAACGACACATGCCGTTCCACGAGGCGCTTGAGCCGCAGGGTCGGGGGAGTGTCCACAAACCACACCTCGTCCAGCTGGGCCCGGACCTCTTTCCACGGGTCCAGCTCCGCCAGCAGGTAGTTGCCCTCGGTGATCACCAGCGGAACCTCGGCGGGGACAGCGATGGACGCGGCCACCGGCTCGTCCAGGGTGCGCCGGAACGCCGGTGCGTAGACCACTGGCTCGTCCCGGCGCACCAGGCGGCGCAGCAGCGAAAGGTACCCGCCGGCGTCGAACGTGTCTATTGCGCCCTTGCGCTGCCGCAACGGCGTGCCGTCAAGGATGGCGTTGCCCAGATGGAAGCCGTCCATGGGAACCACCACGGCCAGGCCGGGCCCAAACTGCTGCCGGATCCATTCGCCGAAGGTGGATTTCCCGGAACCGGGCGCGCCCGCTATGCCAAGGATGGTCCGCGTTCCGGGGACCATCCTGGCCCGGAGGGCGTCCATCGCCTCAATAATCTCGGGGGAGTCCATGGCAAAAGCCTAGACCGCCCGCTGAATCTCCCCATCTTTCATTTCAAGAACGTGAGGTACGACGGCGATTCGTGGGGACACGCCGTCGTCCTCCCCTAAAGGTGGGGAGATTCAGCGGCGGGACGAGTGAGCCGGTTCGGGCTCCGGGGCGGCAGTGCCTGAGGGCAGTGCCTTCAGCCCGGCCGCGCAGCCCACGATTCCGGCAATAAAAACCACCTTGACCAGGCTGAAGGGCTCCACGCCGGTGGCCATGGCCCAGCCGACGGTCAGCGCAGCCCCGATCCCGACCCACACGGCGTAAGCGGTGCCCAGCGGGATATGCCGGATGGCGACGCCCAGGCCCAGCATGCTCAGGGTTGCCGTGACGGCGAAAACCTGGGTGGGCAGGGGCTTGCTGAAGCCGTCGGACAGGCCCAGGGCTGTTGCCCACACTGCTTCCAGGACGGCGGAGGCGAGGAGGACCAGCCAGGGAATCGCACGCCGCAGCATCACGCCACCACCTTCAAGCCAACCACGCATGCAGCGATGCCGGACAGCAGGAGGAGGCGTGCCGCCGTCGGACGCTCCACCTTGGTGATGATGGCGTATGCGGAAGTCAGCACCACACCCACGCCCACCCAGACGGCGTAAGCGGTGCCAGTAGGAATGGACTGCATGGCGATGGCCAGGCCGCCGGTGCTGGCCGCGACAGAAACCAGGAACAGCACGGCGGGGGCGATGCGGCGCCGGCCGGAAGCCTGGAACGTGCGGTGCAGGGCGGCGGCCCACACGGCTTCAAGGGCGCCGGATAGAAGGAGGATTAACCACGACATGACAGATCCTTTGGCCAGTCTTGTCGCGTGCCGGGTACTGAACCGTCGTCCGGAGGCTCCCACACGGAACCTTGGCTTCCAGCGTAGCAACGCCCGACGCCGGGCGGCCACCGATGGTGCCCGACCTCACCACAGCATTCAACCGGGCTGGCCGGCGGCTAGAGGGTGCCGCCGGCCGCTAAGGGGGCGGCAGTGTCCCGGCCGCCGTCGCCAACGGTTTCCCGGGCGATGAAGTTCTCGATGTCGAACAGGTTGTCGGCGCGCTCGGCGATGTTCAGGAGTGTGGTCATGGAGGCGACCTCCTCCACCTGCTCCTTCAGGAACCAGAGCATGAACTGCTCGCCCAGGGCGTCGTTTTCACCGCGTGCGGCCCGGAACAGGTCTTCGATGTTCCGGGTAACCTCTTTTTCCTGCTGCAGGGCAAGGGCCAGAGGTTCGGTGACGGAAGCGAAGTCGTTGCGGACGGCAGGAACACCCGGAATGGTGAACGCGATGTCCCGGTCCAGCATGTACTGCACCATCATCATGGCGTGGTTCCGCTCCTCCACGGACTGCCGGTAGAAGTAGCGGGCCAGCTGGGGGAGATCCTGGTTGGCGAACCAGGTGGCCACCGCAATGTACTGCTGCGATGCCGTGAATTCGTTGCCGATCTGGGTGGACAGGAGCGCATTGAAGGATGATGTGGTCATAGCCCGAGTCTAGGGACGGCCGTAGGCAGTGACCAGTGTGGACAGGCTCGGCTACTGCAAGGCGAGGCTGGCCTACCCCGTGCCGGGGCTAAACCTCGACGGGGTCGATCGAGACCACCGCCAGGAAGCCGCGGCCAAGGATCTCAGGGGTGTCGACGTCGGAACCCACCACGGCGTCGTACCGCGCCAGTGGTTCGGGTTCATTCACGGCGTCGCCAACCGTTGCCTGCCCCTGCAGAAGGATCCCGAAGGAGCCTTCGAAGATGGGCTGGGCGCGCTTCTTGGAGAGTTCGATGATGGACGTAAAGCCCTTGAAACTTCCGGTGCGCGTGATGACGTTCAAGTCCCGGATATCACCCGTGGGCAGGGATGCCGTCGTGGCCGCACCGCCCGGAAAGCGGAAGGGGCGGTACTTTTCCAGCGGTTGTTCCGCGCCGTCCACGGTCAACAGCAGGAGCTCGCCCTCCACCACGGTCAGCACCCGTTCCATCCCGGGGAAAGGGGAGAAGTCACCGGCCTTGCTGACGTCCGCGATGCTGACCCGCCAGTCCCAGCTCCCGTCCTTCGCCGATCCGGCCCCTGACTGGCTGGCCAGTTGGCGCGTAACGCCTCCACCATTGCGCCAGGGCTCGGGCTTGATGTCTGCAAAGCGGATAATCTCCATGCGCCCAGCCTAGTTCCCGGCCGGCCTTCACAGCGTCGCGGGTTGGGCCCTTCCCTGCTACTCTCCTCCGGGGGGACAACACGAAAACAGCCTGAAGGAGCCGGGAATGTTCGTCAAAGTGTGTGGTCTCAGTACGGCTGAATCAGTCCGCGAGGCAGTAGAGGCCGGCGCTGACGCCGTCGGTTTCGTCCTCACCGCCAGTCCCCGCGTGGTGTCGCCGTCGCAGGCGTCCTCCTTGCTGGCAGCTGTCCCCGCGGGGGTTTCGCCGATCGGGGTATTCCGGCACGAACCGGTGGCCGACGCCGTCGCTATCGCCAGGGCGGCAGGGCTGGAATGGATCCAATTGCACGGCCCGCGGTCCCGCCAGGACGTGGCCATGGTGCACGACGCCGGCATGAAGCTGATCAGGGCTGTCACCATGGGTGCCGCTCCGGAGGAGTTTGAGGACTGGGGCGAGGACCTTCTGCTGATCGATGCCGCGGTGCCCGGCTCGGGTGAAGCCTGGGACTACGCCTCCGTTGCCGCGCTGCCTGCACTCCAAGGGCGGCACTGGCTCCTGGCCGGGGGACTGGACCCGGTGAACGTTGGCGGGGCCTCAAGGGCAGCCCATGCCTGGGGTGTTGACGTTTCCTCGGGTGTTGAAGCATCGCGCGGCGTGAAGGACCTGGCTAAAATCCGCGCCTTTGTGCATTCGGCAAAAGGTGCTGACGCGCCGGTCTAGCCGCATTCTAAAATCCGTCAGAGTTCAAATTCGTCACAGTTCAATTCGCTCATAGTCCAAATCCATCAGAGTTCAGGGGCCGGTCAGGGCAGGCCCCCATCCTTTTGTCAGAGCCTCCGGTGCACAATGGGTGGATGAAGACACTGCTCAACATCATCTGGCTGGTTTTCGGCGGCTTCTGGCTTGCGCTGGGCTACTTCGCGGCGGGTGTGATCTGCTGCCTGCTGATCGTCACCATCCCGTGGGGCATCGCCTCGTTCAGGATCGCGGCCTACACACTGTGGCCGTTCGGGCGCATGGTGGTGGACAAGCCCGGCGGCACCGGCGTGTTCTCGCTGCTGGGCAACGTGATCTGGCTGCTGGTGGCCGGCATCTGGATCGCGATCGGCCACGTGGTCACCGCGTTCGCCATGGCCGTCACCATCATCGGCATCCCGCTGGCCATCGCCAACCTGAAGCTCATCCCGGTGTCCTTGATGCCGCTGGGCAAGCAGATCGTGCCTACGAGCGCGCCGTTTGTGGCGACGTACCGGTGGGGATGGTGCCGCGGGCCGTGACGCCGCGGATACGCAGAGCTGCTGCCGGGGGATAGGCGGAGCTGCTGCCGGGTTCACCCGAAGGGTTTAGCCCGTCAATTCATCGGGCCGCAGCGCCCGCAGGATGCAGAATTCGTTCCCGTCCGGATCCGCCATCACCACCCAGGTGACGTCCGGCCCCTGGCCGACTGAAACGCGCCGGGCGCCAAGCGTTTCCAGCCGCGCCACTTCCGCGTCCTGGTCTTCAGGCCGCAGGTCCAGGTGAAGCCTGTTCTTGACCTCCTTGCGCTCGGGCACTTTGAGGAACAGCAGGTCAGGGGACACGCCGTCTTCGGGGCTGCCCGCCGGCGGCTCGAGCGCAATCTCGTCGTCTGCCTCGTAGGTGCGGCGCCACCCCAGCGCCTTTTCCCAGAAGTCCGCGGGCACTTTCGGATCGATGGAATCAATGCTGATGGCTTGCATGCGCAGGGTCATCCGAGCAGTGTTGCATCCACGCAGCGGAGCCGTAAAGGGCTGACAGCGGGGGCAGCAGTGCAGCCCTCCACGCCAATCCACCGGCTGGGGAGCCGCAAACAGAAGGACGCTCAGCGCGGACTGAACATCCCGTCCGCCAGAATAGCCACGGCGTCGCTGTCGTCCAGCTCTGCAGCGATATCGACGTCGCCGGCGTAGCCCGCACCGGACAACTCAAGGCCACTGGAACATCCGTGCAGCATCTCCCGGAGCCGGGGCTCTGCGGCCTCGAACACCGCCGCCGCTGCGATGGCCTCCGGTGAGTAGCCGTGCCTGCCCACTTCGGCCTCGTAACCGCCCTTGCCCGCAGCCGCGAGGCCGGCGATGAACGCTCCCGCCCCGATCTGGTCCTCCACAGCCGGGCGGAGGGTGCCGTCCGGCCACCGCTCGCCGGCGGCAATAACGGCGATCACGGCATCGGGCGGGAGGTTCGCTGCCACCCAATCCGCTGTTGCCCCCGCGTTGCGGAGGCAAACGGCGGCCACCAGCGGGACTTCGCCTGCCAGTTCGTGGCAGAGCGCGGAGCCGTTGGGCGAGGGCAGCACCACGCGCCCCAGGGATTCCGCGGCCCGGAAGCTGGCGGGGGAGAGGCTGAGCCCGCCGCCGTTGCGGGGACCAGCCAGCTGGGCGTGGTGATGCGCGGCGAAATCCTCCGCCCGGGTGTCCTTCCACGGAAAGGGAAAAACCTCGGCGCCCCGGTCGAGGGCGACGCTGACGCACGTGCTGAAGGACAGGACGTCCACCACCACGGCGAGGTCGGCCCCGGACGCCACGGTCCGGGCGCCGTCGAGCCCCCATTCCAGCCGGACGGTGTAGTCCAGTTGACGGTGGGCGGCGCTCGGGGTGACCGAGTGGCGTGGGTTGGAGTAGGGCGCGTTCACGCCAGTTCCCCGAGCAGGTTCCGGTGTGCCGCATCCTGCCACAGCTCTTTGGCTCGTCCTGTGTGGAACAGGGGGTCAAGTTCCAGGAGTTGGCGTACGACGTCGGCGCGTCCGGCAGCGAAGTCAGCGTCGCCGATGTGCGCATAATCCTGGCGGACGTCCGCCACGTACCGGGCGTATTCGCCAGGTTCCCCGCCGAGGACGGAAAGGTCCGCGTCGCAGAGGAGGGCGCCGTCGTCGTCGCCTTGCTCCGGGCGGTGGTCGGACGTCAGCCGCACCAGCCGTGCCACCTCGGCAACCTCCGCGTCGGGAAGGCCGGCAGCTTCCAGCCGATCCTCCGCGAGCCGGGCCGACTCCTCCTCATCCTGGCCCGCAACTCCGCGGTAGACGGCGTCGTGGAACCAGGCCGCCAGCAGCACGGTGCGGGGCGGGTCGGCGGGATCGGTCAGCAGATCGAGGGCTTCCAGGACCGAGAGCAGGTGGGTGCAGCCGTGGTACCTGCGGTGGGGCTCGCTCCAGCGGTCCAGGAGGTCCAGGAAGAGCGAGTCGTGCCTGGGCATGATGGCCTCCCACCGGTTGAACAGCGGCACCTTGAGCGACTTGTTCCGCTGGCGGGCCGGGATGCGCAGGCCGCTGGCGATCAGTTTCCGAACCAGGATCCGGGCCTCGACGGGGACCGCTCCGGCCGCCACCAGATCGTTGTAGCGCCGCTCCGCCACGTCGTAGTGGTCGCCGTCGAATGCCCGCTCCGGGATACCGGCGCCCGCAGCGAAATCGTGCAGTTCTTCCAATGACGAGTCCGAGACCAGGTGCGAAAAGTGTGTTCCGTGGGCAGGCCAGAGCGGCGGGTCGATGTATATCAAGTGATCCTTCCCGAGCTCCGGAGCCTGCGGACGCTTGCTGAAAAGATCCTAGCGCGGCTCGGGCGTGTCCGATCAGTCCGGCATTCCGGGCCTTCCAACGGCAACACATGGCCGGGAGGACCTCAACGTCCCGGAAATATTCCCCAATTGAGCCTGCCCTCTGCAACTGTGGGTATGAAGGACAGTGCAGGTTGGCCGGTCCGCAGGCTCAACAGAGTGTCGGCCAAAAGAGTTTCAAGAGATGGCCAGATGGCCGGGCGCCAATCGGCCTCCTCCTTGAAATATTCGCTGACGCAGCCATGCTGCCGTCCCTTTCTGAGGTCGACGAACAGAAAGTCGCCGGAACCATCGTCTGCCACCGGGAGGAAGGATGAGATAAACATAGAGGCCCGGGTGCCCGCCTCTGCAGCTTCAGCATGTGCCCGGTCGTGAGGTTCATGGTGCATGGGCGCAGGAGCACCGCCTTGAGCTTCGTGGGCGGCACGCAGATTTAAGTAAAGAGGCGACCTCTTCCCGCGTTCATCCACGGCATTTGCTTCATCTACGACCCGCACCCAGATGTCGAGCATCATTTGTCGCGTTTTCCCGGCTTCTTTCAATGGGAGCGGCCGGTAGTTGGGGAAGATATACCCTGCGGTTGATGGTTCTGCGCCATCGAAGAGGCGATAGAGGGTGGACACGTCTTTGGGCCACCCGTTCGGGGCTGCCTCTTCAAACGAACGAATATGTGCTTCGGGTGCGGGGGCCCGTATGGTCCGGGCTGTTACTGGTGCGTTAGCCCTCAGCCACTCAACAATCCCGGCCCAGACTTTCTGTATCCCCATGCGGTGAATCTACCCGCCTTTCCGGCGCACGGACACGGAGATCCTAAGAAGTTCATTCCGGCGAAGGAAGGCAGGGCCGCACCTTGGCCAGTGGATTGCGGCGGATCGACGTAGACGGCCGTGGAGGAAGTCTGGTGGTGTCCTTCCAGCGGGGATCCATGATGTGACGCTCCCCGGAGATGCGGCATACTTTTGCTTTTCCTGCCGTACCTGCGCCCTACACTGGGCCTATGACTATCATCCGCGTTTCTGAGGCCGCCCGGTTCCTCGGCGTCAGCGACGATACCGTGCGCCGCTGGATGGACAACGGCGCGCTGACGCCGGTGAAGGACGACGGGGGCCGCCTCGCCGTGGATGGCCTGGAGCTGGCACGGCATGCACAGAAGCTCGCACAGTTGCCGGACGATCCGCACCGTAACGGCAGTTCGGCGCGGAACCGGTTCGTAGGCCTGGTTACCGGTATCACCATGGACAAGGTCATGGCACAGGTGGAGCTCCAGTGCGGGCCCTTCCGGGTGGTATCCCTGATGAGCAGCGAGGCCGTGCGGGATCTGGGGCTGGAACTCGGCTCCGTGGCCACCGCCGTGGTGAAGGCCACCACCGTGATCATCGAAACGCCGCAGGGCAAGGCGCTGTGAACAAGGTGGCGTTGTCGAAGAGCCAAAAACTCGCCGGGCTGTTGGCCGCCCTTGCATTGCTGGCGGGGCTGCCGGGATGCTCCACTGCCGGTGGTTCGGCCGCCGGAAGCAGCGGCGCCGGGGATACCCTGACCGTGTTCGCCGCAGCCTCCCTCAAAGCCAGCTTCACCGAGCTGGCAAAGACGTACGAAGCCGGCCACCCTGGCACCACCGTCACCCTCAGCTTCGCCGGCTCGGCTGATCTGGCAACCCAGATCAGCCAGGGTGCCCCGGCGGACGTCTTCGCGTCAGCGGACACGGGGAACATGGACAAGCTGCAGCAGGCTGGACTGGTGGACGGTGAGCCGCGCATTTTCGCCACGAACACCCTCGCCCTAGCGGTCCCACCTGGCAACCCGGCAGGCATCCGTTCTTTCTCTGACCTCGCCAAGCCGGGAACGCGGCTGGTCCAGTGTGCCCGGCAGGTCCCCTGCGGGGCCGCCGCGGCGGCCGTCGAACAGCAAGCGGGAACGGATCTGAACCCGGTCAGCGAGGAAAACTCCGTGACGGACGTGCTCGGAAAGGTCATCTCCGGAGAAGCGGACGCCGGGCTGGTCTACGTCACCGACGTCAAGTCTGCCGCAGGAAAGGTGGAAGCCGTTCCCTTCCCTGAAGCCGCAGCAGCCGTGAACAGCTACCCGATCGCCGCGCTGGCCAACAGTAGGAACAGCACCAAGGTGCAAGCCTTCCTTGACCTCGTGACCGGCCCCCAGGGCCAACACGTGCTGGCAGCAGCCGGCTTTGGCAGCAGCAGGCCTTGAGGCGGCACACCATGAGCCACGCCTACCGCAGCATTCCGCGCTGGACCTACATGGTGGCCGTCCTGGCCGCCCTGCTGGTGGTCCTGCCCCTGTTCGCGATGGTTGCCAGGGTGAAGTGGGCAGACTTCCTTCCCCTGGTCACCTCGGACCCGGCCTTGTCTGCCCTGGGCCTGAGCCTGCGCACATCCACGGCCAGCACAGTTCTGTGCATCGTTCTCGGGGTGCCGTTGGCCCTGGTCCTGGCCCGGGGCAGGTTCCGGCTGCAGGGCCTCCTGCGCTCCCTCGTGCTGCTCCCGCTGGTGCTGCCGCCGGTGGTCGGCGGCATCGCACTCCTGTACACCTTTGGCCGCCAGGGCCTCCTGGGCCGGACCCTCGAGGTTCTGGGCCTGCAGATCGCCTTTTCCACCACCGCCGTGGTCCTGGCCCAGACGTTTGTGGCGTTGCCCTTCCTCGTGGTCAGCCTGGAGGGGGCGCTGCGGAGCGGGGGCGAACGGTATGAAGCGGTGGCGGCAACCCTGGGGGCCTCGCCCGGCCGCGTTTTCCGCCGCGTCACGCTCCCGCTGGTGCTCCCCGGGCTGGCCTCCGGAGCGGTACTTGCCTTCGCCCGAAGCCTCGGCGAGTTCGGTGCCACACTGACTTTCGCGGGCAGCCTCCAAGGGGTGACCCGGACCCTGCCGCTGGAGATTTACCTCCAGCGGGAAACCGACCCTGACGCCGCCGTCGCCCTTTCCCTGGTGTTGATGGCCGTGGCAGTGGGCGTGGTGGCACTCGCCTACCGGCGGCCCGTCGGCGGAGGCATAACTTTCGGGATCCAGCGGACGACGACGGCTGCCGGAGCGGGCGGGGACGTCCCGTGACGTTCGCACTTGAGGCAGCTGTGGCCGGGCGGGGATTCGATGTGGCCCTGACGCTGGGATCCACCGAGACGGTGGCCGTGATGGGTCCTAACGGCGCCGGTAAGTCCACACTGCTGTCCGTGATCTCAGGCCTGCTTCGGCCGGACAGCGGCCGGGGCGAGCTCAACGGGCGGACCCTCTTCGAGCTTTCGGCTGGCCGGGGCGCGTGGACGCCGCCGCACCACCGGGGCACCGCGCTGCTCGCCCAGGAGCCCCTGCTGTTCCCGCATCTTAGCGCAGTGGACAACGTGGCTTTCGGGCCGCGCAGTGCGGGTGTGCCGAGGAAGCAAGCCAAGGCAGAGGCCTTGGGCTGGCTCGCCGAGGTGGACGCCCTTGACCTTCAGGCCAGGCGCCCCGGTAAGCTCTCCGGCGGCCAGGCCCAGCGCGTTGCCATTGCCCGGGCCCTCGCCGCGGACCCCGCGTTGCTTCTCCTGGACGAACCCATGGCGGCGCTGGATATCCACTCGGCGCCGCTTCTCCGCCGGCTGCTCAAGCGGGTCCTCACGGGCCGGCAGGCCATCATCATCACGCACGACGTCCTGGACGCCCTGATGCTGGCGGACCGCGTTGTCATCCTCGAGAACGGCAGGATTTCAGAGGAGGGCCCCACGCGGGAAGTGCTCCAGCGGCCGCGCAGCACGTTCGCGGCAGGGCTGGCGGGGTTGAACCTGATGGCCGGGACGTTCGAAGGCGACGGGATCAGGACCGCCGAGGGCTGGGCGGTTGCCGGCCTTAGGGAGGACCGGCACCTGGAAGACCGGCAACCTGAGGGCCGGCCTATGGAGGACCGGCGCTTGGAGGACCGCCCGCGGACAGACGAAGGTGAGGGGGCGGCGGTGGCAGTGTTCCCGCCGTCGGCCGTGTCCGTGTTCCTCGATGACGCCCACGGCAGTCCGCGCAATTCGTTCGAGGTGACCATCACCGATCTTGAACCGCACGGCGACTTCATCCGGGTCAGGGCAGGAAGCCTCGCGGCCGACATCACGCCCGCCGCCTCCGCAGACCTGGGGTTGGTCCCCGGCCTCACAGTGCACTTCGTGGTGAAAGCAACCTCCGTGGCGGTGTACCCGGCCTAAGCCGCCCACGGACATTACAAAAGTAGTCACATCTGCTGACAAGCACCACGAATAGCGGTAAAGTCCCGAATGGGCGGATAAGGACCCGGCGGACGGCTTCTGGGGGGAGCCGCCCGCCGGTTTCTTTTGGGCCTTGACTGCGGTGCTGTGGCTGGCTGCCGGCTTACATGCCCGGGATATCGAGTGATTCGTACACCTGGATGCTGGCGCCCGGCATCATGAGGTGGGGGTGCCCGTCGAGGAGCGCCTCGGCCCCGGCCAGATCGTCGGCCTGGAGGATCGTGTAGCCGCCCAATCCCGTGTTGGTACCCGACGTGCCGTTGGCTGTAATTTCCTTCCCTTCCCCGAGTGGCGTGCCCATATCCACGATTCCTTCGCCGGCCCGTTCGGCCCATGCCGTCCAGGCCTTCATTCCCTCCTGGGCGGCTTCGGGCGTGCTCTCGGCCATCTGCGCCTGGGCCGATTGTGGTGCGTTATAGAGAACAACAAACTTCTTCATTGCCAGTCCCGTCTCCCAATGCCGGCGGCACCATTGCCCCGGTCACAAGGCGATCCTAGAGTGAACCGGTCGGGTTGGAAACGGATTTCTTCGGGCGGGTTTTGTCCCTGGTTCGCTGTGGGCAAACAGGAAATAAATAGCACCCCATCTAAAGTTGAGCGTAGTAGACTCAACCCTAAGATCGAATAACCCCCGAAAGGAGCTCTCTTTGGACGTCAAATTCACCACCAAGAGCCAGGAGGCTCTCTCGGCTGCTGCCATGAACGCCTCCACGGCAGGCAACCCGCAGGTGGAGCCGGCCCACCTGCTCAAAGCGCTGATGGATCAGCGCGAGGGCGTTGCTGTGGCGCTTCTCCGCGCCACCGGCGCCGACCCGGACGCCGTCAGTGTCCAAGCGAGCAGCGCTATCAAGGCCCTGCCGGCCACTTCCGGCGGCTCCAGCCAGCAGGCCCAGTTGTCGCGTCCCGCGCTGCAGGCGATCCAGAACGCCAAGGAGGAAGCGGACCGGCTGGGCGATACCTTCGTATCCACCGAGGTCCTCCTCCTCGGCCTCTCCGGCGGGAATGACGCCGCGGCCCGGGTCCTGCGCGACGCCGGTGCCTCCCATGAGGCGCTGCTCGCCGCCCTGCCGGGTGTCCGCGGCGACCGGAAGGTCACCAGCCCCGACCCGGAGAACACGTTCCAGTCGCTGGAAAAGTTCGGCACTGACCTTACCGCGATGGCCCGGGCCGGCAAGCTGGACCCCGTCATCGGCCGCGACACGGAAATCCGCCGGATTGTCCAGGTCCTGAGCCGGCGGACCAAGAACAACCCGGTGATCATCGGCGAGCCCGGCGTGGGCAAGACAGCCGTCGTCGAGGGCCTGGCCCAGCGCATTGTGGCCGGTGACGTTCCCGAAAGCCTGCGCGGCAAAACCCTGATCGCCCTGGACCTGGCGTCCATGGTGGCCGGTGCCAAGTACCGCGGGGAGTTCGAGGAGCGCCTCAAGGCTGTCCTGGAGGAGATCAAGAACTCCGAAGGCCAGATCGTCACCTTCATCGACGAGATCCACACAGTGGTGGGCGCCGGGGCAACCGGCGATTCCTCCATGGACGCCGGCAACATGCTCAAGCCCATGCTGGCGCGCGGCGAGCTGCGGCTCATCGGCGCCACCACACTGGATGAGTACCGCGAGAACATCGAAAAGGACCCGGCCCTGGAACGCCGCTTCCAGCAGGTGTATGTGGGAGAGCCCAGCGTTGAGGACACCATCGGCATCCTCCGCGGCCTGAAGGAGCGCTACGAGGCGCACCACAAGGTGGCCATTGCCGACTCCGCCCTGGTTGCTGCCGCAACGCTCTCCAACCGCTACATCTCCGGCCGCCAACTGCCGGACAAGGCCATCGACCTGGTGGATGAGGCCGCGTCCCGGCTCCGGATGGAGATCGACTCGGCCCCCGAGGAGATCGACCAGCTCCGTCGCGCCGTCGACCGGCTCACCATGGAAGAGCTGGCCCTGGAAGGCGAGACAGATGCAGCGTCGGTGGAGCGCCTCGCTGCGCTTCGTGCGGACAAGGCGGACCGGGAAGAGGAACTCGCCGCCTTGAACGCCCGCTGGGAGGCTGAGAAGGCCGGCCTCAACCGGGTGGGTGACCTCAAGGCGAAGCTGGATGAGCTCCGCTCCACTTACGACAAGGCTGCCCGTGAAGGCGACCTGGAGACGGCGTCGCGGATTCTCTATGGCGAGATCCCTGCGCTGGAGCGTGAGCTCAACGCTGCCGCGGAGGCCGAAGCCGCTGTCACGGACAAGTCCTCGCAGATGGTGGCCGAACAGGTGACCGCGGACGACATCGCCGAGGTCATCTCCGCCTGGACCGGCATCCCCGCCGGCCGCATGCTGCAGGGTGAAAGCCAGAAGCTCCTCCATATGGAGGAGGAACTCGGGAAGCGGCTCATCGGCCAGAAGAAGGCCGTCACGGCCGTGTCCGACGCCGTCCGTCGCGCCCGCGCAGGCATCAGCGACCCCAACCGGCCCACCGGCTCGTTCCTGTTCCTGGGCCCCACGGGCGTGGGTAAGACCGAGCTGGCCAAGGCCCTGGCGGACTTCCTGTTCGACGACGAACGCGCCATGGTGCGGATCGACATGTCCGAGTACGGCGAGAAGCACTCAGTGGCCCGGCTGGTCGGCGCGCCTCCGGGATATGTGGGCTACGAGGAAGGCGGCCAGCTCACCGAAGCCGTCCGCCGGCGGCCCTACTCGGTCATTCTGCTGGACGAGGTGGAGAAGGCCCACCCCGAGGTCTTCGACATCCTCCTGCAGGTCCTCGACGACGGCCGCCTCACCGATGGCCAGGGACGCACCGTGGATTTCCGCAACGCCATCCTGGTGTTGACCTCCAACCTGGGCAGCCAGTTCCTGGTGGACCCGTCGCTTGATGCGGAGGCCAAACGGAACGCCGTACTGGCCACCGTGAACGCCTCCTTCAAGCCGGAGTTCCTGAACCGGCTGGACGAAGTGGTGCTGTTCGATCCGCTGTCCGTCGAAGAACTGGCCCGCATTGTGGAGCTCCAGGTGGCTGAGCTGGGCCGGAGGCTGCACGAGCGGCGGCTCACCCTCGACGTTTCGGAAGGCGCCCGCGCCTGGCTGGCCATGTCCGGCTTCGAATCCGCCTACGGCGCCCGTCCGCTGCGCCGTCTGGTGCAGCGGGAGATTGGCGACCGCCTGGCCAAGGCCATCCTGTCCGGCGATATTGCTGACGGGGACACTGTGCTGGTGGACACGGCCACCGACGTGGACGAACTCACCATTGAGGGGCTGGAGGCACTGTCCGGTCCCGGCGGCGGTCCCGTCCCGGGAACCGGGCTCGTGGTGCGCCGGAAGGACCAGGTCACCCAGCAAGATTAGGGGCTCGGCCAGAAGACCAGGTCCGCGGGAAAGACCAGGTCCGCCGAAGCGGGGCTCGAAAGCGGGGCGTGCTGCCCGGGTGCTGCAAAAGTACTAGGGCAGCACGCTCGCGTTAACGTTGTTCCCGCCGGGGGACGTCACGTAGCAGTCCAGTCGTCGATCTCCTGACCCCCAGCTGGTGGAGCTGGGAAAGCTCCGCTCGTAGTTCAAGGTGAATTGCTCCGCGGCCGGCCCGAGTTTTGCCGCCTGGCACGCTTCCAGGGCTTTGGCTTTGAGCGCTTCCGCGCCGGGATATTCGACCTCTTCCGGGTAGCGGAACACCGCAACCAGCTGGGCGGAGTGGCCGGTGTCGCAGGGCACCACCGTGGATTTCAGCGCTTCGGGGTCAAAGTCCGTGAAGCAGTCGCCCAGAGCATAGGCGGCAGGCTCCACCTCCCGCGGCAGGGGCAGTGGCGTCGCCGGGGGCGTGACGGTTGTTTCCAGCACTCCCCGGCCGGCACCTTCTGAGGCTTCGGGATCCCCACTGGAGTTCAGCCACAGGACGAGCCACACCAGCGACCCGATGACCACGAGCAGGACGACGGCGAAGAATGCCTTCCAGAGGATCCGCCGGTTTCCCTGCCTCCGGCCATCGCCCGGCCCCTGGGGGTGGTGAACCTGGCCCTGGTTCCGTGCCGGCGGCTCGGCCGCCGGTACGCCGTACTCAGCGGCGGGGACCCGCGGGAGGCCGGCGGTGGGTGGCGAGCTCGGTTTGGGCGGGACATCCTGGTGGTTCACGGGGTGCATCCTCCTGCGTATTTGTCCACTCGGGCAGCCGGGTTGCCGGCCGGTACCAGCAGTTGCTTAAGTGACTCTACCGAAGAAAAAAGCCCGTTTCCGGCCTTGATTGGGCGGGAATAGTACTGCATGTCACCGTCGCGAGCCGCAACTGGCAAGCGGGGCCAGTCGAAAGCATGTAATCTAGGTGTACGACAAATTGACCAAACATTCCGGGGCCTCACCTACGCCAAGGTGACCACCTCCGGTCCAAGTACAAAAGGGGGTCACGCCATGGGGCGCGGCCGTCAAAAGGCAAAAGCTACCAAGCAGGCTCGGGATATCAAGTACTACTCCCCGAACACTGACTATTCGGCACTTCAGCGTGAGCTGACGGGCCCGAGCAGTCGTGCCACGAGCCATTATGCGAATGAGCCGGTTGAACCGGATTATTCGGCTTATGTGGATAAGTACGCGGATGATTTGGAAGAAGACGACGACGAGGTAGACACCCGTCGCATCGGCTAGTTGTCGCAAGGTGCTGTTGCCGTACTTGGCAGCCCTGTGACGCCGTGGCACCAACGGATCCAGTTTGAGGTCCGGGTCTCCTGATTTGGACCGGTGCAGCGCTTCTTTTTGGCACCCGGATCCGGGCGGATCGCGGGTGCTGACCTCAGTTATGAAGCCCGCTGCCCGCACCGTTACCGGTGCAGGCAGCGGGCTTTTTGGTGGTTTGGTGTTTTTATGCGAAAAAGCCCCAGCCGGTGGCTGAGGCTCTTCACGTGGAACCCGGAAGGGGAGGCCGACTAAGCGCTTTGTCGATTGTTCCTCATCGAGTCCGCTGCTCTACTAGTTATTGATGATGCGAACTGGACCGGTCGCGGTATCGCAGATGGTTTGCTCGGATCCGGTGGCATCCACCGCTTCGCCGAGAACTGCGATCGAACCGATGTCCGCGACATCGCAGAGGGTTGCTGCGACACTGGCGGCCACATTGACGTCAACGGCATCCTCGACGGTGATGTCGCCAACAGTGACATTAACGAGGCCGTCGTTGAAAGTGTTGTTGTTTGCCGCCTGGGAAGGGCCGGCAATGGCGCCCATCAGGAACAGGCTTCCAGCGGCTGCGGCGGTGGCTTTCTTCAGAACTGACATAGTTTTCGCTCCCTTGATATCGGCCCTGGTGCCCCCAATCGGGCAGTCCGCGATTAGCTCTTGGGCTGCCTGAAAGCCGTGCTGATGCATGGCGCAGGGGACCGGGCGTCTCTGTGGTTGCTTCTTCTGGCATCCGCCGGTTTCGGCGGGGAAGGCGGTTCAACCGGCTCGGCGCCCAAACGCCGGCTTAGTCGGGCTGGGCAGTAGGCCTTGGGAAGGCTCCGGGGTTGAACATCTGTACTGCGCTTCCATTAACAAGCCTAAAGCTAAGTATGCTTAGTAGTCAAGGGAAGTACGTGACTTATCTCAATTTGCCGGTTCTGGCCATCCATGAGCTAGTGGACTGCTAAAGCGATCGAGTGCTCCGCAACCGCCCTTTCGAGCTTGGAAAGGCCGGTTATGGAGCACTCGATGGGGTATTTAGGCGTAGGCGTTGACCAAGCGGACGGCGCCGCCGTCCACACCCTTGGCGCCCTGCACGTAGTCCGGTCCGGACTTGAGGATCGAATCGGAATCCTCGGTAACGGTTCCCATCACCCAGGACGGCAGGCCCCGGTCGTTAAGACGGGATACGGCGGCGTCGGCGGCCTCAGCGGAGACGATTGCCACCATGCCCACGCCCAGGTTCAGCGTGCGCTCGAGGTCTGCCAGCGGCACGTTGCCCAGCTCCGACACCAGCTTGAAGATGGCCGGCAGTTCCCAGGTGGAGCGGTCCACGGTGGCCACGAGGCCCTGGGGAAGTACGCGGGCCAGGTTGGCTGCGAGGCCGCCGCCGGTGACGTGGCTGAAGCCGTGGACGGCGGAAGCTCCTGTGACGGGGAACGCGCGGGCCAGGTCCAGGCAGTCTGCAGCGTAGACGCGGGTGGGCTCGAGGAGTTCCTCGCCCAGGGTGCGGCCGAGTTCGGATACCTGGCGGTCCAGGGCCCATCCGGCGTGGTTGATCACGCGGCGGACCAGGGAGTAGCCGTTGGAGTGCAGGCCGGAGGAGGCCATGCCAATGACCACATCTCCCGCGCGGACCCGGTCCGGTCCCAGCAGCTGGTCAGCTTCAACCACGCCCGTGGCTGCGCCTGCGACGTCATACTCGTGCTCGCCCAGCAGGCCGGGGTGCTCGGCGGTTTCGCCGCCCACCAGCGCGGTGCCGGCCACGGAGCAGGCGGCGGCGATGCCGCGGACAATATCGGCGATGCGCTCAGGCACCACCTTGCCGCAGGCGATGTAGTCGGTCATGTACAGCGGCTCTGCACCAACCACCACGATGTCGTCCACCACCATGCCCACGAGGTCGAACCCGATGGTGTCGTGGATGTCCATGGCCTGGGCGATGGCAACCTTGGTGCCTACGCCATCTGTGGAGGTCGCCAGCAGCGGCTTCTTGAAGGTCAGGAGCCGGGAGACGTCGTAGAGGCCGGCGAAGCCGCCTACCCCGCCGATCACCGAGGAGTTGTGGGTTGCCTTGACGGCACCCTTCATCAGCTCGACGGCGCGGTCGCCGGCTTCAACATCGACGCCTGCGGAGGCGTAGGTGATGCCGGCAGCGTTTGCAGCGGATGTGTTGCCGGCGGCGGGGGCAGCGGAAGTCATACGGACTCTTTCTTGTCAGCGCCGGTGGCGGCGTGTACGTCTGGCACGAGGTCGGCTTCGGTCAGCAGGTTCTCAAACTCGGAGTCCGGTCCGGGGTCGCAGCCGGTGGCGCCGGCCTTCTCCGACGGGTCCTCCTGCGGATCCACGGCAAGGGCGGCTGTCTGACCCGGAAGGGCCGACGGCGAAGGCTTCAGGCCGCCCAGGTCCGTGCGCTCGAGGAGGTTCTTGCCCAGTTTGTTGGCGTCCGGAAGTTCGATGGGGTATTTGCCCGTGAAGCAGGCGGTGCACAGGCGCTCCCGCGGCTGCCGGGTGGCGTCGATCATGCCGTCTTCGGAAATGTAGGCGAGGGAATCGGCGCCGATGGCCTGGGAGATCTCCTCGATGGTGGCGCCGTTGGCGATGAGTTCTGCACGGGAGGCAAAATCGATGCCGTAGAAGCAGGGCCACTGAACCGGCGGGGAGGAAATCTTCACGTGCACGGACGCTGCACCGGCTTCGCGGAGCATCCGCACGATGGCACGCTGGGTGTTGCCGCGGACGATCGAGTCATCCACCACCACCACGCGCTTGCCGCGGATCACGGATTCGAGGGCGTTGAGCTTGAGCCGGATACCCAGCTGGCGCAGCGTCTGTGAGGGCTGGATGAAGGTGCGGCCCACATAGGAGTTTTTGACGAAGCCGTGGGCAAACGGGATACCGGACTCTTCGGCGTAGCCCACGGCTGCGGGCGTGCCGGATTCCGGAACCGGGATGACGATGTCCGCCACCTGCGTGTTTTCGCGGGCCAGCTGGCGGCCCATCTCCACGCGGGACTCGTAGACGGAGCGGCCGGCAATGGCGGCGTCCGGACGGGCAAGGTAAACGTACTCGAAAACGCAGCCCGCCGGCGTCGGCTCGGCAAAGCGCTGGGAACGCACGCCCTGCTCGTCGATCGCGATGAACTCGCCGGGTTCGATTTCGCGGATGAAGCTGGCGCCGACGGTGGCGAGGGCGGACTGTTCGGAGGCCACAACCCAGCCGCGTTCCAGCCGGCCCAGGACCAGCGGACGGATGCCGTAGGTGTCGCGTGCGGCGTAGAGGGTGCCCTCGTCCATAAAGACGAAGCAGAAGCCGCCCTTGATCTTGGGCAGGAGCTCGATGGCCGTCTCTTCGAGGGTCTTGCCAGGCTCGCCCTCCAGCAGGGCCGTGACCAGGGCAGTGTCCGAGGTGTTGCCCTGCTTCATTTCACCGGTGAGCTGGCCGCCATTGCGTTCCTGGATCATGGCGTTGAGCTCGGCGGTGTTGGTGAGGTTGCCGTTGTGCGCCAGGGCTACGGTGCCGGTGCTGGTGGCGCCGAGGGTGGGCTGGGCGTTGGCCCAGTGGCTGGCTCCGGTGGTGGAGTAGCGGCAGTGCCCCACGGCCAGGTGGCCGGTGAGGGTGTTCAGGGTGGTCTCGTCGAAGACCTGGGAGACGAGTCCCATGTCCTTGTAGACGTTGATCCGCTTGCCGTCGCTGGTGGCTATACCAGCCGACTCCTGGCCGCGGTGCTGCAGTGCATACAGCCCGTAGTAGGTGAGTTTTGCTACTTCTTCACCTGGTGCCCAGACCCCAAAAACGCCACAGGCGTCCTGGGGGCCTTTTTCGCCAGGGAGAAGATCATGAGAAAGTTTTCCATCGCCGCGTGCCACTGGTCGATTATCTCACGAGATGCGGTAGGACTTTTCCGGCCGGCCCTTTGTGACTGGCGCTACTGCTGGGTGTCCGGATCGGGCTCGGAGTCGGGAACCGCTTCCACAACCGCCCGCTGCTGCCGTTTTACGCTCCGGCGGTCCAGGACCAGCGCCAGCGCGGCGCCCAAGATCGCGCCTGCTCCGGCGAACAGGACCAGGAAGAATCCGAACACGGAGGCGGGGTCGAAGTCTGGCGTTGCGGGGAGGCCGTAAGCGACTGCGGCAGCGACCGCCACGCCCACCAGTGCGCCCAGGATCAGGAACGGAACGTACTTGGGTGCGCGCCGGACGGTTACTTCGCGGCGCTCGGCGGCAGGTTCTTCAGGAGGCATGCATCAAGCCTACATTTCCGCCGTTGCCCTATCATTTACGGCTGCCAAAACCCAGGTTTGGGGACCGTGAGTGACAGGGCAACGGGGGAGGTCAGCTGCCGCGGTACGTGGAGTAGGCGAACGGGCTGAGCAGGAGCGGGACGTGGTAGTGCTCAGTGCCGGTGACTTCGAACACCAGGTCCACCTCCGGGAAAAACGTGGCGGTCTGCTGGCCCGCGTAGTAGCTGCCGGTGGCGAAATTGAGCTTGTAGTGCCCCGGCTCGAGCTGCTCCGGACCCAGGTCCTTGGCCCGCCCGTCAGCGTCCGTGGTGGAGCCGGCAAGCTTCTGCCAGGTGCCGCCGTCGTTTTGGTACAGCACGACGGCGACCCCCGCCGCCGGGCGTCCGGCCCCTGTGTCGAGGATGTGGGTGGTGACGTGGGAGACGCTCATTCTGTGATCAGTCCTTCGAGCCGCAGAACGGCAATCTCACGCAGCTGCTGGGCCACGATGGTGTCTTCTTTGGCGGGGGAGTTGGCAATCCGGTCCTTCAAGGCTTGCAGGATTTGGGGGGCGGTGCGTCCGGCGGCCCGGATCAGGAAGACCCGGCCGAACTTCTCCTCGTAGTCCCTGTTGCCCAGCGCCAAAGCCTGCGCAACGTCAGCGTCCGCGGGGTCTACGCCCGCCTGCTCCGAACGGGACATGGACGCTTCGGTAGTGGCCGCCGTCGGGCGTTCCCCGATCCGGGGGTGGTGCGCCATGGCGGACTCAACTTCGGCGGACGTGAACGGATTGGCGGCTTCTGCGGCAAAAGCCAGGAGCGCATCCTTTGAGGGGAAAGGCCGCGCTGCGGTTACGGTGTCCACCCAGCGCCGGACGTCAATACAGGGCTTGAGGGTTTCCGCGGCGCGCGCAGGCTCCGCGGTGTTGAATTCGGCAAGCTTCATGCTGGCTGCTTCCTCAGTAACAAACGCTGGCATCCATGGTGACGGCTATGCGGAGGCCGGACTTCCGGCACCCGATCGCCGCTAAAGCCCCTCGGGGGTTTACCGGCGCAGGCTTCCGCATCATGGAACTGTTATTTCAGCATACGTAATATTGAAGTGGAGCATGGCGGTGGTGTCAAGAGACTACAGCAGCTGCCAGGCCAAGGCGGTACTATCGCGGGAGAGCCGCAGGCTCGACCAGTTATTACTGGGGGACGCAAAATGAATACGGACGGGACGGCTATGCAAACGCTGACCGATCAGGATGCCGCACGTGAGCTTGAGCTGCGGGAATACGGGCTGATACCTGCTGCCGGCGAAACTCTTGCGCTAAGGGATGCCCGGGCAAGGGGCGCACTGGACAATCTGGTGCGGCTGGCTGCCTCGTTGTGCGGGGTGCCCTACAGCGTGGTCAACATCATCACGGCGGACCAGCAGTTGCAGATTGCGGCCTCCGGCATCGACCGGGTCGTCTGTTCCCGGGAAGACTCGATGTGCGCGAGCGTGTTCCTCAGCCCCGGGACAACCGTGGTGCGGGATGCCTCCCAGGACCCGCGCTTTGCTGCCAACCCGTTTGTGACGGGGGAAATCGCACAGGTCCGCTTCTATGCCTCGGTGCCGCTCAGGACTTCCAGCGGCCTGGTGCTGGGCTCACTGTGCGTGTTCTCCGATACCGCCGAACTTCCCACGCGCGGACAGATCGAGCTGGTGGAGGTGCTGGCGCACCAGGTGGTGGAGCTTCTCGAGCTCCAGCACCGCACCCTGCAGCTCAACGACGCCCTGGCGGAACTCCAGCGCAGCAACGCGATGCTGTCCGAGTTTGCCGGCCGGGTCAGCCACGACCTTCGCGCTCCCCTCACTACCATCCTTGGTTACGTGGAGTTGGCCGAAGACGATCCCGGGATTCCCCCTAACCACCCGGCCAAGGAGTACCTGGAACATATCGGCAGCGGCGGGCAGCGCATGTTGAGCGCTTTGGAGGACGTGCTGGACTATTCCCGGGCGGACGGGCAGCTGAACCGTGAGCGTGTTTCCCTGCTGGGTGTCACGGCAGAGGCGGCCCGGGACCTTGGACTGGACCTCGGGCTGAGCAGCGGAATCCTGTGCGAGGACGCGGAGCTGTACGCCGACCGGGCCCAGCTGCGCACGCTGGTGCAGAACCTGCTCGCGAACTCCCTGAATTACCGGGACCGGAAGCGGGAGCCCAAGGTGACAGTAACGGCCACCCGGTGCTCCCGCGGGGTTACGATCCACGTGGCCGATAACGGCAGGGGCATCCTGCCATCAGAGCGCAGGAAGGCCGTGGAACCCCTGATGCGGCTGAACCGCCCCGGCGATGGTCCGGGGACAGGGCTGGGCCTGGCAACCTGCCGCCGGATCGCCCAGGCGCACGGCGGCGAGCTCTTCATCGGCGATACCCCGGGCGGCGGGACTACGGTGTCGGTGGTATTCCTGGACTAGCCCTGATCCTCAGACGGGTCTAGCGCTGCGACGTCCGGGACAGGACCCACGTGTTGGTGCCGTCCTGCCGCTCGAACGTGACGGTGGTGACGAGGGCCTGGATCAGCGCCAGGCCCCGGCCGGACTCGGCGTCCTCGCCGGGTGTTGCCGGCTCCATCAGCCCGAACGGCGGCTTGGCGTTGTAGGCGCTGACCCGGGCCTGGAGCAGCGTGGGCTGGACGGTGATGTCCACGCCGAGCTCCACCGCATTCTGCCCGGCCGGCTCCGCATGCTGGACGATGTTCGACGCCGACTCGATGACCGCCGTCGTAAACGTCATCTGGTCCATGTCCTGCACAAAGGGGACGTCGCGCCACAGGCTGTCGAGGTCGTTGTGCACCGACTCGATGGCATCCTCTGCCGCCAGCCCCCGGAAGCTGCGTGACGCCAGGACCTCAGTCATTGCCGAGCCTCTTCGGCAGTACCGTACGCCGTCAGGACCTTGTCCATGCTGGTGAGCTGCAGGACCATCTTCACCTGCGGTTGCACGGCCGCGATCCGGAGGTCCCCGCCCGCCTGCCGGGCCGCCTTGAGGCAGCCGATCAGCGCACCCAGGCCGGAGGAGTCCATAAACGCCGTGTTTTCCAGGTTCACCACGATCCGGTTGGATCCGCCGGCGATCACATCGGTGACAAACTCCCGCAGTTTGGGCGCGGAGACCATGTTCAGCCGCCCGTCCGCCTTGACCTCCGCATACGAGTCCTTGACCTCATAGCTAAACTCCATCTGGATTCCTCTCTGTGTTCCCCGGGACAACGGGATCCGCTGCCGGTTCGTAACCCTTGTAAAGCACTGCGCGCACCAAAATGCTCATGACCACCAGGTCGAAGATGACCCAGGCGACGTTCACCAGGGTGCCGAGCGGTTCGGCAAAGCCGGTGGCCAGGCGGATAATTCCGACGACGGCGGCCACCGCCAGCAGCACCGACACCACGATCTGTGGCTGGATCAGGCTCCAGCTGGGTCCGCCGCTCTGGCGGGCCTTAGGCGTGACGGCAAAGCCGAGGGGACGGCCGAACCAGACGTTGCGGGCCGCCGTCGAACACGCCTTGATCCAGGTGGGGAACAGGGCCAGGCTGTACTGCTGGCCGCGCCAGGTGGGGATGCCCCGGCCGGCAACGGCGAACAGCAGCTGGTTGACCACCATAAACGGGATGAACCGGATGAAGAAGTCCCAGCTCAGGCTCGTCACCGGAAGGATGCCCAGCAGCAGGTAGATGATGGGGGCGGCGAAGTAGATAACTGCCGCGTAGCCGCTGAGGTAGGTCCACATGGTGGCGAAGTACATGAGGCGCTGGCCAAGCTTGAGGCCCTTCTGGACCAGCGGGTTCTCACGCAGCAGCACCTGGATGGTGCCCTGGGCCCAGCGCAGGCGCTGCGTGAGCATGGTGGCGATGTCCTCGGGCGCGAGGCCATAGGCCAGGATCTCGTGGTGGTAGACGCTCTCCCAGCCCATGGCATGCATGCGCATCGCGGTGGCCATGTCCTCCGTGACGGAGATGGTGGCCAGCGGCATGACCGGCTGGGCTTCGTCGTTGCGTTCCACGGACAGCGCGTCCAGGACGGCCTGCACCGATTCCAGGGCGCCCAGCGGCGACCAGTCGCGGGCGGACATGCGCTGGACGGCATCGTCCGCCACTACGGGAACACCGGACTCGCCCACATGGGCCAGTTCCATGGCGGCGATCTCTTCGAGGTCGGCCTGGAGGGCTTCGACGTCGGCCATCACCAGGGTCTGTACGGCAGTATCCACGCGGCGGCGCACCCGGTACGTGATCTCGCTCAGCGCTCCGCCTGCTTCGAGGTCCTGCTGGGCTTCCCGGGTGGCTGCCTCCACCTCGTCGAGCACCTGGGCGACGAGTGGAGCCTCCCGGTCCGCGGACCGCCGGGCTTGCCTGATGGCCGAGCGTGAAGCTGCCAGCGCGCGCCGGATGCTCTTCTCGGTCTCCTTGACGTAGCCCACCAGGCCCAGCTGCATCAGGGCCTCGCGGCGCAGGATGGCGTTGGAGCCGCAGAAGAAGGCGGCATTCCAGCCGTCCTTGCCCTGCTGGATGGGGCCGTAGAAGAGGGGTGCCTGGCTGCCGAGCGGATCGCTCACCGGAACGTTGCTGAAGTACTGCGGGGTCTGCACCAGCGCGACGCGGCGGTTGTTGAAGTAGCCGAGGGTCTTTTCGAGGATGTCCGGCTCGGGGATCTGGTCCGCGTCCAGGATCAGGAGGAACTCGCCCTGGGTCTGCATCAGGGCGTTGTTCAGGTTGCCGGCTTTGGCGTGCCGGGGGAGGTTGGAGGTCCAGTCCTCGCTGCGGGTGACGTAGCCCAGGCCGTGCTGTTCCGCGAGGGCCTTGAGTTCGGCCCGGGCGCCGTCGTCCAGGATCCAGGTGCTGTGGGGATGCCGGATCTTCTGGGCAGCGAGTGCCGTGGTCATCACCATGTCCAGGTCTTCGTTGTACGTGGTGATGAAGACGTCTACGGTGGCATCGTGGGGTGGCGGCGGGGCGCCCTTGCGGATCTTCAGCCTCCAGACAGTCATACCGAACAGCATCACGTCGATCAGGCTGTAGGTCTCGGCGACCACCAGCGGCAACGCGATCCACCAGGCGTCCCAGTTCAACGAGGCGGCCCAGCGCCAGGCGACGTAGTTGAGCCCGGTGACAACGGTCAGCACCACTACCAGGCGGGTCCAGAAGCGGGTCACGCCGCTGCCTGCTCCGGCAGCCGGCGGACCACAACCACGGTGACGTCGTCCTCCGCTGTCTCGGCAGGAGCGAGGGCCAGGATGGCGCCGCTGGCTGCGTGCGCTGAATCCTGGTTTTGGATGGCGCTTCGAACGGCTTCGGTGAAGTCCTCCACCGAGTCGAAGACGTCCAGCACGCCGTCGCTGACCACCACCAGGGAATCTCCCGGGGCGAGTTCCAGGTTGGACTGCGGCCACTGCGAGCCTGCCCAGGCGCCTACCGGCGGTCCGCCGGAGGGCAACCGGTGAGCAGCCCCGCCGGAGCGGACGTGCAGCGCAAGTCCGTGCCCGGCGTCGACATAGTTGACGGTTCCGGAGGCTGCGTCCAAACGCGCGTGGAACAACGTGACGAAGGAGTTGGAGGAGTCCAGGTCTGCGGCGATCGACTGGCTGGCGGAGGCGAAAGCGCCGTCCAGGTCCTGCCGGTGCCCCATGGAGCGCATCACCGCGCGGACCGTGGCCGCGATGAGCGCCGCACCCATGCCCTTGCCCATGGCGTCGGCGAAGGTGAGGTGGAGCCCGTCCGGTGACTGGTACCAGTCGTAGAAGTCCCCGCCCACGCTGCGGGAGGGGCGGAACACGCCGGCGACGTCGTAGCCGTCCACACGGATGTCCTCCTTGGGGAGGAGGCTTTGCTGGACTTCTGTGGCGCGTTCCAGCTCACTTCGGGCTGCTGAATCCGCGGCAGCGGAGGGCCGGCGGCGGAAGAGGGCATTGATCCGCGATTGCAGCTCGCGGGGGCTGAACGGCTTGCTGAGGTACTCGTCCGCCCCGTTGTCCAGGCCGGTCAGCTTGTCCAGTTCATCGGCGCGCGCGGTGAGCATCACGATGAAGGCGTCCGAGAATTCGCGGAGCAGCTTGCAGACTTCGAGGCCGTCAACGTCCGGCAGGTTCAGGTCCAGCGTGACCAAATCAGGCTGGCAGCGGCGGACCTCCTCAACCCCGGGCAGGCCGGCTCCGGCCTCCGTTACGTCGAAGCCTTGCTTGACCAGGACCCGGACCAGCAGCCCGCGGATGTCCGGGTCGTCTTCGATGACAACGGCACGACGGATTTCGGGGGGAGAGACCATAGGTCTACTTCTACAGTATTAACCGCAACAGGGCATGTCGCACGCTTCACAGCTGCTGAATTCCCCCTGCTGATTGCCGGCTGATTCCCATATGGTTCGCGCGTCACGGGGGCGCCCGGAAAGCGCAGGGGAGCCGCCGTGCGGATCTTGCGGAAATCTTTCGACCTGCTTGCCCGGACGTTGAGGAAGGCCCGGGACACTCGTGGGTAGGGACCAGCTTCGTGGGAACGAGGGTCAAGGACGCCGTCCGGAGGCTGGCCCGGCCTGCAGGGAGGCGCAGCCAATGAGACACATCAACATAACAAGCAGGACGACGGCGGCTGCCGCAGTCTGCGCGGAACCAGCCTGTGTGAACCAGGGCTCCGCGGATCAGGCGGCCTCCGTGAAGCAGGACGACGGCGGGCACGCCGCCGCAACGTCGGCGCGGCCACGGGAACTGATGCGCGCGGCCTTGGCCAAAAGCAGGGCGCTGCTGCGTGTCTACTTCCACTCGCGGAAGGTGCGGGCCGCAGCCAATGCGCTGGCTCAAGCGCTGGCCGAGTCGCGGGAGTCATCCAGCTGGCCCGGTGACCGGCTTCCGGTGGGTGAGGAGATGTCTGCGCAGGTGGAGAAGCTGACGCGCCGCCTGAGCCTGGAGACCGAGGCGCACAACAGGTTGGAGGCACTTTTCAGAAGTGTGGAGTTGGGGCGTTCCGCTGCGGCGGTTTAGGTGCCACACTTAGGTGCAATCGAGTGGCTGGGGGATACAGTCAGGAGATTGCAATGGCGTGGTACACCGGGTGGGCTTACCTCATCGCGGGGCTTATGACAGTGGATGCCCTGCTCCTGGCTTTGTGGGCTATCGACGAAGGCTGGCCGGGCAGTTGGCGGAAGAAACCCTGACCCTGTTTGTCTTCCGGGCCGGCTAAGTTTGCAGGTTCAGCCGCATCAGCACCCGCGGGAAGCCATTCAGCATTGACTCCGTGTCCGCCGCCTTGGTGAAGCCGGCGTCCTCGAAAAGTTTCCGCGTGCCGGCGTAGGCCATAGTGAGGTCTACCTTTTGCCCGTGGTTGTCCAGGGGATAGCCCTCGATGGCAGGCGCCCCGTAGCTCCGGGCCATGTCCACGGCGCCATTCAACAGCTGGTGTGAGATGCCCTGTCCCCTGTGGCCGGGCCGCACCCGGATGCACCATACTGACCAGACGTCCAGATCGTCCACGTGCGGGATCTTCCGGTTGCCGGCGAAACTGGTGTCCGCACGGGGGTGAACCGCTGCCCACCCCACTGGCTCGCCGCCGTCGTACGCCAAGACCCCCGGCGGGGGATCCTGGGTCAGCAATTGCTTCACCAGGTCTCCGCGCTCCGTGCCGCGCAACGCCTGGTTCTGCTTTGAGGGGATGCGGTAGCTCAGGCACCAGCAGACGTTGGCGTCGGGGCGCTTGGGCCCCACCAACGCCCGGACGTCCTCAAACCCCGCAGCCGGACGGACCTCGATCCCCATGCGGCCATCCTGTCACACACCCACGCGGCTGCTCCCTTAATCAAGGGATATGCGTCCGATGCTCCAGGCGGCCACTTTGCGGAGATCAACCCTGGTGGCCGGCAGGCGTACATGGACTCCGCCGGAAAGCAGCACCGGAGCAAGGAAATGAATGTAGCGGTTCTGCCTCTGGAGGGCGGTTGCTTCGGCATCTTCGGCTGGCTCGAGGCTGTGTTCGTTCCTTTTCGACTCGACGGCGGCGAGGGCGTCCGCAATTGCCGGGCTGCCGATCCGGATCTGGTCATTCTGCCGCTGGATCCAGGCATTCTCAGAAACCACAGAGCCGGAAATGATGGTGCCGTCAACCACTACGGTGAGCTCTATTGTTGCCTCGTGTGTTGCGTCGTCGCCTGCCCGGAAGAGAGGGGCCAGCAGCAGCATCAGGCGGCGGTCAATCTCGTACCAGGATTGAGCCTCGAAGCGTTCCCGGTTCGCACTGTATTTATCGTCGTGCTCTGCGCCGACTTTCGAGATTGCTTCTCCTGCCGGGTCGTGCGCCATGGCTGTTCCTTCCGCAGTTCCTCCACCTGAATGCCCTCCCCTCTGAGCTTAGTTTCCGGACGGAGCAGGAACCGGTTTCGGGCCGTGAACATCCGGGTACAGGGCTTCGACGGAAATGAGGAGCACGCCGAGGTCGCGGATTTTGGTGAGCAGCCCGTGAAGCGCGGCCTGGTCCGGAACCTCACCGCAGAGGCTTGTGGTGCCGTCGTCTTCACGGGTCAGGGTGAGGCCCTCGAACCAGGCTTCCCAGCGGTCCTGGAGGTGGCCGTGGACCCGGAGCCGGTAGCCGTCGGGAACCAGGGATCTGGAGAGTTCAGTCATGAGGTCCGCCCCCGCGGTTGAACAGCACCCACCTGGCCGACCATGTCGACCAGGTGGTGCTTGCCCAGGTGGGACTGGCCAGGCGGGTGGTCACCGTGTGCCGGCGGGATCGAGCGGTGAACCCGCAGCCTGGGACAGGATCCCCACCGCCACGGTGCGCTGGCTGCGCCACAGCGAATAACCAAGGCCAATCAGGGCGACGCCGGTAGGCACGGCGAACAGCCGCTCGTTGATCTGCGGCAGGAAGGGGATCAGGATGCTTGAGATGGTGCCGGCGGCGAGGACTGCGGCAGCCCACCGGGCCAGGACGTTGGCGCGGAAGAGCGCGATCCCGAAGACCAGTCCGCCCAGCATGTACGTTAGCCCGGCAACCAGGGTGAGCGGCTGCATCAGGCCAATGTCGCCGTTCGGGTGCCCGCCGGTGGCTGCGGCGAGGACGTCGTTCACGTAACCCGTTGAAGTGTGGGCCACCGCAGGGAGGACCACCAGCCCCACCACCTCGACGCTCATCATGATGAGGTAACCGGCGGCGAAAATGAGGTATCCGATGAGGCCGGGCGCCCCGCTCTGCTTCACCTGGCGCAGGTACATCCCCGTGATTCCGGCCAGTGACAGGCCGGCCATCAGGATCTTCAGGCTTTGGCGGACCGACCATTCCGTGGTGGTGACGAACTCCGCGTCGAGCTGCGGGTGGTTGATCTGAACGCCAAGGAACAGCAGGCCGGCGGCGACGGCGGCCAGGCCTGACGCCCGGGTGAGGTGGATGGCTGTGATGGACATTGTGGGCTCCCTGGTTCCGGGTTTCCGCGGCGGGCGCTGCGCGCTGATTCAAACCTAGGGACGGACAGGGTGAGCAGGCGTCACCCATTGATGTGAGTGACAGGGTGATTCCGGTGTCACCGCTAGGGCGGTGGTGCAATTAAATGGGGCCGCAGTTACAGTCTGCTGTGTTTACATCAGGCGCCGTTCGCTTGCCCGCCGGACCGCGCCCTGCCGGTTGCTGACGCCGAGCTTCGCGAAGATGTGCTTGGTGTGGGTCCGCAGGGTGTTGTGCGAGATGAACAGTGCCCGTGCAATCTCCGGCCCGCTCAGCTCGCTGTCGAGGAGCCTGAGTACCTGCAGTTCCCGCCCGCTCAGCTTTTCGGCGTTTGACACCGCGCCCGTCGAGGCCTGCCTGTCCGGGCCGGGCGGTTCGTGGCCCTGGTCAGGGGCTTCAGCATCTGCCGGCGGAACCATGCTGAGAAGGCGGTGGGGGTGGTCGCCGCCGGTTCCGTGCTCGACGGCGTCGCGCAGCAGTCCCAGCATCGGCGCCCCTTCCGCGAGGAAGAGCCGTGCATAGCCGCCGGGTTCCGGTACCTCTGTGAAGGCGCGGCCCAGCATGTCGCGGGCCCGCTCCCGGTGTCCGTGCACGTCTTCGAGCAGTGCCTGCAGCATGCGGATCTCCACGATGCTTCCGGCCCGGCCGTTTGCCGCAGCGGACTCAAGCAGCCGCTCTAGAAGGCGGGCTGCCTCGTCGCTGGCGCCGCCGTCGTCGGGCTGTCCCCTAAACTGCGCGATGAGAAGCCGCACCAGCGTCAGGTGGTCAAACTCGCGCAGGTAACTGGCGTCGTCGGTGACGGACAAACGCCTTGCCCTCGCCCAGTCGCCGGCCTCAGCGAGTTCGCCCTGGGCGATCCGGATCCTGGCCTGCATGGCAGCGATGGGGCGTACCTCCGGAAAGAACCCCCGCCGGTAGAGCTGCTCCGCCTGGCCAAGGAGGCCGACGGCGTCGTCCGGACTTCCGCCGGCCCAGGCAGTCAGTGCCCTGGCGACAAACCACCGGTACCGGCTCTCTGTCATGGGGGACCGGTCAAAGAACACGGCTGCTTCCCGGAGGCGTCCTTCCGCGCCGGCGGGATCCCCGGCTTCACACTCAATTTCGCTGAGCCCTACATGCAGTTCCGCCGTTGCCCGGGCCACGCGGTCCCCCAGCGACTCGGCCAGCCGCAGCCCATCCAGGTAGAGACGCCGCGCCTGGCCGGGACGGCCCGCGGCGAGCCACATGTCAGCCAGGATCACGGTGCTGCTCAGGGCATCGACGAGGTTGCCGGACGCATGCAGGCTTTCCACAGCCTGCGTGAAAGTCTCGAGCGCGGACTCCACGTCCCCTCCCACCCAGGCGGCGAGGCCCAGGAACCCGGCGGCTGCACCGCGCGAAAGATGATCGTTGGGACCGGCCAGGTCAAGAGCCCGCCGGGCATGCTCCGCCGTCCCGGCCACATCACCTCGTGCCTGGGCCAGCGAAGCGCGGTAGACGGCGATGGTGGCGGGGAGCGCGCGCAGCTCCTCGGTGTCGGCCCAGGGCAGAGGCTGGCCGGGCGGCACCTCGGCCAGCGCACGTTCGGCGTCCTCGAACCGGGCCTCCACATCCTGGAGGTCACCGGTGGCCATCAGCATAAACCCGTAAAAGACGCTGAGAACGGGGCTGCGCCTGACCACGTCGTCTGGCAGTGCCTTGAGCCAGCCGAACAGCAGGCTCTCCTGCCGCTCGCGCCGGATCATGGGGACCGCCAGTTCCATCAGGTGGGCGGCACGGCCGAAGTCCTGGCCCGCCAGCGCGTGACTGACTGCTTCATCCGTCAAGGCATTGTGTTCGTACCAGAGGCTGGCGCGCTCATGCAGCAGTGGCACAAGCCCGGGCTGCTGGCTGAGCAGGCGCGCCCGCAGGACGTCGGCGAAAAGGTGGTGGTAGCGGAACCACTCCCGCCGGTCGTCCAACGGAACGAGAAAAAGGTTGGCTCGCTCAAGGGCGGTGAGCATCCCGCTCCCGTCCCCGCCGCCCGTTACCGCGTCGCAGAGGGGCCCGCTGAGGCGGTCCAAAACCGACGTGTTCAGCAGGAAGTTCCGGACCTCCTGGGATTGATACTCAAGTACCTCCTCGACCAGGTAGTCCACGATGTACCGGTCGTTCCCGGCGAACCCGGCAACGAAACCGGCAATATCCGCGCGCCCCTGAAGGGAGAGTGCTGCCAGCTGCAGGGCGGCAACCCACCCCTCCGTGCGCTGCTCCAAGGCCGCTACGTCCGCCTCGGAAAGACCCAGCCCGGCTGCCTCGTTGAAGTAGGCGGCTGCCTCCTGGGACGTAAAACGGAGTTCCGCTGCCCGCACTTCCACTAGCTCGCCCCGCGCCCGCCAGCGCGACAGCGGGAGCCCCGGGTCTGCCCGGGTACTGATGATCACGTGGATGTTGGGCGGAAGGTGCTCCAGCAGGAAGGCCAGCCCTTTGCCAACTTCCGGGTTGTCCACGAGGTGGTAATCGTCGAGAACCAGCCACACCTCGCTCGGGGCCGCGGCCAGGTCGTTGACCAGAGTGGTGAGCGCGCCCTCGACCGGCGCAGCGGGGGAAGCGAGGAGCTCCAGGGCTGATGATCCGACGCCTGGCACTGCTCCTTGCAGCGCCGACACCACGTAGGTCCAGAAACTGGAAGATTCCTTGTCGGTTGCGTCCAGCGAGACCCAGGCGACCCGCCGTTCGTCCGGCCGTTCGTGCGCCCTGTCGTCCGGCCCGGTGCCCAACCACTGGGCCAGGAGGGTGGTTTTGCCGAATCCGGCCGGGGCAGACACCAGGGTCAGCCGCGCGTCGGCTCCTCGGCGAAGGCGCTCCAGAAGCCGTGCGCGGGTCACAACCTGGAATCGCACCTTCGGGACGAACAGCTTCGTCGCGATGAGCGGACGTGCCATAGGACTCCCCGTTTCAACCTGCACCGCCAGAGCCTCCATGCGGCAACCAGCACCAGCGTACCGGTTCGAAAGGACGGTGGAAGCAAGGCAATAGGCCTGGGTCAAAACGCTGGATGCCCCCGCAGGAAGTGCGGGGGCATCCAGGGAAAAGCTGCAGGACGTGATGGCGCGTCCGGGGAAAAGCTGCGGGACGTGATGGAGCGTCCCGGGAAAGGCTGCGGGACGTGATGGCGCGTCCGGGGAAAAGCTGCAGGACGTGATGGCGCGTCCGGGGAAAGTTAGATTCCCAGGGCTTCCTTCAGCGCTGCCACGTGGCCCTGGGCCTTCACCTGGTACTGGGCGAGCGTGACGTAGCCTGCGGGGTCCACCACCACGGTGGAACGGACGATGCCTTCAACGATCTCGCCGTCGACCAGCTTCTCGCCCCAGGCGCCGTAGGCCAGGGCAACTGCGTGGTCCTCGTCGGAGAGCAGCGGGAAGGTGAGGGAGAAGTCGCCGGTGAAGCCGGCCAGTGCCTCGGGGGCGTCGGGGGAGATGCCGATGACCTCGTAACCCTTGCCCTGCAGCGAGGCAAGGCTGTCGCGGAAGTCGCAGGCCTCGGTGGTGCAGCCGGGAGTGGCGGCCTTGGGGTAAAAGTACACGATGACGTTCTTGCCACGGTAGTCGGCCAAGGCGGTCTCGCGGCCCTGGGCGTCCTGAAGGGTGAAATCAGGGGCCTGGGTTCCGGGCTGAAGCTTGGTGGTCAGGGTCTGGCTCATGGCGTTCCTTTGGAAGTCTTTGTCAGTTAATGGCAAAACATCAAGTGAAGCGGGTTCCCGCTTAGTCATACAACTCCGGCGTCATATGCAGTATTCCGCCGGGCCCCGGACAGTTGCGCAGGCACCCGGCATAAACCGGTATCCGCCGCCCCGTACGGTTGCCACGGCATGGCGGGCATTGCCGAGTTTCCGGCGGATCCGGCCCACGTACACGTCGATGGACCGGGCCGAGGCGCCGGGGGTTTCAAACGAATCGAGGAACTCCTGGAGTTCCTCCCTGTCCACCGGACGGGACAGGTGGGTCACCAGGTACCGGAGCACCTTGAACTCGACGCCGGTCAGCGCCACCGGCGTGCCGTCCAGCAGGACCTGGTCGGCCGCCAGGTCTACGGCGACCCGGCTCACAGGGCCAGCGGACGGCGGCAGTCGCGTGCCGCCGTCGTCCTCGCTGGATAGCGCGGCGGGTGCCACGTCAGGTGCCCCCTCAGGGGCCTCTTCAGGTGCTTCTTCACGTGCGCCGGGGTTCTCCGCCGCGGAAGGAGTGCGGGAGGAGTGGTCTGCGGCTCCTTCCGCTGGGGCGGAGACCCCGGACGTGGGGGCTCCGGCGGCAGGCCAATGGACTTCCGCCTCCGGAGCAGTTTGCAGGGCCCGGGCAAGGACCAGTTGGGCGGCGCGGGCCAGCAGTTCGGGGCTGGTGCCCTCCTCGGGAACCACCCACATGGCAAGGCCGCGGGCTGCCGCCCGTTTGGCAGGAACCGGATGCCGGGACAACCCCCTTGGGTAGTGCGCTTCCACGGCCACGGGGCGTCCTTAGACTCCGCCGCGGCGGATCAGCTTGCCCGTGGGGGTCTGGCCGTCCACCACGGCGCCGCGCAGGAACGTCTTCCGGACCACGCCGGAGAGGGCCTTGCCGTCGTAGGGAGTGATGGGGTTCTTGTGCTTGAGCTTGGACACGTCCACCACAAAGGCCTCGTCCGGGGCGAAGACGGCGAAGTCGGCGTCGTAGCCCAGCGCCAGCTGGCCCTTGGTGGAGAGCCGGGCGAGGGCTGCCGGCTTCTCGCCCATCCAGGACACCACCTGCTCCAGCGGGATGCCGCGGTGCCGGGCCTCGGTCCAGATCAGGGACAGGCCCAGCTGCAGCGACGAAACGCCGCCCCACGCCACGGCGAAGTCACCGTTTTCCAGGTCCTTCAGGTCCAGCGTGGAGGGGGAGTGATCCGAGACGATGCAGTCGATGGTGCCGTCCAGCAGGCCCTGCCAGAGTAGTTCCCGGTTGGAGGCCTCACGGATGGGCGGGCAGCACTTGTAGGCGGTGGCGCCGTCCGGGATTTCCTCGGCCATCAGCGTGAGGTAGTGCGGGCACGTTTCCACGGTGAGCTTCACACCGTCGCGCTTTGCGGAGGCGATCATGGGCAGCGCGTCCGACGACGAGAGGTGCAGGATGTGAGCACGCGCACCGGTCCAGCGGGCCCGTTCGATCACCTCGGCGATGGCTTTGTTCTCGGCGCCGCGCGGGCGGGAGGCGAGAAAGGTGGAATAGTGCGCGCCGCCGGGATGGGGCGCGTGGTCGATGGCGTGGGAGTCCTCGGCGTGGACGATCATGAGCGAGTCGAAGGACTTCAGCTCGCGCATGTCCTCTTCCATTTCGTCCGCCTCCAGGTGCGGGAACTCGTCCACACCGGAGTGCAGGAGGAAGCACTTGAAGCCGAACACCCCTTCATCGTGCAGGGCGCGCAGGTCGCCCTTGTTGCCGGGGATCGCGCCGCCCCAGAACCCGACGTCGATGAACGCCTGGTCCTCGGCCACCTCGCGCTTGAGCTTGAGGTTTTCCACTGTGGTGGTGGGCGGGACGGAGTTCAAGGGCATGTCGATGATGGTGGTGACGCCGCCGGCTGCCGCGGCCCGTGTGGCGGAGGCGAAGCCCTCCCACTCGGTGCGGCCGGGCTCGTTGACGTGGACGTGGGTGTCCACCAGGCCGGGGATCAGGGTTTCGTCGTCGGCCAGTTCGATGACCTCGGTGCCGGCCAGGCCGTTGCCCAGCGGTTCGAGCGCGACGATTTTTCCGCCGCGGACACCAACCTCCCGGGGTGCGAGGCCGGCGGTGGTGAGAATGCGCTGGCCGCGGATGACCAGGTCAAAACGTTCTTCAGACATGGAGGTCCTCCTTGGTGGTGGCGGTGCGGGCCAGCCTGTTTGCTGCCAGCCTTCCGCTGATCTGCGTGCCCAGCTGCTCCAGAAGCTGTGCAGCCTCTGCTATGCACCTGTCTACATTGCTTTCCAGCTCGGTCAAAGCGTAAACGTCGTCGAATCCCGCGGCGCTGGCCTGGTTCCGGTGAAGGGTGGTCCGGCCGCATACCGCGATCACCGGAACGCCCTGCCCGGCGGCGGCCCGGGCAACGCCCATGGGCGTTTTGCCCAGCAGGCTTTGCTCGTCCAGGCTGCCTTCGCCCGTAATCACCAGGTCGGCGCCGGCCAATCTCTGCTCCAGTCCGGTGAATTCGAGGACGACGTCGATGCCTGGGCGGCGGGTTGCGGCCAGTACGGCGATGGCTGCGTAGCCCACGCCTCCTGCCGCTCCGGCGCCCGGGGCTTCCGACGCCTTGATGGCACGGTGTCCGATTTCCCTGGCCAGGACTTCGACAAACCTGGCCAGGGCGGCGTCGAGCAAGCCGACGTCCTGTTGTTTGGCGCCTTTCTGCGGGCCGAAAATCGCCGCGGCGCCCTGGGCGCCCATTAGGGGATTGTCGACGTCGGACGCTAGCACAAAGCGTGTGTCCTTCAGTCGGGGTTCGAACCCGCCGAAGTCGATCCGGTCCAGGTGGGCCAAAGCGGCACCGCCGGCCGGAAGTTCGGTGCCCGCTGCATCGAAGAACCGGGCGCCGAGCCCCTGCAGGACTCCGGCGCCGCCGTCGGTGTTGGCGCTGCCGCCCACGCCCAGGATGATGCGGTTGCAGCCTGCGTCGAGGGCGGCGCGGATCAGCTGGCCGGTGCCCAGGCTGGTGGCGGTGCGCGCCGCCGCCGGGCCTGGCCGTCCCCCAACCAATGCTCCGGCGGGGAGCAGGGCCAGGCCCGAGGCAGCCGCCATTTCGATGACTGCCTCATTGCCCCGGACAGCGAAGTCGGCCGTGACCGGTTCGCCTGTTGGCCCGGCCACCAGTGCGCTGCGGCGGGTGAAGCCGGAGCCGACGGCGGCGTCCAGGGTGCCCTCACCGCCGTCGGCTACCGGGATCCGCAGGACCTCAAGGTTCCCGCCCGCTCCGCGCTGCAGCCCCTTTTCCAGGTGGCTGCACACTTCGGGGGCGGACAGGGACCCTTTGAACTTGTCCGGGGCAATGACGATCCGCATGGCTGTCTTTCTTGTTCTAGGTGTGCAGGTTCCAGGTGTGCAGGTTTAGGCCTGCAGCGCCAGGATTGCGGTGGGGGCGTCGGCGGCGGTCTCGGCCAGTTCCTCGAACTCGTTCACCGCGTTAATTTCCACACCCATGGAGATGTTGGTGACCTTTTCCAGGATCACTTCCACCACCACGGGAACCTGGAATTCGCCCATCAGTGCCTTGGCCTTGTCGAAGGCGGCGGCGAGGTCGTTGGGGTCTTCCACGCGGACGGCCTTGCAGCCCAGGCCCTCGGCCACCTTGAGGTGGTCCACGCCGTAGCCGTTTGTCTCGGGCGAGTTGATGTTGTCAAACGCCAGGGACACGTTCTGCTCCATGTTGAAGCCGCGCTGGGACTGGCGGATCAGGCCCAGGTAGGAGTTGTTCACCACCACGTGGATGTACGGCAGGTTGAACTGCGCGCCCACGGCCAGTTCCTCAATCATGAACTGGAAGTCGTAGTCGCCGGAGAGGGCCACCACCGTCTCGTCCGGCTTGCCGCGCACGACGCCGAGGGCTGCCGGAGCGGTCCAGCCCAGCGGGCCTGCCTGGCCTGCGTTGATCCACTTGCGCGGGCCGAACACGTGCAGCATCTGCGCGCCGGCGATCTGGGACAGCCCGATGGTGGACACGTAGATGGTGTCACGGCCGAAGGACTTGTTCATCTCTTCATACACGCGCTGCGGCTTGATGGGGATGTTCTCGAAGTGCGTCTTGCGGTGCAGGGAGGCCTTGCGCTCGGCGCATTCGGCAACCCACGCGCTATAGTCCGGCAGGGACCCGGCCGCCTTGCGCTCCCTGGCGAGTTCAACCAGCCCAGCCAGCGCCGCACCGGCGTCGGACGCGATGCCCAGGTCCGGCGAGAACACGCGGCCGATCTGCGTGGGCTCGATGTCGATGTGCACGAACTTGCGGCCGGCCGTGTAGGTGTCCAGTCCGCCGGTGTGGCGGTTGGCCCAGCGGTTGCCGATGCCGATCACGAAGTCGCTCTGCAGGTAGTTCTCATTGCCGTAGCGGTGGGAGGTCTGCAGGCCCACCATGCCGGCCATGAGGCGGTGGTCGTCAGGGATGGTGCCCCAGCCCATGAGGGTGGGGATGACCGGGATGTTCAGGGTCTCGGCCAGCTCAACCAGCTGGGCGGAGGCGCCGGCGTTGATGATGCCGCCGCCGGCCACGATCAGCGGGTGCTTGGCTGCCGTGAGCATGTCCAGGGCCTTTTCCAGCTGCTTGCGGCTGGCCTTGGGCTTTTCGACGGGCAGCGGCTCGTAGGTATCGATGTCGAATTCGATCTCGGCAAGCTGGACGTCGATGGGCAGGTCCAGCAGTACCGGGCCGGGGCGGCCGGAGCGCATCAGCTGAAAGGCCTTCTGGAAGGCACCTGGGACCTGGCCGGGCTCCAGGACGGTCATGGCCATCTTGGTGACGGGCTTGGCGATGGACTCGATGTCCACGGCCTGGAAGTCTTCCTTGTGCAGCTTGGCAACAGGCGCCTGGCCGGTGATGCAGAGCATGGGGATGGAATCGGCCCAGGCGGCGTACAGACCCGTGATCATGTCCGTTCCGGCGGGGCCGGATGTGCCGATGCAGATTCCGATGTTGCCGTCCTTGGCGCGGCTGAAGCCGTCGGCCATGTGGCTTGCGCCTTCTACGTGCCGGGCCAGGGTGTGGCGGATGCCGCCGTGGGCGCGCATTGCGGAATAGAAGGGGTTGATTGCCGCGCCTGGCAGGCCGAACGCCTCGATGGCGCCTTCCTTTTCCAGGATGGCAACCGCTGCATCAACGGTACGCATCTTGCTCATGGTGTGCTCCTTGAAAGCTGTGGTTGGGCCCGGTGGTTGAGCCTGTCGAAACCTGTTTTTGGGTGTGCTGTAGGAAGCCCTGCTGGTGAGGGCATTAAAAGTTCGTTGGGTGAGCCGGTCTAAACCTGGATTTCGACAGGCTCAATCACCGGTGATTGAGCCCGCTGAAACCTACTCGCGGCCGCTGAGCTGGAGGACCTGCTTGAAGAGTCCGGAGTGGTCGAGGCCGCCGTCGCCCTGGTTGACGGTGGCCGCGACGAGCTGTGCGACGACGGCACCGAGGGGGACGGCGACGTTGGCTTCGCGGGCGGCGGAGGTGACGATGCCCAGGTCCTTGTGGTGCAGGGCCAGGCGGAAGCCGGGGTCGAAGTTGCGGTCCAGCATCTTCTGGCCCTTCTGGTCCAGGACCTTGGAGCCGGCCAGGCCGCCGCCGAGGACCTTGAGGGCTGCATCGGTATCCACGCCGTAGGCCTCAAGGAAGGCTATGGCCTCGCCGAGGACCTCGATGTTGACGGCCACGATCAGCTGGTTGGCTGCCTTGACGGTCTGGCCGGAGCCGGAGGGGCCCACGTGGACGATGGTCTTGCCGACGGCGGTGAGGACATCCTGTGCTGCCTCGAAGTCTGCCTTGTCGCCGCCCACCATGATCGAGAGGGCGGCGTCGATGGCGCCCTGCTCGCCGCCGCTGACCGGTGCGTCGAGGGGGCGGATGCCGGCTTCGCGGGCTTCGTCGGAAAGGCGTTTGGCGACGTCCGGGCGGATGCTGGACGCATCGATCCACAAGGTGCCCTGCCTGGCGTTGGCGAAGACGCCGTCCTTGCCGCTGACCACACCCTCAACGTCGGGGGAGTCCGGCACCATGGTGATAACGACGTCGGCATCCTTGACGGCGTCTGCGATGCTGGTGGCGCCCTTGCCGCCTTCGGAGACGAGCTTGTCGATCTTGTCCTGGCTGCGGTTGAAGCCGGTGACGGCGTGGCCGGCCTTGACCAGGTTGATGGCCATGGGCAGGCCCATGATTCCGAGGCCGATAACTGCAACGTTGCTCATTGTTTTTTCCTTTACTGAAAGTCTGAGTGGTGGGCGTTTATTGCGAGGCGTGCTGGCGGATGGCCCAGCTGAAGGCTGTTTCCTGCGGTTCCTTGTATTCGAGGCCGATGTAGCCCTCGTAGCCGAGTTCGCGGCTGCGTGCGATCCACTCGCCGAGCGGGAGGGTACCCGTGCCCGGGGCGCCTCGGCCGGGGTTGTCCGCGATCTGGATGTGCCCGAAGTCCTTGGCATGGTTCTCGATGACGGATTCGACGTCGTCGCCGTTGACCGCCAGGTGGTAGAAGTCGGCGAGGAACTTGATGTTGTCGACGCCGGCCTCCGCCTTCACGCGGGTGATGACCCTGAGTGCGTCGTCAGCCGTGAGGAGCGGGTACCTGGGTGCGCCGCTGACGGGCTCGAGGAGGACGGTGCCGCCGATCCGGGCCACGCCTTCTGCTGCCGCGGCAAGGTTCCTGACTGCGAGTTCGTCCTGCTCTTCAGGGGTGAAGTCGTCCTGCCGGTTGCCGTAGAGGGCGTTGAACGCCTTGCAGCCCAGACGCGCGCCGATTTCGGCAACGACGTCGATGTTGTCCTTGAACTCAGACTCGCGGCCGGCCCAGGAGACCAGGCCGCGGTCGCCGCCGGGCATGTTGCCGGCGTTGAAGTTCAGGCCGGTGAGCTGCACGCCGGCGTCCGTGACGGCGTTCTCGAATCCGGCGACCTCGGCGTCGCCGGGGACTGAGCTTTCGAAGGGCCACCAGAACTCGACAGCATCAAAGCCCGCTGCCTTGGCCGCGGCCGGGCGCTCGAGCAGGGGCAGCTCCGTGAGGAGGATGGAGCAGTTCACTGTGTACGTCATCGTAGGTCCTTCCAGGGAGGGCTTTGATCTATCTTCTCTGCTTCTCCGGTTCCTACCGTTTCCGCTTTGTGGAATTTAGATTCTGCTTTATGAAAAGTGTAGGGAAGGAGGGCGGGGTGAGTCAAGGGGGCTTGAGGCGGCGGGAGCGGCCTGCTGGAGCAAAACGGCAGCAGTGCAGGAATTGCTGCAGACGAAGGAGCCAGGGGCTCATAGCCCCTGGCTCCTGGCGGCATCGGTTTTTGCTGAACCGACTAGTGGACGTTCACGTCCCTCAATACTTCGCTCTTTTCCCAGTCGGACCAGTCAGACAGGTGACCATTGGCGTTTTCAACCGCGAACGAAACCTTGTGATAGACCTCTTCGCTGCCGTGGCGGTCCAGGTTCTGTTGGACGTGGTCAAGGCTGTCTATGATTTTGTAGTCGTCCTTGTGGTCCAGATGGCGCACGAAGTAGTCGTCGCCCAGGCGGGTATCGCTGCCGCGGTCAGCCTCGTACCGGATCTGTCTGATGTGGACGGTCCTTTTCCCGTCTTCACATTTCACACTGATCCTAAAGTTCACCCAGTTGCCTCGTTCGTCCGTTGGCTTCAGGGGCTTGACGGTACAGCCTCTAATTGAGTCGTCGTCGTGGGCGTGGGCCGGGGCAGCGAATGCCGCGGAACCCACGAACAGGCCCAGCGAGAGAGCCGGAATCAGGGCGATCTTTGCCCGGGTTGTACGGCTTTTAATTGTTGGAGTGATGGACATTTTTGCTCCTGAAAGGATGCGTTTCACCAGTTTTTGGGTGCAATTCCCCAATATTGGGTCGAGCCAGGGCGCGACTGAGCCTTGCCGTTGAGCAGGGTGGCGGCCGCAGCCTGCAGTCCCATTTTACGATCAGCACGCCCCGGTTGAGCGGGGGGCCTGACGTTGCCGGATTCAGTCTGGTTTGGGATCCGATAGTTAATCGTGCGCCTGCGCTTGGGCCCGCGCTAGGGCCCGGGCTACCCAATACTGGTCGGTTTTCCCCATTGACTTCAGAGGGGGTAGGGCTACGGTTAGAGATACGCTGGCACTGCCCGGCGGACGCGTGTGCGCCGGGGGCAAAGGCGTGTACGGCTCAAGGTCTCGCTTATACTTCACCGCTCGTCGGTATCCGAACCCACCGTCTGGTTCGCAGCCAGGCGTCCCCATCCCGATCAACAGGCTGTGTCCACATGACCGCAAATTTCATCAGAGCGTTGGCAGTCAAATCATTTGATGATCCCGATAAAAAGCGTTGCCCGGACAAGGCGGAGTTCGATCTTGTCACGGTGGACGACTACTCGGTGGCGCGGCTGATCCTCGCGCCCGGCTGGCGGTGGTCCCTGTCCGCCAAGCCCGCCGAACTGACCGACTTCTGCGAGCACCACCACCTCGGCTACTGCATCTCCGGGCAGCTCGAGATTGAAACGGCCGACGGCGGGAGGTCAACCATCCACGCCAATGACACCTATGCGCTTCCTCCCGGACACGATGAATGGGTGGTCGGGGAGGAGCCGTTCGTCGGCGTCGAGTTCCTCGGTGCCGCCTCGTTCGGCAGGCCGCGCAGCTTCGGGATGCACGCGCTGATCTGAGTTATTCCTGCTGGCTGTTCCGGCGCTAAAAGCACCGCAAAGCACGGCCTCACGCCTAAAAGCACGGCCTCACGCCGCAGGCCGCGCCTGCCGCCTGCGGCGTACTTCCAGGATGCCAGTTCCCGCCAGGGCGATGGCGGTCGCGAGCAGGATAAGTGGTCCTGCCCCGCCGGCCGGGCCCAGGGTGGCTGCCAGGATTTGCCGTCCCATGAAGGCCATCTCCTCGAAGTCGCCCAGGTAAACGCGGGTGCCAAGGACGTAATTGACTGAAATGAACAGCGCCGGCACTACCCACAGCAGTACAAGGTCCCCTGCCCAGACCAGGATGCGGATGGTGGGCCGGAACCCGCACCAAGCCAACGCCAGGCCTACCAGCACTGCGGGTAGCCAGCGGGCGATCGTGGGTACCGCGGCAGGTACGTTGCCAACGCCGGCGAGGTTCACCACCCATTCCACCGCCCAGGACGCAAAGGGGACCGCCATAAGGCCCAGCCCCAAAGCGGCCAGGGCAGGTGACTTGGACGCCAGGAGGAACAGCGCCACCGCGCTGGCAGCGACGGCGGCAATCACCCCCGCCAGCAGGCCCGCGAAGTAAAGACCCGAGGCGGATCCCGGCGCCAGCCCGGCGCGGACAACACTGAACGCCTGGATCGTGGCTGCGCCCTGGACCGCGAGGACGCCCGCCGCCGCGCTCCAAGTTACCGCCCGACGTCGTCCCGGCCGGCACAGCCGAACCGTGAAACCGGCAAGGGCTCCACCCACTGTCATCAGGGCCACCAATGTGGTGAGTTCGTATTGGCTCAGGGGCAGCAGCGATACCGGCATCTGTGCCGGAAGAACTTCCGTTGCCCACAGGTTCTGCAGCGGCAGCCGTGCGCCGGTCACAAGCCAGGGAGCCAGGCCGAGCAGTCCTGCCAGGACTCCCATGAGTGCGGACGTCCACGGGCTCACGTTGCGCTCCCCCTGATCAGCCGTGGGTGCTGCTGATACGGCCCATGCCGACTGGCGCTCGTTCGACCTGGGGTGGCTCATGGAGGCTCCTTTGCCCGCGGGCGTGCGCGAAGGACGGCAGCACCGGTGGGGGTTGTCGGGGACAGCCAAGATACTACACCGAATAGATTAATCCGCCTTCTCAGCGGGGGCGGATACTGAAGAATCTGGCGGACGCGGCGCGTCAGGAGTCCAGACCAGAGCGAGGGATGCAGATACCGAGTGGTCGGGCTTCTCCGGCGGCGCGGTGTAGGCCCGAAGAACCAGGAGGGATTTCCCGGCCAGCTCCACGGTTCCGCCAGCATGCAGGAGGCCGGTGTCCGCGTGTTTCCCGGCAGTATCGATGAGCTGTTCCCAGCTGGGCGAGTACTCGACGCTGGGCAGGGTGAACACCACGGGTTCGTCTCCCGAGTTGCAGTACAGCAGGAAGTTGTGGTCGTTGATGACCCGGCCCCGGTGGTCTTTGCCCACCGCTGTCCCGTTGTAGAACACCCCGATGGCGCGGGCGAGGGGGTTGTCCCAGTCCTCCGGCACCATGGCTGTGGCATCCCTGTCGAGCCAGACAATATCGGGCAGGGGCTGGCCGACCGCTCGTCTGACGGGACGGCCTTGAAAAAATCTGTTGCGCCGAAACGTGGGATGTTCCCGGCGCAGCTGGCTGACGGCGGCAAGGAACTCCGTGAGGGGCTGGTCCGCGGCCTCCCAGTCGATCCACGAGAGCGGCGAGTCCTGGCAGTAGGCGTTGTTGTTTCCCTGCTGGCTGCGCCCCAGTTCGTCACCGTGCAGGACCATGGGGACGCCCTGCGAAAGGAGGAGCGTGGCGAGAAGATTGCGTTGCTGGCGCGCCCGCAGGGTAAGGATGCCGCGGTCTGAAGTAGGCCCCTCTGCACCGCAGTTCCAGGAGCGGTTGTGGGACTCGCCGTCGTTGTTGTTTTCCCCATTGGCCTCGTTGTGCTTGGCGTTGTAGGAGACCACGTCGCGCAGGGTGAATCCGTCGTGGGCGGTGACGAAGTTGATCGAGGCGACGGGCCGACGGCCTGAGCTTTCGTAAAGGTCGGCCGAGCCTGCTAAGCGGGAGGCGAATTCACCCAAGGTGGCGGGGGCGCCGCGCCAGAAGTCGCGGACGGCGTCGCGGTATTTACCGTTCCATTCGGTCCAGAGCGGCGGGAAGTTCCCCACCTGGTACCCGCCGGGACCTACATCCCATGGTTCAGCAATGAGCTTCACCTGGGACACCACGGGATCCTGCTGGACGAGGTCGAAGAAGCTGGACAGCCGGTCCACTTCGTAGAACTCGCGTGCCAGGGCGGAGGCGAGGTCAAAGCGGAACCCGTCCACGTGCATCTCCAGCACCCAGTACCGGAGGGAATCCATCATCAACTGCAGGGTGTGCGGATGGCGGACGTTGATCGTGTTGCCCGTGCCGGTGTAGTCCAGGTAATGCTGCTTTTCATGCTCCACCAGCCGGTAGTACGCCTGGTTGTCGATGCCCTTGAACGAGAGGGTGGGGCCCAGATGGTTCCCCTCGGCGGTGTGGTTATAGACGACGTCGAGAATCACCTCGATGCCCGCGGCGTGCAGGGAGCGGACCATCGCCTTGAATTCCTGCACCTGCTGGCCCGGTTTAGTGCTGGAACTGTAGCTCTCATGCGGGGCGAAGAATCCGATGGTGTTGTAGCCCCAGTAATTGGTGAGCCCCTTGTCTTTGAGGGTGCTGTCCTGGACGAACTGGTGCACCGGCATCAGCTCTACCGCCGTGACGCCAAGCTTCTGCAGGTGTTCGATGACGGCGGGGTGTGCAATGCCGGCGTAGGTGCCGCGCTCCCGGGAAGGTACCTCCGGGTGGGTCATGGTGAGACCCTTCACGTGGGCCTCATAGATCAGGCTGTCGCTGTAGGGGATCCGCGGCGGCCGGTCGTGCTGCCAGTCGAAGAACGGGCTGATCACCACCGACCGCACGGTGTGCGGGGCGGAGTCCTCGCTGTTGAAGGATGCGGGGTCGCCGAAGTTGTAGGAGAACATCGGCTGGCCCCAACTGATGTCGCCGCTGAGTGCCTTGGCATAGGGATCCAGCAGCAGTTTGTTGGGATTGAAGCGGAGGCCACGGGCAGGCTCGTAGGGGCCCTCCATCCGGTAGCCGTACAGTTGGCCGGGCAAAACGTGAGGCAGGTAGCAGTGCCAGACGAAGGCGTCCACCGCCTCAAGGCGGATCCGCTGCTCGACGCCGTCCTCATCGAACAGGCACAGGTACACCGCGCTCGCGGCTTCACTGAACACGGCAAAGTTGGTACCGCTCCCGTCGTACGTGGCACCCAGCGGATAGGGGCTCCCCGTCCAGACTTCCAAGTCCGCCTCCATTTCGAAGAAGAGAACACCATCGAACCACAGTGGCGCCCGTTCTTACTGGAGGATATGACAGGGGTGCGACGGCGATGCAGGACCGCCGCCGCCGTCGTACCTTGCCTAGCGGACCTTGACTAGCAGTGTTCCCTCCTTCCAGTGTTCCCTCCTTCGCGGTACTCCTCGGTCCGCAGCCAGGCGTCCCGATCAGTTGATTGTTGCTTTGGCTGGGTGACCTTGTACGCTTTAGATTTCGCATCAGGAAGTACCGAAAGGCGTGTTCGCTTCACGTACTTAACGACTATTTCCTGCCGGAATTGGCGCCTCTGCCATCCCTCAGGCCTCCTGATTCCTGGACTTAATGCTTCCGCATTACGGATTTATCTTTCCGGAAACATGTTCTTCCTACCGTTTCTCATGACCTTGCCGCATCCCTGTGCCGTCCGTCCTTCAACGAAAAGGTACCGGTATGAACATCACGGCCACCGCTGCATCCGGCGGTTTCCAACAAACGTCGCAACAGCTTCGAATTTCGAAGGTAACAAACTCCGAGTTGCAGCCAGTGCGGGCAGCTCAGGGTGCGTCGGCCTAGCTGAGCAGCAGCCGATGTTCACTCATTCGGTTAAGCGGGTAAACCGCGGCGACTATAGTGGCGCGGCGCGTTAGCTAGCCTCGTGACGCGTCGGCGGCCCTGGTGAACACGTAGACCTCGACGTGGTCGCCGTTGAGCACGAATCGGGTGAGACCCCCGGCATTGAACCACACCACCTCCGCGACGGTCTCGAGGCCTCTGGGGGAACAGCCTTCGGCACCGTTGAACTCGCGAATCGCCTGATCGGCCAGGAGCAGACAGACCATGCCGTAGCGAGACTCTCCGCTCCAGACACGGAGACCGTTGAAGTTCTCGTATTGCCGCAGCTCATTGGCACTGAGACCCAGCGCGTCAAGAGTGCCGAGCCTGTCTTGCGGCTCATCGGCGTCCGCACCGACCGACTTCAATGCGAGCACGAAGTCCGGTCCGGGCGTGGGCAAGTCTTCGTCTTCCCCACGGTGCTGCCCATCTGGGACGGGCGGCGCCATTTCCGTTAACGTGTTGGCCGGGGTTGCAGTGGGCTCATCAGCAGGCAGCTGCAACAGCCATGCGACCGTGATCAGGGCGAGGGCAGCGGTGGCGCCGCCGAGGATCATCAACCAGCGGCGGCGGCGCCACCACGGTGCCGCGGGGGCTCCGTCGACAGCCTGCGGGACCGACGTCGAAGTCGACCGCGCCCCTTCGACCGGCTCAGCGACCGGGACGCGTTTCGGGACCGGGGCGGGGACGCTCGGGGTGGGATCGATGACGGGAGTCGGCTGTCTGTGTTGGGCGGCCTCCAGTTCGGAAAGCCGAGCCTGAGCCGCCACATCCCCCGCGATGTTGCCATCCCGTCCGTACGCACGTCGCCGCAGGCGCTCCAACTCGCGAGCTTCCCCGCCCTCGGCCGACCCCAGCGGGCCATCCATGGCCTAAGTATCCAACCTGGGCACCACCCGGGGCTAGAGGCATGACCCATACTCTGCTTTAAAGGGGCTTTCGCTCATTGAAGACGAACCAGCGTTAGGAAAGACGGTAGATCCAGCCGTGACACCAAACTAACTCCTCATCTGTCCATACCTGGGGTCAATTCGGGTTGTTCACGGCTGAATTGGGCAGTCTTCCAGGTAGCTCCCTGGCCGCCGTAGCGGTGGATAACGTTCGAGAATTGTCCCCATCTGTGGGCAGCTGACCAGTGCTTCAGGTGGCAGCGGAAACTGCGTTCGTGGGAGTCACCGGAGGCGCACCGGGGGTCGCTCCAGCTGGAAAGCGTCCGGGCAGCGATCGCCGAGGCAATGCCCCCGCTTTCCGGTGAGATGGGCGGCAACCAGTTCTCAGTTCTGGGGTCCCCGCTGCGCTGACCTGCGCTTCTTCCACTCCGTTAGTGTCTTGTCCACCCCTGTGCCTTCCGCCCGCCAGCGGCTAGGCTGACCGGCATCGACAGGACGGTATCGGCTGTACACCCGCGTGGACAGTTTCGACTGAACCCATCGACTGCGCTGTACCCAATGCATACTGACAAACGGGGTAAGGGAGACACATGAAACCGCTGCCGGCACTTGAGCTTGTTGCCCGCCTGGAAGATGCCGATTGGCTGGATCCTGTGGCCAAGAAGGTACGAAAGATCGTCAAACGCACTGTCCGGCCCCAGTGGGCCCGGGATATCCTGCACGGCGTTCCCATCGGGCATCCGGTTCATCCGTTGGCTGTCCAGGTTCCGCTGGGTTCCTGGCTTTCGGCGGCAGTCCTGGATGCGCTCCCCGGCAACGACAGGGCGGCCAGTGTCCTCATCGGTGTGGGAAGCGCCTCCGCTGTGCCGGCCGCGGTGGCCGGTTTTATGGATTGGTCGCAGTTGCACAGCCAGCAGCAGAGAGTGGGGCTGGTCCACGCGACTGCTAACATCACGGCCGTAAGCCTCTACACCGCCTCGCTCGTGGCACGTGCACAGGGGCAGCAGGGTGCGGGCAAGGTACTTGCCTATCTGGGCCTGGGGGTAGTCAGCTTTGGCGGCTTCCTGGGTGGCCACCTCAGCTACCGGCAGGCCGCCGGCGTCAACCACAGCGAGGATATTCCGCACCGCTTCCCGAGTGGATGGCAACCGCTCGCACCCTTGGAGGACCTGCCCGACGGGAAGCTCCACCAGCGGGTAGTCGCCGGGATTCCACTGCTGGTGTTCCGGGAGGCGGAAACAGTGAGCGTGTTGTCCGACGTTTGCAGCCACCTGTCCGGACCACTGCACGAGGGCAAGCTCAAAGGCGGCAGCCTGACGGATAGCGCAGCCGGGGGCGGCGGCGAACCCTGCGTCGTGTGCCCTTGGCATGGCAGCACCTTCTCACTGCGGTCAGGCGAGGTGCAGGCCGGGCCGGCCACGTCCAGGCAGCCACTGTTCGAAACCCGGGTCAACGGCGGGCTCGTGGAAGTGAACCTTCCCGGCGCTGACTGAGCGTTTCGGTTGCTGTTTCCTCAGCCGGTTAAGACGGTGCGGAGACCTCAGCCGGTTAACAAGTCCATGAGGGCGTTTTCCAAGAGGCTCTTATCGGCAGGCTGGAAGTTGGATAAGTCAGCGGGCCGGAACCTCGGCGTTTCGGTCGACTGCAACTTGGGCGTTTCAGCGTTCAGGAACTTGGTTCCGCCCATGGGTAGGAGTCCGGGTGGCCATTGTGGTGGTTCCTGGTCGGGTTGTTCGGGTTTGTAGTGTCGGCCGGTGGGGGAGGTCCAGCCGGGTGGTTCGTTTTTGGCGGCTGGTGTGGGTTCCCAAGGGCTGTTGTGTTTGAGGCGGTGATGTTTGCGGCAGAGCTGTGCCAGGTTGCTGATACCCGTATGTCCGCCCTGGTGCCAGGCGGTGAGGTGGTCGGTGTCGTTGTCGAGGGAGTGGTTGTTGCAGCCGGGGAAGGTGCATTTGCCGTCCCTGAGATGCAGTGCTTTTTTCATGGCTTTGGTGAGCCGGTAGCTGGTGCGGCCGATTTCCAATGGTGCGCCGTCCCGGGGGTCGACGAGGACGCGGTAGAAGGAACTGGCACCGTCGGTAACGAGTTTGCGTGCCATGGAGGCGGGGATGGGACCGTAGCCGTCCAGGGTTGCGGGTTCGTCGGTGAGGCCGAGGAGTGCGAACACCGGGACCGTGACGAGCACTTGGGCATTCGGGACCGGGACGCTGGCGAGGTCCGTGTAACCGCTGCGGCCGGTTCCCTCATGCCCGGCGGAGGCGAGGTCGGCGGCGTCGGTGCTAGTAGCTTCATGCTCGCTGGATCCGGTTGAGGTGCCGTCGGTGGCGCCGGCGCCGGCGGCGGCAGCGGGTTGGTCATTGACGGACAGGGAGGCCACGCCGATGGGGGCATCGGTGTTCTCTTCGGTGTTGAATTCTTCTGCGGTGCTTTCCGGGGCGGGGCTGAGGGCTGGTCCTGCGGCCAGGAGCAAACGGGCGGCGATGTCGGGCCGGAGTTGTGTCATTGACCGGGGCTCTTCGGGGCCCTGGAGGCCGCGGGCGAGGGCGGTGCTGCGGTTCCAGATGGCGGATGCGGTGTCGGCGGGCAGGTACAGGGAGAGCCAGGCCATGCCGTCGCGGTCCGGGGTGTATTCCATCCGCCGGTCGGCGGCGCTTTTGGTGTGGCGTTTTTCGAGGGATTCGGGGTGGCGGCGTTCGCGCCAGTTACGGACTCGGGTCCGGAACCGTGACGGTACGAGTTCGCCGGCGGCTCCGCGTGCCGGGTTGGGTGCGTCGGGGTCCAGGAAGTGCGCGGCGAGGGCGGCCGCGCCGGCGGGGCCGAGGCCTTCGGTTTCGTCGCCAATGATTTTGGCGTGCTGCCACGAGATGGCCCCGGCGGAGAGGGCGTCCATGACCGGCGGCAGGGAGCAGACTTGCCGGGACTGGGTGACGAGCGCCCCGGCGGCGGGGGAGCTGATGGTCAGGACGCCTGCGATTTCCTCGATCGCGGACATCTCCGCGTAAGTGCGTTCGTGTGCGGGTGCTTCGGGCGGGGTCATTGTGTGCTGGATTTCGATGGCCTCGGCCGCGTCCCGGGCCTTGATGGCGGCGATCTGTGCTTCCAGCTGCTTCGTTACCGCCATCCGCTCCAGGCGGATCTCGTACCGGCGCTGCAGCACATCGGTCACGACGTCAACGCCGTCAGTATTAGCAGGGCCCGGGCGGCCCGCGCTCAAGCGGGCATCCTCAACAAACAGCGCATCAAGGCCAGCGACGGAAGCATGAATGCCCTCCATCACCGCCACTGTGCCCGCGCCGTTTCCCATAGAAGCATCATCCATCGAGGCACTGACATTTTGTGGAGATGCTGCTGATGGACGAACCGGCGCAGCCGGCGCGGCAGGAAACAGCGATGCCGCACTCACCGCGTCGCCTGCCGGATCCGTTCCCATACCAACATCGTCCCCGGAGGCACTGACATTCTGATCGGAGGACTGTTAAGGCGAAGTCACCCACTCGCCCCGCCGCAGGACTCCGGCCAGGTTCAGTCCAGGGTCAACGACAACGACGTCGGCCCGCATCCCTGCGCACAGGTCACCTGCCTGCGTCGACAGTCCCAGGACCGCCGCCGGTACTGCAGTCGCCGACGTGACGGCGTCCTGCATAGGGACACCGGCTGCAACGGCGGACCGCACAACGTCCAGCAACGTCGCCGTTCCGCCGGCGATGGCACCAGTGTTGTCCACCCGGGCCACTCCTCCGTCAACCGTTACCGCGAGTGTGCCGAGCCTGTACTGGCCATCCTCCAAGCCCGTCGCGGCCATGGAGTCCGTGACCAGTGCGATGTTGTCCGCGCCCACCAGTTCGAAGACTGTCTTGACCGTTTCCGGGGCCAGATGGACGCCGTCGGCAATCAATTCCACCACGGCATTCCCGGCGCGCGCGGCACTCAGGCAGGCGGAGACGGGACCAGGGGCGCGATGATGCATGGTGGGCATGGCATTGAAGAGGTGAGTGACGGTGGGCCTCCGCCCCTTACTCGAATCCGCACCAGGCGGCGTTTCCGCAAGCCCGACGGCGGCCCGCTCCAGGAAGGCGGCCGCGCCGGAGTGATCCGCTGCAGTGTGCCCGAGCGAAGGCAGCACGCCGCGGCGAGTGAGCAGATCCACCAGTTCGGATGCACCCGGCAGTTCGGCAGCCAGGGTCATGGACGCCAGGGTGGGCCCCGCCGCTTCGAAAAGTTGGGCCACCAGGCCGGCGTCGGGTTCCAGCAGCAGCGCGGGGTCGTGCGCGCCGCACTGTTGGCCGGAGAGGAAGGGGCCTTCCAGGTGTGACCCGGCAACCAGCCCCTCCTCCGCTACCGCCCGCAGCACCTTGAGGTTCCGGACGAGGTCCGCGGGCGTTCCCGTGACCAGGCTGGCCAGCAGTGTGGTGGTGCCGCGGCTGTGCAGGTAGCGGGCAGCAGCCCGGGCACCTTCCTCGGAACCCTCCGCGAAGTCCGCGCCGTGGGCGCCGTGGCAGTGGAGGTCCACCAGGCCCGGCAACAGAATGCGGCCGGAGCCGCCGGAGCCGCCGGAGCCGCCGGCGTCACCGGCATCACCCCGGTCTCCAGGGTATTCCGACGCCGGCCCGGCATATGTGATCAGGCCGCCGGCCACGGCGACAAGCCCGTCATCGATGTCCATGCTCGCGGACACGATGCGCCCCCGAAGTATCAGATCCTTGCCCATCAGGTCGCCCTCCAGAGAGCCGCCGCCATGACCTGGGTGTTGTTGATGGTCGCGCTCGCCGTCGGAGCGCTGCTCCTGGATGGTGCTGTGGCTGGCACGTCGGCCCTTCGATCCGTGGAGCGGTCCGGCGAGGACCACTCTTTCGGATTATTCCACACAGGGCAGCGCTGGGGGGCGGGTCAGGCGACCAGCTCCGCTTCCTGGGGTGCGGACCGTTTGGTCACCCGGCTCCGCAGGGCCAGCATCAGGGCGGCGCCCACAAGGGCAGGCGCCGCGAATGCCATGGCAGCTACGGGGACGCCGCCGCCGAAGCTGACCAGCAAGGCGCCGTAAGTGGGGCCGGCAATCGCTCCGATGCGCCCCACTGCCAGCGCCCATCCCAGGCCGGTGGCGCGGGTGGCTGCCGGGTAGAACTGCGCGATGTAGTCGTTGATCATGTTCTGAGTGCCCAGGCCACCGAAGCCCGCGACGGCGGCGAGCACCATCATGAGTGCGGCCGGCGGGTTGGTGGACATCAGCAGGAGGGCGGCCGCGGCGCTGATGAAGCCCACGATGACCAGCGGCCGGGGCCCGAACTTTTGGCTGCCGACCGACGCGAGGACCGTGCCCACTACAGCGCCCACGGAGTAGGCCAGCAGGAAGGACACGGATGATCCGACGCCGAACCCCGCGGTCCGCATGATCTGGGGCAGCCAGGTGCTGACGCCGAATATGGTCAGCAGGCTCAGCACGGTAATGGCCCACAGCAGTACTGTGGTGCGGCCGGTGCCGTTGGCGAACAGGGCACGGGTGGGCGAGATACGGACGGCGGAGGACGGTGCTTCTGCTGTGCGGGGGAGCGCGTAGCTGGCTTCAATGCGGTCTGCTTCGGCATCCCGGCGCTGTGTCCGCAGGAACGACGGCGACTCAGGCATGAGGAACCAGGCGAACGGCACCAGCAAAAGACCGACAGCCCCGATCGCGTAAACCGGGCGGAAGCCGCTCGATTCCAGCAGGGCCAATGAGGTCAGCGAGGCAACTACAGTGCCCGTAGCCGGCCCGGTAAGGACTGCCCCCAGGACCAGGGATTTCCTGCCCGGCGGGGCGAACTCGTTGGTGAGGGCCACCGCCGTCGGAAGCAAACCTCCCACGCCGAAGCAGGCGATGAAGCGGAACGCCGCGAACAACTCCCACGTGGGGGCCAGCGAACAGGCGAGCATGGCCACCGAAAACAGGGCCAGGGCGCTGACAAAGATCCTGCGCCGGCCGAGGCGGTCGGTCAAGGTGCCCACAACAAGGGAACCGAGCAGCATGCCCACTAACGCCAGAGAACCCACTGCGCCGGCGGCTGCGGGTGTGACGTTGAACGGCGGCTGGCCGATCAGGCCGGGAAGGGTGGCCCCGTAAACGTAGAGGTCATAACCGTCGGCGAGCAGGCCAAGCCAGCACAACACAAAAATTCCGACAAGGGATTTTCGAGGGGCATTGGAGTTCATCGTTGATTCCAATCGGATCAAAGGGCGGCGGGCAAACTTGCCGGCGGGACGTCCATCAGCTTGGCTCCCTGGCTCCCCTCCGGTGACTGTACTTTTCACTGAGTGAAAATGCACTTTGTGGCACGGACCACACGGCGGACGCTTGAAAGACCATAAGGCAAGTTCTGGAGGGATCGTGGCGGGAGCAGGCGGGGCAAGGGGGCTCCGGGAAGGCCCTGGCCAGCCCGTGGTGGTGCGCGCGCTGAGTCTGCTGGAACAGTTCACCGAGCGACGCCGGGCGCTGAGCCTGTCCGAGCTGGCAAGGCTCGCGGGACTCGCCCCGGCCACAGCCCTCCGGCTGGTGAGGCACCTGACCGAATGGGGTGCCTTGGAGCGGCTGGAGGATGGCCGGTACGTGGTGGGGGTGCGCTTGTGGGAAGTCGCCTCGCTCTCGCCGCGCGGCCATGGCGTCCGGCAGATAGCGCTTCCGTACCTGGAAGACCTGTACGAGGTGACGCGCCACCATGTACTGCTCTCCGTCCGCGAAGGCAGGGACGCGGTACTTATCGACCGGCTCTCGTCGCGGCATGCCACCGAAGTCGCCTACCGGGTGGGAGGCCGAATGCCCCTGCGCACCACCGCCGTGGGGCAGGTCCTGCTGGCCTACTCCACTCCCGGCGTGCTGGAGGAGCTGCTGGCGCAGCCTGCCGGGGCCGAACAAAGGGCCGAACAAGGGACGGAACCGGAGGCCGAGCGCGGGGCCGGGGAACTGCCGGCGGCTGACCTTCGAGCGGTGCTTGCCGGCGTCAAGCAGTCCGGCGCGGCAGTGGTCCGGAGAACACAGCCCTCCCGGACCGTCTCGGTTGCGGCGCCCATTTATTCGGCCGGAGGTGAGGTCCTTGCCGCCCTGTCCATCGTGGTTCCGGATGCGGTGACGCCGGCCCATGAACTGGTTCCCCTGGTGCGGGCCGCTGCCCGCGCCATCTCCCGCAGCCTGGGCCATCAGCCGACCGCCAGCGGGGCGTGGCGGCATCCCTCCCGGGAGGCCGGAGCCCTGCCGGCCTGACGGCGGCCAACTGCAACAGCAATCAAAGTAGAAAGTCAGGCTTAGTTATTTCCCAAGCCGCGGACATAGGCTTAGGCTGGAAACACTAAGCATGCTTTCTATCTTTAGAAGGGGTTGTATTTGATGCGAAAAGTTCCTGCACTTGGAGTGATGGCGGCGGCGATGATTGCCCTGGCGGGATGCACGGGCGGCGGCGGGGGCACGGCGACTCCCTCTACGAGCCAGACGGCCACTCCGAGCAAGACGGCTGAAGCCAAGGTCTATACCGAGGATGAGCTCCGCGAACTGATCTCCGGAATGAAGGATGACGACGGCAACGAACTGAAGCTCTACTCCAAGGAACAGGTGGATCAGGGCGGCAACATCGCCAACCTGCTCCTGAGCACGGCAACGGTGGACCCCGCGGATTGCAAGGACATTGCCACAGCGGGACTGCTGGACAAGGTGGAAAGCGGCGAAGTCGCCGTCGCGCTTTCCGAGGGCGACCAGCCGCGCACCCTGTCCGCACAGTCCGGCAGCGACGGTCCGGACGCCGTCGAGGTCCTCGATGGGATCAGCGGCAAGATGGACCAGTGCGCCAAGTTCTCGGTGACCGCGCTCGGCCAGAAGTATGAGGTCAACAGCGAGGAGCTCCAGGCTGATACCGACGCCGAAAAGACCTTCGGCACCCTCAGCACGCGCAGCGGCGAAAACCAGCAGAAGCTGATGCAGGTCTCCGCGGCCGAAGGCAGGCTGCTGGTGGTGGCCACCAAGAGCGGCGCCAACCTGGGGGACCCTGACCAGAAGGAGCTCGAGGACCTGATCAATGAAGTGCTGAAGAAGGCCGATGCCGGCAGCGGAACTTCCAGCCCCACGTCCGCCAGCACGTCGGGGTCAGCGGGCACGTCGTCCACGAGCCGTTCAGCATCACCTACGGCGACCTCAACGGCAACGGAGACGGAAGACACCGAAACGTCGTCTGCGTCACCGACGGCTTCGCGCTAGTTCCGGGGGAACAGAAAGGCGGGCGGGACCTGATGGTCCCGCCCGCCTTTCTGCCTGGTTTGCCGGCTGTTCAGGAGCGGTGAGCGGACCGCGGCTAAATAACCGATTGTGACAGCAGTAAACGTAGGCTGGACACGTGACCAGGGCACTTGCCCGGGCATAGTGCAGCCGGTATCCAGGTGAAAGGCAGGACACCATGACCACGTCCAATGAAGAGCCCCGGAACACCGCCGACCTTCGCGGCCCGGGTGACCCCGACGAAGCCAAGCAGGCAGTGCAGGCGCCGCAAAGCGGCCAGCATCCGGAGCTCCCGGGCGCCAGCAACATCCGCGAGGAGCAGCAAGCCCATGCAGCCGGAACCGTGCCGGCGTCGTACTCCGGAAGTGGCGCGCCGCCGCAGGAGCACAAGCCTGAGGAAGCCCTTGATGAGCCGCGAAACTGGGACGACGAAGGCTGACATGATTACCCGCACCGATGTTGATGACGCGGCCCGGCGGACTGCCGGGCTTACCCGCTTGACACCGGTGTTACAGGCGGACGCATTCCCCGCTGAGGTGTGGTTTAAGTGCGAGTTCATGCAGCACACCGGCACTTTCAAGGCACGCGGCGCGCTGAACCGCATCCTGGCCAGCAAAGAGCGCGGTGAGCTGGATTCCACCGCGGGTGTGGTGGTTGCTTCGGGCGGCAACGCCGGGCTGGCCAACGCCTATGCTGCAGCCCAGCTGGGAGTGCCGGCAACGGTGTTCGTGCCCGCTGCGGCTCCGGCCGTGAAGGTTCGGAAGCTCGAGGCGATCGGTGCCACCGTGGTCCAGGGCGGGGCTGAATATGCCGAGGCGTACCAGGCCGCCGTGGAACATGCCCAGCGCGCCGGAGCTGTTTACTGCCACGCCTATGATCAACCCGAGATCGCCGCCGGCGCCGGAACGGTGGGGACTGAACTGCTGGAACAGATCGCCGGGGTGGACACAGTGCTGGTGGCGGTGGGCGGCGGCGGACTGATGGCTGGAATCGCGGCCGCGGTGGAAGGCCGTGCCCAGGTAGTGGGCGTGGAACCCCGGAACGCCCCGACGCTTCATGCCGCCCTGGCAGCGGGCGAACCCGTCGACGTTGCAGTATCTGGCGTCGCTGCGGACTCGCTGGGTGCCCGCCGCATCGGCGACATCGGTTTCGCCGTTGCGGTCCGCACCGGCGTCGAAAGTGTCCTGGTGTCCGACGACGACATCATCGCGGCACGCTCGCTCCTGTGGAACGACTACCGGCTGGTGGTGGAGCATGGTGCCGCCGCAGCGTTCGCTGCCCTGACCTCTGGCGGCTTCGTGCCAAAAGCGGGGGAGCGCGTGGCGGTCATTCTCTGCGGGGCAAACACGGACCCGGCCACCTTGTAGGCAACCGGGTCCGGCCAGCAGAAAGTGAAGGCTAGCTGCAGAACTTGCTGTAGGTGCTGCCGGCTTCCTGGTACCCGGCCTGCAACTCCGCGAGCCTGGCTTCGTCCGGCGTTTCCTTGGCCTGCTCATCCGTGTATTCAAGGATGGACTCGAGGGCGGGCTTGAGGTCGTCGGAGGCAACCTCGTGAATGGGACGGATCTGGTTGGCGAGGCGGTTCATGCCCGTCTTGCCTGCGTTGTTGGCCGGGTTGGACACTACGCTCTGGATCCGCTCGCACGTTTCGGCGGTGGTGAGCTGGTTCGAGGCGGTGCAGGCCGTGGCCGAGACTACGAGTCCGGCGGCGATCAAGGCTGTGGCGAGTTTCTTCATGGGTCCCTCAGTAGTTGATTGAGGTTTCGATTGTAAGCAGAACCCGGAGGCGAATGCCGTCCCGGGTGCGGTGCCCCCTCTTCTATGAAGGGGGCATCAGGCTCTGGCGGGGCTTCCTGCAGGTGCTTAGGCTGACAGCACCACCGCGCGGAGTTGGCGCAATTTTGGCCCCGCGCATCAATCCATATCTAGGAAGCATTATGCGCCGAACAGTGCAACGCCGTACAGCCGTTGGTTTCATCGCTCTTCTGGCCCTGTTCTTACCTTCAGCCCTGCCGGCAGCGGCATCGGAGTCTTCCGGTGACGACGACGTCATTGTCCTCCAGGGTGCCAAGTCCGCCGAGGGCATCGCGGCAGGAGAAGGGACAACGTTCTTCGCCGGGGAACTGAATACAGGAGACATCTTCCGCGGCGACATCCGTGAAGGCAAGGCCAAGCGCATTATCGACGCGCCCGAGGGCCGGATGGCCGTCGGAATGAAGGCGGATGTCAGCAACGACCTGCTGTTTGTGGCGGGCGGTGCCACGGGCAAGGCCTACGTCTACAACACCGAAACCCGCAAGACGGTGGCCGAGGTCACGCTGACCACGAAGACTGGTTCGTTCATCAATGATGTGACCCTCACCGACGATGGCGCGTGGTTCACCAACTCAAAATATGGCGAGCTCTACCTGGTGAAGGTCAGCCACTCGGGTGAGGTGCGCAAGGCGGTCAGGACCCTGACTGTGAAGGGCGACGCGGCATCTGCCTTGGGCCCCAACGACTTCGGCATGAATGGCATCGCAGTAGCTGAAGATGGAGACACGCTGATTGTTGCCCACACCAGGGATGAGGCCCTCTACGCCGTGGATCCTGAGACGGGAAAGAGCGACAGGATCAAAGGTCCGAACCTGGAGTTCATCGACGGGATCCTGGTGAAAGACCACACCCTATGGGCCGTCCAGAACATGGACAACCGGATCAGCCGGCTCAAGCTTTCCGATAATTTGTCCTCTTTCAAGGTTGAGGACGTGATCAAGAGCAAGAACTTCGACATCCCGACGACGGTGGCCAGGTTTGGGGATACCCTCGCCGCGGTCAACGCGAAGTTCGGCAGGCAGGCGGCCCGCTATGAGGTAGTCCTGGTCCCGGCCTGGGATTAGGTTAGCGCCCGACTGGCTGGCAGTTAACGTCGTCAAAACGCGGTTTTGCACTCGTCAGCTGCCAGCCAGTTTCCCGGGCTCCTGGGTTCCGGGGCAACTGGATTCCAGGACTGCGGTGCTAAACGGTCCGCTGCGCCTTGGCCAGGTTGTCCTTCAGCTCCTGGGCGTTCTGCCGCACCACGTAGGCCGGCCGGTCCCGCTCCACACGCCAACTGTCCTCCAGGTCGCCGATGTTTACGGTGTCGAAGCCGAATTCGTCGTACAGGCGGATGACCAGTTCGGCCGCTTCCGGGTAATCGCTTGCTGTTGCCAGCGCCCGCCGGTTGTCGGTGCCGGAAGGGGTTCCGTCAGTGGTGATCTGGGAGGCCATGATGTGGTTGAAGCCCTTGGCCACCTTTGAGTCGGGGAGGTGCTCCTGCAGCAGGCCGGAAGTGGTGGCCTCGCCGTTGTCCAGCGCCGGGATGCGGCCGTCACGCTCCCAGTAGTAGTTGTTGGTGTCGATCACGATCTTGCCGGCCAGCGGCTCCACCGGGATGTCCTTGTAGTTCTTGAGCGGCACGGTGACCACAGCGAAATCTCCGGCCGCAGCCGCTTCCGTTGCCGTGGCCGCACGCGCCTTCGGCCCGAGTTCCGCTACCAGCCCGGCCAGGGTCTCCGGGCCGCGGGAGTTGCTGATGACCACGTCATAGCCCAGCTCCACCGCCTTCCGGGCAACTGCGCTTCCAATGTGTCCTGCACCAATGATTCCGATTGTTGTCATATGCGCGCCAACAGCTGCTACGCCGCAGATATTTCAGGGGCGTTCCGGGAATAAAAGACGTCGAAAAGACGTACGCCGGCGTCCTGCCGCCACTGCGCGTGGCGGCAGGACCCGTCGTGGTTCCGCCAGCCGGTTGTCGCGGTGACCTGCCAATAACGAAACGCAATAGAACAAATACTCCCAGTTAGGAACGGAAAGGCCTTGACCCGAAGCTCAGCACGCTGATAAACCTAAAGGGCAGAAAGCGCTTTCCCTCCTGCTTCACACCGCCCGAACCACCCAGAAAGGTTCGATTGCGACGGGGAGTGAAACGTTTCAACTGTCGTGCCGCAGACTCAGCTGCCGACGCATCAAAGGAGATGTCCTTTTGCTTTATCACCCGAAATGTTCCCCCGCATCCCGGGCCGGCCGTGCCTGGAAAGCGGCTCCCCTTGCCGCAGCAGCATCGCTGACGGCCGCCGCACTCGCTTTTACCGGCCTCCCCCTGGCCCAGGCAAACCCCGGCACTGCGCCGGCTCAGTCGGGCACAGAACTCAAGCGTCAGATGGAGAACCTGGACCGCGCTCCTGTGGCGGTGCTGACGGACCAGGGCGTTACCCTGGGCTGGCGGATGCTGGGCCTGGACAAGGACAGCGTTGGCTTCCATGTGATCCGCGACGGCGTCCAGCTCACCGATGAGCCCATCCGCGATACCACCACTTACGTTGACCCGGCGGGTACGGCAGCGCCGAAGTACGTCATCAAAACGGTGGGCAACGGCAACGGGCAGGACAAGCTCAGCGCCGAGTTCACGCCGCTCGCCCAGAACTACCTGGCCATCAAGCTGGACAAGCCGGCCGACGGCGTCAGCAAGGATGGAAAGCCCTACAGCTACACGGCCAACGACTCGAGCGTCGCAGACCTGGACGGCGACGGCACCTACGAAATCATCCAGCTCTGGAACCCCACCAATGCGCAGGACAACTCGAAGTCCGGCTACACCGGCAACGTGTACGTGGACGCCTACAAGATGGACGGTAACAAGCTGTGGCGCATCGACCTGGGCCGCAACATCCGCGCCGGCGCCCACTACACCCAGATCCTCGCGTACGACTTTGACGGCGACGGCAAGGCCGAGGTGTCCCTGAAGACGGCGGACGGCACCACGGACGGATCCGGGACGGTCATCGGTGATGCTGCCGCAGACTACCGGAACAGCGCCGGCTACGTCCTGTCCGGACCGGAATTCCTTACCGTGTTCAACGGCGCCACCGGAACCATTATGGACACCGTGCCTTACGACCCGCCGCGCGGTTCGGTGGCGGCCTGGGGCGATAACTACGGCAACCGCGTGGACCGCTTCCTGGCCGGCGTCGCCTACCTCGACGGCGAACACCCCTCCATGATGTTCAGCCGCGGCTACTACACCCGCGCGGTCCTGGTCACTTACGACCTGGTGGACGGCAAGCTGGTGAAGCGCTGGACCTTTGACTCGGACGTTGAGGGAGCCCAGTACAAGGGCCAGGGCAACCACAACCTCTCGGTGGCTGACGTGGACCAGGATGGCAAAGACGAGTTCGTCTTTGGTTCGATGACCATCGACGACAACGGCAAGCCCCTCTACAACACCGGGCTCGGCCATGGCGACGCGATCCACACGAGCGATTGGGATCCGTCCCGCCCGGGCCTGGAAACCTTCGCAGTGCACGAGAGCATGAGCCAGAGTGGCAACCGCGGCGCCACCTTCCGCGACGCCGCCACGGGTGAAATCCTTTGGAGCATTCCTGCCACCCGTGACACGGGCCGCGGGGCGGTCGGTGACATCGATCCCCGCCACGCAGGGGCCGAAGCATGGGCCGTTGGCGGCGACGCTGCCTGGAACTCCCCGGTTGGATACCTGATGTCCGCGAAGGGGGAACGGATTTCCGAGAAGATCCCGGCCGCCAACTTTATGGCCTGGTGGGACGGCGACCTGCTGCGCGAAATTGTTGACCATGACTTCGACGCCGCCACGCAGGTGGGCGTTCCCACCGTTTCGAAGTGGAACTGGGAAACCGAATCCAGCGACCGGCTCCTGACCGCCGCCGGTGCAAGGACCAACAATGGCACCAAGGGCAACCCGTCGATGCAGGCGGACCTCCTGGGTGACTGGCGGGAGGAGCTGGCCTACCCGTCGTCGGACAGCACTGAGCTGCGGATCTACACCAGCACCTCGCCCACTGAGGTCCGGCTCCGCACCCTGATGCACGATCCCATGTACCGGACGGGTGTGGCCCGCGAGAGCGTTGCCTACAACCAGCCGCCGCACCCGAGCTTCTTCATCGGTGAGGGCATGGAGACGCCGGCCGCGCCGTCAGTCTTCTACGCCGGCGCTGACGAGAAGTAGCAACAAGCAGCAACGGCAAAGCGCCGCCCGCCTCGGGGGAGAGGCGGGCGGCGCTTTGCTTTTCCTTGGAACATCCGGTTATCGGGGAACCTCCGACGCCGAAACGTTCGACGCCGGGATGTTCCTCAGGCGGTCGGGTTCCGGTCAGTGCTGGCCGAGGTTGCCACCGAGGGGCGGCAGGCCGCCGTCGGGCCGGCGCTCATTTTCGGCCCGCTCGCCGGCGCTCAAGTTCTCGCCCTCAAGCGTCTCGTCCGACTCGCCGGTGGTGTCCACTAGGCCATTCGTCTGGTCGAAGGCGTGTCCCACCCTGTCATCGCCCAGGTCCGCGACTGAACCGGTGGAGCCGGCTGCCGCCGTCGTGCCTGTTGCTGACATGCCCGCTCCGGCGGTGCCCATTGTTGAGGTGCCCGTGCCCGTGCCGGTGGCTGCGGCATCGGTGGTTGTGTCGGTCGTCAGCGGCGTGACGGTGACGGGTTCTCCGGGAACCACGGGAGTTACCGTTTCGTCGGCCGCCTCCGTTGTGCCCTTGTTGGTGCCGGCAGCCATGGCGGCGGCTGCGCCTGCTACCGCGGCAACGCCAACGCCTGCAGCAACCTTGCCGGATACGCCGGCCTTGCCGGAGTCGCCGCGTGATCCTGCCGCATCCTCGACGCCCGGCGTGCCGACGGGGGCTCCGGAGCTGACGCTGCCGCGCCACGCGCCGCTGGCATAGCCCTCGTCCTCAATGAATTCCTTGAACCGCTTCAGGTCTGCCTCGGCCTGGCGGTCCACCACGTTGAGCTTGTCGCCCACCTTTTCGATCAGTCCTTCGGGCTCGTATTCGAGCGTCAGTTGGATGGAGGTCTGGCCGCCGCCCACGTCCTCGAAGTCCACGGCGCCTGCGTTCGTGGCGCCTTCCGTGGCCGCCCAAGCTACTTTGCGGTCCGGAATCTGTTCCAAAATCCTGGCTTCCCACTCCCTGCGGACGCCGCCGATCTCGGCCACCCACTGCAACCGGTCGTCACTGAGCTGCGTAACGCTCTTGACGCCACCCATAAAGTGCGGGAATTCCTCGAACTGGGTCCACTGGTTGTAAGCGGTGCTTACCGGTACGTTCACCAGAATGCGTTTTTCCACCTTCGTGCTCATAACGTCTCCTTCGCTTTCTTACCGGAAGCTGATGAGTCGGTAAAAATCATCAGCATGCTTACCAACATACCTTTTGGGCGGGCGGGTTTCCAGAGTCGAAAGTAGGACGGCGGAACTTGGCGGCGGAATGCGGATGTTAGAGCTAGCGCAGGTGCTTGCCGATCAGCGCCAGGTTCTGGATCACGGCGAGGCCGAACTGGGACGTGTCGTTCGTGGATACGGTGGGTGCCTCGTCCACGGGCAGCAGCACATGCGGCGGTTCAATGGTCCGCAGCGTGAAGGCCGACTCGTGGTTCAGGTGCTCCCCGCCCTCGGCAAAGCTTTCCCATGCCCGGGCGGCCAGGTCCGGATCGTCCAGCCGAGCGGCCGCATACGCAGTCAGCCGGCTGTGCGCCTGGGTGAGGTAGACGCCCGCCAGCGGCTGGCCCACTGCCTCCACCTGCTCCTCCTTTGTAGCCAGGAAGATCCGGCAGTACTGCAGCCACGCCCGTTCAAAGTCCGGGTCCGGGACCAGGTCCACCAGTTCGCTGCAGATTTCCACCAGGCCGAACACGGCGCTCAGATGGGACACCTGGATCAGTTCGCGGCCGGTATCGAACCGTCCCATGTCCAGGTCGTACAGGGCCTCGCCCGTGAGGAAGCCGTACTTGAGGGCGCCGATGTCTGCCATGGTGCCCAGGAGCCGGTCGCGGGAGCGCGGGTTCCCGGTGCGCTCCCAGTCTGTGAGCCAGGTGGCTGCAAGAGATCCCCAGTCCGTGCCGAGCCCCACGCCCAGGGCGTTCCGGTTCGGCCGGTAGGTGTCAGCGTCCGGCCGAACCTTCCGTACGGGATCCAGCCCCAGGAAGTTCTGGTCGCTGTCCACCAGTTCGGTGAGCAGGTCTCCCGTGCGCTCGTCCGCCGTCAGGTAGTAGTAGAAGCGGCGGTAGGCGGGCGTGCTGATCCGGAGCTGCTTGGCGCTGCAGCCCCAGTGCTGGACGTTGTGCCGGGAGCCGAGGCCGCGCCACGGTCCGAGATGGTAGACGTCCACCTCGCCGGTGTGCCGGGTCATGGCCTCGGCAAAGCGGAAGATGTCCGCCCGGCCCGAGCGCAGGTACGAGTACCAAAGCCAAAGGTCCGGGGAGAGCTCGGAGTTGTCCCATGCGTAGCCCCCTACGTCGTACCGCCACACGTGGCGGTCGTGGTCGTAGGTGTGCATCACGTCGCCGTAGTTCCAGAAGCCGTACCAGCGCCGCTGCTCCACTTGGCCGGCATAGAAGTCGAAGAGGAAATCCAGATGGTCTTCCAGCCCGGCGCGGGCAGGTGTGCTGCGGTCCACAGGGTCCCAGTCGCCGAAGACGCCCACGGAATGCAGGTACCCGGGGGTGGCCTGCAGCAGGGCGGGGGCGGAAGCCGCGGCGGCGTCGGCGGCGAGGCTTTCCGTGGCCGGGGTGGATTCGTACGCGAAGAGGGTCAACTCATGTGTGCGGGCGATGCCGGTTGCGTTGCCGAAGCCCGGCTCGTAGTCCTCGTAGGTGATCTCAAGCCCCTCGAGCTGTTCCTCGAAGGTGTCCTGGCCCAGCCCGTCGTGGTAGAAGCGCAGGTCCATTGGCTGCGCCTCCGGGGAGTACAGCCAGGCCGTAAGGGAAGCTTCCGCCGTGGCCGCGTTGCGGATGTCCAGCTGGCCCGGATGGGATTGCCAGAAGTCCTTGACGCCCACCCCGAACCCGCCGCGGGCATCCGTCAGGGAACAGAATCCGGCCGACCTGGTCCCGCCGGAGATGCCCACCCAGGCATGGCCCGTTGCGGTGCGTTTGCGCAGTTCGAAGCCGTCCGCGCTGAGCTGGGTTAGCGTGTAGTCGTTCCAGGCGGGGATCAGGTGCAGGCGTTCTGACACCTCGGGGTTCCACTCGGCCAGGGGAGGGGTGGCACGGCCGTCCAGCTGCGCGCGGCGGACCTCCCCGCCCGGGTCCCGGCGGAGGCCTGTCAGCCCGCGGACACCTTCGAGCAGGAATCCGCCGTCCGCACCGGCAATCCGGACGTGCCGGTCATGGAGCTCAGCCTCAAGCGGCACGCTGAACCGGACGCCGAGCCCGGCCAGGAAGTCCTGCTCCGCATCGCCATCCCAGATGAACGAATGCACCATCCTGACGCTGCGGGCGTTGGCGTAGAAATAGAACCGGACCACGAACGGCAGCCAGCTCTGTTTGCCGCTGCCCGCTGCGTCCGGGCGGTGGTGCCCCTCCAGCCGCACCACGGCGCGTACGGGACCGTCCTGTTCAAGCACAACGGCGGTGACCTCGCCGGTGAAGGCCTCGCGGCTTGCCGTCCCGGCGCCCTCCGTAACGTTGTCCTGCAGGAGGCTGACCAGGCGCGCGTTCCGTGCTACCTCGATGCCGCCGCGGGTGAGGCTGGTAAAGAGGTGCGAGCCGCCGCGGTCGATCACCATCTGCAGTGTGCCGGTGTCCACGGTGAGCGCCTCGGCGGTTTCGGTGACGGTGACTCTGGTGGCGCCCGACGGCGGGAGGCTGGCTTCGCGGGCTGACGCACCGCCGTCGGCGGTCACCCCGTAGGCCCGGGAGGGTGCATCCGTGGCAGGGAGGGCGATCCCGGCCCACTTCAGGGAGCCGTCAGGCCAGGTGGCCAGGGGCCAGGCCTGGCTGGCCACAATTTCTCCGCCGGCGTCCCGGACCGAAATCCCGCCTGAATCCGTTACCGTTCCTCGGGCAAAAGGCATGCCCCACGTCGTTCCGCCGCTGATCTCCGCAGGTGCCTCGCCGTCGATCCACCTGATGAGGGTCTTGTCCGTCATGTGATCCAATTCCGCTGGTGATTGATGCGCCAGTAATCGCCGCCCGTGGCGGGAAAGCGCTTTCTCAGTGCGGGTTAAAACCTAGTGTGCGCGACGGTGCGCAGGCAAGGGGTAGCCGGGATGTGGCAAATGTACGGGCGGTGCCGCTATGGGCGCGCGGCTATTCGGTCTTGCCTGCAGCCGGAATGTCCGGCACGTCCGGCAAATCTGCCCCTTCGGCCGGATCCTGGGTGTGGACCCTGATTTCCGAGACGTCCGCATCCGGGTCGCCCTCGGCGGGTGCCTCCGTATGGACCCGCTCATCCTGCATTGGATTCTCGCTCATGACTGCTCCTGACCGGGCCGTGAACTCCGCTACAGATCATTCAGCGCTCCCCGGCCCGGCCTGTCAAGGATCTTCCCTGCTCTGGCCGGGGCCCCCTCTTCTGTGCTGGACTGGTGGTGCAGTGGCACCAAGCGCCGTCCAGCCACGGGCGGCACCTTTTCCAAACAGAACATGGACGGCCGGGCGCTGCCCGGCCCTTGGAAGGAACACTCATGGCACCGTTCAAGATCGGATACTTCGTGGGGAGCCTCGCTACCGGCTCCATCAACCGGGTCCTCTCCCAGGCATTGATCAAACTGGCTCCCGAGGACCTGGAGTTCACGGAGATCCCCATCAAGGACCTACCCCTCTACAGCTACGACTACGACGCCGACTTTCCGCCGGCAGGCCGCGCCCTCAAGGAGGCAATTGAAGCTTCCGACGGAATCCTGATCGTGTCCCCGGAGTACAACCGTTCCATTCCCGGCGCCCTCAAAAACGCTATCGACTGGGCCTCACGTCCGTGGGGGAGCAATTCGTTCGCCCGCAAGCCCACCGGCATTATTGGTGCCTCGGTGGGCAGCATCGGCACCGCAGTGATGCAGTCCTCGTTCCGCAGCGTCCTCAGCTTCCTGGACGCTCCGCAGTTGAACGCCCCGGAAGCCTATATCCACTTCAACCCTGAGGTGTTCGGCGACAACGGCGAGGTCAAGGACGAGGGGACCGCGAAGTTCCTGCGCCACTTCATGGACGAATACGGCGCCTTCGTGGCCCGCGTCCTGGCCGCCAACGCACCCGGCCACATCGGCGACCTCGAACCCGACGCGGAGAAGCTTTCCCGGTAAGTCGGGGGTTCCTGTCTCAGGGAGCCAGGCGTACGGATGCCCGCCGTCCCAGCAACGGCGGGCATCCGAGCTTTTAGTCCAGCGGCATGGTTACCGTGACGCTGGTGCCCTGCCCGGGGGCGGAGCAGATGTCTATGGTTCCGCCGGCCTCATGAACGGCCACGGACATCAGCCGCAGGCCGTAGCCGTGGTGCCGGCCGCATTTGGCGAGGTCGCTGTCAAAGCCGTTGCCGTCGTCGGACACCACCAGGCGGATTCCGTGGTCCACAGCGGCGAGCTGCAGGTTGAGCTGCGAGGCCTGGGCATATTTGAAGGCGTTGCTGAGCGCTTCGCGGGCCGACTGGTAGAGAAGGGTGGCGCAATCTGACGGGATCTCGATGCCCCAGTGCGGGGTATCCCAGCGGATGGCGGTCCCGCGCTGGCGGAGGGGCCCGGTGAGCCGGTCGATGCAGCCGGCCAGCCCCAAAGCGTAGAAGTCGAGCGGATGCTGATCCGTGAGCAAGCCTCCCTCGGCGGTTACTTGATCAGAATCTACTTCGTTTCCCATGACTCCCTGCTCCCCACAAGCTGATTTGGTCCGATGCCTCCAGCGTGGACCTGCAAGGTCAATGGGCAGCAAGGTTTCCCTCAAGATCGCATCAATTCTGCGCGGCGGACGGGTCGCACGGATTGTGTGCACCATTGCAAGCGGGGCCATTCCCGCTTCCGATGGCCGGCCGTGGCTCCGGTTGTCGTTTTCAACGGGTCCTGCCTCAACTCGGCCGCCTGCCGTTCCGGGCCGGAGCCTGTACTACGCTGGGCTTTTTGAGGGTTGGCCGGCTTGGGGTGCCGGCAGCCGTGACGAGACAGACCCCTGCTGGGGCCGGGAAGCGGGAACATGCCGGTATGGGTGCAGGCACTGTTATGGGGCACGGCCGCCGGGGCTGCACTGGTCCTGGGCGCGGCGTTGTCCTGGCGGTGGAAGCTGCCGCCCAAGCTGGTGTCCTCGATCATGTCGTTCGGCGCCGGGGTGCTGATTTCCGCCCTTGCCTTCGAACTGGTGGACGAGGCCGTGCAGGGCGGCGGACTCTGGCCGACGGCCGTGGGCTTCCTGGCGGGAGCAGTGGTGTACGTCGGGGCCAACATGCTGCTGGCGCGGGCAGGCGCCAAGCACCGCAAACGCTCCGGGGACCAGCAGCCGTCCGAGGCCGATGATCCCGGCAGCGGCACTGCCATTGCGGTGGGCGCACTGCTGGATGGGGTACCGGAATCGGTGGTTCTTGGCGTGGGGATGCTGGCGGGCGGCGCGGTGAGCCCGGCAATGATGGTGGCCGTGTTCATCTCCAACGTCCCCGAGGGGCTGTCCGGAACCGCGGGAATGAAGAAAGCCGGCAGGGGCGCCGGTTACGTCTTCGGCCTCTGGGGAGGCATCGCCCTGCTCAGCGGGGTGGCCTCACTCATTGGCTACACAGCCCTGGAGAACGCGCCGGGCGAGCTGGTGGCGTTCATTACCGCTGTGGCTGCCGGGGGAATCCTGGCCATGCTGGCGGACACCATGATCCCGGAGGCTTTCGAGGAACACCATAACCTCACAGGGCTCACGGCGTCGGTAGGCTTCCTGACCGCCTTCACCGTTCACCACCTCGGGGGATAGGACGACGGCGGGACGCGGCACACTGCCGCGTCCCGCCGTCGTCAGTGCTTTGGTCAGAGGCCCTGCCGGGCCAGGTCCTCCGCCACGAGGCGTGCCAGTTCGGTGGCGCCGGCGCGGTTGGGGTGCAGCGTATCGCCGGTCATGAACAGGGCCAGTGTTGCCTCCGGACCGATCCCGGTGAAGTACTCGGAGGCCAGGACATTAAGGTCCACCAGATGCACGCCTTCCTCCTGGGCCAAGGCCACGATGGAGTGGCGGTACCAGCGGTCCACGGAGGAGTGGACGCCGTCTACAAAGTCGGTGGCCCGGCCCTGCGGCGTGACCAGGACGGGAGTGGCCCCGGTGGCTGCAACCTGCCGGATCATGTCCCGCATGATCTCCTTGAACTCCGCCTCGGTGGTGGCGTTCTTGGCGGCGGTGTCGTTGATGCCCATTTCCAGCAGGAACAGGTCGCCTGGCTTGCTGTACTGCAGGATCGCCTCAAGCTGGCCGTCGTTACGGAAGCCGCGGGCGATCTGTCCGCCGGTCGCGATGTTCCGGACGTTGAAAGCTTCAGGATCCACAAACTGCGGCAGCGTCTGGCCCCAGCCGCCCTGGGCGCTTGTTTCCAGCGGGTAGTAGCTGGCGACCGTGGAGTCACCGCCAACCCAGATAGTTGGGTCCATTTCAGGATGGCGCGAAACCTTCTCGATCTCCACCGAGCTCAGCGTAAAGGCCGTGCCAACCTTGCCTTCGGTGACCAGCAGGTTCAACTGGCCATCCGTCACGGGAATCTCGAAGGAAGCCGTGGCCCCGTTGCCCGTCAGGTTCATCTCCTGGAACACGCCCTCGGCCGCGATGCTGGCCCGTGAAGTGTCGCCCAGTGTGACCGATACCTTGTACAGGCCCTCCTTGAGGTCCACGTTGAACGTGTTGGTGCTCTTGGTGCCGAACTCAAGGAAGCGGACGGCGTCGCTCCCGGCTCCGGTGCCTTTCGCCGGTACGTTCGCCATGTGCTCGGGAGTGTTGAAGCCGTAGCGGATTTCCGGGCTGTACGAGTCTGTCGCGCTGACGCCGATGTAGCCCGGTTCCACCGGACCGCCGCCGAAATCGAATTTGTAGTTGCTCGGCTCCGCGTAGGCAGCGGGCGCGTTGAGGGTCAGGCCTGCGCCGGTGGCCAGGGCGGCGGTGGCGAGGCAGCAGGCCAGAACCTTCAGGAGCGGTTGATGGGAGGGGTGGGGCGAATTGGGTTCGGTCACGTTCATCTCCTTTGATGACGGGTGGAAGCGAGGCCCCGACGTCGTGTTTTTGTATCGATTCAAAGAGGGGGCAAGCCGCCCGTTGCGTTGGAATGGGGGGCGCGGATATCGGAGTCATTCATACCTGCGTTACAAAATTTGTAACAGCTTGAAACAGGGGAAGTCAAGAGATTTTGGTAGTTCCATCTGCCTTTTTGTTCCAGAATGTAGCCCGGATTTCCTGCCGACGGAACAAATTTTCGTGCTGTCCCGGCGCCTTTCGCGCCGGGGGCTGTTAGCGTGGAGGCCCAGCCATTGAAGGAGGAACAATGACGATCAACTCACCCGACTCCCTTCCTGACGACGAGCTGCAGGGCGGTGAACAGGGTTCCAAAGGCAAGAACGACGGCGGTGTTCCCGGCGGCGCGGATGGCGTGGGCATCGGCGCCGATGGGGAACCCAACACCTTCGAGCCCGAAGAGGATCCGGACGCAACCAGCGACCCCGAGGCCGACTGAACCAGCGCCATTCCAGCTGCCGGAAACGGTCCCGGCTCAAGGTTCAATCAAGAATCGGCCGATAGTGGCAATATTTACCGCCGGCCAGGTTACCAGCCGGTAGATTTCTGTCTGCTTCCAGTTTTTCCCCAAAGCGGAAGCACAAGGGAAGCCCCCGCGCTGGAGCGCGACTCGCGCGGGGGCTTTCCGTCATTCACCACTGGAAGAGAGCATGGATTCACGCAATTTCAGCGGCCCTCCCAAACCTGATTCAGGCCCGGGCAGCGCCGGCGGCCTGCGCCTCCTCCGCGTGGAGGGTGACGGGGTTGCCCGTGGAAACGCCCATGGAGAGGAGTTCCGGGATCTCATCGGTGACGCGATGGAGCGGTGGCGGGAATCTCTGGCCCTCCGCGAGAACATGGCGGCCAAAGAGTACATCGAGGATTTTCTGTCCTCCACCGGATTCGCGGCCAGCGCCAAGGAGTTAAGCCCTGATCTCTTCGCGGAGGTCGAAGGAATTGCGGCAGGCAGCGGCCAGCCTGTCGACGATGTTCTTGTGTACAACCTGATGGATGAGGAATGGCGCTACGAGAGGGATCCCAACATCGGGTGCAGCACCATCGGCACATTCATTCAGGACGGCGGCAAGAACACTGCCACTGCCGTGCTGGGACAGAACATGGACCTGCCTGCCGCGATGGGTGGATCACAGATTGTTCTGCAGATTGAAAGTGGGGACGGCCCGGACCAGATTGTCCTTTCAGGCGCAGGCATGATCGGACTTCTGGGCGTGAATGCTGCAGGCCTGGGAGTCTGCGTTAACACCTTGCGGGCACTTCCGGCAGCCACAGAAGGCCTTCCTGTCGCATTTGTCATCCGGGAACTGCTGTTACGCCGGGATGCTGCGGCTGCTTCGGATTATCTTGCATCGATTCCGCACGCCTCTGGCCAGCATTACGCCCTGGGGGACCCTATGGGCATCCGGGGTTACGAGTGCTCCTCAGAAGGATGTGTTGCCGGCCCCGCCAGCAGGAACCTTCTCCACACGAACCATATTCTGTGGTCGCCGTATGAGGACGATGCCAACCAGGGCCTGCACGCTTTTGAAGCCCATGGGACCCATACCCGGATGTCCGGCCTGCAGGGCGGCCTGGACCAGATCAGAAGCTTGGGCGACATGCAGAGGCTTCTCAGCGCGACCGATAACGGTCTCTGCGTGCTGCCCACGCCCGCGCGGCCGGCCGAGACCTTTTGCGCAGCCGAGTTCCTGCTGACTGCGCCCCCGGTGGTCCGGATCGCACCGGGACGGCCGGACCAAACGCGATGGCACACCATCGAGTGGAATGACGCGGGTTATCTGCGCGGTGGCGCTAACTAGGAGGCCGGCATGAACCTTGTCACTCAAATAGCGGCAGGGGTCTACGCTGTTAGCCTCGTAGCCGTCGGGACGCTGGAAATCTTCTTCCACGGGGATCAACGATTCCGTTCCATCTTCTACGTGAAACCGGGAACCGAAGGTGCCGTCCGCATGTGGGCGATGAATGTTGGCATGTACAACATCCTGACCGCGCTTGGGATCGGGGTCGGGATCTGGCTTGCCAACTCGGGCGGTGAGGCCCGGGCTGCAGGAATTGGCATCGTCCTCGTCGCGCTCGCCGCACACCTCATCCTCGGCCCGTGGCTGTGGGTGACCGAGCACCGCCTGTGGCGGAGTGCGATCGGTCAAGCATCGCTGCCTCTCATCGGGATCGTCGCGTTCCTCGTCGCTGGCTGATTCAGGAAGCTGGCACGTCGCCTCGCCATCACCGTGAGTTCAGGTTCTTCTCCGACCCTTGCCTGAACCCTTCGCTCTGCGTTTTCTCATCGGCAACCCTCACCCCGTAGTGATAAGCAAGTTTCCCGCCGAGGTAGCCGGACGCCCCGACGATCAGGTAGCCCACCACGCTGAGAACGAAGGGAAGGAAGCTGAAGTCCTGCTTGTCGCTCCCGAGCCGGAGGAAAAAGCTGATGGCAAAGAGGGCGACGGCGGTCAGGTTCAGCGACATGTGGACGAGTGCTGTGCGGTGGGCGGTTGTTCCGCCCGTGAGCGTCATGAAATCCATGAGGCCAAAGACGGCGGCGGCAAGTGCCCCGAGGATGCCGATTCCCACCAGCCACTGCGCACCGGTCAGGAAGGGTGCGTCGTCGCTTCCCAGCAGAGCCACGACGTCGAAAACAAGGCTCGCCGTCCACGCCCCGATGGGGATGGTTACCAGGGTGGGGTGGAGCGGGTGCCCGTAGGGTCCCGCCAGTGGGGTCTTGGGGTGCTTGGACAATTGGTGGGCGGTGGGATTTTCCATCATTGCTCCTTATTTCGGGGGTTGTTCGTTGGGTTGAGGACGGGCGGGTTGTCGCGGAGGGCAAGTGCGGCCTGCGCCAGCGCGGAATGCGTGAGGGCTTGCGGAAAGTTGCCGAGAAACAAGCCGGAGGTCGGGTCCATCTCCTCGCTGAAGAGTCCCAGCGGTGAGCCCTTCTCCAGCAGCGCCTCGAACAGGGCGGAGGCTTCCTCGTGCTGGGCGGTATTGGCCAGGGCCTGCACCAGCCAGAAGGAACAGGGCAGGAACGCCCCCTCCGTCCCCGGGAGGCCATCCTGTCCCGGCGGATAGCGGTAGAGCAACGGGAAGCCTGCGGACAACTCCCTGCGGACTGCGTCGATGGTCCCCGTTAGGCGGGGCGAATCCGGCTTTTCCAGGCCCGTGAGCGGCAGGACCAGCAGGGCTGCGTCAATGTCCTGGGAACCGTAAGTGCGGGTGTACGAGTTCATGGCTTCGTTGTAGCCGTTGGTGCGGAGCTCCGCCGCGATCCGGGTCCGTTCAGTTTCCCAGCGGAGCCGGCGCCGCGTGCTGAGCCGGTGCGTGGCCGCGATGCGCAGGGCACGGTCCAGCGCGAGCCAGGCCATGACTTTGGAATGGACATGCTGGGCAGGCTCACCGCGTACTTCCCAGATGCCGGCGTCGGGCTTCTCCCACGTGGCGGCCACCAGATCCGCGAAGCCCCTCATGGCCCGCCACGTTTCCGATGTCAGCCTGCGGCCGCTCTCCACGAACGCCCAGGCGGCGTCAATGACCCAGCCGTAACCGTCGAGCTGGTGCTGTGAGGCAGCGAGGTTGCCGGTCCGCACCGGGCTGCTGCCGCCGTAGCCGGACCAGTGGGCCAGCTGCCGCTCCGCCGGAACGAGTCCTCCAGTCAGCGTGAGGAGGGCAGGCAGGTGGGGCCGCTGCAGGCGGCTGGCATGGAGGAGCCAGCCAAGGAAGTTCTCTGCTTCCTGCGTCTTGCCAGCGCGGAGGAAAGCACCGACGCCGATGCTGGCGTCCCGGGGCCAGGCGTACCTGTAGTCCCAGTTGCGTATGCCGCCAGGGTCCTCGGGCAGGGACGTGGTGGGGGCGGCCACTGGAGCTCCCGAGGGGGAGTAGGTGAGGAGCCGGAGCGTGAGCAGGCTCCGCACCACCTCCTGGCGGTACGGGATGGTTTCGTCAATCTCCTCGGTCCATGCCCGCCAGCTGGCTTCGTCCCTTGCAACGAGGTCCCACGCTGCCGCCGGATCCACGTGGATCAGGGGTTCGCCGAAGGCCAATGCCAGGACAAGTGTCAGGGGTTTTCCCGGAGTGACGTCGAAGGTAAGGGGACGCCCGGGCTCGAGTCCGAGGCGGGGGCTCGCTCCAAGGGAAGCTGCCAGGGGACCCCAGTTGCAGACGACGTCGTGCCCCCGCCGCACCCGCGGCAGGCGGTGGTTTTCGCCGACCCGCGGGTCGAAAAGTACCGTGACGGGTACCGGTGACCCTTCCGCGGACAGGCGCCTGACCAGGATGGTGGTGGGCAGCAGCTCGCCGGCCACTTCGGCGATCATGGCCTCGGTGAGAACGAGCCGGTCCTTCCCGGCCGCCCACACCGTTTCCAGCGTCGCCGTATTCTCGCGGTATTTGCGGGAAACCACCGTGGCGGGACCTGCCGGCCCTGCGAGGAACCTGCCCGCCTCCGGTCCTCCCAGCAAGGCACCAAAGAGGGGCTCGCCGTCGAACGCGGGAGCGCAGAGCCAATCCACTGACCCGCCAGCGGAGACAAGTGCGGCGGTCCGCGTATCGCCAAGGAGCCCATAGTCCGCGATGGGGGTGGGCCTTTCCTGCGCCCGGAAGGGGACGGTACGGTCAAGCTGGCGGGGGACGGGGTCCAGGTGATTAACGCTCATCGTGGCCCCAGAAGCAGCCCAAGCACTGCACCATAGATTACGTGGGCCACCACGGCCACGGCCGGCGTCTGGATGCCGTAGTTCAGGCCGAGCAGCCCGGGTGGCTCCAGCGCCGCCGTCGTACTGAGCCCCGCCCTGGTGGTTGCCATTCTCGGGTGGACGCCCGGCAGCAGGGGCAGGATGACCGTGAGTGCCACCGCAACGTGGAGCAGTCCCAGCAGGGCACCGAGCCACCAGGTTGCCTGCCCCAGGAGCGCGAACACGGCGGCGTAGCCCAGGGCGAAACCCTGCCCCGCGGCGAGATGGATAAAGAATCCCGCCACCCTGGCCTTGTCCGGGTCAGGCGTTACCAAAGTTCCCAGCACCAGCGGGAGGTCCAGCCTGGTCAGCCCCGCCATCTGGGCGGCGATCATCACCGCGGTCAGCGCGGAGGTTGCCAGCAGCCCGAACACGGCCCAGCCTTGCCAGTCCATTCCACGTCACCTGGTCCTGGCGCCTAGGTGCTGGAAGCGCCGGAACATCAGCGCCGGATCCCGCCACTGCATTGTGGACTCCTTCTAAAAGTAGATTTTCTAATTTTAGAAGGCGCAAGGCTTTTAAACAAGCAAAGTCGTTTTAGAGAGGTGTATCCAGCGTCAGCGGGCCACGCCCAGGCGTTTACGGCGCCGTCTTGATCCAATAGTGGCGCTTGCGGTTGCGGGTGTCCTCATACACGCCGCCGCCTGCGGGTCTTTAAGCTCGTCGGGGGACCAGCCGTCTGCCCCCCGGTCCGTCCTGGCGGGCACCGGCGAACTCGGCGGATGCTTCCAGCCAGGACGAGTGGAAGTTTGTTCGGGCGCACGAGTTGGGCCATCACAAGATCCTACGGTCCCTGCCATCCGTCACGAGGCAATCACCCCGTGCCTGGAGCACTCTGCCGTCCAGCCCAGCGGTGCCACCTGGACTTTCATCCGGCGCCGGCACGTGGCGCAATACCGTGGCGGCTCCATCGCCAGGCGCTCGCCGCAGCGTTGGTGAACGTCCGACGGCGGACCGCCGCCGCCGTCGGACGGCTCCCCGCAGTGCCCGCAATAGTCCCCGGTGGTTGAGCCGGGGCCCACGACCGCCGGGTTCCCTGGCCGAGCTTGCGAGGGGAGGGGGCGGTTGGGGAGCGAAACCCCGAGCGAAACCCCGGTGGTTGAGCCTGTCGAAACCCCGTTGGTTGAGCCCGTCGAAACCCCGTTGGGGAGCGAAACCAGCTTCATAGCGTCTTCTGGAGTTCCTTGATGGGCATGTTGAGGTCCACGAGCAGGTTCAGGTCCGCGGTGGCGGGGCGGCCGAGGGTGGTGAGGTAGTTGCCGACGATGACGGCGTTGATTCCGCCGAGCAGGCCGTCGCGCGTGCCGAGGTCGCCCAGGGTGAGTTCGCGTCCGCCGGCGTAACGGAGGACGGTTTTGGGCATGGCAAGGCGGAAGGCGGCGATGGCGCGGAGGGCGTCCTTGCCGTCCATAATGCCCTGGTTTTCCAGTGGGGTTCCGGGCCGGGGGTTGAGGAAGTTCAGCGGGACTTCGTGGGGTTCCAGGGCTGCGAGCTGGGCGGCGAGTTCTGCCCGCTGCTCCACGGTTTCGCCCATGCCGATCAGGGCGCCGCAGCACAGTTCCATGCCGGCGTCCTTGACCATATTGCAGGTCTCCAGCCGTTCCTCATAGGTGTGGGTGGTGACGACTTCGGGGAAGTAGCTGCGCGCTGTTTCGAGGTTGTGGTTGTAGCGGTGGACGCCCCAGTCCTTGAGCTGGTCCACCTGGCGCTGGGTCAGCATGCCCAGCGAGCAGGCGATGTTGATGTCCACTTCTTCGTTGATGCGGTCAATGGCGAACTTGATCTGGTTCATCAGCTTGATGTCGGGTCCGCGGACGGCGGCAACGATGCAGAACTCGGTGGCTCCGGTGGCGGCGGTTTCCTTGGCGGCCTTGACCAGTTCCGGGATGTCCAGCCAGACGCCGCGGACGGGGGAGTCGAAGAGCCCGGACTGGCTGCAGAAATGGCAGTCTTCAGGGCAGCCGCCCGTTTTGATGGAGATGATGCCTTCCACCTCCACGTCCTCGCCGCAGTGCCGGAGCCGGACCTGGTGCGCCAACTCCAAAGCGGCGGGAAGCGTCTCGTCCGGGAGGCGAAGGACCTCTTCGAGCTGAGCCTGGGCCAGGCCGATGCCGTCCTCGAGAACCTGCTGGCGGGCGATCTCCAGGATGTGATGGCCCTTGCTCTGATAGTCCTTGCCGACGCTCGCGGACTTCGGGCTTGTCCGTACATTTTCCTGGATCGTCATTGATTGGTCCTTTGCGCTTGCCGTGGAAGTTCTTCACAGCAGACGCTAGTTCTCCCTTGGCGGCCCCATTTTGGAGGGATTCGACAAGATTCGGACGGATCCAGTAAAGGGCAGGACCAGCTTCAGTAACGCGCGGGCTGGATTTCGGGTCAGGCCGGGATCAGTCCGCGCTCCTGCAGGTCCTGCCACAATTCCCCGGGGACCTCAGTGGACATGCGCTCGGCGCTTTGGCTGATCTGTTCCGGTTTGCTGGCTCCCACGGTGACGTTGATGACGGCGGGGTGGCGGAAGGGGAACTGGATGGCGGCCGTGGGAAGCTCGACGCCGTGTTCTTTGCAGATCCCGGCCAGCAGCCTGGCCCGTTCCAGGATCTCTTCGCTGGCTTGGGAGTAGTTGTAATGGGCATCGGAAGGCAGTTCGGGTTTGGCGAGGATGCCGGAGTTGTAAACGCCGACGCTCACCACCCCTGTGCCCAGCTCAAGGCATCGGTCCAGCAGCCCCTCGCCTGGGCGGCCGTCCGAGCCGGGCTGTTCCAGCATGGTGAACCTGCCGGCCAGCATGAGGAAATCCAGGTTTGCCGCCTCGACGCACTGGAGGGCGGCTCCGGCGGTGTTGGTCCCGACGCCGATGGCCCGCACCAGTCCTTCCGCCCGGACTTTCTCCAGGGCGGGAAGGGCGGAACTCACCGCATCTTCCATGCTGTAGACATCGGGATCGTGCAGGTAGGCGATATCGATGTAGTCCAGGCCCAACCGTTCCAGCGAGTCTTCGATGCTTCGCCTTACCCCGGCCTCGGAGGGGTCCCACTCGCGCCGCAGCGCAGCGGGCACGTCAAATCCCTCCGGGTCCCGGGCATCCTCCGTTGCAGGCGACGGCACCAGGACCCTGCCCACCTTGGTGGAGAGGACAAATTCTTGCCGGGGTTTCTTGGCCAGGACTTCGCCCATCCGCCGCTCCGAGAGGCCCAGCCCGTAGTGCGGTGCGGTGTCGAAGTAGCGGATGCCCGCGTCCCAGGCTGCCTCCAAGGTATCCGCCGCCTGCTCGTCGGAGATGGCGCGGTACAGGTTGCCTACTCCCGTACCGCCAAAGCCGAGCCGGCCAAGCTGCTCCCGTAACTGCCTGCTGTCCTGGTCCACGCACTGCTCCTTCGGTTCCGTATCCGCGATGGCAGGAGCCTAAAGAGGGAGCAGGAGACTGTCAATGAAAGCCGGGACTTCGTGTCAGGCGGCAGAACTGGCGGTTGCTGGCTTAAGCGCGATGTCCTGCCGCAGCCGTGCCGCCTGGATGACGATGGCCAAAGCGGCAAAGGCGATGATGGCGCCTGCGTAGGACTGCAGGGTGGGGACCAGTCCGAGGAGGGGCACGAGTTGGCCCGCGATGATCACGGGGACGCTGAACGCCAGATACGCGGCGGCATAGATACCTGAGAAGAGGCCGGCGCGTTGGTGCGGCTGGATGTGCGGGGCGATCAGCCGAAGCTGCCCGCCGAATGAGCCACCAAAGCCAACACCTCCGAGCACCGCGCCGATCCAGACAGCGGGCAGCCAGGTTTCATGGACTCCGAGAAGGACCATCACTATGCCGGCGAGGATGAGGATCACGCCCAGGAGGGTGCTGCGCCGTGCGGAGTGCCGCGCGAAGGCGAAACTTGAAACGGCCGCAGCGAAAGGGCCCAGAAATGAGGTGAAACCCGCAACGAGGCCGCCGTCCAGGGCAAAGTGGAGCCGGAGCACCGCCGGTGAAAGCCCAAGGAAGAGGGCTGGGAACATCCAGCCGGCGATATGTACGGGAATACCGGCCAGGAATTCGCCGCGGATAGGGGCAGGGAGCTCAACGCGGGGGGTGAGCGAGCGGAGCGCGCCGGGCCGCTTTGGGGCTGTCTCGGAAGTAAGGCTTACAAAGGCGATGGCGAGCACCATGACGGCGCTGAGGACCACGAAAATGAGCGTGTTGGCGTCAGGGGTGAACTGGACTGCCGCCCCGGCCGCAAGTGCACCGATGCCGAGGCCGCCTGCCACCGACGCTCCTGCCAGGGCGCCGGCGAATTTCTTCAGGTGGGCCGGTGCCTGCTCGGCAATGGCCGCGTTGAAGGCGCTGGTGGCCAATCCCGTGGCGAGGCCCTGGAGGGCGCGGGCGACGATGACCCAGGTGATGCTCGGCGCAAACACGAACACAATCATGGAACCCAGCTCGCCATACAAGGCGGCGAGCATTACCGGGCGGCGGCCAATGTGGTCAGAGAGCGAGCCGCCCACCAACAGCGCGGCCAGCAGTCCTAAGGCGTAGACGGAGAAGGCGATGGTGAGGGTTCCCGCCGAGAAGCCCCACTCCTGCTGGCGGAGCGAGAGGAGGGGCGTCGGGGCCCCGGCGGCGAAAAAGAATGCCCCAAAGACTGCGGCGAGTCCGGCAAAGGAAAAGCGGGGTGAGAGTACACAGGCCAAGATTGAAGTCTCCTTAGACAGAACGGTCTAACACAAATCAGTTAGACAGATCGGTTCAATGAAGTCAAGCTTTTTTAGACAGGTCTGTCTGATACGCTTTGTGTTATGACTTCCACCCGGGTCCCGGCACGTCAACGCCTCCTTGAGGCGGCAGACAGGTTGTTTTATGCCGAGGGTGTCCACACGGTCGGCATCGACAGGGTCATCGAAGAGGCGGGCGTTGCCAAAGGTTCGCTCTTCTACAACTTTTCGGGCAAGGAAGAGCTCGTCGCCGCCTATCTCGCTGGCCGCGACCAGCGCCGGCGCGACCGAATCGCACGGTACCAGCAAGGGCTGGAAGACCCCGTCGAGAAACTGCTGGCCATGTTTGACAGCCTGCAGGAAGCCGTCACTGAGCCCGGCTACAAAGGCTGCGCATTTGCGAATGCGAATGCGGAAGCACTCCCGGACAGCATGGAGGCCAGGGCGCTGCGTACTTTCCGCGACTGGCTCAGCACCATGATCCTGGCGCTGTGCCAGGAAGCGGGGTTCGATGATCCCGCTGGCGTAGCCGCCCGCCTGGAGCTCCTCTACGACGGAGCGGTGGCCAACTCACAGCTTGATGCGCATACGGACGCGGTCCGACTGGCCAAGGAACTCGCTTCGATGGTCCTGAGCGCTTCACCAAAAGCGTCTCAGTAAGCCGCCGGCGCGAGGAACAGGAACACGATCGTTCCGATCCATGCGCGTGCGGGAGAGCCTGACCGGGCCATGAACGTCAGGCTAGCCCAAGCTGCTCCCTTTGGGGCAGTCAGCCCGGGTTGGGCAACCCGCAGAGTTCCCCGCAGTTCTTGTCAGGCGTGCGTTGTACTCGTGGGCCGGCGGTGCCGGCCTGCAAACGTGGGAGGCGCAGGCTGGGGGATTTTGGCGGGATCCGCGCCGGGACGTCGTCGTCGTAGTTCCAGGGCGAGTGCTTCCTGCCCGCGGGCCATGGCCCAACGGTGGTTCGCGGAGAAAGCGGGCTTGAGCAGCCAGCTCAGCCGGCGCAGCAGCGGTTTCGACGTACTGACCCGCCAGTCGTAGGTGACCACCGTTTCCGGCCCGTCCTGTTCGAACGTCCAGCGTCCGGTGCCGTTGAGGTCACCGTGGGCCGAGAGGGCGAGCGCTTGTTCCGTGACGGGCTCGGTGACAGTGAGCTGCCATTTGAGGGTGTAGGGCAGCCAGCCCTTGGTGCGCAGGGAGAACGCCTTGCCAGTCCCATCCGGGTTGCCGGGATCCAGCGGCACAACGTCCAAATACACGGAGGGCCACCAACGGGCCAAGGTTCCGGCATCACCAAGAATGTCCACCACCTCGTGCGGGGTACCGGCCACGCGCCAGACGGTCAGGAATTCGTAGTCGTTGCTGCTTTTCGACTTGCCGGCCATTGTTGCCTCCAGGGCAAGGTTCGATAGTTGACCCACAGTACTCACGCCGTTGCATGTGGTCAACGGCCCGGTTCCGCAGGCTTTAACGGGATGCTTGCGAGGGCTCAGCGCTTGTCCTCCCAGCCATCAACACAACTAAACTCGGCCACTTAGACTGCACCCATGACTGAAACTGAACGAGTCACCGTAGATCCGGTTTTCGAAGCTGCCTACGAAGCCGCGCAAAAGAGCCTCCGGGAGGGCGGCATCCCGATCGGCGCTGCCTTGGCCCGCGGCGGAGAAGTGATAGCCAGCGGGCACAACGAGCGTGTCCAGAATGGTGACCCGATCGCCCACGGCGAGATGTCTGCACTGCGCGTTGCCGGCCGCCAGAAGAGCTACCGGGACATGACCCTTTACACCACCCTGGCACCTTGTGCGATGTGTACCGGGACCATCATCCAGTTCAAGATTCCGCGCGTGGTGGTGGGCGAGGCAGAGACGTTCCCCGGCGAATTCGACCTTCTGCGATCACGTGGGGTCGAAGTAGTGGTCTTGAACGATGACCGGTGCGTTGACATGATGCGCACGTTCCAGAATGAACACCCTGAACTGTGGGCGGAGGACATCGCCGAGTAATCAACTGCACAAAGGCGCCGATCCAGCTGCCTCCCTAAGACCCCAAAACCTTGCCACCGGCGGGGTAATTCGAGGCTTACTCGCACCCGTGGACAACCGCAGCGGGCAGGCCTATGCTGACTGCGCTGGGACCCGGACGACAACGACGGAAAGGGTTCGAGATGGGAATTCAGGAAGACGCCGCAGTGGTGCGGCGCGGTTATGAGGCCTTCAACGCCGGCGATGTGGAGGGCCTTCTGGGCCTCTTCGCCGACGATGCGGTCTACCGTGTGGGCGGCACCAGCGGCCTCTCCGGCGATAAACAGGGCCAACAGGCCATCATGGGCTATTTCGGTGAATTGTTTTCCCGGTCAGACGGCACGGTCAAAGTTGACCTGCAGGACGTTATCCCCGGGGAGCGTCACACGGTGGCCCTGCAAACCGCTCAAGCAGAGCGGAACGGGAAGTCGATGAAACAGAACGGCGTCCTCGTGTTCACGCTGAGAGACGGGAAAGTCACGGAAGTCAGCGAGTTCCAGGAGGACACCGCCGTGGCCGCCGACTTCTGGGCCTGACACGAGCAGCGCTCCGGGCCGGCCGCAAACCGCAGCCGGCCCGGACGCGTCTGCATCAGATGAACTTAGCTCAGGTCGAAGCGGTCCGGCTCCAACCTTCAGGGTTCACAGCTACGCCAGGGCTTTCCGGAAAGCGGCCGCCAATGCGCTGCGGTGCTCCTCCAGCCAAGCGATCCGCTGGTCTTCCAACCGGATCTTCGTGTAGTCATTGTCGGAGAGCCTCTCGCCGTGCCGTGACCGGCTGAGCCGTCCCAGGCCGCGCTTCAACCGTTTGGCCTCCAGCAGCAGCGGCAGCGCCTCGATCTCTGCCTCGGTGGGCCGCAAGTCCCGGCTGTATGCGGCCAGCAGGTCAGTGACCCGGCCGAGGTCGAGGGCGACCTTATTGTCGGCTTCGCCTGGTCGGGTGTAGACCTTGCCGACGTCGTGCACGGCGACGGCGAGGTCCAGGACCCGCACGTCCGCGTGGGCACTGTCGAAGTCCAGGACGCCCGCTACCTCGCTGCCGTTGAATACCAGGCTGCCTCGTCGGGCGCCGCCGTGCACCACCATCCGGGGCAGGTGCGGCAGGACTGCGGTTAATTGTGCGACCAGGTGCGCGGTCCGGTTTCTCAGGGCCGGCTCTACCCCTTCGTCATTTGCCCGCGTGCGCAACTCAAGCAGCACGGCGGGTTCGGCCACTGCCGCTGGAAGGTCGGCCACGGTCTGGTGGTACCGGGCAAGTGTTCGTCCCATAGCCTGCACATGCGCCGGCGATGCATCGATGAACGGTGTCCCTTCGACTCCCCGCGTTGCGATCCATAACCGGCCGTCCAGCTCGGCATGGTCCTTGCCGGAGGTGGCCGGGGCCACCTCCGGTGCGGGGAATCCCCGCTCCCGGAGCAGCCGCATGAGGCGGAGTTGGCGGGCGAGTTCCTCATGCGGTTTGGACCGGTACGAGCGGCGCAGGTAGTGGACACCATCCGTGGCTTCAACGCGCAGGTGCTCGTTTTTGCCGCCTGCCACCGGGGCAACTGAGTTCCAACCACCCAGTGGCCACAGACTCGCGAGCTCGGACAGCGGGAGCTCCGCCCCGGCACGGTCCAGCAGGACGCCCATGGTCGACGTCATGCGCCTGCCCGCCCTTCTGCCACCCTGTAGAACTCCTCCCGGTAACGTCGGAAGACATCGTTTGCACCGTTGTGCCAGTCGGCGGCCCCGTTTTTCACGTCGCGGTTGAGGCTGTGGAATATATACCGGCACCAGTGGAACCGCAGGTTTCGCAGCCGTTCGACGCCGGCTGCCTCCCGATACGCGCCGAGGAAAGCGTCGCACGGCTGGTCGGCGCGGGAAATGTCGCCGGTGGCTGAGTGAACGCCTTGGCGGAGCCGGTGGAGGAACTCGGCCACATCGCGGGCGGGGTCCGCCGGGGCGCTGCGGTCGAGGTCAATCACCGTAACGGTTTCCTCGGTCAGAAAGACGTGGATCGGCCGGTACTGCCCGTGGCTTTGGGCATGGACGCTGTCCACGGTGTCATGGGTGAGGTCGTCCAACCGTTCGAGCATGCCCAATGCCACCTCAGCGTAGCCAGGACGGTCAGTCGCCACTCTGACAAGGCGTTTGGCCAGGCTCGTCAGTTCCCCTGTCACGAGTAGGGAGTGTGGGGCCCCGACCCGGAGATCCACCTTATGCAGGTGGGCCAGCCATGATCCCGCGCGGGCGCAGCCCTCGGTGAGTTCAGCGCCGTCGTCGAGCACTTCCGACAGTGCTTTGCCCGGGGCTCCCCGGCACAGCAGGACCTTTTCGTCCCCGCACCACGCCAACGGCTCGACAGCCTGGAACGGGGAGCCGGCCCCCAGCCCGGCGTTGCGCATGGCCTGCAATTTTGCGTGCACGGCAGGGCCATCCTCGAAGGGGAACAGCTTGGCGAAAACAGGGGGGCCGTCGTCGAGATTGATCTCTACAGTGGCGGCCCCCGATCCGTCCAGCTGAATCACCTTTGTTGTCCACGTGCCTCCGTCCGAGGCGCCCGGAACAGCCGGAATCAAGTGTGGGCGGACATAGCGGTTGAGGAACTCCGGTGCACAGACCCGTTCGGCACGATTGACCTGCTGCTCCTTGATATCGCGGTGTTGGGACGGGATTTGGGTGCGGTTCATGCGTCCTCCTGTACTCGGAAGGGGTTATGGGTAATCCAGTGAACTCGTGCGCCGGACGGTACATGCGTCCTGCTACCGGTGACGCCAGCTATCAAGTTGGTGGGGTCCGGCTGGGTGCTGTGCCCGGTCATGGTCGGCTTCCTCTCAGGTAGGTAGTGGGCTGGTCAGCTTCGACTTCGGACTGTGGTGAGGGGTGGCGCCCATTGCCGTGGCTGGTGCCGTTCCATGCGGGGCGTAAGCCGGTGATGCCCTGCAGACGGCACATCTCGGCATACAGGCCGCCGCGGGCGATGAGCCTGTGGTGGGTACCGCGTTCCACTACCCGGCCCGCATCAAGGACGACGATCTCGTCTGCTGCCATGGCCGCGGCCATGCGATGCGTGATGATCACTGTGGTCCGCCCGGATGCCACGCGCAGGAGGGCCTCCAGCAGCGCGTGCTCGGATTGGGCATCCAGACCCGTCGTCGGTTCGTCGAGCACGAGGACCGGGCAGCCCTGCAGCAATCCGCGCGCCAGTGCCAACCGCTGTTTCTGGCCTCCGGACAGCGTTGCCCCGCGCTCAGCCAGCACGGTGTCGTAGCCGCGGGGCAGCGCCTGCACGAAGTTGTGGGCCTGGGCCGCGCGGGCTGCGTCCTGGACCTCTTCCAGCGAGGCATCGGGCCGGCCGTACGCAATGTTCTCCCGTACGGATGCCCGGAACAGCACGGCGTCCTGGGTAACCAGCCCCACTTGGGTGTGCAGGCTGGCGCCAGTCAGGTCACGCAGGTCCGTCCCGTCCAGGAGGACCCGGCCGCTGGTGGGGTCCTGCAGCCGGCACATAAGGGCAGCGATTGTGGACTTCCCGGCCCCGGTGGGTCCGACAACTGCCAGGGTGCTGCCCACTGGGACCGTCAGGTCCACATCCCGCAGGACGGGGCGGTCGTGGGTGTAGGAAAATCCGACCCCGTGCAGGCTCAGCTGCTTCCGGGGTGGGCCGGCGGGAAGGGCACCGGGTTTGTCCTGGATGTCAGGGCTGCGCCGGAGGGTGTCGGCGATGCGGGCCGCGCGCACGCCGGCTCGGGCCAGCTGGGCGGGCAGCTTGGACAGGGCGCGTGTTGGGCCGAAGAAGTCACGCAGGTAGGAGGTGAAGATGACCAGGTCTCCTGGTGTCAGCGCGCCTTTGAGCACACGCTGGGCTCCAAGCCAGATCAGACCTGTGGTGGCTACAGCCACCACAGCGTCCACGGCGGCGCCAAATGCGGCGCTTGTCCGCGCCGAGCGCAGCACAGCAGTGACTGCGGCATCGGAGTGGCGACGGAAGCGCTTGGACTCGTCATCTTCCCGTCCTGCGGCCTTGACCAGCTTGATCGCTACCAGTGACTCCTGCGCTACCGCTGCCAGGTCGCCCTCGCTGTCGCGCGCGTTTTCCTCCACTGTGCGGATGCGGGCTCGAAAGCTGGACACCGTGAGGAGCAACAGTGGCAGCACCAACAGCAGCGCCAGGCTCAGTTGCCAGTCCATGACCAGCAGCACCCCGGCCATGCCGGCCAGTGTGAGCACGTGCGTTGAGGCGTCAACGAGCGTCACGGTAAGCAGTGCCCGCACCTTGTCGACGTCTCCAGTCAGGCGGGTGGTCAGTTCACCTGTTGGTGTCCCTTCGTGATACGCAAGGGGCAGCCGCTGCAGGTGATCGTAGAGCTTGGTACGGATTGATGCCGAGACGCGTTCGCCGACCACGGTGAGGATATAGCTTCGGGCTGCGCCGACCAAGGAGTCCAGGACGGCGATGCCGGCCAGCGCCGCGACGACCAGGACCAGGATGTACTGGATGTCCTGGCTGGTGGGGTTCCCGGTGGGCAACAGCACTTCGTCGAAGAGATACTTCAGCGGCCATGGCTTGAGCAGCGCGATGCCCGTCCCGGCGACCGCGAGCAGCGCGGCCAGCAGGCAGCCGGGCCATTGCGGGCGCAGGAACGGTCCGAAGGTACGCAGGATCATGTGGGCCTGCATGACGGGAATAGGAGTGCCTGCCGCAGAGATGGGAGTCTGGCGCCGGCTGGTTCGTCTCACCGGGACCTCCCTCCCGCGGCGGCGCTCACAGCCCGTTCCCAGGCGTCCAACCAGTCAGGGACGAACGAGGAGTCCCTGACCGGGCGAACTACGAGGCGGTAGAAAAGGACCTCGGCGAAGGTGCGGGCAACGTAGGCGGGGACGGACCGGACTGCACCTTCATCGCCGCCGGCAGCCGAGTAGTCTTCCAGGAACGCGTCCACCCAGGGCACGGCGGCCGTCAGGTTTCCGTGCCGGGAGGCGCCCATGGTCAGGGTCTGCCCGATGAAATGGCCGAGGTCCCGCCCGGCAGGGGCCCATGCGGCGCGATCGAAGTCGATGACCACGAAACGGTACCGGTCCAAGTGGATGTTCTTGGGTTGGAAGTCGCCGTGTGTGAGCACGCGGGGCCCGTCGGTCCTGGCCAGCTCCTCAATGGTGGCTGCGGTGAGCTCTGCCACTCTCGCGGCCGCCTTGGGCAAGAGCCCGGCCAACGCCTCGGCATACTGGGCCAGCTTGAGCCGCTCGAAGTCTGCCGCCAGGTCGGGCGCATGAACGCCCCTGACGTGGTGCAGGCGGGCCAGCCAGCGCCCTGCCCGGCCGGCTTCGGGCGCGGCCGTTCGTGGGTCGCCGTCCAAGAGTGAATGCAGCGTGGTGCTTGGGGCCTCCTCTTGCGCGAGAAGCTGACGCGACGGGTCAAACCCGTATGGCGCAGGAACCCTGAGTTCTGCCTCATCGAAGCCGGCCTGACGCAGGCTCCTGAGCAACCGCCATGCCTGCTCGCCGCCGCCGGCACGGTAGCCCTTGCCGATCACTGCGAGCAGAGTGGAGGTGCCGGACCCGGAGTCAAGGGCTACGGTCCACCGGACAACGGGCCGGCTCCGGGAGGCATGCACAACCGAGCGTGTGAGCACTTGCGCCCGTCCCGGAGGAAGGGCATCAAGCGGTGGCGGCGAGGCGAGCAGGGACTCGGCAATCGCTTGCCGCTGGGCACGTGCATCAATGTCAGGGATTGGTGCGCTCACGCTCGGTCTCCCGTCAGCTCGCCTGCGGCCAGGGTGGCGAGCCGTTCCCGGCCCGACTTCACCATTTCCTGGGCGGCCTCCTCGTCAATCTCGCCGAGGCCGATGAGCAGGTGGAAGGAGCCTACTTGCGCACGCAGGCTGATGAGGACCCCGTGCCCCGGGTCCGGTGCTTCCGGGTCGCACCACGCGCTGTCTTCGTCGTCGGCCAGCGCTACCCATACCTGGGTTGCCCTGCTGGAGGCGCCCTGCCAACTGGTTCCTCCAGTACGCTGCAGCTCTGCCACGCCATGGCGGAGCAAACGGTAGTAGTCCGGCGACAGGCACGTATGGATGCTGATTCCGTCTGCCCCCGCAGGCAGGTCGTAGGCCACTAGCAGGGCAGGGGCAGCATCATCAAGGACCGCGGTTTTGCACAACCCGAACAGAGGGCTGTCCTCCTGCACGTTCCTCAGCTCCGATACGATGATTCCGTCCCCCCAGTGGATGCTGACGTCGTATCGGTCGTGGACGCCTCCGCCATCGGCAAGGCCGCCGGGGTGGTTGGCTGGCACGTCCATGTAAGTGTTCAGCTCCTCCTGGCGGTTCCAGTCGTCAGTAGGGTTGCCGATTACTAAAACGCCCCCGTTAGGGCCCCGATACGCCAGGTAGACCAGCCGGCCGCCATGCTTCGGGGCGAGCACCGCGAACAGGTGCTCGTTTCGCAGCACCAGCTCCTCGACGCCGTCGTCGTCAATGTCAATCATTTCGGCCTCCAGCGGGCGGACCTGCCGGCCGAACCATCCGGCGGCGGCGGCCAACACGCAGGCGGCCCGCACATGGCTGGCCACAGCCTTGGCCCAAGGGGCCGGCAGCCGGTCGGGGTGGTCAATGTCGTGCCATGCCGTCTCATACCCGGAAGCAAGCACATGCTTCCAGGCAAGCGCCGTCAGCCGGGGTTCTGCGCCCGCCCGCTCTGCGTCGGCCACTACACGGCGGGCCCGGGCGAGGTGCTCCTGGTAAGGGGCCCACGCTTCGTCCTTGCCCCAGCCGCTGTAGTCTTCGCCCGCGTGCCAGTCCTTGGCCAGCTCCACGAAGGTCCCGCGTTCCACAACCCGGACAGCCGGGCTCCTCCGGCGCTGGCGAAGCCACGATGACAGGTCCACAGGTAAAAGCTTGGGCTGGGTGGCAAGCCAGCGCAGGAACTCCTCATACCGGCCGAGGGCACTGGGATGCCACGGCCCCACTCCCGCGCTCTTTTCCATGTCGTCCGCGTAGACCAGGATGCTGTCATCACCGGGAGCCATTGGAAGCTCGGCAGCCCGGGACAGGCTACGCCAGTGGCTCCTGTCATCAGGAGGAATCCAGTAGCGCAGCCGGGTCGACATCGGCACGATCTGCAGGCCCTTGCCGCCCTTGATACGGTATGGGCGAAGGGCATCCGAAGGAGGAGGGCTGGCCGGGTCAGCGCCATCAAATTCAAGCCTGTCGCTGACGCCGTGGGCACCATCGGAGGGATACAGCAGCCGATCATCGAGCAGGACGTAACGATATCCGCCATTCGGCAGCCGAGGGTCGGTCAGGACCTTGGCAAGGCGGTCCGTATCCCACACCCGCTCAGGAACCCAGCAGATCTCCAGATCGCCGGGTGCGCACCCGAGGTGGTGCCGGTAGAGCCAAAACAACTCCTGCAGTTGCCGCCGGTTGTATTCCCTGCCGAAGGCGGTAAGGACGTTTTCGGAGTATGTCCCGCCCATGAGTGAGACCAGGCCGACGTCGCGAAGCCGGCGGACCTCCGCCAGGAACCAAGGGTGGTGCCAGGCTGCGGCTTCAATCAGTGTCCCGGACAGGTGGAGGTTCAGCGGGACGCGGTACTTCTCGTGCAGCCGCAGCAGCGCACTGTACCCCCTAAGCAGTGAGGTCAGGCCCTCCCGGTCCTGATAGCCGTCGGTAATCAGGAACTGATTGGCATGGTGGACGAGCGCCAAGGGAAGCGGAGCGGAACCCGGCCTCGGCCGGAGTCCCGGCTGGCTGGTCTGTTCGGTGCCCCGGCTGACCTCGATGATATTGCGTGAGTGCAGGGCCTCCTCGTACACGGCCACATACTCACGCGCAGGCATCCGCCAGGAGAAGTCTGCCCTCATTGCCCTCCGCTGGAGATGGTTCATTTCGGGCGTCCGTGAGTAGAGTGCCAGTGCGTTGTCCACAGCCGACAGCATGGACGTGACGCGGCGTTGCACGAAGACGAACCCCAGTCCTTCGGCCGGATCCTCGACGTAATCGGTCACGGTGTCGGCGAGGCCGCCGGTGCGGCGCACGATGGGGATGGTGCCGTATTTCAGGGCGATCAGCGGCGTCAGCCCGCACGGCTCGAAAACGGATGGCGCAAGGAAGAAGTCACTGCCGGCGTAGACCTGCCGGGCCAGGGATTCACTCGACGTGGGATGGTAGCTCACGCTTCCGGGGTAACTCCGGGTGGCCGACTGCAGTTGGCGCCGGTACCGGGGCGCACCCTCACCCAGCACCACCACCTGGGCTCCCCGGGCGACGAACTGCTCCAAAGCGGAAGTCAGCAGGCTGATCCCTTTCTGGGATACCAGCCGGGCCACCATGCCGAAGACCGGTCGGTCTGGAGCGGGCTCCAGGTTGCTGAGCTTCTGCAGGACTTTCTTGTTCGCGCCCTTGCCTGCGATGAAATCGCCGTTGTAGCGGGTGTCAATCCACGGGTCCACCCCGGGGCTGAACTCGTCGTAGTCGACGCCATTAAGGATGCCGCGGGCGGCGCCCCTGCGGGCCCGCAGCAGCCCGTCCAAACCCGCTCCCTGGGCCGGGGTGAGGATCTCCTCCATGTAACGGGGACTAACGGTGTTTATCCGGTCTGCGAATGCGATGCCCCGTTCGAGCAAGCTTCCGCCCTGCGGCAGTCCTATCAGCTGGTCGGTCGCGGCCCCTACAGGCCCCTGATAGGCGATGTTGTGGATGGTGAAGACGATCCCGGTTCCTGCTAGCGCCTGCCTGTGCAGTCCCTGCCGGACTTCCTGCGCCACGAGCCCGCAATGCCAGTCGTTGCAGTGAATGATGTCCGGAAGCCACTCTCCCTGGGCAGCCAGCGCTGTGACTGCTTTGGAGAACAGCACAAACGGCATGACGTCGTTGTCCTGATAGCTGTACGGTAACTCCCGGTCGAACCACCCCGGAGCGTCAAGTGCGATTACGTCCACTCCGCCCAAGGACGGGAGCCGGCGAACAATGACGCGCTCGGCGATCGGACCCAACGGCACATCGATCGTCAGCACCGGGCTGCCTCCGAGGCCCCTGTAAGCCGGAATCACCAGACGGACGTCAAAGCCCAGCCGGGATAATCTCTTCGGCAGAGCACTGCTGACGTCAGCCAGTCCGCCCACCTTCATGAACGGGTACGCCTCGGCGCTGGCGAAGAGCACCCGTTGCAGCGTGAGGGCCGGGGCAGTGAAAGCGCCCTCCGGCGGTTCCACCTTGAGGAGGACCCCGTCCCTGGTCCCGTTGGCGGGGACAGACGGATCAGTAAGCATCGGGCTGGCATCCTGGGCGCAGAATCACTCCGGTTATTCCGGTGCGGTTCGTCTTCGAGCCAACATAAAAGCCTGGGCGGAGGAACCGGGTCATGATCGCCGTTCCCATCATTGATCGGAACGGCTCCACCGCCAGTTCCGATTACTGGGAGGCCTTGTTCAGGCTCACGGGCGCCATGGCTGTAGGAGAATGCTGAGTTGCCACCCACAACCCGGCACGTCCCCAGGTATCGCGGGGACCGAACCGGCCGCGTAAGAGCTGAGTCACACGGCCAGACACGACTCTGCTTTTCGACGAATTTCCCATCGCGGACAAGCGAAACCACGCCCATTCTGGCATAGGGAACTGTGTGTCCTCAACGGAGAATCACCCCTATTAAAGGGCAAGAACCCCCCACAATTCGGGCAACCTCCCCTATTTTGCGGGCAATCACCCTACTTGAAAACGGCATGATGAGCAATCCGGGCCGGCCGCAGGAAGCAGCCGGCCCGGACGCAGTCTTCAGTAAATCGAACTTAGCCCAGGTCGAAGCGGTCCAGCTCCATGACCTTGACCCAGGCCGCCACGAAGTCGTTGACGAACTTCCCTTTGGCGTCGTCGCTGGCGTAAACCTCGGCCAACGCCCGGAGCTGGGAGTTGGAGCCGAAGACCAGGTCCACTGGTGTGGCGGTCCACTTCAGTTCTCCGGTGGAGACGTCGGTGATCTCGTAGACGTTCTCCTCCGCCTCGGACGCTTTCCACTTGGTGCCGGGGGAGAGCAGGTTGACGAAGAAGTCGTTCGTCAGGACCTGAGGCCGGTCGGTGAGGACTCCGTGGTTGGAACCGCCCACGTTGGTGCCGAGGGCGCGCATGCCGCCAACCAGCGCTGTCATTTCCGGCGCGGAGAGGTCCAGCAGGTACGCCTTGTCCAGCAGGAGAGTCTCCGGCGGGAGCTTTCCGCCGGGGCGGACGTAGTTGCGGAACCCGTCCGCCCGCGGCTGCAGGTACTGGAAGGACTCGACGTCGGTCTGCTCCTGGGCGGCGTCGGTCCGGCCGGGCCGGAACGGCACTGTGACGGGGAACCCGCCGTCGTTCGCCGCCTTCTCCACCGCGGCACAGCCGCCGAGGACGATCAGGTCCGCCAGCGAAACCTTCTTGCCGTTGGCCTGGGCGGAGTTGAACTCCTGCTGCACCCTCTCGATCGCCTGCAAAGCCGTGGACAGCTGCTCGGGTTCGTTGGCCTCCCAGCCGCGCTGGGGCTCCAGCCGGATCCGTCCGCCGTTGGCGCCGCCGCGCTTATCGGTCTTGCGGTAGGTGGACGCTGCCGCCCACGCGGTACTGGCGAGCTGCGAAACAGACAGCCCGGAGTCCAGCAACTTGGCCTTAAGCGACGCAATGTCCTGCTCACCGATCAGCTCGTGATCAACGGCCGGGATGGGGTCCTGCCAGAGCTGGGGCTCCGGGACCCACGGCCCCAGCAGGTGCGGGCCCACCGGACCCATGTCGCGGTGCAGCAGTTTGTACCAGGCCTTGGCGAACGCGAGCGCGAACTCGTCCGGGTTCTCCAGGAAGCGCCGCGAGATCTCCCCGTAGATCGGGTCGACGCGCAGCGAGAGATCCGTGGTGAGCATCGTGGGCCGGTGCTTCTTCTCCGGGTCGTGTGCGTCCGGAATGATCTTCTCGGCGTCCTTGGCCACCCACTGCTTGGCGCCCGCGGGGCTCTGGACCAGCTCCCATTCGTGCCCGAACAGGATCTCGAAGAAGCGGTTGCTCCACTCGGTGGGCCGGTCGGTCCAGGTGACCTCCAGGCCCGAGGTGATGGTGTCCGGCCCCTTGCCGCTGCCGTACGTGCTGAGCCAGCCCAGGCCCTGCGCCTCGAGGTCGGCGCCCTCCGGCTCGGGGCCCACATGGGCGTCGGCATCGCCGGCGCCGTGCGTCTTGCCGAAGGTGTGGCCGCCGGCGATCAGCGCCACGGTCTCCTCGTCATTCATGGCCATGCGCTTGAAGGTTTCGCGGATGAACGCTGCGGCCGCGAGCGGGTCCGCGTTGCCCATCGGCCCCTCCGGGTTGACGTAGATCAGGCCCATTTCCGTGGAGCCGACCTCCTCCGACATCTGGCCTTCGCCGATGTAGCGCTCGTCGCCGAGCCAGGTGTCCTCAGGTCCCCAGAAAATCTCCTCGGGCTCCCACACATCCTCACGGCCGAAAGCGAAGCCAAAGGTCTGGAAGCCCATCGACTCCAGGGAGACGTTGCCTGCGAGGACCAGCAGGTCCGCCCAGGAGAGTTTCTGGCCATACTTCTGCTTGACCGGCCACAGCAGCCGCCGGGCCTTGTCGAGGTTGGCGTTGTCCGGCCAGCTGTTCAGCGGCGCGAACCGCTGGCTGCCGTCCCCTGCACCGCCGCGGCCGTCGTGGACACGGTAGGTGCCGGCGGCGTGCCAGCTCAGCCGGATCATCAGGCCGCCGTAGTGGCCGAAGTCCGCGGGCCACCAGTCTTGGGAGGTGGTGAGGACCTGCGTGATGTCCTGCTTGAGCGCCTCAACGTCGAGCTTCTGGAATTCCTCGCTGTAGCTGAACGTGGGGCCCAGCGGGTTGCTCGCCTGACCATGCGTGTGAAGAACTGAGAGATCCAGCTGGTTGGGCCACCAGTCGGCGACAGTCCGCGGGCGGTGCCCCTTGGGCTGCGGCGAATCGATCGCCGGGTTCTCACTCTCGCTGCCGTGCGAGGTAACGCTGTCATGGGCCACAGGGCATCCGCCCTCAGCCTTGGTGTCCAGGCCCTGGGCGCTTCCGGGGGTGGGAACCGGGGGATGTTCCTGGGGATCGGTCAATGTGCTTCCTTCCATCTGGCCGAGGCCGTGGTCGGACTCGGGCGGCCGGTTCAACCCTCCTATGTAACCATGAGCGGGAAGCCCGGGGGAGGGGCCCGGCACATGCTTGCCGGTGCTTAACGGAAGAGGACGACGGCGGGAAGTCCGCCGTCGTCCTCTCTGCCCTGGGTGCCACTCACGTCAGCCCCCAGGACGGTATGAGTTAGCTCGCCGTCACGCTCTCGCGGGCGATCGCGGGCTTTGGCGATTCCGCGCCAGCCTTGTTCGCTTCGAGGTCATCAAGGGACTTGCCCTTGGTGTCGGGGGACAGGAGGGTGGCCAGCGCCGCGACGGCGCAGATGCCGAACGTGGTCAGCCCGATGACCATGGGGACGTTGGTGGATCCCGGCGGGGCGATCGCGGTGAAGATGCTGGGGAAGAACGATGCGATCATGAGGCCGAGATTCTGCGACACCGCGAACCCGGTGACGCGGATCCGCATGGGGAACTGCTCCTGGAAGAACGTTGCGAAGGTGGCGTTCCACATCTGGAAGAAGATGCCCTGGACGATCACGATGCAGACGAAGACCAGTGCGAGGCTTCCCTGCTCGATGGCCCACAGGTACCCGCCGGCGAGCACACCGCCGCCGATGCCGCCAGCCACCATCAGCATCCGCCGGCCGATCCTGTCGGACAGTGCGCCGAACAGCGGGATGGTCAGGACGGCGGCCACGTTGGCCACGAGGGTCACCCAGAGGAATTCGCTGCTGGTGAAGCCGTTGCCGTAGCCCTTCTGGGTGGCGTAGGAGACACCGAAGATGAGTGTTGCCATGCCCACCACGTTGGTGAACGTCATGATGACGCAGCGGACCATGACCCAGGGGTGGCTGCGTACGAGGTCAACGATCGGGAACCGGGGCTTCGCCTTACCCTTTTCCGTCCCCGCCAGGTATGCGGGCGGCTCCTGCACGCGGCGGCGGATAAGGTAGCCGGCCAGGATCACGAAGGCGCTGAGCAGGAACGGGATGCGCCAGCCCCAGGCCTGGAACTGGTCGGCGGGGAGAATGGCCGACAGGGGAAGCAGGACGGCGGTGGCCAGGATGGAGCCCACCTGCGTGCCCTGCAGGCTGAAGCTTGCGAAGAAGCCGCGCTTGGCATCGGGGGAGTGCTCCACGATCATCGCGCTGGCTCCGCCCAGTTCACCGGCGACGGCGAACCCCTGGATCAGGCGGAGGATCACCAAAAGGATCGGAGCCAGGGCACCGACCTGTCCGTACGTGGGCAGGAGTCCGACGGCGAAGGTCGCGAAGCCCATCAGCAACATGGCAAAGACGAGCACCTTCTTGCGGCCGTGCCGGTCACCGTAGGCGCCCAGGACAACCGCGCCTACAGGACGGGAAACGTAGCCGACGGCGTACGTGGCCAGCGAGGCGATGATGGCCACGGTCTTGTTCTCGGACGGGAAGAAGATGGCCGGGAAGATCAGCGTCGCGGCCAGGGAGTACAGCGCGAAGTCGTAGTACTCAAGTGCGCTGCCGATCCAGCCGCTCATGGCGGCCTTCTTCGGGTCCCGCCGGCCGGTGCTTACTTCCGGGATGGAGCGGCTTTCACCGGGGATGGTGCTCATTCGATGAATTCCTTCGTCGTCATTGGCAAGGAACCGGATCTGTTCTGTTCCGGATGGTCAAGGTGATCTTGACGGTTCCAGGGCTTGGAAAGCCCTTTCCCTTGAATCGATTCATTAATCATAGAAGGTGACGCCCGTTACGTCAACGTGAGGAGGGAAGGCGTATCTACTGCCTTAGTGCGCTGCGCCGAGTTCGATGAGCAGGACGCCGCCGATGATGAGGCCGAGCCCCAGCATCATGACGGGGGTGATGGTCTCTTTGAAGAAGATTCGGCTGGCAAGGGCGGTCAGTGCGACGCCGGCAGCCGCCCAGATGCCGTAGGCAACCCCGAGGCTCATTCCCTGGTCCAGGGTCAGGGTGAGGAGGGTGAACGCCAGGAAGTACCCGACGCCGACAGGTATGTACCAGCGGCGCTTGCCGGTGGAAGCGACACGCAGGAACAAGGTGGCGGTCACCTCGGTGAGGATGGCTGCTGCCAGCAGCAGCCACATCATGAGCCCACCATTTCTCGTGCCGGCTCTTTTGCGGATTCTTTGTGTGACCCGAGTTCAACGCACAGCACGCCGCCGATGACCATGGCGACGCCGACCAGCATCATGGGGGTCAGCGCTTCGCCAAAGATGAGGGCTGCCAGCAGCACGGTGAGCGTTACTCCTAGCGCGGCCCAGATGCCGTAGGCGACGCCGAGGCCGAGGCCTTTGCGGAGGACTCCTGCGAGGAAGCCGAAGGAGGCGGTGTAGCCGGCAACAACCACGACGAAGAAGGCGGGATTATCCAGGGCGGCTTTCAGGGAGAGGGACGCCGTCACCTCACTCAGGATCGCGCCGGCGAGAAGAATCCACTTCATGTAACAGTCCTTGAGATTCGGTGGGGCTTGGTCCCCGTGTTTGCAACGGCGCGATCGCCGGCGATGTTCCCTGGCTTCCCGCCGGGCGGAGAAGGGCGGGAAGCCGGGGCGTCTGTTTACGCCTGGGGACGAGCTCCAGGCCCGCGGTTGCGGAGCTGCCGAGGTCACTCCTTGAGAGTGCCTGCCGGGCGCCCAGCGCGTTGATCCACGTATCCGAATCGGCCACCGCTGCCCAGTTGGAGTTCAGCAGCGTGAGGAGTGTTGTGTGCACGGTCTTCGCGTCGGCGGAGCCTGCGTCGTTGGCAAGGTTGATGGCGCCCGTGGCGTCTGAGAGGACTTCGGTAGTGAAGCCAAGGAACTCTGCCTCAACGGCGGAGGCGAGCACGCAGTTGTTGGTCATGTAGCCAACCAAGGTGACCGTGTCAACGTCGTGCTTCCGCAGCCATTCGGCGAGGTCCGTACCGGCGTAGACAGAGCCGTACTGCTTAACCAGCGACTTCCATTCACCGGTTTTGCGGCGTTCGATTTCGGGGTGGAGCTCGAAGGCGGGTGTGCCGGGGGCAAAGACGGGCGCGCCAACACCGGCAGAATGCTGGATCACGGCGATGGGAATGCCGGCGGCGGTGGCAGCGTCAACTGCCTTGGCAATGGTGGGAAGGGATTCCTAGTGGGGCGGGTACTGGATTTCGAGGGGGCCATCAAAGTATTGCTGCTGGACGTCGATGAGGATGAGTGCGCGGCGGGGGGTGCTCATGTTCTTGTTTCTCCCTGATGGTTGCTTGACTGCCTTTTCTGGCGACCTTTCCAGTCTTCCCGCGAGCGAGGCGCACCAACAGTGGCACGAAGGCGCATATACGATGGGTTCGGGCCAAAGTAGAGGAAGGGAGCTGGATGAGGATCGCCGTGTACGCCTTCGATGGCGCAACGATGTTTCACCTCGCTGTTCCGCAGATGGTTTTTGACGAGGTGGCCCGCCAAGGCCTTGCCGCGTGGAAGACGGTCCTTTTCTCTGACCAGGAAGGCGGAATTGCAACCGCTGAGGGCTATGGGCTGGGCGAGGTGAAAGGGCCGGCGGCCGCCGAAGAAGCGGACGTTGTGGTGGTGCCTTCATGGTTCGACGACGGGCGCGTCCCCAGCGAGTCGCTGCGGCAGGTGCTTCAAAGGGCACACGGTCGCGGGGCGCCAATTCTGGGGTTGTGCCTTGGGGCGATCCCCGTAGCCGACGCCGGCCTGCTTGCGGGGCGGCGGGCGGTCACACACTGGCAGGCGTTTGATTCCCTGGCTGTTCGGCATCCAGATGTCCCGCTCGACCGCTCTGTGCTGTACATCGACCACGGTGACGTCCTGACCTCGGCCGGCACGGCCTCCGCCCTGGATGCCTGCCTGCACCTGGTGCGCGCCAAGCTGGGAGCGGAAGCCGCGAACCAGGTGGCGCGCAGCCTGGTCATTGCTCCGCACCGGGAGGGCGGGCAGGCGCAGTACATCGAGCATCCGGTGCCGGAGCGCTCCACGGATGACCCGATCTCGCGCCTGCTCGAATGGGCCCTGGGCCGCCTGGGTGAGCCCCTCACCATCGACCGGCTCGCTGCCCAGGCGCACCTGAGCCGCCGCACCTTCGTCCGGTCCTTCCGGGCAGCAACCGGTACAACGCCGGCAGCCTGGATCCGGGCCCGCCGCCTTGACGCTGCCCGCCGGCTGCTCGAGACCACAGACCTGTCAATCGACCAGATCTCCGCTGAGTGCGGATTCGGCAACGCCGTCACCCTGCGGCAGAACTTCGCGGCCGCCTTTTCCACGACACCAACGGAGTACAGGCGGCGGTTTGATGCGCGGCTGGGATAGCAATTTCCGCTCACCCGACTGCGGCTGAGTCTTTGCCGTAGCAGCCGGCATAGAGGACGAGATCCTCAAGCCACCGTTAAAAGCAAGCACCAAGAACGACGTCCGCAAAGCCATCGAAGATGGAATGACGACAACAGAAGCATTCGCTAACACGGTGTTCTCCAGGGTACCGCCCCCTGTGGTCCTCGTTTTCTTCAAGATAATCTCACCCCGTCAGGAGCCGCCGTCGTTCGAAGACGGCGGGCCGGCGGGCCTCCGGGGCATGGTGTCGCCGCTGCTACTGGGGCAGGGCGGCCACAACGTCTATTTCGACGAGGATGTCATAGAGGTCCGAACCGACGGTTGTGCGGACGGGAAAAGGGGCGGGAAAGAATTCCACGTATGCCTGGTTGTATTCGTCAAAATCCCTCTTGAGGTGCTGGAGATGCGCGGTTACCTTGACGACGTCGGCAAAGGTGGCGCCCGCCTCGCGAAGAACCGCTTCGATGTTTCGAAGCACCTGGCGGGTCTGGTCTGCGACGCCTTCGGGGACTTCTCCCGTGGCAGGATCCTGGGGGCCGAACCCTGCGGTGTACAGAAAGCCGTTGGCGACGATCCCCTGGCTGTATGGTCCAGCCGGGGCCGGGGCGTTGGGAATGGTGATGGCCTGCTTGGTCATGGTTCTCCTTGTGTGGATGGTGGGTGTTGTCTTACGAACTGGCGACTGCTGTGCGTACCGCCTCGGCCACGACCTCTGCTTCGCCGTCCTGAAGCAGGTCCGGTCCGATCCAGAATCCGTGCGGCGTACCGTTTCGTACGTCCGGGTGGACCGCGATTCGCGGGTTTGCTGCCGTGAGGGCGGACAGGGAACGGGCCGCCCGGGCGGCATCGTTGATGCCGACGTAGAGGCGAGGGACTGGCTGGCCGGCTTCATTGAGGGCTTCAGGGCGGAGGAAAATACCGTCGAGGTTCATGAGTCCCTGATGCCAGGCCTCCACTGTTGCGAGCCATTGGCTATGAAGCGAAGCGTGATCAAGGTTGACAAAGCGTTCCACGGCGGTCAGGAGCCCCGCTATCTCTTCCTTGCCGGCTTTCATGGCCCGTGCCCAGCGCTGGAAGGGTGCTCCGTTTTGGCGGGCTGCTTCGATGATGTCGGGGCTTCCCACCATTAGTCCGCTGGCTTGCGGCCCGCGCAGCGCCTTTCCCCCGGAAAATACAGCAATGTCCGCGCCCAAGTTCTTGGTGAAGTGCCAAAGGTTCTCGGCTGGCGGAAGCTGCGCTGCCGCATCGACAATCACCGGTATGCCTTTTTTTCTGGCAATTCGTACAACTTCGGGCAGGGGCAAGGCGACCTGTGGAAGATGCGTTCCTGCCACGTACAGGACGGCCGCCGTTTTTTCCGTGATCGCTGCCTCCAGCTCCCAGTCAAACGTCTGCTGGATGTTGCCAATCTGGCGGATAGTGACGCCGGACATTGCTATCGCTGCGTCATAGGGAATGCGATGGGCCGCGTGCATAATGACTTCGCTGGGGGCAAGGTCCCGGCCGGGGAATTCGGTAAGGATCCGGGGGTCTCCGTTTGTGCGGATGCCCAGGAGCGCAAGGATTAGGGCCGCCGCGCAGCCGGAGGTGACGTAGGCGGCGTCATTGCGGGTGATTTCGGCCAGCCGCTTCCCGGCTGCCAGATGCAGTTCGTGCATGTCGACAAAAGAGCCCGCCGCCTCCTTCATCGCTTCCAGCACCTCCTCGGGCATCAGGGAGCCACCGAGCGCGGTGAAGGTTGTGGCGGCGTTTACGACGGGTTTTAGGCCCAAGCCGGAATAGAAGTTCATGCTGCCTTTCGTTGGTGACTAGCCGAGGTGGCGGGAAATGGTCTGGGCGGTGCTGCGGATGTCGTCCAGATGCACCATGAGGTCCTCCACGGTGGCCACGGCCTTGATTGCCGTGAGGGAGATGGCGCCTACAGTGCTTGCGCTGGAGTTGGTGATGGGCACGGCGATGCAGTTGACGAAGTCCTCGAACTCTCCGTTGTCGATCGCCCACCCCTGGTCTTTTATGACGGCCAACTGCTCATCAAGTGCCTCCCGTGTGGCAAGCGTGTTTGGCGTGAATGCTTTCCACTCCACACCTGCCAGGGTGGAATCACGGCGGCTCTCTGAAAGCTGGCTGAGTATTGCCTTCCCTACCCCGGTGACGTGCGGCAACACAGTCTTTCCAATGCGGGAGTACATCCGGACACTGTCCTGTCCCTCGACTTTGTCCACGTACATGACCGTTGATTCGACAAGCTGCGCCAAGTGGATCGTCTGGCCGGTGCGTGCATGCAGGCTCCGGATCTCGTCGTGGGCGACGGAGCGCAGGTCGAGGCTGTCCAGGGCCTGCTGGGCGATCGCGATCATCGTTGGCCCGATGCTGTAGTGGCCGTTCCCCCGACGCAGCACAAAACCAGCTTCTTCCAGTGTCTGCAGCTGCCGCAGGACAGTCGAGCGGTGCACATTGAAGCGCTTGGCCGTCTCGCTCAGGCTCCGGGGGCCCTCACCCAGGAATTCCAGGATTTCGGTTGCCCGCTGCACGGCTTGAGACATTCACTCCCCTTATATACTCGCAGTGTTCCAACAGTCTTGCACACCCCTGTGCAAAGAGTGCAACATTTTTATGCTTCAGCGGAGGCTGCAATGGGTGACTTAGTTTTGCGGGGCGGTTCGATCATTGACGGTACGGGCAGGCCGGCGTTTACGGCTGACCTTGCAGTCAGCGACGGCCGGATTAGCGGCATCCTCCCTCCAGGGCAGGACTTCAGCGGTGAGGAGTTGGACGTCCGGGGCTTGGTGGTGTCGCCCGGGTTCATTGACATGCACGCACACTCCGACCTCGCCGTCCTTGCTGATCCGGAACATGTTTCCAAGGTGGCCCAAGGGATCACCTTGGAGGTGGTTGGCCAGGACGGTTTGGGATATGCGCCAGTCAACGACGAAGTGATGGCGGCCACCCGGGAGCAAATCGCAGGTTGGAATGGCACTCCTGAATTGGACTACTCCTGGCGAAGCATCGCGGACTACCTGGCAAAGGTAGATGAGGGAGCGGCCGCTAACGTTGCAGTGCTCGTACCCCACGGCACGGCGAGAATGATGGTGATGGGCACTGAATCGCGTGCCGCCACTGCAGACGAGCTGGGCAGGATCCGGGACATTGTTGCCCAGGGGCTCCGGGATGGCGCCATGGGAATGTCGACAGGCCTGACGTACACACCGGGAATGTACGCCTCCGATGAGGAGCTGGTTCATGCCCTGGCCGCCGTCAAGGAGATCGGTGGTTACTACTGCCCCCATCACCGGAACTACGGGGCGGACGTGGTGGAGGGTTACCAGGCCTGTTTGAAGATCGCCGGCGCTGCCGGGGTCCCGCTGCATCTTGCTCACTGCCACGTCAATTTTCCGCAGAACAAGGGAAGGGCTGTTGAAGTGCTGGCCGCGATTGACGAAGCCATGGGTGCGGGCCTCGACGTCACCCTTGATTCCTACCCCTACCTGGCCGGGGCGACCTATCTGGCGGCCCTGCTCCCCAGCTGGGTCCACGAGGGCGGAAAGGACGCGATGGGCCAGCGGCTGGCTGACCCGACGGTTCGGCAGCGGATCCTTCGCGAGATTGAGGTGGAAGGGTCCGACGGACATCACGGCGTGCCGATGGACTGGACCACGATCGTTATCGCCTCCACCCAACGGACCGACAACGCCTGGGCCGTTGGTAAGACCGTGACGGAAATGGCAGGGGAGCGGGGGGCTTCCGCCGGCGCTGCCTTCCTGGACCTGCTTGTTGCTGACGATTTCGGTGCAGGATGCCTGGTGCAGGTTGGCAACGAGGAGAATGTGCAAGCGGTCATGCGCCATCGAGCCCACACGGTGGGCAGCGACGGAATCCTCGTAGGTGACCGGCCCCACCCGCGCGGTTGGGGAACTTTTCCACGCTTCCTGGGCCACTACGTCCGGGAGCTTGGCGTTATGAGCTTGGAAGAAGCCGTCCTGCACGCGACATCGCGGCCAGCCCGCCGGCTGGGTTTGGCTGACCGCGGAGTGGTCAAGGTGGGCAATTGGGCAGACCTGGTCGTCTTTGACGCCCAGGCAGTAGGATCCCGTGCCACGTACGACAACCCCAAAGTGCTGCCCGATGGGATCCATCACGTGTTTGTCAACGGCGAAGCAACCATCCGCCAGGGAACCCGCACTTCCGCAAAACCAGGACGGGCAGTGCGCCGCATACAGAAATAGCAAATTCCTATTTACAGTACGAGCCGCAACTGACAATATAGCAATTGCGCAACAGCTGTTGCAACATATGCACAATTCGGGAGTCCTTGTGAAGATTCGAACAGTGATGAAGAGCGGAGCCGCGGCGGTTGCCCTGAGCCTGGCACTATCTGGTTGCAGCGGTGGGGGCGGCGGCACAACAGAGACGGGTCCCGCCGCCTCGGAGGGAGGGACGCTTACTTTCGCCAACTGGCAGTGGTTGGAGAAGGGCCGTGGCGACAACATCCTGGCCGCGGTCAAGGAGTACGAAAAGGTCAATACCAAGGCGAAGATTGAGAAGCAGGAAATCACCCGCGCCGATTACGAGAAAACCATCAGCACCCAGATTGGCTCGGGTGCCGGACCGGACATCCTGATCATTCCGGATCCCTTCTTCCCGGAGCTGGCCTCCAGCGGTGCCCTTGAGCCCTTGGACGGCATCCTGGATTCGAACAGTGAAAAAGCCCTTCGCAAGACCAATGAAAACTACAAGTTCGACGGCCAGCAGCTCGGCTTGATTTGGGAGGCAGTGCCTTACGCCCTGTTCTACAACAACGACATCATGTCGACAGCCGGCGTGAAGCCGCCAACAACCGCAGATGAACTTGTTACGGCCGCCAAGACAATCAAGGACAAGACCGGAAAAACCGGTTTCGTTGTCCGGCACCAGCTCAATGAGGAAGCGCCTTGGTTCACGGATTACAGCAACTGGGTCTACGGATACGGCGGAAAGTGGTCGGACGGCAAGAAGCTCACCTTGAACAGTGACGAAAACGTTGCTGCTGCGGATGCTTTCCTCAAGGCTTACAAGTCCGGGGGATTCGGTGTAGGCGACGATGCCTCAACGTACCGGAGCAAGTTCTCCGCCGGGGAAGTCGGAATGGTCATCGACAACTCCTCCGCCCTGCTCACCATGGTCTCCAGCCAGGACGGCGTGAAGTCCACCCAGGTGTCGGCGTCACCATTGCCGTTCCCAGAGGGCGGATCTGCCTATGCGGGCTTCTCCATAGGAATCAACGCCCACTCTAAGAACAAGGCGCTTGCCAAGGATTTCCTCAAGTGGATGATGACGGCCGATGCCCAGTCCAAGTTCGTGGATGCACTGTTCCCCTCCGGTATCGCCACTGGCGTGTCCGCCCCGGACGCCAAGATCAAAGCCAATCCATGGATCGACGCGTTCTACAAGCAATTGGAAAACTCCTCCTCGGTGGTGATTCCGGGCTTTGAAACCAAGACGCCGCAGGTGCGGACCATCGTCCTTACGCAAGTTGCACGAATGCTCACCACCGGCATATCGGCCAAGGAAGCGATGGACGCCGCGCAGCAACAGGCCTCCAGCCTGGCTCCCTAGCAATCGCAGGCCTGCCCGGGCGGCTACCGCCCGGGCAGTCGACCCTATCGAGAGAACCCATCGATGACCGCGACCACCACCGCTACCACCCGTTCGGCACCGGCAACCCCGCGCAGGCGCTTCAGTTGGACTCCATATCTTTTTATCGGACTCGCCGTCCTGTACTTGCTCCTGTTCGCTGTCGTCCCGCTGCTGAAGGGGCTCGACCTGAGCTTCACCAACACACGCCTTCTCAACCCGACGGCGGGACGGTACATCGGCGTCGACAATTATGACCACCTGCTGGGCGGAGGGGCCTTCTTCAAATCAGTGGTCACCACGCTCATCTACACTGCCTTCACCGTTGTCCTGTCGCTGACGCTCGGCACCGTCTCAGCCTTTGTCATCAACCGGTACTTTCCGGCACGAACGCTGGCTCGTGCCCTCATGGTGATGCCGTGGGCTGTTCCCACGGTCGCTGTAGCGCTGGTGTTTCGATGGATCTACAACGACTCGACCGGCATCGCCAATGCTGCCAGCAGCGCCTTGGGCCTGGGCGAACGTGGCTGGCTGACTGATCCGGCCTACGGAATGCCCTCGGTAGTCATTTCCACGGTCTGGAAGGTCACTCCCTTCGTGATGCTGGTGGTACTGGCCGCCTTGCAGTCGGTTCCCGAGGACCTCTACGAGGCAACCAGGATTGACGGAGCAGACAGCTACAGCACCTTCAAGCTGGTAGTCCTCCCCTTCTTGCTGCCCACCCTTCGCGTTGTTGCACTGCTGATGACCATTTGGTCTTTCAGGCGCTTCGAGATCATCTGGCTGCTGACCGGGGGCGGGCCCGTGGACGCGACGAACACCATTGTCATCGACGTCTACCGGGAGGCCTTTAACAACAGCCAGCTGGGACTGGCGGCCGCGGCCGGAATGCTGGGCCTCGTGCTCTCCCTCGTGGTCACCGCGATCTATTTCGTTGTCGAACAGCGGGCCAATAAGCAGAACGGACTGGACTAATGATTGCGCACAGACGTTTAAGCGTCGGAGTGAGGGCCTTTCTGGCGTTGCTCTTGACCTGCCTTGCCGGGTTCCCGCTCTTCTGGATCATCAATACGGCGATGACGCCCACCAATGACTTGTACCAGGGGCAACAAAGAATCATTCCCGACATATCGAGGACCTTCGGCCTTTTCTCTGTCCTGACCACGGACACACCGTTCCTGCACTGGATGGCCAATTCCGCCGTCGTCGCTTTTGGCACCACTTTCCTCAGCCTGATTCTGGCGACCATGGCGGCATATGCGCTTTCGCGCTATAAGTTCGTCGGCAAAGGGCCGATGGGTTTCCTGTTCTTCGCCACGCAGATGCTGCCCGAGGCCCTGCTGGTGGTGCCGTTGTACTCGCTGTTTGCGGCTCTCGGCCTGCTGAACCAGCTCGGTGGCCTGGTGCTCGTCAACACCGCATTCGCGATGCCGGTGGCCCTGTTCATCCTGAAGTCCGCCATCGATAACATTCCCTTTGAGCTGGAGGAATCGGCCCGCGTGGACGGCTGCAGCCCGCTGAGCATTCTCCAGGTCATGGTAGTACCGCTCGTGGCACCGTCCATGGCCGCCGCCGCAGTCATCACGTTCTTCGACGGGTGGAACGAATACCTGTTCGCCACGACGTTCATCCGCGACCGGTCGTCCTGGGTCGCTTCCACTGGCCTGGCCTCTTTCATCGGGGAGTTCTCGACGCCACTGGATACTGTGTTCAGCGCGGCCCTGGTCTTTACTGTCCCGGCCGTGGTCTTTTTCCTCCTCATGCAGCGCAAGATCGTCTCCGGGCTCACCGCCGGATCAGTAAAGGGATAGCTCCATGCCAACGATTGAATTTGACCAGGTAAGCAAGAATTTTGCCGGCAACACCGTCATCAAGGACTTCGACGCGACCGTGCCGGACAAGGAGTTCCTGGTCCTGCTGGGACCGTCCGGCTGCGGGAAATCAACCATGCTCCGAATGATCGCCGGACTGACTGATATTTCCTCCGGCGAGCTCCGCTTCGATGGCGTCGTGGTCAACAACCTGGAACCAAAGAAGCGCAACATAGCGTTTGTTTTCCAGTCGTATGCTCTCTACCCCCACATGAGCGTGCGCGCCAATATCGGGTTCCCATTGGTCATGGACAACTTCCGTTGGTGGCATCACATCCCTGTGGCCGGTGGCTTTGCACGGCGCGCCCTGATGAAGAGGAAGGACATCGCCGCCAAGATCGACCAGGTGGCGGAGATGCTTGAGCTGACCGCTTACTTGGACCGGCGGCCAAAGGCCCTCTCGGGAGGGCAGCGGCAAAGAGTCGCGGTAGCAAGGTCCCTGATCCGTGAACCAGCGCTTTACCTCCTGGACGAACCCCTCAGTAATCTCGATGCCAAGCTGCGAACCCAGATGCGGGCCGAGATTTCGGCACTCCACGACCGGGTTAAGAAGACCTTCGTCTACGTGACCCACGACCAGGTCGAGGCCATGACGATGGGAACGCGCATCATTGTCCTCAATGACGGGGTTGTCCAGCAGTACGGGACGCCCAAGGAGATCTACGACAGGCCCGCGAACACCTTCGTGGCCAAGTTCATCGGGGCCCCGCCCATGAACCTCATCCCTGTCACCCGAAGCCGACAGGGAATGGAGATGTTCGGCAACGTACTGCCTTTTGCCCCTTCACCAACGGCCGAGGGAGCCATGCAGTTGGGCATCCGTGCCGAGAAGGTCAACATCAATCCCGACGGGCAGCAGGGCTACCAGGCGCAAGTCATCACGGTGGAGCACCTGGGGGCGGAGACGGTTGTTGGTTTCAAATTCGGCACCGAAGCCCACGACTTTGAAGTGGGGGCGCGGGCTTCCCGCGACCTGTTCTATGCAAAGCTGGTGGGCGACGTTTGGCTCGAACACGGCCAGATGTGCTCGGTATCGTTCGACCCTGACGACGTCCTCTGGTACTCAGCGGATAACGGCGAACTGCTCGACACCGCGCCGCTGGCCGCCAACTAGGTGACGGCTCCCGCTGGAAAAACCATGAGCACAGAAAGAGCGGCGGGCGGCACGCCGCCGATATTATGCCTGGGCGAAACCATGGTGCTGCTGACACCCGATGAGGGGCGCCTGGCCAAAAACTCCCACTTGGGCATCCACGTGGGAGGGGCGGAAAGCAACGTTGCGGCTGGGATCGCGCATCTGGGCCACGAGGTCGAGTGGATCAGCAGGCTTGGCAATGATCCTTTCGGACACATCATTGCCGACTTCCTTCGAGGCAGGGGAGTCCGACTGGACAGGGTGCAGGTGGATCCGGGGCGTCCGACGGGGGTCTACTTCAAAGACCGCGAGCCGGGAGCAAGCCGTGTGTACTACTACCGCGCGGGCTCGGCCGCCTCTGCACTCAGCCCCGTCGACTCCGCATTGCTGGCCCTTGAACAACGGACCCTTTGCCATGTTTCGGGGATAACCGCAGCGCTTTCGTCCTCGGCCAACAGCCTGCTTCAGCACATCCTCATTGACCACAGGGTCCCCGATGTCCTTATAAGTTTTGATGTCAACTACCGTCCCGCCCTCTGGCCGCTCGAGGCAGCCGCCGAGCGACTGCTCGAGCTGGCACGCCATGCAGACATCGTGGTGGTCGGCAGGGATGAGGCGCAAGGACTATGGGGTACTGAGAGTGCGGAAGACGTACGAGCAATCCTTCCCGACGTGCCCCATTTGGTGGTCAAGGACGCGGGCATCGAAGCTGTTCACTTCGCAGGCGGGACTGTTACCCGTCAACCCGCCCTGGCCGCGGAGGTTGTGGAACCAGTGGGGGCCGGCGATGCCTTCGCTGCCGGGTACCTCTCGGGATTCCTGCGGGGTTTTGACACCCCGAGGGCACTCCGCCTTGGGCATCTCATGGCCGGACTGACGCTGCAGCACGTCAGCGACCTGCCAGTGCTGCCTGCCGCCGAGGACATCCTGGCCGTCAGCGAACTTGACGGGGAAGACTGGTCCGGGATCCGGCTCAACGCCTCGCACCTTGACGATCTGCATTCCCTCTCTCCGAAAGGAAACACCCGTGTCCACTGACGTCACCAATCTGCTTCGAGGACAGCCCGTGATGGCGATTCTGCGCAACATGGATCCCAAGCGTTCCGTTGAACTGGCCTCAAAAGCATGGGATCTCGGCATAGACCTGGTCGAGGTTCCAATCCAATCCCCGGACGCCGTGCCGTCGCTGGCGGCCGTGATTGAAGCGGGGGCTGAACGTGAAAAACCGGTCGGCTCGGGAACCGTTGTAACAGAAGAACAGGTCCGGCAAAGCGCCAAGATGGGTGCCGCCTTTACGGTCGCTCCGGGCCTGGACCCGGGAGTCGTCAACCTCTGCCGGGACCTGGGACTGCCGCACCTCCCAGGAGTGGCCACCCCCAGCGAGATACAGTCAGCAGCACGCCTGGGCTGCACGGTCCTCAAAGCATTCCCGGCATCCATTCTTGGCCCAGAATGGTTCAAGGCAATGCGCGGACCCTTCCCCGGGGTCTCCTTTGTCGCCACAGGCGGGATCGACGCTTCCAACGCGATCGACTTCCTTCAGGCAGGGGCGGCAACGATCGCGATCGGTTCAGCACTGGACGACAGCCGCCAACTCGACCTGCTCGCAGAAATAATCGCCACCCGGGGCACTCCAGGGCAGGTATAGCGGGGAACTGCCAAGTGGGGATGACCGGGCACAGGGCCGTCAAGGTCGGCGGTCTGCGCGCACCAGCGGGTCGACTTCCCGTGAAATCAGGCCGTCCGCGGTTTCTACAGGAAGCCCATTCCGGATCCAGTATTCGATCCCGCCGATCATTTCACGCACAGGATATTTGAGTTCAGCAAAAGCCAACGCCCCTACTGTGCTGCCGTTGCAACCAGGGCCCCAGGAGTAGACCACCACCCGGCTCCCCAGAGGTATGTGATGCGGCGCAGCGGTAGTTATTTCTGCCGAGGGCAAGTGCAGGGACCCGGGAATATGAGCGTGGTCCCAGGATGCGCGCCGCCGAGTATCAACCAGCACGAACTCCCCGGCACGCAGGCCGTCTGCCACATCCATCACATCGATCTCATACTGGAGCTTGGATTTGAAGAATTCGAAAGGGGTAGCCATATGGTCAACTTACCGGAGCCGCTTCGCCGGCATGGGCAATCTCTCTCTATACTGGGGCTTCTGCGCACCGGCGGATCCAGGTGCGGAAGCAGCCCTTTCCGCCAGCCGATACCGGCAGGCTCCCCTACTTCTGAAAGCCGCTGATGAGTACCCGGACTTTGACCGTTTCAGCCGCCCAGCTGGGGCCAGTACCGCGTTCGGCGACGCGAGCGGAGACCTTGGCCCGCCTTATCCGGCTCCTTGAAGCAGCCGCAGCGGAAGGGGCGGAGCTGGTGGTTTTTCCGGAAGCTGCTTTGACTCCCTTTTTTCCGCACTGGCTTGTCAAGGATGAAGTGGAACTTCGCAGCTATTTCGAGGAGGATATCCCCGGAACCGGCACGCAGGCGTTGTTTGACGCTGCCCGCACACTGGGAGTTGCATTCGTTTTGGGCTATGCAGAACGAACCAGGGATGAGCGGCAGTTCAACACTGCAGCGTTCGTGGACGAGAATGGCCGCGTGATCCATCGCTACCGCAAAGTTCATCTGCCGGGGTTTCGTGACTTTCAGCCAGGAACCCCTTTCCAAAACCTGGAAAAGAAATACTTCGAGGTTGGTGACCTCGGGTTTGGAGTGCAAGCGTGGCGCAATACCAGAATTGGGCTCGCTATTTGCAATGACCGGCGGTGGGCGGAAACGTACCGGGTGCTGGCCCTGGCCGGCGCTGAAGTTGTCTGCTTGGGCTACAACACGCCTGCATCCAACCCTCATCTTCCGGAAAGTGACAACCTGACCGATTTTCACAACCATCTGTCCATGCAGGCCGGAGCCTACCAAAACTCGATGTGGGTCATCGGAACGGCCAAAGCGGGAACTGAGGAAGGGGTGAGCCAGATAGGTGGCAGCGCCATCATCGCTCCGTCCGGGGAAATTGTCGCTGTCGCCAGAACACTCGATGATGAAATTGTGACAGCCGAAATTGACCTCGACATGGTAATTCGGTATCGGCGAGACGTGTTCAACTTCTCTCAACATCGACGCCCGGAGCACTACACAAGCATCACGCGGCCGGGCGCTTAGTAGTGTAGCCCCACGAGTTCGCCCGCCCATTTCCCAGCCTCCGGACGTAAACTGACCTTCGCACCACCTCTTGTGGACACTGTCAGGTTGGAGCCGGCATTGCTCTGGAAACTCCTTGTTGAATACCTGCGGCCGCACCGGCAGCTGCTGATCGCCGTCGTCATTTTCCAGCTGGCGCAGTCCATCGCGTCGCTGTACCTGCCCACGCTGAACGCGGACATCATCGATGAGGGCGTGGCCAAGGGGGATACCGGTGTCATCCTCAACCTCGGGGGCCTGATGCTGGGGATCACGCTGCTGCAGATCGCCTGCGCCGTGATCGCCGTGTACTTCGGGGCGAAGGCGGCCATGGGCACCGGCCGGGACCTTCGGGGTGCCATCTTCGCCAGGGTGGGGGAGTTCTCGGAGCAGGAAGTCACCAAGTTCGGCGCGCCCAGCCTGATCACCCGGTCCACGAATGACGTCCAGCAGGTCCAGCAGCTGGTGCTGATGGGCGCCACCATGATGGTGGCCGCGCCCATGCTGGCCATCGGCGGGGTGATCATGGCCATCCAGCAGGATGTGCAGCTGTCTTGGCTGATCGCCGTCGCCGTGCCCGTGCTGCTCATTAGCGTGGGACTCATCATCATCCGGATGGTGCCGCTGTTCCGGAAGATGCAGAAGCGGATCGACACGGTGAACCGGGTCCTCCGCGAGCAGCTCACCGGCATCCGGGTGGTCCGCGCGTTCGTCCGCGAGGACATCGAGAGCGCGCGCTTCGCCCAGGCCAACGAGGATGTCACGGACACCGCGCTGCGGGCCGGCCGGCTGATGGCGCTCGCGTTCCCCGTGGTGATGCTGGTGCTGAACGTATCCAGCGTGGCGGTGATCTGGTTCGGCTCGTTCCGGATTGAGGACGGGTCCATGCAGGTGGGCACCCTGATAGCGTTCCTGAGCTACCTCATGCAGATCCTGATGTCCGTCATGATGGCCACCTTCATGGCCGTGATGATCCCGCGTGCCTCCGTCTCCGCGGACCGGATCGGGGAGGTGCTGGGGACGGAGTCGAGCGTGCGGCTGCCGGGGAAGCCCCTGAGCAGCAGCGTGCGGCGCGGCGAGCTGGAGATGGCCGACGCCGGATTCGCCTACCCGGGTGCCGACCAGCCGGTCCTCTCCGGGATCAGCTTCACCGCCAGGGCGGGGCAGACGACGGCGATCATCGGCAGCACCGGCGCCGGCAAGACCACCCTGGTGAACCTCATGCCCCGGCTGTTCGACGCCACCACCGGCTCGGTCCGGATCGACGGAGTGGACGTGCGGGAGCTGCACCCGGACCTGCTCTGGGGGCACATCGGTTTGGTCCCGCAGCGCCCGTACCTGTTCAGCGGGACCGTCCGCAGCAACCTGCAGTACGGCAAGCCGGATGCCACCGACGACGAGTGCTGGGAGGCGCTGGAGATCGCCCAGGCCCGGGACTTCGTGGAGGAAATGGAGGGCGGGCTGGATGCACCCATCTCCCAGGGCGGCACGAACGTGTCCGGCGGGCAGCGGCAGCGGCTGGCCATCGCCCGGGCGCTGGTGAAACAGCCTGAGCTATACATCTTTGACGACTCGTTCTCGTCCCTGGACACCGGCACCGATGCCCGCTTGCGGCAGGCGCTCAAGCGCAGCACCGCCGGGGCCACGCAGGTGATCATCGGCCAGCGCGTCTCCAGCATCATGGATGCGGACCAGATTCTAGTGCTCGACGACGGCAGGATCGTGGGGCGCGGAACGCACCGTGAGCTGCTGGAGACGTCGGAGACGTACCGCGAGATTGTGTCCTCACAGCTGGCAGCGGAGGAGACGGTATGAGCCCGGAACCCACCTCCGAAGCCGGCACCAAGGCTGCACCCGCCTCCAAAACTGCAAGTGCCGACGTCGTACGCATTCCGCGTCCGGCAGGCGGGCCGGGGCGCGGCGGGCCCTTTGCAGGGATGAATGTCCCGGTGGAGAAGGCGATGAACTTCGGGCCGTCGGCCAAGCGGCTGCTGGGCAAACTGCGGCCGGAACGGGCATGGCTGATGCTGGTGCTCGCCACGGCGGTGGCCAGCGTGGCGCTGCAGGTGATCGGGCCGCGGCTGCTGGGGGAGGGCACCAACCTGATCTTCTCCGGGGTGGTGTCCAGGCAGCTGCCCGCGGGGGTGAGCAAGGAGCAGCTGATCGCGCAGCTGCGGGCCGCGGGGGAGAACCAGAAGGCGGACATGCTGACGCCGATGGCGCTGACGCCGGGGCAGGGGATCGACTTCGCCGCGCTGGGCAGTGTGCTGATGTGGGCGCTGGTGCTGTATGTGCTGGCGTCGGGGTTTATGTGGGTGCAGGCGTATGTGCTGAACGGGGTGGTGCAGCGGACGGTGTCCGGGCTGCGCGAGGAGATCGAGGCGAAGATCCACCGGCTGCCGCTGCGGTATTTCGACTCGATCCAGCGCGGTGAGCTGCTGAGCCGGGTCACCAACGACGTGGACAACATCTCGCAAAGCCTGCAGCAGAGCATCAGCCAGGCGGTCACGTCGGTGCTGTCCGTGGTGGGCGTGCTGGTGATGATGGTGATCCTCTCGCCCACGCTGGCGCTGATTGCGCTGGTGACCATTCCGCTGACGCTGGGGATCACCGCGCTGATTGCCAAGCGCTCGCAGAAGCTGTTCGTGGCGCAGTGGAAGCATACGGGGGAGCTGAACGGGCAGATCGAGGAGACGTACACCGGGCATGCGCTGGTGAAGGTGTTCGGCCGGCAGCAGGAGGTGGGGGAGCGGTTCCGGCAGAAGAACGTGGAGCTGTATGAGGCGAGCTTCGGGGCGCAGTTCATTTCCGGGCTGATCATGCCGGCCATGACGTTTATCGGGAACCTGGTGTACGTGGGAATCGCCGTGGTGGGCGGCCTGCAGGTGGCGTCCGGGGCGATGCAGCTGGGCGACGTGCAGGCGTTCATCCAGTACTCGCGGCAGTTCACCATGCCGCTGGCGCAGCTGGGGTCCATGGCGAACCTGCTGCAGTCCGGGGTGGCCTCGGCGGAGCGGGTGTTCTCGTTGTTGGACGAGGCGGAGGAGTCTGCTGAGCCTGCTGCTTCTGCTTCGCCGGTTTTTGGGCGGGGGCGGCTGGTGTTCGAGGACGTTTCCTTCTCGTATTCGCCGGACAAGCCGCTCATTAGTGGGCTTTCTCTGGTGGCGGAGCCGGGGCAGACGGTGGCGATTGTGGGCCCGACGGGTGCGGGCAAGACCACGCTGGTGAACCTGATGATGCGGTTCTACGAACTGGATGCGGGGCGGATAACGCTCGACGGGGTGGACGTCACCTCGGTGCCCCGGCGCGAGCTGCGCTCGCGGCTGGGGATGGTGCTGCAGGATACGTGGCTTTTCGGCGGGACCATCCGGGACAACATCGCGTATGGGCGGACTGGGGCTACTGAATCCGAGATCCTCGAGGCGGCCCAGGCGACGTATGTGGACCGGTTCGTGCGGTCCTTGCCTGAGGGGTACGACACCGTGCTGGATGACGAGGGCTCCAATGTGTCCGCGGGGGAGAAGCAGCTGCTAACGATTGCGCGGGCGTTCCTGGCGCGGCCGTCTGTGCTGATTCTCGACGAGGCGACCTCTTCCGTGGACACCCGGACTGAGGTGCTGGTGCAGAAGGCGATGAGTGCCCTGCGGTCGGACCGGACTTCGTTCGTGATCGCGCACCGTCTGTCCACCATCCGCGACGCCGACCTCATCCTGGTGATGGAGGCTGGCCAGATCGTGGAGCAGGGCACGCACGCCTCGCTGCTGGCTGCGGGCGGTGCGTACGCGCGGCTGTATGAGGCCCAGTTCGCAGCTCCTGTGGCGGAGGTTTAGGGGTACGGATTAGGCGCAGCTGTTTCAGGCATTGCTTATCTCCGTTGGATGGACCCCTATCGGAAACGCAAGCTGTTGTTGCGGGGGTGATGCCAGTGGAGTGCAGCTTAATTACTAGCGAAAGCCGAAGGGCGGGTTCCTGCGATTTGACTTGATAAAGGGGGTTTCAGTTCGTCAGGAAGCAACTAGTTATCAATTTTGATGACTTTTCGCATTCTTATATATTCAATACATCGTTGGTTGAGGGTGCCAGTGGTCCCAGGACTCGGATCTTGGGGCGTCATCACGGGTGTCCTCGTTGGGTTGCTCCTCCTAGCGGTCGTACGTCTGCTCAGTGAAAGATTCTTCGGATTCGGAATGTGGGCGGAGCGTCGGTCAGGAAAGAGGTGGTGTATGCCGAGAGGTGAGCACAGGCAAGTTCAAGCCATAGAGGTCAAGTCTAGAAGTTACTACCACTACATGTTGGAAACTATATGGACGTGCGGCGCTGGGGTAATGGCAGCCCACTGGCCACCCTGAGCCAACGAGGCACAAGGAGGGGAGACCGCCTTTCCCCTCCTTGTGGTTTCCCGGCGAAATTGGAACTGTCCAGTGCCCGGCAATTTGCTAGGCCCACTCTGGAGGGGCGAAGCCAGGGATCTTAGTCGCTTTAGCACTGAAGCATGCGCTATCAGCGGTGGCATGCTGCTCCTGAGCGGAGATACTGTCACGCGCGGTTCCGCAAGGTGGTGCGGGGCAATGTGGGACCTATAGTCAAACAAGCTTTGGAGTTGCCGTAACATCGGACCATGCCCAATTACGCCCGAGTAACGAACCCTGAGAAGGTTCAGCCGGTACGCAAATCGGTATTCATAGTTTCGCCGATCGGAGTTCCAGGTTCAGAGGTCTATCGAAAGGCAATGTACGCCTTGAAGTACATATTTCGGGAGGCCTTGAAGGGTGATGAGTGGGAGGTTCATCGTGCTGATGAAGGCAAAAGCCCGGACTCCATTGGCCAGCACGTTATTAGAAAGCTGTATGAAGCGGATCTTGTTGTAGCGGATCTGACGGGACACAATCCGAACGTTTTTTATGAGTTAGCTATTGCTCACGGCTGGCGAAAACCGGTAGTTCATTTGATCAGTAAAGGTGAAACGGTGCCATTCGACATCGTCGATCAGAGAACTATTTTTTACGATATCACCGACCTTGCCTCTGTTGAGGAAGCGGTGAAGCAACTCCGCGAGTACGCAGAATATGCCATTAGTAACACCCAAGACCTCGTAACCCCTCTAACCAGTTTTGAAATGTTCAGCCAGATCAGGGCGGATACTTCTGACAGTGCCGACGCCGTAGCCGACGTGTTAGAGCAGGTCTTAGACCGGCTTTCCAGAATTGAAGCGACCCTAGTGGGCGCTTCTCAGGTGCAGCGGCCGGAACGAACGGGAGCAAGTGCCGGACTGCAGAACCAGTACAAAAAGCTGCAGATCTACGCCGAAACCCTAAGGGCTCTTGATAATCGATCTAAACAGGACACGCTTGAGCTATACAAGGTTGAAAATGAGATGGCGGCCCTCCTAGGGCGTAGTGAGGAGTTTGCGAAGCTCGTGGAACATGCGAACGACGCCAAACAAGCATGAAGCAACGGCAGGTGGATGTACCGCAGCCTGTGCAGGTTCATCCGCAGCGGTCGTGGTATCACAGACTATGAGCATGCCCTCCCGATCTTCGACGCACTTGAGCAAAGTATCCGGGGACCTAAAAGCAGCTCCATTGAGCCATCTGCCCGGTAGGCCGTCTCGCAGGAGGGTGACAAAGCCTTGGTCCTTGGACGGGTTGACGTTGACACACATCAACGGCTTTCCCTTGTGTGCTTATATTCAGACGTGAAAACGACTGCATATTGGGGAAGGCGATTTGGTAAATGTGGTGAGGGAATCAGTAACCAGGAGATCCGTTGAGGATCGAGATGTCGTGCCGAGAATGTCTTTTTGGTCCATAATTGGCCTGGGATCGTTCTTGGCCACGTACATGGTTGCCGTTGAACTTCTGTTGTACTGGACCGAGGGCGATTACGCACGGCCGTTCGTTCCGATGGATCTCAAGGAATCTGATGTCCTAGCTGCATTGGCTGCCGTTGCCGCTGGGACTATTGCCCTTCAGGTGATGGCACAAAGTAGCACTTCGTCTCGAGCAGCCACTATGGCGGACTACAACCATCGGATGCTCATCGCATACCTTGCTGTTGGGGGTACAGCAGCAAGTTGCACCCTGGCCCTGTCCTCTTTGGTAGCGGTACTTCTTGACGGTGTTGAGCGGAATCTCTCAGTTACCTTCTCGTGGTCGTTCTCTTAGCAGCCATGAACTCATTGGTTGCCGCCGACGCCGCCCGGCGAATAGTGCTAGTCGAATTCAAGAACCCGACGATTCGGGTGATTGAGGCTAGGCATGTGAGCCAGCATTACAACAAGCTGAAGCCCTATCCTAAATTTATACTTTCCCGATGGCGCCGTACTCTAAAATGTCTTTGGCAGGCACTTGCGCTAGGGGCAGTTGCAGGGATTATGGACGTCGTCCTGACGACTGCGAGGTTGGAGAATGCGCCAGTCTATATCTTAGGCAGTCTGGTTATCACCGCACTTCTTTTGCCCTTGGTGCGCTATGCAGGTGTGCAGTGGCACAAGCGCAGTTTGTTTTCCCGTATCGCTGCCCCTATTGGGTTGCTAATGATTCTGGTGCCATCGGGTTTCGTAATAGCCGCAATGGACCGGCACGATGCGATCCTGCACCAAGTTGTACTTCTAGGCTTGCCAACGCTCTTGCCCTTGCTCGGGTTGTTGAGACTAGGAGGTGATGGTCGTTGGATTCTTCCCAGCTGGGTGCCCGGGGCGTTTATTCGTGAATCTGTTTACAGGAAGATTCGCAAAGATGCCGAGAAGGCTGCTCTAGAACTTAAAGACGCTGAGGCAGCCCTGGAAGCGGATCGGCTTGAGGAGTGGGTTGTCGCGGGTGGGTCTAGTGTAAGAGCGAAAACACGGCTGCAACTGATACTCGAAATTCTCGCAACCAAACGAGAGTAACTGCAGGGCCCGGCTCTAGCCAGAACCAGCCCCGTCGTAGTACACGGACATACGAAGCAATGTTTCGGCGTGTCGCCCGTAACCTGTTTAGATGCCTCGTTTTGCTCTTGATATAGACTCCGTCGCCCGTCCCGTCCGTTCACAGGAACTCCTGGACGCGGTGAACCACCGGGTCGTCATCGCCGACGGCGCGATGGGCACCATGCTGCAGGGCCGGGAACTGTCGCTCGAGGATGACTTCCTAGGGCTGGAGGGCTGCAACGAGATCCTCAATGACACGCGCCCGGATGTCCTCGCGGACATCCATGACGCGTACTTCGCCACGGGCATCGACGCCGTCGAAACCAACACCTTCGGTGCCAACTGGTCCAACCTCTCCGACTACGGCATCGACGACCGCATCGAAGAGCTCGCCCGCAAGGGTGCGAAAATCGCCCGCGAACGCGCAGAAGCGGCAGAAGAAACAGACGGACGGATGCGCTGGGTCCTCGGCTCAATGGGGCCGGGCACCAAACTCCCCAGCCTCGGCCACACCAGCTACGACTACCTCAAGCAGACCTTCGCCCTGCAGGCCGAGGGTCTCATCGACGGGGGAGCGGACGCCTTCCTCATCGAGACCAGCCAGGACCTCCTGCAGACCAAAGCCGCGGTCAACGGCTGCAAGCAGGCCATCGTGTCCCGCGGCATCCGGCTCCCCATCTTCGTCGAAGTAACCGTCGAGACCACCGGAACCATGCTGATGGGATCCGAAATAGGCGCCGCACTCACCGCACTCGAGCCGCTCGGCGTCGACGCCATCGGCCTGAACTGCGCCACCGGCCCGGACGAGATGAGCGAGCACCTCCGCCACCTCTCCAAGCAGTCCTCCGTCGCCATCGCCTGCATGCCCAACGCCGGCCTGCCCGTCCTGGGCGCCAACGGCGCGCATTACCCGCTCTCACCCACCGAACTCGCCACCGCGCACGAGCAGTTCGTGCGCGAATTCGGCCTGGGCCTGGTGGGCGGCTGCTGCGGTACGACGCCGGAGCACATGGCCGCCGTCGTCGAACGTCTTGCCCCCTTCCGCACCAAAGCCGCGGCAGCCAGCAACGGTAACGGCGCCGCCCGCGTCCCCGCCGAGCGCGAAGCCGGCATTGCCTCCCTCTACCATCACGTGAATTTCGACCAGGAATCCGCCTACCTCGCTATCGGTGAGCGCACCAACGCGAACGGTTCGAAGGCGTTCCGCCAGGCGATGCTGGAAGAACGCTGGGACGACTGCGTGGATATTGCCCGCGAGCAGGTCCGCGTCGGCGCGCACCTGCTGGACGTCTGCATCGACTATGTGGGGCGCGACGGCGTGGCCGACATCAAGGAGGTCGTCTCACGTTTCGCCTCGGCTTCCACCCTCCCGCTGGTCATCGACTCAACGGAACCGCCCGTGCTGCAGGCCGGGCTCGAACTCATCGGCGGCCGCCCGGTGGTCAACTCCGTCAACTATGAGGACGGCGACGGCCCGGACAGCCGCTTCGCGCGCATCATGCCGCTGGTGAAGGAACACGGCACTGCCGTGATCGCCCTGACCATCGACGAACAGGGCCAGGCCCGGACCACCGAAGGCAAGGTGGCCATCGCCTCCCGCCTCGTCGACGCCCTGGTGGGCGAATGGGGGATGCGCGTCGAGGACATCATCGTCGACGCCCTGACCTTCCCCGTCGCCACCGGCCAGGAAGAAACCCGCCGCGACGGCATCGAAACCATCGAGGCCATCCGCCAGATCACCACCAAGTACCCCGGCATCAACACCACGCTCGGCGTCTCGAACGTGTCCTTCGGCCTCAACCCTGCGGCGCGTATGGTGCTGAACTCGGTGTTCCTGCACGAGGCCGTGCAGGCAGGCTTGACCAGCGGCATCATCGACGCCGCCAAGATCGTCCCGCTCGCCTCCCTGCCGGAAGATCAGCGCAAAGTGGCCCTGGACCTCGTCTATGACCGCCGCGAATACGACGCCGACGGCAACACCACCTACGACCCCCTGGCCATCATGCTGGACCTGTTCGCCGGCGTCGACACCGCAGCACTCAAGGACCAGCGCGCCGCTGAACTCGCCGCGCTGCCAACCGGCCAGCGCCTGGAGCGGCGCATCATCGACGGCGAGGGCAAGGGCCTGGAAGAGGACCTCGACCTGGCGCGCAGTGAGGGCATGACCCCGCTCGGCATCATCAACGACCACCTGCTCGAAGGCATGAAGGTGGTGGGCGAGCGCTTCGGTGCCGGCGAGATGCAGCTGCCGTTCGTTCTCCAGTCCGCCGAGGTGATGAAGAACGCCGTAGCCCTGCTCGAGCCGCACATGGAGAAGTCGGATTCCTCGGGCAAGGGCACCATGGTTATCGCCACCGTGCGCGGCGACGTGCATGACATCGGCAAGAACCTGGTGGACATCATCCTCACCAACAACGGCTACAAAGTCATCAACATCGGCATCAAGCAGGGCATCGCCGAGATCATGGCAGCGGCCGAGGAGCACAACGCCGACGTGATCGGCATGTCTGGGCTGCTCGTGAAATCCACCGTGGTGATGAAGGAAAACCTCGCGGAACTGCAGTCCCGCGGCCTGGCGAAGAAGTGGCCGGTCATCCTCGGCGGCGCAGCCCTGACCCGCGCCTACGTGGAGCAGGACCTGGCGGAGCAGTTTGACGGCGTGGTCAGGTACGCCAAGGACGCCTTCGAAGGCCTTGCCCTGATGGAGCCGCTGGTGAAGGTGGCCCGCGGCGCGTCCCCGGACGACGTCGGCCTGCCGCCGCTGAAGAAGCGCATCCACAAGGGCGGCGCGAAGTTCACCGTGACCGAGCCGGAAGCGATGCCCGGTCGTTCCGACGTCGTCTCCGACAACCTCGTGCCCGCGCCGCCGTTCTGGGGCACGCGCATCGTCCGCGGCGTCTCGCTTCACGACTACTCGGCCTTCCTCGATGAGCGCGCCACGTTCATGGGGCAGTGGGGGCTCAAGCCCGGCCGCGGCGAGGACGGCGCCTCCTACGAGGAACTGGTGGAACGCGAAGGCCGGCCGCGCCTGCGGTACTGGCTGGACCGCATCCTCGGCGAGGGCATGCTGGACGCGTCCGTCGCCTACGGCTACTTCCCGGTGGTTTCCGAGGGGGAACAGGTAGTGGTGCTGCACCACGGGGAGGATCGCGACGGCGTCCTCGGCACCGTGGGACTGCTCGCCCCCGACGGCGGTTCAGGCGGCCCGATCGGCACCGATAGGCTGCGGTTCGACTTCCCGCGCCAGCGCCGCGACCGGCACTTGTGCCTGGCCGACTTCGTGCGCCCGCGCGAATCCGGGCAGATCGACGTGCTCCCGGTCCAGCTGGTCACCGCCGGCTCGAAGATCGAAGAGTTCACTTCCAAGATGTTCGCCGCCAACCAGTACCGCGACTACTACGAACTCAACGGCCTGGTCATGCAGCTCACCGAGGCGCTGGCAGAGTTCTGGCACGCACGCATTCGCAAGGAGCTGGGCTTCGCGGCCGAGGAGCCCAAAGACACGGCAGGGTATTTCAAGCTCGACTACCGCGGTGCGCGGTTCTCGCTCGGCTACCCCGCGTGCCCGGACATGGAGGACCGCCGCAAGGTGACGGAACTGCTGAAGCCCGAGCGCATGGGCGTGGTCCTCAGCGACGAGCTGATGCTACACCCCGAACAGTCCACCGACGCCTTCGTGTTCCACCACCCGGAGGCGAAGTACTTCAAGGTGTAAGTTGAAGCCGGTCCCTGGCCGGGTGGAGTGGGCCTTCGCGGCTTGCCCGCCCGCGCCGGTGACGCACGTTCGTCACCTCGTCAACCGCACACTTCGCGGTCGTCTCAGAGGTGTCCGAACCGCTGCCGGGCAGTTCGAGCGGACGTGCCGAGGGCGGTACCGATAACCTCCCAGGAGTCTCCCTTCGCGCGGGCCGCGCTGACGGCCGCGTCCAGCTCAGCCGTGGCCTTGGCTGCGGCCGTATGTGCAGCGGTGATCCGGCGGAAGTCTGGGGCCTCCCTGTCCACATGTGGAGCCGGGCTCAGGCGAAGGAGCGTACCAGCTACCCGCAGCGGTGCGGCCAGGTGCTCGATGTGGAGGACGTAACCTTCTTCGGGCGCGCGCTGAACGAAGAGGGTGAGGATGGCTTTTCCCACGCCGTCATCAAAGTCCACTTTTCCGTAGCTCTCACTGGGGCCAACAGGCCATGGGCGCGGTTTCAACCGCCAACCAGCTTCGTACTGCGTCGGCCCGTGGGCTGGTGCTTCGCGAGGGGTCATCCTGGCCGTTCTCCTTCAATTGTCTTGCCACTGCGCCTCCACGCCTAGGGACCGCAGCGAGGCCTCTCACCCGGGTGGGGCCGGCGGCGGCTGGGGGAGATGCACGTGGTCTCAGCCGTACACCTTCGCCGCCGGCCCCGCTGTCCACGGTACGGCCGCGGGCTAACGGGCACCCGCGTACCAGGTACCCGAATCCCGCGGAGGCAATTACCTGATGGGCGTAGGCCGGGGGAGGAGCCGGGCGCAATTATTCGCTTCAAATACGCACCGATTTCCGGCCGGGGAGCCCTCGGATTCACCGGGTTTTGGATGTCCTCAGACCTTGAGTTGCCGCCGGTCCCTGGCCTGAGTGGATTGAGCGTGGGCGGAGTGTCCGTTGACGCTTCCGCCCACGCTGGAGACGGGCTTCACCCGCCGGAACGCGGCGAGAATCGCCCGCCCCACCACAGCGATGCCAATGATCGTGGTGACGGCACGCAGGGTGTCCCAGCCCGCCGTCGTTCAGCGGTCCGGCCGAGACTGACCGGCTGCCTTCGAGTTCCCGCGCCAGCGCCGCGACCGGCACCTGCAGGTTGGGCTGTAGCTGGGCATGACACTCACGATCATCTGTGCAGCGAAGGTTCCTGAGATGCCTGTTTGAATGTGGTCCCGGCCTTAGGGCTCATGCCGGAAGGCCGGGGCAGCCACTGTCAGCGGACGCCGAGGTCGCTGTCGACATACGAACCCGGGCGGTTTTCAGTGCCATGCTGGCAATTGCAGCCACCATCCAGGTGCAGCCGAACGGTCACTGGACTCGATGATTCGAGCCGGATGTCAACATGCTCCTTTCCGTTGCTGTTAAGGCGGAGAATTGATTCTTGGTCGTTGCGATGGGTCATGTGATTTGCCTTTGCTGATGCAGGGAGAGTGGATGCGCGCCGGTGGCACGGGCCAGGAAGGCCCGTGCCACCGGCGCGGATTGCTACTTACGGTGAACGGCTACTTACTGTCCCGGTCTACAGCCGGGGTGTGACTGTGGGGCCGGACCGCGAGGCCTGCACAGGTGGTGTGTGCTTCGCAATCTCCGGCCCCACCGAGTGGGGTTCTACGCCTTGACGTATCCGTTCGGATTCAGCACGAATTTCGTTGCCGAACCGGCGTCAAATTCGGCGTAACCGCGCGGTGCATCCTCAAGTGGGATCGCTGTGGCGTTTACTGCCTTGGCGATCTGGACCTTGTCGTGCAGGATCGCCATCATCAGCTGGCGGTTGTACGACATGACGGGGCACTGTCCAGTGGTAAACGACAGGGACTTTGCCCATCCGGTGCCCAGGGACAGTGACAGGGAGCCGTGCTTTGCTGCTTCGTCAATTCCACCAGGGTCGCCGGTGACATACAGGCCGGGAATGCCAAGAGCCCCGCCTGCAGCGGTGATGTCCATGAGCGAGTTCAGCACGGTGGCGGGAGCCTCGTGGGAAGCGTCCTTCCCGTGACCACGGGCTTCGAACCCTACGGCGTCGACGCCGCAATCCACTTCCGGGACGCCAAGGATTTGCTCGATCTGGTCCTTCGGATCGCCCTTGGTGACGTTCACCGTTTCGCAGCCGAAGGAGCGGGCCTGAGCCAGGCGGTCTTCGTTCATGTCGCCGACAATCACGACGGCTGCACCGAGCAGCTGCGCGCCGACGGCGGCCGCGAGGCCCACCGGGCCGGCACCGGCAATGTAGACGGTGGATCCGACGCCCACTCCGGCGGTGACGGCGCCGTGAAAGCCTGTGGGGAAGATATCGGACAGCATGGTCAGGTCCATGATCTTTTCCAGCGCCTGGTCGCGATCCGGGAACCTGAGCAAGTTCCAGTCAGCGTAGGGGACCAGCACGTATTCGGCTTGGCCGCCCACCCAGCCGCCCATATCCACATAACCATAGGCGCTGCCCGGGCGGTCAGGGTTGACGTTCAGGCAGATGCCCGTCTTGCGCTCCTTGCAGTTCCGGCAACGGCCGCAGGAGATGTTGAAAGGTACAGAGACAATGTCTCCCACCTTGATGAACTCCACGTCCGGACCGACCTCCACCACTTCGCCGGTGATTTCATGGCCAAGGACGAGGTCCTTAGGGGCAGTGGTCCGGCCCCTAACCATGTGCTGGTCCGAGCCGCAGATGTTGGTGGTCACCGTGCGCAGGATCGCGCCGTGGGGTACTTTTCGGCCCACATTGGCGGGGTTGACGCCGGGCCCATCTTTGAGTTCGAACGTCGGGTAGTCGGTGTTGATGATTTCGACGACGCCGGGTTCTTTGTAGGCGACGGCTCTGTTTCCTGACATGGACACTCCTTTTGGTAGGGGTATTTGGTGCCAGGCCTTCCATTCGGACGGCCTGGCACTGGTCCGGCAAAGTTGCAGGCGCTGCCCCATGGCCCGTGAAGGATGCTTCGATGAGGATACCTCCCCAGGTTTCAGGCCACCGAAGCACCCTTCACGGGCACGGGACAGCTCTCCTTCCCATGGGCGAAGGCTGTCAGGGGATGCCGTTCCAGTGGAACAGCATCCCGATGCTGCCTGCCCGGCGCTTAATCGGACAAGTATGGATTTGATGGACGAAGAGCTTGTAATGATGAGACTAGGGTCACAAGAGCTGCAACAAAAGCGCAAGATTTTGAAGATAACCATGCGGAATGGATGGATCATTGATTCGAAGGGAAAAGCTGAAGGGACTGGGCCCGGTGTATCACCGAACCCAGTCCCTTCAGCTCCAGCTCGCAGGTTAGCCTGTCTTTTCGTGGGTGTGTTAGTTCTTTTCGGGGAGGAACATTGCCTCTTCCAGCGGTGTCACGGTGAGTGATTTGAGCTGGGCGGTACCGCCTTCGGCGAAGAGGGCCATCTTGTCGGCTCCCGGGTTGGGGAATACCTGATCGGTAATGGTCTTCAGGCCGTTCTGGGCGAACACCTCCACGGAGGAGCGGTCGAGGTAGATACGCATGGTGACGTTGCCGTTCTTGTCCAGCGTGACGGCGGCGTCCTCGATGGATGCAAAGGCCGGGTGGAATGCGGTGTTGCCGGATTTCGTGCGGTCAACGAACATCTTGCGGGTCGTGGCATCGTAGCCGATGACGGTGGACGACTGTCCGTCGCCAAGGACGGTGATGCCGGATTTTGTTGCGGTACCGGGGGCGAAGCTGATGTCCACCTGCTGCACCTGGCCTGCCGACTGTGCAGGCAGCGGGTGCGTGCCTGCGGAAATCGGGCCGCCCTTCTTATCGTTGTAGCTGACTTTCCCTCCCAGTTTTTCCACTTGAGTCACGGCGCTTTGAATGAGGCGGTGGCCGTCAGGGGTTCGGGTGAGTTTCACTTCGCGGGGAAGGGCCATGGCACTGCGCCAGGGGCTGGTTGGGATGTTGTTGGCGTAGTCCCAGTTATTCATCCAGCCGAGCATGATCCGCTTGTCCTCCGGCATGTTGCCGAAGGATACAGCGGCGTAGTAGTCCCGTCCGTAATCCAGCCAGTCATAGGACTCCAGCCGGGACGTCGCTGGGGCGGGGCTTGCTGTGAATTCGTCCGCGAGTATGTGCCCCCAGCCGAACCGGTTGTTATCGACAACCTTGATTTGTGCCTGCTGGCCAACGAATTCCTTGACATCCCAGGATGCCCAGTCCAGGGTTTCACTGTCGTTGCCGGTGGCCGTACGTACCACCTTGCCGTTGACTACCAGGTTCACCGTTTCTTCATCGGACCTGGGAACAGCGGCAGTGTCGGTGAGCATGACGTGGTCAAGGGTCAGGTGTCCCCACCCGCCGGTAGCTTGGTCAACGATACGCAGCCGGGCGTTTTGCCCGGCGAATTCGGAGACGTCCCAGCCTTTCCAGTTCAGCAACCCGGCATTGTCGCCCGCCAGCGAGCGGACCACGTTGCCATTAATAAGCAGCTGGACGGCCAGGGTCTGTCCAGGGTCCGCCGAGCGGTTGCCGCCTCCGACCAGCATGCTCATGAAACTCTTCGTGATGGGGAACTCGGGTGATGTCAGGGTGCCTTGGCGGTCATCGCCGGGTACGGTGCCGGATTCGAAGGTGTTGATCCGTTTGGCGCCAATGTAATAGTCCCCACCGCTGGTGGCAGGCTGGAAATTGGGCGTCAGGTCTCCTGTGCCGGTCCAGCCGGCATCGGCCAGCGTCGTCCCCTCGGGAACCTCGAAGCCCTCAAACTTGAGCTCGCCCTCGGGCGGGTTATTGTCCAGCTTGTCCGAGACATGGGGGTGCTTGCCTCCGCCCACGAGGAAGTTCAAGTAGTCATCTGTCACCGTGAATGTGGGTGACTGCATGGAACCGAGGGGCCAGTCCCCATCATTGAAAGAGTTGATCAGCCCGCTGCCGCCGAATCCGGTCACGGGGCTCTGGCCGGGCAGGGAACCGGCGGCCGGGGCGTCGCCGAAGGGGCCATTCTTCCAGTTGCCCGGTTCGTTGTTCACCGTCCAGCCGTTGTAGGTTCCGTCGTTGAATCCGGCCAGGACTGTTCCGGCCGGCGCGGCGGTGGCTGGTTTGGTGGTTTCGGAGGTGAACGTGGTGCCGTCGAAGTTGCCCACAAAGTACTGGCCGGCGGAGCCTCCTGCGACGCCGCCGGGGTTGATGTTGACGACCATGACCCATTTGATGTTCTTCGTGTCGCCGTCAACGGCCAGGGGGAACAGGTCGGGGCACTCCCACTGCCCGCCGGTGGCGTTGGCGGGCCCGAAGTCGCTCAGTGCGGTCCAGTCCTTGAGGTTGTCGGACTTGTACAGGACAACCTTGTGCTCCTGCGATTCCACCGCGGTCATGACCCAGTAGCCTCCGCCGGCCGGGTTGTCGTACCAGAACACCTTCGGGTCACGGAAATTGGCTGAGTTCCGGCTCAGGACAGGATTGCCGTCGTACTTGGTCCATGTCTGGCCGTCGTCCAAACTGTAGGCCAGGGACTGGGCCTGCAGGCCGCGGTGCGGGGACGCTTCCTTGTAGGCACTGGTGTAGATCGCGATCAGGGGCGGGTTTTCCACCGTGCCCAGTCCGGACGTGTTGTTTTTGTCGACGACGACGCTGCCGGAGAAAACATCTTCCTGGGCATCGGTGGAGATGGCCAACGGCTGCTCTTCCCAGTGGACGAGGTCCTTGGACGTGGCGTGGCCCCAAGACATGTTCCCCCAGGTGTTCCCGGAGGGGTTGTGCTGGTAGTACATGTGGTAGACGCCCTTGTGGAATACGAGCCCGTTGGGGTCGTTCATCCAGTTCTTTTCTGGCGTGTAATGGATGGCCGGGCGGTGCAGCTCATCGCCGAGTTCGACGGCGGACGCGGGCATGGCACCAGCCAATGCAGTGGCGAGCGAGAGGCTGGCCAGTGTCAGTGCAGAGACGCTGCGCGCGCCCCGCATCGTGGATTGTTTCATGTTGCTTGTATCGCCCTTCATCGCGCGTGTCTAGCCAGTAGACAACGTTGTCAGTCAACGCGATGGACTCTAAAAGATGTCTATCGGACAAGTCAACGGCCATTTTGTGGCTGATTTCTTGCGTCTGAATACGTTGCCGGGCCAGGCAACGACGACTGGCCCCGCGTCCACAGGACGGGGGCTGAGGCGTGCGAAGGGGCGGTCCTTGAGGGGAAACCCTGGGCGGCGCCTACCCTATGGCCGCTGTCTCCAGCCGGGCTAAAGGACCGGGTTGAGCCAGGTCAGCTCCGAGGCGTCACCTTCGATGTGGCGGGCCAATTCCTCGTTGAACCTGGCTCCGTAGTCTGCGGTGATGTGCTCTTGGAACGCGGCTTCATCCCGGTAGACCTCGAAGACGAAGTATTCCCGGGGATTCTCTTCGCGGGTGTAGGGAAGAAACAGTTCGTTGCCTGGTTCGTAGCGGACGTGCCGGGTCAATTCGACCATCATTTCGGCAACGCGGGCCTCACTGCCGGCTTTGACGGTGAATTCGGCATACAAGGTTTTGGTCATGATCTCTCTCTTTATTTGGTTGCAGAGGGTGCAGTTCTTCTTGGGAAAGGGTTATGCCGGCGGGCGGATTTCGCCGGAGCCTCTTTGGATGAGCTCGGAGGGGACAACGTAGGTCCGCGGAGGTTGATCGTCGCCATCGATTCTGGCCAGAAGCCGTTCGGCGGACTTAACGCCAATCCGCTCCGGGTGTTGAGCGATGACAGTAACCCCGGGGTCCATCATGTCGGCAAGCGTAAAGTCGTCAAAACCGACAAGTGCCACACGCTTGTGTGCGCCAAGCTCCTTCAAGGCGCGCATCGTTCCGAAGGTGACGAGGTTCTGGCTGGAGAAGATTGCCGTCGGAGGATCCTCGGAATTCAACAGTTCAAGGGCTGCCCGCCTCGCTGCTTCCTCATCATGAAGATCGTCGATGACGGGTAGTGCGGAGGTGGGAATTCCTGCCCCACCGACCTCCTCGAGGAAGCCCCGCCGGCGCTCCCGCGCGGTTTGGATGTCTGTGCGGTCGCCCAGGTAGGCCAATTTGGTGTGTCCGTGCATCAGCAGGTGTGCGGCCGCTTTGCCCGCGCCCACGGCGTTGTCAGTGACCACAGCATCAGCGTCAACCCCTACCGGCTCCCGGTCAATAAAGACCATTGGCAGGTTTCTGGAGTGCTCCGGAATCATGTAGGCCTGGTTCTTAGCGATCGGTGTCAGGACAAGGCCGTCGACCCGCCTGCCCAGGAAAGCTGCGATGATGGCCTGCTCCCGTTTAGGGTCGTCGTCGAGGCTGGCGGCGAAAACGGCTATTCCCCTTGCGCCAAGCGCATCCTCCATGGCCCGGTGTATCTCACCGCTGAACGGGTTTGAGACGCTGGGCAACAGGAGGCCAACCGAGAGGGTCCTTCTCCCCGCCCGGCGGAGGCTGCCGGCTGTGACGTCCAGCTGGTAGTTCAGCTGCGCGATCGCATCGAGCACCTTTTGCCGAGTGGCCTCAGATACCCCGGCCTCGTCGTTGATCACCCGGGAAACGGTTTTGATTCCGACACCCGCGAGTGCCGCAACGTGGCGCATTGTGGGTCGCGTTGGGGACAGGGGTGGTTGGTAACGATCGGACATCGTTGTCAAGAAAGTCGCTCCTTCTCGTTCTTTTCCTATTGACTCTAGCGTGTGATCCTGCTTACCTCGTTATGACATCGTTGTCGAGGCCAGCCAAGGCTTCAAACACCAGGAGATTCAATGTTGAGTTCCAAAGCACCCCGTTCAATGGCCACCCGCCTGTTCGCGGCAGGAGCGGTCCTGACGTTGGGAGCGGTCAGTCTTTCTGCCTGCGGCGGCAGTTCCAGTGGCCCCTCAGCCACCGGAGGCTCCGCTGATGAGAAGGTGGGCGTCTCCCTGATCGTGAAGACCACCACCAACCCGTTCTTCGTTTCCATGCAGGATGGTGCAAAGAAAGCCGCCGAAAAAGACGGGGTTGACCTGAAGCTGGCCGCCGGCAAGGCCGACGGCGATGAGGAAACGCAGATCCAGGCGATCGAAAACGCTATCTCCAAGGGGGATAAGGGGATCCTGATCACGCCCAATGGCCCCTCCGTGGTTGACGCCCTGAAGAAGGCGAAGGATGCAGGCCTGTTCGTCATCGCCCTGGACACTCCGCCGGACCCGGCCGACGCCGCGGACATCACGTTCGCCACCGACAACTTCGCCGCAGGGCAGTTGATCGGCAAATGGACCGCAGCCCAGCTTGGCGGGAAAAAAGCGACCATCGCCCTGCTGGACCTCTTCGACGACAAGGTCGTCTCAGTGGACTATAACCGTGACCAGGGCTTCCTGACCGGGCTGGGCATCGACACCGCTGACAAGAAGAAGAACGGTGATGAGGCCAAGACCGGCAAGTACACCGGCGGCAAGGGCGGTGAGTACGAAATCGTAGGCAGCCAGGCCTCCCAGGGCGCCGAGGACGGCGGGCGCACGGCGATGGAAACCCTCCTCGCCAAGAACCCGAATGTCAACGTCGTCTACACCATCAACGAACCCGCCGCCGCCGGTGCCTTCGAGGCACTGAAGTCCGCGGGCAAGGAGAAGGACGTGCTCGTGGTTTCGGTTGATGGCGGCTGTAGCGGCGTGAACAACGTCAAGTCCGGCGTTATCGGCGCCACCGCCCAGCAGTACCCGGTCAAGATGGCCGAACTTGGCGTGAAGGCCATCGTGGATCTGGCCAAGACCGGTAACAAGCCTGCCAACTCGCCGGGCCTGGACTTCTACAACACCGGTGTCGAACTCGTCACCGACAAGCCGGCCGACGGCATCAAAAGCATCACCACCACTGAAGCTTCCGATATCTGCTGGGGCAAGTAGAACCCCGTAGCCATTCGCCCGGGGAGGTCGCGCACTGCTACGGCCTCCCCGGAGCATCAATTCCGAGCTAGCTCCGCCCTAGCAAACCATCATCGAAGATCAGGACCCATCGTGACCCAGCAACAGACCGCCGGCCCGCCCAGCGCCGGGCATGCCGACCTGGCGGAGGAATTCCTTGACCGCCAGACCCCGCTCAGCCGGATACGCAACATCCTCCACCGCTACCCCGCCCTCAGCCCGGCCCTCGTACTTCTCATCGCGGTGATTGTGTTCGGCCTGCTTAATGACAGGTTCCTGCGGGTTGAAAACCTCTCGCTGATTACCCAGCAGGTTTCCGTCGTCGGCACCCTTGCCATCGCCCAGACACTCATCATCCTCACGGCCGGGATTGACCTGTCCGTCGGAGCCGTGATGATCTTGTCCTCCATGGTCGTGGCCCAGCTCGCCGTCAACAACGGACTCCCCGCGCCCGTTGCCCTGCTCGCAGGCCTGATCGTGGGACTCGCCGCCGGAGCCGTGAACGGGTTCCTGGTCACCAGGTTCCGGCTCCCTCCGTTCATCGTCACCCTCGGCACCCTGAATATCTTCATCGCCCTGACGCTGCTTTACTCCAACGGAGCAACGGTGCGTGGCTCGGCAATGCCGGGCCTGCTGACCTGGACCGGGACGACCTTCCCTGTGGGCGCCGTCAGGATCTCCGCCGGCGTAGTCGTGATGCTCCTGCTCTACATCGCCATCGCCTTCATCCTCGGCAAGACGGCCTGGGGCCGGCACGTCTACGCCGTGGGCGATGACAAGGAAGCCGCCCGCCTGGCCGGCATCGCCGTGAACAAAGTCCTCATGAGCGTCTACCTCGCCGCCGGCGCCGTCCTGGCCATCGGCGCCTGGATCCAGATCGGCCGCACCAACGCAGCCAGCCCCAACGCCGGTGTGGACCTGAACCTCGACTCCATCACCGCCGTCGTGATCGGCGGAACCAGCCTCTTCGGCGGCCGCGGCTCCGTCTGGGGAACACTCCTCGGCGCCCTGATCGTCGGCGTCTTCCGCAACGGACTCTCGCTCGCCGGGCTGGACGTTCTGTACCAGACCCTCGCCGTAGGCGTCCTGATCATCCTCGCTGTGTCCATCGACCAGTGGATCCGAAAGGTCAAGTCATGACCATGACAGAATCAGCAGCCCCCCACACCGCCACCCGCGAGCCAATCCTGTCAGCCAGGAACCTCGTCAAGACCTTCGGCCGCGTGGTCGGCCTGGACGGCGTCAGCCTGGACCTCTACCCCGGCGAAGTCCTGGCCATCATCGGCGACAACGGTGCAGGCAAATCAACCCTGATCAAATGCCTTACCGGAGCGGAAGTCCCGGATTCCGGCGAACTCTTCGTCTCAGGACAGCCGGTACATTTCAAGCGGCCGCAGGATGCCCGCGCCCACGGGATCGAGACCGTGTACCAGAACCTGGCGGTATCGCCGGCACTCGATGTGGCGTCAAACCTGTTCCTCGGGCGTGAAGAGCGGGTCCCCGGCCCGGTGGGCAAGCTCTTCCGCGTCCTGGACACGAAGGGAATGCGCCGCAAAGCCAAGGACGAGCTCACGCGGCTCGGCATCTCCACCCTTCAGGACGTCACCGTCCCGGTCGAGAACCTCTCCGGCGGCCAGCGCCAGGCCGTGGCGGTCGCCCGTGCCGCGGCGTTCGGTTCAAAGGTTGTGGTGCTGGATGAGCCGACGGCGGCGCTGGGCGTGCGCGAGTCCAACCAGGTCCTGCAGCTGGTCCGGGACCTCCGGGACCGCGGCCTGCCGGTCATCCTGATCAGCCACAACATGCCCCACGTGTTCGACGTGGCAGATCGCATCCACATCCAGCGCCTCGGCAAATGCGCGGCCACCATCACCCCGCAATCCCACAATATGACCGATGCAGTGGCAATCATGACCGGTGCAGCCACCGCCTGATCAACTGTTTGCCCCCCGACGTCAGTCCGCGGACCAGGTTACCGGTCCGCGGACTGACGTCGCTTGAACAGCCCCCACCCCAGCTCCCCACGAGAGACAGACCATGGATTACCTCACAACAGCCCGGAACGACATCCACCCGACACTTGACGTTACGGTCGTGGGCGAAGCGCTGATCGACGTGGTCACAACGTCACACAGCCAGGTGGAACACCCGGGCGGCTCGCCGGCCAATGTAGCCTACGGACTCGGCCGCCTCGGCGTGGCCACGGGTCTGCTCACTGCCATCGGGCCGGACGCCCGGGGGACCGCCATCGAAAACCATCTCCGCAGTGCAGGAGTGGCACTCCTGCCCGGTTCGAAATCCCTCGCCCGGACGGCATCGGCAACAGCAACCCTCGCTCCGGACGGCTCCGCCACGTACGAGTTCGATATTTCCTGGGACCTGGCCCCCACACCGCCGGCGTACTTCCCCAAAATCCTGCACACGGGATCCATCGCCACTTTCCTTAGCCCAGGTGCCAGCGGCGTAAAAGCCCTGCTGGAACAGGCCCACCGGCACTGCATGATCACCTATGACCCCAACATTCGGCCAGCCCTCCTCGGCAGCCACACGGAAGCGAAGGCTATCTTCGAAGAGCTCGTGGCCCTCACCGACGTGGTCAAACTCAGCGATGAGGACGCGCAGTGGCTGTACCCCCGGAAAAGCCTGGACGAAACCGCGGCCCACCTCCTCGGACTGGGCACCCGGTTGACCGTCATTACTAAAGGCGCTGAAGGTTCCCAATTCACTACAGCCGCCGCCACCATCAGCATCCCCGCCGTGAAAACGACAGTTGCGGACACCATCGGCGCCGGGGACTCCTACATGTCCGCCCTTATCCTGGGCTTCCTCACCCGAGGAACCGAAGGCTTCGCCCCGGCTGTCCTGGAGCAGCTTGGACACACCGCAGCGGCAGCCGCGGCCATCACAGTACAGCGCCCCGGAGCAAACCCACCGACCCTTCAGGAACTAAACACTGCAGTCGAAGCCAACTCCCCTGCTCAATACGCAGGTGCCTGAAGCACATCATCAACAAGGGGCTGGTCCTGCCACTATTTTTCAGCGGGGTCCTCAGGCCCTCAGTTGCAGCGGGTCCTTGGCCTGGGCGGAGTGTGCCTGCTTGGTTTGCCCGCCCACGCTGGAGACCGGCTTCACGCGCCGCAGCGCGGCGAGGATGGCCCGGCCTACCACCGCGATGCCGATGATCGTGGTGATGGCGCGCAGGGTGTCCCACCCCGCCGTCGACGTCACCAGCGAGTACAGCAGGAAGCTGCTGAGGTTGGTGCCCAGCGGCGCGCCCGGCTCGTAAGAGATGCCCGTGCCGGCGCCCACCGCGAAGGGCCAGAACCACAGGTTGGTCAGCAGGCCGAACAGGTACGACGCCACCACGCCGTAGCCGCACAGCATCCACAGTTCTGCCTTCCCGCGCACCCGGCGGGGGAGCAGGCCGGCCCCCGCGCCCACCCACGCGCAGGCGAAGATCTGGAACGGGGTCCACGGCCCTATCCCGCCCCACAGCACACTCGAGACAGCGATGGTGGCTGCACCCAGCAGCAGGCCGAAGCGGGCACCGAACGCCCGCCCGGCCAGGATCAGCAGAATAAAGACCGCCTCCACGCCGCCGACGCCGGTACTCGCCACCCGCACCGCGGAACCTACCGCGGCCAGGACACCGAGCAGCGCCACCGTGTGTGCGGAGCGGACGGATCCGTCAAGGGACACCACGATAGCCACGACGGCGATGGGTGCCATGGCCAGCGCAGCGTACGGGAGTGCCGCGGCGGCATCCTGCGGGAGCGCGGCGGCGAGCAGCGGCCAGCAGAAGGCACCGAGAGCCAAGAGGTTTGCGGCGGCGAGGACGGCGAGCTCGACGGGCCGCGGCATCCGGACGCGGTGGTGCTTCCTCGCGCTGTGAGCGTCGGTTGATTCGTCGGTCGGTTCGTCGGTGAACTTTCGTGCTGGGATTTGAGGTGCTGTTGCAGGCTGCCCGGAGACGGCATCAGCCCGAGCGGCTTCCGTTTCGGCAGAGGGCGCGACTCCGTCACGCATCGGGAGGATCCGGGCGCCGAGGCCGTGGGCAAAGTTGAGGTCGTGCGTGGCGATCAGGACCGCCGCACCGGAGTTCGCTGCGGCCCGCAGCGCCGCCGAAACTGCCGTGCGCGCCGCGGGATCGAGGCCGCGGGTGGGCTCGTCGATCAGGAGTACTTGAGGATCGTCCATGGTCTGCAGGGCGATGGCAAGGATTCTGCGCTCTCCGGCGGAAAGGTCCCGGGGATGCTCGTGCCCGATGGGAATGGTGACGTCTCCGCGCAAACGGGCGAGGCGGGACGCTGCAGAGCCGGGTGCAGGCTGGACTCCGCCTTTTCGGGCCTGGCGCCGCTCGGCGGCGCGAAGCTCTCCCGCGACGGAATCCCTGGTGAAGAGGTCGTCCGAGGCGTCCGGCACCAGGGCGACCCGGCCGCCGTCGGCCGTGCCGCTGTCGACCGTTCCTTCACTCACCGCTCCTTCACCGAGGGCAAGCGCCACCAGGAGGGACGACTTCCCGGCGCCGTTCGGCCCTACGAGGGCCACCACTTCGCCGCGGTGCAGGGTCAGGGACGCGTCGCGCACCAGCGGCTTGCCCTTGCGGTACACCGCGAGGTTGGCGGCCGTCAGTACGGGCGGGACGTCCACCGGCTCTTCCGACGATTCGGGGACAGCGATTGGGCGCGAAGGCGCGGCTGGCACGGCACTCGGTACCAGGACGCCATCGTTGATGGTCCACCAGGAATCGGCAGCGGGGACGAGCGCCTCCGCACGGTGCTCCGCAACGATGACACAGACGCCGGCGTCCCGGGCGAGTGCATGAAGTACGGCGATGACGCGTGCGCGGGCTGTGGTGTCGAGGTCGGCCAGGGGCTCGTCCACCAGGAGCAGGGCCGGATGGTCCACCACCGCGGCGGCGATGGCGACGAGCGTTGCCTCCCCGGCCGAGAGGGTGGTGAGATTCCGGTCCAGCAGCGCGGCCACGCCAATCCGCTCGGAAACCTCCTGCACGCGGGCCTTGGTGGACGCGGATGGCATGCCGCGCAGCTCAAGGGCGAGGGAGATTTCATCCCGGACCCGGGTGCTGGCGAAGGCGGCCCGGGGATTCTGCAGGACGACGCCGATGTGGCGGGCTGTATCGCGCGGCGGAGTGGTGGTGCGGTCCGCCCCGGCAATGCGCACGGTGCCGGAAAGTTCGCCGCCGTCGACGTGTGAGAGGAGACCGGCGATACCCCGCAGGATGGTGGATTTGCCGGAACCGGTGGGCCCGGTAATGACGGAAATAGAGCCACTGGCGGGGGTGAATCCGGCAACACGGACGGTGGCATCACCGATGCGGAATTGTGCGTCCCGGATGAAGACCGGCGCTTCGGAATGGGAGCCAGACTGGTTTGGTGCCCGGCTCCCGAAGCCGCGCAGTTCCAGGGCCGCTGCCACCCTGCTGGCGTGCTCCAGGGTGCGCTCGAGCACGGGCACCAGGGCGCGGGGTCCGAAGCGTTCACCCCGCAACCGGAACGCCAGGCGTACGGAGGTCACGGCGTCGGACAGTGCAGGGAGTGCCGCCCACGCCACCACCAGCATCCGGGCAGTGCCCTGCATGGGACCGCGGCGGGCCAGGTGCACGAAGCCGCGGGCCACGTCCACCCAGGCGTTGAGCAGGCCGAACCCGAGGAACATACCGGCAATGGGCAGGGCGGACAGGACCGCCGCCCACAGCCCGGGACCGGAGACCGGACCGAGGAAGACCACATGGGCGTAGGGGGCAGGCAGACGCATGGCTGGCAGATCGAGCAGGATGGGCGAGCCAATGCCCGCGCCGTTGAAGAGGACGCGGTAGATGACCCGCGCCGCGATGAACACGACGGCAAGAGCAATGCCGGCGCGCAGCGGCGCGGGTCGAAAGGTCATGCCTTGGGGGCGGCCGGTTCGCCGTCGACGGTGAAGAGCAGTTCCAGGCTCTCTCCGGGGCTCACCTTCTGGGTGGCGAGGCCCTCCTGGGCGTATGCCCAGTCACCGGAGGCCGGCTTGACCCAGAAAGCCCAGTAGGCAAACGCGGCGGGCATGCCTTTGCACTCTTCCCGGTAGGTGCCGCCCTTGTGGACGATGTCCAGGTCCGCGGCAGGCACGCCGTTCACGCGGCACACCAGTTCAGTTGGATACTGGGTGGTGCCCTCGGTTTTCACCTTTGCCTTGTCGAGCACCGCGGAAGCGACGGTGGGCGCGTCCACGGGCACGCAAACGGAGGTGTCGGCGGCAGCCTGCTTCAGGGCGCCCGAATCGATGATGACCTTCACGCCGGTGCAGGGCCCGGCAGCGGCGCTGGATGAAGCCGCTGCTGTGGAAGCCGGTGCTGAGGTGGTTGGCTGGGTGGCGGCCGGCGCGGAGCAGGCGGCGAGGGTAAACAGGAGACCGGCGGCGGCGAGGGAGCTCGCGGCGGCGGTGCGAATCTTAGTCAAAGTCACCAGTCAAGGGTAGGGCGTTGTTGGTCCGGATCCGGAGGCCGTCGCGTTGTGTGACGCCCGGTCTGTCATCGCAGCGGGTGGGATGCCCGCGAACCACCATCAATCCGTTCGACCGCCTTGGTGCCGCTGATGCTCCAGGCAGGGACCGGTTCCGTGGTTAACGTCGCCTCCGAAGCGGGCCTGCGAGGTTCCGCTGCCGGCGCGGCCTACACCGCGTCGAAGCACGCAGTGGTAGGCCTCACCAAGAACTCGGCCGTGATGTATGGACCCAAGGGTCTGCGCTTCAACGCCGTGGCTCCGGGTGCCACGATCACCAACATCGTTGCCGACTGGGGGTCCCAGCTGGCCGCCGAACGCCTTGGCCCGCTTATGCAGGCCACTGTCCCCGCGCCCGCCACCGCAGCGCAGCTCGCCGCATCCATCACCTTCCTGCTCAGCGACGACGGCACCAACAGTAACGGCGCCATCCTTGCCTCCGATGGCGGCTGGTCCGCGCTCTAGGGAAGCGAGCAGGCACACAGGGAAGCGGACGACGGCGGGGGCCTCCCGGCGTCGTCCGCTTCTGTTTGAAAATTACGCAGTTATGAAGGTCATCGCCCGACGAGGCCCATATGCAGATCGTTGTAGCGGTTCCCCTGCACGCCGATCCGGGCGGCGACAGCATTGAGGTCGGCCACTTCATCGGCGGACAGCGCCACGGTGGTTGCGCCTGCGTTTTCCTCGAGCCGCTCACGGCGGCGCGTCCCGGGGATCGGCACAATCCACGGCTGCTGCGCCAGAAGCCATGCCAGCGCAATCTGCCCGGGTGTGGCGTTTTTGGCCGCGGCGAGTCCGGCCACATGATTCACCAGGGCCTGGTTGGCGGCGCGGTTCTCGGGCGTGAAGCGGGGGATGGTGCCCCGAACGTCACCCTCCGAGAATTTCGTGGACGTATCGACGGTTCCGGTGAGGAACCCCTTGCCCAGCGGGCTGAAGGGCACGAAACCGATCCCCAGTTCCGCCAGCGTTGGCAGCACTTCCGGCTCCGGATCCCGGGTCCACAGCGAGTACTCGCTCTGGACAGCCGTCACGGGAAAGACGGCGTGGGCGGCGCGGATGGTCGCTGCCGAAGCCTCTGACAACCCGAAGTGGCGGACTTTCCCGGCCTGGACGAGTTCGCCCACCGCGCCGGCCACCTCTTCGATGGGCACATCGGGATCAACGCGGTGCTGGTAGAAGAGGTCGAGCGTGTCAACGCGCAACCGGCGCAGTGACTCCTCCGCAACGCGCTTTATCCGCTCAGGCGAACTGTCCAGCCCCACGGATTTCCCGTCCTCGATCCGCCACCCGAACTTCGTGGCGATGACTACCTGTTCCCGGACCGGCGCGAGTGCTTCCCCCACGAGTTCCTCATTGACGAAGGGTCCGTAGACCTCGGCGGTGTCAAAGAAATTCACCCCAATCTCCACCGCGTCCCGCAGCACACCGATCATCGCCTGGCGGTCCCCGGGGTTGGAGCCGTAGCTCTGGGACATGCCCATGCAGCCAAGGCCGATAGCCGAGACCTGCAGGCCCTGCCCAAGTGTCCGTGTATGCATAGAATCTCCCTTTGCTGGTATCGTCCTGCCGACGCCGATGTGCCGGGCTTACCTCCAGTCAACGCCTTCGTGGAAGGGCAAGGGAGTCCCTGCTGAAACGAGGACTGGCAGACCCTCCCTTGTCGGCACCCCCGATCCGACGGAGCTGCCCTCAAGACGCGGCACGACCCTTCGGTAGTGATGCATCAACACGCCTCCGGCGTTGCCCGGGACGGGAGGTAACATCGTCAGCAAAGTCATCGGCAGTGCCAGCCACTGCCTGCTGAGTAGGCGTCGTGGGTCTGAAAGGGGAGCAGTGCGCGCAACAGTCAAGGACGTCGCGCGCCGCGCAGGTGTTTCACCCAAGACTGTCTCGAACGTGATGAACGGCATCGTTCCGGTAAGTGAAGCCACCAGATTGAAGGTGGAGCAGGCCATTCTCGATCTGGACTACGTGCCCAATCTCTCCGCCCGTGGACTGCGGAACGGGAGGTCCGGTGTGATTGCGCTGGCCTTGCCTGACCTTGCTACGCCCTACTCGGCAGAAATTGCCCACAACATCGTCGAGGTGGCGCATGAGCAGGGCTGGGTTGTGCAGATCGAGGAAACCGGCTCCGACCCCCAGCGCGAACACGAACTCATGGTGCGTGCCCGCACCAACCTGATCGACGGGCTGATCCTTAACCCTGTGGTGTTGGATGAGAGCGCCGTCCAGGTAGGCGTTGCCCTTCCGCCCGTTGTCCTGCTGGGTGAGGTCACCCAAAAGCTCGCCGACCGCGTCTTCGTGGATAGCGTCGCGGCCGCGCGAGACATGACACTGGCCCTGGCGAAGTCCGGGCGCCGCAGAATCGCCGTCCTGGGAACCACCCAGGGCAGGGGATCGGCCGCGGCGATCGCGAGAACCCAAGGTTATGAACAGGCACTGGAGATCCTGGGCATCGCCCGGGACGAGTCACTGCTGGTTCCCTGCGAAAAATGGACGCCGCAGACTGCCGCCGAGGCACTCACGGCCTACCTGGACTCGCATCCGCTTCCCGAGGCCCTGTTCTGCTTCACGGATTCCATGGCCATCGGCGCCCTCAGTGTGCTCTGGAAGAGGGGCCTGCGGATACCGGACGACATCGCGGTGGCGGGCTTCGACGACATTGCCGACGGCCGCTACGCCGTGCCTTCCTTGACCACCGTGTCCTTTGACAAGCGCGCCATTGCCAGCGAAGCCCTGCGCCTCCTGACGGAACGGATGGCGGACCGGGGCCAGGAGCAGCGCGTGGTTTCCATCGACTACAGCATTGTGGAACGGGACAGCAGCCGCGGCTGAAACGAGAACAGTCGATCGAATTGTTGGCGCTAACAATTTTCTCTTGCCGCAGCTATTACATCGATGTAATGTGAGACCCGCGTCACCCTCAGTGCAACATTGGCGGGGAACGCAGCGCGCCGGAACCGGAAGTTTTGAGCAAAAAGAAGTGCCCTTTCAGCGGACCCATCCAAAGGAGTGATTGGTGAAGCAGTTTGAATTTTTTCCCGGGAAGCAGTTGTCCCGGAGGCAGTTACTGACAGGAACGGCCGCCTTGGGCAGCGTCCTGGCAGCAGGCGCCTTGACCGGCTGCGGCGGGAACGCCCAGGCCTCCACGGTGCGGGATATCGGCTTCTGGCATCTGCTGTCAGGTGGCGACGGTATCAAGATGCAGGCGATGATCAACGGCGCCAACCAGGCCAATCCGGACTTCAAGGTGCATCCCACCGTGCTGGCCTGGGGACCCCCTTATTACACCAAACTGACCATGGCCTCGGCAGGTGGACGTCCGCCTGAGGTAGCGATCATGCATGCCAGCCGGGTTCCGGGTTACGCTCCAGGCGGCCTGATCGACCCGTGGGACCTCTCGCTGCTGGCAGAGCACGGAGTTTCCGGTGCTGACTTCGCCCCGCGAATCTGGGAGAAGAGCCAGCAGAACGGCAAGGTGTTCTCCATCGCCCTGGATTCACATCCGTTCGTCATGTTCTACAACACGGACATCGCCGGCAAGGCAGGAGTCCTGGCCAGCAACGGGCAACTGCAGCAAGTGGCTTCCCCGCAGGAATTCATGGCCATGGCCAAAGAAATGCAGAAGGTCACCCAAGCCCATGGATTGTCCTTCGGCTACCTTGGCAGTGGATCCCAGATGTGGCGGCTCTTCTACACCCTCTACAAGCAGCACGGCGCTGACATGGAACTGACACCGGGCCAGCCGATGAAGGTTGACCGGGACGCAGCCATTGAGTCGCTGGAATTCATGGCATCGCTTTTTGATGACACCATCGCGGCCAAAAGCGGCGACATCAGCACCGGCATCGCGGAATTCGCCCGCGGCGACTCGGGCATGCTCTTTAGCGGCGTTTGGGAACTGCCGACGCTCAAGAAGGCAGGACTGCCGGTGGACGCCGCGACCATTCCCACGCTCTATGGCACGCCAGCGGCTTACGCGGACTCGCATTCCTTCGTTCTTCCACGGCAACTGAATGTGGATGATGCGAAGCGCCGCGACGTCTACAAGTTCGTCAGCGATGTCCTCAAGGGATCACTCTCCTGGGCAGAAGCGGGCCATATTCCTGCCTACCAGCCCGTGGTCCAGTCGCAGGCCTACAAGGACCTTACGCCGCAGGTGCATTACGCCAATGCAGCCGATGTCATTGCCTACGATCCCGAAGCCTGGTTCAGCGGCTCAGGCTCCGACTGGCAGACCTACTTCGCGGAGAACGTACAGAACGTCCTCCTGGGACGCGACAAGGCAGTTGCAGGTTGGGACGCCTTCGAAGAGCGCACCAACACCCTTCTTTCCCGGCCCAACCCGGTCTAACCGCACGAGCGACAAAGGAGTCCTTCATGAGTTCTTCACTAACAGCCCGGCGGAGCCCCGGGAGCTTCACCAGGAGGAACCTCAGTGGCTGGGGGTTCGCCACGCCTTTCCTGGTCTTCTTCCTCGTGTTCCTCGTGTGGCCCCTTCTTTACGGCCTCTACATGAGCCTCACCGGCAAGTCCCTTACCGGAGCCAATGACAGCCTCATCGGCTTTGCGAACTACGCCGAAGCCCTGGCCGACGCCGGCATGTGGCGCTCACTCGGCAACACCCTCTACTTCACGGTCATCAGCACGGTTCCGCTGGTCTTGGTGGCCCTGGTGATGGCGGCACTGCTCAACGTCGGATTGCCGGCGCAATGGCTGTGGCGGCTCTCCTACTTCGCCCCGTACCTGCTCGCGTCCACTGTGGTCTCACTGTTCTTCACATGGATGTACAACCCGCAGCTTGGCCTCATCAACGATTCCCTTTCCAAGATCGGAATTCCCAAGGTTGCCTGGCTCAACGACCCCAATGTCGCCATGTGGGCCATCGTCATTGCCACGCTGTGGTGGACGGTGGGTTTCAACTTCCTGCTGTACCTGGCGGCGATGCAGAACATCCCGCACCAGCACTACGAGGCAGCATCCCTGGACGGCGCCGGGGCCTGGCGCCAGTTCTTCTCCATCACCTTGCCGCAACTGACTCCCACCACTGTGATGATCGTGCTCCTCCAGATCCTGGCCTCACTCAAGATCTTCGACCAGGTGTACCAGATGACCGCCGGCGGTCCCGGAGGATCAACCCGGCCCGTGGTGCAGTACATCTTTGAAACCGGGTTCACCGGCTATCGGCTGGGCTACTCCGCAGCCATCTCCTACATCTTCTTCGGACTGATAGTGCTCGTCTCGGTCATGCAGTTCGTCATCACCCGCCGCAGGAGTGCATAACCATGGCAATTCAGACGCTTAGCCGCCCCGAGTCAGGCACCAGCACCAGCCAGGTACTGCGCCAACCGCGCAAGAAAATAACCGCGGGCAAGATAGCCGCCGTCGTGGTCGCAGCGATTATCGCAGTCCTGTGGCTGATCCCCTTCGCCTGGGCCACCGCCACGGCTTTCAAGACCGAGACGGACGCCGCAGCTCCGAAGGTCAGTTGGCTGCCGCCGTCGGGCTTTACTCCCGAAGCATTCGTGAAGGTCTTCCAGGACGGCAACATCCCGCTCTGGACGTGGAATTCGCTCTACACCTCGGCGGCCATCACGGCCATCACCCTGGTGATCTCCGCGCTGGTGGCCTATGCACTTTCCCGGATCGACTTCAAGGGCAAGAAGGTGCTGATGACCGTGATCATCGCCTCCATCATTGTCCCTCCGCCGGTCCTGATCATCCCGCTTTTCTACCAAATGCTCGCCCTGCACATGATCGATACCTCCTGGGCGATCATCCTGCCGCAGGTCATCCACCCGGCCATGGTGTTCGTGCTCAAGAAATTCTTCGACCAGATTCCCCGCGAACTTGAAGAAGCCGCGGTGATGGACGGCGCCAGCCGCATGCGGATCTTCACCCAAATCATCCTGCCGCTGTCCCGGCCCATCCTGGCCGCCGTCGCCATCTTCGTGTTCATCGGCGCCTGGAACAACTTCCTGTGGCCGTTCATCGCCACTAACGACGGTGCACTCCTTACCTTGCCGGTGGGCCTGCAGACCATCAAGAGCGCCTACGGCATCCAGTACGCACAGAACATGGCGTCGGCTTTGCTCGCGGCGCTGCCGCTCATCCTCGTATTCCTCTTCTTCCAGCGCCAGATCATCAAGGGCGTCGCGACGACGGGCCTCGCCGGTACCTGAACCGGCACCTTCCGCCTACCAACCAACGTTTCAAACAGACCTGAACCACAACCAAGGAGCTGCTGCCCATGTCCCGCGCCCGGATTACCCTCGACCGTGACTTCACTATCGGCGAAGTACCCCGCCGCCTCTTTGGCTCCTTCGTGGAGCACATGGGCCGCTGCGTCTACACCGGCATCTACGAGCCGGGCCACCCTGAAGCGGATGAGAACGGCTTCCGCCTTGACGTCCTCAAGCTCGTCAAGGAACTCGGCGCCACCGTCATCCGCTATCCCGGCGGCAACTTCGTCTCGGGCTACAACTGGGAGGACGGCATCGGCCCGCGGGAGAACCGGCCCAGCCGCCTGGACGGCGCCTGGCACACCGTGGAGTCCAACGCCTTCGGCCTGCACGAATTCGTGGATTGGTCCCGCCAGGCCGGTACGGAAATCATGGAAGCCATCAACCTGGGCACCAAGGGAGTGGATGCGGCCCGCGAGATCGTGGAATATGCCAACCATCCGGGCGGCAGCTACTGGTCCGACCTCCGCGCGAAGAACGGCCACAAGGACCCGTTCAATATCAAGCTCTGGTGCCTGGGCAACGAGATGGACGGACCGTGGCAGATCGGCCACAAGACCGCCGAGGAATACGGCCGCCTGGCGCAGGAAGCCGCCAAGGCCATGCGCTTCGTTGACCCGGACATCGAACTGGTGGCCTGCGGAAGTTCCAACTCCGGCATGCCGACGTTCGGCGCCTGGGAGCAGACTGTCCTGACACACGCGTACGACGAGGTGGATTACGTCTCCCTCCACGCCTACTACCAGGAACACAACGGCGACGCCGGCAGCTTCCTCGCCAGCGCAGTGGACACCGACTATTTCATCGAATCAGTCATCGCGACTGCGGATGCGGTCCGCGCGAAGGGAAAGCACAAGAAGCACATCAACCTTTCCTTCGACGAGTGGAACGTCTGGTACCAGCGGGGCCTGGACACCGAAGACCAGCCACGCAACGTGGCAAAGGCGGGCTGGCGCGAGCACCCCCGGGTCATCGAGGACAAGTACAACGTGACGGACGCCGTGGTAGTGGGAACACTGCTAAATTCGTTGCTCCGGCACGGCGACCGCGTCAAAATCGCCAACCAGGCGCAGTTGGTCAACGTGATCTCACCGATCTTCAGCGAGGAAAACGGCCCGGCGTGGCGCCAGACCATCTTCCACCCGTTCGCCCGTATGGCAGAGCTGGCCAAGGGCCAGATCCTGCGCTTGTCCGTGGACTCGGACAAATACGAAAATGCCCGCTTCGGCGACACCGACCTTGTGGATGTCAGCGCCACGTGGAACGAGGAAACAGGCCGCATTGCGCTGTTCTTCGCAAACCGCGGCCTTGAGGAAGCGGCAGACATCGAAGTTTCACTGCGTGGGTTCGATGCCCGCCAGGTACTCCGCGCGGAGGTCTTGGAAATCCCCGAAAACGGAGACCGTTTCACCATCAACACCCAAAGCAGGCCGAACCAGGTGGGGCTCAAGCCGCTGGAAGAGGCTAAGGCGAGCGGCTCCGAACTCCGGGCAACACTCCCGGCGCTGTCCTGGGCTGTGATTGAGCTCGACGTCATCAAAAACTGACACTCCCGCCGCGGCATAGGGGAGCGGCACCATGCAGGAGCGAGGACGGCGAGGAGCGACGACGGCGGGAACCTCCCGCCGTCGTTACCCGCTGCCCCTCCGACGGCGGCTGGTCGGCGCTGTAGGGACCGGATGTATGTGAGGAGAGCAACGCACCCGGTTCCAGCCGCCTTCGGCCCTACCGGGATGGTGCTGGAAGGCCTATCTTTGACCTGCCATAACCCGAGGGAAAGGAACGACGATGTTCACTTTGCAGATCAGCTATCCAGTCCGGGATTACGAGGCTTTCAAGAAGGTATTCGACACCGATCCTGCAGGCCGCGCTGCCTCGGGCGCCCGGTCCGTCCGACTGTTCCGGGATACCGAGGAACAGAACAACGTGGCCGTGCTCCTTGACTTCGAGACCAAGGATGCTGCGAACGGCTTTCTGGGGCGGCTCCGCAGCGAGGTCTGGGACAAACCGGAGGTGATAGGGCAACTGATGACGGCACCGCCCTCAGCCAGGATTCTGGAGGAAACGGCCCGCGAAGGCCAGGGCGCTGGCTGACCGCCAACACACCCGGTGGTACCCGCAGGGTGTGTTGGGGCAAATTCAGGCTCACGATCCCCACAAGGCGGCTGGGCAGCGATGTGGGAGAGCGGCACCTAAAGCAAGCGGACGACGGCGGGAACCTCCCGCCGTCGTCCGCTTACTGCAGTGACCTGAACCTGGTTGCCTGACGCCGAGCAGTGCGCAAGACATCTCGCGCCCGAGATCGCCACCTTTGTCCCTCCCAGTTCACCCGCCAGCAACCACCAGGTCCCCACCCGTTCTTCCTGGACCAGCAGTCTTTTCACGCACCCCTTGCCCGGCACACCCCATAGCCGGGCGGACATCCCCGAGGTACCAGGAGTACTCCGTGTTCGTGAAAAGCACCCTCGCCGCCGTCGCCGTCCTCGCCACCCTGGCCGGGACAGCCACAGCTCCCGCCCAGGCGGAGGCACCCAAGCCCGCGCCCGTCGTCGTCGGCCAGCCCCTTGCCGGGACACATGCCCACAACGACTATGAGCATGACCGCCCCCTGTTCGACGCGCTGGAGCATGGCTTCACCAGCATCGAAGCAGACGTGTGGCTGGTGGACGGCGAACTGCGGGTGGCCCACGACCTTGCCGACGCCAAGCAAGGCGTCACGCTCGAGAGCCTCTACCTTGACCCGCTCGAGGACCTGGTCCGGAGCCAGCCCGGCCACAGCGTCTACCCTCGATGGGACGGGAGCCTGCAGCTCCTGATCGACATCAAGAGCGAAGGCGAGGCCACCTACGCCGCCATCGAGCAGGAACTGGCTGACCACCGGGACATCATGAGCCGCTACACCAGCGGCAACGTGAAAACCGGCGCGGTCACCGCGGTCATCAGCGGCAACCGCCCGCTGGCCACCATGCAGGCACAGACTAAGCGGTTCAGCTTCTACGACGGCCGGTCCGCGGACCTCACCTCCGGCCTCCCCGCAGCACTGATGCCACTGGTCAGCGACAACTGGACCAAGCTCTTCACGTGGCAGGGTGTGGGACCCATGCCCGAAGCCGAGCGCGCCAAGCTGCGCACTTTCGTGGCTGCGGCCCATGCCAACGGCTACCGCGTCCGCTTCTGGGCCACCCCGGACCAGTCAGGCGAAGCCCGTGACGCCGTCTGGACCGAACTCGCCGACGCCGGCGTGGACCACATCAACACCGACGACCTCGCCGGGTTGCAGCGGTTCCTCACCGCCCGCACGCAGTAACCACCCAGCAGAATCAGGAGCACTCCCATGCCTTCTAAGACCATAAAAATGACGACGGCGGCCGCCGTCCTGGCGCTCGGCCTCCTTGCGTCCCAGCCCGCCACCGCCGCTGACACCACCTCCGGCAGCACCCCGGACAGCCGGCAGGCTTTCACCTTCGGCGTTATTGGTGACATCCCCTACGGCGCGGCCGAGATCGCGAAGTTCCCGTCCCGCATCCAGGACTTGAACGCGGACAGGGAGCTGAAGTTTGTAGCACACGTGGGCGATATCAAGAACGGCTCCTCCGTCTGCTCCGACGAGTACTTCTCCTACATCCGCACCCAGCTCGATACCTTCACGCATCCTCTGGTGTACACGCCCGGGGACAACGAGTGGGTGGACTGCCACCGCACCAACAATGGCGCCTACAACCCGCTGGAGCGGCTGGACAAACTGCGGGAAGTCTTCTTCAACGAACCCGGCAAAACGCTCGGCGCCACCATGCCGGTCAAGACGCAGGAGAACCTGGGGCTTCCCGAAGACGTCCGCTTCACCCAGAACCGGGTGGCCTTCTCCGTGTTGAACATCCAGGGCAGCAACAACTCGCTCCTTCCCTGGAGCGGCCTGGGCAAGACCGCCGCAACTCCGGAGCAGCTGGCCGAAGTGGAGCACCGGACAGACGCCGTCCTGGCCCAGATCCGCGAGACCTTTCGGGACGCCGAACGCCGGAACGACAGGGCCGTGGTGCTGATGGCCCAGGCTGACATGTTCGATCCGTCGCTGCTCGCCGGCGCGTCCGCGGACCCGGACACTGTTTCCGGCTTCCGCGAGATCGTGCAGACCATCACCGAGGAGACCAACCGGTTCGACGCGCCCGTCTACCTCATCAACGGGGACAGCCACGTGTTCGCCCAGAACGAGCCCCTCGCCGAGGGCTCGCCCTGGCTGGACATCTACGGCCAGCCCGCCGCGGACAACCTGCAGCGCATCACGGTGGACGGGGCCAACAATGCTGTCGACTATGTGCGGTTCACGGTCGCCGGCAACAGCGCGGACGGTGCGGACGTCCTGAGCTGGGAAAAGGTCCCCTTCAGCCAGTAGGCACCAAGGAAGCGGACGACGGCGGGAACCTCCCGCCGTCGTCCGCTTCCGTAGGGAGGGGGCAGCGTGACATTCAGCTGCCGCACTTCCCTCTCTTGCTCGGGTCCTTGCCTAGAACTCGGTGGTGCCGCGCATCTTGCGGGGGCGGCCGTCCGGGTCGACCAGAAACCTGTTGACAGGATTCGCCCAGAGACGCTGGAGGGGCGGCACCGGCTGCGGGTGGTGGTGCCGCACTTGTCCCCTGGGGCGCGGCGAGCTGTGCCCGTTTTTGTGCCACTGGTCCAGGCCGTCGGCGGTGGCTTTCCACAGGCCTAGCCGGGCTGCCGGATCGTGGAGCTGGGGGTCATTCTGGTCCAGGCCCAGGTGTTCGGCCCAAAGTTGGAGCCGGAGCGAATGGGCCAACGAGCGGGAAGCCTCAGAACCGGCACTGGTGTCGACGACCGCGCAGGTAAGCTCGCTGTCCGTAGTCCATGACCGGCGGTTGAAGTTGTCCGACCCGATCGTGAACCAGGTGTCGTCGATGATGCAGATCTTGGCGTGGACATAGATGGGGGTCCCTGCCTTGTTCTCCAGGTTGAAGACGCCGAATCTTTCGGGGGCAACGCGGCGCATCTTTTCGATGGCACGCAACTGTCCCACCCGTTTGGGCGGCCCTCCGAGTGGACCGTCCGAGTCCGGGTAGCGCGGCACCACGGCGATCACGTTCAACCCGGGGTTCTGTTGGAGGGCAGCTGCGATTCCATCGGCCACCTCTGCGGACCACAGATACTGGTCCTCGATGTAGATCAGCGAGCGGGCCTGGGCGAAAGCTTTTGTGTAGGCCCGGGCAACGCTCCGCTCACCGCCGGGAGCGAACGGGAACGGTGGGTGCTTTACGCCGTAGGTGCGCAGCAGCTGTACTGCGTGGGGGCCAGCCGACGGCGGTGGCGGCGCTGTCTCCGGCAGGGGTTTGGGGTGCCGGGGCATATCCGCCAGGCGTTGCAGCAGCATCCGGTACGGCGTGCGGTGGTCCAGGGGATGGGGGTCATTCCACCGTTCCGCGAACAGCTCCAGGACATCCGCCACCACCGGGCCGCGCAGTTCGAGGGCGGCATCGTGCCAAGGTGGTTGTTTCCCGTACCGGGAATCCATGGCCACCGCCTGCGGGTCTCCCGCGTGATCGGCGTCGTCCCGACGGCTGTGGGAAAGGTCGATCCCGCCCACGAACGCGACGTCCCGTGACGGGTCGTCGCGGCGGCGGATGACGACCAGTTTCTGGTGATGGCAGCCGAAGAGGCGCACCCGCTGATCCAACAGCACCTCGCCGCCGGCATCGTTGACCTGGCGGCTGAGGAGCTCGTTGGACCGGCCACTCATCGGGGCCGAAATGCGCTCACCGTGGGATCTCCAGATCAGGCCGCGGACTTCCACTCCCGCCCGGGCCAGCCGCGCCAGCAACTCTCCGATCGTCGGTCCGTCCGGTGTGAGCCGCTCGTCGGCGTCGCCGCGCCAGTCGGTGAACCACACCCGGTCTCCGGCTTGAAGGGCCGACAGCTCCTCATGCAGCCGGGCGAAGTAGGCGGCCCCATGAACCAGGGGCCGCACGAGGTTACCCTCGGACCAGGACGCTGATCCGTCACTTCCGGCATGCACGCCGGTGGCCGCATTCCCACGCTCACTGCCACTTAAGAACCAGGTACCAGGATTACTATCCACTCGATGTTCCCTTCGGGGCCTGCGGCCGGCTTAGTGTCCGGCCTCCTATGTAGCCTACGACTGGCTCATCAAGTCATCGGGTTGAATCATCGCCTTACGCCGTGATTCCCGGGATCTAGGCGACACCCTGCCGATCAGCAGGTTTTCGTGGGGGTGTCTGACAGGCACTGCCACTGAAGGAGCAGGCTGCGTAGCGTTGAAGCCGTGGACAGGAAAGAAGAGATTCGTGAGTTCCTGATCTCGCGTCGTGCGAAGATCAGCCCGGACCAGGCCAGGATTCCCAACTACGGGGAGCTGCGTCGGGTGCCTGGGCTGCGCCGTGAGGAAGTGGCTGAGCTTGCCGGGGTGAGCACGGACTACTACACGCGGCTGGAACGGGGCAGCCTCCGCGGCGTCTCCGACTCGGTGCTCGAGGCGGTGGCCTCCGCCCTCCAGCTGGACGACGCCGAGCGGGCACACCTGATGGACCTGGCACGGACGGCCAACGCGCCGTCGCGCCGGACGTCCCGCCGGCCGCTGCAGCAACGGGTCCGTCCCGGTGTGCTGCGCCTGCTGGACGGGATGACGGGAGTGGCGGCCATAGTGCAGAACGGCCGTTCGGACTTGCTCGCCGCCAACCAGCTGGGCCTTGCCCTCTACGGGCCGGTGTTCACCTCGGTTGAGTCGTTGGGCCCGGAAGGATCCACCCGGCGCCCGAATCAGGCGCGGTACCTCTTCCTCGATCCGGGCGCGGGGGACTTCTACCCCGACTGGAACGCGATAGCGGCCACCACCGTGGCGGTGCTCCGGCTTGAATCCGGCCGGAACCCGCACGACAGGGCCCTGAACGAGCTGATTGGCGAACTGACCACGCGCAGCGGACTCTTTGCCGGGTTGTGGGCCGGGCACGATGTGCGCATCCACACCACGGGAACCAAGCGCTTCCACCACCCGGTAGCCGGCGACCTGTCCCTGCAGTTCGAGACGCTGGACCTCCCCGGCGACGAAGGGCAGACCGTCTTCACCTTCTCCGCGGAGCCGGGCTCCGCCTCCGAAAACGCGCTGGGATTCCTCGCCAGCTGGGCGGCGGCGCCGTCCACGCCAACGGACTCAGCACCAGAAACAACCACCGGCGGCGATCGTGCCGGCGGATCCACCCTCCCTGGGCGCGCCCCCGCGCAACCAGGAACCCGCAACCCAGGAAAGACAGAACCAACCCATGACTGAGCAGAACACCACACACGGGCAGGAAACCACGAAGGGCAAGAAGGTCTGGTTCATCACCGGCGCCGGCCGCGGGCTGGGCACTGACATCGCGAAGGCAGCCCTGGCGGCCGGCCACGCGGTGGTCGCTACCGGCCGCAACCCGGAAAAGGTCACCCAGGCCGTCGGTGAGCATGCGGATCTACTGGCCGTGAAGCTCGACGTCACCGAACCCGCAGAGGCGACGGCCGCCATCCAGGCAGCCGTGGACCGCTTCGGCCGGATCGACGTCCTCGTGAACAACGCCGGCAACTTCTACGCCGGGTTCTTCGAGGAAATCACGCCGGCGGACTTCCGGACACAGATCGAAACCACCATGTTCGGGCCGATGAACGTCACCCGCGCCGCCCTGCCGGTCCTCCGCGGCCAGCGCTCAGGCCTGCTGGTGACCATCTCCTCGACCGCCGGCATCGCAGGCGGCGAGTTCCTCACCGCCTATGCCGCGTCCAAGTTCGGCGTGGAGGGCTGGGCCGAGTCGCTGGCCCCGGAAGTCGCTCCGTTCGGCATTCGCAGCATGATTGTGGAACCCGGATTCTTCCGCACCGAGCTGCTCACCCCGGAATCCACCAGCTATGCGGACTCCGCCATCGAGGACTACGCCGAGCGCACCGAGCAGACCGTCAAAACCTGGAAGAGCATGGACGGCCAGCAGTGGGGAGACCCGGCCAAGCTGGCCGCTGCGCTGATCCAGCTGGCCGAGCTGAACGAGCCGCCATTGCGCTTCGCCGCAGGCGCCGACGCCGTGGATACTTTCGAGGCGCGGGCCAAGCTGCTTCAAGACCAAGCAGATGCCCACCGGGACCTCTCGAGCAACCTCGCCTTCAGCGAGGCCTGACAAACGGAAGCGGACGACGGCGGGCGCCTCCCGCCGTCGTCCGCCGTACCTTGCACCTGCACGCTGACAGGGAATTCCGAAGGTCTGGACCCCGGTAGCTGCCGGATTTATGGTGAAAAGGTGGCGGCTGCCTGACTGGCAGGATAGCCAGTGCTGCCGGTCCGCTGTTGCGGCCGTCCGTCACGAGGAGGAAGCAGATGGAACACGTTGAAGAGACCGTTGACGTCGCTGTCCCGGTGCGGACCGCGTACAACCAGTGGACCCAGTTCGAATCCTTTCCGCAGTTCATGTCCGGTGTGGAATCCGTAACCCAGCTGACGGACACCACCAACCACTGGGTGACCAAGGTAGGTGGTGTTCGGCGGGAGTTCGATACTGAAATAGTCGACCAGGAGCCTGACGACCGGATCGCCTGGCGCAGCACCGACGGCAAGTCCCATGCCGGCATCATCAGGTTTACGCCGCTGGATGCCAACCATACGAAGGTCAAAGTCCATTTCGAATGGGCGCCCGAAACCGTCACCGAAAAAGCAGGCGCGGCCCTGAAGATCGACGAAATGCAGGTAAAGGCGGACATGCGGAAGTTCAAGGACTTCATCGAATCGCGCGGTACCGAAACCGGTGGCTGGCGTGGCGAAGTCGAGGATAGCGGCCCGACCGGGCAGTTCTAGAAGAGCCGGCGGGATCGGCTGGGGAAGCGCCTGGCAAGCAGAACTGCTGACAAACGGAGAGCGGATGACGGCGGGAACATCCCGCCATCGTCCGCTCTCTTTGGGTCAGCTGTCCAGCAGCCCGCCGCTGGCCCAGCGCCGCACCGCCAGCTTCTCCGCCGCGTCGAATTCCAGCAGCGCCACCCGGCACAGTTCTTCCACGTTCCCGGTCCACGCTGCCGCCAGCTCCTCCGGCGTCGACTGCTCGCTGAACTGGAAGTTGGCGTAGGCCAGGCCCTGGAGGACAAAGCTGACGGCACTGCGGGAGACCGGCTGGCCTGCGATGACGCAATCATCGCGCACCTTCCGCGACAGTTCAGCGCGGGTGAGCGGCGGATGCTCCCGCAGCCGGGCCGCCATGGCCTGGAAGATCTGCCGGAACTGGGCCGCGGAAAGTGCAGGCACGTCCGTCACCCGGGTGACCCGCTCCTCGATCCCCGGCTGCATGTCGGCGGGCAGGGGAAGATCCTCGCTTGAGAACCGCTTCGAGTCCCAGACCCAGCCGCCTTGTGCCGCTGAATACTCGACGTTCTTGCCGATCTGGGAAACCCACGTCCCAAACTTTCCGAAGCCGCCCCAGTCCGTCTTCAAGGAAGGATCGGCCGTGAGGGCCCGGTGTGCCACCATCGCGCCAACGACCGGTCCAGGTGCCGTCCGGACAAACTCCGCCACCTCCCGGATCGCGGGGGAGTGGGCTTTTGCTTTTGCCTTGGCTGCGGCAGGTGCCTGCGGTTGCTTCACGGAAGCTGCTGCATCGACGGGTTCAGCCGTTGTGCCGTTGAGGATTGCAACAAAATCATGGGACTCCACCACGTGGTCCGCCATCTCCCGGTAGGCGAAGGCCACCGCGCCGGCTGCGATAACGGTGGTCATCCGGTCGGCGGCGCGGAACCGCTGGATCAGGGAGGTGAAATCGGCATCGGCCGAGGCGATGAAGAACTCTTCGATGCCACCGCCGCCGGAGAGCGCGTCCATGGCATCGAGCACCAGGTTGATGTCCGTGCTGCTCTTTCCGCGCTGGGTCAGGGACGGGCAGTCGATGACGCGGAATCCGGCGCGGGTCCAGTAGGTGCGGTACTTCGAGTACACCATGGGGTTCAGGTAGCAGTTGCGGATCAGGAAGCGCCGCGTCCCCTCGCCGGAACCACTGGCTGACAAGGCGTCGGCCCAATGTTTGGGGTCTTCGGCAAACCGCTTCGCCGCCTGCGGATCCAGAGCCTGGAGGCCGGTGAAGACGTTGTCGAAATCAACAAACATCGCCGCCCGGATGCCGGGCCGGCGGGAAGGTGTGAGTGCCGCGTTCATTGGGCCAGTGTGCCAGCAACGGTGCGCAGGGGCTGTCCCTCCGGGCGCGACACGCGAGCGTACGACGGCGGGAGGCCGCCCGCCGTCGACCGCCCACCACTCACTGACAAGGACTGCGCCGGCAGAGGTACAACGGCAGGAGGACGGAGTCCCTGCAGTTACCGCTTAGGGGCTGAGGTCCCAGTGGACTTGGATTGCCTCAGCAATGGGGCCAGCGGTGACGTCGACGCGTAAAGCAACGGGCGCGGTTCCCGTCTCCTCAATTACCGTGTCACGGTACACGCGGCCGCATCTGGGGCACAGCGTGTAGAGGTCCTCGTCCGCGGGCCATGCCGCCAGCCCTTCGGGTACGGGGGTCTCTGCATAAACAGGCACGCCCTGTGAGTTCGCCTGAATCAATCCGTCCTGGCTGACACTGTTACCGCACACGCAGGTGATTGTGGTGACATCATGACCCACCACATTGGCGGTTTCAGCGTCCATGGCGACCTCCCGGGGGCTGGAAGGGAGCTGCTGGTATCAGCTTATGCCCGCTGATCCGTGTGGCGCCCGGGCCTACCCAACTTCCGCAGCATCCATTGCCTGCTTACAGTGTGGGGTTCACTATTAAGGCTGTCGGGAAGGCTGGGGCCTACTGAAACGCCCACCGCCTACGGATCAAGGATTCGAGATGAATGATGGTTCCGCTTTCCCGAACCGGCGCACGCTGCTGAAGACAGCCGGGATTGGGGCGGCCAGTGTCGCCGCGTTGCCGCTGCTGTCCGCTTGTACCGGCGCATCGGCAGAGTCTGTATCCTCAGCGACGGCGCCGGCATCCCTGCTCCCGGTCCCGCCGGGACAGATCGAACCACTGCTGGACCGGCGGAAAGTCGACCATGCCCTGGCCCAGCTCGACGGACAGATCCAGTCCGCCATGGAGCACACCGGGCTCCCGGGTATGGCCGTCGCCGTGGTGTATCAGGATGAGGTGGTGTACTCCAAAGGTTTTGGGGTCCGGGAAGTCGGAAAGCCCGAGGAAATTAGTCCTGACACCGTGTTCCAGGTGGCTTCTGTGTCCAAGCCCCTGGCATCCACAGTGGTGGCCGGGCTGGTGGGGCGGGAGGTCATCAACTGGACGGACCCCGTTATCGAACATAACAGGAGCTTCGCGCTCAAGGACGACTACGTCACGCGGAATGCCACCTTTGCTGATCTGCTGTCGCACCGCAGTGGGTTGCGAACAGCCTCGGGTGACCTGCTGGAGGACCTCGGCTTCGACCGGGCGTACATCCTCGGCCACCTCAACCAGGAGCCCCTGGATACGTTCCGGTCCAGCTATAACTACAGCAATTTCGGATACACGGAAGGCGGCCAGGCGGCAGCCGATGCCCTGAAAGTGACTTGGGAGGATCTGGCCGACGAGGTTTTATTCCGGCCTCTGGGCATGTCCGCCAGCAGCTACCGTTACTCGGACTACGAGCGAGCCACAAACAAGGCCACCATTCATGTGCCCCTGGGGAACAAGCAGTGGGCAGCGAAATACCGCCGCAACGCCGATTCCGAGGCTCCGGCCGGGGGTGCGAGTTCGTCGGTGCGGGACCTGGCCCAATGGCTCCGGCTGCAGCTGGGCAACGGCAGTTACGAGGGCAAGCCCGTTATTGATGCGGCTGCCCTCCAAACAAGCCACGTTCCCCATGCGGTCTCCGGGCCGGCTTCGGCTCCCGCTGCGCGCTCGCGTTTCTATGGGCTGGGCTGGAACGTCTCGTACGATGACCAGGCCCGCGTCCAGCTGGGACACTCCGGGGCGTTCAACCTTGGCGCCGCCACCGCCGTCGCCATGCTTCCCGGTGAACAATTGGCCATTGTGGCCCTGACCAACGGGCGCCCGCAGGGGATTCCTGAAGCAATCACCGCCGGCTTCCTGGACACAGCCCAGCACGGATCACCCACGGTGGACTGGCTGGCATTCACTGAAGGCGCCTTCAAGCGCATTGATGAGTCCGAGAAACCTGAGGTCGACTACACCAAAGCTGCGCCTGCCCCTTCCCCTGCCAAGGCAAACAGCGCTTACACGGGCACCTACAACAACTCCTACTATGGCCCGCTCGTGGTCCTCGAAGAGGGCGGAAAACTGGCCATGAGAATGGGACCGCCTGCCAACCCCACGACTTTCCTTCTCACCCATTTCGACGGCGATACCTTCAGCTTTGAGTCCATAGGAGAAAACGCCAACGGCCTTGCCGGTGCGCTGTTTGCGGAAACAGGCGGCGGCTCCTCGCCGAGTGTCACCCTGGACTTCTACGACAGGACCGGGCTGGGGACCTTCACCCGGTGATGCCGGCGTTCTTCGGGATGTGAGACGCGAGCCCGGGACTTAGAGCCGCAGTTCCATATAGACGCTGTTGGGATCCAGGGCATAGTCCGCGAAAGGCGGGCACTCGGTGAAGCCGTTCCGGACATACAGGCGCCGAGCGGGGGCGAAATAATCCTCGGTGCCGGTCTCAAGGTAGATGCGCTCGAGGTTCCGGGCGCGGGCGTCGGCGAGGATATGCCGGAGCATGAGGGTTGCCACTCCCTTTCCCCGTGCCGCCGCGGCGGTCCGCATGGACTTTATTTCGCCGTGTCTGGGGAGCCCGGCGAGGGATTCCAGGAGCTTAAGCGCGCCGCAGCCCAGCAGGCCGCCGTCCTCACGGGCCGCCCAGAACGTAATCGACGGTACTGACAGTGCAGAGGGGTCCAGGGCGTGAACGCTTTCGGCCGGCGAGGTGGCGAACATGTCTGCCAGGTGTTCGCTAAGGAGCTGGTGCACATCACCGTGTGTGGAATCGTCCCGGTCAATGGAAATCATCGCCGCTAAATCTACCGGCTTGGGCCAGCATCGGACTGCTAAGGCCGCGCCGGGAAGTCCCCAGCTGCGAAAAGGCAACGGACAATGGCGGGAGTTCCCCGCCGTCGTCCGTCGTCCGTTGTCCGCCTTCTAAGCCTCGATGGTCACGCCGCGCCAGAACGCGATGCGGTCCTCGATCTGCTTCGCCCGCGGCTTTGTCTCCGGGTAGTACCACGCAGCGTCCACGTTCAGCTTCCCGTCCACTTCCAGCGTGTGATAGCTGGCCTTGCCCTTCCACGGGCAGATGGAATAGAGGTCGCTGTCCCGCAGGTATCCCGCGTTGACGGCGTCGCGCGGGAAGTAGTGGTTGCCCTCCACCACCACGGTGTCAGTGGATTCGGCGATGACTTTTCCGTTCCAGATGGCCCTGACCATGTGGTTTCCTTCCGTAAGTGCCGCTGACATGAAAGGCGGCTCGGGTCGTAGGAATGCCAACGGCCTGACGGCCGCGGTTGTTCCCGGACGGCAGAGGGACTGCCGGAGGCGTCCGACGGCGGCGCTACCGCGGGCTTTTGTCGATGACGCAGAACCGGTTCCCGTCGGGATCGGCGAGGACCACGAAATCAGGATCCTCCGGGTACAGGTCCCAGTCCACGCGCTGCGCGCCGAGTGAGATGAGCCGCTCCACCTCCGTGTCCTGATCGTCCGCGTATAAGTCCAGATGGATCCGCGGGTGCTCTTGGACTGGCGTCTCACTCAACATGAGTGACAGTTGCGCTCCGGGGCCCGACGCCGGCGCAAGCGTCACCCACGTCTCGTCACCTCGCTCACGGGGAACGTAGCCGAGGGCGGCATGCCAGAATTCGGTAGCGAGCGCGACGTCGTTGACGCCGAGGACTATGGTGCCGAGGGTCAACATCCGCCCAGCCTAAACCCGGGCCGTGCACGGATGCGAGGGCCAGGTCAAATGGTCGTGCCGCGAAGCACCAAGGACCCTTCCAGCTCAAACCGCTGGTCGCTGCTCGCACCAGGCCTGCCGGCCGAGCGCAGGATTGTGACCGCGCTGCGGGCGGCGGACGCCAGATCCAGCGAGATACTCGAAAGCGGGGGATGCGTTGTTATAGCCAAGGTGTCGTCACAACCCAGGACGTTGATGTCCTCCGGGACGCGCATGCCGTGTGCCCGGAACCCGGACATCAGGCCATGGGCAACGACGTCGTCAAAGGCGATCACGGCCGTGGCCCCGGCGGCTTCCACCTCACCGCTGACTTCCAGGGCATCGGAGTAGTTTCCGGACTTTGCCTGGAAGAAAAACGGCTTCAGTCCGAGGCTTTCCAGCGTTGACTGTACGCAGCCATGACGCTGGGCATCGGACCAGGACCTCGCCGGCCCGCCAACGTAAGCAATGCGGGTGTGGCCGGCTTCCACGAGGTGATGGAGCCCTTCGGCGAGGGCCTTGGAAGTGCTGATCAGGACACGCGGGACGCCGGCCACGTCGCGGTTGATCAACACCGTTGGTTGGCGTTCGGCAATGGTCTGAAGAACCCGATCCGAAAGCCGCGAGGACGCAATGATCAGCCCTTCCACTTGCGGTGAAAGCCGCTCGATCATCTGCAGTTCCCGCTTGGTGTCCTCAGCGGTGTCGGCAACGAAGACTGCCAGCCCGTAATCCTCTGCCGCCAACTGCGCATACCGGATCAGCGGCGGAAAGAACGGGTTGGCAACGTCAGGCAGCACCAGTCCAATAGCGCCGGAGCGGCCGGTGATCAGAGCGCGGGCGTGATGGTTGGGGACATAACCGATCTCTGCAGCCGCATCCATCACCCGCTGGACGGTCTCCGGCTTCAGCTTCCCCGGATCGGTGAATGCGCGGGAAACGGTGGAGGGCGCCACGCCGATACGCTTCGCGACTTGGACAATCGTGGACTTGCTCTTCACAACAACTCCCGTCCCAGTCCAACCGCAGTTTCCACCAACTGCTCGGCGCTGCCCCGCTTGAACGGGGCTGGCATGCCGTAGTAGCGGTGGGCGTCGGTGACCTCGTATCCGCCGTGGTCGTACTCATCCGAGGTGGGAAAGTACCCAGGGCAGCCGTTGCTGTATGCGGCTACGAGAACGGGAGAGTCGAAGGCTTCCTGGATGCGCTCGGCGCACTCGAGGAAGGGTTCTCCCGGCAGCGCCACCACCAGCAAACCGCCAAGCCGCAGAACTGTCACCGTCCCTCTCCATTTCATATCCCGCAGTAGTTGGTCGCGGGCTGCCCAGTCAATCCAGGTCTGCAGCAACTCCCGCTGACCCGGTACCGCACCCGCCATGAGCTTAGTCCAGTGCGCCGCTGACTCGGCAGGGCTGCGGGCGTCAAGTACTTCGAAGCACAGCTCAACGGGAGCCGCGGCGGCCCGGGTGACGCTGCCGAGCGCCTGGCTTGATGTCCGTGCCCGGGCAGCAGCCTTGCCGAGAAGGTCTCCTATCCGTTGGGCCTCGGTGAATGTCCGGTGCTGGGAGGATGCCTGGGAATAGGAACTTTCGGCAGAATGGCCAGTGTTCACATCACCGGCCGCCCCCGTCAGGAAGACTGCAGTGGATCCAGGGGCTTCGCGCTCGAGGTGGCTGCGCACAAAGGCAGGGTAGTCTCCGGAGATCAGCCGGTTGTCAGCGCCAAGCACCACGGGATGGCAGGGATACTGCACCAGCCAGGTCCTGATTGTCCCGTCGTCCCGCTTGAATGCCACAACCTGCAGTGATGGATCTATTGCCCGCTCAGGGTGCCGCCGGTTTTTGGCGATGCCAAGACCTTGGAAGGATTCGTAATAGGCCCGGCAGGGTTCCCGTGAGTTGGAAGCATCTTTGACGGCAACTGCTGCAGCTTCGCTGATGGCTTCGATGATTTCCGGGTCGCATTCCCCTAAGCCTCCACGCATTGCACAGGGGCCGGCGTGTGTGTGGGTGGCGCCGATCACCGCGTAGCCGTCCCGGAACGGGATCCGGTCCGCTATGGTCCGGCAGGCGGGGCCGTCAAGGCCGCACACATCCACCGTCACCCAGCAGAAGTTGTCGATAACAAGTGCACGCACGGTAAGGGGGTCATGAACTCCGGTGCTCGGCTCCACACGGGCAGCAAAACCGGACATCCTGGTGCCTGGCGGTACGGCAACCTCCACGGTGGCGGCGCCCACCGACAGGTGGTTGGTGCCGCCGTCGTCAGTTGTCATGGATGGGGAGCTCATGGGCGGATGTTCTCCATCCTCGCCGAGGATCTGATGACTTCGAGCACCGCTCCGGAATCGGAGACGAGGACCATGTCCGCAGGCGCCCCGGGCTGCAGCGTTCCCAGTCCGGGACGGGCTCCCGGAAGTGATCGCGCCGGATTTTCCGTGACGAGTTTGAGCGCCTGTCCCAGGCTCACGCTGGTTGACCTCACCACGTTGCGCAGGCCGTCGGGAAGGCTGGCTGCCGCGCCGGCCAGCAGCTCCGTTCCCACATACGAGAGCCGTCCGTGCTCATCGAGATCTACACTCCCGCCGACAGGAGTCTCGTACCGGCCCGGCGCGTTGCCGGCAATCGCCGTCGTATCGGAAACGAGAAATGCTCCGCGGGGTCCTTTCGCCCGCAGCATGACCTCGATGGTTTCCGGGGGCAAATGATGGCCGTCCGCTATGAGCCCGCAGGTCACGCGGTCGTCGGCCAGCTGCGTCCAGATGGCGTTTGGGTGGCGCGGGATCATCGCGGCAATTCCGTTGCCCAGGTGGGTGGACAGGCTTGCGCCCGCGTCGATGGCGCTGAGTACCTCGGCTGCACCTGCATGGGTGTGCCCGATGGAAACCCGGATGCCCATTGAACAGATCTCCTCGATTGCCCTTGGTGTATCGGGCCAGTGCGGGGACACAGTGACCACGCCTATCCGGGTGATGGCGGCCCACCGCCGCACCTCCTCCGGATCGATGGCCCGGACCTGGCTGGCGTCGTGGACTCCACGTGCCCCGTCATGGTCGGAAATGAAAGGGCCTTCAACGTGGACGCAGGGGATGGCGTCCCGCACCCGGGCATCTGCGTTCCGGGCCTTTTCCACGCACCTCAGCGCATGGCTGATCGCTTCCTCGCTGGCGGTGATAATGGTCGGCACCCAGGTGGTGACGCCAATCCGCGCCAATTCCCCGGTGATTCCCTCGATGACTGTGCTGTCGGCGTCGGGCGCGTTGACGTCCATGCCCATGTAGCCGTTGACCTGCGCGTCGACGAAACCCGATGCCAGCACCGGCAAGTCCGAGGCGTTCGGATCGTGTTTGCGTTCGACGGCGGCGATGTAACCGTCTTCGAAATGAACAGTGAGAACGTCCCCGCGGCTGGCATCGCGGCCCTTGATGGACTGCCTTGTCATAAGGAATGCACCCGACCCTTGAACCGGTCCAGGAACTTCCTGTTTGCCTCGTCGCCACCGGGGGCGTTGCCGGACCGCCAGATGGGCGGCTCGATGTTCCGCTCCCGCAGTTCCCTGATGGTGCATTGCACGAGCCAATTGAGGGTGTAGGCGTTGGCAAAGGTGGACACAGCGCCGACTTTTTCGCTGACGCCGGGCAATTCCACGACGGCGTCGCCGATCGGCACTTTCGTGTCGATGTGAAGGTCGACGACGTCGTGCAGGTTCGATCCTGAGGGGTGCCGCGCGGGATGGTCGGCTGCGCTCTTTTCGGCGTGCTCCCGGGAGGAGACGCCGATAGTCCTGACACCCAGCGTGCTGGCTGTCAGTGCGGCGTCGATCAAGGCGGTATTGATTCCGTACGCGTTCACCAGGATCAGCACGTCGCCGGGCACAAGGCCCGCGTTTTCGATCACGATGCGACCATAGCCGGGCGTCCGTTCCATCGCCATTGAGCGCAGCGCTCCGCCGGTGAGCATGGTCCCCTCGTCGAGGATCGCCGAGATGTGCATCAGGCCTCCCGCACGGAAGAACACTTCCTGGCTGGCGAGGTTGGAATGGCCGCCGGGTCCGTAGATGTGGATGAGGCGGTCCGCGGCTATCTGTTCGGCGAGGACCGACGCCGCTTTCGCGATGGAAGTCTGCTCCTCGGCATGGATGCGTTCCAGGAGCGAGGTGATGCGGGCCAGGTAGTCGGCGCCCAGATCTGCTGGGTCACTCATCGCGGATCAGACTCCTTGTCGAGGTAGAGGGACGACTCGGGATGGGTGCGAAGGATGGTGCCGGGGTGTTCTCCCGTGATGGGCTTGCCGAGGGTATCTGCAACTGCCTGCTTCTTCGCCTGCCCCGGCACGGAGGCAATGATCACTGCCGCGTTAAGCAAACGCGGGATGGTCACGGTGACGGCCTGCGTGGGAACGTCTTCCAGCCCTTCGAAATGCCCCTCGTCCACCTGCTGCTGGCGCGAGACATCATCCAACGCAATCACCCGGGCTGCTTTCTGGTCGTGGAAGTCTGCCGGCGGGTCATTGAAGGCCAGATGGCCGTTGACCCCAAGGCCGCACAGCACAAGATCGAACGGCGCGGAGCCCATGATGCGGGCGTAGTCCTCCGCTCCCTGGGCCGCGTCACCCGCTGTATTGATGCGGTGGAAGTCTTTGGGGCTGACCGAATCGAAGACCAGCCGCTGCAGCCAGTTGCCGAAGCCCTGCGGTGCATCCGGGTGGAGCCCCACGTAGTCGTCCATGTGGAAGCACTCCACGCGTGACCAGTCGACGCCGGGCTCCGCGACGAGCGTGGCCAGGGTGGCTTCCTGGCTCGGCGCCGCGGCGAACATGACCCTGGCCGTGCCGTTGACGGCAATAGCATCAGCGATGACGAGGGCAGCATGCTCCCCGGCCGCCTTGCCGAGTTCCTCTTTAGTTGGGTAGGCGCGGACCGCGAGTGTCCCGTGTTGCGCCGGACTGACGTCGAGGTCACTGTGCTGCATGTGAATCATCCTTTTCGAGTCGATTGAGAAATACCGCCGTCCGTGCGATGTGGAACGGATCCTTGACCGGGAGTGCCACCACCTTGTCGAGTGGCGCTCCCTGTCTGTCCCGGATTTGTGTCCATTCATTCCGGTGCGGATCCGGGAAGGTTGCAAGGGTGTAGTCAGTGACCTTCGAATTCCAGTCTTCGAAGCCGTAACCGCCGTAGTGCCGGGCGAGCAGCTTCGTGGCATACATGGCCTCCGCATGCACCCACCACAACTTGGTGCTCCAGGTGGATTGCACGAGGTCCTCATAGGGGTCGCCGCGGAAAAGGGACCCGGATGGCATGCCGCCGTCCTTGTCTACGTATCGGAAAAGCCCTCCGTGCTCTTGATCCCAGCCGAGCTCCAGCGCTCGCAGCGCAAGCCCGGGAAGCCACTCGGGGAGGGCTGATGCGGAACCGCCCACCGCCTCCTGGCTGTGGATCAGCATCCACAGGCACTCCAAGAGGTGTCCCGGTGTCCTGTGCCTTGCCAGGAGGGAGCCGGTGTCCCCGGCGGAGTCCGGCCTGAACTCCCACCACTGGGTTTCCTGCAGCATCGGTTCCCTGCCTTGACCCTCAAGCAACTGGCCAAGCGCGTAGGACACGGCGCTCCGGGCAGCTGGTGAGCCTGTTGACCGGAAGAGCTCGGATCCAGCGTGGAGCAGGGTCATGGGGGCGGCGAGGTCGCTGAAACCTGACCGGACAGGATAGGGGGCAGACATGGCATTCCGAGACTTGATTCTCGCCAGCGCGCTGGCCAGAATTTCGTCAGCGGTGGCCGCGGCCTGCGATTTTTCCGGCTCCGGATATCCGGGCACTTTCGCTGCGCCTGCAAAGCCAAGGACTGCGAACAGATCGGCAAAGACGCTGGTTGCGACTTCCCCAAAGGGGCCCGACGGCAGGGCGGTGCCGGTCCGGTCTGTGCGGAAGGCGGTGAATCCGCCCTCCAGCACGGCGTGCGTCCGGACAAACTCGGCAGTTTGAACCGCCCGCCTGGACCACTTTTCGTCGTCGACTTCCAGGATGCCCTGACGCGCATCGGCGCCGATCTCCGCGCACAGCCACGCCCAGCGTCCTTGCGACCACGTGTACTTATCAGTGGACTGCAGAACGCCTGCGTTGGAAAAGCAGGTCATGACGCCGCCGTGAAGATCGTCCGCGCCGTTGCTGTCCCACCAGGGAAGGATGGCTTCCTGCAGGTGGTCGCGGGGAGAAAAGCCGGATGCTGTCATGCCGCGCACAGCGCCGCTAGGACCGGGTTTCGTTGCTGTCATGCCCGGGCACCGGCCGCGATCGTCGCCTGGTCCACATCCTCTGGAGCATCGACGCTGAGGGAATCGACCAGGGCATCCGATTCCTCGTTGCGCCATGGCCGAATGACACCCATGAGGCAGTAGACCACGATGGAGGCGAGAATCGGAGCAGCGACGGAAACAGCCTGGGAAAGGTCACCCAGCGAGGCCATTTGCGCTGTGAGTACGTACTTGTTGACAGCGAACACGATCAAACCGGCGGCCCACGAGAACAGCGCAGCTGACGGGCCGCAGCGCTTGAATGGGGGAAGCATGCCCAGCAGCATCGGAATGGCGATCGGTCCCACCAGGGCGCCGAACCACAGGATCAGAAGGCCCAGGACGCCGCCGAAGGAATTCGCGGACAGGGCGATCACCATCGAAAGTCCGATGAACAGGAACGTGGAGAGACGGCCTGCCGCCAGTTCGGTCTTCGAGGCAAGCGGCTGCCTAGACCCCCGCAGCGCCGGAATAATGTCACGCGTGATCACTGCGGAGATTGCATTTGCGTCCGATGATGTCATGGCCATGGTGTGCGAGAACATGCCGGCCAGAACCAGCCCGACCAGACCCGCAGGCAGCAACATCTGAGCCACCAGCGCGTAGGACTGCTCCGGCTGCGCCAAATTGGGCACAAGCAACGGGGCTGCCCACATGGGGAAGAACAGGACCAGCGGCCACACCAGGTAGAGTCCGCCCGAGAGGAGGGTCGACTTCCGGGCCGAAGATCCGGTGGGTGCGGCGATGAACCGCTGGGCCAGGTTCCAAGTGCCTCCGTTGTAGGAAACCGTGCTGATGACGATGTACGCCAGGAAGAATCCCATGGTCAGGGTTCCGCCGAACGGTGCGGAATGGGAAGGCGGCAGCTGCTCCCACATACCGAAGATTGAGGATATGCCGCCGAGCTTCGCCATCGTGGCAACCAGCAGGGCGATGGCCGCCACGAACTGAATGACAAACTGGCCAAAGTCGGTCAGTGCGTCTGCCCAGAGGCCGCCAATAGTGGAGTAAACCATGGTCACGCCGCCCACCAGGACGATCCCGACAGGCAGGGGTACTCCGGCGAACGTTTCGAGCAGGATGGCACTGGCTGCCCATTTTGCGGCAACATCAAAGACCTTCAACGCGGTGCCCGACCATGCCAGAACCTGCTGGGCGGGGAGATTGTAGCGGGTGGTGAGATACTCCAGCGGCGAGATGATGCCCAGTCGCTGACGCAGCCGTGGCCACCGTGGCGCGAACAGGAATGATCCCACTACGCAGGCCACCGTGATGCTCAGCGCCCACCAGACGTAGACGGCAAATCCGGTTGTGTAGGCGAGCGCTGCGTACCCGACGAAGACGGCGGCGGAGTAGCCAGACATGTGATGCGAAATGCCGGCAAGCCACCACGGCATCTTGCCGCCGGCAGTAAAGAAATCGGCCGCGTTGTGGACCCTCCGCCGGGACCACCAGCCGATCCCCACCATCACAAGGAAGTATCCGGACAAAACGATCCAGTCGAGTGCGTGCATAGCTCTCTCCTTTGAAAGCAGGATTGGGAGGTGATGCAGACCACTCTTGCATGCAAACGTTTGCAGGACAATACCTTCCGCGGAACCAATTTTGTGCCCGGCCGTTAGGCACGTGCGTAAGAAATAAAGGCGGCAGCTGCAAGCGTTTGCAGCGGAAGCCCCCCAGTAGTGCTTAGTGCTTGCTCAACCACGGGACCGGACATTGATGCGTCGGAAAATTCCGACATATCCTTGTCCTGTGCTTCCTGATGTGTTCGGTGCTGTCTCCAACCCGGCAAGGCGCGTCATCCTCGACGAGCTCCGCCAGGGTCCCAGGACGGCGGGCGAACTCACCGGCCTGCTCGAGCTCAGCCGCTCGGCAGCGTCCGAACACCTGGCCGTCCTCCGCGAGGCCGGGCTGGTCCGGGAAGAACGGCACGGCCGCAACAGGCTGTACCACCTCCAGCCCGCGGGTCTCGAAGAGATCGGCGGCTGGGTGAAGCACTTTGAGCACTACTGGAACCGGCGCCTCGACGCGCTGGCCGACCTTCTGGACGAGGAGAAACCCTTATGACCGAGAACGCCATCAGGCTCGAACGCCGCTTCCCGCACCCCGCGGACGCCGTGTGGGCTGCGCTGACCACCCCCGAACTCCTGGCCCGCTGGTGGGCGCCGGGGGATATCGCCCCCGTGGTCGGCCACCGCTTCACCCTGGATATGGGCGCGTGGGGCCAGCAGCAATGCGAAGTCCTCACCGTGGACCCCGGCAAGTCCATCACCTTCCTGTTCTCCGAGGGCAACCTGGACACCACCATCACCTGGCGCCTAGAGCCCGTCGATGGCGGCACCGTCCTTCACCACGAACACGCCGGCTTCCGCCTCGATACGCCGATGGGTAAGCAGGCCATCGAGGGCATGGGCAACGGCTGGCCCGGCCTCCTGGCCCGGATCGACGAGGTCCTCGCCGGCGTCTCCTGACTTCTTCCCGAGGTCACCAAGCGGGCTTAGAATGGCCCTCCACGGCACGCTTGAACTGCAGCAGCTGATCCGGTCCGAGTACAAATTCCGTGTACAAATGGAAGGCCGGGCCGTGGATACTGACGACAACAAAAAGCTCGTGCGGCGCTTTTATGCCGAGATCGACGCCGGGAATATTGATGCCATGGATGAGCTGGTGGCTGAGGACTATCTTGACCACCACCCGCCATTCCCCGGCTTGCCGGCAGGCCGCGAAGGGCTGAAGCAGGCGTTCCGCATCTTCTCGACGGCGACCCCCGGCACCCATGAAATCGAGGACCAGGTCGCTGAAGGGGACAGGGTGGTCACCAGGCTGACCGCCACCGGCAGGCACGAGGGCGAACTCCCCGGGCCGCTCCCTCCCACAGGCGCCCAACTGCGGGAGACCGCAGTGGCAATCCATCGGATCCACAACGGAAAGATCGTGGAGCACTGGTCGGACCGGGACGACCTCGGGCTGATGCAGCAGCTCGGCGTGATCCAGCTGCCCGGAGGCTAGCCTCCTGTCACCCAGACGGGGGTCACCCAGCTGGGGATGACGACGGCGGGACGTCCCGCCGTCGGGCATCCAGGGCAGGCTCGAGCCGCTTAGAAGCCGAAGGGGCCAAACCGGGCGATAGCCACCCCCGCGGCAAGGATGGCCAGGACCACGTTGATAACGACATTCGGCGTCTCGTGGCGCCGGCCGTGGGTGATGGCCGCGCCTGCCATGAGCAGGACGAGCCCGACGGCGGCAGCCGGCACCAGCACGGTGGCTATGCCAAAGAGGGCCGGAAGGATGAGGCCCAGGGCGGCGAGGATCTCGAGGGCGCCGATGCGCTTGACCGTGGCGTCCGAGAAGTCCTCCACCCACCCTTGGCCGGCGGCCGCAAGCTTCGCCTTCGGCTGGGCGATTTTCATGGTTCCTGCCGCCAGGAAAGCTAGGGCGAGGATTGCGGTGATGATCCAGAGGGTGATGTTCACGATGTTCTTCCTTCGGGTTGGGAGGGCTTGATCGGGGCGGAGGGGGTCATGCGGCTGCCCCAGTGCTGCCGCCGGCGGCGAGTATGTCGCGGACCATCGGCACCACTTTGCTTCCGTAGAGTTCCACGGCTTTGAGGCGTGCGCTGATCGGCTGCGCTCCCGAGGTGAAGATGAGGTCGAAGCGGCCGACGTCCAGTGATGCCACCGCACCTGCGATTCTCCGGGCGACCGTCTCGGGCGAGCCGATGTACATCGAGCCGTGCTGGATTTCGGCCTCAAATTCTTCGCGCCGGACGGGGGGCCAGCCGCGGAGTGCTCCGATGCGGTCACGGACCACCTTGTAGTGGGGCCAGAAGATCTCTTTGGCTTCGCCATCGGTGTCGGCGATGAACCCGGGGGAGTGCATGCCTACCGGCCAGGCCGTTGTGTTGAACTCTGCGGCTGCCCGCTTGTAAAGGTCGATGAACGGCTTGAACCTCTCCGGCTGTCCGCCGATGATGGCGAGCATCAGGGGGAACCCGTATTTGGCCGTGCGGACCACCGACTGGGGTGTGCCGCCAACGCCCACCCACGTTTTCAGGCCACCCTCGGTCTTGGGGTAGACATCCGCCTCAACGAGCGGCGCACGCACCGTGCCCCGCCACGTCACGGGCTTCTCATCAAGAAGCTGCGCGAACAGTTCGATCTTCTGCTCAAAGAGCACGTCGTAGTCTTTGAGGTCATAACCGAAGAGCGGAAAAGACTCCGTGAAGGAACCCCGCCCCAGAATGACCTCGGCACGGCCGTTGGAGAGCGCATCCACGGTGGCGAAGCGCTGGAATACCCGGACAGGATCGTCGGAACTGAGCACGGTCACCCCGGACCCAAGGCGAATGCGTGAGGTGCGGCTGGCCATGCCGGCCAGGACTGTCTCCGGGGCCGACACCGAGTATTCCGGTCGGTGATGCTCACCGACCAGGAAGGCGTCCACGCCCAACTGATCGGCAAGAACGGCCTCATCCACCAGTTGCCGGATGGCACGAGCATGGCTTACCGGTCCACCCGCATCATCCGTGGGGACGTCGCCAAAGGTATCCAAACCAAAAATCACTTCGCTCACTGGGCCCGTCCTCTAATTGATGTGTCAATTACTTAATTGACGTGTCAATCATCAACCCGTAGGGTTGACATGTCAAGTAGAAAAAGGTGGTCATGGAGCACAGCAGCAAGGGCGCCCGGCAGAGTCCCACTCCGAACGAACTGGCCGTGTGGCGCGAGTACATCGAGACGGCCGAGGCGATGCGCCAGGCTTTGGCGGCGGGTCTGCAGTCCACGTCCGGTGTGTCCCCCGGCGACTATGCCGTGCTCCTGGCCCTCAGCGAGGCCCCGGAGCACAAGTTGCGTTCCTCAGTACTGGCCGAGGGGATTGGGTGGGAACGAAGCCGCCTGTCCCATCACCTGGGGCGGATGGAAAACAGGGGCCTCATCCGACGGCATAAATCGGGTAACGACAGCCGTGGCGCCGAGGTGGAATTGACCGAGGACGGGGCCCGGACTTTCCGTGCTTCCTCAGCGCCGCATCTCCGGCTGGTACGCCGGTTCTTTGTCGATGCCCTTGCCCCGGAAGACCTTGAAGCCATTGGGAGGGTTGCAACGAGTTTGCGCCGCCACCTGAAGGATCTCGCCCTGGAAGAGGAAAAGGGCTAATTCACGGCCGCCGGGGATGGCCAAGGCAATCCAGCGGACGACGGCGGGACGTTCCGCCGTCGTCGTCCGCTCACCTGAACCATGCCAACAGGCTGTCAGCCCAGCAGGTCGTCCTGGTAGCACCAGAGCCAGTCCTCGCCCGGCTCGATGCTCCGCATCACCGGGTGGCCGGTGGCGGCAAAGTGCCTGGATGCATGGGTTGCGGGCGAGGAATCACAGCATCCGACTTTGCCGCAGCCCAGGCACATCCGCAGGTGTACCGGCGTCGTACCTTCCAAGCGGCAGTCCGCGCAGAAGGGATCCTGGGGGACCTCTCGGGGCCGGGCCGACTCGAGGTGGCCGCACACTCCGCCGGGCCTGGCAATTCCTTCGCCGCCGCCCTCGCCGAACGTGTCCACCTCGTCCAGCGCCGCATCCAGCATGGATTCCTCAACGTCCAGCCGCTCCAGGACGTCACTGAGGACCTCCTGGGCGTACTCGCCGCCGCGCCGCAGATCCAGCACTTTGGCCCGTTCCGCCTCCAGCATGGCAAGCCGCAGCCTGGCGTAGCGTTCGCTGGGCGTCGCTGTTTCCGCCGAGGGCCGCCCCAGTCGTTCCCAGGCCGCCAGCCCGCGCTCCTGGGTGCGCCGTTTCAGCATGGCCACCACCTCCGGCGGATCGTCGTCCGTCCGCAGTTCCTGCAGCCGGGCCACCCCGGCGGCGGTGGCGAGCTGCATCAGCGATGCCTTGTTCAGCGCATCCTCGCGCTGGTCCGGGCCCTGCACCCTGAGGACGCGGACCAGCGCCGGGAGGGTGAAGCCCTGCAGCGTCAGCGTGCCGCCGACCACCACGAGGGCAGCGAGGATCAGCACCGAACGGTGCTCCAGGTCCTCGGGCAGCACCAGCACCGCCGCGAGGGTGACCACCCCCCGCATCCCGGCCCAGGAAACGATCGCCGGGAACTGCCAGGGCGGCGACGGATCGCTGCGCCGCACGGCCGGAATCAGGCGGGGCAGGTACGTCGCCGGGAACACCCACACCGGCCGGAGCACCAGCACCGCCAGCAGAATCACAGCGCAACCCGCCCAGATCCTTGCGGCACCAAGGGAATCGTCCTGGACGCCCTCGACGATCGTCCGCACCTGCAGCCCGATCAGCAGGAAAACCGAGTTCTCGAGCAGGAACTGCACGGTGTTCCAGTTGCTGCGCTGGCTCAGCCGGGCGGCACCGTTGGGCATCGAAGGCGCTTTGGTGCCCATCACGAGCCCTGTAACGACGACGGCGAGGACGCCCGAAGCGTGGATCGCTTCCGCCGGGAGGTATGCCACCAAGGGGGCCACCAGGGACGTGGAGGTGTTGATCGCGACGTTCCGGATGCGCTTGCGAAGCATAGTCAGGACGTAGGCAGCGGCGATGCCCACCACCAGCCCGCCGCCCACGGCGAGCAGGAAGTCCCCGGCGATCTCCGCCGCGGACACGGACCCCGCGATGGCGGCGATGGCGGCCCGGAGGCAAATCAATGCCGTGGCGTCATTGACCAGTGATTCGCCCTCCAGGATGGTGACAATCCTGCGCGGCATCCCCACCTTCCGGGCGATGGAGGTAGCAGCCACGGCATCCGGCGGTGCCAGGACCGCACCCAAGGCGAATGCGGCGGCCAGCGGAATCTCCGGGAACAGCCACCAGACCACCAGGCCCACCGTGATGGTCCCGAAGATGACGTAACCAACCGAGAGCAGTCCAATGGCCCGGCGGTTGGAGCGGAAATCGAACAGGGAAGTCCGCAGCGCCGCGGCATACAGCAGCGGCGGCAACAGTCCCACCAGGACCACTTCCGGGTTCAGTTCAATGTCCGGAACGAACGGGAGGAAGGAACCGATCACACCCGCCAGCACCAGCAGCAGCGGAACCGAAATGTTGAGTTTCCGGCTCAACGCGCTTCCGGCGCAGACCACCGCGACGAGAACCAGAAGTCCCAGTGCGATTTCCATTCGGCCATTGTCTCAGGCCCGAGGAGCGCAGGCACAGGAGGGGGCGGAGCCTCGCGGCACTTTGGTGAGACGGCGCCGGCGGCACGGCGCGCCGTCGTCCGTCCGCGAATGAAGCATCCCGGGTGCGGGTAGGATTTCAGACCTATCGGACGGTAATTTTGCATCCAGCCACCCAACCCTGTAAGGTGTGAGCCGTGTCACCCACCAGTGGCACATGCTTATGATCTGCGGCGGGAGAGTCCTGCCGGTACGTTCTGCAGGCGCCGTAGGAGCAAATCCTCCCCAGGAATCTCTCAGGCCCACGTACCGCCGCGGCAAGGCAACTCTGGAAAGCAGTCCGGGCAACCGGGCTCACCGACGGTGCAAGTGGCGTCCTGCGAAACGGCAGGGCAACGCAAAACTCTCAGGTCCAATACAGAGCGGGGAGGAACCCGAATCAACGTGGTGCTTAGGCGCCACCTGAATTATGGAGTTCCTCTTATGACGGTTCAATCGTCCCCCAGCACCTTCGCAGACCGCCATATCGGCGCGCGCCGCCAGTCGGACATCGACACCATGCTTAAGGCCGTCGGCTACGACAACCTTGACGGCCTGGTCGACAGCGCGGTCCCCGATTCCATCCGCCAGGACAAGCCCCTCACCCTCGAGAACGCCCTGAGCGAAGTCCAGGTCCTCGCCGAGCTCCGCAAGCTGGCGGGCAAGAACAAGATGGCCGTGCAGATGATCGGCCAGGGCTACTACGACACCGTGACCCCGCCGGTGATCCGCCGCAACATCCTCGAAGCCCCCGCCTGGTACACCGCCTACACCCCCTACCAGCCCGAAATCTCGCAGGGCCGGCTCGAGGCGCTGCTCAACTTCCAGACCATGGTCCAGGACCTCACCGCGCTCCCGGTGGCCAATGCCTCCCTCCTGGACGAAGCCACCGCCGTCGCCGAAGCCGTGCTCCTGATGCGCCGCGCCAACAAGAACAAGACGGCGAAGGACGGCAAGACCGTCCTCGACGCCGACCTCCTCCCGCAGACCATCGCCATTGTGCTGGGCCGCGCCGAAGCACTGGGCTTCGAGGTGGAAATCGCCGACCTCACCAACGGACTGCCCGACGGCGACGTCAACGGTGTGGTCCTCCAGCAGCCGGGCGTCTCCGGCCGGGTCTGGGACCAGTCGGCCGTCATCGCCGAAGCCAAGGACCGGGGTGCCCTGGTCACCGTCGCCGCCGACCTCCTGGCGCTCACCCTGATCACGCCGCCGGGCGAGCAGGGCGCGGACATCGCCGTCGGCTCCACCCAGCGTTTTGGCGTGCCGTTGTTCTTTGGGGGACCGCACGCCGCCTACATGGCCGTCCGCGACGGCATGGAACGGACCCTTCCCGGCCGCATCGTGGGCGTTTCCAAGGACAACGCCGGCGTCCCCGCCTACCGGCTTGCCCTCCAGACCCGCGAGCAGCACATCCGCCGAGAGAAGGCCACGTCCAACATCTGCACCGCGCAGGCACTGCTGGCCATCGTCTCGTCCTTCTACGCCGTTTACCACGGCCCTGACGGGCTGAAGGCGATCGCCGAAACCGTCCACAACAACGCCCGCGCCCTCGCCGCTACGCTGAAGATCGCCGGCCGCGAACTGGTGTCCGACACCTTCTTCGACACCATCACTGTCCGCGTACCCGGCAAGGCCGCCAAGGTGATCACCGCCGCCGAAGCCCGCGGCATCAACCTGCGCCTCATCGATGCGGACACAGTTGGCGTGTCAGTCGATGAAACCACGACGCCGGAGGTCCTCTCCGCAGTGGTCGTCGCCTTTGGCGCCGGTCCCGTTGTGGAGGCCGCCGGGTTCGAGCTGCCCGAGACGGTACTGCGCACCTCCACCTACCTGCAGCACCCGGTATTCAACACCCACCGCTCCGAAACCCAGCTCCTGCGCTACATCCGCCGCCTCTCGGACCGCGACCTGGCGCTGGACCGCACAATGATCCCGCTGGGCTCCTGCACTATGAAGCTCAACGCCACCGCCGAGATGGAAGCCATCTCCTGGCCGGAATTCGCGTCCATCCATCCGTTCGCGCCGGATTCCCAGACTGCCGGCTGGCGTGAACTCATTTCCGGACTCGAATCCGACCTTGCCGAAATCACCGGCTACGACCAGGTGTCCATCCAGCCCAATGCCGGCTCGCAGGGCGAGCTCGCCGGCCTGCTGGCAATCCGCGGCTACCACCACTCCCGCGGTGACCAGCAGCGCAACGTCTGCCTGATCCCGGCTTCGGCGCACGGCACCAACGCCGCTTCGGCTGTCCTCGCGGGCATGAAGGTTGTTGTGGTGGCTACCGCTGCCGACGGCACGATTGACCACGCCGACCTGCAGGCCAAGATCGAGGCCCACAAGGACGTCCTCTCGGCCATCATGATCACGTACCCCTCCACCCACGGTGTGTACGATTCCGACGTCCGCGAGGTGTGCGGCGCCACCCACGCAGCCGGCGGCCAGGTGTACGTTGACGGCGCGAACCTGAACGCCCTCGTTGGCCTCGCCCAGCCGGGCAAGTTCGGCGGCGACGTGTCCCACCTGAACCTGCACAAGACCTTCTGCATCCCGCACGGTGGTGGGGGACCGGGCGTCGGACCGGTTGCTGCTAAGGCACACCTCGCGCCGTTCATGCCGAGCGATGCCAACAAGGCCGCGCACGAGGCCGGGCACGGGGTTGCGATATCTGCTTCACGCTTCGGTTCCGCCGGCGTGCTGCCGATCTCGTGGGCGTACGTGAAGCTGATGGGCGGCCAGGGACTCACCGAAGCCACCAAGTCAGCTCTGCTCGCGGCAAACTACGTTGCGGCCCGGCTGGACGAGCACTTCCCGGTCCTCTACACCGGCGAGAGCGGTCTGGTTGCGCACGAGTGCATCCTGGACCTGCGCGAACTGACGGCCAAGACCGGCGTCACCGCCGAGGACGTAGCCAAGCGCCTGATCGACTTCGGCTTCCACGCCCCCACGCTGTCCTTCCCGGTCGCGGGCACCCTCATGGTGGAGCCCACCGAGTCCGAGGACCTCGCGGAGATCGACCGCTTCATCGAAGCCATGATCACCATCCGCCGGGAAATCGACCAGGTGGCCGCCGGCGACTTCGCCGTGGAGAACTCCCCGCTGCGGAATGCACCCCACACGGCAGCCGCCGTCGTTTCCTCCGACTGGAACCAGATGTACCCGCGCGAGCAGGCCGCCTTCCCCGTTTCCTCGCTGCGGCAGGACAAGTACTTCCCGCCGGTCGGCCGCATCGACGGCGCAGCAGGGGACCGCAACCTGGTCTGCTCCTGCCCGCCGCTCACCGAGTTCGAAAACTAAGGACTTCCGATGACTGAGAACTACACCGCGCTGTACGAGCAGCACAAAATTGCCGGCGCTTCCTTCACCGACTTCGGTGGCTGGCAGATGCCGCTGAAGTACAGCTCCGAACTGGCCGAACATCACGCCGTCCGCAACGCTGCCGGCCTGTTCGACCTCTCCCACATGGGCGAAGTCTGGGTCACTGGCCCCGACGCCGGAGCTTTCCTGGACTATGCCCTTGCCGGCAAGCTGTCCGCCGTGGCCGTGGGCAAGGCCAAATACTCGCTGATCTGCCAGGAAGACGGCGGCATCATCGACGACCTCATCTCCTACCGCCGGGGCGAACAGAAGTACCTCGTGGTCCCTAACGCCGGCAACGCTGCGGTGGTTGCCGCCGCATTGGCCGAACGGGCCGCCAACTTCGACGTCCGCGTGGAAGACGTGTCCGCTGAGACCTCCCTCATCGCAGTCCAGGGACCGAACGCCGAAGCCATCCTCCTGACGCTGGTCCCCGCCGAACAGCATGTGCTGGTGACCGAGCTGAAGTACTACGCGGCTGTCGAGGTGGAGATAAACGGGCAGGAACTGCTGCTGGCCCGCACCGGTTACACCGGCGAAGACGGCTTCGAGATCTACATTCCCAACGAGGATGCTGCCGGCCTGTGGGAGGCCCTGCTGGAAGTTGGTTCTGATCACGGGCTCATTCCCGCCGGGCTCGCGTGCCGCGACTCGCTCCGCCTCGAAGCGGGCATGCCGCTCTACGGCAACGAGCTTTCCCGCTCGGGCAACCCCTACGCCGCTGGCCTGGGCCCGGTTGTCTCGCTCAAGAAGGAATCGGACTTCGTGGGCAAGGCAGTGCTTGCCGAGCTCAAGGAATTGGGCGCCGGTTCCACCTCCGGCCGCAAGCTCGTGGGCCTCAAGGGCCTGGGCCGCCGCGCCGGACGCAGCCACTACCCGGTCCTCAAGGACGGCAACGCTGTAGGCGAGGTGACCTCCGGCCAGCCGAGCCCGACCCTCGGTTACCCGATCGCCCTGGCCTATGTCGACGTCGAACACTCAGAACCCGGCACCGCCCTGGACATCGACCTCCGCGGCAAGGCAGAGCCCTTCGAAGTCGTCGACCTCCCGTTCTACAAGCGCACCAAATAGGCTTCGGGTCGGCTTCGGACCGGCAGACCGGACTTTTCACGCGTGCTGCTCCTTCGTCGCTTTGACGCACGCTTTCGAAAAGCCCGGCTCCGCCGGCCCTCGAGGCTCGCTCACCCTTCGCGCGTTATCCGAACGCTCCATCACTTACCGCACGTTTTGAGCGAACGCCCCATCACTTACCGCACGTTTTGAGCGAACGCCCCATCACTTACCGCACGTTTTGAGCGAACGCGCCATCACTTACCGCACGTTTTGAGCGAACGCCCCATCACTTACTGCACGTTTTGAGCGAACGCCCCAACACTTTCAAACACGAACCTAAGGAAAGAATCATGAGCAAAGTTGTTGCTGAACTGAAGTACTCCGCCGAGCATGAGTGGGTTGCTGCTGATGGATCCGGGCCTACCGGCGTCGGAATCTCTGCTGTGGCCGCGGATGCGCTGGGCGACATCGTGTACGTGGACCTGCCCGAGGTGGGCTCCACAGTGACCGCGGGGGAAACCTGCGGCGAAGTGGAATCCACTAAGTCCGTCTCGGACCTCTACGCCCCCGTCACCGGCGAAGTGGTGGAGATCAACGAGGAAGTGGTCTCCGACCCCGCCTTGATCAACAACGACCCCTACGGCGCCGGCTGGCTCTTCAAGGTGGCCGTCACCGAAGAGGGTCCGCTGATGTCCGCTGAAGAGTACGCGGCAGCCAACGGCGGCGAACTGTGAGCGCCGCGGCCGCAGGCATGAGCACAGTTACCGCATTCGAGCAGGTCGTTTCCCCGTCCCTGGACGCGGACTTGTCCACTCTGGACCCGGAGATCGCCGCGAAGATCGACGACGAACTCAGCCGCCAGCGCGACGGCCTGGAGATGATCGCCTCCGAGAACCACACTGCCGTCGCCGTGATGCAGGCGCAGGGCTCGGTGCTGACCAACAAGTACGCCGAGGGCTACCCGGGCAAGCGCTACTACGGCGGCTGCGAGCACGTGGACGTCATCGAACAGCTCGCCATTGACCGGATCAAGGCGCTCTTCGGCGCGGAATTCGCCAACGTGCAGCCGCACTCCGGCGCGCAGGCCAACGCCTCGGTGATGCACGCGCTGATCAAGCCGGGCGACACCATCATGGGCCTCAACCTTGCCCACGGCGGCCACCTCACGCACGGCATGAAGATCAACTTCTCCGGCAAGCTCTACAACGTGGTGCCGTACGGCGTCCGCGAGGACACCCACACCGTGGACATGGCCGAGGTGGAGCGCCTTGCCCAGGAGCACAAGCCCGCGCTGATCGTTGCCGGCTGGTCCGCCTACGCCCGCCAGCTGGACTTCGCCGAGTTCCGCCGCATCGCGGACTCCGTTGGCGCCTACCTGATGGTGGACATGGCCCACTTCGCAGGCCTCGTGGCCGCCGGCCTGCACCCGTCGCCGGTGCCGCACGCGCACGTCACCACGTCCACCACGCACAAGACCCTCGCCGGTCCGCGCGGCGGGATCATCCTGACGGACGACGCCGACATCGCCAAGAAGATCAACTCGGCTGTGTTCCCGGGCCAGCAGGGCGGCCCGCTGGAGCACGTCATTGCCGGCAAGGCCGTGGCCTTCAAGATCGCAGCGTCCGCCGAGTTCAAGGAACGCCAGGAGCGCGTCCTGGCCGGCGCCCGCATCCTCGCCGAGCGCCTGGTCCAACCGGACGTCACCAGCAAGGGCATCAGTGTGATCTCCGGCGGCACCGATGTGCACCTGGTCCTCGTGGACCTGCGCAACTGCGAACTCGACGGGCAGCAGGCCGAGGACCGCCTCGCGGCGATCGACATCACGGTCAACCGCAACGCCGTCCCGTTCGACCCGCGTCCGCCGATGGTCACCTCCGGCCTGCGCATCGGCACCCCGGCCCTGGCCACCCGCGGGTTCGGCGAGGACGCCTTCCGCGAGGTTGCGGACATCATCGCCGAAGCATTAACGGCCGACGCCGGCACAGACCTTACCGGCCTGCGTCACCGCGTAGAGGCCCTAGCCAAGGCCCACCCCCTCTACCCAGGCGTAGCGAACCTCAGCTGTTCGGCAGGGTTTCGACAGGTTCAACCACCGGTGGTTGAACCTGTCGAAACCCCTCAACCACCGACCCCCTCCTAGTTAGGAACCACGCACATGGCTGTTGGAGTCTTTGACCTTTTCTCAATCGGGATTGGGCCCTCTAGTTCCCATACTGTGGGGCCGATGCGGGCTGCTGCCGTTTATGCGGAGGAGCTCAAGGGCCTCGGCAAGCTGGCGGACGTGGCGTCGCTGCGGGTGGACCTGTACGGCTCGCTCGCGGCGACCGGCCACGGGCACGGCACCATGACGGCCATCCTGCTGGGGCTGGAGGGTTTCCATCCGGAGCAGATCCTGCCGGAGGAGGTGGAGGAGCGGCTGGCTGCGATCGCCGAGACCGGGATCCTGCAGCTCGCTGGTGCCGTGCCCCTGCCCTACGGGGTGAAGGACATGGTGCTGCGCCCGCTGACCGTCCTGCCGCGGCATACCAACGGCATGACCTTCACAGTGTCCGATGCCGGTGGCCAAGTGCTGCACACTGCCACGTTCTTTTCGGTGGGCGGCGGGTTTATCGTCCGTGAGGGTGAGGAGGACGCCGCGCAGCAGGAGCTGGAGGAATCGAAGAAGGAACTGCCGCTCCCGTTCCGCACCGCCGCCGAATTGCTGGAGCACTGCCGGGAAACCGGGCTGGGTATCAGCGACGTGATGCGTGTCAACGAGGAGGACAGCCGCACCCCGGAGGAGATCCGCGAGGGCCTGCTGCACATCTACTCCGTCATGGAGGGCTGCGTGGCCACCAGCCTGAAGCGCGAAGGCGTGCTGCCCGGGGGGCTGAAGGTCCGCCGTCGTGCGCCGGACTGGTACGACCGGCTGAAGAAGGAAAGTTCACGGCCGGACGCTGAGGGCCAGGACCAGGAGTTCCACGACCCGAGGTATTGGCAGGAGTGGGTTAACTTGATCGCCCTGGCGGTCAATGAGGAGAACGCCTCGGGCGGCCGGGTGGTCACCGCTCCCACGAACGGGGCCGCTGGGATTATTCCGGCGGTGCTGTACTACGCGCTGCACTTTGCCCCGGGGATGGAGAATGCCAGCCAGGAGGACCGCGACGACGTGGTGGTCAGGTTCCTGCTCGCTGCCGGCGCCGTCGGGGTGCTTTACAAGGAGCAGGCGTCCATTTCCGGTGCTGAGGTGGGCTGCCAGGGCGAGGTGGGCTCGGCGTCGTCCATGGCAGCGGCCGGACTGGCCGAGGTGATGGGCGGAACCCCTGCCCAGGTGGAGAACGCCGCGGAGATCGCGATGGAGCACAACCTGGGCCTGACGTGCGATCCGATCGGCGGGCTGGTGCAGGTGCCCTGCATCGAACGGAACGCGATCGCTGCGGCGAAGGCGATCAACGCTGCGAAGATGGCCCTCTGGGGCGACGGCTCCCACCGGGTCTCGCTCGATGAAGTGATCGTGACCATGCGCGAGACCGGCAAGGACATGAGCTCCAAATACAAGGAAACGGCCATGGGCGGCCTCGCCGTCAACGTCGTCGAATGCTGAAAGAAGAGAACCACATGACATTGGCACCTGAAGGCCGGAAGCTTTTGCGCGTTGAACAGCGCAACTCGGCTGTCCCGGTGGAGCGCAAGCCGGAGTGGATCAAGGCCAAGGTCCAGATGGGCCCGGAATTCGTCGGGTTGAAGAACCTGGTGAAGAAGGAAGGCCTGCACACGGTGTGCGAGGAGGCCGGCTGCCCCAACATCTTTGAGTGCTGGGAGGACAAGGAAGCCACGTTCCTGATCGGCGGCTCCGAGTGCACCCGGCGGTGTGATTTCTGCCAGATCGATACCGGCAAACCCTCCCCGGTGGACCGGTTCGAACCGACCAAGGTGGCAAGGTCCGTGCAGGCCATGCAGTTGCGCTACGCCACCGTCACCGGGGTGGCCAGGGACGACCTCGAGGACGAGGGTGTGTGGCTGTACGCAGAGACGGTCCGGAAGATCCATGAGCTGAACCCCGGCACCGGGGTGGAGCTGTTGATCCCGGACTTCTCCGGCAAACCCGAACACATCGCCGCGATCTGCGATTCCAAGCCCGAGGTGTTCGCCCACAACGTGGAGACGGTGCCGAGGATTTTCAAGCGGATCCGGCCGGCGTTCCGGTACGACCGGTCCCTGGATGTGATCACGCAGGGCCGGAACCTGGGCATGGTGACCAAGTCCAACCTGATCCTGGGCATGGGCGAAACCCGCGAAGAGATTTCCGAGGCGCTGCGGGACCTGCACGAGGCCGGGTGCGACCTGATCACCATCACCCAGTACCTGCGCCCGTCCGAGCGGCACCTGCCGGTGGACCGGTGGGTCAAGCCGCAGGAGTTCGTGGACCTGCAGCAGGAAGCGGACGAGATCGGCTTCCTTGGGGTGATGTCCGGCCCGCTGGTCCGTTCCTCCTACCGCGCCGGCCGGCTCTGGGCCACCGCGATGCGGAAGAAAGGCTGGGAGATCCCCGCCGAACTCGCCCACATCGAGTCCTCCGGCAGCACCCGCCAGGAAGCCAGCTCCCTTTTGGCCGCAACGGCGTGATGGCCCCGGCCTCCGGCCAGATCTGATGACCAATACCTGATGAACAGACAGGACCAATGATGTTCCCCATCAGAATCGAAATCATCCCTACAGAGGGAATCGTTGAGCAGGTCCAGGCCCTGGTGCCCAAGACCACCACGCTTAGCGTGACGTGCCTGCCGCACCACGGCATCGAGCGGACCATGCGCACCGCGGTGGAGCTGAGCGACGCCGGCTACACCGTGGTGCCACATCTCGCCGCCCGCAGCCTCCGCAGCCGCGCCGAGCTCACCGAGATCGTCCGCGTCTGCGATGCGGCGGGTATCCGCGAAGTCTTCGTTATTGGGGGAGACCGGAAAGAGCCTGCCGGTGTCTATGACTCGGCGCTTCCGGTCCTCGAGGACATCGCGCAGTACAGCGGCGGGATGATGCGGGTGGGTGTCGCGGGGTACCCGGAGGGCCATCCGCTGGTTAGCCCGGTGGACCTGCTCGACGGTCTTTTGGCTAAGCAGCACCTGGCCATGCACGTGGTCACCCAGATGTGCTTCTCCGCCGGGAAAATCCATGACTTCGCGGCGCTCCTGCGCCGTGAAGGCGTCCACCTGCCCCTGTGGGCGGGCGTGGCCGGGTCCGTCCCGCGGACCAAACTGGTGGCACTGGCCGGGCAGATCGGCGTCGGAAGTTCCCTCAAGTTCCTCAGCCGCAAGGGCCCGCTGGCCCGCAAACTCCTGTCCGGCGACCGCTACTCGCCGGACAGCCTGATCGCCGGCCTCGAAAGCCAGCCCGGCAACATCGCTGGTATCCATCTTTACAGCTTCAACAGCCTTGATTCCATGCCCGGCAATTCCTTTCCTGCCGGGCCGGACCAGGCGTCCACTTCAGCACTCCAGGCAGCATTGATTCGAGGAGCAGCACGTGACAACTAAACCTGTAATTTCCCGCCAGGAGCCGCACCTTGAGCGGCAGCTCACCAACAGGCACATCCAGCTGATCGCCATAGGCGGCGCCATCGGCACGGGCCTGTTCATGGGCTCTGGCAAAACCATCTCCGCGGCCGGACCGTCTGTCATTTTCGTCTACATGATCATCGGCTTCATGCTGTTCTTCGTCATGCGGGCCATGGGTGAACTGCTGCTGAGCAACCTGAACTACAAATCCTTCAGCGACTTCGCTGCAGACCTCCTGGGCCCCTGGGCGGGCTTTTTCACCGGCTGGACCTACTGGTTCTGCTGGGTGATCACCGGAATCGCCGACGTGATCGCGATCGCCGGCTACTCCAAGGAACTCTGGCCGGGACTGCCGCTCTGGATCCCGGGCCTGGCCACCATAGCCATCCTGCTGTTCCTGAACCTGGTGACCGTCAAGGCCTTCGGCGAAACCGAGTTCTGGTTCGCACTGATCAAGATCATTGCCATCGCCGCGCTGATCATCGTGGGCATGTTCATGATCTTCACGGGCTTCCAGTCCGACGCCGGCCCTGCCGCCTTCACGAACCTGTGGAGCCACGGCGGATTCTTCCCGAACGAGTTCATGGGTTTTGTGGCCGGCTTCCAGATTGCGGTGTTCGCGTTTGTGGGCATTGAGCTGGTGGGTACCACGGCTGCCGAAGCGAAGGACCCGGAAAAGAACCTGCCCAAGGCCATCAACTCCATTCCCATCCGTGTCCTCCTGTTCTACGTGGGCGCCCTCATCATCCTGATGTCCGTCACCCCGTGGACCCAGTTCCAGGCCGGCCACAGCCCGTTCATCGCCATGTTTTCCCTGGCCGGCCTAGGCGCCGCCGCCACCGTGGTGAACCTGGTGGTCCTCAGCTCGGCCATGTCTTCGGCCAACTCCGGCATCTACTCCACCTCCCGCATGGTCTACGGGCTGGCACAGGAAGGGGACGCGCCGTCGGTCTTCCGCCGGCTGTCCAACCGGAAGGTGCCGCAGAACGCGTTGTTCCTCTCCTGCGTGCTGCTGCTCTCCGGCGTGGTGCTGATGTACGCAGGCCAGGACATCGGCAAGGCCTTCGACATGGTGACCACCGTGTCCGCCGTCTGCTTTGTGTTCGTCTGGTCTATCATCCTGGCCAGCTACCTGGCGTTCCGCCGCCGCCGCCCGCACCTGCACGCTGCCTCGAAGTACCGGATGCCCGGCGGGATCCCGATGGTCTGGACGGTGTTCGCGTTCTTCGCCTTCGTCCTGTGGGCGCTGACCACGCAGCCGGACACGCTGGTTGCCCTTCTGGTCACCCCTGTGTGGTTCATCCTGCTCGGCGCCGCGTGGCTGGTGCTGCGCCGCCGGCCCGCGCACGTAGCCCGCTACGAGACGTTCAAGTCGGAGCTGGCGCAGGATATGGACACCGAGGCGTCCGCTATCGGGCGTGACCTGGACGGTGCAGTGAAAGACGGGGTGAAGAAGTGACCACGGCAGTCGAAACGACAGCCCCCGCGGCAGGTGACTCGACGGCGGAGCCCGTTGCCGCCGTCGAGCATGTTCTGACGGTTGACTGTGCGGAGTCGCCGGGGATTGTGCACGCAGTCTCGGCGTTCCTGCTGGAACGCGGCTGCGACATCATCGACATCAAGCAGTATGGCGACAAGGCGCAGGGGCACTTCTTTATGCGGGTGCACTTCGCTTCGGAACCGTCCGTGTCAGGTACCGGGCAGCAGCCCGGCACCGAGGACCTGCGCCGCGACTTCGGGCCGGTGGGGGAGAAGTGGCAGATGAACTGGCAGCTGGAGCCGCATGGCCGGAAGCGCCGGGTGCTGGTGATGGTGTCCAGGATGGGCCACTGCCTCAACGATCTGCTGTTCCGGGCACGCACAGGCGATATCCCGGTGGAGATCGTCGCCGTCGTCTCCAACCACCGGGACCAGGAGGGCCTGGTCCAGTGGCACGGCATTCCGTTCTTCCATGTTCCGGTCACCTCCAGCACGAAGGCTGACGCGGAGGCCCGGCTGCTGGAACTCGTGGATACGTTCGACGTGGAACTCGTGGTCCTGGCCCGGTACATGCAGGTGCTCAGTGACGAGCTCTCCGCCAAGCTTGCCGGCCGGACCATCAACATCCACCACTCGTTCCTGCCCAGCTTCAAGGGCGCCAAGCCCTACCACCAGGCCTACGAACGCGGCGTCAAGACGGTGGGCGCTACGGCTCACTATGTCAACGCCGAACTCGATGAGGGCCCGATCATCTCGCAGCAGGTGATCGAGGTGGACCACACATACACGGCCGATGACCTGGTGGCGGTGGGCCGGGACGCCGAGTGCGTGGCCCTCCGGAATGCTGTCCGCTGGCACTGCGAGGGGCGCATCCTGCTGCTGGGCAACCGCACGGTCATCCTGCGGTAGGCGCAAATGGAACCGACTGCAGTGCACAGCTGGCGGCGCGTCTCCTGGAACGCCTTGCCGCCCGGGCAGTGGGTGCGGCTTTCACGGGACGGCCAGCCCCTCGGCTGCGGGGTGGTTGACGGCGCCACCCCTGACGGCTCCGTCATCTGGGTGGTCATGGACGGCTGGCCTGAGCGGCGGATGTTCCACCGGCAGGACTTCGTCAAGGTGGAGATCAAAGGCTAGGCATTTCGAACGGGGAGCCGACGACGGCGGGAGGTCCCGCCGTCGTCCGCTTGCCTTTAAGCCGTTCCCGTCATTGACCGACCGCCGCCGACCGGCAACGATGAAGTATGACTGACCAAGCTGATACCGGTGCCCCTTTTGACGACGACAGCGTAGAGGAGGTTGACGCCGTGGAGACCGCGGAAAGTATTGCCGAAGACGTCAAGGATGAAATCCGCCTGGGCCACGTGCAGGACGACGTAACCCACGTGCTGGAGGAGCGGTTCGAGGAGGCCGGCATCGACCTGCGCCCCGAAGCCGTGGACGACCTAGCCGAGGAAATTGAGCGGGACGTGTCCAGCTAACGCTTGGCGCGGGCTGTCCCCTCGGTGGCCTAAGCTTCCCCTATGGGACTAATCATCACACTGCTTATCATTTGGCTCGTTCTGTCCGTACTGGGCTTCGTGATCAAGGGCCTGCTGTGGCTGGCGATCATCGGCCTGGTCCTGTTTGTGGCCACCGCTGTATGGGGCTGGCTGAAGCGGAGAACCAGCGTCTGACGCCGCCCGGCCAGAAGACCGTGCGGGCCGGAAACGGCAGGCAACAACCTGGATCAGTGCGCTGGCCGTGTTGGGCGCATGGCTCCCGTCCTTAACTGCGCGGGAGCAATACCAATGATCCAGGTGGCCCGCACCCTTACTTAAAGCAAGCGGACGACGGCGGGAGGTCCCGTCGTCGTCCGCTTGCTTTATTTAAGCCGCTTGCTTTAAAAGCCCGCTTGGCTCTAAAGCCGCTTGCCGCGCGGGCCGCTAGTCGTCGTAGGTGTTGGCGATGTAGACGTCGCAGGGGGCGTTGTGCGCCACACTGTTGGCGACGCTGCCCAGGAGCCGGCCGATGCCGCGCATCCTGCGGTTGCCCACCACGATGACCTTCGCGTCCAGGCGGATGGCTTCCTTGATCAGGGCATCAGCCGGTTTGCCGCGGGCGGCCGAGTGGGTGATCTCCACACGTTGTCCCGATGTACCCAAACCGTTCGCTACGATTTCGGCGCTGTCCGCGTTGGAAATCCGCACCTTGTCCGACCCTACGCCGAAGGTCTCGGCGCTCTCGGTCTCGAAGGCGGTCACCACGTGGAGCGAAGCTCCCAGCGAGGCCGCCAGGTCCCGCGCAGCCTCCGCGGCTTTTCGTGCCGACTCACTGCCATCCACACCTACAACAACTACTCCGCTCATGCCTTGCTCCTTTTCTGGTGTCCGTCACTTGGCGTTCAGAAGCCAGTCTAGAGAACTTGGACCTGTTGTCCCCATGTCATTTTGCGGATGGCCTCACTTTGGAGGCCGCTCAGCGCCGCCAGCTCGAAGTCGTCCATCAGGCCGAGCCGGCGGGCAGCGGCCAGGAGGTGGAGCCGCCGCTTTTCCAGGGCAGCCCTTGATTCCTCCAGTTCGGCAAGCTCGGACTTCAGCCCGGCAATATCGGCGAGCTGCTGTTCCGCAGGCTGGCCGGATGGCAGCAGGTCGTCATAAGTCAGCCCGATGGTGCGGACCGTCCAGCGTGAAAGCCCGGCAGCCTGGGCCAGGCGGGTGACCTTCATGCCGTCCCGGAGCGCCTGAGCAATGTGTTGGTTCAGCCGGGCGGACAGGGGGCGGCTGCTGCTGGCGTTGAAGGCAAGCCGCTGCCGGTTCGTTTTCAGCAGCTTCCGGATCTTTTCAGCTTCGAGGGCGGCCTTGTCAGGCTTGGGCGTTCCGCCGTAACGGTAGTAGCCGATATCTCCTTGGTGCATCACGGCCATGATCACTCCTCGGTTCGAATCTTGCCTGAGGGGCCAACTCCGCGGATGGGCCACCTACGAGGCTAGGCAGTAAGGCGCGGTCCGCGGAAATACCAATAGTGACTGGACCCATAACGGGAAACTGTGGGTCTGCCAGTCATAAGGGACGCTTATCCGTCCACGCAGTATTGGTCTTATCCAGACCCGTCGGATTTCCCTAGTGTCGATGGAAACGAGTACCGCTCGCTCCTGACTCCCTAGGAAGAGACCATGTCTGAATTCGTACCTGCCTCGCGGGTGTCCCGCATCAAGTCTTCCGCCAGCGTGGCTGCCGCGGCCCGTGTGCGGGAGCTGAAAGCTGAAGGGCGCCGCATCCTCGACCTGACGGTCGGCGAGCCGGACTTCGACACCCCTGAACACATCAAGGAAGCCGCCGTCGAGGCCATCAAACGCGGTGAAACCAAATACACCTCCGTCACCGGTACTCCCGAACTGCAGAAGGCCATCCTCCAGACCCTCGAGCAGCGCACCGGGCTCCACTACACCCCGGCCGAGATCACCATCGGCGGCGGAGCCAAGCAAGTTATTTTCACCGCCTTCATGGCATCGCTCGACGCCGGCGACGAAGTGATCGTTCCCGCTCCCTACTGGGTCTCGTACCCGGACATGGTGCTGGCCAACGAAGGCACGCCCGTGGTGGTTTCCTGCGGCGAGGATGTGGGCTTCAAGCTCACTCCAGAGGCCTTGGCCGGTGCCATCACTGACCGCACCACATGGGTCATCCTCAACGCGCCGTCCAACCCCACCGGCGCCGTGTACTCCCGCGCGGAACTGCGGGCGCTCGCCGATGTCCTGGCAGGCTACCCGCACGTCCACGTACTCACCGACGAAATCTACGACCAGATCTACTTCGGCGACGGCAAGCTCACCAGCCTGGTGGAGGTGGCCCCCGAACTGAAGGACCGCATCCTTGCCGTCAACGGCGTGTCCAAGGCCTATGCGATGACGGGCTGGCGGCTCGGCTACGCGGCCGGGCCGGCACCGGTGATTGCCGCCATCAACAAGCTGCAGTCCCAGATCTCGTCCTGCCCCTCCTCGGTCAGCCAGGCCGCCACCGTCGCCGCCCTCACCGGTGACCAGGGCTTCGTCCGGGACAGCCTCGAGGTGTACCGCAAGAGGCGGGACACGGCAGTCGCCGCCCTGAACGTCGTCGACGGTTTGTCATGCACGACGCCGGAAGGCGCCTTCTACGCCTACGTCAACTGTGCGGGGGTCATCGGGAAGTCAACACCGGACGGCGCCGTCATCAGCAACGACCAGGACTTCACCCTCTACCTCCTTGAGGCCGCCTCCGTAGCCGTCATCCAGGGATCCGCCTACGGACTGGGCCCCTACTTCCGCATCTCCTACGCCACCAGCCTGGACATCATCGAAGAATCCATCGCTGCCATCGACAAGGCCGTCCAAGCCCTCAACTGACCCAACCCACCGAAGGAAAAACGCCATGATCCACGTTAAAACCACAGTCGACCGCCCCAGCGCCGACGCCGTCAGCCGGCTCGCGAAGTTCTCGTCCGCTACCATCCACGAGGCCCAGGGACGCAAGGGCGCCCTCAGCTCCCGCATCAAGCCGATCGACAGGTCCATGTCCTTCTGCGGCCCCGCCACCACGGTCCGCTGCGCGCCCCGCGACAACCTCATGCTGCAGGTGGCCATCCACTATGCCGAGCCCGGGGACGTCATCCTGGCCGCGGCGGGGGAGTACGAGGAAGCCGGGACTTTCGGCGACGTCCTCGGCAACGCCATGAAAGCGAAGGGACTGGCCGGCCTGGTGACGGACTCCGGTGTCCGGGACACCCAGGACCTTATTGAGCTCGGATTGCCCGTCTTCTCCGGCAGCGTCTCCATCAAGGGCACCGTCAAGGAAACGATCGGCCCCATCAACCACCCGGTGGTCTTCGGCGACGAAATCATCTACCCCGGCGACGTCCTCCGCGGCGACGCCGACGGTGTAGTGGTGGTCCGCAGGGATGAAATCGAGGAGGTCATCCGTCTCTCGCAGGAACGCGACGACGCCGAGCGCGAGCTCATCAGCCTGTACAAGGCCGGCGGCACCACCATTGACCTGTGCAACCTGACGGACGTACTGAAGGCGAAGGGACTCCTGGTCGAGCAGGCGTAGCCAGAACCCGGTGGTTGAGCCTTCGACCCCCGCGTGGTTGAGCCTGTCGAAACTTCGGTGGTTGAGCCTGTCGAAACCCCGTGAGTCAGGCGGGCGGCGCATGCAGGAACCGCTCGAGCTCGCTTTCTCCAGGCGACAGCCCGATGTAGACAAAGTCCGGCGGATCACCGATCGCTGACTGTCGTCGCCCTGGCCAGTGTGGTGGTTCCCAGTCTTGGTGTTCGCTTTTGTAGTGCCTGCCGGTGGGTGAGGTCCAGCCGGGTGGTGCGGTTTTGGTGGCCGGGGTGGGTTTCCAGCCGCTGGTATGCCGTAACCGGTGATGTCTGGGGCAGGGCTGTCCCAGATTCGATATCCCGGTGGTGCCGCCTTGATGCCAGGCGAGGATGTGGTCGGCTTCGTTGTCGAGCGAATTGTTGCTGCATCCCGGAAAGGGGCATTTGCCATCCCGCAACCTAAGCCAGTTCCTCATGGCTTGACTGATCCGGTACTTTGTCCGGCCGATCTCCAGTGGCGCCCCGTCCCTCGGATCAACGAGCACCCGGTAGAACGAGGAGGCGCCGCCTTCTACGAGTTTGCGCGCCATCGACGGCGGGATCGGACCATACCCGTCCAGCATTGCTGGCTCGTCCGTTAATCCCAGGAGGGAGAATACCGGCACGGTGACCAGCACCTGCGCCCGGATCCCCGATGATGGGCCAGCCGCCGCATCGGGGCCGGTTTCCGCATCGATGCCGTTGCCGGGCAGAGTTAGGGTTCCGTCGCTGCCACCTGCACCGGCACACCCGGAGTGGTTGCCGGTGCCAAGAATCGCCTCGGCGAAGTTGTCGGCCTTCAATTGGGCCAGGGTACGGGGCTCGTCCGGTCCCTGCATCCCCCGGGCGATGGCCGTGAGCCGGTTCCAGCCCGCCAAGGCATGGTGGGCAGGCAGGTAGGCCGAGAGCCAGGCCATGCCGTCCTGGTCCGGCCGGTACTCGACCCGCCGGTCGGCGATGCCCTTGGCATGGCGCTTTTCGATGGACTCGGCATGGTGCCGTTCCCGCCAGTTCCTGGCCTTGGCTTTGAACCGGTACGCCGGCATCTCCCCGATCGGCGCAGCCGCGGGCGGCCTGTTCACATCCGGATCCAGGAAATACGCTTCCAGGGCCGCCGCACCGGCGGGGTCAAGGCTGGCCGTTTCATCCACCATGGCCAGGGCATGCTGCCAAGTAATCGTCCCGGACTGCAACGCCGAAAGGGTGGGCGGCAACTCCTTGCACAGGGCATGGGACGCGGCCAGGAACGCACCCGCTGCCCGGGAACCGAGGGCCAGGAGGCAGCCAATTTCAGCGGCGACAGCCATTTCCTGCGCCTGCACCGGGACATCCGGCCCCGCAACAGCTTGGGCAGTGTCCGCATACGTCACCGCAGCCCGGGCCTTCAGACCAGCAAACCCGGCCTCCACCACCCGCACCCCGGCAAGAATGTCCAGACACCCATCAGCCAGTCCGGCCAGCGGATCAGCATCCGAGAACGGCGCCGAACCACACTCATCCACCTCGGCATTGAGCACAGCAAGAGCGGCCTTGATGTCCTCAAACGCCTTAGCCACCGCCGCTTTCCCCATGAACCCATCATGACAAGGGGGTCTGACATTCCTCGATGGAGGGTCAGGGACGGGTTGACCCGATGGGCATCATTGTCCAGATTGCCAGCAAGCGCCGGAGGGGGCGAGCCAGATTGGGAGCAAGCACCGGAGCGGGCAAGAGCCGGATCCAGGAAGAGGCAGGTCTATCTAGGGAAATGCAGCCCGCCTGCGGAAAAGGGGAAGGACCGCCCGGAGATACTTTTAGCGTGCTGGAAGCGGGTACTCCGGCGGGCCGAACACGGCGTCCTCCAGGAGCCAGACTGTGGACCCTCCACGGCCAGCCGGCATGAGGCTGCCTTCGAAGACGAAGATGGGGTCCATCGAGCGGTCCTCCGGACGCCAAAAACCATTTGCGGGGCAGTGGAAACCTGTTTTGGCCATCAAGCTCAGGCCTTTTCCAGTAATTCTCCTCAGAGTGTCTATCTTTTTCACGACTCGCTCCAATTAATTCTACAAAGAATGAATCGGCCGCAATTTCCCGGCCATGAATTAATTTTAGGATCAGGAGGGCAAGGGCGCTAAGACGAATGATGCATGCCCCAATAAGCGGGTGTTATGGGCGCCTACCGCGCATACTTATTGTTCAGCATTTCCTGGAGCATTTCCTTCAGGACCAGGAGAACCGCGGACGCTGCCTCTGATAGAGGATCGTGGTCCGGCGTGCACAGGGCAATCTTGCACTGGAGAGCCGGGTCCACGATCCGCAGGACGTGGAAGTCCTCCTCATGGAACAAGGCATCCGCGGCGGACTTGGGCATGATGGTGGCACCGAGGTCTGCGCGCAGCAGCCGGGCGAGGGACGGGACGGATTCCACCTCGCCTACCAGCCGCAGCTGAAGCCCCTTGCTGGTGAGCCCTGCCTCCACAGCCTGGCGCAGGGTATGGATCTGTTCAGGTAGGAAGAGCCCGTGCCGGGCCACTTCCTCAAGGGAGATCTCGCCGTCCGCGTGGTTCACGCCGGCCCTGCTGGCGTTGACCACAAAGTGGAGGTCCTCCACGATCATGGTGGTGAACTGGACACCACGGATGGGCCCAGGCTCGTAAATGAGGGCCATATCAAGGCGCCCATTCTTGATGGCTTCGCTGAGGACGCCGCCATAAATCTCCGTCACGTGCAGGACGATGTCCGGATACCTGCGGGCGACTTCACTGATGATCCTGGGAGTCAGGCTCGAGGCCATGCTGTAGGGAGCGATGGCAATGGAAACCCGGCCGGAAGGCGCAGCGCCGGATGCGGCAACGTCCTGCCGGGCCTGCTCAACAAGGCGCAGGATGGACTGGGCGTGCCGGTACAGCGTATGCCCGGCGGCCGTGGGCACCACGCCTTGTTTGCTGCGGATCAACAGGCGCTGCTTGAGGTCCGTCTCCAGCGCCGAGACCTGCTGGCTCAGCGCCGGCTGGGCCACATGGAGCGCTGCAGCAGCCTTGGTGATGCTGCCCGAATCCACGATCTGGACAAAGTACGCAAGCTTTCGCGTATCCATGGCCGCCCTCTCCGTGTCCAGAACGTCTCGGTACAGAACGTCTCTGTCCAGAACGCTAATTCACTAGTCGTACATTCTACCCCCGGGCAATCATGCGATTTCCTGATGACGTCAGATGCATTTTGCATAAGCAGTCCTTTTACCCGCGGGGCTATTTCTTTTAACAACCCGGAAATGTAAAGGCTCTACATCGAGTGCGTTCACGAACAGCGGTTCGGGGCAATGCACCTTTCTGGAAACGAGTCGACACATGAGGACTGTATGCCCGTCATAACCGCCGCCTATCCCGTGACATGGATTACGTCTTTGTGTGATCAAAGTCCCGGTGTCAGACTTTTTTCTACAAGCCCGGTGACCCGGGCATCCGGACCAAAGCCCCGCAGGCCGGTCCATACCACTTCCGCTTCCGGCAGCAGATGCTGTGCCCCTGGCCAGCGCTGTACCAACACTCCAAAGGAGGGCTCAGATGGGACCCATGGTTGATCTCGTTGCAGATCTCGGAGAAGGCTTCGGTGCCTACTCGATGGGCGACGACGCGGCCCTGCTCGAAGTGGTTTCCAGCGCCAACATCGCCTGCGGCTTCCACGCCGGAGACCCGGACATCATGAACGCCACCGTGGCCGAATGCGTGCGGCGCGGCGTCAGCATCGGGGCGCACCCCAGTTTCCCTGACCTGCGGGGCTTCGGCCGCCGCGCCATGGACCTCACCGCGGACGAAGTCCGCAACGACGTCCTGTACCAGTTCGGCGCCCTGAGCGCTTTCGCCGCCTACCATGGCACCGGCGTCGTCCATCTTGCCCCGCACGGCCGCCTCGGCAACCTCGTTGCCACCCGTCCCGACTACGCAGAAGCCGTAGCTGACGCGGCCACCCGCATCAACCCGGACCTCATCGTCCTCGCCCAGGACGGCGAACTCGCCGACGCCGCTGCAGCCCGCCAGCTTCCCGTGGGCATCGTGGGAATCGCGGACCGCGCCTACGAAGCGGACGGCACCTTGGTTCCGCGCAACCGCCCCGGCGCCGTCATCCGCGATCCTTCAGCCATCGTTTACCGCACCATCCGCATGGTCTGTGAAGGCGTCATCGAAACCGTCGCGGGAACCGACTTGCGGATCGTTGCCGACACCATCCTGCTCCACGGGGACACCCCGGGCGCCGTCCAGCTGGCCCGCCAGGTCCGTTCTGAACTGGAACGCGCCGGTGTCACCATCGCACCGCTCGCCCGGGTGCTCGCCGCCAAAGTGAAAGCCGCCTGATATGCCCGCCACTCCAACTCCAGCGCAGCCTCCGGTGGAGGTGTTCGAATCCGGGGACGCCGCACTGCGCGTCGTCGCGGCCTCCACGGACCGGGAGGCCAACTGGGCCACGGTTCATGCCCTCGCCGAATGGCTGGATGCTGCCGGTGCCGATGGCGTCCACGGCGGAGTGCCCACCTATGACTCACTGCTTGTGGAATTCGATCCCGGTGTCACCTCCGCGCGCCAGGTCCGGGCCTTCGTCCTGCTCGGCCTGCGCCAGCTCGAATTCACGGGTGCCCCCGCCCGGAAACCGCGCGAATTCAGCGTCCCGGTGGTCTACGGCGGCGAGTACGGTCCCGACCTGGAGCGCGTGGCAGACCAGCAGCAGCTCTCCGTCGAGGAAATCATCGCGCTTCACACCACCAAGTCCTACATGATCCGCTGCCTTGGCGCTCCGGCCGGCTCTCCCATGATGGACGGCCCCGACTTCCCCTTCCCCGTGCCGCGCCTGAAGGACCCCCGGCTGTCCGTGCCGGCAGGCGCGGTCGCGGTGGCCGGCCGGCAGGCAGTCATCGCACCGGCCATGGCACCGGGCGGCTGGTGCGTCATCGGCCAGACCCCGCTGACAGTCCTCGACGCCGCCAGCGAACCACTGGTTCCCTACGTTCCCGGAGACACCCTGCGCTTCCACCAGATCCCGCCCGAAGAGTTCGCACAGTACGCCGGCCGGAAGCTGGAGGCAGCACGATGAGCGGCGCCCTGATCATCCAGCAGCCCGGCAACTCCGTGGTCACGGACCTGGGACGCTTCCGCGGACCCCGGTTCGGACTGCCCGTGAACGGCGCCCTGGACCAGTTCTCAGCCCGCGCGGCCAACATTCTCGCCGGCAACGCGGACAACGCGCCGCTGCTGGAAGTCACCGCGCTGGACTTCCGCATGCGGGCCACCGCGGACCTCCTCATTGCCGTCACCGGCGCACCCCTGCACCTCACGGTGGGCGGGCGCGAGTGCCAGCAGTGGGAGCCAGTGTCCATCCGCGCCGGAGAAACTGTAGCGCTGCGACAAATCACTGGCGGGCTCCGCGCCTACATCGCCGTGCACGGCTCGGTAGAGGCGCCCGTCCTCCTGGGAAGCTGCGCGCCGGACACCGTCGTCGGCTTCGGCCTGCGGCTTACGGAAGGCACCGAACTGAAAGCCACACGAACCGTCCCGCCTATCCGCCAGCCGTACTTCGACCTGCCGCTCTTCCGCCTGGGACTGACCCGGCCGGAATTCAACAGCACCGCGGTGGTGGAAGTGACGGACGGCCCCGACGTGGACGAGTTTGGCGACACAGCCAGCCTGCTCTTCAACACCGAATACACCGTCAGCGGCCGCAGCAACCACATCGGCCTGCGCCTTGGCGGAGCCCTTCCCGAACGCCAGTCCACCGCCGAGGTGCTGTCCCGCGGCGTTCCGGTGGGCGCCATCGAAGTGCCGTCCCGGGAAGAACTCCTGGTGCTGCATCGTGGCCGTGGGGTCACTGCCGGCTATCCCGTCCTGGCAGTGGTCACCAGCCGCTCTCTGGACGTCCTCGCCCAGGCCCGCCCTGGCCACACCATAACTTTCCGCAAGACCACCGTTCCCGAAGCTACAGCGAAGTACCGGGCGGCCTTGCGGGAACTGGAAAATCTCCGGTCCACCGTCAGTACCATCTTCGGCCTCCTGGGCATCGGCAGAAAGCCCGTCCGGCCAACGCTCGCCACGGCAGCCGGAACCTAAACACCCTCCCCTCAGCTTCAAAGTCTTGTTACCATCCCCTTAGTAAGGAAAGCCATGACAACCTCTACGCACGCGGCCCAGCCGCACCAAGAGCGGCTCAGCAGCAAGCAGGCCCGCAAGGTGGTCACCGCCGGCTGTGTCGGCATATTCGTGGAACTCTATGACAACGGCATCTTCGCCTTCATGGCCGGAACGCTTGCCCTTGTCTTCCTGGCCCCCGGCAACCCGGACAACGCCCTGCTGTTCGTCTTCGCCGGTTACGCCGTGTCCTTCTTCGTACGGCCCCTGGGTGCAGTGGTCTGCGGATACCTGGGCGACAGGATCGGGCGGCAAAAGCTCCTGGTCTTCGTCATCCTGCTGATCAGCGTTGCCACGGCCGGCATCGGCCTCCTGCCCAACTATGCGGCCATCGGCATCGCCGCACCCGTCCTGCTCGTGCTGCTCAGGCTGCTCCAGGGCTTCTCCGTGGGCGGCGAAGCCGCCGGTGCCATGACCTTCCTGGCCGAGCACGCCCCTGAAGGCAAGCGCGGCATCATCACCTCCTACGCCCAGATCGCCTCCTTCGCCGCACTGCTCACCGGCACGCTGGTTGCCTTCTCCATGTCCCCCTGGCTCACCCAGGCAGCGATCGACGGCGGCGGCTTCGGTGCGTTCGCATGGCGCATTCCGTTCCTGGTGGCCATCCCCATGGGCGTCATCGGTTGGTACATCCGCAAGGCCATCAGCGACACCCCCAATTTCGTGAAGCTGAAGGAAGAGGGCGGCCTGTCCAAGAACCCCCTCAAGGAAGCCTTCGCCTCCGCCGAACACCGCCGCGCCATGCTGCTGGCCCTCTTCATCCCGCTCATGAACGGCTCCGGCTACTACGTCCTCTTCTCCTACATGCCCACGTTCCTCAAGGGCAAGCAGCTCAACTTCACCATTGGCGAAGCCCTGCTCGTCACGGCCTGCAGCCTGGTAGTCATCTGCATCGCCATCCCCTTCATGGGTGCCCTCTCGGACCGCATTGGCCGCAAGAAGGTCATCGCAGGCTCTGCCATCGCCATGGCCATCCTCGGAATTCCTTCCTACGCCCTCATCGCTACGGGCCAGATGGGCCTGGCAATCCTCGGCGCCTGCATCATGGCCGTGGTCTTCGCCGGACACACCGCGGTGATCCACATCCTCATCGTGGAACTTTTCCCCACCCGGGTCCGGTACTCGGCCTACGGCCTGGGCTACAACATCTCCTCGGCGCTCTTCGGCGGCACCGCGCCGCTGCTGATGACCTGGCTGATCTCGTCCACCGGCAACATCTACATGCCCGCCTTCTACGCGGTCATCACAGCCCTGGGCACCCTTGCCGCCGTCAGCACCGTCAAGGACCGGGCACACCAGCCCCTCCGCGACGCCTAACTTCCACTTCACACAGCGGCACTTTCGCTGCATCCACCAGGAGATTTACATGTCCTTTTCTGACTACTCAACCGCCCTCGTCACCGGGGCATCCACCGGCATGGGAGCCGCCATCGCCGAACGCCTGGCCAAGCACGGACTTACTGTCCACGCCCTGGCCCGGAACGAGGACCGGCTCAAGGAACTCGCGGACAAGACCGGCGCGGTGCCCCACATCGTGGACCTGACGGACACCGCAGCGCTGGCTGCCGCCGTCGGAAACCTTGAAGTGGATGTCCTGGTGAACTGCGCCGGCGTCTCCCGGCCCGGCAACATCCTGGACTCCAGCGAGGGCGACATCGATGAACTCATTGACGTCAACCTCCGCGGCCTGCTGCAGCTGACCCGGCTGGTGCTGCCGGGCATGGTGGAACGCGACCGGGGGCATGTCATCAACGTCAGCTCCATTGCCGGCACATACAACTTCTACGGCCATACGGTTTACCACGCGACCAAGGCGGCGGTGCACCAGATCTCCCGCCAGCTCCGCAACGACACTGTGGGCAAGCGCATCCGCGTCACTGAAATCTGCCCCGGCCGCGTGGAAACGGAGATCTTCGGACGCAACATGGGCGGCACGCCGGAAGCCATGGAAGAGGCGTGGAAGACCTACTACGAGGGCTACGAGTCGTTGACCACCGACGACATCGTCAACGCCATGGATTACGCCATCGAAACACCCCGGCACGTGAATGTTGGCATGCTTGAACTCATGCCCACGTTCCAGGTCCCCGGCGGCCTCACGTTCGACCGGCGCTAGCCCCAGCCCTGCAAGCCAGCTCCACCGATTGATAGGTTTCCCAATGCAAACAGTCCGCACCGTCAGCTTCCCCGACCAGCAGCTCCTCGACGATCTCTCACCCCTGCCCCAAGGGCTGCGGGGAGTGGTCTGGGACCTGAAGGAGGATCCCGACGGCGGGACGCTGGCTGAGATCGACGGCGTTATCCTGCCTTATATCAACGCCGGCGCGGTGCTGGGATCCCTCGCCAAGGTGAAGCAGCTGAAGTTTGTCCAGACCCAGTCCACCGGGTACGACGGCGTCATTGAGGCCGCAGGCCCGGAGGCCGGCGTTGCCAACGCCTCCGGAGTCCACGCGGCTGCAACGGCGGAGCTTGCCATTGGCCTGATCCTGGCCAAGCTGCGTGGCATCGACCAGGCGGTCCGGGACCAGCAGTACGGCCTGTGGCGGCCGGAGCGCCGGCAGTCGCTGGCGGACCGGCGGGTCCTGCTGGTGGGCGTGGGCGGGATCGGGCACGAGATCGCCCGGCGCCTGGAGCCCTTCGAAGTCACCCTCACCCGGGTGGGAAGCTCGGCCCGGACGGATGAGCACGGCGAGGTCCACGCTTCCTCGGAACTGACCGCGCTCGCCGCAACGCACGACATCCTCGTGTCGGTTCTGCCCCTGAACGAGCACACGCACCAGCTGATCGGTGAAGAGGTCCTGGCTGCACTGCCGGACGGCGCCCTGGTGGTGAACGTGGGCCGCGGCTCCGTGGTGGACACCGCAGCGCTGACCAAGGAAGTCCTGTCCGGACGCCTGCAGTGCGCCATCGACGTCGTCGATCCCGAGCCGCTGCCGCAGGACCACCCGCTGTGGTCCACCACCAACGCCCTGATCACGCCCCACGTGGGCGGCAACGCGTCGGCGTTCCAGCCGCGGATCCTGAAGCTGCTCCGGAAGCAGCTCGAGGCGCTGGCCGCCGGGCAGGCTCCCGCCAACCTGGTGCAGACAGGGCCGTTCGCATGAGTTCTCTTTTTGACCTGACGGGCCGGGTTGCGTTGGTGACGGGTTCGAGCCGGGGGATCGGCAATGCGCTGGCCCGCGCGCTGGCCGACGCCGGTGCAACAGTGGTGCTGAACGGCATCAATGGGGAGCGGCTGAAGTCCGCCGAGGCGGCGATGGCTGTCGACTTCGCCCCCGGCCGCATCCACAGTGTCGCCTTCGATGTCACGGACGACGCCGCGGCGGCCCGGGGTGTCGCGTGGGTGGAGGAGCATGTGGGGCCGCTGGAGATCCTGGTGAACAACGCCGGGATCCAGCACCGGGTGCCGATGCTGGAGTTGGATGTGAAGGACTGGGAACGGGTGATCTCCACTGACCTGACCAGTGCGTTCCTGGTGGGCCGGGAGGCGGCCCGGTTCATGATTCCGCGCGGGCACGGGAAGATCATCAACATCTGTTCGGTGCAGACGGACCTGGCCCGGCCCACCATCGCCCCGTATGTTGCGGCGAAGGGCGGACTGCGGAACCTCACCCGTGCCATGACCGCGGAGTGGGCGGCGTCCGGGTTGCAGATCAACGGGATCGCGCCGGGGTACATCCATACCGAGATGACGCAGAACCTGGTGGACGATGAGCAGTTCAATTCCTGGATCCTGGGCCGCACCCCGGCGAACCGTTGGGGCACGGTGCAGGACCTCGCCGGCCCGGCCGTGTGGCTAGCCTCCAGCGGGTCTGACTTCGTAAACGGGCAGACGATTTTTATTGATGGCGGAATGACGGTGGTGGTCTGATGACGACGAATGAAACGCAGGTTCAGCCGGCCACAGCCGAGACAGCTTTCCCCGTTTCCGGTCCGGCGGTGGTGGCCCACGCCGCCAACGACCTCCGGATCGACGAACTGGCCCTTACCGCACCGGCCGCCGACGAGGCCGTGATCGAGGTGCACTACGGCGGGATCTGCGGTTCCGACCTGCATTACTGGCTGCACGGCGCGGCCGGTGAGTCAATCCTGAAGGCGCCGCTGGTGCTCGGGCATGAGATTTCCGGGACGGTGGTCGGTGCCGCGGCCGACGGGACCGGGCCCGCCGCGGGCACCCCCGTGGCGGTCCACCCGGCCACGCCCGGCCCTGGTGCTGCCCGGTTCCCGGCGGACCGGCCCAACCTTTCCCCGGGCTGCACGTACCTCGGCAGCGCGGCGCGGTTCCCGCACCAGGACGGTGCGTTCAGCCGGTACGTGAACCTGCCCACCCGGATGCTCCGGCCCCTGCCGGACAGCATTGACCTGCGCACCGCGGCGCTGATTGAGCCCGCTTCCGTGGCCTGGCACGCAGTCGCCAGGGCGGGGGACGTGGCCGGCAAGACGGCGCTGGTGATCGGCAGCGGCCCCATCGGCGCGCTGGCCGTCGCGGTCCTGAAACGCGCCGGCGCGAGCCGGATCACCGCCGTCGACATGCATAACAAGCCGCTGGAAATCGCCAAGGCCGTGGGCGCGGACCAGGTCATCACCGCCGGCGATGCGGGGGCGATCGCCGCGGTGGAGGCCGACGTCGTGATTGAATCCTCCGGCAACCACCACGGGCTCGCCTCTGCCATCCAGGGCGCAACCCGCGGCGGCACCGTGGTCATGGTCGGGCTGCTGCCCACCGGCCCGCAGCCGGTCCTGATCTCCCTGGCCATCACCCGGGAACTGGAGCTCAAGGGCTCGTTCCGGTTCAACGACGAGATCGACGACGTCATCGCCGCCCTCGCCGACGGCTCGCTTCACATCAACCCTGTCATCACCCACGAATACCCCGTGGAACAGGCATTCGAAGCCTTCAACGTCGCACGCAACTCCGCAGAATCCGGAAAAGTCCTGCTCAGCTTCGGCGCCGGGAGCGCATCATGACCGCGTGGCCGCCACTGGTGGTGATGGGCGTTTCGGGGTGCGGAAAGTCCACAGTCGGTTCCCTGCTGGGGAAGCGGCTTGGCATTCCGTTCTTCGACGGCGATGACTTCCATCCCGCCGCCAACAAGGCCAAGATGGCCGGTGGCGTTCCACTGACCGACGACGACCGGGCGCCCTGGCTCGCCGAAATCGGTGCAGCCCTCGCGAACCCGGCCGGGGGAGCGGCATCATGCATCATCGCCTGCTCCGCGCTGGGAACTGGACATGCTCCATGGCAAGCCAACAGCCGGAGCCAAGGCTTAGCACCGGCGTCCAATTCAGCGCGCACAACTGAAAACGGACGACGGCGGGAGGTCCCGCCGTCGTCGCCAGCCAGCGACTCCGGTACCCTGTTGAAATGGTGCGAGGAATGGCTGAGTTCGGCGCAGAAGGCATCCTGCTCGCCGGTGCGGGACGGGCTCTCCTCCTGCAGCTTGCCGATCCGGCGGTGGGCCGGGGCGTTGACGAGCACAGCACGTTCGTTGGCCGCCCGGTCAACAGGCTCAAGGGCACCCTCACGTACGTCTACGCCATTGTGTACGGCACGGATGAGCAGGTGAAAGAGGTCCGCCGCAGGGTGAACCGCGCCCACGTTCCGGTCCGCAGGGAAGCCGAGGGGAAGTCCCCGGGCTACAATGCCTACGATCCCGAACTGCAGCTCTGGGTGGTCGCCACGCTTTACGACACAGCGATCACCATCATCGAGAAGATCTACGGCCCGCTCGACGACGAATCGGCCGATGCCATGTACCAGGACTATGCGAGGCTCGGCACCGCCCTGCAGGTTCCGCCCGGAATGTGGCCGGGGGACCGGGCGTCATTCAGCCGTTACTGGAGCGGGCGCATCTCCACGCTGCGCGCGGAGGGCGGCGGGGTGCGCGTCGGCCGGGGGCTGCTGTATCCCAAGCACACAGCGCTCTGGTACCGCGCCATTATGCCGTCCGCCAGGTTCCTCACCGCGGGCCTCCTTCCCGACCAGGTTAGGAAGGACTTTGGCCTCCCTTGGAGCGACCGCCACGAGAGCCGCTTCAACCGCACGATGAGGACCACGGCTGTGATTTATCCGAAGCTGCCGCAGGGAATCAGGCACTGGTTCAAGAACTACTGCCTGCGCAGCCTGGACGCCGAAATTCGCGCAAGTAGCCGTGCCGGCAAGCGCCCGGCTATGAATGCGTAATTCCACCCCGCTGGAGCAGCGCCTGGACGACGGCGCACGTCGGTTCCTGGACAGCGACCCGGCCAGCCGCATCCGCCCCCGGCTGACCGAATTCGTGGTCTTCGGCCTTAAGCAGGGCTGGGCCTGCATTTTCGGAGCAGCCCTCCTGGCGGTGCTGATGGCCGCACGGCTCTGGTACCCGGACAGCGCAGGACTGGCCCGCAACGACTTCCTGACGCTCGCCGCTGTCCTTATCCAGGTCCTGATGGTCGTGTTCAAACTGGAAACCCTCCGGGAACTCCGGGTGATCATCCTGTTCCACCTGGTGGGCACGGTGATGGAACTGTTCAAGACCGGCGTCGGCTCCTGGTCCTACGAGGCCGAGGGCGTCCTGCGGATCGGCGCGGTGCCGCTCTTCAGCGGGTTTATGTACGCCGCCGTCGGCTCGTACATGGTCCGTGTGTACCGGCTTTTCGACCTTCGCTTTACCGGCTACCCGCGCCGCTGGATCACGGCGATCGTTGCAGCGGCCATCTACGTCAACTTCTTCAGCCACCACTACGTCTGGGACCTGCGCTGGGTGCTGCTCGCCGCCGTCGTGATCATCTTCGGCCGGTGCGTGATGCACTTCCGGGTGTTTCGGAAGCACCACCGGATGCCGCTGGTCGTCGCCTTCCTGCTGGTGGCGCTGTTCATCTGGATCGCCGAGAACATCGCCACCTGGTCCGGCGCGTGGCTGTACCCCAGCCAGGTCAATGGCTGGCACCCGGTGCCATTGGACAAGCTGGTCTCCTGGTTCCTGCTGATGATCATCTCGGTGGTGCTGGTGGCCTGGGTCTACAAACCCCGTCCTCCGGACAGTGGACCCCAGCCTCCGGACGGCGAAGGGCAGGAGGAGCCCGCCGAGCGGCAAGGTAAGCTTGCTTACTAATTCCTAATCTGCCGCAGGGGAGGACCCAGGAAATGGTTACAGGCAAGAACCCGGCCGAGACCGGCGTCACCGGTGAAGTCCAGCAGGACCGCTTCGTCGGCGGGCAGGACCTTACCAGGTGGGATACCAAGCCGGGCCGGTTCCTGGCGTCAGTAGTTAAACGAGTCAGCAGCCTGCTGGGCTCCCACACCGCGCTGGTCCTCACCCTGATTGTTGGCGCGGTGCTGGCCGTTTCGCTGGCGGCGGTTTTCGCCCAAGTGTATGAGTCCGTGGTGGAAGCCGACGGCGTGGCAGGGCTGGACCACCCCGTCCTGGACGGTGCCAAAACACTCCGGTCCCCAACCCTGGATCTCCTGCTCACCGCTTATACGGACGTGGGCGGAACGGTCGGAATGCCCGTACTGGCCCTGGCCGTTATGGCCTTTCTGGCCTGGCGGCGGCGGTCCTGGACTCCCGTCATCCTGATGCTCGTGGCCGGGCTCGGGTCGCTGTTGATGACCATCGCCGGCAAGGAACTGGTGGGCAGGACCCGGCCGGACCTGGCCGACGCAGTGCCGCCCTACGAATATTCCGCTTCATTCCCCAGCGGCCACTCCCTGAATTCCGTGGTGATCGCGGGGATCGTGGCATACCTGATCATCCTGCGCCTCAAATCTGCCCGCGCCCGCGCACTCACGGCGGTGGCCGCAGCAATCTTCGCCGCCACGATGGGGCTAAGCCGGGTGTACCTCGGGCACCACTGGCTCACGGACGTCCTGGGAGCCTGGGCGCTGGGAGCCGCGTGGCTCTCGCTGGTCATCACCGCCCACCGCCTCTACCTCACCACCCGGGTGCACCCGGCCTGATCGGAATAACCCGCAGAACCTTATACTCGAGGGGCCAGTCCGGGCGCTGTTGATGGGGGAATAATGGGCGAGCAATCCAACCTGCCTGCACAGCAGGCGGAGCTTCCGCCGGTTTTTGTGGAAGTACCGGACCGGTCGGGACTGCCCGATGCCGGGACCTCCACTGCCCTGAACACCGGCCTCACCGCCGCTGAGGTGCGGACCGCCACCGAACCGGCGCCCGTCCAGTACGCCACGAAGGGCCAAAGGCGGCGCCGTGACATCCTGGGTGTCAGCTGGATCCTGGCGTGCATGGCCATCGGCGGGCTGTATTGGGAGCTGGAGCATGCGTGGGAAGGCCCTGACCCTGGCGACGCCGACTGGGTAGTGTGGGTGCTGCTGTTCCTGATCCCGGTTACGTTGGTACTCACCTATTACCCGCACTGGCAGGGGCGTCTGCACAAGAAACGGCACAGGGCATGGCTTACCCGCTTCATCGGGTTGTGGCCGCTTCGCGAGAGGCTCGTGGAGGTGGAGCGCATCCGGGACCTGCGGCAGCGCGTCGTCGTGCAGGACCTTGCGGCCACGATGGCCGCGGACCGGGAGGCGGTCCTGCTGCAGCCGGACGCTGGATCCGCGGCGGCGGCCGCGAAGCTGATGGAAGCGCTCACCGCGGTGGGGGCCTACGCCCGCGCCACCGCTGATGATCCCGTCCTGGAGGGCGAGGCCCGCCGGGCTGTGGGCCGTTTCAGTGAGCAGGCCGGACGACGGCGGGAGCTTCCCGCCGTCGTCCGGCCGCCCGGCAACACCGGTCCTCAGCGGCTCCGGCGCCGCAGCAACGGGTCGGTCAACGACGGCGGCCGGTAGCCGGCGTCGGCCTGGTTCAGGGTAGTGCCGGGCGGGACGATCTCGTCGATTCGGTCCAGCACGTCCTTGGACAGGCTCACCTTGTCGGCGCCGAGTGCCCCTTCAAGGTGCTCCAGCGTCCGCGGCCCGATGATCGCGGACGTGACAGCCGGGTGCTCCAGTACAAAGCCGAGCGCCAGGTGGATCAGGGACAGGCCCGCCTGGTCGGCGAGTTCGGTCAGCTCCAGTACCGCCTGGGTCTTGCGGGCATTTTCGGACGACGACGGATCGTGCCGTTCCGGCTGCCTCGCGGCCCTGCTGGAGGTGCTGTGGGCGCCGTCGGGCCTGATCCTGCCGGACAGCCAGCCGCCAGCCAGGGGGCTCCACGGCAGCACGCCGAGCCGGTGCTTCTGGGCCAGCGGCAGCACTTCGCGTTCAATGCCGCGGGCCAGGATGGAGTACGGCGGCTGCTCGGTGACCGGCCGCTCGCGGTGGCGTTCACGCGCCACGTACTGGGCCTCCACGATCTGCCCCGGCTCGAACGTGGACGTGCCGATGTACCGGATCTTGCCCTGCCGCACCAGGTCCGTGAGCGCCCCGAGGGTTTCGTCGATGTCCGTGTCCGGTTCCGGCCGGTGCACCTGGTAGAGGTCGATCCAATCGGTCTGCAGCCGGCGCAGGCTGTCCTCCACCTCGCGGATGATCCACCGGCGTGAGTTCCCCGCCTGGTTCACTTCCTCGCCCAGGCGGCCGTGGACCTTGGTGGCCAGCACCACTTCATCCCGGCGGCCTTTGAGCGCCTTGCCCACGATGACTTCGGACTCGCCTTTGGAGTAGACGTCCGCGGTGTCCACCAGGTTGATGCCGGAGTCCAGGGCACGGTGGATGATGCGGATGGAATCCTCGTGGTCCGGGTTGCCGATGGCCCCGAACATCATGGTGCCCAGCGTCAGCGGGCTGACCTTGAGGCCGGTGGACCCAAGGTTGCGGTATTCGGTCATGCGGAGGCTCCCAGGAGTTGGTTGTTGTACTGGCTTGCGGGTTGGTTGCTGTCCGCGCTGTACTGGCTTTCAGGACGGTCAAGGTCGAAGTGCTCGCGCAGGGTCCGGCCCGTGTACTCAGTGCGGAAGAGGCCGCGGGACTGCAGGATGGGCACCACCTCATCGGCGAAGGCCTCGAAGCCGCCGGGCAGCCAGGGCGGCATGATGTTGAATCCGTCCGCTGCGCCGTCTTCGAACCAGCGCTGGATTTCGTCGGCCACCTGGACCGGGGTTCCGGCGAAAACGTAATGCCCGCGGGCCCCGGCAAACCGGTGCAGCAGCTGGCGGACGGTGGGGTTCTCCCGGCGGATGACTTCCAAAAGCAGCTGGCTGCGGCTGCCAGCCCGCCCTGCAGCGGCCAAAAGCTCCGGCGGGAAGGCCTCGTCCAGTTTTACGCCGTCCAGGTCAACCCCCAGCAGCTTGCGCAGGATCCCCAGCCCGTACTCCGGCTGGGTCAGCTCGTCGAACTCCTGCTTGAGCGCCCGCGCCTCCGCCTCCGTGGAGCCCAGGTAGGGGCTGATGCCCGGCAGGACCAGGAGCTGTCCCGGGTCCCGGCCGTTCGCCGCGGCCCGCGCCTTGATGTCGGCGTAGAACCCCTGCGCACTCTCCAGGGTCTGGTGGGCCGTAAATACGGCCTCGGCGTGCCGGGCGGCGAAGGCCTTGCCGTCGGCCGAGGACCCGGCCTGCACAAACACTGGCCGGCCCTGCGGGGACCGCGGCGTGTTCAGCGCGCCTTCCACACGGAAGTACTCGCCCTCATGCTCGATCGGATGGATGCGTGACGTGTCCGCAAAAACCCCGCTGTCGGCGTCGGCCACCACGGCATCGTCCTCCCAGCTGTCCCACAGCTTGCCCGCCACACGGACAAATTCGTCCGCGCGGGAGTAGCGCTCGGCATGCGGCGGGTGCTCATCCAGCCCGAAGTTCCGGGCTGCCCGCTCCGCTCCGGTGGTCACGATGTTCCAGCCTGCGCGGCCGTTGCTGAGGTGGTCCAGCGATGCGAACAGCCGGGCGGCGTTGTACGGCTCCAGGTAGGTGGTGCTGGCGGTGCCGATCAGGCCGATCCGTTCCGTGGCGACGGCAATCGCGGACAGCCAGGTGAACGGCTCGATCCGGAACCTGGTGGCGTACTGCACGTTGTTCTCCAGCGCGGGACCGTCTGCGTAGAACACGGCATCCAGCTTCGCGGCCTCCGCCCGTTGGGCCAGCTCCTGGTAGAAGCGGATGTCCAGCAGCCGGTCAGTGTGGGACTTCGGGTGCCGCCAGGCGGCCTCGTGGTGTCCGCCCGGGTAGATGAACAGGTTGAGCTTGAGCTGCCTGCCCATCAGAACGCCGAACCGATCGACGCCAGCTGCGGGGCGGTGTCGCCCGCGAAGCGGTTGGCCGGGCGTTCCAGGCCGTAGTGCTCCCGCAGCGTGGTGCCCGTGTACTCGGTGCGGAACAGGCCGCGCTCCTGGAGGATCGGAACTACCTGGTCCACAAACGTTTCCAGCCCTGAGGGCAGCACCGGCGGCATGATGTTGAAACCGTCCGCCGCGCCGCCGTCGAACCATTCCTGGATGGCGTCCGCCACCTGGACCGGCGTTCCGGTGAAGGTGCGGTGCCCGCGGCCGCCGCCCAGGCGGCCGATCAGTTGACGGACCGTGAGCTGTTCGCGGCGGGCGAGCTGCACGATCAGCGTGTAGCGGCTCTTGGCACCCTCGATCTCGTCCTCGCTGGGCAGGTCCTCCGGGAGCTGGCGGTCCAGGGGCAGGTCCTCCGGGGTCACACGCAGCGTCTTGGCCAGCTGGATCCGGGCGTACTCGGGCTTGATCAGCCGGTCCAGCTCCCGCTCCAGTTCCAGGGCTTCCTCCTCGGTGGCGCCAATGACGGGCACGATGCCGGGCAGGATCTTGATGGTCTCCGGGTCCCGGCCGGTGGCGGCGGTGCGCGTCTTCAGATCGCGGTAGAACTCCTGTGCATCGGCGAGGGTCTGGTGGGCAGTGAAGACGGCGTCCGCGTACCGCGCTGCGAGGTCCTTGCCGTCCTCAGACGATCCGGCCTGGACGATCAGCGGGTGCCCCTGCGGCGAGCGGGGCACATTGAGGGGTCCGCGGACCTTGAAGTGCTTGCCCTCGTGGTCAATGACGCGGATCTTTTCGGAGTCGCCCCACACGCCTTCGGCTTTGTCCGCGAGCACGGCGTCGTCCTGCCAGCTGTCCCACAGCTTCTGCGCCACCTCAATGAACTCGGCGGCACGCTCGTACCGGACGGCATGGGCGGGCTGGTCATCCACACCGAAGTTTCGGGCGGCGTCCGGCCCGGCAGTGGTCACCACGTTCCACCCTGCGCGGCCGCCGCTGACCCAGTCGACGGAGGCGAAGCGACGGGCCAGGTTGAACGGCTCGTTGTACGTGGTGGACGCCGTGGCGATCAGTCCGATGTGCTCTGTGGCGCCGGCGATGGCGGTCAGCAGCACGGTGGGCTCAAGCTTGCCCGCCGGCCGGCGGCCCACCTCGCCGAAAAGGACGGGAGAATCGGCGAAGAAAATCGAGTCCAGCTTGCCCCGTTCGGCCGTGCGGGCCAGGTGCTTGTAGTGCTCAATGTCCGTGCTGGACTGCGGGTCGCTTTCCGGCAGCCGCCACGACGCCTCATGGTGACCGGTGCTCATCAGGAACGCGTTGAGGTGGAGTCTGCGCTGCTCGGAAGGGTGTTCGGAAGTCATGGATTTGTCCTTTGGGTGGGGAACTTAGTGGGAGGCGCCGACGACGCCGAGGTCAGCCAGGAGTCCGCGGCGCAGTGCTTCGTGCCCGGCGGCGTCTGCTGCCGTGCCAATGTCCGGCGCAACAGGGTGGACGGCGGCCACACGGCCGCTGTCCAGCACCACAATCCGGTCGGCGAGGGCGATGGCCTCGTCCACGTCGTGGGTGACCAGCAGGACGGCCGGCCGGTGGGCGGCCACCAGATCGCGCAGCAGCCCGTGCATCTTGATCCGGGTCAGGGCATCGAGGGCGCCGAACGGTTCATCGGCCAGCAGCAGTTGAGGTTCGCGGACCAGCGACCGGGCCAGCGCCACGCGCTGCTGTTCGCCGCCGGACAGTTCGTGCGGCCAGGACTTCTCGCGGCCGGCGAGTCCCACTTCGGCGAGGGCCTTGCGTGCCCGCGTCTCGGCGTCGTGCTCCCGCAAACCCAGGGTGACGTTGCCCAGCACTGTGTCCCACGGCAGGAGCCGGGAATCCTGGAAGACCACCGACACCCGCTCGGGGACGTTGATGATGCCGCTTCCGCGCACGTCGTGGTCCAGCCCGGCCAGTGCCCGCAGCAGGGTGCTCTTGCCGCAGCCGCTGGGGCCGAGGAGGGCGACGAATTCGCCCGGTGCGATGTCCAGGTCCACGCCGTTCAGGACGCCTTTGGGGCCGAAGCTGCGGATCAGGTCGCGCACGGACACCGCGCCGCTGGCGCCGGAGGAGGGCTTACCGACAGGGTTTACGACGGCAGGGTTTACGACGGCGGGTGCTGCTGTGCCGGAAGGGGCGACGGCGGTCAACCCGCCAGGGTGCGCTGCCATGAGAGGGCCTTTCGTTCGAAGAAGCGGACGGCGCCGTCGGAAATCAGGCCGAGAATGCCGTAGACGGCCAGTCCGAGGACGATGATGTTGGTTTGGCCATAGGTGCGGGCGAGCTCCATCATGTAGCCGATGCCGCTGGTGGCGTTGATCTGTTCCACCACCACCAGGGACACCCAGGCTCCGGTGACGGCGAAGCGCAGGCCCAGGAAGAAGCCGGGCAGGGCGCCGGGGAGGACCACCTTGCGGATGAAGGCGGCGCGGCTCAGGCCCACGGTCTGGGCGAGTTCCACGTAGCGCAGGTCGATGCCGCGCAGGCCGGCATGGGTCTGTAGGTAGATGGGAACGAAAACGCCGAGGGTGATGGTGAGGACCTTCATGGTCTCGTCGATGCCGAACCACAGGATGAGGAGCGGGATCAGGGCAAGGCCGGGGATGGCACGCTTGATCTGCACCGGCCCGTCGATGAGTGCCTCACCCACCCGGCTCAGCCCGGACAGCAGGGCCAGCAGGGCGCCGACGACGATGCCGAAGAAGAGCCCCAGGCCGGCGCGCTGGGCCGAGATGGCGAGGTTTTCCTGCAGTCTGCCATCAGCAATGAGTTCGCCGGCGGTGGCCACCACGGTCCAGGGTTCGGAGAGGATCCTCGGATCCAGCAGGCCGGTGGCCGAGCTGATGGTCCAGAGTGTCAGCAGGGCCGAGGGGCCCAGCAGCCACGCCAGCCGCCGCCGGCGTCCCGGGCCAAGCCGGCGGCCGGTGGGGCGCACATCTTCGCGTCCCGCGAGGGCCGGGTCCTGGTGGGGTTCGACGGCGGGACGTTCCAGTACGGGGGCGGCGCTCATGCTGGACCACCCTTCGCTGCTTCGGCAAAGGCGGTGCCGGCGATGGCCTCGAAGCGCGTGTCGTAGAGGTCCCCGGCCTTAAGCTGCGGCTTCTTCTGTTCACGGGCGAGCAGGTCGATGGTCTGCTGGTGCCGCTCGATGCCCTCGGCCCAGGACGTGGGAACGTCCCGCTTGCCGGCGGCGTCGATCAGGTACTGGCCGTCTTCGCGGGACAGGCCCTGGTCCTTGACGTAATAGCCCTCAAGCCACTCCCCGGGGTGGTCCTCGATCCAGCGCTGGGCCTTGCCCCACACCTTCACGTAGGCGGCCAGCGCGGCGGCCTTGGCGGGGTCGGCGAGGACTTTGGCGGGGGAGTAGAGGTGCCCCGGATCATCCCGCAGGCCGTGCCGGAGGGTGGTGCCGCCGTCGGCCTTGTATTTGGCGAGGTAACGCTTGATCTGTACCCCGCCCAGCGGCGCCGCATCCACCTGCTTGCTGGCCAGCGCGGTGGAGTAGGTGTCACCGGTGCTGGGCAGTTCAACGAGTTTGACGTCGTCCTGGGCAAGGCCTGCCTTTTCAAGGATCCGCAGCACCAGTGCGCCCTGCGCCTGGCCCGGGCTGTAGGCAATCTTCTTTCCGCGCAGCTCCTGCAGGGAGGAAATGCCGGCTCCGGGGGCGATGCCCAGCTCGTAGATCGGGTGGTTCACCGCGTCCTGGCGGTAGGCGCTGGCAATGATGCGGACATCGAGCCCGGTCCAGGTGGCGTGGATGGGCGGGATGTCCGCCACGGAACCAACATCAAGGGCGTTGGCACGGAACGCCTCAGTGGTCTGCGGTCCGCCGGAAATGTTTGCGAACTCCACCTTGAAGCCGTCGAGCTCCTTGTTGAGTCCAGAGAGTTCCAGGGCCACCTTCACCGTGGGGTCGCCCACTTTGATGGTGGTTTCGGCGGGAACGGACGTGGCCAGGGGCGCCAGCGACGCCTGGTCAACAGCCGGGTTGCCGGCTGTGGCAGAGCCTCCGCAGGCGGTCAGGAGCCCGAGTGCGGGCAGTGCCAGGAAGGCGCCCAAGGCGCGGCGGCGGGTGAAGGTTGAGGGACTGATGGCGGACGGCGGCGGTGAGGATGCGGCGAAAGTCATGGGTGGCCTCTCGGAGGATTGGCGTGGGAAAAGTGGCATGCGAAGGCGGAAGGAAGGCACGGCCGAGCTGGCCCTCGAAGAGGGCCCGGAGTGGAACTTGGGAAACCGGGGGTGATGCGCGCTGTCAGCCTGCAGTCAGCAGCGGGGGAGCTGCCGCTGCAGGGCACTGCGCATGGCGCACATTCGGTGCGTGGCGCAACAGAAGGAACGGAAGGGGCGGGTGCCTTGGCTGCGGATGATGGGTTCCGGCATCGGGTCCTCCTGTTCGTTTCTGCTTGGTTCTACTGCTGTTTAGTGTGGCCGATTGAGGCCGTGGAAACACCTAAGCACGGTTATCGAGGCCTTGGCCAGCACCTTGCAAAAGACACTCAATGTGAGGAAACGGCGCTACATATGGCGCCATCGGAAGGACAAACCGGGCAATCCTGCGCCATGATCCGCAACGGAGGTTAATGTGACTGGACGGCTGGCAGGAACGGGTTGGGCCTAAACCCCCGGCGCGCTTCCGACGGCCAGGTCATTGACCGCCATGGTCTCCACCGGCTGATCGGCTATGAACCCGAACCGAGGGCGTCGGAGCCGGGCGCCGGGGGCTCTTAGTCAGCCCGCGTGGGCCTGCGCCAGTTCTGTGATTTTCTCGGTTGCCGCCCACGAGGCGAGGAGCTTGAGGGCTTCGTCAGAGGACGTTCCCGGGGTAGCGGGGTAGACCGTGAGTGAATGCCCCGGGTCCTCTTCCAGCCCGAGGACCTGGTAATTCAGTTCGAGCAGTCCCACCACAGGGTGCTGGAAGAACTTTGTCCCGGCGTAGTGCCGGCGGACATTGTGGGCTGCCCAGCGCGTGCGGAAATCGTCGCTGCGCATGGACAGTTCACCCACCAGCTCCGCGATGCCCTTGTCGTGCGGGTTTCGCCCGGCCTCACGGCGGAGGATGGCCACGTTGGTGGCTGCTGCCCGCTCCCAGTCCACATAGAAGTTGTGGGCCCGGGGGTCGAGGAAAATGAAGCGTGAGTGGTTCGCCGGCCGGGACGGGCCGCGGTACATGTCCGAATACAGCGCGTAGCCCAGGGTATTGGCGGCCACGATGTCCATGCGGTTGTTTCCGATGAAGGCCGGCGCTGCCGTGATGGTGTCAATGGAGGTACTGGAGTTCCGGGCGCACGCGGGCCGGCACGGCGCTCGCGGCACGCTTGCGGCCGGACGTGTTGGATGAGCGTGCCAGGTCGTAGAGGTGGTCGTGTTCGGCCCGGTCCAGTTCCAGGGCCCGGGCGATCGCGTCGAGGACGCTGTCCGAGACACCCGTGAGGTTGCCGCGTTCCAGCCGCGTGTAATAGTCAACGCTGACGCCGGCGAGGCGTGCCACTTCTTCGCGCCGGAGCCCGGGCACGCGGCGCCGCCCGCCGTATGGTTCGATACCAGCCTGCTCGGGGGTGATGCGTGCACGGCGGGTGGAGAGGAACTGCCGTACCTCGGCTCGGTTATCCATAGGGACACGTTACGACGAATGGCCAACCCGTAAGGAGGGTCTGCCATAACCCGTTTCAGCAGGGCCCTCGCTAGGACTTCCGGGAGGCGCTTTGATGGAACTATCCCCTTTCGTCATCAACCAGATGGAGTCCTTTTCCATGCTGCCAACCGCAACGCGTGCCCCCGAGGCCGGCGCCGTTTCCGCGACGCTGGTTGCCACCGTCATCTTCCTGACGGCTGTGGCACCCCTGGCCACCGACATGTACGTCCCGGCCTTTCCGCGCGTGTCCGAGGAGTTCGGCAGCACAGCCTCCGCGGTGCAGCTGACCCTGACCACGTTCTTCGCCGGGATGGGGCTGGGACAGCTTGTGGGCGGACCGTTCAGCGACCAGCGCGGGCGGCGGCTGCCGTTGGTGGCGGGCACCGTCCTGATGGTGGCGGCATCGGTGGCCTGCGCCCTTGCCCCGAACATCGGGATCCTGATGATCGCCCGCTTCCTGCAGGGCTTTGGGGGCGGCTGGGCCATGGTTATCGGCCGGGCCGTCATCGTCGACCTGGCCCATGGGTCACAGCTGGTCCGGGTGCTCAACATTGTGATGGGCATCGGCGGCGTGGCACCGATCATCAGCCCGCTGCTCGGAGCGGTCATCCTGCAGCTGACCGGGTGGCGGATGACGTTCTGGGCGCTCGCCGGCCTGGGCGTCCTCATGACCCTCTGTGCCCTGTTCATGGTCCCGGAATCCCTCCCGGCCGGAAAACGCCACTCGGGCGGGCTGGCTGAATTCGGCCGCGCGGCGAAGGACGTGCTCTCCAACCGCCGGTTCGTTGGCTACGTGGTGGTGGCGTCGTCGGCCTTTATTGCCCTGTTCGCGTACGTGGCAACGTCCGCGTTCATCCTGCAGAACATGAACGGCCTGTCGCCGGTGATGTATTCGATCGTGTTCGCCGCAAACGCCGGCGGCATGACCATCGCCGCACTGGTCTCCGCCAGGCTCGCGGGGCGCGTTTCAACCCGCAAGGTTATCTTTGCTGGCCAGCTCATCGCCCTGGCGGCCGGCGCGGCCATGCTCGCCGGAGCGCTGTGGTGGGCCACTCCGTTGCTCCTGGCCATGGGCAGCTTCTTCGCCCTCATGGTGGCGCAGGGCCTGATTAACACCAACGGCGGCGCCCTCGCCTCCGCGGAGGTACCGGAGCATCCCGGCACCAGTTCGGCGGTCCTGGGACTCGTGCAGTGGACCACCGCAGGCGTCGTCGCCCCCATCGCGGGCCTGGGCGGCAGCGACACGGCTGTCCCCATGGCCCTGCTCATGATCGGCGGGGCGCTGCTGTCCCTGTTCGGGCTCCTTGTCCTGGCCCGCCCCCACACCAAAACCAATCCCTTCCAGGAGGTAAAAGCAGATGTCTGAAAACGCTGAACAGACTCCAATGCAAAAGATGATGGGCGATTTCGCGCCCACGTTTGTGTCACTGACCGATGACGTGCTGTTCGGGCAGGTGTGGTCGCGGCCGGAACTCTCGCCGCGGGACCGCAGCCTGATCACCATCAGCAGCCTCGTCTCCGCCGGCAACATCGAACAGCTCGAAGCGCACATCCCCCTGGGCATCACCAACGGCCTCACCGAAGATGAGGTCAAGGAAGCCATCACCCACGTCGCGTTCTACGCCGGCTGGCCCAAGGCCGTGTCCGCGCTCATGCTGGCCAAGCGCGTCCTGGCCAAATAGTCACCCTCTGAAAGGAAACACCATGTTCATCGAACCTGCCCGCGAGACCGTGAAGAACCCGCCCGAGCAGTTCGCCGGAGATGTGTGGCTGGACCTGATCGCCGTCCCGCATGTGCCCGAACAGCGCGCGGTGGTCGCCAAGGTGCGCTTCGCCCCGGGTGCACGCACTGCCTGGCACTCCCACGCCCGCGGCCAGTACCTGCACGTCACCGCCGGCGTTGCCCGCTTTGGCAGCCGTGATGGCACTATCATCGAAGTGCACCCCGGCCAGACGCTCTACACCCCGCCCGGGGAAGAGCACTGGCATGCATCGGCCAACGGAACCTTCATGGAGCACATCGCCATCCTCGAGAACGATGATGACCCCGCCGTAACCACCATCTGGGCAGAGCACGTCACCGATGACCAGTACGAAGGCCGCTGAGGGTAGGACTGCCAGAACCAGTACCAACAGGGCCACCCCTGCCGGCCCGATATGCCGGTTTGCCTGACTTCGATCCCGCTAGCATTTTAGAGAACCCCCAAAACCACAGGAGAGCCATGACTACCGTCAAAGCCTACGCATCCCCGTCTGCCGCAGATGACCTCATTGCAACCACCATTGAACGCCGCGAAGTGGGCCCCCACGACGTCCTGATCGAGATCAAGTTCGCGGGCATCTGCCACTCGGACATCCACACCGTCCGCGGCGACTGGGGCCCGCAGCAGTACCCGCTTGTTCCCGGCCACGAGATCGCCGGCATCGTCTCTGAAGTAGGTTCGGCCGTCACCAAGCACGCCGTGGGCGACCGCGTCGGCGTCGGCTGCATGGTCAACTCCTGCCGCGAATGCGCCAACTGCCAGAAGGGCGAGGAGCAGTACTGCCTCAACTCCATGGTGGGCACTTACGGGGCAGTTGACCGCGACGGCACCATCACCCAGGGCGGTTACTCCAGCCACGTCGTCGTCACCGAGGACTTCGTGGTCCGCATCCCTGAGGGCATCGACCTTGACGTCGCCGCACCCCTGCTGTGCGCCGGCATCACCACGTACTCCCCGCTGCGGCACTGGGGCGCCGGCCCCGGCAAGAAGGTCGCCGTCGTCGGCCTCGGCGGACTCGGCCACATGGCCGTCAAACTCGCCCACGCCATGGGTGCCGACGTGACGGTCCTGTCCCAGTCGCTGAAAAAGCAGGAGGACGGGCTGCGCCTCGGTGCGGACAGCTACTACGCCACGAGCGACGAGAACACCTTCAAGGAGCTCGCCGGCACCTTTGACCTGATCATCAACACCGTCAGCGCCTCGATCGACATCAGCTCCTACCTGCAGCTGCTGGCCCTCGAAGGCGCACTGGTGAACGTCGGCGCCCCCGCCGAGCCGCTCCCGGTCAACGCCTTCGCGCTGATCGGCGGACGCCGTTCCTTCGCCGGTTCGATGATCGGCGGCATCCGTGAAACCCAGGAAATGCTGGACTTCTGCGCCGAGCATGGTCTTGGCGCCGAAATTGAGGTCATCCCGGCCGAAAAGATCAACGACGCCTACGAGCGCGTCCTTGCCTCGGACGTCCGGTACCGCTTCGTGATCGACACCGCCACCCTCTAAGGCGCCACGCACCAGTAACAAAAAGCGCTCGACGGCGGGCCGGCACCTTCAGGGGCCGGCCCGCCGTTGCGTTTGCCCTAACCCTTGGAGACTTAGTCGCGTGCCCGCTGCCAGGCATGCCAGCCGGCGTAGCTGCCGTCCAGTTCGACGGCGTCGTACCCGGCGCGGCGCAGCGCGCTCGCCGCAACCGAACTCCGCGTTCCGGTTTTGCAGTAGGCGACGATGCGGCCACCGGCAGGAAGCTCATCGAGGTGCCACATTATGCGGCCGCCGCTGAGCTGCCGGGAGCCGGGGATGTGCCCGGCGGCGTACTCAGTGCGGTTTCGGACGTCCAGAACCACGGCGGCGTTCAGGCCCGCCAGCTCTGCGGGGCGGATGAGGACGGGAGTAATCATGGGGAGCCCGTCAACACGGGGGACGTATCCGACGACGTTGTCGATGCCCACCCGCACCAGGTGGTCCCGCATGTCCTGGGCCTGTTCCCGGTCCTTGGCCAGGAGCACCAGTGGGTTTGTATCCGTCTCCGGATTCACCACCCAGGCGCCGTAGCTGGCCATCGCTGCGGCAGGAATGTTCAGGGACCGCAGCACTGTGCCGTGGTGGACGTGCCGGCTGGTACGGGTATCGATGATGGTCAACCGGTCCGCGGCGATGCCGGCAGCGACGTCCGCGGCAGGCAGTTCATTCAGCGGTGGACGCTCTCCCAGCAGTGCCGGGCCTTCCCGGTTCTCACGTTTCATCCGCCCAAAGTAGGCGTGGGCATCCGGCTGTCCGGCAAGGAGTTCGGTGACGAAACCCTGTTCGTCGTTGGCCGCGAGAAAGGGACTCCACCAGGCGTAAAGGCGCTCGTAGCCCACCGTGGAGGAGGGAATGGCGCCGATGGCTTTGCCGCAGGCACTGCCGGCACCATGGGCCGGGTGGACCTGCACGTAGTCGGGCAGGGGGAGGAACTTGTCGCCGAGGCTTGCGAACAGCTGCCTGGCTCCCGCAAACCGGGTTTCGGTGCCGCCTGCAGCTTCATCCAGCAGGTCCGGCCGGCCCAGGTCACCGGAGAAAACAAAATCACCGGTGAACAGGTAGCCCGGCTGGTTGGTGAAGGCACCGTCGGTCACCAGGAAGGACAGATGCTCCGGGGTGTGCCCGGGGGTGTGGACCGCCGTGACGGTGATGTTGCCCAAGCTGATGGTGGCGCCGTCGAACAGCCGCACGCCGTCGAAGCCGTACAGCCAGTCCGGGCCGCCCTCACCGGAGACATAGATAGTGGCGCCGGTGGCTGCTGCCAGTTCCCGCGTGCCGGAAAGGTAGTCGGCGTGGATGTGGGTCTCAGTGACGGCCACAATTTTCATGCCGTGTTTCCGGGCGAGATGCTGGTAGACGGCGATGTCGCGGCGGCCATCAATAACCATCGCGGTTCCGTTGGCCTGGCAACCGATCAGGTAGCTGGCCTGGGCGAGGTCTTCGTCATAAATACGCTCAAGAAGCATCGCAGCACTCCTGTGAAAAGGGCTGTTCATTCGGCCCTGATCCGATCTTAATCCCCACGCGTCAATCCCCGCAGGGGCTACCGGACCCCGCGCGGGTGTTCCCACAAACGGGGCGTGAAACGAAGACGATGGGGGCAAACCCCTCTACCTGAAGGCGCGGCATGCGCCGGTGGATCCCTAGCCTGCGGCGCTCTCCGCGTCATCCGCAAAGAGCTGGTCAACAGCTTCCGGGGCGAAGATCTTACGCATGACGAGGGTAGTGATCCCGTGGCAGGCGGCGAGGTCCTCTGGATGGCCTGCCTCCACCACTATCCCTTCGGCGATCCGCTCCACCACGTCGGTGAGGACGCGCAAGGACACTTTTTCCACAAACCAGGGCAGGCCACCGATCTGTCCGCCCAGTACCAGGCGGTCAGGGTTGAGCGTCGTGACCGTAGCTGCAAGAGCCCGGCCAAGCACGTCCGCAGCATCAGTCAGGGCTTGCAGGACCTCCGGGTTTCCCGTCGCCGCTGCAGCGCCGATGTCCTCCAGCTTCGTTAATCCCAGATGGCCCAGCCTGTCCCTGAGCGCGCGCCCCGAACTGTAGGCGGCCAGGCAGCCGTGACGGCCGCACCGGCAGAGGGGGCCGTCGGCGGACATACGGATGTGGCCGATGTCCCCGGCAGATCCATGGGCACCACGGAGAATGGAGCCTTCCACCACAATGCCGCAGCCAATGCCGGTTCCGACCTTGACGTAGACAACGGTCTCAGCATCGCTGGCCCTTTCGCCCAAAGCAGCGGCACGGGCGTCGTTCTCAATGACCAGAGGCAGGTCCCAGGTTGCTTTGACTGCCTGCACCACTGAATCGGGGGACCATCCGGGGATGGTGGTCTGGTGCTTCACGTGCCCGGTCCCGGCTTCCACTGGTGCTGGAAGGCTGACGCCGATACCCAGCAGGGTCTCGCCGGTGCCCTGCGCCAATAGTTTCCGTCCTGTGTCCACCAGGGGAGCCAGGACCGAATCTGCCGGCGCGCTGATCTCCAGTTCGAAGGTCTCGGAACGCAGCTGGCGGCCGGTGGTGTCCGTGATGCTCACGGTGCCGTGGGTCTGGCCCAGAGTCAGCGCCAGGACAACGCGCCCGCGGTCCTCGAAGCGGATCTTCCGGGAAGGCCGGCCGCCCGTGGAAGTGAGGGGTTCTGCCTCGTAGATGTAGCCACGGCGGGTGAGGGTATCCAGCCGTTCATAAAGGGTGGCACGCGACATGCCGGTGATTGAAAGCAGTTGTTGGCGCGATAGCCCGTCCGCTGAACGAATCAGCTCCAGAAGATGCCCGTGCGAGGTTGCCCCGCCCAGGCTTGCAGGCATTCTTTCAACTGTCACACCGCCCCCTTTCCCGGTTTACAAGCCTACTTCCTCGCGGGCTCCGGACTTCCCGCGGCCGGCCCGGCAGTGGTGTTGAGGAGGGCTCCGGCCAGGTGAAGGGCACCGAAAACCGGCTCGACGGCGAGGGTCCGGGCGGCAGGCAGCCCTTCTCCGGCCAGATGGGCGTTCAATGCTTCCACAAGCGCAGGCTGGTGGAGGCCGAGCCCGCCGCCAACAATCACCGGGCCAGCCAGGGCGAGGCGCCGGGCAACCTGCAGGACCTGTTCCGCCAAATGCCATCCACCTTCACGGATGATGGCTTGACTGAGCACATGGCCGCGGGCTGCCGCCTCGAAAACCACTCTGGACCGCTGGGCCCAGTAGCGTCGGTCGTGGTTGGTGTGGAATTGGCTGATCAGGTGTTCGGGACGGTCCAGCCCGCAGTCGGACAGCAGCAATTCGGTGAGCCCGTCGGGCGCAAGTCCCAGATTGAGCTGCCGGAGGCTGTGGCGTACAGCCTCGCGGCCGAACCAGTAGCCGCTGCCTTCGTCGCCGAGGAGGTAACCCCAGCCCCCGCTCCTGGCCTCTTCGCCTGCAGGGTTGATGCCCCACGCGGCGGAGCCTGTGCCGGCGATCAGCGCTATCCCCACGTCCTGGCCTGCTGCTGCCAGGATGAGCCTGGTGTCGTGGACAATTTCCACCGTGGCGCGCGGAGCACATGGGGAAACGAGCTTCCGGAGGCTGCCGGCGTCCTCGTCAGTGTCGATCCCGCCTGCTCCGATGTACACCTCGTCAGCCTCTGCGCCGCCAAGGGCGGCCATGAGCGCTTCAAGGTTCCGGCCGGCGACGGACTTGTCAACGTTCTGGACGTTGGCGCTCCCCGCAACCTCTTCCCGGGTGACCCGGCCGCCGTCGATCCTGACGCCACGGGTTTTCGAGCCGCCGATGTCCAGGCCAACGATGATCTTTTCCTGCGGCGCCGGCCTGGAGCGGGATCTGTCGGCCCTCGCGGCCGGCATCGGAACTGCGGTCATTGGTTGCCCTTTTGGGTTTCGGATTGTCCTGGGACAGGCTCGGCTCCCATCCACTCCAGCGCAGCAGCCGCAGTCCAGGCCTGGGCGAGGCTGCCCAAAGGTTCGCCAGTGAAAGGTTCGTAGTACTCCCCGAACTGCAGGTCGGCCAACTGTTGAAGCGAAGCGGACCTGAGCCGGCCATAGAGCCCGGGTTCGCCGTCCCTGGCGGCGGCCCAGCCAAGCAGGAGGTTGAGGAAAGGCCATACGGGCCCCCTCCAGTAGGTCCGGGGCCTGAAGGCGTCGCTTGCAGGAGAGGTCGAGGGCGGTAGCGGGAACCGGAGGTCCGGGAAGCCCATCCACCGCGGTCCCTGCAGCAGCTCGCGCTGGGCGGCCAGAAGGGCAGGGTCTCCACCGGATACCAGCGGCGCGAACCCGGACACTGTTTCCGTGCCGATCGATTGTCCCGCCAGCACGTCGTAGTCCCTCGCCAGGCCCGTGGCAGGATCCACTGTTGATGCCACCCCGGCCTGAAACCGGGCCGCCATCAGCCGCAGTTCCCCGGCTTCCTTGTCCCTTCCGATCTCATCACCAAGGTCGGCCAGCACCGCGCTGGAAGCGGCCATGATGGCCGAGAAAAACACGTCGCGTACCCGGAAATCGACCACTTGCCGGACGGCGTCGTCGTCGAAGGCGACGTCCGCCATCTGCTGAACCAGCCACAGGTACTTTGTGTATTCGGCATCGTCCGGGCGTTCGCTGATGTCCGCCACGTGGAGGGTGTCGCGCCGCGTGAAGGGCGCGACGGCGCCGGGCACCACGCGCGCGTAGGGGCCGTCCCAGCGGGGGGAATTGTCGAAGCCGGATTCCCAGCCGTGATGGATCTCAATGAGCCCCACACCGTCGGGATCCCGCACGGTGGCGAGCCAACGGTGCCACGCGAGCCAGCCGTCAAAGGATTCGGCAAGAAATTCTTCGGCTGCTGCCTGGTCCGCGCCGCCATTTTCCCGGCCGCGGTCAACGATGTGGCGAAGAGCGATCGCGTGCACCGGCGGCTGGCAGATTCCGCTGCTTTTCACACCTGCGGGCAGGGCTGCCGCATTCGCCGTTCCCCAGCGGTCGAAGCCGGGAAAATAGCCGGTGTCGTTATCGCTGAACACGATGTGGGGGATCATTCCGGTGGACCATTGGGCGTTGAGCAGGGTCCGGAGCTCGGTGACGGCGCGCGGCACGCTGGTCCGGGCCAGGCCAATGGCTACGAACGCGGCATCCCAACTCCACATGTGCGGGTAGAGGTTTGGTGCGGCACTGGTCATGGTGCCGAGGTCATTGAGGCGAAGGACCTCGATGGCGGCGGCGCGGAGCTGTTCCTTGGAAACGGAAGTGACGGGGTTCAATTGGCCTCCAGTGCCATCGAGGTTTCGCGGTCGTAAACGCGCATGGTGTTGGGGGCGAAGCCCAGCCAGATTGTCTTGTGGGGTGCCGTCCGGAAAGTCGGCGGCGCCTGGACTTTGAGGATGTGGCCGTCCACTTCCACGGTCAGGAGGATGGTCGAGCCCATGGGTTCAACCACCAGGACGGTGGCGGCGACGTCGCCGGAGGAACGTTCGTTGCTGACCGTCACGTTTTCGGCCCGGACGCCGAGCAGGACGTTCCTTCCGGCGAAGGACCTCAGGATGGACGGGGCCATGAGCTGTTGTTCGCCCAGGACCAGGGTGCCGCCGTCGTGGCTGACCGCGGCGTCCATGAAGTTCATGGGCGGGGATCCGATGAAGCCGCCCACGAAGCGGTCCGCCGGCGCATCGTAAACGTCCAGCGGGTCACCGAGCTGTGCGATCCGGCCCTTGCGCATCACGGCCACCTGGTCGCCGAGGGACAAGGCCTCGCTTTGGTCGTGGGTGACATAGACGGTGGTGGTGCCCAGATCCTGGACGATCTTTTTAAGTTCCGAGCGGAAGGTCAGGCGCAACAGGGCATCCAGGTTGGAGAGCGGCTCATCCATGAGCAGGACGTCGGCATCCATCACAATGGCCCTGGCGACGGCGACGCGCTGGCGCTGACCGCCGGACAGGTTGGCGGGAAGCCGGTCCAGGTACGGGCCAAGCTGCAGCAGGTCCGCCGCCCACTGGACTTTCCGCTCGATTTCTTCTGCCGGGACTTTTGCCATGCGCAGCCCGAAACCGATGTTGTAACGGACCTTCCGGTGGGGGAATACAGCGTAGGACTGAAACACCATGGAGAGGTTGCGCTTGTTGGGCGGCAGGTAGGTGACATCCCGGCCACCGATAGAGATGGAGCCCGAGTCAGGTAGTTCAAGGCCCGCGATCATGCGCAGCAGGGTGGTCTTGCCGCAGCCGGAGGGGCCCAGGAGGACGGTGAATTCGCCATCCTGGATCTGCAGGGATACATCGTCGGTGGCCCGTTCGGATCCGCCCGGATAGGTCTTTACGAGGTTTGAGATCTGGATATCAGCCATGATCGGCTCCTTCTGAAGTGCGGTGGCAGGTCGGGCGGACCTAGCGGATGGTTGAGCCCCACATGTTGGTGAGGTAGCGGCGCATCAGCGCAATGAAGATGATGGACGGGATAACCAGGGCAAAGCCGCCGGCAAACCGGTACGCGAGTGGCGAGTCGGACAATGAGCTAAGCACCTGGGCAGGCAACGTGCGGTGGTCCAAGGTAAGGATGGAGGCGCCCAAGACCTCGTTCCAGGACATTACGAAGGTGAAGATTGACGCCGCCGCGAGGCCCGGCAGTGCCATGGGCAGGACCACCCTGGTGAAGGCCCCAAGCGGTGTGCATCCGAAAAGCCTGGCCGCCTCCTCCACGTCGATAGGGACACTGAGGAAGACGCTGGCCGAGATGAGGATGGTGGTTGGCAGGGCAAGGGCGGTATGCAGCAGGATCACGGCGTACGTCGTGTCGTAGACGTCCACCGTCAGGAAGAGCCTGGCCAGCGGGACGGACAGGACCACGATGGGAAGGGCGCGGGTGAAGAGCAGGAACAGTTGGTAGGGGTCCTTGCCCTTGAAGCTGTAGCGGGCCAGTGCGTATCCGGCGGGGACTCCGAGGACCGCGGCGAAGATCAGTGTTCCCAGCCCAACAATCAGGGAGTTGCCCAGGGCGCCGAAGATGCCGGTGGATCCGAGGAATGCGTTGAGCGTCTCCACGGACAGATTGTTGGGAAGCAGCGACAGCGGAAACGCATTGAGGGACTCCCGTGTGGACAATGCCGCCAGCGAGATCAGGTAGATGGGGACCAGCATAAAAAGCGAGACGGCGATGCAAGCGGCTTGGAGGAGGAAACGGTTACGCTTCTGCCGTGCGATGGGGGTGGTATCCACTGCGGTGCTCATCGGAGCCCTCCCTGGTTTTTGTCGCGGAGTGCCCGCAGGTAGAAGATCGAGGTGAGCATGGAGACGACGAGGATGACCAGGGCCAGCGCAGCGGCGACGTTGGGGTTCTGCAGGCCGGTGTACCAGCGGTAGGTCTCGCCCACTACGAGGGGGAAGTTTTGTCCGGTGAGGGCCTGGGCCACTGCAAAGGTCTGGAAGGCCAGGATTGTCCGGAGAATGAGGGCGACCTGAAGGCTGGGTTTCAACAGCGGCAGGGTTATGTGCCGCAGCCGCTGCCAGAATGTGGCGCCGAAGACCTGGGCGGCTTCGTCGTAGTCCTTGGGTATGCCCTGGAGGCCTGCGACCACGATGATCAGCACCAGTGATGTTGCCCGCCAGAGTTCAGCGATCAGGACGCACGTGAACATGCTCGCCTGATTGTCGTAGGCCAGCCAGGAGCCCCCTTCAATGCCGAACCATGACAGGGCCGAGTTCAGGTAGCCGCGGTCGTTGAAGATCGCCAGCCAGACAAGCCCTGCCGCGAGGTCGCTGAGTGCCAGAGGTATGGCCCAGACGAAGAAGTGGACTTTGTGCAGCCGGGGGTTGGTCCGCAGCATCAGCGCCATGCCGATCGCCAACGCGAACTGCAGCGGAATCATCACCACGATGAGCAGCAGGGTATTCCGCACGGCAGGCCAGAAGTAGGGGTCCTGGACCATCCGCGTGACGAAGTCCAGCGTGAAGCCGTTTTCATCGCGGAATGCCTGGAGGATTCCCTGGATGACGGGCCAGCCAAGAAGAAGCGCCATAAAGACCACCGAAGGGGCGATCAGCAGGATCGCGGGAGGTATCTTGCGCCGGCGGGGTGGAGTCAGCGTTTCGGCCGGAGTGGATGGTGCCTCTACGGCCATTACGCTACCTCGCACTTCGTTGAGATCGGATCGGGTTCCCAGCACGGCACGTTCAGGCCCTGCAAGATGGTGTTGAGCTGTGTCGCCTGGGTGTCAAGGACTTGCCGGATCGGGCGGTTTTCCAGGCAGATTTGCTGGAAGCAGTTCTTGAAGATTTGGGAGACTTCCCCTTCCTTCGGGCCCAGCCCCACCGGGGGAAGGGCAAGAAGGGCACCAGCTGACCGTTGCTGCCGGCGGACTGCCGCGGCTTCCAGCGCAATGGCCCCTGTCAGGTCCGAAGGGAGTTCCGTCTGGACAACGGGGAAGAAGGCATTGCTTCGCAGTGTCTCAATCTGGGACAACGGTTCGGACAGAGCCCGGATGGCTTTCTCTGCCAGGTCCCTTTCCTTGCCATTCTTCGGCAGTGCGAGGCCGGCGATGATGAGCATGTAACCGCGGCCCTTGGGGCCCCGCGGTGCGGGGACCATCATCCACTCATCCGGGTTGTTGGCCGGTGCGTTGACCAGCCGTGCCACGTGGTCCCACGCCACCAGTACTTCGCCGCGTGCCAGTGGCTCCTGCATGTAGTCGTAGTTGGTGGAGGCAGGTGTCAGGGCGGACCACAGTTCCTGCATGTAGGTCCAGGCTGTGGCGGCGTCCTCGTTCCGGAATGTGGTGATCTGGCCACCAGTGAAGCTCGGCAACAGGAAGCCCTGGTAGAAACGGTGATGCAGACCTTTGGGGCCGGCGGGCATGCCAAAGACCGGACGCCCGGCTCCCTGTTTTGCCGCCTTCGCCCACGCAAGGTAACCCTCGTAGGTCAAATCGTTGACGTCCACTCCCGACGGCAGCCATTCGAGGGCCTTTTTGTTCACGGCCACTACGTACGTGGCCTGCATCCAGGGGACGTAGCGGGACGCAGAGCCGCCCACTTTCGTCAGCTCGAGCATCTCCTTGGTGAAACCACGGCCGGACAGATCGCGGAGCAGGTTGTCCACATCCTCGAGGGACTCCGCGAGCGGGGCAAGCTCGCCATGCAGCCCGCCGAGCAGGGAAGTCTTGACGTTGCCGGCGGAAGCCTGGGTGCTGACGGTGGACGAGAAGACACCCGGATCCACGGAGTTGTAAGCGACGGGTGCCTTAGCGAATTTCTTCAGCACCGCCTCATATCGCTGTTTCTCCTCCACGGGTGTGAACTGGGTGGACAAGAAGCCCACAGTTCCTTCCCCGGCGGACGCGCCACTTGTGTCAAAGCCAGCGCACGAAGCCAGGAAGGGGGCCGACATGGCCGTTCCCAGTCCGGCCAAAAGAAGGCTTCTGCGGGAGATTGCGGCGTGCTTGGGCTGGAAGTACATGTCTTTCATTGACTGCTCCAATCGAGTGTGCGCCACTGCACAAACTTTCGTCTAAGCATTAGACATAAGCGGGAACCTGTCAACCCCCTCCCGGCGAGTGGGGTCCGCACAAGTGGCAACTTGTGGTGCTAATGCCCGCCGTGTGACAACTCCGCGAATACCTGTGACAAGGTCGGGAATACTCGCCGTATATGCTGGGTGGGCTCCCCCAGATTGCTCTGGGGAAAAGAGTTGCCGTCGCACGTGCCCTGGTCCGCCGTCCGCGGCTGATCCTGGCCTATGAACCTACAGGCGCCCTTGACGTGGATACCGGACAGGCAGTGATGGCACTGCTGGATACCGTGGCCACTGAATCGGCGCCACCCTGGTCACCATCACCCACGACGTGAATGTCGCAGCCCTTGCCCGGGCCGGCTACCGGCTCGAATCCGGCGTCCTCATGGCCGCGGACGTCCCGGCGGGAGCCAGCGCGTGACCGGGGTTGTTTCTGCCCTTGTGGAGGCCTGGCAGGAATTGAGGATCAACACAAGGTCATCGACGCCATCCGTTTCTAGCCAGTGGCTTGTCCTGGGGTGTTCTCTGCTGACCGGCCGGAAATTTGGTTGTTACTGCTGTGGGTTCGGCGCCGTATCCGGCCGCTGTCCCGACAGCTTCTCCACGGCCTGCTCGATACGCACGGCTAGACGGTCCACCTCCTCCATATAGAGCCTGCCGGCGGTGATCTTGCCGTTCCTGAGCTCAAAGAGTGTCACGCCACGCACCTGGAAGTCCTGGCCATCACTGCGCGTCCCGGACCAGGACCACTCGCTCCAGGTGGTGTCACCGTCATCAACCGAGCGGATCAGTGCGGCGTGGAAATCGGGAATGCCGGCAAACATTGCCTGCCAGTTGGCGTGCATTTGAGCGCGCCCGACGAAGGCCGCGCCGGGGTGGGCCGGTTGCTCGCTGCGGTAGTCCTCGTGAATAAGAGCTGCCGCCCCTTCCAAGTCGTGGGCATTCAAGGCGGCGGCCAAGTTGTCGATGACTACACTCATGATTCCCCCCGGGCTAGGAGCCGTCGTCGTCTTCAATCTCGGCCAGCACCTCGGCGGCGTCCCGGTTTCCGCCGGCCGCCAGCCGCCGGAGCTCATCGAGGTCGCCCTGCTCGCCGGCCGATTCGACCAACTGGTCGAGAGCGTCCCTGCTGCCGGAGTCCGCAAGCCGGCGGAGTTCGGCCAGATCCCCGCGCTCGGCGGCGCGTTCCACCAGTTCATCGACGGCATCGGAATCACCGTGCTCCGCGCGCTTCCGGAGGGCCTCAAGTTCAGGGTCAGGTGTCTGCACGCTTCAACTATGGGCGCCGCATCAGTGCACGTCCAGAGTGAAAGGAGTCAGTACAGGAAGATGTCGATCCATGCGCGGTTGTGCGCGTGGATGAGGACCAGGAACAGTACGAAGTCGAACAGCAGGTGCACGCTGACGATGTAGGACAGCGACCGGGTGATGGTGAACAGCCGGGCCTGCAGCAGCGCAAACGGGAAGATGAAGAACGGCGCCCAGGCGTGGAATCCAAGCTCCCACAGGAAGGACGTGAAGAGCACAGCCTGGAGCAGGTTGGCCTGCCAGTCCGGGAGATGCCGGCGCAGGAGCGTGAACGCGGTGCAGATGAAGAACAGCTCATCCCAGATGCCCAGCACGTTGGTGCCGAGGAAAAGCCTGGCGATGCCCTCCGGGTCACTGACGGCCGGCCAGTTGTTGTAGACGCCGGTCCGGATCATGTAGACGGGCATCAGCGCATACCCGATCACCAGGACCGCGGGCAGGTACCACTTCTCAGCGCGGGTCCAAGGCTGGCCGGTCCGGACGGGAAACCGGATGGCGTGGTCCCTGGTGGCGAAGCGCGAAACGGCATACGGGACACCGACGGCCAGGACCATCGCCGTCCCCATCACGGCCATGTGCCCGGTGCTGATGTCCGTGGTGATGGGGACCAGGCTCATTGCAGCCAACCCCACGGCAACCAGGGCCAGGTCAACTAACAACTGCCGGCTGATGATCCCGGCCAGCACGAGGGCGGCGCCGAGCAGCAGGAAGCCGGACAGGCGGTCCTCACGGACAAACAGCAGAAAGCCCGACGCCGAAACGAGCCCCGCCGGGACCAGGTTCATTGATGCACGGTTCAGTGACGCACGGTTCAGCCCAGCGGGCCGCGCCCCGCGGAGTCGGGCTTCCGCTTCGGGTTGCTGATTCACAGCGTCCCCAGGAGTCCGGCCACCTCGTCGAGTGCACCTGGAACCAGGGAATAGTAGGCCCACGTGCCCCGCTTCTCACGGTGAAGCAGCCCGGCGTCCACGAGGACTTTCAAGTGGTGTGAGACAGTGGGCTGCCCGAGGTCCAAGGGCTCGGTCAGGTCGCACACGCAGGCCTCTCCGGACTCCCCGGCTTTAACAATGGACAGCAGGCGCAGCCGGTTGGGGTCGGCCAACGCCTTGAAGACCTGTGCCTTCTGCCGGGCATCCTCGGCGCCCAAGGCAGGCTTCCCGGAAGGAACGCAGCAGGAGTCGTCAACCACGGGTTCGAGGGTCTGCTGGGCTGCCATGAACCCCATTATGCAACAGATTGACATCCATCGATATAGCTGGTCATACTGCACGTATCGATAGCCATCAATCTTGTTCAGTCCCGGCTGAGCCTCCCAGGAGAACCGTGAGCACCCAGACCCAACCGCCGCCACCTGCTCCGGGAGAGGCCGCGGTCGTCGGAAAACTCTCCACGCTGGACCGGTTCCTTCCCGTCTGGATCGTTGCGGCGATGCTGCTGGGCCTCGCTCTAGGGAATCTGGTCCCGGGCCTGGACACGGCGCTCGAAGCCGTCAAGGTGGGGGAGGTCTCGCTCCCCATCGCCATCGGGCTGCTGGTGATGATGTATCCGGTGCTCGCCAAAGTCCGCTACGACCAGGCCGGGCGCATCATCGGGGACAGGAAGCTGCTGGTCTCCTCGCTGGTGATCAACTGGCTCCTGGCTCCGGCCTTTATGTTCGTCCTGGCCTGGCTGTTCCTGGCAGACCTGCCTGAGTACCGCAGCGGACTCATCATCGTTGGGCTGGCCCGCTGCATTGCCATGGTGATGATCTGGAACGACCTCGCCTGCGGAGACCGTGAGGCTGCCGCCGTCCTCGTAGCCATCAACTCCATCTTCCAGGTGCTCGCCTTCGGAGCGCTGGGCTGGTTCTACCTCCAACTCCTGCCGTCCTGGCTGGGCCTGCCCGCCACCAGCGCAGACTTCGCCTTCGGAGCTATCACAGCCTCGGTACTGATCTTCCTGGGAATCCCGCTGCTGGCCGGCTTCCTCACCCGGACCGTCGGAGAAAAGGCAAAAGGCCGGGACTGGTATGAATCCGCTTTTCTTCCCAAAATCGGGCCATGGGCGCTGTACGGCCTGCTCTTCACCATCACCCTGCTGTTCGCCCTCCAGGGCGGCAGCATCACCTCCAAGCCCCTGGACGTGGCAAGGATTGCGCTGCCGCTGCTGGTCTACTTCGTGGTGGTCTTTGCGGCGGGCATGCTGGTGGGGAAGCGGCTGGGCCTTGGCTACGCCAAAACCACCACCCTCGCGTTCACTGCCGCCGGCAACAACTTCGAACTGGCCATCGCGGTGGCGATTGGCACCTTCGGTGTGACGTCCGGGCAGGCGCTCGCCGGCGTCGTCGGACCCTTGATTGAAGTGCCCGCACTTGTTGCACTTGTATACGCGGCTCTGTGGGTGCGCAGGCGCTACTTCGCCTTCGCTCCCGGCGCCCGCTGAACCCCCGAATCCCAGGAGAGACCATGATCCCCGAAACCGCCAGGAAGCCCTCCGTATTGTTCGTCTGCGTCCACAACGCGGGCCGTTCCCAGATGGCCGCCGCGTTCCTGACTACCATGGCCAAGGGCACAGTGGAGGTGCGCTCGGCAGGTTCCCGGCCCGCAGACAAAGTGAACCCGGCCGCCGTCGAAGCCATGGCAGAGCTGGGCATCGACATGTCCGCCGAATTGCCGAAGGTCCTCACCGCCGAGGCGGTGAAGGAATCCGACGTGGTGATCACCATGGGCTGCGGCGATGAATGTCCGTATTTCCCTGGAAAGCGTTATGAAGACTGGGTCCTGGAGGATCCCGCCGGCCGGGGCGTGGACGCCGTCCGGCCCATCCGCGATGAGATCAAGACCCGGATCGAGAACCTGATCACTGAACTGGTGCCCGCGCAGCACCCGGACGCCCAGTAGCCTGTTCCCAAACGCCCTACGCAAAAGGAAGCCTGCCGTGACCATTGACGCGAACAACCAGCATCCCGCAACCGAACAGCTGATTATCATCGGTTCCGGCCCCGCCGGCTACACCGCCGCGATCTACGCAGCCCGCGCGGGCCTTGCGCCGCTGGTGCTTGCGGGATCCGTCACCGCCGGCGGTGCGCTGATGAACACCACCGAAGTGGAAAACTTCCCCGGCTTCCCCGGCGGCATCCAGGGGCCGGAACTCATGGACGGGCTGCAGGAGCAGGCTGAGAAGTTCGGCGCCAAGGTAGTGTTCGACGACGTCACGGAGGTTTCGCTGAAGGGCCACGTTAAGACGGTGGTCACCGGCGGCGGCGAAACCCACCGCGCCCCGGCCGTCATCCTGGCTACCGGCTCGGCGTACAAGGAACTCGGCCTGCCGGAGGAGAAGAAGTTCAGCGGCCACGGTGTTTCCTGGTGCGCCACCTGCGACGGGTTCTTCTTCCGCGAACAGGACATCATCGTGGTGGGCGGCGGTGATTCGGCCATGGAGGAAGCAATGTTCCTGACCCGGTTCGGAAAGTCAGTCACCGTCGTGGTCCGGAAAAACGAACTCCGCGCCTCCCGCATCATGGCGCAGCGGGCCAAGGACAACCCCAAGATCACGTTCGCCTGGAACTCCGCCGTCACCGCCATCCACGGTGACGGGAAAGTCAATGGCGTCACGCTGACGGATACCCGCTCCGGGGAGGCCCGGAAACACTCGGCCACCGGCATTTTCGTCGCGATCGGGCACGTGCCGCGCACCGAACTGCTGACCGGCCAGGTGGACCTGGACGGGGACGGCTACATCAAGGTGGACGCCCCCACTACCGTCACCAACCTCTCCGGCGTTTTCGCCTGCGGCGACGCCGTGGACCACCGCTACCGCCAGGCGATTACCGCCGCGGGCACCGGCTGCGCGGCCGCCCTCGACGCCGAACGCTACCTCGCGGCGCTGGAGGATGCGGACAGCATCGCCACCGCGCTGGTTGAGGAACCAACCCACAGCTAGGATCCGGAACAGGGGAGGGGGTGAGCGGAATGACGACAGGATGCTGCGGCGACTCCGGTTGCTGCGGCGACTCCGGTTGCTGCGACGACGATCAGGACTGCTGCTGATCACCCCCATCGTGCCGGCCAGCGGCCATGAGCAGCACCTACCCGGGCGGCAATTAACTGCAGCGGACGACGGCGGAAACCTCCCGCCGTCGTCCGCTGCAGTTTTGTTTTCCGGAAGTTAGGCCGATGCGAGGGCGCCCTCGTCACGGACGCTCAACGTGAACGTGTTGGGCCCGCTGCAGGTGACGGCAATGCGGCACGAAGTGGTGTTGTGGCGGGCCGAGAGGTCACTCACCGCGGCGTCAAGCGTGTGGTGGAGGGCTGACCGGTCCCAGATCTTGAGGGTCACGGAGTTATTGGCATCGAACGTCATTATTCAACTTCCATTTCATGCGGTTGGCGGTCCGGAGTCTTCGTTGCCCGGGCCGTGTCCTCGTCGGTGAGGATGGACTGCAGGTGGGAAAGCGCATTCCCGTACTTCCATGGTGCAGGTTGCTTTAAGTATTAGCAACCGGGACAGGGCTGATGTGACCAAGCACACCAGGCTGCCGGGAGCGTGAACCCAGCGGCGGCTGCCCTGCTTTTCCATAGTGCCCAGAGCCGGCGAAGCGCCACAACCGAAACCGGCAATTGTTGCAGGTGAGACTCATCACGTCGGCAAGGGAGGGCGACGCCGGCCACGTGTCTATTCGTCGAAGTAGGTGTCGATCTGCTTCTCGCCCGAAATGGATGAAATGACGGCAGCCGCCACTTCGCGCAGCTTGATATTACGGGCACTGGAGGCCTTGGTCAGGATGTTGAAGGCCACGTCCCGGGTGCACCTGTTCTCGGCCATGATGGCTCCGATGGCCATATCGATCACGGTGCGGGACTGCATCGCTATTGCGAGGTCGTTTCTGGCCTCACTGAGCTGGGCGATCCGAAGGACCAGCCGCAGTGAACTGGCGGCCTGGCTGGCGAACGCTTCCGCGGTGGAAATATCCTCGGCAGTGAACCCGCTGCTGCAGCCGGAATACAGGTTCATCACGCCTTCGGCCTCGCCGGCCAGATCCATTGGTACTGCAAGGATCGAGCAGACGCCATGCTCCCGGGCGGCCTTGACATACGGAGCCCACCGCCGCTCGTCGGTCAGGTCGGGAACCAGGAGGGTGGTTCCGTTGCGAAGGGCCGTCAGGCACGGACCGTCGCCGAACCCGTTCTGCAGCTCATCCAGTGCTCTGGCCGCCGCATCGCTGCTGGCAAGGGCTTCGGGCCTCTTGCGCCGGATAACGGTGACGCCGGTGTGGATACGGTTGCCCGGGGAGGACAGCCTGGAGGAGGCCAGCACCGCGAGATCGGTCAGGAAGCTGATGACATCCTTGCTGGCCAGAACCAGTCCCTGCAGCCGCGTTTCCATGTCCGGGGATGCCTGGATGGCCGGGGCGGCCTGAGGCAAGGCGCCAAAGTTTCCGGCCATGGGTTCGTGGTTCGTCATTGGGTTTCGCCTTCCATCAGTTCCGTCAAAGCCATGGCGATCAGCGCGACTTGCCCGGCCGGGATGTCGAGTGCCTCGTGAAGATAGGCATCCAGGGACGTCTCGTCGATTCCGCCGCCCAGCCCGTAGTAGTACGTCCACAGTTGGGCCAGCGGAAGGTCGGTCTTGCGGAAACGCTCCGCTGTGCCCCGCCGTTCTTCGAAGGCCCGGTCCGCTGGCTCCGGGCCGTCAGTTTCAAAGGGATTCATTCCTGCCCTCCGTCTCGCTGGGTTCCGGGGAGTGCGGCTCCACGGACGATGTCAGTGGCGATGTCCTGCATCCTGCGGTTACCGGACTTCGCGGCCAGTTGAAGCACCTCCAGCGCGCCTTCCCGTCCGCCGTGCTGCTGGAGCATGATGAGCGACACGGCCGCGTCCACCACGGCCCGCGACTTCAGCGCAGCACGGAGGTGGTCCGGATGGATTTCCGCCCCGTGCAGCCGCAGGGCGATCCGGAGCACACGGGACATGGCCGCCGCGTGCTGTCCGAGAAGCGCTATTGTCGCCTCGTTGAAGGCGCCCACCGTGCTTGCATAGCAGTTCAATCCGGCATGCGAAAAGGGGTCTGTGGGGATGGGGACAGCCAGTACGGAGCGCACGCCTTCCCGGAGTGCGGCGTCCAGATAGTCGCTCCAGCGCTGGTCGCTTTTCAGGTCCGGGATCAACACCAGGCGCTGCTGCCGTGCGGCAGTCAGGCAGGGGCCGTCGTCGAACGCGTACTGCGTTTCATCCAGCCGCCGCCCCTCCTCGCTGCTGCTCGCAACCGTTGCAGGGCCTCCGTCGCGCTCCACGGTGATGGTGCAGGTGACCAGACCGTCGGAGCCGAGCAACGAGGCGGAGATAGTGGCCAAACCCAGGAGGAACTCAGGGAACCCGGGACTTTCGAGGAGCAAATCCTGCATCTGGTCCGAAGTGGTAAGGCTGCTGTCCTGGGCCATCGGCCCTCGATCCATGGGTGCGCCGTGGGCACATGCCCCTGGCTGGCGGCCTCCGCTCTCTACGCGGGGAACCCGATCATTCAACCTCTGGATCTGTTGGCTATCCCGAAATCTCCTACTACCGACACTACGCCGGTGCCGGACCTATTGATACGCCCGGTCCTTCGATCTACTCGTCCGCTTCCGATTGCGCGCCGGTGCCATCTTTCCGGATCTCTTGTGCGGCGGGACCGGAGGTGCTTGGGCTGGGGCCTGGACCACCGTCGAAATCGTCAGAGTACGGTGCCCGTGGCCGGGGAAGGTCGTCAATGAGCTCGTTGGCCGCCAACGCGAGCAGGTCACGCTGTACCGGTGGCAATGACAGGAGCCCCTGCAGGTATGCCTCCACCTCGTATTCGCCGGCGTCTCCGGACATGCCGAAATACTTCAGCCACAACTCGGACACGGAGATGCCTGCGGCCCTCATGGCTGAACGCAGCCTGCGCCGTTGTTCGGGTTCGTTAGGATCAAAGCCCATGGGCGCTTCCTACGACCCGGGCGCCGGCGTCCCGGCCAGGACGTGCGCGCTGATGTCCTGCAATGCTGTGTTCTCGTCCCGCGCTTGCCTGATCAACCACTGCAGGGCCGCTTCGTGGCTGATCCCCAGGCGCTCCATCAGCACGCCGCATGCACGGTTCACAAGGTCACGGCTGTACAAGGATGTCTGCAGGCCCTCGGTCATTTTGTGGGGTGCCTCGCTGGCCTGGATGTGCGAGAGCAGCGTGGCGGCCGGCGCCGCAAAAAGTTGAAGCAAGGCGGTGCTGGATTCGTCAAAAGTGTTGGGGGCCGCGGCATACAACTTCAGTGCGCCGATGGACTCCCTGCCCGCAATGAGGGGAGCGCTGACCACCGAGCGCACTGGCAGCCCTTGCACTGCCCTGCGCCAGTCCGGCCACCGGGACTCCTCCCGGATGTCCTCGAGAAGAACCGGCTTTTCCGTAGCCCACGCGGTCAGGCAGGGGCCTTCGCCGCATTCATACTGCATGGCGTCGGTCTGAGCCACGATCCTGTCCGTATAACCGCTGCTGATGCGGCGCCCACGGGCATCCAGGAGGGATACCCCCGCTCCGATGGTGCCCGGAACCGACTCCTTGGCCGCCTGGGCTAAGAGCCGGACGGCCGTTTTCACCTTTTCTTCCGTCAGCAGCAACCCCTGGATTCGAGCGATCACAGTGCTGAGCTCGTCGAGGGGAAGTTGCTGCGCCATAGTTCCAGCATAGGGCCAAGGCGTTCCCGCCGTCCCTTGGCTCACAGGGATTCTGCGGGCATGAAGCGATGACGACGGCGGGAGCCTTCCCCGGGCGCGCGCGTTCAGGCACTCGGCTCCCGGCTGGGATGCGGCTGGCTGCCGGAGACGGTGAAGCGCAGGGAGAAGTTGTTGAGCGCACCGGGAAGGCGTCTTTCCGGGCCAAGCGCCTGCGGGGAGGACAGGGTGAAAGAGCTCTTTTCAATAAGGGAGGCGAGCATGGCGCTGCTCAGCATCAGCGCGAGTTGACGTCCGGGACAGAACACCGGACCATCGCTGAAGGGGACCAGCGGCCAGCCCTCATCGCCGTTCTTGTCCAGCCAGCGCTCCGGTGTGAAGGAATGCGCCTGGGGGACGTGGGCTTCGTCCCGGTGAAAGTAGGCGACGTAGATCAGGACACCGCAACGGGCTGGCATGTCGCCATCGGGCCACTCTACTTCCCTGGTGCTCTGGCGGAGGATCATGGGCGTCGTGGGCCACAACCGCAGAGAGTCCAGGACACAAGCGCGCAGGAAGGGCAGGTGCCGGCGTTCCGTCCTGTCCTGCTCCACTTCCGCCTTGGCCGCGGCCAAGTGTTCCGGATGCGTGGCCAGGAGTGCCAGCGTCCTGAAGGTGGCCATACCTGTCGTTTCAAGGGCGAACAGCCACTGGGGGATCTGATCTACCGGCGCCGCGTCCTGGCCGGGGTGCATCTTTGCCATGGAAAATGCCAGGCTGCCCGGCTCAGCATTCTTCATCCGGTCCTCAACGCGGCTGAGGAACTTCGTCCGTAGACCCTTGTCCTTGGGCTTGAGGAAAGACCAATTCGCATTTTCCCGGAGCTTGGCCAGCATGTCGGTCAGTTCGTGGTCATCACGGGCTTGATCCCCGAAGATGCTTCGCCGCACCACGCGGTCCCACGTCTGGATGAAGTGGTCCCATCCCAATTCCATGTTTCCAGCCGGGCTTCCGTCCTTGATGCCCCGCAACAGCTGGTCCGCCTCTCCCCGGACGATGGGTATGAAGGATGCTGCAAGGTGATGAATAGGACTGTGCGCGTCCAGGACCTGTTCCTGCAACGCCCTTCGCGCGGTCCTCTCCCGGCCTTCGGAGATGAGCACAAACCGTGGTTCGAAGTGCGCAAGCGCCGCTTTCTTCTCGCTGCTCGCCGGGGAGAAAGGCTCCGGTGAGTTGGCCAGGACGTAATGCAGGTGTTCCGGCTGCAGCACCACGGCTTGCTCGCGCCCCGGGAGCCGGAGCATGAGCGGCCCCTCACGGTATTTCCGGGCGAGCTTGGCCATGCGGCGGACTGCCCGGTCATCCAGGCCCAGCCGTTCCGCTCCTGCCTCCACCTTTGGCCGGCGGATGATCGGGCCCTTCGCCGTGGTTGGCAGGAACACATCAAAGAAAAAAGCGGCGGACTCCAACGCGGTGGCCTTGGGCAGGCCGGTGCGGCTTTTCATGAATCGGGCTCCTTCTTACTTGGTGAGGTCCTCCAAGTACGGTGCGCGGGGCAATGGTGGAAGTTCGTCGATGAGTTCATTTGCTGCGTGGGCCAGCAGGTCCCGTTGACCCGGCGGCAGGGACAGCAGTGACTGGATGTAGGCATCCACTTCGTACTCACCCACCGTGCCTCCGATGCTGAAGTAGCGCAGCCAGAGGTCCCCATGCTTCAGGCCGGAGCGGAGCAGGGCTTTGCGCAGGAGCCGGCTTTGTTCCTGCTCAATTCCAGCCGAGGGATCGGGGCTGCTCCTGTCATGTTCCGTCATCGGAGAGGTTCTTCGTCCCGTTGAGTATCTCTCTGCTGACGCTGAGAAGTGACTGTCTGGAGGTCCTGGATAGCTCTACCAGTTTCTTGAGGGCTTCGCCCTGGTCCAAGCCGTGCAGCCGCATCAGGAAGCCCTGGGCACGGTTGATGGTATCCCGGCTGTCCAGGGCAGAGGTCAGGACCCTGGTAAAGCGAAGAGGGGAGTCCGAGCTTTGGATGTTGTCCAAGAGGGTAGCCGCCGGCACCACAAGTTTTTCCAGCGGTCGTGAGGTGGAAGTGTCGAAGGCCCCGGGCTGGGATGAGTAAATTTTCAATGCCCCCAGGCAACGCCTGCCTGCCATGAGGGGTGAACTGATGACGGACCGGATGGACAGGTCCCTGACCGCCTGCGACCACAAGGGCCAGCGGTCGTCGGTGAAGACGTCGTCGATCAGTACAGTGCGTTCGCTGGCCCAGGCGGTAAGGCATGGTCCCTGGCCGAGCTCGTACTGGGCAGAATCTGCCTCCAGGACAACGGGGTCCGTGGCTCCTGTGCTGGTTCTGGTGCCCTTTTCGTCCAGGAGCGATACGCCGGCACCGGAGCTTCCGGGAAAGGCATCACGGATGCCTTCGGCAAGCAACTGGACGGCCCTGTCTACCTTCTCCTCGGTCAGGAGCAGGTCATTAATGCGGGCCAATGCGAGAGTGAGATCATCCAGGGGGAGCTGTTGTGGCATGGTAGCCAACCTTCTGCGGCGGACATTGCTGTGGGATGCCCCCTGCTGGGCCGGACCGGAAAAACTTTTTCGATCCATTACCAGCATAGCCCCTGCAGATGCCGCCGCGCCGGGTTCCGCACAGCGGCTTTCCGTAAGAACGTCGACTCGATGTAGTCTGGGGAAAGCGTTTGGAAGTGGGCGTCTAAAGGCCGCGTGGGAAACCGCTGCGGTTGAAGCCCAATTTCAGGGACATCGAAATGGACGCCCAGCCCGACACAGCCTCTTTGCCCATCAGAGCAGACGTTTTGCCCGCTGCCGCTGCAATTCAGGACGGGATCGTATCCCGTTTGCAGGACCTCGTCCTGCAAACCGCTGACGCCCAGGACTTCTTCGAGGAACTCGCGGTTTTCTCGGCCTCCCTCCTGGCCCCGCCCGGCGGAGAACTCCACTGCAACGTGACGGTGGTGCGCCGGAAGCGCCCCATCACCGTCGCTTCCAGTACGCCCAGGGCCCGGGTCATGGATGAGCTTCAGTACGCCTATGGTGACGGGCCCTGCCTGGCGGCCATGCGGACCGGAAAGACTATCTACGTGGCAGATGTTGCCAGCGAACACCGCTGGCCGGAGTATTCCCAGGCAGTCTCAGCCTATGGTGTCGGCTCTATCCTCAGTGTGCCCCTGCAACTCGAGGGGGACTCCTCGGCTGCCCTGAATGTCTATTCATCGGCAGCTCAGGGTTTTTCACCTGGGGACATCGCACAGGCCGAGTTTTTTGGCGAGCAGTCTTCCAAAACGCTCCGGCTTGAACTGCGCCTGGCCCAGTTGAGGGATGCGAAGGAGGACCTGGAGGCTGCCATGAAGTCGCGGACGGCCATCGACATTGCCGTGGGCGTGATCATGGCTCAAAACCGATGCGGCCAGGCCGCAGCGATGGCCATTTTGAGGAAGGCCTCCAACAGCCGCAACGTCAAGCTGCGGGATGTGGCGGCAGGGGTCATCGAATCAGTCTCGCCGGACCCCGCGCTGCGTACACACTTCGATGAGTAATGCCTTGAGTTCAGCGGGTACGCCACAAATGCGATTGGACAGAAGTACGGCCAGTGCGTAAATTCTTAGTGGTAGGCGTCACTTATTTTGATGACTTACCCCTCCGGGCCATGTGCAGGGCCTTTCAGGAGTGACCGCTGTAGCAAGACGGCGGAAAAATGCACACCGGCGAAAGAGGGCCATCGTGGCTGACTCGCATTTCACAAAGTTCCTTGCTGAAGCAACCGTCCCGGAATTCGACACTGACTGCCCTATGTCTGCGGATTGCCTTTATGGGCTTTACGTCAGTTGGTGCCTGCTCCAGGGGATGTTAGCCAAGACGGACGTCGCCTTCCGCGCAGCGATGCACCGGGCCGGCGTCGACCTCCACGACACCAAACTCCGGATGGTGGGCCCGGCAGCGGCCGACTACATCCTGTCCAGCTACCCGGCCGCCGCATAGCAATGTCCATCCATCCGGAGGGACCCGGGAATCGCATCGAAGGTGTGCTTGCCTCCGGCAGGCACTACATCCACTGTGGGGAACCCATGCGGAAAACCGGCTCCGAACTGCGCCGGCTCAGCATGCCGGCCTTCACTGACGGGCCGTTTGAAGACGCCTTGGACGTCTACCTCACCACGCAGGTACTGCACTGCCAGTGCGGTTTCCAGATGGAACTTCCTGAATAGGCGCTTGGCTCGCCAAAGAATCCGTTGCTGTCCGGGCCCGTTGAATAAGGCCCGGACGGCCGGGTAAGTAAACATTGATCCTCAGTATTTGTAGTTATTCGAAGTGGTCAGGCAGGCGGTCTTAATTCGTGGATGGGGGACGGACGGACAGATCCGGAGGTGTGGGCGGGTGAGTAACACGGACAAACCTGCGGTGCGGAAAGCAGCGCTCCGGGATCCTCTCCGCAGCTCGGGCGGCATGCATGAGGCGAGCCGGCTTCAGCGCGGAGTTGCCGAGTTTCTGCGGCTGCCACTGATGGTTACAATCTCTTTTTGCGTTGCCGGTGTGGTGGTATCGGTGCTGGATGCTTCCTCCACCGGCCGCTCGGGGCTGCGTGCCGCGGCTGAAAGCCTGGTGCCTGGCGGCGGAGCGGTCGACTTCGTGTCCGCTGTGGCAACGAGCCTGTTGACCGTCACATCAATTACGTTCTCGGTACTGCTGCTTGCAGTGCAGCAAACAGCGAGTTCCCTCACTCCGGTAGTCCTGGACCAGTTTCTTCGTCGCAAGCCGAACCAGGCCTACTTCGGTTTTTTTGTTGGCGCCTCCGCCTTCACTTTCCTGGTCCTCGGCCTTGCCCGGGAGGAGGGGCCGGCCCCTGTTTACGGCGCATGTATAACCTTGCTTTTGACTATCGTTGCCTTGGTTGTCCTGCTGATGTTGATCCACGCCACCATCGACCAGATGCGGCCCGAGTCCGTGATGCGCTCTATCCATGAACTGGCCCTTGAGGCCAGGGAAAGCGAGCTGCGCCTGTTGGGCAGTACCAGGGTTGAACGGCGGACGTTCCCGGGCGCAGCCGAAAGATCAGTCAAGGTGCTGGACAGCGGATACGTGGTGACCATTGACCTTCCCAAACTGGCCGAAGTGGCGCGTCGGGTCGGCAGGAACGCTGAGATCCTCATCGAGGGCAGGCTCGGTGAGTACCTCGTCTTCGCCGAAGTGGTGGCGCGGGTTGTGGGGGTGGACGCAGATGACGATTCGTACGACGCAGACGTCCTCTCCGCTTTTGGCATCGACGACGTTCGGGACGTTGACGCGGAATCGGGCTATGCCTTGGACCAGCTGGAGAACATTGCCTGGGCCACGGCCACCAGCGCAGGCCAGAGTCCCAGCACAGCCATAGTGGCTGTGCGGTCGCTCTCAGATCTCCTCGGGCGCTGGCTGATCAGTGGTGAACGGGACCGGTCGGACCGTTCAAAGGATCGGGAGGAGCTTCCCATTGTCTATACGGACGGAGCGGTGGCCCGCGGACTTTCGGCCCTCTCCAACCTCGTTATTGCCAGTGCGGAGTCGCGCCAGGTCCAAACCTGTGCCGAACTGGTCCGCTCGTTCACCCGGCTTGCACCAAGGCTGCACCCAAGCGACGTGGAAAGCTTCCAGACCGCCATTGATGCCTGCATGCCGGCTGTTATCCAGCACCCGGATGCGCCGGCACTGCACAATGCCATGACCGAACTGGAAGCTGCGCTGCACGGGGCAGGACTCGATAGTCGAAGACTGGCACATGCCCGGGAAGCGATCCGGCGCGCATCGGAAAGGATGATGCCCAAGCCCTCGGACGAACCCGAGGCGGCAGCCCTGGAACACAACCGTCCCTAGCTCTAATACTCCAACGCCCCCGCTTTTATGGGTGGCACATAAGATGGGCCTATGTCGAATTCATCGGACAACGAATCGGTCGCGCAGCTTCAAGACATCCTGGTGGGGGCGGAGGATGGCCTGCAGTTCCTGTCGGGGCTCTCCGGGCTGGCCGCTGCAGCGGTTTCCGAAGCGTCGGGGGATGCCGTTGAGTGCGCCGTGACCGTCAAGCTGCGGCGCAGGCCGTCTACGGTTGCCGGCAGCAGCAATCGGGCCATCGAGCTCGACCGCATCGAGCAGGCCGTCGGTGATGGGCCCTGCATGAGGGCCCTGAAGGAGATGTCGCCGGTGATTATCGACGATGTTTCCTCGGACTCCCGGTGGCCAGAGCTGGCCAAAAGATTCGCCGAGTCAGGCGTCTACAGCTCGCTGGGTGTGCCCCTGGAAATCAACAATGAAGCAAGCGCGGCACTGAACTTCTTCGCGTCCAGGCCGGGCGTCTTCAGCCCCAACGTCTACGACAAGGCCGTGGGTTTTGGCGCCGCCGCCCACAGCACGCTGCATCTGTCGGTCCGGATCAAAACTGCGGAAAACCGGGCGGAAGACCTGGAAGCAGCAATGCAAAGCCGGACCGCCATCAACCTCGCGTGTGGTGTAATCATGGCGCAGAACAGGTGCTCGCAATCAGAAGCGATGGAGATCCTGACCAAGGTCTCCAGCAACCGCAACCGGAAGCTGCGGGACGTGGCCACGGAACTGATTGAACAGCTGCAGGGCACCAGCATCCAGACACACTTCGACGCTTAGGCACCTTGTCGCTTGCCGTCCGGACGGCCACCCTCCAGCCTTCCCCTGGTCCTGCGGATGTCCCAACAGCTGCCGCTGCCTCTCACCTCGAAGACCGGGGCTCCGCCGTCGGGCAGGAAAAGCGCCGTACCCTCATCCGCAGCCACGGCGGCCACCACGGCAATCCAGGCCGCGTGTTCGTTGTACAAGCGTTCCTTGCGCAGGTGCTCCTTGTAGGAAACCCATTGACACCTGTACCCGCCAGGACTATCGTACAACCAGATGGTTGTAGATCAGCTCCGCGAAACCGAACTTGACCGGCTTTTCCAGGCGTTCGCCGATTCCACGCGCCGGGACATCGTCCGGCGGGTGATGGTTGGTGAGTATTCGGTCTCCGGCCTCGCGGGCCTTTACGCCATGAGTTTCGCTGCCGTCCAAAAGCACGTGGCGGTGTTGGAGCGCGCCTCCCTGGTCACCAAGGAGAAGCGCGGAAGGGAGCAGATCGTGCGCGGTAACCACGAAGGGCTGCAAAAGGCCCGGCGGCTGCTCGATGAGTACGAGGCGATCTGGCGGCAGCGCGTAGGCCGGATCGCTGACATTCTGGCTGAAGGATAAGGAAAGGGTTCTGCAATGCCGGTTATCAGTTCCACCAAGAATCTTGAGGCGCTCAGCTTCATTCTCGTTGCGGAGTTCGACGCTGGAGTCGAACGCGTCTGGCAGCTCTGGGAAGACCCACGCCAGCTGGAGCGCTGGTGGGGTCCGCCCACCTGGCCTGCCACTTTTGAACAGTTCGATTTCGAGTCCGGCGGAAAAGCCGGCTACTACATGACCGGGCCCGAGGGTGAAAAGGCCGGCGGCTGGTGGCGCTTCACTGCCATCGAGGCTCCCGGCAAGCTGGAGTTCGACGACGGTTTCGCCGACGAAAACGGGGCTCCGGTCGAGTCCATGGGCACCACCCACGCCACGGTCACCCTTGAGGACACCGGCGGGGGGACCCGGATGACCATCGTTTCCACCTTCGAATCCGAAGAACAGATGGAGCAGATGGTCCAGATGGGCATGGAGGAAGGTATGCGGGAGGCCGTCGGCCAGATCGACGCCATCCTCGCCGAGCACGCCAACGCCTGACCTTCACGGCATCCAAGGAAAGCGTACGACGGCGGCACCTCCCGCCGTCGTACGCATTCCTTCGCCCCCGGCCGGGAGGTCCAGGACCGCCCGGAATGCGTGCTGGCGGGAGGGCGTTGAACCGGACGAAAAGCTTCTGAATACTGGAAGGAAGCAACATTTCGAGGGGTGGTGGCGGCGATGAGCGGCGGTGCGGAGGATTTCCGGAAGCGACTGGAGCGTGCCGCCGAGGTCCGGTCCTACCGCGGAGCCGGCATCAGTTCCGAGGAGGAAGCCGCGCTCGACGCCCTTGACGCGCAGGAGCGTGAAAAGCGCCGAAAGGTCAGCGACGCCGCACGGGCGGAATACCTGGTCCGGGATGCGATGGCGCACGGAAAGTTCGACAACCTCAAATATGCGGGCAAGCCGATCCCGGGCCTGGGGGAGTCATACGACCCCGACTGGTGGGTCAAGGGCCTCATCCAGCGGGAAAACATCAGTGGCCTCGGACCGGCCGCCCTCCTGCTGCGCACCCATGATGCCGAACTGGACGCCAAACTGGACGCGCAGTACACCGAGCAACAGGTGAGGGACATGCTGCAGGACTTCAACCGCCGTGTCATCGACGCCCGGCGCCAGCTCCAGGGCGGCCCGCCGGTGATCACCAAGACCCGGGACGTGGACGAAGAGGTGGACCGGTGGCGTCAGCGCCGTGCCGCCCGGGCCCAGGAGCTTCCGCCGCCGGAACCGGAACCGCCGCGCTCGTGGTGGCAGCGTCTGTGGAAGGGGCCGGGCTAGGGTGATGTGACTTCGAAGAGCTCGCAGGTTGCGTTGTAGTACCTGTTGGTTTGTCCCCGGTGGGTCATTCCGATGCGCAGGCAGACCCTCTGTGATGCAGTATTGGCCGGGGCCGTGACCGCCACGATCCTGTCCAGCCCGTTGTCGAACGCGTGGGCGAGGACCGCGCTGGCTGCTTCCGACGCGTAACCGTGCCCCCAGTGATCGGGGTGGAAGTGCCAACCAATCTCGGTCTCACCCGAGGGCTGCAGCGGAAGCGTTTCGCCCGACGCCGGGATGGACTTGAGGAGCAAGGTGCCGGCCAGGGGCGGACTGTTCTGGGGCTGGGCTGGGTCTTTCAGCTGGGCTGGCTCCTGCAGAAGGGCCGGGTCCTGCAGAGGGGCTGGCTCTTTCAGCTGAACGGCCCAGACGCCGTGGAAGGGGTTGCCCATGGATCGCCACGTAAGGATCCGTTCCTCAGCTTGAGCACGTTTCCTCATCACGCGTGGTTGGTTGCCGATAAAGCGTTGCACCTCCCAGCGGGAGTAGAGGTCCAGCACGAAGTCGGCGTCCTCCGGCTCCCATGGGCGGAGGATCAGCCGCTTGGTTTCGAGGCTTTCCACCCCGCCATCCTGCCACTCTGCCGGGGCGCCCGTGAAGGATATCCGCGTTATCCACATAGCCAGGTTGGTAGCGGGGTTTTGTCTGACCCTGCTGGAAGACTTTGTTTATGGAAGCGGATCAGTTATCGATAGGGGCGGTCCCGGTGGGGAACCGTGCTGTCCCTTCCGTCCCTGACGTCCTTGCATCGCTGGCTTCCATTCCTGTGGCTGCTGACCGGCAAAGAATGATTGACCAGATGCGGGAGTTGGAGGACTGAAGTCTGCGGTATCTGCGAAGCAGGCCCGGATCGCCGTGGCCTACGACCTCGCAACACGTCAGGAGCAGGCCGCAGCCGGTGTGCCCGCCGATGAGCTTGGTGCCGGGGTGGGCGCGGAAATCGCTCTCGCCCGGCGGGAGTCGCCGTCACGGGGCGGCAGGCTGCTGGGTTTGGGGAAAGCCCTGGTCACCGAGATGCCCCACGCGCTGGCAGCGCTCGAATCGGGCCAGTTGAACGAGTGGCGGGCCACCTTGGTGGTGAAGGAAACTGCCTGCCTGTCCATCGAGGACCGGTGCGCAGTGGACGAGGAGATCGCAGCCGATACCGGGACCTTGACCGGAGCCGGAGACCGCGCCGTTGTCGCGTGCGTCCGAACGGCAGCGTACCGGCGGGACCCCCAGTCGGTCGTGAAGCGGGCATCTCATGCCGTAAGTGAGCGGACTATCACCCTCCGTCCGGCACCTGACACGATGACCCGCCTGACGGCACTGCTCCCGGTCGCCCAAGGCGTGGCCGCCTACGCAGCCCTCACGCGCCACGCTGACACCCAGAAATCTTCCGGTGATGAGCGTTCCAAGGGAGCGATCATGGCCGATCAGCTCGTGGAGTGCATCACCGGCACCCCGGGCGGCTACACCGGCATCGACCTCCAGCTCGTCATGACGGACCGCACCCTCTTCCAAGGCGACAGCGAACCCGCCCGCCTCACCGGCTACGGCATCGTTCCAGGCGAATGGGCCAGGGAAGCCATCCTGGGTGGGCAAATGGCTGGCGCAGGATCCACCGGTTTTGTGGCGGCTGGTCCAGGACCAGCAGGCCCGGGATCAGATGATTCTGCAGACAGCGGCACGGGGGCCGTTCGTTTTGGCGGCCCGGGAACCGCGCCCTCAGCAGGAACCGTGGAAAGCAAAGAACTCAAAGTTTGGCTGCGCCGGCTCTACACCGCACCCGCCAGTGGCGAGCTGGTGGGGATGGACTCCAAGGCCCGGCTCTTCCCGCCAGGGCTCCGCCGGTTTATTCAGGTACGGGATGACACCTGCCGCACCCCCTACTGCGACGCACCCAACCACCAGCACCAACGGCCAGGGCCTCTGCGAAGCCTGTAACCACACCAAAGAAGCACCCGGTGGGGCGCCACAACTGTTTCCGGGCCAGGGCAACGGCATGCCGTCGAAACACGAACACCCACCGGCCACACGTACAGGGCAAGCGTGCCGCCGCTCCCCGGTAGCGCCTTCACAACGGCAGTAAGACCCACTGCTCAAGGGATGCCCTCTGATCGGGTGAGGCCACCCGTTCAGGGGAAAGCCCTCAGTTCAGGTGAAGCCGCCGGTTCAGGTGCTTGAGTTCAGGTGAAGCCGCCGGTTCAGGTGCTTGAACGAGCCGTGAACACCCACTCCATCCCTGAAAAGCGGGTTGCCGCCCATAGCCCCTGACCTGTGGCTTCCCCTTGTCTGATTTCCCCCTGCCTGGCTGCCCCTTGCCTGGTTCCCCTTGGCTTCGGGCGTGGTTACCGGGTGGGAGTGGGCGAAGGATTCGAGCCCATCATGGCCGGAGGAGGCGGCGGGAACGGTGCAGCCGGGTAGAGCGGAGCCACGTTCACCATGTAGTTGGCCCACTGCGGCCCGGCAATCATGAAGCCGTCAAGGCGTGGGTAGAAGGTTCCGTTGATGGTGACGTTCTGCCCTGCCCGCTTCTGGCCCTCCAGGGCGTCCCCGAAGAAGGAAGCCGTTGCAAGTCCCGAGGTGTAACCAACCACCCAGGTGGACCCGTTGTTGTTCGATGTTCCGGTCTTGGCTGCCGTAGGAACCTTGTCGTGCACCTTCGGGTTGATCCAGACACCCGAGCCCTTCTTCAGCACATCCTGGAGCACGGAGTTGACTCCGCGTGCCACATCCGGCTTTACCGCGTCCCGGCACTCGGTCGACTGCGCCGGCAGCTTGCCGCCGTTGGCATCGGTAATTTCCAGCAGGGCAATGGGGTTGCAGTAGCGGCCATCGTTGGCGAAAGTGGCAAACCCGTTAGCCATATGGAGGGGAGCAACTCCGGTGGCGCCGAGCAGGTTTCCGAGTTGGTGCATGTTGATGGGAGAGCCGTCCAAGCCGCTGTGGAGTCCCACTGCATCCACCATCTTCTGGATCCCGCAGAAGTCCAGTTGGGCAGCCGAGGCAAAAGTGGCTGTGTTGATGGAGTTGTAGACGCCGTAGTTGACGGGCATTGGCCGGTAGAAGCCTTCTTCTGCGTTTTGCAGGTCATCGGCCGCGCCCAGTTGAGGGTTGTTCTGCGCGGTGCTGTAGGCGCCCAAGACCTTTCCGCAGCTGTCGCGCCACGGGAAGCCCAGGGGATAGACCCGGCGGGAGGCGTCCACCTGGGCAGTGATGGTTTTGCCCTCGTTCAACCACTCAGCGAACGTGAACGGCTTCATGGTGGACCCGGTCTGGAACCCGCCGGCACCGTTCAGGTCGTTGCCTTGCGGGTCCTTCGCATCCACATTGAAATTCAATTGGGTATCGAACTTCCCCGGCTCCGGCAGGAAGACTGTGTTCTGGGCCATCGCCAGGATCTTGCCCGTGCCGGGCTGGATGGTTGTGAGGGCCGCACCCCAGCGGTCTGGGTTGGGCCCCGCCGTTCCATCCACCTGCGCCTGGGCCGCGGCCTGAAGCCTGCTGTCCAGGGTGGTGATGATGGTGAGGCCGCCCCGGTAGAGCTTCCGCTCGCGTTCGCTCTGGTTGGGACCAAACGCCGGGTTGTTCAGGATGAGATGCGAGATGTAGTCGCAGAAATACGGCGCCATGGAGGCGTTGGCACAGCCCTGCCGCTCCGGGCTGAGCTTCAGTTCGATAGGCGCGGCAGCGGCCTCATCATGCTCTTTCTGGTTGATCTTCTTCAGACGGAGCATCTCGTCGAGCACCTGGTTGCGGCGGGTTAGCGAGTTCTCCGGGTTGATTGCGGGGTTGTAGAAGGTGGGGCTGTTCACAAGCCCGGCCAGGAGGGCAGACTGCGGAAGGTTCAGGTCCTTGGCAGAGGTACTGAAGAAGTACCGGGCTGCAGCTTCCACGCCGTACGCGTCACTGTTGAAGAAGACGATGTTCAGGTAGCCCTCAAGGATCTGGTCCTTGGTGTACTTCTTCTCAAGCGCGACGGCGAGTTTCATCTCCCGCAGTTTGTCGCCGATGTCCTTTTGGCCGCTGAGAATCACCTCATCCGGCCGGTCCTGGGACAGCCGCGCCTCGTTGACTACGTTGGTGACGTATTGCTGGGTGATGGTGGACGCGCCCTGTTGGTCGCCCTTGGTCAGGTTGGCCACTACCGCCCGAAGGATCCCTTGCGGATCAAGGCCTGCGTGTTCGTAAAACCGGCTGTCCTCGATGGCAACAACAGCATCCCGGATGTAAGGCGACATCTGGTCCAGGGGGATCCTGACGCGGTTCTCCGCATAGAAGGTGGCGATGGGCTGGCCATCCGAGGTCAGCATCCTGGTGGATTGCGACGGCGGCTGGACTGTGAGTTCCTCCGGCAGGCTGTCGAAAAAGCCGATGGAGGTGCTGACTCCGAACCCCGCCGCTGCTACTGCCGGGACCACCAGGCTGGCCGCCAGCACACCGCACATAACACTCGCCGCGAGGAATCCCAGGATCCTTCCCACGGCGGAACCGGCACGACGCCTGCGCTTCTTTTTCTTCGCCATTTTCCAGCCTCGACTTTGAGGAATGGCACAAGACTACGTCGGTCCGGACGGACGATCCAGAGGATCGAAGGTCATGATTTGATCAATTCTCCTATTGACTCACCGATAGTTAACGACATATCGTTAACTATCGCCGAAGGACCGGCGACAATCATGAAAATGAAAGGAAGATGCCATCATGAAAGGCATTTCAGAAGAAAATTTCCCCGGCCAGCAGCACGGCGGGGGCCGGTTTGAACGTGGCAGGGGAAGGCGCGGACCGCACGGGCACAGGGGCGGCAGCTTCGGACCCGGCTTCGGTCCCGGATTCGGGCCCGGTTTTGGCGGCGGTCCCGGACCAGGCTTTGGCCCTGGATTCGGGCCCGGTTTTGGCCGCGGCCCACGCAGGGCCAGCAGGGGCGACGTCCGGTCTGCCATCCTCTCGCTCCTGGCCGAAGCGCCCTCCAATGGTTACGGGCTGATCAAGGCAATTGCCGAAAAGACCAACGGGGCCTGGCGCCCAAGTCCCGGATCCATCTATCCCACGTTGCAGCAGTTGGTCGATGAGGAACTCATCACGCCCCTCACCGAAGGCCGCGGGACAGAGTTCTCGCTCACGGACGCCGGAAGGGCGTGGGTGGACGAGCACGCCGAGGAGTTGGAGAACGCCTGGAACACCGGACCGGAGAGTCCGGACCGGGACTTCCACCAGAGCATCGGGAAGCTGATGGCCGCTATCCATCAGTTCCGGAGCGGTGTCACCGAGGAACAGCGGGCTGCTGCCATTGAAAAGCTGGACGAGACCCGCCGCGCGCTCTACAAAATCCTGGCGGACTAGCCGGACTCAGGCGAAGGAGTCTTCCTTGGCGTGCCGCTGTGCAGTGTTTCCGTTGGCCGGAGAACTGGATTCGGCCGGAGCGTGCGAGGCGGCAGCGGCGTGGGGAATGGCGTGGCTCAGGGGACGGAAACCGTTGCCGGTTTCCCCGAAGGCGTACGCGCTCTCGGCGTGCTCGGACAGGTCCACACCCGCGGTCTCTGCCTCGCGGCTGACCCGGAATCCGATGGTCTTGTTGATGGCGCGGCCAATGATCAAGGTGCCGATGCCCGAAAGCAGCAGTGTGATGACCACGGCCGCGGTCTGGGCAATGAGCTGCTGTACGCCGCCACCATAGAAGAGCCCACCGCCCTGGCCGTCCACCGGGAAGGCGATGAAGCCAAGTGCCAGGGTGCCAATAAGGCCGGCGCCCAGGTGCACTCCCACCACGTCCAGGGAGTCGTCCAGGCCAAAGCGGTACTTGAGGTCCACGAAGACGGCGCAGGCCGCTCCAGCCACCAGGCCCAGGCCGATAGCAGCCACCGGGCTGATGTTGGCGCAGGAAGGGGTAATGGCAACCAGGCCGGCCACAACACCGGAGGCTGCGCCAAGGGAGGTGGGGTGCCCATGGCGGATCTTTTCCGCGACCAGCCAGCTGAGCATGGCGGCAGCGGGCGTCACCAGTGTGTTGATCCAGATCAGGCCGGCCTGTTCCGCGGAGGTTGCGGCGCCGCCGTTGAAGCCGAACCAGCCGAACCAGAGGATGGCAGCGCCCAGCATGATGAAGGGGATGTTGTGCGGGCGGTGGTTGGGGTCCTTGGCGAAGCCGTGGCGCTGGCCGACGATCACGGCAAGGACAAGGGCCGCCGTGCCGGAACTGATCTCCACCACTGCGCCGCCGGCGAAGTCGATGACCTGGCCAAAAACAGCGCTGATGGCTCCGCCGCTCATCAGGCCGCCGCCCCAGATCATGTAGGCGAGCGGGCAGTACACCACGGTGATCCAGATGGGCACAAAAACGGCCCAGGCGCTGAACTTGGCGCGGTCGGCAATGGCGCCGCTGATCAGGGCAACGGTGATGATCGCAAACGTGGCGCTGTAGCCGGCCTTGATCAGGTCCGGGGAGCCCATCAGGTTCTGCAGTCCGAAGTTGGCGAAGGGATTGCCGAAGATGCCGAGCACGCCGTCGCCTGTGGTCATGGAGTAGCCCCACAGAACCCAGATGACGCCGACGATCCCGGCGGAGATGAAGCTCATCATGATCATGTTCAGGGCTGCCTTGGCACGGGTCATGCCGCCGTAGAAGAGGCCAAGCCCGGGGGTCATCAACAGTACCATCGCCGCTGAGATCATCAGCCAGACTTGTTGGGCAGAAATCTCCACCTGAAGGTCCCTTCGCGTTGCGCCTCGAAGCGGGGCGCTCATCCGGCCCTCGCATTTCCCCCGCAGTCCATCTTTCGCGGTCCGTGTTTCGGGAAAGGCGCCTCAAAGTTGCGCTCAGGTTACAGAAATGGCCTCTGTGTGAAGTCCCCGTGTCGGCAATGTTTCGGGTATGTAAACAGCCGCCATCCGCGAGGGAGTGAGCTGCGCGATCAGGGGCGGGAAGCCCTGCTGTACCCCGGCGGGCTGAGGAACCAACGGTGAGATGACGCCGTCGTACGTAAAATCCCGCAGATTACCGGGCCGTGAACGGAAGTTCACGGCCGTCGTCGTTCAGCGTCCAGGGAGAGGCTTTGCGGGACATATCCCTGACGGATCAGAACTGGCGGGCGTTGGCCAGCACTGGAAGCCTGGTGCGTACTTCGTCCACCGCTGAGGGATCAATATCGACGACGGCGAGTTCGGGCTTCCCGCCCAGCGCAACTACCGCTGAACCCAGGGGAGTGATGACGGCACTGTGGCCGATGCCGGTCGGCGCTGCGCCCGCCGGGCCGGCTCCGACGGTTTCGGGGTCACCTTGGCCGCAGGCCACCACGAAGGAAGTGCTGTCCAGTGCACGGGCCCGCACCAGGAGGTCCCACTGTTCGGCTTTGCCTTCCCCTGCTCCCCACGAGGCGCAGACGATGTTCACCTGTGCCCCCGCACGGGCATTGGCCGTGAACAGGGCAGGGAAGCGAACGTCGTAACAGGTGGCCAGGCCAAACACCGTGCCGTTGACTTCAAAGGTCACCGGGTCCGTTCCCGCGTCCACGGTCCTGGACTCCTGGAACCCGAAAGCGTCGAAGAGGTGCACCTTGTCGTAAGACGTTTCCACACCGGGGCCGGTGACCAGCAGGGTGTTGCGGACCCGGCCGTCCTTCCCGGGCGTGAACATCCCCACCACGATCGCTATGCCCAGTTCGTTGGCGAGGGCGCGGACCTTTTCAGCCCACGGACCGTTCAGCGGTTCCGCGATGTCGCTCAAGGAGTGGCCAAAGGCGCGCATGGCAGCTTCCGGGAAAACCACCAGGGCCGCCCCGGCTGCCTTGGCCTCGGTGGCATATTCCCGGATCAACTCCAGGTTGGCCTCAAGGTCTGCGCTGCTGATGATCTGGGCGACTGCCAGACGCATGGGTAGCTCCTTCTGTTCGCACTGCTGCACGCTCTGGCAACGATACCGCCAGAGGTGTAGGGAACAGGCAGCGGCTACTGCTTGTAGCCCTCGACTTCATTGACGGGCCGGGCTTCGGCGTCATTGGGATTTTCTCCGGACTCCGCTTTGGCCCGGCGCTGGCGGAGCAGGTCCCAGCACTGGTCCAGCCGTTCTTCAACCTGCCGGAGCCGGTTCTGGTCCGGCGCCTGGCCGTCTCCGGATCCTTCGCGGAGGGTGTGTTCCTCCTCCACCAGGGCCTGGATGCGGGCCAAAAGATCTTCGTCGTTCATGTTTACCCCTTCCGCAGGAACGTTTCCCTCAGCGTACGCCTGTACCATCAAATTCATGCCCACCGTGCTTGATATGGCAGGTCCAATCCTGGAAATGCTCACCTGGTTGTGCCTGCCCGTCGGGCTGGGCCTTCTCTTCTATACAGGCTTCCTGCGCCGCTTTGTCCACCCCTGGGATGTAGCCGAAGCCGTGGTCTATTCGGACAACAGCGGGGTCGGATTCCGATGGTTCGACCGCAAATACCAGGTGCACCACGCGCCGATGTCGCCGCACGACATCAAGGACATGGCCGTGGGGGATACCCTCCCCATCTACTACCACCCCAAGCGGCCTACGCAGTGGCAAACGGCGGTGCCGGAAGAACCGGGCAGAACCGCTGCTGTGCTGGGACGTTGCCTGACCGCGATCGGTGCCGTGGCGCTGCTCGCAGGTTTCGTCCTGCCGATGTTTTAGGGTTTTGGCCGCGGGCACTAGCCCGTGAGGACCACCGCGATGCCCAGGCCGCCCAGCGCAACGCCCGCAAAAGCCGTCCAAAGCACGGCAGTGATGTCGGCGTCGACCTTTTCCCTCAAAAGGCCGCGGGAGCTGGCCCTGTACCGGCGCCGCTGCGTCACGTAAATGGCCAGCGCAGCGGCAGCCGACACGGCGAACAGCAAAAGGATCGGGAGGCCGTGCCGGGGGAGCCAGCGCAGGAAGATGGCGCTGACCGTCACCAGTGCCAGAACGGTCCTGCCCCAGGCGAGGGTGGTCCGCTCCGGTTGCAGCCCGGGGTCGCCGTGGCTGCCGGCAGGGCGGAAAGCGGCCACAGGTTCAGCGCCAGAGGATAAAGACGAGTAAGACGGCAGCCGCCAGCGCACCTGCCCCCGCCAGTAGCGGGACTATGAGCGGCAGCGGCAGCGGGGCTTTGTTGCGCATACTGCGTTCCACCCGCAGCCACCGCAAAGCAGAGCCTGCGCTCAGCAGCATTCCCATGAGGAGCAGCAGCACCGCCAGGCCCTTCCGGACAGGCTCCAGGAACAGGTCTGACGTGAACGCCTCGATGGCGATGCCGCCGGCCAGCAGCGCAAGGGACGTCCGGATCCACGCCAGGAACGTGCGCTCGTTGGCGAGGGTGAAGCGCGGATCCGGTTCCTCGCCTCCGGGCAGGAGCCGCTCAGCGATCTTCCCCCGCGACGGCGTGGTGGCGGCATGGGCGCGCGGCTCGCTGTTGGTCACCGTGCCAGTCTAGCCACGGGTCAGCCAGCCATGCCGCGGGAATTCCCCGGGTGCCAGGGCAGTTAGGGGAGGTATGCAGCGCATCGGATTCCTTTCATTCGGCCACTGGGGCCCAGGCCAGGGCTCACAAACGCGGACGGCCGCGGAAGCCCTGCACCAAGCCATTGACCTTGCTGTCGCCGCCGAAGAGTTGGGGGTGGACGGAGCGTTCTTCCGGGTCCACCACTTCGCCCGGCAGCAAGCCTCGCCGTTCCCGCTCCTGTCTGCCATTGCCGCCCGGACCAGCCGGATCGAAATCGGCGCCGGCGTGATCGACATGCGGTACGAAAATCCCCTGTACATGGCGGAGGAAGCGGCAGCAGCAGACCTCATCAGCGGCGGCAGGCTTCAACTCGGCATCAGCCGCGGCTCACCCGAACCGGCGCGGCAAGGTGCGGCGGCCTTCGGCTACCGCCCCGAGCCGGGGGAGTCCGACGCCGACATGGCCCGCCGGCACACGGCACTCTTCCGGAAAGCAATCACCGGTGCCGGAGTGGCCGAAGCGGACCCCCGCTACGCCGGCGGAGCCACCGGGTTGCTTCCCGTCCAGCCGCAGTCGCCGGGACTGGCCGAACGCATCTGGTGGGGAGCCGGCAGCCGGAAGACGGCCGTCTGGGCAGCCGAAATGGGGATGAACCTGATGAGCTCCACTCTCCTGACCGAGGACACTGGCGTTCCCTTCCACGAACTCCAGGCAGAGCAGATCCAGCTCTTCAGGGATGCCTGGGCAGCAGCAGGCCACCACCACGCACCCCGGGTTTCGGTCAGCCGCAGCATTCTTCCCATCGTTGACGCGGAGGACAGCCGTTACTTTGCCGGCAGTGCACTGCGGGACGGCCGCGACCAGGTGGGCATCATCGACGGACTGACCGCGCGGTTCGGGAAAAGCTACGTGGGCGCTCCGGACGCCCTGGCCGAAGAGCTCGCTGCCGATACCGCAGTCCAGGCCGCGGACACCCTGCTGCTCACGGTCCCCAACCAGCTCGGCGTCGGGTTCAACACCAAGCTGCTGGGCACCGTGGCCCGCTACGTCGCCCCCGCCCTTGGCTGGAAGGCGGCCCGGACCTGACCAGGTAAAGCCCAGGCCGCAACGCCGCCGTCATTCCTTCAGTACTTGTCCGCGCACCCGTTTCGATGCGTATGATAAGCATGCTTACTGAAGTTGGGAACCTTCTGCACATCGCAGCCGTTACTCTTAGAGTGCGGCTTTGGGGGCTTAGCGCCCCCCTTACAGCGTGACTGCGGAACGGTCATATGACGGAGAGAGAGAAATATGGCCCGCGCCGTTTTAGGCTTTAACGCATGATCCGGCTACGTCAGCTGGCCCAGGCGGCCTCTGTGCTTACTACTCCTTTGGCGCCCGAGGACATCCTGGCGCTGTTCAACCCGGTGTACTCTGCGCGGCAACTTCGCGGCGTCGTCACCCGGGTGGTCCAGGAGACGGCGCAGTCCGCCACTATCTTCTTCCGGCCCGGCCGCGGCTGGCACTCCCACCTTGCCGGCCAGTGGGCGCGCATCGGCGTCGAACTCGACGGCGTCCGCCACTGGCGGTCCTACTCGCTCAGCGCCCCCGCCGGCAAGGATCCGGCCATCACGGTCACCGACGTCGGTGCCGTCTCCGGCACGCTGGTCCGCACCACCAAGCCAGGTGACGTCCTGTTCCTGGCCCCGCCGCAGGGCGACTTTGTGCTCCCGGAGCACCCCCGCCCCCTGCTGATGGTCACGGCGGGCAGCGGGATTACTCCGGTCATGTCCATGATCCGCACCCTTGTTCCTCGGCGTCCGGATGCCGACGTCGTCCTGGTCCACTCCGCCCGCACCCCCGGCGACAGCCTCTTCCGCGAGGAACTGGCCGAACTCGCGGACCAGTTCCCCAACTTCCGCCTTGCCCACTGGTTTACCGGCGAGCAGGGCCGGATGGATTTGACCAACACGGACCAGCTGGACGAAATCTGCCCGGACTGGAAGGAACGCGCGGCCTACGCTTGCGGCCCCGACAGCTTCCTCGACGACGCCGAGGCGCTGTGGAAGCGCGCCGCGCTCACAACAGCGGGGTCCGGCACGGATGTTGCGGTGGCCGGCGCCCCCGGAAACCTCATGATCGAACGCTTCAACACCACCTTCGAAGGCGGCGTCGGGCACGACGGCGGACTGGTCACCTTTGAAGCGTCCGACCGGGAGGTGGAAGCCGACGGCGACACACCTATCCTGGACGTGGGCGAGGACGCCGGCGTGCTGATGCCCAGCGGCTGCCGGATGGGCATCTGCCACAGCTGCCTCACGCCCCTGCTGTCCGGGCAGGTCCGCGACCTCCGAACCGGGGAAGTCCACGGCGAACCCGGCCAACTGATCCAAACGTGTGTCTCGGCAGCCGCCGGACCCGTCAACCTCGAAATCTGAGGAGCACCAGGTATGTCTGTAATAACACCCAGCAAGGCCACCCCTGCCGAAAGCAGTTCCACTGGAAGCTCAAGGACGCGCCCCGGGAAGCTTGCGGAATCCGGCAGTCCCACTGTGCGTCCCCCGGCGGCCGCCCACCTCACTGACGAGCAGGTGGCCGAGCTCGGACGCGAACTCGACGCGATCCGTGACGAGGTCCTGGCCAAGCGCGGCGCGGAAGACGCCGCCTACATCCGCCGGATGATCAAGATCCAGCGCGGCCTTGAGATCTCCGGACGTGCGGCACTCCTGGTCAGCAAGAACAAGGCTGCCTGGGTTACGGGCACCACCCTGCTGAGCCTGGCCAAGATCCTCGAAAACATGGAACTGGGCCACAACATCCTGCACGGCCAGTGGGACTGGATGCGGGATCCTGACATCCACTCCACCACTTGGGAGTGGGACTTCGTAACCCCGGCGCGCTCCTGGCAGCACACGCACAACGACCTGCACCACCGCTGGACCAACGTGGTGGGCAAGGACAACGACGTCGGATACAACCTCCTGCGCATGGACGAACAACAGCCTTGGAAGCCGATCAACCTGGCCAACCCGTTGTTCAACGCCATCCTGGCACCGGTCTTCGAGTGGGGCATCGCCATCTACGACCTTGAGCTCACGGAGTACAAGGAAGGCACCAAGTCCAAGGAAGCCCTGCTCAAGGACCTCAAGGCCCTGGGCAAGAAGGTTGTCACGCAGTTCACGAAGGACTACGCCGCCACCCCGGCCGTTGCCATGCTCACGGGTTCCGGCAAGCAGGCGCTCTACGGCACCCTCACCGCCAACGCAGTCCGCAACGTCTGGGCCCACGCCGTCATCTTCTGCGGCCACTTCCCGGAAGGCACCGACACCTTCACCGAGGAAATGGTTGAGGGGGAGACCCGCGGCGACTGGTACGTCCGCCAGATGATTGGTTCGGCCAACATCTCCGGCTCGAAGTTCATGCACCTGATGACCGGAAACCTCTCCCACCAAATCGAGCACCACCTGTTCCCGGACCTGCCCTCCAGCAGATACGCAGAGGTGGCGCCCAAGGTCCGCGAGATCTGCCAGCGCTACGGCCTGAAGTACACCACCGGGCCGCTGCTCAAGCAGGTGGGCTCCTCCTGGGCGAAGGTCTTCAAGCTGGCCCTCCCGGGCAAGGCCGCCAAGGCCTGATCACAGCCCGTAGAAGCACTGACTGCACCTCCGGTGCCGGGAACCACCCCGGGGCCGGAGGTGCATTTTTTGTTCCCCCACGACGGACGCTCCATCAGGTCCCGCACGTTTTCCCGGGACGCTCCATCAGGTCCCGCACGTTTTCCGGGGATGCTCCATCAGCTCCCGCACGTTTTCCCCGGCGCTCTCTCACTTTTCGCATGGACGCCGCATAATTGATCCCACAGCCGCCGCGGCCTATGGAGGAATCATGCGGATTCTCGGAGTACTTATCGTCATCTGGCTGATCATCGGCGGCGTGGCCGCCTGGCAGCGCGGCTACTTCGGTTCAGCGCCGGGAAATTGTGCCCAGGCGGGCACCATAGCAATCACTATTGCCGCGGGCCCGCTGAACTACATGGGTGCAAACCCCCAAATATCCTGCGAGCTGCCGCAACCTTCCCGGTAGCCCAGGGCACGGCGGACCACCCTAGAGTAGGAACTGCGCGGGCAGGGCGACTCCCCGCCCGCTTCGATCCCACAGTCTCGAAAGGACCGCCGCGATGGCTTTGATCACCGTTGGAACCGAAAACAGCACTGACATCGAGCTCTACTACGAGGACCACGGCTCGGGCCAGCCCGTAGTGCTGATCCACGGCTACCCCCTGGACGGCGCTTCCTGGGAGAAACAGACCACCGCCCTTCTGGATGCCGGCTACCGCGTGATCACCTATGACCGCCGCGGCTTCGGGAAATCGAGCAAGACCACCGAAGGATATGACTACGACACCTTCGCCGCGGACCTCAACACCCTCCTGACTACCCTGGACCTGAGTGACGCCGTGCTGGTGGGTTTCTCCATGGGCACCGGTGAAGTGGCCCGGTACCTGGGCAACTACGGATCCGCCCGGGTTGCAAAGGCAGCATTCCTGGGCTCCCTGGAACCGTTCCTGCTGAAGACCGAGGACAACCCGGATGGTGTTCCGCAGGACGTCTTCGACGGACTGAAAGAGGCTGTCACTGCAGACCGGTACGCCTTCTTCACCGAGTTCTTCAAGAACTTCTACAACAGCGACACGTTCCTCGGTACGCCCCGCCTCAGCCAGGAGGCCATCAACGCCAGCTGGAACACAGCCTCCAGCGCCGGCGCCACAGCATCCGTTGCGGCACAGGCAACCTGGATCACTGACTTCCGCGGGGACATCCCGAAGATCGACGTCCCTGCACTGATCCTCCATGGCACCGCCGACAACATCCTTCCCATCGATTCCACGGGACGGCAGTTCACCAAGGCGCTGCCCGGCGCCGAATACGTGGAGATCGAGGGCGCGCCGCACGGCCTGCTGCTGACCCACGCCGCTGAGGTCAACGAAGCGCTGCTGCGTTTCCTCGCCAAGTAGCCCCCTTCACGCAAAACTTTCGGCGACGGCGGGAGTCCGCCGTCGCCGAAAGTGATGGGGCGTTTCGGGAAAAGGTGCGAAAGGTGATGGGGCGTTGGGTCAAACGTTGAATTAAGTGATGGGGCGTCGGGGGTTACCAGCGCGGTCCGCCGCCGCCTCCGGGACCCTGCGCCGCGGTGTACTCGCCGGCTGTGACGGTGCCTTGTTCCTTAGCGCCGTCCAGTGAGCCTTCGCCCAGCCCGGCGCTGACAGTAGCAGTGCCTCCGGTGTACACCGTGTATTCCTCGCCGTCGTTGATCGCCGCGGAGGAGAACACCAGGGAGGCAGTGGCCTTCGTGGTGACAAACGCGGCCACTACCTTGCCGGCCGGGTCGGCGACCTGGATGACCGTACCGGCGGGAACCGATGAACGCAGGGTCACTTGGACACCGGACTGTGTGGAGGTATCGGACGGGGTGACCGCCATGCCGGCGCTGCCGGCCGCGGCCACGGTTCCGCCGGTGACGGCGAGCTCGCCGTTCACATCCAGTGCGCCGTTGCCGCTGTCAGTGGGCCCGTTGACCACCACGGTTCCGCCCGAGATGCTGGCGTTGCCGTTGGAATCCAGGCCGTCACCCCTCGAATTGATGGTCAGCAGTCCACCCGTGACCTCCACGGTGTAGTCGCCCACGGTTTCGCCGCCGCCGCCCATTCCGCCCTGTGCGGACGCGCCGGAAGTGGAGCTGGCGCCCGAGGCGTTCACGCCGTCGTCGTTGGAAGTGACGGTGGCGGTTCCGCCGGCAATCAGGATGTGCTGGGCCTCAAGGCCCTCCTCCGATTCCTCCACCGTGGCCGTGCCTGCGGCGATCTTTAGCGTGTTGTACGCCTTGATGCCGTCATCGCCGGCGCTGACGTTGATGGTACCGCCGTTGATCAGGAGCCAGCCGCGGCCCTCGTCCGCGTCGTTGTCCGACTTGAAGCCGTCGCCGGCCGCGGTCACCTGGTACGCGCCGTCCAGCAGCACGGCGTAGTCCTTGCCCACGATGCCGTCATCAGCGGCGTCCACGGTCACCGTGCCCGCGGCGAGGACCAGGCCGTCCTTTGAGGAGATGCCGTCGTTGTAGTTGCCGTCCACGGTCAACGATCCGCTGCCGGCGATGGTCAGGTCAGCCATTGAGTACAGGGCTGCGTTCGGCGCGTCCGTCCCCTGGTCCGCATACGTGGCCGCATCGCCCAGGGTGTTGGTGGTGCCGTCCTCGAGGTAGACGATGGCCTCGTTGGCGCTCTGCACCACAAACGGGGAACCGGTTGAGCTGGTGATGCTGGCACCGTCCAGGATGATCCTCACTACGTCCTCTTCGCCGGCGGCGACCACCACCTGGCCGTCCGAGAGTGACCCGCTGAGGCGGTAGGTGCCCGCGGCGGTGATAGTGACGGTACCGCCGTCGACCTTTACAGCGTCCGACGACGTGCCGGTGGCGGCTTTGCTGGCACCGTCCGCAAGCGTCACGGCTACTTCGGAGGCGGCATCCCAGGTGATGTCGTCGGCGTCGTAATGCGTGTCCTCGGCCAGCGTGTCCAGGGAAACTGCCTGCGTGGTGCTGGAAGCGACGCCCGAACTGGCAGCAGAGGACGAGCTGGCAGCGGAGGAGGTGCTGCTGATGGCTGAAACGCCGGTGGGGGTGGTGCTGGCAACGGAGCAGCCGGCGAGTCCGAGTGCGGTGGCCAGGGCGGCGACGGAGAGGTAGGTGCGGAGGTTTTTCATGGCAAGTGGTCCTTTGAAGGAGTTGGAAAGCTTGGGTGGGGGAATGCCGGGAAGGAGTTGAGCGGACCGGCTGGGATCAGGCAGCGGGGCGAAGTGACAGGCTGTGCCGCAGGGTGCGGCTCCAGCGGTTGGCGGGCAGGTCCGGGCACAGCGCCGCCATCCCGGTGGCGAATTTTGAGATCCGGGAGGGCCGGACTCCGTGGGCCCAGAGATGACGGTCGAGCGGGCCGGCGGTGGAGCCTGACTTGGTTTCCAGGATCACCGCTTCATCCAGCACCCAGGGCGGCTCGCCGGGCCGCTGCCAGGTCACGTCAGTGTCGATCGTGGCCCGGCTGCCGGATTCCGGGAGGAACAAGGTGCTCCGGTTGTACCTGGTTTCCAGTACCGGCTCGAGACGGCCGGAAGGCATTGCGCCGACGGAAGCCGTCAGCGTTTCGCGGACGTAGTCCAGGCCTTCCTCCGTCAGGCGGGCTCGGTCGGAGAGGTGGTACGGGATCCGTTCCTTGACGGTTGCCTCGCGGGCGCCTTCAGTCTTGACCTCCAGGAAGCTCACGGCGCTGTCCACATAGGTCCTGGTGCGGATCTTGTAGCGGCGCCGGCGGCCGTGGGCGGCCAGCAGGTAGCTGTCGAGGTTGGCGGTGTCGAAGTAGACGGAGTCGTAGGCGAAGCTGCGGGAGCCGTCCATCTCGAGCACCCGCACGCCTTTACTGAACGAGCCCAGGAGTTGGCGGGCGAGCCCTGCGGGAACCACGTACTTCCGGTCAACCCGGGTCTGGAGTGCGGCTTCGTTGTTGAGCTCTTCGAGGCCTACGGGTGGAAGGTGGCGAAGGTTGCCGACGACGTCTGTTCCGGTGGTGCTCATGCGGCACCTGCCTGCGAGTGGGCCATCGAAGCGGGCTCAGCGTGTGCGTGTTCGGTGGGCATGGGTTCGGCGGGACGGGGTGCCGGTGCGGGTACCGCGGGGATGGCCAGCCGGGCGGGGAAAGCTGCGGGGGAGTAGGCGTACCGGACGTCAACGATGGTTTTGTCGTTGACCAGGTCCAGTTGCTGGATGGTTGCGGAGTGGACCTTGCCGTGCAGGACTTCCTCCAGCCGGGCGTAGAGTTCGCCGTCTTCGGCCACTGCCCGGTCCAGGATCACGGTCTGGTGGCGGTGTGCCGGCAGGACCCGGGGATGGTCTCCCACGAACATCACCAGCAGTATCAGGGCCATGAGGGATACGGTCAGCCAGAGGGGCTCGATGCCCAGGCCGGCGATGAGGCCCAGGGCCAGGGCTGAGAAGTAGTAGGCCACCTCGTGCTGGGCCAGCTCGGTGGAGCGGAGCCGGATGATGGACAGGACGCCGAAGAGCCCCAGCCCAAGTCCCAGGCTGGCAGCTGACCCGGACAACGCGGTGGCCACTGCCAGGACGCCGACGTTCATGCCCAGGTAGGACACCACCAGGTCGCGGCGGCGGTGCCGGCGGAGGTACAGGGCGAAGGTCAGGATGCTGATGGCCGCCAGGTTGGCGAGGATGAAGATCAGTGAGTTCATGGGATTCTCCGGGATGTTTTCGGTGGGCTTGTCTTTACTTTCGGGCCCCAAGCTGTGCAGGTGCTGTGCAGAGACCTAGCCGGATATATGAGTGCGGGCTGGTGCTTCGCTGGACGTGCTGCCGGCCTTCCCACGGGAAGTTTTGCCGGCGAAGAGCCAGCGCTGCTGTGCGGCGAAGCTGGCCGCCAGCAGGAGGACCTCAGCCAGGATCTTGGCCGGCAGGGCGGGCAGCCCGGCGGCTTCGAGCAGCCAGATCACGCCGAAATTCGCGGCCAGCAGCACGGCAGCCAGGCTGAAATAGCGGACCACGGCAGCACTGGCCGGTTTGTCCCTGCCGTGTTCGAAAACAACGTTCCGGTTGACCAGGAAATTCACGACGGAGCTCACGGCGCGGGCGCCCAGCACTGCCAGGAGCAGCGAATCGACGGCCAGCGTGAGCAGCAGGAACAGGACGGTGTCCAGCAGGAAGGCCGTAAAGGAGGAAGCAAGGAACTTCAGCAGCGGAGCATAGATGCGCACTGAATCCGCAAAGGGCCGGAAATGCGAGCCCGAGTTGTGGTCCAGGTAGACAGTGGAGATCTCCACCGACTGGATGGAATAGCCGCCGGTCTTGGCTTTGAGCAGCAGGTTCAGCTCATACTCGTAGCGGTCGCCGCGGACCGACCTCAGCCAGGGGATCATTGCTCCGGGGTAGCCGCGGAGGCCTGTCTGGGTATCGGGGATGCGCTCGCCGGTGGCGAGGGTGAAGAGTGACCTGGTGGCGCTGTTGCCGAGCCGGCTCCGTGCGGGGACGTTGCCGGTGAAGGACCGGCTGCCCAGGACCATGGTGGCCCAACGCTGTCCTGCCCGGTTCTGGCCGAGGGTTTCCCCCACCCGTAGGATGTCCACCACTGTGTGCTGGCCGTCGCTGTCGGCGCAGACCACATCGTGGCCCGGGAGGTAGTCGGCGATGAAGCCGAAGCCGGTCTTGAGGGCAAAGCCCTTTCCATGGTTGTGCTCGTAACCGATGACATGGCACCCCAGTGCCCTGACGCCGTCGAACACGTCCCGGTACTGCGGGCCGCTTCCGTCGTCCACCACCAGGATGGGAACCCACGGTTCTGCGTCGCGGATGCTGCGGATCAAAGCCGGCAGCTGCTGGTCCGGCTCGTAGGCCGGGATCAGGATGATCATGGCCTTTCCTACTCCGCTATGTACAGGATGTCGGAGGTGCCGCGTTCCTTGTTTTCACCCAGCGGGTTGTTCACCAGGCCGCCGTTGAAGTACATGGTGGACGAGCCGCCGCCGTCGATGTTGTAGGCAGTGGTGGCACCCAGGCCCTGCATGATTTCGGCGAGGCCTGTCATGGTGACGCCGGCGCTGTAGCCGGGGCTGCGGCCATCCACCACCACGAACACCAGGTGGTTTTCATCGCTGATTCCGACGGCGGTGCGCGGCTGTTCGCCCTGGATGGAGTGGTTGCCGAAGTTGGTGTCCACCTCAACGTCCTCGATGCCCTTGGCCACCCCGCCGTTGTCCAGCAGGGAGGGGCCGAAGGAGAGGGTGTTCCAGACGCCGTCGGCCAGCAGCTGTTCGGCGGTGGTGGTGGTTTCGTCGTAGACCAACACCCTTCCGTCGCGGTAGAACGCCAGGCCCTGGCGCGCACCCTCATCCCGGAACACGACGCCGTTGCGGATCACGATGCCGGTATCGCGGAAGCCGTAGTAATCGCCGTTGATCGCGAAAACCGCGTTGTTGGCTTCGGCGATGGCGGAGGTGGTTTCGGTGATGTTCTCACCAAAACTGTCGTTCGCGAAGGCTGACTGCAGGGTGGTGGCGTCATCGAGCACGACGTCGGCCACGTAGTAGGTGACGGTGCTGTTGCCGCTGCCGGTGGTCACCGTGGAGATGTTGATGTTGGAGGAACCGGAAACGTGGGAGGTATCCGTGGTGACGGCGGCGGCGGAGGCCGTGTCCGCCGTCGTGCTGGTGGAAGTGCCCGCGGACGTTCCCGTGGAGGTGCCCGTCTGGCTGGCTTCGTAGGCGGAGACGTCGGAGATCTCCACATGCTGGACGACGAAACGGTCCAGGGCCCAGGCGGTGGCGCCGCCGGCTGAAAGGGTGAGGGCAACGGCCCCTGCTACCACGGCACGCCGGAAACGGCTGCCTTTACGGGGTTTGTTCTGCTGAGGAGTCATGCCTCATTTCTAGGCAGGCAAACTAGCAGAGGGATTTGCCGGGTATGTGTGGAAGCTGTGAAAGAGGAGCGGGAGCGGGACACAGCTGTTCGGCCAGATCCCGCAGTTCCCCGGGGCGGAAGGGTTTGGTGAGGTAGGCGGCGGCGCCGGAGGCCATGCCTGCCAGCACGTCGTCGTTCTCGGACCTGGCCGTGAGGAAAAGGAGCGGCGCCTTGGTCAACGCGGCTACGGCTCGGGCCACCACGTGCCCGTCCATGTCCGGCAGGCCCAGGTCCAGGGTGACCAGTGAGACGGCAGGGTCTGCCGCGGCGGCGATGCCCTCCGCGCCGGTGGCCACAGCCTTGACCTCAAATCCTGCGCGTCGCAGGACGACGGTAATCAATCCGCGGATATCGTAGTCGTCTTCAACCACCACGCAGACGCGTTTCTTTTCCATTGGAGCCCCCCGGGCGAAAGTTGGAATGAGTCTACCGCCGTGGAGCTCCGCCCGGGCTTAGGCGCAGGTGGTGGGCGGGTAATAATGCCGGGAAGCCGTTGCCTACCCGTCGTAATGGGTACGGGCAGGGCCCTGCCCGAGCGAGTTGACCACGGAGGCTGCCACGTCATGCAGCTTGGAATTCCGGGTGCTCGACGCCGTCTTCAGGATCTCAAACGCGTCCTGCTGGCTGCACCTGTTCTGGGCCATGATGATGCCCACCGCCATATCGATCACTGTCCGTGATTCCAGGGTTGCCCGCAGGTTGGCCGCAGTCTCGCTGTGATTTGCGAAGCGCACCGCAAGCCGCAGTGCCAGGGACGTCTGGCCGACGAAGTCTTCGGCAAACTCAAGCACGCGGGACTCAAAGCGGTTGGGGCGGCTCGAGTACAGCAACAGCGCCGCTTTCGTCTCGCCCTCCAGCTCGAACGGGACGGCCAGGACGGAACGGACGCCCTGGCCCAGCAGGGACGCGGAGTACTCCGGCCAGCGGCCGTCCTCCCGGACGTCCGGTACGGAGACCGTGGCCTGGGACGTGGAGGCCTCCATGCTGGGTGTCTGGCTGACCTCGTACTCGAGCCGCGCGACGGCCGCGGCGGCCGGGCTGCTGCTGGTCACAGCGGCAGCCTTCCGCTGCCGCAGCAGGGTGATGGCGCACAGCACCTCGTCGCCGGGCTCGGAAAGATTACGGGCGGACACCTGCGCCAGTTCGTTAAGGAAGTCCTCAACGTCAGAGCTGTTGAGGACGAGTTCATGCAGGTGCTCAGTTATTGAAGTGTCGGTTTTTGCTGTTGACTCGCGGGCCACGGTTTCTCGGTGTCATTCGCTCAGGGTAAAACGACCCGGCGGCACCATACCCCTTCCACCCGAAGGGGCGGCAAGCGGCTGAAGTCGCTGGATCGAAGAACTTTCCAACGGCCTGCTGCTAAACCGATATGCAGAAGTATATACAGCTCTTGCCTGTGGAGCCGTCGCTTTCGGGTCGGCGCGGCAACGGGCTGCCAGCACAACTGTAGGCCAGTCCCGGCCTCCGGCCCCCTCCCGGAGGCTGGCAATGTGGTGCCCGTTGTGGGCAGAATGGGGCAGCGCCGGGGCTGCCGGCGGCCGACCCGGAAACCAGCGGTTGCTGCGCCGCGGAGGGACAGGAACATGACAAGACTGCTCATCATCGGTCCGCCCGGCTCCGGCAAGGGAACCCAGGCCGAACGCCTGGCCCGCCACTTCGGGATCCCCGCGGTGTCCACCGGTGAGATCTTCCGGAGCAACGTGAGCAGGGAGACCGACCTCGGCAACGAAGCTGCCAGGTATCTCGACGGCGGCGATTTTGTGCCCGACGACCTCACCAACGCTTTGGTCAAGGACCGCCTCCAGGACGCCGATGTCCGTTCCGGCTTTCTGTTGGACGGGTACCCCCGCACCGCACCCCAGGTGGTGGAACTGGACAACTTCCTGGCCTCGCAGGGCGGCTCCCTCGATGCGGTGATCGAACTGCGGGCCCCCGACTCCGAACTGGAACAGCGGATGCTGCGGCGTGCCCAAAAAGAGGGCCGCAAGGACGATACCGTGGACGTGTTCCGGCGCCGCCTCGACCTGTATCACCGGGAGACCCATGAGGTGGTGTCTGTCTACGCGGGCAGGGGACTGCTGGTGCCTGTGAACGGCAGCGGCGACCCGGGCGAGATCACCGAACTGGCGATTACCGCCGTCGAACGCTTCATCAACGGAAAGGGAGAACGCGCATGAGGGTAGCAGTAACCGGGGGAAGCGGAAAGCTCGGACGGCATGTTGTCCGGCGGCTGGCGGATGACGGACACGAGGTACTGAACCTCGACCGGGCAGGGGAGCGGAACCCCGGGCTTGTGGTGGTGGACCTGCGCAATTACGGCCAGGTCCTGGACGTCCTGCTGGGCGTCGATGACCGGCACACCGGCTTTGATGCCGTGGTCCACCTCGGCGCCGTTCCCGCGCCGGGCATCATCCCGGACGCCGCCACGTTCGAGAACAACATGCTCGCCACCTATAACGTCTTCCAGGCGGCCCGCCGGGCCGGGATCAAGAAAGTGGTGTACGCCTCCAGCGAGACGGTGCTGGGACTGCCGTTCGACGTCGACCCACCCTACATTCCCGTGGACGAGGAGTACCCGGCGCGGCCGGAAAGCACCTACTCCCTGGTGAAGCACCTCGAAGAGCAGATGGCGGTGGAGCTGACCCGTTGGGACCCGGAGCTGAGCATCTCCGGCCTGCGGTTTTCCAACGTCATGGATCCCGGGGACTATGCCAGGTTCCCGGACTTCGACGTCGACCCGACCTTGCGGAAGTGGAACCTCTGGGGCTACATCGACGGCCGTGATGGTGCCCAGGCCGTGGCCCGCGCCCTGGAAAACGGCAAACCCGGTTTCGAGGCGTACATCATCGCAAACGCGGACACCGTGATGAGCCGGTCAAGCGCAGGCCTCGCTGCGGAGGTGTTCCCCGGGGTCAAAGTCACCAAGGAGTTGGCCGAGCACGAGACAATGCTGTCCATCGACAAGGCCCGCCGGCTGCTCGGCTTCGAGCCCGAACACTCCTGGCGGAACCACCTGCCGGGTACCCCTGGAGGCGGCACAAACTAAGGGATTCCTGCCGGGCGCAGGAATCACCCAAGGTTGGCACAGGATCCGGCAAGGACCCCGACCCCGCCCGTTTTGGGGTCCTAATCTTTTGGTAAGGGCGGATGGATGTTTCACCCGCGCTGCCCACAACGCCAAAACAAGGACCCCAAAATTCGTACTCCCGCCTTTATGCTGTCCGCCGCAGCAGTGCTGGTTTCCGCCGTCGCGCTCTCCGCCTCTACCGTGCCTGCCTCGGCAGCTCCGCCGGCTGATGCCGGTGCCGCCCGCTACATCGTCCAGTACGCCGCGAACGCGGACGTGGCAGCAGAGGCGGCCGGACTCCGGGCCCAGGGCGTCGCCGTGGGGCGTACCTTCTCGCATGCCGTCCGTGGCGCCGTAATCACCGCCAGCAGCGCCCAGGCGGCGGCCCTGGCGCGCTCCGGCCGCGTGGTCTCGATGGAAATGGACCTCCCCGTCAGTGTTTCTGCCACCGAGCAGCCGGCACCGTGGGGCCTGGACCGCATCGACCAGAAGTCCTTGCCCCTGTCCGGGTCCTACTCCTGGACCTCGTCCGGTGCCGGCGTGACGGCCTACGTGGTGGACACGGGCGTCCTGGCCTCGCACACCGATTTCGGCGGCCGGGTGGCCGCAGGCTGGTCTGCCGTGGCCGACGGTCTCGGCTCGAGCGACTGCAACGGGCACGGCACGCACGTCGCCGGCTCAGTGGCGGGCTCCAGCTACGGTGTGGCGAAGGCTGCCACCGTAGTGCCCGTGCGGGTGCTCGACTGCAATGGTTCCGGCTACAACTCCGATGTGGTGGCCGGGCTCGACTGGGTGGCCGCCAACCACGCCGCCGGGACGCCGGCCGTCGCCAACCTGAGCCTGGGCGGCGGCGCGAGCACCGCTGTGGACGCGGCCATCCAGGCAGTAATAAACGACGGCGTCACCGCGGTGGTTGCCGCCGGCAACTCTGCCGTGGACGCCTGCACCAGTTCTCCCGCCCGGGTTCCCGCCGCCGTAACCGTCGCGGCCAGCGACTCTGCCGACCGGCAGGCCTCCTTCTCCAACTTCGGCTCCTGCGTGGACATCTACGCGCCTGGTGTCGCAATCACCTCCGCCTACTACACCTCGGCCACGGCCACGGCCTCGATGTCCGGGACCTCAATGGCCTCGCCGCATGTGGCAGGAGCCGCAGCGCTGCTGCTGTCCCAGAACCCGGCACTCACTCCGGCGCAGGTGGCTGCAGCGCTGGTATCCAACGCCACCGCCGGGGTAATCACCGGCGCAACCAGCGGCACGCCCAACCGGCTGCTCTTCGCTGCTGCAGTTGCTGCAGCGCCCGCACCGGCTCCAGCACCGGTTGCCCCAGCGCCTACCGTCACTGCTGTCACGCCGGGAGCCGATGCCACAGCCGTGACGGCCGGAACCAGCGTCACGGCCACCTTCAGCGCCGCGGTCCAGGGTGTCACCAGCGGGACGTTCCTGCTCAAGAACGCGGCAGGCAGCACCATCCCCGCCACCGTCACCTACAACGCAACCACGCGCACGGCCACCCTTGATCCGGCCGCCAGCCTGGCCACCGACACAACCTACACAGCGACCCTGGTGGGCGGAACCTCGGCCATCCGGGACAGCGCGGGCACTCCGCTGGCCTCCACCAGTTGGAGCTTCCTCACCGGGCCCGCGCCCGCAGTCACGAGCATCACCCCCGGCAGCAACGCGCTGCTGGTGCGCCGGGCCAACAACATCAGCGTCACCTTTAACGAGGCTGTCCAGGGCGTCACCGGAACCACCTTCACCATCAAGAACGCTGCCACCGGGGCCCTGGTGCCGGCCTCCGTATACCGGAACGGGACCACGAACCAGTGGATCCTTGACCCCGCACAGCCGCTGGGCGCCAAAACCAAGTACACCGTGACCGTGACCGGGGGCGGTGCCGCAGTGCGCGACCTCGCAGGGAACCCCTTCGCCGGCCGGAGCTGGCAGTTCACCACGGGTTCCTTCTAGGTTCGGGCCTGGGCCGTCTCCAGCAGGAACTCCGTGCGCCCATGCACTGTGCCGTTGATCTGCAGCTCCAGCGCATGCAGTCCCGGATGGTGCACCCGGGTGGTCATCTGCCGGAACGCGTGGCGTTTGGACAGGCTCCGGCTCTCTCCCGGCGCAAGGGTCAGCGTGCAGATCTTAAAGACCTTCGCGGACTGGCTGCCGTTGGCCTACACCCACTTTGTGTTGCTGTCCGCTGCGGAGAGCCAGCGGCGGGCGGTGGCAACAACAGCATCCGGGGCATGCCGGGCGAGGTCGTTGAGGTGGTTCGCCACCGAGCGCCGCACGTACTCTGAGGAATCCCGGTACAGGGCATCAAGAATGGGGAGGGTGGCTTCCGGGCGCTCGACGAGGACGGGAACGCGCACCGCCCACGGCAGATAGGGCCGGGTGCCCCCGCTCGCCAGGCGGCGCACATGCTCATCCGGGTCCGCCGTCAACTCCCGGATTGCTTCCAGGGCGCGGTCCGGGTCCTTGGCGAGGAGGCGCCGGATGGCGAATTCGCCGGTCATCACGCCCATCCAGGCTACCGCCGGGATACGACAGTATCCGGCGGTCGCCGATCACCCGCCGGAAAGCGCCCCTGCTTGCTGCCTCCGCCAGCGCCGCGGAACAGGGATAATCTTCACCCTAGGCAAACTTCACTACCGAGGGATGGACGTGCCGGTGGGACAGCAGGGATCAGCAGGCTCCGGAAGCAGCGGGAAAAGCAGGGGCAGATGGCAGAGCTTCCATGACAAGTTCGTGGTGGAGGAGCGCTATGTGGACCCGGCCGACAGGCGCAGGCTCTACCGCGCGGCTGCCATCCTGGTGGTGGTGGGGCTGGCAATCTTCCTCGCCACCCTCGTCAGCGTGGTCCAGGCCGACGGCCTCTCCGCTGCCGACGGGCCCGTGCGCGACTGGCTGCTCGGGCTGAGGTCCCAGACGCTGACAGTCGTCATGATCTTCCTGGCCATAGTCTTTGGTCCGATTGCCCTGCCCATCATCGTGCTGGTGGTGGTGGTCGCGTGGGGATTCGCGGCCAAGCATGCGTGGTGTCCCGTCGTCCTGGCGTCCGCGATGCTCTCCGGCGTGATCATTTCGCAGATCATCCTCCAGATTGTGCGCCGGTCCCGCCCGCCGGTGGAGCAAATGCTTTTTGGCATCGACCACACCTTCTCGTTCCCCTCCGGACACGTCCTCGGGGCCTGCGATTTCCTGCTGGTGGGCACGTTTTTGATCTTCTCCCGGCGGAAGAACAGGAAGGCCGCGGTTTCCGGGTTTATCGGAGCGGGGATCGGCGTTGTGCTGGCCTCCGTCAGCCGGTTGTACCTGGGCTATCACTGGCTCAGCGACGCGCTCGCCTCGGTCTCGTTGTCACTGGCGATCCTTGGCGCAGTCATCGCCCTGGACACCTGGCGGACGGCAAGGATTCCGGGCGAGCGGATTACCGGCGAACTCTCGAAGGCTGAAACACCGCGGGAATGAGTGCCGCGATCAAGAGCGCGGCCGGGACCGGGCCCGTTTCAAGGCCCGGTGGAGTTTGAGGTTGGTTTCCTCCAACTCCAGCACTTTGGCGACACCGGCGAGGTTCAGGCCCTGCTCAAGGAGTTCGCCGATCCTTAGCAGCACGGCGATGTCGGCATCGCTGTACTGCCGGGTGCCACCGGAAGTGCGGGACGGAGTCAGCAGGCCCCGCGTCTCGTAAAGGCGGATATTCTGCTGGCCGGTGCCTGCCAGTTCCGCCGCAACTGAAATGGCATACAGTGCACGCCCCTTCGCGGGCGCCGGGCCCCGTCCTGCTTCCTGCTCTGCCATCGGTTCTCCAAAATTTTCCTGCGGCGATCTTGTTTCAGTTTCGCATGGGTGCTATAAAAAATCTATATCCACCACCATAGATAACGTGGGTGGATATGTCACCGAACCAACATCAGACGAGCTGAAGGAGTGGGAAATGATGTTGATGCGCACCGACCCGTTCCGTGAGCTGGACCGGCTCACGCAGCAGGTTTTCGGAACCTCTGCCCGCCCGGCTGCCATGCCCATGGATGCCTGGCAGGAGGACGGGGAGTTTGTTGTTGCCTTTGATCTTCCGGGCGTTAAGCCCGATTCGCTGGACCTGAACGTTGAGCGCAACGTCCTTACGGTTCGCGCCGAACGCCAGGACCCCACGCAGCCCAACGTGGAGCTGGTGGCGTCTGAGCGTCCCCGCGGTGTTTTCAACCGCCAGCTGATCCTGGGCGACACGCTGGACACGGACAATATCAAGGCCAGCTACGACCAGGGAGTCCTGACGCTGAGGATCCCTGTGGCGGAGCAGGCCAAGCCACGCAAGATCGAAATCCAGAGCCAGCAGGGTGAAATGCAGGAGATCGGAAGCTAGGACCCTCCCGCCTGCGCCGGGCAACCCTTGCGGTTGCCCGGCGCCGCCACCCACGCCCGGACAGGCCTGGAACCGGAAGGCTGAGATGAGCGAGATCCCGGACCACTACGCGGCGCTGCGTGTCCCGCGGGACGCCACGCAGCAACAGATTTCGCGCGCCTACCGGGCCCTGATGCGCAGTCGCCACCCGGACCTGGATATGGGCAGGGCAAATGCAGGCGGGCAGGATCCGGTGGCGGAACTGCCGGCACCCGACGGGGAACTGCTGCGGATCATGCAGGCCTTCGCCGTCCTGCGCGATCCGGCCCGGCGGGCAGCCTACGACCGTGAGGCAAAGGCGGTGCCGGCAGCATCGGCGTCGGGAACCGCGCGGGATATTCCGGTGCGCAAAGTCCAACGCCGGAGCGGACCTTCCGGGACCACCATCAGGATCAGTCCCGTGCACTGGGAAAGCGGACCCTGGGCGTAGCGGCCCCGAAGCGCTCCTACGCAGGCACCTGATCCAACGGATACCTTCAGCCGCCCGGGAACCAACCCTTGCGGCAGTACCTTGAGAGGCGGAGAACCGAATGAGCGATTGGCGCCGCTATGACTCACACCTGATGCCGGCGTTCCATGAGCGTTTCGAACAGCGCTGGGGCGAAGGCACCGCGCCGTTCCTGGACCCCGAAGAACACGAGGAGCCCCTGCCCCGTGCCCAGTGGATTAACGCTACAACGGGCGCTGCCCTGGCCGTGGTGCCGGTATGGACATCGGAGGAAAAACAGCAGCGGTCCTTTGGCGTCTTCTATCTTCCGCCTGGGGGAGACATCTGGGTCCTCCGGCCGGGCTACACGGGGTACCTTGAACCGGCCGACGGCGATACGGAACACCTGGTGACGCTCCGCAATGATGCCTTCCGCAAGGCCGTGGCGCACGCGAAGGAATTCTTGTTCGGCGAGCAGTAGCCGCGCGGGACTGGACCGGCTGCCCGCTGGCGGCGGGGAATTGTGTTCAGTCCAGGACACTGGCAGGGCGCCCGGCACGGAGCACAGGAATCGTGCGAGGATATGGTCCTGACCTCGCGCGGGTCCAAGGAGTGGCGCGCGCACCGTCCTGTCCGTAGTAAGGGTTGATTCAATGCACATCTCCGCCAGGGACCTCGCCGCACGCATCCCGCAGGGGTTCACGCTTGGGGTTGCCACGGCAGCGTTCCAGATCGAAGGCGCCCTGGAGGAGGACGGCCGCGGACCCGCGGGCTGGGATGCGTTTGCGGCCAAGCCCGGCGCCATCGTAGAGGACCAAAGCCCGAAAGTGGCCTGCGACCATTACCACCGAATGCCCCAGGACGTCGCCCTCATGAAGCAGCTGGGCGTTGACTCGTACCGGTTCTCGTTCGCCTGGCCGCGCATCCAGCCCACCGGCAGCGGTCCGGCAAACCGGGCCGGCCTGGCCTTTTACGACCGGCTCCTGGACGAACTCCTGGCCAACGGAATCTCGCCCATGGCCACCATCTACCACTGGGACACACCCCTGGCCTTGGACGAGGACGGCGGGTGGATGAACCGGGACACCGCATACCGCCTGGGCGAGTACGCCGGCATCCTGGCCGAGGCCTTCGGCGACCGCGTCGCCCGCTGGGTGACCATCAACGAGCCGGCCACGGTGAGCACCAACGGTTACACACTCGGCCTGCATTCGCCGGGCAAGGAACTCCTCCTGGGTGCCTTCCCTACCGTCCACCACCAGCTGCTGGGGCACGGGCTCGCCGTGCAGGCGCTGCGCGCCGCGAAGGTGCCGGGCGAAATCGGCATGACGAATGTCTACTCGCCCATGGTCCCCAACTCCATCAACCCGCTGGACTACCTCAGTGCGGGCCTGATGGACCTGGCCCAGAACCGGCTCTACGCCGACCCCGTGCTCACCGGGAAATATCCGGACGTGATCCGGGCCGCCAAGTTCTTCAGCTCGTTCGAGCACCCCGAACAGGACATGGAACTCATTTCCCAGCCGCTCGATTTCTACGGGCTCAACTACTACATGCCAACCAAGGTGGCTGTGGGCCCGGGTGGCGGGGCGGTGCCGGCGAGCATGGCCGAGGCCATGGGCAGCGACCTCAACGCAGCCGGCAGTGGAGGCACCCCCTTCCACGTGGAAACCTGGCCGGAAGCGGACATCACGTCCTACGGCTGGCCCGTGAAACCGGAATACATGGCGGTCGCGCTGAAGGAGATGGCCGAACGCTACCCAAACCTGCCGCCCGTCATCCTTACCGAGGGCGGGGCCAGCTTCGAGGACATCATCGTCCGGGACAAGTCCACCAACACCCGGTTCATTCCCGACGAGCGGCGCCTGAAATACCTCTCCGACCACCTTGACGCAGCGCTGCGCGCTACCGCCCCGGGTGGTGTGGCTGAGTCGATTGACCTGCGCGGCTACTACGTGTGGTCCCTGATGGACAATTTCGAGTGGTCCGCGGGCTACAACCAGCCGTTCGGGCTGCTGCACGTGGACTTCGAAACCCTGGAGCGCACCCCCAAGGCCTCCTACTTCTGGTACCAGGAGCTCATCGAGGAGCGCGACCTTGCCGCCGCGGCGGACGTTGCCATCGCGGCGGCCGTCGCGCCCGAAGGGCTCGATCCGGAGGTCCTGGATGCAGAATCGCCCGACGACGGCGTGGCCCCGTTGGGTGCCAGCGCCTAGGCCGGCTGCGGGTTAGGGCAGCGCGCTGCCGGGCCAAGCCTGCAGTGGGAACTCAACGCTGGAGGACGCCCAGCATGGCCAGCTGTTTGGCGATCCCGGCGCCATCAGGGGAGTAGATCCACGGCACCCGGGACGTGGTGTGGTCCCCGTCCTCGGAGTGGCCACCTGCGAATACGGACTCGCTGATGGACAGTTGGCGGATGGCGATGGCGGCAACCTTGTCCGGGTTGTCCTGCGCGAAGCGTGAGTAGATCGCTTCATCGTGCTGGCCGTTGTCGCCGATGAGCAGCCAGCGCATGTCCGGGAATTCCTTGGCGAGCCGCTCGAGGTTGCGCAGCTTGTGGTCCTGGCCGCTGCGGAACCAGCGGTCCTGCGTCAGGCCCCAGTCCGTCAGCAGCAGGGCTCCGGCCGGGTACATGTTGCGGCTCAGGAAGCGGGCCAGCGTGGGCGCTGCGTTCCAGGGGCCGGTGGACAGGTAGACCACCGGTGCGTCCGGGTGTTCAACGGTAAGCCGGTCCAGCAGCACCGCCATGCCGGGCGTGGCCATGCGGGCCCGTTCGCTCAGCACAAAAGTGTTCCAGAGGGCCAGGAAAGGCCGGGGCAGCGCCGTCACCATCACGGTGTCATCGATATCCGAGACGATGCCGAACTTCACGTCCGGCGCGATGACGTGGATCAGCGCCTCGGCAGGCTCAGTACCTTCCGCCCGCAGGATGGCCGTGTGCCAGCCGGGCGAAAGCCGGACGTCCACCTCGGTATCGATCAGTCCGCCCCGGTCCGCCCGGACATGGGTGACAACATCGCCGATGCTGATTTCGACGTCGGTAAATTGCAGCGGAACACTGGTGAAGGCACGCCAGCCGCGGACGTTCTGGTTGCCATTGCGCGCCGCATGATCGGCTTTGCTCCCCGGCAGCGGCTTCTGCGTGAGCAGCACCCGGCCCAGCACCCGCACCTGGCTGGTGGAGCCGTAACCCTGGTACACCACGGTCTGGGGATCGAACTTCCAGCGCCTGGCCAGCCGGATCCGAACCGAGTTAACGGCGTCCGAGAGCCAGTGCGCGAGCCGGAACACCTGGTTCCCGGAGAGTGCGTCCGGAGAAAAGGCGGGCGCTGTGTTCTGTGGAGAATCCTTCGGAGCCGAGTCCATGGCTCCACTCTGCCACAGCGCGGCACGAGCGGGAGAGGAGCCGGACGTCCGCAGACGCTTCATGACGTTACCCTTCGCCAAGGATCCCGCGCAGGGTCTCGGCGTTCCGCACGGCGTTCCCGCCGCCGTCGTTATTGAAATAGGCGTAGACGTCCAGGCCGTTGCCCGCCCACTCGCGGATCCGGTCGGCCCACCACTGCAGGTCCGCATCGGAGTAGGAGCCCGCGTAGAGGTGCTGGTGGTCCGGGCCGTGCAGCCGCACGTAGGCGAAGGGGGCGGTGGTCCGAAGGATGCAGGGTAGGTTGGCGCCGCTCATGATGCAGTATGCTGCCTGATGCCGCTCCAGCAGGGCAAACACCTCGGAACATTCCCAGCTCGGGTGCCGGAACTCCACGGTCACCCGGATCCAGTCCGGCACTGCGGCGAGGAAGTAGTCCAGCCGGGCATCGTCCCGTTCCATGCCGGGCGGCAGCTGGACCAGCAGGACTGCCCGCTTGTCAGCGAGCTCGTGCCAGCACCGGGTGATGCGCTCCAGCCAGACCTCCGGTTCGTTCAGCTTCCTGGCGTGGGTCAGTCCGCGGGGTGCCTTGACAGACATGCTGAACCCGGCGGGAAGCCGTTGGTTCCAGCCGGCAAAGGTGGTGTCGCGGGGCCAGCGGTAGAAGCTGGCGTTGAGTTCAACGGTATGGAACCGGGCCACGTAATGCTGCAGCCTGTCCTTCACGGGCAGCTTGGGCGGATACAGGACGTTTTCCCAGTGGTCGTAGCTCCACCCTGAGGTTCCGATGTGGATTGCCATGTGCCTCCCGTGACCGCTGCCGTTCTTCGAGGCTACACCCGGCTGACTGGTCCACTCCGGCACCGGCTGTGGCAGGGTAAGGTCATGGCGCGAATTGAAGACTATGCGGTTGTCGGTGACCTCCATACCGGGGCGCTGGTCAACAAGGAAGGCTCCATCGACTGGCTTTGCCTTCCCCGGTTCGATTCTCCTGCCTGCTTCAACGCGCTGCTGGACACACCCGACGCCGGACGGTGGCTTTTGGCGCCGGCCAGCGGCGGCCCGTGCACCCGCCGCGGCTACCGGGACGGCAGCCTGATCCTGGAAACGGAGTGGGAAACCCCGGACGGTACGGTGCGGGTCATCGACTTCATGCCGCCGCGCGACTCGGTGGCTGACATCGTCCGCATCGTCGAAGGCGTCACCGGAAGCGTGGAGATGCACAGCGAACTGACCCTCCGCTTCGATTACGGCCACATCATCCCCTGGGTGCGTAAAGACGAGTACGGCCTGCACGCGATCGCAGGTCCGGACGCCGTCTATTTTGTGACCCCGGCCCCGCTGCGCGGAGAGAACATGCACACCGTCAGCGACTTCACGGTCAATGCGGGCGAACGGGTTCCGTTTGTCCTCACCTGGGCTCCGAGCCACGTGGGGCGGCCGCATACTGTCGACGCCGCAGAAGTACTGGGCACCACTTACGCGTATTGGCGGGGCTGGGCCTCGCAATGCACAGTGGAGGGCCAGTACAAGGAAGCCGTGCTCCGTTCGCTGGTGACGCTGAAGGCCCTGACCTACGCTCCCACGGGCGGGATCGTGGCGGCCGTGACCACGTCGCTGCCGGAACAACCGGGCGGGCCCCGTAACTGGGACTACCGCTACTGCTGGCTCCGGGATGCCACCATGACGCTCCAGGCGCTCCTGGCTGCCGGCTACACCGCCGAAGCGGCCGCCTGGCGGGACTGGCTGCTCCGGGCCGTGGCCGGCGACCCGTCAGACCTCCAGATCATGTACGGGATCCACGGTGAACGGCGCCTTCCGGAAATGGAGCTGCCCTGGCTGAAGGGCTACGAGAACTCCACGCCGGTGCGCATTGGCAACGGCGCTGCCGAACAGCTCCAGCTGGATGTGTGGGGTGAGGTGCTGGACTGCCTTGCGCTCACCCGCAACTCCCTGCTGACGCACTCCGATGAGGCGTGGGACCTCCAGATTGCGCTGATGGAGCACCTGGAGACCATCTGGGACCAGCCCGACAACGGGCTCTGGGAAATGCGGGGGCCGCGCCGGCACTTCACGCACTCGAAGGTGATGGCCTGGGTTGCAGCGGACCGGATGGTGAAGGGCGTGCGCGACTCAGGGCTGCCCGGGCCGGTGGAGCGCTGGGAAAAACTGCGGGACACCATCCGCCGGGATGTGATGGCCAACGGGTTCGACGCCAAACGCAACACTTTTGTACAGTCCTACGGGCGGCCGGAACTGGACGCGAGCCTGCTGCTGATTCCACGGGTGGGCTTCCTGCCGGCGGACGATCCCCGGGTGATCGGGACCATCGAGGCCATCCAGCGGGAGCTGACCGAGGACGGATTCGTGCTCCGCTACCGCCCGGCCGATTCGGACGACGGGCTGCCGGGCGATGAGGGCGTCTTCCTGGCTTGTTCATTCTGGCTGGTGGAAGCGCTGCTGGGTGCCGGCCGCCACGAAGAATCCCGGAAGCTGTTCGAGCGGCTCCTGGACCTGCGCAACGACGTGGGGCTCCTGAGTGAGGAATGGGGCGTCCGGCTTGGCCGGCAGCTCGGAAATACACCCCAGGCCTTCAGTCACTTCGCCCTTGTGACTAGCGCTTTGGAGCTGCATCAGGATACGGTTCGGCGAAGTGACACCCCCATTCCACCGGAAACGGCAGAAACGCGCTGAGGCGGCGCATCCGGGGCATCCGGCTTCTCCTTCGCGAAATAGATAAGTATACTTACTAACACTTCATGGAGTGCCCCCAAAAAGCACAAGCCGTGACTGATGGAGGAGTGATTGCAATGGCCGGGTATTTTGAGCTCGTGGACGCGCCCGACGGCGGCTATAGGGTCCGGATGATGGACGGTACCGGGAACCTGATGGCCATCTCGGTCACCTTTCCCACGAAAAGGGCCGCCGTTGCCGGGGTGGCAATGGCCCGGGAGATTGCCGGCACGGGCCTCATCAGGGACAAGAGCCATGACGGTGCCGGTACGGTCATTAGGGAACGCGTGCGTCCTGTGAGCAGCCCCAAGGAGGATGCGTCCCGGGCCCGGAAAGCCGCGGATGCCAAGCGGGCTGCGGTCAGCTGATGGTGCCGCAGGAATACGAGTCCCCTGACAGCGGACGCCGCCGGGGGATTCTCTTTGACGTTGACGGCACCTTGATCGATTCCTCCTACATCCACACCATCTCCTGGTGGGGTGCCTTCCGCCAGCAGGGCTACGACATCCCGATGGCGTCGATCCACCACTTTGTGGGCATGGGCGGCGACCGGCTGGTGGACAACCTCCTGCCGGGCGATCGGGACAAGTCCCTTGATTCTGAAATCATGGCCAGCCATGCCGCTCTCTACGCCTCCCACTGGCCGGCACTGCGCAGGTTCGACGGCGCCAAGGAACTGCTGGCCCAGTGCCATGCGGTGGGTCTCGCCGTCGCGCTTGCATCCTCCGCGCGCAACCAGGACCTGGAGGTCATGAAATCCACCCTGGACGCCGACGAATTCATTGATGCCGCCACCAGTGCCAATGACGCCGAGGAAAGCAAACCTTCACCCGATATCCTTTCCGCTGCGCTGGAAGCCTTGGGCGTGGAGGCGGCGGACGCCGTGTTCGTGGGCGATGCCGTGTGGGACATGAAGGCCGCCGCCGCGCTGGGTATCCCGGCCATCGGCGTCACCTGCGGCGGGGTCAATGGCGCCGAACTTCGGGAGGCGGGTGCTGTAGAAGTCTACGAAGGGCCGCGCGACCTGCTGGATAACCTGGTTGCCAGCGCCGTGGGCCGGCTCCTGTCGCCAGCCTCCTGATCCTGCCTTAGAGCGTCTGCCCGCCGGTGACGGCGTCCTCGCCACCGGCATTGGCTGGCTTGTCCCAGGAAACCGCCACCCGCACGGAGCCGTCGTCGCCCCGCTCAATGTCCGTCACCACGTCGGTGACGCTCGCTCCCATCTCCACGATCCTCTGCCGGTAGGTGCGCACGAGCTCCTCCAGGCTGGCCTCCGACCATTCTCCGGGACGCATCCGCGTGGAGATCTCAACGGGTTCCGGCTGGTAGAGCGACATGATGTTCCTCTTTCATTCGTCATCTCTGGTGGTCTGGCCCTTCCTACGCTAGGAGCAGCGGGCCGGGACGACAAGACTTTCATCAGCCTGCTTACTTTTTTGCCTGCCAGCCGCTAGCGTCGAAGAAAGGGCATGACGCCCGGATCCAGAGAAAGGGAGACTGTGAAAGCACTGACGTGGCAGGGAAAACGCTCGGTAAGCGTGGCAGAGGTGCCTGATCCGGCAATCCAGGAGCCCACGGACGCCATTGTCCGGATCACCTCCACCGCTATTTGCGGCTCGGACCTCCACCTGTATGAGGTGCTGGGCCCGTACATGCACAAGGGTGACGTCATAGGGCACGAACCCATGGGCATCGTGGAGGAAGTGGGCAGCGGCGTCACCAACCTGCGCAAGGGCGACCGCGTGGTGGTCCCCTTTAACATCGCCTGCGGCCACTGCTACTTCTGTGCCCAAGGCCTGCAGTCCCAGTGCGAGACCACCCAGGTCAAGGACAAAGGCTCCGGCGCCGCCCTCTTTGGCTATTCGGAACTGTACGGTTCCGTCCCCGGCGGCCAGGCTGAGTACCTGCGCGTCCCGCATGCCGACTACGGTCCAATCAAGGTGGGAACAGAACTTCCGGACGAACGGTACCTGTTCCTCTCCGACATCCTTCCTACTGCCTGGCAGGCCGTTGAATACGCCAACGTCCCGCCTGGCGGCACCCTGGCCGTTTTCGGCTTGGGACCCGTAGGGCAGTTTTCCGCCAGGATCGGCGTCAACCGTGGTTTCCGGGTAGTTGGCGTGGACCCGGTCCCCGAACGGCGGGAGATGGCAGCACGGCATGGGGTGGAAACTCTCGATTACACCAGGGATGTGGCAGACCAGCTGAGGGAAATGACTGCCGGACGGGGACCGGACGCGGTGGTGGACGCCGTCGGCATGGAAGCGCACGGATCCCCTGTGGCCGGGTTCGCGCACCAGGCACTGGGCCTGCTGCCGGACAAGCTGGCGCAGAAGGCGATGGAGACGGCAGGCGTGGACCGGCTGGCTGCTTTGCATGCGTCCATTGACGCCGTGCGCCGGGGCGGCACAGTGTCCCTGAGCGGGGTCTATGGCGGCCAGGCCAGCCCCATGCCCTTGCTCACCATGTTCGACAAGCAGATCCAGTTCCGGATGGGCCAGTGCAACGTGCGGCACTGGACGGACTATCTGCTGCCCCTGGTGGAGGACGACGCCGATCCGCTGGGTGTGATGGATCTGGTCACCCACCGCTCGGGGCTGGAGGGGGCGCCGGCGCTGTACGAGAAGTTCCAGAAGAAGGAGGACGGCTGCATCAAGGTGGTCCTGAACCCTTAGTTTTCGCTGCACAGGCTGTTGAGGGCTTCCAGCGCCACATCCTGCATCTCATAGATCAACGGGTTCAGCTGGAGCGTTGGCGGGGCCGCCGGGTAGGCAACTGACAAGGTCAGCTGCCTGCTGCCGTCCTCGCTGGTCATGGTGACCATGCCGTAGCCGTCGGTGTCGCCGGGAAGGCCGTAGTAGAAACGGTTGTTGCAGGTGTTGTTCCACCGCCGCAGGGCAAAGCCGTAATACTGCGAGAAGCCGCCTTTCATGGCCGTCACCTGGTCCGGCGGGAGCAGGCTGCCCTGCAACAGGGCGGCGTAGAACCTGTTTACGTCCTCCACGCTTGAGACAACTCCGCCGGAGGGCAGTTCGGCCTGCCACGCGGGACGCGCCACGTCCAGCTGCTTGCCCTCGACCGTGACGTAACCGTGCACCATGCTGGCCGAAGGGCCGCCGCCAAGGCTGGTTGCCGCCAGGCCCAGCGGTTGCACGATATCTGCCGCCAGGACGCGGCTGAGCCTTTGGCCGCGCAGCCGTTCGATGATCAGCCCCAGGGCTGCGTAATCGGACCGGGAGTAGTTGAAAATCTGCGCCAGCCGCCGTTCCCAGGGAAGGGTGGCGGCCAGGGCCAGCTGGTGTTCAAGGCTGAGCGGCCGGTTCATCGTCTCCGCCCAGGTACCGGAGGCCAGAAGGGGGACGGAGAAATCGGGAAGGCCGGATTCGTGGGTCAGGAGCTGGCGGACGGTGATCGGCCCGGGCGGATGGAGGACGCTGCCGAACTCCGGGAGGTAGTCGCTGGCCTGGCGGTCCAGGTTGAGTTTGCCCTCCTCCACCAGTTTGAGGACCGAAACAGCAACCATGGATTCGGTGATGCCGCCGATGTGGACGGGATCAGTGGCCGTTGCGGCCTCGCGCGTCTCCAGGTTCCGGACGCCGGCAGCGTGCGTCCAGCTGTTGCCCTGGTTCCGGACGGCGATCAGTACCGCGGGCGCGCCTTCCTCCAGCATCCGGGAGCTGAAGGACTCCAAGAGTGTGAAGGCTGCCGGTTTGTCCGGCTCGGGCGGACGCGGTTCCCCGGTGCAGCCCGCTGACGGCGCCACCAGCAGGACCGCGCACAGGGCGGCCGCGATCCGCTTCCACGGCTGGCCCTGGGTTGTGCCCATAGCACTCATTTTCCCCCAACTGAGTAGCGCCAAGTGTCGTTTTGGGGCTCCAAAACGACACTTGGCGCTACCTGGTTGGGGGAGGCTGCTCAGGTGAGGCGCACCTGGCGGTTCATGTCCTTGTAGAGCAGGTAGCGGAACTCGCCCGGGCCGCCGGCGTAGCAGGCCTGCGGGCAGAAGGCGCGCAGCCACATAAAGTCCCCGGCCTCCACCTCCACCCAGTCGTTGTTCAGCAGGTACATGGCCTTGCCCTCCAGGACGTACAGGCCGTGTTCCATCACGTGGGTTTCCGGGAACGGGATCACGCCGCCGGGCTGGAAGGTCACGATGTTCACCTGCATGTCGTGGGCCAGATCGCTGGAGTCCGTGAAGCGGGTGGTCTTCCACGCGCCGTTGGTGTCCGGCATCGACGTGGGCTCAACGTCCTTTTCGTTGGTGACCAAGGACTTGGCCTCGAAGCCCTCAAGGCGCTCGTAGGCCTTGCGGATCCAGTGGAAGGAGACAACGTCGCTGGAGACGTTCTCCAGGCCCCACTCCGAACCAGCGGCCAGGTAGGCGTAGCCGCCTTCCTCCAGCTGGTGCAGCTCGCCGTCAAGGGTGAGGTTGACCCTGCCGCGGGTAACAAAAATTACGCCTTCGACGCCGGCCTCGAACTCGGCCTTGGGCGCGCCGCCCCCGGGGCCGATCTCCACAATCAACTGGGAGAACGTCGTGGCGAAGCCGGAGATGGGGCGCGCGATGATCCAGGAGCGGGTGTTCGAAAAGCCGGGCAGGTTGGACGTGACGATGTCCGTCATGACGCCCTTGGGGATCACCGTGTAGGCCTCGGTGACGATGGCCCGCTCTGTGGTCAGGTGGGTCTGCGGCGGCAGACCGCCGGTGGGGGAGTAGTACTTGCCCATAAAAGAGATCCTTACCTAGGAGTTGGAAGTGATGGCGAGCCGCGGGTGCGCCAGTCCGGTGAGCTGGGGGATGCCGACGCCGGCAAGCGCCTGGACTTCCTCCGCACCGACGGCGCCACATTGGACGCCGCGCAGCACGAAGGCTGCCAGGGCCCGGGCAGTTGCTGGCTCGTCCATGACGCCGCCTTCGGTCTGCTCCACATAGTTGCGCAGCCGGCCGGCAGCCGCGGGAAGCCCCTGCCGGTAGAAGGCGTAGGTGGCGGCGAAGCGGCTGGGCAGCTGGGCCGGGTGCAGGTCCCAGCCCTGGTAGTAACCGCGTTCCAGCGACCGCCGGACCAGGCGGCCGTGCAGTTGCCAGGCGTTCCCCACGTTGTCGCCCACCGGAATGATGTTGGTTGACCCGTCGGACAGCCGGATGCCGGTGCCTGCCACGGCCAGCTGCATGACTTCCTTGGCGAAGTCCGCCACGGGGTGCTCCATGGACTGGTACTCGGCGGAGATCTGCAGCGATGCCGAGTAGTCGTAGGTGCCGTAGTGCAGGCCGCTGATGCGGCCCGGAACGGTGTGCGGCAGCTGCGCCACCGGCGAGGTTCCTTCCGGCCCCAGGATGAGTTGCGGCGTTTCCACCTGCACCTCGAAGCGGAGTCGGCCCGCGGGGAGCGAGTGGACTTCCTCAAGCCGGGACACGGCGTAGTCCATGGCCTGGACCTGGGCCACAGTGGTCACCTTGGGCAGGGTGAGGACCAGCCCCTCGGGCAACTCACCGGCTGAGGCGAGGCCGGAGACGAACAGGTCCAGCGTCCGCAGTCCGCGGGCACGGGTGGCCGCTTCAAAGCACTTGAACCGGATGCCGATGAACGGGGGAGCGGAGCCGGCCGCGACGGCGGTGGCCACCGCGGAAGCTGCAGCAACCGCGGCGGCGTCCTCGGCGTCGTCGCCCCTGTCCCCGAAACCATCCTCAAAATCGAGCCGCAGGTCCTCGATCGGTTCGCTGGCAAGCTTCGCTTCGACGCGCGGAGCGACCGCCCCGGCCAGTGCGGCGTCCTGGCCCAGCAGCGCGCCGAGCTTTTCCAGCCCGCCGTGCGCTTCCGCCGTCGCCAGTGCTTCGGCGCCCCACTCAGCAGCGAACGACGGCGTGAACCGGTCCGCAGGGACGTACACCGTGTGGACGGGCTGGCGCGAGCCGTCGTCGCCCGGGTAGTTCTGCTCCAGCAGGCGGTCTGTGGCGGCCAGCTGCCCGTCGATGTGCGCAAGGTTCCCCGGGGACAAGGAGGGCTTGGGTGCGGCCATGCCTCAGCCCACCAGTTCGTAGGCCGGGGTGGTGAGGAAGTCCGTGTAATCGTCGGAGAGGCAGATGTCCGTGATCAGTCCGCTGGCAGGCTGGTAGTAGCGGGTGAACGCTTCGTCGCCCACCTCCGTGCGGAGCCGTTCGGTCTCCTCGCCCAGGATCCGCTCCACGAGTTCCTTTGTCACCGTGTTGCCGGTGTCTGCGAGGACTGACTTGTTGCGGATCTGCTGCCAAACCTGTGAGCGGGAGATTTCGGCGGTGGCGGCGTCCTCCATCAGGTTGTGGATGGCCACTGCACCGTTCCCGGACAGCCAGACCGCCGTGTAGGCGACGGCCACGTAAAGGTTGAGCCGCAGCCCGGCCTCGGTGACCTGGCCCCCGGCGGAGGTGACGTCCAGCAGCTGCTCCGCCGTTACCGAAACCTCGGGGCGTTGCTTGTCCAGCTGGTTCGGCTTGTCCCCGAGCACCGCATCGAACACCTCGCGGCAGGTGGGCACCAGGTCCGGGTGCGCAACCCAGGAACCGTCGAACCCGTCGTTGGCCTCACGGGTCTTGTCTGCGCGGACCTTGGCGAAGGCCGCCTCGGTAACCTCCGGGTGGCGGCGGTTGGGGATGACGGCCGCCATGCCGCCCATCGCGAAGGCTCCGCGCTTGTGGCAGGTCTTGACCAATAGTTCGGTGTAGGCGCGCATGAACGGCGCGGTCATCACAACCGAAGCGCGGTCCGGAAGTACGAACTCCTCGCCGGCGTCCCGGAAGTACTTGATGATGCTGAACAGGTAGTCCCAGCGGCCGGCGTTCAGGCCGGAGGCGTGGTCCCGCAGTTCGTACAGGATCTCGTCCATCTCGAAAGCGGCCGGAATGGTCTCGATCAGCACCGTGGCGCGGATGGTGCCCTGGCCCAACCCCAGGTAATCCTGGGCGAAGACAAAAACGTCGTTCCACAGCCGGGCCTCGAGGTGGCTCTCCATCTTGGGCAGGTAGTAGTACGGGCCCTGCCCGTTGAGCACCAGCTGCTTGGCCACGTGGAAGAAGTGCAGGCCGAAGTCCACCAGGGCGCCCACAGCCGGTTCACCGTTGAGGAGCAGGTGCTTCTCCGGCATGTGCCAGCCGCGGGGGCGGGCCACCACGACGGCGAGCGGAGCGTCCGTGCGGAGCCTGTACTCCTTGCCTTCGTCCGACGTATAGCTGAGGGTGCCCTGGGCGGCGTCGCGGAGGTTCAGGATGGCGTCGATGACGTTGCCCCATGTGGGGGTGCTGGCATCCTCAAGGTCCGCGAGCCACACCTTGGCGCCCGAGTTCAGTGCGTTGATGGCCATCTTTGCCGGCGAGGCCGGCCCGGTCATCTCAACCCGGCGGTCCTGCAAGGCTGCCGGTGCCGGCGCAACCTTCCAGTCGCCGTCGCGCACGTCCTGCGTCTCCGGCAGGAAGTCCAGCTTGCCGGTTTCGGCCACACGCTGCCGCTTGACGGCACGGGCTGCCAGGAGCTCGTTGCGGGTGCCGGCGAAGCGCGTGTGGAGTTCCTCGATGAAGGCAAGTGCCTTGGGGGTGAGGATTTCCTCCGCGCGTTCAATGGGCCGGGGGTCTGTGACGGTGATGGCCATTTCTGGTCCTTTCCTTGTGCTGAAGTCAGGCAGTGAATCAGGCGCTGGCCAGGGCGGCTTCGGGTTCCTCGGCTGCTTCGGCCGCGGTTGCCACGTTTGCGGCGTGGGCGGCAGCTGCAACGGCTGAGGCAACATCGGCGGCCACGTGGGGATCGAAGACACTGGGGATAATGTAGCTGGCATTGAGCTCGTCGTCAGCTACCCGCTTGGCGATCGCTTCCGCGGCGGCCACCAGCATCTCCGGGGTGATGTCTGATGCGCCGGCGTCGAGCAGGCCGCGGAAGAAGCCCGGGAAGGCCAGTACGTTGTTGATCTGGTTGGGGAAGTCGCTGCGGCCGGTGGCTACTACGGCGGCGTGCCGGGATGCGATGACCGGGTCGATTTCCGGCGTCGGGTTGGCCATGGCGAACACGATGGCGTCCGCGGCCATCGCTGCCACCTGTTCCTCGCCGATGACGTGCGGGGCGCTGACGCCGATGAACACATCCGCACCGACGATTGCCTCGTGGAGCGTGCCGGCGAAGCCTTCCTCGTTCGTGTTCGCCGCGATCCAGCTGCGGTGCTCATCCCCGTAAGTCTCACCCGAGTGAATGGCACCGGAGCGGCCGGCGGCGACGATGTGCTGCGCGCCCTGTGCCTTGAGGAGCTGGATGATGGCGGAGCCGGCCGCGCCAACTCCCGAAACCACAATCTTCACCTCGTCCAGTTTCTTGCCCACCACGCGCAGTGCGTTGACCAGGGCCGCGAGGGTGACGATGGCGGTGCCGTGCTGGTCGTCGTGGAATACCGGGATGTCCAGCTCCGCTCGGAGCCGGTTCTCGATTTCGAAGCAGCGCGGGGCGGCGATGTCCTCGAGGTTCACACCGCCGTAAACCGGGGCGAGGGCCTTGACGATTTTGATGATCTCTTCGGTGTCCTGGGTATCCAGGCAGACCGGCCACGCGTCCACGTTGGCGAACTGCTTGAACAGGGCAGCCTTGCCCTCCATCACGGGAAGTGCTGCAGCGGGGCCGATGTTGCCCAGGCCCAGCACGGCAGAACCGTCGGTGACGACGGCGATGGTGTTGCGCTTGACGGTCAGGTTGCGGGCCGCCGCGGGGTCCTCGGCGATGGCGAGGCAGACGCGGGCGACGCCGGGAGTGTAGGCGCGGGAAAGATCGTCGCGGTTGCGCAGGGCTACTTTGGGGACAACTTCCAGCTTGCCGCCCAGGTGCATCAGGAAGGTGCGGTCCGAGACGTGCTGGACGGTGACGCCGTCGAGCGCGTTAAGGGCGTCCTTGACCCGGGCGGCGTGTTCGTCGTCGGTGGTGTTGCAGGTGACGTCCACGACGAGTGTCTCGTGGTGGGATTCGCTGACGTCCAGTGCGGTGATCGCGGCACCGGCCGCTCCCACGGCAGCAGCGAGTTCGCTGGTGGCGCTGAAGCTTGACGGTGCTTCCACACGCAGGGTGATCGAATTTCCGGGGCTGGGGTTCGCCATTGAATGTCCTCCTGTTGGGCCTCGTATCGGGCCGTGTCCGGTCTGTCTCCCGAAACCAATGTTTTCGTATTATGGATATTATTATCTACAAGATGGAAATGCAAGCCCTCCGAATAAGACTGAAAGGGATGCATCGCGGTGCGTGGTGGGGTGCGGTATGTTGGGTGTTCTAAACAACTCTTTTCACGATGCGGATAAGAGTTGTCGGATTCCGAGCCGTAGGAGACAACGGAATGGCAGAAAAAGCCTCGGGCGGCGTGCAGTCGGTAGAGCGCGTCTTCGAACTGCTGGAGCTCATTACGAACGCGGGGGGTGACGTTACGCTCAGCGAACTGTCGTCGTCCACAGACCTTCCGCTGCCCACCATCCACCGCCTGTTGAGGACGCTGGTGTCCCTTGGCTATGTCCGGCAGCTGCCAAACCGCCGCTATGCACTGGGCCCACGGCTCATCCGGCTGGGCGAAGGAGCCAACAAGCAGCTTGGTGCCGTGGCCCGCCCGCAGCTGAAAACACTGGTGGACCGGCTGGGGGAGACCTCGAACATGGCGGTGCTGGACTCGGACATGGTGATCTACGTGGCGCAGGTGCCCTCGCTGCACTCCATGCGCATGTTTACCGAGGTGGGCCGGCGCGCCCACACCCATGCCACCGGCGTCGGGAAGGCCATCCTGGCCCAGCTGGATGACGAGACGGTGCGCGGCATTGTGACCCGCGCCGGGATGCCGACGCCCACCGTCAAGAGCATCGGCGACGTCGAGGACCTCCTGGCCGACCTGAAGCTCATCCGCGAGCGGGGCTACTCCATTGACGAGGAGGAGCAGGAACTCGGTGTGCGCTGCTTCGCCATGGCGGTGCCCAACGCTCCCACCCCCACCGCAATCTCGGTGTCCGGTCCCGTCTCCCGGGTGGACGAGAACTTTGCGGACAGAGCGGTGCCGGTCCTCCGCGAAGCCGCCGAGGCCATCTCGCTGGAACTGAACCGCACCTGAATCCACTCCTTTCGCTGACCACGACGGCGGCCCCTCCTTTCCGGAGCGGGCCGCCGTCTTTGGTTCGGTGGTGCTAGTGTTCTGACGCCTTCTCGGTCGACTCGATCCGGACTTCCTTGCCCTCGCAGTCGATGAGCTTGCCGCCTTCATAGCGGTCGCCGTCGGCCAGGCATTTCAGGTCCTCTTCCCGCACAACCCGTTCGGTGCCGGCCACGAACACGGACTGGTTTTCGGAGTTGCCGGCTTTGAGGTGGTTGAAGAGCAGGTTCAGCAGGATGGCCATCACGGCGGCTGAGCTGATGCCGGAGTGGAAGATGGTGCCGAACCAGGACGGGAACTTGTCGTAGAAAGCCGGCGCGGCAATCGGGATCATGCCGAACCCGATGGACGCCGCCACGATGATCAGGTTCATGTTGTTCCGGTACTCCACCTTGGACAGCGTGCGGATGCCGCTGGCGGCCACCGTACCAAAGAGTACGACGCCGGCACCTCCGAGGACAGGCGTCGGCACCGCTGCGACCACCCGGCCAAGGACCGGCAGCAGGCCCAGGATCACGAGGATCAGGCCACCGGCGCTGACCACAAAGCGGCTCTTGACACCCGTGATGGCCACCAGGCCCACGTTTTGGGCGAAGGCGCTCTGAGTGAAGGAGTTGAACAGCGGCGAGATGGCGCTGGAGAGCATGTCAGCCCGGAGGCCGTCGCCGATCCTCTTGGAATCGACCTTGGTGCCCACGATCTCGCCCACCGCGATGATGTCCGCCGAAGTCTCCGTCAGGGTCACCAGGATGACGATGAGCATGGAGATGATGGCGGCGATTTCGAAGACTGGCGGGCCGAAGGCGAACGGGGTGGGGAAGGCGACGATTTCGCCCTGGCCCACTTTGGAGAAGTCGGCCATGCCGAAGGCGAAAGCGATCCCCGTGCCCAGGACCATCGCCAGCAGGATAGACAGCCGGGAGATAGCGGCGCTGCCCACCTTGCTCAGCAGCAGGACGATGGCCATGGTGGCCGCAGCCAGTCCAATATTGGCCATGCTGCCGTAGTTCTCAGCCTTGTTGTTGCCGCCCATGGCCCAGTTGGCCGCCACAGGCATGAGGGTCAGCCCGATGGTGGTGATGACCGTTCCGGTGACCACGGGCGGGAAGAACCGGATGATCTTGGAAAAGAGCGGTGTGATCAGCAGGCCGATCAGTGATGCCGCGATGACCGACCCGAACACCGCCTGGATCCCGCCGCCGCCGTGCACGATGGCCACCATGGTGGAAACGCCCGCGAAGGAGACACCCTGGACCAGCGGCAGCTGCGAGCCGAAGAAGCGGATGCCGACGGTCTGCAGGATGGTCGCGAGCCCGCCGACGAAGAGGCAGGCCGCGATCAGCAGGCCGATATCCTGCGAGGACATCCCGGCCGCGGCGCCAATGATCAGGGGCGGGGCGATGATGCCGCCGTACATGGTGAGGACGTGCTGGAAGCCGTAGGCGAAGGTGCTGGCAATGGGAAGGCGCTGGTCCTCCGGGCGGCTTGAGCGGGTGCCTTTTCCGGCGGCAGCAGCGGCCGGTTTCTTTCTGGTGTTCATGGCAGACTTTCTTGGTTCATGGCAGACGACATTGTCTGGCTAACGGGGTCTGGCTAACGGTGTTGAAAGACGTTGCTGGGGCGGGGCCGCTCCTCGAGAAGGAGCGGCCCCGGAAAACGGGAAGTGCGGCAGCGGGTTTAGCAGAAGCCGGCGATGCCGGACCAGGCGATGTCCGCGGGGTTAGCGTCCTCGCGCTGGACGGTGGCCTCGATCAGGCCGTAGGGGCGGTCCGCGGCGAAGAAGACCTCATTGGGGTTGTCGAGGCCGAACGGCGAGAGGTCCACCAGGAAGTGGTGCTTGTTGGGCATGGAGAACTTGATCTCGTCGATCTCGCTGTGGGCTTCCAGTACCTTGGTGCCCATGTCGAACAGGGTCTGCTGGAGGGCGTGGGAGTACTTCTCCGTGAAGCCTTCGAGCAGGAGTCCCTTGACGTCGTCGTAATTTTTGTTGAAGTCCAGGGCGCTGAAGTCGGTGCCCGTCTTGAAGCGCCAGCGGGCCGAGACATCGGTGGCCAGGATGCGGTCGGTGGTCTCGGGCAGGGTGGTGTACTTGTCCTTCGGGTAGCCCACGAAGCCGGACTGGGTGGATTTCAGGACGGTCAGGTCCTTGAGCCCGGAGATGAGGTGGGTGGTGGCGCCGTCGCGGACCAGGACCGCGGTGCGGACTTCCTGGCCGTTGCGCACGAAGGAGTGATCGTGCCCGGCGCCGTGGGCCTGGATCCGGTCCCAGCTGTAGGACTCAGCTTCCCAGCGGCCACCGGTGACCCAGTCGAAGCTGGAGGTGAAGTGCTCGCCGAGGCGAAGCAGGAACGCCTCGGGGGAGCCGACGCCGTCCCGGGCGAACGCGTAGATGGTGTTCTTCTGGGTGTCCGTAGCCACCACGTGGGCGTTGTCGCCTTCGAGGTGGGCGGCTGCGAAGTCACCGCGCAGCTGCGAGGTGACGTTCAGGTCTTCGATTTCGTGGCGGTCGCTGTCACGGGTGATCTTGACGACGCGGACCTCGGCCTTTCCGTACTGGTTTTCGCCGAGGATGAATTTGCTGCTCATGGTCTGTCCCAACTTCCGGTATGTGGAACCTAGGTTCCATCACTGAGATTAAGCGCGCGTTTCAAGCGCGTTTCCGGTGGAGCCGACCCAACAAAAAAGAGCCGGCATCCATTGATGCCAGCTCATTACGACCCTGCCTGCTGCTCCCAGGTTACGTGACATACACCACGAATTGACATCAGCGTACCTCCCGAAACCGGTGGTGTACATCACAAAGCGAAAATTCGGTTTGTGACCGGGAGGCATCCGAACCATTGACGAAGCCGTTGGCCACAGCCTAGACTATTCCACATAGCAAAAGTTTCTTTCCATTTTGCGGAACTATTCCAACTGCCTCGAAGGAGGATCAGATGTACCAGCAGGACAAAGCGCCGGTTTCACCGGTACCCGCGGCGGCGCCCGCAGTCCAGGAGTTCTACCTCCCCCTCGGCGGCGGAACGGATCCGGACTTCTACCTGCCCGCGGACCGTGAGCACGTTCCCGGCCGCTTCTCGCGCTGGGTCCAGGCGCTGCCGGGGTTCAGCAGGCGTTCGTAGCTAGCCGTTGACCAGCCGCCGCGCAGCCGCGGAGTGCTCCGCGATCAGCCCGGCGACATCGAGTCCGGGGATCTGGCCGTCCACCACCCGCCACTGCCCGCCAACCATTACCCGGTCGGCCCGGTCCGCGGCGCACAGCAGCAGTGCGGCCACCGGATCGTGGCTGCCCGAGAACCGCAGGTCATCCAGCCGGAAGAGGGCAAGGTCCGCCTGCATTCCCGGAGCCAGCTGGCCGAGCCCGGACCGGCCCAGCGCTGCAGCCGAGCCGCGGGTGGCCCAGCCAAGAGCCCGCTCCACCGGAACATCGGCGCCGTAGCGCAGCCGCTGGAGGTAGAGCGCCTGGCGCGCTTCCAGGATCATGTTCGAGGCATCGTTCGACGCCGAGCCGTCCACGCCCAGCCCCACGGGGACTCCCGCGTCCTCCAGTTCCAGCACCCGGGCAGTTCCAGAGGCCAGGCGCATGTTGGAGGTTGGGCAGTGCGCGACGGCGGTGCCCGCGGCTCCCAGCCTGGCAATCTCCGCGTCGCTGAAGTGGATGCCGTGGCCCAGCCAGGTGCGGTCCGTCAGCCAGCCCACACTGTCCAGGTAGTCCACGACCCGAAGCCCGAACATCTTCCGGCAAAAGTCCTCCTCGTCCAGGGTCTCCGCGAGGTGGGTGTGCAGCCGGACGTCCAGGCGTTCGGCGAGCGCGGCGCTTTCGGCCATGATTTCCTTGGTGACCGAAAATGGCGAGCACGGCGCCAGGGCAATCTGGATGACCGCGTCGTCGCTGCGCTCGTGGTACTGGTGCACCAGCCGTTCGCTGTCGGCCAGTACCACCTCTGCTGCCTGCACTGTCGACTGCGGCGGCAGGCCGCCGTCGTCCGTTCCCAGTGTCATGGACCCCCGCGTGAGGGTGGCCCGCATGCCCAGCCGGCGGACGGCCTCCACCTGGATGTCGACCGCATCCTCCAGGCCCGCCGGGAAGAGGTAGTGGTGGTCGGCAGCCGTGGTGCAGCCGGACAGCAGAAGTTCCGCCAGTGCAACCGTGGTGGCGAGCTCAAGGTCCCGCGGAGTGAGCCGGGCCCACACTGGATACAGGTTCTGCAGCCAGGGAAACAAGGGGGCGTTCGCCACGGGGCCCCAGGCGCGCGTGAGGGTCTGGTAGAAGTGGTGGTGCGAGTTGATCAGGCCCGGAAGCAGCACATGGTTTCGCGCGTCGAAGATCTCCTGGCACGGCTGCGAGGGCGCCTGCCCGGCTGCGAGGACCTCGGTGATGACACCGCCGCTGACCACCAGGCCGCCCGAGGCGTCGAGATGGTTGGCGGTGAAAGCCGCCTGCGGGTTTTTGATCCACAAACGGGAAGCGGGGGAGGGCGTCACGGTTGTCCTTCTCTGAGCGCTGGAGGATACATTCCAGCTCAGTGAGGCCCTGTCTGCTGATCCAGGTGGCCGCTCCGTGCCGGTTCAGGTGCCCGGCAGCATTGCGGCTGGCACCTAGGCTAGGTGGAGCGGCCAACGGGCGTCAATGCCTTCAGAATGTGACTGGAGACGTGAAAACCTCGAAACATGGATTTCACATTGTGAAATTAAAATTCCAGAAAACTATGGCGCAGCCCACATTCCGGTGCTAATCTCGATCTTGCCAAAGGCGGGCACCGGGTCACCGGGAAGCTATCTACCAGGCGCAACTTAACCTTCACAGCACATGCTGAAGCCTGGTAACCGTTCGCACCTGGTTCTACTGGTCCTGCACGCGGCATCAGGCTTCCCGGCAAAAGGAAGTCGCATCATGAGTACCACCGTCACGGCCGAACAGTTTCTGGCCAGATCCATCAGGTTGGCCACGGCCAACGTCCTGAACAGCGGGGGCCCCTTCGGCGCCATGATCGTTACGGCTGACGGCCGGGCGTTCGACGGCGTCAACCGCGTCACCGCAGACAACGATCCCACCGCACACGCAGAAGTCACCGCGATCCGCACCGCATGCCGCGAGCTCGGCACCTTCGACCTCAGCGGCGCCGTCCTCTACACCAGCTGCGAGCCATGCCCCATGTGCCTGGCCTCCGCGCTCTGGGCCCGGGTGGAAAAGGTGGTCTTCGCCGCGGACCGGCATGACGCCGCTTCCGTTGGCTTCGATGACGCCGTTTTCTACGAATACTTCGACAACCAGGACAGGGACGCCCTGATGCCGGTCTCGAAGCTGGTGCTGGACGATCCCGGGGCTCCCGCCCCGCTGGAACCGTTCAACACCTGGAACACACTCGAATCCAGGATCGACTACTAGGCCCGGCGGCTGACATGACCATCCTGGACAATTCCCACGAGGAGCATTCGGCTCCAAGTCCCCGCACCCGCAAGCCCGCAACGGGCACTCCCCAACCGCCGGCGCCGGACTCTGTCCTGGACCGGTTCTTCCAGGTCACCCAGCGCGGCTCCACCCTGGCCCGCGAATTCCGCGGCGGCCTGGTCACCTTCTTCACCATGGCGTACATCGTCATCCTCAACCCCCTGATCCTGGGCGGTTTCACCGCGGAGAACGCCCCCACCGACGTCGCCGGGGGCTGGCTCTCAGCGGCACAGATAGGCGCCGTCACCGGACTCACGGCCGGCGTCATGACCATCCTTTTCGGCCTCATTGCGAACCTGCCGTTCGGCCTGGCCGCCGGGCTGGGCATCAACTCCTTCCTCGCCGTTTCCGTCATCCACGAGGTCACCTGGGCGGAGGCGATGGGCCTGGTGGTCATCAACGGCATCCTGATCGTCCTCTTCGGGATCACCGGCGCCCGCACCGCCATCTTCCGCGCAGTGCCCAAGGAGCTGAAGGCCGCCATCACGGTGGGCATCGGCCTGTTCATCGCCTTCATCGGCTTCGTGGACTCCGGCTTCGTCCGGGCGACGGCGGGCGGCCCGCCTGTCCAGCTGGGCGACGGCGGCTCCATCACCTCCATCCCCACCCTGGTGTTCGTCGTCGGCCTGCTGGCCATGGGCATCCTGGTGGCCCGCAAGATCCAGGGCGGGCTGCTGATCGGGATCGTGGCCACCACGGTCCTGGCCGCCGTCGTCGAAGCAGTCCTGAAGATCGGCCCGGCCAGCGATACCAACCCCGGCGGCTGGCACCTGAACACCCCAGTTCTCTCGGGCCAGCTGGTGTCCGCACCGGACCTGGGCCTGGTGGGACACTTCGACCTGTTCGGCGCCTTCGGCCGGATCGGCGGGCTGGCTGCCACCATGCTGGTGTTCACGCTGGTGTTCACCAACTTCTTCGATGCCATGGGCACCATGACCGGCCTGGCCAAGAGCGCCGGCGTCGCCCACAAGGACGGCACGTTCCCCCGGCTGAAGTCCGCCTTCATCGTGGAAGGCTTCGGCGCAGTGGCAGGCGGGGCCACCTCGGGCTCGTCCAACACGGTGTACATCGACTCCGCCGCCGGTATTGGTGAAGGCGCCCGGACCGGCCTCGCGTCAGTGGTGACCGGCGTCCTGTTCCTGGGCTCGATGTTCCTCACGCCGCTCACCAGCGTGGTTCCGCTCGAAGTGGCGGCCGCAGCGCTGGTGGTGGTGGGCGCGATGATGATGGCGCAGATCCGCGAGATCAAGTTCAGCAAGTTCACCGTTGCGCTGCCGGCCTTCCTCACCATCGTCACCATGCCGCTGAGCTACTCGATCGCCAACGGCATCGGCGTGGGCTTCATCAGCTGGGCGGTCATCGGCGCCTCATCCGGGAAAGCCAGGAAGATCCACCCGCTGATGTGGGTGGTCAGCGCGGGCTTCCTGGTGTACTTCGCCCGCGGCCCCATCAACCTGCTGCTGGGCGCCTGACCGCGCCCGAAACATTGGGGGCCGGGCCAAGGCTTGGCCCGGCCCCCGATAGGAACGACAATATGGACACCACCGCAGCGCGGAAGAAGGAGTGCCGCCATGCTTGACCTGATCCCTTCACTGAACGGCTGGGCTCCGGCCCTTGCCCGCCAGCGGTTCGCTGTGGCCACCATCGTCCGGGCCAGCGGCTCGGTTCCCCGGCCGGTGGGCACCTCCATGCTCGTGGCCGACGGCGGCGTTGTCCTGGGCAGCCTGTCCGGCGGCTGTGTGGAAGGAGCCGTCGTGGCGGCAGCCCTGGAATCACTGGACGACGGCGTCACCCGCCTTGAGACGTTCGGCTTCAGCGCCGAAGATGCGTTCGCTGCCGGCCTCACCTGCGGGGGAGAACTGGACGTGCACATTGAACCGGCCAACATGAGCGACGGTTGTGCGCTGGGTAAGGCTCTGCGGCAGCTGGCGGCTTACCCGCCGGATAAACCGTTGGCGCTGGTCCGCAAACTGGACCTGCGGCGAGAGGGTGGCGGCAGCAGCGCCGTCGTTATTCCCGAACCTGGTTCCGCCAGTGTCTCCGGACATCCCGAACTGGCTGCACTGCTGGACATGTTGCCGGATACCTTGCCGGATATGGGCGGAGGCGCTAAAGCAGGAAGGGCGCGGGCCGCCCGGCTTGAGTCCTTCCTGCGCAGCGGGGCGACGGGCGTCCTGAATCTGGCCGGTGCCGGCCTGTGTGTCGGGGACGCAAGAGTGCTCGTGGAGTCCCGGCTCGCGGCGCCCCGCCTGCTGGTCTTCGGCGCCAACGACTTCAGCGCCGCATTGGTACCGGCCGCCAAACCGCTGGGCTACCACGTCACCCTGGTGGACGCGCGCCCGGCCTTTGCCGGCCAGGCACGGTTCCGGACAGCTGATGAAGTGGTGGCCGCCTGGCCGCACCAGTACCTCGCAGCAGAAGCCGCCGCAGGACGCGTGGACGGCAGGACCGTGATCTGCGTCCTCACCCACGACCCCAAGTTTGATCTTCCCCTGCTCGAAACCGCGCTGGGACTGGACACCGCTTTCATCGGAGCACTCGGGTCACGGCGCAGCCATGTCCAACGGGTGGACGCACTCCTGGACAGGGGAGTTCCCCCTGGGCGGATCGCCGGGCTCCACTCACCGCTCGGCCTGGACCTCGGAGCAGTAACCCCCGCGGAAGTGGCGGTCTCCGTCCTGGCCGAGCTCATCGCCGCCCGCAACAAGGCAGCATCGCGCCAGCCGTTGAGGGAGACCTCCGGCCCCATCCACCGGCAGGCCGCACCATCGGCGGACACACCCGCCCCGGCCCCCATCAACGTTAAGCACCAGGAGATCGTATGGACATGAACACCATCGAGGCGGTGGTCCCCACCACCGACCCCGCACAATGGCGCGACGGCGACGCCTGGCTGGCCGGCGGCACGGTGTTGTTCTCCTACGGCAGCTTCGCCTTTGGGCCCCAGCCGTTGAAGCGCCTCCTGGACCTGGGCTCGGCCGGCTGGACGCCGGTCAGCGTGACAGATGCCGGCATCGAGCTCGCCGCCACCTGCACCATCGCGGAGCTCTACAACCTCCCCGGGCAGCCGGGCGTCTTTCAGGAAACCTGGCCCGCATTGGACCTCATCCGTCCCTGCTGCGACTCCTTCGTGGCCTCCTTCAAGGTGTGGAACATGTCCACAGTGGGCGGCAACCTGTGTACGTCCCTGCCCGCGGGCCCCGTCATCTCGCTCTGCGCCGGACTGGACGGCACCGCCACCATCCTTGGCCCCGGTGGCGCCAGCCGCAGTGTGCCGGTGAGCGACTTCGTCACGGGCGACGCGACGAACTGCCTGGCACCCGGCGAGCTCCTGCGCAGCATCCACCTCCCGGCGTCGGCCCTTGCCTCCCGCGTGGCGTTCCGCCGGCTGTCGTTGAGCAACCTCGGCAGGTCCGGGGTTCTGCTGATCGGGAGGCTCGACGCCGGTACGTCCTTTGTCCTCACCGTCACCGCGGCCACCAGACGGCCGGTGCAGCTGCGCTTCGACACGCTGCCGGACACCGATGCCCTGGCCGCGGCACTCGACGAGGCGATCCCCGCCGGCCTTTACCATAACGATATCCATGGCCTGCCTGTGTGGCGCCGGGATATGACGTACCGCCTGGCCGACGAGATCCGGGCCGAGCTCACTGCCTCTGAAGGGGCGCCCGGGCTCCGGGTCTCCGGCGACTTCTGGCCGCCATCGGACCGGGGACACCATGCACAAGGACTCCGCGCACAGCAGGAAGGGGCCTGAGCATGGCCATCGAGATCAACGGCGTATCGGCTGAAACTGCCCCGCGGCCCGGCCAGTGCCTGCGCACCTTCCTCCGGGAACAGGGGAACCTGGGCGTCAAGAAGGGCTGCGACGGTGGCGACTGCGGAGCCTGCACCGTGCACGTGGACGGCACTCCGGTACACAGCTGTATCTATCCCGCCGTCCGGGCAGAGGGGCACGCTGTCACCACTATCGAGGGCCTGGCTTCAACGGCAGGCGACGGCGCGGACCTCCACCCCGTCCAGCAGCAGTTTATGGAGCGGCAGGGCTTCCAGTGCGGGTTCTGCACGGCGGGGATGCTGATGACGGCCGCAACGTTCGATGACGAACAGAAGGAGAACCTGCCCCGGAACCTGAAGGGAAACCTCTGCCGGTGCACTGGATACCGGGCCATTTCGGATGCCGTCTGCGGGGCTGCCGGCCACCCGGCTCCCAAGGGTCAGGCCTCCGGAATTGCGGGGGAGGGGCAGCCGGATCCGGAGCCGGGGCAGCTGGGCGACGACGTCCCCGCACCCGCCAGCCGGGCATTGGTCACCGGTACCGCCCGCTACACCCTGGATGTCCCGGCAGGCCAGCTGCAGGGCCTGCTCCACCTTAAGCTCCTGCGCTCGCCGCATGCGCATGCCCGGGTGCTGTCCATCAACACCGATGCAGCGATGAATCTCCCCGGCGTAGTGGCGGTCTTCACCCACCAGGACGCACCCGAACAGCTGTTCTCCACCGCCCAGCACGAACTGTTCACCGATGACCCGGACGATACCCGCGTGCTCGATGACGTGGTGCGGTTCCGGGGCCAGCGCGTCGCCGCGGTGGTGGCCGAAACAGTAGCCGCCGCCGAAGCAGGGGTGCGGGCACTGGAGGTTGAGTACGAGGAACTGCCCGCGGTCTTCTCACCGCAGGACGCGCTCCTTCCCGGCGCTCCGCTGGTCCACGGGGACAAGGATGGAACGGTGGCCCGCATCTCCCGCCCGGACCGCAATGTGGTGGCCGAGCTCCACTCCGAACTGGGGAGCGTTGCCGAGGGCTTCGCCGCCGCGGACTTCATCCACGAACACACCTACCGCACCCAGCGCGTCCAGCACGTGGCCCTGGAAACCCACGCCGCCATCGCGTCGGTGGACGGCGAAGGCCGCCTGCAGGTCCGGACCTCCAGCCAGGTGCCGTTCCTGGTCCGGCGGACCCTGTGCCGGGTGTTCGGGCTTCCGGAGAAGCAGGTCCACGTGGTGGCCGGCCGGGTGGGCGGCGGTTTCGGCGGGAAGCAGGAGGTCCTGACCGAGGACATCGTGGCGCTCGCAGCCCTCAAGCTGGGGCGGCCCGTCCAGCTCGAACTGACCAGGACCGAGCAGTTCACCGCCACCACCACCCGCCATCCGTTCACCATCAAGCTCAAGGCCGGCACCAGCAATGACGGCCGGCTCACGGCCCTGGAACTGGATGTCCTGACCAACACCGGCGCCTACGGCAACCACGGGCCGGGTGTGATGTTCCACGGCTGCGGCGAATCCCTGAGCGTGTACAACTGCACCAACAAGAAGGTGGACGCCCACGCGATGTACACCAACACGGTCCCCGCCGGAGCGTTCCGGGGCTACGGGCTGAGCCAGATGATCTTTGCCATCGAGTCGGCCATGGACGAGCTCGCGGCCGGCATCGGCATGGATCCCGCGGAATTCCGCCGCCGGAACATGGTGCGCGAAGGGGACCGGATGCTGTCCACCCAGCCGGAGCCGGAGGAGGACGTCCATTACGGCAGTTACGGGCTGGACCAGTGCCTGAGCCTCGTCCGCGACGCGCTGGCCCGAGGCCGGGAGCGCTACCGGGCTGCCGGCCTGGACGAACTGGGGCCGGAGTGGCTGACCGGCGAGGGGACCGCGCTGTCCATGATTGACACCGTGCCCCCGCGCGGCCACTTTGCCCATTCCCGGCTCCGGCTCCTGCCGGACGGAACGTACCAGGCCGACGTCGGGACCGCCGAGTTCGGTAACGGCACCACCACCGTCCACGCCCAGTTGGCGGCCACCGCGTTGTCCACGGAAGCGGCGCGGGTAGCGGTGCGGCAATCCGATACTGACCTGGTGGAGCACGATACCGGGGCCTTCGGCTCCGCGGGCACTGTGGTGGCCGGCAAGGCAACGCTGGCCGCCGCCGAGGAACTGGCCGTACGCATCCGCGCGTTCGCCGCGGGAATCCACCAGACCCAGGCCTCCGCCTGCGTCCTCGACGGGGACGCCATCATCATCGACGGAACGCCCGTGCCGCTCGCTGAACTAGCGCAGGCGGCTGCGGAAGCCGGCGTCGAACTCGCAGCGGAAGGCCGCTGGGGCGGGACGCCTCGGTCCGTGGCCTTCAACGTCCACGGTTTCAGGGTGGCGGTGAACCGCGGGACGGGCGAGCTGAAAATCCTGCAGAGCGTGCAGGCGGCGGACGCCGGCGTGGTGGTGAATCCGCGCCAGTGCCGCGGCCAGATCGAGGGCGGGATTGCCCAGGCCATCGGTGCCACGCTGTATGAGGAGGTGGTGATTGACGACGACGGCAGGGTCACCACGGACATCCTGCGGCAGTACCACATCCCCACCTTTGCGGACGTGCCGCGCAGCGAAGTGTACTTCGCGGATACCAACGACAAGCTGGGCCCGCTCGGTGCCAAGTCCATGAGCGAAAGCCCCTTCAATCCCGTGGCACCCGCCCTCGCGAACGCCATCCGCAACGCCACCGGAGTGCGATTCGGCACCCTGCCGATTGCCCGGGACAAGATCTACCTGGGACTTAAGGAAGCGGGGCTGGTGCCCAACCTGCAGCGCTCGGCTCTCTGAGGGCGGCGCGTGCCCCTTGCCCGGCGGCGGCATGACCGGCGCGGCGGGGGCCGTAAAATTCCGGCGGCTGCGCAACCGCCCCCTATAGTCAAGGGATGGAACAGCGGATTTTAGGCAAGACCGGACGGAACGTCTCCATTGTGGGGCTGGGAACCTGGCAGCTAGGCGCGGATTGGGGCAACGTGGACCCCGCCCAGGCGCAGGCAATCCTGGCTGCTTCCGTTGAAGCGGGAGTGAATTTCTTCGACACCGCCGACGTCTACGGTGACGGCAAGAGCGAGCAGGCCATCGGTCAGTTCCTCGCGGACAACCCCGGACTGGACATCACGGTGGCCACGAAGATGGGCCGCCGCGTGGACCAGAAGCCGGAGCACTACACGCTGGCCAACTTCCGCCAATGGGTGGACCGGTCCCGGAAAAACCTGGGCACCGACACCCTGGACCTGGTCCAGCTGCACTGCCCGCCCACCCCGGTGTACAGCAACGCGGAGGTCTATGACGCCCTGGACACCCTGGTGTCTGAGGGCGCCATCCGCAACTACGGCGTCAGCGTGGAGCGCACCGACGAGGCCCTGGAAGCGATCCGCCATGAGGGCACCGCCTCCGTCCAGATCATCCTGAACGCCTTCCGGCTCAAGCCCCTGGACGAGGTCCTACCCGCTGCGAAGGCAGCCAACGTGGGCATCATCGCGCGGGTGCCGCTCGCGTCCGGCCTGCTCTCCGGCAAGTACACGAAGGAGACCTCTTTCGCGGAGAACGACCACCGGAACTACAACCGCAACGGCGACTCCTTCGACGTCGGCGAGACGTTCTCCGGCGTGGACTACGAGCTGGGCCTGAAGGCCGTGGCCGAGTTTGAGCAGATCGTTCCGGAAGGTGCCAGCACTGCCCAGGCAGCTATCGCCTGGATCGCGGCGCAGGACGGCGTCACTACCGTAATCCCGGGGGCGCGCAACGTGGAACAGACTGCGGCAAATGCTGCCGCGGCTTCCGTGGCAGTCAATGAAGAGTTCGACGGCGGCGTCCGCTGGATCTACGACCACTACTTCCGTGAGGTTATCCACCCGCGCTGGTAGCGTTCGCCTGGGAGCACGCCGGTGACTGCCTCTGTCAACGACTTTGTGGAGCAGCTCGCTGCCGTGCCCACGGTTCCGGGGCGCAACAACTTCTTTGACCACAGCAGCCCCGGCAATGCAGGGCGCCGGCGGAACCTGGAGCTGTACCTCGAGGAGATGCTGAACCGGCCGCCCAAGGTCCTGCTGCTGGGCGAGGCTCCGGGTTTCCGGGGCATGAGGATCACCGGAGTTCCGTTTACCAACCGCACCATGTTCCAGGGACCGGCCAACAGCTTCGGCTTGTTCGGCCCGGGCAAGGGCTACTCGCTGCCGCCGGAGGCAGCGGAGGTCGCGGCCGAGCCGACTGCAACCGTGATGTGGGAGGTCCTGGCCGAATTACAGTTCCTGCCCCTGCTGTGGAGCGCCTGCCCGTGGCATACCCACGTGCCCGGAAAGCCCCAGTCCAACCGGACGCCAACGGTTGCCGACGCCAGGGCCGGGACGCCGTTCTGGCAGTCGCTCGCGGAGCTGTTCGGCATCGAAACCGTGGTGGCGGTGGGCAACGTGGCACACCGCAGCCTGCTGTCCAGCGGAATGGACGTGCCAAAAGTCCGGCACCCTTCCCACGGCGGGAGGTCCGGTTTCAAGCGGGGCCTGGAGGAACTGTTCAGCACCGGCGTGATCCGCCGCTAGCCCAGGAGGTACAGCTGCTCCGGCGTGTCAACGTCCAGTCCGGTGGAAAGGTCGCTGCAGTCCACCTCGTCCACCAGCTCCGGATGGGCCTGCAGGAAGCCGCGCGCCCCGGAGTCGCCCGTAACTGTACCGGCCACAGCGTCCCTCAGGCCGGCGTCGATGACCAGCGGATGACCGCGCCGGAACCTGCCGCCTGAACCCTCTGTTGCGGCAGCTCCGCCGTCGTAGGCAGCCGCGGTGACCCGGCCAGCACGGTGGGCCGCAAGCAGCCGCCCCACTGCCCGCGGAGTCACGCCGGGCTGGTCCACGAGCGCCACCATCAGATGGTCCCTGGGATCCGCGCTGGCGTTGCCGAGCAGCAGGGAATTGCCCATCCCTGACTGCCATTCGTGGTTCACCACCGTCCGGTAGCGGTCCAGTTCGGCGATGGCCGCCACGTCCGGAGCGCCGGCGCCGAGCACCACCACCACCTCCCGGCAGCCGCCGTCGAGCAGCGCCCCGGCGACGGATTCCACCAGCGGCCGGCCACGATACGGGAGCAGTGCCTTGGGACCTTTGCCCAGCCTGGTGCCGGCGCCGGCTGCAAGCACAATCCCCGTGGTCCGGACCTCCTCCATGTTCCCCATAGCCTCACACTATCCACGCGGGATGCCAGTTGGCAGCAGTGTCACACGCTGGGACTGCCGCCAACTGTCATCTGGATGGCGGGTCAGGCGTCGCCTCCGGCCCCGCCGGTGGTCCCGGCGTTCACGTCCAGGAGTTTGTAGCGGTCCATGGCGTACGACGGCGCGCCCTCCTCCACGTCACCCCTCGCCGCGAGCATCTGCAGCGTTTTCACGATGATCGAGTGGATATCGTTTTTGAAGAAGCGGCGGGCTGCGGCGCGGGTGTCGGAGAAGCCGAAGCCGTCGGCGCCGAGGGTGGCGAATTCGTTGGGGACGAATTGGCGGATCTGGTCCGGGACGGCCTTCATGTAGTCCGAGACGGCGACGACGGGGCCGGTGGCGCCTTCGAGCTGCTTGGTGACGAACGGGACGCGGGCCGGCTGGCCGGGGTTGAGGAAGGCTTCCTCTTCGGCGGCCATGCCGTCGCGGCGCAGTTCGTTCCAGGAGGTCACGGACCAGACGTCGGCGGAGACGTTCCAGTCGTCGGCCAGGATTCGTTGGGCTTCGAGGGCCCAGGGCACGGAGACGCCGGACGCCAGGATCTGGGCCTTCGGGCCTTCCAGGTCCGACGCGGAGACCCGGTAAATGCCTTTCAGTACACCTTCCACGTCAAGGTTCTCCGGTTCGGCGGGCTGGGTGATCGGCTCGTTGTACACCGTGAGGTAATACATGAGGTTCCGATCTGCCGGACCTGCCGGGCCGCCGTCGGAATGCTCCCCGTACATGCGCTTAATGCCGTCGCGAATGATGTGGCCCATTTCGTAGCCGAAGGCGGGGTCGTAGGTGACTGCTGCCGGGTTGGTGGAGGCCAGGAGCGGGGAGTGGCCGTCGGCGTGCTGGAGGCCTTCGCCGGTGAGGGTGGTCCGTCCTGCGGTGGCGCCGATGATGAAGCCGCGGGTCATCTGGTCTGCTGCTGCCCAGAAGGCGTCGCCGGTGCGCTGGAAGCCGAACATGGAGTAGAACACGTAGACGGGGACCAGGGGCACGCCGTGGGTGGCGTACGCTGTGCCGGCGGCGGTGAAGGCTGCCACGGCGCCAGCTTCGTTGATGCCGGGGTGGATGAGCTGGCCCTGCGCGGACTCCTTGTAGGCCAGGACGAGGTCCCGGTCCACGGACAGGTAGTTCTGTCCGCCCGGGTTGTAGATCTTCGCCGTGGGGAAGAACGCATCCATACCGAAGGTCCGAGATTCATCCGGAACAATGGGCACAATCCGGTGCCCGAACTTCTTGTCCCTGATGAGATCCTTCAGGAGCCGGACGAAAGCCATGGTGGTGGCGGCCTGCTGCTTGCCCGTGCCGCGTTTGGCGCTGTCAAACGTCTTGGCCTCGGGCAGCTCAACGGTTTCGTGGTTAGGCCGGCGTTCCGGCACGGGACCGCCTAGTGCACGGCGCCGCTCGTGGAGATAGGCAATCTCTGGTGCGTCATGGCCGGGATGGAAGTAGGGCGGACCGTAAGGGTCTTCCTCCAGCCGGGCATCGGAAATCGGGATGCGAAGATAATCCCGGAATTCCTTGAGGTCGTCGAGGGTGAGTTTTTTCATTTGGTGGGTCGCGTTGCGGCCCTCGAAGTGTGGTCCCAGTCCGTAGCCCTTGACGGTTTTGGCGAGGATGACGGTGGGTTTGCCCTTGAACTCGGTGGCGGCCTTGTACGCGGCGTAGACCTTGCGGTAGTCGTGGCCGCCGCGTTTGAGGTTCCAGATCTGGTCATCGGTGAGGTCCGCGACGAGGTCTTTGGTGGCGGGATCCTTGCCGAAGAAGTGTTCGCGGACGAACCCGCCGGATTCGGCCTTGTAGGTCTGGTAGTCCCCGTCGGGGGTTTCGTTCATGATTTTCACCAGCGACCCGTCGGTGTCGCGGGTGAGCAGGTCATCCCATTCCCGGCCCCAGACGACCTTGATCACGTTCCAGCCGGCGCCGCGGAAGAACGCTTCGAGTTCCTGCATGATCTTGCCGTTGCCGCGCACCGGCCCGTCCAGGCGCTGGAGGTTGCAGTTGATCACGAAGTTCAGGTTGTCCAGGTTCTCGTTCGCGGCGAGCTGGAGCAGGCCGCGGGATTCGGGCTCGTCCATTTCCCCGTCGCCCAGGAACGCCCAGACCTGCTGGTCGGAGGTGTCTTTCAGGCCCCGGTTGTGCAGGTACCGGTTGGACTGGGCCTGGTAGATCGCGTTCATCGGCCCGATGCCCATGGACACGGTGGGGAATTCCCAGAAGTGCGGCATCAGCCGCGGGTGCGGGTAGGAGGACAGGGCGTGGCCTTCGCGGGATTTTTCCTGCCGGAACCCGTCCAGGTCCTCCTCACTGAGGCGGCCTTCCATGAACGCCCGGGCGTACATGCCGGGGGAGGCGTGGCCCTGGAAGAAGACCTGGTCCCCGCCGCCGGGGTGGTCCTTGCCGCGGAAGAAGTGGTTGAAGCCCACCTCGTACAGGGTCGCAGCACCGGCGTAGGTGGAGATGTGCCCGCCCACGCCGATGTTGGGCCGCTGGGACCGGTGGACCATCACCGCGGCGTTCCACCGCATGTACGCCCGGTACCGGCGCTCGTATTCCTCGTTGCCCGGGAACTCTGCTTCCTGGTCCACCGGGATGGTGTTCACGTAATCGGTGGTGGTCACCATCGGCACGCCCACGCTCTGCGCACCCGCGCGCTGCAGCAGGCTCCGCATGATGTATTGGGCACGCTCAGTGCCCTGTTCCCTGATCAGCGAATCCAGGGACTCAACCCACTCGGCCGTCTCTTCCGGATCACGATCAGGCAGCTGGTTAGTCAACCCGCTGCGGATATGGAAGGTATCTTCTCCTGCAGCCACGGCAGCCTCTTTTCGTCGTTGAATACTGGCGCTAGGTTTTCGTATTGTGAGAAAACATTATTGCCTTATGAGAATAGCTGCGGCTAATGTTCCCGGTCAAAGCAGGTTCTTCCGCCGCCTGACTGCACCAGCGCACTGGGGCGAACCAGCGAATTATGACCGGCCATGCAGGCGACACTCCTTGACCGAAGGTGATCCACGTCATAAGCTGTTTTCACGATTCAATATCTTCATTTCGCAATGTGGAATAACAGAACCGGCCCCAGGGGCCGTGAGCTCACCACGGCGGAATACCTAGAACTGGAGATCCCCCTATGCAGACCCCTCCACCGGCGGGCGTTGACGCGGCTCCTGACCTGACAGCGCCGTCAGATTCTTCCGCACACCCGGCAACGGGCATTGACGCTCTTTGCGCATCAGCAAGTGCGGCGTCAGGCCAGGCCATCAGCCCCACCCTCTACAACGCAGACCTCGCCCCCACCAAACAGGCCGGCCGCAGCTGGTCCGGCTACAGCATCTTCACCCTCTGGGCCAACGACGTCCACAGCCTCGGCAACTATGCCTTCGCTATCGGGCTCTTCGCCCTGGGCCTCGGTGGCTGGCAGATCCTCCTTGCCCTGGGCATCGGCGCAGCGCTCCTCTTTGGGCTCCTGACCCTTTCCGGGTTTATGGGAGTCAAAACCGGCGTCCCCTTCCCCGTGATGAGCCGGATCAGTTTCGGAATCCGCGGAGCACAAATCGCGAGCCTCCTGCGCGGCGCCGTGGCCGTGGCCTGGTTCGGCATCCAGACCTACCTCGCCTCCGTGGTCTTCCGCGTAATGCTCGTGGCGATGTTCCCCACGCTGGGGGAGCTGGACAAAAACTCCATCCTCGGACTGTCCACCCTCGGCTGGATCGCTTTCGTCATCCTCTGGATCGTCCAGCTGGTCATTGTCAGCTTCGGCATGGAGATGATCCGCAAGTATGAGGCGTTTGCCGGGCCGGTCATCCTGGCCACCATGGCGGCCATCGCAATCTGGATCTTCATCGAAGCCGGCGGCGCCATCGCCTGGTCCTCGGACAACGCCCTGGAAGGACCCCAGATGTGGCTCACCATCTTCGCCGGCGGCGCCCTCTGGGTCTCGATCTACGGAACGTTCGTCCTGAATTTCTGCGACTTCACCCGCTCCGCGGTCTCCAAAAAGGCCATCGTGCGGGGAAACTTCTGGGGCATCCCCATCAACATGCTCGTGTTCGGCGCCATTGTGGTGGTCCTGGCGGGCGGGCAGTTCAAGATTAACGGCACCATCATCGAGAGCCCTTCGGACATCGTCCGGACCATCCCCAACACGCTGTTCCTGGTGCTGGCCTGCCTGGCGCTGCTCATCCTGACCATCGCGGTCAACCTCATGGCCAACTTCGTGGCCCCTGTCTATGCGCTGACCAACCTGTTCCCCAAGCACCTGAACTTCCGCAAGGCAGCGATCGTCAGCGCCGTTATCGGCCTGGTCATCCTGCCCTGGAACCTCTACAACAACCCCTTGGTGATCGTGTACTTCCTGGGCGGCCTCGGTGCCCTCCTCGGCCCGCTGTTCGGGGTGGTCATGGCCGACTACTGGCTCATCCGCCGCGGCAAGGTCAACGTTCCCGAGCTTTACACCGCCTCCCCGGAAGGCGCCTACCACTACAAAAACGGTGTCAACCCCAAGGCGATTACCGCACTGGTGCCGGCCGCCGCCGTCGCCCTCCTCATAGCGTTCGTCCCCGCGCTGGCGCCGGCGGCACCGTTCGCCTGGTTCTTCGCCGCCGGCATCGCAGCAGTGGTGTACTTCTTCATCGCGGACCGCTCGCAGCGGCTGGAAGACCGCGACGGCGAGACCATCGCCGTCGCCAGCACCCACTAACTCCAGTACCCACAAAGGATTCCCATGCGCATACTCGTCGCCAACGTCAACACCACCGGGTCCATGACGGCCTCCATCGCCGCCCAGGCCCGCAGCATCGCGTCACCGGGAACGGAAATCGTCGGCATCACGCCGCGCTTCGGGGCGGACTCCTGCGAGGGGAACTTCGAAAGCTACCTTGCGGCCATCGCAGTGATGGATGCGGTGACCCGCTATCCCGAGCCGTTCGACGCCGTCGTCCAGGCCGGGTACGGCGAGCACGGTCGCGAGGGGCTCCAGGAGCTGCTCGACGTCCCGGTAGTGGATATCACCGAGGCGGCGGCCAGCACCGCGATGTTCCTGGGCCACAAGTATTCAGTGGTCACCACCCTGGACCGGACCGTCCCGCTGATCGAGGACCGGCTCAAACTTGCCGGCCTTGATGCCCGCTGCGCGTCAGTCCGGGCCAGCGGCATGGCCGTCCTGGAACTCGACGAGGAACCGGACCGCGCCGTGGAAGCCATCATCAGCCAGGCCATGCTGGCCGTCAGCCAGGACAAAGCCGAGGTGATTGTGCTCGGCTGCGGCGGGATGGCCGGCCTGGATGAGCAGATCAGGCGGCGTGCCGGCGTGCCGGTTGTGGATGGTGTTGCCTCCGCCGTAACCATCGCCGAATCCCTGGTCCGCATGCGCCTTTCCACATCCAAGGTCCGGACCTACGCTGCGCCGCGGCCCAAGACCGTCGTAGGCTGGCCGCTGAACAGCGCGGGCGTGCCGGCCTCCCTCTAACGCAAGGCCTTGCGCGGCGGCAACCGGCACAACAGGAGAACAGTTTGAACCATCCCCAGGCCCCGGGCCGCATCGCAGTGGTCACCGGAGCGGGTTCCGGCATCGGCCGGGCGGTGGCCCGCCTTCTCCTGGCCGACGGCTACGCCGTTGCCCTCGCCGGGCGGCGCGAACAGCAGCTGGTGGAGACTGCGGACGGCCATCCGCACGCTTTTCCGGTCACCTGCGACGTCACCCGGCCCGACGACGTCGAGCGCCTTTTCGAGGCAACCCGCCAAAGGTGGGGGCGGCTGGACCTGCTGTTCAACAACGCCGGGGTGTTCGGTCCGGCGGCCAGCGTGGACGAGATCTCGCTGGCCGACTGGGATGCCACCCTGGCGGTGAACCTGACCGGATCCATGCTCTCTGCCGCGGCCGCCGTCCGGGCCATGAAGGCGCAGGATCCGCAGGGCGGCCGGATCATCAACAACGGCTCCATCTCAGCGCACTCGCCCCGGCCACGGACGGTGGCCTACGCCGTCACCAAGCACGCCATGACCGGGCTGACCAAAAGCATCGAGCTCGACGGCCGGGACTTCGGCATCACCTGCGGGCAGATCGACATCGGCAACACGGCCACCGACATCATGGACACCATCGGCGTTGGGGCGGGCGCGCTCCAGGCCGACGGCAGCCGCCGGGTTGAGCCCACCTTTCCGGTGGAGGATGCAGCCCGCGCCATCCTGATGATGGCCAACATGCCGCCGTCGGCAAGTGTGGGGTCCGTGGTGATCACCGCCGCCGGCATGCCGTTCATCGGCCGCGGCTGACCGCCGCATAAACTCCCGGGCTACAGCGGCAGGAGGGCCGAGAGGTCAGCACGCAGGCCCGAGGCGGCCACCTTGCCGGCCGTGACTGCCTCCGCCCAGCTCAACTGGCCGGTCACCATGCCAAGCCAGGTGGCGGCGTCGCACTCGATAACGTTGGGCGGTGTTCCGCGCGTGTGGCGGGGCCCTTCCACGCACTGCGTGACGCCGAAGGGCGGCACGCGCACCTCGACCGAATTCCCCGGCGCCCGCGCCGTGACTTCCTCCAGGGTGTACCGCACAGCGGTGGCCAGGACGGCCCGAGGAACGGGAGGACCGTCCGACGGCGGATTGGCAGCTTTCCGCCATGCCGCAACCGCCGCGGCGCCTTCTTGAACGTCAATACGACGGCGGGCTACAGGCATGGTTAGGTCTTCCCTTGGTGATGGATCGGATGGCGGGGATTCAGTCCAGGAGCGCCGAGACAGCCGGGCCGAGCCGGATCTTTCCCACGGGCTGCCCACCGCCCAGCACCGGCTCAACTACCTTCTCCAGCACACTGGCGACGCCGGGAATTTCCACGGCGCCGGCAGCGGCGAGCAGGGTCAGCGCCACCAGCGAGGTGGCCCGGAGGTTCCCGTCCAGGATCTTGACGGCCACGGAAACACCCTGCTGCGTGGCCATGGCCAGGACGCCTTCCGCCCCTATTTTGGCGATGATTTCCAGCTCATCCATCACCACGGTGTTCGCCTCGCCGCGGCCCTGCACCGCCCACGGGTAGTCCAGCATTGATGTTGCGATGGTGGCGGCCCGGGCGCTGAAGCTCTGGTCACCGGGCGCCTTGGCCAGCTGCGAGAAGCCCCGCGCCAGGCCCTTCAGGGAGACGGCTGCCACCGGCGCGCCGCACCCGTCGATTCCCAGGTGCGCGATCTTTTCGCCCGTGTACTCTTCAATGACGCTGCGGACCCTTTGCTGCAGCGGATGGTTGGGCTCCAGGTAGCTGTGCGTATCCCAGCCGTTCTCGGTACACGCCCACAGGAAGGCGGCGTGCTTTCCCGAACAGTTGAAGGCCAGCTTGGATTTGCCGCGTTCGGAACGCACCAGCCAGTTCCGGGCCGTTTCATCCTGCGGCCAGGCTTCCGGGCACTGCAGCTGGTCCTCGCGCACCCCGGCCGCCTTCAGCATGCCGGACACCACGTCCATATGGTCCAGGGAGCCCACGTGGCTGGCGCACGCCAGCGCCACCTGGGCGCCGCGGAGGGGCACGCCCGACTGCATCGACGCCAGCGCCTGGAAAGGCTTCAGGGCGGACCTTGCATAGATGGGCGTGTTGATGTCGCCAAGTTCGGTGACCACGGACCCGTCGGCGGCGAGCAGCACGGCGGAGCCGATGTGCCGGGATTCCACAAACCCACTGCGTTCGATCACGGCCAGTTCGACGGCGGAGTCCACGGTAAAGGTGGCATGCGGGTTATGCGGCATTCTGCCAGTCTAGGGGCCAACATCACGGATGCCCGGCTACTCCACGGTGACCATCACCGACTGCCAGCCGGACGCACCGTCGGGAACCGGATCTGCGCGCTGCTCAGTCTGCACCTCGCCCGTGCCGTCAGTGGCGCGGACTTTCAGGTAGTGCGGGCCCGGCGCGGCGTCCCACTCATAGGACCATTGGCGCCAGGTGACCAGCGACGCCTCAGCGGAGAGATCCACCTCCACCCAGTCCCCGTTGTCGATCTGCAGCTCCACCTTGGTGATGCCACGGGTCTGGGCCCAGGCGGTGCCGCCGACGGCCACCTTCCCGGCGGGCACCTTTGCGAAGGACCGGGGAACGTCCACCCGCGCCATGGTCTTGATGGGCCCCCGCTCGGACCACCCGCGCTCGGTCCAGTAGGCCTTGTTGTCCGCAAACCTCGTCACCTCGAGGTCCACCACCCACTTGGTGGCGGAGACGAATCCGTACAGGCCCGGAACCACCATCCGCACCGGGTAGCCGTGCTCCAGGGGCAGCGGCTCGCCGTTCATCCCGATCGCCAGCATGGCGTCGCGGCCGTCCTGGAGGACCTCCAGCGGTGTGGAAGCGCTGAAACCGTCGATGGAGGTGGACAGCACCATGTCCGCCCCGTCCTTGGGCCTGGCCCGGGCCAGCACATCACGGGTGGGCAGGCCCAGCCATTTGGCGTTGCCGGCGAGGTTGCCGCCCACTGGATTGGAGACACAGGTGAGCGTGACGTGCGATTCGATCAGGTCGGCGTCGAGCAGGTCCTGGAAGGTGAGCCGCACTTCTTCCTCCACCAGCCCGTGCACCCGGAGCTCCCACTCGCCGGCGTTGATTTCCGGGACGCTGAGGGCGGTATCGATGCGGTAGAACGCACCATTGGGGGTCAGCCATGGCGGGACGCCAGCCACCGGAGACTGGACCGCGCCCGGAATGGCAGCGGCTGCACTGGCGGGTGCGGGCAGTTGCATGGCGTCCCGCGCCCGGGCGATGTTGCTGCGTGCCGCGCCCAGGAGCCGGCCACCCGTCGCGGCGATGCCGGCAGCGGCCGCAGTGATCCCGGCGGCGGCGAAGAAGCGGCGGCGGGTAGAACCGCCAGGCACGGCAGAGTCTGCCGGTGCGTCGGGCCAGGCCTTCAAGCCCCGCAAGCGGTTCACCAGGAGCCGCAGCACCATCAGGCCGGCGATGGTACCCACAACAGACGGGATGGCATCCGCCGGCCCTACGCCCGCCCTGGTCACCACGCTCGTCACGATGATGGCGCCCATCAACAGGACACCCATCACGCCCAGGGCCCACCGCCGGTACGCCACCACACCCAGCACGCACGCCAGCACTGCGATGGTCAGTCCCATGCCCACAAATAGTGCGGCCTTGTCATTGGTGCCGAACGTGGCAATCGCGAAGTCCTTCATCCACGACGGCGTGAAGTCGATGAACGTGGATCCGAGGGCGAACACAGGGGTGGCGCGGGCCGTGAAAAACGCTCCCGCCAGCTCGGCCACGGCAAGCACGACGGCGGCCGCCACCACACCTGACAGTGCGGCCATGGCAGGGGGACCCTTGAGCAAGTTCCGAAGCTTTTCCATGTCACTCATTCGGAGCGGAGCGCCCCCTGGATTGTTCTTCGGGGCTGACACAGCTTAGGAGCGGGCAGGGTGCACAAAGTACCCTTGGAGACTGTGAAGGTACTCGTCATCGGCCCCGGAGGCCGCGAACACGCCATTGTCCGCTCCCTGCTCGCCGACCCCAACGTCTCCGAGGTCCACGCAGCACCCGGCAATGCTGGGATCAGCAAGCTGGTCCCCACCCACCCGGTCAATGCCAATGATCCCGACGCCGTAGCCGCCCTGGCCGCCAGGCTCGCCGTAGACCTGGTGGTAGTGGGTCCGGAGGCGCCGCTCGCAGCAGGTGTTTCCGACGCCGTCCGCGACGCCGGGATTCCGGTGTTCGGTCCCAGCAAGGCTGCCGCCCAGCTCGAGGCTTCCAAGGCATTCGCCAAGGAGATCATGGCCGAAGCCGGTGTCCCCACGGCCATGGCCCTGGTGGCTACCAACGCCGACGAGGCCGCATCAGCCCTGGACACCTTCGGTGCGCCGTATGTGGTCAAGGACGACGGGCTGGCGGCCGGCAAGGGCGTCGTGGTCAGCAAGAACCGAGATGAAGCCCTGGCCCACGCACAGTCCTGCTTTGATGCCGGCGGCTCCGTGGTGATCGAGGAGTTCCTCGACGGCCCCGAGGTTTCCCTCTTTGTCCTCTGCGACGGGCAGAACACCGTTCCGCTGTCACCGGCCCAGGACTTCAAGCGGATCTTCGACAACGACGAAGGACCCAACACCGGCGGCATGGGCGCCTACACCCCCCTCGAGTGGGCCCCCGAAGGCCTGGTCCAGGAAGTCATCGACCGTGTGGCCCAGCCCACCGTCAACGAGATGGCCCGCCGCGGCACCCCCTTTGTGGGCGTGCTGTTCGTGGGGCTGGCCCTCACCTCGCGCGGCACCCGGGTGATCGAATTCAACGTCCGCTTCGGCGACCCCGAAACCCAGGCCGTGCTGGCCCGGCTCCAGACCCCCCTCGGTGCCCTGCTGCTGGCAGCTGCCAAGGGCGAACTGGACCAGGCGGAAGAGCTGCGCTGGTCGAAGGAAACGGCTGTCGCCGTCGTCGTCGCTTCTGAAAACTACCCCGACACTCCCCGCACCGGTGACCGCATCCGCGGGCTGAAGAAGGTGGAGGAACTCGAAGGCGTGCACGTGATCCACGCCGGGACCTCCGTGGACGAGGACGGCAAGGTGATCTCCGCGGGCGGGCGCGTCCTGGCCGTGGTTGCGCTGGGCAGCGACCTGGTGGAGGCGCGCGAAAAGGCGTACGACGGCGTGGAACTGGTTCAGCTTGAAGGCTCGCAGTTCCGTACGGACATCGGCCGCAAGGCCGCCCGCGGCGAGATCAGGGTATCGTCCGGCGCTACCGGATCCCTGCCGATCACGAAGGCGAAGGCATAGCATGAGCGAAACTCCCGCAGCACGAGGCCTCAACACCGCCACCCTGGACCTGCCGGGCTGGAAGCACGTCTACTCCGGCAAGGTGCGCGACCTTTACGAGCCCGCCGACGATTCCATCGTCGAACGCGTGGGCCAGGAGTGCGTGCTGGTGGTGGCAAGCGACCGCATCAGCGCCTTCGATCACGTCCTGGCCAGCGAGATTCCAGACAAGGGGCGCATCCTCACCCAGCTGAGCCTGTGGTGGTTCGACCAGCTGGACGTGGAGCACCACGTGCTGGGCTCCACCGTGGCGGACGGGGTGCCTGCGGCCGTGGAAGGCCGGGCCATGATCTGCAAGAAGCTGGACATGTTTCCGGTGGAGTGCATCGCCCGCGGGTACCTCACCGGCTCCGGCCTGCAGGAATACCGGGTGTCCGGAACAGTGTGCAGCATCCCGCTGCCGGAGGGCCTGGTGGACGGGTCGCGGCTGGAGCACGCCATCTTCACACCGTCGGCCAAGGCCGCAGTGGGCGAGCATGATGAGAACATCACCTATGACGCCGTGGTGGCCATGGTGGGTGACGACATTGCCGGCCGGTTGAGCGAACTCACTTTGCAGATCTACACCACCGCGGAGGCAATCGCCCGGGAGCGCGGGATCATCCTCGCCGATACCAAGGTGGAGTTCGGCTACGACGCCGTCTCGGGTTCAATCACCCTTGGTGATGAGGTTCTGACTCCGGACTCTTCACGGTTCTGGGACGCCGGCACCTACCAGCCGGGACAGGCACAGCCGTCCTATGACAAGCAGTACGTCCGGGACTGGCTTACATCGGCCGAATCGGGCTGGGACAGGGCTTCCGACACGCCTCCGCCGGTGCTGCCTGCCGACGTTGTGGACCGGACCCGCAGCCGCTACGTTGAGGCGTACGAGAAACTGACCGGGAAAAGCTTCGCCTGATTGATGCCCCGCTTGTACGGAGCCCCAGCGGCTCCGGCAAGTGGCGTGCAGCTTAGCTGGCCGTGGAGGCCGCGGCCCGTTGCTGGGCCAGGCGGATTTCCAGCACCGCGTCCAGGGCTTGCTGGACCCGGTCCGCTGCTCCTGCCGCACTGAAGGCCTTCTGGGCTTCCTCCAGGTGGACCAGTGCTTCGTCGGCTTCGCCGGCGGCCTTCAGGGACTTGCCCAGGAGAAGTGAAACCTCGCCCGCCGTGTGCTTGGCCAGGGCCTTGCGTTCGGCGTGGATTTCCCGCAGCTTCTCGACGGCGGCAACAATGTCCCCGGTCAGGTACAGCCAGCGCGCGCGGATGAAGGCGACCTCCAGCTCATCGCTCTTCGTCCCGCCCACGATGGAGAAGGCGAGCTCAGCCCGTTCGATCGAGGACAGGGTCTCGGGCTCGACAATTCCCGAGGACAGCCTGACGGCGGCGGACGCCTTGTTGAACCGCGCCCAGAGCTCGATGTCGTTTGCAGGGGAGAGGAGCTTGGCTGCCCGCTCGTGGTGCCTGACGCCTTCGGTGTAGTCATGCCGCATGAAGGCGACGTTGCCGATAACCCAGGCCACCTCCCCGGCCAGCTGCGACATGGCGTGTTCGTCCACCTGTTCGTAGAGGGCCATGCAGTACTTCCAGGCTTCGTCGAGCCGCCCGCTTTCAGCCAGTGCGCCGATGAGAATCCGGTGGGCACCAATGAGCACTGTTGAATTGCGCGGCAACCTGGCTGAAAGTTCTACAGCCTCAAGCCCGTGCTGGACTGCCACAGCCAGTTGCCCCTGTCCATGGCAGACGGCCGCCAGCATTTGCCGCGCCCGCACGCCCAGGCCCACTGATTCCGTCGCCATCGGGTGCTCAAGGAGCCGCTCGACGATTTTCTGGCATTCGCGCAGTTCGCCTTGTTTCATCAGGCACTCGGCCTGCATATAGGTCATGTTCCACCAGGCGCTGGTGTTTTTGCCCTCCAGGGCAATTTGCGCTGCAGTGGCAGCGTGGCTGGCGGCCAAGGGGTAGTCACGCAGGTCCCAGGCCTGGCGGGCGTAAAGGCCGGCCAGGACGTACTCTGCGTCGCTGACGGTAATTGGCTGGCTCCACGCTTCCAGGGCCTTCGGTGCCAGTTCAAGGCGCCGCGCCAGTTCCTCGATGACCTCGGCCGTGGGTTCCCTCCGGCCTGTCTCAAGCAATGAAATGTAGCTGGGTGAATACAGGTCTTTGCCCAGTTCGGCCTGTGTTAAGCCCCGTTCGAGCCGCTCCGCCCGGAGCTTCTCCCCGAATCCGTTGCCCACGGGATTTCCTCCTTTTCCGGACAGTCAGTTGACGAATGCTTGACAGTCTCTGTGGAAAACATTTTACAATGGGTGTCAACAAGGACAGTGCTGGCTTTGTAACGAATCCGACTCGTATTGAGGAACTCATATGTTCAAGAAAATTGCTGCCGCCGCCGTACTGGCGGGGGCGCTGGCATTTTCCGCAGCGGCTCCGGCCGTACTGTCTGCAGGTTCGCTGGCTGATAACTCTCAGACTTCCGTAGCCATTGGGAACTGGCCTGATCCGGCTTCCCAGAAGGTCAAGAAGGACAAGAGCACCGACACCACGGTCACCACCTACATCGGTAACTGGCCTGACCCTGCCTAAACAGCTTCCTCATCACAGGAGGCGAGGGAGGCCCCGGAGCTACTGCTCCGGGGCCTTTCCCTTTACCGGAAAGTTATCTCCCGCAATGACAGGCTAACTCCTATGACGGCCGGACAACGCAAAAGAGGGCCTCCGGTGGGAGACCCTCTTTTGTTTTTGGTCGGGATGACAGGATTTGAACCTGCGACCTCTTCGTCCCGAACGAAGCGCGCTACCAAGCTGCGCTACATCCCGATCCGCTGCAAAAGCAACTTTACAAGGATAGCCGATGCGGGTCCCCGATGCGAAATCCTGAAAGCCCGCGGCGGTTTTCCCGCGTCAGACCAGGGAGTCTTTCCACGCACCGTGCAGGTCGGCGAATCGTCCGCCGCCGCCGATCAGTTCCGCGGGCGAGCCGTCCTCGACGATCCGGCCGTCATGGACCACCAGTACCCGGTCCGCGGTTTCCACCGTGGACAGCCGGTGCGCAATGATCAGCGCCGTCCTGCTGGCGGCGTCCGTCCCCGCCAGCAGCCGGGCCAGCCCGTGCTGCACCAGCCTTTCGGAGGGGATGTCCAGTGAGGACGTGGCCTCATCCAGGATCAGGACGGCGGGGCGGGCAAGGAACGCCCGGGCGAAGCTGATGAGCTGGCGCTGCCCGGACGACACCCGGCCGCCGCGTTTATTGACATCCGTGTCATATCCTTCGGGAAGGTCCAGGATGAAGTCATGCGCGCCCACTGCCTTCGCTGCTTCCTCGATTTCGGTGCGGGAGGCCTCCGGCCGGCCCAGGGCGATGTTGTCGGCAACGGATCCACTGAACAGGAAGGCTTCCTGGGTGACCATCACGATGTTCCGCCTCAGGTCGGTGGTGCTGAGGTTGCGCAGGTCCACGTCGTCCAGGGTCAGGGACCCGGCGGAAACATCGTAGAAGCGGGCGATCAGTTTGGCGAGGGTGGATTTCCCGGCGCCGGTCTGGCCTACCAGGGCCACCGTCTGGCCGGCGGGGATGTGCAGGTTCAGCCGCGGCACGATGAGCGGGCCGTCGCCGTAGCGGAACTCCACATCCTTGAAGTCGATCGACCCCCTGGCGTTGTCCAGTGCTACCGGGTTCCTGGGCGGGCGGACGGTGGGCACTTCCTCGAGGAGCCCGGACACCTTTTCCAGGGCCGCCTGGGCGCTCTGGAAGGAGTTGTAGAACATCGCCATCTGGTCGACGGGCTGGAAGAACCGCTTGGTGGACAGGATGAGCGCCAGCAGCACCCCCACCGCGAGGTCGCCGGTGAGGACGCGGAAACCGCCAAAGAGCAGCACCACGGCCACGCAGACGTTTCCGATCAGTACCAGCCCCGGCTGGAAGATGCCGTTGAGGTTGATGGAGCGGACGGTGACCAGCCGGTAGTCCTCGGCGAGCTTCCCGTACCGGTCAGCATTTTCCTGTTCCTTGCGGAAGGCCTTCACGGCACGGATGCCGGTCATGGTTTCCACGAAGTGCACGATCAGCCGTGCGGAGACCACCCGGGATTCACGGAACACGATCTGGGAGTGCTTCTGGTACCAGCGGGCCAGGAAGAACATGGGGACGCCCGCGGCCAGCACCAGCAGGCCGCTGCGCCAGTCCAGGGCGAACACGGTGACGGCGGTGAAGATCATGAACAGCAGGCCGGAGGCCAGTGAGCTGACGCCGGAGTCCAGGAGTTCGCGGAGGGCCTCCAGGTCCGAGGTCTGCCGCGCGATGATCCGCCCGGAGGTGTATTTTTCGTGGAACTCCAGGCTCAGCCGCTGTGTTTGGCGGAACACCCGAAGACGCAGGTCCAGGAGCATGGCCTGGCTCAGCTTCGCGGTGGACGTCACGTACAGGGCGGTGAGTCCCGCCGTCGCGATGGCCGCCAGCAGATAGGCGACGCCGGTAAGCACCAGGGGCAGGTTGTCGCCGGCCTGCAGGGCGGGCAGTGCGTGGTCGATGCCGAAAGCGATTAGCGCCGGGCCGGCCACGCGGGCCGCCTGCGAAAGGACCACCGTGGCTATGGTCAGCCAGAACCGGAGCTGCACCGGCCGGATCAGGCTGCGCAGCAGCGCCAGCGACCGCCGTCGGACGGCCCTGCTGTCACTCTTGCTGAGGTGGGCATTGTCCTCGTTGGCCGTGCCGAAGGTTGTGGTGCTCATCGGGTCACTTCCTCTGCCTGGTCCTCAAGGGCGGACAGCTCGGAGTCGAGGTCTCGTGGTTCCTGGTCCAGGCTGGCGATGACGTAGCGGTAGTGGTGGTTGCCCGCCAGTAGTTCGGTGTGCGTGCCGACGCCGGTGATGCTGCCGTCCTCCAGCAGCGCCACACGGTCCGCCAGCGCCACGGTGGACGGGCGGTGGGCCACGATCAGTGTTGTGGTCTCCTTCAGTACGGCCCGGAGCCGCGTTTCCACAAGTTCCTCGGTCTGGACATCCAGGGCAGACAGCGGGTCGTCCAGGACCAGTACCCTGGGGCGCGCAGCGATGGCCCGCGCCAGGGCGATCCGCTGCCGCTGCCCGCCGGAAAGGCTGAGCCCTTCGTCGCCAATCAGCGTGTCCACCCCCTCGGGCAGGGAGTAGGCGAAGTGTGCCTGGGCCACGTCCAGGGCCTCATCGAGGACGGCGTCCGTCCGCACGGGGGCGCCGAGCAGGACGTTGTCCCGGACCGAATTGGAGAACAGGGTGGTGTCCTCGAAGGCAACCGCGACGATCCGGCGGAGCTCCTCAACCTCGAAGTCCCTCAGGTCCACGCCGTCGATGGTGATGGCCCCGCCGGAGACGTCGTACAGGCGCGGAACGAGCTGGATCAGCGCACTTTTGCCGCTGCCGGTGATTCCCACCAGCGCCATGGTTTCGCCAGGCCGGACATCGAGGTTGATTTCCTTCAGGATGGGCTTGTCCGGGGCATCCTCAAAAGCGAACGTGGCCTTATTGAAACGGAGCCCACCGGCTAGTTGACCGGGCCGCCGGGGCTCCGGGGGACTGGTGATGGTGTTGGGGGAGTCCATCACTTCGAAGTGGCGGTCGACGGCGGTCTTGGCGGTGAGTGCCATGGCCAGCAGCATGCCGGAAAATTCCACGGGTGAGGCCATCACCGCGGCGGTTGCGAAAAACGCCACGAGCGCGCCGATGCTGAGCTGCCCGCTGGCGCACAGCATCACGCCGACCACCAGGCCGGCGCCGAGGGCGAGTTCGGGAAGCAGGGTGACCACCATGGTGAAGGTTGCCTGGTGGCGTGCCTTTTCGATCTCCGTCTGGCGGAGCTCCTCGGCCTGCTCGTTGAAGTTTTCGAGCGCCTCCCGGCTTCGCCCGAACGCTTTGAGCACGCGGATGCCGTGGACTGATTCCTCAACGGTGGTGGCGAGATCACCGGCCTGGTCCTGGCTGCGGCGGGCCACCCTGCTGAAGCGGGTGCGGAACCGGAAGCTGTAAGCCATAATGGGCACCGCCGCGGCAAGGAAGATGAGGGCAAGCTGCCAGCTCATCACAAACATCACTGTGATGCCGATGATCACCGTAAGGGTGGTGACCACCAGCATGATGGCACCGAACGCCATCCAGCGTCGCAGGAAGTTCAGGTCCGTCATGGCACGCGACAACAACTGGCCGGATCCCCAGCGGTCGTGGAAGGAGACGGTCAGATCCTGGAGATGGCCGTACAGCGAAACCCGCATTTTGGTTTCCACCGTCGTGGCGGGGTTGATGACGAACTGCCGGCGGAGGGCCACCAGTCCGGCTTCGGCCACGCCCAGTACCAGGATGACGCCCGCGGAAATCCAGACCGCTTCCGATGCGCCGCCGGGCTTCAGTGATTCGTTGACCAGCACCCGGAGGACCTGCGGGATGGCGAGTGCAACAACGCTGGCCAGTAACGCGCAGAGAAGTCCCAGCAAAAGCCGCGGGAGGATCGGCCGGACATGGGGGTAGAGGCGACTGATGGATCGAAAAAATGGAATTTGCTTGGCCATGCCTGCTTCTCAAGCTCTAAAACGAATGTAGTTTCCCGTAGCAACTACCCTATGCCATGGCGTGAGGCGATTCACAGGCTTCCCTACTCCCCGTGAAGCTTGGCGAGTTATTGCGTTGCGCAATGGACGGCCGGCCCTGCCCGCCCCGTGCGCCATCAGTTATGGTCCCTAAAAGCGATGGTGGGAACCACGAGTGATAGGGCAAGGGGACTAATAGGGCGGGGTGAGGGTGAGCAGGACCGCTTCGGGCTTGCACGCGATGCGGATCGGGGTGAAGCGCGAGGTGCCGATACCGCCCGAGACGTTCACCGGCGTCGTACTGCCGTTGCTCTGCCAGTCGTTCAGGCCTTTGGCCCGCCAGGTGGGGAGGTCGCAGTTGGAGACCAGGGCGCCGTACCCGGGGATACACAGTTGGCCGCCATGGGTGTGTCCGGCGAGCAGGAGGTCCGCGCCGTCCTCGGTGAAGTGGTCGAGCACGCGCTGGTAGGGTGCGTGGATAACCGCGACGCGGAGGTGCGGAGTGGCGTCCTGGTTGACGGTGCCGCGCGGCCAGCCGGCATACCGTTCCCGGTTCAGGTGGGGATCATCCACGCCGGAAAAGTCGAAGCGGATGCCCTTCAGGACCACCGACTGGTGCCGGTTGGTCAGGTCTATCCAGCCGCCCATGCCAAAGCCCGAGCGCAGGCGCGGCCAGTCCAGCCGGGCCGGTTTCGGCTTCACCTGGGACGGACCCAGAAGGTACGATGCCGGGTTCTTCGGGCTGGGAGCGAAGTAGTCGTTGGAACCGGGGACAAACACGCCCGGGAACTCCATGAGGGGGCGGAGCGCCGCCAGCAGCGGGTCCACCGCTTTGACGTGGCTGAGGTTGTCGCCGGTGTTGACCACCAGGTCCGGTTCAAGGCCCGCAAGGGACTCCAGCCAGACTGCCTTCTTGTCCTGCCCCGGGACAAAGTGGATATCGCTCAGGTGCAGGATCCGGAACGGTGCCTGTCCGGGCGGGAGGATATCCAGTGTCTCTTCGCGGAGGACAAACTGGTTTTTCTCCCACAGGCCGTACCCGAAGGCCGCCAGTCCTGCCGCTGCCCCGGCCCCCGCGGTGACGGCAAAGCCGCGCCCGATAGTCCGGGCGCGGCTGGCCAAAGCGCTGGTTGAAATCATCGGCGGCTAGCCGTTCCCGTTTCCATTGCCACTATTGTTCCCGTTTCCGTTGCCGTTACTGCTTGGCTGCGGTGCTGGCTGGGGGGCGACCGGCGCAGCCGGGGCCTGGGTGGCCTGCGGCGTGGAGGGAGTGGTCCGTGTAGTGGTGCCGTTCAGCAGGTTGCTGGGCGGCGCCGGGAACGGATTAGTGCCGTAGGCAGGAGCGATCTTCGACATGAAGTTGGAGAACATCGGCCCGGCGATCATGTAACCGTCGATGCCCGGGTAGAACTTCCCGTTGACCGTGATGTTCTGCCCGGCGCGGTCCTGGGCGCCCAGTGCGTCACCGAACCAGGCAGCGGTGGCCAGGCCGGTGGTGTGGCCGACAACCCAGGTGGAGCCGTTGTTGTTGGACGTACCGGTCTTGGCGCCGATGGGGAAGCTGGTCCGGGTGGAAATCCTAGGCTGGATGAGCGAGCCGGAGCCCCGGTTCAGGACTTCCTGCAGTGCGTAGTTCACGCCGCGGGCCACCTCGGGCTTGATGGCGTCCCGGCAGCTGGTGGACTGCGCAGGCAGCTGCTTGCCCGTTGCATCCGTCACCGAGGTGATGGCGATGGCCTCGCAGAACTTGCCGTCGTTCGCGAACGTGGCGAACGCGCTGGCCATGGTCAGCGGGGACGTCTGGGTGGAACCCAGGAGGTTGCCCAGCGTGGACATGTTGACCTTGGGGTTCGGCTCGTCTGCCGATGGCAGGCCGCTGTGGAGTCCGACGGCGTCAACCACCTTCTGGATGCCGCAGAAGTCGAGCTGGGCTGCTGAGGCGAAGGTCACCGTGTTGATGGAGTTGTAGAGGCCCTCGAGGACGGACAGGTTCCGGTACCACTGGGGTTCGGCGTTCTGCAGGTCGTCTGCCGTGCCGAGGCCCTGGTTCTTCTGGGCGGTGCTGTAGCCGCCGGTCACCTTGCCGCAGGTGTTCCGCCACGGGAAGTTGAGCGGGTAGATGCGCTGGGCGGCGTTGACCACGGTGTTCATGGACTTGCCCTCATTGAGCCACTCCGCGAACGTGAACGGCTTCATGGTGGAGCCGGGCTGGGCGCCGCCCATACCGTTGAGGTCGTTGCCGTCCTTGTCCAGCTTGTCCACGTTGAAGTTCAACTGGGAATCGAAGCTGGCCTTGCCGGGCAGGAACGATGTGTTCTGGGCCATGGAAATGATCTTGCCCGTGTTGGGCTGCACCGAAACCATGGCGGCACCCCACTTGTCCGGGTTGGCGCCGGCGGAGGCGTTGACCTGCTCCTGGGCCACGGCCTGGGCGTTCGGGTCCAGGGTGGTGGTGATGGTGAGGCCGCCGCCGTAGATCAGGCGCTGGCGCTCCTTGAGGTCCGCGCCGTAAGCGGTGTTGTTCTCCAGCAGGTGCAGGATGTAGTCGCAGAAGTACGGTGCGGTGGACGCGTAGGCGCAGCCCTGCTTGGGCTGGGTCACCTTGGTCTCCACGGGAGTGGCGACGGCAGCGTCGTGTTCCTCCTGGGTGATCTTGCGCTGGTTCAGCATCAGGCCAAGGACCAGGTCGCGGCGCTCTTTCGAGCTCTCGGGGTTGGTGATGGGGTCGAACGCGGAGGGGCTGTTGACCAGGCCGGCCAGCAGTGCAGCCTGCGGAAGGCTGAGGTCCTTGGCAGAGGTGCTGAAGAAGAACTTGGAGGCAGCCTCGACCCCGTACGCGTCACGGTTGAAGAACACGATGTTCAGGTAGCCCTCAAGGATTTGCTCCTTGCTGAACTCCTTCTCCATGGCGATGGCCAGCTTCATTTCGCGGAGCTTGTCGCCCACGCCCTTGTTCACACCGTTGAGCTTGATCTGGTCCTCGTTGCCCTCGGCGGCGAGGTTGGCGTTGAGGACGTTGTTGACGTACTGCTGCGTGACGGTGGAGGCACCCTGCTTGTTGCCGCGCGCTGTGCTGACCAGGGCACGCAGGATGCCGGTGGTGTCCACACCGCCGTGTTCATAGAAACGGCTGTCCTCGACCGCGATGACAGCTTCCTTCATGAATGGCGAAATCTGGTCCAGCGCAACCTTGGTCCGGTTCTCGGTGTAGACGTTGGCAATCTCGCTACCGTCTGCTGCCAGGATCCTGGTGGTCTGGTTGGGCGGGTCAACCTTCAGCTCTGCCGGAAGGGTGTCGAAGAACTCGATCGAACCACTGGCCGCGCTGCCTGAGACTGCCGCCGCGGGGACCAGCAGGCCTGCTACCAGGACACCACAAATTGCACTCACGCCAAGGAAAACGAGGATCTTTCCAAGGGTGGTGGCAGTGTCGAATAATGGGTTCTTACGAGGAGCCATGTTTTCCACTTTACCGGCAAGGACTAGTCTTTCTCTCATGACCAAATGGGAGTACGCCACGATTCCGCTCATTATCCATGCCACAAAACAGATCCTGGACCAGTGGGGAGATGACGGCTGGGAGCTCGTCCAGGTAGTCCCCGGACCGGACGGAAACGGTCTGGTTGCCTACCTGAAGAGGGAGAAGCAGTAGCATGAGCACCTCCGCAGAAGCCCCGTCCGGCACCGCAGCCGCCCCCGTTTCCGCTGTTGAGCAGCGCCTGGCGGATCTTGGACTGACCCTCCCCGACGTTGCCGCCCCGGTGGCGGCCTACGTTCCCGCCGTGATCTCCGGCAACCACGTTTACACCTCGGGCCAGCTGCCCTTTATTAATGGCAAACTCCCAGCAACCGGGAAAGTTTCCGCCGGCACCGAAGGCTACGCCGACGAGCCCACTGTTTCGCCCGAAGACGCACAGCAGTACGCCGCGGTCTGCGCCGTCAACGCCCTGGCAGCCGTCAAGAGCGTCATCGGCGACCTCGACCGCATCACCCGCATCGTCAAAGTTGTGGGATTCGTCTCTTCGGACCCGTCATTCACCGGACAGCCCGGCGTCATCAACGGTGCCTCGGAATTGCTGGGCCGCGTCCTCGGTGACGCAGGCCAGCACGCCCGTTCCGCCGTCGGCGTTTCCGTGCTGCCGCTCGACTCTCCCGTAGAGGTCGAACTGATCGCTGAATTCAGCTAGGACCGGTCGCTTCCTTTGCCTCAACTCGCCCGACGCCTGTTCGCACTCCCTCAGGACCTTGAAGGGGCAGCGCAGAGCTGGCTTGAACATGGCGAGAGGAGCCCCCGGGCCGCTCGCTTAGCATCATCTGTTGTCCTGCTGCGTGATTCCCCCACCGGCCTCGAAACCTGGCTTGCTTACCGGCCCGGTTCCTCGCCGCTGGGGGTCCTCGCCTTCCCCGGTGGCTCCCTGGACGCCGCCGACGACGACCCCGTCGGCTGGCTGGGCCCTTCACCACAGCACTGGGCCGAGCAGATGGGAACGGACGACGTCGGGCTGGCTCGCCGTCATGTGGTGGGCGCCATCCGGGAACTCTTCGAGGAAACCGGCGTGCTCCTTGCCGGCCCGGATATGTCCACCACGTTTGAAGCGACGTCCACATCTGAATGGATGCGTGCCCGCCTCGCCGTGGCCGACCAGGAAAAGACCTTCCCGGAGGTCCTCGGCAAACGGGGGCTGTCCCTCCGGACCGACCTGCTGAAGTCCCTCGTCAACTGGCGCAGCCCGGACTTCGCCCACCGCCGGTTCGATACCCGGTACTTCGCCGCCACCGTTCCGCTGAACCAGCAGCCCGCCCTGCTGGAAGGCAAGGGCGTCTGGGGGCGGTGGGTGAACGCGCACGACGTCATTGCCGGCCGGGATACCACCGCACTGGGCGACGAGGTGGGCCAGGAAAACACGGTAGGCCGCACCCTCGGCGAGCTCCTGGTTCCCGGCTCGGAGATCATGCTCGAAAAAATGGCCATGGCCAACGGCTGCATCGCGTACCTCAGCTACAAACGCAAGGCCCACGTCTACCAGCCGCAGCTCGTGGAGGAAGGCGGCAAGTTGCTGCTCGAGGTCGAGGCCGCCAAGACGGTGGCGGGGGATCACCAGCGGGAACGCTGACCCCGGAAACGCTAGATGCGCCGGAGCGTTGAGTACGGGCGGCTGGGGAGGTTCCCGGCGGTCCACGCCTGAACCGGCGGTTCCAGCGGAATCTGCCGGCGGCCGTCGCGGATCACCAGGACCACCGTGCCCAAAATTGCGGCAACAGAAGCCAGGCCCAGCAGGATCAAAACAACAACCATAGCCACGGACATCGCCATGCACCTCTAGGCTCAATTTTACGCCGCTCCCGACCCGCTGGTTGAGCTGACGGCAGCCGATCCGGTGGTTGAGCTGACGGCGGCCGACCGGTGGTTGGCCTGACGGGAGCCGGGCCGGTGGTTTACTTCGCTGTCCGGCCGCCTTTCGCCGTCGCTTAGACACACCGCGTAGGGGAGCCTCCGGCCGCTGGGCGACCTCCGGCTCCCGATGCGTCGCGATGCGCTCCTACGCGAGAGTCTGCCACCCAGCTAGGACGCTCCATCACTTTTCGCGGCTTTTGGGCGAACGCTCCATCACTTTTCGCAGGTTTTGGGCCAACGCTCCATCACTTTTCGCGGCTTTTGGGCGAACGCTCTATCACGTTCCATGCTGATGGGGCTGCCTGCGAAGCTGCAGGATGTGATGGGGCGTCAAGCAAAAGGCCCGAGGTCCGGCATCGGGAAGTGTGCGTCAGAGCGACGAAGGAGCAGCACGCGGAGGATGTCGGCCTCGGGCCCAACACCAAGGGGGCATGCAAAAGGCCGCCCCTTGGGGCGGCCTTTGTGCTGTAAGGGCTAGCGGGAGCGCTGGCGGAGGCGCTGCATGTCCAGGATGACCACGGCGCGGGCTTCCAGTCGGAGCCAGCCGCGCTGGACGAACTCGGCGAGGGCCTTGTTGACGGTCTCGCGTGAAGCGCCAACCAGCTGGGCGAGCTCTTCCTGGGTGAGCTCGTGGGCTACGAGCACGCCGTCGGTGGCCGGGCGGCCGAAGCGGTCTGCCAGGTCCAGGAGTGCCTTGGCGACGCGGCCGGGCACGTCGGAGAACACCAGGTCCGAGAGGGAGTCGTTGGTGCGGCGGAGCCGGCGGGCAAGAGCCTGCAGAAGCTGCGCGGAAACCTCGGGCCGGGTGCGGAGCAGGTTGTTCAGGCTTTCGTTCTTAAGCCCGGCCAGGCGGGTTTCCGACACTGCGGTGGCGGTGGCGGTGCGGGGGCTGGGATCGAACAGGGCCATTTCGCCGAAAAGCTCACCCGGGCCGAGGATGGCAAGGAGCGATTCACGGCCGTCCGGGGAAGTGCGCCCCAGCTTTACCTTGCCGGAAACGATGAAGTAAAGCTGGTCGCCCTGGTCGCCCTCACGGAAAACCGACGCACCGCGGGAAAGGTCCACCTCGGTGAGCTCGTCCGTCAACAGACGGAATGCGTCGTCGTCGAGCGTGGCGAAAAGTGGTGCTCGGCGCAGTACCTCGATGTCCATAAAATCTCCTGAATAAAAGTTTCGGCTGTGGCGCTTGTGCCATTGTTTCAGAATTTTCAAGGTTCTGTGACGAACTTGGCAGCCAAAACGCCCAAACGACGGGCAGGAGGGGCGGCGCCAACCCTCAGAACATTGTCAGCCTGCGCCATTAGAATGAGCCTGTAACTGCTTATAAGGAGCCTTAGTGGTCGGCTTGACTGTCCTGGACCTCGTCCTGATCCTGGCGCTGCTGTCCTACTTGGCCTACGGCCTGCGCAACGGCTTCCTCGTCACCGTCGGCGGCATTGCCGGCTTTGCTGCCGGAGCCATCGCCGCCTTTTTCGCAGTCCCCTTGGTGAGCGGCTTCGTGGCGGACTCCGGATGGAGGCTGACAGCCATCGTGGCCGCCGCCGTCGCCCTGGTGGTTCTTGGCCACGGCCTCGGAACCATGATCGGCCGGCAAATCCGCGGGGCTATGCGGATCAGGCCCCTGCGGGCTGTCGATCGCCTCGTGGGCGGCGCCGTGAACTTAGTGGTTTCCGCCCTGGTCATGTCCATGCTGGCCTTCAGCATCGGCTCTCTGGGCGTGCCGTTTGTTTCCCAGCAGCTCGCCGAATCGAAGGTCATCCGCTTCATCGACGGCATGACGCCGGACCCTGTGAAGGCCACCATGGCCGAGCTGCGGTCGGAAGTGATCGGCAACGGCATTCCCACCTTGATTGAAGGCCTGGACCAGGGGCAGGCCGTTCCGGTGCCGGACGCGAGCACTGACACCCCCGCCTTGAACCGCGCCGCCGGATCCGTGCTCAAAATTGCCGGAACGGCGTACCAGTGCGGCCAAAACCAGACAGGTACCGGCTTCGTCGTTTCCGAGGACCGTGTAGTCACAAACGCGCATGTCGTGGCGGGCGTGTCGGAGCCGGTAGTGGAAATGCCCGACGGCGGAGCGATGCCCGGGCGGGTTGTTTACTTTGACACCAAACATGACCTCGCCGTGCTTGCCGTGGAGGACCTCCCCGTCCAGCCACTGCCGCTAAGCCCTGATTTGCCCAACGGCAGCCCCGCAGCGTTCGCAGGCTATCCGCACGGTGGCCCCTTCCAGTCCCGGCCCGCCACCATCCAAGACATCACCACCGTGCTGGTGCCGGACATCTACGGCAGCAACCCGTCGCCCGAAGAGATTTACCGGCTGGCCGGAAATGTCCAGCCCGGCAACTCCGGCGGCCCGCTCTTGACCACGGAAGGGCAGGTAGCCGGCGTGATCTTCGCGAAAGCGACGTCCGACGCCGAGATGGGCTTCGCCATCACGATGGACGACCTGAACCCGGTTGCTTCACAGGCGGCCTCATTGAGCGCACAGGTCTCCTCGGGGCAGTGCATCCAGAAGTAGCCGGAACCGGGCCTTAGAGGACTTCCGCGAGGTAGTCGATGGCCAGCTTGTAGCCGAACACCCCCGCGCCGACGATCACCGCGGAGCATACCGGCGACAAGAATGAGTGGTGCCGGAATTCCTCGCGCTGGTGCACATTGGTGATGTGAACCTCGACGGCGGGAAGCTGCACGGCGGCGAGGGCATCGCGAAGTGCCACGGACGTGTGCGTGAAGGCGCCGGCGTTAAGGACAATTCCCACGGCGGATTCCCGGGCGGCGTGGATGGCGTCCAGCAGCACGCCCTCGTGGTTTGACTGCACGCATTCGGCCCCAAAGCCGTGTGCCTTTGCAGTGCGCGCGGCAAGGTCCTCCACATCAGCCAGGGTGGACGTTCCGTATTTGTCGGGTTCGCGGGTGCCCAGCAGGTTAAGGTTGGGTCCGTTGATTACCAGGATGGTGCCGCGGCCGGCTGTGGTGGTGGCTTCAGTCATGCATGCAAATCTAGTGCGGCGGGGGCCCGGGCGCATTTCTTACGCCCAAACAGCCCCCGGTGGTTGAGCTTGTCGTTGGGTTTCGACAGGCTCAACCACCGCAAGGGGACTTCTAGAGCGCGGTGAAGCGCAGCAGCAGCGCGTGTTCAGGGTTGAGAATGGGCATGGGCGGGCTCACCTCGGCCAGGAAGCGGCCATTGGCAACAGCACCATTCTCCAGCCAGGCCAGCGGCTGGACCTGTGCGAAGGTGTGGCCGTAGTCGGCATCACCCGGGGCCGGGAAGATCCGTGGCCGCCATGGCGGAAGCTGCGGTGGAGGCGCTGGTGGGAGCCAGCCGCGGCGAGAAGCCCCGGCACCGGATCTTCCCCACCAAGCTGCATGTCCGGCAATCCTGCGGCTGTCCCTAGGATTTGTCGACTAGAGGGCGGCGAGCCTCAGCCGGCCCACCTTTTCCTGCAGGATGCGCTGCGCTTCGATGCCAAGGCCCGGATCGCTGATGACTTCGTCCACTTCCTCCAGCGAGGCGATGGAGCTGATGCCCAGCATGCCCCACTTGGTGTGATCCGCCAGGACCACGGTTTTTCGCGCAGCCGCCACGAAAGCCCGGTCCGTTTCCGCCTCCAGCAGGTTGGGCGTCGTGAATCCCGCGTCGGCGTCCATTCCATGGACGCCGAGAAACAGCACGTCGAGGTGCAGCTGCTTCAGCGCACCTGTGGCGATGGGACCCACCAGGGCGTCCGACGGCGTGCGCTCGCCGCCAATCAGGATGACGGTGGAAGCGAAGCGGGCGGCGCCGGCGGAGGCGCCGTGGTGGAAAAGGTCAGCGATTCGTACCGAGTTGGTGACCACGGTGATCCTGGGCCCGTTGGTGAGTTCCTTCGCCAGAGCCCATGTAGTGGTTCCGGCGCTGAGCCCCACAGCCATGCCCTCCTGCACCAGGCCGGCCGCCTCGACCGCTATGGCACGCTTCTCGGCGGTGAGCTGTGTGGACTTCAGGTCGAATCCGGGCTCGTGGGTGCTGGTGTCGCCCGGCATCTTGGCGCCGCCGTGGATCCGCTCGAGGCGCCCGCCTTCCTCCAGCACCTCGATATCCCGCCGCACCGTCATCAGGGACACTCCCAGCTGCTGGGCCAAGTCCGAGATCCGGACAACCCGTTCGCGCTGGAGAGCGTCCAAAATGGCCTGGTGGCGGGCGACGGCGAGCATCTGGGCGGTTCCTTCGGGGCAGGGAGCAGGACTGCTCCCAGCATACGGCGACGGCGGCGCTGTCCAAGGTGGGCGGCGCCGCCGTCGTAATCCGGAGTCCTGTTACTTTCTGAGCGACTGCGCGATCTGCTGCATGATGGTGGGGTCTGAGAGGGTGGTGGCGTCACCCGGGTCGCGGCCTTCGGCGACGTCCTTGAGCAGGCGCCGCATGATCTTGCCGGAGCGGGTCTTGGGCAGCTCGGGGACCACGAGGATGTTCTTCGGCTTGGCGATGGGGCCGATTTCCTTGCCCACGTGGTTGCGGAGTTCCTGGACGATGTCATCGCCGGAGTCCACGGCGTCCCCACGGAGGATAACGAACGCGACGACGGCCTGCCCGGTGGTTTCATCGGACGCGCCCACCACGGCGGCCTCGGCCACGGCGGGGTGGGAGACCAGGGCGGACTCGATTTCCGTGGTGGAGAGCCGGTGGCCGGAGACGTTCATGACGTCGTCCACACGGCCGAGGAGCCAGATGTCGCCGTCTTCGTCCTTCTTCGCGCCGTCACCCGCGAAGTAGATGTTCTCGAAGCGGGACCAGTAGGTGTCCTTGTACCGTTCCGGGTCGCCCCAAATGCCGCGGAGCATGGCCGGCCATGGCTCGCGGATCACCAGGAAGCCGCCGTGCCCGTTGGGGACTGAGGCGCCGTTTTCGTCCACGACGTCCACGGCGATGCCGGGCAGGGGGACCTGGGCGGAGCCCGGCTTGGCGGCGGTGACGCCGGGGAGCGGGGCGATCATTTGGGCGCCGGTCTCGGTTTGCCACCAGGTGTCCACGATGGGGGCTTTGTCCCCGCCGATGACGTTCCGGTACCACATCCAGGCTTCGGGGTTGATGGGTTCGCCCACGGAACCGAGCACGCGGAGGGAGGTCAGGTCGTACTTGTCCGGGATCTCCCGGCCCCACTTCATGAAGGTCCTGATCGCGGTGGGGGCGGTGTAGAGGATGGAGACCTTGTACTTCTCCACGATCTCCCACCAGCGGCCCTGGTGTGGGGAATCCGGCGTGCCTTCGTACATCACCTGGGTGGCGCCGTTGATGAGCGGGGCGTAGGTGACGTAGGAGTGGCCGGTGACCCAGCCGACGTCGGCCGTGCACCAGTACACGTCCGTTTCCGGATGCAGGTCGAACACTGCCTTGTGGGTGTATGCGTTCTGGGTGAGGTACCCGCCGGTGGTGTGCAGGATGCCCTTGGGCTTGCCGGTGGTGCCGGAGGTGTAGAGGATGAACAGCGGGTGCTCGGAATCGTGCCCCGCGGCGGTGTGCTCGGCCGATGCGGTCTCCACGGTGTCCGCCCACCAGTGGTCCCGGCCCTCGTGCCAGTCCACGTCCTGGCCGTTGCGCTTGACCACCACCACGTTTTGCACGCTGTGGCCGTCGTTCGCAAGGGCCTCGTCCACGGCCGTTTTGAGGGCGCTGGGCTTGCCGCGGCGGTAGGTGCCGTCCGCGGTGACCACGAGCTTGGCTTCGGCGTCCTCGATCCTGGACCGGAGCGCGTCCGCGGAGAAGCCGCCGAACACCACCGAGTGCACGGCACCGATCCGGGCGCACGCAAGGAGCGTGATCACGGCTTCGGGGATCATGGGCAGGTACACCGCCACCCGGTCGCCCTTGGCCACGCCCAGGGACTCGAACGCATTCGCAGCCTTCTTCACCTCTTCGGTGAGCTGGGCGTAGGTGTAGGTGCGGGTGTCGCCGGGCTCGCCCTCGAAGTAGATGGCTACCCGGTCCCCGTTGCCGGCCTCGACGTGCCGGTCCAGGGCGTTGTAGGCGGCGTTGACTTCCCCGCCCACGAACCATTTGGCAAAGGGCGGGTTCGACCAGTCCAGGGCCTGGTCGAAGTCCTTGCTCCAGGTCAGCAGCTCGCGCGCCTGCTTCGCCCAGAAAGCGGGCCGGTCGGCGGCGGCCTCCTCATATTCCGATGCCTTGACCACGGCGTCAGCGGCGAACTCGGGAGTGGGCGGAAACGTCCGGGTCTCGTGCAGCAGGTTTTCGAAGGCATCGCCCTGCTGGCCGGCCTGCCCGCTTTGTCCGGAGCCGGTGGAAGCGGTGGCTGTGGAGCTTGAAGTGTCCTGGGACATGTGAACCTCATCATTCATCGATCTTTGCTGCGCGGGCATCCGCCGCCGGCCGAGCTCCGCCGCCTGCACGGCTCCGGGCACCGGCTGGTCACGGATTTCCGCAAAGAGCTGTTCCGCAACCAAGACTAATGCTTGCCCGGCGGTGCATGTGTGCGCTGTCACAGATAGGCCCGCGAGCGGCATTTATTAAGCGGTGAATGGATATGCTGCGGCAGCCGGTTGTCCGCGCCCAGCTAGTGATCAGTCAGGCTCTTGGCTAGGCTGAGATGGAATTGTGACTTCACTTCGGACCCTCCCGTCCGGGCCGCGTAAGCGCCCGGGACGGGAGGGACCGCTGTACGACGGCACGGTTTCGGGGCCGCCCTGGCCCCGGTGCCGCCACGCTAAGGAGAACAGAATGAACCAGCAGATCGTCGGCCAGAAGACAGGCCCTGGCACCGCGGCGGGTTCCGGCAGCACCAGTGCTCCGGCAGCCGGGGCAGGCAAGCCGGCCACGTCCGAAGGCAAGGGCGCCAGCGCCCACCAGGCGGTGCTGGGTCCGTTCACCATCCGGGACCTGGCCGTGTTTGGCGCCACCCTCATTTTGTTCATCGCGTCCCTGCTGCCCATATTCGGTGGCCGCTACAACCTTTGGAACCTGAACAACCTCTTCTTCCTGGGCTTGGGCATTGTCCTGCCCCTTGTGGTGAGCGCGCTTTTCGCCGCACGCAGGCTGGCGCCCGGCACAAAAATCCGGATCGGGTCGCTGTCCATTGACCAGTTCGCCTCCGTGGTGGCGTCCTTCGCGGTCGCCTTCTTCTTCCTCTCCGTTGCGGGCGCTTATGTTCCCAGCCTGTTGGTGGGCCTGATCGGCGCCCTGGTCCTGTTCGCCGCGACCGTCCTGGGCCGCTTCCTTCCCTACGTCTCACCCGACTTCCAGGGCCGCGCGGAAGCCCCGGCGCATGTGGTGGCGCGGGAAGCCGCTGTTCCTGTACACAAACCTCGCGCTCCCAAAAAGCCCAAGGCCGAGTCCGGTGCTGCCAAACCTGCTGCCGGCGGGGGCCTGTTCAGCGGTGCCGGTGCCGGATCTTCCGCTGTCCAGCCCAATGCTGCGCACCACACGCCCGCCACGGCAGCAGTTCCCACCACCAGTGCTGCTGCTGCCGGTGCACCGGCCGCGGGGCCCGCACCCGTTTCCACCGCCCCCGAAGCCTCCGATGCCAACTCGGCGGGTGGCCAGGGCCCCGCAACCCAGGCCTCCGACGTCGTCCGCCCTGCTTCGGCGCCCGCCGCGGAGGAGACGCAGCTGGGGGACATTCCTTCCGCCAGCGCTGCTGCCACCGGTCCTGCCTCCGGTGCCGGTGCTTCACCGGCTGTGGGCGCTGGGCCGGGTGCAGGGCAGGCTGCCGCGGGCAATCACGACGGCGGTACGGCCGCCTCCGCTGCCTCCGCTGCGCAGGACTCCTGGGAGCCGCCTGCCGCTACCGCTGTCCACCCGCAGGTCCGTGCCGATGTTCCGATCGGGGCAACCGTGGACCCGGCAAGCCGGCCCGAGGAATCGGACGAGCAGCCTATCCACGAAGCCTTCTGGTTCGCCGTCGCACAGCACCGCACCGCGTTCGATCCCCGCACCGGTGCCCCGGCGTTCGTTATCGAACCCGGCGGCTGGGTGCTGGCCTTGGAGGACCGCGGGCACGAGTTCCTCGTCCAGCACACCGACGGGCGGCTGGGCGTGCTGCGCGACCTCAGCAATATCGAGCGCGGCTAGCACATGGCCCCGCCCCGGGCGGCCAAAGCCCCACGGGCCGCTACTGCCCCGCAGGCGCCCAACGCCGGCGGTGTGACGGCAGCCGCCGGCCAGGCTGCAGGCATGCCCGTGGTTTCCTCTGAGTCCATGCTCGGGCTGAAGCGGCGGGCGCGCCGGATCAACAGGGCGCTGGCGGAGAAGTATCCCTACGCCCATGCGGAACTTGATTTCCGCAATCCATTCGAACTGCTGGTGGCCACCGTCCTGTCGGCCCAGACCACCGACGTCACCGTCAACCAGATCACCCCGCTGCTGTTCGCACGCTATCCGGACCCACGGTCCATGGCCGAAGCGGATCCTGCCACGATCGAAGAAATCATCAAGCCTACGGGTTTCTTCCGGGCCAAGACGCGAAGCCTCGTCGCGTTGTGCACCCGACTGGTGGATGAGTACAACGGAGTGGTTCCCGGCCGGCTGGAGGATCTCGTCACGCTGCCGGGGGTTGGCCGGAAGACCGCCAACGTGGTGCTGGGCAACGCCTTTGGCGTCCCGGGCATCACGGTGGACACCCACTTCGGCCGCCTGGCCCGCCGGTTCGGCTGGACGCAGTCCGAGGACCCGGTCCAGATCGAATACGACGTCGCGGAGCTCTTCGAGAAGAGGGACTGGACCATGCTGTCCCACCGGGTGGTGTTCCACGGCCGGCGGGTGTGCCACTCCCGCAAACCGGCGTGCGGCGCGTGCCCCGTGGCCAACTGGTGCCCCAGCTACGGAATGGGCGAAACAGACCCGGCCAAGGCGGCCAAGCTGTTAAAGTACGAACTCGCTCCCGGCAATGAAGCCCTCCTCGCCCAACTGCTGGCTGAGACCTACAGGGCAGCTGAAATCCGGATGGAATCCCAAAAGAGGACCCGGTGAGCGCCCGCGAAGACCTGATCCGGCTGGCGGGACGGGCGGCGTCAGGATCGGCATCGCCCCCTGACCCGCTCTGGGCAGCCCTGACCGTTGATGCCCAAACGGCGCGGAGGGCGGCGGTCCTGATGTTGTTCGGGGCCCTCGACGAGGTCCCGGCTACGTCGGACAAACCGCTGGCCCCGGCAGACCTGGACGTACTGCTCCTGGAGCGCGCCCACACGCTGGGTTCCCACCCCGGGCAGGTGGCGTTTCCCGGCGGCAGCATTGACGCGCCGGAAACGCCGGTGCAGGCAGCACTGCGCGAGGCCGTAGAGGAAACGGGACTGGACACGAACGGCGTCGAAGTTTTGGGCACACTGCAGGAACTGGGCCTGGCCCACAGCAACTTCCTCGTCACCCCTGTCCTGGGATGGTGGCGCTCGCCGTCACCCGTCCGGGTGGTGGATTATGCCGAGTCCGCGCAGGTATTCCGGGTCCCCGTCCGGGACCTGCTGGACCCGGACAACAGGGTCATGGCCACGGTCCACCGGGCCGGGCGGACCTTCGACAGCCCGGCATTCACCGTCAACGGCGTGGTGGTCTGGGGCTTTACCGGAATCGTGCTTAATGGCCTCTTTGAACAGCTCGGCTGGGCCGTCCCGTGGGATCGGAGCCGGGTGCACCCGATAAGCGTCTAATTTTTGTGGATCGCGTTAATTCATGTGCCCTAGGCCTGTTGGTGGCGCAGATCCACTACTATCCCTGTGGCCGCGTTCTCACGCATCGCGTTGATGCCTTCCAAAAGTGTGTTCAGCGACTTGAAGTTCGGTGAAACGGCAACGATGTTGCCCTCCCCGTCCGTAAGCCGAAGCCTGTACGACTCGTCCCCAACCCGATGTATTTCAAACCTGCCCGCCATGCGCCGGACCTCCCCTGGTGTTTGCGCCCTTGCATCAACCTCTGGACCGATCTGTTTCAGTCACCATAAGACTGTAACCTGCGTCACGGGACCCTTGCGAGCTACTGCCGGGTAGGTTACTTTCCTCGACAAACGTCGCGCTGGACGCGCCGGAGGGCACGCTGCGCGCCTTCAAGAACGCTGCTCCTACTTGGCATGGTTGTAGGAATCCACCACTGCCACGCTCACCGGAAACTCGACCGGGATGCGTCCGAACAGCAGCTCCTTTGCTGCACTTGCGGCGTCCTCGATCGCCATGATGCACGCGTCCACCTGCTGCACAGGAGCGTGGACCATCACCTCGTCGTGGAGGAAGAAAACCAGTTGCGCGCCCGCCTGTCCCTCCGTGCGTAAGGTGCGCAGCCGCCGTCGTAATTCCGCCAGCCAGCAGGCCGCCCAGTCCGCAGCGGAACCCTGGACAACAAAGTTGCGCGTGAAACGCCCCCTGGAACGGGCTATCGATTCGGCCCGCCGCTGCTCTTCGGCCGACGCCGCACGCTGGCTCTGGAACCACCGCTCCGACGGGGGAGGGCTGCTGCGGCCCAACCGGGTGGTGACCGTCCCGCCGGACTCACCGGCGCGGGCTGCCTGCTCCACGAAACCCACTGCCCGCGGATACGTCCTGGTGAGCTGCGGCATAAGGCGCCCGGCCTCACCCGACGTAGCGCCGTACATGGCACCCAGCAGCGCCACCTTCGCCTTGGCCCGGTCGCCGCCGAAGCCCTTCGCAGCGATTCCCGCGTACAGGTCCTGGTCACGGGCAGCCTCGGCCATGATTGAGTCCTGGGCCAGGGCCACCAAAACGCGCGGCTCAAGCTGGGAAGCGTCCGCCACAATCAGCTTGTGTCCGGGATCCGCATGGACGGCGCCGCGGATCTGGCGGGGAATCTGCAGTGCGCCTCCGCCGCGCGATGCCCAGCGGCCCGAGACCACCCCGCCCACCACGTATTCAGGCCGGAACCTGCCGCCGGCCACCCAGGCGTCGAGCCAGGCCCAGCCGTTCGCGGTGTGCAGGCGTGAAAGCTTTTTGTAGGCCAGGAGCGGCCCGATGGCGGGGTGGGTTGACTCCTTCAGCTCCCACTGCCGGGTGCTTTTCACCTCTATGCCGTTCCGGTGCAGGGCGCGGATGAGTTCCTGCGGGGAATCCGGGTTGAGCGTTGGAGCGTTCAACAGCCCGCGCAGTTCGAGGTTCAGCGCTTCAAGTTTTGCCGGGCGGTGGCCCACGGGCGGGCGCGGGCCGAGGTAATCGGCCAGGATTTCTTCGTGCAGGTCCTCCCGCCAGGGAACTCCGGTGTGCTGCATTTCAGCCGCGATCATAGCGCCGGCGGATTCGGCGGCCAGCAGGAGCTGAAGCCGGTGCCGGCGGTTCTCCTCCGGGCTGACGGCAGCCAGGGCTTCCTGCTGGGAGGCGTATTCCGCGCGGAGGTCTTCAAGGCTGAGCCGGGGTTCGGAACCCGAATGGGGATTATCGAACAGGGCGTCCTGTTCCGGCGGCGGAGGTGGCGGCTGGAGCGCCCGCGGTGGCTGCTGCGGGTCATCCAGGGTGATCTTTTCGGCGTTCCGGGCATAGCCAGTGTGGGCGGTGAACTGGGAGAGGGCCAGGATGTTCCCGCAGAGGCTGAGGTCATAGCAGCGCTCCAGTTCCACCCCGCGTGCCAGCAGGGACGGATACCAGTCCTGCGTGCGGTGCCAGATCCAGCGGGGAGGTTGCCCGCCGCCCGGCCTTCGTTCCAGTTTGAGGACGACGTCGGCCAGTTCGCCTGCGGAGACCGGCCGGGGTTCCGGATTGGCGGGGTGGGGGTGGCCAGCTTGGGTGAGTTCCTGCAGGACCGCGCCGGAGGGGTGGGGGCCGAGCAGGAGGTACATGCTCCAATTCTGCCTTGTCTTTCCAGGCTGTTCTGTCGCGGACTCTTCCTGCACAGGATTGTTGATACCCGACTTGTCCACATACGGACGGGGCTTCCTTATCCTTGCCTGAACGGGGGTGGACAGTGGCTTCATGAGCAGGCACCAGTCGACCCCCTCCCACTCGGTTCCAGTCCTTGCCGGGCGTTTGCCCCGGAGTCCGGATGAGGAGCTGCGGTCCGGCGCCCCAGGTGTCACGGCGGGTTTCGCCCCGGGGTTAGGCGGGCCAGCCGATGCGTGGCTGCCGGACAGCAAGGAAGAGGTGCTGCTGGTAACTTCCTCTGCTGTTGTTCGCGCAGAGGTGGAGCGCATCGTGGCGGCGGCCGGTGCCCATCTTCGCGTTGTTGCCGATGCGCTGGAAGGGGCCAGGTACTGGGATGGCTCGGCCGCGGTCCTGGTGGGCAGCGACATCCGGGAGCTGCCGCCCCGGCGGCGGGCACCGGCCGTCCTCGTGGGTTTGGACGGTGAAGGCGACAGCCTGTGGCACCTGGCTGCGGCGCTCGGGGCGGAGCGGGTGGCCGTACTTCCGGATGCCGCGGCCTGGCTGGCGGACCACCTCAGCCGCTCCCGGGCGCCCGGCCCTGGCGGGATCATCCTGGGGGTCACCGGCGGGTGCGGCGGGGCCGGAGCCACCACGGCTGCAATCTGGATAGCCCAGGCGGCGGCAGGGATGGGAGCCCGGGTACTGCTCGTTGACGGCGACCCATGGGGCGGCGGGCTGGAACTCGCCATCGCCGCAGAGGAAAACCCGGGCCTGCGCTGGCCCGACCTTTCCGAGGCGCGGGGCAGCATTGATTCGCGCCAGCTGTCCGACTCACTGCCCGTCGCCGGGGGATTCTCTTTCCTCTCCTGGCCCGCCAGCCGTGAACAGCCCGTGCCCGTAGCCACACCAACCACCACCGTCGTGCTCGATGCCGCCCGGCGGGGATACGAACTGGTGGTGCTGGACATCGGCAGGGGCGCCGGGCCGCTTCAGTCTTATGCCTGGGACTGCGACCGCATCATGGTGGTGGTTCCCGCGCAGCTGAAGGCGGCCGTGGCGGCGGTGCGGTTGCTCCATGAGTTCCCGCCAGTTGAGGCCGGGCTCTTAGTGCGGGGCCGGCCGGGGGCCGCCCTGGATGGCCCGCTCATTTCCGAGGCAATCGGACTTCCCGTGCAGGGCCGCGTCCCTGAGCTCCGCGGTGTTGGCGCTGCCATGGAGTCCGGCCGCCTCCTGGACCTCGGCAAGCGGCGCAGCGTCCGGCATTTTGCCGCCTCGGTGCTCGATTCACTCGGTGATGAGTTGCCCGCTGGGGAGTTTGGATGAAGCAGCAACCGGCACGGGGTTCGGGAGCAGCCGACGGGCTCCGGCGGCGTGCCCGGCTCATAGATGGCCAAGGACTGGCAGGCCAACGCCTGGCGGGCCGGCGCCCGGACCCGCGCCAGGCGGAGCGGCAGGTTGTTGACGCCGGGCTGCTGGAATCGGTACGCGAGTCCATGATGGCTGAAGCCGGGGTTGTCACGCCTTCGCGGGTAGCAGCCGCCGTACAGGCCACCGGCAAGTTGCTGGGCACGGCCGGCGCGCTCGCGGCGGTGGAACGCATCAGCGCCGAGCTTAACGGGCTGGGACCGCTCCAGTCGCTGACCCGGGATCCGGCCGTCACGGACATCTTCGTCAATGCTCCGGACTCGGTATGGGTTGACCGCGGTCGGGGCATCGAGCGCGTTCCGGTGGCATTCGGCGATGAAGCCCAACTGCGGGCCCTGGCCTGCAGGCTGGTTGCCGCGCGAGGGCGTCGCCTGGATGACGGCTCACCCTGCGTGGATGTGCGGCTGGCGGGCGGTTACCGCGTCCATGCAGTACTGCCGCCGGTTTCCACGTCGGGAACACTTCTGAGCGTCAGGATCCGCCGAGAGCGGGTGTTCACCATGGACGAGTTGGAGTCAGCCGGAATGTTCGGCCCCCTGGTTAAGGACGTCCTGGAACGGGTGCTGGAACTTCGGTTGAGCTTTTTGATCAGCGGTGCCACCGGTTCCGGGAAGACCACGCTGCTGTCCACCCTGCTGGGGCTGTGCGCGCCGGAGGAGCGGCTGGTCCTCATTGAGGATGCGTCCGAGCTGAATCCCGTCCATCCGCATGTGGTTTCCCTCGAATCGCGGCACGGAAACCTTGAAGGCGGCGGGGAAGTGGGGCTCGGCGAGCTCGTCCGGCAGGCCTTGCGGATGAGGCCCGACCGGCTGGTGGTCGGTGAGTGCCGCGGCGCGGAGGTCCGCGAATTGCTGACGGCGATGAACACCGGCCACAGCGGAGGAGGCGGAACGATTCACGCTAATACTGCGGGCGCTGTGCCTGCCCGGCTCACGGCGCTGGGCGCCCTCGCCGGAATGGGCCCGGACGGTGTCCGGCTCCAGGCGGCCAGCGCGCTTGACGTGGTGATCCATGTCGAACGGACCAGCCGCGGCCGGGAGGTGACCTGCATCGGCGTTATCGGGGACGGCCCTGACGGGCTTCGCGTCCTGTCCGCCCTGCAGGTTGTGGAAGGCGCGGCCGTTGCGGGTCCGGCATGGGGCGCGTTGGCGGGCAGGCTTGGACTTGAACCCGGGCAAGGCCTGTGAACTTCTTCCTGGCAGCCGCATTGGTGCTGGCTGCGCTGTTGATTCTTCGCCCGCCGCAGAGTGCAGCGGTGAGGTTCCGCCGGGCAACCGGAGGCGTTGCTCACGCATCGGCAGGCAGCCCGTGGGCGCGCCTGCCGGGCTGGGTCAGGCCTGGAACCGGAAAGCCGGCTGCGGCTGGCTCGGCGGTAGCCATGACCCTGGTGGTGCAGCAACTGGCCGCGCTGCTCAAAGGTGGGCGGACCCCGGCCCGGCTGTGGGACGAGCTGTGGTTTATCTACGGCGCCAAGAGCCAAACACGGCCGGATGGAGCAACTCCGGCGCAGCAGGCTAATGGGCTTACCCAGGGGTCAGCCGCCACCCTTGCTGCCGCCCGCTCGGCTGCGGCAACCGGGGCTCCCGTATCGGAGGCCATCACGCGCTCCCTGCCCGCGGCTTTTCCGCGGGCGGACAGGGAGTGCCGGATCTGGTCCCAACTGGCCGCCTGCTTCGACATCGCAGAAGCAAGCGGCTGCCCCCTGGCCGACGTGCTGACGAGGTTCGCGGCGCAACTGGAAGTAGAGGACGATGCCGACGCCGCCCGGCAGACGGCACTGGCAGGCCCCAAAGCCACCGTCCGGCTGCTGACCTGGCTTCCGCTGATGGGGCTGGGCCTCGGAATAGCCCTCGGCGTGGATCCGCTGGCCATTCTGCTGGGCACGCCGCTGGGCCTGGCAGCGCTCGCTGCCGGGATTGTCCTTACCGTTGCCGGCCGGTTCTGGTCCGCCCGGCTGGTGGCGGCAGCAGCAGGTGCGGGTGTCCCATGACCGAACCACTGCCGCAGGCGCTCGCGCTCTTAGCCATATTGGCCGCCGCGGCCTGCCTCTTATGCACCGGGAAGGGCGGCGTCCGGAAGCGGCTGAATGCCCTGTCCACGGTGCGCCGCCCTGATGAGGTGGCCTATCCATGGTCCGCGGGGCCCCGCAACCGGGATGGTCCCGACGGCCTGCAGGACACCGCCATGATGCTTGAACTCGTCGCCGCAATGCTGGACGCCGGTTGCGGCATCGGCCGTTCCCTCGATCTCGTGTCTGCTTCCGCGTCCTCCCAGTACCGGGAGTCGCTCCGTCCCGTCGTTTCCGCACTGGCCATCGGAGCGGACTGGGAAACTGCGTGGCGAAGCTCTGCCGTCCGGTTGCCGGGGATTCTGGAGTTGCGGGATGCCCTGGGGTTTGCGGCGCTGACAGGTGCACCGTCGTCGGCGATCCTCTACGCCCAGGCTGCAAGGCTTCGCCGGGAGAGGTTCCGGGCAGCCGAAAAGCGGGCTGCGTCCCTCGGCGTCAAGCTGGTGGTACCGCTGGGACTGTGTTCGCTGCCGGCCTTTATCTGCCTGGGTGTCGTTCCCGTTTTACTGGCCCTGGTCCCGTCCGGCTCCTAGCCTGCGGCGACGCCGTCGGCGCAGGCTAGGAGACCTGCGGCTGCCCCCGCCGGAAATGCTCTCCTCGCCGCGTTGGCCTGCCCAGCAGGGGGTTATCACCACGGATTCCGGCAGGACCCCGCGTCCTGCTCTTTCCCTCCACAGCAGCCAAACCACCTCAACTTTTCCACTTACGCACCAGCCGGCCTTACCGCTTGAGGCAAGGCCGGGAAGAGTCAAACCAGCCGACAACCGTGCCGGCCCATCGAAAGGAACCACCGCATGACCATCAACCAGGACCGCCGCTTTGCCGCCGGAACCGCAGCGCTCGCAGCAGCCCGGCCGAACATCAAACGGCGCACCGCCGCAGCTCGATGTGCGGGTGCACCCCCGGCCGGCGCTGCATCGTTGCCGGCCAATGTGGTGGAGCTCGACCCGGGCGCCACCGGCGGGCGCCCCACCGCCACCCGCGGGCGCCGCACCGGCATCGGCATGCTGCAGAGATCAGAAGCAGGCATGGCAACTGCCGAGTATGCCATCGCCACCTTGGCGGCCGTCGGTTTTGCCGGGCTGCTGGTCTTCATCCTTCGCAGCGAGGAAGTGCGCGGCTTCCTGCTCAACCTGATCCGCACGGCGCTGGCGTTGCCATGACCAATGCCCCGGAGGCGGTGTACCTTCGGCGGGCGGAGGACCGGGGCGCCGTTACCGCAGAGTTTGCCGTGGCACTGCCTGCCGTCCTGCTGCTGCTGGCCATGCTGCTTACAGGTGCGGCGGCCGGAGTCACCCAGTTGCGGCTGGAGGAAGGAGCCAGGGCGGGTGCCCGCGCACTGGCCCGCGGAGACGATTCTGCGGCCGTGGAAAGGATCGTCAGGACCCTTTCGGGGGCGTCGGCGTCCGCAGCTGTTGCAGCGGAGGGCGAATGGCTCAGCGTCACTGTCACCGGCCGGGTAGGGGGTCCGCTCGGGTCATCGATCCCGTGGACCCTGACTGCCCGGGCCTCAACCCGCAGCGAGACAGTGGCAGCGGGCCCTGCCATTCCGTCGGCAGTTGCGGCTGCGGCAGGTGCCGGATGACCGGACCGGCCCGCCGCAGTCAACCCGGTACAGCGGATGGTCGGGCTCGCCCGCTGCAACCAAGCAAACACAGCAGGAAGGAGCGCTCTCAGGTGAAAGCCACTGTTCAGGCCAAGCACAGCCGGGAGGGCACGGAGCGCGGCTCGGGCACCGTTCTGGCAGCGGGCCTCGCGTTGATGGTGATGACGGTGATGGCACTTCTGCTGCTCCTGGCACAGTCGGCTGTTCTGGCCAGCAGGGCCGCCGCAGCTGCGGATCTTGCTGCACTCGCCGCGGCGGACGCCCTGCGCGGGGTCACGGACGGGGAACCGTGTGGTGTAGCTGCGGAAGTCGCGGCGCGGCACGCCGCCACAGTCGTCAGCTGCTCCGAGGGCGGAGGCCAGACCGTGGAGGTCCAGACCGAGCTGATCGAAGGGACCATGCTGGGGACGGCAAGCGGGCACGCCCGGGCCGGGCCTCCACCCTGAGCAGGCGAAGGACGGGCCTCAGAGCAGGGCTTCCGCGCTCTTGGAGCTGGCCTCGGTGGCGTCTTTCAGCAGGACATCGAGCAGGGTGACCGCGGCCGCCTTGTCCAACGGATTGTTCTTGTTCCCGCATTTGGGCGACTGGACGCAGGAGGGACAGCCCGATTCGCATTCGCAGGCCTTGATGGCGTCCCGGGTCGCGGCCAGCCACACCTTTGCCTTGTCGAAACCGCGCTCGGCAAAACCGGCTCCGCCAGGGTGCCCGTCATAGACAAAAATGGTGGGCACTCCGGTGTCGGCATGCAAGGCAGTCGAAACGCCTCCGATGTCCCACCGGTCGCTCGAAGCTACCAGCGGAAGCAGGCCGATTGCCGCATGCTCCGCGGCGTGCAGGGCACCAGGGAACTGGGCTTCGATCAAGCCGGCGGCAGTGAGTGACCGGTTGTCCACCTCAAACCACACTGCCTTGGTAAACAGCTCCCGGGCGCCGAGGTCGAGGGGTTCCTCGCCGAGGATCTCGTTGGAAATCAGGGCCTTGCGCTGGAAGGAAACCACCTGGGTGGTGACCTTTACGTCGCCGAAGTGCAGAGAAACCTCACCCCATCTTGCGGTGCGCTGGGTTTCCAGCACCTCGATCTGGGTGACGTCCCGGGCGGTGGTGTAGTAGTCCGGATTGGCGCGCCGGACCACCACGCAGTGATCGTCTTCGTTGAGGTCCTCCACAACGTAGCTGTCGCCCTGGTGGATGTAAACGGCGCCGGTGTGCGCCTGGTAGTGGGTCTGCGGTGAGTCCATCGTCCCCAGGAGGGAGCCCGTATCGGCATCCACAATACTGACCGGCCCGCCGCCGTCGGCCCGCAGGTTCACCATGGCGGCCGCACTCTGGGAATGGGTCCAGAACCATCCCGCCGGGCGGCGCCGGAGATACCCCTGGGCCACCAGACGGTCGAGAAGGGCCTCGGCCGTGCTCCCGAACAGGCCCAGCTCTGCCGGGCCGAGCGGCAGTTCGGCGGCCGCGGCGCACAGATGGGGCCCCAGCACATATGGGTTGGACGGGTCGAAAACAGTGGCTTCCACCGAGACGTCGAAGATGGCCTCCGGATGGTTCACCAGGAAGGTGTCCAGCGGATCGTCACTGGCAACAAAGGCCGCGATGGCGTCCTGTCCTGCCCTGCCGGCCCGCCCGATCTGCTGGAACAGTGAGGCCCTGGTGCCGGGCCAGCCGGCTACCAGGACAGCATCGAGCCCGGAGATGTCGATCCCCAGCTCCAGCGCCGAGGTGCTGGAAACTCCCAGCAGCCGGCCGGAGCGCAGTGCCTTCTCCACGGCCCGGCGTTCCTCGGGCAGATATCCGGAACGGTAGGCCGCTACCCGCTGCGGGAGGCTGGGGTCCACCTCGTCCAGGAGGCGCTTCGTGATCGAGGAGATGGTCTCCGCTCCGCGCCGCGACTTGATGAAGGCAATGGTGCGGACGTGTGCGGACACCAGGTTGGCCAGGAGGTCCGACGTTTCGGCCACGGCCGTCCGCCGTTGCTTGGCGCCGTTCTCGCCGCGGGTTTCGGTCAGCGCCGGTTCCCAGAATGCCACGGTGGTTGCGCCGTGCGGGGAGCCGTCCTCCGACACGGCCTTGACGGGGGCGCCGATGAGCCGGGCGAAGGAGGCATCCGGTTCAGAGGCAGTGGCTGAAGCGGCAATGAACACCGGCTCGGGGAATGAGGAGCCGGCTCCGTAGTAGGCGCAGATCCGCCGGAGCCGGCGCATCAGGTTGGCCACGTGCGAGCCGAAAACGCCCCGGTAGCTGTGCGCCTCGTCCACGATCACGTAGCGAAGGCGTCGAAAGAACCCCGCCCACCAGGCGTGGTTGGGAAGGATACCGAAGTGCAGCATGTCCGGGTTGGCCAGGATGAAATTGGCGTGGTCGCGGATCCACCGCCGGGAGGCCGGGTCGGTGTCGCCGTCGTAGGTTTCCGCGCGGACGGTTGGCAATTGCAACGCCCGGATGGCGTTCAGCTGGTCGGCCGCGAGGGCCTTGGTGGGGGACAGGTAAAGGGTGACCGCGCCGTCGTCGTGGATCTTTCCTGGCTCGGCAAGAACCCGAAGCTCGGAGCGGTGGATGGCATCCAGCGCCGGCAGCTGGTAGGCGAGCGACTTTCCGGACGCCGTCCCGGTGGCCACCACAACGTGTTCGCCGCCGTGGGCAATGTCAGCGGCTGCCACCTGATGGCGGTAGGGCTGCCGGACGCCGAGCGAACCGTAAGCAGCAACCAGATCCGGGTGGACCCACGACGGCCACGGTTCGTGCACGGCCTCGCGGGCAGGGATGGTGCGGACATGACGCAGCTGTTCCGGGTCCGGGCCGCGGCCCAGCAAGGGAATCAGGGAGTCATGGGGGTTCACCCCAATATTGTTTCACCCGCCAGGAGCCGGACGCGCCGGGTTCGCCGTCGGGGTAAACCGGGAACCCGATACGGACGTACCGCCGGGCGCTCAGCTCAGGGACAGATCGGACCCGTCGTGGGATGCCGAAAGCATCAGCACACGGGAAACAGTGGTCCAGCCGAGATGGGAATAGAGCTTCTGGCCGTCAAGGGATGCCAGCAGCAGCCCGCTCTGGACGTCATGGCCAAACGCCTGCGCTGCCAGTGCCCGCATGATGAAGCTGCCAAGGCCGCGCCGCTGGAAGGCCGGTTCGGTGATGATTTTGTCGAACACGGCGGTATCGCCCACCACATAGACCCGGCCGCTGGCGGCCACGGTGTCACCGGAACGCACCTCCGCATAGTGCACGCCGTCCTGCTCGGAGGTCGCCAGGGAAAGATCGTCATCTGAAAGCCAGGGATCCTCGGCATCCTGGGTTTCCATGTCCACGATCATCATGGCCTGGGAGTCGGAGGTCACGTTCAGCCCGTGCTGGCGGGCAAGTTCCGAATAACGGGCGGTGTCGTTGGTCAGGATCGTGAGGACCCTGGCCGGCACTTCCGCCGTTTTGGCCGCGAGAACGGCAAACTCGGTGTCCGTTGGCTCGGAGGCGAAAAATTCCCATTCACCGGTGGTATCGGACCGGAGTGCGGCGGGGAAGCGGCCTTCGGAGGATGTCCGGTAACCGCGACAGCCTGCCCAGCCGGCCACCCATACTTCGAGAAGGCCAGTGATGTCGTTAACCATGGTTTCCGGGCTCATGCGATGAGACTATTCCACCCGGATCACAAGCAACAGGGGGTGGCAGGCCAGAAGTCCGCTGCTTATGCAATTGTGATGCAGCACCATCCAGCGGCCAGGGGCGGCGGAATCGGGTCAGGCCGCCCGAATCCAAGCCGGTACCCTTAAATACGTGGCTTTGAACCGAATCGTCCTTTTTTACGGCTTTACCCCCATCGCTGATCCCGACGCCGTGCGGCTCTGGCAGCGTGCCCTCTGCGAAAAGCTGGGACTGACCGGCCGCATCCTCATCTCCAAGGACGGCATCAACGCAACGGTCGGCGGCGAGATCGGCGCCGTGAAGCAGTACGTCAAGACCACCCGTGAGTACAAAGGCTTCCACGGCATCGACGTCAAATGGTCCGACGGCGGCGCGGAAGACTTCCCCCGGCTCAGCGTCAAGGTGCGCGATGAGATCGTCTCCTTCGGCGCCCCCGGCGAACTCAAGGTGGACGCCAACGGTGTGGTGGGCGGCGGCAGGCACCTTAAACCCGAAGAGCTGCACGAACTCGTCGACGCCAGGAAACAGGGCGGCGAAGACGTGGTCTTTTTCGACGGCCGGAACGCCTTCGAAGCACAGATCGGCCGCTTCAAGGACGCCATCGTCCCGGACGTCGCCACCACCCACGACTTCATCAAGGAACTCGAGTCCGGGAAGTACGACTCCCTCAAGGACAAACCGGTGGTCACTTACTGCACCGGCGGTATCCGCTGCGAGGTGCTCTCCAGCCTGATGGTCAACCGCGGCTTTAAAGAGGTGTACCAGCTCGACGGCGGAATCGTCCGCTACGGCGAAACCTTCAAGGACCAGGGCCTCTGGGAAGGCTCGCTCTACGTGTTCGACAAGCGTATGCACCTCGAGTTCAGCGAGGGCGCCAAAACCATCGGCCAATGCACCCGCTGCGCCGCCCCCACCAGCAAATTCGAGAACTGCTCCAACCCGAGCTGCCGCACCCTCACCCTGTACTGCGCTGAGTGCGCCTCCAGCCCGGACACCCTGAGGTGCCCCGAAGGCTGCGCGGCCTAAAGTCCAGGCACCGGCAACAGCCATCACAGGCGCCGGAGGCGGTAGGCGTAGTTGGCGCCCGTCCTGGCCTCTACCGTGATGGTCAGCGCCGTTTCGGCCGAGAGATAAATGACGTTCTCCCGGTTGATGCCGCACCGCAACCCAAGGTCAACCAGTGTGAGCGCGTCGCTGCGCACGGTGAAGTTCACCCTGCGCTGGCTCCGGCAGGTCAACGCCAAGGCATAGGTTCCCGTCCCCACCACGGGAGTGGTTTCGCTGCGCACCTCGCCCGCGGCCAGCAACCCGGCCGCCGCATCAACCACAGGATCATCCGTGTCGGGCAGGGTGCGCGCCACCCAGGAATCCAGTTCCGCCTCGCTGACAGGCTCGCGCTGCAGGGGATCGCGGGTAAATGCCGGAGCCGGGGCCACGGTCTGCTCCGCATCAGCGGGATCAGCAAACCGGCCGTCGTCGTATGTGTATTCACAGCCGCCCAGCACCAGCCCCGCCGTGAGCACAAGGCCGAAGACGACGGCGGCCGCAGGTTTTCGCGTCAGCGGCGCCGGGGCTGTCCGCACCGGACGGGGCGCGGAGGATTTCCGCACACTGGGCATAGTCCGACTTTAAGCCCGCACGCCCCTGCGGGCCATAGCTATTCGGCGGGCGCCAGCCGGTAGGCGTAGATGAGGGGCGCATCCACACTGGAAGTGCTGATTTCCAGGGTCCCTGACCGCGGCAGCGTGATCCCGGTGACCTCTTTGCTGCCGTTGCAGGCCGCTCCGGCGTCCACAACGTCTTCCCCGTCCAGGGACACCGCGAAGAACACTTTGCCCCCGCCCTCGCAGGTCGCCGTCAAGGTGTAGCGGCCGGCGCTGACGTTGGTAGCCTCCTGGATGATCCGGTTCCGGTTGAGGATTTTTCCGGCGTCCTCCAGTACGGCCCCCGGGGTTGTTGGCAGCGCGGTGGCCCGCCATCCGGGAACGTCAGCGTTCTCAATCGACACCGCGGGCGAGCACCCCGCCAAGGCAAGAGCCGCCAGGCCTGCCGGCGCACATGCTTTGAGGGCGAGGCGCCTCCGGTGGGCGGGCTGCTTCCGGGCGCGCGGAAGGACGGAAAGCGGTGTTGGCATACCTCAACGCTACCCCGTCCGGCCGGACGCAACGTTCCACCTGGCGCCGGACCGAAGCGGGACCTGCCGCCGGACGGAAGCCACCGCACTAAACTTGAGCGGTGCCTAATTCCCTGTACGAGTTCACCGCCGGCAACACCCCCGACGCGCCCCGAAGCGACCTTCCGGACCTGCTCACTGCACTTGCTGCGGACCTGCGCGCCGTGGAGTACACGCTCGACGGCGTAGCGAACCTCCTGGGCGAACCGGCCTACACGGCCTTGAACCGGGACCAGACCATTCCTGGGCTGCTGGCTGCCGAGCGCGCCGTCCGGCGGGATGACGGCGCGAAGGCGCTTGCCGCCGTCGTCCGCCTGTGGCTGCTCGCCGAGCCGCAGCCGGAGGAAACGCTCGACGCCGCGCTGCCAGGCATCCGCGCGGAAGGCCTGCTGGCACTGGGGCTGGTGGAGCCCGTTCCCGGCACCGCGCTCCTGGCCGCCAAAGCCGACCTGCGGCCCTACGGCTGGGACGTTAATGAGGACGGCAGCGGCGGCGCCGAACTGTGGGTGGCCAGCGACCTCGCGGCGCACCAGCAGGAAGGCGTCCTCCGCCACGACCACGTCCTCGGCATCGGCCAGGCCTCCACCACCCTGGTGCAGACAACGTTCCGCCGCCACACCGAACGGGCACTGGATCTTGGCACGGGGTGCGGCATCCAGGCTTTCCACCTGCTGCACCACTGCGAGCACGTGACGGCGACAGACATTTCCGAACGCGCGCTCGCCTTTACCCGTTTCAACATCCTGCTGAACGCGGAGGCCCTGTCCGTGGACCCGGACCGGCTGGGGGACCGGGTGACCCTGCGCCTCGGCTCGCTGCTGGAACCGGTGGCCGGCGAGGAATTCGGGCTGGTGGTCTCCAACCCGCCTTTCGTCATCACGCCGCGCAGCGCGGGGGAGGACGCCTCCGAACAGTTCACCTACCGCGACGGCGGCATGCCGGGCGACGGCATCGTGGCGGCCCTCGTGGCGGATCTTCCGGCGGTCCTGGCTCCCGGCGGAACGGCCCAGATGCTGGGCAACTGGGAAGTGGCCGAAGGTGCCGCCTGGCAGGAGCGCCCCCAGTCCTGGGTGGACACAGGCCTGGACGCCTGGTTCATCCAGCGGGAGCTGGTCAGCCCGGAGGAGTACGCCGAAACGTGGCTGCGCGACGCCTCCGAGGGCCGGGACCGGGAACACTACCGGGACGCGTACGCGGCGTACCTCGCGGACTTCGAGTCCAGGAACGTGGCGGGGATCGGCTTCGGCATGGTGCTGCTGCGCCGGCCCCTTTCGCCGGGGCAGGGCCCCTTCATCCGGTTCGAGGAAATCACCTACCCCATCGAGCAGCCCATCGGCCCGCACCTCGGCGCGGCCCTGGAACGCCAGGACTGGCTGGCCGCTAACACTATCGAGGACGCGCACCTGCTGGTGGCGGACGACGTGACCGAGGAGCGCCACCAGCGGCCCGGCGCCGAACACCCGGGCGTGATCCTGCTGCGCCAGGGAGCCGGCCTGCGCCGGACCAACCTGCTCAGCACCGAACTTGCCGGGTTCGTCTCCGCCTGCGACGGTGACCTCACCGCCGGCCAGATCGCCGGGGCGCTGGAGGCGCTGCTGGGCGGCGGTTTCGGGGGTAGTTCGGGCGTCAGTCCGGACGCCGACGGCATCGGGGAAGAAGCGTTCGACGCCGGCACGTTCCGGAGCGCATTGCTCGCCGAAGCAGCCAACCTGGTCCGGGACGGCTTCCTGATTCCAGCCACGGATTAAGGCACGGACTGAGGGGCGGAAGGCAGCCCGGCCAAGCCCCCTCTTTTTCACATGGATGCGCACATTTCTGCAAAATATGGTGAACTAGGCCAGTATGGGCGCATCTGCCCGAGCAACCTTTTTCTGTAGGAGCACCGTGCCAAGCAAGGCCAAAACCGGCAAGAAACTCGTGATTGTGGAGTCTCCGGCCAAGAGCAAGACCATCGCCAAGTACCTGGGCGAGGGCTTCATCGTAGAGGCCTCCATTGGTCACATCCGCGACCTGCCGCAGCCGTCCGAACTCCCCGCCGAGCTGAAGAAAACCTCCGTGGGCAAGTTCGCCGTCGACATTGACCACGACTTCAAGCCGTATTACGTGGTGTCCCCGGACAAAAAGAAAAAGGTGACCGAGCTCAAGGCTGCGCTCAAGGACGCCGACGAACTTTACCTCGCAACCGATGGGGACCGCGAGGGCGAAGCCATCGCGTGGCACCTGCTGGAAGTACTCAAACCAAAGGTCCCGGTGTACCGGATGACGTTCGGGGAAATCACCAAGGAAGCTATCCAGCGCGCCATGGGCAACCTGCGCGACGTCGATACTGCCCTGGTGGACGCGCAGGAAACCCGCCGTGTCCTGGACCGCCTGTACGGCTACGAGATTTCCCCGGTGCTCTGGCGCAAGGTGGCGCGGGGCCTGTCCGCCGGCCGCGTGCAGTCAGTGGTGACGCGCATGGTGGTGGACCGCGAACGCGAGCGCATGGCGTTCAAGGCCGCCTCCTACTGGGACCTCACCGGCCAGTTCGGCGCAGACGCCGGCTCCTTCAAAGCCAAGCTCGCCTCCGTCGACGGTGCCAAGGTTGCCAGCGGCCGGGACTTTAACGACGACGGCGTCCTCACCTCGAAGAACGTCGCCCACCTCAACGAGGAACTGGCTACGTCCCTGGCCGCCGGGCTGCAGAACGCCGAGTTCCGCGTTCGCTCCGTCGACACCAAGCCCTACACCCGCCGCCCGGCGGCGCCCTTCACCACCTCCACGCTGCAGCAGGAGGCGGGCCGCAAGCTGCGGTTCTCCTCCAAGAGCACCATGCAGGTGGCCCAGCGCCTGTACGAAAACGGCTACATCACCTATATGCGTACGGACTCGTCCTCGTTGAGCGACGAAGCCGTTACGGCCGCGCGGCGCCAGGCCTCCGAGCTGTACGGCCCCGAGTACATTCCGCAGTCGCCGCGCGTGTACACCGGCAAGGCCGCGAACGCGCAGGAAGCCCACGAGGCCATCCGCCCCGCCGGAGATTCCTTCCGCACACCCGCGCAGGTGGCCAAGCAGCTGTCCGGCGACGAATTCCGGCTCTACGAGCTCATCTGGAAGCGGACGGTCGCCTCGCAGATGGCTGACGCCAAGGGTTCGACGGCGACCATCCGCCTGGGCGCCGTGGCTACTGACGGGCGTGACGCCGAGTTCTCCGCCTCCGGCACCGTGATCACGTTCCCCGGTTTCCTGGCAGCCTACGAGGAAGGCAAGGACGAGACCCGCGGCGACGACGATTCCGATGAGGCCCGCCGCCTTCCCAACGTTGCCAAGGGCGACGCACTCACCGCCGCGGACATCATCGCCATCGGCCACGAAACGTCACCGCCGCCGCGCTACACCGAAGCATCGCTCACCGCGGAGCTGGAAAAGAAAGGCATCGGCCGCCCGTCCACCTATGCCTCCACCATCTCCACCATCCAGGACCGCGGCTACGTCCGGAAGCAGGGCTCGGCCCTGGTGCCGAGCTGGATCGCCTTCTCCGTGATCCGGCTGCTGGAACAGCACTTCAGCGACTATGTGGACTATGAGTTCACCGCTGACATGGAAGGCGACCTGGACAAGATCGCCAACGGCCAGGCCGTCGGCGCCTCCTGGCTTCGGCACTTCTACTTCGGCGAGGACTCCGATCCGGGCCTGCTGAGCATCGTCAACAACCTCGGCGAGATCGACGCGCGGGAAATCAACTCCATTCCCATCACGGACGAGATCACGCTCCGGGTGGGCAAGTTCGGCCCGTACCTGGAAAGCTCCGCGGCCACCGTGGACGCAAAGACGGGGGAGATTGTGGAGTCGGCGCGTGCGAACGTGCCGGAGGACCTCGCCCCCGATGAACTGACCGCCGCCAAGGCCATTGAGCTGATGGAAACGGCTGCTCCCGAGGAGCGCGTGCTGGGTACCGATCCGCACACCGGGCACACCATCGTCGCCAAGAACGGCCGCTACGGTGCGTACGTTACCGAGATCATCCCTGAGATGACGGAGGAACAGATCGCCAACCAGCCGGTGGAGTACTACAAGAACGGCAAGCCCAAGCCGCCGAAGAAACCGGTCAAGGCCAAGCCGCGCACGGGCTCGCTGTTCACGTCCATGACCGTTGAGTCCGTGACCCTGGACGAGGCACTTCAGCTCATGAGCCTGCCCCGGGTGCTGGGGGAGGACGCCGAAGGCAACCTCATCACTGTGCAGAACGGCCGGTTCGGTCCGTACCTGAAGAAGGGCACCGACTCCCGCTCGATCGGATCGGAGGAGGAGATCTTCACCATCACGCTGGAACAGGCCTTGGAGATCTACTCGCAGCCGAAGCAGCGCGGCGCCCGTGCCGCCGTCCCGCCGCTGGCCGAGTTCGGCCCGGACCCGGTGTCGGAGAAAAACATCGTGGTGAAGGAAGGCCGCTTCGGTCCCTACATCACTGACGGGATCACCAACATCACGGTTCCCCGCGCCACCTCCCTGGAGGAACTCACCCGTGAACAGGCTGTTGAGCTCCTCGCCGAGAAGCGCGCCAAGGGCCCGGTCAAGCGCACACCCACCCGCAAGGCTCCTGCCAAGAAGAAGGCAACGGCCAAGAAGTAAGTGGTTGGCCCGACCGGAAGAAATCCTCTGCGTGCTCGCTCGTTCGCCCCACCGTCCCCCTCGCCTCGCAAGCTCGGCCAGGGAACCCGGACGGTGTGGGCCCACGCTTGACGCTACGCTGCCGGATTCCTCCCAGTCGGCCGTCAGCAAGCATTGGCCGAATTGCAGTGGAGAGCCCAACGTGGTCGAGTAGGTATATGACTGAACAGCCAGGCATTGCCGACCAGACTCCCCTCAACGACCTTGAGGAGAAGCTCGCCACGGGCGGACAGCCTGATGCCAATCCTGTGGACGTCATCCTGTCCTTCCTGAACAGTGAGGTCTACATCGTCAGCCCGGACAATATCGAGGGCGTCGATTCCCAAGTGGAGCCGCTGGTCCTCGCCAACGCCGACGGCGACCCCGTCCTGGCCGTCTTCTCGCACCCCAGCCGGGTTGACCAGCAGTATCTGGAGGCAGCACCCAACGTGCTCGGAACGCAGGGCGCGGCAATCATCGCCAACATCGGTGACGAGCTCGGGATGGTCATCAACCCGGGGGCAGCCTACGGCTTTGAGATCAATCCCGAAGGCGTGGCCAACATCAAACGCGACTTCAAGCGCGCCGACGGGGAATAATGTCAGCATGCGGCTAGGCGTCCTCGATATCGGGTCCAACACTGTCCATCTCCTACTGGTAGATGCCCACCCCGGCGCGCGGCCAGTGCCCTTCGCCTCGCACAAGCGTCCGCTTTCCTTGGTCCAGTACTTGGAACCGGACGGCAGCATCAGTGACGCAGGCCAACACGAACTCACCGAATTCGTCCTCGAAGCCTGGGAATTCGCGGCACGGCACAAGGCTGAGGACCTTCTGGCGTTCTGTACCTCCGCCATCCGCGAAGCTACCAACGGGCCCGAAGTCCTGGCCCGCGTCAAGCACGAAACCACCGTCACGCTGCAGGAACTGACGGGAAGCGAAGAAGCGTCCATGACCTTCTTCGCCGTCCGGCGCTGGCACGGCTGGGGCGCCGGACCCATCCTCAATCTGGACATCGGCGGTGGCTCCTTCGAAATGGCTTTTGGCCAGGACGAACTGCCGGAAGTTGCCACGTCCGTGCCGCTGGGCGCCAGCCGGCTTACCCGGGACTGGCTTGCTGAGGACCCGCCGTCCGCCAGGAGCGTCAAGGAAGTGCGGCGCTACATCCGGGCAACCCTCAAGCCCGCGGTCCGCGAATTCGACGGACTGGGCCGGGCAAACGTCGTCGCAGGAACCTCCAAGACCTTCCGCTCCCTTGCCCGCATCGCCGGAGCCGCCCCCAGCGCGGCCGGCCCTTACGTTAAGCGCGAGCTGCACGGCTCCGACCTCGGGGTGTGGGCGCAGCGCATCTCCGCCATGAAAACCGAAGACCGCCTCCATCTGCCCGGCGTTTCCGAGGCCCGGGCCCACCAGCTGTTGGCCGGGGCGCTGGTGGCGGAAGCGGCCCTGGAGTTGTTCAAGTTCAAGAAGATCAAGATTTGTCCGTGGGCACTGAGGGAAGGCCTGATTCTCCGGCGGCTCGACCAACTGGTGTTCTCCGGGCCCCTGGAGCTGGCCCCGCACGTTACGCCGCCCGCCGTCCAGGCCGCCGTCTGAGCGCAGCAGCATAGGCCAATCAGTCAGTTTCAGGTACAGGGACAGGCCGAGGGCAAGAAGGCAGCTAATGGTCAAAGGCGCCTAATGGGTCAAAGTGCGCGTTAAAAGCGGAAGCACCGGCGGCCGCGACAGGAAAATGGGGGAAAACCTGTTGCGTACGCCGGTGCCCTGGCAGACATCCCCATGCCTGCCGCATCACTCGCACCCTCAATGAGGTAGTAACTACAGTAGGGGCGCTAGTTGGGAAGTACCTGCATCCAACATGTGAGTCAGCTGTCAGTGTGTTTCGGGAAGTTCCCGGCCGGCAGGAATTCTTGCCTGGACCGGCGGGAACGCTGCGCTTAACGCATTTCTGCGCCTGCAGGATCAAACTGCAATGATGGAGCCATGAGCAACCGAATCGCATTCCTTGGCTGTGGGTCCATGAACGAAGCCATCCTCGGAGGTCTGCTGGAAGCCGGGACGGATCCGGCGGACATCGTGGCCACCGTCCGGCGTGCAGAACGGGCCGCGGAACTGGCGGAGCGCCACCACGGCATCACCGCGATCGCCGGCGAGGAGGAACCGGACAACAACAAGCAGGCCAGCAAGGGCGCAGCCGTCGTGATTCTGGGCGTCAAGCCGGTTGGCATCGCGGATCTCGCCCGTGAGATCAGCCCGGCACTGGCGCCGGAAACGGTAGTGGTGAGTGTGGCTGCTGCGGTTTCGATCGCCCAGCTGGAGGCTGCCCTCCCCGCCGGACAGCCCGTGATCCGCACCATGCCCAATACTCCCGCCAAGCTCGGGCGCGGTGTTGTCTCGGTCTCGCCGGGCACCAGCTGCACGCAGGAACAGTTGCAGAAGGTCAAGGACATCCTGCAGGGCGCGGGAACCGTTGTTGAGGTGCCGGAGGAACAGGTGGATGCCCTTTCCGCCATCAGCGGCTCAGGACCGGCGTACGCCTTCTATCTTGCCGAGGCCATGGCAGCGGCAGGGCAGGAGCTGGGCCTGGACGCTGAACTGTCCCTGCTCCTGGCAAGGGAAACCGTGGCGGGCGCCGGATTTATGCTCGCCGAGCCTGGGGCTGACCCGGCGTCCCTGCGCAAAGCGGTGACCAGCCCGAACGGTACCACCGAGAGGGCTATCGCAACCTTCGACGAGCGGGGCATCCCGTCCATCATCGCCGCGGGCGCCCGCGCAGCGGCGGACCGGGCAGCAGAGATCACCAAACAGCTGGGCTGATCTTCCGGGTTTCGACGGGCTCAACCACCGGGCCGGACGGGCTCAACCACCGACCTTACGGACGGGCGGCGAAGCGTTCCAGCAGATCCACGTGGCCGGACACGATCAGCATGTCCCGGGAGGACACCTTGGTTTCCGGCCGCGCGTAAGTGAAGTCCTCGCCCGGGGATTTGACGCCCACGATCGTGACGCCGTACTTGGACCGGACCTTGGACTCGTCCAGGGTAAAGCCCACCGTTTCGCGCGGCGGGTACATCTTCACGATGGCGAAGTCGTCGTCGAACTCGATGAAGTCCAGCATGCGGCCGGAAACCAGGTGGGCGGCCCGGACACCGGCATCGGCTTCCGGGTAGATTACGTGGTTGGCGCCGATGCGGGTGAGGATTTTGCCGTGCGAGGGCGTAATCGCCTTCACCCACAGGTGCTCGATGCCCAGATCCACGAGGTTGACGGTAATCAGTACCGAGGATTCGATGGACGTGCCAACGCCCACCACAGCCGAGCTGAACTCCTGTGCCCCCAGCTGGCGGAGCGCGTCGATGTTGGTGGCGTCGGCCTCCACCACGTGAGTCAGCAGCGGGGCGAACTTCTGCACCAGGCTGCGGTCACGCTCAATGGCGAGTACTTCCCGGCCCTGTTTGACCAGCTGCTCGGCCGTGGAGGAACCGAACCGGCCCAGCCCGATCACCAGAACCGGAGCATTGTGGGCGGGCCGACGTGGGGCGTCTGGGGAACTAGCCAATGATTGGCCTCTCTTCCGGGTAGTGGTACAGCTGGCTGCGCTGGCGCAGGGCCAGGCCGGCTGCAAGGGTAACGGTGCCAACGCGGCCGGCGAACATCAGCGCCGTGAGGACATAAACGCCCGACGGCGGCAGTTCGGCGCTGAGGTTGGTGCTGAGCCCCACGGTGGCGAAGGCGGAAATGGTTTCGAACAGCACCCGGTCCAGGGAGGCGCCGCTGATGTGGAGCAGCAGGAACGCGGACACTGAAACAAGGGTGGCACCGGCCACGATCACGGAGATGGCTACGCGCATGCTGCCTTGGGGGATGGTCCGCCCGTAGACCTTGACGTCCGCGTCGCCCCGGGCCTCGGCGATGATGGCCAGGAACATCACGGCAATGGTGGTGACCTTGATGCCGCCCGCAGTGGAAGCCGAGCCGCCGCCCGCGAACATCAGTGCGTCCGTCAGAAGCATGGTGGTGGACTCCATCTGGTTCTGGTCCACCAGGTTGAAGCCGCCGGATCTGGTCATCACCGAGGCGAACAGTGCGTGGGTGATCTTGTCGCCGAGTTCCATGGGGCCAATGGTCCGCGAGTTGTCCCACTCCATCAGGCCCCACAGCACGGTTCCGGCCGCCAGCAGGATGAAGGACACCTGGATGGTGAGCTTGGTGTGCAGGTTCCACTTGCGCCAGTTCAGGCCGTTCTGCTGCAGGACCATCACCACGGGAAATCCGAGGCTGCCCAGGAACACGCCCAGCATCAGGGGGACCAGGATCCACAGGTCGGTCTCGTACGGCACAATGCCATCCGAGTGCGGGGTGAAACCGGCATTGTTGAACGACGAGATCGAATAGAAGATGCCGTGCCAGACGGACTGCCAGAATGGCTCGCCGAGGGTGAGGAAGCGGGGGATCAGGGCCAGCGCCAGGGTCCCCTCGATGACCACCGACGTGGTGATGACGATCCGCAGCAAGGTACCCACCTCGCCGAGGCGGCCCGCATTGTTCATGGATTCGGCGGCGATGATCTTGCCGCGTACGCCAAGCCGTTTGCTCACCATCAGTGCCAGCAACGACGCCAGGGTCAGCGTGCCGAGGCCGCCGATGAAGATGCCGATCAGGATCACCAGCTGGCCGAAGAAGGACCAGTGCACCGCCGTGGACACCACGGTGAGGCCTGTGACACACACGGCGGAGACGGCCGTGAACATCGACTCGTGCAACGGGGTGGCCGTGCCGGTGGCGGACGAGACAGGCAGGGAGAGCAGGAACGTGAACACCAGGCACACGGCGGCGAAGGCGCTCAGCGCGAGCCGGGCCGGCGAGGTGTTCGCAATGTCGTCAATGAAGTCACGCACCCGCGTGAAAACCCAGAGGCCCTCCCGCTCCTGCTCCGGGGGATGCCAGCTGGCCGGGTTCCGGGGCCTCGACTGGCTTTGCGTCATGTGTGGCTTTTCCTCGGTTGACTCTTCTTCCCTCAGTAGTAAACCACTTATGTCCGCGTAATGGCCGGGCGGGAAGGGCAGCGGGCTCGGGTAGCCTGTGATTGATGACATATCTGCCCGGTCTCAGCAAGCCCGCGCCGCCAACGACGGTGGCGTGGGGCGCCGACATGACCGCCTACAATTTCGGTCCGGGCCACCCCATGGCACCCGAGCGGATGGACCTCACGGCACGACTGGCCCGCAGCCTGGGACTCTTCGACCTCGACCACGTTTCCGTCGAAGCCCCTTACGTCGCCACGGACGCCGAACTCGAGTCGGTGCACTCGGCTGAGTTCGTGGCAGCGGTCCGCCGCGTCAGCGGTGACCCGTACGCGACGGACGAAGCCCGCGGCCTGGGCACTGAGGATGATCCTGCGTTCGCCGGGATGCATGAGGCTGCCGCCAGGCTGGCCGGCGGCTCGCTGCTGGCCGCTGCAAAGATCCTGGACGGCTCGGCCCTGCACGCGGTCAACTTCGGCGGGGGCATGCACCACGCGTCCCGCGACCGGGCCAGCGGGTTCTGCATCTACAACGACGCCGCACTCGCCGTGCAAAAGCTGCTCGACGGCGGGGTCGGCAAGGTGGCATACCTCGACGTCGATGCCCACCACGGGGATGGCACGGAGAGTATTTTCTGGGATGATCCCCGGGTGCTCACGATATCCCTGCACGAAAGCGGGCTCACCCTCTTCCCCGGCACTGGATTTGCCAACGAAATCGGCGGACCCAAAGCCGAAGGGAGCGCAGTCAACATCGCCCTGCCCTCAGGAACGGGCGATGCCGGGTGGCTGCGCGCCTTCCACGCGGTGGTGCCCCAGCTTGTGGCGGCGTTCCAGCCGGAGGTGATCGTGAGCCAGCACGGCTGTGACTCGCACCGGACCGATCCGCTCACGCACCTCAACCTCAGCGTTGACGGACAGCGGGAGGCGGCCACCGCCGTCGGCAATCTTGCCGCCCGTTACTGCGACAACCGCTGGATTGCCACCGGCGGCGGCGGGTACAACGTGCTGCAGGTGGTTCCGCGGTCCTGGAGCCACCTCATTGCCATCGCGGCAGGCCGGCCGGTGCCGCTGCGCACGGCGGTCCCGGAGGACTGGCGCAGGTACGTTGAGGAGAAATTCGGTGCGTCGGCGCCGGACCTGATGGGCGACGACGTGGAGCTGTGGTGGCGGTCCTGGGAAGTAGGATTCGACCCCAACGACGCCGTGGACCGCACCGTGATGGCTACCCGCAAGGCAGTCTTTCCGCTGCACGGACTGGACCCCTGGTTCGACTAGAACCACGCTTCCGCCCGCCCTCGTCCCAATGGCTTGGCCCGGCGAAATAGTTGATGCCTTTCGGCGTATATGTCGCTAGGGTGGGAGGCATGGTGACAGACGACGTATTTGCCGTCATAGCGGAATCGACCCGGCGGGACATCCTGACCTCCCTCCGCTCCGGAGACAAGGCAGTGGGGGAGCTCGTGGAGGAACTGGCGGCAAGCCAGCCCACCATTTCCAAGCACCTGAAAGTCCTGCGTGAAGCGCAGCTGGTGAGCATGCGGGCGCAGGGCCAGAAGCGCTATTACGCGCTGAACCGCAAGCCGCTGGAGGGGATCGCCAGCTGGCTGGAAACGTTCGACGTCGGCTCGGCAGCCGCCGCGGTGACGTCACCTGCCGCCCCTGCCTCCGCCGTCGTGAGCCGGGACGAGGCGCCGGCCCCATCCCTGGCGGAAGCGCTGCAGGTAGCGCCGGCGAAGGAACACGCAATCGCCGATGCCGTGGCAGCGGATGCTGTCTCCGCCGGCGTCCTGGCGCCCAATGGCGCAGACCTGAGTCCCGCCGTCGTTATTCCCGGCGGAACAGCTGCGCCGCTCAGCGATGACAGCGTGCCCCAGCAGATCGGCCGGACCGTGGGCCGCGCGGCCACCAAAGCAGCCGACCTGCTGGCGAACCTCCCCAACCTGCCGAAGTTCGGCCGCAAAAAATAGCCCGTTAACCCAAGTAGGTAGCGCCAAGTGTCGTTCTGACCCGTCAAAACGACACTTGGCGCTACTCAGTTGGGGTCCGCCCTACTTGTTGAGCAGGCGGACGTGGTCCGGGGTGAGCTCGGAGAGCTTGCTGACGCCCAGCAGCGCCATGGTGCGCGCCATGTCTTTTTCGAGGATCTGGAGGGCGCGGTCCACACCGGCACGCCCGCCGGCCATCAGGCCGTACAGGTAGGCGCGGCCGATCAGTGTGAAGTCGGCGCCGAGGGCCAGCGCAGCCACGATATCGGCCCCGCTCATGATGCCGGTGTCGAGCATGATCGCGGCGTTGGTGTTGTCCGTGGTGAACGCCTGCTTGACCTCGGGGAGGAGGTGGAACGGGATGGGGGCACGGTCCAGCTGGCGGCCGCCGTGGTTGGACAGGACCACACCGTCGGCGCCGTGGTCCACCACGCGGCGGGCGTCCTCCACGGTCTGGATGCCCTTGACCACCAGCTTGCCCTTCCAGGTTTCGCGCAGCCAGTCCAGGTCCTCGAAGGTGAGCGTGGGATCGAACATGGAGTTGATCAGGTCCGCCACAGTGCCGGTGTAACGGGACAGCGAGGCGAACGTGAGCGGTTCGTGGGTGAGGAAGTTGAACCACCAGGCGGGGCGGTACGACGCGTCCAGTACCGTCTTGACGGTCAGCGCCGGCGGGATGGTCATCCCATTGCGGACGTCGCGGAGGCGGGCGCCCGCCACTGCCGTGTCCACGGTGACCATGAGCGTATCGTTGCCGGCCCTGGCGGCACGTTCAATCAGCTCCAGCGAGCGGTCGCGGTCCGTCCACAGGTACAGCTGGAACCAGTTGCGGCCATTGGGTGCGGCGGCGGCGACGTCCTCGATGGAGGCGGTGCCCATGGTGGAGAGGGTATAGGGGATGCCGGCTGCCTCAGCTGCCTGCGATCCGGCGTACTCACCTTCGGACTGCATCATCCGGGTGAAGCCGGTGGGGGCGATGCCCACGGGGAGGCGGGAGGGCTTGCCCAGGATTTCGGTGCTCAGGTCGATAGCGGAGACGTTCCGCAGGATTCCGGGGCGGAATTCGATGTCCAGGAAGGCCTGGCGGGCGCGGCGGAGGGTGATTTCTTCTTCCGCTGCGCCATCGGTGTAGTCGAAGGGTGCCTGCGGGGTGCGGCGCTTGGCGATGTCCCGCAGCTCCCAGATGGTGCTGGCCCGCTTGAGCCGGGCTTCTTTACTGAACCCGGGCTTCTTGAACTGCATCAGGGGAGCCAGGTCCGAGTACTTGGGGATGCGGCGTTTCAGCGCCGCGGGCACGGCGGACGAGGCGCCGCCAGCGTCGGGAGCCGTGGCTGAGGGCGCCGCCGGGATATCCGTGGCGTCCGGTGCCGGAGTGGCTTCCGGGTTGTTGGGCTGGATAGTGTGGGTCATGGCGTCCTCCGTTGGGCCGGTGACAAGGTCCTGGGTGCAGGGACCAGCTGTGGTCTAACCACACTCTAGGGCATGTGGTCCAACCACATCAACTACTATTGCTCCATGAAGACCCATCAACTTGTCCTCGCCTGGATTGAGGCCGAGCTCTCGGAGGGGCGGCTGGCAGTGGGCGGGCGGCTTCCCGCCGAACGTTCCCTCGCCGAGCAGCTGAAGGTGTCCCGCACGTCTGTCCGTGAGGCGGTCAGGATCCTTGAGGCGATGGGCGTGGTGCGGGCCGGAGTTGGGTCCGGCCCCGAAGCCGGGACGGTTGTCATCTCGGATCCGACGGCGGCACTCGGCTCAGCCCTGCGGCTGCACGTGGCCACGCAGCACCTTCCTGTGGCGGACATCGTGGAAACCCGCGTGCTGCTGGAGTCATGGGCGGTGTCCCACGCCAGGCCGGATTCGCCTGAGCTGGCCGGCGCCGCCCGGCTCCTTGCTGAGATGGATGCCGAAGAGGTGGAGGTGGATGAGTTCCTGGCGCTGGACGTCCGCTTCCACCTGGCTCTCGCAGACGCTGCCGGCAACGTGGTGGTCAGCGCCATGATGGGATCGTTGCGCGAATCCATCACCGGCTACGCGTCCCGGCTTACGGCCAACCTGCCGGACTGGGACTCCACCGCGGCGCGGCTGCGGGGGGAGCACCGTGACATCCTTGCCGCCGTGCAGCATAACGACGGCGAACGGGCGGCCAAGCTTGTCGCAGCGCACATCGAGGGCTACTACAGAGAAGCCGGGCTGCCGCCGATAGAACGGAGCCAGCCCGGCCGTAGGTCGGGTTTGCGTCGGTGACGGAGTCTGCTAGCGCAGCTCTATCTCCACCGACTGGAAGTCATCGGCGGAATGGCGGCCCACCAGGATCCGGAACGTCCCTGCCTCAAACTGCCAGCCGCCGTCGTAATGCCCGAAGGACCTGGCCGGAATCCGGACCGCCACGCTTTCGGTGCCGCCGGGGGCCAGGTGCGTCCCCACATAGCCCGCCAGCCACTGGACGGGACGGTCCACTGACGACTCAGCCCGCTCCAGGTACACCTGGACCACTTCACGGCCGGCACGGCTGCCCGTGTTGCGCACCGGCACATGTACCACCACGTCGTTGCCCGCCAGGACCGACTGCGGGGCGTGCGGTGCGCCCAGTTCGAAGGTGGTGTAACCCAGCCCAAAGCCAAACGGGAGGGCCGGGGCGGCGCCTCCTTCAGCCTGCTGCTTGAGCCAGGCCCGGTAGCCCACGTGGATGCCCTCGGAGTACACAACCTTGCCGTCGACGGGGGTGGTGTTCAGCACCGGCACGTCCTTAAGCGCGGCGGGCCAGGAGGTGGGCAAACGGCCACCCGGTTCCTCCACACCCAGCAGGATGTCGGCGATGGCCCGGCCGAATTCCTGGCCGCCGAACCAACCCAGCAGGACGGCGCCCACCTTGTCGATCCACGGCATGAGGACCGGTGAACCGGAGTTGACCACAACCACGGTCCTCCTGTTCACCGCGGCGACTGCCTCCACCAGCTGGTTCTGCAGCCCGGGGAGGTCCAGGTCCTGGCGGTCGAAGCCCTCGGATTCGATGGCGGCGCTGGTTCCCACCACCACGATGGCCACGTCGGCAGCCTTTGCCGCTTCCACGGCCGCGTCGATTTCCGCCTGCGGGTCCTCCACCACGGTTTCCTCGCCCAGGAGGATGGCGGTGAAAGGAATCACCTGCTCCTTCGGCAGCTGGTAGACCGCCTCGATGCGGACGGGTTCGCCGGCTGCGGTTTCCACACGGTGGACGGTCTTGGGCGGGTCGAAGAGGGCGGCGCCCAGCACGTCAGTGTCGTCCTCAATCTCACCGTTGAACACCTCCCCGCCCTGCAGGGAGAGCTGGATCTGGCCCACGGTTCCGACGCCCAGGTGATGGACGCCGGCCGTCGGAGCAGTCCAGTCCGCCTCCATACGGATGGCGGCCGCGCCCTCCGGGATGCCGACGCCAAACCAGATCAGGTGCGACGCGAGCCGGTCCTCGCCCGAGATTTCCGAGCCGTCTTCAGCCAGGAAGGTCACCCGCATCCCGGGCACGTTCGTGACAGGGTTGTGGAGCGAGGTGCGCGGGAAGGCCTGCAGGCCTTCGGCCACCTTGGCCCCACGGGCGTAGCTGACGCTGACGTCCGGGAGCGCCTCACGCAGGCCCTCGAGGGGTGAGACCGTGTATTTGGGCATGACCGTGGCGCTGCCGCCGCCCTGCGTGCGGGCTTCCTCCGCGTTGTGCCCGCTGACCGCGACGCTTTGCAGCGCGGCCGGGTCAAGGGGCAGGAGTCCGTCCCTGTTGCGGACCAGGACCGCACCGCGCACGGCCACTTCACGCGCCACGGCGGTGGCGTTGAGGGCTGCCGGAAGTTCGGTCACTGCAGGAGCTACGCCCTCCAGCGAGCCCACACGGGCCGCGAGGCGGAGGATGCGGATGACTTTTTCGAGGATCGCAGAGTGGCTGACGCGGCCGTCATTCACGGCGGCCAGCAGCTTGGGGCCCCAGTGTCCTACCGGCCCCGGCATCTCCAGGTCCTGGTTCGCGTTCGCCGCTTCCACGGAGCGGACCCCGGTCCAGTCCGAGACAACCACACCGTCAAAGCCCCATTCGGTGGACAGCGGCGTCTTCAGAAGCTTGTTCTCACTGGCCGTGGTGCCGTTGATGGAGTTGTAGGAGCTCATGACCAGCCATGCACGGGCCTCGGTGATCGCGTCCTCGAAGGCCGCCAGGTAGAGCTCGCGCAGCGGACGCTCGTCCACCACCGAATCCGCCATGAAACGCTCCGTCTCCGCCTCGTTGGCGAGGTAGTGCTTGGGCGTGGCGCCGACGCCCATGGACTGCACGCCGGCCACGTAGCCGGCCGCCAGGGTGGCGGTGAGGCGCGGGTCTTCGCTCATGCACTCGAAGTGCCGGCCGCCCAGCGGGGAGCGGTGAAGGTTGATGGTGGGTCCCAGCACCGCGTGCACGCCCTTGCGGCGCGCCTCCTGGCCCAGGACCTGGCCGTAGCGTTGTGCCGTTTCCACGCTCCACGTGGCCGACAGCGCTGACGACGACGGCAGGGAGACTGAGTCATGCCGCTCGTCGAAGTCTTCGCCCCGTACGCCCGACGGACCATCTGACAGGACAACCCGGGAGAGGCCAATGGAGGGGAGGGCGTGGGTGGCCCACACGTCCGCGCCGGTCAGCAGCTGGATCTGCTGTTCCAGGGGAAGGTTTTCGGCGAGTTCCCGGATGCGCGCTTCTGCATCCGGGGAACCGGCGGCTGGAACCGTGACGGCTGGGGCAAGGGCGGGGTTCATTTACTTGACTCCTTTGATGCGGGTGACGAGGACGGCGCCGATGATGCCGACGACCGCCCCGCCGATGAAGAGCGCGGGGTAACCGCCGAGCGTGATGACTGGGAATGCGAGCGCGGGGACCAGGGACTGCGGCAGTGCCTGGGCGATGTTGAAGACGCCGAACGTTTTGGCGTTCTCGCTCTGGCTGCCGGGCAGGAGATCGGCGATGAGGGCTACGTCCACAGCTCCGAAGCAGCCCAGGCCGAGACCGGCGATAGCCTGACCCACGAGGACCTGGTCAGTGGTGGTGCTGGTGGCAATGACGATCAGGCCGGCCATCATGATGATGGCGGAGGCAACAACCATCCCTTTGCGCTTGCCGATCTTGTCGCTGATCCAACCGCCGGCGAGGCTGGTAATCACAGTTCCCAGGGAGCTGACCAACGTTGCCTGGAAGACCAGTGATGCCACTTCGGTCTCCGCGACGCGGAGGTGGTCGGCGAAGAAGTAGGGCAGGTAGAGCAAGCCGGCGCAATAGCCGATGTACACCAGGAATTTGGTGAACCAGGCCCAGCCCAGGCCCGGGTAGGTGCGTGGGTTGAAGTAGAAGGACCCGCCGATTTCCTTCAGGCTCAGCGGGGCCGGCTTCTCGGTGAGGACCCGGTCCTTGAAGGTGAAGGCGAAGGCGATGGCTACTGCTGTTCCAACAGCGCCGGGGACCACGGCCATCTGGAAGGCGTTGTCGAAGAGTTGGGCGAAATAGGCGGCGGCAACCAGGCCAACCGGCAGGGTCATTCCGATCAGCCCGGACAGGCGCCCGCGCTCAGCGGGTGCTGTTTGGTCCGGGAGGGTTGCCACCAGTGCTGCCAGGGCCGCGTTGAAGCTGAGCTGGGCAAGGACCCAGGCCACCAGCACGCCGGCAACGTCGGTGGCTGACCCGAGCAGGATCAGCGAGCCCATCCCGACGATGGAGCCACCGACTATCCAGGGCTTGCGCATGCCGAACCGGGACGTGGTCCGGTCGCTCAGGCGGCCGAAAAGGGGGTTGGCCAAAAGGGCGATCAGTGCGCCCACACCTGCCACCAGGCTCAGGGCTCCGGCCCGGGTTTCCGGAGTGGTGATCTCCGAAACCTTGATGGCCAGCACCACCAGGGCCGGCGCCAGGACAGCCATCCACAGGCCGGCGCTGGCGATCGGCATGCCGACGACGTAGGCGCGGGGTGTACTGGTGGGCGCTCCCAGGGCGGGAGCGGATTTAGCGGTGTTGCTGGATGAAGTTCCACGGGCTGGCAGCCCTGCGGAATCCCCGGTGATGGTCTTGACGGCCACGGTGCCTCCTGACAAAAAGTGACCCTCCGTTGGGTCCTGCAAAAGATGCTACATGCAAAAACCGAGTCTGACTAGATTTTGAGCACAGCGCGAAATTTTGCCGTAAAGCCGTGAAATACACTGGCCTGATGTCTTCATCAAAGCCACGCGGCCAGTACGCAAAAGGAGCGGAACGCCGCGAACAGATCATCCAGACGGCAACCGACGTTTTCGCCACAGAAGGCTTTGAGGGCACCGCACTGAAGCGAGTGGCTGAACTGGTGGGGGTGAAGGAAGCCACCCTGTTCCACTACTTCCGCGGCAAGCAGGAACTGTTGACGGCCGTTCTCGCTGAAAGGGACCGCCGGAGCCTTGCATCGACAAACGCGGAAGAAGCGGGCCTTCCCCTGATGGTCCGGTCCGCCGAACGCAACCGTCATGAACCGGGCCTCACCACCTTGTATGCAGTGGCGTCAGCTACGGCGAATGACCCCGGACATGATTCACACCGGTATTTTGAAGAGCGGTTTGCCGAGGTGGTTGACGTTCTGGCCACCGACATAGCACGCCGGCAGAAGGCTGGAGAGGCGCGCGCGGACCTGCCGGCGGCGGATCTTGCACGGCTGGTGGTTGCTGTTTCCGACGGGCTGCAGTTGCAGTGGCTCTACAACAAGGAGGTGGACGTGGCGAAGGGGCTCACCCAGGTCATAGACGTGCTCCTGAAGCCGCCGGCCGGGCCTTAGATGTAGTGAAGGGTTTTAGCCGTGCACTGTTGAGCGCGGAGCCTTGGCAGGGCCGCTGCTGGCCCGGACCTCGAGGCGCGGCTGGTAGCGGCTGCCCGGAGCATCGTTGTCCTCCTTGCGGATCAGCGCGCGGAGCTGGTGCCAGGCCTGCTCGCCCAGTTCGGTAATGGGCACGGCAGCCGTGGTGAGGGCGGGGGTAGTGTACTTGGCGAACGGGATGTCATCGAAGCCGGTGACGGAGATGTCGCCGGGAACATCCAGCCCGCGCTCGTGCAGCCCGCTCATCAGGCCCATGGCCACCAGATCGTTGAAGGCAAGGATGCCGGTGGCGCCGCTTTCCAGCACTGCGTCCACAGCCTCATGCCCGGTATCGAAGTCCGAACCGCCTTCGAGCATCCGCACGTCCACCTCCGGGTGGGCAGCCTTGAACGCTTCCAGGCCCTTGAGGCGCATGCCGTTGGAGGCGCTGCGGGGCGGGCCGGCAAGGAATGCCAGGCGGGTGTGGCCCAGGTTTACAAGGTGCTCGGCGAGGTCCTGCACGCCCTGCCCGTAATCCACCACCAGGCTGGGAACGTCCGCTGCCGCCGTGGTCCGGTTGATGAGCACCAGCGGGCTCAGTGACGGCGCGATCTCCTCCAGTTCGGCGTCGGTCATGCGGGGCGCGCACAGAACCAGGCCGTCGCAGCGCCTGCGGGCCTCGCCAGCCAGGATGGTTTCTTCGCTGGACACCTCGAAGGAATCAGCGATGAGGACACGGTAGCCGTCCTGGGCGGCAGCCCGGCTCAGGCCGCGGAGGATGGCCTGGAACGTGGGGTTCGCGAGGTCCGGCACCACGATGCCGATGGTATCGGTCTTGCCCAGGGCCAGGCTGCGGCCCACGGGGTTGGGCTGGTACTTCAGTTCTGCCGCTGCCGCCCGGACGCGGGCGGCGATATCCGGGTCCACGGTGAAATTCCCGTTCATGACCCGGGACACGGTGGCATGGGAAACCCCTGCCTTGACGGCAACATCCGCAATGCCAATCCTGCCGGTTGCCGATCTCCTGGCCATGGTGGTCCCTTTCCTTTGCGCTGCGGGTCGCGAGCCCTGCGCGTGCTGCTGCCCTGGACGTTCTGCTGCCGAAGGCAGGTTCGTGCCGCCTATTCCTGACAGCGTGTTGATTCTCAGCATATAACGCTGCGGGAAAGCGATTTCTAACGTTTTCCCAAGTTTTCCCACAAGTTTTGGCCGTTCCAGGCGGGCCGCGGTGGGCCCCCGAGTAGAAAACGGTTTCTCGCAGTGCTGATAATGGTTGACGGATGGCCGTTCGGGTTGATACAAATCTAATAACGAAGTGAGAAAACGCTTTCTTGGCCGGTGCGTCGGAGCGCCGCATGTCGATACGTCAGAGGCCGCCAGGGCGGCCAGGTAATACCTTTCGAAAGGGACCCTTCATGGTCAACACAGCCGAGTCGAGTACTGCAGGGACGGCAACAGCTGCCGCGGACACCTCCACAGCCCTTGGTACTGCAGCCGGACACGGTGGCAAAGCCCGCATCGCCCTTATCGGCACCGGCGGCCGCTCTGAGATGTACATCCGCGCCATCTTCGGCAGGCACGCCGATACCGCCGAACTCGTCGCCTTCTCGGACGTGAACCCGGGACGCGTGGAGTTCTACCAGCAGCTCATCCAGGAACTGGGCGCACCCGGACCGGTCGCTTCATTCGATCCGGCAGACCTCACCGCCTTCATCCAGGCCAATAACATTGACCGCGTCATCGTCACCACGCCTGACTACACCCACGCCGATTACATCGTGGAGGGACTCCGCGCGGGCGCGGACGTCGTCGTCGAAAAACCCCTCACCATCGACGCTGAAGGCTGCCGCCGCATCACCCAGGCCGTGCACGAGACCGGCCGCAACGTGGTGGTCACCTTCAACTACCGCTACTCCCCGCGCAACAGTGCACTCAAGGAAATCATCCAGAGCGGCGTGATCGGCAAGGTCACGTCCATCGACTTCAGCTGGGTCCTGGACACCGTGCACGGCGCGGACTACTTCCGCCGCTGGCACCGCGAGAAGAAGAACTCCGGCGGCCTGCTGATCCACAAGGCTTCGCACCACTTCGACCTGGTCAATTGGTGGATCGACGACGTCCCCGAGCGCGTCTTCGCCTCCGGCGGCCTCAAGTTCTACGGCGACAAGAACGCCGCCGAGCGCGGCCTGGGCCCCCGCCCGGAACGCGGTACCCCCGACGCCGATGCACCGGTCACCGGTGAGAAGGATCCGTTCACCCTGGACCTGCGCGAAGACGAGCGGCTCAAGGCTCTCTTCCTCGACAACGAGCACTACGACGGCTACCGCCGCGACCAGGACGTCTTCACCGGCGGCATCACCATCGAGGACAACCTCGCGCTGGTAGTGGAGTACCAGGGCGGCCCGCGCCTGAGCTACTCCCTGAACGCCCACAGCCCGTGGGAGGGCTACCGCGTGGCCGTCAACGGCACGGAAGGCCGCGCCGAGCTTGAGGTGGTGGAACGCGCCGCTGTGGTCAGCAGCACGGACAAAAAGACCGTGGTGGACCCCAGTGCAACGCCCATCGAAGAAGAAGACGCCATCCGCCGCAACGGCGAACGCCTGGTGGTCCAGCGCCACTGGGAGGCAGCCTACGAAGTACCCATCATCAACGGTGAAGGCGGCCACGGCGGCGGTGACGAGCTCCTGCTCTCGGACCTCTTCAACGGACCGGGCGAGGACCCGCTGGGCCGCCCCTCCGGCTACCTTGACGGGCTGCGCTCGGTCTCCGTGGGCATCGCCGGCAACCGCTCCCTCGAGACCTCCCTGCCCGTACGCATCGAGGACCTGGACCTCGGCGTCGACCTCCGCCGCGGCAACTGACCGCAGCGCCGGACCCGAAGGAATAACATGAGCAGGATTTTTGTCACCGGCGGCTCCGGCCGCCTGGGCCGCAGTGTTGTGGCCGGGCTCGCCGAAAAGGGCCACCACGTGATTTCTGTGGACCGGGACGCCGTTCCGGCCGACCAGCTGCCCGCCGGCGTTGTCCAGGAAACCGCCGACCTCCTGGCCCCCGGCGAGGCGCTGCGCCTCCTCCGGGAAACCACGCCCGACGCCGTCATCCACCTTGCCGCGATCGCCGTACCGTTCAGCGCGCCCGAGGACGTCATCTTCGCCACGAACACTCGGCTCGCCTTCGCCGTGGTCAGCGCCGCGACCGAAGTAGGGGTGCAAAAGATCGTGACGGCCAGCAGCCCCACGGTACTGGGGTACGGCTCACCCGCGGGCTGGCTGCCGCCGTCGTTCCCGCTGGACGAGCGGACCCCGCCAAAGCCGTGGAACGCCTACGCGCTGTCCAAACTCATCGCGGAGCAGACCGTGCAGGCGTTCGCTGCCGCGCAAGGGGAGAAGATCCGGTACGCGGCCTTCCGCCCCTGCTATGTGATCTCCCCCGAGGAGTGGGAAGGCGCGCCCACCCAGCAGGGCCACACCCTCGCTGAACGGCTGGCCGATCCCGCACTGTCCGCACCCGCACTGTTCAACTATGTGGATGCCCGGGACGTGGCAGACTTCCTGGACCTGCTCCTGGAGAAGATGCCGTCCATCCCCAATGGGGAAACCTTCTTCGTCGGCGCCGCTGACGCCCTCGCCACGTCACCCCTGGCTGAACTGATGCCGAAATTCCTGCCCGGAAGCGAAGCCCTCAGCGCAGGCCTTACCGGCACCAGCCCGGCCTTCTCTATCGCCAAGGCCCAGGAACTCCTGGGCTGGCACCCCACGCGCAGCTGGCGCACTGAACTGAAATCCCATCCCACCCTCAACGACGAGAACCCCGCGCTGGTTGCTGCCGGCAGCGGAACCCAGGAGACACCATGAAATTCGACGGCGTACTGTTCTTCCCCGTCACCCCGTTCACGGCCGAAGGTGCCGTTGACGTCGAGCTGCTCAAGGAGCACATCAGCTCCCGGCTCCCCTTCGGGCCGGGCGGCGTTTTCCCCGCCTGCGGCACCGGCGAATTCCACGCCCTCAGCATCGAGGAGGTCCGCACCGTGGTGACGGCCGCCGTCGAGGTTGTCGCCGGCAAGGTGCCGGTCGTTGCCGGTGCCGGCGGCCCCCTGGGCCACGCCCTCGCCGCCGCCCGCGCGGCCGAAGAAGCTGGTGCCGACGCCCTCCTGGTGCTCCCGCCGTACCTGGTCACCGGGCCCACCGAAGGGCTGGTGGCCTACATCGAGGCGGTGGCCGGCGCCAGCAGCCTGCCTGTGATCGTCTACCACCGCGGCAACGCAAAGTTCACCGCTGCTTCGATCGCGCGGCTTGCTGCCAACGCCAAGGTGGTTGGGTTCAAGGACGGGCTGGGCGACGTTGGCCTGGCCCAGGAAATCGTCTCCGCAGTCCGCGCCACCGGACGCGAGGACTTCGCGTTCTTCAACGGCCTGCTGACTGCTGAACTGACCCAGGGCGCCTACCGCGGACTGGGGATTCCCCTGTATTCCTCGGCCGCATTCGCCATGGCCCCGGAAATCGCTAAGGCGTACTACGACGCCTACATGGCCGGTGACGAGGAGCGCCGGAACGCCCTGCTGGAAGGGTTCTACGCACCACTGGTCCGGCTCCGCGACCAGACCCCCGGTTTCGGCGTTTCGCTGATCAAGGCTGGCCTGCGCCTGGGCGGCCTGCCCGTTGGCTCCGTGCGCCCGCCGCTGGTAGACCCTAGCGAGGAGCAGCTGGTCCAGCTTAAGGCCATCCTCGCCAAGGGCTACGAGCTGGCCGGCCGCTGATGGGCGCCCTTGCCGCCGAAGCGGTCCGGACAGTGCCGCGCATCACGGGCCTCTCCACCCGGCTCATCACCGTTCCGCTGCGCCGCAGCTGGGGCGTCGAGGCGCCGGAGAACCATGTGATCGTCACGGAGATCCACACGGACGACGGCGGTGCGGGGCACGGTTTTTCCTGGACGCCCACCATTGGCCCCCAGGCGGTTAAGGCGCTGCTGGACTATGACATTGCGCCGTTCATCTCCGGGTTGCCCGCCAATCCCGAGGTGGTCTGGGACGCGCTGTGGAAGCGGCTGCATGAGGCCGGCGGCGGGGGCCTGACCACCATTGCGATGGCCGGGGTGGACCTGGCGCTGTGGGACCTGCAGGCTTCACGCGCCGGCACCTCCGTCACCGGATTTGTGGGCCAGCGGCAGGAGTCCGCGGAGGTTTACGGTTCCGGCGTGAACCTGCACTACAGCCTTGAAGAGCTGGTCGCCCAGACGGAACGGTGGATCGCGGCGGGGCACCAGGCTGTGAAGATCAAGGTGGGCAAGCCGGACATACGCGAGGACGCCGAACGCGTGGCCGCCGTCCGTTCCGTCCTGGGGCCGGACCGGAAACTGATGATCGACGCCAACCAGCGCTGGGACCTGCCCACCACGCTCCGCGCCCTCGATGTCCTGGCCGGCTTCGGCCTGGAATGGCTCGAGGAACCCATCAGGGCGGACGATCTCTGGGCCTACCGGAGGCTCCGCAAGCACTCGCCGGTGCCGATCGCCCTCGGTGAAAACCTCCACACCATCTACCGCTTCCGCGATTTTATTGAGGCGGAAGCGGTGGACATCATCCAGCCGAACATCATCCGGGTGGGAGGCATCACCCCGTTCCGGCGGATCGTTGAACTTGCCCGGACCAACAGCATCAAGGTGATGCCGCACCTGCTCCCGGAGCTGTCCGGCCAGCTGGCGCTGACGCTCGCGGAGCCTACCCTGGTGGAGGACGTGGAGGAGGCGTCCTTTGAGCAGCTGGGCATACTGGCGGGCCCGTCGCCGGTCCGGTTCAGCAACAGCCGGGTGACACTCACGGACCAGCCGGGGCTCGGCTTCCGCTTCCAGGACGCACCGTAAGCCCGGGACACACAGTAAGCCCCGGGCGCACCGGAATGAAGAACGCACAACCACAGAACAGGTACTGACGTGACAACTGCAACCCTCTCCTTGTCTGAGCTCGCGGCCGCTGCCACTGAGGCTGCCAAAATCTCGGCGGCGGCCTCCGATGCACAGCGCGCCGCCTGGCTCACCGCCGTGGCCGACGCTTTGGACGCCAACGCCGCCGAGCTGGTGGAGATCGCCGATTCCGAGACCAGCCTGGGCGCCACCCGCCTCACCGGGGAAGTGGCCCGTACCACCGGCCAGCTGCGGCTGTTCGCGCGCGTCATCACCGAGGGCTCGTACCTCGAGGCAGTGATTGACCACGCGAACCCGAACGCCACCCCGCCCACGCCCGACCTGCGCCGCATCCTGCGGCCCATTGGGCCGGTGGCGGTTTTCTCGGCGTCGAACTTCCCGTTCGCCTTCTCGGTGGCCGGCGGCGATACCGCTTCCGCGCTGGCCGTGGGCTGCTCCGTGATCGTCAAAGCCCACTCCGGCCACCTGCGCCTCTCGGAGCGGACTGCTGAGATCGTCGCTGCGGCCCTCCGTGACGCCGCCGCGCCGGAGGGTCTGTTTGCCCTGGTGAGCGGCCGCGAGGTGGGAACAGCCCTGGTCCAGGATCCGGCCATCAAAGCGGTGGGTTTCACCGGTTCCATCCCGGGTGGCCGGGCCCTCTTCGACCTCGTAACGTCCCGACCGGAACCCATCCCGTTCTACGGCGAACTGGGCAGCCTGAACCCGGTGGTGGTCACCGAGGCAGCGCTGGCCAAACGCCCGGGCCAGCTGGCCGAGGGCCTCGCCGGATCCTTCACCCTCGGCGCCGGGCAGTTCTGCACCAAGCCCGGGCTGGTGTTTATCCCGGCCGGAACGGATTTCGCCGCCCAGGTGGCGGAGGCCAGCAAGGACAAGCCGGCCCTGGGCATGCTGACCAGCCGGATCGCCGAGGCCTACCCGGACGGCCTGCGCAGCTTCGCTTCCGTACAGGGCGTGGACGTTGTCAGCGGCAGCGTGGACCAGGATGCGGTGTCAAACGGCGCAGCCCCGGTGGTCTTCTCCACCACCGCTGCGAACGTACTGGAAAACCCTGAGCAACTGCTGGAGGAGTGCTTCGGGCCCACCACCATGCTGATCGAATACACGGACCGGGAGGAACTGTCCGCCGTCCTGGCCAAAGTACCGGGCAGCCTGACTGCCACCGTCCACGCGCAGCCGGGGGAGGACCTCTCCGGGCTCGTGGAGCAGTTGTCCGAACTCGCGGGCCGCGTCCTCTTCGACGGCTGGCCCACCGGCGTCGCCGTCAACTGGGCCCAGCAGCACGGTGGCCCCTACCCGGCCACGACCTCGCTTTTCACCTCGGTGGGGGCGACGGCGGTCCGCCGGTTCCAGCGTCCGGTCGCCTACCAGGACGCTCCGGAGTCCGTCCTGCACCCGGCGCTGCGCGAAAGCAACCCGCTGGGCATCCCGCGCCGGGTGGACGGGGAGCTCGTCCTCCCCTAACAACCCTCTCTCAGTTGATGTGGGTTTGGACGAAACGCTAGCGCAGCTAGCGTCGCCTTAATCGAAACGCTCTCTCAGTTGGCTTGCCGGTACGGCGGCTACAACTGAGAGAGCGTTTCGCATTTCGGTGCATTATCTGAGAGAGCGTTTGCTTAGAGCTGGAGCGTGGCCGGCCGCTGGATGCCGTTGACCGCCGTCGCGGGCCAGCGGGGATCGACGGTTAGGACCTGGAGGCCTGACGCGGTGAGCTGGACGGTGTCCTCGATCTTGACGCCGGGCCCGGACGGGTTCCAGGTGAACGCCTGGTTCAGGACCACCGTGTCCGTTGCTGCAGCGGTGACGCGGGGATCACGGCCAGCGTAGCCGGCCGGCCCGCCCTGGTGGTGCTGCTCCCACTGGTCCGGGCCGAAGCCGTGCCGGGTGTAGGCTGCCTTGATTTCGGCGAAGATCCTGTCGAGCCTGGTGCCGGGGACGGTGGCGTCGAAGATGTCCGCTTCCACTGCGGCGATACGTGCCTCTGCGTCGCGCTCGTCCACCGTGCCGCCGTCGAACCTTACCCAGCGGGTGATGTTGGTGACCATGCCGTCCCTGCGGGCACACACAACCGCCATGGCCCGGCGGCCGAGGGGAGAGTGCGTGGCCAGCGGGTGCCGGAACGCGCTGCGGTTGCTGCCGTTGCACAGCAGGACCAACGGCTCCGCTCCGGCGGCGACAACCCGGGCTGCCAGGGCGGAGACCAGCTCAAACTCGGTGGTCTCCGGCCGCGCCGTTGAGAGGACGTCCGTCATCACCGCTGCCATCTCGGCGCTGAGGCGGGCGTAACGGGCGCTTTCTGCCGGGAGGAGCTGTTGGCGGGCGGCCCGCAGCTCGCCCGTGATGTCTGCTTCCGCCAGCGGCGTTGCGCCAGCTTCAGCGGTGCCGACGGCGGCGGCCGCCTCGTGCAGGTTGCCGTGCCAGGGCACGGTGTGCAGGGCGACGCCGGCCGGCAGTTCCTCGGCAGCGATACGGCCGGCTTCATTGTTGAAGGTGACGAGGTGGTCGCCACCGCGGTCCACCAGGAGGGCAGCGATTGGATCGCCGGCCAGGCTGATGTGCACGCGGCTGCCGTCCAGGTACCAGGTCAGGGCGGTGTTGGTAGTCAGCAGCAGGGAGTCCTTCCCCTTGGCATCGAGGATGTCCAGGATCTGCCGGCGTTTGACGGCGCGGTCGTCGGCGGACGCCGGCGCTACCCTGCCCGCAAGCGATGTGGTTTCAGCTGTTGTCTGGCTCATGAACGGTTCCCCCGACGGTTGACCAACGATTCGATGTCTGCTGTGCCCAGGATGCCGTCGGCCACAAAAACGGTGATGCCGCGCTGTACAGGATTGCCCGGTTCAGCAATGACCGGCCTGTCCCACGCCAGCGACTGGCCCACGCCCGGGTAACCATCCGCCCGGACGAACCAGGGGTCCGTGGAACCCTCTGCCGGCACAAAAACGAGCGTTGCGCTGCCGCCTGACGTGCCGCCGTCGGACGTTCTGTCTTCCAACGTCCCGGCCCCGAACTCTCCAGCCCAGGCGAGCCAGGGCGTCACGGAACCGTGGACCTCGGATTCGCCCGCGCCGGCCGGCGTCCATACGGTGGCGCCGCCGCATTCGGGCAGCCGCCAGAAGAACCCGCCGTAGCCGCCTTCATGGCGGCCGTTGGAACCGGGGCTGCCCAGGCTGACCGGCTGGTCGCCGGCGGGGGAGAGGGCAAAGTCGAGGGAGAGCCGCCAGGTGGCGGAGCTGACGCCGGACCACGTCCAGGTGCGCTCCTCGACCAGGACCGGGGCGTCGTCGGGCCCGTTCCAGCTCAGTGTTTCCTGCAGCCGGCCTTCGGGGCCTCCTGTCACGGCAGCGGTCTCCTCGATGGAGGTTGCGGTGGCGGTGATTCTGCCGTGGTCAGGACGCCAGATGTACTGTCCGGCTTCGCGGGTATAAGTGCGGCCGCCCCAGAAATTGGTGCCGTCCACATCCTGCAGGGCCACTCCGACGCCGAGGTGCCATACGTGGTCCAGGGGCTGATGGTCCGTAACCACGGTTCCTGCAAGGGTCCGGACCGGGTGCAGGTAGGGCCGCGGCGAAGACACTGCGCGGATCCGGCTGCCGTCCTGGTACTCCGCGATCTCCTGGCCGTCGATTGTCAGCGGGCGGACCGGTGGTAGCTTCCGGGCCCACGGCACTCCGAGCTCGGCAAACGTGGCCTGCGCTTTGGCGGCACGTTCCAGGGAAGGCCCGATGCCGTGAACCACGGGGTGGGCGTCGTCGCCTTCCCCCTCCCACGTGATGTGCTCCGGGCTGATCTGCTGCGGCGCAGGCGCGGTGCGGATGGCTTCCAGCACCGTTGTGAAGGCGCCGGTGTCCGGCAGGGAACACAGCAGCGGGGCGCCGGTGGACCGCGCGTCCAGCAGGTTCTCCAGCAGGTCTGTCCGGCCGAAGGTCTCGCGGCGCTCGCCGTCGGCCGTGGTGATAACCACCTCATCTTCTGTGTAGAACAGCGTGATCTCGCCGAGCGTGCCGTGGACCGTCACGGACGGGTTCTGCTGCTCGGGTGCACACAGCGTCAGGCCGCAGAGCAGCGTGGTGCCGGCGGCGGTGCGTACGCGGAGGATGGAGGTGTCATCACTCTCGGTATCGTGGGCCCGGTAAAGGTCCGTCTCCACCGACTTAACATCCGCGAGGGTGTGCGCCCCGGCCACGTGGAGCGCCGTGGCCACCGCATGTGCCAGGGCGTTGGTTGCCACGCCGTCCACGACGTCGATGCCGTCCAGGCTGCGCTTCCCGGCCCAGCGTGACCGCTTGAAGTAGGCCTTGCTCCGCACCCACTGCCCTGTGGCGCTCAGCCCGAGGACGTCACCAATGCCGCCGGATTCCACCACGGCGCGGATGGCAGGCAGCGCGCGTGAGCCGAGGCTCTGGAAGCCCACCTGGACCAGCCGCCCTGCGCTTTCGGCCGCTGCCAGCACTTCCTCGAACTGGGCGAGGGACGCCACCGGCGGCTTTTCCACATAGACGTCCTTGCCGGCTGACAGAGCGGCGAGGGCCAAGGGAGCATGGGTCTGGATGGGGGTGGCAAGAATGACGACGTCGACGCCCGGATCCGCTGCCAGCAGCTGCGCCAGGTCATCGAAAACGGCTACCGATTCTGCCAGCTGTCCCTGCGCCGGCGGGTTGGGGTCCGCCACGGCGACGAGTTCGACGGCGCCGGCTTCCTCGAGCCGCGCCAGGTTGGCCAGGTGCCGTTCGCCGAAGCCGTGGACGCCTACCAGGGCTATGCGTGGGACAGCCGCGGGGGCAGCGGCGGGCGGGTTGTCGCCGCCCGGGTGCGTGCTGCTTTCCGTGATGGCGGAGTGTTGAGTCATGAGGGTGATCCTTGTGAACTGAAGGTGGATTGGGAGCTGAGGGTGGATTGGGAACTGAGATTGGGCGGGCAGTGAAGGGTGGCGGCGAGGAAGGCGAATGCTTCCTCCTGCATCCGGGAGGTGAACACGTGGCCGCCGGGCCAAAAGCTTCCGGTATAGGTTCCATGTGGGTGCAGCGACTCCAGGATGGCGTGGGCCTCGCGCATGCCGCCTTCCGGAAAGAGTTCGTCAGCCAGGGCGTACTGCACCAGCAGCCGGCTGGCCGCCGACCTTGCAGTGAGCTCCGGCCAGTCGCCGACGCGCCACAGGCCGGGAGTCTGCAGCAGCCAGGAATGGGCGTCCAGGTGGGCGGGCAGCAGCGACTGGAATGTGGTCATCATGCAGGTCACCACGTAGCTGCGGATCCGGGGGCTCAGCGCGGCCAAGGCCAGGGATCGGCCGCCGCCGCCGGAGAAACCGATGCAGCCCAGCCTGTCCTTGTCCACGTCCGGCAAAGTGGCGAGGATTTCCAGGGCGGCAAGGTCGTCGTGCGCCACCATTCCGGCCAAGCTGGTGCCCAGCAGGCCTGCGGTTTTGGCCACGGTTTCCTCGTGAAACCCGGCTGCGGCGTTGTACACCTCGGCTTCGGAAGGCACCACGCCGTCCTCCCGCCAATGCGCCTGCCTTGCCGCCAGGGCCGCGGCCGTTCGCCAGGGCGGGAGGTCAAGGCTGAAACGGCGGCTGCCCCAGGCGAAGGTGTCGTGGGCGAGGACGGCGAAGCCGCGGCGCGCAATGTCAGTGGCAAGGGCGTGGCCGTCATAGTGGCCGGCACGGGCACTCTCCGCCGAAGGATGGGACTGGGGGAGCTCCACCAACCGGTCCGCGCCGCCGAACTTGTTCCCGCCGTGGCAGTGCAAGGCCAGGACCCCGGGCAGGGGACCGGAAACGCCGGTCAGGCGGATCAGCCAGCCCGTGGTGCGGGGACCGAAGCCCAACTGCCAGCTGAGCTGGGAGGTGGTGACGCCGTCGTGCGTCTCCTCCCAGAGGACCGTCACGTCAGGTGGCGGCAGCGCGCCGGGTACGCCGAGGGCGTCTGCGAGTTCCTGGGCCGCCGCGCTGGCCGCCTGGTAGCGGGGGTTTCCCTGAACGTAGGCAGGCCAGTCCTCGTAGCCGGCAATCGCGCTGGGCCGTGCCGGGCGGGGATCTTTGGTCACTCCGGCATTACCGCTCACTGGCTTGCCTCCTGTTCGGGTGGTTGTATTGATGACTTTCGCCGGGGGCTAGCCAAGGTTCGAGTTAACCTCTTGGATGAAGCCCTTGGCGGCGTCCCGCGGGGAGATCTTCCCGAACAATACATCCGTGTTGAACCGGTTTAGGACCTCCATTGTTGCGGACGATCCCGCGGGGAACGGCAGCGGCGGCTCGATCTTCATCTCGGCAAGGCGGTCCAGGTACACCGCTTCCTTCTGCTGGGATTCCTTCAGGAGCGGAGTGATGGCGGCCTTGAGTTCGGTGTTGGCCGGCATGCCCCGGTCGCTCTTGATCTTGGTGGCAGCGTCAACATTGTTCACCAGGTAGTTGATGAAAAGGGCTGCTTCCTTGGGGTGTGCGGACTTGGAGGAGATGGCGTATTCCATGGAGGACCGCAGCCAGGATCCGGCCTGCTTGCTCTCGTTCGGCAGCTTCATCATGACCAGTGGGGAACCCGAGTAGGAGTTCATCTGGTTGCTCCAGGAAATCTTCATGCCCTGCTTGCCCTGGCCCATGAGGGTCATTTCGGGCTGGGCCGAGCCGTCCTCAACCGTCTGCGACGCGGAAGGGGCACCGCCGGATTCCATCAGCTTTTTGTTTAGCTCGAACCATTTGGCGGCAGTGTCCTCACTGATGCCCAGCTTCTTACCGTCGTTGGTATACAGGTAATCACCGTTCTGCCGGGCCCAGACGGCCAGGAAGGAGTCGTTCGCCATCGGGGTTGTGCCGAAGGTTCCGGCCGGGGACTTTTTGGTGATCTCGGCCGCGATGTCCGCGTAATCGTCCCAGGTCCAGGTTTCATCGTCCGGCAGTTCCACTCCGGCAGCTTCGAAGACTTTCGGGTCGATGACCATGGACATGGCATTCACGCCTGCGGTGAGGGTGTACTGCTTGCCGTCGATTTTGCCGAGGTCCACGGTCCCTTCGGCAAATTTCGAGGTATCGATCTGGTCCTTGACCTTGTCCAGGTCCAGGAGGACACCGCGGGTTGCGTATTCGCTCGGGTAGGCGCCGCTCATGGCAAAGACATCGGGAGTGGTACCGCCGGCGATCTGGGTGGCCATCTTGTCCCAGTAGGAACTGAATTCGGTATTCTCGCCCTGCACCTTGATGGTGGGGTTTGCGGCCTCGAAATCCTTGATGACTTCGAGGGTGGTCTTGGCCCGGGAGTCGTTGCCCCACCAAGCGAAGCGGATGGTAACAGGATCTTCTACGGTCCCTACCTTTCCAGCTTCCGGCTTACTGCCGCAGCCGGTGAGAACCAGCGCCAATACTGCTGATGCGCCGGCTGCTGCCATCGACGCCTTCTTGAGACCAAACCGCATTGTCCTGCCCGTCAGTTAGTAGATTCAGGCGATGTGACGCCGCTACAGAAAACGCTTTCTCAAAAACTAACAAAGGGCTATACAAGAGTCAAGAAACCGTTTACTTTGGTACGGAGCCGCTTTTTCATCCGCACCACCCGCAGGTGGTGCAGGGACGATCGCCAACCCGGTGCCACCTTAGCGGGAAGCACTCCGGAAGGTGCTCGTCTAAGATCGCTCCGGCGATTACCAAACGTGGAGGCCACGATGACCAAAGGAGACCACATGGCCGCAAAACACATACCCAGGGCACCGCGCCCGGCAGGAGTGCCGGCTGCAGCGGGGCAGCTGTTCGGAGCGGGGTTGCCACAGTGAGCGCCATCAGCGAACTCAGCTCGATCCCCCGGCGGAAGGGTAAAGCCACCGCCGAGGAGAAGAAGGCGAACGGCCGGGACAACAAGGCCGCCTACATTTTCCTGCTGCCATGGCTGGTTGGCCTGGTGGCCATCACCATCGGCCCCATGCTGATGTCCCTCTACCTGTCCTTCACGGACTACAACCTGCTCCAGCCGCCCGAATGGACGGGGCTGGAGAACTTCACCCGGATGCTCACCGATGCCCGGCTGCATAACTCGCTGCGGGTGACCTTCACCTACGTGTTCATCGGTGTTCCGCTCCAGCTCGCCGTGGCGCTGCTGATCGCCCTCGTCCTGGACAAGGGGTTGCGCGGGCTGCCGTTCTACCGGTCGGTGTTCTACCTGCCCTCCCTGTTGGGTGGTTCGGTGGCCGTGGCCATCCTGTGGAAGCAGATCTTCGGCACCACCGGCCTGGTCAACCAGGTCCTGGCGATGTTCGGCATCCAGGGCCCGGGCTGGATCTCGGATCCCAGCACCGCGCTTGGTTCGATCATCCTTCTGCACGTCTGGACGTTCGGTGCCCCCATGATCATCTTCCTGGCCGGCCTGCGCCAGATCCCGAACATGTACTACGAGGCGGCCAGGGTTGATGGCGCCACCACGCTGCAACAGTTCTGGAAAATCACCCTGCCGATGCTGAGCCCCATCATCTTCTTCAACCTGGTGCTCCAGATTATCGGTTCATTCCAGTCGTTCACCCAGGCGTTCATCGTCTCGGGCGGCAATGGCGGGCCCTCCGACTCCACGATGTTCTTCACCCTGTACCTGTACCAAAAGGGATTCGGCCAGTTCGATATGGGCTACGCGTCCGCCATGGCGTGGGTCCTGCTGCTGATCATCGGCGTCTTCACCGCCATCAACTTCATCGCTTCTAAGTATTGGGTTTTCTATGACGACTAAGCTTGAGACGCTGCCCGCCCCGGACAAGAAGTCAGCCGGCGCCGGCAAGCCTACGAACCGCAGGCCCAGAGTCCGGGAGTCCCGGGGTACCCTTGCGTTCAGCCGCTCGCAGCGGACAAAAGCCCTCATCAAGCACGCGATCCTGATCCTTGCCGGCGGGCTCATGATCTACCCGCTGCTGTGGATGGTGGTTTCCTCGCTGCGGCCCAACGACCTGATCTTCCGAGAGCCTGGCCTGTGGCTGAACAGCCTCGAGATGAGCAACTACACCTCCGGCTGGTCCGCGCTGACCCACCCCTTCGGCCACTACATGCTCAACTCGGCCATCGTGGTGATCGGCTCCATCCTGGGCAACTTGATCTCCTGCTCGATGGCCGCCTACGCCTTCGCCCGGCTGCAGTTCACCGGCAAGAAGCTGTTCTTCGGCATCATGCTGCTGACCATCATGCTGCCGTTCCACGTGGTCATCGTTCCCCAGTACATCCTGTTCTCGCAGATCGGCTGGGTGAACACCTTCTGGCCGCTGCTGGTGCCCAAGCTGCTGGCCACGGATGCGTTCTTCGTGTTCCTGATGGTCCAGTTCATCCGCGGCATCCCGAAGGACCTTGACGAGGCCGCCCGTATCGACGGAGCCGGCCACCCGCGCATCTTCCTGCGGGTCATCCTCCCTCTGATGGTCCCGGCCCTGGCCACCACCACCATCTTCACCTTCATCTGGACCTGGAATGACTTCTTCGGAGCCCTGATCTACCTCACGGACCCGGACATGTTCACCGTTCCTGTAGCCCTGCGGGCCTTTGTCGACTCGCAGTCCGCTACGAGCTGGGGATCGCTGTTCGCCATGTCCATCGTGTCCCTCCTGCCCGTGTTCCTGGTCTTCCTCTTCGGGCAGCGGTTCCTCATCAAGGGCATCGCCACCACAGGCATCAAGTAAACGCTCCGGCTTTTCACTACCGCCTTCCTGGGCCTGGCTGGGAACGGCCCGTCCGGCGACGGGCCGTTTCCGCCGTGCAAAAGAGTTTGCACAACACCCTTGTGATACAAGTTGACAACTTGTAGCATTAGATCCAGAAAGCGGTTTCCCGCTTTTCCCCCGTCTTAGTTCCAACTTCATTCCTCCATCGCATCCAGCATCATGATCAAAGAAGATCGGAGTACCAGTGCCGCTTTTTTTCCGCTCTGCCTCTGCTGCAACCACGCAGCCGGCAGCAACATCCTCCACGGGCGCACGCCGCCCCTCACGTAAGACTGGCGTTGCAGCCGCTGCCGCCGCCGTCGTTATGGCTCTGAGCCTGAGTGCCTGCGGCGGGGGAGCCGGCCAGCAAAGCGCCGACGGACCCGTTGAGCTGCGGTTCTCCTGGTGGGGCGGCGACAAGCGTGCGCAGCTGACCCAGGAAGCCATCAAGCAGTTCGAATCCGAGAACCCGAACATCAAGATCAAGCCGGAATTCGGCGACTGGAGCGGATACTGGGACAAACTGGCCACCCAGGTCGCCGCCAACGATGCACCGGACATCATCCAGATGGACGAAAAGTACATCACCGAGTACTCCAGCCGGGGGGCTCTCCTTGACCTCTCCAAGCACGACATCGACACCTCCAAGCTCGACGAAGCGGCCCTCAACGCCGGCAAGGGCGAGGACGGCCTGACGGGCATCGCAGCCGGCATTAACGCCGCCACCATCCTGGCCAACCCCAAGGTCTTCGAAGCCGCCGGAGTTCCGCTGCCCGACGATTCAAAGTGGACCTGGGAGGACTTCGAACGAATCGCCGCTGACATCACAGCCAAGTCCCCGAAGGGCACCTACGGTGCGGCCGCCTATGGAACCGATGAGGCGTCGCTCGGCGTATGGCTGCGCCAGAACGGCAAGTCCCTGTACACCTCAGAGGGCAAGCTGGGATTCGAACCGGGCGACATCGCCGAATGGTGGTCGTTCCTGAAGGAGCTCAGCGAGAAGAAGGCTGTTCCGTCCGCCTCCGAGGTGGTGGAAGCTGAGGCCGCACCGCTGGACCAGAGCGGCCTCGCCACCGGCAAGAACGGCATGGCTTTCTGGTGGTCCAACCAGGCTCCGGCTTTGGAAAAGGCATCCGGCGGCGACCTGAAGATCCTGCGGTTCCCCACCAAGACCGGCTCGTCCGAAGACGCCGGGCTTTGGTACAAGGCATCGCAGTTCTGGTCGGCCTCTTCGCGCACCAAGCACCCCGAGGAAACCGCCAAGTTCATCAACTTCCTGGCCAATAACGTCAAGGCCGGCGAGGCCCTCCTGGCCGACCGCGGTGTCTACCCCAACTCAGAAGTCCGCGCAGCCATTGAAGCCAAGCTGACTCCATCCGACGTGAAGGTGGTCAAGTTCATCGACCAGATCAAGGACGAACTCGGTGAGGCTCCGGCCCCGCCGCCGAAGGGCGCAGGCGCGATCCAGGAGATCATCAAGCGCTACACCTCCGAGGTTCTCTTCGAGCGGCTGTCCACTGAGGAAGCAGGCAAGAAGGCGCATGACGAGATGAAGTCCGCGATCAGCAGCTAGTCTCCACACTCCAATCACCAGCTGGTCCTCACACCGCCAACACGGCTTTGGACAACTTGGGTGGATGCCTCGTCCGCCCTAACGTCCGACGGCGGGTGGCAGCTCCGTCCCGGCGGGAACCTTTGGTTCCTCCCGGGACGGAGCTGTTTAACGAAAATGCCGCTCGACTCGAGGGGAATCCTGCTCGACGGCTGACTAGTGCCGCGGTTTCGTCTGGTCGTCGGACGAGGCAGTCCTCGGCTCCTGCGCCTCCTGTAGTGACAGAAGGGCAGTGCTTTTCGGCGTCCCTTTTGTTGCCTCTTTCAGGAACGAGGCTTCCCGTGGCGGGTCGGAACCGTGATGCGTCGAGCCCGACGGAGAATCTGCTTTTCTGACCGGCGACCTCGTTGCATGAGGTCCTCGAACGTTTTCCCGGTCCCAGTTGTCAGTTTCCATGATTTGCGCCTGTCACCCTGGTGCTGAGAGCAGCCTGAGGTTCTGTGTTTTCGTTCGCGCGCTTATTCGCGGGGTGTTGGTGGTGGGGGTGGTTTGAAGTAGGTGTTTTGTTGGGGTTTTTGGTGGGGGTCGAGGTGTTTTGGGGGTGTGAACGAGGGGGTGTTGTTGGTGGTGGTGATGGTCCATTGTTCTTTGTGGAGGAGGTGGTGGTGGCCGCTGCAGAGGAGGACGCCGTTGTTGGTGTTGGTTTGTCCGCCGTGTGACCAGTAGGTGATGTGGTGTGCTTCGCACCAGGGTGCGGGGATGGTGCAGTTGGGGAAGGCGCAGCCTTGGTCGCGGGCGGTGAGGGCGGTGCGTTGGGCTGGGGTGAAGAGCCTGGTTTTGCGGCCGAGGTCGAGGATTTCGCCGTGGGTGCCGAGGAGTGCGGGGATGATGTCGGCGTCGCAGGCGATTTTGCGCAGGGTGGCGGCGGCTACGGGTCCGGTGAAGACGAAGTTCCCCGTGCCCGTGCTTGCGCCCATGCCCGTGCCCACGCCTGTGCCCGTGCCGGATTCAGTGGCCGTCGTGGCGGGGTCATGGCTCGCCGCCGGACCTGGCGGCGTGGGGGTGCTGCCGGTGCCGCTGCGGCTGCGGCCGGGGTCTGGGTCGTTCCAGGCTCCTGTGTCTGCCCCGGTGGTGGCGCCGTGGTGGTGGGGGAGGAGGTCTTGGTAGTTGATGGTGGCGATGATTTGGGGGCGGTTGCCGCCGGTCGTGGGCAGGGCGTTGGTGGCCAGGGCTACTTTGGCGGCGCCGACGAGGCCGTCGAGTTGTTTTTGTGGCCGGGTGCGCCGGTCCAGGTCCGGGCCGGTGTTGTTCTCGTTCCAGAGCCCGTCCTGGGTGGTGCGGTCCTCTTCTCCGGTGCCGCCTTCGTTTTCTCCTGTGCCGCCTTCGTTGGTGCTGCCGTTAGTACTCGTGGCTCCTGCGGTAGTGCCTGCAGGGGTGGTGCCGGTGGCGGTCTGGTCTGCGGTGCCGGTGGTGCGGGGGTTGGTGGCGGTGTTCATGACGGTCAGGAGGTGTTCGTATTGGTCGGTGGTGGCGAAGATTTCGAGGTGGTGCAGGCCGTGGCGGGGTTTGCGGATGAACGCGCCTTGGGTGTGGCGGAGGGCTTCTTCGCTGGGTTCGGTGCCGTCGGCGTCGATGGTGTCGGCCCAGCGGCGGGCGACGCGGGCGAGGAAGTCGGGATCAGCGGTTGCTGCGGTGGTGGTGAGGTTTTCCTCGATGAGGGCGAGCTTCCCGGGGGTGGTGAGGTGCTGGAGCCGGTTCAGGGTCAGGCTGATGATGGTCCCGGCCCGGGACGAAACCGCGGGGATATTGGCGGGCGGGTTCTCGGTATGGTCCTCGGAGCCGGGGCTGGCTTCGGTGCCCGTGGTGTCTTCTGTGTCGGTGCCGGTGGTGTCTTCGGGGTTTGTAGCGTCTGTGCCTGTGCTGGCGGGTGTGGGGGTGAGGGCGGCGGCGAGGTGTTCGCGGGGCGCGGGGATGATGTCGCCGGTGAGTGTGATGGTGGGCAGGATGTCTGCTGCGAGGGCCAGACGGCGGTTGGCTTCGCTTTTGCCGATCCGGAGCCGGAGCCGGAGGAACTCGGCGGTGTTGGCGCAGCCGTCATCGGCCGGTGAGGTGATGACCCGGCCATGGCCGCCCGTCCCGGTGCCGGTCTCGTTCCCGGTCCCGGGCCCGGTCCCCGTCCCGGTGTCACAGGCTGTCGGTTCGCCGGGCCAGTTGGTGTCGGTTTCGTTCAGGGTTTCGACCCCGTTGTCCCAGCCCGTGACCCAGGTCTTGCCGGTACGGGAGTGACTGGCCCGGGCGGCGTCCGCAGCGGCAACGGCTTGGGTGCGGGTGCGGTCCACGGTCCCGGCAGAGAGGACCTGCAGGTACTCCACGCCGCGGGAGAGATTCTCCACCTGGCCGGCATAGTTGGCGGCTTCAACATAATCGGCTCCCGCAAGGATCCCGGGTGCGGCGGCAGCGGCCTCGGCCAGGAGCCTGCCGATCTCCGCCAGGCTCAACGGCTCCCGGGTGTGCGCGACCATACCCGGGAGTGATACCGAAACAAAGGGCCCAGCAACTGCCGTCGGAGCTTCATCGGGCGCCGATGCTTGGACCGGCGCGGACCCTTCCGGCACGGAATCTTCTAGTCCGGATTCTGTTGGTGCAGCGTCTGCTGGCCCGGATTCTGTTTGTGCGGAATCTACTAGTCCGGATTCTGCTGGCCCCAACGCTGCTGGCCCCAACACTGCTGGTCCGAACGCTGCTGGCCCGAACGCTGCTGGTTCGAACGCTGCTGGTGCCGACTCAGCCGGCACCGCCCCGGCTGGTACGGCGCGAAGGCGCCACCCGGGACTAAGCCGGGCGCCGTCGTCGGCCTCGCAGGCGGCAGGCGAGCCCGGGATGCCGGATCCCGAATCAGTGAAGCCCGAATCACTGAAGCCCTCCGCCGGCGGCCGGGCTGCAACACCAGCCCGCCCAAGCACCACGACGTTTCCGCCGTATTCCGCAGGCCGTTCCCCAATGGCTTCCATGGACCCATTCTTGTACCGGGGTCTGACAATTCTGCCGCCACCCGTCCCACACATGAAGAACCACAAGAAGAACCACCCGAAGATGCCCCTGGCTCAGCTCCAGAATCCGCGCTTAGGGAGCCATCAAGAACCAGCGCGGGCGCGGCGGCGTAACCGCCGAACTACGCAAGCTGATCCCCAATGGCTTCCATAAGGCAACTCTGCCAAAGACCCCCGACAAAACCCGGCGCGAAGGCGGCTGTGTGGATAAGTAAGGGCTTCAGTCCTCTGCAATCACCACAACGCCGCCGGCAGGAACCGTGCCGTCAAACCGCTCTCCGGAAAGCAGATCAACTCCGGAAGCATGGACCGTCCCGGATGAACGCAAGTGGTTGATGGCGAAAAGGAAGCTGCGGCCGTCGCCGGAACGGCGCCGCGTGAGCTCCACGCCAGGGTCGGCGCCGGCAGCAGGCGCAACACCCGACTCGTCCAGCAGCCGGTCCACAATCGACTCGATCCCGTCCCGGTCCGGGAACGTGGCGAGATACCAGGCCGCACCGTCGCCGGCGGCCCGTCGGGTCAGTGACGGAACGCCCTCGAGCGGATACTCCGTAAAGGTCTGCACGGCTTCCGCGCCGGCAAGGTGTACGTGCTCGCTCCAGATTGAGGAGACCGTACCGTCGCTCAGCTTCAGCTGCGTGCCCGCCAGCAGCGGATGGAATTCCTCCACCCGCACGCCCAGCAGTTCGCGGAACGCACCCGGGTAGCCACCCAGCCGCACGTGGTCCTTTTCGTCCGCAATCCCGCTGAAGTAGCTCACAAGCACCGTGGCACCGGCGGAGGCAGCCGCAGCAATGTTGGAGGCCGCTTCATCGGTGACCGAGTACAACGTGCAGACCAGCACCAGGTCGTACCCCTCCAGCGACGCCGACGGGTGCACCATATCCACGGACACGCCCCTCAGGAACAGGGAACGGTGGAAGGCGCGCAGGAGCTCCAGGTACTTCACGTCGATGCTTGGCTTGGAGTCGATTTCGCTGGCCCACCAGGCCTCGTAATCGAACACGATGGCAACACGTGATTCCACGCGGGAACCACGCACCGGGGCCAGTCGCTTCAGTGCGGCTCCCAGGTCAACTACTTCGCGCCAGACGCGGGTGTCCCGCCCGCCGTGCGGCACCATGGCCGAGTGGAACTTCTCCGAGCCGGCGAAGCTCTGCCGCCACTGGAAAAACATCACTGCATCGGCGCCGCGGGCCACGTGCGCCAGCGAGTTGCGCAGCATTTCGCCGGGCATCTTGGGCTGGTTGCGCGGCTGCCAGTTGACGGCCGACGTCGAATGTTCCATCAGGATCCACGGGTCGCCTCCCGCGATGCCCCGGGTGAGGTCCGCGGAGAACGCGAGTTCGATCTGCCGTTCGGGGTCGGCGGCCACCAGGTAGTGGTCGTTGGCGATGACGTCCAGGTCCTTGGCCCAGTCAAAGTAGTCCATGGATTTTGTGGCGCTGGAGGCCATCAGGTTGGTGGTGCAGGGAACGCCGGGGGTCACTTCCCGCAGGACGGCCACGAGTCCCCGGTAGTAGTCCATCAGTACCCAGGAGTTGAAGCGCTGGAAGTCCAGCTGCTGGCCCGGGTTCAACGTGGACGGGGCAACGGCGGGCGGCAGGATCTCCTCGAACGAGCCGTAATTCTGGGACCAGAAAGCCGTACCCCAGGATGCGTTCAAAGCGTCGATGCTTCCGTAGCGCCTCTCCAGCCAGGCCCGGAATGCGGCGGCATCCTCTTCGCCGTAGAACTCGGAGACGTGGCAGCCCAGTTCGTTGTCCACGTGCCAGAGTGCCAGGGCCGGGTGGTCCTTGTAGCGCTCCGCCAGCACACGGGTGATTCCCGTGGCGTAACGGCGGTAAATGGCCGACGACGGCGAGTAGTGCCGCCGCGACCCCGGTCCCAGCACGGTGCCGTCAGCCGTGACCGGGAGGATCTCCGGATGCTTCCGCACCAGCCACGCCGGGGGAGCAGCCGTGGCAGTGGCGAGGGCAACCTTGACGCCAATTCCAGCAAGGTTGTCCATCACCTCGTCCAGCCAGCCAAAGTCGTACGTGCCCTCGGACGGCTCCAGCAGTGCCCAGGAGAAGATTCCCACGCTAAGGAAGCTCACGCCTGCTTCCTTCATCAGCTCCAGGTCCTCGAGCCGGACGCTGACGGGCCACTGTTCCGGGTTGTAGTCACCGCCGTAGGCGATGCCTTCGATGTTGTTCCAGACACTGGCCGGGCTGGAAGTTTCCTGCAAAGTCATGGGACTCCTTTGTCTGCTGCGAAGATGGAAGCGGCGTGAAAATCAGATCTTTGGAAAACGCTTGCCCAGAATACTGGAAAACGCTTGCCCATTACCGGGAATGCGGATATTGTATCGATTCAGAAGCCGTGTAAGCCAGCTCACTACTCACGTTATAGCTTTGAGCAAAGGGACTGCACACATCGAGCAAGGAGGCTCCCATGATCAACAGAAGGCATTTCCTCACCACCGTAGCCGTCGGTACCGCATCTGCCGCGGCACTGGCGGCCTGCGGAACTGGCTCCAGCTCTTCCGGAGAGACCGGCTCCGCGGAGAAGCCCGTCACCATCAACTACACCTGGTGGGGCAACGACGACCGCGCTGAGCGTACCCGCAAGGCCATTGCCTTGTTTGAATCGAAGAACCCGGACATCAAGGTCAACGGCAACTTCACCGACTTCGCCGGCTACTGGCAGAAGCGTGCCACCGAGGCAGCTGGCGGCGGCCTGCCGGACGTGATGCAGTGGGACCTCTCCTACCTGCGCGATTACGGCCAGCGGAACCAGCTCCTGGACCTGGGCACCGTCAAGATCAACACGGATGCCTTCGAGAAGTCCCTCCTGCCCTCCGGCCAGATCAAGGGCAAGCAATACGGCATCCCCACCAGCACCAACGCCTTCGCCGTCTACTACGACCCGGCCAAGCTGGCGTCCCTGGGCATCGCCGAGCCGACGGGCAAGTGGACCTACAAGGAATTCAACGACTTCCTGGCCCAGGTGGGCACCAAGAGCAACAGCGCACTCTTTGGCTCCACCGACTACACCGGGGTGTGGTGGATGTTCAACATCTGGCTGCGCCAGAACAACATCGAGGCCTTCACCGCAGACGGCAAGCTCGGCTTTACCAAGGACGATATGAAGAAGTGGTGGAACACCACCGCCGGACTGCGCGGCACCCCTGCCATCGTCTCGGAGGAGCGCGTCACGCAGCTCGCCCCCAAGTCGCCGTTCGGTTCCAACGTCACGGCCACCGAGGTCACCTGGGACAACTTCATGGCCGGCTACCTCGGGGACAGCGGCGCCAAGGAGCTCAAGCTGGTTCCGGTCCCGTCCGACGATCAGGACAACCTGGGCCTGTTCCTGAAGCCGTCCATGCTGATGGTGGCCAGCGCCAAGACCAAGTACAAGGACGCCGCCGCCCGCTTCATCGACTTCATGATCAACGATCCCGAGGTAGGACAAATCTTCAAGACCTCCCGCGGTGTTCCGGCCTCCAAGACCCAGCGTGACGGCACCACCTTCGAAGGTACCGACAAGCTCGTGGTGGACTACGAGAAGTCCATTGAAAAGTACCTCAAGGACGCTCCCGAACCGCCGATCGTTGGCTTCGGCACCCTTGAGGCTTCCTTCAAGCGTGTCAGCTCGGACCTGAACTACGGCAAGCTGACCATCGACAGTGCAGCCGACGCATGGTTCAAGGAAGCCGAAGACCTCATCAAGCAGAACGCCTGATCAGGCAGACCGCCGGATCCAGTGTTCACAACTGACGGATTGAACTCGTGACTCAAAGCCCAACATTGAGCAGGCGTTCGGCGCACTCCGATTCCACGCTGCCGCGCAAGTCGCGGCAGCGTGGGGCGGACGCCCGCGCCGGCTACACCTTCCTGCTGCCCTGGCTGCTGGGATTCATCGTCCTCACCTTGGGGCCCATGATTTCCTCGCTGTACCTGTCCTTCACGAACTACAACCTGTTCGATCCGCCCAAATGGATCGGGCTGGACAACTACACCACCATGTTCCAGGACGAACGGTTCCTGCAGTCGGTGGGCGTGACCGTGGGCTATGTTGTCTTCGGTACCCCGCTCAAGCTCGCAGCCGCACTGGCAGTGGCAATGCTGTTGAACAGCGCGCGCAAGGGCCAGGGCTTTTACCGGTCCGCGTTCTATGCCCCGTCCCTGATCGGCGCTTCTGTATCCATTGCGATCGTCTGGAAAGCGATGTTCGGTGATTCCGGTCCGGTTGACCAAGGCCTGTCCTTCTTCGGCATCAACCTCGGCGGCTGGGTGGGCAACCCCTCCATGACTATGCCGATGTTTATCCTGCTGACCGTCTGGCAGTTCGGCGCCCCGATGGTGATCTTCCTCGCCGGCCTGAAGCAGATCCCGGCGGACCTCTACGAGGCTGCGTCCATGGACGGTGCCGGCCCGGTGCGGAAGTTCTTCAACATCACCTGGCCCATGCTCTCCCCGGTGGTCTTCTTCAACCTCCTGATGGAAACCATCCACGCGTTCCAGATCTTCAGCTCGGCCTACATCATCTCCAACGGCGAAGGCGGCCCGGCCGGCTCCACCCTCTTCTACACCCTCTACCTGTACCTGCGCGGTTTCAGCGACTTCCGGATGGGCTACGCCTCCGCGATGGCCTGGCTTCTCCTGATCGTCGTGGGCATCCTGACCCTGATCATCTTCCGCACGTCCAAGTCCTGGGTCCACTACAGCGGTGATGCAAAATGACAACCATGGCAACCCCCACCCAGTCCGCCTCGGACGCCCAGGTGCCCAACTACAACCCCAAGTCTGAGTCGACTACGGCCAAGCGGGCCAAGAGCACCCTCTTCCACGTGGTGGCCATCGCCCTGACCGGAGTGGTCCTGTACCCGGGGCTGTGGATGATCGCCTCATCCTTCAAGCCGAACGCAGAAATCGGCGGCACCAACACCTCCCTGTGGTCCAACAACTTCAGCTTCGACAACTTCGTCACGGCCATGGACGGCATCGGCGGGGTCTCCACCCTGCAGTTCTTCACGAACTCGCTGATCCTGGCCATCGGTGCCGTGGTGGGTACCATCCTCTCGGCGTCCGTCTCGGCCTACGCCTTCGCCCGGATCAAGTTCCCCGGCCGCAGCATCTTCTTCGGCATGATGATTGCCACCCTGCTCCTGCCCTTCCACGTGGTGATCATCCCGCAGTACATCGTGTTCCAGCAGCTCGGCCTCGTGGACACCTACGTGCCGCTGCTGATCGGCAAGTTCCTCGCCGCCGACGCTTTCTTCGTCTTCCTGATGGTCCAGTTCATGCGCAACCTCCCCGGTGAGCTGGACGAGGCTGCACGGATCGACGGCGCCGGCCACGTCCGGATCTTCACCTCCATCATGCTGCCGCTGATGAAGCCGGCCCTGATCTCCACGTCGATCTTCTCCTTCATCTGGAGCTGGAACGACTTCCTGGGCCCGCTGCTCTACCTGAACACCCCCGAAAAGTACCCGCTGCCCCTGGCCCTGCGCCTCTTCGTGGACCAGACCCAGAGCTCGGACTACGGCGCCATGATCGCCATGTCCGTCCTGGCCCTGCTGCCGGTACTGATTTTCTTCCTGGTGTTCCAGCGCTACATTGTTGAAGGCGTCTCCACCCAGGGCCTCAAGGGCTAACGGAAGACCGATACTGAAAATGAGCGTCATGGACAGCACCACACCCGCACCGAACCACCACGAACCCGTCCCGGTCAACCGCTTCGCACTGTTCTCCGAGACCCTCCTGGCCGGCGTGCTGGTGCTGGTGCTGTCCATTCCGTTGGTGACGATCCCCGCTGCGTACGCGGCGGGGATCGCCCATCTGGAACGGCACCTGTCCGGCCGCGACGATTCCGTCCGCGGCCTCTGGAACACGTTCAAGGCTGCCCTGCCAGGCAGTTGGAAGCTGGGAATCGCGACGGCGGCAGCCGCCGTGGTGATTGTCCTTAACCTTTTGCTCGGGTGGGTGGGGCAGCTGCCCGGCCGGGAAGTCGTGCTGCCGGCCACCCTGATCCTCGCTGCCGGGGCCGCTGTCCTGCTCCTGCGCACCACCGCAGCCTGGTCCGACTTCGCTGGTCACGGCGGCTCCGGCTCCGGCACTGGCCCAGGGGCCGATGCCCCCAGCGCCTGGCGCTCCGCACTCGAAACCGGCCAGGCCGTGTCCATGCGGGACTGGACGGGGTCGCTCCTGCTGGTTGCCGCACTCTTCGGGGCAGTGGTGTTCGTCTGGATGCTCGCGGCACTGTTTGTGGTGGTCCCCGGCATCCTGATCCTGGCCTCGGCCGCCGTCAAACTGCGTTCCAACCGCGCCTGAGCTACCCAGCGCCGCACCAAGCACGGCCTGGTTCTGTCCGTCACTATTGAGTTGAGTCCGACGTGTCTTCCGACCGACAGCGTTCCGAGCAGTCCCTCCGTCCTTCACAGAACCAGCCGGCGTGGTACCAGCCCCTGACCCAGCGCAACTACAGGCTCTTCCTGGCGCTGGTGTTCACAGGCAGTGTGGGCGTGTGGATGCAGCGCCTGGCCCAGGACTGGCTGGTGCTGCAGCTGACCGGCAGTCCCGCAGCCGTGGGTGTGGCCGTTGCCCTGCAATTCCTGCCGATGCTGGTGGTGGGCCCGCTCAGCGGCCTGCTGGTGGACCTCTTTCCCAAGCGCCGCATCATGCTGGTGTGCCAGGGCGTTATCGCCCTCCTCGCCATGGGTCTCGCGGCCTGGGCCGCGAGCGGGACCATTACCGTCTGGGCCGTCTACGCCAGCTGCATTGCACTGGGGGTAACGTCAGCCATCAACCAGCCCGCCAGCCAGGTATTCGTCAACGAAGTGGTGGGCGACGCCGCCCTCCGGCCAGCCATCGGCCTCAACAACGCGATCGGCCAACTGGGCGCCATGGCAGGGCCGGCACTGGCCGGAGTGGTCATCGCCCAGGCCGGATCAGCCGCAGCGTTCGCCGCGAACTCGCTGCTGTGCGTACTGGTCCTGTGCATGATCGCCGCCATCCGGCCCGCCGAGCTGCACCCCGGCACCCCTGCGGCCCGGGGGCGGGGCCAGCTTCTGGCGGGGTTCCGATACGTCAAGGACCGGCCCTCGCTGCTGCTGATTATCGCGCTGGCCGGGCTGCTGGGGATGTTCGGAATGAACGGGCCCGTGGTGCTGGCGGCCTTTGCCCAACGCGTCTGGCACAACGGTGTTGAAGGGTTCGGCCTGTTCAATACTGTCAGCGCCGTCGGTGCCCTGGCAGGTGCCCTGCTGGCCGCCCGCCTGCGGACCCTGGGCCGGAAGGGAATCGTTCTGGCGGCCGGCCTCTTCGGGCTGTCCCAGCTGGTGGCGGCCCTGATGCCCAACCTCATCCTCTTTACCGTGATGCTGGTGGTGGTGGGCCTGATGACCCTGCTGTTCCTGACCAGCGCGGCGACCGCTGTCCAGCTGGAGGCCGGGCCCGAAATCCGTGGCAGGGTGATGGCGCTTTACCTGCCGCTGCTGCTGGGCGGACACGCCATGGGCGGGTTGTTGGCGGGCTGGCTGACGGAACAGTTCGGGGTGCGGCTGGGTCTAGTGGCTACCGGCGCGCTGGGCATGCTGTCGGCACTAGTGATCGGTTTGCTGCTGTGGCGGAACGGCCGGAGGAGCCCACTCGCCTGATCCCTGCCCAACTAAGTAGCCGTAAGTGTCGTTTTGACGGCTATAACGACACTTACGGCTACTCACTTGGGCGCCGGAGGGGTCAAGGCCGCCCGGACGGCGTGAAGGTCCAGGTACCCGAATGGATGCGGAAGTCCGCCTTGGCTGCGGTGCCAGCCGGCCCGCCGTGGGAATGCATGCTGACCTTCGCGGCACTTTCCGCAGTTGAACGGTCGACGGCGGCCTCCGCCGTCGGGCCCTGGATCCCGTAAGTGCCGGCCGGCAGCCTGACTACCGCGGTGACTCCGGCGGGTACTGTGCACTCCAGCTGCACTTGGCCGCCGGTCCGGTTCCAGCTGACCTCCACGCTGCCGTTGCCCACGGGCGCCGTGCCGTGGGCATGTTCCAGCCGGCACAGCGGCGGTTCGATGACGAGGTCGGAGCCGCCCGCCGAGCTGTACCGGACGCCGAGCAGGTGTTCGAGGATCTCCTTGACCACCGAGGCTGACCAGGCGTGGGACTGGCTGTAGTCGGTCCCCTCCACCAGGTCCCAGGCCTCCCAGGTGAAGGTGGCGCCACGCTCCAGGAGCTGCGCCCACCCGGGCTGGTCCTTGCTGGTGAGGAGATCGAGGACGGCATCGGTGAAGCCCAGGGAGAGCAGCGCGCGGACCAGGCGGTGCACGGTCAGAGGTCCCTGCCGCATTCCCATGGCGGCGATCCGCCGGCCGTCGGCCTGGGCGTGCTCAGGTTCAGTGATCCCGAAGGAGAGCGGGAAGGACGTGGCGTGCTGGGATGCGTGGGTGCTGGGTGTCCCGTCTTCCTGCAATCCGTCCACCATCACGCCGTCCACGCGGAGGCGGGCGCGGATGGCCGCGGCAAGTTCACGGGCCCGCCGCGCATAGGTGACTGCGGCATCGTCCCGTCCGGCGGCGGCACAGAGGCGGGCCGTGGACATTAGCGCGGAGTAGGCCTGGGCGTTGACGGTGGTTTTGGCCGCGCAGTCCATGTCATAACCAAAGCGGCCAGGGGCCGGCCAGTCAACAATGCCGTGGAGGTAGGGGCCGGAGCCACCACCCAGCCTGGTGACCAGCCCCGCCGTCGGACCATCCGCCGGGATGTGCCGCAAGGCGTAGTCCGCGGTGTCGCAAAGGCGAGGCAGCAGTTCGGTGACCAGCGCCAGGTCCCCGGTCCGGTGGTAGTACTCCTCGGCCCATTCGGGAACCATCAGGGAGAAATCGGGGATGTCGCGTTTGCCGTCCCCGTTGGGGTAGACGGCGTTGTAGCGGCCTTTGTCTTCGCCGCTGTTCCAGTAACGCGCCGCGGACCAGCCGAACTCCCGGAGCGCCTGTGCGGTGTAGGTATGCTCGCCGAAGAGGGACATGGTGGCGTAGGAGATGTTGACGGCGTCGGCCAGGAACTGGCCTTTCTCCCGGGTGGGTGTGTCCACGAACTGTTCCTGCACGCCGTAGAGCGCGGAGTCCCGCAGCAGCCGGAACACGGCGTTGAGGGTCTCATCGGAGCTGGTGAAACTGCCCTCGCCCGGATGCCGGCCATGCACCACCACGGCGCCGACCCGGGTCAGGTCAGCGGCCTCCACACCGGGCAGTTCCAGGTACCGGAAGCCCAGGTGCACTGTGGCCCGGTACTGCTGCGGCCCCACCGTCTGGGTATAGGGAAAGGACATGTCCGTGTTCTGGCTGGCCGTCTTGCCGGCGTCCACCCTGCCGTCCGTCCGGAGGACGTATCCTGCGCGGATCATCAGGGTGCGGCCGGGGATGCCGTCCAGGAAGTCCACTTCCGGCCGGCCGGGAATGACCTGGCCGAAGTCCGCCACCAGCGTTCCGTCGTCGGCCGTCAGGAACGACTGTGGCGCCACAAACTCTTCCATCAGCACTGTCCGGCGCGCGTGCAAGGCGGGGAACTCGGGGCAGGGGTGGCTGCCGTAGCTCAGTGCCGGGGGCATCTGTTCGACGGCGGGCAGGGCTGCGGCGGCCAGCCCGTCCAGGTCCTCCACGGGATCGCCCTCGTCATTGCGGTAGCCCGACTGCCGGTAAGGCGCTTCGGTGGCCGACCAGTGCGGACCGGACGCGAAGACCTCCCGGCGCCCGTCTGCGTAATCAACGCTGAGGCGGACCAGCAGGCCGGGAAGCCCGGCAGCCCTGCCCTGGCCCGGGCCGTACCAGTGGAGCAGCGCCGTAAGGGGCACTTCAGTGGTATCCGCCGTGGCTGCCGCGTCCCGCTTGGCTGTTGGCAGCGGCGCGAGCCCGGCGAGCAGTGCGGTGACGTCGGCGGCGTCGTAATACCCTTCCCCCGGGTAGCCAAAGGACGTAGTGCTGAGGCATCGGGTCCCGCCCAGGGAGAGCTGGGCGTGGTGGTGCGCCGCCATAAAAAGGCGCGCCCGGGCCACTTTTCCCGTGAGCGTGATGGTGGTGCCGAACAGTGTCCACTCATCCGGCTGGGGGTGGGCCGTGGTGCCGGCCCAGTGCGCGTGATAGGCGTGGGCAAGGTCCGCGCCGCCGTCGAACTGATGGTCCAGGGCGGGCACTCCGGGATGTCCGCCGGAGGTGTCCACGATGCGGAGGGACGCGTATTCCGCCTGGCTCCGCGGCGCCTGGTGGAGGGCAACCCGTCCCTGCGTGCCTGGCACAGACGGCTCGTTGAAAACCAGGAGCTGGTGGCCGTCCACGGCTGCGGTGATGGTCTCTCCATCATCGGTGACGCTGAGCTCGCGCCACTCCGTAATTGCGCCAGTGGAGTCCGTGCCGGGCAGGTCTGCACTGGCCAGGATCTCCGTGGCGGGGGCCGAGGCGGCCGGGATCTCCCACTCGGCGGCGCGGCGAAGTACCAGGCTGCCGGCGGCACTGAGCTCCAGCAACAAACCCGTTCCGGGGCCTGTGGTCCGGAGAAGCAAACCAGCCATGCCCACCGCCGGGCGGAGGCGGGCGTCCAGCCGGAAGTGGTTAAGGGGAGGCGAAGGGACGGGCAGGAACGGTGAACCGGCCACGCGCAGTGCGCCGTCCAAAACTTCCAGGGGCGGGCGGCCGCCTGGAGCGCGGTGGACCCAGTGCGCGCCCCAGCCGGCGTCCGTGAGGCCGGTACTGAACTGCTGCGGCTGTGACCAGTCGCCGGGCATCCCTGCGGCATCCCACACCCGCACCCGCCAGGCGTAGTCCGTATCGTCGTCGAGCGCCGGCCCCTCATACGCGGCCGAAGATCGGGCTGCGGCTACCTGCCCCGAACTCCATAACGGCGAGTCCGCGCTGTCCTCGACCACCAGTTCGTAGCCGGTCTGCCGGGCCCGCGATGGATCGGCGCCTTCGGGCTGGCCGAGCTCCCAGCTGAAGGACGGCCGTGGCCGCGCCGTCATGCAGGGGGAAAGCCCGTCTGTGGTGAAATGCGTGGCGTGGAGCTGGCCCGAAACGAGCACGGACGTCAGCTGCTCAGCCACGGGTGGGCGCGGCATTCAGGAGGCCGGCAGGTTGAAGACGTGCGGAGCAGACGTGGCCCAGGGGAGTCCCAGCTCGCTGAAGGTGGCGTGCTGGCCGGCGGCGCGTTCCAGTGCATCTTCGATGTCGACCACCACTGCATGCGCTGCCTCTCCCTCGCCCTCCCACCGGATGTACTTCCCGTCGATAGGGGCGGGCAGCGGCGCCGTGCGGATGGCTTCCAGCACGAGCATAAAGGCGCCGCTGTCCAGGAGCGGGCTGAGAAGCGGGACACCGCTGCTGCGGTGGGCGAGCAGGTTCTCCGTCAGGTCGTCCCGGCCCAGGACCTCTTCCGTACGTCCGGCCGCCGTCTCAACGGTCAGCCGGTCCTCGGTGTAGTGGAAGACGGCGGTGCCAGCGGAGCCCCGGAGGGTTACGTACGGTTCCACCGATTCGGTGGCGCACAGCGTCAGGGCACACGTGATGGGCAGGCCTGAGCTGGTGCGGATCCGGATCACCGAGGTGTCATCGGACTCAATCTGGTTGGCCCGGTAAAGCTCCGTTTCCAGTGAGGCGATGTCTGCGGTGATGCGTGCCCCGGCAATCCGCAGCGCTGTCGCCACCGCGTGTGCCAAGGGATTGGTAGCCACGCCGTCCACCACGTCCACACCGTCGATGGTGCGTTTCCCGGCCCAGCGGGACCTCTTGTAGTAGGCCCGGTCCCGGACCCAGCGGCCGGTCGCCGAGATGCCCTGAAGCGTCCCGATAGTGCCGTCCGCGAGCAGCTTTTCGATGGCCTGGAGGGCGTGCGAGCCTAGGCTCTGAAACCCGATCTGTACGTTCCGGCCTGAGACGGCGGCAGCGTCGCAGAGCCGGTTGAAGTCCGCCAGCGAGGCGACGGGCGGCTTTTCCAGGTAGAGGTCCGCGGCGGTGGCCAGGGCTGCCAGGCCCAGCGGTGCGTGGGTCTGGATGGGGGTGGCAACAATGATGAGGTCGAGGCCGCTGGTCTCCGCCAGCAGTTCGGCAAGGCCCGGAAAGACGTGTGCTGTTTCGGGAACCGAGCCGGGTGCAGGGGGACTGGGATCGGCCACGGCAACGAGGTCGACGACGCCGGCCGCCTGAAGGCGTTCCAGGTTCCGCAGGTGGTGGCTGCCGAAGCCGTGGACGCCTACCAGCGCCACCTTGGCGGCGGGGCCCTCGGCCACGTCCAGCGCGGCCGCGCCCGCCGTCGCAGGATAAGGGCCGGGTTCCGGGGTGCTCAGGTCGCGGGACTGAATCCCGGCGTCGGTGCCGGTTGGCGTTCCCATGATGCTCCATTCTGCCCCGACAGGGCACGGTATTCCTCGGCACCGCCACGAGGGCAAGCGCTTTCCACTACCCAGTGTGTAGCACCACCTGGCTTTCCGTCCAGCTATGTAACGATTCAAAAACTGGCTTGACCTACCCCGGAGGCGGGGTCTAGATTTTCGAGAAACCGATTACTACGTGACGCGGACCACTGATGTCCCCGTTTCTGCAACGATGGAGAACCGAAGGGAGCCGTGCCATGCCTACGTCTTCGTGGAGCGCCCGTGCCTACTCGTTCTTTGACACGCTCCTCTGGATTGCCTGCCTGAACCTGCTGTGGATTGCCTTTACTGTCCTGGGCCTTGGCGTCCTCGGAGCAGGCCCTGCCACGGCTGCCGCGCAGATCCTGGTCCGGAAAAGGGCCACCGGCGAGGCGGCCCGGCTCCTGCCCGGTTTTGCCCGGGAATATGCGCGTAACTTTGTCCGTGGGAACGCGCTGGCGTTACCGGTGATGGGCGTAGCTGTAGCCCTCACCATGAACTGGAACCGCTTCTCCGGCGGCGGTGACCTTGCGTCCCAGCTGGGCGCGGCAGCCACGTTCGTCGGGGCCATCTTCCTGGCGGGCGTTGTCTGCTACCTGTTCCCGATGTACGCACGGTACGAGCTGCCCGTGGCGCAGTACTTCCTGATGTCATCGCGGTTCGCCGTGCGGCACCTGGCAGGGACAGTCATCCTGCTCTTCGTGTCCGCCGCCGTGGTCTACGCCAGTGGCGCAGTCCCCGGCCTGATCCCGTTTTTCAGCGTGGGAGCCTGGCTGTTCCTGACCGGATGGCTGTGCGACCGCTTCTTCACGGCCAATGATGAGTCCATGGCCGCTCTTGCCGAACAACATCAGACTGCCGGCCTCCAGGAGACCGCCTCTGCCATTCCGGCCAGACCACTGTACGGCGCACTCGAAACCGCAAAGGGATAATCCCGGGCCCGGCACCCGTCCGCCACCCAAGCTGCGTTCAGAAGGCGCTCCAACCGGTCACCTTCGCCCAACGCCCGCTCAGCTTGATCCAACATTGATCTTTTTGCTGCGGCTCAATGCTGCCCGCAAAAGCAAAACCAACCCCGAAGAAGTGGAAAAGGAACAAAATGATCCGCAGAAAACTCTCCCTGGCTGCCGCCGTCGTGACTGCCGCGACGCTCACCCTGACGGCGTGCGGCGGAGGCGAAACGCAGTCCGCTGACATTTCCACCGTGAACGTGATGGCGCCCTTCCTTGAAGCCCAGCCGCCGTCGGCAGACGGCGCCGTGCAGAAGAAGCTCGAGGAGCTGACGGGCAAGGACATCAACATCATGTGGGCTCCCAACGCTTCCTACGAGGACAAGACCAACATCACCCTCGCCTCCTCTGAGATCCCGCACGTCATGGTCATCCAGGGCAAGACGCCGGGCTTCGTGAAGAATGCCGAAGCGGGCGCCTTCTGGGACCTGACGGACAAGCTGGATCAGTACCCGAACCTGAAAACCACCTACCCGGACATCCAGAAAAACGCGAGCATCAACGGCAAGGTTTACGGGGTCTACCGCGGCCGGGCCCCGATGCGTACCGCTGTGATGTTCCGCCAGGACTGGCTGGACAAGCTGGGCCTTCAGCCGCCGAAGACCACCGAGGACCTCTACAAGGTGGCCAAGGCCTTCACGGAGGAGGATCCGGACGGCAACGGCCAGAACGACACGTGGGGCATCACCATCCCCAAATGGGGCGCACTGGGCACCTACAGCCCCTATGACTTCATCGAGACCTGGTACGGCGCCGGAAACCGCTGGACTGAGAAGGACGGGAAACTGATCCCGAGCTTCGAAACCGAGGAATTCCTTGAGGCTGACCGGTTTATCAAGAAGATGGTGGACGAAAAGCTCATCAACCCGGACTTCGCCACGTTTGATCCCACCAAGTGGAACGAGCCCTTCATTAACGGCAAGGGCGGCATGATTGTGGACGTCGACTCCCGGGTGAGCGTCCTGATCAACCTGTTCAAGCAGGCCGACCCGAACAATTTCCAGAACAAAGTGGGCTTTGTGGGCAACCTCGAAGGCCCGGACGGAGAGCTCCGCGCACACCCCACCGAGGGCTACTCGGGCTTCCTTGCCATCCCCAAGTCCAGCGTCCGCACCGAAGCCGAACTGAAGACGGTGCTCGAGTTCCTGAACACCATGAACGGCAAGGACGTTGCGGTGCTGATGAACAACGGCATCGAAGGCGTGAACTTCACTGTGGAGGACGGCAAGGCTGCCACCATCAAGCCCGAGACCGCGGAAGGCAAGGCAGTCAACGCGGACATCAAGAGCTATGCACAGCTCGGCATGAACGTGGCCGGCAACGGGTTCTACCCCGTCAAGCAGCCCAGCGACTACGAACAGCAGGTCTTCGACAAGCGCACCGACGTGATGGCCGAAAACCTTAAGGACGCCGTCTACAACCCCGCGGCGCCTTACGTTTCCGCCACCTATGTGGCCAAGGGCGCGCAGCTGGACAACATCGTCGCCGACGCCCGGATCAAGTACCTGGCCGGCCAGATCGACGAGCAGGGCCTGAAGGACGCCATCAAGCTCTGGAACACCAGCGGCGGCGACAAGGTCAAGGAAGAGATCAACAAGCTCTGGCAGGAAAACAAGTAAATGGCAGCCCCTGTCATTGACACCCAGGCCGGGGAGCGGGAGCAGACCGCGTCCGCTCCCCGGAAGCGGGGCAAGTTCTCCGTCCACTTTGCGCATTACAAGTGGCTGTACCTGCTGCTGTTGCCCGGTGTGGTGTACTTCGCCGTCTTCCGGTACGGGCCCATGTACGGGGTGTCCATCGCGTTCAAGGACTATGTGCCGTTCCTGGGTGTGAACGGCAGCAAGTGGGTGGGGGTCGAGCATTTCCAGGACTTCTTTTCCAACCCGGACTTCCCCCGGCTGCTGGGCAATACCCTGATCCTGGCGTTCCTGAACCTCGGCATCGCGTTTCCACTGACCATCGTCCTGGCGCTGCTGCTGAACGAGGTCCGGCTGTCGATCCTCAAACGCACCGTCCAGACGCTGGTCTACATCCCGCACTTCCTGTCCTGGACCATCGTGGCGTCCCTGAGCTTCCTGCTGTTCGCCCTGGACTTCGGCCCGCTGTTCCTGTTCCTGAACTCGGTGATGGGGACCAACATCGATTTCCTGTCCGATCCGAACTGGTTCCGGCCGCTGATCGTGCTGCAGGAAATCTGGAAAAACACCGGCTGGGGCACCATCATCTTCCTTGCCGCGCTGGCCACCGTGGACCAGGACCAGTACGAGGCGGCGATCATTGACGGCGCCGGCCGGTTCCGCCGGGTCTGGCACATCACCCTGCCGGGGATCCGTTCCACCATCATCGTGATGCTGATCCTGGCCATCGGGCAGATGCTGAACACAGGCTTCGAGCAGATCTACCTGATGACCAACGCCCTGAACAGGTCAGTGGCCGACGTCTTCGACACCTACGTGTACTTCGTGGGCATCACCCAGGGCGCCTACAGCTACTCCACCGCCGTCGGGCTCTTCAAATCCCTCGTGGGGATCGTGCTGATCTTCGGCACCAACGCCCTGGCCAAACGCTTCAACCAGAGCGGACTGTTCTAATGAAGATCCACAACACCACCGGCGGGCGGGTCTTCGACGCCGCCAACTACGTCTTCCTGTCCCTGATCGGCATCATCACCCTGCTGCCGTTCATCTACGTGATCGCCGGGTCCTTCGCCAATGAAGCGGAAATCACCCGGCGCGCGTTCTTCGTCTGGCCGGAGCAGTTCACCTTGGGCTCCTACGAATACATCTTCTCCACCCCTGCCTTCATCCGGGCGCTGGTCACCACCATCCTGGTCACTGCCGTGGGCACCCTGATCCAGCTCGCCTTCACCGTGACCATGGCCTACCCGCTGGCCAAGAAAACGCTCCGGGGACGGAACGTCATTATGTCCCTGGTGGTCTTCGCCATGGTGTTCTCCGGCGGGATGATCCCCACGTTCCTGCTGGTCAAGGACCTGGGCCTGCTCAACTCCTACTGGGCGCTGATCCTGCCGGCGGCCATCAACCCGTTCAGCCTGATCATCATCAAGAACTTCTTCCAGGAACTGCCCGCCGAGCTGGAGGAATCGGCCAAGATGGATGGCGCGACCGAGATCGGGATCCTCTGGCGGATCCTGCTCCCGCTGTCCAAACCCGTCCTCGCCACCTTTGCCCTGTTCTACGCCGTGGGCATCTGGAACGACTTCATGTCACCGCTGCTCTACCTCAGCGACAACTCCAAGTGGACGCTCCAGATGTACCTGCGGCAGGTCACGGCAGCATCGGACCTCTTGGGCACCGGGAACGTGGACCCCGCCTATGTCCCGCCGGAACAGGGCATCAAGTTCGCCGTCATTGTGGTGGCCACCCTGCCCATCCTGATCTTCTACCCGTTCCTGCAAAAGCACTTTGCCAAGGGCATGCTCATCGGCTCCGTCAAGGGCTGACCCACCCCACAGAAAGCACAGCATGAAAATCCTGCTCGCCGGAGACTCCACGGTGGCCAACTGTCCCACGCACGAATACCCCATGAGCGGCTGGGGAGCCCAGTTGGCCCCGCACGTCTACACCCGGGCCGCCGTGCACAACTTCGCCAAGGGCGGTGCAAGCACCGAATCGTTCCGGGACGAGGGGCTGTGGGAAGGGCTGCTGGCGGAGACGGGCAGCGGCGACCTGGTACTGATCCAGTTCGGCCACAACGACCAGAAGAAGCCGCACCTGGCGGCCCGGACCGGCTACGCCGCCAACCTGCGCACCATGGTGGCGGAGGTCCAGGCCCTGGGCGGGCTGCCTGTACTGTGCACGTCGGTGGAGCGGCGGCACTTCCTGGACGCGTCGTCGTCGGGCGCTGTCCTGGAGGAGAGCCTGGAGGATTATCCGGAAGTTGTCCGGGAGATCGGGCAGGAGCTGGGGGTGCCGGTGATCGACCTGAACGCCTGGACCCGCGGGCTGTACCTGCGGCTGGGGCGGGACGGTTCGAAAGCCCTCTTCTGCCATTTTGCAGCCGGGACGCACGCCTTCTGGCCCGACGGTCTCACTGACAACACGCACTTCTCACAGCAGGGCGCCGCGCTGGTGGCGGGGCACGTCGCCGGGCAGCTTCAGGCGCTCGGGCTGGTGCCGGGGGAGTTGGCGGAGGTGTCAGGTACGACGGCGGGACGCGGCTAGGTGGGGGCCGCGGGCGTCGGAACGAAGGTGCTTTACCGCAATGCCCTCACCGGTCCGGACGACGTTGCAAACTGGGTGGCCGAAGGGCCGCTGAGGCTGGGCAGCCACTGCGGGGCTCTCGAGCTGTCCGGGTCCTTGGACGACGAGGAATTCGGGGAGCACGCGCACTGGACCTTCTGGTGTCCGGTGGAGTTTCCGGACAGGGTGAGGATCAGCTGGGAGTTCCTGCCGCTTGAGGAACCCGGGCTGGCCATGCTGTTCTTCGCAGCCAACGGCCACGGCGGACAGGACCTGTTCTCCCCGGCGCTCGCCGCCCGGACGGGCTACTACCCGCAGTACCACTCCGGCGACATCGACGCCCTGCACGTGTCCTTCTTCCGGCACAAGTACGAGTCCGAGCGGGCTTTCCGCACCTGCAACCTCCGCAAGAGCACCGGCTTTGAGCTGGTGGCCCAGGGCGCGGATCCGCTGCCGCCGGCCGAGGACGCCATGGACTTCTACCGGCTGGAAGTGGTGAAGGACGGACCGCGGGTAGCGTTTTCCATCAACGGTCTCCCACTGTTCGACTGGCAGGACCCGTCGGCCAAGGTGCTCGGCGGAGGCTACCTGGGATTCCGGCAGATGGCTCCGCTCCGCGCGGCCTACCGGAACCTTCTTGTCGAAGAAATCTAGGTCCCGGTTCCGCTAACTTTGCCAGCCCAGCCAGTCGACCGCTTCCTGGGCAATGCCTGCCGGTACCGTGTGCGGTCCGGAGAACTCGCGGTAGGTGACGTCGTAGCCGCCTGCCTGGAGCACTGGCACCAGCCGGCGGCTGGTGCGGTCAATTGGCAGGACGCTGTCGCTGTCTCCGTGGGAAACGAAGATCCGGGGCTGGCCGCTGCGCGGAACGGGCGGGACAAATCCCGGAGAGAAAGCAATGATCCGCGAAAAGAGGTCACCATTGGCCAAGCCAAGGGCCAGCGCGTAGGAAGCCCCGTCCGAAAAGCCACCTACGGCGATACGGCCGGGGTCTATGAAAACCAGTGTGAAGATCCGTTCCAGGGCCCGGTTGATCGTCTGCACGTCGGGGCCGAAGGCTCCCCGGACACCATCCCAGGTTGAGCCCCCCGAAGATGGTGCCGCCAGGACGATTTTGTGCGTTTCGGCGAAGGCGGACAGCAGCGATAAACCGCCGGCCGCTTCACCCCCGGCGCCGTGCAGCAGGAAGATAAGCGGGGCCGGTTGGCCGGGCTGCAGCCCGGAGGGGACGTAGAGCGAGGTGTCGCGGACAGGCTCCAAGCCCAGGCCCTGCTGCCCGGGAGCAGGTGCCTGCCCGGGCTCGTTTCCGGGCCTGGCACTCAGGGCAGCGAAATTCAGCGTCGTTTCTTTGGGACGGTCCATTTCTTCTCCAGAACAGCCTGACAGCGCTGCAGCCATTGCCAGCGCTCCCGCACCAACCACGAAGCTGCGTCGGCTAGCCATCTTCCCGTCACATCTGCCCTTAGTGGCTGGTGGTCCCTTTTCGCGATTCGAGCAGGGGCGGAATCCAGCGGTCGGCGGCAACGCCTGTTGCGATGGAGTAGACGGCTTTGTGCAGCACATCAACCACCTGTTCCCGGGACGTCCAGGTTGTAGGAGGTGCGCCTGTCCCAGTGGCATTCTCAAGGGTCTGGTCGAAGGCGAGCCGCACGGCAGTGTGCTTGGTGTTGGCCAAGGGACCGCGGATGCCGGTGGCGGCCCACATCCCACGGAGGGATCCCAGCACCGCTCCCGTGCCCCAGTGCATCAGGTGGTTCCACATAAAAGGTTTCTCTGCCAGCAGGGGCCTCTTGCCCAACAGCGTTAGTAGAGTCCTTGCGGGCACATAGGAATTGGGCCGCCTCGTAAAGATCTGCTCGGCTTTCTCGCCGGCAGTCATCACTGCGACTCCGGCGAGGCCGCACACCGCGCCCTTTCCTGCAGCCGCCAGCAGCCGCCGTCCCCTCGTCTCATCATGCATGTGCTGCTGCTCCAATCCGCTTCGGGCGTACCTGGAATCGTTGATCCCGGATAGGTACCCAGCAAAGCGGAGGCCCTAACCTGCGTCCACGCACCGGCGGTGAAATCGCTAGGGGCTGCGGCGGTGCCGGGCTGCTTAGGCAATGGCCTCGAAGGACAGTTCCTCCACGGCAACCTGGAGGGCCGCCATGTCGAACCAGGCAGCGGGCATCACGTCGTGGATAAACGCATCAAAATCAAAAGGGTGGCAGTGCCCGCCATGGTTCCAGTAGAGAACCCAGAGATCAATCAGCCCAAGATCCTTCCGCTGCAGCAGGGCTCTGGCGGTGTGCCGCAGGTCTTCCATAACCAATCCTTGCTTCTGCTCCCCCCGGCCCACAAGAGCAGTGACACGGATTGCCGCAAATGATTCGAAACGGAGACTATCGGCCCCGGGCAAGGGGCACAGCGGACGCCGTCACGCCGGCGATGATCTGCTTCAACTGCAGGGTGCTGTCCGCCGTGGTGCCGCCCGCATCAATCCTGGTGAAACCCGGATACCAGGCCAGCGCGCTGTACCCCAAGCGGAACTTCTGAAGGTCCTCAAGGTCCTCCTGGTCTTCGCCCCGCAGCATGATCCGGCCGTGCGCCTGTTCAGCGGTGACGTCGAAGTAGACCACCGCCTGGGCGGGTGGCAGCAACCGCAACAGCGCTGACAGCGCCCGGCGCCTGCGGATCCCGCGGGCTTTCCGCAGCGCCAGCTGGCAGTACAGGTGCCGGTCCATGATGACCACGCCGTCGAACCGCGCCGCCCGCAGGTGGTTGAGCAGGACATTGAAGACCCGGACTGCGGTTTCAAGGACATCCGCAACATGGACTGGCAAAGACACCCCGAAGCGCTGCGCCAGGGCCGAAATGGTTTTCCGCCCCGAGTAGTTGCCCAGGACCAGCACTGGTGTGCCCGGAAGCAGCTCTTCCACTTCCCGGGCAGCCGTGGACTTGCCGGCACCATCGATCCCCAGCAGGACAATAAGTGCCGGTACCGGCTTTCCGCGAAGTGTCATGTCTCCTTCATACCGGCCGCCCCTGTGGCTTCGGTCCGGGAAGTCTGGGGAGAGGCTGTGAGTGCGCAGGGAGCCCGCTGCTGGTCTAAGTTGGATCCGGGAACTCAAAGGAGGAGCAGAATGGGGAAGTCTGCACAGGGAGGGGAGCAGGGCATGGAGCCTGTAACGGTTGATGGCGGCAAGGGCACCGTGGAGTTGCGTTCCGACGGCGTGATCCACCTCATCTGGGAACCCAAGGTCCGGATAGAACAACAGGATGCCAAGGCGGCCATGGCGGCCGTCAACGCGATAGCGGGGGATAAGACCCACCCCATGCTGGTGGACATGGCCACCACGGAATCAGTCACCAGGGCGGCACGTTCCGTATTTTCCATCCCCTGCGCCGCACACCGGATCGCCCTCCTGGGGGCCAGCCCCGTGGACCGGATCCTGGCGAACTTCTTCCTGGGCGTCCACATCCCGCCCTGCCCCACCCGCTTCTTCACGTCCAGGATCGAGTCGATGAAGTGGCTGCAGCAGGAGAACGAGTAGCCGGTTCGGCGCGTATCAGTCCGCGGACGGCGCCCCGGTACTCTGCCGGACCACCAGTTCCGGGGTGAAGATGACTGCGCGGTGCCGGGGATATTGGGCCTCAACCTCTTCGGCCAGGAGCTCGATAGCTGTCCGGCCCAGGGCTTCGGTGGGCTGCCGGATGGAGGACAGCGGCACCACTGCGGAGACGGCGAAGTCGATATCGTCATAGCCGATCAAGGCAATATCCTCCGGAATCCGGAATGTGTGCGTCATGGTGAGCGACTGCATGATCCCCAGCGCCAGGAGATCGTTCGCGCAGAAGATCCCGTCCGGCAGGTCCGCGCGGTCCCGCTCCACCAGCGTGTCGCCCACGCTGCGTCCGGCCAAAACAGTCATGCCATCGGAGAACAGCACCTCCAGTGTTGCGTCCGGTTCTTCCTTTACGGCCCGCCGGGCGCCCTGCAGGCGGTCTGCCACCTGGCGGATGGAGGTGGAGCCCCCCACGAAGGCGAGCCGACGGCGGCCGGTGTCCAGCAGGTGCCGGGCAGCCAGGTACCCGCCGGCGTCGTCGTCAACTGCCACTGAACTGAACTTTTCCTCGTCCGCCAGCCGGTCCACCAGGACCGTGGGCACGCCGCGCTCGCGGAGGAGGTCCAGGCGCTCGGTCACGTCGCCCACTGGCGAGATGAGCAGGCCCTGGACGCGCTGCTCCTGGAACAGGTCAATGTAATTGGCCTCGCGGCCGGCGTCGTGCCCGCTGTCGCCCAGCAGTACGGCGCTGCCTTGGAGAGCGGCCGCATCCTCGGCGGCCCGCACCACGGAGGTGAAGAAGGGGTTGCCGACGTCCAGCACGATGAGCCCGATGGTGCGGCTGTGGCCGGCGCGCAGCTGGCGTGCAGCGTCATTGCGGACAAAGCCCAGTTCGTCGATGGCACGCAGTACCCGTTCCTTGGTCCGTTGCGAGACCCTGTCCGGGTAGTTCAGCACATTCGAAACAGTGCCCACCGCCACGCTGGCATGGTTGGCTACGTCCTTGATGCTGGCTGTGCGGTTCATGATTCTCCGTGCTGATGGACCGGGTGCCGGTGCGTCCCGGTGTTGCTGAAGAAGAGGGTCAGGAATGCTTGACACCTACTCAGGTTCAAGAGTACTTTGAATCGTAACAATGAAACGATTCAAAGATGCGCGGGTTCAGGAGAGTTCCAAATGAGGGTGTGCTTCCGTTCGTCGGTCCAACCGGCGCTGATGGACGAATACCGCCGCCGGCATGCCGCCGTGTGGCCCGAAATGCTCCGGGCCTTAAAGGACGCCGGCTGGAACAACTACTCCCTCTTCCTGGCCGAAGACGGGCTCCTGATCGGCTACCTGGAGTGCGACGACTTCGACGCAGCCAGGGCGCGCATGGCCCTCGCTGACGTGAACGCACGCTGGCAGGCGGAAATGGCAAAACTCTTCGAGAACACGGACCAGGCACCCGATGAGGGGTTCCGGGTCCTTGAAGAAGTCTTCAACCTCGACAGCCAGCTGGCGGCGGCAGGATCCTCCACCGGTTGACGGACAGCCCGAGGCTCCAGGAGCGGGGCCGCGGCATCACAGCAACACCAACCAGACGACAGACCACACCAAGACACTGCAGACCAAGACACCGCACACCAAGACACCGGAAAGAACCACCATCATGAATGACGTAGCAACGGCGCTGGGCAGGCTCGAGGAGCTTGCCATCGAGGTCCCTTCGTGGGCTTATGGAAATTCCGGTACCCGGTTCAAGGTGTTCGGCACTCCCGGCACCCCGCGTACCGTGCAGGAGAAGCTGGCGGATGCCGCCAAGGTCCACGAGTTGACCGGACTGGCCCCCACCGTTGCGCTGCACATCCCGTGGGACAAGGTTGATGACTACGCCGCCCTGAAGGAATACGCGGCCGGCCTGGGCGTGGGCCTGGGCACCATCAACTCCAACACCTTCCAGGATGACGAGTACAAGTTCGGTTCCCTGACCTCTTCCAACGAGGGCGTTCGGCGCCGGGCCATCGACCACCACCTGGACTGCATCGACATCATGCACGCCACCGGTTCCAATGACCTGAAAATCTGGCTGGCGGACGGCACCAACTACCCGGGCCAGGATGACATCCGAGGCCGCCAGGACCGCCTGGCCGAGTCATTGCAGGAGATCTACGCCGCCCTGGGCGATGAGCAGCGCCTGGTGCTGGAGTACAAGTTCTTCGAGCCGGCTTTCTACCACACCGATGTTCCGGACTGGGGCACCTCCTACGCCCAGACCCTGGCCTTGGGGGACAAGGCCTTCGTCTGCCTGGACACCGGCCACCACGCCCCGGGCACGAATATCGAGTTCATCGTGATGCAGCTGCTGCGCCTGGGCAAGCTGGGTTCCTTTGACTTCAACTCCCGCTTCTACGCCGACGACGACCTCATCGTGGGTGCCGCTGATCCGTTCCAGCTCTTCCGCATCATGCACGAGGTCATCCGTGGCGGCGGCTTCGGCAAGGATTCCGGTGTGGCCCTCATGCTGGACCAGTGCCACAACCTCGAAGAGAAGATCCCGGGCCAGATCCGGTCCGTCCTGAACGTCCAGGAGATGACCGCCCGCGCACTGCTGGTGGACACCGCGGCCCTCGCCGAGGCGCAGCGTGCCGGCGATGTCCTGGCGGCTAACGGCATTTTCAACGACGCTTTCTACACCGACGTCCGGCCCGTCCTGGCCGAGTGGCGTGAATCCCGCGGCCTGCCTGCGGACCCGCTGGCCGCCTACAAGGCCAGCGGTTACCAGAAGAAGATCAACGAGGACCGCGCAGGCGGCCAGCAAGCCGGATGGGGCGCCTAAATAGCTATGAGTAACAAGACTGTTGAAGACCTGATTTCCCGTTCCAACCGCCTGGGTGCGGACAAGCGGAACACCAACTTCGCCGGCGGCAACACCTCCGCCAAGGGCACCGGGAAGGACCCCGTCACGGGCGAGGACGTCCAGCTGCTTTGGGTCAAGGGCTCCGGCGGAGACCTGGGCACCCTGAAGGCGGAGAACCTTGCCGTGCTGCGCCTGGACCGGCTGAACGCGCTGAAGAACGTCTACCCCGGCGTTGAGCGTGAAGACGAGATGGTGGCCGCGTTCGATTACTGCCTGCACGGCAAGGGCGGCGCAGCGCCGTCCATCGACACCGCCATGCACGGCCTCGTGGACGCCGCGCACGTGGACCACCTTCACCCGGACTCCGGCATCGCCATTGCCACCGCTGTGGACGGCGAAGCGCTGACCACGAAGATCTTCGGCAACAAGGTGGTCTGGGTTCCCTGGCGCCGCCCCGGCTTCCAGCTTGGCCTGGACATCGCCGCGATTAAGGAAGCCAACCCGCAGGCCATCGGCACCATCCTAGGCGGACACGGCATCACCGCCTGGGGCGCCACCAGCGAAGAAGCCGAGCAGAATTCGCTGTGGATCATTGAGCAGGCCGAGAAGTACATCGCGGACAACGGCAAAGCCGAACCCTTCGGTTCCAAGCTGCCGGGCTACGCCGCCCTGCCGGAGGCCGAGCGCCGCGCCAAGGCCGCAGCCCTGGCACCCGTGATCCGCGGCCTGGCCTCCACGGACAAGCCGCAGCTGGGGCACTTCAGCGATGACGCCGTCGTACTGGACTTCCTCGAAGCTGCCGAGCACCCGCGCCTGGGCGCCCTGGGCACTTCCTGCCCGGACCACTTCCTGCGCACCAAGGTCAAGCCGCTGATCCTGGACCTGCCGGCCGACGCCTCCATCGAGGACTCCATCGCCCGGTTGCACGAGCTGCACGCGGACTACCGCGAGGACTACCAGGCCTACTACGACCGCCACGCGGACCAGGACAGCCCGGCCCTGCGCGGCGCGGACCCGGCCATCGTGCTGGTCCCCGGCGTGGGCATGTTCTCCTTCGGCGCCAACAAGCAGACTGCCCGGGTTGCCGGTGAGTTCTACATCAACGCCATCAACGTGATGCGCGGCGCCGAGGCCATCTCCACGTACGGCCCCATCGAGGAATCCGAGAAGTTCCGGATCGAGTACTGGGCGCTGGAGGAAGCCAAGCTGGCGCGCATGCCCAAGCCGAAGTCGCACGCCACCCGCATCGCGCTGGTGACTGGCGCAGCTTCCGGCATCGGCAAGGCCATCGCCACCCGCCTCGCAGCGGAAGGCGCCTGCGTGGTCATCGCGGACCTGAACCTTGAGAACGCCGAGAAGGTCGCCGAAGAACTCGGCGGACCGGACGTTGCCATCGGCGTCCAGGCTGACGTGACGGACGAGGCACAGGTCGCGGCCGCCATCGACGCCGCCGTCCTGGCATTCGGCGGCGTGGACCTGGTGGTCAACAACGCCGGTCTCTCCATCTCCAAGCCGCTGCTGGAAACCACCGAGAAGGACTGGGACCTGCAGCACAACGTCATGGCCAAGGGCTCCTTCCTGGTGGCCAAGGCCGCGGCGAAGGTCATGATCGCGCAGGGCCTGGGCGGAGACATCATCTACATCTCCTCCAAGAACTCTGTGTTCGCCGGCCCGAACAACATCGCCTACTCCGCCACCAAGGCAGACCAGGCCCACCAGGTGCGCCTGCTCGCCGCGGAACTGGGCGAGTACGGCATCCGCGTCAACGGCATCAACCCCGACGGTGTGGTCCGCGGCTCCGGCATCTTCGCCGGCGGGTGGGGCGCCAAGCGTGCCGCCGTGTACGGCGTGGACGAAGAGAAACTGGGCGAGTACTACGCCCAGCGGACCCTGCTCAAGCGCGAAGTCCTGCCCGAGCACGTGGCCAACGCCGCCGCCGTCCTCACCAGCAACGAACTGTCCCACACCACCGGCCTGCACATCCCCGTGGACGCCGGAGTGGCCGCAGCCTTCCTGCGATGAGGCGCGAACGCACCACCGAAACTGCCCCGGCCCAGGCCGGGGCAGTTTCCGCAGCGGGCCCCGCCAACGTGCTTGCCGGCACTGTCTTCGCCGCTGTCGATATTGGCGCTTCCTCGGGCCGGGTCATCCTGGGCCGGGTCCGCGCCGCGGGAACCGCCGGGGAGCCCGCCGTGGAGCTGGAAGTGGTCCACCGCTTCCCCAACGGGGCTGTGGAGATCGACGGCGGCCTCCGCTGGGACTTCAATGCCCTCTTCGCCGAGGTGCGCAAGGGGCTCTCGGCGGCTGCCACTGTTGCCGCCGTGCAGGGCGAGCGTGTGGCCAGCATCGGGATCGACACCTGGGCCGTGGACTACGGCCTGGTCAACACCGCCGGAGAGCTGGCCGCCCAGCCGTTCAGTTACCGCGACGACCGCAGCCGTGCCGCCGTCGAGCCTGTGCACCGGAAACTGGACGCCGCACGCCTGTACGGAACCACGGGGCTGCAGTTCCTGCAGTTCAACACCATCTACCAGCTCGCCACCGAGAAGAACCTGGACGGGCTTCAGGCACTCCTGATCCCGGACCTGATCGCGTTCCTCCTCACCGGACAGCGCCGCACGGAGGCCACCAACGCCTCCACCACCGGCCTGTTCGACGCCGTGGCGGGGGAGTGGGCCACCGAGTTCTTCACCGCCCTGGGCCTGCGGAAGGACCTGTTCCCGCCGCTGATCCAGCCGGGCGAAACCGTTGGCACCCTCCTGCCGGACATCGCCGCGCAGGTGGGGCTGCCGCAGGAAACGAAGGTGGTGGCTGTCGGCTCGCACGATACAGCGTCCGCCGTTGCAGCAGTCCCGGCGCAGGAGGAGAACTTCGCCTATATATCGTCGGGCACCTGGTCCCTGGTGGGGCTGGAACTGAAGCACCCCGTGCTCACTGAGGCCAGCCGCGAGGCGAACTTCACCAACGAACGCGGCGTGGACAGCACCATCCGCTACCTCCGCAACATGGGCGGGCTCTGGCTCCTCAGCGAATGCCAGCGGACGTGGGCGCAGGAAGGGTTCCGGCCGGATATCACAGCGCTGCTGGGCGCGGCGGCCGCGTTGCCGCCGGGCGGGCCGCAGGTCAACGCGGACGACCCCTACTTCATCGCACCCGACAACATGCCCGAACGCATCCGGGCAGCCGTGCGGCGCACCGGGGACGTGCTGCCCAACGATCCGGCAGCCATCACCCGCTGCATCATGGACAGCCTCGCGGCCGGTTACGCGCGGACCATCCGCGACGCCGAGCGGCTCGCCGACCACGCCGTGGACGTGGTGCACGTGGTGGGCGGCGGCTCCCAGAACACCCTGCTCTGCCAGCTCACCGCCGATGCCACCCGCCGTCCGGTCATCGCCGGTCCGGTCGAAGCAACGGCCCTTGGCAACGTCCTCATCCAGGCACGGGCGGCGGGGGCTGTAGCCGGCGGTTTGCCGGAACTTCGCCGGATCATCGGCGCGGGAGCGAGCCTGCGCCGGTTCGAGCCCCTGGACCAGGCCGCCAACACCATTCACGCCGTCAGAAACTGAACTAATGAAAATCGCACTTTTTGCCACCTGCATCGTGGATGGCATGTACCCCCGCGCGGCCCAGGCCACGGTGGAGGTCCTGGAACGGCTTGGCCACGAGGTGGTCTTCCCCGGCGGGCAGGCCTGTTGCGGGCAGATGCACGTGAACAGCGGCTACTTGAAGGAAGCCGTGCCGGTGGTGGCCAACCACGTGCGCGCCTTCGAATCCGAGGACTACGACGTCGCCGTGGCGCCTTCGGGCTCCTGCGTGGCGTCGGTGAAGCACCAGCACCCTATGGTGGCCCGGCATGCGGGGGACGCCGGCCTCGAAGAGCGGGCGGTGGCCGTTGGGAAGAAAACGTACGAGCTGTCCGAACTCCTGGTGGACGTTTTGGGCGTCACCAACCCCGCGGCGCAGCTCGGCTCCTACTTCCCGCACACCGTGACCTACCACCCCTCATGCCACGGCATGCGCCTGCTCAAGCTGGGGGACCGGCAGGCCGGCCTGCTGCGCGGCGTGAAGGGCCTGGAGCTGGTGGACCTGCCGGAGGCCGACCAGTGCTGCGGCTTCGGCGGCACGTTCTCCGTCAAGAACGCCGATGTTTCCTCGGCGATGCTGGCGGACAAGACGGCGAACATCCGCAGCACGGGTGCCTCCGTGTGTGCCGGCGGGGACTACTCCTGCCTGATGCACATCGGCGGCGGCCTCTCGCGGCAGGGCGACGCCGTAGCCACCCTGCACCTTGCGGAGATTCTGGCCAGCACGGCACAGGAACCGGCCCGCGTCCAGGGCCCGGCCGGACAAACGGTGAAAGTGGTGGTCAAGTAATGTCCCGCACCCAGCTTGGAATGCCGGGGCTGCGGCCCGGCTCCGGCAACCTGTTCGCCGAAGAGAAGTTTCCCTCCGCTGCCCGCCGCGAGCTCGGCAATACGCAGCTGCGGAAGAACCTGAAGCACGCCACCTCCACCATCCGCGGCAAGCGACTCAACGTCACGGGCGAGCTGCCGGACTGGGAAGAACTGCGCGACGCCGGCAGTGCCCTGAAGACCGCCGTCATGGCCCGCCTTCCCGAACTCCTGGAATCGTTCGAAGCCAACGTCACCGCCCGCGGCGGCGTGGTGCACTGGGCACGCGACGCTGACGAGGCCAACCGCATCATCCACGACCTCGTCAAAGCCGAAGGCGTGGACGAGGTGGTCAAGGTCAAATCTATGGCCACCCAGGAAATCGGCATGAACGAATACCTGGAAGAGCACGGCATTGCCGCCTTCGAGACCGATTTGGCCGAGCTCATCGTCCAACTCGGCCACGACAAGCCCAGCCATATCCTGGTCCCGGCCATCCATAAGAACCGCACGGAAGTCCGGGACATCTTCCTCAAGGAGATGCCCGGCGTCGACCCGGAACTGACCGACGAGCCGCGCAAGCTCGCCATGGCAGCACGCTCCCACCTGCGCGCCAAATTCCTCTCCGCGAAGGTCGCCATTTCGGGGGCGAACTTCGGCATCGCCGATTCCGGAGCACTCGCGGTGGTGGAATCCGAGGGTAACGGCCGCATGTGCCTGACCCTGCCGGAGACCTTGATCACCGTGATGGGCATCGAGAAGCTCCTGCCCACGTTCTCCGACCTCGAAGTCTTCCTGCAGTTGCTGCCGCGCTCCTCCACCGGCGAGCGGATGAATCCCTACACCTCACTGTGGACGGGCGTCACCGAAGGCGACGGACCCTCGAAGTTCCACGTCATCCTGCTGGACAACGGACGCACCAACGCCCTCGCCGACGAGATGGGCCGTTCAGCCCTGCACTGCATCCGCTGCAGCGCCTGCATCAACGTCTGCCCGGTCTACGAACGCACCGGCGGCCACGCCTATGGTTCCACCTATCCCGGGCCCATCGGTGCTATCCTTTCGCCGCTCATGACGGGAATCCAGGCCGAGGAAAACGGCTCACTGCCCTACGCATCCTCGTTGTGCGGGGCCTGCTACGACGCCTGCCCGGTCAAAATCAACATCCCGGACATCCTGGTGCACCTGCGCGGCAAGGACGTGGACGCCCACCGCGGCGGCCTGCCCACGCAGATGGACCTCGGACTGAAGGCAGCGTCCTGGGCGCTCTCCGACGGACGCCGGCTCGGCGCCGTCGAGAAGCTCCTCCCACTTGGCCGCCTCGCCGCCGGCCGGGACAAGAAGATCAAGAAACTGCCCGGCATCGCCGCAGGCTGGACCCAGAGCCGCGACATCCCGGCACCGCCGTCACAATCCTTCCGGGACTGGTGGGCCAAGGAACACCAGGCAACCGGGGCACCCGCACGCAAGGCACCTAACGCACCCGAGGAGAACGCATGAGCGCCCGCGCGCACATCCTGGACGCCGTCCGGACAGCGGTGAAAGATTCCCCGGCGGTGCCGGAGGTTCCGCGCGGCTACCGTTCCGCCGTCGAGCTGGGCTTCGACGAGCTGACGCACATCCTGGTGGACCGGCTCGAGGACTATAAAGCCGGCGTCACCGTGGTGGCGGCGGCGGACGTGCCGGCCACCATCCAAGGGCTGCTGGCCGGTGCCGCAACGTATGTTGTCCCGGCGGGACTGGAGCCGGGCTGGCTCGCCTGGGAGACGGATCCCACGCGCATCAAGTACGACGGCGGCGCGCACGGCGTTCGGTCAGTGGCGGAACTCGACGCAATTGACGCCGTCGTCACCTCCAGCGCCGTGACGGTCGCCGAATCCGGAACCATCATCCTCGACGGCAGCCCGGACCAGGGCCGCCGCGCGATCTCGCTGATCCCCGACCACCATGTGTGCGTGGTCCACCTGCGCGACGTCACCGCCATCCTGCCCGAAGCCCTCCGCCGCCTGGACGGGACCCGTCCCCTCACCATGATCAGCGGGCCCAGCGCAACCTCGGACATTGAACTCGAACGCGTCGAGGGAGTGCACGGGCCCCGCCGCTTGGACGTCATCATCGTGGGCTAAACCAGAACAAGCCGGGCTATCCAGAGACCCGCCAATGACCAAAAGGACGGACAACGATGCCCCTTTTCGACCTCCCGCTTGATCAGCTCCGCGGCTATACCTCCACGGTGACCCCGCCGGAGGACTTCGGCGAATTCTGGGACACCTCCATCAGGGAGGCACAGGCGTTCCCATTGGACGCCTCCTTCGAGCCGGTGGAGAACTACCTCTCCGTGATCGATACCTTCGACGTGACGTTTTCCGGCTTCGGCGGCGCCCCAATCAAGGGCTGGCTGCACCTTCCCGCCAACCGGGAGGCCGGCACACCGCTGCCCGCGGTGGTCCAGTACGTGGGGTATTCCGGCGGCCGCGGGCTGGTCAACCAGGAGACGCGGTGGGCGCAGGCCGGCTACGCGCATTTCATTATGGACACCCGCGGGCAGGGCTACGGCGGCACCCTGGGTGAGACGGCCGATCCGCATCCCTCCGCCGGGGACGTGGCGCATGCCGGCCTGATGACCAGGGGAGCGGGCAGCCGCGAGGACTATTACTATCGGCGCGTGTACGTGGATGCATTCCGTGCCGTGGAAGCCGCGCAGTCCCACCCGGAGGTGGATGCGTCCCGGGTGGTGCTGGCCGGCGTCAGCCAGGGCGGCGGCATCGTGGTGGCCGTTGCCGGGCTGGCGGCAGGAAGGCTCGACGGCGTCATCGCCGCGTTGCCGGACGTCCCCTTCCTGCAGGACTTCCCCCGCGCGATCGACATCACTCCGCGCGGGCCGTACCCGGAAATTGCGGCCTTCCTGGCCCGGCACCGGGACCGCTACGAACCCATCCTGGAAGTCCTGCGCTACTTCGACGGCGTCAACCTGGCCCGCTGGGCAACCGTGCCTGCACTGTACTCGGCCGCCCAGATGGATGACATCTGCCCGCCGTCCACGGTCTTCGCCAGCTTCAATGCCTACGGCTCCTGCAGCGGTGAATCATCGGGAACCGGAGCTGCCAAGGAAATCGAGGTTTACCGGTTCAACAACCACGAAGGCGGCCAGGAGCACCACTGGATCAGGCAGCTGCTGTTTCTTCGCAAGATTTTGGGGTAAGTTCCTTTTGCGGCTGTGAGAAAACGGTTTCCCAGCCGGCGCGACCAAGGAATCAATGAAGAAACTCAGCAGGCTCAGCGTTTTCGGCTACGGCGCCGGCGATGCCGCCAACAGCATGATCATCAGTACCGGGAACATGTTCCTGCTTGTCTACTACACGGACGTTGCCGGAATCGGGGCAGCAGCCGCCGGCACGTTGTTGCTGGTGGCGCGGATCTTCAATGCCTTCACGGACATCGCCGCCGGCCGGATTGTGGACCGCGTCCACACCAGGCGCTGGGGAAAGTTCCGGCCGTTCCTGATGTTCGGCTTCATTCCGCTGCTGCTGAGCGTGGCGGTGTTCCATGTTCCGGACGTGGACCCGTCACTGAAACTGCTCTACGCCTACTGCACCTACGGGTTGGTCTGCCTCACGTACAGCATGGTCAACGTGCCCTACGGCTGCCTGGTGGGAGCCATGACCCAGGACGCCAAGGACCGCGCACGGCTCGGCGGGGCCAGAACCATCGGCGGCCTGTCAGTGGGCGCCACCCTGGGCTTCTTCATCGCACCGCTCCTCGGTGCCGGCCAGGATATGCAGCAAATTTTCACCTGGCTGACCCTGGCGTTCGCCGTTGTTGGTTCTGCGCTGTATGTCTTCACCGGGACGGTGTGCGTTGAGCGGGTCGCCGGCGCCGTCCCCAGGATCACCCTCAGCCAAAGCATCGCAGCGTTGAAGGCTAATTCGCCGCTGGTGGTCCTGTGCCTCAGTTCGATACTTTTCGTCACCGGCACGTCGGCCACGGGTGCCGCCCAGTTCTTCTATCTCCGTGACGTGCTGTCCCGGGTGGACCTGTTTCCCGTGATGGCCGGCGCCCAGGTGGTCATCACCCTCACCCTGGCCGTGCTGCTGCCGCGGCCGGTGGCGCGGTGGGGCAAACGTGCCGTCTACAGCGCCGGCGGGGGCCTGGGGGTGCTGGGCGGCTTGCTGGTTTTCCTGGCGCCCGCGACCGCGCCACTGCTTGGCCTGGCGGGCCTCGTGCTGGGGCTCCTGGCCTCGGCGTCAGTCAGCATCCTTACCTGGGCGCTGATTGCCGACACCGTGGAATACGGGGAGTGGAAAACCGGTGTCCGGGTCCAGGGCATCAACTACGCGCTTCTGGCAGCTACGCGGAAGCTGGGCATGGGATTCGGCGGCGGGGTGGTGGCCTTCTCCCTGGCCTGGGGCGGCTATGTTTCGGGCACGGCCGAACAGTCCGATGCAGCCACCCTCGCCATCCGGGCAGCGGCCGGACTGCTGCCCGGGGCCTTGGTGCTGGCCGCCGTCGGCATCATGTACTGGTATCGCCTGACTGACCAGAAGCATGCGGAACTGGTGGCCAGCCTCTCGCATGACCCGGCGTAACACTTTTGCGGCGGCGGCGGATTGGCGGTTATGGTCATGGCATGACTAACCGTTGGTATGCGTATTTTTCGTTGGCTCTGGAGGGGCCCGCGTCTAACTGACACGCATCCAACTTTCCTTCAGAGCCAACAGGGCAGAGATTATTCTCTGCCCTTCGCCGTTTCTCCGGCGGGTTCTGACTGGGCCCGCTTCCCATCTGGAACAGGACCCACCATGAGCACCGCAACAGCCCCCGCAACCACCGCCAGCGGCAACCCCCGTACGGCAAAGTCCACGTCCAACCTGCGCGTCAGTGAATTCACCGCGCTGCCCACCCCGCAGGAACTGATCGCGGAACTGCCGCTGGCAGCCGAGGCGGCAGACGTCGTCGAACGCGGACGCGACGAAGTCCGCGCGATCATGGACGGAGTGGACGACCGCCTGCTGGTAATCGTGGGGCCCTGCTCCATCCACGATCCCAAGGCGGGGCTGGAGTACGCCCGCCGGCTGGTCAGCCAGGCCGAGAAGCACAAGGAAGACCTGCTGATCGTGATGCGGACGTACTTCGAAAAGCCCCGCACCACGGTGGGCTGGAAGGGCCTGATCAACGATCCCCGGCTGGACGGCAGCCACGACATGGTCACCGGCCTCCGGACCGCCCGGCACTTCCTGCAGCAGGTCACCGCGCTGGGGCTGCCCACTGCCACTGAATTCCTTGAGCCCATCAGCCCGCAGTACATGGCGGACCTGATTTCCTGGGGCGCCATCGGGGCCCGCACCACCGAAAGCCAAATCCACCGGCAGCTCGCCTCGGGCCTGTCCATGCCCATCGGCTTCAAGAACGGGACCGACGGCGACCTTCAGGTGGCCATTGACGCCTGCGGTGCCGCGGCAGCAGCCCAGGCCTTCCTTGGCATTGACGGCGACGGCCGGGCCGCGCTGGTGGCCACGGCCGGAAACCCTGACACCCACGTCATCCTCCGCGGCGGCCGCAAGGGACCGAACTACTCGGCGGCCGACGTCGAAGCTGCCTCCACCAGGCTCGCCGGCAAGCAGCTGAACCCGCGCCTGATCGTGGACGCCAGCCACGCCAACAGCGGCAAGAGCCACCACCGCCAGGCCGAAGTCGCACTGGAAATCGGTGCCCAGCTCGAGGAGGGCGGCGCCTCGGCGCAGGCCATCGCCGGTGTCATGCTCGAAAGTTTCCTCGTGGGCGGAGCCCAGAACCTCGATGTTGCCGAGCATGCGGCCGGCCGGGACGGGCTGGTCTACGGCCAGAGCGTTACCGATGCCTGCATGGATTGGGACATGTCCGTCTCGGTGCTAAACCAGCTGGCGGCTTCGGCGCGGAAGCGCCGGGGGTGAACCAGGGGGCGAAATAGGGGAGCGCACTACTTTCACATCTGCCACAGGAACATCTAGAGTATCTAGTTAGGTGGTTGGTGGATGGCTCAGCATCGGAACACCGCATTGGCACGTACCTGGGGTCACTGTTGTCCATCCGTCAGCAAAGGAAATAGGGAAATGTCGGCAGAACAGAACTTCTCCAACGCGAAGTTCCTGACCGTGGCTGAAGTTGCCCAGGTCATGCGCGTCTCCAAAATGACTGTCTACCGGCTGGTTCACGCCGGGGAGATGCCCGCGGTGCGGTTCGGCCGTTCCTACCGGGTTCCCGAGAACGCCGTGGAGCAGTACCTCAAGGGCGCTGTGGTGGACGGCCACACCGAAACCGCCTGACCCGGTTACGTCGCAAAACCCTATTTCCGCCGGTCGGAGCCCCTGCGGTCAGAAGCCGCCCCGGATAGGCGGTACCCTGTTAAGGAACGTTTTACGTCATTGTAAGAATCTGTCAGTTGTTCAGTTCGTAGCTCTGTCCACGAACATTTTCCATCAGACAGGTACTGCATCTAGTTTGTAAGGAACTTTCGTGGGTTCAGTTATTAAGAAGCGTCGCAAGCGTATGGCCAAGAAGAAGCACCGCAAGTTGCTTCGCAAGACCCGTCACCAGCGCCGCAACAAGAAGTAGAGATACTTCGAACAGCGTGGAAATGCCCGCCCCCTTCCGAGGTGGCGGGCATTTCTGTGTCGGGCTGCCTAGATGCGCGGGCCACGGATCCGGGCGAAGCCTTTCCAGAGCCCGTAAACGGCGCCGCAGACTGTGGCTGCCTTGAGGCCGAGGGTGGCTGCGCGGCGGCCTGCGCGGAAGTCGTAGACGGGCCAGTTATGGTCGCGGGCGTGGCGCCGGAGGCGGGCGTCCGGATTGATGGCCACCGGGTGTCCAACGAGGGTGAGCAAAGGGATGTCGTTGTAGGAGTCGCTGTAGGCCCAGCACCGTTTGAGGTCCAGTTCCTCAGCATCGGCAATCTCCTGCACTGCCACGGCCTTGGCCGAGCCATGCAGGATGTCGCCCACCAGCCGTCCGGTGTACATGCCCTCCGAGACTTCCCCCACGGTACCGAGCGCTCCGGTGAGTCCCAGCCGTGTGGAAATGACGGTGGCCACCTCGATGGGGGTGGCCGTTACCAGCCACACGCGCCGGCCCACGCGCAGGTGCTGCTCGGCGAGGGCCTTGGCGCCGGGCCAGATCCTGGACGCGATCATTTCGTCGTAGACCTCCTCGCCCAAGGCCTTGACATCATCCACGGTGATACCGGCGGCCAGGGTGAGGGCGGAGTCGCGGACCGCATGGACGTCGTCCATGTTTTCGCCGCGGGCCACGAACTTGAACTGCTTCCAGGCGAAGCCGGCCGCCTGGGTAAGGGTGAAGGCCCCGCGCTGGTGCATCTTCCGGGCCACGTGGAAGAGGCTTGCGCCGCGCATGAGGGTGTTGTCCACGTCGAAGAAGGCCGCCTCGCCGGGCTGCGGCGCAGCAACCGGTTTGGTGACTACGGCGACGTACTTCTCCTCGGGCATGGAGTCGAGTCTAGTCAATCCACTGGCTGGACGGCGTCGGCGTCGCCGCGCGCTGGGGAACGGGACTACGGTTAATCCATGGCCACACCCCGCGTCGTCCTGATCACCAAAGCTGACTGCCACCTTTGCGGGGAAGCGCGCGACGCCGTAGGGCGGGTCACTGCCGCATTGGGCCTTGAGTGGACCGAAGAGTCAGTGGACAACCAGCCGGACCTGCGGGAGCGCTACGCCGAGGAGATCCCCGTGGTGCTGGTGGACGGAGTGCAGCGCGACTTCTGGAAAATCGACGAGGTCCGGCTGGAACGCGTGCTTCAGCGGGCCATGACACAGTAGGGGAGCAGTACCGGTGATGGCGCGTGCCTTGGTGCTCCCTGCTTTGTTTCCCCCTGCTTTGTTGGCTTCCGCGGGAGGGCTCTAGAGTGGAGTCACAACGCGATGCGAGGGAGGGGCTGGTGGCTTCGCTGGATTCAACCCCCCAGGCTGTCCCGGATCTTCCGGACACCACGGGCACGCCGGCCAAACAGATTCCGCCCGCTGCGGTGGCCCGGCTGACGCTCTACCTGCGCGCCCTGAACACCCTGCTGGCCGAAGGAGTGGAGCGCGTCTCCTCCGAATCCCTCGCCGAAGCCTCCGGCGTCAGCTCTGCCACCCTGCGCAAGGACCTGTCCCATGTGGGCTCCTACGGTACCCGCGGCGTGGGCTACGAAGTCCAGTATCTGAGCCGGCACATCGCGGCCGCCCTGGGCCTGACCCATGACTGGAAGGTAGCAATCGTCGGCGCCGGCAACCTCGGCAAGGCCCTGGCGCGGTACGGCGGGTTCGAATCCCGAGGCTTCGACGTCGTGGCTATTTTTGATGCCGACCAGATGGTGGTGGGCAACGAAGTGGGCTGGCTGCGGGTCAGCGACGTTGCGGACCTGGAAACCGTCCTGCACCGGACCGGGGCCAACATGGTGGTGCTGGCGCTGCCTGCCGCGGTGGCCCAGGGCGTCTGCGACCGGGTTGTGGCCGCTGGTGTGCACAGCATCCTGAGCTTCGCCCCGGTGATGCTCCAGGTACCGGAGGGGGTTAACCTCCGCAAGGTGGACATGGCTACGGAACTTCAGATTCTTGCCTACCACGCACAACGGGCGCAGGCCCCGGAACAGACTGCCTGATTGCTCCGGCAGTTCCGGGACCCACGCCCGCAGGTGTGGGAAGTGCGTGGCTACCGGCCGTAAGGGTTGCCCAGGCCGCCGCCGTACGGGTTGGCAAAGGGCTGCTGCTTGCGGAAGTACGGAGCAGACGCCGGCAGGTACAGCAGGACGATGGCGGCAATCCCCAGGAGGGTGCCGACGGTGGCGAGCGAAGGAATGCCGAACAGGCCGAAGACGGACAGCGCGGCGAACACGGTGCCCAGGATGCGGGCCCAGTTCTTGCCCTTCCGGACGAAGAATGCCACCAGCAGGTAGAGCCCGACGCCGATGATGGCGAACACCACCAGCGTTCCGGCGATGACCCCCTTGATGTCCTCGTACGTCACGCCGGCTCCCGTGCCCTCCACTTGCTGCTCAAAAGTCTGGCGGAACACTGGATCATCCAGCTGGGTGAGGCCGGTGAGCATCGAGATGACGAAAATCGCGGCGGAGGCGATCAGAAGCCAGAACGAAATGTTGACCAACTGCGGCACGCCCGTGCTGCCTGCGGCCTGCGGCTGCTCCGACGGGTACTGGGCGTACGGGGACTGGCCGTAGGGCTGCTGACCGTACGGCTGCTGTCCATAGGCCGGCGCCTGCGGCGGGTTCTGGCCATACTGGGGAGCGTTCTGCCCGTACTGCGGTGCGCCGGACTGGCCGTACTGGGGCGGGTTCTGCCCGAACTGGGGCGCGTTCTGTCCGGACTGCTGGCCGTATTGGGGAGCGTTCTCGCCGTAGCGCGGCTGCTGGTTGCCCTGCTCGGGGTCGTTGGGCACGGGAGGCGGGACGGGAGGATTACTCATGAGCTGTCCTTCTTCATGTCGGGATCCAGGTGGGCTGCCGGGTTTCGGTCCTGCGCCCTACCCCCAGCATGGCTTAAGTCCACCGTACCCCCGGACCGGCCGCTTGGGGGTCATTCCAAGGAGGTATTCCGCCCGCCGTTCCGCGGGTGTGCCTGCTGCAGAGGCTTGCCCGTCCCATGGATTAGCTGGTGCCCGTACCGTTGCCTCTCCCGGCGCGCGCACCCGCGAACCAGGCCTGTGACCGGGGAAGCCACAGCAGGACTGTTGCCGCAAGGCTGATAAGAAGCCTGCCCAATTCCCGCCCTGCCCAACGCGCATCGCCAGGTTCACCATGGCAAGGACCAGGGTGACGGCGGTCAGGACCGTGAGGGCCAGCCGCGCCCACTGCTTGCCCTCCTTCATCCTCAACGCAAAGATGATCTGCGCGGTGCCTACGGTGGCGGCCAACAGCATCAGCAACAGGACCCCAAGGGCCGGGCCGGGCGCTGCGGCGAAGAGGGTCAGTGAGGCGAGCATCCCGAGCAGTCCGCCGAGCAGGCCGAGGATGCCGCCGAGGAACCAGATCCAGAACGAGACCTTGAGTTCGGCGGGAAGGCTGGCCACGGAGAATATCCCCGAGAAACCGGTGCGGGGCCTGGCGTCCTCAAAGTTGCTCATGGCCCTCACTGTAGTCGTGCGCCGGTTCCTCCACCCTTGCGGCAGGTCCGCGATTGGCGTTGACGGCGGGCTTCGTTGCGCAGGGACTGCCCCTGCGCAACGAACCCGGGCTTCACTGCGCAGGGCGGTACGAAGGCAGGGCGATACGGCTTAAAGACGGAAACCCCGGCACCGGCTGGAGAAACCGGTGCCGGGGTCCCGGCAGGATCGTTGACTAGGCTGCGGGAGCGATGAAGGCCAGTTCGAGGTTGATGGCAACCTTGTCGCTGACCAGGACGCCGCCGGCCTCGAGGACTGCGTTCCAGGTCAGGCCGAAGTCCTTGCGGCTGATGGTGGTCTCGGCGGAAACGCCGGCGCGGGTGTTGCCGAACGGGTCCACGGCCACGCCGTTGAACTCGGTTTCGAGGGTGACGGGGCGGGTGACGCCCTTGATGGTGAGGTCGCCGGTCAGTTCGTAGCTGTTGCCGTTGGCCACCAGCCCGTTGGAGACGAAGGAGATCTCGGGGAACTTCTCCACGTCAAAGAAGTCCTCACCCTTGACGTGGCCGTCGCGGTTGGCGTCGCCGGAATCGAAGCTGGCCGTGTTGATGGTGGCGTTGATCCTGGACTCGGCCACATCCTGGCCGAGTTCCAGGGTTGCTTCTGCTTCCTTGAACTGGCCGCGGACCTTGCTGATGCCTGCGTGGCGGACGGTGAAGCCGATCTCGCTGTGCGAGTTGTCCAAGGTCCAGGTGCCGGTGGTGACGTCTGCGGGAAGTGCCATGATGTTGCTCCTTAGAGGGTGGTGCCTGTTGACTGATCTGGGTGTTGAAGCTACATCTGTTGAAGCCTCAACTAACTGCTGCATCCAGTATAAACATGCATTTGCATGTTTTGTTCCCGCCTTCGGAACATTTCTTCAAAAACTTCAGTTCTACTGGATGTAGAAGATTTCGGATCACAGGCCATCTTTGAGAAACTGGTAAACATGCCCCAAGCCACTGTCCATCTGCTCCGCCACGGCGAGGTCCACAACCCTGACGGCGTTTTGTACGGAAGGCTGCCCGAATTCCACCTCTCCGGGCTGGGGCAGGAGATGGCGCGCATGCTGGCAGAGCACTTCCGGCAGCGTGCCGCCAGCGGTGCCCGCATCACCTACCTGGCCGCCTCGCCACTGGACCGCGCGCAGGAAACTGCCCGGCCGACGTCGGAAGCCCTGCACCTGCAGATCCACACGGACGAGCGGATCATCGAAGCAGAAAACTACTTCGAGGGGATGAAGGTCACCAAGGCCGAACTCCGCCGGCCCAGGCACTGGCCGCGGCTGGTTAATCCCCTGCGGCCATCGTGGGGCGAGCCGTACAAGCAGCAGGCCGCAAGGGTCATGGCTGCGGTCCAGGAGGCGCGCCTCCGCGCCATCGAGCTGGCCGGCGGCGACTTCGGAACCGACGGGCCCGAGGCGATCATGGTCAGCCACCAGCTCCCCATCTGGGCAACCCGGCTCAGCGCCGAAGGCAAGCCCCTGTGGCACGATCCGCGCAAGCGTGAGTGCACCCTGACCTCCATAACGTCGCTGGTGTTCGACGACGACGGCGCACTTGTGCGCGTCATGTACAGCGAACCCGCGGCGTCCCTTCTTCCCGGTGCAGCCAGCACCCCTGGAGCCTAGTAGTGACCGACAGTATTAATCAGGCGGGGCCTTCGGCCTCCCGCCGCAGCGTCCTTGCTGCCGGCGGCGTCGCCCTGGCCGCCCTCACCCTGGGCCTCTCGGCCTGCGCCCAGCAGGATGCCCTCGCCGAGCAGGCCCGGGCGGGGGACAACAAGAACTACGTTGCCGGCGATGGCTCCGTCACGGAATTCGCCCCGGCGGACCGCAAGTCAGCCGTCCAGATCAACGGGACGCTGTTCGACGGCACTGTTGTTACGCCGGCAGACTTCCAGGGGAAGGTGACGGTCCTGAACTTCTGGTTCGCCGCCTGCGCCCCATGCCGCGTCGAAGCGCCTGTCCTCGAAGAGCTCCACCAGGAGTTCAAGCCCCAGGGCGCGCAGTTCTTCGGCGTCAACCTGCGGGATGAGAAGGCAACTGCCGAGGCTTTCGATAAGTCCTTCAACCTGACCTACCCCAGTTTTGATGACAAGGACGGCGGCGTCCTCCTGGCGGTCTCCGGGCTGGTTCCCCCGGGAGCAGTCCCCACTACGCTGGTGCTGGACAAGCAGGGGCGGGTGGCCTCCCGCGTGCTGGGCGAAATCGAGCGGGGCACGCTGAAGGCCCTCATCGCTGCCGCCGTGGCTGAGTAGCCGTGAACAGCCCCTTCGCCGAAGCCATCCTTAACGGTTCGCTCCTCCTTGCCATTCCGGTGGCACTGCTGGCCGGACTGGTCTCCTTCCTTTCCCCCTGCGTCCTGCCCTTGGTGCCCGGCTACCTGGGCTACGTCACGGGGTTGTCCGGGGTGGACCTGCAGAAGCAGAAGCGCGGCCGGATGCTGGCGGGGATTGGCCTGTTCGTGCTTGGTTTCTCCGTGATCTTCGTCCTTTTGGGCGGCGCTTTCGGCCAGCTGGGCAGCCTGATCACTGGATCGCAGAACGCCTGGATCACCCAGCTCCTGGGCGTCCTGGTGATTGTGATGGGCATCGTGTTCATGGGCGGCTTCAGCTGGCTTCAGCGGGACGCCAAGATCCATGCCAAACCGCCGGCAGGGCTGTGGGGCGCACCGTTGCTGGGCCTGACGTTCGGGCTGGGCTGGGCGCCGTGCATCGGCCCCACCTACTCTGCGGTCCAGCTCCTGAGCCTCTCCGGCGGTTCGTCCGCGGCGAAGGGTGCCTTCCTGGCGTTCGTCTACAGCCTGGGGCTGGGGATCCCGTTCCTGCTGATCGCCCTGGCGCTGCGCCGGGGGATGGGAGTGATGGCCTTCTTCCGCAAGCACCGCCTGGCCATCCAGCGCATCGGCGGCGGCATTTTGGTGATCCTTGGGCTGCTGATGGCCAGCGGCGTCTGGGGCACCTGGGTCACCGGGCTGCAGTACTGGTTCCAAACTGATGTGAAGTTGCCGATCTGATGAGCGAGCGTGTGAACGTAAAGAAGAAATCTTCTGCCCCGGAGACCGGCGCCAAGGTGTCGGAGGCCAAGGCCGACGCCGCGCTGCCGGCGTTGGGACCGGCGGGCATGCTCCGCTGGGCCTGGACCCAGCTGACCAGCATGCGCACCGCCCTGTTCCTGCTGCTGCTCCTCGCCGTCGCGGCAGTTCCGGGCTCGCTGTTCCCGCAGCGCCCGGCCAACCCGTCGGTGGTCACCCAGTACATCAAGGACAACCCGGACTACGGCAAACTGCTGGACACCCTGCAGCTGTACGACGTTTACTCCTCAGCCTGGTTCTCGGCCATCTACCTGCTGCTGTTCATCTCCCTGATCGGCTGCGTGGTGCCCCGGGCCATCGCCCACTACAAGGCGATGCGCTCCCAGCCGCCGCGGACCCCCAAGCGTCTTTCCCGCCTTCCCGAGTACGGCACCCTGGTGATACCGGCCGACGCCGGGATCCCGGCGTCGGATGCCATCAACAGTGCCGCCGGGCTGCTGAAGAAGCGCGGCTACCGCGTGGAGGTCCGCGATGCCGCCGGCGAACGGCCGTCCCTGGGTGCCGAGCGGGGCTTCGCCAAAGAAGTGGGGAACCTGGTGTTCCACACGTCCCTGATCGGCGTGCTGGTGTCCGTGGCCATCGGCGGCCTGTTCGGCTACAGCGGCCAGCGCATCCTGGTGGAGGGCGACACGTTCGTCAACACCCTGGTGGGCTACGACCAGTTCACGCCGGGCACCAACTTCCAGTCGAGCCAGCTCCAGCCGTACTCGCTCCAGCTGGACAAGTTCGACATCACGTTCGACCGCGAATCCGAGGGCAAGTTCGGCCAGCCCATCGACTTCTCCGCCGCCGTGACCACCAAGGAAAACCCGGACGCGCCGGCGCAGAAGGAAATCCTGAAGGTCAACGATCCCATCACCCTGGGCGGCACCAGCATCTACCTCACCGGCAACGGCTACGCCCCCGTGGTGACCATCCGGGACGGTGAAGGAAACGTGGCCATGCAGGGTCCCGTGGTGGCCAAGCTGCAGGGCGACAACTACTACTCCTCCGTGGTGATCAAGGTCCCGGACGCCAAGCCGGAGCAGCTGGGCTTCGCCGGCTTCTTCCTGCCCACCGCGTTCGTTTCAAACGAGGGGGTTTCCTTCAGCGGGGACCCCGAGCTGTTCAACCCGCAGCTGTCACTGAACTCGTTTTACGGTGACCTGGGCCTGGGTAACGGCGCACCGCAAAACGTCTTCGAACTGGACGTCAAGAAATTGACGCCGCTGAACGCCCGGAACCTCGACGCCGGCGGAATCACCCTGGTCCCGGGAAACAGTTACACGCTCCCGGACGGTAAAGGCACCATCAGCTTCGACGGCGTAAAACGCTACATCGGCGTTGACATCCACCACAACCCCGGCCAGCTCTACGCCCTGGTTTTCGCGCTCCTGGCCGTGGCCGGCCTGATCCTCTCCTTGTACATCAACCGCCGCCGCGTCTGGATCCGCACCGGCACCCACGAGGACGGCCGCACCATGGTGGAATACGGGCTGTTGGCCCGCGGCGAAGACCACCGGCTCGCGGCGGAAGCCCAGGCCGTACGGAAGCTGCTGTCCGAGGAATGGCAGCTTGCCGCCGATCCCGCCGGGGCGGACCCCAATGAGTCCCAGCAAGCTCCCAGCAGCCCAAGCGATAATGGCGCAGGCTACATCACCACTGCCGGCCCCTCCGGGCCCGAAAAGGACCAGTAATGCTGTTTGGAATCAACGAAACCATGGGCCAGTACAGCGAGCTTTTTATGCTGCTGGCAGCCGGCACGTACACGGTGGCCTTCATCGCGTTCGCGTGGGACCTGGCCAAAAGCAGCAAAGCCCTGCGCGCCATCGACCTCAAAGCTGCGCAGGCTGAAGAGTCGGTCCGGGTGCCGGTTGGCGCAGCTGCGGGGGCCCGCAGTGAGTCCCACCTTGCCGGGCCTGCGGGCAGGGCGGAGCGGCCGTCGTCGTCCACTGCCCGGCCGGCCGGCGCAGGAGGCGGGGGAATCATCACCGCAGACGGCGACATGCGGTACGCCGCCGAACGGCGTGCTCCCGCCCGGGTTGCCGTGGCCCTGACCGTCCTGGGCGCAGTGATCCACGGCGCCGGCGTGCTGACCCGCGCCCTCGGGGCCGGCCGCGTGCCGTGGGGCAACATGTATGAATTCCTCACCACAGGCGCCTTCGTGGCCATCGCCGTGTTCCTGCTGGTGCTGATCCGGCGCGACCTGCGGTTCCTGGGAACGTTTGTGGTGGGCCTGGGCATCATTATGCTGGTGGCGGCCTCCGTGGCGTACTGGACCCCGGTGGGGCACCTGGTCCCGGCCCTGCAGAGCTACTGGCTGATCATCCACGTCTCCATCGCGGTGCTCTCCTCCGCACTGTTCACCCTGACGTTCGCCATGTCTGCGCTCCAGCTGGTCCAGTCCCACCGGCAAAAAACCGTGGCCGCGGGCGGTGCGGACAAGCTCGGCTTCATGCGCCTGGTGCCGTCCGCGCTGAGCCTGGAAAACCTGTCCTACCGGATCAACGCCATCGCCTTCATCGGCTGGACCTTCACCCTGATGTTCGGTGCCATCTGGGCCGAAAAGGCGTGGGGCAGGTTCTGGGGCTGGGACACCAAGGAAGTCTGGACCTTCGTGATCTGGGTGGTGTACGCCGGCTACCTCCACGCGCGCGCAACCCGTGGCTGGACCGGAACACGCGCCGCCTGGCTCTCGATCGTCGGCTACTCGTGCGTGATCTTCAACTTCACCATCGTGAACCAATTCTTCAACGGGCTTCACTCGTACTCCGGGCTCTGAACACAGGTTTCGTCCCCGCACTGAGGGAAATGCGGGGTAAAAACCAATCGGTGTAGCAATAGGGGTGTTCGCCGTCCTGCCGTGATGCTACCTTGGTGACGTTCGCCTGTGATGAAGTTTGCAGGCGAAACACCAGTTTTTCCCGAGGTACCCATGGACTATGTACTTGGCATAGATGTCGGGACCAGTTTCACCGCGGCCGCCGTGGCCCGTTTTGGCCAGGGTTCCCCTGCCCCGGAGTGCCTCCCGCTGGGACTCCGGGGCACAGCCGTGCCCTCAGTGGTGTATTACCCCGAGGAGGGTCCCCTGCTGGTGGGGGAGGCCGCAGAACGCCGCAGCCTCGATTACCCTGGCCGCGCAGTGCGGGAATTCAAGCGCCGGGTGGGCGACGCCGTTCCTATCTCCGTGGGCGGGCTGTCCGTGGACCCAGAGGATGTCTTTGCCACGATGACGCGCTGGGTGGTGGACCGGGCAACCGAGCGCGAGGGGGCCCCGCCGTCGGAAGTCATCCTCACCCACCCCGCTGCCTGGGGCAGCCACCGCACCTCCCTGATCCTGGCGGCACTTGCCGCCAAAAGCCTGGACAACGTCACGCTCGTCCCCGAACCGGAAGCGGCGGCGCTCTACTACGCCTCGCAGGTCCGGGTGGAGGTGGGCAGCACCATCGGCGTCTACGACCTCGGCGGCGGAACCTTTGATACCGCTGTCCTCCGGAAGGCGGCCAGCAACCGGTTCCAGCTTGTGGGGCGCCCGGAGGGCATCGAGAACCTGGGCGGTGCCGACTTTGACGCGGAGGTCTTCCGCTACGTCGCCGGGCACACCGGTGACGTCCTGTCCACGCTCAACCCTGCAGACGCCGGGGTGCGCGCCGCCCTGGGCAGGCTGAGGCGTGAATGCGTGGAAGCCAAGGAAGCGCTCTCCTCGGACAGCGAGGCCAACATTTCGGTGCTCCTTCCCGGCTTCCAGCAGCAGATCCGCCTGGTGCGTTCGGAATTTGAAGCGCTGATCGAGGATTCCGTCCGCGATACTGTCGAAGCGCTGGAACAGTCGCTTGCCCAGTTGGAGCTGGAACCTGCGGACCTTTCCGCGGTGCTGCTGATTGGCGGTTCATCGCGGATCCCGCTCGTGGCGCAGCTGATCTCGGAACAGCTCGACCGGCCCATCGCCGTCGATGCCGACCCCAAATCATCCATCTGCCTGGGCGCCGCGTTGTCCGCCGTGCTGGCACGCGCGGAGGCAGAGGCCCGGGCAGCGGCCGAGGAGCTGCTTGCGGAGGCCGCCGCCGCTATCGGACTGGCTCCGGACGGGGGCGCGCACGTTGCCCGCCTTGCCAGTTGGTCACGCAAGAGTACGACGGCGGCCGGCGCGCCGTCAGGAGCCGCCGCCTCGGTCCACGGCCACGGCGGCATCCACGGCGGCGCGCACGCCCCGAAGCCCACGGTCAGGCTGACCGCCATCGCAGCCGCTGCGGCCTTGGTGAGTGTCCTCACCGCCACGGCCGCGCAGGGCCCGGCGGGCTTCAGTAACCTGGCATCCGTTTTTGTGCCGGAGGCGGGGGCGGCTCCTGAGGAGGTTGCGGCTCCGGGTGGTCTTGGCGATTCAGGGGGTTCCGGGGGTGGAAGCGGGGCGGTAGCTGCGGCGGCCGGCACGCCATTGGCCACCATTGAGGCCCGGGTGAACGATGTTTCCCCAGCAACTGGCGGGCCGGGCCTTACTGTGGACACCTCACCCGCCAGCCAGCCGGCATGGAGCGCGGCAGCCGAGAATTGGTTGGCTGCTGGGGGAGCCCTGGCACTTGACGGTCCAGGAGTTGCAGCCGGGGGAGGCGCCGTCATCGCTGACGCCGGTAGTGGTGCCGGGACCACTGATCCCGCCGGCACACCCGTGGTTGCGGTTGATCCTGTGACGGGTGAGCCGGTGCCGGTTGATCCTGTGACGGGCGAGCCGGTGCCGCCCACTGATTCCGGCACCCCCACGCCTGTACCGTCGTCCGAACCGGCGGTAACCCCGGAGCCGTCGTCCGAACCTGCGGTAACGCCGGAGCCGTCGTCCGAACCGGCGGTAACGCCGGAGCCGTCGTCCGAGCCGACGGGCGCGCCGGAGCCGTCGTCGGAAGCGACGGGCGCGCCGGCGCCGTCGTCGGAACCGACGGTAACGTCGCCGGCGCCGTCGTCGGAACCGACGGTAACGTCGCCGGCGCCGTCGCCCGAACCGACGGTAACGTCGCCGTCACCCGGACTGGCGGTAACGCCACCACCCGCCACCGATCCTGCCGTGACGGACCCGGCTGCCCCCGTCGTCCCAGGAATGGTGGCCTAGGATGGCTGGCCAGGACACACGCGTCGAAGAGTATGGTTTCCTGACGCCGGAGCTGAACCCCAGCCGATCGGCCCACGCTGCCGAGCAGATGGCCCGGCAGCTCAACGGCGAGAACGCGGCGGTCCGTGAACTCCTGCTGGCGCTGTCCGTCGGTTTTGTGCTGCCCGGCCCGTTGTCCGCGGACCTGCAGCGGAAGATTGACCTGGGCCAGGTGGAAAGCCTGGACGCCCTGGTGGGGCGCGCAGAAGCCGCCGGCCTGCTGACCCCTGACGGAACTGTGGTGGGACCAGCCCAGCACGCCCTGCTGGCGGTGGCGCCGACCACCAGGGTGCACGCGCTCCAGCGCGAGCTCGTGTCCGCGCACGCGTCGGTGGGCCAGCCGCTCGGGGACCTTGCCCGCGAAATGGCACGCGGCGGCCTGGCGGATTCCCGTGTTGCCTCCGAGCTGGAACGCGCAGGTGACAAGGCGCTGGAACATAATCCGGGGCTGGCCTCCCAGCTCTACGATGAAGCCCTGCTGGCTGGAGCCGACGAAATAGCAACCGCGGCACGCCGTGCCCAGGCTGCAGCCGCTGATGGGGGCCTGGACAGGGCCACCCAAATCCTCGACACCCTCCTGGTGCGTGCTGATCCGCCCGACGTGCGCCGCGGGGTGGACGTGGCGGCGGCGGTGTGGGCACAGCGGGGCATGCTGGCACAGGGCGGGGACACATACAGCTGGCTGGGTGCCTCAAGGGTGGGCCCTTCGGCACCCCTCGCCGCGGTCGCCATGATCGGATGTGGCAACCTTCCCGGCGCCACAGCATTGTTCCAGGCAGATGCGCCGCCGGCAGCTCCCACCTTGCTGTCGGCCTCGCTCACGGAGACCGGCAGGGGCATCCTGGAGTCGCTGGCAATGGATCCCCACCGGGCGCTCCCGGTGCTGATCCACGCCTCGGACATGCTTAACGCCACCGGTACTGCACTTCCCCTCCCGGACACCCCTGCCGCCCTGGCCGCGCTTCTTGCCCTGCACACGGGGGAGCCCCATTTGGCAGAAACCGTCTGCCGGTCCGCTGCGGCAGCGGGCCAGGGCGGAAACGCCGCCAAGCCACGGCTCTTCCTGCTTCAAGCGTGGTCGGCTATGCAGCAGGACAGGCTTGACGACGTCCGGCTTGCCATCAATGAGGCCTCAAAAGTGAACCACTGGCCGTTGGTCCCGCGGGATGAATTCCTGTGTGCGGCGCTGGAAGTGGGGCTCGCCCGGCGCAACGGCGAGATCCCGGAACTCCTGACGGCGTGGGAGCGGGCCCATGAAGCCATGCTCCACACCTCGGTGGACCTTTACAGCCTGCTGCCGTGGGCCGAGCTGATGATCGCGGCCGCGCGGCTGCGGGAGACCCGCCGGGTGGCACATTATCTGGAGGCGGCGAATCAATTGCTGGGCCGCCTCGGTGATCCGCCCCTGTGGGCGGTGCCGTTCCACTGGGCAGCCGTCCAGGCAGCCCTGCTCGGCGACAGCCCGGCTGACCTGGCTCCCCATGCCGCCGCCCTGGCCCGGGCCGCGAACCACAGCCACCTTGCTGCAGTGTTTGCCGGCGCTGGTAAGGCCTGGGTTTCGGTTCTGGCAGGAAAGTTCCGCCCTGTGGACGTTGAGTCCGCGGCTCGGGGACTGGCCAGGGTCGGAATGTCCTGGGAAGGCGCCAGGCTGGCCGGCCATGCCGCTGCGCGGGCCGACGAACGCAAGGATATGGTGCGCCTGCTCTCGTGTGCGAGGGACCTTCACCCGCAGTCAGGCCCGGGAGGAAACGGAACCTCCAGGGGTCATGAGTCCCGCGATACCTCTGCCGAAGGTGCCAACGGCATGCATCCGGAGGGCTCGGGCCTGAGCGAACGGGAAAAGGAAGTTGCCAGGCTGGTACTTGAGGGCAAGACGTACCGGGAGATCGGGGAGGCAATCTACATCTCGCCGAGGACTGCCGAACACCATATTGCCCGCATGCGCCGCCGCCTCGGTGCCGAAAACCGCTCCGACCTGCTGGCAAGGCTGCGGCTGGTCCTGGCTTCGGAAAACCATGAACAGGATTGAACCGAAAACCCCTAAGACCCGTATCGGGAAGGGCTTCAGTTTCCCAGGGGCGGGGGAGGCGGGTAGGGGGAAATGGCCCGATGCCCGCACCGGAAGGGGAACCGTAGGTTTGACTCAAGCCGGGTGTGCAGGGCGATCCGCACCGCAGAGAGATTGAGGACCACCAATGACAGTCGCAAGCGATCTGGTCCGGTTCCTGATGCAACTCTTTGGCGACCGCGAGGCCACACAGGAATTCCTGGCAAATCCGGAGCGAGTCCTCGAGGACCATGGCCTGGGTGCTGTCTGCTCGGCCGACGTTGACGCAGCCATGCCGGTTGTCCTGGACTATGCGCCCGTTACGGTCAATGCTTCCCGGTTGGACCGGGACTACAACACCGGCGGCAACGGCGCAGCCACGGGGCCCGGCGCCAGCGGCGGAATCGCCTACACCCCGCCTCCAGCGGGCGGCGGGGACGGGGGCGGAGACCCCGGGCACGAGGACAATGCACACGCCATCCAGCAGCTCCAACGCATTGTAAACAACTACTCCTATACTTCAACCGTGGACGACCGGGACACCATCACCGACCAGTCCGTCAACCAGAACATCTGGGCGGATGGCGACATCGAGCAATGGTTCGACAACGATTCCGTAGTGGCTTCCGGCGCCCACGCCATCGCCGCCGGCGACGACGTTGACATCGACATTGACGTTGACGCTGATCATTCCATCGACGTTGAGGACTCCTACAACCAGGACGACTCAAGCGATAACTCCATCCACGCAGGCAGCGACGTCAACATCGGCACCGGGGAGACAGTCATCGATGACTCCTTCAACACCGACGTTGACATTGATGCCGATCTGGACGCCGTGGGCAACACTGAGGACAACCCGACGAATATCGATTTGGCCTCCGGTAATGACAATTCCAGCGACGACGCGTTCAATGAGACGGATATCGATGCTGAGCTGACCAATGCCGGCAACCCGGACTATTCCGACGTCACCTTGGACGATGTGGGGAATGAAACCACCATTCTCGATAACGTTGGCCACGAGGACACTGAACTGGAGGACTTTGGCAACGGGAACTCCCATGATGCGCCGCTCACTGTTGGGGACCTTGAGGACAATAACTTCGCCGCAGCCGGGGATGACGCCGCTGTCGATGACTCATAAGTAAAGGAGGCGCTGTGGCAGATGCAGGGCCGGCAAGACCATCAACCCCCCTGACCCAGGTCCAACTCGTTAGCCTGGTGGAGCAGGGCCTGGAACTGGTGGGCACCGGAGACCGCCTGGATCTCCGGAAACGCCTGGACCAGACGCTAAGAAGGTTGCAGGACCCCAGCATCCGCGTCATCGTTGTGGGCGAATTCAAGCAAGGCAAAAGCAAGCTCATCAACGCCCTCGTGAACGCTCCGGTGTGCCCTGTCGATGACGACATCGCCACCTCCGTCCCCACCGTAGTCCGCTATGGCGACACCGCCTCCGCCGCCATCCTGGTTCCCGCGGCAGACGCCAACGACGACACCGACGTTGAACGCCAGCCCGTCCCGATCGCTGACCTGCCGTCCTATGTTTCCGAGCGGGGCAACCCCGGAAACAGTAAAAAACTTGTGGCGGGCGAGGTGTACCTGCCGCGAAAGCTGCTCACGGGCGGCCTCACGGTCATCGACACCCCTGGCGTGGGCGGGCTTAATTCGGCCCACACCCTTACCACCCTCACCGCGCTTCCCACCGCTGATGCCATGGTGCTGGTATCTGATGCTTCGCAGGAGTACACGGAACCGGAACTTCGTTTCCTCCGCCAGGCCATGCGGCTCACTCCCAGCGTTGTGGGCGTCCTGTCCAAGACGGACCTCTATCCGGACTGGCGGCGCGTTGAGGAGATCGACCGCGGACACCTTGCCCGAGTGGCGCAGGACATCCCGCTTTTCAGCGTCTCCTCCGACCTCCGCCTGGAAGCCGCGCGCCTGGAGGACACCGAACTGAACGTAGAGTCCGGTTTCCCGGGCCTGATCACCTACATCCGAAACGAGATCGTGGGGAAGGCGCAGCGCATCCAGCGGCGTTCCGTCAGCCAGGACCTGCTGTCGGTCGCCGAGAATCTTCGGCTGTCCCTGCAATCGGAACTGGAAGCATTCGAAAACCCGGAAAAAACGCCGCAGATGATTGCCGGCCTGGAAGCAGCCAGAGCGGAAGCCGACGAGCTGCGCAGGCGGTCCGCCCGCTGGCAGACCACCCTCAATGACGGCATCAGCGACCTCATGGCGGACATGGAATATGACCTCAGGGACCGGCTGCGCCGGATCCAGCGGGAAGCCGAGGCCGCCATCGACGCCGGTGATCCCGGGCCTATCTGGCCCCAATTCTCCACCTGGCTCGAGGATTGCGTCGCTGCGGCGATCTCGGACACGTTCGTCTGGACCAGCGAGCGGGCGCAGTGGCTCGCCGCCCAGGTGGCGGAGCATTTCGCCGAGGACGAGGTTGCCCTGCCCGTCCTCCACGTTTCAGACACCGGAGACGTCCTGGATCCCGTGGATGACATGCCCGTGCTGGACAGCGGCCGCATCAACCCGATCCAAAAGGTGCTGATCGGCATGCGCGGGTCCTACGGCGGTGTGCTGATGTTCGGCCTGCTGACCGGGATCTTCGGCATGGCCCTCATCAACCCCCTCTCCGTGGGTGCCGGGCTCCTGCTGGGCCGCAAGGCCTACCGGGAAGACAGGGAAGCAAGGCTGAAGCGGCGCCAGGCCGAGGCCAAGGCCCTGGTACGGCGCCAACTGGACGACGTCACCTTCCAGGTGGGCAAGCAGTTGAAGGACCGGCTGCGGCTTGTCCAGCGCTCCACCCGGGACCATTTCACGGAGATCGCAGACCAGCATCACCGTTCCCTGGCGGATTCCGTGGCCGCAGCCCAGAAGGCAGCAGCCACTTACGCCCTGGAAAAGGTGGCACGGATCCGCGAAATCAAGGTTGAGCTCAAAAAGGTTGAGGCGTTGGCGCGTGCCGCCGAGGCGGTGGCGGCCGAAGTGGCAGCCGGCGCACCGCGGGCCCGCAAGTCCGCCGCGCAGAATCCGGAACCGCCGGCCGGCCCGGCCCCTGTGGTGGGAGTGCCGCCTGCTGCGGCGGGGGTGGTATGACGGCGTCAACAATTGCGGGAGCAGCGGACCTCGTCCGGGAGGCGCTGGACGCCTACCGGGATGATCCGGCAGCCGTGGCAGTACTCCAGGGTTATGCCAGGAGACTGGAAGAACCGCTGCGGATTGCCCTCGCCGGCATGGTGAAGGCAGGGAAGTCCACGCTCCTGAACGCCATCCTCGGTGAGGAGATAGCCCCCACGGACACTGCGGAGTGCACCCGGATCGTCACCTGGTACCGCTACGGCTACACGCCGCGGATCACGCTGTACCCGGTTGAGGGCCCACCGCGCCGCCTTCCCGTCAAGCGCGTGAACGGCCGATTGGTGTTTGTCCTTGGCAACGTCAAGGCGGACGACGTCGGCCGCCTTGACGTCGAGTGGCCGTCACCAGGCCTGCGGGACATGACCCTCATCGACACCCCGGGTATCGCTTCCCTCTCGGAAGACGTGGCGGCACGGTCCACCAGGTTCCTCACACCGGAGGACACGCCGTCGGAAGCGGACGCCGTCATTTACCTGATGCGCCACATGCATGCATCGGACCTGCGGTTCCTGGAAGCGTTCAAGGACACCGAAGCAGGGAAGTCCGGTACGGTCAACGCCCTTGCTGTCCTCTCCCGGGCCGATGAGGTGGGTGGAGGAAGGATCGATTCCCTCCTTGCCGCCGGGGAAATCGCCGAAAGATACCGGCGGGACCACAACCTGCGGAAGCTGGCGTTGGGGGTGGTCCCGGTGGCGGGACTTCTGGCCCAGAGCGCCCGCACCATGCGCCAGTCCGATTTCGAGGCCCTGCAGTTGCTGGCCGGGATGGAACGGGCAGACCGGGAAAAGCTCCTCTTGTCCGCGGACCGCTTCCTGCGTGCTGCAGGCCCGGAAGGATTGACGACGGCGGCCCGCGCCGCGCTGCTGGAAAGGTACGGTGTGTTCGGCATCCGCCTTTCAGCCGTCCTCATCCGCAACGGGTTTGCCGAACCGACGCCCCTGGCGACCGAACTCGCCCGGCGCAGCGGGCTGCATCCCCTTCTTGAACTGCTGGCGCGCCAGTTCCAGGCCCGGGCCGACGCGCTTAAGGCCAGGACCGCCCTGGTGGGGGTGGAAACCCTGCTGCGGACTTCACCCCGCGAGGGGACCGGCAAGCTGGCAGTGGCACTGGAACGGCTGCAGGTCAACGCCCACGAGTTCCGTGAACTGCGGCTCCTGGCAGCCCTCCGGACCACCGGGGTTACGCTGCCCGCTGGGCTCGCCAACGAAGCCGAGGGCCTCATTGGTGGCTGGGGTGCCGCCTCGCACGTGCGGCTCGGACTGGAGGCCGGCGCCGGCCCGGACCAGCTCGCTGCCGAGGCACGCAGCCGATTGGAACGCTGGCGGGCCGTAGCTGAAAACCCGTTGACCGACCGATCCGCTGTCGAGGTGTGCAGGGTGGTCATCCGCAGCTGTGAGGGCATTGTGGCCATCTGTACCCAGGCGGCGGGCCAGCCCGCTTAGCCGCTGGATCAAGGGGCCGATTTCAACGGCCGGATTTCAGCCAGGCGTAGCCCCTACTTCAGCCCGTCGGTATCGTGTTCGTCGGATTCGTGTTTGTCCTTGCCGCCGGCCGTGCCATCGCCTCGGTTCTTCGCCTTGGCATCCAGTTCAGCCTTCAGCCTCTTCAGGCGCTCGGCTTCCGCCTGGTTGCGCCGGCGGGCTTCAAGGTTGCGGAGGAAGTCCGGATCATCGTCCGGAGCGGTGGGATGGCGCTGGCTCTGTTGGGGAGAGGCTCCTCGCGGCCGGCCGATCAGGAGCCAGAGAATAGCGCCGATGACGGGCAAAACAATCATGACCACGATCCAGGCCGGTTTGGAGATCCCCCGGGTGAGTCGCCCATCAGTGCGGATCACGTCCACGAGGCCATACACAAAGATGACGAGGACTGCCACGGCCAAAGCCACACGGAGGAGCATGCCATTAAGTCTATCGTCAGGAGGCGCGGGGGCCTTCGGCCGGAGGCGGCTAAACTTGAATGTGGCCTTTTTGAAATATTCCCTGATCCGCCTGGCTCTCTTTGCGCCCCTGTTCGTAGTTTTTATGTTCCTGCAGCTGGGCGTGCTGATGTCCGTCATCTGCGCGGCACTGATCGCCTTCGCCGTGAGCTACCTGTTCTTCCAGAAGCAGCGGGATGAGGCGGCAGCGGCCCTGCACCAGCGTTTTTCCGGCCAGGCCAAGCCGCTCCGCTCCGCCAATGAAGTCCAGGACGCCAACGCCGAGGACGCCCTCCTGGATGCCAACCCGGATATCGCCATCAGAAACGACGCCAAGCATCCCAAACAGTCCTAGCAGCGCCTTAGCCCAGGCCTGGAAGATCCGGTCCTAGAAGCCGTGGCTGAGCACCAGGCCCAGTGAGAACAGCAGGCTGTACCCGAGATTGATCAGCCCGGTCTGCTTCAGGACCGGGATGAGGCTCTTGCGCTTGCGCCCGTTGATCATCAGCCAGGCAGGCATCAGGCACGCCGGAATAAGCAGCAGAACGATCAGCATCCACGGCCGTCCGGGGGCCAGGATCACCACCAGCATGATGGCCACGGCGAGCATCAGGACGTAGCTCTCGCGGGCATGCTTGTCACCCAACCGTACGGCGAGGGTTTTCTTTCCCGCCTGGATATCGGTGGGGATGTCGCGGACGTTGTTGGCCATCAGCAGCGCCGTGGCAATCAGCCCGGTGCCGATCGCGCCGATGATGGCCGGCAGGTTGATCTGTCCCGCCTGCGTATACGTGGTGCCCAGTGTGGCCACCAGCCCGAAGAAAACAAACACAAACACGTCGCCCAGGCCCATGTAGCCATAGGGGTTTTTGCCGCCGGTATAGCCCCAGGCCGCCATGACGCACCCCAGCCCCACCAGGATCAGCCACCAGCTCTGCGTGATGATCACCAGGACCAGCCCGAAAATCATGGCGGCACCAAACGTACCGAACGCAGCATATTTGACGTGCTCGGGCTTGGCGGCGCCTGAACCTACCAGGCGGAGCGGACCCACCCGGTCGTCGTCGGTGCCGCGGATACCGTCTGAGTAGTCATTGGCGAAGTTCACACCCACTTGGAGCAGAAGTGCCACGAGCGCCGCAAGGATGGCGTTGAACAGGAGGAACGAATCCATCTCATAGGCGGCGGCGGAGCCGATCAGCACCGGCGCAATCGCAGCGGGCAGCGTCCGGAGTCGGGCGCCTTGGATCCATTGTGCGGCTGTGGCCACGGTCAGTACCTCGCGTTGGTTTGGGAAGGCGGCAGGGTGGTGTCCTGCCCGGTGGTGCAGGTCTACTTTACTTTCCCTGGTGCAGGGCGTTGAGTTCGGCGGCCATTGCCAGCCGGTCGGGCTTACCGTTCGGCAGCATCAGCAGTGCCTTGGCGGCGAGTACTGTTTTGGGCGCCAGGATGCCCAGCGTCCGGTGCCATTCCTGTTCAAGGACGACGGCGTGGTCCCGGCCTGACGCGAAGCCGACGGCTTCGGCGGCGGTCCCGGCCCCTGTCCCTGAGCCTTTTTCGGCCAGTGCCACGTAGGCGGCCACCGCCTGGCCCCACTCCGCGGACGGGACACCGGTCACAAAGGCTGCGGCGACGGCGTCGGACTTTTCCAGCGCTTTCTGCACATGCGCCGCCGAAACTTTGATGCCGCCGGTGATGATGACATCATCGGCCCGGCCCAGGACGGTGAGCCGGCCGTCGTGGTCGATGCTGCCCAGATCACTGGTGCGGTACCAGCGGACGCCGTCCTCCTCGAAGAAGGTGGCGTTGGCCTCATCCGGCGCTTCGAGGTAGCCCGCCGCGATGGTGTCGCCGCCCAGCAGGATCCGGCCGTCAGGCTCAACCCGGACGGACACCCCTTCCAGCGGGAAGCCGTTATAGACGCAGCCGCCGCAGGACTCGGCAGAGCCGTAGGTGGTGACGACGCGGACGCCGGCCTCCGCGGCGGCGGCCAGCAGCGGCGCGGGGGCGGGGGCGCCGCCCAGCAGGATGGCGTTGAACCGGCGGAGTACTGCCAGGGTGTCCGGGGAGGGCGCGTCCAGGAGCCGCTGTAGCTGGGTGGGGACCAGCGAGGTGAACCGGATTTTGTCGGTCAGTTCCAGGGCCGCAGCCGTGAAGGCTTCGGGGGTGAACCCGCCGGACATGTCCATCACCCAGGGGCGGGTGCCGGCGAACAGCGAACGCACCAGGACCTGGATGCCCGCCACGTACTGGACGGGCAGCGCGAGGAGCCACTGGCCTTCACCCTTGAGCGCCAGGGCCGTGGACATCGAGGATGCGGCCAGGGATTCGACCGTCAGGACGGTGGCCTTGGGGGTCCCGGTGGAACCGGAGGTGCGGACCACGGCCACGGCGTCGTCGCAGCCAGGCGTGTCCACATGGCCTACCACCAGGTGTCCGTCCCCATCGACGGAAAGTTCGACGGCGGGGCCCTCGCCGTGGAGTGCGGCGGCCAGGGCCTTCAGGGCCGGTTCGATGTTGGGGGCGCCGGTGATCTGTGTGTTGCTGCTGGTGGAGCCTGTTGGTTCGCTGCTCATTTGCCGGGTCCTGCCTTAGAAGTAGTGCGGGAAGTTGGACCAGTCCGGATCGCGTTTTTGCAGGAATGCCTCCTTGCCCTCCACCGCCTCGTCCGTCATGTAGGCCAGCCGCGTGGCTTCGCCGGCGAAAACCTGCTGGCCCGCGAGTCCGTCGTCGGCAAGGTTGAAGGCGAACTTGAGCATGCGGATGGCCTGCGGCGACTGCCGCGCAATGTCCGCCGCGTATTCCAGGGCAACCTCTTCGAGACGCCCGTGGTCCACGGCCTCATTCACGGCCCCCATCCGGACCATGTCCTCCGCGGAATATTCGCGGGCCAGGAAGAAAATTTCCCGGGCGGCCTTCTGCCCGATCTGGCGCGCCAGCAGGGCCGAGCCGTAGCCGGCGTCGAAGCTTCCCACCGTGGCGTCCGTCTGCTTGAACTTGCCGTGCTGCCGGGAGGCGATGGTGAGGTCGGCCACCACATGCAGGGAGTGCCCGCCGCCGGCAGCCCAGCCATTGACGACGGCGATGACCACCTTGGGCATGGTCCGCATCAGCCGCTGGACTTCCAGGATGTGCAGCCTGCCGGCCCGGGCGGGGTCGATGCTCTCCTGGGTCTCGCCGTCTGCATACCGATACCCGTCCCTGCCCCTGATCCGCTGGTCCCCGCCGGAGCAGAAGGAGTGGCCGCCGTCCCTCGGGGAGGGGCCGTTGCCGGTGAGCAGGACGGTGGCGACGTCCGGTGACATCCGTGCGTGGTCCATCGCCCGGTACAGCTCATCCACCGTGCCGGGCCGGAATGCGTTGCGGACCTCGGGCCGGTTGAAAGCGATCCGGACCGTGGGCAGGTCACGCACCCACCCGCCGTCGGAATCCCTTTCCACCTGCCGGTGGTAGGTCATGTCCTGGAAGTCGTCAAAGCCGGACACAACACGCCAGCGGGTGGGATCGAAGACGTCGGACACCGAGGCGGGGATTTGGTTGCTCACCGTCCAAGTCTAGTAATCGGGGTCAGTTGATGCAGAACTCGTTGCCCTCAGGGTCCGCCATCGTGTGCCAGGAATGCGGTCCCTCATTGGCTGTCCAAAGGAACGTGGCACCCCGGGCCTCCAGTTCCCGGCGCACCTCGTCCTTGTCCCGGCCCGCCAGGTTGATGTCCCAGTGCACGCGGTTCTTGACTCTTTTGTCCTCCGGCGCCGTCTGGAACAGGAGGCGCCGCGTGGGTGCCTTCACCTCGAGTTCCTCGGGCGGCCGGATGGCGCACGCATCACGCCACACGAGCACCCCGTTGTGGATGGTTGTCTGATCATCGCTGGCGTACCCCTGCTCGATCATGGACCGGATGAAACCTTCGTCCTGGGGCTCCACGGCCCAGTCCAGGGACTCCGCCCACCACTCGGCCAGATGGTGCGGATCACGGCAGTCAATGACAATCTGGATATTCAGTCCCATGCCACCAAGCTACGTGGGCCAGGGCCGGTGCGACAGGGCCGGTACGGGCATCTTCCGGTGTTCACGGTCCAAGGGTCCAGCCATTCGGCGTAGCCGCAGCCCGCCTGGCTAGGCCGGGACCTGCTGGAGCTGTTCGTAGACCTCCGGCGGGATGGCGTAGATGAACACCACTGCCAGCAGGTTCTTGGCGGCATGGACAAAGTAGGAGAACATCAGGTTCCTGCCGGTCCAGACATAGACGAACACCAGCGTTGCCCCCATGGCCAGGTACGGCAGCAGGACGGTGAGCGTCAGCGCCTCCCGGCCCACGATGTGCAGGGCGGCGAACAGGAGGACAGACAACCCGCAGCACACCCAGAGGTTGATACGCCGGCTCAGCTTTCCGATCAGCAGGTGGCGGAAGATGTATTCCTCCACGAACGGGCCCACCACCACCAGCAGCGGGACCATCAGCCACGCCGGGACCTGCTGCATCAGTGCCTGGAGTCCCGCCTGGTTTTCGGAGGTTGCCACATTGCCGCTGGCCGCCACCACCACGGCCGTGAGGATCATCATCACAATCACGGCGGCGGGAACCATCATCAGGGTGAACCACGGCCGGGTTGCCAGCACCCGCAGGTCACGGCCCACCACCTGGCGGGCGGCCAGGAGCGCCAGGATTCCCACCGAGGCATAAAAGAGCAGGTTCATGGCGTAGGAGGCCGCGGCCGGCGTGGGAGCGACCTGCCGGAGGAAGGGCGCCACCAGCTCCCTGGCCACCGCGAAGAATCCGGCAATAGCCACGTACAGGCCCACCGCTGTGAAGTCGAGGGGCGAAAAGCGGTAGAGCTGTGGCTGCGGTGCGGGTGGTCGGCGGTGTGCGATGGCCATGTTGCCAGCCTATCCCCACCGAACTGGCTGGCAGATAACGCACCGAAAGCGTGAATGGGGACGTTCAATGCGACGTGGATGGGCGCTTGACGCAACAACCGCTGGCTCCGCCTGAGGGACGTCAGGTAGTTAGGTCGGGCGGCTGCAGCCCGGCGGTTGAGTGCCCCCGAAAAACAGTGAGTTTTGCGTAAAGGGATCGTTACCGGGGACCCGGCAGGCCGAAACATCGGCGTCGCAGGATGGGCTGTAACAGTTGTTGCCGGCCGAAAGGGCACGCCCATGCTGACCAAGAACCTTTTCCTCCAGGGCATCTTCCCCTTCCAGGGCGCGGGCATGGAAAAGCCGGTGCCCATTCATAGCGAGCTCTCGCATTACGTCCCGGACGGGGTCATTAATCAGACGCTCTACTTCCGCGGCGGCAATTCGAGCCCGGAAATGATCACCGTGGTCCTCCTGCGTAACGGGGTGCCCATGCGGTACTTTCCCATCGGTGCCAAAAGCGACGTCCATGTTCCGCTGCGGGTGGTGGAGGACATCGAGGGCGGGTCGGCCATCGAGCTGTACCTGGCCGCCCCGGAGGGCGTCAGCGGGTCCGTGGTGATCGACCTGGGCATGGTGGAACACTGATGACCAGCGTCCTGGACGCTCCGCGGACCCGGCCATCTGGGCAAGGTCCCTCCGGGCCGGGCCCGCGCCGCCGGCTGGTGGTGATCGGCAACGGCATGGCCGGTGCCCGGGCGGTGGAGGAAATCCTCGCCCGGGGCGGTGCCGGACAGCTCACCATCACCATGTTTGGCGATGAACCCTATGGAAACTACAACCGGATCATGCTCAGCCACGTCCTCTCCGGCGAGGAAAGCGACGCCGATATTTTCCTGAACTCCCTGTCCTGGTACCAGGACAACGGCATCACGCTGCATCCCGGCGTCAGGGTGGACCGGATCGACCGTTTCACGAAGCACGTCTTCTCCAACGATGGCAGGGTGACACCCTACGACACCCTGGTCATCGCCACCGGCAGCCGCTCCCATATGCCGCCAATGGACGGCCTTTACACGCCCGCAGGGTCCGTGAAGCCGGGCGTGTTCGGGTTCCGCACCATCGACGACACCCGCAAAATGGTGGCGTATGCCCAGGACGAGCATCACCGCCGCGCTGTGGTGATCGGCGGGGGACTGCTGGGGCTTGAAGCAGCCTACGGCCTGCGCAGCAACGGGATCGAGGTGGTCGTGGTCCATTCTGCTGGTCATCTGATGAGCGCGCAGATGGGGCCCGACGGCGGTGCGGTGCTCCGCCGCAGCGTGGAGGCCCTGGGCATCGGGGTACTTACCGGCAGCCGCACCACGGCTGTGCTGGGACGCGACCGGGTCACCGGGGTCAGCCTCCGCGACGGCACCGACATCGCGTGCGACATGGTGGTGGTGGCCGCAGGAATCCGCCCCAACGTGGACCTCGCCGTCCTCAGCGGCCTGCCCGTGGAACGGGCCATCGTGGTCGATGACAGGTTGCGGGTCGAGGACGAGGACGACATTTACGCGGTGGGGGAGTGCGTCCAGCACCGCGGCGAGGTGTACGGCCTGGTGGCACCGCTCTGGGAGCAGGCCGTGGTGCTGGCCAACCATGTGACAGGGGCGGACACTTCCGCCATGTACCTGGGCTCCCGCACGGCCACCAAGCTGAAGGTGGCCGGCGTCGAAGTGGCCTCCATGGGCCTGCACGGACCCGAACTCGACACGGATGAACATATCGTTTTCTCCGAGCCCAGCCGCGGCGTCTTCAAATCCATCGTGGTCCGGGACAACAAGATGGTGGGCGCCACGCTCCTTGGCGACAGCCGCAAGGTGGCCTACCTGACCGAGGCGTACGACCGCGGACTGCCCCTGCCCGAGGAACGGATCGGGCTGATGTTCGATCTTGGGACCCCCGATGGGGACGCCGGAGTTGCCGAGCTGAGCGACGATGCCCAGGTGTGCAACTGCAACGGCATCAGCAAAAAGACACTTGTGGATGCGGTGCGGGGCGGCTGCGCCACCGTTGCCGAAGCCATGGAGGCCACCCGCGCCGGCAAGGGGTGCGGCTCGTGCAAGCTGCTGGTGCGGCAGGTGGTGGAATGGGCGGCGGATGGAGCCGTGGAAGAGGACCCCGCGGCCAGCTACTACGTCCCCGCCATTCCCCTGGACAAGACGGCTTTGATGGCCGAAATCCGGAAGCGCGGGCTGCGTTCGGTCTCGGCCGTGTTCCAGGCACTGGCTCCTGGCGGTGAAGACGCCAGGTCCAAGATGGGGCTTGCCTCGCTGCTGAAGATGATGCTGGCGGACCAGTACATTGACGAACGCGACGCCCGGTTCATCAACGACCGCGTGCACGCCAACATCCAGCGGGACGGCACGTTCTCAGTGGTGCCCCAGATGAAGGGCGGGGTGACGTCGGTCCAGCAGCTGCGCCGGATCGCCGATGTTGCCGAGAAGCACAACGTCCCGCTGATCAAGCTGACCGGCGGGCAGCGGATCGACCTGCTGGGAATCCGCAAGGAGGACCTGCCGCAGGTGTGGGCGGACCTGGACATGCCCTCGGGTTATGCGTACGGGAAGAGCTTCCGCACAGTGAAGACCTGTGTGGGCAAGGACTTCTGCCGCTACGGGACCGGGGATTCCACCAGGCTTGGCATTGAGCTCGAATCCCGCTTCCAGGGGATCGAAGCGCCGGCCAAGCTGAAGCTGGCGGTGTCCGGATGTCCCCGGAACTGCGCGGAGTCGTTAGTCAAGGACGTGGGAGTTGTGGCGGTGGAAGGCGGCCGGTGGGAGATCTATGTGGGTGGTGCTGCCGGCGCCCACATCCGCAAGGGCGATCTCCTCGCCACCGTAGATGATCCTGAAGAGGTCAAGGTCCTCGCCGGCAGGTTCATGCAGTACTACCGGGAACGCGCCAACTGGCTGGAACGGACGTACTCGTTTGTCCCCCGGGTTGGCATCGAGCATCTGCGGAACGTTATTGTCGCCGACTCGGAGGGCCTTGCGGCCCGGTTGGACGCCGCCATGCAGGATTCCGTTGACAGCTACGAGGACCCCTGGACCGAGCGCGGGGACGCAATGACCCCCGGACAGTTCCGCACCTCCCTGCCGCTGACGGTCCTCCCGCAGGTACCCGTCCAATGAGCACCGAGGCCACTGCGGGAGCAAAAACCTTCGTCCTGGGGCCGGTGGAGCAGATTCCGCTCGGCGAGGGCAGGGCCTTCGCCGTGGACGGCGGGCAGGTGGCCGTGTTCCGGCTTCGGGACGGCTCGCTCCGGGCGCTCCCGGCGGTTTGTCCGCACCGGGGAGGCCCGCTGGCCGACGGGACCCTTGACCTCAACGTGGTGGTGTGTCCGTTGCACCAGCATGCGTTTGACCTGGCCACGGGCTGCTCCACCACCGGCGCGGACAATCTCCGCCCTTACACCGTGTCAACGGACGGGCAGCAGAATCTGGTTCTGCAGCTCCCGGTGTAGCGCGCGTCACGTAGCACCCCGTTGCGTCTTGTAAGATAGACGAGCCGCGCGAAGCTTCGGCGCCACGAGAGATTCCCACCACATTGGGTTGCCCAACAGGCATTTCCCCGAATTATGTGAGCGGGATCATTCGTGTTCCGGATGCGGCCAACCCCCAACCCACAAGGAACCGTTGTGCCTCAAAGTACCCCCACAGATCTCCAGAACCCCGCGGCACCATCCACCGCCGTCGACCCCTCCCTCAGCGCCGAGGGTTACAGCAAGACGCTGGGCCGGCGCCACGTCACCATGATCGCCATGGGCGGCGCCATCGGCGTCGGCCTGTTCATGGGTGCCGGCGGCCGGCTGGCCTCCACTGGCCCGGCCCTGATTTTCTCCTACGCCATTGCCGGCGTCATCGCCTACCTGCTGATGCGGGCGCTGGGCGAACTCATCATGTACCGCCAGACCTCCGGCTCATTCGTCAGCTACGCCGGCGAGATGTTCGGCAAAAAGGGCGCCTACCTCTCCGGCTGGATGTATTTCATCAACTGGGGCATGACCGGCATCGCGGAATTGATCGCGATCGGCCTGTACTTCCAGTTCTTCTTCCCCAACGTCCCGGTGGAAGCCTCCGCCATCGCCGCACTGGCGCTGCTGGTGGCAGTCAACCTGCTAAGCGTCAAGGCGTTCGGCGAGTTCGAATTCTGGGCCTCCTGCCTCAAGGTGGGCGCCATCCTGATCTTCCTGGCAGTGGGCACCTTCATGGTGGTCACCAACGCCCAGGTGGGCGACGGCCATGCGTCGGTCGCCAACCTCTTCGCCGGTGAGGGCGGCATGTTCCCCAAGGGCGCACTGGTGATGGTCCTGGTCCTCAATGCCGTGATCTTTGCCTACAACGGCATCGAACTGGTGGGCATCACCGCCGGGGAGATGCAGGACCCGGAACGCGAAGTGCCCAAGGCCGTGCGCGCCGTCGTCCTGCGCATCGTGGTGTTCTACGTTGGCTCCGTGACCCTGCTGGCCATGCTGCTGCCGTCCGACCAGTACGTGGCGGGCACCTCACCGTTCGTCACCGTCTTTGGCCAGATGGGCCTGGCCTGGGTGGGCGACGTGATGAACATGATCGTCATCACCGCCGCACTGTCCTCCTGCAACTCCGGCCTGTACTCCATCGGCCGCGTGTTCCGCACCATGGCCAACAACGGCCACGCACCCCAGTGGCTCACGAAGATGTCCAAGCGGCACGTTCCGTACGCGGCCATCCTCGCCATCGCGGTGTTCTACCTGGTGGGCATCCTCCTCAACATCTGGCTGGGCGGTTCCTACGCGTTCGACCTGGCACTGAACTCGGCCTCCATCGGCGTCATCTTCTGCTGGGGTGCCATCTTCGCCAGCCAGATTGTGCTGCGCCACCGCAAGGGTGTCACCTCCAGCCTGCCGATGCCCGGTTCGCCGTGGACCAGCTGGGCCGGCCTAATTGGCCTCCTGGCCATCACGGTGCTCATCGGCTTCGACACGATGACCAGCAAGAGCGGCGAGGTGTTCTACCTGGGCCTCTGGACCCTGGCCACCATCCCGTTCTTCGCGGTGGTCCTGTGGCTGGGCTGGCAGAAGGTCAAGAACAACGAGCCCAAGAGCGAGCTGTACAGCTAGCACCTCTTGCGGCAGGCGGGTGGTTGAGCCTGCCGAAACCCCGACGACGGCGGGTCACCCTTTCGGGGGCGGCCCGCCGTTTGGCGTCCTCCCGCCCGTTCCAGCGTGCCGGATGACCTGAATCGCCGGAACAGTGCCTGGTCGCTGAAACGCTTCAGCGTCCCGGAACGGTTCCGGCGATTTGGACGCCGGCACGGTTAGAGAGGGCAGCGAGGATGCGGTTCTTGAATTCGTGTTCGCGGAACAGATCCTTCCACTCGACGCGGACGAAGAGCCACCCCTCTTCAGTAAGTGCTTTCTCCCGGCGCCGCTCCTGGTACAGGACCTCAGCGGTTGGTGCGTAGTTGAAATATTTGATCCTCCCGTCGAATTCAAGAGCGACTTTCTTCTCCCGCCACGCGAAGTCGAAGCGGTGCCAGCCCAAGCGGCTCCGGACCTCCACCTGTGCTTCGGGCATGGGCAGGTTTAGCCGTGCGAGGAGCTCCCGGGTCAGCGTTTCTCCGGCCGATTCGGCGCGGGCATCCGCATTGGCCAGTGCGGGGCGAAGGGTTCTTATTCCACCGCAGCCTGACAGGTTGCCGGCCATGGCATTCATAAGATCGGGGCTGGCACCGAACCTAAGCGCATGGTCCACGAGGATCAGTGCCTGGCGGTATTCAAGCATCATCCCGCAGTCCACAACTGTCCGTTCAAGGGTCGTCACCCTGAGGTTTCCGATCATTGTCACTTCCGAATCCGTATAGGGCCGGGTATGGCCGCGGACATCCTTCCCGAGGCGCTCGCCGGATGGCCGAACCCGGAGCAGGATATGGATCAGGTCATCCACATCCCAGAGGAAGAGGCGGTGAAGGCGTGCCGCGGAAGTATGGCTGTAGACAAGGTTTCCCGTTGAGGTGGTGAGTGTCCCATGGGCATGGGCATGGATCAACTGCAGGCTGCGGACTTTTGCAGACTGCTTTTCCCACACCGAGCCGCGGATGTAACAGCCATACCGCAAGCGGACGAGGCTTCCCTGATTGACCAGATGCCGGATGGTCCGGGAGTTGAGCCCCTTGGCATGAAGCTGGTCGGTTCGCCAGAGGTTTCCCGTGGCCGGCAATTGCGGCAAAGGTGCGGAACGTTTTGTCATGCACCCAGCTTCAGGAGTGGGTAACGCCTTGGGCCAGGCGCCGTCGTCGCTATGTGGAAAATGTCCATGGACGCTGGAACCGTGCGGGTTCGCCGAAACGGTTCAGCGTCAAGGCAGCGTTCCGGCGAATTTGACGGAAAGCGGTGGAAACGGTGGTGCCGGGCGCCGCGCCGGGGCAAACTGGGGCTTGTGAGTGAACCGGGGCTTGTAGGCGAATCTTGGGTGCTGCATGTGGACCTCGACCAGTTCATCGCCGCCGTCGAGGTGCTCCGCCGGCCCGAGCTCGCGGGCAAGGCGGTGATCGTTGGCGGCCGCGGCGATCCCACCGAGCGGGCCGTCGTCTCGACGGCGTCCTACGAAGCCAGGGTGTTCGGCGTGGGCTCCGGAATGCCGCTGCGCATCGCCGCGCGGAAAGTGCCCGAGGCTGTGATCCTGCCCGTGGACCACGAGGCCTACCTGGAAGCGTCCGAAAAAGTCATGGCGGTGCTGCGTTCACAACCCGGCGCTACAGTCCAGGTGCTCGGCTGGGATGAAGCGTTTATCGGCGTGCAGACGGATAATCCCGAGGCGTACGCCCGGCAGGTGCAGCGTGCCGTCCTTGAGGAGACGCGGCTGCACTGCAGTGTGGGCATCGGCGACACCCTGGTCCGGGCAAAGGTGGCGACGTCGTTCGGCAAACCCGCCGGCGTCTTCCGGCTCACAGAAGCGAACTGGCTCGAGGTCATGGGGAGCCGGCCCACCACCGAGCTGTGGGGCGTGGGAACGAAGATTTCCCGCCGCCTTGCCACGCTCGGCATCAAGACGGTCGCCGGGCTCGCGGGGTCCAATCCGGAGGACCTGGTCCCCGAGTTCGGGCCGAGGATGGGCCCCTGGTATGCGCAGCTGGGGCGGGGCGACGGTTCGCGGACGGTGGATGACACGCCCTGGGTGGCCCGCGGGCACAGCCGCGAAACCACCTTCCAGCATGATCTGACGGAATCCGGGCAGATTGAGGACGCCGTCAGGGAGTTGGCGGCGCACGTCCTGGAGGATGTCGCGGCCGAGGGGCGGCCGGTGGTGGGGCTGACGCTCAAGGTCCGCTACGCCCCGTTCATCACCAAGACGTACGCCAGGAAGATCCCCGAGATATCGGACCCCGCGGAAGTACTCGCCCGCACCCTCGACCTGGTGGCGAAAATCGAGCCGGAGCGCCCCATCCGGCTCCTCGGTTTGCGGGCCGAAATGACGATGCCGGATGACTCCCGGCAGGGGCATACGCCAACCCGCAGCGGATGGTGATGGCTCCCGGAAACTGATTCCCTGGACAAACAGAACGGCGGCGGATCGTGGGGATCCGCCGCCGTTTCGCTCTGTTACAGCCGGCCTGGTGAAGCCTGGCTGCCGCAGGAGAGGCTAGTCGCGCTTGAACTCGTCCTTGACGCTTTCGCCCACCTTCTTGGCGTCAGCCTTGACCTGGTCGGCCTGGCCTTCGGCCTTCAGGCGGTCGTTATCGGTCGCGTTGCCCGTTGCTTCCTTGGCCTTGCCGCCGAGATCTTCTGCTGCGTTACTGATCTTGTCTCCGAGGCCCATGGTGGTGGCCTCCTTTCGTTTCCGTTGATCAAAAACAGTGCATTTTCACCCTAACACGAAGCTTGCTTACTATTTCGGGCCTTCTCTGTTTCGGGCGGACGGGCCGCCTGTTGATTGTCGGTGCCCGCGGCTAGGCTCGAAACATGGAGCACAGCACCAGCCTCACCCAGCACATCCAGGCGCCACCGGAAAAAGTCTGGTCCGTCATTACGGATATCCCCGGCTCGGCGGCCACCCTTTCCGGAGTGGAGTCCGTTCAACTCCTCACCGATGGCCCGTATGGCGAGGGGACGCGCTGGAAGGAGACCCGGAAGATGTTCGGCAGGGCTGAAACCGTGGAGATGTGGGTGGCCGAGACTGAGCCGAACCGCAGCACCACCGTCAGGGCCGAGCAGGGCGGAGCGGACTACACCACCCGGTTCAGCCTGTCCCCGCGGGACGCCGGCACGGACCTCACCCTCACGTTCGCTGCCGAGGTCATCAAGCCCACTGTTGCCAGCAAAATCCTGATGCTGCTGTTCGGCCGGATGGGCATGGCCGCCACCCGCAAGGCCCTCACCAAGGACCTCGCGGAGATCGCCGCCAAAGCGGAATTGCTCGCGTAGTGGCGGCTTCAACTGGCCGGAGCGGCGCCGCCAAGGCCGCCGCATCTAAAGTTGCTGCCCCCAGGGTCACGCCTGTTGTGCTGGAAGACCTGGCCGAGGATCCCGAGCAGGGTTTCCGGCGCGGGGAAAGGCACGACGGCGGCCGGTACAGCCGCGTGGAGGCCGACGGCCTGGAACTGGCCGGCACGGACTTCGCCGAGTGTGAGTTCCAGGGCATCTCCTTCAACGACACCCAGCTCCGCGGCTCTTCCTTTCGCGACTGCATTCTGGGCGAGTTGTATTCCCCCGTTTTCCGGGCTGCCCGGACCACGTGGCGGGACGTTGAGCTGCGTAACCCGCGGCTGGGCTCGGCCGAACTGTATGAGAGCGGCTGGCAGTCCGTGCGCATCGACGGCGGCAAGCTGGATTTCCTCAACCTGCGGGGCGCCAAGCTCACGGATGTGCTGATCACTGACTGCATCATCAACGAACTGGACCTCGGTTCAGCAGCAGGGACCCGGGTGGCGTTGAAGAACTGCACCGTCGGGTCGCTGGACCTCAGTGGGGCAAGACTCAAGGACTTCGACCTTCGCGGCACCGAATTCCGCAGCATCAGCGGACTCGGCAGCCTGGCCGGCGTGGTGATCGATGAATTCCAGCTGGGCCTGTTGGCGCCCCTGCTGGCAGCGCATCTGGGCGTCACGGTCCTCTAAAACCCTGGTATTCACAGCTGACTCCTCCCGTGTACTATTTACAGAACGAACGGTCGGTAAGTGGGGGAGCTGCCGGCCGCAGATGACAGTGCTGTTTATCGCGTGAAGGGTGTTTCCATGGCTGCAACCGCAGGTCCGCAGGCTTTCCTTGTTGGCGGGGTCCGAACGCCGGTGGGCAAATACGGCGGCGCGCTGTCGTCCATCCGCCCTGATGACCTTGCAGCCCTGGTGATCCGGGAAGCGGTGCACCGGGCGGGCCTGGATCCGGACAGCATCGACGAAGTCATCCTGGGCAATGCCAACGGGGCCGGGGAGGAAAACCGGAACGTGGCGCGGATGGCCACCCTGCTCGCCGGGCTGCCCCTCCACATCCCGGGCATTACCGTCAACAGGCTCTGCGCCTCCGGTCTGAGCGCCATCATCCAGGCGAGCCACATGATCAAGGCCGGCGCCGCGGACATCGTGATTGCCGGCGGTGTTGAATCCATGAGCCGGGCTCCCTGGGTCCAGGAGAAGCCCACCGCGGCTTTCGCCAAGCCGGGCCAGATCTTCGATACGTCCATTGGCTGGCGCTTCACGAATCCCCGGTTCCACAAGGGTGAACTGGCCCGCGACGGCAAGATGACCTACGCCATGCCGGAAACCGCGGAGGAAGTAGCCCGCGTTGACGGCATTTCCCGCGAGGACGCCGACGCCTTCGCCGTCCGCTCCCACCAGCGGGCCTTGGACGCCATCGCTGCCGGCCGCTTCAAGGACGAGATCGTCCCCGTCACCGTCAAGGCCCGCAAGTCCGAGCACGTGGTGGACACCGATGAAGGCCCCCGCGAGGGCACCACCCTGGACGTCCTTGCCGGGCTGAAGCCGGTAACGCACGGCGGGACCGTGGTCACCGCCGGCAACTCCTCGTCCCTCAATGACGGCGCTTCCGCGATCATCGTTGCCTCGGAGGCGGCCATCGAGCGGCTGGGCCTGATGCCGCGGGCGCGGATCATCGATGGCGCCTCGGCCGGCTGCGAGCCGGAAATCATGGGCATCGGTCCCGTGCCGGCAACGCAGAAAATCCTGAAGCGGAGCGGCCTCAGCGTCGGTGACCTTGACGCCGTCGAACTCAACGAGGCCTTTGCCACGCAGTCCCTGGCGTGCATCCGCCGGCTGGGCCTGGAACCGGACATTGTGAATAACGACGGCGGCGCCATCGCTTTGGGGCACCCGCTGGGTTCCAGCGGGGCCAGGATCGCCATTACGCTGCTGGGGCGGATGGAGCGTGAGGACGCCAAGGTGGGGCTGGCGACGATGTGCATTGGTGTGGGTCAGGGTACGGCGATGCTGCTGGAGAAGGTCTGATGGCGGGGGCTGTGGACTTGGCGGCGGAGAAGTTCCATGCGCTGTTGGTGGAGGAGCGCACGGACCGTGTGGTGGTGCTGCTCAACCGTCCCGAGGTGCGGAACGCCATCGACCAGCAGATGGTGGATGAACTCCATGTGGTCTGCACGGCTTTGGAGCAGAACCCGAAGGTGCTGATCATCGCAGGGGTTGACGGTGTGTTTGCCTCGGGAGCGGACATCGCCCAGCTGCGCGAGCGGCGCCGGGATGATGCCCTGCAGGGGATCAATTCCACGATTTTCGTCCGGATCGCCAAGCTGCCCATGCCGGTGATTGCGGCCCTGGACGGGTACTGCCTGGGCGGCGGCGCGGAACTGGCTTATTCGGCTGACTTCCGGATCGGTACGCCGAACGTGCGCATCGGAAATCCGGAAACCGGGCTGGGCATCCTCGCCGCGGCAGGTGCGAGCTGGCGGCTTAAGGAACTGGTGGGGGAACCGGTGGCCAAGCAGATCCTTTTGGCCGGCAAAGTCCTTGGCGCCGACGAAGCTTTGGCACTAAACCTCATCACCGGGATCCACGAGCCGGAACTGCTGCTGGACGCGGCGCATGAACTGGCGGACCCGATCGTCCGGCAGGACCCGCTGGCGGTGCGGATCACCAAGTCGGTGTTCCACGCCCCCGCAGAAGCTCATCCGCTCATTGACCAGCTGGCCCAGGGCATCCTTTTTGAGTCCGAGGCCAAGTTCCACCGGATGCAGAAGTTCCTCGACAGGAACGCAGATAAGAAGGCCGAAAAGAACACCGGCATGAAAACCGACGCCGAAACCGGAGAGAAGAATTCATGAGCAAATCGCAGCTTTCACCTGGCCTGCCTTCGCGCGTGGGTGTTCTGGGCGGCGGGCGCATGGGTGCGGGCATCGCCCATGCCTTCCTGGTTAAGGGAGCCGACGTACTGGTCATCGAGCGCGACGAACAGTCCGCAGAGGCTGCCCGGGAGCGGGTTGAATCGGCTGCGGCCAAGAGCATTGAGCGCGGCGCCGTTGACGCCAACCTGGACGAACTCGTATCCCGGCTGACAGTGGACGTGGACTACGACACTTTCAAAGACCGGCAGCTGGTGGTCGAGGCAGTGCCCGAGGACTGGGACTTAAAAGTGACGGCACTGCGCGGGATCGAGGAACGGCTGGCCGACGATGCATACCTGGCGTCCAATACCTCGTCCCTGTCCGTGGACGGCCTGGCCGGTGAACTGAAGCGGCCGGAAAATTTCCTGGGGCTTCATTTCTTCAACCCGGTTCCGGCGTCAACGCTCATCGAGGTGGTGCTCGGCAAGCGCACGTCTCCCGGACTCGCTGCTGCCGCGAAGGGGTGGGTTGAGGCACTCGGCAAGACCGCCGTCGTCGTAAATGACGCTCCCGGGTTCGCGTCCTCAAGGCTCGGCGTGGCGATCGCCCTGGAGGCGATGCGCATGGTGGAGGAGGGCGTCGCGTCCGCCGAGGACATCGACGCTGCCATGGTCCTGGGTTACAAGCACCCCACGGGGCCGCTGAAAACAACTGACATCGTGGGGCTGGACGTCCGGCTGGGCATCGCCGAATACCTCCACTCCACCCTGGGTGAACGCTTCGCGCCGCCGCAGATCCTCAAGGACAAGGTGGCCCGCGGCGAATTGGGGCGCAAAACCGGCAAGGGCTTTTTTGACTGGCCCAGCTAGATTCACTGGCCCAGCCGGGAAAGAGGGTTAGTCGAGCATGCTCACGATGTAGCCGACGAAGTAGAGCAGCGCCAGCAGGACCACCACCGCGATCGCAGCGATCACGATGATCTGCGTGCCCTTCTTCGTGCCGTGCTCGTCATGGCCCTGGGTGGTGTTGGTGGAGGCTTCACCGGGCGGCGTTTCGCCCGGGGGCACTCCGCCGCCAGGCTCCAGGCCAGTCAGCTTGTCGTCTTCCGGGTCCGGGTTGTGTCCTGACACGTCATCTCCCTCGTTTGCTGTCCGTGGGTCCGATGCCCAGCGTAACGGGCTGCGGAGGTTGGACCTAGGCTGGTGCAGTGGCTTTCCTTAAACCCCTTACCCTGACCGGACGGTATGTAACCCTCGAGCCGCTGTCCGTGGAGCACCACGACGGCCTGGTCGAGGCGGCCAGGGACGGTGAGCTGTGGCGCCTCTGGTACACCTCGGTGCCCTCGCCGGAGGGAATGGTGGCCGAGATTGAACGACGGCTCGCGCTGCAGGAGCAGGGCTCCATGCTGCCCTTCACCACCCGGCTGATGGACCCGGCTACCGGCGGCCCGGGCAGGATCATCGGGATGACCACCTATATGAATGTCGACGCCGGCACTCCCCGCGTGGAGATCGGCTCCACCTGGAATGCCGCTTCCGTGCAGGGGACAGGAACGAATCCCGATTCGAAGCTTCTGCTCCTGCGCCATGCGTTTGAGGTGCTTGGCTGCCCGGCGGTGGAGTTCCGGACGCACTGGCTCAACCACCAGTCGCGTGAGGCCATTGCCCGGCTCGGAGCGAAGCAGGACGGCGTGCTCCGCAACCACTCCAGGACCAGCGACGGCATCCTCCGCGACACCGTTGTGTTCTCCATCCTCGAACACGAATGGCCCATGGTCCGCGCCGGGCTCGAATACCGGCTCGCCCGGCGCGGATAGTCGCTGGGCTTAGCGAACGAGTTGTCCCGGCTTGACTGCCGCAAGGAGCGCGGACGCGTAAGCCCGGTGCCCTGCCTTGTTCGGGTGGAAGTTTCGCGGATCGAAGACCAAGCCACTGGAACTCACTGTTGGAGTTCTGAAGAAGATCCAGGGGTCTGCGGAATTGACCTCATGCCCGATAAAACGGTCCGTGACGTCAACAAATACTGCGTCTGTCCCTGAAGCTTCAACGGCAGCCTGAATGGAGCGGTTCAAAGTGTCCACAGCGGCGTTGATCGCGTTGAGGACTGCGGGGTCGATTTGTTCGAAGGGAATTGCCGGATCGAACAACCTCGGGTAACCGAGGACAACGATCTCGGCGTTCGGAGCGGCAGTACGGAGCCGTTGGTATACGGTGACGAGGTCAGTTTGCATCTTTGGGAAAGTTGCGGCAGAAGTCTGCACGGCCGCAAGACAGGCCTGAGGTGATTGCGTCAGACACGTCACCAGAACGCCAGTGACTCCTACATCATTGGCGCCCGCCGTAATGCTGACCAGTTCTGTGGAGGAGGTGAGTGCCCTTGAAGTAATAAGAGAATCAATCTGCTGGTTGGCATTAGGGATCCGGGGGTCGTGGGGGATAGTGCTGTACTGCGTCAAGAGCGCGCCGTGACAGGCAGCATTGGCGACCAGGTTAACCCGTCCCGTCTTTCCGACCACGTCCACATAACCGCCAGCGGTTCGGATGCAGGTACCTGCGGAGGGAAAAGCCCCCGCTCCGGTCCCGGCCGTATACGAGTCCCCAAGCGCAACGTAATCCACCTGCTCCCGCGGCGCCGCGTCGGCAGGAATGGCCGTAAAGCCGAGTGCCATCGCAAGTGTGGCGAGACCGGCTGCGAAAGCCGAGTGCCGCCGTCGTACTAATGCTTTTCCCATGGGCGTTCTCCTTTGAACATAACTGCCGGCAGAAGGCATGTACATGCCACCGTACGCTTGCCTGCGGCGCCGGTCACTGACCTTGAGTACTCGTTTTTGCTTCACATGCGCCTGCAGATGACGTGCGACTCCTGTGACTCCTGTGATTAGCTGTCCGGATGAAGAGTGCGGGCGGGCCCATGGACTGGGATGGTGCTGTCAACGCGTGGCATGTCTCCGGCGGTGTTTACCGCATGGGGCGGCGCGAATGGCTGACGGAGGCGGGCTGGCGGCAGGCGTACGACGACGGCATCCGCACCGTGATCGATCTCCGCAACGTTGCCGAGGTGCGGCGCCGGGACAGCGACCCGTCGGTGGCCGACTCGGCCTGGTCCGGCATCTCACTGGTCTCCGCGCCCACCGAAGAACCGGGCGATCCGCGCTTCACCGGACTTGCCGGCCCCTACCTCAACGATCCCGCCTACTACGCAGACAACGCGCGGCTCTTCCCTGGAAAGCTGGCGGCCGTCTTCAAGGCCCTCGCAACAGCGTCCCGCCACGGCGATGTGGTGCTGCACTGCGCCGCCGGCCGGGACCGCAGCGGCATGGTGGCAGCCATGGTGCAGGACCTGGCGGGGGACTCCGACCAGGACATCGCCGACGGATACCGGCGGGCAGCCCGCGGAATCAACGAACGCTACCGCACCCACGGTCCTCCCCATGACCGCGAGCGCTATCTTGAGGAGCACGAGCTGGCACCACTGCTGGAGGAGCGGGGCGACGCCGTCGTGGAGTTTGTGCGGGGCCTGGATACCCGGAAGTTCCTGCTGGCAAACGGGCTCGCCGAGGCCGAGATCAATGCAGTGCTGTCCCTCTGTGGAGCTGGGGTGGTTCGGTGAACAGGGAAGAACTGCGCCGGGCATTGTCGCTGGGCGCTGCCACGGGGATGCTGGCTGCGTCCGCCTATGTCGCTGTTCCGGCTTGGGCAACGGGGGACGACAGTACAGCTCCGGCAACCATGCCAGCCACGAGCCCCGCTGCCGGTCCGGCCGTAAGTCTCGCCGCGGCGCCTCCGACGCCCGCAGCTTCCGGCGGCATTTCCTCGACGGGTCTCGCGGATGCGGTCCAGCGCGACCTCGGCCTGACGCCGGAGCAGTTCGACGTGGCAGGGGAGCTAAGCGTCCGGGCAGAGGCCGCCGCAGCCAAGCTCAGCGCCGTCCCCGGTTACACGGGAATCCGGGTGGCAGACAGCAGGATCATCGTGTCGGGTTTCGGAGCCGGACTGCAGGCAGCCGTGCACGCGCTCGTCGCCGGTGCTCCAGGCCTTCCACTGGAGCTCGAAGCGGCAGCTGCGCCTGAATCAGCAGCACCCACATCCCCGGAGCCCGGGTCCGAGCTTGCCGCCAGCACCGAGCAGCTTTTCCAGGCCTACGTGCGCGACGTAGGTATCACGGGCCTGCAGGCGGTGGTCAGCACTGGTACCAAGTTTGTCATCAAGACCGGTGGCGTCAACATGCCGGAAGCAGCAGGCGCGGCGGTGAAGTCCGCCACAGTTTCATCGGTGACGGAAGCAGGCACCGGGAAGATGTCGCCGTCGGAATTCGTGTCCAGATACGCCAACGTTGAACTGGCACAGGGAACCCCGCTGAAGCCGGAAGCAGACGTCCCGGGCGGAGTGGGCTATGCAGCGGACAGCGGATGGATTTGTTCGACAGGGTTCTCCGCGTTCACCCCGGCGGGCCTGCCAGCGGTCCTGACCGCCGGACACTGTGGCGAGGACGGCGCGTCCAAGACCGCTGACCTGCTACTTCAAGGAGCGCGGGCAGGGTTTCTGGGAAACTTCGAATTCAGTCAATTCGGCGGACCCGGCAACTCCCCGGTACTGCGGCCCAACAATGGCACCGACCCCGGGAACGTGGGAACGGACGTCTCGGTCATTGGTGCCCTCCGTGCGGATCTGGACCCGCTGCCCGCCGCTACCACCTGGGGCGACAAGTCCGCGTCGGGCCAGGACGTCAAAATCATCGGTGCGGCTGCCCCGGTGATCGGCATGGACGTGTGCCGTTCCGGCTGGCGGTCGGGGTGGTCGTGCGGCACCATCAGCGAGGTTGGGATTTACCTCATTGAGGGGACTAACTACGCAAAAGACGACACGGATCTCAGAGCTATCAGGGGCTTCGTGTCCCTGGATGTCCAATCGGCCGGCGGTGACTCGGGCGGCCCCTGGATCAGCGGGAACTTCGCAGTGGGCATCCATTCCGCCGGGGAAAGTGGAGGCGCTCAGAACTTCGCCCTGGCAGCCACCTTGCAGGATGCCCTCGAGGTGTTGCCCGGGTATCAGTTGGAAGTCTTCCTGAATAAGCCGGTGCTGGGCTCGCCTGCGCCGGGGGAAAGCGTGCAGGCGGGCCAGACCATCTCCGGGATGGTGCCCGCGGAGCCGGCCTCCGCGGCAGGAACCGCCGTCCGCATCACCCTGCCCGGCTATGAAACCTTCGACGTGCCCGTCTACGAAGCGGGCTACTGGAGCTTTAAAGCCCCGTGGCCTGCCGGCCAGTTGACCTTCCAGGCTGAAACGATGAACGGTTCCAGCCGCTCCGGGGCCGCGTCGCTGACGGCGGATGTTGCGCCGGCACCCCTGGCCGCCCCGACCATCACCGCGCCTGCCAGCCAGCCCTTGACGGAGTTGACAGCCCTTTCCGGCACGGGCGCTCCCGGTGCAACGGTGTCCCTGTCAGGCGATGTGGCAGGCTCCGGAACAGTAGGCCTGGACGGGCAATGGACGGCGAGCGTGGCAGGCCCGGCAGCTTTCGGGAATGTGATGGTCAAAGCTGTACTGTCCTCGCCGGGAACTGCCAACAGCCCTGCCGCCACAGCAACGGTCCAGGTAACGCCTCCAGATCCTGTCATTGCAAGCATTGATGACGGGCAGCACTTCCGCCAGGACAAGCTGCCGCAAACCATTTCCGGCAGCGGCACCGAGGGGGCCGAAGTGACGGTGTCGATCGACGGCAAGCCCCTTTCCAGCCCCACGTCGGGCGGCCCGGCCGGATCACGATCGGCCGCACCTGCCCTGGTTCCGCTGGAGCTGGTAGCGGGCGGAACCTGGAGGGTCCCCTTCCCTGACGGACTGGCCGCCGGAATCCACACAGTTTCCGTATCCCAGGCACTGGACGGACTCGTCTCGGCAACGGCCAGCGCATCGTTCGTCTTGGACCCTGCTCCGCCGCCGGCCCCGGCTGACCCGGCCCCGCCCGTACCGCCGCCTCCTGCGGACAGCCCGCCCGCCGTCGTCGTGCTCCCGGCCGTGAGCACCCCGGCTGATCTGGCCAACACCGGGGCCTCCGCACTCGTCCCGGCGGCAGGCGCTGCCGCGGCGGCGATCGTGGTCGGGGGCGTGCTGACCGTGCTGGTCCGCCGTCGGAGGCGCCGCGCACGCGGTTGAGCTATCAGTTATCGTCGTTGAAGGCGAAGAATGACGACGTTGCCTGATAGCGCAAGGGGTTATTTGTGGCGCCTCATCAGCAGGTTGGTGATGCGCAGGGTGCAGAGCCGCTGGCCGGCCTCGTTGGTGATGACCACCTCGTGCGTGGTGAGTGTGCCGCCCAGGTGAATGGGGGTGGCGGTGATGGTCACCTGGCCCTCGCGCGCCGAGCGGTGGTGGGTGGCTGAAACGTCCACGCCGACCGCCGTCTTGCCCATGGTGCTCGCGTGGATCACCGCCGCCCAGGACCCCACGGCCTCGCCCACGGCCAGGGAGGCGCCGCCGTGCAGCAACCCGAAGGACTGCCGGTTCCCCTCCACGGGCATGGTGGCCACCACCCGCTCCACTGACTCTTCCAGGATCTTCACGCCCATCTTCTCGTCCAGCTCGCCGAGGGTGATCTTCCACAGCTCGTGGGCATGCTCGTGCTCTGAAGCGGCATCCTTCTGTGATGGGGCGCCCATATCTTCTCCTCCTGGTTGGCCATTTCAGTCCCGGCCTTCTAGTCTGCAGCACGGCACTTCATGTATGGTGAATATATTACCGAACGGACGGTCAGTAATCATGGCTGCCGTTGTCTGCCCCCTTGTTGGAAGGACCCGTCAACGATGACCACCACCGCCACAGCTCCCCAGGCCACGGTCGACACCGTGGAGACAGTGCCCAGCTTCATCATGGACCGGTGGTGGACGCCCGACGACGGCTCCGCAGGTTCCGCTGTCCCCGTCCGCGACGCGAGCACCGGGGAGATCCTGGCCAAAGTGAGCACCGAGGGGCTGGACCTGGGCGCCGTGGTTGAGCACGGCCGCACCACCGGACAGGCCGAACTCGGCCGGCTGACCTTCCACCAGCGCGCCCTCAAACTCAAGGAACTGGCGCAGTACCTGAACACCCGGCGCGAACACTTTTACACCTTCTCCGCCCAGACCGGCGCCACCAAAGTCGATTCCATGATCGACATCGACGGCGGCATCGGCGTCCTCTTCACCTTCGGCTCCAAGGGCCGGCGGGAGCTGCCCAACTCGCAGGTGGTGGTGGACGGGCCCATGGAGGTGCTGTCCAAGGACGGTTCCTTCGCCGGCGAACACATCTACACCCGCATCCCAGGCGTGGCCGTACAGATCAACGCGTTCAACTTCCCCGTCTGGGGCATGCTGGAGAAGTTCGCGCCCGCCTTCATCGCCGGCGTCCCCACCATCGTCAAGCCCGCCACCCCCACCGGGTACGTGGCGGCAGCCGTGGTCAAGGCGATTGTCGAATCCAACATCCTGCCCAAGGGCTCGCTGCAGCTGATTTCCGGTTCGGTCCGCGGGCTGCTGGATGTGCTCGATTACCGCGACCTGGTGGCCTTTACCGGTTCCGCCTCCACCGCACTGTCCCTGAAGTCCCACCCCAATGTGGTGCAGGGCGGCGTCCGCTTCACGTCCGAAACCGATTCGCTGAACGCCGCCATCCTCGGCCCGGACGCGGTGGAGGGCACGCCCGAATTCGACGCCTTCGTGAAGTCTGTGGTCACCGAAATGACGGCCAAGGCCGGCCAGAAGTGCACCGCCATCCGCCGCGCCATCGTCCCTCAGGAGCTGGTGCCGGCCGTTTCCGCCGCCATCGGCAAGCGCATTAACGAACGCATTGTCCTTGGTGATCCACGGGCAGACGGCGTCACCATGGGCGCGCTCGCCTCCGTGGAACAGCTTGAGGACGTTCGCGCGGCAGTGCAGTCCATGCTCGACGCCGGCGGTGAGCTTGCGTACGGAACCCTCGATTCGCCGTCGGTCACCTCTGCCGACGGGTCCACCGGCGTGGTTGACGGCGGCGCGTTTATGGCGCCCGTCCTGCTGACCTGGCAGGACCCCGAGGCGGAGGAAGTGCACTCGCTGGAGGCGTTCGGTCCGGTTTCGTCGGTGATCGGGTACAAGGACATTCCCGACGCCGTCCGCCTCGCCGCCCGCGGCAACGGCTCCCTGGTCGCCTCGGTCTGCACCAACGATCCCGCGGTTGCCCGCGAACTCGTGACCGGAATCGCGGCCCACCACGGCCGCGTCCTGATGCTCAACCGCGAGGATGCGCGTTCGTCAACGGGCCATGGCTCACCCGTGCCGCACCTGGTCCACGGCGGTCCCGGCCGCGCCGGCGGCGGCGAGGAACTGGGCGGCATCCGCTCGGTGATGCACCACATGCAGCGCACGGCCATCCAAGGCTCGCCCAACATGCTCACCGCCGTAACCGGCATTTGGCATTCGGGGGCGGACCGAAACTTCACGGTTGAAACCGAAGGGACGCACCCCTTCCGGAAGCCGCTGAAGACGCTTCAGATTGGCGACGCCGTCCGCTCCGACCTGCGCCAGGTCACCCTGGAGGACATCACCGCCTTCGCCAACTCCACCGGCGACACGTTCTACGCGCACACCAATCAGGAAGCTGCGGAAGCCAACCCCTTCTTCCCGGGCATCGTTGCGCACGGCTACCTCCTGCTGGCCTGGGGTGCCGGACTGTTCGTGGAACCCGCCCCGGGCCCGGTCCTGGCCAACTACGGCCTGGAAAACCTGCGCTTCATCACGCCGGTGGCCGCGGGCGACTCCATCCGGGTGACCCTCACCGCCAAGAAGATCACCCCGCGCGAAACCGACGAGTACGGCGAGGTGGCCTGGGACGCGGTGCTGACCAACCAGGACGACGAGATCGTGGCCACCTACGACGTCCTCACACTGGTCGAAAAATAGCCCCACCCCGGACGCTCTCTCACCTAACGCGCCTTTTTCCCGGACCCTCTCTCACTCTCCTGAGGAAAGTGAGAGAGGGTTCCGGGTTGGGCCGCATTAAGTGAGAGAGGGTCTGAATCGGGGGAAATGGGCAAGGGCTTTTCGGGCTGCCCGGGCGTAAGATTCTCCCCGTAGGAGGTGGCTAGATGAGCCTTAGATTGAACACAGTCACTACCGTCCTGCCAGTCGATGATCCACAGCGCGCCCGCCGGTTCTATACGGAAAAACTCGGACTCCCGCACCGTGGCATGACAGACGACGGAAGCGAACTCTTCGGCACCAACGGCGGCCCGATGCTGCAGCTGATGCCCGTATCGGATGGCAGGCATTCCGATCACACCACACTGAGCTTCGAGGTTGCGGACATCGAGCGGACGGTCCGGGACATGGAGGCCAGTGGGGTGCAGTTCCAGGACTACGACCTGCCGAACCTTCGGACCAAGGACCATATCTGCACCACGAACTCGGAGAAGTGCGCCTGGTTTATGGATACCGAGCAGAACATCCTGTGCGTCCACGAATCGCTTGGCGTGCAGGCCGAGTACGAGCTCTGACTCAAGACCCGCAAAAAGCGGCAGGCGCGCCCCGGAGACCGGGACGCGCCTGCCGCTCGTTTACGACGCGGAAAGTGTCAGGATTCGGCGCCGCTGTGCAGGCCGTCGTCGCTGCTGTCGTCCGACGGCGCCGCCCCGGTCTGGTCCGACAGGTCCATGTTGCCGCGGGCCTCGTCCATAGTGGGGCCGCCGGAGGGCACGCTGTACGTGTCCGGGCGGATGCCGTGGGACTGTTCCTCGATCAGTGCCTGTTCTTCGCTGAAGCGGATCGCGTTGGCTTCGTCCGCGGAATCCTGCGGGATGTCCTCGCGGACTTTTGACGGGTCCGGAATGATGAATCCGGCGTCCGGTTCTTCCTTGGGGCTCATTGTGTAACCTTCCTCTCGGTTGTACTACTGGGTTGGCCGGTCAATCAGGTCCGCTTTGAGGTCAAGGCTCTGGTCGCCGCGCTTGACCTTGAAACTCACGGTATCGCCGGGATTGCGGTTGCGCAGTTCCGCCAGGAGCTTCTCGGGTGCCTTCAGCTCCACTCCCTCCATGGACTCCAGCACGTCTCCCGGCCGGATTCCTGCCCGTCCCGCGGGGCCGTCCTCATCCACGGACAACACCACGACGCCGGTACTCGCCTCGATGCCCAGCTGGTCCGCGATCTGGGGCGTCAGTTCGCCCGGGGTCAGGCCGAGGTAGGCATGCTCGGCTGTGCCGTCGGCCAGCAGTTCCTCCGCAACCTGCACGGCGGTGGCCGCCGGGATGGCAAAGCCCAGGGAGACCGCCCCGGCAGACGGTGGGATGTAGGCCTCGCTGATACCAATGATTTCGCCCCGCATGTTGATCACGGCGCCGCCGGAGTTGCCCGGGCTGATAGGTGCATCCGTCTGGATCAGGTCCACCAAGGACAGGCTGTTGGAGGCCGAGCCCGGGATGGACCGGTGCAGCCCGGAGATGATCCCGGCCGTCGCCGTGTTCTCGAAGCCCAGCGGGGACCCCAGCACCACGGCGCCTTCACCCACCCGCGGCAGGGTGCTCTGGTAGGTGGGCTTAGGCAGGCCCTTCCGGTCCGCCTGGACCAGGGCCAGGTCCGTGACGGCGTCACTGGCCCTGACCGTTCCCTGCACCCGCTGGCCGTCAGCGAAACCGACCTCCACGCTGGTGTTGCCCTTGACCACGTGCTCGTTTGTGAGGATGAGGCCGTCCGCGGAATACACCACGCCGCTGCCGAGCCCGCCTTCGGTGAAGATGGTCACCACCGACGGGGCCAGGTTCTCCACCAGCTCCGGGATGCCGCCGGCCACATCGGGCGCCGGCGCGGGGTTGCCCGCGGAAGCGCTGGCGGAAGCGCTGGCTGAACCGCTGGGGCCGGGGGACGTGCCGGCCGGCGGCGGGGTGCTGCTGCCGGCCGTAGCGGCGCCGGACGTTTCGCTCGGGGCCGGCGGAGCCTGGGATCCTGTGCAGGCGGTCAGGGTCAGGGAAGCTGCCAGCACTCCCGCTCCGGCCAATGTGCCGAAGCGGGCGGGACGGTGTAATCCCCGGCGGGTGCTGATGCTCATGGACTGCCTCCTGCGGATGCTGGCTGGTCCTACCACCGTAGCCGGGCAACAACAGAAATACCAAGCACACTTAGTATTTTTAGGGGTTGGAATCTCCGGGCCGATCTCCCCGGGGGCTAAGGCTGGGAGTGGAGCCCGTCGAAGGCCATGGTGATGACGTCGTCGGCGAGCCGTTTCGGCGAGAGGGAACCGCCCGGTTTGTACCATTCCACGATCGAGTTGATCATGCCGAACAGCAGCCGGGTGACTGTCCGGGGGTCGATGTCCTGGCGCAGCGATCCTTCGTCCCGGGCGGCGGAGATCAGCCCGGCCACCTTGTGGTCAAAGGTGCGGCGCCGCTCCAGGGCGTCACGTTCAATCTCGGTGTTCCCGCGGAGCCGCAGGAGCAGCGTGACGAACGGCAGCCGCTCCACGAGGACTGCCACGGTTTGCCGGAGCACAAACTCGAGCCGGGCATCTGCCGCGCCGGACGTGGCCTGCGGCTCCTTCAGGATCGCCTCGAGCCCGCCGAGAGCGTGGTCAAGGGCGAGCTTGAGCAGGTCGCCCTTGGACGGCACGTGGTGGTAGATCGCCGACTTCGAAATGCCCAGGTTGTCCGCCAGGATGCCCATAGACGTCGCGTCGTAACCGTGCCGGTTGAAGACATCGACGGCGATGCGCAGCACCGATTGCTGGTCGTATCCGGGGCGGCCGCGCTTGGTGCCGGCGGTGCCGGCTGTATCAGTGGTGCTGGGCATAGTGGCTAGTTTCTCATGAACGGTCGGTCAGTCGGCGCAAGTCAGTCCGGCGCAGGCCCGACTACCCCTTCGGCCGAAGGTCGTAGATCCGGCGCAGCTTGCCGTTGGACCGCTCCAGCGAGCCCGGCTCCACCACGTCCACCAGGCACGAAGAACCCACGTGGATCTTGATCTGCTCCTTCAAGGTGCGTGCCGCCATCGTGCTCTGCTCGGGGGCGACGGCGTCCCGCCTTTCAATGCGGACCGTCAGCTGGTCCATCCGCTGGCCTTCGGGGCGGGTGAGTTCGAGCTGGAAGTGCGGGCTGAGCTCGGGGATCCGGAGCGCGATTTCCTCAATCTGGGACGGGAAGAGGTTCACGCCGCGCAGGATGATCATGTCGTCGCTGCGGCCGGTGATGCGGCCCATGCGCCGGTGCGCGGGGCGGGCGGTGCCGGGCAGGAGCCGGGTGAGGTCCTTGGTGCGGTAGCGGATGATCGGCAGGGCTTCCTTGGTGAGGGACGTGAAGACGAGTTCGCCGTGTTCGCCGTCGCGCAGCACGTTTTCCTTGCCCGCCAGCGGGTTGAACGGGTCGATGATTTCGGGGCGGAAGTGGTCCTCCCAGATGTGGCTGCCGTCCTGGGTCTCCACGGACTCGCCGGCGACGCCCGGCCCCATCACCTCGGAGAGCCCGTAAATGTCGCAGGCCTTGATGTTCATCATCACTTCGAGCTCGTGCCGCATCTCCTGCGTCCACGGCTCCGCGCCCAGTACTGCGAACTTCAGCGACGTGGAGGCCGGGTCGATGCCCATGTGGGCCATGGCATCGGCGATGGTCAGCAGGTAGGTGGGGGTGGCCAGGATCGCGTCCGGCTTGAAATCTTGGATCAGCTGGATCTGGCGTTCGGTCTGGCCGCCGGACATCGGGATGACGGTGCAGCCCAGTGCTTCGGCGCCGGCGTGGGCGCCGAGGCCGCCGGTGAACAGGCCGTAGCCGTAGGCGTTGTGGACCTTCATGCCGGGACGGATGCCGGAGGCGCGGAAGCTGCGGGCCACGAGTTTGGCCCAGTCCGCCAAGTCCTGCTTGGTGTAGCCGACGACGGTGGGCCGGCCCGTGGTGCCTGAGCTGGCGTGGATGCGGGCTACTTCGCTCTGCGGAACCGCGAACATCCCGAACGGGTATTCGGCACGCAGGTCCTCCTTGGTGGTGAACGGAAAGTTGCCCAGGTCGCTGAGTTCACGCAGGTCGGCGGGGTGGACTCCAGCGTCGTCGAACTTGCGCTTGTACAGGGGCACGCGATCATAGGCGTAGGCCACGGTGTGCTGCAGGCGGGCGAGCTGGAGGGCCTCGAGCTCGTCGCGGGAGATGGTTTCCTCGCGGTCAAGCACGGCATCGGTCGCGGCCGGGGACACGGGGGTTTCGGGGGCATGGAGGGTCATGGTTTCCTACTTCTTGGGGATGGTCCGGCTGCGTCCGCGGAACTCGGCGATGAGTTCACCTGGCTTTTCGGGATCGGGTTGGGCATCGGCGTCGGCAGCGAAAATCTGGATGTCATACAGCCCGCTGCGGCCCGCGCTGGAACGGCGGTCGGCGACGGCGGTGATCACCTGGCCGCGGTAGGCCGGCTTGAGGAAGTTGATGTCGACGCCGGCGGCTACAGTGATGTTGTTCTCCTCGCCGGGTGCCGGGGTGGCCGGGTTGCAGGCCAGGGCGAAGGCGGAGTCCGCGAAGGCGAAGATCATTCCGCCGTGGGCCATGCCGAAGCCGTTGAGCATCTCCTGGCGCAGGGTCATCCGGATGGTGGCATGCCCGTCGCTGATGGCGAGGACCTCGATTCCCATCCAGATTGAGGCGTAGTCGTTCTCCAGGATGGGGTGGATAGCCCCGGAAACTGTTGTTTCAGCCATGCGTCATTGCCTCCAGCTTTATTTACCGAATGTTCATTAGGTAATCCCATGAGGGGGGCCGGTGTCAAGGGGAGAGGGAGCGGCGGGCACGTCCAAACCAGCCCGGTTTTGGCCTTGCCCAGCGCAACTTCCGGGGCGCCCGCCAGCGGATTACCCCAAAGCTGGGCTGGAATGGATGGCAGGCGGCCCGGGACGGTAAGTGCAAGGATGGAGTACCGGCACCAACAGACCTGCAAAGGGCGGACCATGGCCACAAGCATCTACGTCAGCGCAACCACCCCCGGATCGGGCAAGTCCCTCGTGGCCCTGGGCCTGGCGGACACCCTGCACCGCCACGCGGACAGGATCGGCTTCTTCAAACCCGTGGTCCACGGCCCGGACCCGGCGGACGATCCCATGGTTGCGCTGATGAAGTCCCGGTTCGAGCTGGAGGATGAGCGGTGCCGCGGCGGCCTCACGCACGAGGAGGTCCGGTCGCTGCTCGCCGAAGGAAAACGGGCGGACATCGACTCCCGCTGCGTGGAGATCTTCGCCGAAATGTCCCGCCACTGCGACGTGGTGATTATCGAGGGGACTGACCTTACCGGCCAGGACGCCGCCGTCGAATTCGACCTCAACGCCCGACTGGCCAACAACCTCTCTGCACCGGTGGTGGCGGTAGTGGGCGCGAAGGGGCGGACCGTGGCGGAGGCGGCGGCCGCCGTCGAGGTTGCGCGCAAGGAGCTGGCCGCGGAGAAGTGTGCACTCCTGGCCATCATGGTGAACCGCGCGGACCCGGACGACGTCGAGGCGATCGCCGCCGCCGTGAAGCCCGGGGCCTCCAAGCGGCCGGTGTATGTGCTGCCCGAGCTGGAGGAGATTGCGCGCCCCACCACCGGTGAGGTGGCTGCCGCGCTGGGTGTGCGGCAGATTGCCGGCAGGGCGGACATGGAACGCGACGTCCGGGACATCAAGGTGGCGGCCATGAACGTGGGCAACTTCCTGAACGTTCTGGACGAGGGCGCCCTGGTGATTGTGCCCGGCGACCGCGCGGACGTGATGGTGGCGTGCCTGGCGTCGTCCTTCTCGCCCGAGTTTCCGGTGGCGTCGGCGCTGATCCTCACAGGGGGCCTGGCGCCGGACGCGAACATCTACCCGCTCCTGGCCCAGGCGCCGTTCCCGGTGTTCGCGGCCACGGACGACACGTACACCACGGCCCGCCGCGTTTCGGAGGTCCGGAGCGAGATCTGGTCCGGGCACCGGCGGAAGGTGGCCTCGGCCTTGGGGCTCTGGTCCCGCACCGTGGATGAGGCGGAGCTGGTGGAACGCCTGCACCTGCCACGGGCCCAACGCATGACCCCGCTCCGCTTCCTGCACGACCTCATCGAACGCGCCCGGGCCCAGCGCCGGCACGTGGTCCTCCCCGAAGGGACCGATGTGAGGATCCTGCGGGCGGCGGAAATCCTGCACCGGCGTGACGTCTGCGACCTCACCGTGCTGGGCCCGGAATCGGATGTCCGTGAACTGGCGGCCGCCCGTGGCATCGACCTGTCCGGGATCAACATCGTGGACCCCGCAACGTCGGACCTGCGGCAGAAGTTCGCGGAGAAGTATTCGGAACTGCGGGCGCACAAGGGCGTTGACCTGCCCAAAGCCTTGGAGATCATGCAGGACGTCAGCTACTTCGGCACCATGATGGTCCAGCTCGGCGTTGTGGACGGAATGGTGTCTGGGGCTGCGCACACCACGGCGCACACCATCCGGCCCGCGCTGGAGTTCGTGAAGACCCGCCCGGGCGTGAAGATCGTGTCCTCGGTGTTCCTGATGCTGATGCCGGACCGGGTGCTGGTGTACGGCGACTGCGCGGTGAATCCGGATCCGAACGTGGAGCAGTTGGCGGACATCGCGCTGGCTTCAGCCGAGACCGCGGCCCAGTTTGGCGTGGAGCCGCGGGTGGCTATGCTGTCCTATTCCACGGGCGGTTCTGGTTCGGGCGAGGCCGTGGAACAGGTGCGGCAGGCCACCGAACTGGTGCGCCAGCGCCGCCCGGACCTCGCCGTCGAAGGCCCCATCCAGTACGACGCCGCCGTTGACGCCTCCATCGCCGAATCCAAGATGCCGGGCTCTTCAGTGGCCGGACAGGCGAGCGTGTTCATCTTTCCAGACCTGAACACCGGCAACAACACGTACAAGGCGGTGCAGCAGAGCTCGGGAGCGGTCGCCGTCGGGCCTGTCCTGCAGGGCTTGCGGAAGCCGGTCAATGACCTCTCCCGCGGCTGCACCGTGGAGGACATCGTGAACACCGTGGCAATTACGGCCATCCAGGCGCAGGCGCCGGCCTCCTAGGCGCGGGGTCTCGATGGGCTTAACCACCGACGACGACGGCCCCCGCCTGATGCTTTGCGGCGGGCCAGGATTGCGCCGCGGCCAGGAACAACGTTTGATTCCTCCAGACAGGGGACAATTCGGCCGGGCGGGCGCACAATAAGGGGACAAACAGGGGCCGGCCCTGGTTCCGGGCGTCGAGGACGGTACAGGATGAAAGAGGTTCGAGGCAGGGCGGCACTGCTGCTGATGGCAGCGCTCTTACTGGGCGGCTGCGCCCCTGGCGGCGGAAGTCCCGGAACCGGAACAGCGCCATCCGGGGGAGCCGGTTCATCGGCCGGAGCGTCGAACGCGGCGGCAAGCATCAGCATCAAGGATTTCAAGTATGGCGAGCCGTTAACGGTGGCGCCTGGCGCCGTTGTGGCGGTCACCAACATGGACTCCGCGCCCCATACCGTCACGGCTCAGGAGGGCAAGGCATTTGACGTTGAAGTGGACGGAGGCGGGGCCACGGCCACGTTCACCGCCCCCTCAAAGCCGGGCTCGTATCCGTACTTCTGCACGTACCACCCCAACATGAAAGGCACGCTGACAGTCAAATGAACATGGCCCTGAGAATTCTGACGGCAGTGGCGCTGTTCATCGACGCCGGAGTGCACATCCATCTGGCCCCCGGTTATCAGGCCGCCAACCCCGGCGGGATCGGGCAGGGCAACCTGTTCCTGCTCGAATCGGCCGCGGCGGTGCTGGTGGGCTTCTACGTCCTGATCCGGGGCAGCAGGCTCTCCTACGCCATGGCACTGGCTGTCGCATTGAGCGCTTTCGCAGCCGTGATGCTGTACCGCTACATCGACATTCCGGCCATCGGTCCCATGCCGGCGATGTACGAACCCGTGTGGTTCTTCGAAAAGGCACTCAGCGCCGTCGCCGAAGGAGCGGGAGCCGTCCTGGCCGCTATTGGCCTTGCCCGCGCCGGCTCCAGGCGCCGGATCGCCGGATCGCCGGGGTCCCTGCGGGGGCATGCCGCCTAAGCGCCGACACCGAAATACCAGTCCGCGCGGTCCGCGTGGGGAGTCTGGCCCGGTCCGCCGCGTCGCGCTTCGCCGCGGACGAAGCAGGTCAGCTGTTGTCCGGCTTTACCAGGCTTTGGTCGTCCTCCTGCTTGGCCGGCTCGTCTGAGAGGCCCTGCGGCGTGAGGTCGAGGTCACCGGTGTTTTCCGGCGCCTCCGGAGCGTCGCCGGTCTCGGCTGCCTTGAGGTTGCCCGTATCGTCCAGGGCCGGGTTGGATCCTTCGACGCCGGTGGGGTCCTTGGTGCCGGAGCCTGAGCCGGCGTCGGTGTCTGCTTGCGGATTGAGGGGTGCCGTGCTGCTGGATCCCGTGTTGGTGGGATCGTTCTCGTCGATCGAAGCGGGCTCGTTCGTCATGGAATGTCCTTTCGGGCGTGGTCCAGCCTGTCTGCCGACTCTAGGCACAGCCCGCGCCCATCCGCAAGGAAACCGCGCGGCTGCCCAGCCTATAGTGGGGTTTGAACTGCAGAAGCCAGGCTCAGGAGGCCCGCATGCTCGTGCTCGTCATCAATTCCGGCTCGTCCTCGCTCAAATACCAAGTGCGCGATGTTGCTGCCGGGAGCGTCCTCACCGAGGGGCTGATCGAGAAGATCGGTATGGGCAACGGCGGCGACGGGGACGGCGAAATAGAGGGCCCGCGGGATCATGCAGAGGCGCTCGAGCAGGTGGACGCCGCCATCCACCAGGAGCTGGGCGGCCTGGAGCTGGCAGCCGTCGGGCATCGCGTGGTGCACGGCGGCGAGCGGTTCGCCGAGCCGGTCCTGATCAACAACGAAATCACCCGCGCCATCGAACGGCTCAACCCGCTGGCGCCCCTGCACAACCCCGCCAATGTGCTGGGTATCCGGGCCATCACCCGGAAGTGGCCGGACATGCCGCAGGTGGCCGTGTTCGATACAGCGTTCCACCGCACCCTCCCCGAACACGCCTGGCGCTACGCCGTCCCGGACGAGCTGTACACCAACCACGGCATCCGCCGCTACGGGTTCCACGGGACGTCGCACGAGTACGTCACCCGCCGCGCCGCCACGCTGCTGGACCTTCCGGTCAGCGACTTCGACGGCGTCATCGCCCACCTGGGCAACGGTGCCTCGGTCACAGCTGTCCAGGGCGGACGCTCGGTGGACACATCCATGGGTTTCACACCGCTGGAAGGCCTGGTGATGGGGACGCGCTCGGGCGATCTGGACCCGTCCATCCTGGTGTTCCTCGCCAGGGCCGGCTGGAGCCCTGAGGACATCGACTCCATGCTGAACCGCGAGTCCGGGCTGAAGGGCCTGGCCGGCAACAATGACATGCGCTCCGTCGTGGAGGCGGCCGAGGCCGGGAACGAGAAGGCGGCCACCGCGCTCGCGGTCACCTCCTACCGGCTCGCGAAGTACATCGGCGGTTACCACGTGGCCGTGGGCGGGGCCAAAGCCATCGTGTTCACCGCGGGCATCGGCGAGAATTCGCACCAGTTCCGTGCGCTCGTGGTGGATAAGCTGGGAGCGCTGGGGGTAGAGCTCCACCACGGCCTGAATGCTGAACGGTCCAGGGAACCCCGCGTCATTTCCACCCTGGGCTCCGCCATTCCGGTGCTGGTCATTCCCACGGACGAGGAACGGGCCATCGCGGAGGCGACGGCCGCCGTAGTCTCCTCCTCGACTGCTGCGTAACGGTCCTTGCGGGCGTTCCAACGATCCTGGGCCCTACGCTGCCAGGGGGGCCTGTGGGGAACAACGGATTGGTCAACAGGCATCAATAGGTGTCGTAGTCGCAGGGTTCGACGGCAGGGTCGGCCGGAGTGTTCGCGGCGAGATCGCGGAGCTTTGCAATGAGGTTACGGGTGCCGGCATCCTGATCGAGGGTGGTGTATACCGGGGCTGCGGCATTGCGGAAGCCGGCCAGCTGCTCTTCGGTTGCCATCACCACTTTGCCGCCGTCCTGGCAGTACTTCCGCGCCTCCGCCGAGACGGTTGCGAGCAGGGACGAGGCCCATTCCCTGGTGTAGTCCGCCGCGTCCTGGAGAATCTGCTGCTCGTCCGCATTGAGAGCAGCTCTTGCTTTTTCATTGATCACGATCGTGTTGATCTTCGAGTGGACCACCAGGTTGCCGGTAGCGATTGCATGCCCTGTTTTATTCAGGGCTCCGGGCAAATTGGAAGCGTAGCCGAGCGAGGATTCAGCGCCGCCCACCTTTCCGCCCTCAACTCCTTCACCGAATTCCTGGTCAGCGAGATCCTGCGGCAGGGCGCCGAGAGATTCCAGGACCGCGTAGGTAGTGGTGGAAAGGGGTGCCCTGATTGCCATTCCCCGGATGTCGTCCGGCGAGAGGATTGGCGTGGTGAACGAGAACAGGACCCGCGGGCCGTCCGGGAACATGGCCAGACCGGTAACGCCCACGTCCTTGAGGCCGGCCAGCATCCCCTGCGCGTACTCCGGTTTCACCGCTTCCTTGATGACGGCGCTGGATGTCACCAGGAAGGGGGCGGAGAGCGCCCGGAAGGACAGCACTCCCTCGGTGTCCCAGGTCCGCGCCGGGATGACTGCCATTTCGAGGTCTCCAGTCATTACTCTTTGCGCGACGAGCTGGTCCCAGCCCCTGACCTGGTCGCCGCCGGCCCTGAAGACCGGCTCGATAACCAGGTTCCCGCCGGAGCGTTCCTGGACCTGCCGGGCAAATTCCTCGATCTGGCCGCGGGTGGGCACATTCCCGTCATCCTGCGTGCCGATGCGAAGGACTTTGGCGTTGGCCACCGCAGTCGTCACGGCCGGAGTAGGGCCCTCCGTGCTCTCCTCGTAAGTGCACGCCGCGAGGGTCAGCAACATGCTGAAGGCGAGGGAAGCGGCCCAGGGCGTCGCTGGCTTCAACTTAGCCACAACCTTGAGGAGAAGGGACAACGGGAAACGCCAAGAAACCAGGCACCAGCAGCCCGTACGCGAACCCTACTCCGGGGAGGTTGCCAGAGCAACGGCGAGCGCACCACCGCGGAGGCGACTGCCGCCGTCGGCATGGCGTAGCCTCTCATCCATGCCGGAAATCACCCTTCCCATTCGAACCGAGCGGCTGATCCTGCGCCGCTTTGAAGGCAGCGACCTGGACGCCTTCCACGCCTACCACTCGCTGCCGGAAACCGCCCGGTTCCTGCCCGGACCGGCCAAGAGCTATACGCAGTCGATGGAACGGGTGGGCCACTACGCCAACTTCGTGTTCGAAAAGGAAGGCGACTGGGTGGCCTTGGCCATCGAGTCGGCGGCGGACGGCGTGCTGCAGGGCGAAGTGGTGCTCAAGTGGCTGCCCGGCCAAGGCCAGGGCGAAGTGGGCTGGAGCCTGGCGCCGGGTGCCAGGGGCAAGGGCTATGCCACTGAGGCCGCGGAGGCGATGCTGCGGCTTGGATTCGAGGACGTGGGCATGCACCGGATCGAGGCACGCCTGGACGAGCTGAACACAGCATCCGCCGACCTATGCCGCCGTCTGGGCATGCGGCAGGAAGCGCGGCAGGTGGACAAGTGGCATTACAAAGGCCAGTGGGCCACCGAACTGATCTACGCGGTCCTGGCCGACGAGTGGCGAGTGGGCCAGGCCGCAAAACGGCTGAAGCCGGATGCCGCTGGTTGAGCCTATCGGAGGCCCCGCAGCGAGGTTTCGACAGGCTCAACCACCGGCTCTCCCAGGCTCAACCACCGGCTCTCCCAGGGCCATCTACCAAAAGAACCTACGCCCGGCCCTTGAGGATCAGGTTCCAGTACACGTGCGGGAAAATATCCCGGTCCACCACCCAGGACAGCCTGCTCTCGTTCCAGGTGGGGACTCGGGGGACGGTGGGCATGGGCCGGTAGCGGTCATCGAACTCGGCGAACACCACGGTGTTCCGGGACACCGTGAACGGGCAGACCGAGTAGCCGTTGTACTTGGCGGGCAGCTGCTTCCCTTTCCGGGCGGCTACCAGGTTTTTGGCCAGCACGGCCGTCTGCTTGCGCAGTGCCCCGCCGGACTTGGAATTGGTGGTCCCGGCGGCATCGCCCAGGGACCAGATGTTCGGAAACCGGATGTGCCGCAGGGTTTGCCGGTCCACCTCCACAAACCCGCCGGCGTCACCGGATGCAGGCAGGTTGGTCGCTTTGAGCCAGTCCGGCGCCGACTGTGGCGGGACACCGTTGAGGACGTCGTAATGCAGCTTCTCCTCCACGCCGGTGGTGGTGTTCCTGATGGTGGCCAGCTGGCCGGCCGCGTCAACGGACACCAGCTCGCTGTTGGTCCACAGCTCAATGCCGTACTCGGCGATCTTGCGGTCCAGCTCCCGGTCCACCTCCGGCACGCCGAACACCGTGGGGTAGGGCTGCACCATCACCACCCGGATCCGGTCCAGCACACCCTGTCCTTTCCAGTAGTCACAGGCCAGGTACATCGGCTTTTGGGCCGCGCCGCCGCATTTGATCGGGCCCGCAGGCATGGTGAACAGGGCGGTGCCGGATTTCAGCCCGCTCAGCAGCGTCCAGGCCTTCGGCGCCAGCTCGAACTCGTAGTGGGAGGCGCCGTGTGGTGAATGGACAGCTTCGGCGAGGCCGGGCACAACGTCCCAGTCATACTGCAGGCCCGGGCAGACCACCAGCTGCCCGTACGCCACCGTGGCGCCGGACTCAAGGGTCACCGTGTTTGAATCAGTGTCGATCCCGGCAGCGGCGTCCCGGATCCAGGTGGCACCCTTCGGAATCAGCGGTTCCTGGGGCCGGACAGCTTCCTTCGCTGACGCCCGGCCACCGGCGATGTGCGAGAACAGCGGCTGGTAAAGATGGTGGTCCCGCGGTTCCACCACGGCCACATCCTTGACGCCGTACCGTTCCAGCCGGGCGGCGAGGGAAATACCCGCGTTGCCGCCGCCGATGATCACAACCTCATGCTGGGCGGCCACGGGGTTACTTCTTCTCCGTCAGGGCTGAGGCCTTGTGGGCTGCCCGCGCCCCGGTTTTCGCGGATTCCACCACGTACTGGGGATCGTCCTCGCTGGCGCGGTGGGTCTTGCCGTCCAGCTCGAAGTCGCCCGTCTTCTTCTCCACGATCCTGCCGTGCGTCTTACCCTGCGGCGAGTTCCATTCCACGGACGTTCCCTTGCTCAACGACATCTGCTCTCCTAGCTGGGGTTTGCGGTGGCGGGGCCGGCGGGGGCCGTGTCCCCAGTATCCGCTGTTGGGGCCGACGTCTCAACGGGAGCGTACGACGGCGCCACCTCATCGGAAGCGGGCTGCGTCGCCGGTGCGTTGGCAGGGGCTGTTCCTGCCGGAGCGGGTGCCTGGGTCCCCGTGAGTGACCCGGGTGCGGGCACACCCGGTTCAGCTGACGTTGTGGGTGCAGCGGCTCCGCCCGGCGGGCTGGCCGGCGCGGAAGTTTTCGCCGGCGTCGGGCCCTTGGTGGCGCTGGGGTCCGCCTTGATGATGGCTGTGATCTGTTCCTTGTAGGCGGCGAGACGGGCTTGGATTTCGGAGAGCGGCACGTTTTGGATGTTCCTGCCGTAGTCCGCGATCTCGGCCCATAGCGCCTGGAGCGACGCCATGCCTTCGTCTGTCAGCGGCCCATCAAGGGTGAGGACCAGCTGGCTGGCGAGGGCGTAGGTGAGGCATTCAAGGCAGTTGTAGTTCGCCGCAGCAGAGAGGTTCTCCGGAACAACAACATCCGTCTGCCCCACAACCAGGACCACCTGGAAGCCCACTGCAACCGCGGCGCAGCCGGTGCAGCTGGCAAAGGCGTAGGCCTCGTTCCGGGTATCCACCGGTTCTCCGTCTTCGGCCCACACCAGCGCGAAGGCAACGCTGTAGGTGACGGAACCGTCGGTGGTGTTCACCGCCAGCGCCTGGTTGCCGTCCTCCTCGGGAGCATCCGGCCGGTCGAACGGAAACACCCACGATGGTGCGGCTGCACCGGCGGATCCGGCGGGAGCAACAGCGGACGGGTCCGCGCCGGAGCCCTCTGCCGGAACCAGCACCATGGCCAGCTGCGGGTTCTCCCGGGTTGGCGTCGTGGCTCCTTTGGGCCAGAGCGCCACGGTCCGCCCGCTGCCGCCCTCACGAAGCGCCATGCCTGCGGTCCCTGCCGACGGGACGATGGCGGCGGTGGCATCAGCCAGCGTCCCACGTTCGTAAGGCCGGACCGGACGGTACGTCCCGCCGTCGGGCCACCACGCCCAGCCGAGCCCGGCCAGCAATGCTGCCACGGCCGCCATGGCAGCGGTACGCTGCACAAACTTGCCGCGAGTCCTCTGCCAGAGCCCGGTGACCAGCTGCCGAAGGAGCCGCAGCAGGATGTAGAGCATGCCAACCATGGGCAGGGCAACGGCCAGGATGGCGAGGGCGCGCACGGCGGTGCCGGCAAGGTCGCCGGCGGAAAGGCTTTCAGCGAGCATCGCCTGCTGTTTGGCTGCGCTGCTCCACGCAGTGGCCAGCAGGCGCGGGAACGAGATCACCATCATGGCCATGCTGAACAGCAGCAACGGCACCGTGACGAGCACCCACAGCGTTACCACGGCACGCGCCCAGGGCTTGAGGACCTTGTTTTCCACCCGGCCCCACCGCCAGGGGAGCAGGCCGAGCAGGACCGGTTTGATGCGCTGGAACAGGTCCGGGACCCCGGTGGCATCCGCCAGGATGTGGTAGCCGTCGAACCGGACCAGGGGCAGCAGTTGCCGGACCATCTGCAGGATCTGCGTGACCACTACCAGCAGCAGCGCATCGAAGCCTGTGGCCCACCACAAGCCCATGATGGCCACGGCAACGATGGCGTTGAAGTACAAGCCGCCCAGGTCGGTGCGGAGCCGGCCGCCGCGGCCCAGCCGGTAGGAATCGGTGACATCCGTGAAGAACGCCGGCCAGATCAGGTACAGGCCTGCGCCCATGGCTCCCGGGGTGGCGCCGCCTTTGCGTGCAGCGGCGGCATGCCCGAACTCATGGAAGCCGGCGGACAGGATGGTCACGGCGAAAATCAGCAGGAGCAGGACAGGGTTCTCGAACGCTTCATGGGTGGCCGATCCCAGCCCCTTCACCATCAGCACCCACCAGCACGAAGCCAGGAAGGCCGCCGTCACCGCCACGACGATCAGCGGGTTGAACAGGACGGTGAAGGGTGCCGTGATCCTGCGGGTGCGGTCCGGGTCCGTCACGGTGTACCGGAAACGCATGCCGAGCAGCGGGTCCGCCTTGCGCACTTCGGGCTGGGACCCGTCCGCCAGCCGGAGCAGGCCCAGCGGCAGCAGCTGCGAGTCCATCAGCGTGCGCACGTTCCCGGCGCTGACGAGCCTTCCCGACGCTTCGCTGGCATGCGCGGCGATGTCCTCCACCGTGCGCCTGCCGTCCATTGCCTCGAGCACCGCGAACAGCAACGGCGTCAGTTGGAGGGTTTGCCCGTCCGCGCGGCGGACCAGCGAAGGCGGCTCCCGGTAGCCGGATCCCCGCGACCGTCCGATCAGCTGGACGCCGTCAGCCAGGGCAGGGACGTGCAGCGGGTGCTCGGCCAGGGGCGCAGCGGACGACGGCGGGCCGGCCTGGGAGCGCGGTCCACCGGTGGTGTGGGTCATCTGGGCTTACTGTTCGAGGTTGGACTGCTGGTCAGCGGAGGCGTTGGCTTCGCCCTCGATGTGCTGGGTGATCAGTGCGTCCTGGTCCGCCACGGCGTAGGCCTGGCTGTCGATGGAGCCGATGTTCGCGGCCACGGCGGCGTCGATGGGGGCGGCCACGTTGGCGTTGGCTGCCACGGCACCGTTGATGGGAGCAGCGATATCCGCATCGGCCGCCAGGTCCACGTTGACGTTGAGCAGGTCGCCGTCCAGGGCAGCAGCGGGATCCACGGGCAGTGCGCCGACGTCGGGCAGGGCGTCGCCCAGTCCGCCGTCGGGGACGAGCCCGTCGGTGCCCGTTCCGTCGGGGAGGACGGTGCCGCCGTCGGCCGCGGTTCCGCCGTCGATGGTGTCCCCGCCGGTGCTGTCGGGGGTGCCGCCGTCGATGGTGTCGTTGCCCTGGTCGATGATGCTGTCCTGCGTGGACTCGGCGTTTGCGTCCGCCACGATGCCCTGATCGATCATGACGCCCTGGTCCGCCAGTGCCTGCGCATCCGAGCCGAAGGAGAGAATGTTGGCCGAGGCCGCCGCGTCGATCGGGGCTGCCACGTTGGCGTTGGCCGCAACGGCGAGGTCGATGGGCGCTGCCGCGTCAATTCCCAGATCAAGGTCAGCGTTCAGGTCAAGGACAGAGGCAACTTCCTTGTCCGGCAAAGCCGTTGCCTGTTCTGCGATCAGTTCGTCGTCGGTCAAGGGACGCATTTCCTGTTCCATGCTCACTCAAGCCTCCACATCAGGCGCCGGTTAACCTGCCCCCAGCGGGCAGCCGGCGCCAGACAATGGTAAGCATGATTAGTTTTTTTGGGAATCGCGCCGGACCTGCCAGGCGTCACGTTGCTGCTGGTCAGGCCGGTCCGGCAGGTCAGCCTGGCGCAGGAGGCTGCCCTGCTGCAGCTACGCTTTGCCCTTGAGGGAAGCCATTGACACTGGCGGGCTGCGGGTCCACTCTGGCGCTGTGCCTGCCTTTGTGCCGGCAAGGCCGCCGGCATCAGGTGCCTTTCAAAGGAGACTGCAGTGCCTGTTGTAGAAGAAAGTGTCGTTATTGCCCGGCCGCCGCAGGAGGTCTTTGACTTTCTGTCGAAATTCGAAAACATCGCCGTCTATGATTCCTCCGTCACCTCGTCAGGGCAGGTCGGGGACGGCCCTATTGGAGTCGGTTCCCGGGGGCGTGGAACCAGCAAAATCATGGGACGGCAGTTCGACTGGACCGTGGAGGTCACCGAATTCGATCCGCCCCGGCGCATGGTGTCCCGTTCAGTCGAGGGCAAGCTGGACTTCACCGTGACGTTAACGCTCGAACCGGCCGCCGACGGTACGCGCCTTACCCAGAGGATCGACGCCGCGTCCGGCCTGGGCGGGGTGTTTGGCAAGCTGGCGGATGCGCTGGTGGAACGGGCCCAGGGGAGGACGGTCCGCGCCAATCTCGAGACCCTGGCGGAGTGGCTGGCGGAGCACCCGCAGGTTTGAGGTCCCGGGTTTGCGCCGGGGACGCCCCTGCCGCGGACGCCCCTGCCTGGGGCGCCGTTCCCTGAGGCGCAAGGCGGACGTACGACGGCGGGACGCGCCCGCCGTCGTACGCTCAATTACCGCAGGCCAGCGCCCGGCAGCAGCTCCGTGGCGCCGAGCGAATCGGCGATGAAGGCGTAGTCCCAGGCCCGTTCGCGCCACTGGACGTAGCGGCCGGACGCGCCGCCGTGGCCGCCGTCCATCTCGATTTTCATCACGATCGGCTGGGTCCCGGTGGTCTTGTTCCGCAGCTCCTGCACCCATTTGGCGGGCTCCACGTAGAGGACCCGGGTGTCATTGAACGATGTCACGGCGGCGATCTTCGGGTAGGCGGCCTGGTGCACGTTCTCGTAGGGTGAGTAGGACTTCATGTAGGCGTAGACCCCTGGGTCGGTGATGGGGTTGCCCCACTCTTCCCACTCCAGCGCGGACAGCGGCAGGTCCGGATCCAGGATGCTGGTCAGCGGATCCACAAACGGCACCTGCGCCACAATCGCGGCGTACTTTTCCGGGGCCATGTTCGCTACCGCACCCATCAGCAGCCCGCCGGCCGAGCCGCCCAGGGCGACGATCCGGGAGGGGTCCACCCAGCCGGAGCCGGCCAGCCAGTCGGTGGCGTCGATGAAGTCGGTGAACGTGTTCTTCTTGGTGAGCTTTTTGCCGTCCTCGTACCAGTGCCGGCCCAGCTCGCCGCCGCCGCGGATGTGGGCGATCACGAACACCACGCCGCGGTCCAGCAGGGACAGCCGCGCAATGCCGAAGCCCGGATCCATGCTCATCTCGTAGGAGCCGTACCCGTATACCAGGCCGGCCGCCATCGAATCCTGCTTCACGGCCTTGTGCCGCAGCACCGAAAGCGGGATCCGGGTACCGTCCTGGGCCTGCGCCCATTCACGCGTGGCCACGTAGTCGCTGCCGTCGTAGCCGCCCAGCACCGGGCTTTCCTTCCGGAGCAGCAGTTCGCCGGCGGGCTGCCCGGGGGTGGGCAGCAGGAAGTCGTAGACGCGCGACGGCGTGAAGTAGGACGTGTAGCCCAGCCGGATTACCGGAGCCTCGTAGTCCGATCCGCCCACCCCGGCCGTGTACAGCTCCTCATCGAACGCCGGCTCCACGGGCGGCTCCTGCGCGGCGGTCCCCAGCCCGGCCAGCCCGATGACCTGGACGCGCTCGATAGTGTCCTTGCGGATGGACACCACGAGGTGCGTGGAGGTGACCCCCGCGCCATTGACGCGGACGTCGTCGGAATGCTCGACGACGGTGGCCCACCGCTGCTGGGCGAGCGGCTTGCGCAGCTCGGCCGGGTCAGCCAGGGAGACCATGGAGTTGATGGCGCCGCGGTTGTGGGTCAGCAGGATCTTTTCCGTCTTTTCGCCGTCCGGCCCGGCCAGCAGGAACGGCTCAGCCTCATACAGCACCCGCTCGTTCCGGGAGATCACGGTGGTGAGTTCCTGGGCGGGGTCATCGAAGCGGAGCAGGCGGGTCTCGCTGTATTCAGAGCAGCCGATGCCCAGCACCAGGTGGCGCCGGTCGGCGGAGAGCTCGAAGCCCAGCCACATGGCGGCGTCGTCCTCCTGGTAGATCACCGCGTCGTCCTCAACGGGGGTGCCCAGGACGTGTGCCTTGACTTGGTAGGGGCGCCAGGACTCATCAACCACGGTGTAAAAGATGCGGGTGCCGTCGGGGGAGAAGGAGACGCCGTAGAAGATGTTCTCGATGACGTCCGGCAGCAGTTCACCGGTGCGGAGGTCCTTGATGCGCAGGGTGAAGCGTTCGTCGCCGCTGTTGTCCACGGCGTAGGCGTAGAGGTGGCCGTCCACCGTCACGGCCGAGCCGCCCACGGAGAAGAAGGGCTTGCCCTCGGCTTCGACGTTGCCGTCCAGCAGGACTTCCTCGCCCGGAATGTCGACGCCGGCCTCCACCTTGGGCGGGGTCCAGTCCTGTACCGGATTGCCCGTGTCTTCTGCTTTGACCCGGCACTGGATGCCGTACTCCTTGCCCTCCACGGAACGGCTGAAGTACCACCAGCCGTCCTTGCGGTGGGGGACGGAGAGGTCTGTTTCCTGCGTGCGGCCCTTGATCTCCTGGAAGATCGCCTCGCGCAGCGGCTCCTGGTGTGCGGTGACGGCTTCCTGGTAAGCATTTTCAGCCTTCAGGTGCTCCACTACTTCCTCGGATTCCTTGTCCCGCAGCCACTCGTAGTTGTCCACGAAGGTATCCCCGTGGTGGGTACGTTCGGTGGGGATCTTCTTGGCAACCGGGGGAGCGGGCGGGGCAGTCGCGGTGCCGGCGGAATCCTGCAGCGGAGTCTGGGTCATGGTTTCAATATATAGACCCGGCCGGACATTGAACCGGCCGTTCGCTACCGGACGAGAGCCCCGGCCCGCCACCCAACCGCCCCACCCATCACAACGACGCTCCATCACCTCCCGCAGGTTTTTGGGGAACGCTCCATCACCTCCCGCAGGTTTTTGGGGAACGCTCCATCACCTCCCGCAGAAATCCGGACGATGCGCTATCAGGTTTAGTCCCCAACCGGCCGCCTTGAGGACTAAAGCTGATAGGGCATCCGGCGAAGAGGGGCGGCCTAGTGGGGTTCCGGCCGCTGGCGTATCCTGTTCACGCTAAGGCACATCGCCCAGCGTGAGAGGGGAAGCATATGACCATCCCGCCAGTGCACGAGCCCGAACCGTTCCCGCCGGAACCAGGCCCGGACCAGCCTGATCCCGCCCAGCCCGGCCACCCGGGTCCGCAGCCCCCCAATCCGTTCCCGACGCCGGAACCCCCGGGGCCGCTGCCCGTGCCGGATCCGGGGCCCACACCGCTGCGTCCCGATCCCACCCGAAGCTGAACAGCCAAAACACGCAGAAGAGGGGGCCTCCCGCGCAGCGCGGGAGGCCCCTTCGCCACGTCTGCCCGGGCGCCAAAAATTCCGGAAAATTCTTCCTCGAACCGCTTGAAGATCTCCTGGCGCAGAGCTAAAAAATCTGTATCAGCCAATACAGATCGGCTGAGATCACAAACAATGTTGGACCGTCTCTTACGAGGAGGGAAGCCATGTTGATGCGAACCGATCCGTTCCGCGAGCTGGACAGGCTGGCCCAGCAGGTCCTCGGCACTGCAGCGCGTCCGGCAGCGATGCCGATGGACGCTTGGCGCGAGGGCCAGGACTTTGTCGTCGCCTTTGACCTGCCCGGCGTTGCAGCGGATTCAGTGGATCTGGATGTGGAACGGAATGTCCTGACGGTGCGGGCAGAGCGTCCCGAACCTGCCGGGAAGGACACCGAGTTGATCGCCTCCGAACGGCCACGCGGCGTGTTCAGCCGCCAGCTGATCCTCGGGGACACACTCGACACTGACAACGTGAAGGCCACGTATGACGCCGGTGTCCTGACGCTCCGGATTCCGGTTGCCGAAAAGGCCAAGCCGCGCAAGATCGAGATTGAGACAAAGGGGGCCCAGCAAGAGATTGCCGCCTAGGTTCAACAGGTTCGGGATATCGGGCATCCAATTGTTGACTGCCTCCTTGGGCGGATCGCCATTCTGGGCACGCCACAGCGCTGACAGCGCATCGGCAGCGTAGGCCTGAATCTCCCGATACGGTGGCCCCCGGCTTCGGCCGGGGGCCATCCCATGTCCGGGGTTTTCCAGCTTCAGGGGAGCGGGTTCAGGTGTTCAGCTCCAGCATCAGGGCGGGCAGTTCGTCCGCCAGTTCACGGGCAAGGAATCCGAGGGGACCCATCCGGCTCGCAAGCCGGTCCGCCGCGGCAGCGTGCAGGTGTGTTCCCCAGCAGGCGGCCTGCGGGCCGGTGGTTCCCCGCGCACGCAGGCCGGCAATCGCGCCGGCCAGCACGTCCCCGCTTCCCGATGTTCCCAGTCCGCCATACCCGGTGGTCATCTGCCAGAATTCGGGTTCCTCCACTTCATCGCCGCCGGAAGGCCGGGCAATGAGGCCCTGACAGCTCACCACCGCCTGGAACTTGTCGGCAATTTCAGCCACATCCGCCGCCAGGTCATTCACCTCCCGCTCCAGCAGGACAGCCGCCTCCTTGGGATTGGGCGTCAGGATCAGCCGCCCCTTCCACGGTCCCAGCTGGCCGGCCACCTTCACCAGGCCGCCCAGGGCATAAGCATCAAGGACGACGGCGGGACCTCCCCCTGCGTTCCCCTCACCCGAGTTTGAATCACCCGAGCCTGAGTCACCGGAGCGCGAGTGAGCCTCCCGCTCCAGCAGGACCCGCAACAATTCCTCGGCGAGGTCCGGATCGTCCAGGCCCGGCCCCACCAGGATCACATCGGCGCGGTCGAGATAAGAGGAGATCCGGTCCAGCCCTTCACCCGTCACCGACCCCTCAGCGGTTTCCGGCAGCCCCATCGCCCCGCATTCGGGGAGCGCCACAGCCACTTGCGCGGCCACGGACTCCGCCACCGCCAGCGTGAGCTTACCCGCGCCGGCCCGCAGCGCGGCAGTACCGGCCAGCAGCGCCGCTCCCGGCGTGGCCCGCGCACCGCCGATCACGAGGACCGAGCCGCGTGAATACTTGTCTTCGCCCGGCGCCGGCAACGGCCACTCCCGCAGGAGCGACGGCGTCACCAGAGTCGGGGAGTTGGAGTCACTTCGGGTGGACACTGGCATCTCCCGCATGCTCGGTGACTGTGACACCCTGCTCCGTGAGATGGTCCGCCACGTTGAAGCTTTCCAGTGTCCAGGGCCCCTGACCGGAGGGCCGGACATACCGTGTCAGCGAGGCGTTCAGTACAGACGTGCTCGCGGCCAGGTCAAGGAGTTCCTCCTCGTTCATCCCCTCCAGCACGTACCGGAACAGCAGGATCACTGCATCGTGGCAGACCAGCATCACCCGGTGCCCGGTACTGAGATTGTTGAGCTCATCCAGGACGGAGCGCAGCCGCAGGGCAACGTCCGCCCAGGACTCCCCGCCCGGCGGCCGGTAGTACAGCTTGCCCAGCCACTCCCGGCGTTCGGCCTCCTCCGGGAAGCGGTTCTCCACTCCCATCCGCGTCAGCCGGTCCAGGATGCCGAGTTCCCGGTCCCGCAGCCGCTCATCGGTGCGTACCTTCACCGGCCAGCCCGCGGTTTCCACCGCGATTTCCGCCGTTTGCCGCGCCCGGGCGTAAGGGGACGAGACGACGGCGTCGGGCCGGGCTTCCGCGGCGATCCGCGCCAGCGCCACCCCCAAGGCTTTGGCCTGCTCCTGGCCGGTGTCTGAGAGGTTCACGTCCGCATCCCGCGCCGGCACCTCGATGACCTCAGCCCCGGCCAGTCGCGCGTCTGTGGCGGCCACGTTGCCTTCGCTCTCGCCGTGGCGGACCAGCAGCAGTTCCACCGCCCCGGGCTCCTGGACAGCTTCCGTCAGCCCGTCCTCTTTCACAAAGAATCACCCCGTCCGCTTGGCATGCCCGAATGCAGGAACACTACCAGCGGCGTACCCCCGTGGTCAGGAAAATAACGAACAACGGCAGGAGGGAACCGGCCCGGCGCCGCCGCACAGCCCCTACGGCACCGCGAAGTCCGCGATCCGGCCCTCACGCAGCGCCGCCCCCACGGCGTTGATGCCGCCGTAGTCGGGGAACAGCACGGACTGGCCGGCCACGAACCCGGATCCGGCGGTGGGCAGGGTCATGGTGCCGATCGCATTGGTGTCCAGGTTGCGCAGGCTGTAGGCGAGGATGGCGGCCTGCACCGGGTCGAAGCCCCTGTCCACGGTGAGGCAGCAGGACGCCAAGTCCACCAGCCCGCGGACCGCGGTGACGTCGTTCAGCGCGCCGCCGCCGGTGAGCCGGGCCAGGACGGCGCGGAGCAGGGTCTGCTGGTTGCGCACCCGCTGGAAGTCGCCGTCGGAAAAGGCGTACCGCTCCCGCACGAACTCCATCGCTGACTGCCCGTCCAGGTGGTTCACGCCCGGCCCGAAGACATGCCCGGTCTCATGCGTGGACTGGAAGGGGAGGGTGACGTTCACGTCGATGCCGCCGAGCCCGTCGATCAGTCCCCGGAAGCCGTTAAAGTCGAGCATCAGGGTGTGGTCAATGGTGATGCCCAGGAGCTGCTGCACCGTCTGGGTGGTCATATCGATGCCGCCGTACTGCAGCCCGGCGTTGATTTTCCCGCCGCCGAAGCCCGGAATGTCCACCCACAGGTCCCGGTTAATGGACACGATGTACAGGGTGTGCCGGTCGGCCGGGACGTGGACCACCATCAGCGTGTCGGAACGGTGGTCCAACGGCTCACCGGTGGCGGCCGTGTGGGCGGCGGCGTTCCGGGCGTTGTCACGGCTGTCGCTGCCGATCACCAGGACGTTCATTGCCGCCGCACCAAGCTCCGGAATGGGTGGAGGCGGCGGCGGGGGAGGTGGTGGCGGCGGCGGGGTTGTTTCGGACGGCGTCTCACTGGGGGTGGGCGTCTGGGAAGCGCTTTGAGTTCCGGCGGGCTGCGCCTCGGTGCTGCCGGCACGGTTGAGGTTAACGATCGCGACGACGGCAACCGCCACCAGTGCCAGCGCCAGCAGGGCGGCGATCCAGCGCCGCCGTCCGTGCGCCACCCAGCCCAGGCCGTGCGGATGGGAACCGGAAGGGGTGCTGCCGGAGGGTTCAGAACCGTCTGGCGTGCTCATTGTGCCTCACCTCATTGTGCGTATGGTGGGAACAGTGTCCGCCCGCCAGGCCTTCCCTGGCTATATACGTATCCAAACTGTCATCTGCGGTTTTACAGCGAGCCCGTCCGCGTCCCGGGGACCGGGGCGTTGAGGCGTGCATGGCGCAGGATGGACACGATCGCCGGGGCGAGTTCGTCCTCCATCTGCCGGTACACCTCGGGCGCCCGGCGGTAGGGGTCGATGATGTCGTTCTCCGCGGAGTCCGCGGGCAGCGACAAGTGGCGCACGGCGGCTGCCCGCGCGGGCAGGCCCCGCCAAAAGGTGCGGTTCGCAGCCAGGGGATCGCCGTCGTCGTACGTTTCCTCAGGTGCCGTAACCCCGGCCTCGGCGCGCTGGTCCAGGACGTCGAGCATGCGGGCGAACTCCCGGATGGTGAAGGTGCGTTTGAGGAGGGACGCGTCCAGCTGCAGGACTTCGCCGCGGTGCCCGGAAGTCATGGTCAGCACCAGGTCCACGCCGCGCAGGATTTTTGGAGTCAGCTGGCGGGCGGCGAATTGCTCAGGGTCCCCGCCGAATGTGCGGATGATGTCGGCCGAGATGGGCTGGATGGGATCTCCCACCATGGCCCGGGTTCCTGCGCTCCGCACCTCAAAACCGCCCGGCAGCACCTGGTTGAGCCCCGCCTGGAGCAGCCGCTCGGCCACCGGAGAGCGGCAGATATTGCCCGTGCAGACAGTCAGGATTCTTACTGGTGCGGATGAGTCCAAGGGAGATTTCTCTTTCCAGCCGATGCGTCCGTGCTTTTCAACTTAACACGCATCAGCCCGACGCCGGCCGCCCCACCCCGCACGCCCCATCACCTTTCGCGCGTTTCCAGGCAACGCTCCATCAGCTTTCGCAGGTTTCCAAGGAACGCTCTATCACCTTTCGCCAAGGGGCACGATGATATGACTGTGGAAAGCGTTATCGAACGGGACTGCGTGATTGCCGGCGGCGGCCCGGCGGGCATGGTGCTCGGCTACCTGCTTGCGCGCCGCGGCCTGCGGGTAACCGTGCTGGAGAAGCACGGCGACTTCCTCCGCGACTTCCGCGGCGACACCGTGCATCCATCCACGGTCACCCTGCTCGGCGAACTCGGGCTGCGCGAGAAGTTCCTGGAACTGCCGCTGACGAGGCTGTCCAGCCTGGACATCGTCGTCGACGGCCGGCGCATCACCATCGTGGACTTCGGCACCCTCCCCGCGCCGGACAACTTCCTCGTCCTGGCGCCCCAGTGGGACTTCCTGAACTTCCTTGCCCGCGAGACGTCGGCGTTCCCCACCTTCGAGCTCCGCATGCTCACCGAGGCCACCGGCCTCATCATCGAAGACAGCCAGGTGCGCGGAGTCCGGGCCATCACGTCCGACGGCAGCATCGAGATCCGCGCGGCCCTCACCGTCGCTGCCGACGGACGCAGTTCTGCCCTGCGTACCGCTGCCGGATTGACTCCCGAGGGCTATGGAGTGCCGATCGACGTGCTGTGGTTCAACCTGCCCAAGCCGCCGGACCCTCCGCCCGTAACCCTCGGCTACATATCTGCTCGAGGGATGGTGCTCACGATTGATCGTGGCGACAGGTACCAGTCGGGCATGGTGATCCGCAAAGGTGGTTTTGACGAGCTTCGAGCGGCGGAGGTGGACGGCCTGCAAGCGCGGATCACTAGCGCCGCGCCGTTCCTGCGACCCGTCGTCGGCAACCTCACGGACTGGGACCAGGTGAAGCTCCTCTCCGTCCAGATCAACCGGCTCCGGCGCTGGTACCGTCCCGGGTTTATTGCCATCGGTGACGCTGCCCATGCGATGTCGCCAATCTTCGGCGTCGGCGTGAACTTCGCCATCCAGGACGCTGTCGCCCTGGCCAACGCGATCGCCGACGACCTCGCGGGCGGGACCGCGCCGGTCCGGAAGCTTGCCGGCGTGCAGCGGCGGCGGGAGATGCCGGTGAAGATCATGCAGCAGTTTCAGCGCAACGGACACAGGGTGCTCCTCCGGGCTACCACCGGTAACCGCGTGGCACCCCGCTGGCTCGTGATGCTTCTACGGGCTGCCTCGCCGCTGCTGCGCCCGATCACGGCCCGGTTCATCGGGATCGGAATCCGGCCCGAACACGTCAACCGCCGCACCGCCTGACTCCTGACCAAGCCGGCGGCGCAGCCACCCACAGGGACGCTCTCTCACTTAACGCGGTTTTCCGGCCGACGCTCTCTCACTTTCGTAAGGAAAGTGAGAGAGCGTCCGCCCATTCGTTGCATTAAGCGAGAGAGCGTTTGGGGGAGGGGACGGTTACAGCGCGGCCAGGAGTTTCTTCATCTCCGCAATTTCAGCCTCCTGCGCCGTGACGATGTCGCGCGCAAGCTGGATGGCTTGCGGGTATTTGCCCGCGCCGATCTCCTGCTTTGCCATCTCCAGAGCGCCTTCATGGTGCCCCGTCATCTGCTCCATAAAAAGTCTGGCGGCCTCGGCGCCTTGAGCAGCCTTGAGCTTGTCGAGGCCCTCCGCGCCCAGCATCCCGGACATGCCGTCCCCGGAGTGGTCCGGCATTATGGTGGGCACGTTCCAGCTCTTGAGCCACCCTGTCATGGTCTCGATTTCCGGTGCCTGCGCGTCTTTGATCCGGCTGGCCAGCGCGGTGACTTCCGCGCGCAGGTCGGGTTTGGCCAGGACTATGCCGCTCATTTCCACCGCCTGGGCATGATGCGGAATCATCATTCGGGCGAACATCATGTCTGCCTGGTTATGGTCCGCGTTGGCGTCGGGCATCATGCTGGACTCCGGGCTGGAGCTGCCGTGGCTGGAATGCATGCCGCCGCTGGAGGTTCCGGACCCGGCGGCGCACCCGGCAAGGCCGAGCGAGACCGCGAGTACGCCGGCTAGGGCGAATGAACTGAACTTCATGTCAACAAATTTCTTTCCTACGTGATGGAGCGTCGTCGAAAAAGCGGCGAAAGGTGATGGAGCGTTGAGGGGTTTCGTGCAGGAGGTGATGGAGCGTCTCCTTAACGCACCGCGGACGGATTGAGCCGCATCCGCCGGAGCAGCTGGGCGTTCAAAGCCACCACGATAGTGGAGGCAGACATCAGCACCGCGCCGGCAGCGGGGGACAGCACCACCCCGGCGAACGCCAGGACACCCGCGGCCAGCGGCACGGACAGGACGTTGTAGCCTGTGGCCCACACCAGGTTCTGCCACATCTTGCGGTAGCTCGCCCGGGACAGGTCCACCATGGACAGCACGGCGCGCGGATCGTTCCCGGCCAGCACCACCCCGGCCGATTCCATGGCCACGTCCGTCCCCGCGCCGATCGCAATCCCCACCTCGGCGCGGGCCAGGGCGGGTGAATCGTTGACGCCGTCGCCCACCATGGCCACCTTCAGGCCCCGGGCCTGCAACTCGGCCACCTTCTTGTCCTTGTCTGCCGGCAGGACCTCAGCAAACACCTCGTCGATGTGCAGATCCTCGGCCACGGCCTGGGCCACCTGCCGCGCGTCACCGGTGATCATGGCCACCTTGACGCCGCGCTGCTGCAGGGCAGCCACCGCCTGCCGCGACTCCGCACGGACCGCATCCTCCAGGCTGACCGCCCCCAGCACCCGGCCGCCGTCGTCAATCACGTGCAGGACGGCCGCGCCGCGGTCCATCCACCCGCGCGCCGTGCCTGACAGGCCGGAAGGCACGACGGCGCCAAGCTCGCGCAGGAGCGCGGGCCCGCCTACATGCACCGTGCGGCCGTCCACGGAGGCACGGACGCCGCGGCCGATAAGCGACGCGAATTCGGCCGCCGCGGGCAGGGCCAGGTTCCGCTCCCGGGCTGCCCGGACGATGGCCCGCGCCACGGGATGCTCGCTGTCGGACTCGACGGCGGCGGCCAGGGCCAGCAGCTCATCGGTCTCCACGCCTGGCGCCGCGGCCACGTCCTTCAGCTCCGGCTCGCCGGTGGTGAGGGTGCCGGTCTTGTCGAAAAGGACCACGTCGATGGTGCGCATCCGCTCCAGGGCCATCCGGTTCTTGATCAGGACGCCGGCGCGGGCTGCCTGCTCGGTGGAGATGGCGATGACCAGCGGAATGGCCAGGCCCAGGGCGTGCGGGCAGGCGATCACCAGCACGGTCACGGTCCGGGTGACGGCTTCGGGAATGCTGCCCAGCAGGGTCCACACGATGAAGGTGATGACGCCGGCGCCCGCGGCGAAGTAGAACAGGAAGGCGGCGGCGCGGTCGGCCAGGGCCTGGGCGCGCGACGACGATGCCTGTGCTTCGGCCACCAGCCGCTGGATGCCGGCCAGTGCGGTGTCCTCGCCCACTGCGTCAACCCGGACGCGCACACTCGAATCGGTGGCGACGGTTCCGGCCACCACGGCATCGCCGGGGCCGCGGGGCACGGTCTTGGATTCGCCGGTAATCATGGATTCATCGAACTCGGCCTGCCCTTGGACCACCGTGCCGTCGGCGGGCATCCGGGCGCCGGAACGCACCAGGACAAGATCAGCCAGGCGAAGTTCGGAGACGGGCACGGTTTCGGTGCCGCTGTCCGTGATGCGTTCGGCTTCATCGGGCAGCAGGGCAGCGAGCGCATCGAGGGCGCCCTGCGCTGAACCCAGGGCCCGCATCTCGATCCAGTGGCCCAGCAGCATGATGGCCACCAGGAGCGCGAGTTCCCACCAGAAGTCCAGGTCGAAACCACCCAGGCCCAGGCTGGTGATCCAGGAGGCCACGAACGCCACCGTGATGGCCACGCCGATCAGGAGCATCATGCCCGGCCGGCGGTCCTTCAGCTCCTGCAGGCCGCCCTTGAGGAACGGCTGGCCGCCGTAAAGGAAGATCACTGTGCCCAGGACCGGCGGGATCGACGTGGAGCCCGGGAACACTGGTGCCATGAAGTCCAGGAGGTGGCCCACCATGGGGCTGAAGTAGACCACGGGAACCGAGAGCGCCAGCGTCAGCCAGAACCTGTTCTTGAACATGGCCGTGCTGTGCCCTGCATGCTGGCCGTGGGTGTGGACGGCGTGGTCGTCGTCGTGATGTGCGTGCCCTGGGTCCTGGTGCCCGTGGTCGGCAGCAGCCGCCGCAGGGGCTGAAACAGCTCCGCTGCGGGCGCCGCGGGCCTCGCCGTCGCGGTTTTCGATGTCATGCATGTCAGTTTCCATTCCTTGGTAAAGGATCAATGGGCGCTGGGGTTGAACGGCTGTGAAAAGCGGGTGCGGTGCACCGGCCGGGACATACCACTTCACTGACAACACTCGAAAATATACCCCTAGGGGGTATAGGAGTCAAGGGGCGCGGCCTTCCGCGCACCACGTTATTGCAGCCTATGGGGGAAATCCCACCTAGCGGCGACGCGCCATCATGGCCATACTTGAGTCACAAGGCAATGGTGCCTGCCCTGGTTGGGTGAGGCTGGAAAATTAGACCGGAGGTGGCTTTGTGGCTGAACTCAGCGGTCCCTACACATACTCCAGTGCACTGGGTGACGATCCCTGCATTGCCGGCACTTTCCATGCGGATCTGGACGGCTGGAAGGTTGAATGGTCGGACGGCATGTTCCAGCTGCATGGTTACGAGCGCGGTGAGGTGGTCCCCACCCTGGAACTGCTGTTCTCGCACAAGCATCCGGAGGACAGGGCCCGCTGCCAGGAAATCGTTGAACAGGTCTGCCGGACCGGGGGCTACTTCTGCATGTATCACCGCATCATCGATTCCCGGGGACGGACCCGCAGGGTGCTGACTTCCGGTGATGGGATCGTGGACGCCACCGGGAAAGTCGTTGCCATTGAAGGAGTGATGGTGGATCTCACCTCCACCCTCCGGCGCGAAACCGAGGAGACGGCCCGGGATGCGGTGGCAGGGGCAACATCCACCCGCAGTGTCATCGACCAGGCACGGGGAATCCTGATGGGCCAGCTGAACATAAACTCCGACGACGCCTTCCAGGTGCTGGTCAGCACCAGCAGCCACCGCAATGTCAAGCTGGTAGTGGTGGCAGCCGAACTCGTGAAGCTGGCAAATTCTGAGGTTACGCGGTGCTACTTGAACAACGCCGTCGCCGCCATTGCCCAGGACAGCAGGCTGGTGGGAAGCGGGCGTCGCCGGGCCGGGTAGGCCTTAGGATGGATCGAAGGTGCGCCGGGAAGTCTGGTCGGCATAATTTTGTCGAGCCAAGCCTGAGGACCCTCTATGAGCCAAACGCCCCGTTCCGGCCCCACCCGCTCCACCATCTTCGGACGCGGCAGCTATGCCGAAGCCCTGCGGATCGGGGAGATCCTCCGCAAGGAAACCGTGGGCGGAGCCCTGCTCGTTATCGCGGCCGTGGTTGCCCTGGTATGGGCCAACTCACCGGCGTCGGACAGTTACTTCGCGCTGCGGGACTTCAAGATTGGTTACGGGCCCTGGCATCTTGAGTTGAGTCTCGGTGCGTGGGCGGCCGACGGGCTGCTCGCTATCTTCTTTTTCCTGGTAGGGCTGGAGCTAAAACGGGAGTTCGTGGCGGGGGACCTGCGCCAGCTCAACAAGTCTGTAGTTCCTGTCGCTGCGGCTTTTGGCGGCGTGCTGGCCCCGGCTGCCATCTACGCCCTGATCAACCTCGCCAGCCCGGATACTTTGCGCGGCTGGGCCATCCCCACCGCCACGGACATCGCCTTCGCCGTGGCAGTCCTGGCCATCATCGGATCGCACCTGCCCAGCGCGCTGCGGATCTTCCTCTTGACCCTGGCCGTGGTGGATGACCTGATCGCCATCACCATCATCGCGTTCTTCTACACCAGCGACCTCCAGACCATGCCGCTGCTTCTGGCCCTCATACCACTGGCCATCTACGCGTTCCTGGCGCACAAGTACCGCTATTTCTTCGGCCGCCACACCGCGGCTGCATGGCTGATCCTGCTGCCGCTCGGGGTGATGACGTGGGCGCTGGTCCATGCGTCGGGCATCCACGCCACGGTGGCCGGCGTCCTGCTGGGCTTCGCCATCCCCGTGATCCGGTCACAGGCTGCGGGCGGGCCGGAAGCCGGACCAGGCCTGGCCGAGATCTTCGAACACCGGTTCCGGCCCATATCAGCGGGCATCGCGGTTCCGGTCTTCGCGTTTTTCTCCGCCGGCGTGGCGGTGGGCGGCTGGGAAGGGCTTGGCTCTGCCCTGGCCGATCCCGTGGCCCTGGGCATCATCGTGGCGCTGGTGCTCGGAAAGCCGATCGGCATCATGGGCACCACCTGGCTTCTGACGAAAACCAGCAGGGCGCGCCTGGACGAGTCCTTCACGTGGGTCGACGTTTTCGGGGTGGCGGTCCTGGCCGGCATCGGGTTCACGGTGTCCCTGCTGGTGGCCGAGCTCAGCTTCGGGCAGGGAAGTTTGCATGATGACCACGCCAAGGTGGGAATCCTCACTGCCTCCCTGCTGGCGGCGCTGCTGGCCACGGCCGTGCTGCGGACCCGGAACCGCCAGTACCGCGCAGCTGAAGAAGCCGAAAAACTGGACGCGGACCAGGACGGCATCCCGGACGTGTACCAGGAGCGCCCCTAGGCAAGGCCCGGGCCTTTACTCCTCGAGCAGGGCCTTGATGCTTTCACGGGCCGCATCAGAGCCCTTGCCACTGACCGCGCCCACCACCACTGCCGCAGTGTCACGGAGCCGGGCCTTCCTCACCCCGGAAGACCGTGTGAGCTCATAGATGGCTTCGTCGTGGGTGCAGCGGTTCTGCGCCATGATTACGCCCACCGCCATGTCCACGGTCGCCCGGGACTTCATCGCAGCGGCCAAATCTTCAGTGGTATCCCGCAGGCTGCCCAGCCTCAGCGCCAGCCGCAGTGATTTTGCTGCATTGGCCACGAAATTCCTGGCAGTATCAATGTCCAGGGGTGAGAGGCTGCCGGGCTTTTCCGCGTAGAGGTTCACCACGGCTTCGGCCTCGCCGGCAAGTTCCAGCGGGATGGCGAGGATCAGTCCGATGCCCTGCTCCCGTGCCACGCCAACATACTCGGGCCACCGCCCCTCCCTTCTGAGGTCCTGGACGAGGACGATTTCGTGCCGCCGGAGGGCGGTGAGGCAAGGGCCGTCGTCGAAGGCGTTCTGGAGCTCATCCAGCGAGCGGGCACGCTCATCGCTGCTGGCGACCACGCTTGGTTTCCGGTGCCTGACCACGGTCACGCCGCAGTGGAGCTGAGTCGAGGGAGTGGACAGGGTGGACGCCGTGAGCACCGCCAGTTCCTGGAGGAACGCCGTGACGTCAACACTGTTGAGTACCAGCTCGTGCAGTTGGCGGTCCTCCGCGGGGATCAACGGCTCTCCGCCGTCCTCCCAACTACCCTGGGACTTGTCCTCGCTCAAACCCGGCCTCCTTCACCAAAAATTTCTTCCGGTTTCAGAGGTTACTTTCTCCGGGCGCCGCGGGAAAGTAGCTCAGGCCGTGGCCAGCGGCTTCGCTTGCGCCTCGACGTGCCGGATCTCCAGCGCCTCGGGATCCAGCAGCTTGCGCGTGCCGGTCCTGGCGTCCAGGATCCAGAACAGTTCCAGGGCGGGAACGACGTCGGTGACGCGCCCCCGGTGGAAAAGCTTGCCGTTGTGCCACGCCTCGATCTGGTCGCCGATGCGAAGCTGGCCCGTACGTACTCCTTGTGCCTCCATAATGCGGTGCCTCCTGCTGTCGTATCCCAGTAGTCACAGCTTGCCCGGCCGAGGTTGCTGAATTGTTTCAACACGGTGTTTTTTCTGTGTCCAGTCAGGAGGGATCACGACGGCGGGCTGGCGCGGCAGCGCGGCAGGGCCTCGGCAATATGCGATTCAGGAAGCCACCTCGCGCCGGGCTGCTGCCACCGCCTCGTCGATGCCGCCGGTCCAGGGCTCGCCGTGGCCCGGCAGGACCAGGGACGCGCCCGTCTGGGCCAGCTGGGTGAGGGTGTCCAGGTTCTGGCGGCTGTCCATGGTGGCGGCGCCGGCCACGATGCGCGGACCGGTGCGGCCGGAGTACGGATCAAGCGTTACCAGGGCATCCCCGCTGAACAGCACGTCCCGGTCCCGCAGGTAGAGCCCGCAGTGCCCGGCCGTGTGGCCGGGGGAGAGCACCACCTCGGGCTGCCCCGGCACCGGGAGGGTGCCGGTCTGCGCAGGAAACAGGGTCAGCTCGTCAATGCCCTTCACCCGCAACGCGCCCGCCCTGGTCATGCTGGCGAGGACGGGCAGGCCTTTCGGGTGGGCCAACGCGAACACAAAACGGGATTTTTCATGCTGGTACCGGTAGGGGTGGCGGGCGATAAACGAGTCGCCGCCGTGGACCCAGACCGGCACCTTGAATTCGGAATGCAGCCGGTGCGCCAACCCCAGGTGGTCGAAGTGCGCGTGGGTGAGGACAACGGCCTTGATGTCGCCCATCCCGTGCCCAAGTCCCCGAACGGAATCCGCCAGGGATTTCCACATGGCCGGCAGCCCGGAATCCACCAGGGTCAGCCCGTCGGCGCTTTCCACCAGGTAGAAGTTGACGAAAGCTTCGGAGACGCGGTGGACGCCCTCAGCCACGGTGGTGAACGAAGCCCGGCCGGCCGCAGCCTGGGTCATCGCCGGGCTCCCGAAACCCGTCGCGCTCCTGAAACCCGCCACAGCAGCCGACCGGCGGCAACGGCACCCAGCCCGGCCAGCACCCACGGTCCGCCCACTACGAAAGGATCGATCCATTGGTGGTTGACGTCGGCCCGCTTTTGCCCGAACCGGGAGCGGACACCGTGCCGGGAGAACTCGCTGAGCACCCCGGTTTCGGTGACGGGGTTGTCCGGCCGCAGCGTGCCCAACGAACGCAGGTGGTGTTCCCACGCGTCCACCCGGTCCGCGGCAATCAGCAGCAGCCAGTGTGCGGCCCGGCCCTCACTGAACCGGGCGTAGGCGTACTTCCGGATGGCCCCGGATGCCCCGGCAAGCGGGGCAGATGTACCGAAAACGGGGGTAAGGAATGCGTGCTCGATCGAGCGTTCCCGGGGCCATTCCTCGGGCTGGCGCTCGGGAAAGTCCCAGTGCGCGCCGGTCTGGATGCCCGGCTGTTCCCGCGGGAACGAGGGGCGGTCCGCCGGGTCCCTGTCCACGCCCCAGCCTGGAATCCGGGCCCGCAACTGCTCCGCGGACTCCCTGGGCTCGGGCTTGCCGGCGATGTACGGCGTCGGTGTTACAGCCATGGTGATCTCTTCCCTTCAGTCCGGAATGCCTGGTCCGGTTCAGGCCGGGGTGGAAACGATGAGTGGCTTGATGCAGTCATCAAGCTTCGCGGAGAAGAGGTGGTATCCCTCGGCGATGTGCTCCAGCGGGATGCGGTGGGTGACGATATCGCTGGGCTTCAGGTACCCGTTCCGGACGTGTTCGAACAATCGCGGCCACTGCCGCTTCACCGGGCACTGGTTCATCCGCAGCGTCAGGCCCTTATTCAGGGCATCGCCGAACTTCACGGCACTGAAGATCGGCCCGTACGCGCCCACCACGGACACCGTTCCGCCTTTGCGGACGGAATCGATGGCCCAGTTCAGGGCAATGGGCGAGCCGCCCTGCAGCTTCAGCTTCGCCGCGGTCACGTGCTGCAGGAAGTTGCCGTCTGCCTCGGCGCCCACCGCGTCAATGACGACGTCGGCGCCCAGGTAGTCGGTGGCCTTTTTCAGGTGCACCACAATGTCGTCGTACTCCACGAAGTTGTACGTCTCGGCGTGAGCGAACGAACGGGCCTTCTCCAGCCGGTACTCCAGGTGGTCGATCACGATCACGCGCCCTGCGCCCATCAGCCAGGCCGACTTCGCGGCAAACAGGCCCACCGGCCCGGCGCCGAACACCACCACGGTGTCGCCCTCAACAATGTCTCCCAACTGGGCGCCGAAGTAGCCGGTGGGCAGCGCATCGGTGAGCAGGACCGCGTCCTCTTCGTCCATCCAGTCCGGAATTTTGGCGGGCCCCACATCGGCGAACGGCACGCGCACATACTCAGCCTGGCCGCCGTCGTAACCCCCACAGGTGTGGGAGTAGCCGTAAATGCCGCCTACCGCCGTCGCGTTCGGATTGACGTTGTGGCAGTTGGAGTAGAGGCCGCGGGAGCAGAAGTAGCAGGAGCCGCAGTACACGTTGAAGGGGACCATCACCCGGTCGCCCGGGACGAGGTTCTGCACTGAAGGGCCAACCTCGTGCACCACTCCCACGAACTCGTGCCCGAACGTCATCCCCACCCGGGTGTCCGGCATCATGCCATGGTAGAGGTGCAGGTCGGAGCCGCAGATCGCCCCCGTGGTGACGCGGACGATCGCGTCGTTGGGGTGCTCGATCCTGGGAATGTCTTTTTCTTCGACGCGGATTTTGTAGGGGCCGCGGTAAACCATTGCTCGCATGAGCGCCACCTCGGATGTCGTGGCTTGCAGTGCTGTTCCCTAGCCAGCTGGAACCACCCCGCTGCTGGAGGCGCACCGCCTGCCCTACGTTTCCACTTGGTGGCGGGGTTGGTCAAGGGTTCTGCAACCCGTCACCCGGCAGCGGGGTCCGGCGTGCTTAAGGTGGCCGACGGCGGGTAGGGAGCAGGTGAAAGGCTCGCCGGAGGAAGGGTGCGGAAAGTGTCACGGGAAGACCGCATTGGGCCAGCGACCGCGGAAGTCCCCAGCAAGGCACCGGCCTTCCTCTTCGGCGTGGGAATCGGCGGGTTTGTGGACGGCATCGTCCTGCACCAGCTGCTGCAGTGGCACCACATGCTCAGCCACACCGAGGCCGGCAACACCAAAACTGTGGCCGGCCTGGAAATGAACACGTTGGCGGACGGCCTGTTTCACAGCGCCATGTGGGTGCTGGTGGTGGCCGCAGCTGTCCTCGCGGTCAGGGCAGGCCGGCAGGGGCGCTTGTCCGCGGGCTGGCGGTTCCACACCGGGCTTGTGCTGTGTGGCTGGGGCGCTTTCAACGTCATCGAGGGCCTGGTCAACCACCAGCTGCTGCAGCTCCACCATGTGCGGGATGATCTGGGCGGCCCGCTGGCCTGGGATGTGGGCTTCCTCGCGATCAGCGTGCTTCTCGCGCTGGGAGGATGGCTTGTTTTTAGGGGAGGCAAGCGTCTGGATATATCGGCTCCGCTGCCGCAGGATAGTAAGCATGCTGATTAAATCAGCATCAGGGATCGGGTCGGGGTCCAAAAATCCAGATGGTCGAGAGGACATACTCGTGGTTTTCTTTCACAAGCAGGAACTTCAATACAAGTCGACGCCGGATAAGCCGGATGCCGTCTATGCCCGCAAGCTCCAGGAAGTGCTGGGCGGGCAGTACGGCGAAATTACCGTGGCCATGCAGTACTCGTTCCAGGCCTGGAACGCCCACATCCCGGGGAAGTACCGGGACATGCTTTTCGGTATTGGTGCCGAAGAATTTGGCCATGTTGAGATGCTGGCCACCATGATCGCCCAGCTGCTGGAAAAGGCACCCCTGGGCATCACGGGCGACGCCGTCCAGGCCGACCCCACCGTGGCAGCCGTGGTGGGCGGCACTGATGTTCAGGCAGCCATCGTGGCCGGTGCCGGCGTCCGGCCTGTGGACAGCAACGGCAACCCCTGGCAGGGCAGCTACGTCACCGCCAGCGGCAATCTGCTCGCCGACTTCTGGGCCAACGCCAACGCCGAGATGCAGGGCCGGCTGCAGGTGGCCCGGCTATACCACATGACTGACGACCACGGCGTCCGCGATATGTTGTCCTTCCTGCTGGCCAGGGACACCATGCACCAGAACCAGTGGGTTGCCGCGGCCCGCGAGCTGCAGGAAGAAGGCAACGAGAACTTCCCCGTGCCGAGCAACTTCCCCCTCAACAAGGAGATGCGGGACGTCGCCTACCAGTACCGGAACTTCTCCGACGGCCAGGCCGCCGCTGAAGGTTCCTGGGCCAAAGGCCCCACCCCGGACGGCCTCGGCGAGTTCAGCTATGTGGCCGAGCCCCCGGCCGGTGTTCCCATGCCGCCGCCCACGCACCCTGATTCCCGCTTCTACGGCACCACCGAGCTGCCCAACACCATGGAAAAGGCCGCGGGGACCATCCAGGACAAGCTCAACAAGGAGTAAAGCGCGACGGCGGGCGGCGGCTGTCCAGCAGCGGGCAGCCGACCCCCGGGTAGTGTCCGACGCGCTGGAACGCTGGCGCCGCCGAAATTCCGGGAGCGCCGGCGTTTTGTTGCGTCGCAAGGTATTTTGCGGGTCAATGCCACAAGGAGAAGCCCCCAGCCGGCCGGGGAAAGACCGGCGGGCAGGGGGCTTCGTGGCGGGTGCTACGTCTCGGGGTTCAGGTCCCTGACGTTGCGTTCCCCGATGTCCGCGGCGCCCAGGACGTTGGCAGCCGGGTTGTCAGCGGGTGGGTTATCCCGGACACTCAACTCGGGATGGTGCAGGTCAAGGGCGGGCCGCTCGGAACGGATCCGGGGCAGCGAGGTGAAGTTGTGCCGCGGCGGCGGGCAGGACGTGGCCCACTCGAGGGAAGCGCCGAAGCCCCAGGGATCATCCACGGTGACCTTCTTGCCCCTGCGCCAGGTGATGTAGACGTTCCAGAAGAACGGGATCAGGGATGCCCCCAGCAGGTAGGAGCTGATGGTGGAGAACTGGTTCATCCCGGTGAACTGGTCCTCAGGCATGTAGTCCGCATACCGGCGGGGCATGCCCATCACACCGAGCCAGTGCTGGATGAGGAAGGTGCCGTGGAAGCCCAGGAACAGCATCCAGAAGTGGATCTTTCCCAGGCGCTCGTTCAGCATGGTCCCGGTGAACTTGGGCCACCAGAAGTAGAACCCGGCGAACATGGCGAACACCACGGTGCCGAACACCACGTAGTGGAAGTGTGCCACCACGAAGTACGTGTCCGAGACGTGGAAGTCCAGCGGCGGCGAGGCCAGGATGATGCCGGTGAGGCCACCGAAGAGGAAGGTGATCAGGAAGCCGAGGCTCCACAGCATGGGCGTCTCAAAGGTGAGTGAACCGCCCCACAGCGTGCCGATCCAGTTGAAGAACTTCACGCCGGTGGGCACCGCGATGAGCATGGTCATGAACGCGAAGAACGGCAGCAGCACTGCCCCGGTGACGTACATGTGGTGGGCCCACACCGTCACGGAGAGGGCAGCAATGGCGATCGTTGCGTAGACGAGGCCCTTGTAGCCGAAGATCGGTTTGCGGCTGAAGACCGGGAAAATCTCCGAGACGATCCCGAAGAACGGCAGCGCGATGATGTACACCTCGGGGTGGCCGAAGAACCAGAACAGGTGCTGCCAGAGGATGGCGCCGCCATTGGCCGGGTCATAGATGTGGGCGCCGAACTTCCGGTCCGCACCCAGTGCGAACAGGGCGGCGGCCAGCGGCGGGAACGCCATGAGCACCAGGATCGAGGTGACCAGGGCGTTCCAGGTAAAGATCGGCATCCGCCACATGGTGAGGCCCGGGGCGCGCATGCAGATGATGGTGGTGATGAAGTTGACGGCGCCAAGGATGGTGCCGAAACCGGACAGCGCCAGGCCGAACACCCAGAGGTCCCCGCCGAGCCCCGGCGTAAAGGTGGTATTGGACAGCGGAGCGTAGGCGAACCAGCCGAAGGACGCGGCGCCCTGCGGGGTGATGAAGCCGGATACCGCGATGGTGGAGCCGAAGAGGAAGAACCAGAAAGCCAGCGCGTTCAAACGCGGGAACGCGACGTCCGGCGCACCGATCTGCAGCGGCATGATGACGTTGGTGAAGCCTGCGAAGAGCGGGGTGGCGAACATCAGCAGCATCGCGGTGCCGTGCATTGTGAAGAGCTGGTTGTACTGTTCCTTGGTCTGCAGGATCTGCAGGCCGGGTTCGAACAGCTCGGCGCGGATCAGCAGTGCCATGACGCCGGCCAAACAGAAGAACACGAATGACGCGATCAGGTACATGTACCCGATGGTTTTGTGATCAGTGGAGGTGATCCAGCTGACAACGATGCTGCCTTTGGGGCGTTTAGCCACCGCCGGTGCGGCGGTGGCCGACGTTGCGCCCATGTTCTGGCCGGTGGTGGTCATTACGGTTCCGTCCTTTGCTGTGCAGGCTCCAGGGCTGGTCGTGCCGGGTTCCGGTCGAATTCGTCGCCGCGGATACCGGTGTTGCCCTTGGCCCGGAGATCTGCGATGTGGCTGTTGTATTCCTGCTCGGAAACTACCCGGACCTTGAAAAGCATCTCGGAATGGTATTCGCCGCAGAGTTCCGCGCATTTGCCGGTGAACTCACCGGTGCGGGTGGGAATGATGTTGATGTACCTGTTGTACTGGTTTTTGCCCGGATACAGGTCCCGTTTCTGGAGGAACTCAACCACCCAGAAGGAGTGCTGGACATCGCGGGAGTTCAGCTGCAGCTCCACCTTCTTGCCCACCGGCAGGTACAGGGTGGGCAGCCGGTCCGGCGCCCCCCAGTTGCCGTCCAGGTGGGCCTGGACGCCCGGGTCCTCATGGGCGTCTTCCTTGACGTAGTTGAAGTCCCAGGACCATTGCTTGCCGCGGACATCGATCACCACGTCGGGATCGGAAAAGCGGTCGTCCATGGCCCGCTGGTCCCGGTCGGTGAAAACGAACAGGACCCCCACAATCATGAGCGGTACGGAGAGGTAGAAGACTTCCAGCGGGAGGTTATAGCTCATCTGCCGCGGGAACCCGACGGTATTTTTCTTGCGCCGGTAGGCGATGATGCACCACAGGATGAGCCCCCAAGTGATGGCGCCAATAATCACCGCGGCAATCCACGAGTTCACCCACAGGTCTGTGACCAGGGGGGTGTGGTCGGTGGTGTCCCGTTCGCCCGGAAGCCAGCCGCGCTGGACCTCGGCTGAGCAGGAAGTCAGAGCCATCACTGCCGGGATAAAGGACAGGGCAGCCGTGCGCCGCCATCTGGAAGTGTTTCGTCGAGTGGTGTTCACCGCGCGGTTCTCCTCCGGAAATGATCCAGAGGCCCAGCTGCATGAGCCCAATATCCCATGGCGCGTGGCCTGTGGATGAGCCCACACTAGCGCGGAACGGAGCCGCAGGGAAAGGGTTTCTGACCAAGCGCCCTCTTGGGCTCAAACCGACTCGCTGGCGATCTCCTCCGCGGCCATGGCCAGCAGGTTCCGCTGAAGGGCGGGCAGGGAGATGAGTCCCTCCACGTAGGCCTGGACCTCATACTCGCCGGCCATGCCGCTCATGCTGAAGTACCGCAACCAGAGCTCTGAAACAGTGATGTCAGCTGTCAGCAGCGCGTGGTTGAGGTGACTGCGTTCCTCGGGCTCGTGCACATCGAATCCCATGGCTGTCCCCTTCCGCCCTGGGCAGCCCGAGTCAGGCTACGGCGGGGTAGCTGTAGAGGATGTAATCGGCAGCCGCGGGCCCGGTCATATGCAGCCGGCAATCATCCGGATGCACTCCGCACCTGAGCATGCCGGCGCGGAAGGCCTGGTCCGATTTCGGCCGGAAACCGTGCAGGGATGCCCAGCTGACGTAGAGGCCGTAGAGGCAATCAGGCCCCAGCGGGTGGTCGGATGAAGGGTCAGGGGTGGTGGCTTCATCAAGGAACTGCTGGAAGTGGGAGGACGGCATTTCACGCTCTATCCGGTTCTGCACCAAGTGCTGCCGGCCTGCTCCAGCAGCTGCATCCGCAACCTCTGCAGGAGGGCCGCGGGAGACGGTAATGATCCCCGTCACACTTCCGAATCTACTCGTGGCGGGCGGGTGAGTACAAGGTGCGGGCACGCAACTCTTCCCATGCGTTCATAAGCATGCTTATGATGTTCTTCCTTCGACGGCAAGCAGTGCCCGTCAGCACACCACCCCGCCGCGGCAATGCCGAGGTGGGGATTGCTGAGAGGCCCCCATGCAGGTGATCCGGTCCGAGTACTCAAACCCCAACCACGTGCTGGTCCACGTCAGTGACCCGCACTTCGTGGAAGAAGGGCTGCTGTACGGCGAGCTGGATCCGCAGGCGGGGCTCGTGGAGGTCCTCAGTTCCATCGAGGCAAGCGGCCTGGACCCGGAAGCCATCATCTTCTCGGGCGACCTGACGGATAAGGGAACCGCGGAGGCCTACCGCCGGCTGCGCACTACCTGCGAGGCCTACGCCGAGCGGATGGGCGCACAAATCATCTGGGCCATGGGCAACCATGACCAACGCGCCAACTTCCGGAAGTTGCTCCTGGACGAGGAACCGGGGACGCTTCCCGTGGACCGCTGCTACCACTTGGGCGGCCTGCGCGTGCTGGTCCTGGATTCCTCCACGCCGGGCCACCACCACGGCGAGATAACCGACGGCCAGCTGCAGTGGTTGGCTGGCGAGCTGGAAACAAGGGCCGACGACGGCACCCTCCTGGTGATGCACCACCCGCCCGTTCCGCCGGTACAGGAACTTGCGGTGCTTTCCGAGCTGCGGAACCAGGAACACCTGGCCCAGGTGCTGGAGGGCAGCGACGTCATCGGCATCCTTTCCGGCCACACCCATCACACGGTCTTTTCAACATTCGCCAACATCCCCGTGGCCGTTGCGTCCTCCACCAGCTACAACCAGGACCTGGCCCTTCCGTCCGGTGCAATGCAGGGCCTGGCCGGCGCGCGCTCCTACAACCTGGTCCGCATCCACAACAGGACGTTCGTCTCGGCAGTGGTCCCGGTGGGCGAGTATCCCCGCATGAATTCCTACATCACCGCTGAGGAGACAAAACAGCGGCTCAAGGCCGCTTCCATCAGCATCCCATCCGCTACGGAGAACGCGGGAGGCACCCCCACCGGCCTTCGCTAGGCCGCCATTTTTCGAAGAAAGGACCAGCCATGGACCAGAAACCACCCTCTTCCACCTCCGGCACCCGGCGCCGCAACGTGGCGGTCATCCTCGCCGGAGGAGTCGGGGCCCGGATGGGCCTGGACATCCCTAAACAATTTGTCCCCATCGCCGGCCGCACCAGCCTGGAGCATACGGTGGAGCTGTTCGAGCACTCCGGATTGGTGGACGAGATCATCGTCATGATGGCGCCCGGCTACATTCCCAAGGCCCGGGAACTGCTGCTGCACAGCGGGGCCACCCCGGACGGCAAGGCGGGGGCCAGGGCGAGCAAGGTTACCGGCATCTATCCGGGCGGTGCGGACCGCAGCGAAACTTCGTGCCGCGCACTGGAGGCCATTGCGGACAAGGACGCCAACGTCATTTTCCACGACGCCGTCCGGCCCCTGCTCGACGAGGACATCATTACAGCCTGCATCCGCGCACTCGACGTTTATTCCGCCGTCGACACCGCCATTCCGTCGGCGGACACCATCATCGAAGTGGACGACCACAACTTCATCCGCGCCGTGCCGCCCCGGGCCAAACTGCGGCGCGGCCAGACGCCGCAGGCGTTCCGGATGTCCGTGATCGCAACGGCCTACGAGCGGGCCAACCAGGACCCGGACTTCTCGGCTACCGACGACTGCTCCGTTGTCCTTAAATACTGCCCGGATGTCCCCATTTTCGTGGTGGACGGCGACGAGGCGAATATCAAGATCACCCAGCCCATTGACATCCACCTTGCGGACAAGCTTTTCCAGCTCAAGCACAAGACCGTGCTACCCGGCGGGAACACCGGCGGGCTGCGCGGCGCGAAGGTCATGGTTTTCGGTGCCAGTTCGGGCATTGGCCTGGAGCTGGTCCAGCAGCTTGAGGCGGAAGGCGCCTCGGTGATCGGGCAAAGCCGCACGGGCAACGGGACGTATGTGGAGGACCGCCAGTGCGTGGCGCGGGCGCTCGCCGAGGCGGCGGCCGTCCATGGCCGCATTGACCATGTGATCCTCACGGCCGGCGTGCTCAGCGTGGGTCCGCTCGCGCAGCTGACCGATGAGCAGCTGCACCACGATGTGGACGTCAACCTCACTGCAGCCTTCATTGTGGCGCAGGAATCCCAGAAGTACCTGGCGGCGAGCAGGGGATCGCTGACCCTCTTTGCGTCCAGCTCGTACACCCGCGGCCGCGCCAACTACACGGTCTACTCCGCGACCAAGGCCGCCATCGTCAACCTCACCCAGGCGCTCGCGGATGAATGGAGCACGGACGGCATCCGGGTGAACTGCATCAGCCCCAGCCGGACCGCCACTCCCATGCGGACCAGGGCGTTCGGGGTGGAAGCGGAAGGATCGCTGCTGCCCGCGGCGGCAGTTGCCGGGGCGAGCATCCAGGTCCTGGCCTCGGCCATGACCGGCCAGGTGGTGGACGTCCGCCTGCCGTACACGGACCCGTCCAAGGACCCGGAACTGGTGGCCCAGCCATGAGGGAGGCTGTCGAGACACACGCCGCCGAGACACACGTCGCCGAGGTCCATCCCGTCCAGGCCCACAAGCGGGTCCACAGCCACCGGCTCCAGGCGGACCGGCAGTCGCTGCGGCTGGAGGGCCCGCCCATCCCGGCGGACGCCACGCTGTCCATCCTGCTCGAAGGCAGGCCCATCTGGAACGTCCGCGCCGGCGAAACTGTCACGCCCGGCCCGGAAGTGTCCGTCATCGACTGGCCTGCGGCCCTCGCCGGGAGGCTCTCGGGATGGGCGCGGCTCTCAGTGCTCCAGGACGGACTGCCGCTGAGTACGACGGCGACAGTCGCCTTTGATGACGCGCCGCACCAGTTCTCGCTTGAGGAAGCCGGCACGGGTATCCCGCAGATCATCAATAAGTGGGGGCGGATCGGGCGCAACTTCGCCGGCGAGCGGGCCTACCTGATCGATGAAGCCCTGGATGAGGCGTGCCGGCTGGTGGAGTGGTTGCGCGGCCGCGGGCAGGAGCTGTTCGTTACCGGCGGCACGCTCCTGGGACCTGTCCGGGACGGGCGCGTGATGCCGGGAGACGACGACGTGGACCTGGCCTACCTGAGCCGGCATCAGAACCCGTCGGACATCGCGCTGGAGGGCTTCGAGCTGGAACGGGCCCTCCACGCCCAAGGCTACGAAACGGTGCGGCACTCGGCGGGGCACCTGCAGCTGCTGTTCCCGGCGGCGGACGGCACGGACCGGTTCTACCTGGACATCTTCACCTACTTCCTGGTTGATGGCTGGTTCCACGGCACGTTCCACGCCCGGGAGCGCGCCGGGACGGTGAAGATTTTCCCGCTCCGCAGCCTCACCATCAACGGCAGGGAACTGCCTGCCCCGGCGGAGCCGGAGCAAATGCTGGCGGCAATCTATGGCCGCACCTGGCGGACCCCTGACCCGGCCTTCCGGTTCAGCACGCCGCCGCCGGCCCGCCGTCGTTATGACAACTGGCTGGGCAGCTTGGACGGGGACCGGGAGAACTGGGAGGACCACCACAGGGCGCTGCTCCGCGGCGACGCCGGGCAGGGTGCCGGGCACACGCCGTCGTCCTGGTCTGAACCGGCGGCGTTGGCGAAGGATTGGGCCGGCGTGCTCCGTCCTGGCTCCCGGATCCTGGAGCTGGGCTGCGGCCTTGGCGCCGATGCCCGGCATTTCGCGGAGCAGGGGCACCACGTGGTGGCGGTGGACTACAGCCGGCCGGCGGTCCAGAACCTGCATGCCCCGCACGGTGGCACCGGCTCGTTACGCGGCGAAAGGGTCAACCTCAATTCCCTGCGCGAGACCGCCCCGCTGGCGAAACTAGCCCATCAGGGTGCCGGTCCGCTGCACGTGTACGCGCGGCTGCTGCTGAATTCCCTCAACGGGCAGGGCCGGGAGAACACGCTGACTCTGATCGGGCACCTGCTGAGGAACCAGGACGCACCGGCTGAGGCGGTCCTGGAAGTCCAGCCGGGAGAGTCCGCGCCGCCGTTTCCGGGCTGCCGGTTCCACGCCCCGGTGGATCTGGCAGAGCTGAAGTCCAGCCTCGCCGGGCTGGGGCTTGAAGCGGAAGATGTAACACCACACAACGGGCGCCGGGAAGAAGGCGCCGTACCTGCCAGCCGATTGAAAGTGAGGGCAATGCCATGAATGATCCCCTGATTGACGCCATCCACGAGCACGAGCCCCTGGAGGACCCGCTGGAGGAGATCAACCTGCGGCTGGCCATCGCCGCAACTGACATCGCCGAGCTCCGTGCTGAGGTTGCCCGGCTGGACCGGGACCTGGACGAATCCCGGCGGCTGAACCTGCGGGCCGCGGAACTGCTGGACCTGGTGTACGAGCACCTGGCCGGCCGCGCTGGCAGCGCGGACAGCCCTGGCAGCGCTGCAACTACGGAGAGCGCCAAAAATCCCGTTCTGCAGGGCGAAGGCGCCGGCATATGAGCGGAATCGAGATCATTGGCGCGTTCGAGAGTACGTACCTCCCCAGGCACGACAAGGACATCTTCGAATCCACTGCGCACGATGTCCAGTGGAAGCAGGACCTGGCGCTGCTCACCAAGTGCGGAATCAGCAGGCTGAGATACCCCGTCCGCTGGCACCGCGTGGAGGCTGAAGAGGGTGTCTTGAACTGGCAGGACACGGACAAGGTGCTGCACTATCTCCGCGACCACGGCTTCCGGCCCATCGTGGACCTGGTCCACCATACGAGTTATCCCCGATGGATGGAGGGCGGCTTCGCGGATCCGCGGTTCCGCACCGCCTACCTCCGGTACACAGAAGAGTTCGCCAGGCGCTACCCGTGCGTGGAGGAGTACACGCTCTTTAACGAGCCGTTCTCCACCCTGTTCCTCACGGGGCATGAGGGCATCTGGCCGCCCTACCAGAAGGGCCTGGACAACTTTGTGGCCCAGATCCTCAACGTAATTCCGGCCGTAGCGGAGGCCAGCCGCGCTTACGCGGAGCTGCTGCCGGGCGCCAAGCATGTGTGGGTGGACAGCTGCGAACACCACACCGGGGAGGGGGCCGGCGGAAGCGCCTACGCCACCATGGCCAACGAGCGCCGGTTCCTGGTGCTGGACAGCTTCCTGGGCAGGTTCGACGGCACGGGCTATGACCCGGACGGGCCCATGGCAGAGCTGCTTCGTGAAGCGGGCGGCGGGAAATTGCAGGGCCTGGAACCGGGGCGGATCGACGTGCTGGGCCTGGACTACTACGCCCACTGCCAGTGGCACTTCGATGACAAGGGCGGCACGCCCAACACCCCGCACCCCCTGCCGCTGGCGCAACAGATCTACCTGTACTGGGACCGGTACCGGCTGCCGTGCCTGCTCACCGAAACCAATGTCCGCGGCCGCACCTCGGACCGGGCCACCTGGTTCAAGTACGTCCTGGAGCAGTGCGAACGGGCCCGGCACATGGGGGTGCCGCTGGACGGCCTGTGCTGGTTCCCGGTGATCGACTCCACGGACTGGGACTCGCTGCTGTTCCGCAGCGATGGCCACATCGACCCCGTGGGCGTCTTCTGGCTGGACCAGGAGCTGGCGCGGCAGCCGTCCGTGATGTCAGAAACCTACACGAAAGCCGCGGCCGGCGTGTCCGCAAAGGACCTGCCGGCGTACACCCTGGGCGAACCGGTTGCCACGTGGCTGCGCGGGTACGAGTCCCAGATGTCCCACTGGAAGTGGATACCGGCCCCTGAAGCGGATCAGGGAAACAGCCTTCCCCGCACGGAGACACGAATGGAATTGAGGATAGCCAATGCCGAGTGAACTGATTGTTTTGTCGCACCTCCGCTGGGACTGGGTCTGGCAGCGTCCCCAGCACCTGGTCTCCCGGCTGGGTTCCCGCTGTTCCACCTGGTATGTGGAGGAGCCGCTCACACCGTCGCCGGGATTCAGCGGACCAAACCGGATGAACCACATTCAGGTGGACGGCCTCCACCGCGCCTGGCTGGAGATTCCGGAGCAGGGCCACCACGTGGGCTTTTTCGACGACGTCCTGCCGGACTACATCGCGCAGCTGCCTGAACTGGTGGGGCCGCCTGCCGGCGACCGCGTGGTCTGGCTGTACACGCCGCTGGCGCTGGAACTGGCCCTCGCCCTGAACCCCACCACGCTCGTCTACGACGTCATGGATGATCTCGCCGCCTTCAAGGACGCCCCGCCTGAACTGGTGGTAAGGCAGCGGCAGGCACTGCGCCGGGCCGACGTCGTTTTTGCCGGCGGCCGCTCGCTCCACCGCTCCATGGTGCGGCAGGGCCGCACGGACACCCTCCTCTTTCCCAGCGGCGTGGAGCCGGAGCATTACAGGCTCCCGACGGCCGAGGCCCGGGTTCCGGGGCAGCGTCCCGTTGCCGGATACGTGGGCGTCCTGGACGAACGGCTGGACCTCGCGCTGATCGCGGACCTGGCGAACGCCCTCCCGGAGTGGGATATCAGGATGTACGGGCCGGTGGCCAAGATCGATCCGGCCAGCCTGCCCCAGGCGCCCAACATCAGCTATGAAGGCTACACCTGCTATGCCGACCTGCCGGTGGCGATGGCCGGGCTGGACGTGGCGTTGATGCCGTTCGCGCTGAACGAGGCCACCCGCTCCATCAGCCCCACCAAAACGCTCGAGTACCTGGCCGCCGGCCTGCCGGTGGTCTCCACGCGGGTGCCGGACGTCGTCGCGGATTTCCCTGGTGTGGTGCACCTGCGCGATGACGGTGCGGACTTCGCGGCGTTGTGCCGGAAGCTTGGCCGGCGGGATCCGTCGCGGGGGCCGAAAGCGAAGACCCGCGAGTTGCTGAAGCAATACCACTGGGATGCGATCGCCGCCCAGATGGCCGAATCAGTGTTTGCCCACGGATCCCTGGAGCCTGAACCGGTCGGGGCCGAGGCCAGCGCCTGACGCGGCGCTGCCGTGCCGCCGCTGGTCGGGTTGGTCGGAGGGGAATCTTGCCCCTGTACCAGCGGCGCCCATCCCGGTACCGTGAAACAAGTAAGTGTACTTACCAAAAAGGTTGGCGATTCGAAGAAGCCAGGGAACAGGAGAACGGGCATGACCCATATACGGTCCATGATTGACGCATATCCCAAGGACCTCGGCGGAATCGATGTGACCAGGCTTTCGGAGTGCATCAGCGCCTGTTACGAATGCGCGCAGACCTGCACTGGCTGTGCCGACGCCTGCCTCGGCGAGGACATGGTGGCGGACCTGGCCCAGTGCATCCGCACCGACCTCGACTGCGCGGATATCTGCGCCACGACGGGGAAGGTGCTTTCCCGGCTCACCGGGTCCAACGCCAACGTCACCCGGGCACTGGTGGAGGCCTGCCGGACCGCCTGTAAGGCCTGCGGGGACGAATGCGAAAAGCACGCGGACATGCACGACCACTGCCAGATCTGCGCGGAAGCGTGCCGCCGCTGTGAACAGGCGTGCGCTGAACTGTTGACCTCACTGACCTAAGGAGCTGAACAACCATGAACGAAGTACCCCAGCACAGCGAACTGCCGCTGCCCGACTACGACCACCTGCCGGTGGGAACCCTGCCGTCCCGGATCTCCGGCCTGGAGGAGGCGGATGTGGCGCAGCTGGTCACCTACGAGAAGGCCCACGGGAACCGCCTGCCCATCCTGCAGATCCTCGAAAAGAGGCTCCATGACCTGCAGGGCGGCGCCGTACCCCGGGGGCCGCGGACGCCGACCACGCCTGAGGTCAATACGGGCCAGCCAGACACCCCGCAGACGGCCAGCGTGCCGGGACCTCCGATCAACCCGCCGTCGCAGGGCGATCCCACCAACCCGGCCCAGCCGCGGTAAGGCATGGAGCAGTATCACGGCCTCGAGGGCCATGACGGGCCCGGTCACGAGGAACTGACGCACGACGGCCCGGACAACGAGGGCCTCAAGAACCATGGCCCGGAGCCAGCTGCGGATAACGACGGCGGCACGGACCTTCACGCCTTCGTCCGCTCACAGCAGGGCGAATTGGAGCGGGAGTTGGCCGAGTGGGTGCGCGTGCCCGGCGTGCTGGGGGAGCCGGAGCACGCGCAGGACATGCTCCGCTCGGCCAACTGGCTGGCAGCGGCGTTCCGCGGCGTGGGCTTTCCGGTGGTGGAGGTGCTGCCCACCGGGGAGTCGCACGCCGTGTACGCCGAGTGGTGTGAGGCGCCCGGCGCCCCCACCGTCCTGGTGTACAGCCACCACGATGTTCGGGTGGCCAAGCCGGAGCAGTGGGACCAGACCGCACCCTTCGAGCCGGCGGTTCGGGACGGCAGGCTGTACGGGCGGGGCAGCTCGGACGCCAAGGGGCAGGTCCTGGCCCACCTCTGGTCCCTCCGCGCCCACCTGCACCAACAATCCAGACGCTCTCTCACTTATGACCCCCAAAACCCGGACGCTCTCTCACTTAATGCGGCCAAAACCCCAACGCTCTCGCACTCCACCGGGGTTTCGACAGGCTCAACCGCCGGGAGTTCAGGCTCAACCCCCGCGCCGGCCGTCAACCTGAAGTACCTCGTCGAGGGGGAGGAAGAGAGCGGGTCGCCGCACCTGGCCCAGTTGCTGGAGGAGCAGGGGCACAGGTTCAAGGCGGACCTGGTGCTCTTCTCGGACACCCTGCTCTTCCGCGCAGATCATCCAGCCTTGTGCATGAGCCTTCGCGGGATGCTCAGCGCGCACCTGGAGGTTACTGGTCCTGACGTGGACGTCCACAGCGGCGCCGTCTCCGGGGCGGCGCCCAATCCCGCCTTTGAACTGGGCAGGCTGCTCGCCGGCCTTCACGACGAAGATGGCCGGATCGCCATCCCCGGGTTCTACGACGACATTGCGCGAGTGCCGGAGCACTTTCGGGAGGCGCTCGCACGCCTGCCGTTCACAGAAGAGGACTGGGTAGAGCGCTCCGAGTCCGGAAGCATCCTTGGTGAGAAGGGGTACACGGTTCCGGAACGCCTGTGGCTCCGGCCGGCGGTGGAGGTCACAGCTTTGATCGCCGGCGATCCTGGCGGACTTTCCAGCGCCGCCGTTCCGTCGGTGGCGTCCGTGGACCTGAGCTTCCGGACCGTCGCCGGCCAGCGGGTGGAGAAAGTGGCGGAGCAGTTCCAGCAATGGGTTCAGGACACCATCGGGGAGAACTACGGGCACACGCTCAGCGTGGACCTTGAGACCGCCCAGGAGCCGTACTGGACTCCGGACCATCCGGCTGTTGCCGCGCTGGAACGGGCCATGGCCAGCGGCTTCCGCGCCCGCACTGTGGGCAGGATGGGCAATGCGGGCGGCGGCCCGGCCGAGCTCCTCAGCCGGTCACTGGATACCCCGGTCCTGTTTTTCGGAACAGGCCTGGTGGAGGACCACTGGCATGACAGCGACGAGAGCGCCAGCCTTGAGGTCCTGGTGAACGGCGCGGCCACGCTTGCGTGTTTCTGGGACGAACTGGCCCGGATGGAATGACAGAAGGACGACGGCGATGGACGGCTCAGGAACAGAAGACGCCACGGCAGAGGCCGGCTCAGTCCTGGACGCCGGCCGACGCGACACTGAAGGGGCGCTGCGGACGTTCGGCGTCGAGGAGGAGCTGTTGCTGGTGGACCCAGGCACGGGAGAGGCAGTGCCTGTGGCCGGCGCGCTGTGGGACCTGTACGTCCGTCCGATGGACTCCGCTTCCGGTCCAGTCCTGACCGCAGAATTCCAGCAGGAAATGATCGAGGTAGTCACTCCTCCGCACGCCACCATGGCCGCACTGGAAGCGGACATCATTCGGGGAAGGGCCATCGCGGACAGGGCGGCACAGGACGTGGGCGTTCGGGTAGCCGCCCTGGCCACGTCCCCACTTCCCGCCGATCCCCATCCGGTGCAGCTGCGCCGCTTCATGGCCATGACCGAAGAGTACGGGCTCACCGCGAGGGAACAGCTCACCTGTGGCTGCCACATCCATGTCTCTGTGGAGTCGGCGGAAGAGGCCGTGGGCGTGCTGGACCGGATCCGCATCTGGCTGCCGGTGCTGATCGCCCTGAGCGCCAACTCCCCCTTTTGGCATGGAAAAGAAACCGGCTATGCCAGCTACCGCTCGCAGGTGTGGAACCGGTGGCCGTCCGCCGGACCCTTGGAGATCCTCGGTTCCCCGGACGCCTACCACCAGCTCGTGCACGACATGATCAGCACTGGCGTGGCTCTGGACGAGGGCATGATCTACTTCGACGCGAGGCTGTCGCGGCACTATCCCACCGTTGAAGTCCGGATAGCCGATGTTTGCCTGCGGCCGGAGAACACCGTGCTGCTTGCCGGTATTGTCCGCGGGCTGGTGGAGACCGCAGCCCGGGAGTGGCGGGACGGCATCGAACCCGTGGCTGTGCCGGCGGCACTGCTCCGCCTGGCCGGCTGGAAGGCCAGCCGGTGGGGACTGCGCGGCGAGCTGCTGGATCCGCTCACCAGCCGCCCTTCCTCGGCGCTCGCCGTCGTGAATACCTTGTTGAATCACATCCGTCCTGCGCTGGAGGACAGCGGGGACCTTGACCGGGTGGAAGCACTGATTGATGATCTGCTGGCTGCTGGTACCGGTGCTGTCCGCCAGTTGGAAGTGCTGCACCGCACCGGCGAGCTGCAGGACGTGGTGGCGGACGCGATCAACTGCACGCTGTGGGCGCCGGCAGAGTAGCCCGGACACGCAAAAGCGCCGGTGGTTGGGCCCGCCAAGGTTTCGACAGGCTCAACCACGGGGCGGGAAGCTTAGCTGTGGGCGTAGGTGAGGCAGTCGGCGTTGTCCGCGCCGGGACCCACATGGACTTCCGGTGCCTGGCACATCAGGTGGTCGTTGTGGACGCATTCGCTGCGCTGGCAGGCTCCGACGTCGGCCAGCACCTTGGGGAGGCCGCCGTGCATGCCGGTGTCAATGAACGTTGCGCAGCTGGCGTGGTTTTCGGCGCCGCTGACGGTGATGGCGGCGGCGTTGCAGTTTGTATGGTCATTGAAGGAACAGTTGGTTACGCTGCAGTCTGCGACGTGCGATGTCATCTTTAAGACCCTCCGTACTTCGGCAGCCCGGTTTGGCCGTCCCGTGTTGTCCCACGGTAGGCGCGACGCGGTGGATCAAAAAGACCCAATTTGTTGACGTAATTCAAGCTGTTGCCCAAGGGGCACATCGTCGGCCGGAACATGGGTTATCGGCACCTTCGGCGGTCACGGGAGTATGAAGTGTCAGCTGGCCGGAAACAGCACCGACAAGATTCCCGCCCGATTTTGCTCCACCCTGGTGCCCCCGGCCCTTTAAAGGAATATTTTGCTGAAGGATCACGGTGATGCGTGCCACAGGGCAACGAGCCCCTAGGTCAGGAAACTTACAAAGGCAATTGAGCCAATCGTTCCCCCATATCGGAGTTCAAAGTGCCCATAGAAGCAGAGTTGCTGGCCTCTTTTCCGCCCGAAGTCCAGGTTCCCGCCACGCTGGTAGCCCGTAAAGTAGCGGGGTCCTCCGCGGAGATTTTCCGGATTCTGGTGGTCTTGGATGATGATCCGACGGGTACCCAGTCGGTGGCCGATTTGCCGGTGTTGACGCGGTGGGAAGTGGCGGACTTCGAATGGGCTTTTGGGCAGGGCAAGCCTGCAGTGTATGTGCTTACGAACACGCGCAGCCTTGATCCGGCGGAGGCCGCCGCCCGGAATGAGGAGGTCGTCCGGAACGCCCTGACGGCGGCGGCCGGCGCCACCGGATCCGGCACCGCCTCCGGCGCGGGGGCTGTCCCGCTGAAGGTGGGTTTTGTGAGCCGGAGTGATTCGACCTTGCGGGGGCACTTTCCGTTGGAGCCCGATGTTATTGCCTCAACGGTCGCCGCGGTCAGCGGTGAGGTGACCGACGGGGTGGTGATCGTGCCGGCGTTCCCGGACGCGGGCAGGGTGACGATCGGCGGTGTGCATTACATGCGCGGGACCGGTGCCGCGGCGGGAGAGCTGATCCCGGTCGCGGAGACGGAGTTTGCCCGTGATGCCAGCTTCGGGTTCGCCAGCTCCGAGATGGCCCGGTATGTGGAGGAGAAGTCCCGCGGCCGTTTCCCGGCAGCGTCGGTGATCGTGCTGGGTCTGGACATCGTCCGGGCCGGGGCCGGGACAGACGGTGTTCCTGCGGATCCGGAGCGTTCGGCCCGGGCGATCGCGGACGCGATCGGCGCGGCGACGGAGTCCACCCCGATCGTGGCGGACATTGTGACCGAGAATGATCTGCGCGCCCTGGCCCTGGGACTGGAGGAAGCAGAACGCCGCGGCAAGAACCTCCTCTACCGGGTAGGTCCGCCGTTCGTCCGGGCCCGGATCGGGCAGGAGATCCGGCCCGAGCTCAGCGGCGCGGAAGCCTACGCCGGCCATACCCCGTCCGAGGCCGGCGGCCTGATCGTGGTGGGCTCGCACGTGGGCGTTACGACCCGCCAGCTGAAGGCCCTTACCGACCAGCACGCCGCGGCCCGGATCGTAGAGATTGATGTTGCGGAACTGCTCCGCGCGGACGCGGACGCCTACCTGGACCGGTGCGTCGATGAGGTCACCGCTGCCCTGCACGGCGGGGACGTGATCCTGCACACGAGCCGCCTGCTGATCAGGACCGATGACACTGTCGAAAGCCTGCGGATCGCACGCACTGTCTCTGCCGCCGTCGTCTCCGTGGTAAACCGCACGCTCAAGACTTTCCCGCCCCGGTTCGTCATCGCCAAGGGCGGCATCACTTCCTCCGACGTCGCGGCCCATGGACTGGAGATCCGGCATGCGATGGTCCGAGGGCCCATGCTGCCGGGCATCGTGAGCCTCTGGGAGCCGGTGGACGGCCCCGCCAAGGGCATCCCGTTCGTCGTCTTCGCTGGCAACGTGGGTGATGACCAGTCCTTGGTCCAGGTCACGCGCAAACTCAGCAACACCTTTTAGGCCCCACCACCTGAAACGATGCCTTCACTGGAGAACACCATGACCGCACAGTACACAGTCACCGTCCTTGGCCTGGGCGCGATGGGCCTGCCGATGGCGGCCCGCCTCGCCACCCGGCTCACCGTCCACGGCTTCGACATCGCCGAACCGCGCCTGAAACTCGCGGAGGAGGCAGGCATCCGGACCTTCACCTCGGCCAGGGACGCGGCCCGGGGCGCCGATGCCCTGCTGCTCGCGGTCCGCAACGCCGAACAGCTCAACGAGGTCCTCTTCGGCGCCACCGGCGTCGCGGCCGTGCTCAAACCCGGCGCCGTCGTGATCCTTGGCAGCACCGTCGGCACCGACGCGATCCCCCCGACTGTGGCCCGCCTCGCCGAACTCGGCGTCTCCCTCGTTGACGCGCCGCTCTCCGGCGGCCCCAAGCGCGCCGGCGAAGGAGACCTGCTGATCGTCGTCGGCTCCGACCCCGCCGCCCTGGACAGCGCCCGCCCGGTCCTGGAACTCCTGGCTTCCACCCTGACCGTCGTCGGCAACAAGCCCGGCGACGGCCAGGCCCTCAAGACCGTCAACCAGCTCCTCTGCGGCGTCCACATCGCGGCCGCCGCAGAAGCCATGGCCCTGGCTGACGCACTGGGCCTTGACCAGGCCAAGACCCTCGCCGCCCTCGAAGCGGGTGCCGCCGGCTCGTTCATGCTCTCCAACCGCGGCCCCCGCATCCTGGAGGCCTACAACGAGGGCGGCGCTGAAGTCCTGTCCCGCCTGGACATTTTCGTCAAGGACATGGGCATCGTAGGCAAAGCCACCCGCGCCGCCGGCCTCGCGACCCCCGTAGCCGCGGCCGCCGAACAGCTTTACCTCCTCGGCCAGGCCCAAGGCCTCGCCGCCGCCGACGACTCCGCCGTCATCAAAGTCATCGCCCCCGCTAAACGCACCGGACTTACCGAGGGATAAGTGGACCTTCGGGTGCGTCGCCACAGCTGGATGGCCTGGGCAGCCGGTGACCCCTTCCAAAGCGGGAACAGTCCCGATAGGTTTCTGAGTGTCCCGGGACAGTCCTTGTCGCCTTGACAGCTTTCTGCCGGGGCGGTTCCTCCAGGAACAGGATTCACGAAGGAGTGAAGAACCAATGGCGTACACAGCTGAAAATTGGCCGATCACCGCGGCCCTCCTGCAGTTTCCAGGAACGGACGCCCAAGGCACACCAATCAACGACGCTGACGCTTCCGCCTGGGCGGAGGTTTTCACCGAAGTCAAGGAAGCCGGCTTTGCCGACGCCGACCTCACGGACAGCTGGGTTCGTCCCGGCGATCTCAGCAAAGAACGCCTGACCGAGTTCAAACAGACCGCCGAAAGCGTTGGCATCGGCATTCCCGTCATCTCGGCCATCCGCCGCAGCGTGATCGAGAAAGGCAACTGGTCAGCCAACCTTGAGTACAGCCATCGAACCATCGACGCCGCGGCTGAACTCGGTTGCGAAGTGGTTTCGTTTGGACTGCACCAGGCGATCACCCCGGAGCAGCAAAAGCACCTCTGGTTCTGGACGGTTGAAGGTTACAAGGATCCGGTGGACGACAAGGAAGCCTGGGACAACGCGGTGCTGCGTTTCCGCGACCTCGGCCGGCACGCGGCCGAGGTGGGGGTCCTGCTCTCGCTGGAGATGTACGAGGACACCTACCTTGGCACTGGGAACTCGTCCGTGCAGCTGGTGGAGGATATTGGACTGGACAACGTCGGGCTGAACCCTGACATCGGAAATCTTGTCCGCCTGCACCGGCCGATCGAAGACTGGCGCGAACTGCTGGCCAAGACCCTGCCCTACTCGAACTACTGGCATATGAAGAACTACATCCGTGATGAGGACGTGGCCCGGGACAGCTACGTTGCCATGCCGGCCCCGATGGAATACGGCCTGATCAACTATCGCGAGGCATTCAAGATGGCGATCTCCGTGGGCTTCCAGGGGATTCTGTGCACGGAGCACTACGGCGGCGACGGCCTGTCGGTTACGGCCAGCAACCAGGACTACCTGCGCCGCCACGTCCTGCCGAAGACCGACGGCTATGCCCTGGGGACGAGCAAGGTGGCGCAGGGCCGGCAGCAGCCCGCCGGCGCCGGCGCCAGACTGGCCGGCTCCTGAACAGATGGCGGGCCCCCGCGCGGCGCGGACCCCGTACCGGAAACTAATAATCCAACACGGATTCGATGAGGAATCATGACGCAGATTTTCGATAATCCCGCTGAGTTCGCGGATGAGGCACTGGACGGCTTCGTCGCGGCCTACCCCGGCCATGTCGCCCGGGTGGACGGCGGCGTAGTCCGCGCCACCGAGGTTCCCGCCGGGCAGGTCGCCCTGGTGATCGGCGGCGGCTCCGGCCACTACCCGGCGTTCGCGGGGCTCGTGGGTCCGGGCCTGGCCGCCGCCGCGGCCTGCGGGAATATCTTCGCCTCACCAGCGGCCGGGCAGGTCTACCGGGTGGCGAAAGCCGCAAACGCCGGCGGCGGTGTGCTGCTGAGCTACGGCAACTACGCCGGGGACGTGCTGCACTTCGGCCAGGCCCAGCTGCGCCTGAACGCCGAAGGGATCGAGACCCGCACCGTCCTGGTCACCGACGACATCGCCAGCGCACCGCTGGAGCAGATCGAAAAGCGCCGCGGCATCGCCGGGGACCTTACCGTCTTCAAGATCGCCGGCGCCGCCGCCGAAGCTGGCCTCAACCTGGACGAGGTGGAGCGCCTCGCGGTCCGGACCAACCACCGCACCCGTTCACTCGGGGTGGCGTTCGGGGGGTGCACCCTGCCGGGCTCGGACGCGCCGCTGTTCAGCGTCCCGGAGGGCCAGATGTCACTCGGCCTGGGCATCCATGGCGAGCCGGGCGTCTCCGAACACCCGATGCCGACCGCCTCGGAGCTGGCCGGGCTGCTTGTTTCCAAGCTTCTGGAGGACAAGCCGGAGGACGCCGGCAGCCGCGTGGTCGCCATCGTCAACGGTCTCGGTACGGTCAAGTACGACGAGCTGTTTCTGCTCTTCGGCAAGATTGAGAAGCTCCTCAGTGCCGCCGGACTGACCATAGTGGAGCCCGAATGCGGCGAACTCGTCACCAGCCTGGACATGTCCGGGCTCTCCCTGACCCTGCTCTGGCTCGACGAGGAACTCGAACAGTACTGGGCCGCCCCGGCCGACACCCCGGCGTTCCGCAAGGGCAACACGGCACCCCGCGCCCGCCGGGAACTTGCCGGCCCGGAAGCCGCCGCGTCCGAGGCGGCCGAGGACACCACCTCCGCAGCGGCAGCGATCGGGCAGCAGGCGGCGGCCGTGCTCGCCCGGGTGCGGGACGTCGTCGTCGAGTACGAAGAGGAACTGGGCAACCTCGATGCCATCGCCGGCGACGGGGACCATGGCATCGGTATGCGCCGCGGCGTGGACGCGGCCCTCGAGGCCGGACAGCGGAAGGCGGCAACCGGGGCATCGGTTGAACGGGTCCTGACCGCCGCCGGGGAGGCCTGGAGCGAACGGGCCGGCGGAACCTCGGGAGCGCTCTGGGGATCGGCGGTCATCGCCGCGGGCCTGGCGCTGGGCAACCGGGAGTCCTACTCGGCCGGGGATGCGGCCGCCGCGGTGAAGGCTTTCGTGAGTGCGATCACCGAACTGGGCAAGGCCGAACCCGGGGACAAGACCATGGTGGACGCCCTCCTGCCCTTCCGGGACACCTTGCTGGGCGAGCTCGACGGCGGCACCTCCTTGGCTGATGCCCTCGCCGCCGCTGCCGCCGCTGCACGGACAGCCGCCGACCGGACTGCTGATCTCCGCCCGCTCAAGGGCCGCGCCCGGCCCCTCGCGGAAAAGAGCCTTGGGCACCCTGACCCCGGCGCGGTCTCGTTCGGACTCATCAGCGAACGGGTCGCGCAACACATCAAGAGGGAACTGACCAGGCCAGAACCTGCAACATCGGACGAGGCCACAACGGCCGGTAAGGGAGTACATAATGACTGACACCGAAGGTTGGCGCATCGTAATCGGCAACGATGAGGCGGGCGTTGAATATAAAAACGCCCTGAAGGCGCTGCTTGAAGCCGATCCGCGCGTTGCCTCCGTGGTGGACATCGGGGTCGACGCCAACGACTCCACCGCCTACCCGCATCTGGCGGTCAACGCCGCCCGGAAGGTGGCCGACGGCGAAGCCGACCGGGCGCTGCTGGTTTGCGGCACGGGCCTGGGGGTGGCTATCGCGGCCAACAAGGTCCCCGGCATCCGGGCCGTCACCGCGCACGACAGCTACTCCGTGGAACGCTCGGTCCTGAGCAACAATGCCCAGGTCCTCACCATGGGCCAGCGGGTCATCGGCCTGGAACTTGCCAAGAAGCTCGTGGGCGAGTGGCTCAGCTACCGCTTCGATGAAAGCTCGGCCTCCGCGGCCAAGGTGGACGCCATCCACTCCTACGAATCCGACTGATTGGAGAGTGACTGGCCATGACGGAAACACCCAAAAACCCAGGCAAGATCGCGGTGGTCGGGTCCGGCTACATGGGCGGCGGGATCGCCCAGGTACTGGCGCTTGGCGGCGCCCGGGTGGCACTGGCGGACGTGTCGGCCGAGGTGGCCCGGCAGAACTACGAGCGGCTGCTCACCGAATCCGACCAGTTCGTAACCGACGGCCTGTTCCCCGCGGGCGCCACCGAGACCCTGCGGCAAAACCTCTGGGCCGCCACGGATATCGAGGAAGCCGTGGCGGACGCCGGCTTCATTGAAGAAGCCGTCCCCGAGGTCATCGCCATCAAGCACGACACCCTGGCCCGCATCAGCGCCGCCGCCCGTGCTGACGCGATCATCGGCTCCAACACCTCCACCATCTCCATCGCTGAGCTCTCACAACCGGTCACCAACCCGGAACGGTTCCTGGGCGTGCATTTTTCCAACCCGTCCCCGTTCATTCCTGGCGTGGAGATCATCCCGCACGCCGGGACCTCCGCGGCAACGGTCGCGACCGTCCGGGACCTGGTTCACGCCGCCAAGAAGCAGACCGCCGTGGTCAAGGACGTCACCGGGTTCGTGCTCAACCGGCTGCAGTACGCCCTCTTCCACGAGGCTGCCCAGCTGGTGGAACAGGGCATCGCGACCGCGGAAGACGTCGACACCCTGGTCCGTACCACCTTCGGTTTCCGGCTGCCGTTCTTCGGCCCGTTCGCGATCGCCGACATGGCCGGCCTGGACGTCTACAACTTCTGCTACAAATCCCTGCAGACCGACTTCCCGGAACGCTTCGCGACTCCGAAAATCCTCACGGACCTGGTTGAGGCCGGAAAGCTCGGCACCAAAACCGGATCCGGCTTCCTCAACGTCCCGGCAGAGCGCACCCCCGAACTGGTCGCCTACCGCAACAAGGCCTACGTCGCCATGCAAAAGCTCCTCGAAGAACTCGGACCCGCACCCATCAACTAAAACCTGCTTGATGGGAAGTGCTGCCCGGCAATAATCGCAAACTGAAGATGCTAAGTATGGTGACTATTGCGTTTCTCAGTGGTAAATATGTATTGTTCCGCTGCGGAACCGGGCGGGATCGTTACTCACAGCGAGGTGCATGATGACGTCAATGAATCCTGCCAATCAACTTGACGAGCTGGGCCAGCGGACGCTGCGCAAGGTCCGCAACCGCCTTATGCCCCTGGTCGTCCTGCTTTACTTCATCGCTTACCTGGACCGGAACAACGTCGGCTTCGCAAAGCTGACCATGAGCGAGGATATCGGCCTCAGTGCCTCTGCCTATGGCCTCGGCGCAGGCATCTTTTTCCTCGGCTACGCCTTGCTGGAAATCCCGAGCAACGGCGGCATGTACAAGTTTGGCGCCCGTAAATGGATCGCCCGGATCCTCATCTCTTGGGGCATCTTTGCCACGGCCATGGCGCTGGTCAATGGCGAGGTAACCTTCTACGTCATCCGGTTCCTGTTGGGTGCCGCTGAGGCGGGGTTCTTCCCTGCCATCCTGTTCTTCCTGACGCTGTGGTTCCCTGCCGCCCAGCGCGTCACGGTGCTGGGCATCTTCATCCTCGCCCAGCCCGTGTCCAATGCCCTGGGCGCCCCGGTCTCGGGCCTATTGCTGCAGATGGACGGCATTCTGGGCCTCCAAGGCTGGCAATGGCTCTACATCATTGAAGGCGTCCCGGCCATCCTCCTCGGCCTCCTGACCCCGTTCCTGATGACCGACCGCCCCAGCCATGCGCATTGGCTGGCGGACGATGAGCGGGAATGGCTGACCAAGACCATGGACGATGAGCTGGCACACAAGCAGAAGGGCCAGCCCCACCACTTCCTCGCAGGCCTCAAGGACTCGCGGACCATCGCCTACTCCGCGCTGTACTTCGGACTGGTCTGCGGCATCTACGGCCTCGGCCTGTGGATGCCTACCATCGTCGCCGCACTGGGCAAATTCACCACTACGCAAGTCGGCTTCATCGTTGCCATCCCGTACACGATTGCCGCCGTCTTCGTGTACTTCTGGAGCCGGCGCTCTGACCGCACCGGCAACCGGGTCATGCATGCGAGCATCAGCATGGTCATGGCCGCCGTTGGTTTGCTGGCCGCCGGATACCTGGTCCAGGTCAACGCGGTCCTGGCCATGATGGCCCTGACGCTGGCGGCCATGGGCATCTACTCCGCCATCGCCCCGTTCCTCGCCATGCCCTCGACGGCCCTGGTCGGCGCTGCCGCGGCAGCCGGACTTGCCATGGTGAACTCGCTCGGCAACCTGGGCGGCTTCGTTGCTCCCTACGCCGTAGGGCTGTTCAACGACGCCACCGGAGACAACCGGTCCGGCCTGGTGTTCCTCGCCGCCTGTCTTGCCATCACCGCCGTCGCCACCTTCCTCTACGCGCGCCACCGCGCGGAGGGACATGTAAAGCCGGGCACGCCGGCCGCGGTCGGTGAGGAAGCTGTCGCTGCCGACGATTTCGACACCAGGAATTGACAACCATGCTACGAGAGGCCAACTGGACATGACTCCTTCACAAACGTTTCCGGCCGAGCGGACTGCGGTGCTGACGGGTGCCGCATCGCCGCGCGGTATCGGCCGGGCAACGGCGGAAATGCTCGCGAGCCAAGGCTGGGCGGTGGCGATCCTGGATATCGACGGCGACTCGGCGCGGAAGGCCGCCGAAGAAATCGCGGACGTTTACAGGGTCCCGGCGATCGGGGTAGGCGCGGACGTCTCCGACCAGGCGACGGTCAACGCCGCCATTGACGAGGTCGAGGCCGCGCTGCCGCCAATCGTAGGCCTGGTCAACCTGGCGGGCATCAGTTCACCGACGGAGTTCATGGACGAGACGCTCGAGGGCTGGGAGCGGGTATTCAAGATCAACATGACAGGTACATTCCTGGTTACTCAGCGCGTGCTCCGGGGCATGATTGAGCGGAAGCTCGGGAGGATCGTGAGTGTCTCGTCCATTTCCGCGCAGCGCGGTGGCGGCACCTATTCCAAGGTGGCTTACAGCGCCTCGAAGGCGGCCATCATCGGCTTTACCCGAGCCTTGGCCCGGGAAATGGGCCAGCACGGAATCACCGTCAACTGCGTGGCTCCCGGACCCGTGGACACCGACATCATGGGTGGCACGCTGACTGAGGAGCGCAAGGCAGACATGGCTGCGGACATCCTGGTCGGCCGCGTGGGGACCGTGCGGGACATCGCAGCCCTGATGGTGTTCCTCCTCGGCGAGGACGCCGGCTTCATCACGGCCTCCACCTACGATATCAACGGGGGGCTGCAGATTTCCTGACCCTTCGCGGGTTTCTCGTCGCACGGCTCAGTCCGATAGCTCCGATAGCACAGCTCAGTCCGATAATTGAGGTCATGGCGTGCCTTCTGCAGGGCCGGGCAGCCCCAGCCGCGCGGTGGTCTCGTCCAGGATGGTTTTCAGCGCTTTCGGGTCATGGGCGAAGCGACCCAGGAACAGGCCGGCGACGGACATGTCGAGCCGGCCGATCAGGCCCGGTCCCGCGCTGCCGCCGTAGATGACCCGGCTCTCGGCCTGCCCGGGCAGTGAACGCAGGTGCGTGTCCAGCCCGGTGATGACGGCGCTGATGTACTCCGGCGTTGCCGGTTCCGGCGCGCCGATCGCCCACTGCGGCTCATAAGCCACGATAGTCCGCCCCCCGGCGCCCAGACTTGTTGCACGCCTGAACACGGCCTCCATCTCGCTGATGCACTGGCGCACCGCCTCAGTGGCAGTTCCCCGGTACCTCTCGCCGATGCACAGGACGGGCGTAAGGCTGTTGCGGTAGGCGGCAGCGAGCTTCCGCCCGATGACATCGTCGTCTTCCCCGAAGAGGCGGCGTCGTTCGGCGTGGCCGATCTCCGCATACGCTCCGCCGAGTTCTGTGATCATTGGTCCAGCGACCTCCCCGGTGTATGCGCCTTCGTCTTCCCAGAAGATGTCCTGGGCACCAGTGCCGGTGCCGGTGGGGGCCAGGACACGGGCCGCTTCGGCGAGAACCGGAAAGGCCGGGAGTACAAAGAGTTCGATGTCACCGTTGCGCACTGCCGGGTGTGCGGAGGCTATGCCGGCAACGGCCCTGCACCAGGCGAGGGTGCGTTCATAGCCGAAGTACATTTTCAGGCTGACACCGATGATGGCCCCGGTTTGATTCCCGGCCCCGGCGCCGGTTGTGCGTGTTCCGCCCGCGGCGGGGTCAGGAAGAGATGACACCTTAAGCCTCCGGATCGGCATTCTGGGCTTGCTTGTACTCGAATTCGGCGTGGTCGGCTCCGATGACCAGGCGCAGGTTCGCGCTGATGCTCATGTGTCTGTCCCTACCGTTGAGTAGCGCTGGATGAGGATAAGACTATGGCAGCTCCAGCAAAGCCGTGCCACAGAGGACCTGCTCTGAATGGAGGGTAACAAGATATTGACACCTTCCCCTCCCGGGCGCACGCTGATACCGCTGGGTGCCAGTGTTGGCACGGCGTGAGACTTACCCCAGGCCGGCCAACCTACCCCAGGAGCGGTCTGGGCGCTCCGGATGAATAGTTCCAATCACTCCCTGTCAGGAGAAGGAAATGGCCGGAGAAGCAGTCAAAGCCCTTGAGGCGAAGTCGTTCGACGAACCCGACGAACGGCGCCGTCCGCCCAAGACCGCCGTCGATGTGGTCAACATCGGAGACACCACTTTGGGCAGGTTTACTTTTGAGCCGGGCTGGCGGTGGTCCGAGACCATCAAGACCGTGGTGCACACGGACAGTTGCCAGGTCAATCACGTCGGGATCTGCGCTGCCGGAACGCTGACGGTTCAAATGGATGACGGCGCCCGGGCCACGGTCACTGCGGGCCACGCCTACACCATTCCGGCCGGCCATGACGCGTGGGTGGAAGGCGACGAGGCATTCGTGGCTTACGAAATCATGAGCGCGGCTGCCTTTGCCAAGCCTGCCTAGGCCCACAGAGCCCCGGCGCGGGTCGCGCCGCGCTGGGATCGCGGCCCTGGGGCTCCGCGCGGTGATCGCGGTGGCGCCCGGCCTCGTAGACCTAGAGGCCATCCGGACGTTCCTTGGGGGCGGCAATGGATGATTCAGAAGTCCGCAGGCTGTACGAGGGGTTGATCGCGGCCTGGAACCGGCGGGATGCCCGGGGTATGGCGGAACTTTTCCGGGAGCGCGGGCTCCAGATCGGATTCGACGGTAGCACCGCAACGGGGCCGGACGAGATCTTGGAGCACTTGGCCCCGATCTTCAGGGACCATGCAACGGCCGCTTACGTCTCCAAGGTGCGGGAAGTGCGCCCGCTGGGGCCCGGCACCGCGCTGCTGATCGCCATCACCGGCCTGGTACCGCCCGGGCAGACCGACGTATCCCCGGCCACCATCGCGCACCAGACTCTGGTGGCCGTCCGCGAAGACGGCATCTGGGGCATCGAGCTCTTCCAGAACACGCCGGCCCAGTTCCACGGCAGGCCCGAGCTGGTGAACGCGATGACCGCCGAGCTGCAGCAGATGCTTGCAGGGTGAGCGGGCCTAGATGTACTGCCCAGGCTTGCGCAGTACACCTAGAACGGTTCCGGCCGCACCTTTACGGCGCCGAGGGAGCGGATGAGTGCGACGGCGGTGAGGGCACCGGCCGCCATGATTGATGCCAGCACCACCACCTGGAACCGGCCGGCCTCCAAGGGGGACGCGCCGCCGAAGATCGCACCCACAAACGCGCCGGGCAAGGTCACCAGGCCGGTGGTTTTGGTCTGGTCGGTGGAGGGGATCAGGGCGGCATGCACCGAGTAGCGCGCCTGGGTTAATGTGGCCCGCCGGGCCGTGGCTCCCAGCGCCAGCCAGCCTTCCACCTGGTCCCATTGCTCGCGGACGGCTTCAAAAAAGCGCCGCCCTGCCAGCACCGAGATGGTCATGCAGTTGCCGATCACAATGCCGCCGACGGCGAGGACGTACCGCGGCGTGAACTCGATGGCCCCCGTGCCGAACACGACGGCGAGAGTCACCGTGATGCCCGCGGCCATGGTCCCTGCCACCACGGGAAACCGCTGCCAGGACCACGTCAGCCTGCGGGTTGCGGTGACGGCAGCCACCGTGAACATCACCAGCAGTGCCATCGCCACCCACAGCGGATCGCTGATGATGCCGCCCAGCACCAGGCTGATGAGGGCGAGCTGGGCGGCGCCGCGGAGGATGGCCAGGGCGGGGGCAAGGTACGACGGCGTGCGCGCGCCCCGGAGGACGGCAACGGTGAGTGCCATCAGGATGGCCACTGCCACGAGAGTGGGCACCAAGGCAGCGAGGTCGGCCATCAGCCCAGCCTATGGCCCGCCACCCCTTGCCGGCTGTTTTCGCCAGTGCGTCCTTCCCCATTTCCGTACCCTGCGGTTCAGGGGGAGGACACGCCGTCGTTCCCGGCGCGGCGCCGTTGCGGACGGAAAGCAACCGGGACGGAACGGACGACGGCGGCCCGGCCTTGCGCTATTGGATGCTGGCGCCGGAGGGGGTGAGGACCATGTGGTCCGCCTTGGGCAGGGCATGCTTCAGGCGGTGCGCGGCTTCCCGGGTGACCTGCTCGGCGGAAGCCAGCGTCACGCCGTCGTTCATCACCAGGGTTGCCGCGCCCTGCAGGCGGTGACCTGACCACCGCAGCTGCAGATGCGGCACGGCAAGGACTCCCGGCGTGCCCTCGAGGGCCTGCTGGGCTGTGTCCACCAGCTCCGGTTCAATGCCATCCATCAGCCGCCGCCCGATGCTGCGGACCGTCCCCCACAAGAGGACGAGGATGGCCGCGGAGATCAGGAGGCCAACGATGGGGTCGGCCAGCGGGAAGCCGAGCATCACGCCGACGGCGCCGAACACCACGGCCAGGGAGGTGAAGCCGTCGGTGCGGGCGTGCACGCCGTCGGCCACGAGGGCGGCGGATCCGATCCGGCGGCCCACCCTGATGCGGTAGATGGCCACTGCCTCGTTGCCGGCGAAGCCGATCAGGCCTGCGGCGAAGACCCACCACAGGTTGGTCAGCGGCTGGGGGTGCAGGAGCCGGTCCACGGATTGCCAGGCTGCCACGACGGCGGACAGGGCAACGACGGCGACGATGAACAGGCCCGCGAGGTCCTCCGCCCGGCCGAAGCCGTAGGTGTAGCGGCGGGTGGCGGCGCGGCGGCCCAGGATGAAGGCGACCCACAGCGGAACCGCGGTGAGGGCGTCTGAGAAGTTGTGGATGGTGTCCGCCAGCAGCGCCACGGATCCGCTGACCAGCACCACGAGGAACTGCAGGACTGTGGTGCCCAGGAGCAGGAACAGGCTGATCTTCAGTGCCCGGATACCTTCGACGCTGGCTTCCATGGCGTCGTCGATGGAGTCGGCGGCATCGTGCGTGTGCGGGACGAACAGCTCGAAGAGCCAGCCCTTGAAACCGCCATGGTGATGGTGGTCATGGCCATGGTCATGGTCATGCCCGTGGTCATGGCCATGGTCATGGTCATGCCCGTGGTCATGATCATGATCGTGGCCAGGCTTATGCGCGTGGCTGTGCCCGTGGTCGTGGTCGTGCCCGTGGTCATGCGGGTGGTCCGGCTCGTGGTCATGCGGGTGGTCCGGCTCGTGAGGATGCCCATGATCATGCTCGGCGCTTGCGTGCTCGTGAAGATGCTCCTGCCTGCTCATGCGTCTGCCTTCCGCTCGCGGCGGTGGTGTGCCGGCTCGCCGCCGAGAGCGTGCTCGGCCTGGAAAATCGCGTCTGCCACCAGCTGGCGCGCATGCTCGTTTTCCAGCCGGTACAGAACCCTGGTACCGTCCTGGCGCGGGGAGACCATCCGGGCCAGGCGCATCTTGGCGAGGTGCTGGGACACTGCGGCCGGTGTTTTGCCCACCACTTCGGCCAGCTCACCGACGGCCATCTCGCCGTCGCGCAGGGCCAGGATGATCCGGACACGGGTGGCGTCGGCCAGCATGGCGAAGACCTCGACGGCCAGCTCCACGTACTGGCTGTCCGCGCTCAACGCGCAAGCACTGCTATCTGCATTCATGCGCATATTCTTGCATATAAATCTTGGTTCCCGCCTTGGCAGCCGTCGCCAGCTATGCCTACCATCTAATTAGTAACCATACTTACTATTAGTCCTGTTGTTTCCAGTGTCCAGCTGCGTATCAATGGAAGTGAGTGACGATGACGGAAAACCAGTGGCCTGCAGACTCTGCCGGAACCTCCCTCGACCAGTACGGGAACGCCCTACCGGCCGATGCTTCGGCGGAGCCGCAAACGTACGTCACTACGAAGGATGCAGCGAAGCAGGAGGCGTCGAAAGTCTCGGAGCAAGCGGTTGGTGCGGCACGCAGTGTGGCGCAGACCGCGAAGGCGGAGGCCGGAAACGTTGCAGCCGAAGCCAAGTCCAGTGCGCAGGGCCTGCTGCGGGAGGCGAAATCAGGCCTGGGCAGCCAGGCCGGCGAGCAGCAGCGGAAGGCCGCCGACGGAATCCGCGGCATCTCCAGCCAGCTGCGGACCATGGCTGATGCCCCGGAGAAGCAGGGAGTGGCCAGTGATTTGGTCCGGGAGGTAGCCGGGCGCGCGTCCTCCGCTGCTTCCTGGATTGAAGGCGCTGAACCGGGGACGCTCCTGGTTCAAGTGCAGTCGTTCGCCCGCCGCAAGCCCGGCACGTTCCTGCTCCTGGCTGCCGGCGCAGGAATCCTCGCGGGCCGGCTCGCGCGCAGTATGCAGGCAGGGGGCCCGGACGATGGAGACCGGCCGACGCCTTCGCAGGCACAAGCCAGGGGAGCGACTGCTCCGCCGTGGGGTGCGGAGCCGGTTTACCAGGAGCAGCCAGCGGCCCCAGCAACCTACGGCGAAACCATTTACGGGGAACCTGCCCGTCCCTCCTATTCAGGAACCGAAGCGGGCGGTGTGCCGCTGAAGAATCCCGACGATCCCTACAGTGACGTTCGGGCAGCCGAGAGCCAGCCGTGAACAGTCCGAGCTGACGTCAAGAACCCACCAACCAGGCCCCACCAACCAGAGGATCCGCTAATGAAGAAACTGCTGTTTGCTTTGCTCCCCACCATCATCAGCCGCATAATGCAGGCCCGGAAAGCGAAGCAGGCGCGCGCTGGCCAGGCTCGTCCACCCCGCAACCACTTCTAGGGCCGCACGCGCAGCAGGCCGGCCTAAACGCTTGAGCGGGTGGCGCGGGCCTCCAAGCGCCGCCGCTTCATCCACCTTTCACCGAAGCCCATCGCCCGGGTGGCCAGGATCCAGTAAAGGACCCCGCAGGCCAGGGACGCCAGGACGGCGAGCCCCTTGTCCACCGGATCCACCAGCGGGTACACCAGCCAGTGCGTGACGTAGATGTGCAGGGACGCGCTCGCCAGCAGCGCGGTGATCCGGTGAAGTCCGCGCGGCACGCGGAGGGTGGGCACCCAGAGCAGGATGAGGCAGCCCGCCAGGATCGTCGCGGTCCGGTAGGGGTTGTCGAAGCACGCCGGCGTGACCAGGAGCGCAACCGCCGTCACGGCCGCCTTCTGCCACAACGTCCGGGACGCGGCCGCTGCCCATCCCAGCCCGAACAGCCACAGCACCGGGCCCTGGCCGGGATAGCGGCTTTCCACGAGGCCAAAAAGCAGCGGCACATCAACCGCTACCAGGGCCAGCCCGAAGGCCCAAGGCCACCGGCGCACGGCCCGGTCAACAGCAGGGATCGCCAGCACCGCAGCGAGCCCGATCAGGATGTGGACCAGGATCTCCACAAACCAAAAACGGGAATGGTCGGTCCACCCCTCCGGCCCCAGCAGGGGGTTCAGCAGGAACACGTTGTACCAGGAATATTTGTCCGTCACCGCGAACGCGAGGCCGATCACCGCGACGCTGGGCACCACAATCCGCGCGACGCTCCGCAGCTGCCGCCGCAGCCGTGCAGTGCGCGGCCCGGAGAGCTGGAAGCGGGCAAAGTTATAGCCGGCCACGGCCATCAGGACGTGGGCAGTGCCTTGCCAGTGGAAGAAGCCGATATGCGTGGAGACAATGCAGATGATGGCGACGGCGCGGAGCACAATCCCCGTCTCCATCGGCGCAAGCACCCTCCGCCGCCAGCCGGACGCCCCGCGCGGCGTTTCCGGGACGGGATTGCCCGACGGCGGGACCTGGCCGGGCGTCTCGTGCGGCGCAGGCGAGGGCGAAAGTTCACAGACCGGCATCAGGTGCCAGCCCCGGGGAAGGTATCCGAGCGCCTGCTCCAGCCGGACGGACGCCGCGACGTAGGACAGTGAATCGCCGCCCAGGGAAACGAACGTGTCAGTGTTGCCCACGTCGTCCTGTTCGAGAACCTCCGCGAAGATGCGCCGGACGTCAGCAGTACCTGCCTCGGAATGCGGCGCAGCAGCGGGCCGGCCGCCGTCGTCCTCCTTTTCGCCCGCCAGGGCGGCGACGGCGGGATAGTCCGGCTTCCCGTTGGCAAGGCGCGGGATGGCTTCCACGGCAAAGAGTTCGACGGCGGCGCGCGGCAGGCCCAGGTCCTGCGCCAGGGTTTTGGCGATCAGGGACAGGTCGTGGTCGCCTTCGGCCGCGGCCACCACCGCCTGGTCAGAGCCGGCGGCGGCAGCGGTTACGCCCAGATCGGCAAGTATCCGTTCCACCTGCCCCAGATCCACCCGGAGCCCCACGATTTTCACGAAACGGCTGCGCCGGCCAACAATCTCGTAGAGCCCATCCGGGCTGCGGCGGGCGAGGTCGCCGGTGTGAAGCTCCGTGATGACCCGCCCCAGGCCGAGGTCCTCGGGCTGTTCGGCGTACCCCAGCATCACGTTGGGTCCGGCGTACACCAGCTCGCAGGCCTCGAGACCGGGGACCGGCTCAAGCCGGAAGGACCCGCCCGGCACAGGCACGCCGATGGCATGGGGATTCTCCGCGGCCTGGTCCGGCGGGAGGTAGGCCATCCTGGCTGTGGCCTCGGTCTGGCCGTACATCACAAACAGGTCCCACCCCTGCCGCCGGCCCAACTCGGCGTAGGAGCGGACGCGGTCAGGAGCGAGGCGCCCTCCGGCCTGCGTGATGTAGCGCAGGCTGGGCACGTCCATGTCCGCGAAGCCCACGTGGTCCAGCAGGTCGAAGGTGTAGGGCACCGCGGCGAAGGACGTCACGTTTTCGGTGCGGACGAGCTCCCAGAAGCACGGGTCCACCACGGAAAGATCCGTCAATGCCAGGGACGCCCCCGCCAGGAGATGGCTGTTCACCACGCTCATTCCGTAGCAGTAGGAGAGGGGGAGCGTGGTGGCGGCGGTGTCGCTGGGACGCAGCTGCAGGTACTGGGCGATGGCGGCGGCATTGGCCTGGATGCTGTCCGCGGAAAGCCGGACCAGCTTGGGCGAGCCAGTGGACCCGGACGTGCTCAGCAGCAGCGCCAGCTCGGGGTGCAGATCGTGGTGGCTTTGTTCGCGGCGCACGTCCAGGACCGCTTCACCGTCCGACGCGCGGACCACAACGTCCGGATCATAGGCCGCCTCGAGTGCCTCCCCGGCTGAGCCGCCGCCAGCGGGCAGGATCAGCAGCGGATTGCCGGATTGCAGGGCCGCGAGGTAGGCAACGAGCGAGGGCAGCGTGTTCTCCGCCTCGAGGGCAACCAGCCTGCGGTGGGGCCCGAAGGACCGGGCCACATCCTCCACGCGGCGGGCCAGTTCGCGGTAGCTCAGCGTCTCTTTATTGGTGCTGACGGCAGTGCGGTCGCCGAAGCGGGCCAGCTGTGCGGCAAAGGAGACTCCGGCCAGCTCTGTGTATGTGGTCACAGCAGGACCGTAGAAGGTAAACCTAACCTAACTCAAATGGACTATGTCTTCGTTAGCGAAGATGACGTGGAGGAGAGTTGTCGATGGGCGGGGCGGCCGGCGTCAGGCGCGGGCCTTGTACACGTCGGATCCGAAGGTGTTCACGCCAGGGTCACGGGCGCCGGCCAGGCGGGGCAGGGAGAAGAAGTCTTCGATGCTGGCCAGCAGGCTGTAGTGGTTGTAGGGCGTGTCGCTGGTTGAACCCGCGGGCGTGAACGGGGACAGGACCAGGGCGCCCACCTTCCCGCCCTCCGCGCCCCCGGCGACCGCTCCTGACGGTCCGGTCCGCCCGCCGTCGGCCTCATCCAGAGTGATGATCAGCAACCCGTCCTGCCGGAAGGCAGGTGAGGCAAGGATTGCTGGCACCGCGGTGCCCAGCCACTGGTCCGCTGCCGCGATGCCGCCGGTGGTGCCGTCAACGCAGGGCTGATCGTGCCCGTCATGGCACAGGTTCGGAGTGATGTACGAAAGGTTTGGGGTGGTGTCCGTTGAAGCGAGATCGCGGGCCAGTGCATTGTAGTTGACCACGTTGCTGTCGCAGGCGGGGGAGTCGGTGATGGAGCGGAAGTAGACAAACGGGTTGTGGCGTGTGGCGTATTGGTCCCCCGGGGTGGCGCCGCGGTGGTCATCCTCGGCGCCGAGGGCGGGATGCTGGCACGGTGAGTGCATGTCTTCCATGTAGCCCTTCCACGTCCTCCCGGCTGAGGTCAGCTGCCCGGCGAGCGTTGGGACATCGGCTGGATATACACAGCCTTTGCCCAGCACCCGCCCCTGGCTGTCCCTCCGGGACGAGGTCACGGGGGTGAACGTGGGGCAATCCCGGGATGTGCGGTCATTCGGCGGCTGGCCGGAGATCTGGGCGAGGTAGTTGGGCAATGAATCATGGGCAATCCCGTAGTAACTGGTCAACAGCACCCCCTGGGACCGCAACGTCCCTGACAGGTAGGGTGCGGCGGACCCGGCCTCGAAAACCCGGTCGTATCCCTGGTTCTCCAAGTTGATCACAAATACATGCCTGGGCGCACCGGTGTGCTCAGGCTCCGGAGGGGTCGGGGCCGGCTGACAGCCCGAAAGGAGGGCCGCAAGGACCAGCAGCAGCACCACCAGGTGCTGCCGGGAGCTCCGTCCGGGGCGGGCTCGCCGCCCTACGCCCTGTCGACTGCCGAGCACGCTGCCCTCCTTCAAGCCGAAGCGCCACGGGGCCCGCGGGTGTTGCCGGCCTCAACGGGTGGAGGCGGGGGAGGGCGGATCGATGGCTAAACTCTCCCACAGCTTGGCCCGGTGGCGCCACGGCAATAAGCGAATTTGCCTGGGATTTGAAGCGGCAGGGGACATTGAGGACCCTATGGGATAGCCCTGCTGGGGTTGCGGCGAGGGGTGGTCATTGGTGCTCGACCCAGCAGGCCAGGATGGTAGTGGATAGCTGGTAGGCCAGCGCGTTCCGGGTGATGTTTTCCGGTCCCAAAGTGGGGGGCAGACCGGAAGCGTCAACCTGCAGAACGAAGCTGTCTTTCTGGAAAACGGCGGATCCGTCGGCGGTTTCGTAGGCCGGGAAACCGAGGTTCGCGAGGCCTTCGATGGGTGCGGCGTCTTTGGCGAGGGCCTGCTTCGCGTCGAAGTATTTCCCTGCCGATGCCTTGTCCGCTGCCTCCTGGACGGAGATGATCAGTGTTCCTTCGGTCAGGTGATAGGTGCAGGTGAAGGTGCTGTCGGCCCAGTTATCAACGGTGTGAGGGTCCGAGTCCAGATCCAGGATGGACCGCAACCTCTCCTTTGGCTGGTCTCCGCAGACCATGACGGCGGCGGCGCTGGGCGCTTCCGTCGCCGTACCCGGGGATGCTGATCCCTGGCCGTGGTGCCCGCCGTGGCTGCCGCTTTGTCCGGGCGCAGGCGACGCTGCAGCCGGGGCCGTCGTCGAAACGTCTGACGGTGCCGACACCGATCCGGCAGCTGTTGCGCAGCCTGCGAGGAGCAGGGACGTGAGGCCAAGGGCGGCCAAAGCGCTTTTTCGGTTGTTCATGTCCAGTCCATTCGCACCATTGGCCGCTTCGGGAAGGAGCGGTAGTTCTGTTGTCAGGCCCTGAGTTTGGCGTAGATGACGTAGTTGTCGTCGAAGAGGCCGGTAGCGGGGTCGTAGCCGTCGCAGGTGATCAACCGGAGTTCAGCCCCCGGAGTGTTGCCATAAACCTCGAGGGTGGGGAACCCGTTTTTGGGGTACAGGGCGCCGTGCTCCACGTTGAATACCGCGGTGCTGCCGTCGGCCCGGGAAACGTTGATCTCTGCCCCGGCTGTGAGCTTGCGCAGGTCAGCGAAGACGCCCTTGTGGCCGCCCAGGGCATTGACGTGGCCCAGGAAAACTGACGGGCCGCGTTCACCGGGGGTCGGTGAGCCGTTGTACCAGCCCGCCGGTGCGCCGTTGCCGGTGTCCTCCGGTACCTTCAGGGAGCCGTTGTCCTCCAGCCCCAGATGGAGTAGGTCTGTCCGGACCCCGATCGAGGGAATACTCAGGGTCACAGGAGCCGAAGCGCCAAGCACCGCCGGAAGCTGTTGGGCGGACGGGGCTGCGGCGGCAGCCGGCGGTGCTGCGGTCACAGCCGGGGACGTAACCGCGGGAGGCGCCGTCGATGAGGCGAAGGCGGAAGGGGACGCTCCGGCGTCGGGAGTGGTGCCGGGTCCTGCGGTGCAGCCGGCCAGGGAAAGCGCGAGCAGAATCCCGGCCGCCGTGGAGGCCCCGAGACCTCCGCGGTGGCCGGGATTCCTGGTTGTCACAGTATGGATCCGCTCACTCCGGCCTAGGCGGCTTCGTTGCGGCGGCGGACGGCGTATGCTCCGCCGGCCAGGGCGATCAGGGCCAGGCCGCTGCCGATGGCGAGGGCCCCGGTGTCCGGGCCGGTCTCGGTAGTGATGCCGGTGTTAGCGCCGCCTGCAGGCATCTTCATCTGGCTGGCCGTCAGGGTCCCGCACAGGGCGGGAGAGGTAGCGGCGAGGGGAAGGGTCGGGGCGAGGTCGCTCTTGGCGGCCTGGCCTGCCGCGCTGAGGGTGGCGGGGTCAAGGCCATGGACAACAACGACTGCGGTGCCTGCTTCAAGAGCGGCTTTGGTTTCCGGGTTTAGTTCGAACGTGCGGTCCACGGTGTAGGAGGCGCCCTGTCCGCCGACCTTGAGGTCAAGGCCTGCTGCCGGGCTGGTATCGCCGCTGGTGGAGAGAGTGGTGACGATGCCTCCGTAGGACGGTGCGCCTTCAGTGGTGGAGATGACCTGGTCGCCGTCCTTATCTGCCGAAGGGTCCGGGCAGGCGCCCTTGGCCCCTCCATGGATGTGCTGGACGTGCGGGTAGGGGGCATCCATGAAGGTCGCGGGCATCCCCGAAACCTTCAGGACAACATGGGCTTGGTTACCCGTGACATCAAGGGTGATGGTGCCCGAGCCGGCACTTCCGTTGAGCTGCTTCAGGGTGGACTGGTATGACCCGTCGGCGGCCATTGCAGGGGAACCGGACAGGGCAAGAGCGGCCAAGGCCAGGGTGGGGACTGCCATAAAGCGAAGTGTCTTATTCATTGGGAAAATCTCCTCATACGCGCCCGCGTGATGTTGTCGCCCAGGAAGGGGACACCAGTACTTCGCGGCAGTCCGGGCAAAGGATGGGTGCTGTTGTGGCCTGATTCACTCTGTCCCTGAACCGGGCCCGCTCCTGGGCGCAGGGCTGGCTCTGGCGCCGGTGCACCTGTGAAGCCGCGCCAAGGGAGGCTGTCAGCCTGCTACAGCAGCGCCGAGGATTCCCTTCATCTTGTCCCGCAGGAACTTTTGCCCGGAAGCGCTGGGGTGTTCACCATCAGGTCCCAACAGAACGTCGGCGCGGCCGTTGAGCCATTGGTCGGCAATGGGATCGATGAACTGCACCCCCATGTTCTGCGCAGCGGAGGCGGTTGAGTCCCGCACTTCAGCCAGCACCGGGTCTGGTTCTTCGCTTCCGGACAGGGGACCCACCGCCACGAGAACCGCCTGCGGGGCCCGGGATGATGCGGCGGCGAACGTTGAGGCGGCGGCTTCCCGGAGCTCCTCGGGGTCTGCTCCCCAATCGTTGTCCGATCCAAAAAAGACGACGACGTCCGTGTCGGGGCCCACGGCCACCTCGACTTCCGTGCTGAAGGTGTTCCCGTCTTCACCGGCAACCAGGTAGCCGCTGCCGTTCTCCGCGGCATTGGTGACCTGCACCGGCCGTTTGCCGTTCAGGTGCGCCTGCTGCAGGAGCTTGGGCCATGCCTGGTTCGGCGAGGTTCCATATCCGGTGCTCAGCGAGTCCCCGATCACGACAATCCGGACCGGGGGCGCGGCGGACGCCTGCGTCCCTGGTCCGGCCGAAGTGCAGCCGGCGGTCACAACAAGGAGCGCGGCAGTGCCGGCGGCCATCCCGGCCCGTACGCGAAGCGACAATCCGTCCACCACCCCTCCAAATCCCGCTAGCGAGGAACCACAGTGAAGAACTCATGTTAACCCGCCTCCTGCATACGAGTGGGTCAATGGCATGAGGTCTGCGGAAAACCTGCGGGAGGTGATGGGGCGTCTGCGGGAAGCCCGCGGGAGGTGATGGCGCGTCGGGACTCCAGCGCCTCAGGCAGCGGGAGCAGCGGTTTACTGCGACGCGGGACGTGTGCCCGCGTCCGTGCTCGACCCGGTGGTTGGAACGAAGTTCCAGTCGAAAGACCCGTCGTCCCGTAGCGTCAGCCGAAGGAACCCGTGAGTGTCGCTGAACCGCTTCTCGATATACGAGGGGTGGCTGGTGAAGGGGCGGAGGCCGGCTCCTCCCGTGGAAACCTGGAAGGCCGTCATCCCATCATTGACGCACTGGTCCGCATTGTTCACCGGACAAGACCGTTCGTAGTTGTGTTGTGATCCTGACAGGGTCAGGCGGACACGATACTTCCACATCACGTCGATCCATGGCTTGTGTTCCGCGGATCGTCCATGCGCCGGCGTGTCCGACGTGAAGTACGGTTCGTGGTACACCACGGCCAGGTGCTTGCCCGCTGCCTGGGCTCCAGCGAGGTCGTTGTCCAGCCAGGTGGTCACCAACTCTGCCTTCGCGGGCTGATACCGCCAGTACGCGGACGGCACGAACGCGAAGTGCCAGTTCCCGAAGTCCTTCGAGTACGGTTCCCCGTTCCCGATGAACCCGCGCTCCTGGTTGATCGCTGCCTTTTCCGGGGACCCCGGGCATTGGCCATCCATGAATTTGTCGAGGTCTTCGTTGCGGCCGGGTTGCCAGTCGTGGTTGGGGGCGGACACCCAGTACAACTTTGGCTCCGTGCCACCCCACAGCCGCTTCCAGTATTTTACGTAGTCTTCGCAATGCGGGGCGCTGTACTGGAAGTCCCCGAGCCCCAGGAACGCGTCAATCTCGTTGTCCTGCTCGAGCCGGGTGATCGCCGCACCATTCCGGCCGGACGGGCTGGCGGGCGCAAAGGACCTGACGCCGTTCATGTCACCTACGGCAGCAATCCGAACACCCTCAGGGAACTGCTGGTAGGGCGACGGCGGGGGGCTGGTGCAACCCGCGGCAATGACCAACAGCAGGGCTGTGGCGATTGCGGCCACGATCCGAACGGCTCCAAGACGAGAGATTGCTGCCTGCATCCGATAACCCTTCGAGAAGACGGACCGCGCGGTGGCTTCCGATGGATGGCCAGGCGCGGTGGATAAGCCAATGTTCCTCCTGCAGGACCCCGCCCGGAACCCACTACCACTACCCTGCCGCAGGTAGGGGTGCCGGCAAATCATGGACAGCCCTTCGGTTCACCCGTTGTCAGTTAGCCACTGTGAAGGGAATGACTGTCACCCCGGAATTTGTCGAACCCAGAGTGTTATCACGGCACGACGTTCGCAGGTGCAGTTTATGGACTCCGTTGGCCAGAGTCCTGGTATCGATCGAGACGGGGGCGGCCCCGAACGGCTCCGGGCCGTAGGGACCTGCAGCGTCCCAGAGCACCCTTCCGGCGTTGGACGGAACGGCATGAAAGTCCGGGTCGATCGAGATGAAGGAGTGGGTCGCCGGAAGCGAGCCGTCGGGGTGGGTGGTCAGGCCTACCACGGGAGACCAGATTCCTGACACCGGACTGTCAGGAATGGGGACGGTACGCACCGAGGCCTCGCAGTACAGCGCGTGGGTGTACCAGCCCTTGCCCCGCAGGAACGCATACCGGGATACGTTGGACACGGACTTGCCGTTTTGGATGTTGGCTTGCCAGTTGAGGTTGGCTTGCATTTCCTTGCCGCCCGCCTGCGGGACGAACGCACGAAAGCGGACCTCCTCGGTCCCGGCGTGGTTGAATGCCGAAATTGGCCATGAAAAGGTCACCCAGCGCTCACAGGTTCCAGTGCACACGAAGTCGCCCTTGCCTGTGCTGCTGGATGGGCCCGGGCAGGTGAAATTCGCCGCTGTAGCCCGCAGGTAGCACTTCTGGACGGTGGTTTCGGCGTCGGGGGTCTTGAACACCATGGAGACGTAGTTGGCCTTGCCCGGGTTGTCATGGAGGATCACCCGTACATTCACAGTCAGGTTCCCGGAACTGATCGTTTCACGTTCAGGTATGCAGGCCCCCAGGTGGGTATGGCCGGTATTGGTGGTGGAGTTGTTGGCTTGGTCCGTGTCCGGCACCCACCAAGCCTGGGCATCCACAAACTGCCGGGTTTCGTTGTACGTGGTGCCGTCGGCGGGAGGGGCGCCGATGCACGGTCCGGCCGCAGCCTGAGCAGCGCCCGAAGTCAGTGCAGGCACGAAACCACAAATCAACGCAATGCCAGTTACCAGTCTTAAGAATCGCCTCATGACCATCCATCCTCCGGGCCCGCCGCCGCATGCCGAACATGATGATGGCAGGATTCATTGACGCCTCGGGCGTGCGCGATTCCGCGCCGGCCGGGGCGTTGTGTGTGTCGGTTCGGGAGGCTGCGCGTGCGTTCTTCCGGTCGCCGGCGTCCCAGCGGCGAACAGTTAGATGTTCCGATGTAGGTAGGGCCGGATAAAGTCCGGTCAGTATATGCACAGGGTTAGAGGCAAACCAGAGTGGCAGGGAAGCATTACGGCGTCGTCCCCTTCAATGACGAGACGACGACGGCGCGCATCCTGTGCAGGAGGTGATGGGGCGTCTCAGAAAAACGTGCGGGAGGTGATGGCGCGTCTGGGGGAGTGGGAAGGACGGCCCCGGCCCGCTTCCGGAACCCGGGGCGTCAAGGATTCGTCAATAAAACTCCGTTTCCCCGTCAGGCGGTTTTTGCCGGTGTTAGCTTCGGCCTGGACGCGGTGCACTGCGCAACGCTGAAAGGAATCCATGACCACGTTGAGCAGGCCTCCGGCTGACCCCTCGGCCCCCAGGCCGCACGGAGCCGCAGCAGTGCGCAACTGGTTGCTGTTCGGGCTCCAGGACAGCAAAGGCGCCCACCCGGGCCCCGGCGGGAGAATAGCCGTCCACGAGAAAAAGCATCCGTGGTGGCAGGTTATGTGCCTCACAGGCGTGGACTATTTCTCCACCCTTGGATACCAGCCGGCCATCGCAGCGCTCGCCGCCGGCGTCATCTCGCCACTGGCCACCATGGTGCTGGTGGCCGTGACCTTGCTGGGCGCACTGCCGGTGTACCGGCGGGTTGCGGGCGAGAGCCACCGCGGGGAAGGCTCGATCGCCATGCTTGAGCGTCTGCTGCCCCGCTGGGGTGGAAAGCTCTTCGTCCTGGTCCTGCTCGGGTTCGCCGCCACCGACTTCATGATCACCATGACCCTGTCCGCGGCTGACGCCAGTGCGCACCTCATCCAAAACCCGGTCGCGCCCGGTTGGCTTCAGGGCCAGAATGTTCCCGTCACCCTCTTCCTGCTGGCACTGTTGGCGGCGGTGTTCCTGCGGGGGTTCCGGGAAGCCATCGGCGTCGCGGTGGTCCTCGTGGTCCTGTACCTGGGCCTCAATGCTGTGGTCGTCGCCGCCACGCTTATCCAGGTCTTCGCCCACCCGCTGGCAATGGACAACTGGTGGACCAGCCTCTGGACTTCCCATGGCAACCCGCTGATGGCCGTCGCCATCGCCCTGCTGGTCTTCCCCAAACTTGCCCTTGGCCTCTCAGGGTTCGAGACCGGCGTCGCCGTTATGCCCCAGGTGCGGGGAGAGGAGAACGACACCGAAGAGAACCCGGCAGGCCGCATCCGGGGAACGCGGCGCATGCTCACCACAGCCGCCGTCGTCATGAGCGGATTCCTGCTCACCACCAGCTTCATTACGGTCGTCCTGATCCCGGAGGGGGAATTCCTGCCCGGCGGCCAGGCAAACGGGCGTGCCCTGGCCTACCTCGCCCATGAATACCTCGGCGTCGGTTTCGGCAGCATCTACGACGTCAGCACCATCGCAATTCTGTGGTTTGCCGGAGCCTCCGCCATGGCAGGCCTGCTGAACCTAGTGCCCAGATACCTGCCCCGGTACGGCATGGCCCCCGCCTGGGCCAAGGGGGTGCGGCCGCTGGTACTCGTCTTCACCCTGGTCGGATTCCTCATCACCTTCCTCTTCGAAGCCGACGTCGACGCCCAGGGCGGCGCGTATGCCACCGGCGTCCTGGTGCTCATGACCTCCGCGGCTGTTGCCGTCACCCTCTCGGCCCGCCGTCGGCGCCAGAACAAACGCACCTTTGGCTTCGGCGCGATCGCCGTGGTGTTCAGCTACACCACGCTGGCCAACATCTTTGAACGGCCCGAAGGCATCCGCATCGCAGGGGTCTTCATCCTGGGCATCATCGCGATCTCCCTGCTCTCCCGCGTCCGCCGCTCCTTTGAACTTCACGCCACCCGCGTCCACCTGAACCGGCCGGCGCTGGAGTTCATGTCTGACACCCTCGAGGGACCCATCGCCATCATCGCCCATGAACCGCTCCGGACATCCCGGGAGGCCTACGGCGGCAAGCTTGCCTCGGCCATCGAAGTCAGCCACCTCCCGCTCGACCGGGAGGCCCTGTTCCTGGAGGTCATCGTGGATGACTCCTCCGACTTTGAAACAGAACTCCAGGTTCACGGGGTGGTCCGCCACGGGTACAGGATCCTCGAAGTTCACGGGCCCGTTGTCCCGAACACTATCGCCTCTGTCCTGCTCCACATCAGGGACGTCACCGGGCTGATGCCTCACATCTACTTCCGCTGGACCGAAGGCAATCCGGTCACCAACCTGGTGAGATTCCTGTTCCTCGGCGAAGGCGAAATCGCTCCCGTCACCAGGGAAGTGCTGCGCGAGGCCGTCCCGGACGTAACCAGGCGCCCCTGGGTCCATGTCGGCTGACGAGGCCTTTCGCGGGGCGGTGCTTCCCCGGCGGGCCCGTCTAGGACTTGGTGTCAGAAACCGCGGAGCTTACGGCCGTTGGGCTGTCGTATTCCCGGTCGGGGATGGCCTCGAGGGCCTCAAGCACGTTGCTGTCGGCGCCTGAGTCCTTGGCTTTGGATAACAACGCCTCGCGGCTGGCGGGGTAATCCACGCCGCCAAGGAACTTTTGAATCTGGATGGGGTTCGGAGTTTCAGCCATGGTGTCGGTTTCCCTTCTGGTGTCAGCTCTGATGTCCGGGGCTTCTCTTCGTGCAGGTGGAGCCGCCGCAGGTGTTCATCCTAGGCCTCGACGCTCCGGCGGCGAAAGGGTGCAGGACGTGATGGAGCGTTGTGGAAAAACGCGCATCAAGTGAGAGAGCGTCGGAGGAGGAGGGAAGAGGGGAGGGACGCTTGACGCCCCGGAACGCTTCCGCATATCCTGAACGAACGGTCGGTAAATAATTCCGCACGTCCCAGAAGGTCTTTGCAGAGGAGCAACCATGGCAGCGCAGAACTTGCAGTCAGTGCCGGCTGAGCTATCCCCGGACGAAGAGGCGGCAGGCCAGGCCAACTTTGACCGCGTCATGGCTCAGGATTCACGCATCGAGCCCAAGGACTGGATGCCGCCGGCCTACCGCAAGACGCTGCTGCGCCAGATCTCCCAGCACGCGCACTCGGAAATCATCGGCATGCAGCCCGAGGCCAACTGGATCTCACGGGCCCCGAGCCTGAAGCGCAAGGCCATCCTCATGGCCAAGGTCCAGGACGAGGCCGGCCACGGGCTGTACCTCTATAGCGCCGCCGAGACTCTTGGCCAAAGCCGGGACAAGATGACGCAAGACCTCATCGCCGGCAAGGCCCGCTACTCGAGCATCTTCAACTACCCGGCGCTGACCTGGGCGGACATGGGTGCCATCGGCTGGCTGGTGGACGGCGCCGCCATCTGCAACCAGGTCCCGCTGTGCCGCGCCTCCTACGGCCCCTACGGCCGCGCGATGGTGCGCATCTGCAAGGAAGAATCGTTCCACCAGCGCCAGGGCTTCGAGATCCTCCTCGAACTCTCCAACGGCACCCCCGAGCAGAAGCAGATGGCCCAAGACGCCGTGAACCGCTGGTACGCCCCGGCCCTGATGATGTTCGGCCCGCCGGACGACGATTCGCCCAACTCCAAGCAGTCCATGGCCTGGAACATCAAGCGGTTCAGCAACGACGAACTCCGCAGCCGCTTCGTGGGCATGATGGTGGAGCAGGTCAGGGTCCTTGGCCTCACCCTCCCCGATGACCAGGTCCGCTACAACGAGGACACCAAAAAGTGGGAGCACGGCCCCCTGGACTGGCACGAATTCCAGGAAGTCCTGGCCGGGCGCGGTCCCTGCAATGCCCAGCGCTTGGAACGCCGCAGGGAAGCGCACGACGACGGCGCCTGGGTCCGCGAGGCCGCTTCCGCCTATGCAGCAAAACAGGCAGCAAAACAGTCAATGAAGACGAAGGAATACGCAGCATGAGCCCCCACGGCAACCCGGAAGTTCCGGCTAGTTCGGCGACAGAGATCAACCGCGAGGCACCCAAGGCGTCCCCAGCAGCGGAGCAAGAGACCCATGACCGCGGCGCCTGGGGCCTTTGGGAGGTGTTCGTCCGATCGAGCCGTGGCCTGAGCCACGTTCACGCCGGCAGCCTGCACGCACCGGATGCGGCCATGGCGCTGCGCAATGCCCGCGACCTCTACACGCGCCGCAACGAGGGCGTCTCCATCTGGGTTGTCCCGGCGGACGCCATTGCCGCCAGCGATCCGGACGCCAAGGGTTCGTTCTTCGAGTCGCCCCAGGGCAAGGACTACCGGCACGCCACGTACTACACCAAGAGCGAAGGGGTAAAGCACCTGTGAGCCCCGAAGCAACAGAGACAACAGGCCACGGCGACATCTCCACCGGCGTGGCAGCCCCAACAGCAGGAGGCGACTCCAACGCGAGTGCCACCCGCATCACCCCCGGCAACGCCCTCCGCCCGGAGGACATCGCGCTTGAGGTCCGCACCGGGCTGGCTAAGCCCTCCGAGGACATCGCAGAATACGCCCTGAGACTCGGCGACGACGCGCTGATCCTCGCCCAGCGCCTGGGCCACTGGATCTCCCGCGCCCCCGAGCTTGAAGAGGATGTGGCCCTGGGCAACATCGCCCTGGACCAGCTGGGCCACGCCCGGAGCTTCCTCAGCTACGCCGGCGGCGCATGGGAGAAGTCCGAGGACGATCTCGCCTACTTCCGCCGCGAGCACGAGTTCCGCAGCGTCCAGCTGTTCGAGCAGCCCAACGGCGACTTCGCGGTGACCATCGCCCGGCAGTTCATCGTGAGCTGCTACCAGTTCGAGCTGTACCGCCGGCTCACGGAATCAACCGACGCCACCCTTGCCGCCATCGCCGCGAAAGCCGTGAAGGAAGTGGACTACCACCGGGACCACAGCGCCCAGTGGATCCTCCGCCTGGCCGGCGGCACCGAGGAATCCCGCACCAGGATGATCCACGGCCTGCGCCTGATGTGGCCGTACGTCAGCGAACTGTTCCAGGACGATGACCTGACGCGCCGCCTCGCCGAGGCGGGTGCCGCCGTCGCGCCTTCCAGCCTGCGCGAGGAGTTTGACCGGCTCACCGGCGAAGTCCTCACAGAAGCCGAGCTGGAGGTGCCGGACGTTCCGGCAGCCCCAGGCGGCGGCCGGCACGGCAGGCACTCGGAGCATCTGGGCTACCTCCTGGCCGAGATGCAGGTGCTGGCCCGCGAGCATTCAGGAGCGAAGTGGTGAGCACCGGGGCCATGTACATCTCCGACTTTGAAACCAGGGCCCGGACCCCGCGGCAGAAGGCATGGGACATCGCCGCCACGGTGTGCGATCCCGAGATCCCCGTTCTCACCATCGAGGACCTTGGGATCCTGCGGAACGTGGAGGTGACCGCCGAAAAGGTAACAGTCACCATCACGCCCACGTACTCCGGCTGCCCCGCCATGGACGCCATCCGCGACGACCTCAAAGCGGCGTTCGCCAAAGAGGGCTACCAGGACGTCCAGGTGGACCTGGTGCTCGCCCCGGCCTGGACCACGGACTGGATGACGGACGCCGGAAAGGCGAAGCTGCAGGAGTACGGCATCGCCCCGCCGTCGGGCATGGCAAATGCGGCAAGGCACGCCGGCCCCATCAGGCTGCAAATGGCCGTGAAATGCCCGCAGTGCGCCAGCCTGCATACCAAGGAACTCACCCGCTTCGGCTCCACCTCCTGCAAGGCGCTGTTTGTGTGCCAGGACTGCAAGGAACCGTTCGACTACTTCAAAGTGCTGTAAGGAAGCCCCATGCCTGTTGTCCGCCAGACCGCCGCAGAAACGGCGCAGGCCACCTGCCGCCGTCGCCCGTCCTTCCACACGCTCGCCGTGAAGGAGGTGCGCCGGCTCACCGAGGACGCCATCGAGGTGGCCTTCCACGTCCCGGCCGAGCTCGCCGGCCAGTTCGACTACCTGCCCGGCCAGTACGTGGCCCTGCGCACCAAGCTCCCGGACGAGACCGGGGAAGTGCACGAGGTGCGCCGCAGCTACTCCATCTGCGCCGAGCCGCGCAGCTTCGCGGACGGCAGCAGCGAGATCCGGGTGGCGGTGAAGAAGGACCTGGGCGGGGTTTTCTCCACCTGGGCCAACGCCGAGCTGAAGGCCGGGGACACGCTGGACGTCATGAGCCCCATGGGCGCGTTCGTGTCCAGGCACGGCCGGGACGGCCAGGCCGTGGAGCAGAACCGGATGAACTCCATGAACAACCCGGAGGAGCTGGCCGGGGACGTGGCCTCCAGCGGGGAAGCCAGCTTCGTGGCCATCGCCGCCGGCAGCGGAATCACGCCGGTGATCGCGATCGCCCGCACGCTCCTGGCTAAAAACCCGGAGTGCCGGTTCGACCTGATCTACGCCAACAAGGCGGCCATGGACGTGATGTTCCTGGAGGAGCTCGCGGACCTGAAGGACAAGTACCCGCAGCGGCTGGCCATCCACCACGTGCTGTCCCGCGAGCAGCGGATCGCGCCGCTGCTCAGTGGAAGGATCGACGCCGAGAAGCTGCAGCAGCTGCTGGGCACCGCCATCCACGCGGACGACGTGGACGAGTGGTTCCTGTGCGGCCCGTTCGAGCTGGTGCAGCTCTGCCGGGACACCCTGGCCGAGCGCGGTGTGGAGCCGGAGAAGATCCGGTTCGAGCTGTTTACGTCCGGCAAGCCGGACAAGCCGGAGGGGCATGCGGGCCGGCCCGTGGTGCTGGACGAGTCCAAGGAGACGTACAAGATCACGTTCAAGCTGGACGGGCTGCAGGGCGAGGTGGCCAGCCCCACCCACGCCCGCGAGTCCATCCTCAACGCCGCGCTGCGGGTCCGCCCGGACGTGCCGTTCGCGTGCGCCGGGGGAGTGTGCGGCACGTGCCGGGCCAAGGTGGTGACAGGCAGCGTGACCATGGACGAGAACTACGCGCTGGAGCAGGATGAGCTGGACAAGGGGTACGTGCTGACTTGCCAGAGCCACCCCACCAGCAAGGAAGTCACAGTCGACTTCGACGTGTAATTTTCAACGGTCTCAACGAAGGAGCCCCATGATTTCCCTCTCCATCAGCAACAACGTCGCCGAAGTCGTCCTCAACGCACCGCACAAGCTGAACTCGCTGGATGAGCAGGCGCTCGCGGAGCTGTCCCAGGCGTACGACGACGCTGCTGCCGCCGCCTCACGCGGTGAGGTCCGGGCGCTGCTGCTTCGGGGAGAGGGCCGCGCCTTCTGCGCGGGCCGGGACATCTCAGGTGTGAACCCGGAGAATGACGACGCCGCTACCTATTTGAGCGGGCTGGTGGAGCCGCTGCTGAAGAAGATGAGTGCCTTTCCGGCGCCCACGTTCGCCGCTGCTCATGGTACCTGCCTGGGTGTTGGGCTGGGGCTGCTGCTGGCCACGGACGTGGTGTACGTGGCGGAGAACGCCAAGTTCGGGTCGCCGTTCGCCAAGCTGGGAGCGACGCTGGATTCGGGCGGGCACTGGTACTTCACGGAGCGGCTGGGGATGCACCGCACGCTGGACCTGATCTACACCGCGGAGCTGATCAGCGGCACCGAGGCCGTGGCGCAGGGGCTGTTCAGCCGTGCCATGCCGGCGGACGAGCTCCTGGAGAACACGCGGGCGATCGTGGGCCGCGTCGCTAGCGGGGCCACCGGCGCCTTCACCGCCAGCAAGGAGCTGGTGGCCCACATCCGCGACCAGCGCCTGGGCCTGTGGGAGGCCATGGCGGAGGAGAACACAGAGCAGGCCCGGCTCTGCAAAACAGACGACTACGCCGAGGGTTTCAGGGCTTTCCAGGAGAAGCGCGAGCCGAAGTTCGGAGGTTGAGCCCGTCGAAACTGGGCTGTCAACCAAGCCTGTCGAAACCCGGTAGGGGCCATAGGTAGATACCTCATCCCCAGGCTAGGTGGGTACGGTCGGCCTGAAGAAACGGGTATCGCTTACTCGTGTTTCCGGCTTCGCTTCGTTGTTCACTAAAAGTGCCGGCGAGGAGCGAGTCTTCACGAGCAAGGCTCCCGCCCCGGCATTCGCCGGCACCATCATTGCGATGGCTGAAACAATGAGTCTCCCCGGTGAGCCCGGACGACTCAGGAACGGCGGGATCAATGCGACACAGACTAGCCACCGGGGACGGCATCAACCTCGCCACCTGCCCCCATCAATTTGTTGGCCGATGCGATGACTGTTCCGCGTCGGCAGCCCTGAGGGAATCGGACCAGATGGTGACGGATGAAGGCGGAACGACCTTCTCGGCCGAGGCCGGTCCTTAACCGCGCAAGCACGTGGTCCGTGACCGGGGCCGTACGAGGGTGTCCGGGCTTTTCACGAGTAGCGGGAGCCGCGGTTCGGTGGCGGAAATTGCCTTTGCCTGCCCCTGATTTGTAAGGTTCAGCTATGACTACGGGGAAAGCTATCACCAAAGCCGTCATTCCTGCTGCCGGATTGGGGACTCGCTTCCTGCCCGCCACCAAGGCAATGCCGAAGGAAATGTTGCCGGTGGTTGACCGGCCGGCCATCCAGTACGTCGTTGAGGAAGCCGTCAAGTCCGGCCTCACCGACCTGCTAATGATCACGGGACGGAACAAGCGCTCCCTCGAGGATCACTTTGACCGGGAGCCGGGTCTGGAGCGTGCACTTGAACTGAAGGGCGACAACGACCGCCTGGAGTCCGTGCAGTACGCCTCGGAGCTGGGTCCCATCCACTACGTCCGCCAGGGCGAGGCCAAGGGCCTGGGCCACGCGGTGCTGTGCGCTGCCCAGCATGTGGGCAATGAGCCGTTCGCCGTTCTGCTGGGTGATGATCTCATTGACGAGGCCGAGGACCTGCTGAGCACCATGATGGAGGTGCAGCAGAAGACCGGCGGTTCGGTGATCGCCCTGATCGAGGTGGATCCGTCCCAGATCAGCGCTTACGGCTGTGCGGACATTACTGCGGTGGACGGCGAGGACTACGTGCGCGTAAACAGCCTGGTGGAGAAGCCGGCCACAGGGGAGGCGCCGTCCAACCTGGCCGTGATCGGGCGGTACGTGCTGCATCCATCGGTGTTCGGGATTTTGGAGAAGACGGAGCCGGGCCGTGGCGGCGAGATCCAGTTGACGGATGCCTTGCAGACCCTGGCTGCCGGTGAGGGCGAAGGCTCCGGTGTGTACGGTGTTGTCTTTAAGGGCCGCCGCTTCGACACGGGCGACAAGCTGAGCTACCTCAAAGCCGTCATCACACTCGCTTCAGAACGAGTGGAGTTCGGCGAGGACCTAAGGACCTGGATGAAGGGCTTCGTGAACTAGCGGACTCCAAGTCGACTTGCTACAGGTCCGTTGCCGAAAGGCACCGGACCTGTAGCATTTCTATACGTGCAGCCGCAATAAGGGCGCCGATGACGGCCCCCACAGTGTTTGTTACAAGGTCTAACGGGCTTGCGAACCGGCTGTGGAGAAATAGGAGTTGCCCAAGCTCCATGCAGCAGGAGATCGCTAACCCAGATGCAGCAATACTCCACCAGTGCTTTTTGGGGTAAGCAAGAGACGCCACAATACCTATAGGAACGAACAGCGCGACGTTAGCGGCGCCTTCGACGAATTCGTAATTGAACCAGGCTGGGATCCCGTGACGGTGAAGGAAATGCAGGACGCTGCCGAGGAATCCTTCAATAGGTTTATCGACGGGGGTGGGCCAAAAAGCGATAAACGCTAGCGGGACCAACATGGCGGCAAGGGCGAGTTGCCAGATCCTTCGGTTGAAGTTCCTCAAGCTGCCCTCACCGGGTCCCTAGAAATGCGAGGGCGGCCACCGCTAGGGCAGCAACCGCCAGCAGACCCAAAACGACGTAGCGGAGCACCTGAGGTCGGGGGAGTGGTAGGGAGTAGTCGAACTCTCTCGGTGTTCTGCGCCAATGTCTCCCCATGTCCTAATAAATACCACAGCTAGTTAGTAGAGCCCGTCGAAACCTTAAAAGAAGAAGGTGGGTGTCTTCCGTTTCGGAGGACACCCACCTTCTTTGGTGCTTATAGGGCGGTGCAGTTACGCAGCAGTCTCCGCCTTTGCGCGGCGACGAACAACCACTACGGAAGTTGCACCGGCAGCAAGTGCACCTGCGCCAACCAGGGTCCAGAGGACCAGGCCGGAGTCGGCGCCGGTGTTGGCAAGGCCTGAACCGGTGTTTGCCAACGGAGCGCCGCCAGCGTTGCCGCCGGTGTTTGCCAAGGAAGCTGCCACGGTGACCGTGACGGGACCGACGGTTACCCCGGAGGTGTTGCCGGTGGCGGTCAGGCTGTAGGTGCCTGCTTCGTTGATTGCGATCGGCAGGGCGAATGCGCCCTGGGCGTCGGCCGTGGTGGTCAGGGTTTGGGCTTCGGTGACAACGGCGATACGGGCTGCCACTGCGCGGCTACCGGCAATATTGGCGCCATCGGAAGCAGGTGCCTGGCCCGGCGTTACGTTGATGGTGAGCGTTTCGCCGGCAAGGAAACCCTGTCCGCGGAAGACGAAGGTTTCGCCCGGGCCAACGGTTCCGTCGGAAACGGCTGCCTGAGGCGGAAGTGCCGGGTAGGTAGCGGCCATGGCCGGCGCCGAACCGATAAGGGCGATGGAGCCTGCAAGCGCGAGTGCTGCGAGTGTTTTTTTCATGTGTGTCCCCCCGGAGACGTTTAAGTTTTGATTACCCGAATTATGGGGAGTTCCCCCTCTGCATGAGACCCACTGCAGAACCACGGATAGATATCCCAAAAAGGACGCTACCATCTGGTGTTCGTTGTGAGCAATCTCAATCCAGTCGGTTTACATAGTGTTAACGGCCGCCGCCAATAGAATTAACTACAGCGCGCCCGCAAAGTGGGCAAAGTCACATCTTTTACATCCTGCACCGTCGGTGTGACAACAACGTTAGGTTCCGTGTGCTGGACAATTTTGCTGAACGTGAAATCCATCGTCTTACTTTCCCCTACCCCTAGTCGGACAGCGAACACCGCAACGGGCCTGTTGCTGTGGATATGAGGCGCAAACTCCGTCCTTGTCCCATCCACGCTTAAGGTCTCGACATTCGCCTGAACAGGACCGTAAACAACAATGTTCGTTTGCACTGAGCCCGGGGGAACACCGAAAGCTCCACCTCCAGTCACGTAATCAGGCAGGACCGCCGCAGCGTTCTGAGGAGCTGCATTGGTCGCGCTCACTCGAACAGTCGTGCGCTCGTATCCGTCCTGGGGGCACTCCTTGACGATTTGGACCGTGCGCTTCACGTAGTAGTCCATCTTGGCCCCTGTTCCGTCGTTGAAGTACACGCCGAATTGGGCAGGTTGAACACTAGGGCCAGCAACGGAGCCACTCAGAGTGTAGGCGGAAATAACACCTTGCTCCTCATTCTGAGCGGACCAGATGTGTACCCTTCCCTCGGTGGAGGCACGAGTTAGGCCTGAGAGGAGCGCCTTCGCGTCGCCCTTTCCGTTCGATAGCGCCCTAAAAACTTCCTGGGCAACGCCTGCAAAATATGCGTCCTGTAGCTCCGGCCTCTCAATTTTGGCGTAGACATCGGAGAGTAGCGTCTGTACGACATTCCTTCCGGTCAGCTCCGCCGGTAGGCCGGTAGCTGCGATAACGGCAGTAAGCTCCGGGTCCGCAATTCCCACAGGGCCAGTGGCATCAAGAATGTATCCCAAGGCAATGGGATCGATTGAGAGCACTCCATCCACGTTCTGTCCGGTCCCTTTGTTCCACATCTCTCGCGCCGTTTTGGCTGCGGAAGGAAAGTCTGGAGTCAGGTTCACATCCTGCATGAATTTGCCAAGCCGGACACTGTAGATCTGCTGCTGCTCACCGTCCACAGGTAACGGTGGAGACATCGTTCCTAGAGCGCTGGCGCTGCTCTGGCTTCCTAGGGTGAGCTTTCCATCGTCAAATTGCAGTACAGCAAGGGCGCCGGGGATGCCGCCGGAGGCCCGCGATTCGGCATTGTTCTGGATCATTAGTAGGTAGGAGCGAGGATCCTCCGCACCCAACATCGCGGGAAGAACTGCGGCAGCACTGGCGGCAGAATCAAGTGACCCCGAAATCTCGTTGAGTTGATTCCTGGCCCGAGACAGCGGATTGGCCACTTGAGGAAGGAGTTGGCTCTCGTCGATCTGGTTAAGCCTTTCAGACGACAGCCGAACGGCGTGAGCGGCCGATGAGACACTGGGGGACGCCGCCTTGAGGGGCTCCAAGTCAGTACCAGACGTACTAGGTAGCAGGGAGTCCCAGTCCAGAGAGCTGTAAACCTTCACGAGCGGTGTCAACCCAATGCTCACGACGTCGTCCGCAGAACGAGCCACTTCCGCAACGGCGCTGAAGTTCACTCCTATTGCTGGAATCGCAGACGCTAAGGTCCACAGGGGATCATCAGCAGCTGACTTAGCGGCCGCTGTGTGTCCGCGCATCTCGTCTACTGTACCGGTCGCCGCCTCGCGATCATCTCGACTAATGCTCTCCCTGAGCGGTGAGGAGAGCTGGGCGGCGGCGTTAAGCTCGTCGTTTATAGTGGATGCTTTTGCCGCAAGCCAAACGGCCACACCGGCCAAGACCGCCACCACTATACCTAAAAGGGAAAGAGAAGCGAGGAGTCGACGGTTCCGGCGGCGGGGCCCTTCGTTCCCAGGCCGGGCTGCTTCGAAAAGGCCGCTCTGCTTAGAGGAATCCATTTTTCTTTATATTCCAATCGGTAGAACCTGCGGCTAAACTCAATGTCTTGAAATTATTTCCGCAACTAGTCGGTAGCCGTCAATTACCCCATGGTGTAATCCGAACTATCTAGGACACACCGATCCATTTGCGGTCGTCGAAAAGCCCAGGAGCAGTGCTTCTGAGGGGAGCGCTTTTTTGGCACCTCGAGCGCGTGGCCACAGAAGTTTTTGTGACGGTTCCGAGCGACTCGTCCGAAAGTCTCCCAAATGCGTTCTGGCTAACGGTGTTGACATGCAGGTAATCCCCCAAGGTGCTAACGAGCGTACTAGTTGTCTTTTAGTAAGCGCCTGTGCTTTGAAAGACAGCCCTGACAGTACGAAGGAGGATGATCAAATCACCAGCCAGTGACCAGTTCTCAACGTAGTACAGGTCCAGGCGCACGGAGTCTTGCCACGACAAATTCGAGCGACCGCTGACCTGCCATAGGCCTGTCAGTCCAGGCTTGACTAGAAGTCGACGTCGCACGTCGTGCTCGTAAGCATCTACCTCGCGAGGCAAAGGCGGACGGGGGCCGACCAAGCTCATGGAGCCTGCGACTACGTTGAACAATTGCGGAAGTTCGTCGAGACTGTACCGGCGTAGGATCTTGCCCACTCGCGTTATTCTGGGATCTTCTTTGATTTTGAACAACAGGCCGCTGCCTTGGTTCTCTCCCGCCAGCCGCTCCAGAAGTTCTTCGGCATCTACTACCATCGATCGAAATTTCAGCATCGTAAATTGAGTGCCCTCGATGCCAACGCGTTCTTGGCGGAAAAAAATGGGACCGCGGCTGTCCACTCGAACTATGACCGCCAGTAAAAGCATCAGCGGCGAGGCTAATAGAAGGAGGGCGGACGCAACGGCTACGTCGAAAAGCCTTTTAGCAACCCCCTGTCCGCCTTCCAAAGTTGGAGTCGTTACGTGGATTAGCGGCAGTCCTGCGACTTGTTGGGTATGGATGCGAGGACCAGCGACGTCTGTCAAGGCAGGAGCCATGATGAGTCCCACGTTTCGGGACGCGAGCTCCCACCCCAGATGTCGGAGGATTTGCGGATGCAGTTGAACGCCGGCGGACACGGCTACGGCATCTGCGTTGCACTCTTCGATGGCTTGAAGAATTGACGACGATTCCGGTGTATGCCCTAGTATCGGCAAGCCTGACACCGGCTCCACTTGGAAGCTTTCCTGTGCCCCGGGGGAATACGCTGCGACGGGGAGGTAGCCAGCGTGCCTCGCACTTTGAAGGGACGCTGCGAGATGGGCGATTGCTCCCGGGCCTCCCAAGAGTAATAAACGTGACATGCTTTTCCCGTTTTGGCGGTCTACATTCAGGTGCTGACGTAGCAACCACCGTGCCAACAGAAGACCGCACAAACCCACCGGAAGAGCAATCCCAACGTAACCGCGAGCGGTGTCAATTCGGAGAACAAAGGAAAAAATGGCAACCAAGCCGAACAGCCACAATGAGGCGGCAGCGACGCGCTTGTATTCATCAGGTCCAGCTCCTAGAACATGGCTTTGGCGACTGTTCCAAGCGCCAAGCATGAACCACCAGGTTACGGCTAGCAGTACCGAGAACCAAAGATAGTTGAATTCCTGTCCCTCAACCACGAATTCCGGCTCAATGCCGAACCTTACAATATAGGCGCCAGCTACGGCCCAAATGATGACGAATGCATCGACGATACGCAGTAACCGACTGGTCTTTGTCCGCCAATCGGATGCTCGAATCATTTCCACCCACTTTGATCCAACCAATTCAATTAGGCTATCCACTGCTAGTTCTAACTTCGGACCGTCTTGAGGTTCGCGCGGTACCAGTCGACGGTTGAGCGGATGCCGTCTTCGAGTTTAATAGATGACTTCCAACCTGCACCCGATAGTGTCGAAACATCCAGGAGCTTCTGGGGCGTTCCGTCCGGTTTGGAGTCATCCCACTCGATCTTGCCTTCAAATCCAACAGCAGCGGCAACTATGGAGGCCAATTCTTTTATCGTGACGTCGGTGCCTGTTCCTACATTTACTTGCGCCGGACCATCGTAATGTTCGAGCAGGTGGAGGCAGGCGGCCGCCATATCGTGGACGTGGAGGAACTCGCGCCGCGGTTGGCCCGTTCCCCAGTTGGTCACCGCTTGTGACCCAATGCTGGCAGCCTCGTCGAAGCGGCGGATGAGGGCAGGGAGAACGTGCGAACCCTTGGTGGAGAAGTTGTCTCCAGGTCCGTAAAGATTGGTAGGCATAGCGGAAATCCAGGGCAGTCCAAACTGTCGCCTGACGGCTTGGACCTGCATAATCCCGGCAATCTTTGCTATTGCGTAGGCGTCATTGGTTGGTTCAAGGTGACCCGTCAAGAGGGAATCTTCTCGGATCGGTTGGTCGGCGAGTTTGGGATAGATGCACGACGAGCCGAGGAACAGGAGTCGTTCGACACCGTACTGTTGTGCTGCATCGAGAACATTTACCTGTATTTGAAGATTGTCGCTAAGGAAATCGACGGGAAAAGTGCTGTTCGCCAATATGCCGCCAACCTTTGCAGCAGCCAGAACAACATACCGGGGCTTCGTTTCCGCAAAGAAGGAAAAAACCTGTTGGCGGTTTTTCAGGTCGAGCTCTGAAGAGGTCCTTCCCACCAAGTGCTCGAATCCGTGCAAGGCAAGATGTCGCCAAATTGCCGACCCCACGAGGCCGCGATGGCCTGCGACATAGAAGGTAGAAGAACGGTCCAGAGGAGCTGGCGAATAGCCGCTTTCCGCCATCAGTTTGTCCAGCTTTCTAGGTTTACTGCGTCTATCCAGTGACTGCCGGCGTTTTTTAGTGCCTCGACGTCGGCGTCCACCATGATCCGGGCGAGCTCAGGGGTGTGGACTGACGCCTTCCATCCAAGCTTCTGTTGCGCCCTAGAGGCGTCGCCAACAAGTGCATCTACTTCCGTCGGGCGGAGGTAACGTTCATCGAACCGTACGTGATCTTCCCAGTTGAGTCCGGCATGCTCAAATGAGATTTGGAGGAAATCGCGCACAGTGTAGTTGCCACCCGTAGCTAAGACAAAATCATCGGGCTCGTCGGCTTGCAGCATCCGCCACATGCCTTCGACGTATTCGGCCGCGTATCCCCAGTCGCGAACGGCGTCGAGGTTACCCATGTATAGCAGATCCTGTTTACCTGCCTTGATAGCTGCAACAGCACGCGTAATTTTCCGGGTGACGAAGGTTTCACCGCGACGTGGCGACTCGTGATTAAAAAGTATTCCGTTCACAGCAAACATCCCGTAGGCCTCGCGGTAGTTTTTTGTGATCCAATAGCTATAAACTTTTGCAGCGCCGTAGGGCGAGCGAGGATAAAAGGGGGTTTCTTCGTTTTGAGGGGGAGGCGTTGCTCCGAACATTTCTGATGAAGAAGCCTGGTAAAACCGCGTTTTGATACCCGACATCCTTACTGCTTCGAGCAGGCGTGTCGTACCCACGCCCGTCGTGTCAGCTGTATGCTCGGGTTCGTCAAATGAAACCCGGACATGTGATTGTGCAGCAAGGTTATAGACTTCATCGGGCTTGATTTCCGCTAACAGCGTTACCAACCTAGCTCCGTCGCTCAAATCGCCATAGTGGAGAAAAAGGTTTGCGTGGGGGTCGTGGGGATCCACGTACAGGTGGTCCACTCTCGCCGTATTGAATGTCGATGCCCGGCGGATGAGCCCGTGGACTTCGTATCCTTTCTTAAGCAAGAGTTCTGCGAGGTACGAGCCGTCTTGCCCTGTAATGCCCGTAATTAGTGCGCGCTTTGTCATTGTGCCCCCTGAAGAAAAAGAAAGTCGCGCGACCTATCGGCCGCGCGACGATGCCAGACTCGTGATGAAATCATCATACTTGCCTATGGCGACGTCTTCCGACAATGTTTCACGCCTGAAGCGCAGTGCATTCTCAGCCAGTCGTGCCGCAAGCGCTGGTTCGCGCGCAAGAGCTTCCGCTGCGTCTATCAGAGCCTGTGGATCCGAGGAGTTAACCCTGACGCCGCCGCCAGATCTCTGTATCTCGGAGGCGGTAACACTTTCTGCGTCCGTAGCAGCGATGACTGGAACGCCGGCATTGAAGTAAGAGGTCAGCTTGCTTGGAACCGCCATGTCTTTGATCCCAGGCATCTCATTCACCAGTAGAGCGTCAGCAGTTGCGAGTGCCTGTTGAAACTGTTCATCCGGCAGGGAGTCCATGAACTTGACGCTATCGACTCCCTCGGCCATCAACTCCAGCCGTTTACGCTGGTTGCCATCACCCATCAGGACAAAACGAACGGCGCTTTGTCGGAGGTCCGATAACCGCGCGGCTTCAATGACGTTATCGAGGCCCTGTTTCTTACCCATGTTTCCTGCATGGAGAACTATTATGTCGCTCGGAGCCCATCCGAGCCTTTCCCGCATTTCTTGGTTCCCCGAGGCCGGTGAAGCTGGCAGGTGTGTCCAATTCCGAATGACGTGCACTCGCTCCGCTTTCACGCCAAGCGCCTCAACCATATGTTGTTTGAACCGGTCATGTATGGCTGCAATTCCGTCAGCTGAACACAGAATTTTTGATTCCAGTGCTGACATCAATCGACCCATCTTCTGTCCGCCAGTGCCTGTTTCAATCATCCCGCGGCTGTAGAGATCTTGCGTCCATACGCCAACGGCAGGACGCCGAGGCCATAGGCGTAGACGTAGTATGGCCAGGCCGCTGGCCAGGAGCGCGGGATTAACTACGAGGACTACGTCTGGCTTGTGCCATTTAGCAAACATGAGACGAACCCCGAAGCTAAGCTCCATGTGCAGACGGCCGAGTGCCGTCGGATTCCGCGGAATGTAGTGACGAAGCCGTTTAACTGAGACTCCGTTGATAACCTCCTCGAGCTTCCAACCAGAGTAGCCAGGGCGCGGACGCCATTCCGGGTAATGAGGGTAACCCGTCACCACTCTTACAGAATGCCCTTCCGCGGCAAGACCTTCGGCAAGGCTTGTGGTGTACGGGGCGTTCCCGCTGGGTTCTGGTGAGTAGTTGAGGCCGAGTATGGTCACTCGTAGATTGGTTCGCTTCACGAGTGCAACAATAGGTGGTGTTAAGGCGAACCCAACAAACGAGGCATGTCAATGATTGAGCAGGGGCAGGAGGATGCTGCTGGTATCCGCGTCATCGACCTATCCAAGGCGCCGGGAGAGCAGACAGCCTGGGACAGACCTAAAGCTGTAATTTACTTATGGGCCATCGCTGAGTTGCTTTTTGTGACCAATAGCTGGCAAGTCAGTTCTCGCTTGAGGACTGCGGTCTTGAGGGCCTTCGGTGCCCGTATCGGTCGTGGGGTTATTATGCGTCCCCGTATTCGAGTCAAGTTCCCGTGGAAGCTTCGTGTGGGGGATAATTCTTGGATTGGAGAAGGCGTGTGGATACACAATCAAGATCTGGTCTCGATAGGTGCCAACGTTGTTGTATCGCAGGAAACATTCATAACAACCGGGAGTCACGCCGTTCGTGATGACATGAGGCTTTTGACGAGGCCGGTAATAGTCGAGGACGGGGCTTGGCTAACTACTCGCTGCATTGTTCTAGGGGGCGTTGTGGTAGGCCGTTCTGCAGTGGTCGAGCCATTGACCAAATTAGGTAAGTCAGTCCCAGCTGGCGAGATCTGGGGTGGCGACCCGGCCGTACGGCGCGGCAAGAGGTTCGTCGATTAGGGTTCGCCGAACCCATCTGGTTCAGGCTGCGACTCCCGTATTTACATTTCTGGCTAACGCCTTGGCCGGCTGTGCAGGCTAGCCAGAAAGATTCCACTGACTCTAATGCTGGCGGGGCAGCCCAGGTCACGCCCCGGCCGCTGAGCTAGAGCGCGAATATGCATCTTCTAACTCACGAGCAATTGACTCCATGGTGTATTCAGTTCGGACGAGCTCACGGCCGTTTGCTCCCAGTTCGCGCATGAGCTCGGGTCGCCTCAAAAGACGGTCTATGGCAGCCACAAGGCTGGCGCGATTTTCATCCACGACGAGACCAGCCCTTGCCGAGGCTACGGCTGGTGCGAGTCCGCAACTCTCCGTAATGATGACTGGCAAGCCGACGGACATAGCTTCCAATACGCTCATCGGAAATGGTTCGTCCACTGAAGGAAGCACATACAAAGAAGAGCGTGACATTCGTTCCAACGTGCTGTCCGAATCCAGAGGCCCTTCCCATGAGGTGTTGGCAATCGATGAGCAACGGTGTGCTACTTCTGCCCCTTCCCCTTCATCCGGACCCACCAGTGCAAACTTGACTCTAGGATAATTCCGGTTCAGTTCGCTTGCCGCATCCACAAACAGAAGCGGTCTTTTACGCTTATGTAACCGGGCTAAGAACAAGACCTCGGGTTCAGAATCATCGCGGCGCGGTTTGACATTCGAGTGTGGTACTCCATTTGCCAGTTTCCTCAACGGAAGTGTCGGACCCGCAACGGAGGCTAGCGCTGACCTCTCTGTCGGTGTCAGGTAAAAGATTCCCCTTGCCCTGCGCAGAATAGGTCGCGTCAACAATAAGTCCAACGGCTGTGCTAGGACCTTGTTCGAAGGGTCGATCATGCCGTGGCATTGCAAATACAACGGTGTCTTCTTTTGCACCGCTAGGAGTGCTGCTGGCAGAGTTACAAAGTCTCTTGCCATGTGAACATGTATAACATCTGCGAGATGTGCATGTCGCTGTAGCCAGGCCAACATGCTAGGTGCAGCTATCCCCGCAAAGCCGACCTTTGGAAGCACCTGCCGGGCTGGAAATAGTTTTACGGGCACACCTTGTATTTCAGTCGGGAACGGCTGTTCGAAACCAGACGCCGCCGCCAACAGTGTCACGTCGTGGCCCTTGGCGAGCAACTCTCGACATTGATTTAAGGCCACCGTAACTGGGCCGCCGTAAGAAGCATCAGGCGAGATCAGCGTTGCAACCTGGATAATCTTCAAAGGCATAATGCTATTTCTCCCCCTCTCGTTGATTCGCCGCCAAGGTCCTTAGCACATTCGAAGCCCAATTGCGCCAGTCAGGTAAGAGCTTGGTGTCCCCTGCTGACGATCGGATCCGCTCAGCGCGCTCGTTTCGTTCGTTCGGTCTAAGAACGTCCACGTTGTCCAGCGCTTCAAGAAGTTGGACGCTAGACCCAGCATCGACCAACCTCACGTCCCGCGGGTCTAAGAGCTCCGAAGCCCCTGCTTCACGAGTGGTTATCACAGGAAGACCACTACCAGCGGCTTCTAGCACCACGAGTCCGAACGCATCTTCCAGGGTTGGAAATACAAAGGCGTCGACCTCAGCCATAAGCCGGGCTACTTCGCTGTGAGATTTGGGGCCCAAGTAGGTAACTTCGTCGGGCATGCTCTCCGTTAGTGATTTGTCTACCACATTACCAACCAGCAGGACCTCAGTTGACGAGTGCTTAGCCGCTTCAAAGAGAAAGGGAATTCCTTTGCGATAACTGATCTGCCCCACGTATAGCACTCTAGCTTTATGAGTTGGAATTAGGTGACGTTCTGCCCGCGGTGCAAAAGCCGACAAATCGACGCCATATGGAGCAGGGATGATCTTGTTCTCGTCAATGCCGAGCCGGCCTAACTGCGCGCTTAGAGACCTCGACGGGCTAATCACATGGTCTGCTTCCAAAAGCTCTTGTTCAAGTATCTCGCATTTTTCACGACTTACACGTTCTAGTGGCGCTACGCCTCTTCCGTAGTGTTCGTCGAGAACTTCGTTCAAATGACTCGGGAGGCCGTCAACTTGGTGATGCACTTTTCGCAGGTTGGGGTGTTGCTGGTAGGTCAGTAGAGCGGCACCAGGCATACAAACTATTGCATCGGCCGCGGATAAGTTGCGGCCCGCTACGACTGAATCGAATTTCCTCTTCAGGCGCCAGGTGTCAACTCCCGAGTAAAGCAACGGCGGCATTAACTGCGAAAGTTGTCTCTGTAGTTCAAACTGCGGATAGATCTCAGTTAGAGGGATGTCACTTGTCACACCTCGCTGAAGGCGTCCTGCGGCATTTTTCAAACCCGTCAAGTTTGCCATGTGACCTATAGCACGCGCGACACGCCTAGAAGGCATTATTAATTCAGTCAGCTGCTGCTCGGCGTTGGCATAACCTGCCAGTTTTAGTATGGACCCTTCCGGGTAAGGTGCACTGATTGCAAGCCTTAAAGGAAACGATCCGACGCTGCTATTCAAGTTGCCACCTGTCACCATGCTATAATTACACCATATTTGCCCGCTGAGCGGTGACATTGTCTCGTCTAATTGCAAGGAATAACTCAGTGGTCAGTGCTCGTCCGGTGGTATTGTGGGTTACTAACTTTGCGGCTCCCTATCGCCTGCCGGTGTGGAATTCGCTGAGCTCAATCATGCCGCTAACTATTGGTCTGTTAGAGTCAGCGGCCAGCATCGCGAAGGATGGCTCCGCCAATCGGGGCGACGACTGGAAGCCTAGCGACGAAAGTAATCTGTCCTTCTTCGTTTTCAAAACTAGGAAATTTCGCCACGGAGAAGCTCGGTACTACTTGTCCTGGAATCTTCCCGATCTTTGGCGTGCTTCCGCCTCGGAGGTTGTCGTATTTGGGGGATGGGAATCGCCCATCTATTGGCAGCTGCTGATTTTATGCCTTCTTCGCCGGCGTCGCAGGGTGGGCTTCTATGAGAGCACGCTAGCGTCGCAAGGCTATTCGCGAGGACCAATCTCCTGGTTGCGTCGACTGTTTTTCTCTTCGATGCACGTAACCGTAGTACCCGGCGCCGCTGCCCGGGCTGCAGTTCAGCAGATGCGTGTTCCGGATAGGAAAATTTTGGAGGGATTCAACGCCGTCGACGTCTATAAGTTCCGGGGTGTAGCGGACGCCGCTTCAATTGAGCTACAGACTGAAGGCGGACACCGATTCGTCTACATCGGACAGTTTATTGCGCGCAAGCGGGTGGATGAGATTATTCGGTCATTCAATGCTGCACGAGGACCAGAAGACACCTTGCTTATCGTCGGACGTGGCCCTGAGAGGGAGCAGCTAAGCCGCGTTGCTGAAGGTTCCTCATATATTAACTTCACAGACTACGTTCCAAACGAAGACATCGCCCAGTTGCTGGCTCGCCAGCACACCTTGGTCCTGGCCTCTGATGTTGAGGTTTGGGGACTTGTCGTTAATGAAGCGCTTGCTAGCGGGATGCATGTGGTCGTCTCTGAGAACTGTGGTGTAGTACCTTCCGTTCGAAACATGCCCGGTGTCTTCGTAGCGCAGCCAGGCCTCAATGATCTTGCTGACAGGATGAAGCAGTCGAAGCGTGAGTGGACCGGGCGCATTCGTGATCCGGAAATACTTCGCTGGACTCCCGAACGGTTCGCAAGATGCTTTGCCGTGGCTATAACTGGGTCCTACAAATCCGAAAGAGCCAGCGAAGAAGTCCGCCCCTATAAGTATTGAATAGGACGTTATTTTATGCGCGTTCTCGTCGCTTTCCACGATGAGTCCATGGGAGGCACTTCCCGGTCGGCTTTAGCTTTCGCCGAAACTTGGAAGGACGCTGGTGCACACGTGAAACTGTACTGCCCGAGTTCCCCGCACTCGGCTCGTTTGAGGCAGTTGTGGCAGATGGGGGTGGAAGTAACCAATGATCTGTCCGACATCGGGCTCTTCACGCCTGACCTGCTGCACATCCATCACGGTGCACCTAGCGGTGCCACCACGACGTGGGTTAGCCGCCTCTTGTCATACTGCGAGGACTTCGCGCCTGCAGTGCTTACTCATGACATATTTGGGCAAGGTCTTGGTAGAACCATCGAAAAAGGTCTCCGGAGCCAAGGTACACGTTCCCACGTCGTAGGTCTGCTCGGCGATTGGCTCGCAACTCAACATTCTGCCCAGTACGGGTCGCTGAGTCATGTACGGCGGATTATCCCTAATCCACAGGACTTTTCATTTTTTCGCCGCCCTACCTCGACGGAACGGTTAGATGCGCGTGCGGCTCGGCAAATCCTGCCTAATGAGAAAGTCATTCTCCGCATAGGCTCGCCTATTGCTGAGAAGTGGACTTTGGCTGGCTACTTAAAGCTCGCGGAGTGCGTAGCTAATACGCCGAACTACAGGCTGCGACTCATAGGGGCTCCTAGGAAACTAGTTGACGCCTTGCCCGCGCTACCGCGGATAGAGGTGCTGCAGACCATAGCTGACGACGAGGTGCTGCGAGCTGAGTACTGGGCTGCTGACGTATTCATGCACTGGGCTGATCGAGGCGAGTCTTTTGGTAATGTCATCTTGGAAGCGTTGGGGTGTGGCCTTCCCGTTGCCTATCGATCGCGGGAGTTTCGCGATAATACCCCCTGGGAATTCCAAAGCCTGTCAGGGTTCTCTTATGCGTCTAATACAGATCACTGGCTGACCATGGCCCGGCGCCTAGGGAGAGACAGCTTCACCGTGTCCGCCGCCGATGCAACGGGCTTAGAGAAATACGGCCAAGAACAGTTGCGGAGTCGGTTGAGTTACATAGTCTCGGAAGTAGATGCTGTCGGTAATCGTTTGGATGCTGGCGCGATTGTAAAAATATTGCAACAGGGTTTTCGGGAGCCTGTTGGCCTGCCCAAGACCCATAGGTGGAGGGTCGCTTTGCGGCACAACCCTGTGGCGGCATCGGCAAAATTTCTGAAGCATAGGTTCCGGCTGTGAGGCATCCCGTTTCCGAAACAGTGATGCCGTGATCATCGGGAATGCCCTTGGGCGTATTTTTGGTCAGGCACTGCTCTTGCTCCCAAATTTCCTAGTCTCTATAACGGCAGCTCATAAACTTGACACAGTGGCATTAGCCGCTTTTTTCATTGCTTGGACGATCGAATCTCAGTGGATCGCAGGGGTACGGGCCATACTTGTGCCCGCGATTGTGCTACGCCACGGACGGCCCGGTCTACTGGCGATATTGGGGTCCTTGAGTGGTGTTGCCCTTTTGCCCGGCGGAGTGATGCTGCTGATCGCATTGAAGGGCGGAGTCGGTATGGCTGGATCTATTGCCGTTGCCCTAACGCCGCTCGTTCTCGGCACTTTGGACTGCGCGCGTGCAATTTTGGCGAAGTCGGCCGACCGCCGCTCAAGACTTCTGGCTGTGGACGCGTCGCCAATGGTCGGAGCGGCCGGCTTCCTGGCGTGCGCATATTTCGCGGCTATCCCTTACGACTTGGCTACGGCTGCGTTCGGGTTGGTGGTTGGAAGCGTTTTTGGCTTGTGTCTCGCCCTGGTAGGGCTTCGTCACTCCTCAGAGGAGGTCGACCCCCTTCTGCAGTGGCTTAGGAGTAGGCGATCCCTACTACTGACGGGGGGGCAGGAATGGCTGGTTTTTGCGATCGTCGGGCTTTTGAGTATTGGTGTTATTAACACCCTGGCGGGTCCGGAAGCCGTAGCTGGCATCCGGCTTGCAGAGACCCTGCTCGCGCCTCTTGGAGTAGTCGTGCTGGCTGTTCCCGTTGTTCTGGCGCCAGTCATTCAGAGCCTTGATAGTGCAGGCGGCAAATGGCCAACACCGCTGAAGGTAACGGTTGGCCTACTAACGGGCTGCGGGGTGGTGTGGGTCGCTGTGATTCTCCTCGTACCAGATGCCTGGCTCGCCTTTGTTGTTGGCAGTCACGTAGACGAAGCGCGCTTGGCAGCTGCCGGACTGGGCTTGGGTGCCATCGCCAGCCTAGGAGCTGCTGTTTTTTCCATGGTCTTGAAGCGCCGAAACGAGCTTGTGAGGCTGCGAATGGTCAGGTGGGGAGAACTGGTCATCGCTGTTCCTTGCGTTGCCGTCGGAGCCCTGATGAATGGAGTTGCTAGTGCGGCGGCTAGCATTTCAGTGCTGCAGGTGATCGGGGCAATTAGTCTAGTCGTAGCTGAGAGAGCAAGTGCACTTCGACGAGCCGGTCGTCAAACAGCGCGCCGACTTGAGCGGAAAGTTTGATTATGAATATTCATGTGTACAAGTCAGCACGTGTCGGTAGATGGGCACTGAGTCGTGCCCTACGCGCAGTAGCAAGGGGTGTACTCGTACCCCATAGGCTGCGCCGCGCCCTGCTGCGCGAAGCTGGTGTAAGCGTCGGAGACAGCATGATTCTTGATGGAGTTCACATCACCGGTGACCACCTTAGTTTAAGCGACGATGTGTTCATCAACGCAGGTTGTTATCTCGACGCGAGAGCGCCTGTAACTTTCGAGCGGTCGGTAAATGTCGGCATGAGAGCCCAATTTCTTACGTCTACGCACCGGATCGGACCCTCAAGTAAACGTGCGGGACTTGTGGATTTCAGGCCGATCCGCATCGGCGAGGGTGCGTGGGTTGGCGCGGGCGCAATAATCCTAGGCGGGGTCTCCGTCGGGCCTGGGTGCATCGTAGCCGCCGGCGCAGTCGTCACGCGCGACGTTCCTGCAAATACGCTGGTTGCCGGAGTACCGGCACGGATAATTCGAGATCTATGACGACGTCGTACTTGTGGCCTGCGGCAGGTGAGGAATCATGATCTACCCCAGGGAACAACAAGACGGAGGCCAGTAGGATGCAGTGGATAGTATGGGGTCTACTATTACTCGGCATTGTGGTCCGATGGAAAAGCGCGCCCGCCTGGCCGGGTTTGGTCACGGGCTCACTACTGGCACTCCTCGGGACATTTGGCGGGACACTTTGGACATGGTCTGCGCTAAATAATGGGTCAGGTCTCCCCAGAGGAGTGATTGGGGATCCTGGCGCAACTGAGGCCTTTTTTTGGGCTGCAATTGGTTCTATTTTGGCAGCCATCATGCTGCCAAAACGCCTTCGGGGATCCGGAGGCGTCCCCGGTGTCGCTACATCCAATTGGCCTCTTTACCAGCGCTATTCACTTGCCGCCTCGTTCACTGGGTACGTCGTATGGCTGCTAGGGCAAGGACCGAGCTTCTTCAGTCGAATGATTTATGCACGGACCGACGGAATTGACTTTTTCATACGACTTACCGGCTTCATCGGCCCTGTCTTAGGCCTAACCGCCCTAGTTATAGGTATTGCTGGTACAGCAACGAAGCGGGATAGGCTACTGCAAGTCGCCTTAGGCACGATGTGGTTTGTATCAGGGGCCGTCGTCGGAACGCGTATGGCAGTAGCTTTTCCTTTGGCTGTCTTGTTAGTATTCGCGGTGACTTGCTGGCGTCGGAGATCCTTGTCATCAGTTTTAATAGCTATATTCGGACTTTATGTATCGACTTACGCCGCCTTGGCGGCTTTTACCCTGTCATTGACCGTTCGGGGGCAGTCCCATGGATTGCTCGCGCTAGGTGCTCTGCTTCGCGACGATCGTATACCTCGATTTATCGACCCGACCCAGTGGGTGGTCGCCATTCAGCTCTTGGTTTCATCCGTAACAGCGTCTGTTCCTATTACGGAATTATCCGTGGCCAGAGCGCCCTCAGCTCGCCTTTTATTGCTCAATGCGAACCCGCTACCGTCGCAATTTCTTAACCTTGACACGTTTGATCAAGAGCGGCTATGGCCTTTTGCCTGGATCCCGCTGTCCATGGTCGGTGAATGGTATGGGGCTACTGGTGCTCTAGGTCAGGTCGCGCTATTTTTCCTAATCTCACTGATCGCTGCGGTCGGCGTTGCTATCGGTATGACCAGCCGCAACCCCCTAGTGGTGGCCGTCGTCCTGGGCATGTCGTCAATAGTGCTGGTGATGAGCATTCAGTATCCGTCAAGGTCGTTTTGGCGTGGAGTCAGTTTGCTGATATTGGCCACTTTAGTCGCGTATTTCTGGAATAAATTCAGTGCAACTTCACGCGGCGGCCTCGCCCATCCGGATCATCAGCCCAGGAATGAGACCACGAGGTAATGCGCACACTTGACTTCTCTGAATGAGAATATTTCTCGTCTTCTCAAGAGTTCCTACATTTCGAAGTGAACGTACCTGGCGTGGTCGAAAAGTGCCACAGCCCTAGTGGTGATACCTGTGACCACGGGGTCGGGTTCGGCCCGAGTATGCCCAGCGGCGTCCACCGACCGGATCAGCTACGAGCCCGGGATCGCGCGTAGTGCGATTTGGTGCTTCCCTGACCTGACTCATTGGCTTACTGCGTGAGTTTCGAACTTCGGATCGCGTCGAGAATGGGCTGCTGTTCGTTTGTGATGACGGGGGCGAAGGTCTGGGTGCTGCCGTTGATGGCGAAGGGCCGCCAAAGATCGTGGTAGGAGCCGATGATCTCGGAGGCGGCCATGAGATCCGCGGAATGTTCTTAACGGCTCTTCGCGGTTCCCGGGGAAATAGGTTCGTGTTGTAGCAAGCAGAGGACTCGTGGTCCTGCTGGGATGAGTGTTACTACGCATTCAACCCGAACAGGAACCACGAGCCTTGTTAGAGCCTACTGGGGCTGGCCATGATGCTGCCAGCTTGATCTTCAACCTGCCTGATTACCGGGTCGTCGGCACCGTTCTGCTCCCGGGCGGGATCCGCAACGTCACTGTGGAGTCCACGTTCCCGCCGGGGTGCCCGAGCTGCGGAGTGATCGCTTCCCGGGTCAAGGAGCGCCGCTGTCGGAAGCTGCGCGACATTCCGGTCGCGGGCGTGATGGTGCTCCTTTGGGACAAGCGGCGCTGGTGCTGTGACGAGTATTTGTGTGAGCGGAAATCGTTTTGCGAAGCGACGCCGCAGATCCCGCGCCGGGCACGATCTACACGCTGGCTCCGTGATTTGCTGGTGGACGCGGTCATCGATTCCGGTCGTGCGGTTTCCGAGACGGCGATGGCGTTCGGGATTTCGTGGTTGGCTGGTCCAGCAGGTCATCGGTGACGCTGCCCTCCGCCTTCCGGACGTGTACTTGCTGGCGCCGAGGGTGTTGGGCATCGATGAGTACCGCTGCCGCTCCGTGCAGTTCTTCCAGGACCCTGCCACGAAGGCCTGAACCCAGTACAAGCGGTGGATGACCGCGATCGTTGATCTGGACACCGGCCAGGTCCTGGGGATCGTGGACGGCAGGGACCACAAGGGCGTCGGCGAGTGGCTGTTCGCCCGGCCCCTTCAGTGGCGGCTCGGGTGCAGGTCGTCGCGATCGACCCGTCCGCGGCGTTCCGGAAGGCGCTGCGGACGTGGTTGCCGCGCACGGCGGTGTCGGTGGATCTTTTCCACATGACCATGTTGGCCAGCGACATGCTCACCACGGTCCGGCAGGGCTTGTCGCAGCAGGTTCGGGCCGGCGGGGCAGGACCACGGACCCTGCCTGGGCGAACCGGATGCTGCTGCTGAAAGCAAATGAAAATCTTTCAGAACGGGGCCGCCACCGGCTGGCGGGAGTGTTCGCCGCTGACGACCCGACCGGCAGTCTCGAGGCTGCCTGGCGGGTCAAGGAACAGCTCCGGAGCCTGCTGAACACCAGCTCTCTCGAGGACGTGGGTGCGGCCAAGAACGCGCTTGCTGACCTCGTGGCACGCGCCGCGATGCCGGAAACAAACAGACTCTACCGGACCGTGTGCCGATGGTGGAAAGAGATCGAAGTCCTCATCGTCACCGGTGCAACCACGGCCAAGGTAGAGGCTGACAACACTGCAATAAAAACATCAAGCGAACCGCGCGCGGCTATCGGAAATCGGGACAACTACAAATCGCATATTCTCTTTAAAAGTGCAGCCCGAAATGGCAGCATGAGCATTCACCTCAGCAGACCATTCCCCGGGAACCTTGAAGAGCCCCTTTGATCTGCTGGGCGGAATGTGGTCGCTGCTGCAGGAGGCCGGTGCAGTGCCCAATCAGCTAGTCTGGGACAACGAGTCAGGGATCGGCCAGGGCCGGCTGACCGAGCCGGCGGCGGCGTGCTGGGCTGCGAGATCCGGCAGTTGCCGGCACGGGATCCGGAATCCAGGGGCATGGTGGAGCGGATGAACTGCTACTTCCGCCAGGGCTCCATGCCCGGCCGGACGTTCGCGTCCCGGCTGGATTTCAAGGACCAGCTCGCGGACTGGCTGCCGCGGGCGAACGCCCGCTACTCCCGGACCCGGCACGGCCGTCCGGCCGAGCTCTTCGTCCGTGACCGGGACGCGATGCAGCTGTTGACTCCGGTGGCGCCCGCGTTCGCCTTCCGCAGCAGCATTCGGCTGCCACGGGACTACAACGTGCGGGTCTTCTCCAACGACTATTCCGTGGACCCGGGCGCGATCGGGCGGATCGTGGACGTCGAAGCAGACCTAGAAAAAGTGACCGTAAGCGCCGATAGCCGGCTGCTCGCCAGCCACGAGCGGCGGTGGGCCAGGCACCGGATCTTCACGGACCCCGAGCACGTGGACAAAGCCGCCTCCCTCCGACGGATCCAGTTTATTCTTCTATTACTCATTCCTGAACTTTAGGGACGGATACACATTCGCGGGGCGAGCGTATTCTTCACGCGGGACCAACGTTTCAGGTACAGGGACGGCCTGGCGGCTGCTGGCGTGCCTGTCGGACCTTAAACCCTCCATGTCACGAGAACCTGGTTCGCTGCTGTAATAGCTGTAGGCGTAGGCGTCGGGGCCTTTGGCGGGAAGACGATTCAAGACCACGCCCAACAAAGTGGCGCCAACCATGCTGAGGGCACTTAGGGACTTCTGCAGATCTTGATGCTTGAGCTTGCTGGATCCAACGACGACGACGACACCACCCACGTGCTGCGACAGTACGGCGGCGTCAGTGACTGGTAGCAAGGGTGGGGCATCAATCACCACTGTGTCGAACGTAGACTCAAGTCTTTCAATTACTGCGCGCATCGCTTGGGATCCCAACAGTTCGCTGGGATTAGGTGGAATCTGACCGGATACCAGGACGAACAAGTCATCGTCACCCCAAGGCTGCAACAACTCGTTAATGTCCATGTCGCCAACGAGAGCAGTTGTTAGACCAACACTTTTGTCTAGGCCTAAGTATTCGTGGACCATCGGGCGCCGGAGGTCAGCATCAACCAAACAAACCGTCTGTCCAGCTTGAGCCAAGGCAATCGCAAGGTTTGTAGCTGTTGTGCTTTTGCCCTCACCAGGCAGCGAAGAAGTAAGGAGAACCGTCCGTGCTTCACCGGTGACGTTTGCAAACTGCAAATTAGTCCGAAGCTGCCGAAACGACTCCGCACGGGGACTTTGGGGCGCGGTTTGAGTCAGCAGAGGCTTCTTGACGGCGTCTTGATCGAAAGTTATGCCGCCCAGCAGCGGCGCATCGGTTAGGTGACGCAAATCGCTTTCGCCCCTGATGCGGTTGTCCAACTTCGTGCGTAATACGGAGCCGCCCACACCAAGGGCTGCACCGATGCACAGTCCCGCGAATAAATTGAGTTTGGTATTCGGGGCAGACGGCGCTAGCGGAGCGTCGGCAGGGTCGATCACTGACAGGCTGACCGGGGAGGTGCCACCCGTTCGGGGGGTCTCAAGTGTGTCTACTGTCTTGATCAAGCTGTTAGAGACGGCTTGGGCGATTGCAGCAGCCTGAGCAGGAGAGCTATCGGAGACGGAAATCTTAATAAGGACAGTATTGATGTCGGTTGTCGCCGTGACTCGTTCCGCTAGTGATTCTGCTGTGACATCTAGCCCCAAACTGTCGATCGCGGGCTGCAGAACCACAGGGGTTGTCACAGTTTTCACATAAGATTGCACGCGCGCCTGACTAAACGTGTTGCCTTGTTGGAGTTCAGTGACTGAACCGGAACTCTGGGTCGCCACAAATAATTGCGTGTCCGCCGTGTATGTGGGCCGGGTGATGATAGAACTAGCACCTCCGACGAGTAGGCCCGCGAAGGTTGCCGCAGCGATCAAAAGCCAGTGGCGCCTCAGAATTCTCAGGTAGTCATGCAGATCCAACGTTGGGCCCCCTGTTGTTTTTTGCTGGGACCCGCCGAGTGGCACGCCACCAGAACGCTCATGTCCGTGCAGTCTCTGCAATTATAGCGACGTTTCCACGGCATCAATTATTCGGGTGGCACCGCTGATATATACGTGTTTTTGCTACGCGGGCAGTCACGTCAGCTGACCTAGTCTCCTTCGCCCGGCCGGTCAAGGTTAAGGGGAACCACGGCTGTGACTTCCCAGCGTTTTCTACACTCTGTAACTCTACGAGCAGGAGGGAGTACAACGTGCGGCCTCTGTGGATGTCAGATGATGCTGCCGATCATCCTGACCCAAGTGAGGACCGGAACGTGGCCGCGGGACGTGCGAGATCGAAAATGCAACGACACCACCAGGTGTAGCGAGCTACGTCTGGTGGTGTCGGTTAACGGTGCGCCGACGCAAGTCTTCCAAGATAACTTATGAAGCGTTCCTGGGGGGTTCCGTGGGATCGAGAGCGGTCTTGAACCGCTGCGCAAATCTTGATCTGCTGCATGGGTTTATCTTGATGGTTCGGCTGTATGAATGCATACATGGCAGTTTTTGACGCTCTCCGGCGCAAGTTTTTTCCGAAGAATGACGAACGCACCCCTCGTGAATGTCGCTATGGCAATCTCCCAGGAGCGCTTGCAAACTGTACCTCGGTAGTCCCAGTGGGTCAGGGTGTGATGCCCGGTGGAGCGGCTTTTTGTTCGGACGGGCATGCCGCACTGGACCAAATTGAACAGTGCATGTGATTCATTAGGAGGGCAGGCCTTAGTCAGCCCGCGAGAAGAGTCGCGTGCCCTGGATCACAAACCATCGCGGTGCGCGAAATAATACAGACTTTGCCCCAAGGGAGTAGATTCCTAGAGAGCAGAATATGGCTGCGGCTGCAACCGCGATGGGCATTACGGCGCGCAGCCACAAAGGCGCCCATTCCATGAAGCCCTGTGCGAAAGCGAGGGAGGCCAATATCGCGATAGGTGTATGCAGAACATAGACCGGCAAAGTTTTCGTGCCGAGTTGCAGCAACGGGGTTACGGGAATAAGCAGTTTGCTAAAGGACAAGCCGGCAATCATTCCAAAAACTGTCCCTAGGAACAACACCCCAGGTATTGCCCCGGCCGGGGACCCAGTGGCGAGCCATAGTGCGCCAGGGCTCCACGCTAAGACCAGGGCGAGGCAGTTGACGGGCGTTAGTCGATTCGCAAACTCAATTATCTGGCCTCGCAGGTGCAGCCCTGCAAGGAAGAAAATATAATACTGTGTCGCTCCATTCCATCCAATATTGCTCGTTGTGTAACCAGATGAGATCGCTATGGACAGAGCTCCCGCCACCAAGGCTTGTGGAAGAAAGGTAGCGCGTTTAGACAGTTTTGCAGTTATGAAGAACAATGCGAGTGCCCAGATGAACCACACTTCGAACCGCGGTCGGATCAGGCTTAGTCCAAGTGCCCCCAGGGTCTTCACTACCTCAAATTGGCCGCCGTTGATGCCCAAGCTAAGAACCGCGAACACGGCTCCGAGGCCAGACCAGATGAGGAAGATCCAGTAAAGCAGCGAGAGCTTTTCTGTCCAGAGATTTACCCATGAGTGTGCAACCCACTTTGCAGCGAATAGCCCCGCGAGCATGAAAAACAGTGGCATTCGAAGCGTTGAAAATGCCGCATTGAATGTTTCCCAGAAGGGAATGCCCAACCCAGCCTCGGTGAGCCAGCCCGAAGTGTGTAACAGGACCACGAGCGTTATCGCTATGCCCCGGGCAGAATCCACCCATGCTAAACGAGCCAACCTACCCCCTAGAAAAGCTCCCTAGATATTCAAAGACTACACGGTAGTTAGGTGTGAGTCGGCGTCAGGCAGGCTCCGCAATTGCTGCGCTGTTGTGCTCGTCACGTAATTTCGATGCTGAATACCGGCTGACATCGATTCCGGACAGGCGATGCTATAGATACGGACTGAGGGCCTCGACAGGGAAGCGAGAGTCTGCACGGTGCGCAAAAGACGATGCAACTGCCGCTTGTCGTTGTCAACGACGTTTTTCTACTTGGGCTGTGGCCGCAAGGACGAAATCCTCGTAGTGTTACCCCAAGGACTCTGGTATGCGGCCGACCTTATGAGTAGCAGGCCAAGCCCCGGCTTCAAGTCACACCAGGAGGGAGGGGCGATTCTCTCCACCGCATCTTCGCATTGCTCCAAGAATGCGAATTGGTTTATCCCTAGACAATCTTTAGGCGACCAGCTCGTAAAAACGGGGGCAAGCACAATGGCTACCGCGGGCAGGTAGGCGCACCAGTCGATCTGGCACTTGCCGAGTAAGTAATGTGACCAAAGCATCACCTGTGCCGCCGCATGGCCGCGAGCAGGCCGCTGGTTCTTCAAGCGTCTGCAGTTGAACCGTAGCGATCACAGACGCGATTTGGGACAATCACAGCAGTCGTTAGCAGTCGACACATTCTGTTGACTTGATGAAGACTTGAGGATGTGTTTGTACCGTCACGGCATGGGTAGGTATGGAGGCACATACGACATGCGGTACTCGCGCAGGGAGCTGAGGCAGCGAAAAATAAGGGTACTTTGCTATTTTCTACTCATTACGTTGGCCGTCGTGACCGTCGGTGTCGTACTGATCGCATTACGAAGGTAGCTCCTGCATGGGGCGCCTCCTCTCAACGCAACTTGTCATTGCACTGGTCACGTGGTTAGGTCGGAGTGAACGGGATCACCTGACCGATGGAGGCTATTGTGGCTATTTCTGAGTATGCATTTTCGCTGTGCGTGCTTTTGGCCACGCTGTTGATTCCCGTCCTTGTCCTGCACCAAGTGCTCTGGCTTAAGCGCCGGGCCGTCCGGATCGCCGCCCCCGTCGCACCACGAGGTAACCGCCGATAGCCATGCCATACGTCGATATCAATCCCCACAAAGGCCGCCCCAAGTGGCAGGGCTACGCCGTCTTGGCCATCCTCCTAGTCCTCACCGCGGCAGTGGTGGGAGCCGCGCTCGCGCGCTTCTGAACGGTTTTGTCTGTCCAAGCCCCTAGACTTACTGATTAAACTAGCGCAGCAAGACAGTTTGCCGAAACGTCCTGGGGGACATATATGCCCGATCCGGCGGATCAGAACGCACGCGCTCATGCAGAGGATGCAGGGCAGCCGCAGCGGCGCCGACGCCGTGACCTTCGTCGCGCCGACGACGAGCTGTCGGATGCCCGGACAGGAACCATGCCAGCTGTAACACCTAACACTTCGAGTCAGCCCGACGCCGGCCAGCCCGTGACGAGAAGGACTTCCTGGGCTGAGGCGGCCGCCGCAGCCGATAAGGCAAAGCCAGCAATCCGCGTTCCGGCCCCCACCCGGTCGCCGGCATCCGCGCAGGCTGCCTGGCAGGACACCGGTCCCTCCGTGCCAGCCGGCGCTGACACTGAAGCCGCGCCGCCGCGGTCTGACGCTCCCTCCGAAACTCCCACGTTCCGCCGCAGCCGGCCCACCGTTGCCGACGCCATTGCGGAAAGCCCTATGCCTGACTTCATCAGCTCGCCCGGGCTGTTTGTGAAAGAGCAGAAGCCGCGCCCTGTGGGCGGTTTCCGCGGAGCGATCTACAACATGACCGGCGGGGCCTGGAATATGGGCCCCGGCGCGAAGCAACGCCAGGAAGAAGAACTGGGGCGCCGCATTTCCCGGCAACTGCAGGGCAGTTACAACACCGCGATCCTGAGCCTCAAGGGCGGGATCGGCAAGACCTCCACCACGGTGGGGGTCGGCCTGACCCTGGCGGAGTACCGAGGTGACGCGCCGTGCGCGATCGACGCCAACCCAGATTCCGGTGACCTGGTGGAACGCGCCTTGGGGGAGGGAATCTACCAGCAGTCCAGCCCGCGCACCATCACGGACCTGCTCCGCAACATCGACTCCATTGACTCCCTCACCGGACTGGCCCGCTACATGCACCACGCCGGCCGCCTCCACCTGATCGCGGGAGAGCAGGACCCGGAGGTCTCGGACTCCCTGACGGCCGCCGAGTACCTGCGGATCCGCAAGCTCATCTCCAGCTACTACTCGGTCGCGCTGACTGACTGCGGCACCGGCGTCACGCACAACGCCATGAGCGGAATCCTGCAGTCCGCTGACAATCTCGTCATCGCCGCCGGCTATGCCGTGAGCGGTGCCAAGCGTGCCCGCAGCACCCTGCACTGGCTGGCCGGCCATGGGTACGAGGACCTGGCCCGGAACGCCATTGTGGTGATCACTGATAAGGACGAAGTCTCCTCCCGCGTGGACAAGGACGCCATCGAGGAGCACCTCTCCGGCATCTGCAGGGAGCTGATCGCCGTCCCGCACGACCGTGGTGTCGCAGATGGCGATCTGGTTACTCTCGACGTGCTGAAGCCTGAGACCCGACGTGCTTACAGGGAGATCGCAGCGGCGATTGTGGACGGGTACCGCTAAAGCTCCGGCCGCGAGGCGTGCAGGCGGCTTGGGCCTAAGTGTCTCATTTCGCAGGGGCGTCCCTCGCGCTTTGGAGAAGGCGTGACACTGGTGCTGCCTTCCGCCGTCGAAATCTAACTCTTCTTGGGTTGCTCCTTGGCCTGAGCCGATCTTGACCAGAGTTGTGGCCGAGCAAGCAGCCAATTCTGCAGCTGGTCAAAGATGACCCGTCGCAGATCTAAGTTTGCCCACGGCGCGACAAGAAGGATCACGTCCGGGCCGCCGCCTCTCAGGGCATTTCTTACCTCCGGCATGGCGGCAGCTGCTCGACAGAAATCCTACTAAGACCTCAGGGGCAGGTCCCTTTCGAGGAAGAGACTGGCCAAAGGCGAACCCCCAAGGGGGTATTTCTGCCACGTTCCGGGTAAATTGGCCACAGGCCGGGTTTCCTGGACGGCGCTGGGCCGGTTCGGGGAGACCTAGCAGCTGAGGGGGCAGCTATGAGTGATATGGGCGGGCGGTGATTGTCGAAGATGATGCGGATATGCGAAATCTTCTTGCGGGAGTGCTCGGGCAGGCCGGCTTCGAAGTATACACAGCGGATGACGGACGCTCGGGGGTGGAGATGGTCCGGGACCTGCAGCCCTGCGTGGTCACCTTGGACGTGGGGATGCCGGACATTGATGGGCTTGAGGCTTTGCGGCGGATCCGGCAGTTCAGTGACGCCTACGTCCTCATGCTGACCGGGCGAACGGCTGAGTCCGACGTCTTGACCGCGCTTCAGGCGGGAGCGGATGACTACGTCACGAAGCCTTTTCGTCCGCGCGAGATGAGGGCAAGGATTGCGGCGATGCTGCGCAGGCCCCGGCCGCAGCTGTCCCCGGCGGCGCCGGTATCTATGCCACAGCCTCCTTCGAGTGAGTCCGGGCGCGAGGAGTCGGTGCTCCGGCACAACGGATTGACTCTTGACCACAGGATGCGGACCGTCAAGGTGGGGGGAGAGGGGCTGGACCTGACGCGCAGCGAATTTGATCTCCTTCATGAACTGCTTCGGAGCGCCGGAGCTGTCCGTTCCCGAAGACAACTCGTCGAGACTCTCCGCGGAGGATTCAACGCAGGCGGAGGGTACATCAGCGAGGCAGATGAACGCGCAGTGGAGGTGCACGTTGGTAATCTCCGGCGCAAGCTCCGGGACGATCCTCAATCTCCGCGTTGGCTGCAGACGGTCCGCGGCGTGGGCTACTGCCTGGTCAGGAAGCGCTCAGGCGACGCCTAACTGAGAGCGGGCATTGCGCATACGCCGCTCACTCATGAGTAGCGGAGTTCGATTTCTTTCACGGTGGCGCCGCCGGCTTCCGCAATACTGGTCAGCGTCGTTCGGCCGTTGTCCAGAATGTCTTCACGGATGGCTTGCTCCAGAAGTTCCGCGATTCGTGCCACCCGCAGCCCGCCAATCATTGCGGATGAAACTTTGACGCTGATTGCCGCATCCAGGGCAGCATCCCTGTCCTGGTCTTCGATGGCTGCGGCAAGGCGTTTGAGGCGATGCTTCCAGAGTGCGGCATAGTCTGCCGCGAACCGGCGCATGAGTCCGTGATCGGGAAGTTCTTCCTCAAGTTCATCAAGGATCGCCGAGTCCAGTATCGGAATGTCATGGCCAGCGGGGCTCACGGCCATTCTCCGGCTGTGGAAGGCCCGGACCTGTGCGGCAGGGAGCATTGGGACAGGGGGCCGAGGGGTGTTGGAACTTGTCATAAATTAAGGCTAGGAGACAAGATCCTGGGAATGGGCTGTTTTTCGCTGATCCTGTGCAAACCTGAAGGCTTCCTTGAGCAGGGGCAGGAGACGCTATCTGGAGCAGGCGCGGCAGCGCAGTGGACACGTCGCCATCGTGACATCGTCGCTCAGTTCGGCCTCCAGCTTCGTAGCCAGAGAGGCCAGTTGCTCGCTGCCCATCATCTGGCTGGACGTCGCCAAGCTCAGACTCCGCAAGCGGCTCCGGGACAACTCCAAAAGACCCCCGTGAGTAGAGACAGTGCATGCCATTGGTTACCGTATTACCCCTTAGTTGCCGAGGGCAACGCGGATAGGCGGGCGCCGGTGCGGGTTTTCGTCGTTTCGGCCCCGAATATGCGAATGGGGTTAACCTCTGTTGGTGGACACCTGAAGTAGCGGGATCCTGGGATTCTGCGGGAAGGTGTTCTTGTGAGCACGACACGACGTAAATTCACTCCCGAGTATCGGCGGGAGGCTGCGCGCCTTGTCATCGATACGGGCCGGCCGGTCGCGCCGGTGGCCCGGGAGCTGGGTCTGGGTGAGCAGTTGCTGGGCCGGTGGGTGGCTCAGGAACGGGCCCGCCTGGAGGCTCCCGAGGAGTTCGCTGCGGCTGAGACGGAGAAGTCTGAGCTGGAGCGTTTGCGCAGGGAGAACGCGCAGCTGCGGATGGATAACGAGTTCCTGGGAAAAGCCGCAGCCTTCTTCGCTTCCAAGCAGCAGAATCGGAATGCTTCGAGCTGATGGAGGCCGAGAAGGCTAACTACCCGGTCCAGCGGATGGCCCGGCTTTTGCGTGTGTCCCGGTCCGGGTTCTACGCCTGGCGCCGACGAAGCTCCGAGGAGTCGGAGCGGACCGTGCTGCGGGCGCAACTGGATGCGAAGGTCCGGCGGGTGCACCGGGATTCGACCGGGATCTACGGGGCGCCCAGGGTGCAGGCCGCGTTGGCCAGGAACGGGACCGGCGTTGACCGGAAGACCGTGGCCGCCTCGATGCGCCGGCAAGGCCTGGAAGGGATCTCGCCGCGGCGGTTCCGGCCGGTAGCCCCGATCGGTGAGGCGCGGGTGCATTCGATCCCTGATCTGGTGGCCAGAAAGTGGGACACCGGGGCTTTGGATGCTGTCTGGATCTCGGACATTACGTACCTGCGCACCGGTGAAGGGTGGGTGTATTTGTGTGCTGTCAGGGATGCCTGCTCCCGGCGTGTGATTGGGTGGGCGATGGACTCCACCCAAACCACCAGCCTGGTGGAGCGGGCGCTGCGCATGGCCTACGTCCTGCGCGGCGGCGGCCCGGCCGGGGTCGTGTTCCATGCAGACCGCGGCACCCAGTACACCTCCGCCCAGCTCAACGACGTCTGCTCTGGACTGGGCATCAGGCAGTCCGTCGGGCGGACCGGCGTGTGCTGGGACAACGCGATGCAGGAGTCCTTCTGGTCGACCCTGAAAACCGAGTTTTACGACCGGCGCCGGTGGGCAAACAGGCAGGACGCGATCCGGGAAACAGGACGCTGGATCGAGGAGTTCTACAACCGCTCCCGGCTTCACTCAGCCCTGGGTTACATCACGCCGGTGGAACACGAACAATTCCTCACCAGCAATAAACTTCAGCCGGCACAAGCCGCCTGATCAACTGTCCACGATTTGCGGGTAACCCCACGAACCCTGAGCTAGTGGAGAGCTATGGGTGGCATGGGCACGCCACCGCCGACTACGGCTCTGTTCAGCAAACCGCCCGAAGCTATCACTGAAACAACTGCTACCCACCCGAAAAAACTCAGCGTAACGTCGTTATGCAAGGGTCCCCTCCGCTGAAGATGTTTGCTCTGTTGTAGCAACCCGATTGACGTGACTTGTCAATCGGGTTGTCACATGCTTAGGTGGTGGGCAGTAAGGGAACTTGTGACCGATGGAGAGTACTGTGACCGTGTCTGACTACGCCCTGGCGTTGTGCGCTCTACTGGGCACTTTGCTGGTTCCCTTCGTTGTCCTGTACCAGATGCTGCGGCTCAAGCGCCGCACACTCGGGATCCCCGTCCGGACCGCACACAGAGGTAACCAGCGCTGACCATGCCGTATGTCGATATCAACCCCCACAAAAGCCGTCCCAAGTGGGTGGGCTACACGATCCTTGCCGTTCTCCTGATGCTCACGGCAACTGTGGTATCGGCCGCCCTCATCCACCACTGACGGTGGGCAGCGGGCAGCGCTTCCTGCTGACCCCCTAGACACACTGATTGAACGAGTGGCGCAGAACCGTCCGGGAGACAGACATGCCACATCCGGCGGATCAGAATGCAGGCGCCCGAGCAGAGGACGCAGGGCAGCCGCAACTGCGGACGCCGCGACATTAGTTGTGCGGACGGTTCGGTATGATCGCTGCCGCCATTGTGGACGGGTACCGGTAGCCTCTCCCTGCCCCTTGGCGGCGGTGCGAGCCGGCACTCTGGTGGGTGCCGCCGTCGTACTCCCGCTGATTGCGAGGCACCTCCTCATTTTCGCTACGGGATTCCCTAGCCGGGAAAGCAGGAGCGCTGAGCACCTGAATCCAGGCCCGCAGCGCTCATTTCCCCAATACCGGCTACCGCGCGGTATAGTCCTCAGCGGCCTTCCGCAGACGGCGATGGGCGCCCCGTACGCCTGGGCTTTGTGCGCAACCCTCTCTACTGAACGTCGGCAGCTTCAGGTTCCCCCGCCGCCGTCGTAACCGGCAGTTCCGGGCGCCCATCCGCCCCGTCTTGTACAGCACGGGCGCGACGACGATCCCCACCACCAGCCACAGCAGGCCCAGAAGCTGGACATCTCCGGTAAACCCTGAATCCGGCTGTGCTGGATCGGCTTCATCGATTTCCCCGCACTCACTTCGGAATCTGATCAAACCTCTGGTAGATCCGCCATGTGTGGCCACTGGCGGGGTCGGTCACCGTGTCAGTGCGGGTGAATCCGAACTCCTCCGGCCGCAGCTGCCGGCCAATGCCGGTGCTGCCGTCCAGGACGACCAGCTGGAAGTAGTTGTCGGCCAGTGCGTTCTGGTAGGCCTCCAATCCCTCGAGCGGTGCCTTGCCGGCTGCTGTGGGGTCGTTATAGAAGAACGAGTGTTCGTAGGTCGCCGTCCACTGCCACGGGTCGGTCTTTTCTTCCAGCGAGTACGTAAGGGGTTCGGGGACCTCAGCCAGCGCCCGTATCCACGGCATTGAGTCAACCGCGTACGTGACCGTATCCCGCAGCGGGGTGGTGTTGGGCCAGTCGTGGAACAGCTTCTCAGACTGGATGAGCCCGCTGATGAGCGTGGCGTAGCAAATCCCGACGACGAGCAGGACGGAGAGCCGCCGCGCTGCGCGCACCAGGGCCGAGAGCATGACCCCGGCCAACGGGGCACCGAAGATGATGCCCAGCGTCAGGTGTTTGTGCAGGGACGCCGCCTCGCCCATCCAGATCTGGAAACCGGTGGCCGCCAGCGTTCCCGCGAGCAGCACCGCGGCGAGGATGGGCTGGCGGCGCATCAGGAAAATCCCGCCGGCGATCATCAAGGCAAAGGTGATGCCGGCCCAGCCCCCGACGTCGCTCACGAGAGTCCAGGCAGGCAATTTCTGCACCAGCTCGGTCCGGTTGGTGGTGGTCGCCTGGAGGCCGACAACGAGGTCCGAGGCCCACGTCAGTACGCAGCCGATAAGAATTGCCAGTGTGGTCATCCCGGCAACTGCCCCGCGCGCCACCGAGCGCCAGCGGGTGGATCGCACCGCCCACCCCACCACCAGGGTCAGCACCATGACGAACGGGACGTCGACGGCGGAAGAGTACTTCAGCAGCACCGCCAGGGAGCACAGGGCACCGATCGGCACGCCCCACAGGACTGATCGGTTGCGCTTGCTCGACCAGATACTCAGGGCTGCCGCCCACGCGACCAGGGTGAAGCTGGGAGCGTCGAAGGTGGCGAAGTTGGACAGGAAGGTCACCGGCGCGGACAGGGCAAAAACGAAGGCGGAGAAGACACCTGCCGTTCGCGGCCGCGGATGGTGTTCGAAGAGGACGCTCGCGCCCCAGTAGACCGCGAGGGTTGCACTGAGCATGCATGCTGTGGAGAACAGCCGGGCAAGGCCCAGGCCGCCGAGATGATCCAGCAACGCCGCCAGCACTGGGTAGAGCATCGGAGAGCCCGAGAAGAACACCTCGGGATGGGTGTACACCTCAACGTGGGGGTCGGTCCAGGATTGCAGGATCCAGCCGCCGGTGTAGAGGTAAAGCGCCTCATCCTGGAAGGCCGTGTTGCTCAGCCGCAAGGCTGAGACCGCCTGCACCAGCAGGATCAGGGCGATCGGGATATGCCGGATGTACTTGTCTGCCCCGGCCCTTTTGGCGGGCGGAAGGAAGGACTCTGCGGCGGCCCGCCACGTCGGACGGGTCTCGTTCGTGATGCTCATGCCGTCTCCTCCATCATGGTTGCCGGCGCCGTCCTGGCGACGGCGGGTCGCTCCCAGCCCAGCGCGAGCGCCCCCACCGGGACGAAGACGTAGGCCGAGAGCGCGAAGAGGGCTATGGTGGCCCAGAACTGTTCCAGCCCGAACCGGAAGGCCGCAGCACCCAGGCCGGCCAAGGTCAGCGCCTGTGTGACCAGCACGTAGGGGCCCATGAAGGAACGGACCCGCTGGCCGATGGGCACCTGCGCGGACGTGCTGCCGGTTGGCACCCATTCCGAAACCAGGCCCCTGAACATGTCGGCGATGCAGAAAAGATGGGCGAAACCGTAAATGGCCTGCACCCGCAAAACCTCGACCCGCCATCGGCCCAGGGAGACCATTGGCAACACAACCAGCCACAGGACCACCGCGCCCAGGAGGGGCAGGGAATAGAGAGGGGTGACGTTCTGCGGAAACAGAAACGCCATTACCAACAGGGGAACTGGCGCCGTCAGGGCAATCATCGCGGTGCTCATGTAGTAGAGGAAACCCGACCAGAAGCTCATCCGCTGCCGGAGGGTCAGTGACTCGGTGTTGTGGAATGATTCCGCCGCCACCAGTGACATGGAGCCTTCGCACCACCGGTACTGCTGTGCGATGAAGGAATCGATGTCCGTGGGTGACTGGCCCCGTGAAACCAGCGTGGGAACGTACTTCAGCTGGTAGCCGCGTTCCTGCATGTGCAGGCCGGTGTAGACGTCCTCGCTGTGGCCGATCAGCGGGAAGCCGCCGATCGCGGCGAGCGCTTTGCGGCGGTAGACGGCCGACGTGCCCACGCAGATTGCCCCGCCCACCGCATCGCGCGAGGGCTGGATGAAGCGGTAGAACAACTCTTGTGTGGCTCCGGCGCACCGCTCCAGCCAGGACATCGATCGGTCGGTGTAGAAGTGCTGCGGGCTTTGCACGATGCCGACGGTGGGGTCGTCCATGTACGGCACGAGCTCCAGGAGGAAGTCAGGCCGCGGCACAAAGTCCGCATCGAAGATGACGATGTGGTCGCCGGACGTGCGCTCGTAGGCATGCTGGAGGTTTCCGGCCTTTTTATGCGCGCTGCCAGGGCGGGCCAGGTAAGCAAAGCCGTTGCGGGCGGCGAGATCGCGGACCTCGCCGCGCCCGGCGTCGTCGAGCACGTAGACCTTTAGGTCGCCAGGCCATGCCAGATTACTGACGTGATGAGCCGTGTTGGCCAGCACATCCAGGTCCTCTCCGCAGGTGGGAATGAAGACGTCGATACTCGGGACATGGCTTGGGTTCCACAATTCGACGGTGGCTGCGTGGTCAGCCAGGGACAAGCGCCGAGGGAAGGTTGAAGTCCGCAAGCTCAGCAGCTGTTCGGCCACAAGCAGGACGAGGGGCAGGATGAACACCAGTGTCCAGTAGGACTCGGTGGCCAGGCCGACGAAACTGACCGTCACCCCGCCCGTGGCCAGGGCAGAAACCCCGAACATCCAGCGGTGCTGCGGGGTGCGGAGGTAGGAATACTTTTCTTCGTCAGTGGGCGGCATAAGCCAACCGAAGCTCGTGTGGCTGGCAACGGTGATGAGGCTGGGCATTTTCATGAGGAGTATCCCTTGCTGCAAGGGGTCTGGTCCTTGTTGGTGACCAGACCAGGGCGGCCTTCACCACGGACATAAGCCGGGGCGGTAGGGTGCTGGCTCCGGCGTCGGTCTATGGGCCGGGTCAAAAACCGTGCTGGGCCAGATTGGGCAGGTATGTGCCTACAGTGCCGAGCATCAAAAAGGAATCAGGGTTATTGCGGCGGTGTCCCCTACGGGGTTGCAGGTTCGCGGTTGCGAGCCGGTTGCTTGCGCCGGTAAACCACCCGGCTGGTGAAGAGGAACCGGCCGACGAACGCGAGGGCCAGCGTCACGGCCTGCGCAAGGAGCGCCCAGATGTGCATCAGATCGACGAGCAGGATCAGGAACGGAAGCCGGACCAGTGCCTCGGCGCTGTTGAACAGCTGGTGGTGAGTCAACCGGGCCCGCCAGGAGCCGGCGCCGTCACGCATGTCGCGAAATACAAACCGTTCCTGGAGCACAAAATTGTGCAGGATTGAGACTTCAGCGGCCACCACCGCAGCCGGGACGTAGTTGATGTCCACTAGGCCGTGCACCAGCAGTGCCATAACCAGCAGGTTGACCAGCGTTCCGAGCGCCCCAACTGCGGCGAACCGGGTCATCCGGCCCGTCCGGGCGCTTGCAGCCTGATAGAGCTTTTGGAATCCGCTGCGCCAGCCCTCGGTGCCCTCTCCGGCCACGCGCTCGCCGAATGTGAAGGGCAGTCCCCGGAAACGCAGGTCACGGCGTGGCCTTGGCTGGGGGAGGGGCTTGAGGGTGCGGGGACGCAGCTGCATATCATCGAAAGTCATGGTTGCTCCCGTATTTTTTGCAGGGGCCATCACTTCGAAGACTTGCCATGAACGGGAGAACGTCCACTTGCGAGCCAGCGGTGTTGGCCACTGCCTCGTGGGACCTTCTATTTGCAACGCCGTTTACCGGCGGTGAAATCAGCGTAGGTCGGCGTCAGGTGCCTTTTATATAAGTGGAAGTACCTCTCTTTTGCATTAGGGGCTACTTGGTTCTTGCCTGGGTCCCCTGCAGCTTGCGGGCCGCCGGCGCTCAGGTCCAAGAAGGCCTGCAGGCCTCCGACGCCCCTTCATTGCCTTGGCTTCGCCGTTGCCAAACTGCTGCCGCTCCCATCCCGGTGCGGACTCGGGTGCCACGTCCAGCAGGAACGCTTTCCCGGAGTTTGCAATGATTTTTCGGTGCAACCTCTTGTCCGTTTTTGGCCCCGGTGCTATAAGAATCTATGTCAGCGGATATAGATCCGGTCACTTGATGATCAAGGAGGTATGTCATGTTGATGATGAGTGATCCGTTCCGCCAGCTTGACCGGCTGACGCAGCAGGTCTTGGGTTCGACGGCACATCCGGCCGCGATGCCTTTGGATGCCTGGCGTGAAGGCAACGAATTCGTGGTGGCGGTTGACCTGCCTGGTGTGGAGGCCGAGTCGATCGACGTGAACGTTGAGCAGAACGTTCTCACCGTCCATGCCGAGCGCAAGGACACTGTTGGTGAAGGTGTTGAGTTGATCGCTTCCGAGCGGCCGCGCGGTGTCTTTAGCCGCCAGCTGATCCTGGGCGAAGCGCTCGATACCGAACATGTGAAAGCCGGCTACGGCGGTGGCGTCCTGACGCTTCGCATCCCGGTGGCCGAGAAGGCGCAGCCCCGGAAGATCGAAATCATGTCCGGAGCCAACACGCAACAGCAGCAGATCAACGCTTAACTGACCCGGACGGGTGCCGAGGCCAAGGCTGCACCAGGGCGGCTGGTTTCATCGCATGACGCCACGGCGACTTCAGCGCACAAGCAGCATCGAGGCAAGGGCATCCGTCCCCGAAAAAGCGGTCCCCGGTCCCCGCGGCCCGGGGACCGCTTTCATGCCGCACCGCGAACCACAACAACACCTCGGGATTGTCTTGGACTTGGGCACGGTGCCATCCGATGCAACAGGGCATCCTTGCCCAACAGGCCAAATTGCCCTGAGGCGACGTGATTGGAGGTAGGGACATTGACAATTCAGTACATGGACGACGGTTTCGCACCGCATGTCGACCGTGGATTCGACACAGCAAAGGCACGTCTTGAACCGAGCAGACTGGGCATGGATCGGGACGGGGAGACTGGGAAGCACTCCCGAGCCATGGTCGAACACATCCTCGCCCTCGAATCCGAACGCGTCCCGGCTGTCACTGCTGAACTGTTCGCCGAGACGATTGCCGTGGCGAATGCCGTGCGGCAGGCCCAGGGAAGAGGACCGGTTACATCGCTGCGCGCCCGGGACTTTTGGGAAATTCTCAAGGACCTGATCGACAGCGTCCTTGAACAGTAAGCGAACCGGCTCGCCCGCATTGCCGCCTGCAGGTGCCGCATCCGGGAGGGTTCCATGCCCGGGTGGGGGCGGACCGTCCCGTGGCCGGTATATCCGGCTGGCCGGCCACGGGTTTGCGTTCGGCCTTTACTGCCTGGACGTTGCACCCCAACGTCCAGAGTCGATCCAGGCCCGCCCTCCGTTACCGGCCGGCGGCGGACGCTTTAGGCCTGGGTCCCGCCTGTTCCGGCTGAACCAGCAGTGGTGCCGGCGCCGGATCCGGCAGCAGTGCCTCCTCTGCTGACGGGGATTTTCCGGGACGCCGTCCCTGTCTCTTCGGGCAGCGGGATGCGGATTTCGAGGATCCCGTCATGGTAGGTCGCCCGGATGTCACTTTCGCTGACGTGCCCTGGCAGGCTTACGTTGCGGGAGAAGGTCCCGTACCGGAACTCGGAGCGGTAGCCCTCTTTGTCCTTGTGTTCGGACTTCTCCTCGTGCCGTACGTTGATCCGCAGGTCGTTTCCGACCAGTTCGATGTCGACGTCTTTCTCAGGATCGATTCCCGGGACTTCGGCCTTGACCACCATGGACCCGGCGTCACGGTATTCCTCAACCCGAAGCCAGGAAGCCATATCCCCTTCCAGGAGCCGGCGGAAGGGTTCAGTGATGTCAGCGCCACCCCAGCGCATAATGTTGGCCATCGCGGCCACCTCCTTCTCTGCTGCCCGGCCTTTCGGCAACCGCCGGACCAGGCCGGGATCCCTTTGTGGACACCAATAAGATACGCCCACGAAGCTGTGGTGATAAGGGCTTCCTGCGGACCTGTCTAGCGTTCCGCGGCAGGTCCGTCCGGGCCCGGCGGACCTTCCTGGAACAGGTGCTCGAAGGCCAGGTCATCTGCTGCCAGGGTGAGCAGGTCCAGGAGCTCACCCTCACACAGTCCCGAGGCCTCGCTCACCTCCGCCAAGGACGAGGCCCCGCTGGCGAGCAGAGCCGACGCCGAGCCCCGCAATGCCGCATACGCGGCGTCCAAGGTCGCCTCGGCGGCCCCGATTACTGTTGCCAGGACCCGCAGCTGCTCAAGCTCGGCACTCATTGCTGCTCCCTCCCGCACGCGTTCAGGAAATGTTGCCCGTTCTCGACCTACTCACTGCCCGGGGCGGCAAGAACATAGGAACGCTTGTCCTCATCCTTGACCGGGCGCAGGACCTTTAGCGCACCGGCCCAGGCAATGACCTGGTCAAGAAGGGTCTGCAGGTTCTTCTCCGAAGCCTCCGAGGGCGTGAACGTCCGGTAGTTTTCAAACTCACTGGCCAGGGACAGGGCGACCTGGGCACGGACGTCCGCCATTTGCAGTTCCCCGGCAATGGTCCGCAAGTGCTCCACCGCCCGGGTACCACCGGCGCTTCCGTAGCTAACGAACCCGGCGGCCTTGTTGTTCCATTCCTTGTAAAGGTAGTCCAGGGCGTTCTTCAGCGCCCCGGGAACGGAATGGTTGTATTCGCCAGTGACAAAAATGTAGCCATCGAAAGCGGCCACCGCGTCGGACCAGGCCTTCGTGTGCACGTGGCTGTACCTGCCTGTGGACGGCGGCAGGGGCTCATCCAGCAGCGGCAGATTGAAATCGGCGACGTCCAGGACCTCGAACGCCGCGTCCTCGCGCTCCGCTGCCCGTGCGTGCACCCACTCGGACATAGCCTTTCCGAGCCGTCCCGGGCGGGTGCTCCCCAGCACGATTGCTATGCGAATCATGGCGGAACTCCTTTCGATACTTCTTTGGTCCGCCAAAATAAACAACCCGGAGGGCGAAAATCTTCCATCCCGGCCCCCGCTTTTTCGGGTTTCCCCGCCGGGGAGCTGGCAGGGAATAAGGCGCCACCGTGCCGGGTTTAGCAGGGATCCCTGACAGATTGGAAGTGAAGGAGAAACTGAGTGTCCGTTGACTACGACGCCCCACGGGCGACGGTAGAAGATGAGGCCACCGAGTCCCTCGAGGAGCTCAAGACAGATGGTGCCACCCCCAAGGGGGCGGTCATCGACGTCGATGAGGCCGATCTCGCCGAAGCTTTCGAACTGCCCGGCGCAGACCTGTCCGGCGAGGAACTGCTGGTCCAGATCATCCCGGTCCAGGCGGACGAATTCACCTGTATGTCCTGCTTCCTTGTTCACCACCGCAGCCAGCTCGCCAAGGAAAGGGACGGAAACAAGTACTGCACCGAATGCGAGGACTGAACCGCCTCGCCCGCTGCAACGTCGATCGCCGCACCAGGGAAATAGGTGGACGGGCTGGGTTGACGGCGGGCCGGGACTGTAGCTAAAACGTGAACACCGAAAGTTATGGATTTCGGAGGTGAATCGTGAACGATCCTGCCGCACGTCAAAACAAGCTGGGCGAGAACGGTCCCGCGTCCCCCTCTGGTTCCCGGCCCAAGGTGCCGTGGCGGACGGAGGGCCTGCCGGCGCCCCGGCCCGAGCCCGGAAAATCGCGGCGGTGGTGGCGGACTCTACTGATTGCCGCCCTGTACGTGGCCGTGTTCGCTGCCCTGACGGTTCAGGACCAGCAGAACCAGCCACAATCCGTCCCTTACACCGAATTCAAGGCTCAGGTGCGGGAGAACAACATTGCGGAGATCTTCGCAAAGGGCCAGAGCATCGAGGGTAGCCTACGCAGCGGAAAGCCCCTGCCCGACAGCGACGGCAGGAACTACAACCAGTTCACCACTGAGCGGCCCCTCTTTGCTGATGACAACCTGCTGAGCGAACTCGAGCAGAACGACGTCACGGTCCGGGCCACCCCGCTCGTTGAGGAACGCGGGGTCCTGACAAACCTGCTGATCTCAATGGCCCCCATCGCGCTCCTGGTCCTCTTTTACCTTTGGCTGTTCAAGAAGCAGTCGGGCATGCTCGGAATGGGCGGCTTCGGGGCCGGGAAAAAGTTTCAGCCCGTGGACCCCGACAAGGTCCGGGTATCGTTCCAGGACGTTGCCGGCATTGATGAGGTCGAGGCCGAGATCTCTGAAGTCGTTGACTTCCTTAAAGACCCCAAGAGGTACCAGGCGATCGGCGCCAAACCACCCAAAGGCGTCCTTCTCAGCGGCCCTCCGGGGACCGGGAAAACCTTGCTGGCCCGGGCCACTGCCGGTGAAGCCGGGGTACCTTTCTTCCACGCCAGTTCCTCCGAGTTCGTTGAAATGGTCGTCGGGGTCGGGGCCAGCCGGGTCCGTGAGCTCTTCCAGGCCGCCCGCAGCGCTGCCCCTTCAATCATTTTCATCGATGAGATCGACGCTATCGGGCGCAAGAGAAGCGGCTCCCTTGCCGTCGGCGGACACGATGAACGCGAACAAACCCTGAACCAGATCCTCACCGAAATGGACGGATTCTCCTCGTCCGAAGGAATCGTTGTTCTGGCGGCCACAAACCGGCCCGACGTCCTCGACCCGGCCCTGCTGCGCCCGGGCCGGTTCGACCGCTCCATCACCGTCCACGCCCCCGATCAGGCAGGCCGTGCCCAGATCCTGCGCGTCCACGCCGGAAACATCAAGCTCGCCGCTGATATGGACCTTGATGCCATCAGCCGCATCACCCCAGGCATGACCGGCGCCGAACTGGCCAACCTCGTCAACGAGGCAGCATTGCTGGCCGTCAAACGCTCCCACCCTGCAGTCACGCAGCGGGACCTGCTTGACGCGCTGGAAAAGGTCCAGCTGGGCACCGTCAGGAACGTGGTTATGCCTCCGGAGGAACGCAGGCGCACCGCCTACCACGAGTCCGGGCACGCACTTCTGGGAATGCTCGAGCCCGGCGCCGATCCAGTCCGGAAAATCTCCATCATCCCGCGCGGCCGTGCCCTCGGCGTCACCCTTTCCACACCCGATACAGACCGGTACGGGTACGACGAAAACTATCTCAAGGGCAGGATCGTCGGTGCACTGGGTGGCATGGCGGCCGAAGACCTCGTCTTCGGAGTCGTCACCACCGGCGCCGAAAGCGACCTGCAGACCAGCACCCACCTTGCCCGGATGATGGTTGGCCGGTGGGGCATGTCAAAACGCATCGGGCCGGTCCAGGTCCTCCCCGAAGAAGGGGACCCGCGCGCTGCCGGTGTCTCCGAAGGCATGCTGGACGTCGTCGCCGAGGAAGTACGGACCCTGGTGGAGCAATGCCACCAGCGCGCCCTGGCACTCCTGCAGGAAAACCGCTGGCGCCTCGACAACCTTGCCCAACGACTCCTGGAAAAAGAAACCCTCGATGAACAAGAAATCTATGAAACCGCAGGCCTGCAGCGCCCCGAGGCAAAAGCTTTGCCGCAGCATCACCAGACAACAACCGCGATATGAGGGGAACACATAGGCCGCTGGTAGTGTCTTTAAGTGGCGATTAAACAAATCATGATTCTTGTAGATGACTTGGATGGCAGCGACGCCGACGAGACGGTGAGCTTCGCCCTCGACGGCAATCCCTACGAGATCGACCTCAATAGCAGCCACGCCGAAGAACTGCGCTCGATCCTGCGCCCGTATGTTGAGGCCGGACGCAAAGAAGCCCCAAGGGCCCGGACCAAGCGCCGCCCCACCCGCGAGAACATCGCCCCGACAACAGCACAGGTCCGCGCTTGGGCCCAAGCGCAAGGCATTACCGTGAACAACCGCGGCCGTGTCGGTGCCGAAATTCTGGCCCAGTACGAAGCAGCCCACTGACTCTTTCGCCTTGCGCGGCGGTGAGAGCGCAGCGAAACCATTGCATCAGCATCGAGCTGGTCGCCCCTCCGGACGTGCCAGAACTCTGGTCTACGATGAAGCGCTCATCACGCTGCAGCTGAACTGTTTGCTTCAGAGTTGTTCCGCCGGTGGGAAAACTAGCGGGCCGTTTCAGACTTTCCCAGTGACGTGGACCGAGTCTGCCAAAGACTTAGTCCCGGCCTAATGCGGGCTGGGCCCGGTTGACGGCTTCACCCGGCACCGACTGCTCGTTCCGCGCAAACGGCACCGCGCCAGTCGCCGGGGTTCGGGGCACCGGGCTGCCTTCTGTTCTACAATTCCTCTTCACGGGCGTCAGGGTAGTCCTCTTCGTCGTCGAGGGAGGGGGCCACGGCCTGTTCGACCAAGTCCGCTTCCGCGGCGTCCGCTTCTGCGGCGCCGGCTATCCCCGTGAAGCCCGTACTGCCGGGCTTCACACCGGTGTGTTGCTCGATAACATCCGCTTCCGGGGCGTCATCAGGCAGCGGGTCCAAAACAGCGGGCAGGTCGGAATCCTCTGGCAGGACAGGCGTCTGCTGCTCAAGGGCATCAGCTTCCGGTACGTCCCGGGGCATTTCTGGTTGTGAGCCAATGTTCATCGTCTTCCTCCCTAACCATCGAGTAGTGATTCTCCCCAGCAGCGGAAGCCCGTCGTAGGCGGGCCAAAACCCCGCAAACCTGTCGGTTGGCACCGCGCTATGGAACTCACAGCAGCAGGGTACCGCGGGTGTGGTTACCGTCCAAGGGCCGGGAACCACCACCGGATGGGCCGCAGCCCATCCAACCGGGGATATTGCCGTGGCGGTCTTGGGGCGGCTGAAGCCAAATGTCCGAGGCCTGCCGGAAATCAAAGGAAAGCAAGGGCGGCGCCAAGAACGGTCGCGTCTCTTGGGTGGCCATAGGAACTGGTTGGCACATACTGTGCTCGCCCAGGTGCGTGGGCGGGCGAAGGGACCGTGGGCGGGCGAAGGGACACAGGTAAGGCTCGTGCGGAAGGTCCGCGCTTGGATGGGACCAGGGTTGACAAGGTGCAGTGAATGATGGAGTGCCGGTTATGCTCGGATAATGGCGACGCGTGATTCTTCGGCGAAAGCCGCTTCTGCCGGAAAACTGGGGTTTTGGCAGCAGCGGACATGGATCTGGATTATTGCTGCGGGATTGGACGTGTACATCCTTGGCTTCTTCATCGGGTTACAGCCGGCCGGCCCTCTCTGCGGCAGCCCGTTGCTTCCGAACAGCCGCGCTGCTGAACTGCTTGACCTGGAGCAAGCCGGCATCGGGGCGGCGGCCGCGTGCTACCGGAATATCGATTCCGATTCCGTACCTGTCTGGATTCTCATGGCCCTGGGAGTCGGTCTGGTCTTGACGGGAGTCGTGGTCCGAATAGTCCGGATCCGGCTTTTCGCTGGCTCCGGCGGTGTAGGGAAGGCCAGTCAAGCCGGGTAAGGCGGGTTACTTCCCAGCGTTGCCGGTGGCGCTTAGCAGGGCCTGCAGATCGCCGAAGCTTCGAACCTGTTCCAGGCCGTCCCGCAGGCTCGGGTGGCACCGTGCGCGCCGCCGTCGTGAATGAACATGCCGATGGTGGGGAACACCCAATTTTAGTGTCACGGGTAGCGCGGCAGCCAGCCATCCTGTCGAGGGCAGGTTCCCTTCCGAATGATCTGGACAACGGTGGGATGAGCGCGCATTGTGATAACTGCGTCCCCTCTTCCGTGCATTCCGTCCACTGCACGACTGCGAAGGCGCTTGGAATCAGAATTTAGTCATGCGCGGCACCGCTAGCGGTGCATGTCCGGCCCGTGAGCCTTGAAACTTTTGGAGTTCGAGGGCCGCAGCATGGACAGCCGGGGATCCTTGCTCCCAGAAAGGGTGACCAGTTTGCAGCCCTCCCAACGGGAGGCGGACCGGCCACGCCGAGCGTCGGCCTTGACAGGCTGAGCATCATTCCAAGAGAGAGCATTTCGATGCAACACAGTCAGGGAATCCGTTTGAGATTCCACAAAATTCCGTTCATTTTTGGGGCCGCTATTGCCCTTGCCCTGTCAGTGGCATGGGCCGGGCCTGCAGGGGCTTCCTCATCGGCCCCCCGGACCTGGACAGTCCAGGTAGGTTCTGAATCCTGGGACCAGGAAATTCAGGGCATGGCTTTCCTCCCCTCTGACATCACGGTCAACGAAGGGGACAGCATCAACTGGCAGGCGAACGCCGCCGAGATCCACACGGTGACGTTCCTGGCCGCCGGCCAGTCCCTGGAGCCCTTCAACCCGGCCAACCCAGACCAGCTGTTCAAGCGAGGCGGTGGCCAGTACGACGGTCATTCGTATTACAACTCGGGCATCCTGTCGAACGTGGAAGTTCCAGGGTTCCCCTCGGAGAAGAGCTACAAGTTGAAGTTTCAGCACGAGGGTGACTTCACCTACTACTGCGTGGTTCACGGCATGGCCATGAAGGGCACAGTTCACGTCCAGGATCGAGGGTCTGCGTACCCGCATTCCCAGCGGGACTACGACCGTTCATCAGCGGCCCAGGAGGAAGCCATTCTTAAGGACGGAATGAAACTTGACGACGCGCTGGCCAGGCATGCGAGCAACCACAAGGTCTTCGCCGGTGATGACGATGGCATCGCCATGGTCATGCGCTTCGTCCAGCCGACCGTGACAGTGCATGTGGGCGATACAGTCCATTTCATCAACCCGGGAATGGAAGCACCGCACACGGTCACCTTCGGCAATGAACCGGCGGACGTTTTCGCCCCAATCGGTGATCCCAGCCATTACAGCGGCGGTGACCTCAGTTCCGGAATCATCCCCGCGGACGCTGGCCCGCATTCCACGTTCGACGTCACGTTCACCGCTACGGGAACCTTCAAGTACATCTGCGCACTCCACGACTACATGGGCATGGTGGGTAAGGTGATCGTCGAAGACTGACGGCTGGGGAGGTAGGCATGGTCAGGAACTTCCAGCAATAGTCCAGAAGCACGGCGGCAGCCCAACTCTCTTTCTGTTACCGAAGGAGAGCTGGGCTGGCCTCGTCTTAGAAGCCGCTTGCCGGGGCAGTGAAGCCGGCGGTCCCCAGCGAGTTGCCTGCCAGGTCTGCCAGGCCTGTGGCTGGCGCATACGTTGGGCCATCCAGCGGAACACTGGATCCTTGTGTCCCGGTGTTGTTTTTGGTGTCGCCGAGCCTGATGATCAGGGACTTGGCACCGGGATTCCAGGTCACTGTGCTCGCCCCGGTGCTTGTTTGACCGGTATTAGCCCCAACGAACACGACGGGTGCTGTGGTTGCGGCGTAATTGGCGTTGGCTCCAAGCGAGATGGTTCCAAGGTTCAGTGTGCAAGTCTTGCTTGACACGGTCATAGTGTTGCTCGTGCCACCGTTGGTGCTGTGGTTGAAGGTGACGGTGACATCGTTGTTGCCAGCGAGGGTCTGTAATCCCGAGTTGTCCCATTTGGAACACAGCTTGATGGCATCCAGGGCTTCGGAATATTCGATGGTCAGGGTGTCTCCCGCGTCTGCTTTACCCGGGGTTGATCCCGTGGGGTTCGTAAGGACGATGCCCTTCACCGTGGGGGCCGCCGTGTCCTTGCTGGTAGTGCCGTTAGCAGTGGCTGTGGTGCTGTTGCCTGCCGGGTCGCTGGAGGCAGCCGTATAGGTAAGGGTGCCATCGCTGAGTTGCGACAGGTTCATGATTATGTTCCAGGACGTTCCCGTAGCCGTGAAGGTGGTGGTCACACTCTTGAGGGTGGAGTCCCTGACAGTGACGCTTACCGCCGCTCCCGTCTCGGCGGTTCCGCTCACCTCCACCCCTGTGTTGGCTGTGCTGCTGTTGACGTACATCGGTGCACTGATCGTAAGAACAGGGGTGACTGTGTCCTTCATGCTCGCCGGACTGGGCGTCACCGGAGTGCTGGTGTTCCCGGCAGCGTCCGTGACAGTGACGGTGTAGGTGATGGTTCCATCAACCAACGAGGAGCAATTGAGGTTGAGGGACCAGTCGCCAGAGCTGACTGCCGTTGCCGTGTTGAAGGCTGTCTTACCGCCGGAATCCGTGGCGGTAACGGTCACAATCCCCAATGCCTCCGCTGTGCCCGAGACAAGCACTGCCGAGTCTTTGCCTTTGGCGATGTAGGGCGGGATATTGAGGGCCTGTGCCGGCGAAGGGGCCACCGTGTCTTTAGTGTTGGTGGTTGTCCTTGCCGTGCTGGTGTTGCTGGCGGCGTCAGTGGCGGTTGCTGTGTAGGTGACCGTTCCCTGGTTAAGGCTTGTTAGGTCAAGGCTGGCGGACCAGGTTCCCGCCGGCGTTGCAATGGGCTTGGGCGTAACCGTCACCGAGTGGGCGGCACCAGCATCGCTGGCAGCGAGGGTGATTTGAGCCCCGGCTTCTGACGTGCCTTTGATTTGCACATTGGCGACATTGCCGGAAAACACATACGCGGGCACGGTAGTGAAATCGGGGGTGGCAGGTGCAGCGCTGTCGATGTTGACAGTATGCGTCTGCGCAATGCCGGCGTTGCCCGCCTTGTCCGTGGCGAAGTAGGACAGGGTGTGCGTTCCGTCGCCGCTGACCGTGACGGTGGCGACGGCACCGCTCACTGTCTGCATCGCGTCGCCGTCCACCGCGTAGGTGATGGAGGCGACGCCGGAGCCGGCGGCACCGTCGTCGGCCGTGATGGTCACGGTGACGGGGCCGGTGTTGTTCCACCCGGCGGCGTTGGGGGTTGGCGAGACTGACTGCACGGTAGCCACCGGGGCTACCGAGTCGGTGCTGATGCCGGTGCTGCGCGGGCTTTCCGCACCGCTCCAGAGGGAGATGGTTGGGGTGACCGTGTAGTACCAGGTGCCACCGGGGACATTCTGTTCAGTACAGGTGAGCGTGGCGACGGTCCCGGCGCAGCCGTCGGTGGCCGCAGTTCCCGTGCCGCCGGTGTCGGCCGAATACCTGGTGACGGTGTACCCGGTGGCCGCATGCCCGTTGACAGTGGTCCCGCCGGCCCAGGTCACGGACACGGCAGTGCCGTTTGCGGTGACGTCGGGTTTGGATCCCGGCGCCAGGATGTCGGCGGTGGCAGCCGCGTTGCTGCTGGTGATGGAGGCCCAGAACCCGTAGGCCGCGGTGGCCGTGCCGAGCAGGAGCAGGAGCGCGGTGACGATCCAGGCCAGCCGCGCCGAGGGGAGGCGGAGGCCCAGCGGCATCTTCCGGATGGCGAGGCTCATTTGCGCGCCTCCGCCGTGACGGGAAGGTGGAAGGTAGCGCCCTGGCAGGCTGCGAGTGAGGTGGTATCCATGGCGGCCGATCCGGGAAGGGTGAGCAGGGTGGACGAGTTTGCCGCGACGAACGTTGCCGGGGTCAGCGGCGCGGCGGTTCCGGTGAAGGTGACTCCGGTGGTGGTGCAGCCCGGATGCGCCGTGTCAGCTGTGGCAGGGCCGTTGGGGGAGATGGTGTAGACCTGCACCGCGTAGGGGTTGGGGTTGTTGAGCTGCAGGACGACGTCGGCAGTACCGCCCGGGACGAGAGTCGCCTGGGGGCTGTCCCCGGCAACGAGCGCGTCCACGGTGATGGGCTGCATAGTGCCGGCGGCGGCGGATCCGCTGCCGGCGCCCGCGCTGCTCCAATAGGCGTAGGCCGTTCCGGCCCCTGCGGCAATCAGGCTTGCGGCGAGGGCCGCTGCCTTAAGGCCGCGGCTGGCGCGGGCAGTCCTGGTGGTGGTGGTCATCTCAGTTCCCCTGTCCTGATCCTGAGTATGTGAGCTGGAGGGTTGCGCCTTTGCAGCCGTCCTGGTTGGCGGAGGTATCCAGCATCGTCACCTGCGGCCAGGCGGTGATGGCGATCCCGAGCCCGCTAAGGGAACTGGGGCCGGTAGTACTGGTAGGTACTGTCAGCGGGTACGGGCCGCTGTACTGGGCGACCCTGAAGTCCGCCGCGGTGCAGGACAGGTTCCTGGCGGCGGCGTCCGCGCTCCTGGTGACCCCGGCAACGGCGACGGAGATGTTGGTCAGGGACAGGGACTTGTTGTTGGGATTTTGGATCTGCAGGTCCAGTCCGGCGGATGACCCGGGGGAAAGCGATCCGGGGACATTTCCTGACAGGGCGAACTGCTTGATGGTGGAGTCAAGGACGAGCTGGACGTTCGCATAGGCGTACTGCGACTTGCCGGCCGAGTCTTTCCCGGTGCCCACCAGGTACAGGTTGTAGCTTCCCTTCGGGGAAGCGGCCGCGGTTTCGACCTGCAGTGTTGTGGAGTTTCCGGCAACGGGGTTGGGCGAGAACGATGCCGTGGCGCCGGCGGGAAGCCCGCCCAGGACAGTGAAGCTCACCGGGCTGGAGAAGTTGTTTCGCGTCAGCTGCAGCGTATAGACGGCGGTCGCGCCCGGCGGGACGGCGAGGGAATCCGGGGTGGCGGCGATTGAGAAGGCTGTGGACATTTTGTTGTTGACGGTGAGGCCCGCGGCGACGCTGCCGGAAACCTTGCCGCTGGTGCCCGTGATGGTCAGGGTATTCGTGCCTGCCGGCGTGTTCGCGGCAGTAGTGACGTTCAGGTTCGCCGTTGCCGTGGACCCGGAACTCAAGCTCACTGAAGACTGCGAGAATGTGCCGGTGGCGGCGGAGGGGAGCCCGGCGAGGGAGAGGGTCACCGGGCCGCTAAAGGCGCCGGTGGACGTAAGGGACACTGTGTAGGCGGCGCCCTGTCCCTGCTGGACAGACTGGCTGGCCGGGGAGACCTGGACGGTGATCCCGGGTTTGGGGTTCTGGGCCGCGGCGAACAACGCGCCCGCGCTCGCCAGCATCACGGCGAGGCTGATCAGCGCCACCTTAGTGGCAGTCCGCAAACGATGCTGCGGGTGTCCGTCCTTCTTGCGCACCGCGTGCCCCTTTCCATTTGGTGCAAATGACTGCAAGCCGGGAACAGGGTTTTCACCCGTCCCCGGCCCGCAGGTTGGTTAGTGGCTGGTGACGGTCACTGTGATGGTGGCGCCCTTGCAGGCGTTCTGGTCGACAGCCGGGTCATCGTTCAGGGTCAGCGTTCCGGTCCCTGTCAAGGCAGCGCCAACTGCATTTCCAGCCACCGTCGTGGTAGCGGTCGGTACGGTGGCAGTGAACCAGGAACCCTTGCAGTCCGCCGCGCTGGTGCTCACCGTCGTCGCCGTGTTCAAGGTCACCGGGGTGCTGCTGGTGTTAGGGTTATCCGCCGTGTACTTGATGGTCTTGGCGCCGTTGACACCGGGCGTGATTCCGTCGTCGAATGCAGCGTGGATGACAACAGCATTGTCGGAACCGGCAGTGGCCGTACCATAACCGCCACCCGTGGTGCTCCAGTAGGCGTACGCTGCGCCGCCGCCGACGGCAACGAGTGCCACGGAAGCTGCAGCAGCGGCGATCTTGTTCTTCTTGGTCATCTGGCGCATGGAAAGACTCCTTGTTGAGTGAGATTGAGAACCCGTTCCCCCATGAGCGGCCCCATCCAGGCGCCATTCGGTGGATCGATGACCCAATATTTGCCGAATGCGCCAGAGGGTAACAACGCGTAGCGGTACCCGAAAGCGCTGGCAGCTACGCAGGGCACTACTTGGTTTTGGGCGCTACTACTCGCAACTGGCGCCAGACTCGGATTTGTACACGGGCGTTCCTTGGCCCGTGAATAAAGGCCGCCTCACCCTAAACGGGTAGTGCCGCGAAGGCAGATCGCCGTATAAGCCCGGGGTGTGGCCGGCCCCCGGCAAAACTTCTGGTCCGCTTACCTAAACCTGGTCATGAACCTCGTGCTGCACGAACCTTGACCTAATCTGCGGGCGATTCTTCACGGGATTTTCTGTCTTCGGGCGTAGTTTGAGGACTTCCAGGCAGTACAGGGCAGTACGGAGGGAGCAGGAAATGACTGTCACCGAATACGTTGTAGCTCTTAGCGGCATGCTGGGATCTCTTGGTGCCGTAGGCCTTCTGGCCGCAGGGCTTATCAAGGCAAAGGCGCGCCACTAACAATTACCGGGTATCGACATCCTCGAACACCAGGAACGTCTGCGTATCTAGCACTCCAGGCATCGACTGCAGCTGGTCGAAAATGACCCGCCGCAGGTCGATGTTGTCCACGGCGCGGACCAGAAGGATCACGTCGAAGTCGCCGCCCACCAGAGCCACGTGGTGCACCTCCGGGATGGCCCCGAGCTGGTCACGCAGTTCGCGCCAGGCATCCTGCTTCAGCTTCAGGGTCACGTAGGCGGACGACCGGAGGCCGGCTTTGATCGGGTCCACGAGCGCCGTGAACTTGGACAGCACACCCTCAGAGGTGAGCCTGCCGATGCGGGTGTACGCGTGCGCCCGGGAAATGTGGACGTTCTCCGCCACCTGCGTAACGGACATGCGGCCGTCCCGGGTCAGCTCGGAGATGATGCTGCGGTCTATGTCGTCCAGCGGGACGGGTTCCGTCCCGCCGTCCCTGGTTGCCATCCTTGCCCACGGCCCCTGTCAGTAATGTGGGTCACGCTTACGATTCGTCTCTCAGTGTAGGCAGAATCGGACAGCTTCTCCACGCGCCAACCAGGTTCCGGATACAAAACCTTCTGTGAGCGGCCTGTGGGAAGGGGTGATGGCAAATTCAGGAATTGCGGCTACGCGAAGTCAGGACTGCCGGGCCTCGTACAGGTCCGCTGTGCTGCGGATGAAGTCGGAGTCGCTGGGGGAGAGGAGGACTTCACCATGCTGGTCCTGCTTGAACTCGGCTCCGGTGGACTTGATGATCGCGGCCACCACGGTCCGGGGAAGGATCCTGCACCCTGGATTATCGATCAGCCATTGCTGCGTGTCTGGCTCGAGCCGGTCCCACAGCTTTTCAATGCCCATTGCAGATACTCCCACCGTTTGTCATTCCTGTATGTGAAATGCCGCCTCGGCCCTGCAGACGGGTAGCCCTTGGCAGTCCCGTCTCCCGAAGGAATGTCTGATCCCTCGGGAGAGTCAAGGGCGGAGGGGACCACGCTGTCCCCTCCGCGTCTATCCCCGCACCGTGAGCCCCCAATAAAGGGATACCCCAGGCACATGGTGCGGTGCCTTCCTCTGAGACCAGTGAGGAGAAAACTTCCAACTATTGACGAAAAGACGTTTTGGTCAATCCGTCACCAACGAGTGTGATCCCGACCATAGGGAGAGGTCAAGGCATCTGCCATAACAAATGGACTATTACACGCCGGCAGGCCGGACGGCATGGATTTCGGCGGTCAACGCGCAGCGCCGGGGGAGGCGTGCCAAGGTCAGCTGGGGCGTTCCTGTTCTTTGCGGAGTTCGTCGCGGGCGGCTTCCAGGAGGGTGATCCTACTGCTGCGGGCTGTGCTGAGGAGCTGCCCGGATGCCTCTTCCGGGCTGCAGCCGGTTCGTGCAGCTATTGCCTGGCACGCGTCCCCGATGACCGAACGGGATTCCAGCGATGCTTCCAGTGCGAAGAACTGCCCGTCTGAGAGGGCCGGGAAGGGCTGTTCCTCACGCGCCGTGCCTAGGGAGCTCACAGCGGCAGCCGTCCGTGCCTGAAGTACGGACCGGGCGGCGGCCAGCAGTTCTGTGGCCTGCGGGTATGCGAGCCGGTACACCAGCCGGCCGCCGGTCCACTGGCACTGAATCAGATGCTGCCCGCGCATCTGATTAAGGTGCCGGGACAGGTGCGTAGCCTTCACCCCCGTACCCTCGCACAGCTCGGGAATGGAGGACTCGCCCTGGGAGAGCAGCTCCAGTATGTGCGCCCGGACCGGGTGGGCCACGGCCTTGAACAACTCCGCGGCAGCAGTCATCGGCGGTCCGGCGCGGCCAGCATCGATGGCCTCGCCCGTCAGGGTCTGATGGTTCTCCATGACCGCCTCCTTCCGCCCCCGCTCTCCTTGGCCTTTGAACGCCATTATCCTCCGCCATCTGGTCCGCCGACCCGGAAACGTGGCCCCGGAAAATCAGGAATGGCAAGTACGTCGTTTTGGCCGCCGGTGACCACGTCACGAGGCATTCCAAGAGTTCTTCTGAGCCATGAAAGTGCCCGCTGGTGCCGTTATGGAGCTGCTGGTGAAGATCCGTCAACGTTTCCTGGCCCGAAGTCCCCAACACCAGCAGCTTCATCTTGATGTGGAGGAACTGGAACCGACAGCACGTGGCCCTGACTTTTGGGAGCCGCCCCCGCCCAACATTTACCGGCCCCCGACTAAGCGGGGTAAACCAGCCAATGGACCAGGTATGCATACAAGAAGGATGGTCCGCCTCCTTAGAAGCGGACCATCGGTTTCATGGGCGGGGCTGATTCCTCCAACCGTCGCCTGGCACGAGTGAGGGCTCAGCGCTCTTCAAGGACGCCGCAGACAGCCGGGTCAGTCGCCTCTGCCGGGAGGTCCGGGTTCAGCTCACTCGCGCCTTCGGGACTGCTGAAGTTGTAGATGCCGTTTTCGTCGTAATCCAGGCCGTGAATAACCAGCACGCCCTCACCATCGCGGACAGCGTCGGCGATCTGCTTGGCCGTCCCAAGCCCGCCGGCTCCGGGGTAACCCGTGCCTGCCACATCCGTGAACTTGATGTTGTTGCGGCTGTAGTTGTAGCGGCCATCCTTGGAGACCGGGAAGCGCGCGACGTCCAGGAAGCTGGCAGGGGTGGTGTCGCCTGTCGTATTGAGCGACACGACAACCGGCCCGTACGCGGGAACGCCCTCAACGGTGGTGAGCCTGCCGTCCTTGTTGACGTCCAGCTTGAGCGTGGGGCACTCGTTCATGGCCTGCTCGCCGTAGTGGATGTGCTGGGCATGCGGCGCATCAGGGGTCAGACCCCTGGCATGAACCTCAATGTGCTTGATCGTTTCCCCTCGAACGACGGCGGTCGCCGTGCCGGAGGCCCCGGAGCCGTTAAGCTGTCTCAGCTTCGCGGTCAAGGTGACGGTTTTCTCTTCTGCTCTGGAGTCATGGGCCTGCACTGGCCCCGCTGCCATTGTGGTTGCAGCAATTAATGCGGCAGCTGAGGCCCCGAGGGCCACTACGGATTTTCGATTCACAATTCACTCCTCAGTCAACGGCCAGTGAGGAGATCCCGCTGGTCTATTGTGATTCGGAACACAAAGAGCCGAGGATTGGTCTGAGCCGAAGCGGATTGCGCCAGCGATCGGAGTCCACGAGCGCCCTGAATCTGGACAGCACCCTTTGCCGGTGAGCCTTCCGATCCGCGTTTACGCGTGCGCCCGCGAGATGTGGACGACCTCGGCCAAACTGCGACGGACATGCGGCTGTCCCGGGTGACTCAGAAATGATCCTGCGGTCGATGACGTCCAGCGGGACGGGGTCGGTCCGGGCACCTTGTACTGGCATTTCGTCTAGGCCCGTGTCAGTAATGCGGCTCACACTTACAATTCGTCTTCTCATCTCGCCGAATTTGAACAGCTTCTCCACGATTCATCAAGGTGCTGGATACGAAACCTTCCACGGGCAGATACTGGGACTGAATAGTGGCAACAGAAGGACGGAACAATGACGATCTCCGCAGACCACGCAGCACGGGACCAGGTCGGCAAGGCACCCGCCGGGGACGCCCTCTCCGAAACTGCCAAAAAGTTCGGCATCACTGCCGAGGATTACATGCTCCCGGCCCGGCACCAGATCCAGATGGTGGACCCGGACGGCCGGCTCATCTCCGAGCGCGAGCAGGGCACCGAACCCGGCCACGAGTACCCTTTGCCCGGCGATGACGAACTGCTGGCCGCTTACGAGCAGCTCGTCGTCGGACGCCGCGTCAACGACCAGAACTCGGCGCTCGTCCGGCAGGGCCGCATGGCCGTGTATCCGTCCAGCCATGGCCAGGAAGCCTGCCAGGTGGCGGCCGCGCTGTGCCTGTCCGACGGTGACTGGATGTTCCCCACCTACCGTGACGCCGTCGCCGTGATGACGCGTGGCGTGGACCCCGTGGAGGTGATGACTATCTTCCGCGGCGACTGGCACGGCGGGTTCGATCCCCTCAAGCACAAGGTGGGCATCCAGTGCACCCCGCTGACCACGCAGCTGCTGCACGGCGTCGGCGTGGCCCACGCGGCCAAGCTCCGCGGCGAGGACACCGTGGTGCTGGCCATGTGCGGTGACGGCGCCACCAGCGAAGGCGACTTCCACGAGGCCCTGAACTTCGCCGCGGTCTTCCACCTGCCCGTCATCTTCTTCGTCCAAAACAACAAGTACGCCATCTCGGTGCCGCTGGCACACCAGTCCGTGGCGCCGTCGCTCGCCCACAAGGCCGTGGGCTACGGCATGGCCGGCGAACGCGTGGACGGCAACGACGTCGTCGCGCTCCTCGCGGTCCTGGACCGGGCCGTGAAACTGGCCAGGGAAGGCTCCGGCCCCCTGCTGGTGGAGGCCAACACCTACCGCATGCAGGCGCATACCAACGCCGACGACGACACGCGCTACCGGGAGAACAGCGAGGTTGCCGAGTGGCGGGCCAAGGACCCGATCAACCGGATGCGGACCTACCTGACCGGCCGCGGCCTGCTGGACGAGCCGACCGAGGCGCGTATCCTTTCCTACGCTGAAGCGGTGGCCGGCCAGTTGCGTGAAGGGCTCAGCGAGGACGTGCGGTTGGATCCGCAGGAACTCTTCCGCCACGTGTTCTCTGCGCCTACGCCGCAGTTGAAGGAACAGTCCGCCCTGCTCGCCGACGAACTCGCCCGCGACGCAGCAGCCGCATCATCCCAGAACCCCGGATCCCAGAATTCATCAGCACAGGAGGCCGGCAAGTGAGCCCCACCATCACCACATCATCCGAGGCCAACGGCAACGTGAGCGCCGCCACCGCCCGGGCAGCCGCCTCCGCCGCTGCGTCTGCCGAGGCTGCGGGGCCGCAGCAGGTCACCATGGCCAAGGCCCTCAACACTGCACTGGCCGACGCGATGCACGCGGATTCCTCCGTCCTGGTGTTCGGCGAGGACGTGGGGACGCTGGGCGGGGTGTTCCGCATTACGGACGGGCTCACCAGGACGTTTGGGGAGCAGCGCTGCTTTGACACCCCGCTGGCCGAGTCCGGCATTGTGGGCATGGCCGTGGGGATGGCCATCAACGGGATGCGCCCGGTGATCGAGATGCAGTTCGACGCGTTTGCCTACCCTGCGTTCGAGCAGATCATCAGCCACGTGGCCAAGATGCACAACCGGACCCGCGGTGCGGTGAAGCTGCCCATGGTGATCCGGGTGCCCTACGGCGGGGGCATCGGGGGAGTGGAGCACCACTGCGACTCCTCCGAGTCCTACTATGCCCACACCGCCGGGCTGAAGGTGTTCACCCCGGCCACCGTGGCGGACGGGTACCGGATGCTCCGGGAGGCCATCGACTCGGACGATCCTGTGGTGTTTATGGAGCCGAAGAAGCTCTACTGGTCCAAGGACCTCGTTGATTTGTCTACGCTGCGGTCCTCTTACGTGGAAGGCACGACGGCGGGCCTTGCCACTGAGGGGCGGGCCGCCGTCGCGCGTCCCGGCACTGACGCCACGCTGATCGCCTACGGGCCGTCCGTCCCCACCGCGCTTGCTGCCGCCGAGGCGGCTTCTTTAGAAGGGCGGTCCTTGGAGGTGATCGACGTGAGGACGATTGTGCCGTTCGACGATGCGACGGTGTGCGAGTCGGTGCGGAAGACCGGCCGGGCCGTGGTGATCGCCGAGGCCCACGGGTTCGCGTCCGTGTCCTCGGAGATCGTGGCCCGGGTGCAGGAGCGCTGCTTCCACTACCTGGCCGCCCCCATCCGCCGCGTCACGGGGTTCGACATCCCGTATCCGGCGCCCAAGCTTGAGAAGTATTACCTGCCCGGCGTGGACCGCATCCTCGACGCCGTCGACGACCTTCAGTGGGAGAACTGACCATGAGTGAAACACGTGTGTTTTTGTTGCCGGACCTGGGCGAGGGCCTCACCGAAGCCGAACTCGTTTCGTGGCACGTCTCCGTAGGGGACTCGATCTCCGTGGACCAGCCGATCGCCGAGGTGGAAACCGCGAAGTCCACGGTTGAGGTGCCGTCGCCGTATGCCGGGATTGTTGCGGAGCTGCACGGGCAGCCGGGGGAGACCCTGGACGTGGGCAAGCCGCTGATCTCGGTGGTTGAGCCTGTCGAAACCAAGCCTGTCGAAACCTCCGAACCGGAAACCAAGCCCGTCGAAACCGAACTCGGTGACCCGTTGGTTGAGCCTGTCGAAACCAAGCCTGTCGAAACCAAAGAAGCCGAAACCTACCGCGAGGAGGAGAAGGCCGGGTCCGGGAACGTCTTGATCGGTTATGGCACTCCGGGCGGTCAAGGTGTTGCCCGGCGTACCCGGGCTCCGAAAGCTTCTGTCTCGGTGGTTGAGCCGGTGGAAACTTCCGAGGTTTTGACAAGCTCAACTACCGGGGCTGACGACCTCTCCCTCCTGCGCACGCGGGTCCCGGGCAAGCTGGGCGCGGTGATTTCCCCTTTGGTCCGTCGGATGGCGCGGGAACATGGCGTCGACCTCGGCGAGCTCCCCGGCTCCGGCGAGGGAGGCCTGATCATGCGCAAGGACGTAGAGGCTGCTATCCTCCCCACCCGCCCCCTGACCTCGCACGCTCGGCCAGGGAACCCTGCGGTCGTGGCCCCAACGCCAAGTAACAACGTCGAGGCGCCGGAGGGTGGCGTGGATGCCCGCACCGGGCTGACCATATCCTCCCGGACACCGGTCACGGGAGTGCGCAAGGCCGTTGCCGCGAACATGACACGGAGCCGGTCGGAGATTCCGGAGGCGACTGTCTGGGTGGACGTCGACGCCACCGCCCTCGTGGAACTCCGTAAGGGACTTAAGGCAGGCAGCTCGGAGGTGCCGGGCCTGCTCGCATTCATCACCCGCTTTGTCACCGCGGGGCTGAAGAAGTACCCGCAGCTGAACACCCGGATCGAAACCGGGGCCGACGGGTCGCAGGAGATTGTCTCGTTCGATGGGATCAACCTGGGCATCGCTGCCCAGACCGACCGCGGGCTGGTAGTGCCCTCTGTCCGCTCGGCCGGGAAGCTGACCGCCCGCGAGCTGGACGCGGAGATCCGGCGCCTTACCGCCGTCGCGCGCGATGGCAAGGCAACGCCCACTGAACTCGGCAGCGGCACGTTTACTCTGAACAACTACGGGGTGTTCGGTGTGGATGGCTCCGCGGCGATCATCAACCACCCGGAAGTGGCGATTCTCGGCGTCGGCCGGATCATCGACAAGCCGTGGGTGGTCAACGGAGAGCTGGCCGTCCGCAAGGTCACCGAGCTGACGCTGACCTTCGACCACCGCGTGTGTGACGGCGGCACCGCCGCCGGCTTCCTGCGGTTCGTGGCGGACGCGATCGAAAAGCCCAGTACCCTCCTGGCCGACATCTGAGTCGCTACCGCCCGGAGGCGGGACGTACGACGGCGGCCGCGTGCTGCCGTCGTACGCCTTGCCATTGCCACTCGGGCACGTGCTGTGCTATTCCTGCTCAGCAACCCCAATCTACGGCTGCCTTCACTAATGCGGCGCTTTCATAGACGTACCTGTACGCCCAGTCAGTGAGGGACCGATCATTCCGTACAGCTGCCATGTACAGCTGCTTGGGGTAGCACCGCTCAATGAGGGTCCTGGAGCGTGCAACATGAAAGTCGTCTGTCACCACAGTGATACTTTGCCAAGCGTATTGTTCGCTCAACCTCTTGATAGCTTTGGCTTCGCCTTGGGTGGTAACCGGGTCCGGACTGAAACAGATGACCCGATAGGGGCGGTTCGCACTGCAAATGTCGGTGGGACTCTGGCCACTCACGTGCTCAGGTAGCGAAACAACGAGCGTTGTTGCATAGCCCTCCGACATGAGAATTTCGGCGTACTCCAAGCGGCCCGTGTCAATAGGAGGCGCCAGGACTACGATGGCATCCGACCGTTCAGGAGCGTCCACTGCTGGAACCACGTAGAGGAAAATTCCAACAATGACCCATGCAGCTACTAGAAGGATGCCGCAGATGATGGCATCGATCAGCTTTCGAATACGGTGATTGCGGACATCGTGACTGCCTCCAGGCGGAGGACTGTGCGAGGCCCTTTCGGACTCCATGATCCCTAGGATAGAACGAAGTGGTGGGCGTCGTCGCGGAACATTCTAGAGGAGGCTTGTTGGCCGTTGTTATCGGGTTTGGCTCTTCAACCGGGTTCATGAAGAACCTATAATTGGGGATCATCACGACTGGCGGTGCGAGAATCATGACTCTAATTGCTATCTCCGAGGAAGTTACTGAGGCCTTCACTTGTGGCTCGGGGCCCCAAACTTGAGTCGCTGGCTCGATGTCATTGGCGCTACGACGAGCCTGATCGTCGGAGCACCCATTATGGCTGCCGCTGCAATAGCGATCCACCTCACTGACGGGGGCCCGGCCCTCTACCGTCAAGAACGAATTGGAAAGGATGGCGAACCCTTCGAACTGCTGAAGCTCAGAACCATGAGCGTTGGCGCGGAGTACCGCGGGACTGGCATCGTGGTTTCTGAATCTGACCCCCGGATTACGAGACCGGGCCGTTTATTACGTGCGAGCAGCTTGGATGAGCTGCCGCAGATGTGGAATGTCTTGCGCGGAGAGATGTCCCTTGTTGGACCGCGCCCCACCGTTAAATCGCAGGTGGATCAGTACAACATCCATCAGCGGCGCCGTCTGGAGGTGCGGCCAGGGCTAACAGGTTGGGCGCAAGTTAACGGTCGCAACGCGTTACCGTGGGATCAGCGTATTGAACTGGACATCTGGTATGTCGACAACAAGTCAATTCCCCTTGATTTGCGGATCCTTGCGCTCACGCCGAAGGCCCTACTGATGCCAAGTGCTATCTACGGGCAGGGCGGCACAACACCCGACTTCGAATCGACCGAGGATGACTGATGCTTCACATCGTGGGTGCTGGAGGGCTTGGGAGGGAAACCTATGATGCCATCCTGGCGAGGGCGGCAGCGGACAGGCCACTGATCTGCTTTGTTGATGACAGCCTGGCAGGAAAGGTTATCCGTGGTCTGGAAGTGCAGCGTCCAGGTACTGTCACTTCTGGGGATTTTGTCGTGGGCATCGCAAGTACTTCAGTGCGGAAGGAATTTTCACTGGACTTTGAGCGGCGCGGCCTAACTGCCTACAACGTCATCCATCCGCGTTCCCTCATTGGCCCCGAATCTACAATTGGGCGCGGGTGTGTATTTTTGGCGCATTGCCACGTCTCCTCGAGTGTGACGGTGGGTAACCACGTTCAGGTTTACTACAACGCCACGGTCGGGCACGACGCCGTCCTGGAGGACTACGTCACGGTTTTGCCGGGCGCTAACATATCCGGGTCCGTGACCCTTGAGGAAGGCGTAACAGTCGGGTCCGGGGCCGTGGTCATCCAAGGCTTGCGAGTTGGCGCCGGGTCTTTTATCGGTGCTGGGTCTGTCGTGACTAGGGATGTCCCTGCCGGCCATATCGTCAAGGGCGTCCCCGGCCGCTGGTGACAACCTTGCTGGCCACCCGCGATGCCATGTCTTGTTTGGACGGATTTCGGGTAACTCTTTTTCGTTTCGGGAGTGACTTCCACCAGCTTTTGATAAGCCTTACTAAATCTCGACCAGCAATGACATCTCCGGATAGATGGGAGCGCAATCACCGACCTAAGTAGCGCTTTCCGCGTATGTTGCACTAGCGAGTTGATTTCAGCCTTGTCCGTCATGTACGTTTCGACTTGTGAGGCGCTTTTTTTCCCCGTTCGCCATTCTTTGGCTGGGTCTCGGCGTCGGGCTGAATTTCATCGAGCAAGACACCATTGCAGCCGTCGCCGTGTCCGTCGCTGGCATAGCGCACTCCTCTGTGGGATTCATCACCCACGGCGGACGCCGGATCTCCGCCCCGGGAGTCTACATGCTAGGCACGGGCCTTTTTGGGTACTATTCCACGCTTTACCTCATTGTCAACCCGGTCTTTGGCCCCCTGCCCTACCTGCTGGCCGCGGTAAACATCTTGTTCTTCGGGCAGGTCCTCAACTATTACCTGTCCTGGAAGCCCAGAGATCGGGACACCCCGCCGCAGTGTGACGACGTTGATCCACGGATAGCATCATGGGGGAAGTGGCTGGGACTTTTTGTCGCGGCTGCCGGCGTAGTACTGAGCGCGCGCGGTTTCACCGAACCGCCGCTGGCTGAAGCTGCGGCATTCGTGGGCATTATCCTCTACGGTGTAGCCGCCTTCCGTGACCCCAGCCGCAACGGCTTGGTCTCGTATCTGATTTTCGGGGCCGCCGTCCTCGCCTACATGACATACGTCTTCACGGGGTTTGGGCGTCTAAACCTTGGGGCGCTGGGCATAGCTGTGGTTACCACTGTGGCGCAACGTTGGCGTGGCCGCCTGATGAAGATCGGCCTGATTGTGATCCTCGGCCCTGCACTCATGTACCTGGCGCAGAACCGGGCAAACTTTGCGGCATCTCTTAACCCAAGCGGGCAAAAGGAAACAGGGCTGGAATCGGTTGTCGGCCCCATGATGCGCTTTTCGCAGCTGATCGGCATGGAGTGGGCGGGTAATTTGCCCCACACCTGGGGATCTTCCTTCTCCACGAGCGCCGTAGCGCTTGTCCCCCGAGCGATTTGGCCCGACAAGCCCATCGGTTTCGGAGCGGAGCTAGCCACGCTGTTCGCTCCGGAGCTCGCGGGAACCGGGCACTCGGAAGCCGCCCTGTTTGCCGGTGAATGGCTGTTCAACTTCGGGATTATTGGAGTGTTAGCATCTATACCCTTGATAGGGTTTGCGGTGAATTGGCTGGATACGAAATGGACGGCCGCGGAAGCTCTTCCCATGACCGAACGCCGACATCTGCTCAAAGCCGTTGCACTAACGATTCTCTCGGCAGGCTTGCTTGACCTCGTGTGGGGTGGGTCGTTCACCTATGCCTCACGCGAGGGGTCGCGTCTGCTGATAATCCTGATATTGTTCGCTGTTCTGGCACTGGACAAGCGTGCGCGTGAAAAGAAGTTACGGCCAGCGCTCCCGCTTCCACCTTAAATTCAATGTCGAAGCGGCGGCAGGCAACGGTTATAGCGATTCAGCCATGTGATTCCTCGCCCGTTCGCTGGCCCGTGTCCTATGGGGATATGTGTTTCTGCAGCAACGTGAAGAAATGTGGATCCGATGAATTGGATTTCCATTGCTCGTAAGCTTTCCCAGCGGCGAGCCGTCGTTCGAAACGCTCCGTATCAGAAAGCCGGGCATAGGATTCTACCGCCCGCGCCCATCCGGCTGCTGTGTTCTCAGTAACCACATCACCCCCACCCGCTGTCAGCACCTGTGTCCAGGGGGTAACATCTGCGCACAGGACCGGACAGCTCACAGACAATGCCTCAGCGATAACGTGCCCAAAGTTTTCCCCCCGTGTCGGACTCAACAGGACATCATAGGCAGCCAGAGTCCCGCGCACCTCGTTGGGATCTTTCGCCCCCAGGAAGTTGATGCGGACGTTGGCCGGCGCAGCGGCCGCGGCAGCATGGCACTGCTCGGAGTAGTCGACGTCCTCCGCCGGGCCGATAATGTCCAACAGCACAGGCTCGCCGACGCGTTGCAGTCCCTCCAACAGGGTGAGGACGCCTTTCATAGGCGAAATCCGAGACAGGCTCACCGCCCGCAAGATTCCAGGTTCCGGACGTGTTTTGGGCGGGGCGGCAGCAGAGGGGAGTAACGTATCATCCTCCCGAACAAGGATCCGTGCACTAACGCCGACCGCGGCGCGGATGTCGTGTTCTTCGTTGGCTGTGGAAGCGTGCCACAAAACCCTTTTGTGGAGCCGCAGCGACCGGAACACGAATATGTATGCGCGCTTCTTGGTCCCCTTGATACTCAAAGCCCCGGTGCTGAACTCACCCCGAGGTGCGATGACGAAGATATTTGGAAGGAAGAATTTGGCCATGAAAAGGAATTGCGGAAGTATCGAATACCTGGCGTCGAAAAAACTGTTTACGTAAACAACGTCCGGCTGCCAAGACCTCACCGCGCACATCCCTCGAAAAAGAGAAGTCCAGGAACGGGCATTGCAGTAAAACACCCTTGATCCTTCATGCTCCACCCACCGCTCCCCGATGACATTCATCGGTTCGCTGCATCCGAGATCCGTGTTTCCCGTCACCACTGCCGTGTCGAAGGTTGGGGGAGCTCCTCGAACCATCGCCGCCAACGTCCGTATCGGCCCTCCCCCTAGGAAAGCTGGAGTAAAAAACGAGGTAAAAACAACTATTTTCATGTGGACTCCCTGCAATACGAAAATGAGTGGAATTGGGTGGTGCCGCCGAGGGTACGCTCGGCAAGAAACTGCTGCTTATCTCCATTGCTTATGCAGCTGGTGCAGGGATAGCCACAGCGCAGCCGTGTTAGCGATGGTCACGAACAAGAAAGCGCCGGCGGCTCCCAGCGCTCCCCCAAGCGCAGCTCCTACCAGAACCAACGGAATACGGGAAAATGCTGTCAAAGTATTGATGCTTGCCAGTCGCCCGGCCGCCCAGATGCTTCTGTGGGCAGCAAGGGGAGCACATCCCAAGGCAACGAAAATGGAATCGCATGCCACCACAATCAACAGTGGGGCAGAGTCTTCCCAAGCTGCTCCCAGAAGCATGCCGCCGAAGTTGTAACCAATAAGCACCAAACCGGCCACTAACACAAGATTTGCCCATGTGATCCCTGCCGAGCTCTTGACCACTGCCCTCATTGACACGGCTCCTTCCTCAGGTGCTGTGCGAGCAAAGGATGTAATGAGCAATGGCTGAAGGGTGGACGTAATGAGGTTTGCAGGCCCGACGATTGTGCTGGCGCCTCGTATTGCCCCCACGAGTATCGGCCCAGCTACGCCCGCCAGAAGAAACGTCAGTACGTGGACGGAACCGGCGCCCATGAGGGATTGAAGGCCGAAGCCCAAACTGGCCCTTAGTTCGGCCGGGCTGCCAGCCCACGTAGGGGTCAGCTTGAAAACTTGTTTCAGCGACACGAGATAGCCAACCACGGCCCCACAACCAGCCCAGACAGCCATCAAACCAACAGGGCCGATTCTCCCCGTGATTGCCAGTACGGAGGCAATCAAGAACACTGTGAACAGGATCGAGTCCTGCGCGATGGCCATTTTCCCGTTACCCAAGCTAAGGCTCAAAGTCTTTGAATAGTCATAGAGGCAAATACCATGGACCGCGCATCCTAGGATGGCCATGTATGGATAGCTGAATATCAAGCCCACCAGAAGGACGGGTACTGCCAAAACAATCCCCATTAGGGAAATGCGTCCGGCCGTAGTTCTGATTCTTCCGGCAGTGGGAAGGGTTGCGCTGAGTGTGTTCGCTCCTGCATCCCGCACGATGAGCTGTATCAGAAGATAGGCTGCAAAGGCTACACCGAACATGCCCAAATCATCGCTTCCGCCTAATCGTGCAATCATGACGGACAAGAGGAGGCTCATGATGCTGAACAGGCCATTAGCAATCAGAGCCTTGACTACCCTGAGCATTTGCTTCCAATCGAGCGAGAAATTCCTAGAACTTTTTTAAGGTGTTTCGCGGATCCCCGCTCGGGCCGCATGGCTGTGAACAGTTGAACGGATAAAGTTTACGGTTCTGCGCGACGCGTCCTGAATCTGGTATTCATTAGGAACTGAAGGGAAACCGTCTTCGTCGATCTGCTGCAACGTCATCCGAACCGAGTCAATAATCTCGTTAGCGCGCAGCCCAGTCGTAATGATCCCGCCAGTGTCTACCGACTCCGGCCGTTCTATGAAGTCCCGCAGAGTCACTGCTGGAAATTGCAGCATCAGGGATTCTTCGCTTATGGTCCCACTGTCTGAAAGAACAAGCTTTGCTGACTTTTGCAGCCGGACGTAGTCATTGAATCCGAACGGCGGATGAAACCCCAGGCCCGCTTTAAGTTCATCGGGTTGCTCGGCAAGCCTTTGTCGCGTACGGGGATGGGTTGAGATCAAGACTGGAATGCCAAAGGTATCGACAAGCCTGTTCAGCGCGTGCAACACTTGGCCCAAACGCTGGCTATTGTCCACGTTCTCTTCACGGTGCAGGCTGACTAGGAAATATTCGTCCGGGCGGAGCCCTTCGCGCTCGAGGACGTCGCTGGCTTCGATCGCAGCCATATTGGCATCAAGAACCTCGCGCATCGGAGACCCTGTCAAAAGAATGCGGGAGGGATGGATGCCCTCAGCCAGCAGATTTCGACGTGCATGCTCTGTGTAAACGAGGTTGTAGTCTGCTACGTGATCGACCAGCCGTCGATTGACTTCCTCCGGAACGTTCTCATCGAAGCACCTGTTGCCTGCTTCCATGTGATAAACGGGGATCTTCATTCGCCGTGCCATCACAGCGGAGATGCAGCTATTTGTGTCGCCAAGCACCACCATTGCATCGGGTTTCTCTTCCAGGAGGACCTTTTCCACGGAGGAGAGGATGGATCCGAGAACTGCACCGAGCGATCTGGTGTCGGCAGCGAGAAAGTGATCAGGTTTGGGTAGAGCCAAGTCCTCGAAAAAGATCTCGTTCAGCTCATAGTCGTAGTTTTGTCCGGTATGCACCAAGACATGGTTGGTGTACTTATCAAGACGCTTGATTGTGGCGGCGAGCCTGATAATCTCGGGACGCGTCCCAACAACTGTCATGATTTTCAGCTTGCCCTTTAAGGCCTCCATACGTTCTCCGCAACGGTGTTGGAATTCCGTCAGCCTGTTAGCTGGCTATCAGTAAACCACGTAGGCGCTCGCCGCGGACCCCTTCCAGCGGCACTGGCTTCGGTGGCAGGTCCTTCCTCGTCCTGGGCGGCTTGTCCACTTGACGCCCTGCGTAAGTCTTTTTGACTCCACTAATACTCGAATACTTGATGATCTTCCTTGCCATGCCTGAGCGTGGCTCAGCGCGTGGGTGGTCCCAGGTAAAATGACATGTTTTAATCGAGGCCAGTGCGTGAGCATCTAAAGGGTTTGATTGATGTGCTGCTTTGGTGGCGGAAAATGCTGGTGAACTCATGGAATTAGAAGACTACGTGCGTGTCCTCAGGCAACGGTGGATTGCCATCCTCGCACTCACCCTCTTGGGACTGCTAGCAGCCGCTGGTTATACGTTCCTGCAGACTCCTCAGTTTCGAGCAACAAGCAAACTTTTTGTCACTGTAGAAGCGGGTTCTTCCGCAGCTGACGCATCCGCGGGCATCTCATTCGCGGAGAAGCGCGTCTCGTCGTATGTGAGTTTGGCAACAAGCCCCAGGGTGCTCCAGGCCGTCGACAAGGAACTGGTTTTGGATGGAGGAGTGCAAGCGCTCGCAACCAAGGTCGCAGCCTCCACTCCACCGCAAACCGCACTTATAGACGTATCTGCCACTGACCCTGACCCTCAGGTGGCTGCCAAGATCGCCAATTCAACCGCCAAGCAGCTCATAACCGCCGTAAACGACATCGAAGCCGTGAAGTTTGTCCGTCTGAGTGTTTTCGAGGAAGCAGCAGTCCCAGGTACCCCTTCGTCACCAACGGTGCCTCTCAATCTTGTCCTAGGAGCGCTGTTCGGACTCCTTGCGGGAGCCGGGTACGCATACCTTCGCGAGATACTTGATACCCACGTTCGAAGCCGCTCCGACGTGGAGCGGATTGCCAAGGCGAGTGTTCTTGGGAGTTTCAAAGCAGATGCAAGTGCAAAAAATGAACTGGTGGTTGATTCTGGAGGCCGTCTTGGTCAGCGTGCTGAGAGCTTCCGCCAGCTACGGACACATTTGCATTTCACCAACTTGGACGGTGGCGCACAGACAGTAGTTGTCTCGTCGTCAATTCCCCGGGAGGGCAAGACATTTATAGCCACGAACCTCGCGATCGTGTTAGCTGAGAACGGGACCAAGGTGCTGTTAGTGGACGCCGACCTGCGACATCCAAAGATTGCCGAGTACCTGCGCATCGATCGTTCGGTTGGACTGTCCGATGTGCTATCGCACACTGTTGCATTGGAGGACGCCATCGAGAAATGGGGGCCCGATGAAGCGCTCCACGTTCTTACTTCCGGAAGCGTGGCGCCGAACCCGAGTAACCTCTTAGGCTCTCCGAGCATGGAAAAGCTCATGGCTCGGTTTGAGACCGACTACGAGGTCATAGTTATCGATGCGCCACCACTCCTGCCGGTCACCGATCCCGCGGTGTTAGGTTCGATGGCCAGCGGAGTAGTTCTAGTGGTCGGTGCGGACGGAAGGACAACGAGTGCGGATCTTTCCGAAGCCATTTCGAACTTGACGGCTGTCAATGCTCGTTTGCTGGGCCTAGTACTCAACAAGGTTGACAAAGGTTCCCGTCGCCACTCGCATTCTGATCATGCCTAGGAGTTCGAGAAGTCAGGCAGAGGCGGACGAATGAGCTCCAAGCAGTTTTTTCTGGACCAATGAGCGCTTCCCCGCGCCAGTAGAAGCCATGAGTAGCAGGAGTTCCTACTGGCGGCGTTCCGCCTCGGAGTGCTGGAGTCCCACTAGGGAATTCTGCCACTGTCAACGCGAGAGCCACCCCTTGAGTAACAGGGCAGGTAGTGGATGTTCAAAAATAGAGTAGCCCCTACTGTGGTTTCCTCCCATCACTAGATTTAGCGTTTCAACATTAGTTCCGTCAGGCGGGAACCCACCTACGAGCTGAGCCCTATTTCTGTTGGCGCGTGTGACGGTATGAAGCGCCGTCCGAGCGACTCTCCTCGATGGCAGCCCATGACCGGACATTTCGGCGGCGTTCCGCACCCAAATCTTGCTCGCAGTGTGAAATTAGCACAACAACGAGTCCAAAAAACTGTCCAAATGACACGTACAGATCTCCGGCCAAAGCCAGGGCAAATATTTCGATGGCGAGAATACCTTGTTGACGCCGGAATCTGGACAATAGCCTTACCCATCGCCACCCTGATTCGGATGGATTTCGATGCTACGGCGATATCCCCCTTGGTGGTGGCCGTTGCGGTGCTTCTGGCCGTCACTCTGCAGGCCCTGTCGGGATGGGCCTTTGGCCTTTACCGCTACCTTCACCCGTATGGCTCCCGGTACGACGCTGTAAACCTCATGTTGGTGGTTGGTAGCGTTGGCCTGGTTCTGACGGTTGGCAGGCTCTTGGTTCCCGCTTCTGACGATTTTCCTCGCAGCTCCCCTTTGATCGGACTGCTTGTGGCTTTTGTGCTGATGGCCGGCGCGCGTCTAGTACATCGGACATATTGCGATCGACGTCTCCGTCCAGGGGAGTCGGCAACTCCCACCCTTGTGTACGGGGCAGGTCACCTGGGGCAGCACGTGATCCAGCAGATGAATAGGGACAGGTATTCGCCTTTTCGTCCTGTTGGAATCATCGACGACGATCCCAGACTCCGGAATTTCCATCTGGAAGGCGTCCCCGTGCTGGGAGGCCGCGACCAGTTGGCGCAGGTAGCACATGACACGGGCGCTGAAGTCTTGATTTTCGCCATTGCGCGGGCAGAGGCTGAACTACTGCGGCAGGTTTCCGACGATGCGGATGCCGCCGGTCTTCGGCTCTTGGTCCTGCCCCTGCTCGCAGACATCCTAGAAGGCCATACCCGACTCAATGACTTGCGGGACGTGTCAATTTCCGACCTCATTGGCCGCCACGCCGTTGACACTGAGCTGGACTCGATCGCAGGCTTCATTACGAACAAGCGCATCCTGGTGACAGGCGCAGGCGGATCGATAGGATCTGAGCTTTGCCGGGAAGTTATGCGGTTTTCGCCCGCTGAAGTCATCATGCTCGACCGTGATGAGACAGGCCTGCAAGGAACACAAATTTCGATTTCGGGTCACGGACTGCTCGATACGGAGGAAGTAGTACTTGCTGACATTCGCGATGAGAAGACCATTCAGGACATATTTTTAAAGCGGCGGCCTGAGGTTGTGTTCCACGCCGCTGCGTTGAAACATCTTCCAATGCTTGAGCAATACCCGAACGAAGCTTGGCAGACCAACGTTCTTGGAACGCTTAATGTCCTGCGCGCAGCGAGGGCGGCGGATGTCGAAACTTTTGTCAACATATCCACTGACAAGGCAGCGAATCCAACAAGCGTTTTAGGTTACTCCAAGCGACTGGGCGAAAGACTTACTGCCTGGTTTGCCGCCGATACAAAGAAGACCTATTTGTCGGTGCGGTTTGGCAACGTCATCGGCAGCCGCGGCTCAATGTTGCCTACCTTCAGGTTGCAAATCGAGGCGGGGGGTCCGCTCACCCTGACCCACCCGGAGGTGACCCGGTATTTCATGACCATTCCAGAGGCCTGCCAGCTGGTTGTACAGGCAGGAGCGATCGGTTGTCCAGGGGAGGCCCTGATTTTGGACATGGGAGAACCCGTCCGAATCATGGACGTGGCCCAACGGATGATCGCGAAGTCGGGCCGCAAAATCAGCATCTCCATCACCGGGCTTCGCCAGGGGGAGAAGCTGCACGAGGAACTTGTAGGGGCGGGGGAAACAGATGAACGCCCGATTCATCCGAAGATCAGCCATACAGGCGTGCCACCTTTGTCCCCCAGTGAGCTCCTGCTGAATCACTGGGGTCCAGCGAACTCCCAGGTGCGAAACGGACTGCAGGCTGCCCAGAGCTTGGAGAGCCTGCAATGAGCACCAGGATTTACATGTCATCACCCGACGTTGGGGGTTTGGAAGAAAAGTTTGTACTGGATGCACTTCGGTCTGGGTGGGTGGCACCGCTGGGTCCCGATGTGGATGAATTTGAGGTCGAAGTATCAGAAAGGGTAGGTGCCGCCTACGGGGTGGCCCTGGCGTCGGGAACAGCGGCACTTCATTTGGCGCTGCTAAGCCATGGTATTGGCGCTGACGACATAGTGCTGACCTCGACGATGACTTTCGCAGCAACTGCAAATGCCATCTGCTACACGGGAGCGCACCCCTACTTCATTGACAGTGATGCTTCAGGCAACATCAGCACGGCCTTGTTGGAGGAAGCGGCAGAGAAGCTCGTAGCTGAATCTCGTCCAGCGAAAGCGATCCTGCCGGTGGATTTGCTGGGAAAGGTGTGCGATTTCAGTGAAATCAACCGCATCGCCGAGCGGTTCGGAATGGTGGTTATTGCCGACGCGGCAGAATCATTGGGCGCCACCCGCGAAGGTAAAGCGGCCGGCTCGTTCGGGGATACAGCCATTCTGTCCTTCAACGGAAACAAGATCATGACAACGTCCGGCGGGGGAATGCTCCTGACCGGAGACGGCGCCATTGCTGCGCGCACGCGATATCTGGCCACCCAGGCAAGGGAGCCTGTCGCCCACTACGAACACACTGACATTGGCTACAACTACCGAATGAGCAATCTCTTGGCCGCCATGGGCCGTGCGCAACTCTTGCGCTTGGATGAGATGCTTTCCAAGCGCCGTTACCATCGCGACAACTATCGTGAGTTTTTCGCGGCCGTAGATGGTGTGGAGATTTTCGGTGCTCGTGACGACCACGAGGATAATTGTTGGCTGACCTCGGTGATAGTGGACCCTCGGTCGGCCGGGTTTACCGCCCAAGATCTGGCCGTGCACATGGCTGCAGGGAACATTGAGAGCCGCCCGCTCTGGAAGCCAATGCACCTTCAACCCGTCTTCTCCGGCGCGGAATGTCTTATTGACGGTACGGCAGAGCGATTTTTCAAGACGGGTCTCGCTCTTCCCTCGGGTTCTGCTTTGACCACCGAGGAGTTTTCGCGCGTTATTGGCCAAATTTGCTCATTCCTGGCTTAAGAAAACTGATGCTCACACTGGAAACGGAAGGCCCTACTGTGGATAACTCTCCATACGCTGGAAAACGGATTGTAATTACTGGTGGAACAGGTTCATTTGGCCATACAGTTGCAAAGAAGCTGCTTGAGAACGGAGCTGAGCAGGTCCGAATCCTGAGCCGTGACGAGGCAAAACAAGACGCCATGCGGCATGAGTTGCCTGATTCGCGGCTGAAGTTCTATGTCGGCGATGTGCGTGACTTTGACAGCGTAGACCGCGCCACTAAGTCCGCCGATTACCTGTTTCATGCAGCCGCGTTGAAGCAGGTTCCCTCCTGCGAGTTTTTCCCAATGGAAGCTGTTAGAACAAATATAACCGGCAGCGAGAATGTCGTTCGCGCCGCCGAAAAGAACGGCATAGCGTCGGTTGTATGCCTGAGTACGGACAAGGCGGTTTATCCTGTCAATGCGATGGGGATGAGTAAAGCAATGATGGAAAAAGTCGCGCAGTCTCATGGATTGAATAATCCGGACGCCGGGACCATCGTCTCCTGCGTGCGGTACGGAAATGTTATGTACTCCCGCGGCTCAGTAATACCGCTATTCATAGACCAACTTAAGGCGGGTAAGCCGCTAACCGTTACCAACCCCAAGATGACGCGGTTTCTGATGTCGCTTGCCGACTCTGTCAGTCTCGTTGAATTCGCTTTTACACATGCCCAACAAGGTGACCTCTTTGTCAAAAAGGCGCCCGCCTCCACAATAGCTGACCTGGCTCAGGCAGTCGCAAATTTGTTCGCTTCGGAAAGTGACGTTGAGGTTATCGGTACACGCCACGCTGAAAAGCTCTCGGAAGCGTTGGCTACTCGGGAAGAGCTCACGAGGGCGCAGGACATGGGCGATTACTTCAAGGTGCCGGCTGACAAGCGGGACATGAATTACAGCAAGTACTTTGATTCAGGTGACATCGCGCAAGCCTTCTATTCTGACTACGACTCGCATACAGTTGAGCGGTTGACCGTTAACCAAATCGAGGAGTTGCTGCTTACCCTCCCTGAAGTACGAAGGGAACTGGCACTGGCAGGGAAAACCTCCCGCATCGATTCGCTCTTATGAAGATCGCACTCACGGGGGCGGGTGGTTTCCTTGGCTTGCACACTCGCGCGGCTGCCCTCAGTATGGGGTATGGGCTCGAGCCGATCGGCTTGGGCTCGAAACTCCATCGGCAACGGGCTATGGCTGTCGTGGGCGGGAGCGACCGCCTCATTCATCTCGCTGGCGTGAATCGCGGTTCAGATCGAGAGGTCCATGATGGGAACCTCGAGTTTGCAACGCAACTGGCCGATATTTTGTGTTGCGTTCCCTCTCCGCCGTCGCATATCGTGTACGCCAACTCCGTGCAGGCCGGCAACTCTTCTGTTTACGGGCAGTCAAAGGCGGAGGCGGCGGTCATCCTGCGGGCCGCAGCTGAATCTGTTGGCGCGAGCTTCACCGACGTTTTACTTCCCAACCTATTCGGCGAACACGGGCGGCCGTTTTATAACTCCGTGGTGGCAACTTTCTGCCATTTGCTTAGCGCGGAACAGAGCGCCGAAATACTGGATGACAGGGACCTGGTTCTTCTGCATGCACAAGATGCCGCTGATATCCTCCTTGGGATCGTTCCAATGGAGGATATGAAGTCCTTCACGGTCTCGCGGACGGTCTCAGCCGTTCTGGCTCAGCTTCAAGACATCGCATATATATATCGCAAAGGAGATATCCCGGCGCTGGAATCGAACTTCGACTTGGGGCTGTTTAATACCTATCGATCTTTTCGATTGCAGCAGCCCCGGAAACTGCCATTTGCTTTGGACAGACGTACGGATGCCAGAGGCAGTTTCTTCGAAGTGTGCCGCTCCCAGGGCGGAGAGGGACAAACGTCTTTTTCAACGACCGTCTCCGGCTTCACCCGCGGCCAGCACTTCCACCGCAGGAAGGTTGAAAGATTTGTTGTACTGTCCGGTGAGGCAGAAATCGCGATGCGATGTCTGTTCAGTCACAGCGTTCTCCGTTTCGCAGTGCATGGTTCAGAACCTGTGGCGATAGACATGCCAACGCTTTGGACGCACAATATTAAGAACACTGGTAGCACTGACCTATCTACGATGTTCTGGACAAACGACCTTTATGATCCCAAGCGACCGGATACGTTTTCGAGTTTCGTTTAGGAGAACTATCGTGTCTGTCGATCCAATCTCGAGGAGGACATACTGTATGGCATGCTTTCGTGCACTTCTGGTAGTGCGATCCTTCCGGCATTCAGGACGTAAATAAGGATGGATCATGATGCTCGAACTTACTTGGCGAAACGCGCCGTCCTGGAGAAGGCTGTAGCGGCCTTGCTGCTTGTTGTTCTCTCGCCGATCTTCGCATTGATCGCGATTCTTATAGCGGTGCTGATGGGGCGGCCGATTCTGTTTCGGCAACAACGGGTGGGCCAGTACGGCAGAGTTTTTTGGATCCTCAAATTCCGCACCCTGGTCAACGATGCGGAAGAAATCGGTGGCGGATGCATTCCTGCAGACCTGAATCTCGTGCCGCCGCTGGGCGAGAAATTGCGCCGGTACAGTTTGGATGAGCTTCCCCAACTGGTGAACATAGTTCGCGGGGACATGAGCTTCGTGGGGCCCCGTCCGGCGCTGCCCGAGCAGTACGCACGCTATACCGCGGAGCAGGCTCAACGGGTATTGGTGCCCCAGGGGCTCACGGGATTGGCTCAGCTAGCCTACCGCGCTGAAGCGCCGTGGAGTCTCCGTATTGAGAAGGACCTGGAATACGTTTCCAATGCAGGCCCTCTGTTGGACCTCGGAATCCTCATTGCCACTGCTTTCAAAGTCCTTCGGGCCGACGGCGTTGTAGAGACACTATCTCCTGCAGAGGTTGATGACTTTGGCCCCAAGCGCGATGCCGGGTAAATGATTTGGCCGCCATCCCAGCGGCCATTCGTTATTTAGAGCGATGATTATTCAGGCGGAGGAGGTCTCGATGAAGATAGGTATTTTGACCCAGTGGTTCCACCCTGAGCCGGCTCTAATTCCCACGTCGCTGGCGCAATATTTCGGTGCCGAGGGCCATGATGTAAAAGTATTGACGGGATTTCCAAACTACCCTGCCGGCAAGGTTTATCCCGGGTATCGCCAGCGCTGGAGGCAGCTGGATGATGGCCCCGGCTTTCGGACTTTGCGAGTTCCACAATATGTAAGTCATGACACGAGCGGATTGCGCCGGATGGTGTCATTTGTGACGTTCGCCAGCATGTCCTTGCTGCATGCACGCTGGTTTCGCGACCGCCAAATCATTTACGTGTACGCGACTCCCATGAGCGTTTGTGCAACCGTGCTGTACCTTCGGTGGGTGCACCGTATTCCCTATGTCCTGCACATTCAGGATTTATGGCCTGAATCGGTGCTCGACTCTGGGATGGTCAAGCCGGCGTTCCTTCGCAAGCCAGTGAACGTAGTGCTCCACGCTTTGCTGAAAGTCGTCTATGGAAACGCTGCGCACATTGTAGCGATCGCGCCCTCCATGGCTTCGACTCTCCAACAGCGGGGAGTGCCACCCCGCGCTGTTTCAGTTTTGTATAACTGGGGTGCTGAGCGCTCAGCGCCTGATCCTGCTGAGGTTGCCGAGTTCCGCAACCGTGTGTCTTCGCCTGACCGTTGGCTCATAGCCTACGCAGGTAATGTCGGCAAGATGCAGGACGTTGAAACCATCGTCACCGCTGCTGCGTCACTGGGCGTTGAATCCGGTATGGATTTTATCATCGTTGGTGACGGCGCTTCTTTGGATGAGGTGCAGGCGTTGGCCAATTCCCTGTCCGTAGACAACGTCACTTTTCTTGGCAGGGTTCCGTTCGCCGACATGGCCGCTGTTTATGCCGCCGCCGATTTCCAGCTTGTAACACTGCTGGACAGGCCCGTGTTTCGTGGGACGATCCCCTCAAAAGTTGGAGAGTCATTAGCGGCGGGTGTCCCTATTATCACAACGGTCCTCGGTGATGTGGCTGCAATGTGCGTGGAAGGCGGCTTTGGCTGGGTCAGTGCGCCCGAGAACCCTCAAGCTTTAGCGGCGGCATGCCGTCAGGCTGTTGCTGCCGGCCGCCATGAGAAGCAAACCATGGCAGCGGCAGCACGGAACTATTACGACTCCCGCCTGTCAATGAAGGCTGGACTGGAAGCCATGCATCAGATTCTTGAGAGGGCAGCCAGGAACGACGTGCCTGACCGCTAATCTTCATTTCCCGTGGTTTGTGGCCCGAGCGCAGCACGCTGCTGAATTACCTGGTTGCGTCCCCCGAGGACGACCCCCTGTGTGAGCAGCCACGCCAGCCGCGGTCGCAGGAGGATGGACCGGAACGGGTACGGCAATCCCGGGTAGCCGAAACTGACGTAGAACCTCGTCGATGCACCAGCTCGACGAGCGACCTCCAGCGCCCGCCGGATGGGCATGCCCAGAAGCAGTTCCACCTCAGGTGGGCTCCCTAAAGCGGCGGCGCGCTTGAGCGTGTGCTCCAGCAGGACGACGTCGTGGGTCGCCACGGCGAAGCGCACGTCGAGTCTTACAAGTCGTTCGACCAAACCGAGAAAAGATGAGCGCAGTGTATCCTCAACGCTCAACCTGTTGCGGGCCACGGCGTCCGGCCACTGCCCCTTAACCACACGAACCGAGAGACCGCATTCGGACGCCATGACCGCGTCCTCGGCGCTCCGCCGCCAGCGCGTGGGCAGGGCCACTCCGACGGAGGCTCCCTCGCTATGAGCCATGCGGGCCAAATCCAGGGTCCGGTCGGCCTCGGCAGGCGAATGAGCATCGAAGACTAACCTGACATGCCGTTCCGCAGCCAGCACCGCCAGGCGGCGGACCACGTCCGCGTCGAACCCGACACGTGCCGCCTTCAGGGACACGGCGGCACCATTTCCATAGGCGCCGGATTGCCCAAGGGCATCGAGCGTGGCGAACTCCTCTGCGGTCACCTCCGCGGACGACTCACCTTGGCGCGGCCAGTAACCCAGCGTCACCTCCGACCCGGCGGCCACGAGGCGCCCGGCAATGGCGAGCGCCGCGGGCCGCTCACGTCCAGCGAGGTATGCGGACCCTGCCCGCGAGTAAACAGGTCCGAGCGCCCGCACACCAACAGCGTAGATGGCGCGACGACTGAGCGGAATCCTGGTGTGAATCCTGTTCGTGGACATGAAGTCCTTCCGACTCCAGGCGCTGGACGTGGCGCACGCAAGCCTACTCCTGCGGCAACACAGACGGGTGGACCATTTTCAGTGGGGCCGACGCCATGGAGGGAAGAACCCGTCAGTCGCATCTGAGCCCGCGAGCTCCCGGTACCGGTCACGGTCGTGGACCAACTTAGCGACCTGAAACTGGCGCGGTCTGCTTTGAGGATCAAAGCGCTGCTTAAAAGCGTAGAGCGGCGAGGTTCTGCTGCCGCCCACCCCACCGCCCAGGTGAAAGCCGGTGAGTCCATGGGTTTGTCCCCATTCCGCGGCTGCCAGGTAGCACGCGGCGGAGGCGCCTACGGCCCGCGCGACGTCGTCCCCGGCGGAGAGGTGGGCATGCAGCCAGGGGTCCGACACGAAACACAAGAGCGCGCTGATCACACGGTCGGCCAACCGCGCCTCCACCAACAGCGGTGCCAGCAGCTGGTCATCGACGACCAACGCCTGCCAGTAGGCCTTGGGGAAGAGGAAGAAGTTCGCTGCCTGCTGGCGCTGCATCGTGGCGTCGTACAGCTCCTGGACGTGCTCAAGGTCCGACGGGCGGGATGTCACGGTTATGGTGACGCCGGCTCGCTCTGCCTTCCGCACCGACCTGCGCTGGTCGGAGTGCAAGCCTTGCCGCAGGTCCCGGCCGGGGGACAGATCCCACGCCACCGTGGATGAGGCGTCAACCAACTCAGCCGTGGAGGGCACGAGCCGGCCGTTGTCGAGCAACGGGTTCAACCTGAGGAATGTGCACACGACCCCCTGTTCCTCAGCCCACCCATTGAGGGCCTCGCCGAAAGCGCACAAGTCCGGGGTTCCCCGACTGATGGGGCCGCCATAGCCGTACGCGCTGGTGGCGTCCCATCCTGCATCGTCGGGGAGGGGACGCAACAGCAGCGGAAGGGCCACTTCACCGGCCCCGTCGCCGAAAGCGAGCAGGACCGGCCGGGTGCCCTCGGGCTCGAGCAGGGCTGAAGCCCGGTGGTATGCGGCACAGCTGTAGGTATCGGTGATGCCCAGACGGGTGATATGCGCGTCCCACTCCGCGTCGCCTACGACGCGGATCCGCTCTTTCTTATTCGCGGTCACAAGCGGCGCTTGATCCATGAGGAAAGCATAGCCTCCGGCCATCATTGTCGTCTCAGTACGCCATGTCTTTGGGCGCTGGCCCCTCTGGCAGCGGCCAGGGCAGCGCGGGCACTTCGTACTTCGCGATGGCCGCCTTGGCCTGCTGGTAGCGGGATTCGCTTGACATGAGCATGTCCTGCTCCATAGCGGAACCCAAACAACCCGCTTACCTTTAGCTCTGACATTGTTGCGTCATTGAAGAACCCGGCTATGCCGGCGTCGTATAGGGCTAGGAGATGCTGAACCAATCGGTGTTTAAGGCGTGCCTGCTGGACTTGCCGGGCTGGTCGTTAAGACTGGAGTCAGGCAGGGAAGTGAGGACGCGCAACGAAGGGTATTTGGACGTAGGGGCCGGCCTTCTTCCGGCACCTCTGAATTCACCCATACCCAGTATCCCTGTTCAAATCGGGCTGACCAGCGGTGCAGTTACAATTTCGGCCCGTTCTAAACACATCTACTCCCGCCTAGCTGCCCCACCCAGCCCCAATACCAAGCTTGCGGGTCCACCGGTAACTCGTCATCGGATTTGAACCCGAGATCTTTGGCGCCAACTGCTACGGAGCCGATAGGGCCCAGGAAATCGCAGAAATGATCGTTTTGCTCCTGCGTGTACCTTCGCCTGCCGGACAATTTTCCGGCTTATGCGGCACGGTCGTTGTACTCCCGGAACTACGCGTGTTGCAACGACCACTAGAACCCAGCCGTGCCACCAATGTTCTGCCTCCCGGGAACCCCAAGGGCCGGTGGGTACAATCGACGCCTAGACAGACGAACACTGATTTGCTGGAGGTACGGAGAAACAATGTCGGAATGGCTCGAAGTCGGCGCGAACAACCATGTGCTTGTCACCGAAGGATCGCTGCTGAATACCGGACTGATAGTGGGATCCGAGCGGGCCATGGTAATCGACACAGGCTGCGGCCCACGGCAGGGGCGGGAGATCCTGGACGCGGTGCGGGAGAGGACCCAACTCCCGCTCGTCGTCGTCAACACCCACGCCCATTACGACCACTTTTTCGGCAACGCCGTGTTTGCGGAAGCTGGCGTCACCGAATTTTGGGCGCACCAGAACTGCGCCACCGAAATTGAAGAACGTGGGGACCTCCAGCGCCGCTTCGTGGGGACCCTGGAACCGGAGATGTCCACGGGTGAAGGCGAGAACGTGGAGCTTGTGGTCCCCAACGCCATCGTGAAGGACCAGCCTGTGCTGGTGGACCTGGGCGGGCTGACCGCCACCCTGTTTTACCTGGGCCGCGGCCACACGGACGGTGACCTGCTGGTGGGCACCCCCACCACTCTTTACGTGGGTGACCTCGTGGAGCAGGGCGCCCACCCGTCCTTCGAAGACTCGTACCCGCAGGAATGGGCGGACGCGCTCCGGCACATCTCAGCGCTGCGCCACCGCTACGAGTTCCTGATCCCCGGACACGGGAGGCCGTGCAGCGACCAGTTCGTCAGTACCATGGCGAACACCATGACCACGGCGGTACGCCAGGCACAGCGTTCCATCCGCGAGGCACCAAGTGACGCAACCAAGGCCATCCCGGTGCTGCCCTATGGGCCGGAACAGTCGCGCTGGTTCATCAAGCGGCTCCAGGAGACCCGCCGGGAGCACTAGCTGTGCTGTTCAGGTCAGTGCACCTGGGAGGGGCTCATGTTTGTCCAGCTGAAGCGGAGGACGCTAAGCCAAGTATGCGAGTATGCAAAGACAAGTACCGCATTACGCTGGTGCCAGAGGCTGGCGCTGTCTAGTATCGTACGACAGCACAGGGTGCCCAGCTAGCACGGCCGCCAGGCCATAGAGGCCAAACGAGGGCGGCCCATTTTCGCCGTAAGCGGCGTCATTTTATTGATTGACGTAGACATAGTGGTCTACGTCTTCACACGCTAGGGAAGATCATGCATGTAACTCTGCCGGATGCAGAGGGCCAAGACTCAGCTTGCCCTCATCAGTTCGTGGGCAGCTGCGCTATGTGCAGCTCTCGGAATGGTATCAACGTTGAGTCTGAGACGGACCTGAGGGCCGGCCAGAACGAAGGGGACTGGCGCGAGCTTGTTTGAGCTGAGCTGGCCGGGATGGCGGCCGCCCGGCCGCCATCTGACCCCAGATATACGCCGGCCGGCGCCAGGGCCATGAGTTGCGGACGGTGGACATATCCATCATGGCTCTTAATAAGATCGCGCTCGTCGTCCATGAGCCCAATTGTGCTGGCACGCCCATCACCCTCCACGGCCGGGGATGAGGAGGGTTTGGCAGCGGCCGTGCGGGTGCCGCAGGTGCCGACACTCCGTATCTTGATGACGGGCCTCCCCAGGCAGGTTCAAAGCAGGTACCGCAAGTAGTCGCACGAAGGTAGGACACCGAAACATGAGTACCTTGTACTCATGACCAGCTGCTGCGTCCCTCATAGGGTGTAGCGAATAGGGGGATGCGGGCGCCGCACACCGTTCTTGCTCGAGGTCCCTGCCGGACCATGCATGGGAGGACAATGTGCAGGACACCTTCGCAGCTCCCTACCCGGGTTGTTGGACCTCCGCGGTAAAATGCAGTAACTCCTCTTGGATGGAGTGACACCTTTGGAGAAAATTCAGCACCGCGCGCGGACCCGCCTCCTCGTCTTGATGGTAGTTTTGTCCGCCCTCGCATTCGCCATGATCGGCGTTGCCGCAGTATCAGCTCCGGACCCAAGTGTTCAAGCGGAAGGCCGGGATCCGACGAACCCGGTTTCCAGTTCTGCACAGCCAACTACGGTTCCCACCGCCGAAGCCTTGCCGGCAGCTCCCTCTTCGGAGGCCACGTCAGCGGCTCCCACCCTGGATGCCCTACCGGCCGCTCCCGCGCCAGAGGCTTTGCCCGCCGCCCCTGCCATCGAGGCCGTACCGGCTGCTCCTGTTTCCGAGGCACTGCCGGTGGGCGACCTGCCTGGCTGGCGGCAGGTCTTCACAGAGGACTTCACCGCGGGAGATGTCCCTATCGGAGGTTTCCCCGGCCCCGCCTACGGCGCACGATGGAGTGCGAATTACTTCGATGGCACACCGGATACCGCTGCACAACAGGTTCCAAAGGGCGAGAGAAAGTCCGGGTATTACCCGTCAAAAGTCCTGAGTGTTCATGATGGCGTCCTGGACATGTTCCTGCACAGTGAAAACGGCGTAGCCATGGGCGCAGCACCGTCTCCCATTTTTGGGGGTGCCGTTCAACGGCCCTGGAACAGCCTGACGTACGGGCGCTACTCTGTGCGCTTCAAAGCCGATGCCCTGGCAGGATTCAAACTGGCGTGGCTGCTGTGGCCCGACAGCAAGCAGTGGCCTTTGGACGGGGAGATCGACTTTCCAGAGGGAGACCTGTCGAGGGTCATCTACGCTGCGGTGCATGGAATCGAGGGCGGCATCCACACGGACGACGTCTTCCGTCCCAACGTTCCCTTTGGCGCCTGGCACACAGCCACCACCGAGTGGAGGCCCGACGGCATCGAATTTTTCCTGGATGGGAAATCCATCGGTATTTCCACAAAATACACGCCGGCCAAGCCCATGCACTACATCCTGCAGACCGAATCCTGCTCGCCGATCTGTCCGCTGCCCGAAACCAGCGGCCATGTTCAGCTTGACTGGGTAGCCGTCTGGGCAAAGGGATAGCGGCGGGCCGTTCTCCATCCGCGATGACGGATGGAGGACGGGAACTTATTGCTGATACCGGGGCCGCCGGTATGATGTGCCGGTGACGAGGAACGGCGGGCGCCCCAGCATCGGGAAGCAGGAATGGGTCAAATACGGTGCGCTTTTCCTGCTGGCAGTGGTCGCCGTCGGAGTAGCAGCAATTGCCCTGTTGAATCCCGGCGGCGCCGGCCAAGCTGTCAATCCTGCACCGGCAAGCCGGACGACAGCCAGGGCTACGGCCACGGCTACTGCGTCCCTGAACCCCACACCCACGGCTTCTGCAACTGCAACTGCCCAACAGTTGGGCATAGAGCTGCCCGCCCAGCCCGTTCTGCTCATTCTTGGTGATTCGTACACTGCCGGCTATGGTGCAGCGCAGCCGGACCAGAGCTGGGCGTACCTCGTTGCCGGGCAACTCGGGTACCCCACCGACATCGACGGCGTACCCGGAACCGGATTCGCATGGGGCGGCGGGTCGCAGGACGAGCTGGGTGGTGAGTACGAAGTCCGGTTGCGGAACATCGCCGCCAACCCCGCCTTCGTGCCCAACGTCCTCATTCTTCAAGGCGGACAGAACGACTCACGGATCGCGAACCCGGAAGAAGTTACTGCTGCCACTTCACAGACTATTGAGGCAGCCCGCAGGTTCTGGCCGGGCATCCAGGTTGTGGTGCTTGGGCCGTCGGCGCCGCAGCCCCTCGCGGAGGAACTGCGCGGGGTGAACAGCGCCGTCCGGGCTGGTGCCGCGGCTGCCAGCGCTCCTTATGTTGACGCCGTCGAGGCGGGCTGGTTCACGAGTGCCAACAGCCAAGAGTTCGACTCCGACGGCGCGCACCCCAACACCGCCGGGCATGCTTACCTTGCTGAGAAGTTCCTGGAGACCTGGGCCAGCTTGACGCAATAGAGGAACCATTCAAGGGACGCCAGGGGGCGGGAGGGCAGGAGTTGCAGGACAAGCGATACCGGCTTCCGGTCAGGCCGCCGGCTCCGCAGCCTCCATCCAGGCAGGCGAGGATGCCTCGCTGATGACGGGAACGTCCCGGTGTTCCGCACACCGGACTTCGGCAATCAGCGCGCCGCCGGCGTCGTCCTTGTGATAGTGCGTCACGTGGTTCGTGTTCGTGCCACACATGCCGCATAGAGCCTGATGCTGTTTAGTCCACATCCCTGAATAATACGGCCGCTGCTGTTTCACTGAAGTAAATCCCCGGAAACATGCAGGAGTCCCGGGAGGGTCCAAAATGGGTCAAATTTCTTTAGCACAACCCCTTTACTAGCCCTTGCCACGTCACTAAAGTCAGTTCTTGTCATAGTCCGGATGGGCGCTAGGGGGCGTCCGGGAAGGGGGAGTGCATCACCGCTGACCTACATCACAAGACAATTGACCACTACGTTGAAGGCCCCTCCTAGGAGGGGCCTTCCCTTTGCCCCGGTCCCACAAACCTGCAGTTGTGCAATGTTTGCAGTCATGCAAAAATAGGAACATGCCCCCCACCCCTTCCCCTACGCTTCGTGAGCGCAAAAAGGTCGAAACGTGGACTGCCATCCACGAGGCCGCGGCCTCCCTGGCGCAGGAGCGCGGCCTGGAACACGCCACGGTGGAGGCCATTGCGGAGAGCGCAGGGGTCTCGCCCCGGACGTTCTTCAACTACTTCCCGGCCAAGGAGGACGCTGTACTCGGCCTCCACGAGCCGGTCCTTGACGCCGCTGCGGCGGCAAAGCTCAGCGGCGCGGAAGACTTCCTGGAGCAGGTCACCCTGCTGCTTGTCGCCGTCGCCCTTTCCTCCATCCGCAACACGGACAACTCCCGGCGGCGGCTCATCCTGAAGCGGCACCCGCACCTGTTCGCGCGGCAGATGGAATACATGGCCAAGGCCGAAGCCCTGGTATGCCAGGCCGTGGCCGAGCACTTCGCCCAGGATCCGGACTGGGCCGACGGTGCTGAAGGCTTCAGCGCCGAGGAAACGGCGCGGATGACCGTGATGCTCGCGGCGGTGCCCGCCAAGTTCCGGGCAAAATCCACCGATTTCGACCCCGCCACAGGCCTCACCCCCAAAGACCTCGCGCCCGCGCTGGCGCTCTTTCACCACTTGCAAAGGAAACTCTCATGACCACGGCCACTCCACCCGGAACGGCGCAGGCCCCTCAGAAACAGCACATGGTGCTCCTTTTTGTGGGCCTCATGCTCTCCATGCTCCTCTCCGCCCTGAACCAGACTGTCCTCAGCACCGCGCTGCCCACCATCGTGGGCGAACTCCACGGCGTCAGCGACATGCTCTGGGTGATCACCGCATTCATCCTCACCTCCACCATCAGCATGCCCATTTACGGCAAACTCGGTGACCTGATGGGACGCAAGTCCCTCCTGATCGCGGCCATCCTCCTGTTTATGGTCGGCTCTGTGGTGGGCGCGCTCGCCAACGACATGGGCGTGCTGATCACCGCCCGCGTCATCCAGGGCCTCGGCGGCGGAGGGCTGATGATCCTCTCGCAGGCAGTCATCGCCGACGTGGTCCCGCCCCGGGAACGCGGCAAATACATGGGCATGATGGGCGGCGTGTTCGCCATCGCCTCCGTTGCCGGGCCGCTGCTGGGCGGCTGGTTCACTGAAGGTCCCGGCTGGCGCTGGGTCTTCTGGATCAACATCCCCCTGGGCCTGCTGGCCCTCGCGGGCGCCGCGTTCTTCCTCAAACTGCCCAAGCACGCCGGCAAGCCCAAGCTTGACCTGGGCGGCATGGTGCTGATGGCCATCGCCACCACCTGTCTGGTGCTCTTCGCAACCTGGGGCGGCAGCAAGTATGAATGGTCCGATCCGATCATCATTTCCCTGATCGCCGGCACCGTCCTCAGCGCCGGGGCCTTCGTCCTGGTGGAGCGCCGCACCGCCGAGCCCATCATCCCGCTGCACCTGTTCAAGGACCTGAACTTCAACCTGTCCACCTTCGCCGGCCTGCTGATCGGCGTGGCCATGTTCGGCGCCATCGGCTACCTCCCCACTTACCTGCAGATGGCCTTCAGCGTGAACGCGACCGAATCGGGCCTGCTGATGATCCCCATGATGGGCGCCCTCCTGGTGGCCTCCGTTGGCTCCGGCCAGCTGGTCAGCAAGACGGGTCGCTACAAGTGGATGCCCATTGCCGGCTCGCTGCTGGTGGCGGTGGCCCTGGTGCTGCTCTCCACCCTCAAGCCCGGCCAGCCGCTCTGGGAAATCTGCGCCTACCTGGCCGTGATGGGCCTCGGACTGGGCCTGAGCATGCAGATCCTGGTGCTGGTGGTCCAGAACTCCTTCGCGCTGCGCGAAGTAGGCACGGCGACGGCGTCCAACAACTTCTTCCGCCAGATCGGCGCCACCCTGGGTTCAGCCGTGGTGGGAAGCCTGTTCGCCAGCCGCCTGGCCGAGCTGCTCACCGAGCGCATGCCCGCGGCAGCGTCCGGCGGCAACGCACCCGGGGGATCGAACTCCCTCACGCCCGCGCTTGTCAGCAAGCTGCCCGCGGAGGTCAAGGCATTGATCATCTCGTCCTACAACGACGCCCTGACCCCCATCTTCATCTGGATGGTCCCGCTGGCGGTGATTGCCGCCGTCGTGCTGCTCTTCGTCAAGGAGAAGCCGCTGGCCACTGCCGTGGAGCACGACGTGCTGTCCGAGTCCATCAGCGAGGGCAACATCCTCATCACGGCCGACGACGAGTCCCCGGCAGTGGCGCGCTAGTCACCTCTTCAGGTGGCCGGCTGTCCGGACGAACGCGGCCGCTCCCAGGGCCAGGCCCAGAAGTCCGGCGCCCAGGCCGGCGATGCCAAGGGTGTTGTCCGCGGCGGCCGTGACCGGTGTGGTTGCGGCGACGGCTGCCGCGCCGGCCGGGGTCCCCGCGCCCTCTTCAGCCGCCGTGGTGACGAAGGAGGGGGCCGGGTGCTGGGGTTCCGCCTGCCCGGGGGCTGCCTGCTCGTTCCAGTCCACCACCGTTCCGTCTGAATACCACTGGGTTGCAGGCAGGGCCACGGTGGTGCCGGCAGCCGGGAGCCGGCCAACGGAGATCGAAAAGGTCTGGTATTCGTGCTGTCCCAGCTGGTGGGCCTCGTCCGCTGTCCACGTGACGGCCGAGGCCGCCTTGGTAATGGCGGCCCCTTCGATGGTCACGGGCGAAGGCAGGGCGGCTTCGGTGATTTCCGCCGTCCACCCGTCCATGGGTTTGACGGAGACCGAGGTGAACGGTGTTCCGCTGGGAAGCGCGACCGCAATCCTGGTGGTCTTGGCCGTGCCCGACTCGTTGGGAACCTTGAAGGTCAATTGCGAGAAGCCTCCGGCAGAGGGCGACGACGGGTCAACACTGACGTGCGCGGACGAGGCGCCCGCGCCGAGCAGCATGAGTCCGGCCGCCGCACCGAGGGACGCCGCCGTCCTCACGGGGGTGCGGGTGCGTGCATTCTTCATGGACGGTGCCTTTCGCGGGCCAGCTTCAGGGGCCGGTCTTCAGGGGACAGCTTTCAGGGAACGGGGTGCGCGGTCAACGCGGGCCTCGGTTGCAGGGCCTTCTTGAGGTGTGCCTCGAGGATGTAGGACGTCTGTCCGGCACAGTGCCTCAGCCGCGGCAGGTGGTCGGCGGCCAGCCAGGGGAGGACCCCGGACGGATCACGGTCCCGGGTACCCTCACGCACGGCCAGCTCAAGAACCAGGGCGAGGGCGGCGAGCCGCTCCGCGCCCACCTGCTGGCTCGCGGTCTTGATACTGAGGAGCGCATCGATGGCCCCCGGGAGATCCCCGGTGGTCAATGCCAGCCGCATCCTGTCAAGCCTCAGGGGGAGAGCGGCGACGAAGTTCTTGACGAACACCCGCCAGACTTCGTCATAGTCGTCCAGGTCCGCGCGCAGCTTGTCCAGCACGGCATGGTCCAGGAGGGGCCGGGCGGGGTCCTGCGCGCACGGCCAAGGTGCGTTTCCACCGGATTTGGTACCAGCCGGGATGTGCAGCGGTTCAGTGGTTGCTCTCATGCTGGAACGGTACGAGACCGATGTTGGGGGAACCCTAGAGCCAGGGCGCCCGGCTCTCCTAGTGATTTCCAAGGTTGTGCATTTGGAGCTTCCATCCAGCCTTCGCCCAGCGCGGTTATGGAAACGTTATATATGCTTGCTTAGTGGTTTTGAGGTCAAGCAGTGGATATTTGTCAGCTTTGGAGCGTCCGGAAGTGCAACCAGCCGAGCTCATTTCCGGGCGGAAGCACGCCCTGGACGGGCTCCGCACCGTTGCCGTGGCGTTCGTTTTTCTCTTTCACGCCGCCACCGGCCTTGCCCCCGGCGGTTCCATCGGGGTGGACGTCTTCTTTACGCTCAGCGGCTTTGTGATCACCCTCCTGATCATGAAGGAGTACATTGCCACCGGCGGCCTGCACCTGAACATCTTCTACGCCAAGCGGCTCGCCCGGCTATGGCCCGCGTTGCTGGGCCTCTGCGCAGTGATTGTCACCGTGGGCGTGGTGTTTCCGGCGTCGAAGTGGGCCGGCCAGGAAGGTTTCGTCCTGCCGGCTGTCGGGTACGTGATGAACCTGGCGCATTTCGGATTGTTCGGCGGCTCTATTGCCGGTGAAACGCTCGGCCCCACCTGGACGCTCGCCGTCGAGGAGCAGTTCTACCTGGTGTGGCCGCTGCTCCTCCTGGTCCTGCTGCGGTTCTGGGAGGTCCGGACGGTCGCCTGGATCACCGCCGGGCTGGCTGCGGCGTTCCTGCTGGAACGCTTCCTGCTGGTGTGGGGTGGGGCGCCGCTGAGCCGCCTGTACAACGGGCCCGATACCCGGGCCGACGAGCTGCTGATCGGCTGCACCCTGGCGCTCGTCCTCACGGTGGTCCGCCCGGGTTCCCGGTTGCACGCGTCCCTGCTGGGTGCTGCGCGTTGGGCCGGGCCGCCGGCCGCCCTGGTCCTGCTGGCGGCCGTGTTCCTGCTGCAGGAGCCGAACACTCCCGGCCTGTGGTTCAGCGCCTTCTGGACAGCCGGGCCCACCGTGCTGGCGCTGCTGGCGGCACTGGCCATCGGCTGGCTGGTCCTTTCCCCTGCCGGATTCACCGCCAGGATCCTGAGCCACCCCTGGCTTGCCGGCCCCGGCCGCGACCTGTCCTACGCCCTCTACCTCTGGCACCTGCCCGTCTATCTGCTGCTGATGCCGCTCGTCCCATCGCTGTGGCTCAGAGTGCCGCTGGCGGCAGCCCTGACCGTCCTGGTCGCCTACGCGTCCTTCCGGCTGGTGGAGACGCCCGTCCGCCGGTGGGCCAACAAAAGGCTCGACGCCGCCGTCGTCCGTCCCGCTCCCGGGCCCGCCAGGGAACGGGAGCCGGAACTCGCGTCCGCGGGACGGTCGGCCTAGCAGCCGGTCAGCCGGCTAGTCTACTAGCCAGCCGCGCCCGGAGGTAGCTGCGCTCGGCGTCGTTGTCCGTGAGGATCAGCGCCTCCTCGAAAGCATCCCGGGCCTCGCCGGTACGGCCCAGCCGTGCCAGGAAGTCGGCGCGTGCGGCGGCGAGGTACGGGTAGCGGGCCAGTTGGGGCTCAGCCCCCAGCGCATCCAGCTCAGCCAGGCCTTCCGCAGGCCCCACCGCGAAGCCAAGGGCTATGGCCCGGTTCAGCTGGACCACCGGGGAGGGCCACGTTTCCATCAGCAGGTCGTAGAGGCCCAGGATTTCCTGCCAGTCAGTCTCGGACCACGATCCGCTCTCATCATGGACGGCCGCGATCGCCGCCGTCAGCGCGAAGCGGCCCGGCGGCCGTGAGCTCAAGGCCTCGCGCAGGAGCGCCACGCCTTCCCCGATGGCAGCCCGGTCCCAGGCGGACCGGTCCTGGTCCTCCAGCAGGACGAGCTCCCGGTTGCGATCCAGCCGGGCGTCCCGGCGCGCGTCGGTGAGCAGCACGAGTGCCAGAAGCCCCGCAACGTCCCTGTTATTGGGAAGCAGGACGCGCAGCATCCCCGCCAGCTCCAGGCCGCGCTCCGCGAGGTCCCGGCGCATCAGGTCCGCTCCCGACGGGGCAGTATGACCCGTGGTGTACACGAGATAGACAACGGACAGCACACCGTCGATACGCTCGTGGAGCTCGGACGCCGCGGGCACGCTGTAGGGGATCCCGGCGGCAGCGATCTTCTTTTTCGCCCGGGTAATCCGGGCGGCTATGGTGGCCTCCGGCACGAGGAAGGCCCGCGCTATGTCAGCGGTGGACAGCCCGCAAAGGAGCCGCAGCGTCAGGGCAACCCGGGCGTCCGGGGCAAGGGCGGGGTGGCAGCAGGTGAAAATCAGCCGGAGCCGGTCATCGGGAATGTCCTCCGTTGCCAGGGCCTGCTCATCAGCGAGCGATTCCTCCGGCTCGCACAGCCTGGGGAGCGCCCGCTGTTCCGTGGCTGCCCGGCGGTGCATGTCCAGGGCCCGGCGCCGGGCCGTGACCGTCAACCACGCTCCCGGGTTCTTCGGGATCCCACGCGGACCCCACGTGGCCAGCGCACTGGCGTAGGCGTCCTGGACGGCTTCTTCGGCTTTGTCGATGTCACCGGCAACACGCAGCGTTGCCGCCAGCACGAAAGCCCACTCGCGGCGGTGCGCATCTGCAACCGCTGCAGCAACCTCCGAGCTGGCGGCCGCCGGCATCAGCTGACCATCCGCACGGGCCGGACCTCCACTCCGACGCCGGCCGGAACTTCCTTGGCAATCTCCAGCGCCTCGTCGAGGTCGCCCGCTTCCAGCAGGAAGTAGCCGCCCAGAACCTCCTTCGATTCGGCGAAAGGACCGTCCGTCACCGAGAATCCGCCGGACCCGTCCCGCCGGACGGATGTGGCCGTCGAGGCCGGCTGCAGTGCCGCCCCATTGAGCAGGGACCCTGCGCGCCGCTGCATAAACTCCTGGTAGGCGGGGTTGATCGATTCACCTTCCGACTGTGGAGTCACCGTTTCATCCTGGAAGATCAGGACCAGATACTTTGCCATCTTCGTACTCCCTTAGCTTTTCGTCCGGGCCCTTCGTTTGGGTCCTTACTTATACGACGCGCACTGGAAGCCCGAATCGACAAACTGTGCCGGCGGCTCGATTCTAGGCCGCCGCCTCTGACGATTCAGCGCACTCGGTGCACCGGACGTCCGGAGTCAGGGAGCCGGCGTCGTCCTTCTGGAAGTGGGTGACATGTTTGGTGCTCCTGCCGCATAGCGCGCAGAACGACTGGTGCTGTTTAGTCCACATGCATGAATAATACGAGCGCCGGCTAATAAAGGGAGGGCCGGGGCGCAAGAGTGTGGATCTCCGCATCTTCCACAGAGTGTATCGGGAAACCACCGGTGGCAGCCGGGCTGATAGCGGCCCGCGCGGCACCGCTGCTCACAGCTCGAAGCGTGTCCCGGGGGAGCCGTTTGGCAGGTTCTTCAGGAATCCCTCAGCCACTTCGCGGACTTGCTTGTTCCGTTGGGTCGAAGCCCCGGCCAGCAGGCCGAAAGCGTCCGCGTAGGAGCAGCGGTTGCGGCCCATGATCACACCGCAGGCAACGTCTATGGACGTCCGGCTTTCCAGCAGCGCCTTCAGGTTGTCCCCCGCGGACCGGACGCTCCGGACCTCGAGTGCCACTTTCAGGCTCTGCGATGCAACCCGGGCAAACCATGTTGCATGGTTGACGGCGTCGGGATCAAACCGCTCCTCCGGCGGTGCAAAGAATCCCAGGGCGGCAGTGGTGCCGGGATCAAGCCGCAGCGGAACGGCAAGCACCTCACCGTAGCCGGCGTCGAGGAACCGGCGCCGGTAGGCCTGCCATCGCAGCGTTGTTTCGGCGGCGTCCACCACGAAGGGGCCGTCCGCCGCCGCGGCCTGCTTCATGGGGCCGTCTTCGAGATCCTGTTCCAGGTAGCCCAGACCCGCGGCCCGTCCATTGTTGGCCGCCTGGATGGGAGCCCCCTGGGCTGTGGACAGCATCACGGCACAGTCAATCTGGACTCCGATTGCCTGAGTGAGGGCTACCGCTGCTGCTTCCGCCAGCCGCCTCAGGGAGGCCGCATCCGTGTCTGCGTTCGTGACCAGGTCCAGCAGGAACCCGGACGGCTTGAACCACGGCTCGTCGGCGACGCCCGCCACTCCTTGCCTTCCGCCGTCGGCCTTCAGCACCCTTCTGCTGGTGCCCTGCACATGGACTGTCATTCTCGTTCCCCCTTTGAACGGTGCCGGAGCGGACCTGGTCCGCGCGCTGCACCTCGAATCTAACGGGAGGGCCGAGGCGGGGGCACGAGTAGTGAGTACTCGCATTTTTCAGTGGCGGACAGTCCGGTACCTGTCCCGGCTGAACCGCTAGGCAGCGCCCCCGGCTTCCAGCCACTCCAGGAACGTCTGGCGTCCGACGGCGGCACCCGCCGCCGGGATCAGCCCGCCTTTGCGCATCGCTTTGCCCATGGGCCCGGGGACATGCAGGGGGACGATTCGCTTCTTTTGCCCGGTTTTGGCGAGGTAGGCCTTGACCAGGTCTGTCAGCTGCTCGGCCCTGGGCCCGCCGAGGTCCGGGACCCGTCCCCGCGGCCCGGCTTCCGCAGCATCCACCAGGGCGATGGCCACCTCCTTTGCCGCGACGGGCTGGGTGAACATTTTGGGCACAAGTACCGCCGGGCCGGCGGACGCGGCTTTGACGGTCATTGGCACGAACTCGTGGAACTGCGTTGACCGGAGGAGGGTCCACGGGATGCCGCCATGTCTGACTTCGTCCTCCTGCACCAGCTTGCCGGCGTACAGGCCCGAATTGGCTTTGTCGATGCCAACGATGGACAGCGCAATGTGGTGCTTCACACCGGCATGCTTCTCCGCTGCCAGGAGGTTCTGGGTGGCGTTGGTGAAGAAGTCCACGGATTTCTTGGTGGAAACGGTCTGGATGCCCGAGACGTCAATCACCGTTTCGGCACCCTGGAGCGCCTGATACAGGCCCCTGCCGTTGACCAGGTCCACGCCCTCCGCCCGGCTGATGCCCACCACATCGTGCCCGCGCTCCCTGGCGACGGCGACGACGTGGCGGCCGACTGTACCGGTTCCCCCTGCAACGGCAATCCTCATGGAAGAAATCCTAAGCGCTATGACGCCCGGCAGGCCGTCAAAGCAGACTTAAAGACGGCGGCCGAGGTGTCACTGCTGTTGATGCGCCAGTCGGCTTCCTTTTGCAGATGGAACCAGACGAAACCCATCACATCCGGCTGGGCCGCGAGGTAGGACACCAGGTCCGTGTTCCATGCCGCCTTGGATCCGCCGGACTCGCTTGACGCCGTTTCAGCGATAAGAATCGGCAGTCCCGGGGCGATTGCCCGGAACTCGGCGATTCCCGGAGCAAAAAGATCCTGCGGTGAGACCCAGCTGCTCCACGACGCGGACGTGCCCCAGTTGTACCCATCGAGCCCCACGAAGTCCACGTAGCCGGCGCCCGGGAACAATCCGGCCAAGTCAGTGGATCCCCAATAGGGCACGTTCGGGCTCCATACCCATGAGACGTTTGATGCACCTGTGGCGGTCACCACGTCATGCACGTGACGCCACGCGCGGACATAGTCTCCGGCCATATTGCCGTTCACACCTTCAGCCCAGGGGTACCAGTTCCCGTTCATCTCATGGGCGAACCGCAGCTGCACCGGGTATCCCCAAGCTGCCAGTGACTGTCCCCACTCAATAATCCGGGTATCAAAGTCGCCCGCCGCGATTCTGTCCAGGGCGTACGCGGGCTGGTCCACTCCGCCTCCCCAGGCCCACGGCTCCCACGTCACCAAGGGCACGGCACCCCGGGCCCGTACAGCGTTCATTTCACTGATCGGCGGTGCCTGGAGGAAGTCCTTGTAGAAGAGCACGCTGGACGGGCTTTCCCCTGCCAGCAGGGCCACCTCATCCAGCTCAGCGCCGGCCATAGGGCCGTTGGCGGTGGCCACCCCGAAACGCAGGCGGGCGGTGCTGACCGGCGGCAGCGCCGGCGCCGGCGGGGTCACAGTGAATACCGAGGACGCCTGGACCGAGGAGGTCTTGGCCGTAACGGTCAGCTTTCCGGTTGCTGCGGCCGGAATGGTGATGGCTGTGCTGAATGCCCCAGTGGTTGCAGTCCGAAAAGCAAACGACGCCGAGCCGGCCACCACCGTCCCCGAGGCGGAGGCCTTGAAACCGGTCCCGTTGACCGTAACGGCGGACCCGGCAGATCCTGTTGCCGGGCTGAGCGTAATCTGGGCTGCCGGTGCTGCCTGGACTGGTTGAATCCCTGCCAGCGCGAGGCCGGCGCTCGCGGCAAGGGCAGCAGTAAGAACTTTTACAATCTTGAACACAGCGATCGGTCCCCGTAATTGTCAGGGCTGCTTGAGCGGCAGCTGGCCTCGTGCCCAGCCGGCACTGCCCTGATCCTAAAGTCCCGGTGACCCGAAAGCCTCAAGATTCGCTCAAGTTTCGAAAGGTGATTTTCCGCGCGCCGCCAAATGTCTGTTCTTTTGCACGACCTGTCCAGCCCAGCGCTGTCCGGAGACGGCGCAGTGCCGGGGCCGATGGCTTCTTGCGGAACCACGCTGTTCCGCCGCCTCCGCCATCGGCCCCAGTCTGGGAGTGCTCTGTCCGCAGCCGGAGAAATCTTGCGCCGGCCGCTGAGACCCCGTGTCGTCTCCCACCGGTGTCCAAGCCGGACAGGAACCACTGTGCCGGTCCTTTATCAAGACCGGCAGAGCAGTTGATCAAGGAAGGCGCAGGACTTGCTCAGGTTTGGCCCGATTTTGGGGGAAGGGCTTCCGGCTCCTAGGGATTCCCTAGGAGCCGTGGGGAAACTGCCGGTATGGCATCAACAGCATTGTTCAAGCGCACCAAGTTTCTTGTTCCGGCAGTTTTGCTCGCCCTGGTGGGGGCCCTGGTGGCCAGCGTCCTGCTGGCCACACCGCGGACGCCTCCCGCCCTGCTGGGGGCCTCAGGAAGCCTTGATGGCGGCCTGGCCAGGATTCAGGGGGTGATACCCCTTGAGGCGGATGGATGGATGCCGCCCACACCGTCGGCCGCCCTCGCGGATCCGCCGGGCCAAGAGGTCCATCGCGTCCGCATCCTGCTGGAGCTCACCGCCATGGAGCAGAACGGCCTGTCCTTCGACCCGTCCCAGTACACCGTCTCGGGCCTCGGCGCCGGGAAATGGAAACCGGTCTGGTTTTCTCCGGCTCCTGGAAAGGCACGACAGGGGGAAAGCATTAACGCCACGCTCGTGTTCGAGCTCCCGGACAAAGCCATCGATCTGGCGCTGGACCTGCCGGGGGGACCCGGGCTGTCCCTGGGCGCCGGACACCACAGGGGAGGAAAGTAGTGTGCCCGCTGACGTTCGGAAAAGCGCTTTCATGGTTTCTCCAAGGACTTCAAGACAGTACGCATGAAATCTCCAAGCTGGGTGCGGAACAGTCGAGGCCATCTACAAAGGAGGTCGGCCATGACAATTTCACGCCGTCAGGTTCTGTTAATCGGAGGACTCGGAGTCCTGGGAGCAGGGGCCGCCATGCTGCCCACGGGTTCGGTGGAGGCCAAGTCGGCCAGCCGGCTCAGTGACAAGGAGATGCCGCGGCCATTCCAGGCAGCCTTTGTCCAGGCCCCGATCCTCGAACCATCTTCCACCGGCATCGATCCCGCGGACGGGTTGCCGGTCAACTACTACCGCCTGACAGAGAAGGCCGCTACGGCCAACATCCTCCCACGGCTGACCACGCCGATCCTTGGCTACAACGGCCTGTTCCCCGGCCCCACCATCAGTCTGGACCAAGGAACAAAGGCCGTCATGAGGGTGCGCAACCAGCTCCCGGCCCAGCATGCGCTGGACGGGCACTCGCTTTCCACGTCCACCCACCTGCACGGGTCGGCGTCCCTGCCCCAATATGACGGTTACGCCAGCGATATCACGCTTCCGGGGTTCTACAAGGACTATCACTACCCCAACTTCCAACCGGCCCGCACGCTCTGGTACCACGACCACGGTGTCCACTTCACTGCCCTCAACGCCTATTCCGGCCTCGCGGCGCAGTACCACATGCACGATCCCGTTGAACGCCGGCTGCTCCCGCAGGGCCGCTACGACGTGGCACTGACAGTCAGCGACGCGATGTTCGCCGCTGACGGGTCCCTGGGGTACGACGACAACACCCACTCGGGCCTGTGGGGCGACGTCATCCTGGTCAACGGAAAGCCGTGGCCCGTCATGAAGGTGCAGAAACGCGTGTACCGCTTCCGCATCCTGAACTGCTCCATTTCCCGTTCGCTGCGGCCCACCCTCAGCACCGGAGATCCCCTGGTGATGGTTGGCACCGACGGCGGCCTGATGCCGGCGGCCCAGAGCGTGGCGAATTACCGCCACGGCGGGGCGGAACGGTATGAAGTCCTGATCGATTTCCGCAAGTACAAGACGGGACAGCGGATCGAGCTCCGGAACCTGTCCAATAAGAACAACGTGGATTATGACTACACCGGCAAGATCATGGCCTTCGATGTCACGGACGAGCCGGTGGACACCTCGGACCCCACCTGGAACCGGATCCCCACCACGTTGGTGGGAAGCGAAGCAATGTCGCTGACAGCAAAGCAATCCGTGAAAACCCGCAGTTTCCGGGTGGAGCGGGATGACACTACCAACATGTGGACCATCAACGGCGAAAGCTGGCAGGACGTCATCGCCAGCGGTTACAAGAGAGTCGCTGCCGATCCCGCCCTCAATTCGGTGGAGATTTGGCAAATCGAGAACAAATCGGGCGGCTGGTTCCACCCCGTTCACATCCACCTGGTGGACTTCCAGGTCATCAGCCGCAATGGACAGGCGCCTTTCCCGCACGAGCGTGGTCCCAAGGACGTGGTGTATGTCGGTGAAGGCGAGACCGTCAGGGTCCTGATGAAGTTCACCCCCAACAAGGGCGTCTACATGATGCACTGCCACAACCTGCCACACGAGGACCACGACATGATGATCCAATTCCGGGTGGGCCTGAAAGAGAGCGATGTGGACGACAACGATCCCATGACCGCGGCCAAAGCCACCTGGGACACCGAGAAGGATTGATGACGGCAGAAGTAAAGCGCCACGGCAGGCGGCGGCTCCCAAGCCGCCGCCTGTTGCCGTTGCCAAAGGTGTTGTTCGCTAAGGGACGCTGGCCCCGCATTCTGGTGAGGGCGCTGATTCCTGCGCTGGCCATAGTGGCGGCCCGCGCCTGGCTGGTGGAACCTTTCACCGTGTCCTCGGACAGCATGGAGCCCACCATTCCTGAGGGCGCTGTGGTGATCCTGTACAAGCCGGCTGCCGCCGCCGGCTGGATCCAGAACGGCGTGGTGGTCGCTTTTACCAGCCCCCTTGACGGTCACACAGCCATCAAACGGATCATTGCCCGGGAAGGCCAGACCGTCGCCATCCGCGATTCGGAACTGTACGTCGACGACGTGGCGGTGCCAGAGGCCTTTATCGACCACAGCCGCATCGACGCCACCTACTTCGGACCCGAGAAAGTGCCAGCCGGAACCGTCTTTGTCCTCGGTGACAACCGCGGTGTGTCCATCGATTCCAGGGACTACGGAGCTGTGCCCTTGACCGCGATCCAGGGAACCCTGCTGACGTGCCAGAAGTAAGGGGCCACACTAAAACCCCCATCGGCAAACGCCCCGGTCCAAGGACCGGGGCGTTTTTCTGCTTGGGTATGCCCGTTAGCCGGACAGGCAACCCACCTGGCACGCCAGCGCCGGGGGATCCGCCTCGGGATCACGGTACATGATGTATTCGGATGATCCGGGGGCGGTTACCAGCCGCCACGGGTCAGCTTTCGTACCTGCAGCCACGCGGCACCCCTTCACGAATTCGGACGTGAGCATGAGCCTATGGGCTGGCAGGTGATCTGCCTAGGTATATTGGCCCGAGCGGCTCACAGCACAAAGTCAGGGTCCTGCCCGCCGAGCGGACAGGACCCTGAACTGTTTCTTGTACAGCGGCTAGCGCGTGGAGACGACTCCCGTCGCCGTGCCGCCGCGGCTGGTCTGGACCAGCACGCTGGTGATCTGGTTGGTCGGGCCGGGCTTCAGCTTCAGCGACCAGGCGCCGAGGGTGTCCACCGTGGCCGTACCGAGCTTGGTGACCGACCGGCCGGGGGTTGTGTCGTAGATGACCACTGTGGTGGCCGGAATCAGCAGGGTGGTGGTGCCCAGTGATGACGTGCCCTGGATGCGCATCTCCGTCCCGATCCGATGGCGGGAACCCGGGTCAACGGTTACGGTATCCGTTTGGATGGCCAGGTCAACGCCGGCCGGGGTGCTGCTGACACCGTTTTTATCGGTGACAACCAGCTCGATCCGCACCGTGCCGTCCGCCGGGTCCTTCAGGGGTGCTGTGTCCGTGGTCCTGGCCCAGAAGGGGATGGAGACAACGGGCTTTGCTGCGGTATCGCTGGAGATCGTGACCGCAGGGCCGCTGACTTGGCGCCAGTTGTAGGTGACGGCCCCGGTGGAGGCGCTGCCATCCAGCTGGACGCTGCCGCCGCGGGTCAACGTGGGAGAGGCTGCGGTGGCCGTTGCGGTAGTTGCCGGGTCGGTAGCCGGCGGGGTGACAGTTCCGGAGCCTCCTTCGGTTACCACCACCGGGCCCGGGTCCGGCTGCGGAGCAACAGGATCCAGGCCCACCGGTGTGGCCCCGCCGCCACTGACTGTGACCTGCAGGGACGCGGAGCTGCCCGAAGCCGACTTCACGGTGACATTTGCAGGAGGTGCCTTGACCGGGAACGACTTCTCGGTGGCGGTGCCCGGAGCAGGATTGTCCAAGGTGCCGACATCGCTCACCGTCAATGCGCCGGCTTCGCTGGACACGGCGCCGACGGTCAGGGTAGTTCCGTCGAAGGTTGCCTTGGTGACCGAGATGGTGCTTGGGTTGGCGACGTTGACGGTGCTGCTGCTGGCAGGCTTGTCCCCGATGTTGGTGATTTTGATGCTGTCCGGGGCAGTGCCGTTGAGCTTGATCCGGGCGTAGTACCGCCCGCTCCCGGGATCGCTGATCATGGGCGTGGTCTCGAAAACGGAGCCCTGTCCGTCCACCTGGAGCTGCGAGTCCGGTCCACTTGTGGCGAAGACGTCAATCATGTCCCCGTTATGGATGGCGGCGTCAGCGCTGACTCCGCGGTTGGTGGAAATTTTGCCCTGCAGGCCGAACTGGTCCGTTTCGAGGGAAAGTCCGCCGCCGTTGACCGAGAACTTGTTGTAGTTCATGGGGCTGCCTGTAACGGCGTGTTCCTGGTTCGGGTCGCCCAGATACCCCTCAGGCGCCGCCGGCGCGATGGCCGGATCCCACTTCAGGAAGGGCCCTATGTTGCTCTTCAGGGCAGTGGTGAAGTTACCGGCGGCGGGTGAAATATCTTCGACCAGCTTGCCGGCGCCGGAACCGTCCGTGTCGATGGTGATGGTGCCGTACGGGTGTTTGAACTCGAGCGTACTGTTGGCGGGTCCGCCCTTGACAACGATGCGTTGGCGGCCGAACACCACCTGGTCACCGGCGGTTACCGTGTTCGCGAAGGCGGCCTCCAGGCCGAGAACCAGCACGGCTTTTCCTCCACCGGGAAGATCCAGCTCGGAGCCGGCGAGCATGTAAAACGCCTCGTCCGGGAAGTTGTCCGGAAATGAGATGGGGGCCGTTTCATCCGGTACGTCGCCGGGAAGGAATCCGCACAAGGGATTCTCAGCATCGAGGCACAGCTCGACGCGCGTTTTCGTGCTGTCCTCATACCAGGACGGGAAACCGTATTCGGTGTTTACCGGGCCGACGGCGGTCAGTTGCCCCGGGTTCTTAACCGTTACTTGGGTGGCGGCTACAGCGGAGCTGAGGCCGGCGGTGGTCAGGATCAGGGCGGCCGCTGCGGCAACGCCACGGCGGGTTGCAGTTATTCGGGTCAGGCGGATGCCTGATGTTTCAGCTGGTGTGGGTACCATTTTTTCTCCTCAGAAAGGGGTGCTGATGGCGTCCAATATTGAGCATCGGGCTTGGAGATAGGCTGTGTCCGACCTTGGGATGACGCCGGCCGGGATGCCTGGAGGTTGTACCGATGGTTGAGCCTTGGAAAAAGCTTGGGACAGGGTCCGACTCTGGCTGACCATCCCAAGGAGGCGCAGCCACCATAGCCAGGGAACTGCTAGGCGCACACACCGCCGCCGTTGTTTGCTGCCTCGATGAAGCCGGAGAGCGTCCGGACCTCGCTGGGCATCAGGAAAACCTCAACGGGTTTCATCTGGCCGGCGATTTCAAGGGTGACGGTGAAGCCCTCAGACCCAACACTGGGGCGGATGCGCCAGTTCTCGAGGATTGGTGCAAGGTCCCGGCCCATCAGGACCATCGGCCCTTCCATATCCCAGGGGGCGCCTGCCTCGATCAACGTCTTGTGCCCGGCACAGACATAGGCCTCGTGGTAACCGGAAGCCAGATGTTGGCTGCCCACGATGAAGGCGGAGCCGGGATTGGTGCACCGAAGGACTGAGCAAGTAACCATAGGGTGAAAGCTACTGCTGGAATGTTGTGGGAACCCTGTACAGAGGACCTTAGCCTTTCCTGGCTGTCCAAGGTCCTCTGTACGTGATTCAGGCCTTGGTGGACTCCTTGAACGCTGTTCTCCTGGCTATGGCCCGAAAACGGTACAACTTGAATGCCAGCAGGATGCAGGCAGCCAACAGGCCTCCTGTGGTGATGGCGAGGAATGCGGTTCCGGGACTGGTGGACAGGTAGTGGGCCAGTGCCGCCAAGGTGATCAGCGGTGCGGTTCCGAAGGGGCCCCCGAACGGTGCAGCGCCCGGTACGGGTGCCAGGGGTTGGTCAGAACCAGCTCCTGCGGGCGGTGCATCCTGGTTGAAGATGCGGCGCTCATCCTCGGTGGCACCGGGAACAACGGCTTCACTCAACTCGGAGAACACAGGCTCGCTGCCGCCGTCGGCAGGGGCCACTTGGAACCGGTAAGCGGCACCGTTCTCCAGGCCCCGGACCGCCACCCTCGTGTCACCGGGCTCTGCACTGATGATTTCTCCCACCTGAGACCCCGCGGAATCGACGGTCCGGATGAAGAAGCCTCCGGGCGTCTGCTCCACTGGTGCGGGGTTCTGGGGTGCGAGGTTCTGGGGTGCCTGGTTCGCTGGTGCCTGGTCGGCTGGTGCGGGGTTCGCTGGTGCCTGGTCGGCTGGTGCGGGGTTCGCTGGTGCCTGGTCCGCTGGTGCTGGATCCGCTGGTGCTGGGACGGGAACGGTGTTCGTGTCCGGCGTCGGGGTGACAATCACAACAACCTCGCCATCGCCGGGAATGACCTCGTCGATCCCGTCACCGGCGCCTTCGTCGGTTCCCTCGTCCAGGCCGTCCTCTACCTCGTCGATCTCATTTTCGACCTCTTCGCCGAGGTCGTCGCCCGCTCCATCGGTCCCGTCGCCGAAGACGAGCTGTTCGATGTTGGAAAGGGTGTCAGTGCCATCCTCGCCGCTGTTGTGCTGAACGGTGGTGACCGAGCCGGGTGACCCCACGGTGCCGTTACCGCCCGTGGTGGTGATGGTGTAGTTGGATTCGAAGTCCGAGAAGACCGCGGTGTCGGTCCCTCCGCTGGAGGTAAGGATTTCCCGGACAGCGACGATGTTTCCGGGGTCGACAGCCCCAGCGAACACGGCCTGCTGGAGTGTCGGGCCCGTAAGTGTGCCGTCGGCGTTGCGCTGGTACTGTGCGTTCATTGCTGTGGCGCTGCCGATTTCAGTGGCAGCGTTATTGGCATCCGTGCGGACGCTGAGCCGGACTGACAGGTAGCGGTCGCCGTCGAGGATGTCATTGCCGCCGCGGCCCTCGAGGAGGTCGCTTCCGCCGCCGCCCAGGAGGATGTTGCCCTCGCCCCAGACGTGCGATTCGGTCAGCACGGGGCATTCCTTGGATGCGGACGCGTTGATGACCTCTTCGATGGGGGTGGGCAGGGAGGGGATGAGCTGGTTGAGCCCGGCAATGCGGTCCACGCCGGCCTGGTCCAGGGCATCACAGCCGATGAAGCCGGCACCGCCCACTGCCTTGGGAACGACGTCGTCGCCCCGGAGCTTGTCGTCGAAAGGACCACCGGAGAGCGCTTCAACCTCGTTGTACCTATCGCGGACGCCCACCTGGAGGATGTCCAGCGGCTCGATGGGGAGGGCAAGGTCGGCATCCTGCGGCTGGGGATCGTGAAGGCCGATTTCCCAGTCGTAGCCCGAGGCTCCAGCCACTTTCTCGATACCGGGCCCGGCGATGCCGACGTCGTCCCCGCCTTCCATGTCGTAGTCGTCGTCGCCGCCCTGGCCGCTGAGGACATCGTTGCCGGGCTTCTGGGAATCGTCCAGGAAGAACAGGTTGCTGGAGTCGCCGATCAACAGGTCCGGGCCGTCGCCGCCCTCAGCCCAGTCGCTCCCGCCGCCGCCGAACACGGCGTCCAGCCCTTCGCCGGCGATCACAAAGTCGTCGTCTTCACCGGCGAAGGTTTCGTTTGAGTTCGCCCCGCCGTTGATGAAGTCTTTGCCGTCCCCGCCGAGGAGCAGATCCAGGCCGGGGCCGCCGTCGATTGCGTCATTGTCCGGTCCGCCTTTCAGGATGTCGTCTCCGTTCGAGTCGGTGATGATGTCGTTGCCGTCGCCGCCCAGGACGGTATCGGCGCCGTCATTGCCTTCGATGACGTCGTTGCCAGTGCCGCCCCACATGGTGTCGTTGTCCACCCCGCCGTGGATGCGGTCAGCATTGACGGAGCCGTTGTACACGGCCTGGCCGTTGATGCCGGCCGGGTCCACCGAGTTGGAAGCCCGGTACTTGATGGTGCCGTCAGGCATACGGATCAGCAGCGCTGACTCGTTGCACTGCGACGCCGGATCGTCGGTCACCGTGTTGCCGGCGGAGGCGAAGCCCGCGGCCGTTCCGTTGAGGTTTTTCAGCTCAAATTTGCAGTCGGCGGTGGCGAAGGCATCGGCCTTCAAGGCGTGCGCGTTGGTGTTGCGCATCATCATCTCGGCGAAGGAATTTCCTTCAAGCTGTGCCATCAGGTTCATGCCGGGCGTGCGCGCCAGGTAGTAGAGCCGGTCGCCGTTCTGCAGATCGGTCATCTGGCTCTCGAAAACGTAGTTGAAGGTGCTGCCGAGCAGTCCCCCGAACAGGTTGGTCCGTTCGGCGAGGCCGCCCATCCAGAGGTCGATGTCATCGAGTCCGGTGATGGATGCTGTTCCCGTGTTGGCCCAGGCGTCCGTGCTGTTCATAAAGGCAACGGCATCCTCAGGGGCAACCTCGCCGGCCAGGGCGTCAGGGCTGACGATCAGCCTGGCTGCCGTACGCTTGGCCTCGAGTGTTGCGGCCTGGACGATCGAGGGGTGCTTGCCGTAGGCGGCCACGAAATTGACCAGGGACGCCGGGTGCTTGATGTTTTCGCCAAAGTCGATCCAGTTGGTGTACGGCTTGAGCTGGCTGTCGTTGGTGGCGTCGTGTAGTTCCCGGCGCAGCGCGTTCAACGTGGGAAGTCCCTCTGACCGGGCACGGGTGAGGTTGATGGCAGCGAGGTCCATGGGCAGCCCCAGCAGTTTGTTCCGGAGCGTATCGGTGACAAACTCATCCAGTTCGCTGCCTACCTGGTCCGACATGCCCATGATGATGCTGCCTGCGGCCTCCTCGGAGGTGAGGGCGCCGGCGGGGCCGCCGTCCGTGTAGGCCGGCGGATTCAGGAAGCCCTCGAGGAGGGAAAGGTCGTTCCGGGAGCCCCTGACGTCGTCGGACGTTCCAAACACGTTGTCTGTTCCGGGACTGTCCTGGTTGCGGCGGGAGATAGTTTCGGTGAGCATCGAATGGCCGAAGCGGTACACGGCGTGGGCGAATTCGGCACTGATTGCCGGATTGATATCCGTCTGGGCGAAAGCGAAGGGTTCGAACGGGTTGATGCCGGGCTGGATCTTCCTTGCGAACTCCTCAAAGACCAGGTGCTGGTACTCCATCTCCGTGATGAACCGCGCGGCCTGGAAGAGCCGTTCGCCGTTCCAGCCGCCTGCGCCATCGGTGAGCTTCCACTCGGCCAGGGCGGCGAGCCCCTTGGCTGACGTGTCAGTACCGAGGACCCTCCTGATGTCCGCGGCCACACGGTCATGCTCGGAGTGGAACACCTGGTGGATGGCAGTCAGCCCGATGTTCTCGTTGACCCTGCCATCGCCGGCGATGAAGTGGGCGTCCAGCATCTCGTCGTCGTAGGTGCCTGGCGCCTGGCTGGCGAAATCCGCGGAAGCCGTCTTGTCGCCGTCAGCGGAGGGAGCCGCCGGCGGGGTACCGGGGTTGTGGTCGGCGTCCTGAGGGGAGGGGTCCGCGTTATGGGCGATGTCCGTCAGGAAAGGCGTGTTGAAGTACAGCACGTCCTGCGGCACGAGCGTTCCCAGCCCCCCGTTCGAGGTCCGGTCTGCCTCCACGAGGCCGGACTTCGTGACGAACTGCGGGAGTCCGTTCTTCGGGCCGGGAATGAACTTTCCGTAGGGATCCGCGGCGAGCAGGGGGACGTTGAGGACGTCCTTGTCCAGCAGTTGTATCCCGAGCAGCTCCCGGGCCTGCCTTTTGGTGTCAGCCCAGGACGCCATGCCGCCGGCTGCAGGCGTGCCTCCAGGGCCACCCAGCATATTGCCGGTCGCTACCGGGCGTCCCGAGGGGTTGTTTGCGTACTCGCGCAGGAACACCTGGTGCGAGGAGTGCGACGAGTACGTCTGGCTTTGGTCCACCCACGGCGAATTGGTGTTCAGGGCATCCTGGACATCGTCCGCGGTCCCGAGTTGGCCGTCCCCGCCGGGCTGGTTTTGGCCGCGGGTCAGCACCATAAAGCGCATATGCGGGTCGAGGTCATCGGCGTTGCCGAAGACGTGGTCCGGCCCGGCGATCAGCGGGTCATCAGCCTTGAGCGGCACGTAGACCGTGCCTCCGCCTTTGACCGTCTGGTCGATGCCGTGGTCGAAGAACTGGCCGAAGAGGGTGAACAGGGAGTTGTAGGGCGGTGACAGTCCGACGTCGGTAGTCACGTTGGGGATGAACAGCGTGTTGTGCGAGGGGACGCAGCCCTCCGGCGCGGCTGCCACAGGGGGTGTGGAGTCGGGGTTGGGGTCCGTAGTGCAGGGCACCACGCCGTCGTTGCCCTGGGTCCTGGCCGGGAAGCCTGCCGCGGCGACCGCTGCCGGGTTGGTGGACGTCTGATCGGCGATCAGGTTGCTGATGGTGCGCGGCCGCGAATCGAAGACACTTCCCGATTTTTGGGTGTAGCCCGTTGCGGCGGGGGGACCGCCGAAGGATCCGCTCTCGGCAGCCGTGAAGGACTTCGACCCGAGCCGCGGGAACACCTGGTCTGAGGCGCCGTACGTCTCCTGGCCGGGCTGGAGGTTGTTGCAGCTTCCGTCCACGGTCCGAAGGCCGTGGGACAGCAGTGGGCTGGCAAGCTGGTTCGGGCCGGTCCCCACCAGTGCCCCGCATGGCCCGGTTTCGGACGTGGTGTTGGCCACGTGCGCTTCCGCGATCTTGATTTGCTTCAGGATGAAGGACAAGTCTGCTGGTGTGATGGTGAAGCCAGCGCCCACCGGCGCTTGCACGGCGTTGGCCGCGACGGGCGGCAGGCCCATTGAGGCGGCCAGGGCGAGCGCTCCGGATGCGGCCAGGAAGCGCACTCTTGCTGATGCGGTTCCGTGGTGTGGCGTGGACGGTGACTTGCGCGAAAAAGCCTGCATCCCAGATCGGTTCCCCCCGTAGGGCCGGCTCCCCAGTAGAGCCGGCGAAACAAGGCCATGTTGTTATGGCCTCCTAGGGAAAACCTTGGTGCGGGTGATGAGGTGCTAGCGGTCGCCGCCTTTATCGTCGCCGGCTTCTCTGAGGCTGCCGTTGTCGTCGCCGAGGTCGTGGGTGGCGCTGTCATCGGAGACGCCGGGTGCGCGGAGGCCGCCGTTGTCGTCGCCGAGGTCGTGGGTGCCGCTGTCATCGGAGACGCCGGGTGCGCGGAGGCCGCCGTTGTCATCCCCGAGATCGTGGGAGGCGCCGTCGTCTGAAACACCGGGTGCGCGGAGGCCGCCGTTGTCATCGAGACCTTGGGGCGGCGGGTTCTGCGTGATCTGAACCGGCGCGACAGTCTGCGGTTCGGCCGCGACGCGCGTTTCGCCGGCTGCCTGCTGGGGTATCGCGGTGATTCTGGCACTGGGGGTTGGAGTGGAAAGCGAGTCCTCCGCCTTGGCAGTGTCACTGCCGGATTTCACGTCGGCAACCACCACGCCCGGCGCTACGGCGGGGGGAGGGCCAGCGCTGGCCTGGGCCAGGACGGCGGTGAGGCTTGCTGCGCCCACAGCGGCTGCAACAGGGAGATACCAGAACTTTTTCACGGGTTTCGCCTTTCTTGGGGTGTTTCCACCCTGGGTTGTGTAATCACTGTGCGCGGAGACGGTGAGAGGGAGATGAGACGTTCATGAGAGAGCTCTCATGCGCCCGAAGAGGTCTTAGATGGGGAAGCGGGCGCTGCCACAAAGCGGTATCCCGCGCCGCGGACGGATAGGAACCTTTCCGGGCCAAGCTTGTTGCGCAGGTACCCCACGTAGACGTCCACCACATTGGAGGACCCGTCAAAGTCGTATCCCCACACCCGGCTCAGCAGCTGTTCCCGGGTGAGCAGCTTGCCCTCGTTTTCCAGGAAGGCCCGGGCCATGGCGAATTCCCTGGCGGACAGCGGCACCGTCCGGCCGCGGACCCTCGCGCTGCGAAGGTCAACGTCCAGGCTGACGTCCCCGCGCACAGGGACTGGCGGCACGCGAACCCCCGGGTTATCCCGGAGCCGCAGGCGGATCCGGGAGAGCAGCTCCTCAAAGCGGAAGGGTTTGGTCATGTAGTCGTCCGCACCGCCGTCGAGCGCTGCAAGGGTGTCCTGGAGTGAAGCCTTGGCCGTCAGGACTATTACCGGAACCGCACAGTTCATCGCCCGCAAGGCTGCAAGCACCGCCAAGCCGTCCATTCTGGGCATGCCAATGTCCAGGATGAGCAGGTCGAACTCCCCGGAGCTGCCGTAGTCCAGCGCCCGGATGCCGTCTTCCACCGATGCGGTAGTGAAACCTGCCGCGGTAAGCCCCTTGGTGATGAAGCTCGCGATCCGCGGTTCGTCGTCGGCGATCAGGATCCTCGTCATGTAATTCCTCCTGGCAGTGAAAGGACAAAGCGGCTGCCCTCGTCCACCCGCGAAGTAACGCGAAGTGTTCCGCTGTGTGCCTCGGCTATGGCCTTGACGATCGGCAGCCCCAGCCCCGATCCTTCCTTGCCGCGGGAAACCCCGGCCCTGGCGAAACGGTCGAAAATCCGTTCCTGGTCCTTTGCACTGATGCCGCAGCCCGTGTCAGCAACCCATATTTCGAAGCCCGTACCGGAAGGTTCGCCATGCTTCAATGCCCCGGTGCCACCCGGCGTCGTCCCATCCGGCGTCCCGCTCTCAGCCCCTGTCCCGGTCCAGGCTGCACCGAGGGAGATGACATCGTGCCGGCGCGTGGAATGTACTGCATTGGCAGCGAGCTGTTCCACCGCCTGCGTCAGGCGGTGGCGGTCCCCGCGGAACCACCCCCCAGGCATGCTTTCAATCTGCCACCGGCGGTCTGCCAGCACCTTGATCCTGTTCATGGCCGCCTCCAGGAAGGAGTCGACGTCGATCCAGTCCGGCCGGAGAAAGTCCGGACGGCCGCTGCGCGCCAGCAGGAGCAGCTCATCCACCAGGGATTGCATCCTGTCCAGCTCGTCCAGGAGCAGGACCTGCGTCTCGGCGACGTCCCGGGGGTCTCCTGCCTGGAGCAGTTGGACGTGGCCGCCGATGATGGTGAGGGGTGTCCTCAGCTCATGGCTGGCATCATCCACGAACCGGCGCTGGTCCGTGATGCCGGTCTCCAGCCTGTCGAGCATGCGGTTGAAGTCCGTGGCCAACTGTGAGACGTCGTCATCGCCGGGCGGGACGAGGACCCTGCTGCTCAGGTCCTCAAAGGTAATGGACCCGGTGGCCTGGCGCAGGCGCCGGATGGGAACAAAAAGCCGTGCCGTCACGGTGAAGCCCACGGCCCCCGCCAGCAGCAGCGTGGCAAGCGAAACCATCGCGAAGGTCCCGAAGGACTTTATGGCCTGCTCCCGCTGCTGCCCGATTTCATTCGCTGCCACTAAAAGTCCACCGACGGTTCCATCGCCGAGCGCTACCGAGGTGATGGCCAGGCGCACCTGCATGCCGTCCAGGGTCATGTCATGGAAGACGGTCCGCCCTTCACGGTGCTCGGCGCGGGCGGTGTCAAGCAATTGGGCGGTAGCAAGATTTGTCGGCTGTTCTCCAGCGGGCAGGAAAGTGTTGCCCCCGTTGACGGTGGCCATCACGGAGTCGTACCGGCCCGGAGTGTCCCCCTGGAGGAAGGCGGTGAACAGTGCATCAAGGGAGCTATAAGACCCCCCGCCCGGAACACCGTGCTCCACGATGTTCTGAAGACGCCCCGACTGGAGCAGGAGTTCCTCGCTGACCCGGCTGTTGAGGTTACGCAGGTCAAGGGCGAGCGTGGTGATGCCGGCAACCAGGAGTCCGCCCGCCAGGAAAGCCAGCACCGTGGCGAGTACCCGGAAACGGACCGTCCGCAGTCCCGCCCGAAAGCGGTGCCAGCTCCCGGCGAGTGAGGCCGGGCCCATGATGGCGGAACCTCCGTGGCTGGTAGCCGTCCCCACTGCCACGTCCTTTCCCATCGCGCCTGCCTCGCAGCCGCCGTTGTCACAAACCGCTGCTGTTTCGTGTTTCTGCAAAATTAGGGGGGACCGGTTGGGAAAAGCTTTGGCAAGGCCACTCGTCCCCACATTGGGCTACCTAGGGTTTTCCCAACATTTGGCCCTCGATTGTCCAATTCATCGACTGACCGGCGGAAACGCTTCCCAGGATGGTTTTCTTTCATCCAGTCCTTTGCGGAATGCCGCTGGTTCGCCATGCGTAGAAGCCGCCGTCACCTAAGTAGCGGCACTTCAAGAACTGAGTACACGGCACTGTTGTTCGCATGTTTGCCCGCCGCTTCAATGATGACCAGCAGCACTCGACTACTTGGGGGAAGCCTTCGTGATTACTGTTGAACTGGCGGAAAAAGCAGCCGATGCAGGTACCGTTCGTGAAGCGCCTACCCAGGCGCCGGCGCTTCAGATCTCTGTTTTCGGCCCGCTGACAATTCGCGGCGGCGCCAAGGAACTGACCGCCAACGACCTCGGCGGACCCAAGCCCCGCCAGGTGCTCGAAATCCTCCTGCTGAGTTTCGGCTCCGCGGTGTCCAAGACCCGCATCATGGACCTGCTGTGGGACGGCAACCACCCCGCCGTTGCACTGCCCACACTCGAAAGCTATGTCAGCGTCCTCCGGCGCCACCTGCAGCCGGGCGCAGGCCGGACAGGTCCCCTGCGGACGGTCACCGGCGGCTATGCCATCGACCGGTCGCTGGTGGAACTCGATCTGGACCGTTTTGAAACCTTGGTCAAAACGGCGGGCCAGGCCGAACCGCGTGAAGCGCTCGCATTGCTCACGGAAGCACTTGACCTGGCTTCGGCTCCGCTGCTCGGGGACGAACTGCTGCCGGCCTGGGCCGAGCACGAGCGCGCCTTGCATGCACAGCAGGTTGGCGTTGCCCGCGTGCTGGCCGCAGAAGCCGCGCTTTCTGTCGGCGAGGTCAGCGGCGCCATTGCCTTCAGCCGTGCGGCGGTGAAGGAAGATCCGCTCAACGAACGGGCATGGACAGCACTGATTCTGGGGCTGGAGTGCAATGGGGAGAACACCGAGGCCCTGCGGACTTTTGACCGCTTCCGCCGGGTTATGGACGAGGAACTGGGCTGCGCCCCGGGGCCGGCGCTGAGGGATGCGCAAGCCAGGCTCCTGACAAGCACTGCGGCAACGTCCGGAGTTCCGGACATTCGTGGTCCCATCCATGTGGTTAAGGAAAGCCGCAGCTCAGCTCCCACAGCAGCGCAGCAGGAAGCGGAACGCCTGCGGATCCTGATCGTTGACGACCACACCACGTTTTCGGACCTGCTGGCCGGAGCGCTGGACCGGGAGCCGGACCTCAAGAGTGTGGGAGCGGCTAAGTCAGTGACGTCCGCCGTGGAGATGTTCCATGACCTGCAGCCCGACGTCGTCATTATGGATCTGCATCTTTCTGACGGTTCAGGACTCCAGGCTTCCGAGCGCATTCTCTCCGAAGATCCCCAAGCCCGGATCGTCATGCTGACCGGCAACCCGTCACAGGACGCGCTGCGCCAGGCCGCCGGCATGGGAGTGTGTGCGTTCCTCCCGAAGGACGGCGCCCTGGGTGTGATGCTGAACGCCCTGAGGCATGCCCATCCCGGCAACTTGATTGTGCATCCGTCCCTGCTCGCCAGGTTGGGCAGCGCGGTCCCGATCCTGCCGGAACTTTCGGCCTAGCCAGGGCTGGCTGCCATGCGTGCACAACCTCCTCCAGAAGCCTCTCCGGTTGCCCACAGTGTTAACGGTGTCGCCGAGCGGCGTGAGGTCCGGGCGGCTGTTGCACGTTTTCTTACTGCAGGCTTTATCGCCCTGGTTCTGGTGGCTACACCCGTGGCCTTCTGGATCCGGGCCGCAGCGGAACAGCACGCTTTGGACAACGCAAGGGACGTCACCCAGCGTCTCGCGGACAGAATAGTGGGGCCGCTCATTACGGACCAGGTCCTTGCCCACGAACCTGCCGCGCTGCAACTGTTGGATCAGCGGCTGGAGCCGTGGTTGGCGGAGAGCGGCGTGACACGGATCAAAGTGTGGGATGCGCACGGCCAGGTGATCTACTCGGACGTCGAATCCCTTATAGGGCAAAAATTCCAGCAGGAGGAATGGGCGCGCCGGCTGCTCGAAGGCGGGCCGGCGACGGCCACCCTGGAGCCACAGGACGCCGAAGAAAATGCTTTCGAAACCGGTTCCGGCGAACTCGTGGAGGTTTACGTGCGCTCAGCTTCCCAAAGCGGTGCTCCGATGATCTTCGAAACCTACTCTTCGGGCGACGGAGTCCGGGCGGAACAGCAGGCAGTCCTGGTGGGCATGATCCCGCCGATGCTGCTGTCCTTGGCAGTCCTGCAGCTGGCACAGCTGATTCCGGCCGTCCGGCTGGCCCGAAGGATCCAGGTCCACCAGGCCGCACGCAATGCCCTGCTGCACTGTGCGATTGAGGCATCGGACCACGAGCGCCGGCAGATAGCCAGCGAACTCCATGACGAAGTGATCCAGGACTTGTCCGGGCTGGCCTATGCCCTGGAATCGGTGGAGCATCGCGGCCCGGAAGAGCAGGGGCCCGTATTTTCGAAGGCGCGGACCATGTTGCAGGACAACATCCGCACCCTGCGGGCCATGACCAGCGAGCTCTATCCTCCCGATCTCGACGAGCTCGGGCTTAAGGCGTCCCTCACCAGGCTTGAGGCGCCCCTCGTAGAGCGCGGCATCACGCTGACCGTCGAGATCCCGGACAAGCTCCTGCTGGACCGGGACCGGGCTGTGCTGGTGTATCGGGTGGCGCGCGAGGCCCTGGTTAACGCCGCCAAGCATTCTTCCGCGCAATCCGTTTGGATCCGGATCAGGCAGTCCGGCCAGGTCACCCAGATCACGGTCTCGGACAACGGCCGCGGTTTCACCCCGGGCGAACCCCGCGCCGAAGGCCATTTTGGCTTGCGGATCCTGGGGGACACGATTCAGCAGGCCGGCGGTTCCCTTGAAGTCCGCTCCTCTCCAGGGGCGGGAACTATCGTTTCCGCCACATTCGGTGGGGGTGTCTCTGCCGTCCGTTTCACCGGCGGCCAGCCGATTGCGTCCTCTATCCGGGCTTGACGGCGGCGGTTCTTGGTTGCGGCGCCACCGCCCCCGGATCCGTGCGGGCGGAAGGAGGGACCGTCGTCGTCATTTCGGGCCGTCCGCAGGGACGGCCCGTTGCTTCATTCCTTGAAATGGGTAAAAGGGGTGCCGCCCGGCAGCTGCTGCAGCATTGTTTCGGCCACCACGCGGGCTTTGACGTTTCGGTGGCTGGAGGCCTCGGCAAGGATGTGGAAGGCGTCCTTGTAGGAGCACCGGTTTTGCCCCATGATCACTCCGCAAGCAACGTCAATGGACGTACGTCCCTGCAGGGCCGCCTGCAGATTTTCCGCCGCCGCCTGCACTGCCCGCAGCTCTGCTGCCGAGAGGTAACTGGCAGCCGCCAGTCTGCTGAAGGCGGTGGCAGCAATAATGACGCTGGGAGTGAAGACGTTGTCCTGTTGGGCGACCAGGGTCATCGCTGACCTGCTCCCCGCGTAAAGATGCAGCGGCACGGACAGAAGTGACCTGTAGCCGGCCTCGCCGAGACGGTGGTAGCTGGAAGGCCACCGCGGATCCGCAGGGTAGCGTTTGACGATGACGGCCAGATGCCCGGCCAATGCGTGGGATACCGGTCCGTCCCCGCTGTTTTCATCCAGTTGTGCGAGACAGGTGGCGCCGCTGCTGGTGCCTGATGTCAGTGCCGCCTGGCCTGGGCGGACAAGGGAAACAGTACCGTCCAACGGGCATCCGGCCAGCTCGGACAGGGCCGACGCTGCAGCCATCGAGAGGAGCTGGAGGGAAGCTTCTTCGCTGCAGGCACGCAGGTCCAAAAGGATGCCGAACGCCGGCGGGGCTGCTGACTGGCCGCGCAAGGACGATGCCCCGCTGCTTCCGTCACCCGCCCGGTCATGATGATGCGCACGCTTCAGGCGCACCTCGATTCCCATAACCTGCTCCCGTCACCAGCGCATGTCCTCGCCCAACACCTCTAGCTGCACGTTACGGGGCAGGGGAGCTGGAGTGCCCGAGTAACGGGTACTCGACTTTTCAGCAGGCCATTACTGCGGCTGCCTCGTTCCTCGCGGGCCCCTGATATCAACCGGCGTTCCGCCGTCAACCTGGCTCAGGAATGGCCGGCGAGCGTCAGGGTAATGAGGACGATGTTCAGGCCCACGATCAGCGTGGCACTGGTCCAACCGGCAATCTTCAAGGCTTTGGAGTCTGTGTGGATGCCCATAACTTCCCGTTTGCCGGTCAACCGGATCAGCGGGATCAAGGCAAACGGGATACCGAAGCTGAGCAGCACCTGGCTCAGGACCAGGGCGAGGGTCGGTTCGATCCCGGCACCCAAAATGATCAAGGCCGGAATCAGGGTGATGACCCTGCGGGTGAGCAACGGTATACGGACCTTCAGCAGACCGCCCATGATGGTGGCCCCGGCGTAGCAGCCCACCGACGTCGACGCCAGGCCGGAGGCCAGCAGCCCGATTGCGAAAATAATGCCGACGGCGGGGCCCAGGGCCGAGGTGACGGCGGCATGGGCGCCGGCGATGGTGTCCGTCCCCTCAATGCCGCGGAGGCTGGACGCGGCGAGCAGCAGCATCGAAATGTTGACCACGCCTGCCAGCAACAAGGCACCCAGGACGTCGAACCGGGTAGCGCGGATCAGGCGGGTCCGAACGGCAGGGTCCTCCGAGAATCCGTGCCGGTCCCGGGCCAGGGCGGAGTGCAGGTAGATCGCGTGCGGCATGACAGTGGCGCCGAGCATGCTGGCGGCGAGCAGGACGGTGTCCGTGCCCTCAAAACGCGGCAGCAACCCGCCCAGGGCGCTTCCGCCGTCGGGCGGGTTGACGAACAGGCCGGTCATGAACCCGACAGCGATGATTCCCAGCAATACCAGGATTGCGTACTCGAAGGTCCGCTGGCCCTGGCGGGACTGCAGCGCCAGCAGCAGCATCGACGCCACACCGATGATCAGGCCGCCGGCCAGCAGGGGCAACCCGAACAGCAGGTTCAAGGCCACCGCACCACCGATGACCTCGGCCATGTCGGTGGCACCGGCGACGATTTCTGCCTGCACCCAGTACAGGCGCCGCCGTTTGGTGCCCAGTCGCTTGCCCAGGATCTCCGGAAGGCTCATTCCCGTGGCGAGGCCCAGCTTGGCGGACTGGTACTGGACGAGGACTGCCATGGCGTTGGCCACCACCAGGACCCACACCAGCAGATACCCGTAGTTGGCACCCGCGGTCAGGTTGGCGGCGACGTTCCCGGGATCCACGTAGGCGATCGCGGCGACAAAAGCAGGGCCGAGCAGCAGGAGCCTGGACCATACCTTGCGTGGTGCGGGGCGAAGTTCAAGAGCGGGTGCAGCCATCGTCAAAATCCTCATCATCGGGGCCTTCTGATACGAGGATAACCGAAAGTTAGGCATACCGAAAAGTAGTTTTTAGGGCTGCCGGCTCGCGGCGTTTTTACTCGGAAGTGCGCAGAAGTGTCTTGCGGCATTTCGATACAGTATTGCTTGAATACATCCATCTATGTACTATGAGGGTATGGAAACGCTCACCCAGGCGCCCGTGCTGGCCCGGTTCGGTTACGCGGTCTCAGACCCCACCCGGGCCCGGATTCTCCTGACCCTCGCTGATGTCCCGTCCTACCCGTCAGATCTTGCGGACGCCCTGGGCGTGTCCAGGCAAAGCATGTCCAACCATCTGACGTGCCTGCGCGGATGCGGCCTGGTCGCAGCCGTCGCGGACGGACGCAGGACCCGGTATGAACTCGCGGATGCCCGGCTGGGCCACGCGATCAAGGACCTGCTCGGTGTTGTCCTGGCAGTGGATCCGTCCTGCTGCGCCCCTGACGGGACGTGCCTCGCATGACGGCCGTGCTCCAGACGCCCCTCCAGCAGCGGCGGGCCGTCCTGTCCCGCAGGATCCGGCTGTTCGCCGCGGCGACCATCACTTATAACGTCATCGAAGCGGCAGTGGCGCTCTGGGCCGGCGGGGTGGCCGACTCCTCGGCCCTGATCGGGTTCGGCCTGGATTCCCTGATCGAAGTGACGTCAGCCCTGGCGCTGTCGTGGCAGTTCTCGGCCAAAGACCCGGAACGGCGCGAACATCTGACCTTGCGGATTATCGCTGTCTCCTTCTTCGCCCTTGCCGCTTTCGTGGCCGGGGACGCTGCGCGTTCCCTGGCGGGCGGTGGCGAGGCCCGGCATTCGACTCCCGGGATCATCATCGCGGCCTTGAGCCTGGCGGTCATGCCCGTCCTGTCGTGGGCGCAGCGCCGCGCGGGCCGGGAACTCGGATCCCGGACCGCCGTTGCCGACTCCAAGCAGACGCTGTTGTGCACCTACCTCTCGGCCGTCCTGCTGGTGGGCCTGGTCCTGAACAGCACCCTGGGCTGGTGGTGGGCCGACGCCGGAGCCGCCCTGGTGATCTCGGGCATTGCCGTCCGTGAAGGAATCAACGCCTGGCGCGGCGATATCTGCTGTACCATCCCCGGCGCTGATGCGCAGCACAGCGAAGGTGACGACTGCTGCGCATCGGCAAGCATGGATTACGGGCTGCTCCCGTCAGCTCCTGCTGCAGCGGAAGGGGGCGCCGCGTGCTGTGCGGGCTGCGGATCGGATTCGAAACCCGCTCCGGTGGCCCTCACGCTTGGACGGGAACCGGACCAGCGGTAGAAGCGTTCCTTTGCTGCGGGAGCCAGTCGGGCTGGCACAGCTGCGGAAACCCTGGTGTGAAAGATCCGCCTGGCGGTGCCGGCTTCTCGACACCGCCAAGCGCTAAGACCTTCGGTTGTTTCCGAATTAAGGCCCTGGCGCTACCGGGCCCAGATCCCAGTTGCAGTTGCCGCGCGCTTCAGGCCTTACACCGAATACTCTGCACGGCGTTGCTCAAGAGCCGGGGCAGGTGCGATCAAGACTTGCTCAAGAATGGCTCAAGTTGTGGAACTGTCCCGGGCAGAAACCAGGGGGCGGGCCACGACGTCCGCGTCCGGCAGCGTGATTGTTGCAGTGGTTCCTTTTCCGTGGGTGCTCGTGAGGGTGATGCTTCCCCGGTGGTTTTCGATGATGGCCCTGGTGATCGCGAGTCCCAGGCCGGCGCCGGGAATGGCGGAGGAGTGGGCTTTGGCGGTGCGGAAGAAGCGGGTGAACGCCTGGGCCAGATCTTCCTCGGTCATCCCGGCTCCGGTATCGGCCACCTCGCAGGTGAGATTCTGTCCGCTGGTGCTGACGCGGACTGTGACAGAACCGCCGGAAGGAGTGTATTTGATGGCGTTCGACACCAGGTTGTCTATCGCCTGCCCCAGCCGGTCAGGGTCGAAGCGCCCGGTGGCCGGACCTTCTGCTTGCAGGTGCACGGTGACGCCTCCGGCCTTGGCCCGGGGACGGGCGGCTTCAACACTCTGCGCGGCAACTTCGGCCAGGTCAGCCGGGCGGGGAGTGACGGTCACTGTGCCGGAGGCTGTGGTGAGCAGGTCGCCCACCAGGGTCAGCAGGCGCTCAGCGTTGCGTTTGGCCACGCCCAGGCAATGTTCGACGTCGGGATCAAGACTGTCGTCATCCATGGCCAGGGCCAGGTAGCCCAGGATCGATGTCAGCGGCGTCCTGAGCTCATGGGAGACACTTGCGACAAACTGGTCCTTGGCAGAGAGCGCCTCAACAAGTGCGGTGACGTCGGTTAGGGCCAGGACAGCCCCGTAATGCCGGCCGTCCGGAGTTCTGATCAGCCTGCAGGTGGCCGAGTATGCGCGCTGGCCGGTTCCACTGCCGATCCACACCAGTTCATCGGTAAAGGGCTCACCTCGCGCCGCCCGGGTGCGTGGGTGCCGCTCCGGGGGAAGGGGCTGTTTCCGGTCAATGCCGTAGACCGGTAGGCCTGGACCGTCACCTGCACGTGGCTCCGCGCAGATGGCTCCGGCGGGGTGACTGGCCTGATGTTGGTTGGTGAGGATGGTGCGGCCTTTGTCGTCGAGGGCGCAGACCGTGACACTGACGGTGTCCATGACGGTGCCCAGCAGCTGCTCCCGGTCCTCGCTGGCTGCCAGCAGCCGCCGGACCTCGACTTCCTGTTTTTCCAGCAGGAGCCGCTGCTGGCGGAGGGCCTCGGCAAGTCCATAGGTGGTAATTGCCATCGCTGTCAGGATGACCGGCAGCAGCACAATCCGGATGAAGGAGGCGCTCGTGTAGCCCGTGCCAAGGATTGCCGGCGGAAGCGCGACGCTGAGGAAGGCAGCCAGCACAGCAATGATTATCCCGCTGCGCTGCGGGCCGTGGGACAACCAGACGACCGGAAAGACCAGGAGGAAGCCGAGCACGGCCAGGTATTGGTCGCCGGCTTCGCGGGACAGGCCAATGGCGAGGCAGTCCAGCACCGGGATGATGAGGGTTGCCCGTTTCGGAAACCGTTCCCACGGCACCAGGGCGCAGGCGGCCAGCAGGACGAGATGGCCCCACAAGGTATAGGGGAATGGTCCGGCCCACTCGAAATCCGGGTGCAGGACCGCCGCCAGGACGAGGACCAGCAGCATGGTGATGGACAGCGGAAGCTGGAACATGACCGTTCGGCCCCTGGTCCCCAGCGTGCGGAAGTAGCGCGCGAGCCACTTAAAAAACATTGTTCCCCCAGCCCTGCCCCAACAGGTCAGTATTCGTGAAGCCTACTGCCTGCCCCGATCTGGAAAAAGAATCTCCGGGACAAATCTCTCCTGTGACGTAAGCACTGGAAGCGGCGGTGCTTTACTCGCCGGAATGGTAAGGCTACTGTCAATCACGGGATGATCTTACGGCTGACCTGCGTAAACAGTACTTTCAACCGGTCACCCGCGGTGCGTTGGAACTCGGACAAGGATGTCCCGGACGAAAGGAAAAACGGCCATGGTGGACCGGATCGCTGACATCTGGGGGACCCGTACGCCATTTGCCCGGGGGGAGCGGTGGCCCGTTCGGGTGGACCAGGTCCTCGCCACCGGGCTGACCGAGCAGAACGTGGACCGGTGGGTACAGTCCGCTTGTGTCCTATGCAGCAACGGCTGCGGCATCGACATCGCCGTCAAGGACGGCACCATGGTGGGCGTCAGGGGCCGGGCGATCGATGTGGTCAACCACGGCCGGCTCGGTCCCAAGGGACTCTTCGCCTCCTGGCAGGGGGTCAGCAACAAGGACAGGCTGACCCGGCCCCTGATCCGCGAAAACGGGGAACTCGTGGAGACCGACTGGGACACCGCCATGGACCGGATCGTTTCCCGCAGCAAGGCATTGCTGGACGAGAAGGGGCCGCTGAGCCACGGCTTCTACACGTCCGGCCAGCTGTTCCTGGAGGAGTACTACGCCCTGGGCATCATCGGCAAGGCCGGACTCGGGACCCCGCACATGGACGGGAACACGCGGCTGTGCACGGCCACGGCCGCGGCAGCGATGAAGGAGTCCTTCGGCTCGGACGGGCAGCCCGGCAGCTACACGGACATCGACGAGTGCGACGCGATCTTCCTCTACGGCCATAACATGGCCGAGACCCAGACGGTGCTGTGGGCCCGGGTCCTGGACCGGATCTCCGGGCCCAACAAACCGTTGGTGGTGTGTGTGGACCCGCGCTCCACCGAAGTGGCCCGGCACGCCGACGTTCACCTGCCCGTACGGCCGGGCACCAACCTGGCACTGATGCACGGACTGCTCCGCGAAGTGATCCGCAACGGGTGGATTGATCAGGACTACATCGCCGCGCATACGCTCCGCTTCGAGGATCTGGCGGACAAAATCGAGGCCTGGACACCGGAGGCCGTTGCGGCCGAATGTGGAGTGGATGCGGCCGCGGTGGTGGAAGCGGCCCGGATTTTCGGGACCTCGCAGCGGGTACTCTCCACGGTGCTGCAGGGCTTCTACCAGTCCGCCCAGGCCACCGCCTCGTCCTGCCAGGTCAACAACCTGCACCTGCTGCGCGGCATGATCGGCAAGCCAGGCTGCGGAATCCTGCAGATGAACGGCCAACCCACCGCCCAGAACACCCGCGAGGCAGGGGCCGACGGCGATCTGCCGGGCTTTCGCAATTGGGAGAATTCCGAGCACATCAAACAGCTGGCCGAGCTGTGGGACGTGGACGAACTCGTTATCCCGCACTGGGCCCCGCCCACCCACGCAGCGCAGATCTTCCGTTACGCCGAGCAGGGCTCCATCAAGTTCCTGTGGATCTCCGCCACCAATCCTGCCGTGTCGATGCCGCAGCTGCCCCGGATCCGCGAAATCCTGGCCAAACCAGAGCTCTTCCTGGTGGTGCAGGACCTCTACCTGACCGAGACAACCAAGTATGCCGACGTGGTCCTCCCTGCTGCCGCCTGGGGGGAAAAGACCGGGACGTTCACCAACGTTAACCGCACTGTCCACCTGTCCGAGCAGGCAGTGGAACCGCCCGGCCAGGCCCGCAGCGACCTCCAGATTTTCCTGGACTACTCCCGGCGGATGGACTTCCGCACCAACTCCGGCCGTCCGCTGCTGGACTGGGAAGGCCCTGAGGACGGATTCAACGCCTGGCGCGAGTGCAGCAAAGGCCGGCTGTGCGACTACACCGGCCTCAGTTATGAGCGGCTGCGTGGCGGAAGCGGCATCCCTTGGCCGGTCAACGAGGAACACCCGAACGGTACAGACCGGTTGTACGGGGACGGGGTCTTTCCCACCCACGCCGATGTCGCCGAAGAATACGGCCACGACCTCACCACCGGAGCCACCGTGGGGGAGCAGGCGTACAAAGCTATGGCACCGAACGGGCGTGCCATCTTCAAAACAGCGGCGTACCAGGGCGCGCACGAAACCCCCGACGGCGAGTACCCCTTCCGCTACACCACGGGCCGGACGGCCTACCACTTCCATACCCGCACCAAGACGGGCCGCTCGCCGCAGCTGCAGGATGCTGCCCCGGCCATGTGGGTGGAGATGGCGGAGAGCGATGCCGGTGCGCTGGGGTTGGGGGAGGGCGACGTGGTACGGGTCGAATCCCGCCGCGGCCACCTCTTCGCCCCGGTGCGGATCGCCAACATCCGTACCGGCACTGTCTTTGCACCCTTCCACTACGGGTATTGGGACATTGCGGACCCCACCGACGCCGATCCGCAGCAGCGCCCGCGGGCGGCCAATGAACTGACCTTGACCGAGTGGGACCCGGTATCGAAGCAGCCCGTTTACAAGACCGCCGCGGTGCGGGTCACGAAAGTCAGTGACGCCACCGGCCCGGCACCAGCGCCCACCACCACCGCATCCCGTCCCGCCCGTGCAGGCCGGGTGCCCGCAACGGTGGGCGGGGCAGCCAGTGAAGTGAGTGAGACGATTACCCCCACTGAACCGCCGGCTGTGGCCCCCAAGGAGGAGGAAAGGCCATGAAGCTTCCCATCTACCTGGGGCTGCTCCACCGCTCCGAACACACCCTGGCCGAATCCTTCCGGCAGGTGGCCGACGGCCACGGCGATGAGCCGGACGTGTATTTCCTGTGCCGGTCCCTGGCGGATCAGTGCGAAAAGCACGAGCAGGCCCTGCAGCCCATAGTGGAGCGCTACGGCGAGGTTGAAAAGGACGACGAGCCCGAGCGGCTGCATGCGGACGGCCTGTCCAGCACCCGCTCGGGGGCGGTGGGATTGCTGCGGGACCTGCAGGACCTCTACCTGCTGGGTTCCCTCGTGGACATCACGTGGACCGCCGTCAAGCAGGCCGCCCAGGGTTTACGCGACGCGGATCTCCTCGCCGTGGTCACCCGCTGTGAGGGCGAGACAAAAACCCAGCTCGAGTGGCTGTCCACCCGCATGAAACAAGCCGCGCCCCAGGCCCTGATCGTCGCCGAGTAAGCACAGAACATGCCCTGGACCGTACCTAGAGGAGGTGCCCTGTGACCGACGTTTCCCGCCTGACCAAGAGCCGCCCCGGTGCGGCCATATACGCTGCCGTGCTGTCGCTGGTGGTGCTGGCGGCCGCCGGAGCGGTGGGGCTGGCGCTCCGCCAGCCCTGGCTGTTCCCCAGCCTGGGGCCCACAGTGATGCTGTTCTTCGAGTCCCCGTCCCAGCAGGCCTCGCGGCCCGTCAATACCCTCGCCGGCCACGGCGTTGGGCTGGTGGCCGGCGTCGCCATGCTTTATGCCTTCGGTCTGCAGGACCGCCCGCCGGCGCCCCTGGCCGGACTTAACCCCGCATTCCTGCTGGCCGGGGCATTGTCCGTGGCGCTGACCACGCTGGTGCTCACACTGCTGAAGACGCCGCACCCACCAGCAGGGGCAACCACCCTGATCGTGAGCCTGGGCATCTTGACCAGCCCCGCGGAACTGGCGGCCATGGCCGGGGCCATCGTGCTCATCACCGCGGTGGGCTGGGGGCTGAACGTCCTTTTCGGAGTGCGCCCGGGACAGGAGAAAGGCTGATGGTCCAGCCGGGAATCCACGCCGGGTCTGGAACATCCAAAAACTGGCAGTTGGGAAGGAGAAGCATGCGAAGTAGAACCAGATCCGACGCCCGGACAGTTGGCAGGCCCGGCACTTACGTTGTGACCGTGGCAGGCATCGCTGCCCTGCTCGCCGTATCCGGCTGCGCCCCCGACGGAGCTGCCCCTGCCGATGCGGCGCAGGAATTCCACCAGGACCTGAGCCGGTCCGACTGGTCCGCCGCCTGCGCCATGCTGCAATCCGATACGCGCGGGAAGACAGCCCAGGAACAGGAGAGTTCCTGCGAGGACCACCTGGGGAACCTGCAGATCCAGGAGCCGGGAACGGTGACGCGCACCGAAATATACGGGCGCGCCGCCTTTGTGGAATTTGAGCACGATGCAGTCTTCCTGGCTGCTGCGGGAGGCGGCTGGAAGGTCACGGCAGCCGGGTGCACACCGAACGGTGACGCGCCCTACAACTGTGAAGTGGGAGGCAACTAGTCATGCGTTGGAGTTTTGCCCTGTACCTGATCCTGATTTTCGGCGGACTGGCCTACATGGCCGTCGTCGGACTCGTCCACGGATAGGAGGAAGCGGTGAAAAAAGCATTGCGGAACAACGGACTGAGCCTCTTCTTCGGGCTGATCTTCCTCCTGGCCCTCCTGGGGCAGGGCCTGACCGGCCATGCCCTCTTCAACGAGGAACAGCTCGCGAACGGACTCGAGGAAATCAGCCTGGGCCAGTACCTCACCTCCTCCCACTTTGCGGTGGACGTCTCGGAAAACTGGCAGTCCGAATACCTCCAGTTCCTGCTCTACATCCTTGCCACGGTCTGGCTGGTCCAGAGAGGATCACCCGAATCAAAGGAACTGGACGAGCCCGGAACCGAATCCGACAAAGACCAGCTGGTGGGCGAGTACAGCAACGAGAAATCGCCGGCCTGGGCAAAGGCCGCCGGCTGGCGCCGCACGGTCTTTTCGAATTCTCTAGGGACCACCATGGGGCTGATCTTCGTCCTGTGCTGGCTGGTCCAGTCCATAGCGGGCAACAGCGCCTACAACGAGGAGCAGCTCAGGAACTTCCAGCAGCCCGTTTCCTGGACCGAGTACGTGACGTCTGCAGAGTTCTGGAACCGCACCCTGCAGAACTGGCAGTCGGAATTCCTCGCCGTCGGGTCCATGGTGGTCCTCTCCATCTACCTCCGCCAGCGCGGCTCACCCGAATCCAAGCCTGTTGGCGCTGCCCACGACGACACGGCCTTGACCGGCTAGCCCGGGCTTCCCGCTGGCGGAGGCAGCGGATCAATCCACTCGGTGTCCGCCCAGCCGGCTCACCATTTCGGGGTCGCGGTGGTCGAAGAACAAGCTCTCGTCAGTGTCCAGGGTGGCGATCCGGCCCATCTGCTCTTCGGTAAGGGCGAAATCGAACACGTCGAAGTTCTCGGCCATCCGCTCCGGACGGACGGACTTGGGAATGACCACGACGTCGCGCTGGATAAGCCAGCGCAGCACCACCTGTGCCACTGACTTGCCGTGCGCCTCGGCGATTTCGCTGAGCAGCGGATCCGTGAACAGGTTGTTCCGGCCCTCGGCAAACGGACCCCAGGACTCGATCTGGACGCCGCGCCCGCGCATCAGCTCCTGCTCCCCGGTGCGCTGGTGGAAGGGGTGGGTTTCGATCTGGTTGACGGCGGGAACGATCTCGTTGTGGTCGATGAGGTCCACCAGCCGGTCGGAGTGGAAGTTCGATACTCCGATGGAGCGCGCCCGGCCTTCCTTGTTGAGCTCCTGCATGGCGCGCCATTCGCTGTAGTAGTCCCCGAGCGGCTGGTGGATCAGGTAAAGATCCACGTAGTCCAGTCCCAGCCGGGTGAGGGAGCTCTCAAACGCACGCCGGGTTTCATCTTCGACGCTGCCGGTGGGGGCATGCTGGACCCAGAGCTTAGTGGTGATGAAGAGTTCCTCACGGGCGATGCCGCTCGCCTTCACCGCTGCACCCAATTCCTCCTCGTTGCCGTAGGCGGCGGCGGTGTCAAGGTGCCGGTAGCCGGCGGCGAGGGCAGCTTCGACGGCGGCCTGGGTTTCCTCCGGCGGGATCTGGTAGACGCCGAAGCCCAGGATGGGCATTTCGGCGCCGTTGTTGAGGGTCACGCTGTTCATGGAGTTCCTTTGCTCTGGTTCGGGTTAGTCATTGATTGCTGTGCTGAGACTGAGGTCCCGCCACTGGTCCAGTTCGGCGCGCTGCGCGTCCGCCACTGCGGTGAAGGCGCCAAAAGCGTCTTCACCCAGCACAACCAGCGACGGCGGGGCGGGGCTGTCCACGATTGTCACGATGGCTTCGGCGGCCTTGGCCGGGTCCCCGGGCTGGTTGCCGTCCATCGTGTCGTTCTCCTTGCGCCGTTTCCCGGCCGTCTCCGCGTAGTCCTCGATGGGCGAGGCGGATTGGGTCAGTGAGCGGCCGGCGAAGTCGGTGCGGAAGGCGCCGGGCTCGATGACGGTGACGTTGATGCCGAGCGGTTCCAGTTCCCTGCGGAGCGACCCGGAGATGCCCTCCAGGGCAGCCTTCGTGGCTGAGTAGTAACCGGATCCCGCCGGTGTGATGCGGGCTCCGATCGAGGAGATGTTCACGATGGACCCGGACCTTCGCGCGCGCATGTCCGGAAGGACAGCCTTGATCATGTCCACCGCCCCGAAAACGTTCGTGTCGAACAATTGCCGCACATCGGCGTCGTCAGCTTCCTCTACTGCCGCCCGGTACCCGTAGCCGGCATTGTTGACGAGCACGTCCACGCCGCCGAAGCGCGCCTTTGCCTGTTCCAGCACCGAACTGATCTGGGCCCGGTCTGTAACGTCGAGGGGCAGGGCCAGCGCCGTGTCCGGGAAAGCGTCAGCGAAGTCCTGCACTGCGTTGGCGTCCCGTGCGGTGACCACCGCGTTGTGGCCGTGGGTGAGCACAGCTTGGGCAAGTGCCCGGCCGAGTCCGGTGGAGCATCCTGTGATGAGCCAGGTAGCCATCATTAGTTCCTATTCGTCGGGGTTGGTTTTTATGGGCTTAAAAATGGATTCGGGCCTATGGACTAGGTAACAGCACAACGCCCGCCGTAAACAGGTACTGCCAGTACAACCTTGATAGGGCAAGCGGGATGGGGGACGGCTGTGGCTCCTGGACCTATTGACTTTCGATAGCTATTAACCGAAGGTCGATTTATGCAGATCACTCGTTTGGCGGTCACCGCCCTCCGGATCGTCCTCGTGGCGGCGTTCCTCCTCCTGGTCCTGTTCCAGGTCATGTCCCTGCCGGGCCAGTTCGCCCACATGGCAGCGGAAAACCCGGAGCGGGCCTCACTCCAGTGGCCGCTCACCATCTTCGCCATCCTCGAGGTGGCCTGCCTCCAGGTGGTGATCGTCAGCACCTGGAAGCTGCTGACCATGGTCAAACGCGACCAGATTTTCAGCAGGCGGGCCTTTGTGTGGGTGGACGCGATCATGTGGGCTATCGCGGCGGCCTGGACCATGCTCGCCGTGTTCTCCGCCATTGTGGTCCTGAACGCCGATGACCCTGGCGTGCCGCTCCTGCTGATCCTGATGCTGGTAGCGGGTGCCGCCGTCGGCCTGGTGGTGGTGGTGCTCCGCGCCCTGCTCCGGCAGGCCGCGGACCTCCGCTCGGACCTGGAAGCAGTGATCTGATGCCCATCGTGGTGCGCATCGACGTCGAACTGGCAAAGCAGAAGATGAGCGTGGGGGAGTTCGCCGAGCGCGTGGGCCTCACGCCCGCCAATGTGGCAGTGCTCAAAAACGGGCGCGCGAAGGCAGTCAGGTTCAGCACGCTCGAAGCGATGTGCCGAGTCCTCAACTGCCAACCGGGCGATCTGCTGGAGTTCGTGGAGGACTGAACAGGGTTCAATGGCGGGAGGCGTTAAGAAAGCGTTAAGATCCCCGGAATTGGCGACGGGAGGCGATTGGCCCGGTGCTAGGCTCCGTTAGTTATCAGCACAGCGTCGCGCCTGGAACCGGGGAAGTTGTGCCCGTGACGGGCAACAAAGAAAGACACGTCCTTGACGGCTTCCGCCCGGTCTTCCCTTCCCGCCACCGTTCCCAACCCGGAACTTGAAACCGAACCGCGCAGCCCCTTAGCCAAGTGGTTGCTGGAACACCGGGTCAGCCAGCCCGTCGGCCCCGAAGCCAACGAGAGCCACGGGGCGCAGCAAAGCTGGTGGAAGGTGATGTGCCTGACCGGTGTGGACTACTTCTCCACCCTGTCCTACCTGCCGGGCATCGCGGCGCTCGCTGCGGGCGCCCTGTCACCCCTGGCCACCATGCTCATCGTCGCCCTGACGCTTCTGGGGATGCTGCCCATGTACCGGCGGGTGGCCAAGGAAAGCCCGCACGGGCAGGGATCCGTGGCGATGCTGGAACGGCTCCTGCCCTTCTGGCGGGGAAAGGTTTTTGTGCTGGTCCTGCTCGGCTTCGTGGCCACCTCCTGGATCATCACCATCACCCTCTCCGCGGCTGACGCCACGGTGCACCTGCTCGAGAACCCCTACCTGCCGCCGTTCCTGGAAGGCCAGGCAGTTCCCATCACCGTGTTCCTGCTCGTGGTGCTCGGCGCCGTGTTCCTGATGGGCTTCTCAGAAGCCGTCGCCGTCGCGATTCCCCTGGTGGCCGTGTTCCTGGTACTGAACGCCATCATCATCGGGGCCGGCATCGCAGAGGTCCTGGCAACTCCCGGCGCATTCACCACCTGGACCGAAGCCCTGACCTCCTCCGGCGGAGGGCCGGGCGGAATCGTGGGCCCCGCCTTGATGGCATTCCCGCTGCTGGTCCTGGGACTCTCCGGTTTCGAGACCGGCGTCAGCATGATGCCCCTGGTTGCCTCACATGGCACGACGGCTGAAGAAAAGCTGGCCAGCCGGGTCAAAAACACCCGCAAACTGCTGACGACGGCGGCACTCATCATGAGCGTCTACCTGCTGGGAAGCAGCTTCGTCACCACCGTCCTGATCCCCGCCGGGGAATTCCAGGCCGGGGGAGGAGCCAACGGCCGCGCCCTGGCATACCTGGCCCATGAACTCCTGGGCAACGGCTTCGGATCCGTCTATGACGTGGGCAGCATCCTTATCCTGTGGTTCGCCGGCGCCTCCGCCATGGCCGGCCTGATCAACATCGTCCCCCGCTACCTCCCCTCCTACGGCATGGCCCCGGAATGGTCCCGCGCCGTCCGTCCGGTGGTACTCGTCTACACCGCCATCAGCATCCTGATCACCATCGGCTTTAAGGCAGACGTGAACGCCCAGGCCGGCGCGTACGCCACCGGCATCCTGGCCATGATGGTGTCCGGCGCCATCGCCGTCACCATCTCAGCAATCCGCCGCAAGCGGCAGGCCGCCGCTGTCGGTTTCACCGTGCTCACCCTAGTGATGCTGTACGCACTGGCTGCCAACGTCATCGAAAAACCTGACGGCCTGGCCATCTCCGGATTCTTCATCCTGGGCATCGTGGCAGTGTCCCTCGTCTCTCGCATTAGCCGCACCACCGAGCTGCGTGTGGACAAGATAGAGTTCGACGACGACGCGCGCCGCTTCATCAGCGACACCCTGGACTACGACGGCCGGATCAACCTCATCGCCAACCGGCCGCAGGCCCGCAACGGCGCAGAGTACGCGGACAAGGAAGCGGTGCAGCGGGAGAACAACCCCGTGCCGGGAACGGCGGATGTTATCTTCCTGGAAATTGACATCACCGATCCGTCAGAGTTCAGCGACACCTTGCAGGTCCACGGCGTTGAAGTGGACGGCCACCGGATCCTGCGCGCCCAGAGCCCCGCCGCGCCCAACGCCATCGCCGCCATCCTCCTGGCTCTGCGGGACGGCACCGGCGTCAAGCCGCACGCCTACTTCGAATGGTCCGAAGGGAACCCCCTGGCCCACCTCATGCGCTACCTGCTCCTGGGCCGCGGTGACACTGCGCCGGTGGTCCGGGAAATCATCCGCGAAAACGAACCGGACCCGGCCCGGCGCCCGGGCATCCACGTGGGATGAGCCTCCGACGGAGCATCCCGCCGTCGGGACCGGTCCCGGCAGGCCCCGACGCCTCCAGCGTGGCGGCCGTCCGGAAGATGCTGCGGGACGCCCGGAACGAAAAGGAGGGCAGGGAGGCAAACTTCGTCCGCAGGATACTGACCCACCCGGTCAGGGCTGTTCCTGTGGCTTTCCTGATGGTCATCCTCATCGGGGCGGCACTGCTGATGCTCCCCGCCTCCCGCACCGATCCCGAGGCGGGCGCGTTGATGGACGCCCTGTTCACCTCGGTTTCGGCGGTGTGCGTCACGGGCCTGATCACGGTGGACACAGCGACGTTCTGGACTCCTTTCGGGCACGTGGTCATCCTCGCGCTCATCCAGGTGGGCGGCTTCGGCATCATGACGCTGGCCACCCTCCTGGCCCTGCTGGTCCGCAAGAGCATCGGCCTGCGCGGCCAACTCGTGGCCCAGTCGGAAACCCACACTTTGAACCTCGGCGACGTCCGGGCCGTGCTGCTCCGGGTTGCGAGAATCATGCTCACCTTCGAAGCCCTAACGGCCCTGGTCCTGACGGCCCGGTTCTGGATCGCCTATGACCAGAACCCCGGCACCGCCCTCTGGCACGGGATCTTTCACGCCGTCTCCGCCTTCAACAACGCCGGCTTCTCGGTCTACAGCAACAACCTCATCGGCTTCGCCGAGGACCCTTGGATCATCACCCCCATCTGCCTGGCCATCATCGCCGGCGGACTCGGGTTCCCGGTGATCATCCAGCTCACCCGCGGCGAGACAAAGCCCCGGAACTGGACTGTCCACCTGCGCCTGACCATCTACGGAACGCTGTTCCTCCTCATCGCCGGGATGGCACTGTTCGCGGCGTTCGAATGGAACCGGAACGAAACGCTCGGCCAGCTCTCCCTCACGGGCAAGATCCTCGGCTCCTTCGCCGGCAGCGTTTTTCCCCGAACCGCCGGTTTCAACAGCATCGATTATGGCGCCGCAGCCCCGGAAACGCTGATGGTCACCAACATCCTGATGTTCATCGGCGGGGGCAGCGCCGGCACCGCCGGCGGCATCAAGATCACCACCTTCCTGGTGCTGGGCTTCGCCATCTGGAACGAAGTCCGCGGCCGTGACCAGGTGACCATTGCCCACCGGTCCGTCAGCTCCTCCTCCCAGCGGCAGGCCCTGTCGGTTGCACTGCTGGGGGTTGCCGCCGTGGTCATCGGAACCATGCTGCTGCTGATCTTTACGGACTACAGCCTGGAAAAGGTCCTGTTCGAATCAATCTCCGCGTTTGGCACCGTGGGCATGAGCACCGGCATCACGTACAACCTTCCCCCGTCCGCCGAGTGGGTGCTGATGGCTCTAATGTTCACGGGCCGCATCGGTACAGTGACGGTGGCATCCGCGCTTGCCCTCTCGGCCCGGCCGCGGCTGTACCGCCTTCCGGAGGAACGGCCCATCATCGGGTAGGGGCAAGATCCGTCTTGCCCGTTCCGGCGTAAAGAATTCCAGCGGACCGGGAAGGCAGCTACCCGTCTATTCGGATACAGCTGCTCTTCCAGTCCGTGGAAAGTGTGAAAGCAAAGAAACTGTGCGGCCGGCACCCTGGCCCGATTGGTGGACGCTGCGGGTGCCTTGGCCTGAAAGCTTTATGCGGCGAGCAGAGCTGGCCGCGAGGTGGTATGTTCCTGCCGCGGTGCCAGGACACTGATGGTGCACGGCTTCTGGTAAGGATCAATTTTTGCCGGCAGATGATGGGTCTCGGAGCAGGCTTGCAGCTGCTCCAGTGCCTCGACATCCACCCTGGCGTGAGAGATATCCAACTCCAGGTACAGGCCCTGTTTGATGGAATTGGCGCGCTTGACCACGACGTAAAGCGCATTAATACTGTGGACGGTGACGTGCCCCTTTGCAATCACCAGAGCTTTCGCATGGTCGAGATCTACGCGGACAACAATGTTGAGCTTGGAATTCAAGTTGTAAAGCCTTCCCCGGCATTGGCTGCGACGCTGCAGCTTCTTGCATTGGCCTGTTTCTTAAGCCTCATTCAGAGTAGGGGGTGAATGTGATCCACGCAACAGTTACGTATTTATTACACCGATTGTGGATGCTGAGGTTGTGACGCCTTTGCCTGCGGCTGCGAGGCAAGCTGCCGGTGGCGGAACCGCAGCCGGCGGCACCCATGCCCCCGGCCGCCGTCGTACTCTTCTGCAGGATTCCGTGCGGGCTCAGACCACCTCGGGAAGGCGTCCTGTTAAGACTGAGACCGGGGCCGATGACCAGCGCTCGCGCTCTGGCTCGTAGGAGATCACCACGGTGGCGCCGATGTCACGCGCTTCATCCATGGCCAGCAGCAGGGCGTCTTCAATATGCCGGGCGTATTCGAGCCGCTCGGCCGGCGCACCCTGCAGGTCGCTGTCATCAATCAGGACATGGCCTTTGCCGTCCACGATCACCTTCAGCGAATACCCCTGGTCCTCATGGAGGGATCCCCGGGTGGATGAAATCTCGGTGACATTGTCTGCCCGGACCAGCCCGTTGCCGAGCGTACGGATCCACACTTCACCCATGAAATGAACCTCCCCTTTGGTTGAGGGCGCGAGTCAGCACCCATAAGGCAAACGCTAGTCCTTTGCAAGGGGTTTGTGACCCCCAAATGAGTGTCTTTCTGTCCCTGCTGCCGGCCGCCCTAAAATAAATCTGATGACTTCCCCGGATGACCCCCAGCGCTTCAACCTGCGCGCCATCGCCGTGGCTGCTTTCGGCCCCACCTTGCTCTTCGGGATCGGCCAGGGCGCCATTCTTCCGGTGGTGGCACTGACCGCCCGCGGCCTTGGCGCCTCCGTGGCCCTCGCGGCGCTGATCGTCACGCTGATCGGGCTGGGCTCGTGGTTCTTCAACCTGCCCGCATCCCTGGTAACGCTGAAGTTCGGCGAACGCTGGGCCATTGTGGGCGCCGCGGTGGCTGCCGGCCTGGCCCTCGCCGCGGCCGGGTTGTCCTCCCTGATCCCCAACGGACTGTGGCTGCTCGCGGTGGCGATGGCCGTCGTCGGAATGTCCGGCGCGGTGTTCGGGCTGGCCCGGCAGAAGTACCTCACCGAAGCGGTTCCCGTGGAGTTCCGTGCCCGGGCGCTGTCCACGCTGGGCGGGGTGAACAGGATCGGCGTGTTCATCGGGCCGTTCCTGGGCGCCGGAGTGATGCAGTTCTCCGGCATCGGCGGTGCGTACTGGGTGGGAGTGGTGGCCATGGTTGCAGCTGCGCTGCTGTCCCTCACCATCCCTGACCTGGAGCTGGCGGGAGCGCCCGACGGCGGCCACAAGGGTCCGGAGCCCACCCTCCGCAGCGTCGCGGTGTCCCACTCGAAGGTGTTCCTGAGCGTGGGCGTGGGCATCCTGCTGCTGAGTGCGCTGCGTTCGTCGCGCCAGGTGGTCATCCCGCTGTGGGCGGACCACCTGGGCATGGATGCCAGTTCCGCCTCGTTGATTTACGGGTTGTCCGGGGCCATCGACATGCTGGTGTTCTACCCTGCGGGGAAGCTGATGGACCGGAAGGGACGGCAGTTTGTGGCCGTTCCGTCCACGCTGCTGATGGGTGTTGCGCTGCTGCTGATTCCGCTGGCCGGGTCCTTTGTGGGGTTGCTGCTGGCGGCGCTGCTGATCGGCTTTGGCAACGGAATCAGCTCCGGGCTGGTGATGACTTTGGGCGCCGACTTCTCCCCGGACCGCGGGCGCGGCCAGTTCCTGGGGCTTTGGCGGTTCATGGCCGACGCCGGGAATACCGGAGGCCCGGTGCTCCTCTCTGGGGTGACGGCCCTCGCCTCCCTGGGCGCGGGGATCTCAGCCACGGGCGTCCTGGGGTTCGCGGCGGCGGCCGTGTTCGCCGTCGTGATTCCCCGGCTGAAGCACCGCCGGAACTACTGACCCTCCCGCTTGCCCTATCACGTTGGGTCCCCAAAACGCCCCGCTGGGGACCAAAAGTGCTAAGGCAACGGGGGTGTGGGGCTATCCTCAACAGATGAATGAAACGGGCACGCCCACCCGCATCAGCCTGCTGCAAAAAGGCGGGTGGTGGCTGCAGGACTACGCCTATGCCGCGATCTGCCAGATCGAGGGCACGGTGTCCCGGGTGCAGCCGGGTTCGTTCCACAAGGGCCACCTCAATCCCGTGTTGATTATTCCGGGCGTGTACGAAAACTGGCAGTTCATGATGCCGCTCATCCGGTCGATCCACGACGCCGGCCACCCCGTCCACGTGGTCACGGTGCTGCAGCGCAACAAACTGGACGTTCCCGCCGCTGCCCGGATGGTGGCGCAGCACCTGGAGGAAGCGGGCCTGCGGAACGCAGCCATCGTGGCGCACAGCAAGGGCGGGCTGATCGGGAAGTACGCCATGCTGAACCTGGACCCCGAGCACCGGATCGCGCGGATGATCGCCGTGTGCACGCCGTTTTCCGGGTCCCGCTATGCCCGGTACATGCTGCTGCCCAGCCTGCGGATCTTCTCTCCGCGCAACGCCCTGACACTCCAGCTGGCGCGTGAGGAGACCATCAACAGCCGGATCACGTCCATCTACGGTCCGTTCGATCCGCACATCCCCGAGGGCAGCGTCCTGCCGGGCGCCACCAATATTGAGCTGCCTGCCGCCGGGCACTTCCGGATCCTGGGCGACCCGGCGACGGCGCGGATCATCGTGGAGCAGCTGAGCCTTCCGGCGTAGGCTCCGAACGTCCGGCTTGCCCGGCGGACCTTTTAGGCTGTTGGTGAGCAACCGAAAGGAGATGCGCCGTGACCACCCCTGGCGGCCAGCGGGCTGTTCCGGAAGAGCCTGACCACTCACGTTCCAGCAGCCAGGTGGTGCGCCGCCAAAGCAGGTGGGCCACCGTCCTGGCGGTCCTGCAGCGGCTCCTGTACCTGGTGGTGACCATCGCCGTGGGCTGGGCCGTCTACTACTTCCTGCTCGCCCGGCTTTCCCGCGGCCCGGAGCAGGCGTGGGTGTTCCTGCCGGTCTGGCTGATCCTGGCCTATGCCCTGCTGCCGCGTGTCCACAGGATCCTCAGCAGCCTGTACATCCCGGACTACTTCATCGGGCGGACAAGGACGGGCGACGGCGTCCTGGGCGATCCCGTGAACCTCGCCGTGGTGGGGCCCAGAGAAGAGTTGCGGCAGGCCATGCTGACGGCGGGGTGGGTGGAAGCTGATCCGATCAGGCCTGCCACCGCCTGGCGGACGCTCACGTCCACCGTCATGGGTCACAGCTACGCGGCCGCCCCGGTGAGCTCGCTCTACGTGTTCGGCAACAAGCAGGACCTCGCCTTCCAGCGCGAAATCGACGGGAACCCGCGGAAGCGGCACCACGTCCGGTTCTGGAAATGCCCGCCCGGGTGGCGGCTGCCCGGCGGGCTGGCCGTGGACTGGGTGGGCGCCGGGACCTACGACCGAAGCGTGGGGCTGTCCCTGTTCACGTTCCAGATCACCCACAAGATCGCCGACCGCACGGACGAGGAACGCGACTTCATCATCGAGACGCTCCGCTCAGCCAACGCCGTGGAGTCCATCCACATCATCCTCAACTACTCCAGCGGCTACCACCACCGCAACGGCGGCGGTGACGCCATCCGGACCGACGGGCACCTCCCGATTATCGACCTGCACCCGCCGGAGCGGCTGCGGCGGGCGCTTCCTTGAGCTTTTCAGCAGGTATAGGTTCCGGAGAATGGCACCTGGCTCCGCCAAAAGTTGGTGGAGCCCAAGGGACGGTAAAGGGGCCGAATTTCATAGGTGAAGACAACAGAACTTCCACCTTGGGCAGCAGTGAAGGTCCGTGAGCTCTCTGACAGGCCCTGGTAGGTCGTGGAGGAAACGCCGCCACTGGAAACAATGACTTGCAACTCGTTGGCGTAAGCTATCGCAGCTTTTGCCCCGACGGACAGGGTCAGCGATTTCTTGTTGCTGCCGCATACTGCCGCCACTGCAAGGGTCGAATCTGTTGCGGGCGGAAGCGTCGCGGTGGCGAAACCCACGGCGGCCTTTGCATTTGCGTTGAAAGCGGCGTTGGCCGCCGGTGACAGCGATATTGCAAGCACCAGGCAGAGGACTACGCCAAGTGCTTTGGCGGTGCGGCTCATCTGCAGCCTAGTCATTGGATTCGGGCTCAGGGTCCTTGCGCCAGATCGATGCCAGCAGCCCGATGAGCAGGACGGCGGGAGCGCCGTACATCAGGGTGTTCAGGACAACTGGCTGGCGAAGTGCACGGATGGCCTGACCCACGTAAGGAATGGTAAGTACCTGCTTGTCAACGGTTGCGCCCTGGAAACTGGCGGTCCAAGGGTCAACCCCGTCGTTGGCGTCCCCCTTCGTGCGGACCGCCGCGGAACCGTCGGTACCTGCCAGGATCTCGGCTACCCGATGGGTCTCCACTCGCTGATCCTCCACCGGGATGCGGTAGGTAATGACGTCGCCAACACGGATGTCCGCAACCAGCGTAGGTACTGTCACAACCACATCGCCCGGATTGATCAACGGAGCCATGGACCCGGTGAGCATTGTGGAGGTCTGATAGCCCAGGACGCGTGGACCGACGGCAAGGAAGAAAAAGCCTGCTACCGCGAGGGCGACCAGCAGGCTGCTGAGGATACTGAGCGTTCTGCCGGCGGCAGCCTTCACTGCACCTGATGTGGTTCTCACTGTCTCCGCCGAAGTCCCGGCATCGCGTTGGGGGGTGTTGCGACGCCGGGACGGTTCGGGGGCACCTGCAGCGCCGGATGCTTGGACCTCTGTCAGTGTGTTCATAGCGGTACGGCCCTTAGGGAGAGGCAGGTCAGGCGGGAAGATTCACTGGCGGCGCCGCTTCATAGCGCCGCCAGGAGATTAGGGGCTACTTGACGCTGGCGGTGCGTTGTGTGGCGTCGAACTTGAAGTTCACCGTGCTGGTGAGGCCCTGGAAGTCCTCACCGGCGCTGGTGGGCAGTGAGGTGGTGATCTTCAAACGATCTGATTTCGTGGCAGTAAGGGATGCCGGAGCGGTAAGGACCCTGGTGCCGAGGATGGGAGTGCTGGCCACCACCACCGTCTTGGAGCCCGCGCAGGTGTCCGGGCCGTTTGCCACTGTCACCCAGTCGGTGCTGCAAGCCTCAACAGTGAGCTGAAGCCCGTTCAGGACATCCGACGTGAGCAGGGTGCCGGTGCTGGCGGTGGTGGTCAGAGTCACCGCGTTGAAGTCCGAGTCGCCGGTGTTGCTTAGCGTGACGAACTTCTCCACAGAATCCCCGGGGAGCAGGCCGGCAACAGGGTTGCTGATGGTGTTCACAGTACCGCCGAGTTCGATGACTACCCTGCCGGCCTTCACTTCCTGGCTCGCGTTCGTGGTAGAGGTGAACGCGCCGTACGTACCCAGACCCGCGACGGCGGCTGCGGCACCAACCAGTGTGACGGAAGCCAGAATCTTGCCCGGAGTGCTTTTCATGCTGATGCCCATGGATCTGTCCTTTGCGACGGGCCCACCCCCAGTCGGGCCGGCCGGTGATTCAGCCAGGCTCACTTCGCCTGGCATCTGCAACTATTCACGGCGTCGATCAAATTACGCCGGCGTAATCGGTCAAGGTTTTGTCAAGAGTTCTTCGATGTTTGCTCAGGTCATGGGGGCCCGGACCTGTTGCCGCAGACCCGCGTGTGCCACGCTTTGTCTAGGGGCCCGTTTCCCGGTGGCAGGAGGACTGAAGTGAGGATCGCCTCCGGGCAGTTCAGCGCCGGCAAAGTGCCACAGGACAACCTGCAGCAGATCGCCGGGCTGATGCAGGCTGCCGCGTTGGGCAACGCTGACCTGCTGGTGCTTCCGGAGTCCAGCCTCTACGCGGGCAACGAACCGCCCACCGCCCTGGCGGACGTGGCGGAGCCTTTGGACGGGCCTTTTATCAGCGGTATCGCCGCCCTCGCAAGGGCCCTCAGATTGCCCGTCGTCGTGGGAACCACCGAGGCCAACCCCGACGGCCTGCCGTTCAACACCCTGGTGGCCCTGGACGCCGATGGTGCTGTCCAGGGCAGGTACCGGAAAATACACCTCTACGACGCGTTCGGCTACCGGGAAAGTGACGGAACCAGCCAGGGCTCCTTTGACCCGCCGGACCTGCTCTCCTACGGCCAGCTCCGCCTGGGCATGCTTACCTGCTACGACGTGAGGTTCCCGGAGAGTGCCCGCTACCTGGTGGATGCCGGAGCGAACGTCCTGCTGCTGCCCGCCATGTGGATCGTCGGCCCGGGCAAGGAGGACCACTTTAGTACCCTGGTGCGCGCCCGGGCCATCGAGAATACTTCGTACGTCGTGACGGCCAACCAGTGTGGACCGCTGGCCACGGCCTACTCCATAGTGGTGGACCCGTTCGGGGTGGTGATCGCCAACGCCGGCGAGCTGCCCGGCGTCGTTTTTGCCCAGCTTGAGCCCGAGCGGATAGCGGCGGTCCGGACCCGCATCCCGTCCCTGCGGAACCGCCGATTCCGCGTCATACCAGGGGATGAGGAACAGGCCAAAAAAGTGTGATGGTCCTGACACCTGGAATTGACACTGACGAAACATTCCGGCCGCCCCCCGGCCCTAAAATTGGAGACAGTTAGATCTTCCTGGAGGGACCACAGTGCACACCACCGACGCCGCGATGAAACCTGTCATCGGACTCACCACCTACCTCGAGCAGGCTGGCACCGAGGGTTGCGGCACGGTTAGTGCAGCTTTCCTGCCGGAGACGTACCTGAAACCGATCATCGCCGCCGGCGGCATGCCCATCCTCCTGCCGCCGCAACCCGTGATGGCAGGCATGGTTGAACAGCTCGTCGGCAGGCTTGACGGTCTGGTGGTGCCCGGCGGGTGGGACGTCAACCCCGCCCTTTACGGCCAGGAAGCACACCCTGCAACTGACGCACCGCGGCCCGAGCGGGATGCCTGGGAGCAGGCCCTCATCCAGGAGGCAATCCGGCAGGACGTTCCGCTGCTGTGCATCTGCCGCGGCGAGCAACTGCTGAACGTGACGCTCGGCGGCAGCCTCCACCAGCACCTGCCCGATGTGATTGGGAATGCCTTCTACCAGCCCGGCGGCTACAGCTTCAACCGCATCCCGGTGGAGATCAAAGCCGGTTCCCGCCTCGAGCAGCTGATCGGCGCCAACCCGGGCCCCGTGCCCGTCTCCCACCACCAGGCCGTGGACAAGCTGGGCGAGGGGCTCATTGCGGCTGCGTGGAGCGAGGACCAGGTGGTGGAAGCCATCGAATACCCGGCCAATACTTTCACCATGGGCATCCAGTGGCACCCGGAGGAGCTGCCAGAGGACTTCGGCCTGTTCCGCGGATTTGTGGAAGCAGCCCGCGGAAAGTTCCTGTCCCGGCTGGTGCCGGCAACACCGGTGTCGCCCGTCTCCGCGGAGATCAATGCCAGCCTCGCCGGGCCGGTACTAGGTTAACCACCCCCGGTTAACACGGAAATTTCCCCTTATCGAGCAGCAGGACCGCCCTGAACCAATGCGCCACAGTGCGTGGTGTTCGTGGCGGTCCTCTGTGTTTCAGCTTGCGACAAGAACTAAGCATGCTTAGTATGATTTAGACACTGAAGTTAAGCCAACGCTTCATGGGTTTCGATCCAGGAGCAATGATGGCTAATTTCCTTATCGTTTATTCTCCTGTCAAAGGACGTACGCCGGGCAGGGGAGATGCCGGCACCAAGGGGCGGCGGTAATGCGCCGGGTGGGCGTTGAGGAAGAGTTCCTCATTGTCGACGACGTTGACGGGCATGCTGTGCCGCTGGGCGAACTGCTGGAGCGCCTGAGCGATGACGACGGGCTGAGCAGGGAGATGAAGCAGGAACAGATTGAGACCTGCACGCTGCCGCGGATCAGCCTGGACGAGCTTGCCCAGGACATTAACGTGCGGCGGGTGAGCGCGGATTCAACGGCCCGGGCAATCGGGGCACGGTCAGTTGCCCTTGCCACGTCACCCCTTCCCGTGAAATCCACCACCAGCCCGGGCGTGCGGTACCAGCGGATGATCGAGCGGTTCGGCCTGACGGCAGTGGAACAACTGACCTGCGGCTGCCATGTGCATGTGGAGATTGAATCGGACGAGGAAGGTGTGGCCGTCCTGGACCGGATCCGGATCTGGCTCCCGGTGTTGATGGCCATCACCGCCAATTCCCCGTTCTGGAACGCCACGGACTCCGGGTACGCAAGCTACCGCTCCCAGGCGTGGAATCGGTGGCCCACGGCCGGGCCGTGCGAAATCTTTGGCTCCGCGGAGGCCTACCACCGGCAGGTCAACGAGATCCTGGGTTCGGGAGTGCTCCTGGACAAAGGGCAAATCTACTTTGACGCGCGGCTCAGCCACCGCCACCCCACCATCGAAGTCCGGGTGGGGGATGTCTGCCTTTTTGCCGACGACGCCGTCCTCCTCGCCGGCCTCGTACGGGGCCTTGTGGAGACGGCGGCGCGGCAGTGGCGCGATGGCGTGCCTCCCGCGCCGGTCTCGGCCATGCAGCTCCGGCTTGCCTCCTGGCAGGCGGGCCGCTTCGGGCTTGACGGCGACCTGCTGGACCCGCTGACCAGCCAGCCCCGGCCCGCCTTCGAAGTGGCCATGGCACTGCTGGACCATGTCCAGTCCGCGCTGAAGAGCCAAGGCGAGTTCGATGTTGTGGAGTCTTTGCTGTTCCAGGTGCTGACCAGGGGCACCGGCGCTGCCCGCCAGCGCACAGCGTTCGCCGAGGCGGGCAGCCTGTGCGATGTCATCTCCGACGCCGTCCGGATCAGCAGCCTGCCGGCCACACCGCTTCAGAAGCTAAGGGGTTTACCGCTGCTGGCCAGCGACCAGAGTTCCTAGACAACCATCTTGGGAGGACACATGGATCAGAACGAAACACCGGTGCTTGACGCGCTGGCCGAACACCAGAAACTCGACCGGTACGGGTTTACGCCACCCGCCCACCGCCAGGGCCGCGGCGTCGATCCGCGGGTGCTGGAGGTGCTGGGGGAGCAGAGCTTCAAGTCCGACGTAGTTGCCTCCTCAGGCCTGGACGACCGGAAATCCTCCAACGGCTACCTGTCCAAAGCCGAACAGTTGATGGCCGAAGCCGTGGGAGCGGACATGGCCTTCTTCTCAACCTGCGGCAGCTCCCTGTCCATAAAGGCCGCAATCCTGGCTGTGACCCGCGGCGAGGGCGATCTCCTGATCGGCCGGGACGCGCACAAATCAGTGGTGTCGGGCCTGGTGCTGTCCGGGCTGCAGCCGCGCTGGATCAAGCCGAAGTGGGACAATGAGCTGAAGCTGGCCCATCCGCCGGCACCCGAGACCGTGGAGGAGATGTGGCAGCGGTACCCGGACGCCTCGGCTGCCCTGATCGTCAGCCCCACCCCTTACGGAACCTGCGCGGACCTCGAGGCAATCGTGGAGATCTGCCACAAGCGCGGCAAGCCGCTGATCGTTGACGAGGCCTGGGGGGCGCAGCTGCCCTTCCACCCGGACACTCCCACCTGGGCCATGTCTGCAGGGGCGGACATCTGCGTGGTCAGCGTCCACAAGATGGGGCTGGGCTTCGAACAAGGCTCCATTTTCCATCTGCAGGGCAACCTGGTGGACCCAGTCCGCCTGAACCAGTGTGCCGATGTACTGTCCACCACCAGCGCGAACGTGATGCTTTATGCGGCGATGGACGGGTGGCGCCGGCAAATGGTGCAGGACGGCAAGGCCCTGATCGACAAGGCACTGGAACTTGCCAAAGGACTTCGCCGGGACATCCAGGCGCTCCCGGGGCTGCATGTCCTTGAAGACGAACTGGTCCACGCCGAGGCCTCCCATGACCTGGACATCCTCCACATCATGATCGACGTTTCCGACCTTGGCATCAGCGGGTTCCAGGCCACGGACTGGCTGCGGGAAAACTGCCGCATCGACATGGGCACCACCGATCACCGGCGGACCGAAGCCGTCATCTCGATCTCTGATGATGAAGAAACGGCGCAGCGCCTCCTGGGCGGGCTCCGCGCACTCACCGAAGCCGCCCCGGACCTGCCCCGGCCGCCCGCCGTCGTCATTCCTGACGAGGAGGACCTCTACCTGAAGACGGTGATGCTGCCCCGGGATGCGTTCTTCGGGCCGGTGGAAGTCATCCCCTGCGAGGAAGCACCGGGCCGCATCGCTGCCGAAATGGCTACGCCCTACCCGCCCGGCATCCCGATCCTGCTGCCCGGCGAACGGATCAACAAAGCCGCCATCGACTACCTCAGAAGCGGCGTGGAGGCGGGCATGGTCCTGCCGGATCCCGCCGATCCGACGCTCAAGACCATCAGGGTGGTCCGCGAAGAACCACACCGATCGCAGTAAATCGCAAGGAACGAGGACAGCAACATGTGCGGTATAGCCGGCGAAATCGCCTTTAACGGAAGACAGGCCTCCCCGGAGGCGGTCCTGAAAATAATGGGGGCAATGACGTCGAGGGGACCGGACGGACGGGGAACGTGGGAGGCGGGCTGGGTTGCACTGGGGCATCAGCGGCTCAGCATCATCGACCTGTCCGAGGCAGGGGCCCAGCCCATGGTGGATGACGGCGGCCTGGCCATCACCTTCAACGGCTGCATCTACAACTACAAGGAGCTGCGCCGGGAACTTGAGCCAGAGTTCACCTTCCGGACCACCAGCGACACCGAGGTGATCCTGAAGGCCTACCGGAAATGGGGGGAGGACTTTGTCCACCATCTGGTAGGCATGTTTGCGGTGGCCTTGTACGATCCGCAGCGCCAGGAAGTCCTCCTGGTCCGTGACCGGCTGGGCATCAAGCCCGTCTACGTTTCCCACCTGCACGGCAGGCTCCGCTTCGCCTCGAGCCTGCCTGCGCTCGTGGCCTCGGGCGGAATTGACACGTCCATTGACGAGGTGGCGCTGCACCACTACCTGAGCTGGCACTCCATCGTTCCGGCTCCCCGGAGCATCCTGCGCGGCGTCCAGAAGTTGCCCGCCGCCACCATCCGGACCATCCGCCCCGACGGGACCTGGCACGACCGCGAATACTGGAAGCCTTCCTACACCCGGCGGGCGGAGCACGCGGGCTGGTCCGCTGCGGACTGGCAGGATGCGGTCCATGCCGCGCTTAAGACGGCAGTACGACGGCGGATGGTGGCCGATGTGCCGGTAGGTGTCCTTCTGTCCGGGGGACTGGATTCCAGCCTGCTGGTTTCGTTGCTTGCCGAAGAGGGCCAGCACGGGCTGTCCACCTTCAGCATTGGATTCGATGGCGCCGGCGGCGACTCGGGGAACGAGTTCGCGTACTCGGACCTGGTGGCACGGGAGTTCGGGACCCGGCACGAGCAGCTGCACGTCAGCACCTCCGAGTTCGCCCCCTCCATTGATGGTGCCGTCGGCGCGATGTCCGAGCCCATGGCCAGCCATGATGTGACCGCTTTCCACCTGCTTTCCCGGACGGTGGCGGAGCACCTGAAGGTGGTGCAGTGCGGCCAGGGCGCGGACGAGGTTTTCGGCGGGTACGGGTACCACCAGCCTCTTGCTTCCGTGGGCCGCACCGAAGCGCAGGCGGCATTCACCGCAAGCTTTGTGGACCACCGCCATGAGGAGCTCCTGAACATCCTGGAACCCGAGTGGTACTGCGGGTCCGACGTGAGCAGCGAGGTCCTCGCCGCCAACCTGAACCTCCCCGGAGCCGACACCGCCCTGGACGCGGTGCTCCGCCTGGACACCCACCTGCTCATGGTGGACGATCCCGTCAAGCGGCTGGACAACATGAGCATGGCCTGGGGGATCGAAGCCCGGGTCCCGTTCCTGGACCATGAACTGGTGGAGCTCGCCGCCGCCTGCCCGCCGGAGCTCAAAGCCTCGCAGGGCGGGAAGGGGATACTGAAGGACCTGGGCCGGCAGCTGCTTCCGGCCGCGGTGGTGGACCGGCCCAAAGGCTACTTCCCCGTGCCCGCTCTCCGGCACCTGGAGGAACCGTTCATCAGCATGGTGCGCGAAGCCCTTCATGCACCGGAAGCAAAACAGCGCGGGCTCTTCCAGCCGGCCTATATCGACGGCCTCCTGGCGGATCCGAACATGCAGCGGACCCCGGTGAACAGCAATGTGCTCTGGCAGCTGGCGCTGCTGGAGATGTGGCTCCAGCACCACGGGGTCGGTTAAGCCTTGGGCCGCCTTCCTGCGTCCACCTCCCCGTTGTCTTCGCTCCGGGAAGCGGTGGGCGCGGACTTTACTGCCGCCGTCGGCCAATTGTCGGAGCTGGTCCGGATTCCCGCCATGGCCTGGGCCTCGTTCGACCCCGCCGAGCTGGACAGGGCGGCCCGGCACGTGGCGGCGCTGATGCAGGAGGCCGGGATCGCCGACGTCGACATCCTGCAGGCACCGCGGCCGGACGGCGGGCAGGGGGCACCGGCGGTGGTGGGGCGCAGGCCCGCGCGGAACGGCAAGCCGACGCTCATGCTGTACGCGCATTACGATGTCCAGCCGGCCGGGGACATCACCCTGTGGGACAGCCCCCCGTTTGACGCCGTGGAGCGGGCCGGCCGGCTCTGGGGCAGGGGAGTGGCGGACAACAAGGCCGGCGTGGTGCTGCATCTGGCCGCTTTCCGCAACGCGCTCCGTGTGCTCGGCGATGACCTGGAACTCGGCATTACCGTGTTGATCGACGGCGAGGAGGAGGCGGGTTCGCCCAGCCTGCCGCTGCTGCTCCAGCAGCATAGCGACCTGCTCGCCGCCGACGTACTGGTGGTGGCCGACTCCGGAAACTGGAAGGTGGGTGTTCCGGCCCTCACCACGAGCCTGCGCGGGCTCATTTTGGGAACCATCGAGGTGCAGGTGCTGGACCACGCGCTCCATTCGGGGACGTACGGCGGGCCTTTGCTGGACGCGGTGACCGTGCTGTCGCGGCTGATTTCCACGCTGCATCACGACGACGGGAGCGTCGCCGTGGACGGATTGGTCTCCTCTGATGTGCCGGGACCCTCGTTGTCCGAAGAGGACTTCCGGGCCGATTCGGGAGTCCGGCCGGGGGTGCCGCTGGTTGGCACGGGATCGTTGACATCGCGGCTGTGGACCAAGCCGGCGTTGGTGATAATCGGGATGGACGTTCCGTCGGTTGCCTTGTCCTCGGACACCCTGCAGCCGGCGGCGCGGGCCAAGTTCAGCCTCAGCCTGGCGCCGGAAAGCGACACCGCCGCGGCCATGGAGGCGGTCCGGCGGTATGTGGAGAAGCACACTCCGTTCGGTGCCGACGTGACGTTTACGCCCGCTGGCCGGACGGAGGGCTTCGCCGGCGACGCGACCTCGCCTGCTGCCCGGGCCATGCTCTCGGCGATGGAGGAGACGTGGGGAGTGCCAGCGGTTTGTATGGGGGTGGGCGGCTCCATTCCTGCCGTTAACATCCTGACCAAGCTGTACCCCCGCGCGGAGGTCCTCATCACCGGGGCGGAGGATCCGGATTCCCGCGCGCACGGGGCCAACGAGTCCATCCACCTGGGTGATTTCGAGAAGGCCATCCTCGCCGAGGCCCTGCTGATTGCGCGCCTTAACACCCCGGACTAACCTCCCCGGTTCCTGCCGTTGGGCGGCCGGGAGCCGTGGTGACGTCAGCGCTGTTGGTGAGTCCCGCCGTCGGGCGGCAGGTCCGTCAACTCACCTGGGCATCAGCGGTCTTCCGCCTGACGGCGCTCAGCAGCGTGGCAAGTGAGCCGTCATTGGGCAGGAAGGCGGAGATGCCCGCGGCGGCTGCCTGCCGTTGCACCTCGGGCTTCGGCGTTCCCCCCAACATCAGGATGCGCGTCCGCGGGGCATCAGCGAGAATGCGCAGCGCCGCGGCAATGCCGTCAGCATCGCGCAGGCGGCTGCCAAGAAGGACGACGTCGGGCTCCAGTTCGCGGACCAGGTCAACACCCGACTGGGCAGAGTCGGCAGTCCCCACATTGCTCATGTCCGGTTCCCGCTCCAACGCTGCGGCAAGCAGTTCGGTGAACGTCCGGTGGCGATTAATGATCATGATGCGAATTGTTGGCCTACCGTCGGGGACCGGTTCGGCAGGGGGATCGATGACATGGGTTGTGGCCTTCAGCAGCCTGGCGTAGATGGACCGCAAGGCCTCACCCGGCCCGCAGCCCAGCTCCCGGTTCATGATCCGCCGGCACTGGTCAAAGACACGTAGTGCTTCCGTAGGCTGGCCGCTTTTCTCCAGTCCCAGGACCAGGGCAGTCCACGCCTGCTCGCTGAGGGGATCATCCGCTATGGCCTCCCTGGCCCAGATGACGGCCAGCTTGGTGTTCCCCAGTGCCAGCGCTGACTCCGCGGCCAGGGTGCGGGCACGGAAGACGCGGGCAGCATGGCGGCTCCGCTCGGACTCAGCCCATGACGGCACTAGTTCTTCGCCCAGAAGTGGGGCCGTAGCCAGGCCAAGCGCTTCCTGGAGCAGCACGATGGCACGCTGCGGCACCGCCGATTCGGCAGCCCGAACCAGTGCATCGAAGCGGTCCAGGTCCAGGTCTACGAGCGACCTGTCCAGCATGTAGCCGCCTGCCACGGTCCGCAAAGGTCCGTCCTTGCCCATGCCGGGCTGGAGGCGGCGCCGCAGCACGCTGACGTAGCTCTCCACGGTGGGGAGCGCCTCGGCCGGGGCCTGCCCGGCCCAGAGGATGTCGATCAGACGGTCCTTCGAAATGGGAACGCCCAGGTTCAACAAAAGGAGTTCGAAAATTTGCCGGGGCTTTGGGCCGCCCAGTTCCCCATACCCGAGGACTGTCTCCCCGCGCCGGATCCGGAGCGGACCAATGATCCTCACATCGAGCCGGCAAGGATCCGGCGCGGTGAGGACACTTTCCATCGTGCGGCCTTCTACTGCGAGCCCTGCTGAAGTCATATGCGAACCTGCAATTCAGTTGCGGCGATTTGCTACAGTGTTCTGATTTATCCGGCCGGGGACACGAGTAGTCATTACTTGATTGCGCCGGGGTGCCGTTACTTGGAGCCCTGAGTAGCCGCATATTCTTTTCCGTTTTGCCGCTTCGCCTGAACATTCTGTGGCACTTCCAGGAGCGCACAGACACTTCATCAGCAGCGCCCGGAGCGTGGGCCGGTCAAGATTGTTACAAGGTGCCCGGCTCACCATGACCTCGTTCCATCCCTCCTAACGGCAGGTATGTCATGAGACCTTTCAATTGGATGCCCCTGGGCTCAGCCGGCGGTAAGGCGTCTGCGCCCCCAACCACTGAACACAACAGTTTCCCCACCCGAAGGGGGCGGCGCGCAGCCGCCCGCTCAGCACGAGTGAGACCCGCCCGGATTCGTATGGTCGCAGCTGTCGCGGCCCTGGTCATGCCGGCGGGCATGGGCCTGCCCTTCGTCGGAGCCCAGGCCGTCGTGGCGCCGGCTGGGCAAGGGTTCACGGTGAGCCCCTCCGACCTGGCGTTCATCCTGCAGCAGATCAAAATCGCCGAGGCGCACGCCGCGACGCTGTCGCCGGCGCACCCCTGTGACACTCTGATCGGCCCCGGCCCTGACCAAATCGCCAGCCCCCTCGTCTCCAAGGGTCTGCGTACAGTAGACGGCTCCTGCAACAACCTGGTGGCCGGCCAGGAAAGGTTCGGCTCCGCCGACCAGCTGTTCCCCCGCCTGACTTCCAAATCATTCCGGCCGGCCGAGTCCGGATCGCTGGGAGGACCACCCGCCCCGACATCCTATGAGCAGAAGTCCGGGGTCGTTTTCGATTCCCAGCCCCGGGTCATCAGCAACCTCGTGGTTGACCAGACCTCCACCAACCCGGCGGCCGTGGCCGCGGCAGGAAACCCGGTGCGGACCCAAGGCGCCGAAGGCCTGGTGCCGTGCACGGATCCGGCAACGGACGCCGTCGATTGCGTTCCATCACACCAGACGCTGTTCATCCCCAACGTGACCACCGACGTAGGCCTCTCACCGCCCTACAACTCGATGTTTACGCTGTTCGGCCAGTTCTTCGACCACGGCGTGGACCAGACGGTCAAGGGCGGTGGCACTGTCTTCGTGCCGCTGAAGGCCGACGATCCCCTCATCGCTGGCCCGGACCACGTACTGGGGAACGCTGATGACCTGCCCCCGAGCCTGCGCTTTATGGTGCTGACCCGCGGCCAGAACCAGCCCGGGGCGGACGGCATCCTGGGAACCGACGACGACGTCCAGGACGCCGTCAACACGGACTCGCCCTGGGTGGACCAGAGCCAGACCTACACCTCCCACCCGTCCCACCAGGTATTCGTCCGTGAGTACGTCAACAACAGCGACGGCAAGCCTGTCTCCACCGGCAAGCTGCTCGGCGGTCCCGCAGGTCCGACGGCCGGCGGTATGGCCACCTGGACCACCACCAAGGAACAGGCAGCATCACTGCTCGGCCTCGAGCTCAAGGACGCTGACGTCACGAACATCCCCATGATTGCCGCGGACCCCTACGGCAAGTTCATCCCCGGCCCCGCCCGTGGACTGCCTCAGTACGTCACCACGACAGGCATGGTGGAAGGCTGCCGGGCGTCCGACGTCTGCCTCGACGAGCTGGGCCAGCCGGACCCGGGACCCGTCCCCGTTCCGGCCAACGCGCTGCACTTCGACACACCGTTCCTGACGGACATCGCGCACAACGCCGACCCCTCCCCAGTGGACACCGACCACGACCCGCTTACAGCACCGGTAGCTCCGGCCCCGGATGACGACAACGTGGCCTCGGCCGACTTCGCCCACCAGCCGACGGGAACCTATGACGATGAGATGCTGAACGCCCACTTCATCGCCGGCGACGGCCGCGTGAACGAGAACATCGGTCTGACCACCATCCACCAGATCTTCCACTCCGAGCATGACCGCCTCGTCGGTGACATCAAGAACGTCCTGAACGCCGACACGTCGGCCAGCGGCGTTGCCGCCCTCGCGGAATGGCACCTGGGACTGGGTGCCGACGGCTGGAACGGTGAGCGCCTGTTCCAGGCGGCACGGTTCATCACGGAAATGGAGTACCAGCACCTGGTCTTCGAGGAGTTCGCGCGCAAGATCCAGCCCGCAATCAACCCTTTCCAGCCCTTCGCGTTCACCCAGACCGAGCTCAACCCGGCCATCAAGGCGGAGTTCGCGCATGCCGTGTACCGGTTCGGCCACTCGATGCTGACGGAAACGATCGCCCGCCGCAACGAAGACAAGGCCGGACCCGACACCTTTTTCGGTACCGCTGATGACATCCGCGGCAGCAACAACGACATCTCGCTCCTCGACGGGTTCCTCAACCCGCCGGCCTACACGGACGGCGGTGACGCTGGCGTGCTGACATCAGAGGAAGCGGCCGGCAGCGTCATCATGGGTATGTCGGACCAGGTAGGCAATGAGCTCGACGAGTTCGTCACCGACACGCTCCGGAACAATCTGCTTGGCCTGCCACTGGACCTGCCCACCATCAATATGACCAGGGCACGGTCGGAAGGCATCCCGTCGTTGAACAACCTTCGGCGGGAGCTTTACGGTTCGACCAACGACGGTCAGCTTCAGCCGTACACCAACTGGATCGATTTCGGCGAGAACCTCAAGCACCCGGAGTCGCTGATCAACTTTGTGGCAGCCTACGGGCAGCACCCGACCATCCTCACGGATGCCGGCCCCGACGCAACACTGGGAACCGGCGACGACGGACCGGCCACGCTCGAATCACGCCGCACCGCTGCCCGCAAGATCGTCAGCCCCGACACCCTTGCCGGCGAAGTCGGTCCGAGTGACGCCTCGGCGTTTATGAACAGCATCGGTACTTGGGCGAACGACGGAACCAAGTCGGTCACCGGACTCGATTCGGTTGACCTGTGGGTTGGCGGCCTCGCTGAGCGGACCAATCTGTTCGGCGGCCTGCTGGGCAGCACGTTCAACTACGTATTCGAGAACCAGCTGACCGACCTGCAAAACGGCGACCGCCTGTACTACCTGGCACGTACGCCGGGCATGAACCTGCGGGCGCAGCTGGAAGGCAACTCGTTCGCCGAAATGATGATGCGCAACACCAATGTGCACACACTGAAGGCCGACGCCTTCGCCACGGCGGACTGCAAGTTCGAGCTGAAGAAGCTGGCGGGCACCACAGCCGGATTCACGCAATTCGGTAACACCGTGGCGGACGACCTTGATTCTGACTGCAACGAGACAGCCCTGCTGATCCGGATGCCGGACGGCACCATCAAGTACCGCGCCATCAACACCGAGGATCCCTCCGGGATCAACGGACAGAGCGTCTACAACGGCACTGCCGGAGTGGACCGGATCTACGGAGGCAACGACAACGACACCTTCTGGGGCGGCCTGGGCAACGACATCATCCAGGGCGGTGACGGAGCTGACATCGCACTGGGCGGTGAAGGTGATGACATCATCACCGATCTCGCCGGTGACGACGTTCCCAAGGGAGGCCCCGGCAATGATGCAATTGATGCCGGTCCCGGACTGGACATCGTCATGGGCGGCGATGGCAAGGACTTCTCCAACGGCGGAGCCAACATCAACGAAACCTTCGCCGGTGCCGGTGACGACTTTGTCATTGCCGGCCAGGGAGAAGACGCCGTGTTCGGAGACAGCGGCGACGACTGGGAAGAGGGCGGCGATCAGCCGGACCTTCTTCAGGGGGACAGCGGAAACCTGTTCTTCCTGGACGATTCCCAGAAGCCGGGCCATGACATTCTGATCGGCCAGGGCGGCGACGACGACTACGACATGGAGGGCGGCGACGACGTAGGTCTCGCAGGACCCGGCATTGAAAAGGTCGCCGGAGCCTCGGGATTCGACTGGGAGATCGGTCTTCAGGACCCGCAAGCGCAGGACGCGGACCTGAGCCTTCCGATCCCGCCGCTGGACATCCTTCAGGTGGGAGTCCGGGACAAGTTCAACGAACTTGAAGCGCTCTCGGGCGCGAACCTGGATGACACCCTCCGCGGCGACGACCTGGTTCCCAGCACCGTCGGCGGCGCCGGATTCATTGGCTGCGACGTGCTTGACCAGGCGGGCCTTGACCGGGTTTCCGGCCTTGATGAGCTGGTACCGGCACTCAGCACGCCGGTGGCGACCGTCACCGCGGCGTCGGCATCCAAGAACTGCCCGCTGCTGGTTCCCAACAGCAACGTGTGGGGCGATGGCAACATCCTCCTCGGCGGTGGCGGCAGCGACCTCATTGAAGGACGTGGCGCCGATGACATCATCGACGGCGACAAGTACTTCAGTGTCCGGCTCAGCGTCCGCGACGCGGCCAACCCCGCTTCCGAGGTTGGCAGCGCGGCCGGCATGACCACCCAGTACCTGCGGGACGGTGCCGGTCAGCTGACCGGACCCACGCTGCAGGAAGCGGTGTTCGCGGGAACTGTGAACCCCGGCAACATTGTGGCGGTCCGCGAGATCCTCGCAGGCTCCGGTGGCACGGACACGGCGCTCTTCTCGGGCCCGCGCTCCAACTACACCATCGTTGCCACCCCGGCAACGGAAACCGAGCTGGCCAAGGTGACGGTCACCCAGACCGGTGCCAACGTGGCCGGCCAGCGGGCCAGCGACGGGATCGACACGCTGCGGAACATCGAACAGCTGAAGTTCACCGATCAGGTGGTCACCCTGGCTGTGCCCGCTGCGGCGACCATCGTCACCGTGACCGCAACCAGCGGCTCCGCGACTGTGAACTTCACGGCGCCTGCTGCAGGCGGCTCGCCGATCACGGGCTTCGAGGTCGTCGTCAGCACGGGCGGCTCAGTAGTCCAGACGGTCACCGGCATCTCCGCGACGGCAACCAGTGCCGTTGTCACCGGATTGACCAACGGCACCGCGTACACCTTCCAGGTGCGCGCGATCAACGAGTTCGGAGCGGGCGCACTGTCGGCCGCGTCGAACCCGGTTACACCGGCAGCCGCGGCTCCGGGTACTCCAACCAATGTGGCCGCGACTGCCGGAATCAATTCGGCAACGGTCACGTGGACGGCACCGGTCAGTGACGGAGGATCCCCGCTCACGGGATACCAGATCGATATCCGCACGGGAACCACGTCGACCACCTTCTCCGGCGCCATCGCCGGCACCGCCACCAGCCAGGTGGTGACCGGGCTTGCCCCGGGCACCACTTACAGCTTCGTGGTCAGGGCGGTCAACAGTAGCGGAGTGGGTGCGGCCTCGGCAGCATCCAATGCGGTTACGACGCCGAACAGGCCGAACGCTCCGGTGATCGGGAAGGCACGGCAAGGCGACAACCGCGGACCCGTGACCGCCTCGATCGCCTGGACGCCGCCGGCCAACACGGGCGGCTCAGCGATCACCGGCTACAGGGTCACCGCGTTGCGGATGAGCTCGGGGGCGAACAACGCCACCGTGGTTTCAAGAACCGACTCGGAAGTCCTGCCGGCGACGGCGAGGTCCCTGGAGATGACCCTTACCGCCGCCAACTACCGCTTCGTGGTGGTAGCCATCAACGCGGTGGGTACCAGCCCGGAGTCCGCTCGTTCGGCCGCCGTGGTAGCGCGGTAGAAAGGGCGCAGCGCAGCTAGCAACTGCAAGCGGAAAGTGAAGGGGGTGGCCCGGTGGCCACCCCCTTCACTTTGCGGAAACTCTTTGTCCCGTACACCCCCTGCGGGCGTAGGCTACGGGTTCTTCCGCCGCCGCGCCTGGTACTGGAACACTCCCGGAGGTCCCGCTCGTGGGCGGAAGCCGATGACCGAATCCAGACCGACGAGATCACCGGCCCGGCTGGGCACGTCGTTTAACTCTTATCAGTTCTGGTTGTCAAGAGCATGCGAAAGCAGTCCCGAGGGTTGAAGACCCCTTGGGACTGCTTTCCTCCAGGGAGGAACTGTCCTGTCCGGATTAGTGGCCGTGTACAGGATTCCTGTCAAAGGCGGCAGCGGCGGCCTCCGCCGGCTCCTTCTCCATGTCCACACCTGTTCCCGTATCCAAGCGGGCGGACACCTTGACGTCCTCAGGAGCGCTGCCGGCACCACTCGCGATACCGATGCGGACAGCTTCTATCGTCTTGTCACTCAGAAGTGGGCCGGTGTAGCTCAATTCGAGTTCACCGTCACCGGCATCGGTGTCGTAGTTGCCCAGGGCGTCCGAGAGGATCCCCTCCAGCGCAATGGCTTCGGAGAGGGCACCGGGATCGGCCGAGCTGACAGTGAAGCGGAGGTCGTGGACCAGAACCTGGGCCACATGAACGTGGTCCAGTCCGGGAAACGACAGGTCGGGGCCAAAGGCAAGATTAACCAGTTCACCTCCATCGTCGATGGTGGCATCACCGGGCAGGGCAACAATAATCTCCGGCACAGTATGCTGCAGCAAACCGGCACCAAGGACGTCCGGTGACATCCGGGACAGGGCCACGCCAAGGCTGTCAGCAGCGGAGGAAAGCGCTGTGCGGAGCTTCTCCAGATCGGAGTCCGGTGCCGGGTGTAGGGCGACCACGATGCGCCGACGCACCATGAGCCCGTCGAAACTCACCTGCGGCCGGCCGTTCCCCAGATCGGAACCGGAAACGGATGTCGGGGACACATCAAGCGGCCCAGAGGGATGTGGGCCGGGCGGCGCGCCGGCAGTGCAGCCGGTCAGCAGGGAAGAAACCAGCACCACCGAGACGGCCAGGACACTCCCTTTCATCTTAGGTACCGGCCGGGTAACCGGGCTGGTATTTCGGGACGAAGAAGTTCGCGGGCAGCGTGTCCGGGACGGCCGGGTCCGAGGTGATCGGATCATTGTTCCGGAGGTCACCCACGGAGAACTGGACCATCATGTCGTGGTCCTCGTGCACCAGGTTATGGCAGTGCACCATGTAGCGTCCGCCCGTGTGGGCTCCGGTGTCAAACTGGGTCAGCAAGGTAACGGACTCGTTCTCCCCGGTATAGAAGACGTCTTTAGGCCCCGTCTCCCACGCGAACGGTTGCCCGCCGTTGGTGTTGCGGCCGATGATTTTCGAGTCAGTCAGATGAATGTGAACCGGATGGAACCATCCGCCGGAACCGTTGGTGATGGTCCATTCCTCAACGTCGAAGGGGCGGGGGTTACCAACCAGTTTGGTGAACCCTGATTCCTCCACATCAGCCCATGTAACCCCGCTGATTTTCCACTCCCCGTTCTCGTGTTCCACCCTCAGCTCCCGTTTGGCCACCACCAGGTCCGGTGTCAGGCTCATGGTGGGCAGCCCGCCGCGGGCCGCATTCGGCGAGCCGCCTTCATCGAGCACCTTGGGAATCGAGGAGATGGACCCTTTTCCGGAGCCGGAGTTGCGTACGACCTCAAACTGCATGATTTTGTCAGTATTGGCGAAGTCCACGTTGTTCTTGTTGCTCAGGTTGCGCAGCTGGATCTTCTGCCCCACCTTGTATTTCCGGAAATCGATAAGAATCTCGTAGCGTTCGGCAGTTCCTTGCCGCCATGACTGAACTGCCTGGACCTTGGGCACCATCCCGCCGTCCGTGCCGACAATGTAAATTGGCTCTCGCGTGGAGAGCGTTGGGCGGTAGGACCGGGTAATTGAAGCCACAAGGACCCGGAAGCGATAGATCCGCGGCTTAACCTTCATCGTGGGCCAGGGCATGCCGTTCACCATGATGATGTCCCCCCACAGGCCATCGTGATCGTTGTCGTTGTAACCGAAGGAGCCGTCGGCATTGAACAGGGCATCCGAGATCATCAGTGGAACATCGAACTCACCCTGCGGCAGCTGGTTACGCTCAAACTCATCAGACAAGGGGTAGAAGCCGGCGAGCCCGGAGTACACGTTCTGGGCCGTCACGTGGTGCTTGTGGTCGTGATACCACAGCGTTCTCCCGGTTTGCCAGTTGGGGTAGTGGTAGTTCTTGACATATCCGGGCGCAGTCGTGTCATTGGCATAGCCGTCGTACTGCGGCAGCGAGGCCGAGCCGTGAAGGTGCGTGACGGTATGGAAGGCCATGGGATGCAGCAGGCCCAACGCCGGGAAGTCATTCCGGATCCGCACCTCGGTCCGGGTCCCCTGAACGGCGCGGATTGTCGGGCCCGGGAAGATGCCGTTGTAGCCGGCGAGCGTGGTGGTCAGGCCCGGCACGAACTGCGCTTGTCCAAGCTTCTGGGTCAGCGCGTATTTGGCATACGGGCGGGTTGGGTCGCCGTCGTCGAAGCCGGTTTCGAATGGTTCCAGCACGGGCGGCCGGCGGAAAGCCGCGGCGAACGGAACCGGCGTGTTCTGGGGGGCAAGCTGGCTCGTGGTGATGGGCAAGGCGGTGGTGGAGGGAGGAACAGTGAGCGGGGCCTCTTTCATCCCCATGAGGTTGATTGCCCCCAACGCTCCGCCTAGCTTTAGGATTTCCCTGCGAGTTGCCATGATCTCTCCTCAATGAGTGATTTATGCCGCTGCTCTATCGCAAGCCACCAGGTTGTCGCTTGTTAATGCTGCTCAGATGATGCGCCGAGGAAGCTATAAAAAGATTGAACTGGCCGTTTTTTGTCTTGGGCGGGGTGGCAGGAACGTGCAACCGGACCCGGGAACCGGGACGTGCCTGCCTGCTGCACGATTCAAGCCGTCAATATCCGGAACAGCTGTATCGGACTTGGACGGTCGGAAGCAGCGGTGACGTCAGCGCCTTGGCGAGTCCCGCCGTCGGGCGGCGTAGGCGAACAGGGCCGTGGTGGCCACGGTGGCAAGGTACCCGGCGATTACTATGAGCGAGATGCCCGCCCAGAAGTAGTTGGTGGTGCTCGATTCCTGCCAAGGGCTTGGCGCGATCCGGGCCAGCGAGTACACGGCCACCGCCGCGGACGTCAGCCCGATCACCACTGGCAACGACAGCCAGATCTTCGCCGAACCAACATGCGCGCCGAAGCCGTCCCAGGCGTTCCATGCCCCGCGCCGGATGATCAGCCAGCCCGCGGGAATCATAAAAGCGCCTACCAGCAGGAATGCCGCCACCACGTCGGCCGGACGGTGCCACTGATTGATCAAAGTGGAAACCCCGGAGGCGATGGCGAACGAACCACCCACAAATCCGGCCAACGGACGCCATCGCGGCGACGCCATCAGGAACACCGCAGCGGCTGCCGAGGCGGCCAGGGTAGTGTGCCCGGACGGCAGCGAGTTCAGGTCCAGCGTCACCACGCCCTTGTCCGGCCGGGACGGCAGCATATCCTTCAGTACCTGGGTGGCGATGTTCGCGCCGATGCACGCAGCCACGGCGATGCCGGCCTCGGTCCAGTGCTTCCGGATCACCGTGACAAACAGGACCACGACGGCGGCCATCACCAGTGAGATGGTGGGCAGCAGGTCCAGGAACTTGGTGCTCGCCTTGCCTGCGGGCCCGTGGATCGCGACGGCCTCCACCAGCGCGGACTCATCGATGAACTGGCCCGTGGTGGTCTGGACGAAGTAGTGGTACGTGGCGATCAACCCGGCAATGCAGGTGAGCGTGGCAAGCACAAACAGGAAAGCCGAGCCCGGAGCGGGCCTGCTGGGTGTCCTGGTGGATGTATGCCGCGAAATCGTCACCGGTTAAGGGTGTCACAAAAAGCTGGGAGCCAGCCCAACCCAACTGGGTAGCCCTAAGTGTCGTTCTGGAGGCTCAAAACGACACTTACCGCTACTTAGTTGGGCAGGTGCGGCTTGACCGGGGCCAGGCGGGGGATGCTCGCCGCCGCAACGAGCAGCGCCAGGGCACCCAGCCCGAAAGGCAAGGCAGTGAGCGTGGCCACGCCGCCCACCAGCAGCGGGCCGCCGGCGTCGCCCAGTTCCCGCCCGAGTTCAGCCGATCCCATGGTCCGTCCCATCCGCTCAGGGGGCGTGGTGTCCGCCAAATGGGCGAATCCGAGCGGCGTAACAGCCCCGATGCCCGCACCGATCACTGCCGCGGCGAGGAAGATGGTGACCACGCCTGGGGCCAGCGCCAACACACCGACGCCGGCCGCAACGAGCAGCAGGCCCGCCGTCGTGCCCCTGTTGTCCGTGATGCGCTGGCTGTCCCGCATCCGTCCCATCCACGGCTGGACCAACACGGATCCGGCCGCGAGGACACTGACGGCGGCCGTGCCGGCCACGGCGCCGAGCCCGTGCCGGGTGGCCAGCGCGGGAAGGAATCCGACTGCCGCGCCAAGAGCCGCCGTGGAGGCGGCCAGCACCAGCGTGGGCACCAGGAACCGCCGTTCGCCAACCTGCCGGGCAAGGTCCATGACCGTGTACCGCTGGCGGGGGAGCGGCTCCAGGTGCGGCACGGCGGCCATGACCCACACCGCCGTGACTACCGCGAGCGCTGACAGGGTCCCGAACAGCAGCGGGAACCCGCCGGCCAGGATGAGGCCGGCACCGAGCAGCGGGCCGATGATGTAGCCCAGGCTCTTCCAGGATCCGTACCTGCCAAAGTATGTGCCGGCTTTGCCGCCGCGGGCTAGCCGGGCCACCATGGAGGACGAGGCCGGGGAGAATGCGGATGCCGCCGCGCCCTGCCCCAGCCGGGCCAGCGCGAGCATCAGCGGCTGGTCAGCCCAAAGGCCGATCAGCGACAGCGCCGCGAAGGCAAAGAGTCCGCCGACGATCACCGGTTTGGGGCCGATCCGGTCACTGAGGGCGCCGAAGACGGGTTTGAGGAACACCTCCGAGATGTCGTACAGCGCCAGGAGGATCCCCAGATTAAGCAGTGTGAGGCCGATGTTTCCACTCTGGGCGCCCAGGCCCGCCGCGATGCTGTGCGCCCCGAACGCGGTGACGAATCCGGCCGCGTAGAGCGGGCCGGTCGAGGGGCGGGTGGCAAGGCGGGAGCCGGAGGGGGTCACATCGGCGAGTGTAACAACTGTTCCAGCCCGGCCGGGTCCAGCTCAGCGGGGGTTCGGCCGGCGCTGGGATTCCCCAGGTGTTGCTGTAACCCCGGTGTTTGACTCGGTGTGTTGCCGGGGCGCGCGGAGTTTGCCGCCGAAACCTGGGGAATTTCAGCGGCAGGCCTGTCCGAAAGAAGCGCCGGAGCCAGTTCGGAAAGGGAGTATTTCCAGTCTTCACAAAAACCTGAAGCTGAGTAGTGTGCGGGGTATGGAGACCGTCATCAGGAACGTGGGTTTGCACAAGCAATCCGGCGGTACGACGGCGGACTGGAGCGGTGCGTGGTGGATGTTCGCCATCGCTGTGGTCGCCGCAGCCGTGGCCATGACGGTTATGCAGCGGCGGGAAACGGCGTTGCCGTGAAGGCGGGGGAAGCTGCGGCGGGCAACGAAGCGGAGGTTCATGCCGCCGTCGAACTGGCTGCGGCAGGTTTCTCCGCCGCAGGCTTCCCCAAGATGCCGGCCCGGGCGCTGATGGCCCTGGTCTCGTCCGAGGAGGGGCGGCTCACCGCGGCGGAGCTGTCGGAAAAGCTCGGGGTGAGTGCGGCGGCCGTGTCCGGCGCGGTCCGGTACCTGCAGACGGTGGGCTTCATCCAGCGCGTCTCCCGGCCGGGCAGCCGCCGCGACATCTATGCGCTCCACGACGACGAATGGTACATCGCCTCCACCCGCCGGAGCCCCGTCTACCAGAGCCTCGCTGCCCTGACCGACGGCGTGGCGGAGGCTTTGCCGGCAGAATCGGCTGCCGGTGCGAGGGTCGCGGAAATGGGCCGTTTCTATAGGTTCCTCGCGGCCCGTATGCCCTCGCTCCTGGACGAATGGGAGCGTGAACGCGAAAGCTGGGGCCGGGACACCGCACCGTCATCAGCCATGTCCCCGGGAGGTTCGCCGTGACCATCATCGATAACGCCGTGTACGTGGACGGGCTGCGCACCCAGGACCCTGGAAGCCTGGACGAAACCTACTTCGCGCTCCGCCAGCGTGAGGGGATGGCGTGGATCGGGCTGTACCGGCCGGATGCCGAGGAACTGCAGTCCGTGGCAGAGGAGTTCGACCTCAACCCCCTCGCCGTGGAGGATGCCCTCGCAGGGCACCAGCGCGCCAAGCTGGAGCACTACGGCGAATGCGTGTTCCTGGTCCTGCGGCCCGCCCGGTACCTGGACGACGTCGAAAAGGTGGACTTCGGCGAGATCCACGTCTTTGTGGGACAGGACTACGTGGTGACCGTCCGGCACGCCGAATCTCCGGACCTCGCGAGGGTCCGCCGCCGGATGGAGGCGATGCCCGAATTCCTCGCGCTGGGCCCGGACGCCGTCCTCTACGGAATCCTGGACCAGGTGGTGGACGAGTACGAGCCGGTGGCGGCGGGGCTGGAAAACGACATCGACGAGATCGAGGATGACCTCTTCGGCGCGGACCCGGAGGTTTCCCGCCGGATCTACGAGTTGTCCCGCCAGGTCATCACCTTCCAGCGTGCCACCAGCCCCCTGGCGGGCATCCTGCAGGTCCTGACTGCCGGGACGCCGGAGCGGGTGCCCGATCCGGAACTCCAGGACCATCTCCGTGATGTGCTGGACCACGTGCTGCGGCTCAACGAACGCGTGGCCTCATTCCGCGCACTGCTGCAGAATGCGCTCGCCGTCAACGCGGCGCTCGTAGCCCAGCGGCAGAACGACGAGATGCGCCGCCTCACCGAATCCAGCTTCGCACAGAGCGAGCAGGTTAAACGGATCTCGTCGTGGGCCGCCATCCTCTTCGCCCCGACGCTCGTGGGAACCATCTACGGCATGAACTTCCGCTCGATGCCGGAACTGGACTGGGTGTTCGGCTACCCGTTCGCACTGGGCCTGATGATTGCCATGGGGCTGGTTCTCTACTGGACGTTCCGGCACAACAAGTGGATCTAGGGCCGGGACCGGGATCTGACTTCGCCCGCTGCTTCCCCTACGATGGCTTACTACGAAGATCGTAAGCCTGCTTAGCATCAAGGAAGCGAGAGCATGTTGGACCACAACGAAGCACCCCTGCTGGACGCCATGGAGCGCTACCACAGCCTGGACCGCTACGGCTTCACTCCGCCCGCACACCGGCAGGGCCGCGGGGCTGACCCCCGCGTGCGCCGGATCCTCGGGGGTGACGCGTTCCATTCCGATGTCCTGGCCTCTGCGGGCCTGGACGACCGTTCATCCTCCGGCGGGTACCTCAAGAAAGCCGAGCAGCTCATGGCCGATGCCGTGGGCGCGGAGCAGGCCTTCTTCTCCACCTGTGGCAGTTCCCTTTCGGTCAAGGCTGCAGTCCTTGCCGTGGCCGCCGGCAAAGGTGACCTGCTGGTCAGCCGGGACGCGCACAAGTCGATCACGGCCGGGCTGGTGTTTTCTGGCGTTCAGCCGCGCTGGATCCGGCCCCGCTGGGACACCAAGCTGCACCTGGCCCACCCGCCGTCACCGGCGGATGTGGAGGAGATGTGGGAACGGTATCCGGAGGCTGCCGGAGCGCTGATTGTCAGCCCCACGCCCTACGGAACCTGTGCGGATATCGCCGGCATCGCGAAGGTCTGCCATGACCGCGGCAAGCCCCTCATCGTCGATGAGGCGTGGGGCGCACACCTGCCTTTCCACGAGGGCCTTCCCACCTGGGCGATGAGTGCCGGCGCGGATGTCTGCGTGGTGTCCGTGCACAAGATGGGTGCCGGATTCGAGCAGGGCTCGGTTTACCACGTCCAGGGCGATCTGGTGGACCCGGCGCACCTGTCCGAGTGCGCGGATCTGCTGATGACCACCAGCCCGAACGTCATTTTGTACTCGGCCATGGATGGCTGGCGCCGCCAGATGGTCCAGCACGGGAGCGAACTCCTGGGCAATGCGCTGGACCTGGCCCGAAGGCTGCGCCGCGACATTGACGCGCTCCCGGGAATCCATGTGCTCGAAGATGAACTTCTGGCCGCCGAGTCCTCACACGACCTGGACCGCATGCAGATCCTGATGGACCTCTCCGAACTGGGCATCAGCGGCTACCAGGGGGCCGACTGGCTCCGGGAACACCGCCGGCTGGACATGGGCCTCAGCGACCACCGCCGCATCATGGCGACACTGTCCATGGCCGACGACGACGCCTCCGCGCAGCGGCTTCTGGAGGCCTTGCAGGCGCTCATCGAAGCTGCGCCGACGCTTCCCGCGCCTGCCCACATCTCCTTGCCCTCGCCGTCGGAGCTGGAACTGGAGACGGTGGCCCTCCCGCAGGACGCTTTCTTCGGCCCCCGGGAGGACGTTCCGGCCGGGGAAGCGGCAGGACGGGTGGCGGCAGAGCAGATCACGCCCTACCCGCCCGGGATCCCGGTGATTGTCCCGGGGGAGAGGATCAACGAGGCGGTCATCGAGTATCTCGAGTCCGGGCTCAAGGCAGGCATGGTCCTGCCCGATCCGGCGGACCCGTCGCTGGGCACCATCCGGGTGGTTAAGGAGTAGCAGCGGAGGCCGGCCGTGGCCGCTCAAGCCGGTCTCCGCGGCCCGGCCTCCGCTCCTGCCCGCAGGGGCCCTGTCAGTGGCCGCTTGTACAGTGGGTCCATGCCTACAGCGCCGCCTGACCTGCCCGCCATCGAGGAACTCGTGGCCGGTGCGCACGTGGTCAGCCTGCCCATGCGCGTGAAGTTCCGCGGCATCATGGAGCGCGAGTCGCTGCTGCTGCGCGGTCCGGCCGGCTGGGGTGAGTTCTGCCCCTTCCCCGAGTATGGCGACGCCGAAGCGTCCCGTTGGCTGGCCGCAGCCATCGAGTCCGGCTGGGCAGGCTTTCCCGAACCGCTGCGGGCGGTGATCCCGGTCAATGCCACCGTTCCGGCCGTTGCGGCTGAACGCGTGCCGGAGGTCCTTGCCCGCTTTGGCCGGGTGGACGCGGTCAAGGTGAAGGTCGCCGAGCGGGGCCAGACGCTCGACGACGACGCCGCCCGCCTCGCCGCTGTCCGCTCCGCCCTTCCGGACGCCGCCATCCGCGTGGACGCGAACGGCGGCTGGGACGTCCCCACTGCCGTCGAGGCACTCACCCGGCTGGCCGGCGTCGGACTTGAATACGCTGAGCAGCCCGTTCCCACCATCGAGGGCCTGGCCGAGGTGCGGCGCGCTTTGCAATTGGCGGGCACACCGGTCCTGGTCGCGGCCGATGAAAGCGTCCGCAAGGAGTCCGACCCCCTGAAGGTGGCCCGGGCCGGAGCGGCGGACCTGATCGTGGTCAAGGTGGCACCGCTCGGGGGAGTGCGGCGCGCCCTGGACATCGTCGCTCAGGCCGGGCTGCCCGCCGTGGTCAGTTCGGCGCTGGACACGTCGGTGGGGATCCGCGCGGGCCTTGCGCTGGCGGCCGCACTTCCCGAACTGCCGTATGCGTGCGGGCTGGGGACGGTATCGCTGTTCGAATCGGACGTCACCACGGATCCTTTGGTGGCCGATGACGGCGCCATCCGCCTCCGTGACGTCAGCGCCGACGCCGGGCTGCTTGAGCAGTATGCAGCGTCCCGGGAACGCCGCGACTGGTGGCTGGCCCGGCTCCGCCGCGTCCACTCATTACTGCAGGTCACAAGCGGTTAACCGGAATTTCACCTTGCTGACTACTTGACGTAGAAATCGGCTGACAGGGTGGGCGGGACCTCATAGAAACACCTTGGAAGGCCCCCATGTCTGAAACGACTGCCCGCAAATTTCCGCTCCTGCCGATGCTCGGCCATACCAAGGGCAAGCGCAGTGCTGTCACCTGTGCGCTCAAGTGCGACAACGCCTGCGCCGGCGACGTCTGCAACACCAGCTCCAACAGCTACTTCCGCGACATCGCCTCCGCCACGATGTCCCGCCGCGCCGCCCTGGGCCTGGGCGCCGCCGGTGCCCTCGCCGTCGTCCTCGGTTCCGCGGTGACCTCCGCCGAGCCCGCCTCCGCAGCCGGCCTGTCGAAGGCCGCGACGGTAGGCTTCGGCAAGTCCAAGCTGCAGTTCACGGCCATCGCGCCGGTGGACAAGGCGGTGGATGCCTTCACCGTTCCCGAAGGGTTCACCTGGCAGCCGATCATCCGCTGGGGCGACCCGCTCTTCAACGACTCCCCGGACTTCGACCTGGGCAAGCAGACCGCAGCGGCCCAGGCCCGCCAGTTCGGCTACAACAACGACTACACGGACATCCTGGAGATCCCGGACAGCAAGGGCCGCCGCGCCGTCCTGTTCACCAACCACGAGTACACCAACGAGAACATCATGGTCCCGGCCGGATATGACGCCGCGGAGACCCGCGCCATCGGCCGCGCAGCCCATGGCCTCGCCGTCGTGGAACTGGAACGCAAGAACACCACCAAACCCTGGGCCTACATCAAGGGCGCGCCGCTGAACCGCCGCTTCCTCTCCGACACCACCTACGAACTGACCGGCCCCGTTGCCGGCTCGGCCCTCGTCAAGACCGTGGCCGACCCCGCCGGCAAGGCCATCAAGGGCACGTTCGGCAACTGCTCGGGCGGCACCACCCCCTGGGGCACCATCCTTTCCGGCGAAGAAAACTTCAACGGCTACTTTGTTTCCCCCGGCACGTCCACTTCCGACAAGCGCTACGGCCTGACGTCCAAGCCGACAGCCCGCCAGTGGGAACTCGACGACAAGCGCTTCGACACCCGCAACGCGGGCTATGAGAACGAGGCCAACCGGTTTGGCTGGATCGTTGAAGTGGACCCGTTCGACCCCACCTCCACGCCCCGCAAGCACTCTGCGATGGGGCGCTTCAAGCACGAGGGTGCCAACGTGATCGTTGCGGAGTCCGGGCACGTGGTGGCGTACATGGGTGACGACGAGCGCTTCGACTACCTCTACAAATTCGTCTCCAGGGACACCTACCGGGAGGGTGACCGCAAGCACAACATGGGGCTGCTTTCCGAGGGCGACCTGTACGTCGCCAAGTTCACCGGCAACTCGCCGGCAGCCGACATCACGGGCACGGGGGCTGTGCCGGCAGACGGCGCCTTCGACGGCTCCGGCGAATGGCTGCCCCTGGTGGTCGGCGGCAAGTCCGCGGTCTACGGGATGTCCGTCGAAGAGGTCCTCGTGTACACCCGCCTGGCCGCGGATAAGGTTGGCCCCACCAAGATGGACCGCTGCGAGGACGTCCAGCCCAGCCTGCACACCGGCAAGGTCTACGTCGCCTGCACCAACAACACCAACCGCGGAACCGGTACCAATGAAGCCGCCACGGAGGTGAACCCGCGCAACCAGAACCGCGACGGCCACATCGTGGAAATCACCGAGACCGGCGACCAGGCTTCCACCAGGTTCAACTGGAACCTGCTGTTGGTCTGCGGCGATCCGGCCCTGCCCCGCGCCACCTACTTCTCCGGGTTCCCGGCGGACAAGGTCTCACCCATTTCCTGCCCGGACAACCTGGCCTTCGACTCGGTGGGCAACCTCTGGATCTCCACCGACGGCGCCCCTTCCACCATCGGCTACAACGACGGCCTCTTCAAGGTCACGCTGGATGGCGCCGAGCGCGGCAAGGTGGAACAGTTCCTCGCCGTTCCGCGCGACGCCGAGACCTGCGGACCCATCATCCACGACGAGGAACGCACCGTGTTCGTCGCGGTTCAGCACCCGGGTGAGGAAGGCACCTTCGACGCGCCCAACTCCTACTTCCCGGATTACGTTGCCGCAGGTACGACGCCGGCAGCGGGCAAGGTGCGTGCCCCGCGTCCCTCCGTGGTCCAGGTGTTCCGCAGCTAGGTTTTCCCTGGACCCGCCATCACCTTTCGCGGGTTTTCCCGTGACGCGCCATCACCTTTCGCGGGTTTTCCCGTGACGCGCCATCACCTTTCGCGGGTTTTCCCGCGACGCTCCATCACCTTTCCGTCCACAGCGGCAGGAGGTGATGGGGCGTTCGGGTTTTTGGGGCAGGAGGTGATGGGGCGTCGGGGGTTTTGGTGAAGGAGGTGATGGGGCGTCGGGGGGTGGCAGACTGGTTTGGTGACTTCGCTGAACGAACCTGCCCCCGACGCCTCCCACACTTCCGACGCAGATTCTTCCGACGCGGAACCCTCGCTGACGGCCTTGGCTGCGGCGCGGATCGCCGTAGGGGCATTGGTCGACGGCGGCGTGCAGCACGTGGTGGTCTCGCCGGGTTCCCGGTCGGCCCCCATGGCATACGCGCTGGCTGAGGCTTCGGCGCAGGGCCGGGTGGAACTGCTGGTCCGCATCGACGAGCGTTCCGCCGGCTTTACAGCCCTTGGTTTAGCACTGTCCACCGGTTCCCCGGCCGCCGTCCTGACCACGTCCGGGACCGCCGTCGGAAACCTGCTTCCGGCGGTGATGGAGGCCAACCACGCCGCGGTTCCACTGATCGTCCTCTCCGCGGACCGGCCTGACGAGCTCCGCGGCACCGGCGCCAACCAGACCACGGTCCAGCCCGACATTTTCGGCGACCAGGTGCGGTTCGCCGTCGACGTTCCCGCGGGCTCCAGCCCGGAAAGGGCCGTCCAGACAGGCCTCTCCGCCGCCACCGGCGCGTTCCCGGATCTGGCCCCGGGGCCCGTGCAGCTCAACCTCGCCTTCCGTGATCCGCTGGTACCGGAGCCGTCCGACCAGTTGTCCGCGCCGGCTGAACGCCAGCGCTACCGCATCGGCACGGAGCCGCTCATTATGAACCTGCCGCCCGCCTCCACCGACCTGCCCGAGCGCCGGACCGTGGTGGTGGCCGGCCACGACGCCGGTCCGGTCGCCGAGGCCTTCGCCCGCGCCCACGGCCTGCCGCTGCTGGCGGAGCCTTCCTCGAATGCCCGCTTCGGGCCGAACGCCGTGGGACCGTACCGGCTGCTGCTGGAGCACTTCGGGCCTGGTGCAGCGCAGCCCATCGAACGGGTCGTGTTGTTCGGCCGGCCGACGTTGTCCCGGCCGGTGGCGGCCCTCCTTGCACGCGCAGACGTGCCGTCCGCTCTGTACCAGCCGGTTCCCGTCGCCTGGTACGAGCCCGGCAGGCGCACCGAACTGCCCCTGGAAAACCTCGCCGACCTCGCAGACTTCGCCGGCCGCGGCCCGTCCGACTGGCTGGACACCTGGCTGCTCGCGGGTTCGGCAGCCCAGCACGCACTGGACCTTGTCCTCACGGAAAACGCGCCGGCCACCGGCCCGTCCGTGGGATCACTCGTCTGGAAGCATTCCCGCGGGCAGCTGATGCTGGGTTCCTCGAACGGCATCCGGGACGTGGACCTGGCCGGCCTGCCCGCGCCCGAGCCCGCCGCCACCGTCTACGCCAACCGCGGCCTGGCAGGGATCGACGGCACCATCTCCACCGCCACCGGCATCGCCCTTGGCGGCCGGCAGGAAACCACTGTCCTGCTGGGCGACGTCACGTTCCTGCACGACGTTGGGGGCCTGCTGGTTGGGGCAAGGGAGGAGCAGCCGCAGCTTCGGATCGTGGTCCTCAACGATTCCGGCGGGGCCATCTTCGACCTGCTGGAACACGGCGCGGTGCGTGAGGCCGGAACGTACGGTGACGCCGTCGAACGCCTCTTCGGTACCCCGCACTCAGTGGACATTGCGGCACTCGCTGCGGCATACGGCGTCGGGCACAGTCCGGTCAGTACGACGGCGGCACTCGCCGAAGCGCTCGCCCGGCCGGTGGAAGGCCGCACCATCATCGAAGTCCGCACGGACCGCAGCGGCCTCCGCGCCCTGCATGCCCGGATCAAGGAAGCCGTTGCCGTGGCCGTCGGGGGAGTGCTGGCGCGCTAGGTGCGGACCCGTCCGGATGGCGGGTCGATCAGGGGACGGCTAACCGGCCGAGGGCGTGAACTGGCTGCGCGTCCGCCACCGCCTGGTCCCGGCCGGCGACGGTGACGCATCAATGTCAGGCTGCTCAGTGTCGATCCAGCATGGGACACCCTGCGGGTAGGTCCGTTGGCTCATGTCCCGTTCCTGTTCACGCTTTCCTTCATCGCCGCTTCGAAGGCAGGCAGGCTGCGTTCGATCATGCCCTCGTTGGCCGTAAGGGAGATCCGGAAGAAACCCGGCGTCTCAAACAGCACGCCCGGGAAAACAAAGACATCCCGGCGGACGAGTGCCTCAGTGAACGCCTCGTCGTCCGGAATCGGGGACGTCACATACAGGTAGAACGTGCCCTCCGGCCGGTGGACGAGGTAACCCATGCCACCCAGGGCATCGACAAGCCGGTCCCGGCGCCGCTGCAGCTGTCCGACGTCGATGGAGAACTTCTCCAGTTCGGGAAGCGCGTGCTGCAGCAGTGCGTTCGGGTACACCCATCCCATCGCTACCTGCAGGCCGGTGATGGCCGGGCGCATCTCCTCCCGTTGCGGCATCGCCGGTGGCAGCGCCAGGTAGCCCACCCGCTGGCCGGGGGACAGGTGGGTTTTGCCGTAGGAATAGGCAAGCAGCGTGTGCGCATAAAACTCCACCGGACTGTGGAAGCGGACGCCCTCGAACACAATCCGGTTGTAGGCCTCGTCCGAGACCAGGTAGATCCGCTGGCCGATCCTCGCCGAGGCCGCCTCCAGGAGTTCCGCCAGCCGGAGCAGCAGTTCGGGAGGATAGATCCGTCCCGTGGGGTTGTTGGGCGAATTGACGATCACAACCCTGGTGCGCTCAGTGATGGAAGCGCCGATGGCGTCGAGGTCCAGGTCGAACGTCGTGGTGTTGACCTTTACTTTCACGGGAACGAGTCCAGCCTCAAGGATCAGCGGCTCGTACAGGAACCACGGCGGCAGGCTGAATATAACCTCATCACCCGGATCGGCGACCGTTTTCAGCGCCAAGGCGATGGCGGCAAAGCCGCCGGTGGTGAGGTAGATATCCTCCATCCGGAACGGCACGTCCAGCAGCCGCTGCAGGGATTCCGCGGCAGCCTCCCGGGCGGCCTCGCCGTTGGTCTGGTAGGCGAACCACTGGTCAGTCTGCGGAGTAAGGGCGTCCCGCAACGTATTGACGTAACGGTCGGCCGGCATCTGGTGCGGGTTGCCGAAAGTGAAATCGCAGACGTCGGACTGGCCCTTCCGGCGCAGGCTGGCCGCCGTGATGTAGGCGTCCACCCGCTGAAATGAGGGAATTGATGCCAGCCGTGCAGCTCGATCAGATACCGCAGAGGTGGCCCGGGATGTGGTTGTCCGATCTGTCATAGCAGCGCTCCTCTTAATGGCCGGCCGGGATGGGACGGAGCCGGATGGGCAGCGCGCTGCTGAGCCAGTGGAGGCTGTAGAGGGACCATTGTGGGCTCCCGCACGCGGCGAAGTAAAGGGCCCGGCCGGAACGAAAGCTGGCATCTGTTGGCGCGTCCCGCCGTCGTACGCTGCTCTGCTGCCTTTTGACAGACAGAACTCGATATAACGCGCAAATGCCCTGTCGCTGCCGGAATTCCGGTAGCGACAGGGCATCTGTGCGTCGAAAGCGAATCAGGGGGTCGCGGGTGCGCCTATTCCTCGATCTCGATGTGCGTTGGATCCAGCACGCGGCGCAGGAACTCCTTGGTGCGCGGCTGCGTAGGGGCGGAAATGACCTGCTCGGCCACGCCTTCCTCCACCACCACGCCGCCGTCCATAAACACCACGCGGTCGGCCACTTCACGAGCGAAGCCCATCTCGTGGGTCACCACCAGCATGGTCATACCCTCCTTGGCGAGGTTGCGCATTACGGAGAGGACATCGCCCACCGTTTCCGGGTCCAGGGCGGACGTGGGCTCGTCGAAGAGCATCAGTTCGGGGTCCATGCTGAGCGCCCGGGCAATGGCCACGCGCTGCTGCTGGCCGCCGGACAGCTGGTCCGGGAACCGGTCGGCAAGGTGTCCCAGCCCGACGCGCTCAAGGTTGTGCATGGACACCTTGTCCGCCTCAGCCTGTGACCGCTTGAGGACCTTGGTCTGGGCGATGGAGCAGTTGCGCTTGGCATCCAGGTGCGGGAAGAGGTTGAACTGCTGGAACACCATGCCCACCTTGCGGCGCATCTTGTCGATGTCCACGTCAGGGTGGGTGGCTTCAAAGCCGCCCACGTGGATGCTGCCCTGATTGGGCTGCTCCAGTAGGTTGACGCAGCGCAGCAGGGTGGATTTGCCGGAACCGGAGGGTCCGATCAGGCACACCACCGCGCCCGGCGCCACGTCCAGGCTGATGCCCTTCAGTACCTCGTTGGTCCCGTAGGACTTGCGCAGGTCCTTGATGGACACCCCGGCGGCGTGCACGGTGGCCGTACCACCGCGCGGGTTGTTGACGACGTCGTTCATGGTCTTCCCTGCCTATCGCTTGGTCCGCGCGGAGCGGCTTTCGAACTTCCGGGCCAGGAGGCTCAGCGGGATGGTGATCACCAGGTAGAAGGCGCCGGCCACCAGCAGCGGGGTCAGTCCGGCACCCAGGCTGGAGATGCCGTCGCGGCCGAACTTGGTCAGCTCGTACTGGGATGCGGTGAGGCCCAGGACGTAGATCAGCGAGGAGTCCTTGGTGAGCAGGATGACCTCGTTGGTCAGCGGCGGCAGGACGATCTTGAAGGCCTGCGGAATCACGATGGTCACCATGGCGCGCCACTGCGGCATGCCCAGGGAGCGGGCGGCTTCGAGCTGGCCCTTGGGCACTGCCTGCAGGCCGGCCCGGAGGGTCTCGGCGATGTAGGCGGAGGCCACGATGCCCAGCGACACCATGACCACCAGGGTGATGTTCCACGAGACGCCGAACGCCAGGGGCACGCCATAACCGAAGGCGATGAACACCAGCAGGGCAGGGATGCCGCGGAAGAACTCGATGTACCCGGTGGCGATCCAGCGGTACAGCGGGAAGCTGGAGAGCTTCATCAGGGCAAGCAGCAGGCCGCCGGAGAGGCCCACGATAAAGCCGAGGAACGTGTAGATCAGGGTGTTGACCAGGCCGGTGGTGAAGATGCCGGGGAACATCGGCCCGATTTTGGCGAAGTTGAAGACGCTGTTGCCGATGGTCTTCCAGTCGGTGGCCAGGATCAGCGCGGCGATGGCCACAACAAAGATTCCGGCCTGGACATACAGGCTTACTCTGGCTCGCTGACGTGCGGTCATTGCCATGGGGTGCTCACATTCGTTGTGCGTGGCAGAGGCCCCGGACGGACTGCGGTACAGCCCGTCCGGGGCCCCAGCTGCGTAGTTCTGAGGGCCGTGAAGGAGCCAAGGCGGGGAAGCCTCAGGCCTGCGCGGCGACTACAGGGCGGTGGCTACTTGGCGGTCTCGCCGAACCAGGTGGTCTTGAACTTCTCCAGCGTGCCGTCGTCGGTCAGGCGCTTCAGGGTGCCGTTGACCTTCTCCGCCATAGCGGTGTTGCCCTTCTTAATGGAGATGCCAAGCTGCTCGCCGGTGGCAAAGTCCTCAACGCTCTTGAACTTGGGGTTGTCCTTGATGGCGTAGCCCAGCACGGACTGGTTGCCAAGTGCCGCGTCGATGGTGCCGGCCTGCAGTGCCTGGACCAGGAGGCCGGTGTCCTCGAACTGCTGGGCTTCGATTCCCTTGTCCTTGGCGTAGTCGGCGCCGGTGGTGGCCTGCTGGACGCCGACCTTCTTGCCCTTGGCATCGTCCAGGCTCTTGATGCCGGAGCTGTCGCTGGCAACCAGGGCCAGGTCGTCATCAAGGTACGGGCTGGAGAAGTCCATGACGGACTTACGGGTGTCCGTGATGGAGATGGAGGAGATGCCCAGATCGCACTGGGTCAGGGCGGTGCCGGTTTCGATGGCCTCGAAGGAGCTGTCCACGATGCTCAGTTCGGCGCCGAGGTCCTTCGCCACCTCATTCGCAATGTCGACGTCGTAGCCGACTGTCTTCCCGTCCTTCTCGAACTCGAAAGGCTCATACGGGATATCAGAGCAGACCGTGAGCTTGCCGGAGTTGATGAGCTGGACGCCGCCTTGGGACGCTGCCGGGGTGGAGCTTCCGCCGCCGCAGGCAGTGAGGGTGAGGGCGCCAACGGCGAAGAGTGCTGCTGCCTTGGCGGTCAATTTGGCCGTGGCCAGGGACTTGAGCTGCATGTTTCTTACCTTTTGTTGCAGGAGTATGCGGTACTAAATCGGTTCATAGTGTAGCGCCGAATAAGAGATGTGCATCACAGGAAACTTAGTTTCACTATTGGATAACTAAATTACTCCTGTTTTCAAGCCTAGGCGAAGCAACGCTGTCTCAGATACCGGACCCGCTGGTTTAGTTCTTGATTCCCAGGGATTCGAGCATCGGGCGGAACTTCGCCCAGGTCTCGGCGAGTTCGGCTTCCGGCTGCGAACCGTCGACTATTCCGCAGCCGGCATATAGACGGACAGTGTCCGGCCCTTCGATAACGGCGCCGCGCAGCGCGATGCCCCATTCACCGTTTCCGGCGGCGTCCAGCCATCCGACCGGCCCGGCGTACGGCCCGCGGTCCAGGTGCTCCAGCTTGCGGATCAGGGCGCCGGCCACCTGGGTGGGAGTGCCGCAGACGGCGGCCGTCGGGTGCAGAGCGTTGATCAGCGCCAGGCAGGTGGGCACGTGGCCTTCCACCTCAGCCAGCTCGGCCTTCACGTCCGACGCCAGGTGCCACACGTTCGGCAGCTCCAGGATGAATGGCTCGTCGTGGGCGTTCATTGCCTCGGAAAACGGCGCCAGCTGGGTGGTCAACGACTGGATGGCGATCTCGTGTTCGTGCCGCTGCTTCTCCGACCCCGCCAGGACCCGGGTGGCGTAGTCCATGGGAAGCCCGTCTTCGCCGTGGGCATCACGGCGGTCCAAAGTGCCGGCCAGAACGCGCGCCTGCGCAGTCCGCCCCTCCACCTGGATCAGCATCTCCGGCGTCGCGCCCACCAGGCCGTCCACGCCGTACGTCCAGCATTCGCGGTACCGCCCGGCGAGTTCCCGCAGCACCTTCGCGGCATTGACGCCGGTGGGCACGGTGGCCACGATGTCGCGCGCGAGCACCAGCTTTTCCAGCGCCCCGGTCCGGATCTCGGCCACCCCCGCGGCGACCGCCGCCTTCCAGTCCTCCTCGTTGAGCGAGCCCGTATGCAGGGTTGCCCCGGCAGCCAGGGGCAGGGGACGTACGACGGCGCCGCCCGCGCGGGCGGGAAGACCTCCGGAGGTGCCGTCCCCCGCAGCGTCCGCTGCCGCCGTCGTGCTGCCGGCTGCGGAACCGCCGCCCAGCCAGTGGTCCAGGGCGGCGAGGGCGCCTTCCCTGGTGAGGGGACCGTCGTCGAACGTCAGCTGGGTGAGCCAGACCTGGCCGTCGCGGACGCCCACCACAATGGCGGGCACGATCAGCCGGGACTCGTGGGCCGATGTTTTGGAGAAAGCGAAAGAGCCGAAGGCTACGGGACCTGTGCCCGGAAGCCCCACGGAGTCCGAGATCTCGGCTTCGAGGACGAGGTGGCGCCACCAGATGTCCGCCTCGAGGAAGCGCTCGGGGCCGGTGGCGGTGAAGCGGGCGATCTCGCCGAATCCCACCAGTCCGGCCTCCCGGCGGGTCCAGCAGAGGACGTCGTCCCGGACCAAAAACGACGGCAGCCCCCCGGCGAATTGTTGGCCATCAAGGGGGACTGTCAAGGTGCGGAACGTGCTGGTCATGATTGCTCCACGGTACTCCCTTTTATTGAACGGGCAGCGTAGACCCTGATGCCTTGAGCTGTGCATACCCTCGGACTGCCCGCGGGCGTAGCCTTCAGCTATGGACTCCGAGGTCCGCATCCTTCAGCTCAATACCGGGATCACGGTGCCGTGCCTGCTGCAGGGCGACCCCCACGCGAAGCCCCTGCTGCTGCTGCATGCGTGGGGCGAATCGCGCCGGAGCTTCGACCGGCTGGTCCCGCTCCTTCCGGAATTCAGGATCGCAGCGCCGGACCTGCGCGGCCAGGGAGACGCGGACAAACCAGGGAACGGCTACTCGCTAAAAGACCAGGCCGCGGACGCGGCGGCCATCCTCGATGCCCTGCAGCTGGAGTCCGCAGCCGTGCTGGGGTCCTCGAGCGGCGGCTATGTGGCGCAGCAGCTGGCGGTCGGTGATCCGGACCGCGTGGACGCGCTTGTGCTGGTGGGCGCACCCCTGACCCTGCACGGCAGGCCAGCGTTTGCGGACGAGGTTGACGCCCTGGCCGACCCGGTCGACGAGGACTGGGTGCGGGAGTCCCTGCTGTGGTTCCCGCTCGGGCGACCGGTACCTGAGTGGTATCTCGAGGACCGGGTGCGCGACGGAATGAAGGTGCCGGCGCACGTATGGAAATCGGTGCTTCAAGGGCTCTGCGAAGCAACACCGCCAACGGAAGCAGGAGCCATCAGCGCGCCCGCCCTGATCCTGCGCGGCGAACAGGACGGGCTCCTGCCCCGTGCAGGCCACGAAACCCTCGCGGCACGGATCCCGCGCTCAATCCTGAAGTCCTATCCCGGCGTCGGCCATCTGGTGCTTTGGGAGGTTCCGGAGCAGGTGGCGGCGGACACGAGGGCATTCCTGCAGTAGCGCCGCAGGCCAGGCCCCGTGTGGCGAAGACCGCTTTGGTCCGGACCCTCCTGAACATTTGAGACAATGTCATGGTGAACCGAGCATCCTTGGATAAGCGTCCGGACGAAGTAGCCACGATGTTTGACGACGTCGCACCCAAATACGACGTAGTCAACGATGTCCTGTCGATGGGGCAGACCCGCCGCTGGCGCAAGGTTGTGGTGGAAGCCATGGAAGTCTCCAGGGGGCAGCGGGTCCTGGATCTGGCGGCTGGCACCGGCACGTCGAGCGAGCCATATGCCGATGCAGGCATAGATGTGGTGGCGTGCGACTTCTCCCTCGGAATGCTCAAGGTCGGCAAGCGCCGCCGCCCGGACATCGACTTCATCGCCGGTGACGCCACCAACCTGCCGTTCGCCGACAATACCTTCGACGCCACCACCATCTCCTTCGGCCTGCGCAACGTCAACGAGCCCAAGAAGGCTCTGCAGGAGATGCTCCGCGTCACCAAGCCCGGCGGCCGTCTGGTCATCGCCGAGTTCTCACAGCCCGTGGTCCCGCTCTGGCGCACCATGTACACGGAATACCTGATGCGTGCCCTGCCGGCCATCGCCGTGAAGGTCGCCTCCAATCCGGACGCCTACGTCTACCTCGCCGAGTCCATCCGCGCCTGGCCGGACCAGGACCACCTGGCCGTGTGGCTTCAGGATGCCGGCTGGGACAACGTCACCTACCGCAACCTGACCGGCGGCATCGTGGCCGTCCACCGCGCCTTCAAGCCCGCTTCGGCGTCCAACGGCGGCGCTGCTGCCATCGCCGCGCACAAGGGCCCGGTGGCCAAGCTGCGCCGCAACATCACGCGCTGACCTGTGAAAGTACTGATTGTCGGCGCGGGCCCGGCCGGCTCCACCGCCGCGTACTACCTTGCCAGGGCGGGCCTGGACGTCACCGTCTTGGAGAAGACGAGCTTTCCGCGTGAGAAGGTTTGCGGCGACGGCCTCACCCCGCGGGCCGTCCGTGAAATCCAGAAGCTGGGCCTGCCGCACCCTGACGACGACGGCTGGCGCCGCAACAAGGGCCTTCGCCTGATCGCCGGCGGCCGCACGGTTGAGCTGCCCTGGCCCGAGGTGTCCGACTTCCCGCAGTACGGCCTGATCCGCACCCGGCTCGGCTTCGACGAGGAACTGGCCCGCCATGCCCAGGCGGCCGGCGCCGAAATCCTTGAGCGCCACAGCGTCACTGAAGCGCTGCGGGACGACGACGGCCGGGTCACCGGCGTCCGGGCCGCCGTCCTGGACGAGTCCGGACGCAAGACGGGGCAGACGCACGAGTTCAGTGCCGACGTCGTTCTCGCCGCTGACGGCAACTCCACGCGAACCGCCGTGTCGCTCGGCATCCAGAAGCGCGACGACCGCCCACTGGGGGTGGCGGTGCGTACGTATTTCACCTCGCCGCGCACTGACGACGACTGGATGGAAGGCTGGCTTGAGCTTCCCGGCCGCGACGGAAAACTGTTGCCCGGTTACGGCTGGGTGTTCGGCGTGGGCGACGGCACCTCCAACGTGGGCCTGGGCATCCTGAACTCGTCCAAGGAATTCGGCAAGCTCGACTACAAGCAGGTCCTGCGCGAATGGACCGCCGGCATGCCGGCCGAATGGGGCTTCACGCCGGAAAACCAGGTGGGCGAGATCCGCGGGGCCGCGCTGCCTATGGGCTTCAACCGCACCCCGCATTACTCGCCGGGCATGCTCCTGCTGGGCGACGCGGGCGGCATGGTCTCCCCGTTCAATGGCGAGGGCATCTCCTACGCCATGGAGTCGGCCCGCTTCGCTGCTGAGTTCATTATCGACGCCTCCTCGCGCCGTGCCTCCTCGGGCGGAACGTACGACGCCGACGCGCACCTCGCGCGCTACGCGGACTATGTGCGTGAGCAGTGGGGCTCGCACTTCACCCTGGGCCGGGCGTTCGCCGCCCTGATCGGCAAGCCAGCCGTTATGAAGCTTGCGCTGCGTACCGGCATGCCCATCCCGGTACTCATGCGGTTCGTGGTCCGGCTCCTGGCCAACCTCACGGACCCCGCCGCCAAGGGCTTCGAGGACCGGGTGATCCGGGTTCTGGAGTCGCTGGTTCCGGCCACATCCAATACATCCGCCACTCCGTCGGCTTCGAATCAGCGGTATCCGCAACAAAAAGTTAGGGTTAACCCGTGACCAACCCCGCAGACCACAGCTGGACGCACGCCGGACACGGCCTGCCGGACTCCGAACCCAGCCTGAACACCACCGCCATCGCCACCGGCCTGCAGCTGCCCGCGGGGTTCGCCGCCATCGCCGGGGATGCCGAGCTGGGGCCGGCCATCACCAACAACCTGGCCCGGGTGGAGAAGAAGCTCCGCGAAGCCATCGCCAACTCGGACCCGCTGGCTGACGCGACGTCGCGCCACCTGGTGGAGGCCGGCGGCAAGCGGATCCGGCCGCTGCTGACGCTCCTCTGCGCACACCTGGGTGACGCGTCCCTTCCCGCCGTGGTGCAGGCCGCCGTCGTGGTGGAACTGACGCACCTGGCAACCCTCTACCACGACGACGTGATGGACTCCGCTCCGTTCCGCCGCGGTGCGCCCACGGCCCACGAGGTGTGGGGCAACTCGGTGGCTGTCCTCACCGGCGACCTGATTTTTGCGCGTGCTTCCATCCTGGTGTCCGAACTCGGCTCCCGGGCACTGGGCATCCAGGCCCGCACCTTCGAGCGGCTGTGCCTGGGCCAGCTTCACGAAACCGTAGGGCCGCGGCCGGACGAGGACCCGGTGGAGCACTACCTGTCGGTCATCGCGGACAAGACCGGCTCCCTGGTTGCTGCTTCCGGGCAGCTCGGTGCCATCTTCGCCGGGGCCGACCCCTCCTACGAATCCGTGCTGGTGGAGTACGGCGAGAAGGTGGGTGTGGCCTTCCAGCTTGCCGACGACGTCATTGACGTAACGGGCATCAAGGTCAAGTCCGGCAAGTCCCCGGGCACGGACCTGCGCGAAGGGGTTCCCACCCTGCCGGTGCTGCTCCTGCGCAAGGCTGCCCTCGATGGTGACCAGTCCGCCGTCGAACTTCTGAAGCTGATTGACGGGGACCTGAGTTCGGATGAAGCACTGGCCGAGGCCGTTGCGGGCCTGCGCGAGCACCCGGTCACTGCCGAATCGTGGGTAGTGGCGCGCCGGTGGTCCGACGAAGCCATCGCTGCGTTGGCCCCGCTGCCCGACGGCGTGGTCAAGGAATCGCTGTCCAACTTCGCGGTGGCTGTGGTGGACCGCGCCAGCTAGCCCTTTTTCTGTGGAAGCCCGGCTCCGTGGACGGAGCCGGGCTTCTTTGTGGCTACGTACGGTGGCTGCGTTAAACGGGATAGCCCCGGTCCCCAGCAACGATACGAGTCATACGTTGCTGTGAACCGAGGCTATCTCTCCGTTCGCATCAGACCCGCCGGAGGCGTTTAGCGGATCCGTGAATAGTCTATGACAGCTTTGTCACAAGAGGCAAGTCCCTTGTTACTGCTCCTGTCAAAAACTTTTCCCGCTGGATTTCCCCACCTTTTGGCCGGTCATCCTTGAGTCACCCGGCGGGTCGCGGCGACACACCGGCGGGGGCCTCGAAAGCCGGGGAGATTCCGCGGTTCTTTGTCCACATAGCCCTCGGCCGCCCTGCCGCCTTTGCCGCAGATTGGATCTGCTGGCTCCATGGACCTCACCCGTTTCCTTAAACACGCCGGTGCTGTTGCCCGCACCGCCACCCTCCTGCAGGCCGGATTCACGGACCGCAGCATCCGCAATGCAGTGGCAGCGGGCGAAATGCGCCGTCTTCGGCATGGAGTGGTCGCTCTGCCGGACGCTCCCGCGGACTTGGTGGGTGCGGTCCTGGGGAACGGCGTGCTCACGTGCGCCTCTGCTGCGGTTCACCGCGGGCTCTGGGTGTTGCATGAACCGCAGGCCTTGCACTTGTTGTGCCGCCATGCCGGCCCCAAGGATGCGGTGGTTCACCGGGAGTCCCTGGCTCCGCACAATGGGCCGCGGCCGGTTGCCAGTACCACCGACATCCTCCTACACAGCCTGCGCTGCCTTCCGGCGGTGGAAGCCGCCGTCATGGTGGAAAGCGCTGCGCGGCAAGGCGTGACCACCCTTGGCTACCTGCGGGAACGGCTGCCGGGTAAGCGGAATGGTGCCGCCAGAAGGGCGCTGGACCTGGTTGACGGTACCGCCGACTCCGCGATCGAGGTAGTGGCCCGCATCCTTTTTCGCAGCGAAGGAATCCACACCGAGACGCAGGTGGAGCTGCCGGGAATCGGCATCGTGGACTTCCTGCTGGAGGGCTTCCTGATTGTGGAGATCGACGGCGGCACGCACCTCGAGCCCCGCCAGGTCAAGAAGGACCGGGTCAGGAACAACGCGAGCACCCTCACCGGCTATGCGGTGCTCCGATATGGCTACGCGGAGGTGGTTTACAACCCGCAGAAGATCGTTGACGAGGTGTGGCAGGTGCTGCGGGGCAGGGTTGTGCGCTGAGATTCCCCAGGTTTTGACCGGAACCCCGGCGACACCCGGGCAAAATCGGGTGACACGCCGTCGCAGGACCCAAAAGGTGGGGAAACTCAGCGGGACGCGGCGCGCGGAGGCAATGAGACAGGCAGGGAAATCTAGTCTTCGGCGTCCTCGAAGGCCCACTCGAACATGTCGAACACGAACTCCGAGAACGTGCCCTCCTCGGACTTCCACTGCCCGCGGGCGTTGTTGCGGCGGTAGACAATGGGGTCCGGGACGCTGAGGTCGCCCACGCGGAAGCCCCAGGTGTATTCCTCTTCCTCATCCTCGAGGAACATCAGGAAGCCCTCGTCATCAACTTCGAGCTCGTCCGGGTCCCAGAAGTAGTGGTACGCCTCCATGAGGTCCTCGCAGCCGCCGATGGCCAGATAAAACTCGCGCAGGACCAGGGGAATCTGGAATTGGTGGTCGGCCAGGGCCTTGTCCAGCTCTTCGGCGGACAGGCCGTCCTCTTCCTGCCATTCATCCTCGAGATACTTCGGAACCAGCGCACGGAATTTCTCGAGGAACATGTCAGTCATGCTCATATCCTAGCTAATCCCGGCCCGCCGATTCGCCGGGGCCAGCCCCTGCCCGGTGCCACCCGCGAACGGCCAGCGGGGCCTGCCAGGAGCGGCGCCAGGCCAGGACGCGGAACGTGAACACCGCGGCCGCGATGACTGCTGCCGTCAGCACGTTGAACACGCCCAGGACCCACAGTACGGCCGTCATTGCGGCACCCAGGAAGGCCGGCAGGGCGTAGATGTCCTTGGGATTGAAAAGCTGAGGAACCTCGTTGGCGGTGACGTCCCGCAATAGGCCGCCGCCCACCGCCGTCGTCACTCCCAGAAGCACTGACGCCACCGGATTCAGGCCGGTAGCCAGCGCCTTAAGTGTGCCGGTCATGCAGAACAAGGCCAGCCCGCCGGCGTCGAACAGGGTCAGCAGCGACGTGTACCGCTGGACACTGGAGAACAGGAAATACACCAGGACCGTGGCCAGCAGCGGCGGCACCAGGTACGCAGGATTGGTGAAGGCAGCAGGGACCACAGCAAGGATGATGTCGCGGATCACGCCGCCGCCAAGGCCCACCAGGGAAGCCAGCAACAGCGACCCCACAATGTCGATCTGCTTCCGCGCCGCGAGCAGCGAACCCGAGACGGCAAAGAAGAAAACGCCCAGCAGATCCAGCCACACCGGCGCGTTGTCAAAGGCGAATGTCATGGAGCGTCCCGGCAGTTTCAAAGAGGGCGGACTGGGCGGCTCCAACGTTACGCTAGCCCCTATGAACAGCCCCATCATGATCGCCTGCGCCCATGGGACGTCCAACACACAAGGCGCCGCGGAGGTCACCGCCCTGCGCGATGGCATTGCGGCGCTCCGCCCCGGCCTCGATGTCCGCGAAGCCTACGTGGACGTCCAGCAGCCGGACCTGGTGGACGTGGTGGCGGGGCTGCCGGCGGGGGAGTCCGCCGTGGTTGTGCCCCTGCTGCTGAGCGTGGGTTACCACGTGAAGGTGGACATCGCGCGGGCGGTGAAGAGCCGGCCCGGCAGTGCGGCCGCGGCGCCGCTGGGTCCTGATCCCCGCCTCGCCGCCCTCCTCGACCAGCGGCTGCGCGAGGCCGGCGTCACGGACCGCGATGTGATCGTCCTGGCCGCCGCTGGCTCGTCCAACCCCAAGGCCGCCGTCAGCGTCCAGGAACTGCTGGGCCAGCTTCAGGAGCTGCGGCCCAACCGGATGGTGGCCGCCTATGGTGCCTCCGCCAAGCCTTCAGTGCCCGACGCCGTCGCGATGCTTCGCGAGGAACTGGAGGGGGGTGCCGGGGCGGGGGAGTCCGCGGGGGCTGTCGACGTCGGTGGGCGCGTGGTGATTGCCTCCTACCTGCTGGCGCCGGGCTTCTTCCACGACCAGCTCGCCAAGGCGGGGGCCGACGTTGTTACGGAACCCCTGCTGCCGTCGCCCGTGCTTGCGGAGATCGCGCTGGAGCGGTACGACGCCGCTGTCGCGAAGGCCCGTGAAGCCGCCGCTGCACCCACTGGAACACCCGCTGGAGCCCCTGGCGACGCAACAACCGGGGCCCCTGCACCACCAGCGGCAAATACACAGGAGGTGGGCTTCTTCAAGGCCGTCCGGCGTTTCGTGACGAAATATTTCCCTAGGTGACTCAACGTTTCCGGGCCTTTGTGACGCTATTCGGACGGGACCTACAGTCGATGCATGACTGATACAGCTCTAGCCGGAGCGTCCGCGGACACCGCCGCCCCGAAGCGCCCGGCCCGCCCGTCCCGACCCGCCGCAAAACCGCACGGTCAGTGGAAAGTGGACGGCAAGACGCCGCTGAACGCCAACGAAACCTGGAAACAGGAAGACGACGGCCTTAACGTGCGCGAGCGTATCGAGACCATCTACTCCAAAGAGGGCTTTGACGCCATCCCCGGCCAGGACCTGCACGGCCGGTTCCGCTGGTGGGGCCTTTACACCCAGCGCAAGCCCGGGATCGACGGCGGCAAGACGGCAACCCTTGAGCCGCACGAGCTCGAGGACAAGTACTTTATGCTCCGGGTGAGGATCGACGGCGGTGCGCTCACCACCGAGCAGCTGCGCGTCATCGGCCAGATCTCCGTTGACTTCGCCCGCGACTCGGCCGACCTCACGGACCGCCAGAACATCCAGCTGCACTGGATCCGCGTGGAGGACATCCCCGAGATCTGGACCCGCCTGGAAGGTGTTGGCCTGTCCACCACCGAGGCCTGCGGCGACGTTCCGCGCGTCATCCTGGGATCGCCCGTGGCCGGCATCGCCAAGGACGAGATCATCGACCCCACCCCGCTCATCGCCGAGCTGGGGGAGCGGTTCATCGGCAACCCGCTGCTGTCCAACCTGCCGCGCAAGTACAAGACCGCAATCACCGGCCACCCCAGCCAGGACGTGGTCCACGAGATCAACGACTGCGCCTTTGTGGGCATTGAGCACCCCGAACTGGGAATCGGCTACGACCTGTGGGTGGGCGGCGCGCTGTCCACCAACCCGATGCTCGGCAAGCGCCTGGGCGCATTCGTGAAGCCGGACCAGGCCGCCGATGTGTGGCTGGGCGTCACCAGCATCTTCCGCGACTACGGTTACCGCCGCATGCGCACCAAGGCACGCCTGAAATTCCTTCTGGCCGACTGGGGTCCGGAGAAGTTCCGCCAGATCCTGGAGGACGAATACCTGGGCTACAAGCTCGCTGATGGCCCCGCCGCCCCCAAACCGGCCACCCCCGGTGACCACGTGGGCGTGCACGAGCAGAAGGACGGCAAGTTCTTCATCGGTGCCACCCCGCTGGCCGGCCGTCTCTCCGGCGCCGGGCTGGTCAAGCTCGCCGACACCCTGGAGGCCCGCGGCTCCTACCGGCTGCGCACCACCCCGCACCAGAAGCTCGTTGTCCTGGACGTCGAAAAGGACCAGGTCGAGCCCCTGGTGGCCGAGCTGGACGCCCTCGGCCTGTCCGCCCGCCCGTCCGTGTTCCGCCGCGGCACCATCGCCTGCACCGGTATCGAATACTGCAAGCTGGCCATCGTGGAGACCAAGCACACGGCCGCCACCGCGGTTGCCGAACTGGAACGCCGCCTCGCGGACCTCGCGGGCTCGGGCCAGTTGCCGCAGGCACTGTCGCTGCACATCAACGGTTGCCCCAACTCCTGCGCCCGCATCCAGACCGCGGACATCGGCCTCAAGGGCATGATGCTGCCAACGCCCGACGGCGACCCCTCCCCGGGTTTCCAGGTCCACCTGGGCGGCGGGCTGGCGTCAAACGACCGTGAGGAAGCGGGCCTGGGCCGCACCGTCCGCGGCCTCAAGGTCTACGTTGACGACCTGCCCGACTACGTGGAGCGCGTAGTCCGCACCTTCGTAGCCCAGCGCGCCGAAGGCCAGACCTTCGCCGAGTGGGCCCACGCAGCAGACGAGGAGGCACTCCAGTGAATCCCCAGCCGCTCCCCAACCTCGCAAGCTCGGCCGGGGACCCCGACGGCCGTGGCCCCTCTCTCGGGGTAGACCCGGTGGTTGAGCCCGTCGAAACCCGGAAGCTTCGCAGCAAGGAAGAACTGAAGGACCTCGCCGAGTCAGGCGCTGCCGAGCTCGGCTGGGACGCGCCCGCCCGCGACGTGATCGCCTGGGTGGAGCGCAACTTCGACCTGCCCGCGGTCGCCGTCGCCTGCTCCATGGCCGACGCCGTCCTGCCGGCCCTGGTCGCGGACCAGCTGCCCGGCGTCGACGTCCTGTTCCTGGAGACCGGCTACCACTTCCCGGAAACCTACGCCACGCGCGACGAGGTGGCCGCCAACCTCCGCGTCAACGTGGTGGACGTGCTCCCGGAGAACACCGTGGAACAGCAGGACCGGCTCCTGGGCAAGGACCTTTTCGCCCTCGACGCCGCGCAGTGCTGCGCCCTCCGCAAGGTGGCTCCGCTGCGCCGCACCCTGTCCGGCTACGAACTGTGGTTTACCGGCGTCCGCCGCGACGAGGCCCCCACCCGCACCAACACGCCGCTGGTCACCTGGGACGAGGCCAACGGCCTGGTCAAGGTGAACCCGGTGGCTGCGTGGACCTTCGACCAGCTGGTGCAGTACTCGGACGACAACCTCCTGCCCGTCAACCCGCTGCTTTCCCAGGGCTACCCCTCCATTGGCTGCCAGCCCTGCACCCGCAAGGTGGCGCCCGGCGACGACCCCCGCGCCGGCCGCTGGGCAGGCTCCGACAAGACAGAATGCGGACTACACGTATGAGCACTTTCCTAACTGAGGAGACCACCCAGGTGACTGAAGCTGCCGTCTCCACGCGCCTGTCCAGCCTGGATACCCTCGAGTCTGAGGCCATCCACATCATCCGCGAAGTGGTTGCCGAGTTCGAGAAGCCCGCGCTCCTGTTCTCCGGCGGCAAGGACTCCGTGGTGATGCTGCACCTGGCCACCAAGGCCTTCTGGCCCGGCAAAGTTCCGTTCCCCGTGCTGCACGTGGACACCGGCCACAACTTCCCTGAGGTGCTCGACTTCCGCGACCGCACGGTGGAGCGACTGGGCCTGAAGCTCGTGGTGGGCTCCGTTCAGGAGTTCATTGACCGCGGCGAGCTCGCCGAGCGCGCCGACGGAACCCGCAACCCGCTGCAGACCGTCCCGCTGCTGGACGCCATCCAGCAGAACAAGTTCGACGCCGTGTTCGGCGGCGGCCGCCGCGACGAGGACAAGGCTCGCGCCAAGGAGCGCATCCTGAGCCTGCGTGACGAATTCGGCCAGTGGGACCCGCGCAACCAGCGCCCCGAACTGTGGAACCTCTACAACGGCCGTCACACCGTGGGCCAGCACGTCCGCGCGTTCCCCATCAGCAACTGGACCGAGCTGGACATCTGGCGTTATATCGAGCGCGAGAACATCGAGCTGCCCGGCCTGTACTACGCCCACGAGCGCGAGGTCTTCGCCCGCGACGGCATGTGGCGTGCGGTGGGCGAAGTTTCCCAGCCGCTCCCGCACGAGGACGTCATCACCAAGACCGTCCGCTACCGCACTGTGGGGGACATGTCCTGCACCGGCGCGGTGGAGTCTGACGCGTACACCGTGTCCGACGTCGTGGTTGAAGTCGCTGCCTCCACCCTCACCGAACGTGGCGCCACCCGTGCAGATGACCGCATCTCCGAGGCAGCCATGGAAGACCGCAAGAAGGACGGGTATTTCTAAATGAGCACCGACACTTTGGCTTCGGAGCTGGAGACAGCCCTGCCCACAACGCTCTTCCGGTTCGCCACCGCAGGATCAGTCGACGACGGCAAGTCCACTCTGGTGGGCCGCCTCCTTCACGATTCCAAGGCCATCCTGGCTGACACCCTCGACGCGGTGGCCCGCACCTCCGCGGACCGCGGGTTCGGCGGGGATAAGGGCGGCATCGACCTCGCCCTCCTGACCGACGGCCTGCGCGCCGAGCGCGAACAGGGCATCACCATCGACGTGGCCTACCGCTACTTCGCCACGGACCGCCGCAGCTTCATCCTGGCCGACTGCCCCGGGCACGTTCAGTACACCAAGAACACGGTGACCGGCGCGTCCACTGCAGATGCCGTCGTCGTACTCATTGACGCCCGCAAGGGTGTGCTGGAGCAGACCCGCCGGCACCTGTCCGTGCTGCAGCTGCTGCGCGTGGCGCACGTGATTGTGGCTGTGAACAAGATCGACCTGGTGGACTTCAGCGAGTCCGTGTTCCGGGACATCGAAGCCGACGTGCAGCAGGTGGGCCGCGAGCTGGGTCTCGGTTCAGACGGCATCACGGACCTGCTGGTGGTCCCGGTGTCCGCGCTCGACGGCGACAATGTGGTGGAGCGCTCCGAACGCACCCCCTGGTACACGGGACCGGCCCTGCTTGAGGTCCTCGAAACCCTTCCGGCCGCCGATGAACTGGAAAGCCACCTGGAAAGCTTCCGCTTCCCTGTGCAGCTGGTCATCCGCCCGCAGGGTGCCCTGGCTCCCGACGCCGTGGCCGCCGGCCTGGATGTAGAGGCCTACCGCGACTACCGCGCGTACGCCGGCCAGATCACCGAAGGCTCGGTCAAGGTGGGGGACAAGGTCTCCGTCCTGACCCCCGGCCAGGACCCCCGCACCACCACCGTAGTGGGCATCGACTTCGCCGGCGCCTCGCTGGAGGAAGCCGCCGCCCCGCAGTCGGTGGCCATCCGCCTTGCGGAGGAGTTCGACGTGGCCCGCGGTGACACCATCGCCGCTGCCGGCACAGTGCGGGAAGCTTCGGCCGACCTGTACGCATCGCTGTGCTGGCTGTCCCCGAAGCCTTTGCGTGAAGGCCAGAAGGTGCTGGTCAAGCACGGCACCCGTACCGTGCAGGCCCTGGTTCGCAGCGTTGGCGGCAAGCTGGACCTGGCAACCTTCAAGCTGGAACCGGCATCCACCCTGGAACTGAACGACATCGGCAACGCCCAGCTCCGGCTCGCCGCGCCGCTGCCGCTCGAAAACTACCTGCACCACCGCCGCACCGGCGCGTTCCTGGTGATCGACCCGCTGGACGGCAACACCCTGGCGGCCGGCCTGGTCAAGGACCACCCGGGCGACCACGAGGATGAGCGCTACTCGATCTGATCCCGCCGAAATCGCCGGAACGCTGCAAGGTCGCCGTCTCAAGACGGCGACCCGGCAGCCCTCCGGCGATTTTGACGTTTAAGGGCGGACTTAAGCGCGCCCCTCGAGAATCGTCTTGAGCTTCTGCAGGTCCTTGCGGGTTTCGCGGCGGATCATTGGTGCCATGACCAGCCCGGCCAGCCTGGAGAAACCGGCGGGGTTCCCGGTGTTGCCGAGGCTCATGCGGGTCCCGCCGTCGTCGTCCGTCCAGGTGTAGGTGGTCTGCATGGGGAACGGGCCCTGGGCGGTGCGCATCACCAGCTTCTCGCCCGGAACGTATTCCACGAACTCATAGGTGTAGTTGATCTCCCGGCCCAGGAACTTCGCGGTGAACGCCACCTTTGAGCCTGTGCCAACAGGGCCCGTGGTCAGCCGCTGGGACTTGTGGATGTTCACGTACCACTTCGGTGCGTTGTCGGGGTTGGCCGCGTAGTCCGCCACCTCGGTCCGCGATCGGTTGATATGGATCTGGGTCTGGACGTTCACCACGGTTGCGTCTCCTTCTTCTGCGCCGATGTCACGCCACGGGGTTAGCCTAGGAGTCACGTTAGTCCTCGTTTGCGCGGAGGCGAAGCATGCAAACCCTCAGCCCGAAGCTCCTGAACTGGGCTTCGATCCTGGATGACCTGACGCGGGAGCAGGCCGTGATGACCGCCGGGCTGCCGTTTATCTATCCGCACCTGGCCCTCATGCCCGACGCCCACCTGGGCAGGGGCGCCACGGTGGGCTCAGTGATTCCCACGCTGCACGCGATCATCCCCGCGGCGGTGGGGGTGGACATCGGCTGCGGCATGATTGCCGTCCGGACGCAGTACTCGCTGGCGGACCTCCCGAAGGACCGGAAGAAACTCCGTGAAAACATTGAACGGGCTGTTCCGCTGTCCGCGGGGCACAACAACAGGACTGTGCTGCCTACTGCTGAACCGCGGATCGCCGAACTGAAGCAACTGGCCGCCAAATCCGGGTTCAACCCCGCCGAGTACGTGGCCAAATGGGAGCTGCAGCTGGGATCCCTTGGCTCGGGCAACCACTTCATCGAGGTCTGTGCCGATGAGGCCGATGCGGTCTGGCTGTTCCTGCACTCCGGGTCCCGCGGCATCGGCAACAAAATTGCCCAGCACCACATCGCAGTCGCCCAGCACGTGTCACGGAAAAACCAGATCCACTTGCCCCACCCGGACCTCGCCTACCTCGACGAGGGCACGCCGCAGTTTGACCGCTACATGGCGGAGCTGCGCTGGGCCCAGCACTTCGCCCTCCTGAACCGGGAGGAAATGATGGACCGGGTCATCGCCCAGTTCGGCCACTGGGTGGGCGGCCGCGTGCAGGAACGCGAACGGATCAACTGCCACCACAACTTCACCCAGCAGGAGACCCACTACGGCAGGTCCGTCTGGGTATCCCGGAAAGGCGCCATCCAGGCCGGCCCCGGCGATCCTGGACTGATCCCCGGTTCCATGGGGACGGCGTCGTACGTGGTGGAAGGCCTGGGGAACCCCGCATCCCTGAACTCTTCGCCGCATGGGGCCGGCCGGGAGTACTCCCGCAACGCCGCCCGCAGGACCTTCACGCTGGACGAGCTGAAGAAGGCCATGCGCGGGATCGAGTTCCGGGTTTCTGAGGCGTTCATCGACGAAATCCCGGCCGCCTACAAACCCATCGACCAAGTGATGCAGGATGCCGCAGACCTCGTTAAGGTCCGGCACAAGCTTCGGCAACTGATTAACGTCAAGGGCAACTGAAGCCGCCCCCGGCGCTCAATCCCGGTCAGGCTTCCCCCGCAGGGCCGCCTGCAGGAGGTAGGCCGTCTGCCGGCTGCACTGGTTGATCCGCCGGAGGTGGGCCGCGGCCAGATGGGGCAGCGCCACGGCCGGATCAGCGTTGAGGATCTCGTACCGCAGGGCCTGCTCAAGATTGATGGCCAGGCCTGCCAGCCGTTCGGCCCCGACCATTTCGCTGGAAGTCTTGAGGCTGAGGACAGCATCCATGGCTCCGTTGACATCACCTGTGGTGAGGGCCTGCCGCAGCTTCTCATTCCGTTCCGGCAGTTGTCCGATGAAGTTTTGCACGAACACTTTCCAGACGCCCTCGTCGTCTTCGAGTTCTTCGCGCAGCTTTTCCAGGACGGATGGGTCCAGGAGGGGCGCGTATCCGTTGCCCTGGATCACGGCTGCCCTCCGCGATCAGGCTGCCCGCCCGGCGCAACGATCCGGCACAAATGCCTGCAAAGCTCGATACCCATGACAATCCCCTGAAAGTCAATCCATCCATGAGCCTCCCAGCAGGACTTTTTATGGACGGTACGGGGGAGGCGACCGGGAAGCACGAGTAGTGAGTACTCGAATGTTGTGCACATTGGGCAAGGCGGGCTCCAAGTGTTGCGGCCGGCGTTGGCCGAATGTGACGCTAGATGAACCTGCGTGACCCCCCGTTTCCGCTTCATTGAACGGGTTTGGGTCACTCCCTATGGTGAAACAATGACTAGTTCCAAGCCCGGGATGACCCGCATCGTGGCAGGCGAAAGCGCGGTCCCCCAGCGCAAGCGTGCCATTGAGGCTGCCCTGGCCATTGGGCTGGTCCTGCTGATCGCCCTCGGCGCCGTGGTGGCATCCACTGTTTCCCGCAACACCGAGGCCCAGGCCGTTGAACCTACGGCCGCCGCAGAACTGAAGCTGGGCTACTTCGGCAACGTCACGCACGCCCCCGCACTGGTGGGCATCAAGGAGGGCTTCCTGGCCGAGGCCCTGGGCAGCACCGCGCTCAGCACCGAGACCTTCAACGCCGGTCCGGCGGCCATCGAGGCACTGAACGCCGGCGCCATCGACGCCGCCTACATCGGCCCCAACCCGGCCATCAACTCCTTCGTCAAGAGCCAGGGCGAGTCCGTCAGGATCATCGCCGGGGCTGCTGCCGGCGGCGCGCAGCTGGTGGTTAGGCCGGAGATCAGCTCGGCTGCGGAGCTCAAGGGCAAGACCTTGGCGTCCCCGCAGCTGGGCGGTACGCAGGACGTTGCCCTGCGCGCCTGGCTCGCGGACCAGGGCTACAAAACGAACGTGGACGGCAGCGGCGACGTCGCCATCAACCCCACGGAGAACGCCCAGACGCTGAAGCTGTTCCAGGACGGAAAGCTCGACGGCGCGTGGTTGCCTGAGCCCTGGGCGTCACGCCTGGTGCTCCAGGCCGGAGCGAAGGTGTTGGTGGACGAAAAGGACCTGTGGGACGGCACCGGTACGGGCAAACCCGGCGAGTTCCCCACCACCGTTCTGATCGTGAACCAGAAGTTCGCAGCCGGCCACCCGGACACCGTGAAGGCGCTCCTGGCCGGCCACGCAAAATCGGTGGCCTGGCTGAACGAAGCCCCCGCTGAACAGAAGGCCGCCGTCATCAACGCTGGCCTGCAGGAATCTGCCGGCGCAGCCCTTGCTGACGACGTCCTCGCGCGGTCCCTCAGCAACATCACCTTCACCCTGGACCCGCTGGCCGGAAGCTACCCCCGGCTGCTGCAGGACGGTGTGGAGGCCGGCACCACCAAGCAGGCCGAGATCAACGGACTCTTCGACCTCCAGCCGCTGAACGACGTCATCGACGACGGCGGCAGCGGTACGGATCCGGTTTCCGCCGCCGGCCTCGGCCAAAACTGACCCCCTCACCCACCTAATTAAGGACGGCACCATGCCAGTCGTACTGGAAAACCTGGGCAAGCGCTTCGGCGACGGCGCCCCGGTGCTGGACGACGTCAACGCCAACATCGGCCAGGGCGAGTTCGTAGCCCTCCTCGGTGCCTCCGGCTGCGGCAAATCCACCCTGCTGAACATCATCGCGGGACTCGAGGCGCCGACGTCGGGCGCCCTCGAAGTGCCCAGCGACGGTGCCGCCTTTATGTTCCAGGACGCCGCGCTGTTCCCCTGGCTCACGGCCCGGGAGAACATCGAACTGGCCCTGAAGCTGCGCGGCATGGGCAAGGCCGAGCGCAAGGCGAAGGCGCAGGAGCTCCTCGAGCTGGTGCACCTTGGCAGCGCGGGGGACAAGCGCCCGCACGAGCTGTCCGGCGGCATGCGCCAGCGTGTGTCCCTGGCCCGGTCGCTGGCCCAGGACCGGCAGCTGCTGCTGATGGACGAGCCGTTCGCCGCACTGGACGCCATCACCCGCGACCTGCTGCACGACGAACTGGAACGCATCTGGAAGGAAACCGGGCGCACCATCGTCTTTGTCACCCACAACGTCCGCGAAGCTGTCCGGCTGGGCCAGCGCGTGCTGCTGCTGTCCTCCCGCCCGGGCCGCGTTGTTCAGGAATGGGCAGTCACCGAGGAACACCGAACCGACGCCGGGCTTGCCGGCCAGCTGACCGGGGTCATCACCGCCCGGCTGCGTGAGGAGATTCGCCGCCATGCCAAGTAAGTCTCTGTCCGGCTCCGCGCCCGATGCCGCCCCCGCCCCTTCGCCGGACCGCTTTCGTCCTGCGGACGAAGCGGCCGGCTCAGGCAGCGGCACCGGCCTTCCCGAAGCTCGCAAGCTCGCGTCGGGTCCCGCGGCCGATTCCTTAGATGCCACTCCTCAGACCAGGCACGTTCATGCCGCTTTGACCCGGTCTTCCACCGGGCATGAGGACCTGCGGGAACTTGAGTCCGGGCTGGACTCGCTGCAGTCCGACGCTGACCGCAAACACCGGGTCGACTGGAGCCGCGTGCTCCTGCCCATCGCCGCCCTGGTGGCCCTCGTCCTGATCTGGCAGTTCTACGTCTCGCTTGGGGTGAAGCGCCGCGACCTGGTGCCCGGTCCGCTGGACGTGGTGACCCAGATGGGCGTGCTCTGGAGTGACGGCAAACTGCAGGAAGCCGTCTGGACTTCGATGCAGCGCGGGGTTGTCGGGTTCCTGATCAGCGTGGCCATCGCAACGCCGGTGGGTCTGCTGCTGGCCCAGGTGGCTCCGCTGCGCAGAGCTTTTGGACCGCTGATATCCGGCCTGCAGGTGCTGCCCTCCGTGGCGTGGGTTCCGGCGGCCATCATCTGGTTCGGCCTTACCGATGCCACCGTGTACTTCGTGATCTTTATGGGCGCCATTCCCTCCATCATCAACGGGCTCATTTCCGGCGTGGACCAGATCCCGCCGCAGTACCGACGGGTTGGTACCGTCCTGGGTGCATCGCGGCTCCAGATGGCGCTGCAGATCATCCTGCCCGCCGCCTTGCCGGGATACCTGAGTGGCCTTAAGCAAGGCTGGGCCTTCTCGTGGCGCTCGCTCATGGCTGCGGAAATCATCGCGGTGGGCGGCACCATCGGCTTCGGCCTGGGCTCGCTGCTGGACCAGGGCCGCGTGCTGTCCGACATGACCGTGGTCATGGCGGCAATCCTGCTGATCCTCGCCGTTGGCATCCTCATTGAACTGCTGGTTTTCGCGCCCATTGAGAAGCGCCTCCTGCGGAGCCGAGGCCTTCTCTCCGGCAGCACCCGCTAGCCCCAACACAGTGTCTGTAGAGCCCGACGGCGACTCCCGACGTCGGGCTTTGCTGTTCCCCGGACGCTTTTGCGTCACTTCCGGCACCTGCGTCTGCCCTCTGCCCCGGAATGGCGCGATCAGCCTCTTGGGTCGCCTTGCCGAACGTTTGGTCCTGGGCTGCTACCTGCGGGGCTCATCCGGGAGCGCGGGCGCTTCCTGTCGGACCTGGAGTGAGGGCCCGCGGTACGTTACGCAGCGTTACCTTACGTGACCTGTTGTTGCTCGGCCTTTGTAGGCCATTGTGACGCGGCCCTACCGTTGATTCATGGCAATTCAGGATATCTACCCCACAGCGCTGCGGTTATTGGGCCGCGCCGTGCTGGTGGTGGGCGGCGGCCCGGTGGCTGCGCGCCGCGCCAAGGGGCTGCTCGACGCCGGTGCCCGGGTCACCGTCGTGGCTCCGGATGCCTCCACCGCACTCCAGGAACTGGCCGACGCCGGCCTCCTCACCTGGGAGCAGCGCACCTACCGTCCGTCCGACGTCGACGGCGTCTGGTTCGTCCAGACCGCAACCGGCGATTCCGCCGTGGACGCCCAGGTCTCCGCCGACGCCGAGGCGCAACGCGTCTGGTGCGTCAATGCCTCCGACCATGAAGCGTCCGCCGCCTGGACCCCCGCCGTCGCAGAAGTCGACGACGTGAAGATCGCCGTGAACGCCGGGGGAGACCCGCGCCGCGCCATGGCCGTGCGCGACGCCGTCGCCACCGCCCTCGAAACCGGGGACCTGCCGCTCCGCCGCCGCCGCGCAGCCCGCAACGGCTCCGTTGCGCTGGTGGGTGGCGGCCCCGGCGATACCGGCCTCATTACCGTCCGCGGCCGCCGGCTCCTGGGCCAGGCCGACGTCGTGGTCGCAGACCGCCTGGGCCCCCGCGAACTGCTCAATGAGCTGGCACCGGATGTCCGCGTCATCGAGGTTGGCAAAACTCCGGGCCACCACCCCGTGCCGCAGTCGGAGATCAACCGGATCCTCGTTGAGGAAGCCCTCAAGGGCCACCGCGTGGTCCGGCTCAAGGGCGGCGACCCCTACGTCCTGGGCCGCGGCGGCGAGGAAGCCGAATACTGCCGGCAGCACGGCGTCGAGGTTGAAGTGGTTTCCGGTGTCACCTCCGCGATCTCCGTTCCCGCCGCCGCCGGTATCCCGGTGACCCACCGCGGCCTGGCTAAGGGCTTCAGCGTGGTGACCGGCCACGAGGAACTCTCCGAGGTTCCGGCCCGCCCGGACCACACCGTGGTGCTGCTGATGGGTGTGGGCCAGCTGCGCGAATCCGCGTCCGCCCTGGGCAAAGCCGGCCTTCCTGCCGGCACCCCGGTTGGTATCGTGGAGAACGGTTACCTGCCGAACCAGCGCGTCACCATCGGCACGCTCGGTTCCATTGCGGACCAGGCGGAAGCCGCCGGTGTGGCCAACCCGGCAGTCATAGTCATCGGTGACGTGGTGCGCGTGAGCCCGTTCGCGCCGGCGCACTTCAAAACCGCTGACTACGGCACCACCACCCCGAACAGCCCCCGCAAGACCGTCCTCACCACCTAGCCCCCACCCAACTGGGTAGCGCCAAGTGTCGTTCTGAGCCCTCATAACGACACTTAGCGCTACTTAGTTGGGACGGAACGAAGAAAAGGAACACAGCCGTGTCATCAAGCACCACCGTAGGTTCTGCCGACCGTCCGCTGCGCGTCGCCGTCGTGGGTTCCGGCCCGGCAGGCGTCTACGCCGCGGACATCCTCACCAAGAGCGAAGCCGTCAAGAGCGGCGAGCTGACCGTGAGCATCGACCTCTTTGACCGCTACCCGGCACCCTACGGCCTGATCCGCTACGGCGTGGCCCCGGACCACCCCCGCATCAAGGGCATCGTCAATGCCCTGCACAAGGTCCTGGACCGCGGCGACATCCGCTTCTTCGGCAACGTGGACTACGGCACCGACCTCACCATCGAGGACCTGCGCACCCACTACGACGCCGTCATCTTCGCCACGGGCGCCATCAAGGATGCGGACCTTAACATCCCCGGCATCGAGCTGGACGGCTCCTACGGCGGCGCCGACTTCGTCTCCTGGTACGACGGCCACCCCGACGTCCCGCGCGAATGGCCGCTGGAGGCCAAGGAAATCGCCGTCATCGGCAACGGCAACGTCGCCCTGGACGTGGCCCGCGTCCTGTCCAAGCACGCCGACGACCTCCTGGTGTCCGAAATCCCGGACAACGTCTACGCCGGGCTGAAGAACTCGCCCGTCACCGACGTGCACGTCTTCGGCCGCCGCGGCCCGGCACAGGTTAAGTTCACCCCGCTGGAACTGCGCGAGCTGTCCCACTCCAAGGACGTGGACATCATCCTGTACCCGGAGGACTTCGAGTTCGACGAGGAATCGGACCGCCAGATCCAGACGAACAACCAGACCAAGACCATGGTGGGCACCCTCACCAACTGGATCGCCGAGCAGCCCGAGGACCTCTCCGAGCTGAAGGCTTCCCGCCGCCTGCACCTGCACTTCCTGCACAGCCCGGTGGAGATCTACGACGACGCCGAGACGCCTGGCAAGGTTGCCGGCATGAAGTTCGAGCGCACCGAGCTGGACGGCACGGGCAACGCCCGCGGCACCGGCGAATTCGTGGACTACCCGGTCCAGGCCGTGTACCGGGCCATCGGCTACTTCGGCTCCGCGCTGCCGGAGATCGAGTTCGACCACAAGAAGGGCGTCGTCCCGAACGACGGCGGCCGCGTCCTGGATGCCTCGGGCACCCACGTGCCCGGCATCTACGCCACGGGCTGGATCAAGCGTGGACCCGTCGGCTTGATCGGCCACACCAAGGGCGACGCCCTCGAGACCGTGACCTACTTGCTGGAGGACCGCGAAAACCTTCCGGTCGCCGCCGTTCCCGCGGCAGACGCCGTGGTGGAACTCCTCGACTCCCGCGGCGTGAAGTTCACCAGCTGGGAAGGCTGGCTGGCATTGGACGCCCACGAGCTCGCCCTCGGCGCAGCAGCCACGGAAGCTGGCGGCTCGCACGGTGTTGAGGTCAAGCGCGAACGCATCAAGGTGGTGCCGCGCGAGGATATGGTGACTATTTCCCGCGATGGTGTGGCCGCGCAGGTCTAACGCTTTTCCGGGCCGCCGAGCGTCCATCGTCCTGCCGTACGGAGGCAGGGCGTGCCGCTGCAGGTGCGGGGTGCAAGTCAAATTCGTGGGATGGGCATTTCTGCCCATCCCACTTTTTTGCGCTTTAAAGTAAATTCGCTGGAGAAATACTTTGCGGGCTGAGGCCAGCCCGTCCCATCCTGCCTGCCCCCAACTTAAGGAAGATCCATGAGTCACCCCAGTTACCCGCACGCACCCGAAAACGGCGCGTCAGTTCCGCCGGTTCCGCCTGCTCCGTCCACCTTTGGCGGCCAGTATCAGGGAGGGCAGCAGGGCGGATACCAGCCGGGACCCTACGGCCAGGCCCCCTTCGCCGGCGGGCCAGGAAAATCCTTCGTGACCACCTGGATTTTGTCCCTCTTGCTGGGAACCGTGGGTGTGGACCGTTTCTACCTGGGCAAGATTGGCACCGGCGTCGCCAAGCTGCTGACCTTGGGCGGATTCGGAATCTGGGCAATCGTGGACCTGATCATCACTCTGACAGGTAACGCCAGGGACAAGGATGGCCGTCAGCTCGAAGGCTACCCGGAGAACAGGAAGAAGGCCTGGATCATCACGGGAATCGTTTGGCTCGCCAGCATGATCTCCGGAATCCTGCTGACCATCGTGTCCATCAGCATCACAGCCCAAGCACCTGAGGGCCGGAATATCCCCGTTCCGCCGCCGCTTCCCTCGGCCTCACAGGCGGCGCCCGCTCCGTCACCGGGAGCCGCCATCCGAGAGAACTCGTTCGTGGTCACCGTGTCCGAAGGCAACACTGTGAAGATCGGCGTCCTCGATTCGCTGTACACCACCGAGATTCCCGCCATGTCCTACCTGAAGCCGGCGAACGGAGGATTCCTGCTGCTCGAGGTTTCCTGGGAGACGCTCACCGGAACCAGCACCGCCGCGCCGATGAACTTCGAGGTCTACGACGCGGAGGGCAACCAGGGCGAGCGGATTTATGTGGAGGACGGCATGGGCGGCTTGCCCAGTGAGGAAGTGGGTGCCGGGGACGGCCGCCAGGGCGTCATCGCGTTTGATGTCAAGAAGGGGCCGGTGAAGGTGGTGGTCACCGATGACTACGGTGATCAGGCATCCACCTTCACCTTGACCGCCCAGTAGCCGATCAATTAACCCGGCCGCGCTACTTCCCGGCCCCGCCTGCTGCCATCAGCTCCAGTCGCTTGAGCGTCTCGCGGTTGCGGACGGTAATCATGGGGTCCCGCAGGATCTTAGGCAGCCTCTTGCCAGGCCCCCGGATGGCGTCCTCGGCCATGGTGACAAGGCACTGGTTGCCCTGGTCCTGGAGGGTGATTACCACCTTGGCCTCACCCAGCGGCCAGCCGCGCGCCACAAGTTCCAGTGACTTCTCCGGTTCGGCGGCGGTCACGCGGGTGCTGTCGTTGATCACCAGCGGCCAGGCGCCCACCGAGTGGTGGAGGCGCGATCCTGCCTGCGGCCAGGTGTCATCCACCGCTCGGATCCGTGAGGCACCCACCACCCAGCCGGAGTACAGCCAGCCGTCGGCAATGACCTGCCAGACGTCTGCGGCGGGGGTGTTGAACAGCTGTGACACGGTGGACATGGCGTTCCTTCCTGTGGTGGCTGGTGCGGGCTGGTTGCTTGTTGTTTCCGGACGTTCGACGGCGGCGGACCCTACGGCGGCACGGATGGCACCGGGCGGCGCGGGCTGCTGCGCTGCCCGGTACGAGCGCTCCCGCAGGCGGCGCGTCCACGCGTAGGCCTCTGCGCCCCGCGGCTGGTTTTCGAGCGGGTCAAAGCGCAGGGGAGTATCGGCCGGTTCCGGGGCGGCCTGCAGCCTCAGTTCGCCGCACTGCTGCCACGGGCCTGCCGGTTTGGCCCAGTACAGCCCCAGAACCCAATGCCCGCATGCCACTGACCTGCCGGCCAGGCTGATAGTCCGCAGCCCGAGCAGCACCGGTCCATTCCGGCCGCGGTAGGGCATGAGCGTTGTCAGGGCGGCGGTGGTGACGTCGAGTTTGGGGTGGAGCAAGAACCTTCCGGGGAGCCGCCAGCCCGTGGAGGAAAACAACACGTCGGCCGTTCCGCCGCCGGGCGCACCTGAAGCCGTGCCGCCGTCGGAGGCTGTGCCGCGTGCCCCGGCGTCGGACGCCGTGAGACGAAGGGCGAGGCCCAGGACGTCTGGAAGCCGGGACGGCAACCCCACTGATCGCGAGAAGCGTGCCTCAACCAAATCGGTGCCCGGAGCATCAAGCCAGTCCAGGCCGCTGGGACTGCCGGAGATCCCGGTCCGGGTCAGTTCTCCGGTGAGGCCGACGCCCTTCGGATGGATGGGCCGGACGGGCCGGACGGCTTTGAGGACCTGGAACAGGCGGGCCAAGGCATGTCCCGCAGCCTCCGAGACGGCGGGGGCGACGTCCCGCGGCACGGAGCCGCCGCGCTGTGGGGGGTCCTGCAGCAAGTGCGTCATGCTTCCTTCCTACCCGGAAATACCTGGAACTACATCCGCCCGAACCGTGACCGGATGAGGGCGAAAATCCCGTAGGCGATGAACCCTGCCCCGATGGCGACCAGCAGGTACGGGCCGAACGGGTGGTCGCGGAGGGCCTTGAGGCTGCCGTCCAGTCCGGTTGATTCGTTGGGATCGTGCTTGGCGGCGGCGATCACAAAAAGCAGCCCGGTGAGGCCCAGGGCCGCCCCTTTGGCGATGTGGCCCGAAACGCCCAGGCCGTCGATGAGCCGGCCGCGCCGTGTCCCGTCAAAGTGGAAGAGCTCATCCTTGAAACCACGGCGGATGCCCTTGAAGATGAAGTAGATGCCGATCCCGATGATGGTCAGGCCCAGTGCCACCAGTGCCCACGGTCCCCAGGGGGTGGCCAGCAGTGAGGCACTGAAATCTTTCGTGCTCTCGCTGGAGTCGCCTCGCAGCCCGACGGCGAAACCGGCGAAGCTGAGGCCCACGCTGCCGTAGGCGACGGCGAGAAAGCCGGAGGAGATCAGCTTGGACAAACGCTCCTTGCCGGACTTGCGGCGCACACGCAGCGTGGCTTCGCTGGCTTGCCACAAGGCGAGGCCCATGCAGGCGGCCACGCAGGCCCACATCACGGCCGGCCCCCATGTATTGGCCGCGAGTTGTTCAATGGCGCCAGTTGGTTCCGCCTCCCCGGGCTGGCCGAAAGCCACAGCAACGGCTATCGCCCCGATGATGACGTGCAACAGCGCCATGACGGCGAATCCGGCCCGTGCAAGGACGTCGAGGGCCGGATGGTTCGAGGCCTCCTCGACGGCGTCCGCGGCCTGGCTGAGGGTGGAATCGCTGTCCGACATCACTCAGCCGTTCATGGGCCCTTCGGCGCGGATCTTCTCCGCGCCCGGTCCCTCCACGTGGACGGTGCAGCGGACCACCAGTTGTCCGGGCGCATTCTCCAGCTCCACCAGGGAATCGTGTCCACTCAGCACCGTGAAGACCTCGGAGCCTGGCACCACTGCCACTCCCTTGGCTTCCGCGGTGGCCCGGGCATTGCCGAACGCCTCGCGCTGAAGCCCTTCCACGTACCTGCCCTCATCTTCACGGGCGGGGTCACCAAAGGCCCAGCCGAACAAACTCCCAGTAGTTCCCATGCCGTTGATATTACGCGGTCCGCCCGAGCAAGACGGGCTTTCGTAACATTAGTAAGTGTGCTTACCATGGGCGGACCATGACCTTGATGGGACACGGCAAGTAACGTCCGCAGGCACGGCATCTCAACCAAGTTCAACGTTAGGAATGCACATCATGGCAGGAAATCTTATTGCCCGGTCAGTTCACGACCTGACGGCAGCGGCATGGTTCGGTGGGTCCCTGATGGGTGCCATCGGACTGAACGGTGCAGCGGCGGCGGCCAGGGATTCGTCCGAGCGGACGCGGCTCTCCAGCGCCGGATGGATGAAGTGGGCACCCTTCCAGACGGCTGCGTTCGCGTCCCACCTGGTGGCGGACCTTGCTATCGCCTGGGAAAACAAGGAGCGCATCGCCAAGCAGGAAGGCGTCGCCCGGGACACGGTGATCAAGACTGCCGTGACAGTGGTGGGCGCCGCGGTGACGCTGTATTCCGGCATTCTCGGCAAGAAGGTGGAGAAGCTCGCGGACCAGGGCGCCGAGGGCGCCACGGAGCCGCGGCCGGATGCTTCGGACGAACTGAAAGCGGCGCAGCAGCAGCTCAAAGTGCTGCAGTGGGTCATCCCCGCGTTCGCCGGCCTGGTGGTCATCCTCGGCGCAAAGCACGGCGAGATGCAGCGGCCCAAGAACGTATTCGCGGGCCTGCGGGGTTAGTTATCACCCTTCCGCAGCGGCGGTAACGCACAGCGCACGACGACGGTCCGGCACCCAGGTGCCGGACCGTCGTCGTCCTTCGATCCATGCGAAGCACTAGACGGGCTGGCTGTGTGCCGGCGGCAGTTCCGGGTTCATGTCCGGCAGGTTCGGGTCCTCCGCGGTCCATACCTGGATGATGGCCCAGGCGACGGCGGCCAGGGGCACGGAAAGTACCGCACCGACGATTCCGGCGAGAATGGTGCCGGCGGTCAGTGCCATCAGGATCACCAGGGCGTGGAGCTGCAGTGACTTGCCCATCACGATCGGCTGCAGAAGGTCACCTTCGAGTTGATTGACGGCCACCACCACTGCCACCACAATCAGGGCCACCACCGGCCCGTTCGCCACCAGGGCCACCAGGGCGGCGAGGATGCCAGCCACGGTGGCGCCCACGAGCGGGATGAACGCGCCGATGAATACGATGATGGCCAGCGGAAAGGCCAACGGAACCTGCATGATCAGCAGTGCGGCGCCGATGGCCACCGTGTCCGCCAGTGCCACGATGGCGGTGCCGCGCACATACCCGCCCAGCACCTCGAGGGTCCGGCTCCCCACCCGGCGGAGCTTTGCCTCCCGGCTCCCGCTGAAGGGCCGGAGGAAGAAGTTCCAGATTTTGGCGCCGTCCTTGAGGAAGAAGAACAGGATGACCACCACCAGGCTGGCCCCGGCGATGAACTCGGTGACCACGGAAAGGCCGGTGATGGCGCCGGAGCGGACCTGGCTGCTGCTGGCAAACTGCACGATTCCCTCACGTGCCTGGTCCAGCTGTTCCTGCTCGACGGGAACCGGGCCGGTCAGCAGGAACTGCTCCAGCTCGTCCAGCCCGGACGACGCCTGCTGGGCCAGCTCGCCCCACTGGTTGCGGACCGAAAAGTAGATCACGGTGGCGATGCCCGCGAGTAATGCCAGTAATGCCACGAAGGCGATGCCGGTGGCCACTCCGCCCGGAAGCCCGCGGCGCCGGAGCATGTTGACGAAAGGCCCGATCGCCGCAGCCAGGATCAGGGCTATCAGGACCGGGATGACCAGGAGCTTGATCTGCATCAGGGCGTAAACGGACACCGCGGCAACGGTGAGGATCAGCAGGACCTGGGCCGAGCGGCTGCCCACCCTGCCCAGCCCGTCTGTCCAGAGTGCGCCGGGCTGTTTGGTTTCCCGTTTCTTCGCAGCAGCGACCGGGGCCGGGACGTGCGGCGTCCGCTCGACTGCCGCGGTGGGGCCGTGCCCATTTGGATTTGCCGCCGGTGCCGGCTGCACGGTGTCGGTGCCCGGCACCTGTTCGGTCAGGCGTGTTCGCGCCATGGGAACTCCTCATTTGTCGGCGGATGCCCTGGGTTCGCGGGTGTATACGCCAGGGAGACAACCTTCGTCAGATAGTAAGCCTACTGATCGTTTGGGGAGGAGCGAAACCCCTGGCCAGCGCGACTATGCCGCCAGCCACTCCGCACAGGAGTTCAGGTTGCGGTTGACGGTGGCCACGGCAGTGTCCTCATTGCGCTGTTCAATGGCCGCCAGCAGCAGTTCGTGCCCCTCGTGCTGGAGTCCGTCGAATCCCGGCCGGCGGAGCTGCTTAAGCAGATCCCCATGAACCGCGGCGCCGAAGCTGACATAGAGCTCATGCAGCAGGGGGTTGCCGGACGCCTGGGCCACCCGCTCATGGAAGCCCCAGTCCGCGCGCGCCCAACCCTCATAGTCTTCGCTGTTCCAGGCGCGGGTTCGATCGGTGAGGAGGGCACGCAGGGCAGCCACGTCGCCCGGTGTGGCATTCCGGGCCGCCAGCCGCGCTGCCTGCGTGTCCAGGCCCAGCCGGACTTCCAGGATGTGTGCCTCGGTATGGTCCTGGTACATACGGCGGGCGGCGCCGGAGATCTCGCTGGTGGCCCGGACGTAGGTGCCGTCACCCCGGCGGACTTCCAGCATGCCGCTGTGCGCCAGGGCCTTGATGGCCTCGCGCAGGGTGCCGCGCGAGACGCCCAGATCGGTCATCAGGCCGGGTTCGGAGGGGATCCGCTGGTGGAGGGGCCATTCGCCCGAGTGGATCATATTCCGCAGCTTGGCGGTGACTTCCTCGGCAAGCGGCGGCCGGCGGGAGGGGCTCAGGGCCATGGCGTCCTACTTCCCCTCGGCAGTGGGGGATCCGGCAGTGTGGACAGCGGCGGGGGATGCGGGGTGGGCCATGCCGCGGGTCATCGCTTTGCCCGTGATCAGGTGCGACACCACAATCTGGACCAGCGACAGGGCCAGCAGCAGGGCAAGGGGCAGGACCCAGCCGCCGGTAGCGCTGTGCAGCAATCCCATGCCGAAGGGGCCCGCGGTGGCCAGCAGGTAACCGCTGGATTGCGCCAGCGTGGACAGCGCCGTGGTTTCGGCCGTGCTCGCTCCACTGCGGCTGATCATCACCATCACCAGGGGGAAGATGCCAAGGCCGAACCCCAGCAGGACGGCGGGAACAACAGCGAGCCCCACGGGCAGGACCAGGAGCAGGGCCAGACCGGCCGCCATGGTGAGGCTCACCAGGTAAAAGGCCGGGCGCAGCATTCCGGGACGGGAGCCAATGGCGATGAGCAGCATGCCCGCGGGCACCGAGACCAGCTGCATCAGCCCGAACATCAGTCCGCTGTCCGAGGCATTCATTCCCATGGTGGTGAGCATGTACGGGAACCAGCTCAGCAGGGCATAGGCCAGCAGGGCCTGGAGCGTGAAGATGGCGGTCAGGAGCAGCCCTTTCCGGGTCCGCAGCAGCGGCCAGGGGGACACGTGGCGTGCTGCCACACGCGTGCTGTTGCGGTGTGCGTGCAGGGCCACGGGGATGAAGCCCAGGAATGCGGCCACGGCAGTGATCCCAATGGCGCCGACGGCGGCGGACGGCGATCCGAGGGCCTGCGCCAGCGGTACCACGGCGACGGCGGTGACCGTAGCCCCGGTGGTCATCGTCACCGTATACACGGCAGTCATGAGGGAGGTCCGGTGCGCGAAGTGCTCGCGGATGAAGGACGGCATGGCCACATTGCAGACAGCCAGTCCGGACATTCCCACCACACTGCCCAGCACCAGCATCCCGGTGGCGGGGATGCCCCGCAGCAGGAGGCCGCCGGCCAGCATGGAGAGCGACAGCAGGATGGCCTTTTCCACGCCCAGCTTGCCCGTCAGCCAGGACGTGGCCGCGCCCGCCAGGGCAAAGCACAGCGTGGGGATCGACGGGATGATGGCGGCCACCAGCGGCCCATAACCCAGCACTGTCTGCAGGTCGTGCAGCAGGGCGGAGGCGCCGGTGATGCCCGCACGCAGGTTGAGCCCGATCAGCACCAGCGCAATAACACCGAACACGACGGCGGAGCGCGGCTTCTGTGCCGGAGTCCTTGCGGCAGCAGGCGCGGGAACGCCGGCAGGCGCAGGAGCGGAAGCAGTGACGGGTGCCGAAGAGGGCGCGGTGAACAGGGCGGCAGGAGAAGGGGGAGTGGCGGGCATCCCTCCAGCCTAAAGGTTAGACGTTTGATGTTTAGGGTTTTGTGGGCAAGCTCTCCCGGCCCATCACGCCGGGGCAATAGACTGCCTGCGGGGGCCGGGACGCGAATCCGTCAGGCCCGCGCTGGACCAAACGCGGAAGGACGGCTGTGATGGCTTCCCAGGGAATTGAGATCGAGAAGAAGTACGACGTCGGTGATGACGCCACAGTGCCCGCGCTGGAAGAACTGCCGGGGGTGGCCCGCGTCGGGACTCCCCGGTCAGCCGTCCTGGAGGCCGTCTATTTCGATACGGACCAGCACACGCTCGCCTCACACCGCATCACCCTGCGCCGCCGCACCGGGGGAACCGACGCCGGGTGGCACCTGAAGCTGCCGCCGGAAGCCACCGCGGAAACAGAACCGCAGCGGCGCCGGGAGGTGCATGCACCGCTGGGCCAGCCCGGCGTCGTTCCCGACAGCCTGCTGGCGCGCGTGCAGGCGTACCTGCGGGGAGACGAAGTGAGGCCTGTAGTCCGGCTCGAAACCCGGCGCACGACGCACGCACTGTATGGCGAGGACGGAGTCCATCTGGCGGACCTGGCCGACGACCAGGTGGACGCCACCCGCCTGCACCACGGAGAGGCGGCGGAACACCGGCAAAGCTGGCGCGAATGGGAGCTTGAACTCGTCCATGGCGGACCGGACCTGTTTGCCCCTGCTGAGGAAGTCCTCACCGCGGCGGGCGCCCGCCCCGCCGGCCACGCATCGAAGCTGGCCCGCGCACTCGGCCGTGACCCGGGCGGTGCCGCAGCTCCGGAGGAGTGGGAAGGCCCGGCGGCGCTCCTTGCCGGGAAGAAGGCTCCGGCAGCCGCCGTCGTTACCGTCTATGTCGCGGAGCAACTCCGCCGGCTCCTCGCCGAGGATGCCGCGGTCCGGCTGGAGGAACCTGAGGGCATCCACAACATGAGGTCCGCCATCCGGCGGCTCCGCTCCGCGCTGGTGGCGTACCGGAAGCTTTACCGGGCCATGCCGGTCACGCGCCTGCGGGATGAGCTCGACTGGCTGGCCGTGCTGCTCGGTGATCCGCGGGACTCCCAGGTGGTGCTGGAACGGCTGCGGGGGCAGCTGGACGAGCTCCCGCCGGGGGACGCCACAGACGCCGTCAAGGAGCAGGTGGAGCGCAAGGCCGGTGGGGCATTCAACGCCGGCTACCGGCGCGCCCAGGAGGCCCTCAAGTCAGAGCGCTACTTCCGTCTGCTGGACAACCTGGAGGACTTCCGCGACCACCCGCCGGTGCGGGCGGAAGCGGTGGCCCCGGGCCGCAAAATTGCCGGGAAGGCGGTGGACAAGTCCGCCCGCCGGCTGCGGCGCTCGCAGAAGGCGGCCCGCAATGCCCGGCGCGGCGCTGACCACGAAGACGCACTCCACCAGGTGCGCAAGGACGCCAAGCGGCTGCGCCATGTGGCCGAGTCAGCGGCGCTGGTGACCGGCAAGCGCGCCGGGAAAGTGGTCAAGGCCGCCCATAAGCAGCAGAAGATCCTAGGCGACTTCCGGGATGCCCTGATTGCCCGGAACCTGCTGCACGACATCGAAGCGGGTTCCAGCGTGCCTGAGTCCGCGGCGCAGGCCCTGGCTGAGCTGGGGAAGCGTCAGGCGGAACTGATGGACGCCGCCGAGGCCAAGTACCGAAAGGCCCGGAAGAAGTCCCGCGCCCTGCTGCGGCGCGGGGTTATCTAGTCCCCACATGCGTTGCGGTTGGCGCTACTTCCCCTGCCGGGCGGACAGCCGGGCCACCGCAAGTGCAAGCCAAAGCTGCACCCTGTCCGTCGTAACCGCGGGGTCATAACCGGTCAGTTCGGTGATCTGCGCCAGCCGGTACCTGACCGTGTTCCGGTGCAGCGTGAGCTCCTCGGCGACGGCGGCCACGGAACCGTTGTTGTTCAGGTAGCTTTCCAGCGTGGTCATCAACTCCGCACCATGGGCGGCGTCGAAGGTCCGCAGGGGGTTCAAAGACTCGTGGGCCATATCCGCCAGCGGCACGTCCTCGCTGGCCAGCAGCAGCGACGTCAGGCTCAGCCGCTCCGGCTCGTTGACAGGCAGCCCGTGGCTGGCGGCGTCGCGCGCCTCGAAGTAGCTCCAGCGCAGGCCGTTCGGCTTGGTGTACGCCCCGCCGATGCCGATCGTCGCATGGATCCCCGCCTCCGCCAGGTGGTCGCTCAACTTCCGTGCCAGCGAGGGGGCCGCCCCGCCGTCGTCGTTCATCACCAGCACCAGATCCTTGCCCACGACGGCGGCAACGCACTTCTCCAGTTCCCGCGGCACGGAGGTGCTCACCAGGGCCTTGTGGTGGGCGGCCGAGACGGCCAGCAGCACCACGTTCTTGCGGGTGCTGTTGACGCCCACACCGGCCAGGCGGCGCTGGGCCTCGCTGGTTTCAAGGGCTCCGTGGATCACGTCTTCCAGGACCTGTCCGCAGAGCGCACGCTCGGCCTGGCGCTGCTTGACCATGTTGTTCAGCTCCACGCTGATCAGGTTCTGTGCGTACCCGATGATGCCGGAGTCTTCGAAGGGCTTGCGGACCCACAGGGTGCAGGCGTCGCGCCGGCCGGTGGGGATGGGGTAGGAAGCCCAGGTATCGGCCTGCGGAGCGTCCCTGGTGCTGTTGTACAGCTGGGCCGTGAACTGCGTGAGCGCGATGTCCGCCCGGAGCATGCCGCCCAGGTGTTTCAGGAGTTCGGCCAGGCCGCCGCCCGTCAGCAGTGCACGCGCCAGCACCTGGTGTCCGGCGATCAGCCGTTCCAGCTTGGCGTAGTGGTCCGCGGACTGGGCATCCGCCACCAGCTTGCCGATGGCGATGAACGGCGTCTCGTAGGGGACCCCCACCACGGGCAGGCCCCAGCGGTTGGCCTCGGCGAGAAGGGCCGGGGGCACTGCCTCGTGCGAAAGCCCCACCCCGAAGCCGATGCCCACGGCGCCGGCCCGCTGCACCTGGCGGACAAAACGCCGTTGCTCGGGGGCCGATTTCAGCCGCAGGCCGGTGGTGAGGACGAGTTCGCCGCCGTTGATGAAGCGCTGCGGGTCCTCGAGCTCGGTCACTGCCACCCAGTTGATGTCCTGGTGCCAGGTGGTCTCGGCGACCCCCACTTTGGACAGGTTCAGGGATGGGACACCCAGGAGGGCGGCAAGGGAAATGGCCATGAACCAAGGATAAACGGGCGCTAGTCAACCGCACTAAAAAGCAGCAGAAAAGGTGTGCAGGTGACTATTCACGGGGCAGGGGTGCTGGCATAGGCTCAAGGCAGTCAGATCCATCTGTTTCGACGCCGATGGCCCCCAGGAAAGAGGTTGCACACCGTGGTCCAAACCTTGCAGAACTTCATCAACGGTTCTTTTGTCACGCCCGCCGGCAGCGGCACGCTGGACATCGTGAACCCCACCAACGGTGAAGTAGTGGCCCTCTCGCCCATCTCCAACCAGCAGGATGTGGACGCGGCCATGGCCGCAGCAAAGGAAGCCTTCAAGAGCTGGAAGCACGTCACACCGGGCCAGCGGCAGCTGATGCTGCTCAAGCTCGCTGACGCCGTCGAGGCCAACAGCGACGAACTCGTGGAGGCGCAACACCGCAACACCGGCCAGGTGCGCTCCCTGATTGCCTCTGAGGAAGTCGCCGCCGGCGCCGACCAGCTGCGCTTCTTCGCCGGAGCCGCCCGCATCCTGGAGGGCAAGTCCGCCGGCGAATACTTCGAAGGCCACACCTCCTACGTCCGCCGCGAACCCATCGGCGTCGTGGCGCAGGTGGCCCCCTGGAACTATCCGTTCCTGATGGCCATCTGGAAGGTCGGCCCCGCGCTCGCCGCCGGCAACACCGTTGTCCTCAAGCCCTCGGACACCACCCCCGAGTCCACTCTGGTGCTGGCCCGCCTCGCCGGCGACATCCTGCCGGCCGGCGTCCTGAACGTTGTGCTGGGCACCGGCCAGACCGGCGCCATGATGGTGGACCACAAAGTCCCCGGCCTGGTTTCGATCACCGGCTCGGTCCGCGCCGGCATCGCCGTCGCCTCCGGTGCCGCGAAGGGCCTCAAGCGCGCCCACCTGGAGCTCGGCGGCAAGGCGCCGGCCATCGTGTTCAAGGACGCCGATATCAAGAAGAGCGCGGCCGCCATCGCCGAATTCGCCTTCTTCAACGCCGGCCAGGACTGCACCGCCATCACCCGGGTGCTGGTGGAGGACTCAGTCCACGACGACGTGGTGGCCGCCATGGTGGAACACACGAAGACCCTGCACACCGGCTCCCAGAACGACGAAGACAACTACTTCGGCCCGCTGAACAATGTGAACCACTTCAACCAGGTCACCTCGGTGGTGGAGAACCTGCCCGCGAACTGCCGGATCGAAACCGGCGGACACCGGGCAGGGGAGAAGGGCTTCTTCTTCGAACCCACCATCATCACCGGTGCGAAGCAGACGGACAGCATCGTCCAGCAGGAAACCTTCGGCCCCGTCATCACCGTGCAGAGGTTCAGCACGGAGGCGGAAGCGGTGGAGCTGGCCAACGACGTGGACTACGCCCTGGCCTCCAGCGTCTGGACCTCCAACCACGGCACCGCCATGCGGCTCAGCCGGGACCTGGACTTCGGCGCCGTCTGGATCAACACCCACATCCTGCTCACCGCCGAAATGCCCCACGGCGGCTTCAAGCAGTCCGGCTACGGCAAGGACCTCTCCATGTACGGCGTCGAGGACTACACGCGCATCAAGCATGTGATGAGTGCACTTGACGCGTAGCGCCCCGCCACAGCAACACGCCCCAACACTTCCCCGCCATTCCTGAAAGGTTTCCCATGACCACCACCGCATCAGACATCACCTTCCGCCTGGAGCAGAAGCGCCGCGTCCAGGCCGACTTCCCGGGTCCGAAGTCCGTCGCCCTGACCGAGCGCCGGAAAGCCGTAGTTGCTGCCGGCGTCGCCTCCACCGTCCCTGTTTATGTCGCGGACGCCGACGGCGGCATCATCCACGACGTGGACGGCAACTCCTTTATCGACCTGGGCTCAGGCATCGCCGTGACCAGCGTAGGCGCATCCGATCCCGCCGTCGTCGGGGCCGTGAAGGAAGCCGTGGAGCACTTCACGCACACCTGTTTTATGGTCACCCCGTACGAAGGTTACGTGGCTGTCGCCGAGCAGTTGAACCGCCTCACCCCGGGGGACCACGAGAAGCGCACCGTGCTCTTCAACTCGGGCGCGGAGGCAGTGGAAAACGCGGTAAAGGTGGCCCGCCTGGCCACCGGGCGTGACGCCGTCGTCGCCTTCGACCACGCCTACCACGGCCGCACCAACCTCACCATGGCACTCACCGCCAAGGCAATGCCGTACAAGACCAACTTCGGCCCGTTCGCGCCCGAGGTCTACCGTATGCCCATGAGCTACCCGTTCCGCGAGGAAAACCCGGAAATCACCGGTGCCGAGGCAGCCAAGCGGGCGATCACCATGATCGAGAAGCAGATCGGCGGCGACCAGGTGGCCGCGATCATCATCGAGCCCATCCAGGGCGAGGGCGGCTTCATCGTCCCGGCCGAGGGCTTCCTGCCGGCGCTCGCCGACTGGGCCAAGGAAAAAGGCATCGTCTTCATCGCCGATGAGGTCCAGTCCGGTTTCTGCCGCACCGGCGAATGGTTCGCCGTCAACCACGAAGGCGTTATCCCGGACATTCTGACCATGGCCAAGGGGATCGCCGGCGGCATGCCGCTGTCCGCCATCACCGGCCGGGCAGAACTGCTCGACGCCGTCCACCCGGGCGGCCTGGGCGGTACCTACGGCGGCAACCCGGTAGCCTGCGCCGCCGCACTGGCCTCCATCGGATCCATGGAGGAATACGACCTCAACGGCCGTGCCCGCCACATCGAATCCCTCGCCACCGCCCGGCTCCGCGAACTGCAGAGCGAGCTGGCCGGTGCAGGTTCTGCCGTGGTCGGCGACGTCCGCGGCCGCGGCGCCATGCTGGCCATCGAACTCGTCCAGGCAGGGTCCAAGGAACCCAACCCGGAGCTGACTAAGGCTGTTGCTGCCGCCTGCCTGAAGGAAGGCGTCATCATCCTCACCTGCGGCACTTACGGCAACGTGATCCGCCTCCTGCCGCCGCTGGTCATCACCGATGAACTGCTGAACGACGGCCTGGAGGTCCTGGCCGCGGCCATCAAGGCCAACGCGTAACGCGGTCCGCACAGAGTTAGCGCCCCCTCGCAACGGCGCGAACAAACCTGTTGCCCCGGAACTTTCTGTTCCGGGGCAACAGGGGTTTAAGTACGGCTGGCGCGGTGCTTATTGGGCGCTCTTACCGGATCTCGTTGTCCGGCCCGCCGATGACCACCTGCGCCGGACTGTGCAGGACGTACCCGTTGAGCCAGGAGAACAGGGCGCGGACCTTCTGCTGGAATCCGGACAGCAGCGCAAGGTGCACCAGGAGCCAGGACACAAAAGCCAGCGGACCTTGGAGCTGGACGCGTTTGCGGCCGAGTTCGGCCACGGCGGCGCCCCGCCCAATCATCGCCATATACCCCTTGTCCACGTAATGGAAAGGCTGCCTGGTACCGCCGTTGAGATCGGCGTGGATGTTGCGGGCAGCCCACTTGCCGGCCTGCTGCGCCACGGAGCCAAGCTGGGGCAGTTTGGCCCCGGTTGAATCGGTGATGTTGGCAGCATCGCCGACGACGTACACTCCTTCCGCGTCAGCAACAGTCAGGTCCGTCCGGACGTCGATCCGGCCACCTTTCCCCTGCGGCAGGCCGGAGCCGGCCAGGAGGTCACCGCCTTCAAGGCCGCCGGCCCAGACGACGATTCCGCCCGGGATGTCCGTCCCGTCGGCCAGCGTCACGCCGTCGGCCCGGACCTCGGTAACGCCCACTCCCATGTGCAGCTGGACGCCGATCCTGGAAAGGCGTTTGCGGGTGTACTCCTGCGACTTTGACGAAAACATGGCCAGGACGTTCGGCACCATGTCCACCAGGTGCACGCGGCACCGGGCGGCGAGTTCGGGGGAGAAGTACTTGGTCACCACGAATTTGATGTTTTCCGCCAGGGCGCCGGCAGTCTCCACGCCGGTTGGCCCGCCGCCCACCACGACCATATCCACCATGGCGCCCGGCTCCCGGTCAGCCCGGTCCAGCAGCCGGGTCACGCTGGTGCCGAGCCTGGTGGCGTCCGTGACCGAATACAGCGGGAAGGCGTTCTCCTCGGCGCCGGGAGTATTAAAGAAGTTGGGTACGGCGCCGACGGCGAGGACGAGGATCCGGGCCCGGAACATGTCGCCCCCGGCGGTGGTGACGGTGTGGTTTTCGGCGTCGATGGCGGCCACTTCCGCCGTCAGGACGCGCACGTTCCTGTGCCGCCGGAAGACCGACCGGATGGGCCGGGCAATGGCCGAGACACCGATCTGCGAGGTGGCCACCTGGTACAGCAGGGGCTGGAACTGGTGGTAGTTGTTCGAATCGATCAGCAGTACGCGAACGCCCTTGCGGCCAAGCTCCCTGGCGGCGGCGATGCCGGCGAATCCGGCCCCGATGACGATGACCTGATATGAGTCCTCCATCCGAGCAACCTACTCCACCGGGGTTCCCGGCAACAGGGGTCAGGACGATTTCAGGGAGGCGTCGGTCCTCCGCCGGGCCACCGAAGTCTTCCGCGCGGTGCGCAGCATGTCCACGGTCAGGACCAGCAATGCCAGCCACACCACGCCAAACCCGATCCAGCGGTCCAGGGTCATCGCTTCCTTGAACACCAGCAGCGCCAGGATGAACTGCAGCAGCGGTGCGAAGTACTGGAGCAACCCGATGGTGGTCATGGGGAGCCTGCGGGCCGAGGCCCCGAAGAACAGCAGCGGCACGGCCGTGATCACACCGGAAGCCAGCAGCAGCCAGAAGTGGCCTGGGCCCTGCGTGGTGAGGGTGGCGGTTCCTGAGGCGGCCAGGTAGATCATGGTGGTGGCAGCGAACGGTGCAAGAACCATGGTTTCCACGCTGAGGCTGGTGGCGGCATCCACCTTGGGCCCAACGCGTTTCTTGACGAAGCCGTACAGGCCAAAGCTGATGGCCAGCGTCAACGCAATCCACGGGAGCTTGCCATAGGAATACGTGAGTACTCCCACCGCGATGAAGCCGATGGCCACGGCCGCCCACTGCAGCGGGCGCAGTTTTTCCTTCAGCACCAGGACGCCCAGCAGGACGGAGACCAGGGGGTTGATGAAGTAGCCCAGTGAGGCCTCCACGGCCTGGCCGGTAGTTACTGCGTAGGTGTAGGTCAGCCAGTTGATGGCGATCAGGAAGGCGGCCACGGCCAGCGAGCCGAACACGGTGCGATTCCGCAAAGCCCGCCCCAGGGCGGCCCATGAGCGGGTCACCGTGATGAGGAGCGCGCAGAACAGCAGTGACCACACCACGCGGTTGGCCACGATTTCGACGGCGCCCGCCGGCATCAGCACAAAGAAGTACAGCGGGAGCAGCCCCCACAGCCCGTAGGCGCCGATGCCAAAGAGGATTCCCGCCGTCGTCTCCTTGTCCACGGCCTTGGGCGACGCCCCTTTGGTACTTCCTGCCGGACCTGGCGGCACCGGCTGCGCGGACATTGCCGGTCCTGGCGCGGACGGAGCGGGAACACGGGCGGGGGAGAAGGATCCATCGGGAGAGGGCACGACATCCATAACATCACTTCCGGGGCAGGTATTCCGGCAAATAGTCAGTAGGCTTGCTTTTATGACAAATGCCGACCGGCTGGAGACCACCCCATGAGGCTCCGGCGCAGCAACGCTTCGGGGCGCGGCTACCGCCGGGTGGCAGCGGGCAAGGGTTTCAGTTACCGGGACCTGGACGGCTCCACCCTGCCCCCGGGTCCCGTCCGTGAGCGGCTGGAAAGTATCGGAATACCGCCGGCATGGACGGACGTCTGGATTGCCCCCTTCGAGAACGGGCATATCCAGGCCACCGGCGTGGACGCAGTGGGCCGGCGGCAGTATATCTACCACCCGGAATGGCGGGAGCGGAAAGACCGGGTGAAATTCGACCGCGCCCTTCAGTTGGCCGAATCGCTGCCGGCGGCCCGCCGCCGGGTGACTATGGACCTGCGCGGCGAAGGTTTCTCGCGCGAACGCGTCCTCGCTGCGGCCTTCCGGATGCTGGACAGCGGCTCGCTGCGCGTGGGGTCCGAGCGGTACACCAACGAAAACGGCAGCCGCGGCCTGGCCACCCTCCTCTGCGCCCACGTCCAGGTGCGCAAGGACCGCATCCACCTGCGCTTCCCCGCCAAGAGCGGCAAGGACTGGGAGTCGGAAATCCGCGACCCCGACCTTGCCGCCCTGCTGCGCCTGCTCAAGCGGCGGGGCCCCAACGCCCGGCTTCTGGCGTACAAGGACGGCCGGCAGTGGCGGCCCGTTACCAGCGCGGACATCAACGCCTACGTGAAGGAGCGGACCGGCTCGGACTTTACGGCCAAGGACTTCCGGACCCTGCGGGGTACGGTGGCGGCGGCAGCGAGCCTGGCCAGGACCGGCCCCCAGCGAACGGCCGCGAAGCGGAAGAGGGCCATCAGCCGGGCGATGTATGACGCCGCCGAGGTGCTGGGGAACACGCCCTCGATCGCCCGCAAAAGCTATGTGGACCCCCGCGTCCTGGACCACTACCACGAGGGCGAAACCATCGATCCCAAGCGGCCGGACTCGGCCGAGGCCGAACTCCGCGCGCTGCTCTACCGTGAAGGCAACGTGGTCCCGCTGGCCAAAAGCGGGTGAGGCCTGCTTCCCGAGGCGAAGCCTTGCAGCGGCGGCCAATTAGAATAAGTGACTGTGCGCTGCTCTTACCGCGCATCCTCATCGGTTAGAAGGGCTCCGAGTGTCCAACCACGGCGAAACCACCCCATCACGTCCGCTCCGGGTAGCCATCGTGGGCGCAGGGCCGGCGGGAGTCTACGCTGCGGACATCCTCACCAAGTCCAGCGGCGTGAAGGACGGCGACTTTGAGGTCAGCATCGACCTCTTTGAGGCCTACCCGGCGCCCTACGGGCTGATCCGGTACGGCGTGGCCCCGGACCACCCGCGGATCAAGGGCATCGTCAACGCGCTGCACAAGGTCCTGGACCGCGGCGACATCCGGTTCCTGGGCAACGTCACCTACGGCAGGGACCTCACCCTCCACGATTTCCGTGCCTTCTATGACGCAGTGATCTTCTCCACCGGCGCCGTCAAGGACGCCGACCTGGCGATCCCGGGCATCGACCTGCAGGGCTCCTTCGGCGGCGCTGATTTTGTTTCCTGGTACGACGGGCACCCGGACGTGCCGCGGGAATGGCCGCTGGAGGCGAAGGAAATCGCCGTGATCGGCAACGGGAACGTGGCGCTGGACGTTGCCCGCATGCTGGTCAAGCACCCGGAGGAGCTGCTCACCACCGAGATCCCGGACAACGTCTACCGGGGTTTGAAGGCCTCGCCCGTCACGGACGTGCACGTCTTCGGGCGCCGCGGCCCCGCCCAGGTCAAGTTCACCCCGCTGGAGCTCCGGGAGCTCAGCCACATGAACGACGTAGACATCGTGCTGTACCCCGAGGACTTCGAATTCGATGAAGCCTCGGACGACGCCATCCGCAGCAACAACCAGATCAAGACCATGGTGAACACGCTCACGAACTGGCTGGTGGAAGAGCACACCGAGTCCGATAACCCGTCCTCCCGCCGGCTGCACCTGCACTTCCTGCACAGCCCCGTGGAAATACTTGCCGACGGCGGGGAAAGCGGCACGGGCAAAGTGGGCGGGATCAAGTTTGAACGCATGCAGCTGGACGGCACCGGCAACGCCAAGGGCACGGGGGAGTTCATCGAGTACCCCGTGCAGGCCGTGTACCGCGCCATCGGCTACCACGGCTCGGCGCTTGACGAGCTGGAGTACGACGCGAAGCGCGGTGTCATTCCCAACGAGGGCGGGCGCGTGCTGGACGCCGAAGGCAACCCGGTGCCCGGGATCTACGCCACCGGCTGGATCAAACGCGGCCCGGTGGGCCTCATCGGCCACACCAAGGGGGACGCCCTGGAGACCATCGGCTTCCTGCTCGAGGACCGGCTCACCTTGCCGCCCGCCCGGAACCCTGACCCGCAGGCCATCATTGACCTGCTCGAAGAACGCGGCATCGAATACACCACCTGGGAAGGCTGGAACAAGCTCGACGCCCACGAAGCCGGCCTCGGCGCAGCCTGGACCGGCCCCGACGGCTTGGATCACGTAGTGCGGGAACGGATCAAGGTGGTCCCGCGCGAGGACATGATCCGGATCTCCCGCAGCTAGGTGGGGGAGGGAGGCCGCGTTACAATGGCGACCACCCCCAGGCCGGCATTATGACGCCGTGCCTTCAGGCAGCACAGGAGTTCGATGAAGAACCTGATTCAGCCGGAACCGCTGCAGCGCGGCGCCTTGGCCGCCCATGAGCAGCTCGACGGCGGCGCCCTTGCGGATGCTCCCGGCAACCTCCGGAGCCTGATCCGAGAGTCGTGGCAGCGTTCGGCCGGCTTCAAGGCGAACCCGGACAGGCCTGCCGCCCCGCTGGCGCTGGACCGGGATGAGCTGGAGGACTACCGCAGCCAGCACCCGCTGGCCGCCATCATGCCCGTCATCAACAAGCTCCTGGTCCAGCCCAGCCACGACAGCGGACTGCTGGTGGCAGTGGGTGATGAAGTGGGCCGGCTGCTCTGGGTGGAGGGTGATCCCGCCTTGCAGCGCCGCGCGGAGGGCATGATGTTTGTTGCAGGCGCAGACTGGTCCGAGGCGACTGTGGGCACCAGCGCTCCGGGAACCGCTCTTGCCTTGGGCCGGGGGATCCAGATTGCCGGCGCGGAGCACTATCAGCGGGCCGTGCACGCCTGGAGCTGCACTGCCGTGCCCTTCCACGACCCCGATTCCGGCGCGGTGCTCGGCGTCGTGGACATCACGGGCACGGCCACCGCGGTGGCGCCCCACACCCTGTCCCTCGTGGAGGCAACCGTGGCGGCCGCCCAGGCGCAGCTGCGTGTCGAGCGCCTCCAGTTGGCCGCGGAGCTGGCCCGCGGGTCATCACGACGCCGGGCCACGGCCACCGCTTCCCGCGCGCCGGGGGCGGGCGCCAAGGAAGGCAGCCTCTACCGGAACAGCTTGCAGCTGCTGGGCCGCGACCAGGCTTTGCTCAGCCTGGACGGCAAGACCGTTGTGTTGTCCGCCCGGCACAGCGAAATCCTTGCACTGCTCAGCACCCACCCTGCCGGGCTCAGCGCGGAAGAACTGAGCCTCCTGCTCTACCCCGGGGACGGCTCCGCCATCACGCTCCGCGCCGAAATGGTCCGGCTGCGCAAGGTCCTGCAGCAGCTCAACCCGGACGCCGTTCCAGGCTCGCGGCCCTACCGGCTGCCCGTGGATGTGGTGCCGGACTGCGGCCAGGTGCTGAGCTGCCTGCAGCGCGGCGCGCACCGCATCGCCCTGGAAATCTACCGGGGTGCCGTCCTCCCGCGGTCCGAAGCCCCCGGCATCGTGGAGCTGCGGAACAAGGCCTCGCTGCTGCTGCGCGAGGCAGTCCTGACCGATGGCAGCGCCGAGTCGCTGCTGAAGTACGCCGAACTTCCCGAGGCAACAGACGACGTCGGGGTCCGGCGCGCCGCCCTCCGCCTCCTGCCGGCCCGCTCACCCAAGCGGGCCGCCGTCGTCGCAGATCTGGAACGGCTGGAAGCCGAACTGCACGCCTAGGGCACCGCCTCCGGTGTTGGGCCTGTACCTCCGGTGGTTGGCCCTTGACCACACAGCGGCCGTGCAACCTGGCTGCAACCTGCGCACTCCTACGCTTGCTCCAACGGCGGCGGCCAGCAGCAAGCGCCGCCCTCTGCACAGCAAAGGAGCTAGCAATGACTGTTTACGCACAGCCCGGAACCGAGGGCTCGAAGGTCACGTTCAAGGACCGTTACGAGAACTGGATCGGCGGGGAGTGGGTGGCCCCGGTGAAGGGGCAGTACTTCGAGAACATCACGCCGGTGACCGGCAAGGCGTTCTGCGAGGTTGCCCGCGGCACGGCCGAAGACATCGACCTGGCGCTGGACGCCGCACACAAGGCCGCGCCGTCGTGGGGCAAGACGTCGGTGGCAGAGCGGGCCGCCATCCTGAACAAGATCGCCGACCGGATCGACGAGAACCTTGAGATGCTCGCCGTGGCCGAAACCTGGGACAACGGCAAGCCCATCCGCGAGACCCTCAACGCGGATCTGCCGCTCGCCGCCGACCACTTCCGGTACTTCGCCTCCGCTGTCCGGGCGCAGGAGGGCCGGCTGTCCCAGCTCGACGACGACACCACCGCCTACCACTTCCACGAGCCGCTCGGCGTCGTGGGCCAGATCATCCCCTGGAACTTCCCCATCCTGATGGCCGTGTGGAAGCTCGCTCCCGCGCTCGCCGCCGGCAACGCGGTGGTGCTCAAGCCGGCGGAGCAGACACCGTCGTCCATCCTGGTCCTGATGGAACTCATCGGCGACCTGCTGCCCGCCGGTGTGCTGAACGTGGTCAACGGCTTCGGCGTGGAGGCCGGCAAGCCGCTGGCCTCGAGCCCGCGCATCCGCAAGATCGCGTTCACCGGGGAGACCACCACCGGGCGGCTCATCAGCCAGTACGCCAGCCAGAACCTCATCCCGGTCACGCTTGAGCTGGGCGGCAAGAGCCCCAACATCTTCTTCAACGATGTGGCCGAGAGCAACGACGCGTTCTACGACAAGGCGCAGGAGGGCTTCGCCCTGTTCGCCTTCAACCAGGGCGAAGTCTGCACCTGCCCGTCCCGCGCGCTGGTGCAGGAGGACATCTACGAGTCCTTTATGGCCGACGCCGTGGCCCGCGTGGAAAAAATGATCCAGGGCAACCCGCTGGATACGGCAACGCAGGTGGGGGCGCAAGCATCGAACGACCAGCTGGAAAAGATCCTCTCCTACATCGACATTGGAAAGCAGGAGGGCGCCAAGGTCCTCACCGGCGGCGGCCGGGCCGAACTTCCCGGTGACCTGGCCGGCGGCTACTACGTCCAGCCCACGGTGTTCGAAGGCCACAACAAGATGCGGATCTTCCAGGAGGAGATTTTCGGCCCGGTGGTGGCAGTCACGAAGTTCAGTGACTACGCCGACGCCATGGGCCTCGCGAACGACACGCTGTATGGCCTGGGCGCCGGTGTCTGGTCCCGCAACGGCAACGTGGCGTACCGCGCCGGCCGCGAGATCCAGGCCGGCCGCGTCTGGGTCAACAACTACCACGCCTACCCGGCAGGTGCTGCTTTTGGCGGCTACAAGTCCTCGGGCATCGGGCGTGAGAACCACGCGATGATGCTGGACCACTACCAGCAGACCAAGAACCTGCTGGTCAGCTACAACGAAAACAAGCTGGGCTTCTTCTAGGCCATGGTTCCTACAAACGCGATCAACGCGGCGGCGGTGTTGCCCGGCGAGGACTTCTCCCGGGTGGCGCTCACCCCGCCGGCCGTGGAGCTCCTGCGGAAGCTTTGGCTCCGGCACGGGCCGCTGATGTTCCACCAGTCCGGCGGGTGCTGCGACGGGTCCTCGCCCATGTGCTACCCCGTGGGGGACTTCCTCACCGGCGACTCGGATGTGCTGCTGGGCCTGTTCGATGTGTCCGACGGGCTGGAACCACGGCCGCTGGAGTTCTGGATGTCGCGGGAGCAGTTCAACTACTGGAGCCACACACACCTGACCGTTGATGTGGTCCCCGGAAGGGGCAGCGGATTCTCCGTGGAAGCGCCGGAGGGCAAGCGGTTCCTCATCCGGTCCACGCTGATGGATTGGCAAGTGTAGGAGCATAAATTTCGTGCGGAGAAGCCCGGCCCGAACATCAGGCCGGGCTTTTCCCGTCTCACCATTCGGAACAATTGGGACCGTCCAGTGGATGGACACTATCGTTGATAGGTCTGTTTCCATCAGAAATCAGGATTGTGATCCCCCTATGAACCTTCTCCGGACCAAATCTATCGAGCAGTCCATCGCCGACGCCGATGAACCCGGACGCAAGCTCAAGCGGTCCCTCAGCACGTGGGACCTGATGATCATGGGCGTTGCGGTGGCTGTGGGTGCCGGTATCTTCTCCGTCGGTGCCAAGGCTGCAGCCAACTTCTCCGGCCCTGCCGTGACGTTGTCCTTCGCCATCGCCGCCGTCACCTGCGCCCTTGCCATCATGTGCTACGCCGAGTTCGCCACTGCCATCCCTGTGGCAGGCTCCGCCTACGTCTTCACCTACGCCACCATGGGTGAGCTCCTTGCCTGGATCATCGGCTGGAACCTGATCCTCGAACTCTTCACCGCCGCAGCCGTCATCGCCAAGTACTGGGGCATCTACCTCAGCAAGGTGTTCGCGCTGATGGGTGCCGACATTCCGCCGGCAATCTCCCTGGGCGGGGTGGACCTCTACTGGGGTGCCTTCCTGATCGTGGCCGTCTTCACGGTGTTGCTCGTGCTGGGCACCAAGCTCTCCGCCCGCGTGGGCAACATCTTCACGCTGATCAAGATCGCCGTGGTCCTCTTTGTGATCGTTGTGGGCTTCACCTACGTGAAGCTCGAAAACTACAGCCCGTTCATCCCCGCCGCCGAGCCGACCGGCGGTGCCGGCGCGGCCGACGTTCTGAAGCAGTCATTCTTCGGTTTCCTCACCGGAGCCGCCCCGGCACAGTACGGCACGCTGGGCATCTTCGCCGGGGCTGCCCTGGTGTTCTTCGCCTTCATCGGCTTCGACGTGGTGGCCACGTCCGCGGAGGAAGTCAAGAACCCGCAGAAGACCCTGCCCCGGGGTATCTTCGGTGGCCTCGCCGTGGTGACGCTGCTGTACATCCTGGTATCCCTGGCCCTGACCGGCATGGTGTCCTACACCCAACTGGCCGAGGCGAAGAGCCCCACCCTCACTACCGCATTCGAAGCAGTGGGCGACACGTCCGCCGCCAAGGTCATTGCCTTCGGCTCCCTGGTGGGCCTGACCACCGTGATCATGGTGCTCCTCATGGGCCTGTCCCGCGTGGTCCTGGCAATGAGCCGCGACGGACTCCTACCCCGTGCGCTGTCCAAGACCAGTGAAAAGCGCTCGACGCCGGTCCGCCTCCAGATCATCTGCGGCGCCGCTGTTGCCTTGGTGGCAGGGCTGACCAATGTGGACCTGCTCGAGGAAATGATCAACATCGGTACGCTGTCCGCATTTGTGGTGGTGAGCCTGGGCATCCTGGTGCTGCGAAAGAAGCGCCCGGACCTCAAGCCCGCTTTCCGCGTGCCCTTGGGCAAGGTCCTGCCGATCGTGTCCGCAGTGCTGTGCCTCTACCTGATGACCAACCTGGCCGTGGAGACCTGGATCTTCTTCGCCATCTGGCTCGCGATCGGCCTGGCCATCTACTTCTCCTACGGCCAGCGCCACTCCCGCCTCAACGAGCGCTTCGGTGACGCCAGCACGGCCGTCAACGGTGCTCCCGTTGCGGCCGGAGCTACTGCTGGGGCGGCCGGGGACGACGAGGACGAGTTCTCCCGCGCCTGATCCGGCCGCGCCAGGCTGAAGCTACGGTGCCGCGTGCCGGCCAACCCAGTCCACCAGGGGCCGCAGCTCATCCCAGAGCGCGGCGATCTCCTTGGCCGCGCTGGGGGTGGCCAGCCATGCGGGCTGCCCCAGGTCGGTGGCCGCGGAAAGGGACTTGTGTTTCAGGAGTTCGGCCCTGGGATGGTCCTGGGGATACCCGCGCGGGACGGTCTTGAGTTTCTCGCCCTCCACCATGAAACCGGCAGCGCCCACGGCTTCCACAATGTGCCGCAGTGATTCGCCCGTTCCTGAGGCATCAACTGAATTGCGGTACCTGGCGAGCTGGGCGGGCGTGTGGGAATGGTAGCCGCCGCCGGCCAGGAGCCCTTCCGCACTGATTTGCAGGTAGTAGCCCACCCCTTCCTGGATGGACGCGAAAGCGCCCTGGGCTGTTTTGTAGGGTGACTTGTCCTGCGAGAACCTGATGTCCCTGTTGGGCCGGAAGATTTTGCCGGGACCAAACCGGGGCTCCAGCTCGGCGAGCAGCAACGTGACCGGTTCCCGGACCAGCGCCTCATAGCTGTCCTTGTGCTCCAGCCACCATTCACGGTTGTTGTTGTCCTGGAGCTCTTTGTAGAACTCGAACGCGCCGGCAGGTATGCCCTGGAAAGTTGTCATGCGTCGATCCTAGGGACACCGGCCGGCGGCTGCCATGAACAGAACCGGATATGTGGAAAAGCAAAAACCACCCCGCCACGTAAACCGTGACGGGGTGGTTTTCAGCAACTCAGGAAGGGGCTGGATCAGCCGATCTTGTTGGCCGCTTCTGCCTCGGAGAACTGAACTGCGCCGAGGTTGGCGCGCAACTTGGCGCCGAGTTCGGCGTCAACGTTGGTCCAGTACTGGATCGCGCGTTCCTTGATGCCGGGGCTCTTGACGCCGCCCACTGCACCGGTGATGGTCTCGAGCAGACGGGCCTTGGCGCCGTCGTCGTAAACCTCGCGGTACAGGGTGCCGGCCTGGATGAAGTCGCTGTCCTCCGTGTGGAGGGAGTGCGCGGCAAGTGTCAGCTCGCCGTCGTTCTCCCAGCCGCCGGCCGGGTTCTGCGGCTCAACAGCAGCCGGGCCGCCAACGGAGTTGGGGGCGTAGACCGGCACTGAGGGGGCGTTGAAGTGGTAACGTCCGGCGCCGTCCTGGCTGTAGTTGTTGACCTGGTTCTTCGGCTGGTTCACCGGGATCTGCGCGTGGTTGGTACCCACGCGGTAGCGGTGTGCGTCCGCGTAGGAGAAGATGCGGGCCTGCAGCATCTTGTCCGGGGAAGCGGCGATGCCCGGCACGAAGTTCGACGGCGCAAAGGTGGCCTGCTCGATCTGTGCGAAGTAGTTCTCCGGGTTCCGGTTCAGCTCCATGGTGCCCACCTTGATCAGCGGGTAGTCAGCGTGCGGCCAGACCTTGGTCAGGTCGAACGGGTTGAAGCGGTAGGTCTTCGCGTCCTCGTACGGCATGACCTGGACGTGCAGGTCCCAGGACGGGAGGTTGCCGGCTTCGATGTTCTCCGAGAGGTCGCGGATGTAGAAGTCGGCGTCGGAGCCGGCCAGCTGCTCTGCCTGCTCGCTGCTCATGGACTTCACGCCCTGGTTGGACTTGAAGTGGTACTTGACCCAGAAACGCTCGCCCTCGGCGTTGATCCACTGGTAGGTGTGCGAGCCGTAGCCCTGCATTTCACGCCAGGAAGCCGGAAGGCCACGGTCACCCATCAGCCAGGTGACCTGGTGGGCGGACTCGGGGGACAGGGTCCAGAAGTCCCACTGCATGTCGGCATCGCGCAGGTGGGTGCCCGGGAGGCGCTTCTGGGAGTGGATGAAGTCCGGGAACTTGATGCCGTCGCGGATGAAGAAGACGGGGGTGTTGTTGCCCACGAGGTCGTAGTTGCCCTCGGAGGTGTAGAACTTCACGGCGAAGCCGCGGGGATCGCGCCAGGTGTCCGGGGAGCCGTTCTCGCCGGCCACGGAGGAGAAGCGGATGAGCATCTCGGTGTCGACGCCGGGCTGGAGGAAGGCTGCCTTGGTGTACCTGGAGACGTCCTCGGTGGTCTTGAACGTACCGAATGCGCCGCCGCCCTTGGCGTGCACTACGCGCTCCGGCACCCGCTCGCGGTTGAACTGGGCGAGCTTTTCCACCAGGTAGTGGTCAGTCAGGATGATCGCACCGTCGGCACCGGTTGCCTTCGAGTGCGCGTCGGACGTAACGGGGGCACCTGACTGGGTTGTTGAAATGGCAGTCATTGTTCTCCTATTTCTCTGTTTCTTGCGAGGGACGATTGGAAGGAAGTTGTTGGGACTGCTGGCAGTCCTGGCAGATGCCCTGGTACATAACATCGGCGATCTGGATGGTCATCGGCTTGGCGTTTTCGTCCCAGTGGGGCGTGAGGCAGGGCGCGTGGCCCACGGCGCAGTCCACGTCTTCAACGCGGCCGCAGCTGATGCAGACGGCGTGGTGGTGGTTGTCGCCGACGCGGGTTTCATACAGCGCGGGCGAGTGCGGTGGCTCGAAGCGGCGCAGCATGTGCAGGTCCGTCAGGTCCCCCAGCACCACGTAAACGGACTGTGCCGTCAGTTCGGGCAGCTCCGCGCGGGCAGCGGCCAGGATGCTCTCGGCCGGGGAGTGCGGATGCCGTTCGACGGCGGCGAGGACCGCCAACCGCTGTTTGGTCACCCTGCGGCCGTGGGCGCGCAGGGCGCCAGCCCATGCCTCCTGGCCGTCAAAGTGCTCCGTCATGGATCCATTGAAACACTTATTTTGAGTTTCTCGCAATAAGGCTTGGCTAACCTCGGTGAGCGGTAAGCATCCCGGCGACATTAGGGTTGCAGAGTGGGGAAATTGCTCGCTGACATCACGCCGCTCAAGGAGAGCCCCGCCTTCCGCCGGCTCTGGATCAGCTCGGCAATATCCGCCGTCGGGAGCCAGCTCACCCTGGTGGCCGTAAGCCTGGAGGTCTACCGGCTGACCCAGGACAGCCTCTATGTGGGGCTACTGGCCGTCTTCGCACTGGTACCCCTTGTCATCGGCGGCCTCCTGGGCGGATCCATCGCCGACTCCCACGACCGGCGCCGCGTCGCCCTGCTGGCCACCACCGTGCTGTGGCTGACCATCGGCCTGATCGCCCTGCAGTCGTGGCTGCACCCGGGCAACGTTTGGGTTCTGTACTTCCTGGTGGCGGTCCAGAGCGGCGCACAGGCCATCAACCAACCTGCCCGCAGCGCCATCCTCCCCATGCTGATCCGCCAGGAGCTGCTGCCGGCGGCGAACGCCCTCAGCATGATGTCCTTCGGCCTTGCCCTGACAGCCGGCCCGTTGCTGGCAGGCGTGCTGGTGGCATGGCTGGGTTTCGGCTGGACCTACGCCATCGACTTCGCCAGCTTCGCCTTTGTGCTGTGGGCCGTCTACCGGCTGCCGCCCCTGCCGCCGTCGGGAAGCAGGAGCAGGGCAGGCATCCGGTCCGTCGTGGAGGGGTTCCGGTTCCTCGGTACCCGTCCGAACCTGCGGATGACCTTCGTGATCGACCTGATTGCCATGATCCTGGCCCAGCCGCGCGCACTGATGCCGGCCATTGGCGCCCTCATGATCGGCGGCGGGGAAGCGACGGTGGGCGTGCTCCTGGCTTCAACCGCGGTGGGAGCGTTCCTGGCCGGATTGTTCTCGGGTCCGATGGGCGGTGTCCGGTGGCAGGGGAGCGCGGTGGTCTTCTCGGTCATGGGATGGGGCGCGTCCATCGCCGCGTTCGGCATGGTGGTGCTGCTGGCCGGGCGCTCCCCGGACGGGGGTGCCACGTTCTGGCTGCTCCCGGCGGCATTGTGCTGTGCGCTGGCGGGAATCGCGGACTCGATCAGCAGCGTCTTCCGCAACACCATCCTTCAGGCAGCCGCACCGGACCATCTCCGCGGGCGGCTCCAGGGCGTGTTCCTCGTGGTGGTCGCGGGCGGTCCCAGGATCGGTGACCTGCTGGCCGGCGGCGCCACCAGAATGACGGCCGAGGGCCGGGTACTGCTGCTGGGCGGCGTGCTGTGCATCGTTGGGGCGTCGCTGGCGGCGAGGCTGCAGCCGGGGTTCCGAAAATACGACGCCCGGAACCCGGCTCCCTAGAAAGCCGTTCCCATAGGAGAGCGAGGAGGAAACATGCACAAACACTACAACGGCCTGAAAACGGCAGCGCTTTTCGGTGTGCTGTGGGCGGTGCTGCTGGGCCTTGGGGCGCTGATGGGCGCCGGAACCCGCAGCTCCGCACCCATCTGGATCATGGCGCTGCTCGGTGTCGCCACCACCGCCTACGGCTACTGGAACAGCGACAAGATCGCCATCCGCTCTATGCAGGCCTACCCGGTCACTGAAGCGCAGGCGCCGCAGCTGTACCAGATTGTGCGGGAGCTGTCCGTGCGCGCCAACCAGCCGATGCCCCGGATCTACGTCTCGCCCACCATGAATCCCAACGCCTTTGCCACCGGCCGGAACCCGCGGAACGCGGCCGTCTGCTGCACCGAGGGAATCCTGCAGCTCCTGGACGCCCGCGAACTGCGCGGCGTCCTGGGGCACGAACTCATGCACGTGTACAACCGCGACATCCTCACCTCATCAGTGGCCGCCGCCGTCGCAGGCGTTATCACTTCGGTGGGCCAGATGCTGCTGTTCTTTGGCGGCGGCGACCGGCGCAACTCGAACCCGCTGGCGATGCTGGCCATGGCGCTGCTCGCCCCCTTTGCGGCATCCCTGATCCAGATGGCCATCTCGCGTACCAGGGAGTACGACGCCGACGAAGACGGTTCCGGGCTGACCGGCGATCCGCTGGCGCTCGCCTCAGCCCTGGGCAAGATTGAGCAGGGCGTGAGGATCGCGCCGCTTCCGCACGACCAGCGGCTGGTCAACGCCTCGCACCTGATGATCGCCAACCCGTTCCGCGGCGGTGCCATCAACAAGCTGTTCGCGACGCATCCGCCCATGCGGGACCGGATTTCGAGGCTGGAGCGGATGGCAGGCCGGCCGCTGCACTGATTCAAGTTCCCCTCGACACGCAAAGAGGCCGGCGCTGCCCGTATTCCGGGTGCGCCGGCCTCTTTGCGTGGCGGCAGAAATTTTGCGCGTCGACAACCGCCGGCGGGGGCTGCTAGCTGCGGAAGTTCACAAACTGCAGGTCGGCCTCGTCGAAGTCCTTCAGCAGTGCCATGGTGGCCTGCAGGTCGTCACGGGACTTGGATGTGACGCGCAGTTCGTCGCCCTGGATCTGGGACTTGACTGACTTGGGGGCTTCGTCGCGGATCAGCTTGTTGATCTTCTTGGCCAGGTCCTGGGCGATGCCCTCCTTGATGGAAGCCTCGAGGCGGAACTCCTTGCCGGAGGCATAGGGTTCGCCGGTGTCCAGGGACTTCAGTGAGATGCCGCGGCGGATGAGCTTTGACTGCAGCACATCCAGCACTGCCAGGACACGTTCCTCGGAGTTCGCCTTCATTAGGATCTTCTCACCGCTGAAGTCCACCTCGGCGCCCACGCCCTTGAAGTCGTACCGCTGCGCGAGTTCCTTCTGCGCCTGGTTCAGCGCGTTCGCCACTTCCTGCTTGTCGACTTTGCTTACGACGTCGAACGTTGACTCGCCTGCCATGACTCTCCTTCTGCTGGTGGGAGCCCTGCGCACTGGGCAGGGCCTGGATCACTGCATTCAAGCCTAATACGGATGCCCGCGTTGGTAGGGGCGGTATTCACAGTTCCCTCAAAGCGGACACCCGGAGGGAACGCAGGAGTCCCGGCCAGAGTTGAAGGAGTAGGAAAGCGCACGAAGGGAACACCATGCACCGCAAAGCCATCCGCTACGTCACACGAACCACCTCGGCTGCAGCCGGTGCGGTAGCAACAGCAGCAACCTCAGTGGCGGCAGCGGCGGTGGCAGCTTCCATCATTCTCAGCCCGGTAGCGGATGCCTCTTCCCGGATGGAGGGTATCAGCGAGGACCTGCGCCGGGCGGTGCAGTTGAACCAGATCACCGAGGAGCAGGCCGTGAAGTTCGAGGCAAAGCTGGCCGGCAGGATTCTGGGTGAGGCCTGAGCGTGGCTCCAAAGCGCCCTTGAGGGCCTGAAATCCGCGCCATTCCGGGCTCTTGCGCGCCGATTCGATTCTTCGGCGGAAGTTCTGTAAAGTTGTCTTGCCCGCGGTTACTGGAAGCGGAACGGCCCGGAAACGGACGCTCCGAAGACTGCATCTACGGGTACTTCTTTTGAAGTTCGGCAGATTACCCGAGCGGCCAAAGGGGGCTGACTGTAAATCAGCTGGCAACGCCTACGGGGGTTCGAATCCCTCATCTGCCACCCAAGGAAAAGCCTCCGGAACCACAGGTTCCGGAGGCTTTTTCGTGTCTTCTTACAGGTGCCGGAGCGGCGTTCAAAAGGCAGAAAAACTGCCGTCGACACCGGCAGGGTCCGGGCGTAGGCTGGCACCATCGGCGCGCGTGCCCCGATGCCTGCGTCGATTCAGCCATCGATAAAGGAGAACCAATGAGTGCCGTACGTGAATTCATGACTACGGACGCACAGTGTATTAAGGAAAGCCAATCGCTCGCAGATGCTGCGCGGATGATGCTGGACCTGGACTGTGGATCGTTGCCCATCTGCGGTGACGACGGCAAGTTGAGGGGCATGATCACCGACCGTGACATTGTGCTCAAGTGTGTTGCCGCTGGACGCGACCCACGCGAGATGATGGCCCGTGACCTCGCCTCGGGCAGGCCCTACTGGGTTGACGCCGATGCGAACGTCGACGCGGCCATCGAAATGATGGAGACCCACCAGGTCCGCCGTCTTCCGGTCATCGCCGACCACAAGTTGGTGGGGATCATCAGCCAGGGAGACATCGCCCGCAACTACTCCGAGCAGCGGATCGGCGAGCTCGTGGAGCACATCTCGGAACGCAAACCGATGAACGCCTAACCGGCAAGTTTTCCTAACCCAACGCCACGGGGTCCGCTCCGTGGCGTTAGTTATGCCCGCTCCTGGCCTTGTCCGCGGATCCCCGCCTTGAAGGTTAGGAGCCGGGGACAAGCTGAGGAATACAGGTGGCCGGCAGCGACAGGCCTATCAGTTCAGGGCAATCAGGAGCATCTGGCTGGTTCCCGGGATGCAGGTCTGCAGGATTGCACGGGGGAAACCGCCAAACACATTGATGACGTCGTTGGTGGTCCCCGGGTTGGGCACCTGCCCGCGCGCCGTCGCAGTGTAAGTCCCGTAGCCCGGGATGCTCACCGTCTCACCCACCCCGATTCCGGAGAACCGTGCCCAGCCGCCGCAGAAATCGTGCTCCGTGATGAAGAGGGAGTAGCCGTCGTTGGGGGTGAAATGGATGGGCCCGATGCAGGCATCCACCATGGACTGCCCGCCGGCTCCGGCAACGTAAATGGTCCGGACGGCAGGAGCGGCCGCAACCGGGGCGGGCGCCGGAACAACTGCTGGCGCCGGGGCCGAAACAGGACCAGGTGCAGGAGCAGGTGCCGCGATGGGTACGGCCACGGCCGGGCCGGTCAGGACCAGCGTCTGTCCGGGGATGATGATGGTGTACTGCCCCAGACCGTTCGCGGCGAGCATGGCGTTCGTGTCCACCCCGAACCGGGCCGCAATGGAACCGACGGTATCGCCGGGAACCACGTGGTACTGGTTTCCGTCGGCGGCGGGTGTGGGTGCCGGCTCAGGGGCAGGCGCGGGCTCGACGGCGGGTGGCGGCGGTGCTGCCTCCGCCGGTGCCTCCGCCGCAGGCGGGGCAGCAGCGGGCGCTTCCGCCGGCGCCTGGACAGACTCCGCAGAACCGGCACCCGCAGCATCAGCGACAGTACCCCGCGCTTGGGCCACGGCCTCGGCAACGGGAGCCGCCGCCGTCGTGGTAGCCGCTGGAGCGAGGGTGGCCGGTGCCGCAAGCGCCCCCACTCCCACTGCCGCCATAACGGCGGCGGTGGCCATCCCGGCCCAGAGTTTGTTGCTGATGGTGGGGCGGCCAGCCGTCAAGTCGGAGCGGGGGACATCGGTGGCGAAACTGCGGCTTGGAGCATCGGGAGAAGAAAGATATGGCTGGTTCATGGGTAGCCCATCGGGATTCGGTTCACCCAGGCAGCTGCAAGGCGCAGGGAGCGGGGCAGGACGGATCGGCGTGTGATGCACCGGCGGCCCAGCCTCAAGCCGGGCCGCCGCCGGCGCACGATGGAGGCGTCCGCATACCCAGAAGATACGGAAGCTCCGCGAGAAGGCGCTGCCACCCGGAAGCCACCCGGTGAAAAGGCCAGCACATGTTCGGTCCTAGGAATCCCGAGTCTAGGAAGCGCCGGAGGTGCGGGCACCAGTAATGATTACCCGAATATTTTGGGCGGGTACTTGGGAGTGCTCTCCCGGATACGCAAAACCGCTGTGGGTACTACCTGCCGCAGCAGGCCGGAATGCCAGCGGTCTTGGCGGCCCTTCAGCAGCCCCGATGTTACTCGCAGGTAACATGTAGGCATGCACCTGCTGTTGAGAACCCTCCTGCTGCTCATCACCTCGTCCCGGAGGCCACCGCTGACTGTTTGGGGCCACTCGTCGCTGCCCCTTCGCGTGCTGCCCACGGACATCGATATCGCCTTGCACGTCAACAACGGGATGTACCTGTCCCTGATGGACCTGGGCCGGTTCGACCTGATGGTCCGTAGCGGTGTGTGGAAGCGGATGCGCCGCCGCGGCTGGAGTCCGGTGGTGGCCGCAGAGACCATCTCGTTCCGCAAATCCCTTCAGTTGTGGCAGCAGTACACCATTGAAACGCGGATCATTGGCCTGGATGCCAAGGCCATCTACTTCGAGCAGCGCATGGTGGCCGACGGCGAGGTGTACGCCCGTGCCCACATCGCCACCCGGCTGGTCCACAGGGGCCGGCCCGTCAGCCAGGAGGAGATCCTGCGGGAGTTCGGCCAGCCCCCGGCGGACTTGGTCCTTCCCGAATGGGTCCATGAGTGGCGGGCTTCCAGCGCCCTGCCGGGGAGCCGGACGCCGGCGCCGCACGTCTGGGGCTAACGCCGACGCGGGAAATCGCCCCAGCGGCTTAGACTCCCACGTCCCGCCGTTCAAGCGCGACGGCGGCAATCGCCACGAGTGCCGCCGAGAGACCCCACAGCCACGCGGCCGCTGCCCAGTCCGCTCCGTTGACTACGGGCGAATTGCCGTAGGCCCAGTGGTACGGGCTGATGTCCAGCAGCCACTCCACATCCCGGCTTTGCCGGCCGACGGCGTTGAACACGTATCCGAGAACTCCCACCGCCGCGCCGGCGGAGATGCCATACGTCCGGCGGCCGGTGACGGCGCCGGCGCACAAAGCAGCGGTGCCGCTAAGCAGCGCCAGCCCGGCGAACAGGACCGTGGCCCCCGCCAGGTTGTCCGGCTCAATTCCCAGCTGGGACGGCCCGTTCAGCAAGGACACGAGGACAAAGACCACGCCTGCCAAAATGAGCAACCGCAGCAGCAGCGCGAGGGCGCGTTCCAGCACCACCTGCACGCGCCGTACTCCATGGGCGAGTGTCAGCTCCAGCTGGCCGGATTCCTCGTCGCCGCCCACGGCGGCGGCGCCCCACGCCACCGATGCGATGGTCATCAGCAGGAAGCCAAGAAGCCCGAACAGCGTGGCCTGGGTGTAGCCGGGACCCGTGGCGATCTGGTCATAGTTCAGCGCTTTGGTCATCTCGACGGGCAGGGCGTCCATCAATTCCTGCATCTGGGCACTGCCGCCGATGGACGGGTACAGCGGCAGGTACAGGAACGCGGCCGCGGCGAGGCCGGCCGCCCAGGCAAGAGTGGAACGCCATGGATCAAAGAAGGCCCGGCGGAACAGTGGAAGGGACGTCTTCACCGGAGCGCCTCCCGCGGGCCGGCATACATCCTCAGCACGGCTTCCTCCAGGTCGGGCTCTTCGAGGACGAGGTCCGTCAGTTCCAACTGGCCAAGCATCCGGACCAGCGGCTGGATGGCTCCTTCCAGGGTGGCGGACAGCGTGACGGCGCCGTCGGCCTCAAGCACCTCCACCTGCCCGACGCCGGGGACGCCAGTGAGCAGCGCAACGGCGTCGCGCGCTGCTATTCCATGCGCGGTGAACCGGACGCGGCGCACCGCGCCTTCGCGCAGTCCGGTGACGGATTCAACCGTGATGATCCGCCCGTCCCGCAGAATGGCGACCGTGTCCGCAGTCTGCTGGACCTCGCTGAGGACATGGGAGCTGAGGAAGATGGTCTGGCCCTGGTGCCGTGCCTCGCGCACCATGGCATGGAACTCCTGCTGGACCAGGGGGTCCAGGCCGCTGGTGGGCTCATCAAGCACCAGCAGTTCCGGCTGGTGCATAAACGCCTGCACCAGACCCAGTTTCTGCTTGTTGCCTTTGGACAGCTTGCGTGTATGGCGGTCCAGGTCCAGTCCCAGCCGCTCGGCGAGCGCGTCAATGCGGCCGGCCGGAACCGGGCCGCTGATGGCCTCATAGTGGGCCAGCAGCCTGCGCCCCGTTACCCTGCCTTCGAGGAACAACTCGCCGGGAAGGTAGCCGATGCGGCGGCGCAGCTCCGGCCCGCCCCGCCGGGGATCCACACCCAGCACCCGCACTTCGCCGCCGCTGGGCCGGATGATGTCCAGGAGGCAGCGCATGGTGGTGGTCTTGCCCGCGCCGTTCGGCCCGATGACCCCGAAAACAGTGCCGGCCTCCACCTCGAAGTCAACACCGTGCAGCACTTCCCGGCGGCCAAACTTCTTCACAAGGGAGCGGGCGGAGACAGCAATGGCCATGGGCCCTCCTTTGCTGCGGCAGAGCAGCTGATGACCCCAAGATAAGGCTTTGCGGAGCTGCTGTACATGACGTCGCCGGGTTATTCCCGATGACGCGGGAAGCGAACAGGGGGCTCCTGCCGCGACATCCCGCGCCGCCGAGCGTACCGTTGAAACATGGCTACCCTTGACATCACCGGCGAACAGTTCGCATCAACCATTGAGGGCAATGACATTGTCCTGGTGGATTTCTGGGCAGAATGGTGCGGCCCCTGCAAGCAGTTCGGCCCCACATACTCGGCCGTTTCCGAGAAGCACCCGGATGTCCTCTTCACCAAGGTGGACACGGAGGCTGAGCAGCAGCTCGCAGCTGAGGCCGGCATCTCGTCCATTCCCACGCTCATGGCCTTCCGCGAAAAGGTGCTGGTGTTCTCTCAGCCCGGCGCCCTGAACGCCCAGCAGCTGGAACAGGTGGTTGACGCCGTGAAGGCCCTGGACATGGAAGAGGTCCACGCCCACGTGGCACGCCAGCGGGAGGAAGCCGCTGCGGCCGCGCCCGGCCGCCAGGACGGCACCCAGATTCCCGAAGCATGATCCCAACACCCTTTCCTTAAACTTCGAAGCGGCGCCCTCCATCAGGAGGGCGCCGCTTCCGCGTTAACGAGGTGAGGGGTGTTAGAGGCGTTCCAGCTGGACGGGTTCGGCCAGCAGGGCGCTCAGGGACTCGTTCAGGTCCTGGACGGCGATGCCTTTGGAGTGCTTCGCCAGGTCTTCTTCCGAAGCCCACTGCTCGGTCAGGACCAGCTTGTCCTCGGTGGCTTCCGTCAGCTCGTAACGGATGCAGCCGGGTTCGTTCACCACCTCGTCAATGGCGATTTCCAGGGCCAGCTTTACACGGTAAAACTCGCCGTCGTTGGGGATGAACGTTGCCTGCAGGTCAATGGGAGAACTCATGGTTTTCACAATACCGGCCACCGCCTGCGGCCCCGCTCCTGTTTACGCCGGCCATCCCACTGTTGCGCAGCCCAAATGCTTTTATTGCCGGGAGGCGCTTGGTAGCGTGCCCTCATGCGCGCTTACACAGCCGGGGACACTGACGTCCCGTTGCTCGAGGAGACCATCGGCGGGAACTTCGAACAGATGGTGGCCAGGTTCCCGCTCCACGACGCACTGATCGAGGCGGCCCCGGTGCCCGGCGCTGACGCCAGGCGGTGGAGCTACACCAAAATGAACGACGACGTGGACCGGCTGGCACGCGCGCTGCTCGCCCTGGGCGTCGCCAAAGGGGAAAGGGTGGGGATCTGGAGCCCGAACTGCGCCGAGTGGACGCTGCTCCAGTACGCAACGGCCAAGGTGGGCGCGATCCTGGTCAACGTCAATCCCTCCTACCGCAGCCACGAACTGGAGTTCGTAGTGAAGCAGAACGGCATGCGGATGCTGGTCACGGCGCCCGCGGACCAGAACAGTGACTATGTGGGCATGGCACGCAAGGCGCTCGCCGAATGCCCCGACCTGCGTGAGCTCGTGTTCCTTCCCTTGCCCGGCGGGAAAGGTTCCAGCTGGGAGGGGACCGGCGGGGACGGGTCCGACGGCGCCGTCCCGCTCAGCGACGCGGAGCTTACTTACGCTGAGCTGCTGAGGCGGGCGGACGGCGTCGGACATGCCGCCCTGAAGGCACGCATGGCTGAACTCAACCCGCACGATCCCATCAACCTGCAGTACACCTCCGGGACCACGGGCTTTCCCAAGGGGGCCACCCTTACCCACCACAACATCCTGAACAACGGCTTCTCGATAGGGGAGCTGCTGGGGTACACCGAACACGACCGGGTGGTGATCCCGGTGCCGTTTTATCACTGCTTCGGCATGGTGATTGGCAACCTGAATGCGCTGAGCCATGGCGCGGCCACCATCATCCCGGGCCGCGGCTTCAATCCGTCTGCCGCGCTTGAGGCGGTGCAGGACTTCGGCGGCACGTCGCTGTACGGGGTGCCCACCATGTTCATCGCCGAACTCGCGCTGCCGGACTTTGCCTCCTACGACCTGTCCACGCTCCGCACCGGGGTGATGGCCGGCTCGCTGTGCCCCATCGAGGTGATGAACCGGGTCATCTCGGAGATGAACATGCGCGATGTTGCCATTTGCTACGGGATGACCGAAACTTCGCCGGTGTCCACGATGACCCGGGACGGCGACACCCTGGAGCAGCGGACGGAAACCGTGGGACGCACCATGCCGCACCTGGAAAGCAAGATCGTTGATCCGGGCTCCGGCGACGTCCTGGAACGCGGGCAGATCGGGGAGCTGTGCACCCGCGGCTACGCCGTGATGGAAGGGTACTGGAACCAGACGGACAAAACCGCCGAGGCCATCGACGCCGACGGCTGGATGCACACCGGCGACCTTGCCCGGATGGACGACGACGGCTACGTGGTCATTGAGGGCAGGATCAAGGACATGGTGATCAGGGGCGGCGAGAACATCTATCCGCGCGAAATCGAGGAGTTCCTTTACACCCACCCGGACATCCAGGATGTGCAGGTCATCGGGGTGCCTGACACCAAGTACGGGGAGGAGCTCATGGCTTGCATCATCCTCAAGCCCGGGGCCGGACCGCTGGATGCTTCCGATGTTGCCGCCTTCTGCCGGGGCAAGCTGGCCCACTACAAAATTCCCCGCTACGTGGATGTGCGGGAAAGCTTCCCGATGACCGTCTCCGGGAAGGTCCGGAAGGTGGAGATGCGCGAAGAGGCGGTGGCCCGGCTGGGGCTGCGACCCCGCGTTGCGCCCTACTCGGGCTGATTGCCCCGCGCGCCGTTGATGGTGAACGGTGTGGTGACGCCTTCGTACATGAGGTGCGCTACGAGGCCGTCGACGGCGTGTGCCAGGGTGTGGCAGTGGTCGCTCCAGATCCCCGGGTTGTCGGCGAGGAAGGCTATCTCGTAGGACTGGCCGGGGTGGACATCCAGCGAATCGACCCACCAGGGGCTCCCCGACGCCAATTGGCCGTCGCGCGAGAGGATAACGGCGTGGTGGCCGTGCAGGTGCATCGGATGCACTTCGGATGTGTCGTTTTTGATGCGCATCAGGACCATGTCCCCCTCGCGCACATGGAACATCGGCACGTTCGGGAAGAGCTGGCCGTTGATCGTCCAGAAGTTGCCGGGGCGGCCATCGATGAGGCCAAAACTGCGCCCGATTACGTAGTCGAAGGTGCGGTCCGGCTGCCGGGCGTCGAATGCAGGCGATGCTGGGGCTCCATACGCCAGCAGGTCGACGGTCCCGCCGGGCTGGCGTGAGGGCGGAGCCATGGCAGCCGGATCACCGATGGTGACACTCCGGGCACCGCCTACCTGAAGGCGCACCGAGCCAGCAGCCGGGGCCTGCATGGTGACGTCTGCCCGGCCGCCCGCGGGGATGAGCAGCGTCCGACTCTCGACGACGGCTGGACCGTTCACCTCGTGCCCGTCGGTGGCCGCCACACGGAAGGGAGCGGCTGACCAGACTGCCGCTGTGCCCTGGTCGGTATTGATGACACGCACCCGCACCGTGGAGCCCGCTCCCGCCGGCAGATGTTCATCCTGCAAACCCCCGTTGAGGGTATGCTGGCCGCCGTAAATGTGCAGCAGTGCGACGGCGTCGATGTCGCCTCCGTTTGCCGGCCGGTGGACGGGCTCGATGACGACTGCACCAAACAGGCCGCCTTCAACCTGCTCATGCGACATCTGGTGAGAGTGATACCAGTAGGTGCCGGCGTCCTTCGCGACGAACCGGTAAACGTGGCGGCCTCCGGCAGGAACTGCGTCCTGGGTGACCCCAGCGACACCGTCCGCCGCGTTGGGCACGTCAACGCCATGCCAGTGCAGGGTAGCGCCGGCCTCCACCGACTCGTTGACGAACACCGCCTCCACGAGGTCTCCCTGCCGGGCGCGGATTGTGGGCCCTGGGGAGGTGCCGTTCACGGTGTAGCCCATGAACGGGCGCCCCCCGGGAATATCGACCGTCCCCTGGCGCGCGACGAGCTCGACGCGAACGTCAGGAGACCGGAGCGGGTCCGCGGCCAGCGCACTGACGCTGACGGCACCCGCCTGGCCAACTGAGCCTGAATCGTGGACATGGGCGGCGTTCCCGCTGCCCATAGCCATCACCGAGTACTCGCCCAGGAGGGTCGAACTCCACCAGAGGGCGCCGAGGCCAACGACGCTGGCTACCGCGATGCCTGCTGCCAGGCGCCGGACCAGGTCAGGGCGCGGTGACATCGGCGGCGGGTACCGCAGGGCCCACCATGGCGGAACGCCTCACGCGCAGCGCCGCGTTGACGGCGGTAAGCAGCACGGCGAGGGCATTTGCACCGTGGATCAGGCCGAGGTAGGGCATATCGGTGATGGAGTAACCGAGGGTGATCTGCAACGCCACCAGGCCGAACACTATGGCCGCCCCGAGGCGTACTCCCCGCACCTTCACGAAGAACGAGATGATGAGCAGCGCGAGGGCGGCGATCGGGATGACCATCCCGCCGACCATGGCGTGGATCGGGAAGCCAAGATCACCCGTGAATGTCGCCTGTTGACTCTCGATGAGGGCCTTGTCGACCACGCCGCCGTCCTGTACAAACCGGACCATCCCGCCGAAGCCGAAGGCGATCGAAGCGGCCTGCACCACGACGCCGCCGGCGATGATCCAGGCGATGACCGAGTAGGTTCTGCGCATGACGTCCTCCTCCTGTTCGAGCGGCCACCGTCAGTGGCATCCGCTGTGGGTATGACGCTAGGCGCGGAAGGAGTTCCCTGGAACGCGGATGGCCCCAGGGTAGATGGAGGCCAACCACCATGGGGGTTTGGTAGGCACCCCCTCCCGGGAAGCGCGCCTGAGGCGGATCATTAGGACTGTGCTCCGCAGATGGGGATTAGTTGGTGCGCTTGCCCTGATCGGGGCGGCTGCGCTGCTCTACGTCGTGATCATTCGCGGGTTCGTCGAATCGGGCGGTCACGGGCTCAGCTGGCCGCTGCTCGGAGTGCTGCCGATGTTCGTCTTCGGAATGTGGCTGCTCACGGTGTCATCGTCCCGGTCCGCGATCTTCGTCGCCGCCGCCGTAACGGGCATGGCGGTTGGCTCGGCCTACGAAGCATTCGCGAGCCAGAACAACGGGCTCACCGGGGAGCCTTGGTTCCCGGTCGTGAATCTGATAGGGCTGATGGGGGATGCGGTGGCGGGTGCAGGCCTGGTCAGCATGTTCGCGACTTTTCCAACAGGTGTTCCGGAACGGCGGTGGCAGCGCATCTCCGTCGGCCTCCTGTGGGTTCCTGTGGCAGTGACGCCCCTCTCGCTGCTGACCAACCCGCATATCCTCGTGCCGCAGTTCCTTGAGATCAGCGACGCGATTCCCAACCCGATTGCAGTGCCCTGGCTCGGTTGGGCCGCCCCCGCGGTGTATTGGGTCGCCTTCCAGTGGCCCTCCGTGTTCTTCGGGGTCGGCGTGCTCCTGAGCCGGGCCGTCTTCGGGGATGAGGGCGTTCGTGCCCGAACCCGGATCATGACGTGGGTAGTGATTGCCACGGTGCTCAGCTATGGAATGTTTCTGTACTGGCCTTCCAACCCGTTCATCACGGCAGCCGTGTTCATTTCGCTCATTACGATCCCGATCGCGGCCATTCACGGCATCCTCCGTTATGGCGCCTTTGACATTGCCGCGGTTGACCGTGGGCGGCTGGCGGCACGCTCCTCCAGCCTCCTGATTGTTGTGCTGTACGGGATCGCCGCGGCCACGCCCGCGGTGCTGCTCGCAGACACCCTGAGTCCCGTGGGGGCAGTCCTCCTCACGATAGTGCTCGCCGTCTGCCTGCTGCCCGTGCGCGGCTGGCTGCAGCAGTGGATCCAGCGCTCCGTTTTTGGCGACCGGGACCGCCAACTCATGCTGCTCAGTGAGCTGGGTTCCCGGTTGGAGCAGTCCGTGGAGCCCGGCGATCTGCTTACCCGGCTGGCTGCAGCCGTACGGGATGGCCTCGATGCCACCTGGGTACGGATCTTCCTTGCCGGGCCCGGTTCCGGCTTCGAGCCGGAACCGACCGGCTTGGCGGGCAGTGGGCAAGGAGCGGCGGCCGCTTCCTGTGAGCTCAAGCGGGCTGATGAGAAACTGGGGCGGATTGACGTCGGCCCGCGCCGTGGTGGGAACTACAGCGAAGCGGAGCGCGTGCTGCTCAATACCGTCGCGAGCCAGGCGGCGGCATTCGTCGCCAACGTCAGGCTTAGCGCCCAGCTCGCCCGGCAGCTCGATGACCTGACTGCATCAAGGGAGCGCCTCCTGGCCGCACAGGACGGTGAGCGGAAGCGCCTGGAGCGGGACCTGCACGATGGGATCCAGCAGAATGTGGTGGCACAGATCGCCGGGCTCCGCCTCGCCCGGAACCGGCTGATGCGCGGCGAGCTGACGGCGGGGGAGCTGGTGTCCCTGCAGGACCAGGCGCGGGAAACACTTACCGATCTGCGGGAACTCGCCCACGGCATCCACCCGCCGGTGTTGAGTGACAACGGACTGGTGGCAGCAATTGAGTCGAGTGTGGCGCGGTTCCCCATCCCGCTGGCGGTGGACGCTGATGCCGGCCTGCGCGCGGAGCGTTTCGCGGAGGAGGTGGAGACGACGGCGTACTACGTGGTGCGTGAGGCGCTGGCCAACACTGCGAAGCACGCGAACGCGGCGCGGGCATCGGTGGGGCTCGTCCGGAAGGACGGGCATCTGACAATCGCGATTAAGGATGATGGTTGCGGGATTGATGTGCTGCTGCCGGCAACTCACGGCGGCCTGGCGAATATCCGTGACCGGGTGGCTGCCCTGCGGGGAACGGTGGACGTCACGGGCAACCAGCCGTCCGGTACCACGGTCTTGGTGGACCTTCCTCTCGAGCGCGAGGGACTCCGCCATGGATGAGCCGGGTGTGCTGCGGGTGGTGATCGCCGAGGACAATTACCTGGTCCGCGAGGGGATCCGCCGTCTGCTGGAGGACTCGGGCGAGATCGACGTTGTCTCCTGCACAGGCAACGCAACAGAACTCCTTGATGCCGTCCGCCGTTTCTCCCCGGATGCGGTCCTTACCGACATCCGGATGCCGCCCGGCCACCATATGGAGGGCATCGAGGCGGCCCGTACCATTCGGGCTGTGCACCCGGACACCGGCGTGGTCGTGCTTTCACAGCATGCAGACGAGAGTTACGCGCTCGCGCTGTTCGCCGACGGGTCGGCCGGCCTTGGCTACCTGCTGAAGGACCGGGTCGGAGATCTTGAGGACCTGGTTCATGCCCTCCGCGAGGTGCGCGCCGGCGGTTCAGTCATCGACCCGCAAATCGTCGACACCCTGGTGCGCCGCCGTAGCGCGGGAGCACCGAACCCGCTCGCCGACTTGTCTCCCCGGGAGCTGGACGTGCTGCGCGAGATGGCACAGGGGAGGACCAATGCCGGCATAGAGCAATCCCTGTACCTCTCCTCATCCACTGTGGAGAAGCATGTCAACGCCATCTTCACCAAGCTGCACCTTCCTGCCACTGGCGTGCACCGCAGGGTGGCTGCCGTGCTCGCCCTCCTGCAAAACGACAGCCGCGAAGCGACTCACGGAGAGCGCGGGCAGTCGTAGTTTGGTTTGGGCAGGACCGAGGCTGACGTTGGGCTTGGTGGCGGGTTCAGTGCCGGCGGTGGTCCTGGATGGTCATCCGCGGGCCGAAGGTGGGTTTGCGGAAGCCGGTGCTTTGGATCATCCGGACCACGCGCTGGCGGTGCCCGATCCACGGCTCCATCAGCCTGAGCATGCCGGCGTCGTCCGTCCGGCGGCCGGTCAGCGCTGCGCCGATGTAGGCGGCGAGGTGGTAGTCGCCCACGGAGATCGAGTCCGGGCAGCCGTGGGTGCGCTGCACCACTTCCGCGGCGGTCCAGATGCCGATGCCCGGGATGGTCTGCATCTTCGCTGCGGCCTCGACGGACGGCAGGGAGGCCAGGCGTTCAAGCGCGGCGGCGGACCGCAGCGCGCGCATGACGGTGGCCGAGCGCTGCGGCCCCACGCCGGCCTTGTGCCACTCCCAGCTGGGGATCTGCAGCCATTGCGCCGCCGTGGGCGGGAGCATCAGGCCAGCGGGAGCCAATATTCCCGCCTGCGGTGCGGGGGAGCCGTAGCGGTGCACCAGGTAGCGGTAGGCCCGGCGGGCCTCGATCACCGTCACTTTCTGCTCGAGGATGATCGGCACGAGCTGGTCGATCATCCGCCCGCTGGATGGGAGCCGGAGGGCCAGGCTTCGCCGTCGGGCCTCCCGGACCATGTGGGGGAGTGTGGCATGGAAGACCGGGTGGTCAAACTCCTGCCAGTCGTCATCCGCGCCCAGGAGCCGGGGGACTGAGCCGATGGCAGCGCCGGCTCCCGGGCCCCACGCCTGGACGTCCACCCGGAACTCGGGGTCCGCGCTGCCTGCAGGACTGAGGCGCAGGGTGGCCGGCCCGGCGGCCGTGGTGAAGGCACTCCAGATGACGCCGCCCTGGACGCTGAAGGACGGGTCGCTGTTGCCCCGCAGGAGCGGGCCCAGGGTGCGGGCAAGGTCATACGGGCCGCCCGGATACCAGCGGATTGAGGCATCTGCGGCGGCCGCCAGCCGCGCGGGTGCCTCTGCGATCGTCATGTCTTCCATCGTCCCACGCGGGGCCGACAACGTTACCCGGAGGTGCTCGGGTCAGTATGAAAAAACACCCTTATCCAGTGTTCCCGCCAGGACTAGACTCCACCATGTGGCGCGGAAAGGCCGCGCCATGACCTCAGAGAGCCAGGTGAGCGCAATGGGCGGAGTGGTCCACTTCGAAATCCCCGCGGACGATCAGGAACGGGCCAGGAAGTTCTATCAGGAGGCCCTGGGCTGGCGGATCGACCCCGTCCCCGGCATGGACTACAACATGGTGGTCACCACAGCGATGGATGAGACCGGCCGTCCCACTGAACCGGGCGCCATCAACGGCGGCATGATGGCCAGGGAGGCAGACCTCAAGAACCCGGTCATCACCGTGGACGTGGAAGACATCGACGCAACGCTCCAGACCGTTGCGTCGTTGGGCGGTGCCGTGGTCAAACCCAAGGAAACCATTCCAGGGATGGGCTCCTTTGCGTACTTCAAGGACAGCGAGGGCAACGTGATGGGGCTGTGGGAAAATCTTGCTCCGGAACAGACGGGGCAGGCACGCGAGTAGTAGGCGGTAACTTTGTACCTATGAAGTACGCCCAGTCCGTCCTGGACCTCATCGGCAATACCCCGCTCATCAAGCTCAACCACGTGACGGAAGGCGTCAAAGCCACTGTCCTGGTGAAACTGGAGTACGTGAATCCGGGCGGATCCATCAAGGACCGCATCGCGGCCAAAATGATCGAGGATGCCGAGCGGGACGGCAAGCTGCAGCCCGGCGGCACCATCATCGAGCCCACCTCAGGCAACACCGGCGTTGGCCTGGCGCTGGTGGCCCAGCAGAAGGGCTACAAGTGCATCTTCGTGGTGCCGGACAAGGTTGGCGAGGACAAGCGGGCCGTCCTGCAGGCGTACGGTGCGGAGGTTGTGGTGACACCTACTTCCGTACCGCCGGACAGCCCGCAGAGCTACTACGGCGTCTCGGACCGGCTGGTGCGCGAAACGCCCGGCGCGTACAAACCGGACCAGTTCTCCAACCCCGCAGCGCCGGGCAGCCACTACCTGACCACCGGCCCGGAGATCTGGCGCGATACCGACGGCAGGGTTACCCACTGTGTGATCGGCGCGGGCACCGGCGGCACCATCACCGGCACTGGCCGGTACCTCAAGGAGGTTTCGGCTGACAGGCCGGAGTCCGACGGCGGGCTGGTCCGGATCATCGGCGCGGACCCGGAAGGTTCGGTCTACTCCGGCGGCACCGGCCGCCCGTACTTCGTGGAGGGCGTGGGGGAGGACATGTGGCCGGGGAACTACGACAAGTCCGTCCCGGACCAGGTCATCGCCGTCACCGACGCCGATTCCTTCGCCATGACCCGGCGCCTCGCCCGCGAGGAGGGCCTCCTGGTGGGCGGATCCTCCGGCATGGCCGTGGTGGCCGCGCTGCAGGCGGCGCGGGACCTGCCCGAGAGCGCCGTCGTCGTCGTCATCCTGCCCGACTCCGGACGCGGCTACCTGGCCAAGATCTTCAATGACCAGTGGATGCGCTCCTACGGCTTCCTCTCCGGCGGCGAGGAGACCTCCGTCGGCGAGGTGATCAAATCCAAGAACGGCGAACTGCCGGACCTGGTGCACATCCATCCCAACGAATCCGTCCGCGATGTCATCAACATCATGAACGAGTTCGGCGTCAGCCACATCCCGGTCCTGTCCCAGGAGCCCCCGGTGGTGATGGGTGAGGTGCTGGGAGCGGTGGATGAGCGCACCCTTACCGCCAAGCTGTTCCGAGGTGAGGCCAAACTGACGGATAAGATCTCCGAGCATATGGGCCCCAAACTGCCCGTTATCGGTTCCCTCGAAACCATTTCGGCCGCCAGAGAACTGCTCTCGGACGTGGACACCGTGATGGTCACGTTCGTCGGTGCGCCGGTGGGCATCCTCACCCGGCACGACCTCCTGGCCTACCTCAGCAACTGACCGTCCCGGGTTGAGCCCAGCCATCCGGTGGTTGAGCCTGTCGAAACCCCGTCACGCACAAGAAGGAGCATCATGTCCGCCTCGCAGAACCAAGGTTTCAACACCCGCGCAGTGCACGCCGGCCAAGACTTTGAGCCGCGCACCGGTGCTGTAATCCCGCCCCTCCATTTCGCCACCACTTACGCCCAGGACGGCATCGGCGGGCTCCGCGACGGCTATGAATACGGCCGCGGCGGAAACCCCACGCGGGACGCCCTGCAGGAACAGCTCGCCGCACTCGAAGGCGGAACCCACGCGTACAGCTTCAGTTCCGGCCTGGCAGCGGAGGACTCCCTCATCCGGGCGCTGACCCGGCCCGGGGACCACATCGTGCTGGGCAACGACGCCTACGGCGGCACCTACCGGCTCATCAGCCGGGTGCTGGGCGGGTGGGGGATCGGCAACACCGCCGTGGACATGGCCGACCTCGACGCCGTCGCGCAGGCCGTCGCCGCGAACAAGACGCGCTTTGTGTGGGTGGAGACCCCGTCCAACCCGCTGATGAAGATCACGGACATCGAGGCCCTTGCCGCCGTGGCCCACGACGCCGGCGCCCTGCTGGTGGTCGACAACACCTTCGCGTCCCCCTACCTGCAGAACCCGCTCGCCCTGGGTGCCGACGTGGTGGTCCACTCCACCACCAAATACATCGGCGGGCATTCCGACGTGGTGGGCGGCGCCGTGGTGGTCAAGGACGCCGAACTTGCGGAGAAGATCGGCTTCGTGCAGTTTGCCGTGGGCGCGGTCTCCGGTCCGATGGATGCCTTCCTCACCACCCGCGGCCTCAAAACGCTGGGCGTGCGGATGGACCGGCACAGCCTCAACGGCCAGGCGGTGGCGGAATGGCTGCTGGAGCGCCCCGAAGTGGAGGCCGTCCTGTACCCGGGGCTGCCGTCCCACCCCGGCCACGAGCTCGCGAAGAAGCAGATGCGCGGCTTCGGCGGCATGGTGTCGGTCCAGTTCAAGGGCGGCGAAGCGGCTGCCCGGAAGGTGGCCGAATCGACCTCCGTGTTCACCCTGGCCGAGTCCCTGGGCGGCATCGAGTCCCTGATGAACTATCCGTCGGAAATGACCCACGCGTCCGTCAAGGGCACCGAGCTCGCTGTTCCGGTGAACCTGCTCCGCCTCTCCTGCGGCATCGAGGACGTGGAGGACCTGGTAGCGGACCTGGAACAGGCTTTTTCGTCCATCCCCTAAGCCGGGGAACGCTGGCTTTCTTCAAGAAAGTCAACTAGGGTGCCGGTATGGCACTTCGATCTGACTGGTCCCGGCGCAACTGCAGCTTGGCGCGCGGCCTGGACATCCTGGGTGACCCCTGGACCATCCTGGTGCTCCGGGAGGTGTTCTTTGGGAACGGGCGCTTCGACGCCATGAAGTCCCGGCTGGAGGTGGCGGACTCCGTGCTCACCAAGCGCCTCGCAGGTCTCGTTGAGTCGGGGCTGTTGACCAAAAGGGCGTACGACGATGGCGGCCGCCCCAGGAGTGAGTACGTCCTGACGGAAAAAGGCCAAGACGTCCTCCCGGTGCTGAACGCGGTAACCATCTGGTCGGAGAAACACCTGCCGGCCCCGTCCGAACAGGCGCATATGTATGTGATCCACCGCGGCTGCGGGCAGCGCACCAGCTCCGCCGATACGTGCACCGCCTGCGGTGAACGGCTGACCGCGGCCAACACGAGCTGGCACAGCCAGACCAGGACAGCCTCCCCGGTGGCACTCGCCACCGCTACATCCCCGAAGGGAACAGCCGCGTGAGCGCCGACAACACCGTAACCGGAACCGCCACAGGCGCCGCCCCGGAAGCCAGCCCGGGCCTTGCTGACGGAACTGCCAGCGCAGCCGCCGCCGTCGTCCCCTCGCCGGAACGGCGCCGGCGCCTGCACCCTGCGTGGATCGTGGCCGCCGTCGCCTTCCTCGCGCTGGTGGGAGCCGCGGGTTTCCGCGCCGCGCCCGGTGTCCTGATGGTGCCGCTGCAACAGGAGTTCGGCTGGTCCACCACCGTGTTGTCTGCCGCCGTCAGCATCAACCTCGTGCTGTTCGGGTTGACGGCCCCCTTCGCCGCCGCCCTGATGGAGCGGTTTGGCATCCGCAAGGTCACGGCCACTGCGCTGGTGCTGATCGGTGCCGGCAGCGCCCTCACTGTGCTGGTGAACCAGTCATGGCAGATCCTGCTGACGTGGGGCCTGTTGATCGGGCTGGGGACCGGGTCCATGGCGCTGGTGTTCGCCGCCACCATCACCAATACCTGGTTCGTCAAGAGCCGCGGCCTGGTGATCGGCATCCTGACGGCCGGAAGCGCAGCCGGCCAGCTGGTCTTCCTCCCCTTCATTGCCATGCTGGCCCAGAACCCGGGCTGGCGGCAGGCTTCACTGCTCATTGCGGCGGGCGCCCTGGCTGTGGTCCCGCTCGTGCTGAAGTTCCTCAAGAACTCTCCGGCCGACGCCGGGGTGCTGCCTTATGGGGAAACGTTGCCGGCGGAAGCCTCGTCGCAGGCGCCCGTCGCGCAAGTTCCGGTCCCGCAGGTCCCTCCCGTGGAGCCCGGCCGCCGGAGCAACGCCGCGGTGCGTGCCCTGCAGGTCCTTCGGCGGGCCAGCCGGGTACGGACCTTCTGGGCCCTGGTGGCCGGGTTCGCAATCTGCGGCGCCACCACCAACGGACTGATCGGCACCCACTTCATCCCCTCCGCCCACGACCACGGCATGACCGAAACCACCGCAGCGGGCCTGCTTGCCGTCGTCGGGATCTTCGACATCGTGGGGACCATCGCATCCGGCTGGCTGACGGACCGCTTCAATCCCCGCATCCTGCTGGCCGTCTATTACCAGTTCCGGGGCATCGGCCTCCTGGTGCTGCCCCTGCTCCTGAGCGCCGAAGTGCAGCCGAGCATGATCGTTTTTGTGGTGATTTACGGCCTGGACTGGGTGGCTACCGTCCCGCCGACGGCCGCGATCTGCCGGGAGCATTTCGGTGCGGACGGCAGCGTGGTGTTCGGCTGGGTGTTCGCGGCCCACCAGCTCGGGGCTGCCGCTGCCGCCCTGGCCGCCGGCGCCATCCGGGATTCGACCGGCCAGTACACGTATGCCTGGTTCGGGGCGGCGGCGATGTGCACCATCGCGGCGGTCATCAGTGCCACCATCCGCAAGCATGCCGGCTCGCGGATACCTGCTCCCGCCGGCGCCTCCACCTAGCCTGCGGGCAGCAGGGGCGCCATTAGGCTGGGGCCATGGAAACCCCACCGGAAGCCCCAGCCCGCAGCGTCGCCCTCATCACCGGCGCCGGCCGGCTTGCCTCCATCGGCGCCGGGATCGCCCGGCAGCTGGCGGCTGAAGGCTGGGACCTGGTCCTGGCGTACTGGCAGGACTACGACGCCCGGATGCCCTGGGGGAGCGAACCGGACGACGTCGTGCGCCTGACCGCCGAGCTGGAGGCGATCGGGGCCCGCGTGCATACACTGCCCGCGGACCTGGAGGACCCGTCTGCTGCCGAGCGGCTGCTGGCGGAAGCCGCCCGGGTGGCCGGGCCGCTGCAGGGTCTGGTGCTCAGCCATGCGGAGTCCGTTGATTCGGGAGTTTTAGACACCAGCCTGGAATCCTTTGAGCGGCATTTCGCCGTCAATACGCGGGCCAGCTGGCAGCTGATTGCCGCGTTCGCCCGGCAGGCAACGGACGACGGCGGAGCGATCGTTGCGTTGACCAGTGACCACACAGCATTCAACCTTCCCTACGGCGCCTCCAAGGGGGCGCTGGACAGAATCGTCATCGCGGCCGCGCGGGAGCTGGGTCCGATGGGAATCTCGGCCAATGTCCTGAATCCCGGGCCGGTGGACACCGGGTGGATGGATGACGCGGTTCGCTCGGCCCTGACGGCCCGGCAGCCCACCGGCCGCCTCGGGACTCCGGCCGACGTCGCAGGGACGGTGGCGTTCCTGCTCTCGCCCGCGGGCCGCTGGGTCTCCGGCCAGCTGATCAAGGCCGACGGCGGCTTCTCGGCCTGACCCCAACTAGGTAGCGCTAAGTGTCGTTATGGGGCGCCAGAACGACACTTAGCGCTACCTAGTTGGGATTGCGGGGGTCAGCGGAACGCGTTGATGCCCGTGATGTGCTGGCCGAGGACCAGGGTATGGACCTCGTCCGTGCCCTCGTAAGTACGAACGGACTCCAGGTTGGCGGCGTGCCGCAGCGGCGAGTAGTCCAGGGTGATCCCGTTGCCACCCAGAATGGACCGGGCTTCACGGGCGATGCGAATGGCTTCCCGCACGTTGTTCAGCTTGCCCAGCGAGATCTGCTCCGGCCGCAGAGCGCCGGCGTCCTTGAGCCGGCCCAGGTGGAGCGCCAGCAGCGTGCCCTTCTGGATCTCCAGCAGCATGTTCACCAGCTTTTCCTGGGTCAGCTGGTAACCGGCCAGCGGCTTGCCGAACTGGAGCCGCTCCTGCGAGTACGCCAGGGCTGCCTCGTAGGAATCGCGGGCAGCACCCATGGCGCCCCAGGCAATGCCGTACCGCGCTTCGTTCAGGCAGGTGAACGGGCCGCGCAGCCCGCGCGCCGCGGGGAGCAGGGCCTCCGGTCCCAGCCGGACCTCGTCGAACACCACATCACACTGGATGGACGCGCGCATGGACAGTTTCTGCTGGATGGGTGTGGCCGTCACGCCAGGGGTGCCGGCCGGGACCAGGAAGCCGTGCACGCCGTCGTCGGTCATGGCCCACACCACCATCACCCCGGCCACCGATGCCAGCCCGATCCACCGCTTCGCCCCGTTCAGTACCCAGCCGGCGTCGTCGCCCGTGCCGTCGCGACGGGCGAAGGTGGTCATGGAGGACGGATCGGAACCGGCCGCCGGCTCGGTCAGGGCGAAGCATCCAATGACCTCCCCGGCAGCCATCCGGGGGAGCCACTCCTGCTTCTGCTCCTCGGTGCCCCACGTGTGGATGGCGGTCATGGCCAGCGAACCCTGCACCGCGACGAACGTACGGATGCCGGAGTCTCCGGCCTCCAGTTCCATCGCCGCGAGACCGTATTCGACGGCGGATCTGCCTGGGCAGCCGTAGCCCTTCAGGTGCATTCCCAGCACCCCGAGCTCACCCAATTCCGGGGCGAGCTCCAGGGGAAAGACGGCATCGTCATACCAGCGGGCGATGTCCGGCCTGATGCGCTGGTCCGTGAAGTCCCGGACCCTCTGCCGGAGGGCCAGTTCCTCAGAGGTGAGCAGGGAATCAAGGGCGAGTATGTCGGAAGGGTCCGGTGTCATGCCTTCCCCACAAAGTAGCCGCGGGTGGAGGGCAGGAACCGGCAGGCAACGGCCAGCACAACGCCCAGCGCCAGGAGCAGGACGCCGCTGATGAAGGCACCGCCGACGCCGAAGATCTGGGTATCGCCGTACGCCGGGTCCCACATCTGCACGGCGGAGATGAAGAAAGCGGCGGTCAGCAGCAGCGCGCCCACGAGCGGCAGGATGCCCCGGAACCACAGGTTCCGCGCCGACTGGCGCAGCGTGTCCCGGAAGAACCAGAAGCAGGCGAAACCGGTGAGGGCGTAGTAGAAGGCAATGAACAGGCTGATGGCGCTGATCGAGTCCGAGAGCAGGTTTTCGCTGAGGAAGCTCATGGCCACGTAGTAGGCAATCGCCGCCCCGCCCATCACCTGGGTGGAGAAGCCGGGGGTCTGGTTCTTCGGGTGCACCTCGCCGAACTTTGCGGGCAGGGCGCCGTGGACTCCCATGGACAGGGTGCCGCGGGCGGTGGGCAGGATGGTGGTCTGGGTGGAGGAGAGGACCGACGCCAAAACCGCGACGACGATCAGCCAGCCCCACGGTCCCAGCACCACGTCCTTCATGGCCAGGAAGACATCGTCCTGGTTCGCCTCGTTGCCCAGCCCGATCCCTTCGGTGCCCAAGCTGGCGTACATCATCACCAGGAGCGCAACAGAGACATAGATGGCCACCAGGACGAACGCGGAGATCACCGCACCGCGGCCCGGAGTAGTGGAGGGGTTCTCCGTCTCTTCGTTGACCGCCAGGCACGTATCCCAGCCCCAGTAGATAAAGAGCGCCAGCAGCGCACCGTGCACCACGGCGCCGGGATCCGCGAAGGCGCCGGCTGGGTTGAACCACTCAAAATCGAAGGGCTGGATGGTTGTGTCGCCGCCGGCGGAGCCCTGGATGATCCCGACCACGATGGCCAGTGCAAAAATGCCCAGCGATACGTACTGCACGTAGGTGAGGACCCGCTGCACGTGCTCGCCCAGGCGGATGCCGCGGTAGTTGACCAGCGTCATAACCGCGATGAACACCACGCCCGTGGCGGTCACCAGCACCTTGTTTTCGGCCAGCGAACCGTCACCTACCAGCAGCCACAGGTACTGGCCGGCCACCTGGGCGAGGTTGGCCAGGACGATGATGCCGGCGAGCGCAACACCCCAGCCGCCCAGCCAGCCCGCCCACGGTCCGAAGGCCCGCCGGGACCAGGTGAACGTGGTGCCGCAGTCCGGGATGGCGCTGTTCAGTTCCCGGAAGGCGTAGGCGATAAACAGGACGGGGATGAAGCCCAGCAGCAGGATCAGGGGAGTGTAGTCCCCGTTCACCGCCACGATCAGGCCCAGGGTGGCGGCCAGTGAATAGACGGGCGCGGTTGAGGCCAGGCCCAGCATGACGGAGTCGCCGAGGTCCAGGATTCCGGCACGGAGCCCCTTGGCCGGGACGCCGGCGCCGGGCGCTCCGCCCGGGCCTCCCGCCGTCGTGGTTTCTGCGCTCATACGGTCACCGGGCCCGGTAGTGTCAGGGGGCTCATAGTGCGATACCTGCCTTGCTGGAGTTGGCGGCCGAGAGCGGGGCCGGAGCGTCAATGGTGTTTGGGCACGAACCTGCAGAAGTAGTCGGTGACCGGGCCGTCCGATTCGCGGATGCCGCAGCCCACGGATTCGCCGTCCACCACCCACAGGCCAAGGACGGGATGGTTTCCGTCGAAGTCCGGCAGGGGATGGTACTGCTGGTAGCACCAGCCCTCGCGGCCGTACCCGCCGGGCTGTTCGAGGTTGATGCCCGGGGCGTGGATTCGAATGTTGTCGCCTTCGCGGCCGTGCAGCGGTTTGGCCACCCATTCCTTCAGCGGCCCCGGTTCGTTGAGGTACGCCGGGAGCAGGTTGGGATGCTGCGGGTACAGGTGCCATAACGCGGCGAGGAGTGCCTTGTTGGAGAGCAGCATCTTCCAGGCCGGCTCCACCCAGCGGGGGTTGTGGGCGCGTTCGAGCAGGCGGTGGCCGAACGGTTCCTTCATCATCAGTTCCCAGGGGTACAGCTTGAAGATGGTGCTGATCATGAAGTTGTCCAGGTCCACGAAGCGGTTCAGGTTGGGGTCCCAGCCGATATCGGACATGTTGATGCCGATGGTGGTCCACCCGGCCTGGCCGGCTACGTCCCGCATGTAGCCGGCAGTCATCCAGTCCTCGCCGGACTCCTCGACTTCCGAGTGCGCCACGTGGAGTGTGCTCATGCCGGTGCGGAACTGGAATTTCTTCCACTGGCGGATCAATGCCTCGTGGATGCCGTTCCACTGGTCCTTCTCGGGGAAGACGTCCTGCAGCCAGAACCACTGGGCGACGGCCGCCTCAATCAGCCCGGTGGGGGTGTCCGCGTTGTACTCGAGCATCTTGGCCGGGCCGCCCTGCCCGTCGTAGATGAAGTCGAACCGGCCGTACACGTCTACATCCCCGGCCTGCAAGGATTGCGCAGCCAGTTCCAGGGCCTGCGGGCCGATGCCGATGTGGCCCATGGCCCCGGTGGCGAGGAAACGAGCCGCCTCCAGGCACATTTTGTGCATGTCCTCGGCCGTTACCTCGAGGGTCTCCACCTCGTCCATCGTGAATTCGTAGTATGCGGACTCGTTCCAGTATTCGATCCTGCGTCCGTCGTCCATGGTGGTGGTGGAGAACACCAGGCCCTGTTCTTCGATCTTCTGCTTCCACCCGGGCCTGGGCTCGCTCAACAACCGCTTCACGCCTAACCCCCCGAAACTTTGCCGCCGCCGCCGCTGGTCCCGCTCTTGGCCGTGGTGCCAAAGCCGCCCCGGCTGACAGTGCCGCCCTGGGGGCTGTATCCGGTGGAGGCCTTCGCGCCGCTGGGGACCGTTCTTGTGTAGTTGGGCGCGGTGGAGCGGTTCTGTCCCAAGGGCGGGACGTAGGCGCCGCGGGAGAAGAAGTACCAGGCGTAGATTCCGCCGGACCTCCCTGCCGAGCTGTTGCAGCTGGCGTCCTCCACGCGCTCGCCGGTTTCGTCGTTGAAACACACTTGCGCGTATTCGGGGTCATCCTGGTTGCTGGCCACGACGGCGGTGATGGTGCCGGCCAGCAGGGCCGTGACGCCCAGCCCCACCACTACGGTCCGCCGCTGGGAGCGCTTTTTACGTGCCGCTGCCTCGTTGAGTTGCTTCTCGCGGTCCCGGGCGAACTGGTCCACGGGGGTGACGGGCTGGTTCAGGAGGTCGGGGCGCAGTTCAGGCTTGGGGACCTGCCAGGGGGGTGGCTTGGGGGAGTTGCCTTCGCCAGGGGCACTGCCTGCCTGGTCCGGCGTCTTACCCGCAGCGCCTCCGTCATTGGCCGAGCCGCCCTGGGATTTTCCGGCGCCGCCTTGTGGCTCGTGCTCTGGATCCTTGTTCGGGTCCATGGCGTCCCCCTCAGTAGTCCACATGAATCGGGCACAGCGCTGCACCCCCAATTGCAATCCTCGAATCAGCGTAATCCCTGCGGTTGTCTGTGGGCCCAACTGGGTAGCAGTTAATGTCGTTTTGACGCCCCAAAACGACATTAACTGCTACCCAGTTGGGTTGCGCCGGGCAAAGGGGCCGGACCCTACACTGGTGCAATGGAAACCGCCTCAGTACTTGCCGTCTGCAGTGTGCACCAGCTTCTCCCGGACGCCTCCAACGTGGGAGTCACAGCCATCGACAAGCGTCCCGTGAAAGGTCCGGTGAAGGTGCACAAGCTGGGCCTCCAGGGCGACATCCAGGCCAACCGCGTCCACCACGGCGGACCGGACCAGGCAATCTACGCCTATTCCCAGACCGACGCCGACTACTGGGCCGGTGAACTCCAGCGCGAGCTCCCGCCCGGAATCTTCGGCGAAAACCTGCGCGTGGCCGGGATCGAACCCACTAACTCCGTCATCGGGGAGCGCTGGAAGATCGGCTTGGACGTGGAGGTTGAGGTCACCTCGCCGCGGACGCCCTGCGCCACCTTCCAGCGCCGGATGGGGGAGCCGCAGTTCGTGAAGCGGTTTACGGGCGAAGGCCGCGTGGGCGCCTATCTCCGGGTGCTGCGCGTCGGCACCATCCGCGCTGGCGACCACATCCACAAGCTGCATGTCCCGAAGCATGGCGTCACTGTCGGCGGATGGTTCAGCGCACCGGACCTTGAGTCCATGGAAGCGTTGAAAGACGCTGACGCCGGTGGTGAGATCCGGCTGCAGCAGCCGGAGTTCAGGAAGAAGTTCGAGGCGCTGGAGCGGCAGCTGGCCCGGTAGCGGCACCGCCGGGCAGGCCCGAAGGTGAGGCATGTGCGCAAGCTCACCGCCCGTCGTCGTACTTCGATTACCGCTGGGGCTGGTCTGTGCCCTACACTTGAAACATCCCCCACTCCGGAAATCCCTTATTCCTGCCCAATTTTTGAGGCAGGACTGGCAAGTGTTGGGGCCCGCAACTGTGATGCGGGCATTTTCATAGGGAGAGCCGGCTAAAGAAAACGCTGTACAGACTGCTGGGATAGCAGCCAAGAGATGCAGCGCGAAGTCCTGCCACGGGATTGCGAAAGCGCCGGACTTCTGTGACCGGCCGGTCAACGTTTGCCCGGCACCCACGGCACACGTACTGCGGCTCCGCTCACCTCGGGTAGTGCCGCCTGGCCCCCTATGGATGAGGAATATTTCCCTATGCCCGAAAATCAAAACGAAACCACCGACGCCCAGAACACCGGCGTCGAGACTGCAGCCGTCGAATTCACCGAGGCCGTTGTACCCGCAGCAGAGCCCGCTGCCCCCGCAGCAGAGCCCGCTGCCCCCGCAGCAGAGTCCGAAGCTCCCGCAGCAGAGGCACCCGCAGCCGAGACTTCCGCACCCGCAGCCAAGGCTGAGGAATCCGAAGAAGACGGCGTTCGCTTCGCCGATCTCGGCATCGACGGCCGCGTCCTTGCCGCCCTGCAGGATGTCGGCTACGAAAAGCCGTCACCCATCCAGGCAGCCACCATCCCGCTGCTGCTCGAAGGCCGCGACGTGGTTGGCCTCGCCCAGACCGGCACCGGTAAGACTGCAGCATTCGCAGTACCGGCGCTGTCCCGCCTGGCCGAACTCCACGACCTCAATGGCCCGTCCCGCAAGACCCAGGCCCTGGTGCTGGCTCCCACCCGTGAGCTGGCGCTCCAGGTTGCCGAGGCCTTCACCTCCTACGCCAAGCACATCGATGACTTCACCGTGCTGCCCGTCTACGGCGGTTCCGCCTACGGCCCGCAGCTCGCCGGCCTCCGCCGCGGCGCCCAGGTCGTTGTGGGTACCCCCGGCCGCGTGATCGACCACATCTCCAAGGGTTCCCTGGACCTGTCCGAACTCCAGTACCTGGTGCTGGACGAGGCCGACGAGATGCTGCGCATGGGCTTCGCCGAAGACGTGGAGCAGATCTTCCAGCAGACGCCGTCGGACCGCCAGGTTGCACTGTTCTCGGCCACCATGCCGAGCCAGATCCGCCGCATGTCCAAGCAGTACCTGAACAACCCGGCCGAGATCTCCGTCAAGTCCAAGACCACCACGGGCGCCAACACCCGCCAGCGGTACCTGCAGGTCATGGGCCCGCACAAGCTGGACGCGATGACCCGCATCCTCGAGGTTGAAGAGTTCGACGGCGTGATCGCCTTCGTGCGCACCAAGATGGCTACCGAGGACCTGGCTGACAAGCTGAAGTCCCGCGGCTTCCAAGCCGCGGCGATCAACGGTGACATTCCGCAGCAGCAGCGTGAGCGCACCGTGGACGCGCTGAAGGAAGGCCGCATCGATATCCTCGTGGCCACCGACGTCGCCGCCCGTGGCCTGGATGTGGAACGGATCAGCCACGTGATCAACTACGACATCCCGCACGACACGGAGTCCTACGTCCACCGCATCGGCCGCACCGGCCGTGCAGGCCGTTCCGGTGACGCCATCCTGTTCATGACGCCGCGGGAGAAGTACCTGCTGCGTTCCATCGAGAAGGCAACCCGCCAGCCGGTGGAGCAGATGCACCTGCCGACGGCCGAGACCGTGAACACGCTGCGCCTGGGCAAGTTCGCCGAGAAGATCACAGAGACCCTCGCTTCCGAGGACGTTTCAGCGTTCCGCGACCTCATCGCTTCCTACGAGGAAGAGCACAACGTGCCGGCCGCGGAGATCGCTGCTGCGCTTGCCGTGATGGCGCAGGGCGGTCAGCCGCTCCTGGTCAAGGAACTGCCGGCAGCTCCCGAGTTCCAGAAGCGCGAGCGGTCCAAGGACGGCTTCGGCTCACGTGGACCGACCCGCACCCTCACTGAGGGCAATGCCACCTACCGGATCGCCGTGGGACGCCGCCAGCGCGTTATGCCCGGTTCCATCGTGGGTGCCATTGCCAACGAGGGCGGCATCTCCTCGGCCCAGATCGGCGGAATCGACATCCGCTCGGACCACTCTCTCGTGGAGCTCCCGGCGGACCTGAGCGCCGAGCAGCTGCGTGCCCTGTCCCGCACCCGGATCGGCGGCGAGCTGATCCATCTTGAGCTGGACAACGGCCGCAAGCCCTCCGGCGAGCGTGGCGCCTACCAGGGCAACCGCGGCGGTGACCGTGGCGGCAACTTCAAGGGCAACGGCGGATTCAAGAAGGAATTCCGTAAGAGCGACGGCGAGCGTTCCTCCGCGGACCGCGGCGGCCGTTCGTACAGCGAGCGTTCCTTCAGTGCTGACAGCGGTTCCAGCCGCGGCCAGGCCAGCGACTCCCGCTTCGGCGGCCACGGCGACGGCTCCCGCAAGCCCCGCGGCAACGAGGGCGGCCAGCGCGACTTCAACCGCAAGGGCAAGTGGTAACCGTCAGCTAGTCTGACACGTTCCCCCGGTGGGCCGGCTTTCGAGCCGGCCCACCGGTGTTTAAGCGACCGGCGTTTAAGCGACCGGTTCAAGCGACCGACGGCGGCCTGCCGCAGCTCCTGCCCGAATCCGCCCGCGCCGGCCGGGCATGAGGCCCCTACCTGCAGAGCAGCCTCGAGCAGGAGTGTGGGGATGGACACATCCGCCACTGACCGCACGGGAATGTCCTGTTCCGGAGGCTCTCCAGCTGCCGCCGAATGGTGTTGTTTCCCTTGAATTTCCGGGGAATCCAGGGGTGAAAAAGCCTTCCGGCGCAACTGTGTCGCGGCCTCCAGGCCGGTGCGGATGCCGATTTGTTGGTGGTGAAATCTTCCGGTAGAGTATTTACTCGTTGCCCCCCTAGCTCAGTGGTAGAGCGCGTTCTTGGTAAGAACGAGGTCACCGGATCGATTCCGGTGGGGGGCTCTGGATGAGGGCCTGTGTCAAGGCGGTTTTGACCGGCTTGACGCAGGTTTTTCTCATTCGTGGCGGTGTAGCTCAGTTGGTTAGAGCGCACGACTCATAATCGTGAGGTCGGGAGATCGAGCCTCCCCACCGCTACAGGCTAAGCCCCCGGAATCCCCCAAGATTCCGGGGGCTTTCCTGTTTGACCATGGCCCGCAGCGTGACAAGCTCCCCGTTTCGCCGTAGCTTTGCGGCATCTGAGGGACGGAAACGTATGGGCTTTCTTGACGAAATCATGGTTCCATTCAGGTGGCTTGTGTCCGCGATTATGGTTGGCGTCCATGACGGACTGAGTGCCCTAGGCATGCCGCCGGCAAGTGGCTGGACGTGGGCGCTGTCCATCATCGGGCTCGTACTGGTCATCCGCGCGGCGCTGATTCCCGTGTTCCTCCAGCAGGTGAACGCCCAGCGCAGGATGCGGCTCCTGCAGCCGGACCTCATGAAGCTGCAGGAAAAGTACCAGGGCAAGAGCGACGCCGTCTCCCGCCAGGCGATGGCGCAGGAGCAGATGGCCTTGTACAAGAAGCATGGGACCAACCCCTTCTCAGCATGCCTGCCGCTGCTGATCCAGGTGCCGTTCTTCCTTGCGCTGTTCCAGGTCCTGTCCGGTATCAGCACCCTGGCCAGCCAGGGGGAGGGGGCGGGTGCCATGAGCCGTGACCAGGTGGCGCAGTTCGACCAGTCCGCCATCTTCGGTGCCCCGCTCACCGCGTCAGTGCTGCACGGCGGCGGTGACCAGACCGCCGTCGTGGTGTTGACGGTCCTGATGATCCTGGCCATGATCGCGGCGCAGTTCCTCACCCAGAGGCTGGTCCTCGCGCGGAGCGCGTCCTGGGGCGCCCCGGAAACACCTTTTATGCGGCAGCAAAAGATCCTGCTCTACAGCTTGCCGCTTGTGTTCGGCCTGGGCGGCATCCTTTTCCCCATCGGGGTCCTGGTCTACTGGACTGTCACAAACATCTGGACGATGGCCCAGCAATTCTTCGTCCGGGACCGGGCGCCCGCCGGCGGTGATGGCCGGCCGGCCGCGGCTTAGTCAGCGGCAGCCCTTACGCAAACCCACCGGCACCGGCAGAATGGGCGCATGGGCCAGCTCATCTACTCCGGCATCACCTCTTTGGACGGTTACCTGGCGGACAGCCAGGGCAACTTCGACTGGAGCGCGCCGGATGAGGAAGTCCATGCTTTCGTGAACGACCTGGAGCGCGACGCCGGCACGTACCTTTTCGGGCGGCGCATGTACGAAGTCATGTCGGTCTGGGAGACATGGGACACGGCCGGTGAGCCATCCGTTATCCAGGACTACGCCCGGATCTGGCGCGGGGCAGACAAAGTTGTCTACTCCTCCACCCTCGCCACCGCGTCCACGGACCGCACCAGGATCGAGAGGACATTCAACCCCAAGACCGTCCGGGCGATGAAGGACGGCACTGACAAAAACATCGGCATTGGCGGCGCAACCCTTGCCGCCGCCGCGCTCCGTGCCGGGCTTGTGGACGAATGCCAGATCTTCCTTAACCCGGTGGCGGTAGGCGGTGGCCTGCGGTTCCTGCCCGATGGGCTGAACTTGCGGCTCGATCTCCTTGAGGAGCGCCGGTTCAGCAACGGTGTGGTGTACCTCCGCTACCGCTGCCCGGCCTGATCCCGTCCCTGACCCCACCGGTGCCCGGGCCTGCCTCGCCACCCCGGTGTGGCATCTGCACGGCGGTGGGACAGAATGGGGCCATGACCAGAATCGCAATCATCGGCGGCCACGGCAAAGTGGCCCTCCATCTGTCCAGCCTGCTCACGGAAGAGGGGCACGCCGTCACCTCGTTCATCCGCAACCCGGACCAGGCCGCTGAGGTCGCGGAAACCGGCGCAACGCCGTCGGTCCTGGACGTGGAGAATTCGACGACGGCGGCCATCGCCGGGGCGCTGCAGGGCCACGACGCCGTGGTCTGGTCCGCAGGCGCCGGCGGCGGGAACCCGGGCCGGACGTACGCCGTGGACCGGGACGCTGCCATCCGGTCGATGGATGCAGCGGCGCAGGCAGGGGTCAACCGGTACGTGATGGTCTCCTACCGTGGAGCCGGCAAGGACCACGGCGTCCCGGAGAGCAACAGCTTCTTCGCCTATGCGGAAGCCAAAGCAGCGGCGGACGAGTACCTGCGCGGCACGGACCTGGCCTGGACCATTCTCGGGCCCGGCTCGCTGACCGACAATCCCGGCACCGGGCGCATCGACGTGAACCCCTCGCCCGGGGGCAGCGGGGAAACATCCCGGACCAATACGGCCATTGTTGCCGCTGCGGTGCTGGACCTGCCCGAGACCGCGGGCCGCACCATTGAGTTCCGTGACGGCACGCTGCCGGTTTCGGCGGCATTGGGGAACCTCAGCTAGGGCTCCTGGCCAGGTCCAGGTCCAGGGAGTTCGCCTCGACGAAGTCCAGCGCACCGCGGACCGCGCCAACAGTGACAACTGCGTCCCCCAATGGTGAAACGGCAACGCGGGGCGGAGTCGCAGTGAAGTCCCGAAGGCGCTCACTGATGGGAGCGAGCAGCACGCCGGCAGAGTTGGCCACGGCGCCGCCGATCACCACCAGTTCCGGGTTGAGCATGGTGGCTACCGTACCGATCACCCGGGCCATCCTGTCCGCCATCCGGTCGAGGATCTCCAGTGACACGGCGTCCCCCTCGGCGGCGGCGGCAAAAACGTGCTCAGCCTCGACCTCCTGGGGGGCGAAAGACCGCAGCGTGCTGGCCGCTGGGCCCGCCAGCGCTTCCGCTGCCCACTTCCTGGCCAGGTGGGCGATGCCGAAGGTATCACCCACGCCTTCCACCAGGTCCAGGTAGGCCAGCTCGCCGGCGCTGCCCCGGCTTCCGTGCACCAGCCGGCCGCCTTCAATCACTCCGGAACCCAGGCGTTCGCTGGCAAGGATCACCACGACGTCGTCCGCGCCGGCAGCCGCGCCCAGCCAGCGGTCGCCGAGGGCCGCCAGGTTCGCGTCATTTTCGAGCAGCACCGTCCAGCCGCGCAGTTCCTTCAGGGCAGCCCGCAAGTCGATATCAAACAGGCCCCAGAACTTCTGCGTGGCCAGCACATCGCCGTGCCGGTCGACGGGGGCGGCAATCCCGGCGCATACCGCGAGTACGTCCTGAGGCCGTGCCCCTGCACCGCCGAGCGCCGCCATGGCCACCGTGTCGATAAACGCTGTGCGCTGGCTGGCAGTGATGTCTGCGACGTCGAAGGGCTGGCTGGACCTGCCCACCGTTTCGCCACGGAGGTCTGAAACGACCACCGTCACCTTGGAGTAGCCAATGTCCATGCCCAGGACGTAGCCGGCGCGCTCATTAAGCTCAAACCGCCTGGCGGGGCGGCCCTTCTGGTACTCGCCGAAGGCCCGCTGGTTTTCCAGTTCCCGGATCCAGCCGCGCTCCTTGAGGTCCTCGCACACCGCGATGGCGGTTGCCCGGGTCAGCCCGGTTGCCTCCATGACCTCGGTGACCGTGACCATGGTGGCGGAGCGCATGAATTCAAGGACTGCCCCGGCGCTGACCCGGCGCAACAGCTGCGGGGTGGCGGTGGTTTCAGCCATGCTGTTGACCTTTCTGCGCATGCAGCCACATAATACTTGGGAAACTAAATTTAGAATCAATATAAATATAGTCGACAAGCAGCAAAGGATCACCCCTTGTCCACCACCGCCACGCTGGCAACCCTCTCCGATTCCGACCGCCTGGCCGATCCGAACTGGTGGCGCCAGGCCTCCGTCTACCAGATCTACCCGCGCAGCTTCGCCGACTCCAACGGTGACGGCATCGGCGACCTCCAGGGCATCACCGCCAAGGTCCCGTACCTGAAGTCCTTGGGGATCGACGCCGTCTGGCTGAGCCCGTTCTACCCCTCGGCGCTCGCTGACGGCGGCTACGACGTGGACGACTACCGCGACGTGGACCCCAAGCTGGGAACCCTGGCGGACTTTGACGAGATGGCCAAGGCGCTGCACGAAGCCGGCATCAAGCTGATCGCGGACATCGTGCCCAACCACTCCTCAAACCGGCACCAGTGGTTCCAGGAAGCTCTCGCCTCGCCCAAGGGCTCACCCGCCCGCGACCGGTATATCTTCCGTGACGGCAAGGGCCCCAACGGCGAGTTCCCGCCGTCGGACTGGGACTCCGTATTCGGCGGCCCCGCCTGGGAGCGCATCACCGAACCGGACGGCACCCCCGGCCAGTGGTACATGCACATCTTCGCCAAGGAGCAGCCGGACCTGAACTGGTCCAACCGGGAAATCCGGGAGGACTTCCTCAAGACCCTGCGCTTCTGGTCCGACCGCGGCGTTGACGGCTTCCGGGTGGACGTGGCCCATGCCCTCACCAAAGACCTCACCGAACCGCTGCTGTCCAAGCTGGAACTGAGCGCGGCCAACACCGGTGTGGACGGATTCGACGACGGTTCGCACCCCTTCTGGGACCGCGACGAAGTCCACGAGATCTACACCGAATGGCGCGAGGTGTTCAACGAGTACAACCCGCCGCGCACCGCCGTCGCCGAGGCCTGGGTCCACGCGACCCGCCGGGCCCGCTACGCCAGCCCGCAGGGGCTTGGCCAGGCTTTCAACTTCGACCTGCTGCAGTCCGACTTCGACGCCGCCGAGTACAAGGAGATCATCACCCGCAACCTCGCCGAGGCGGCAGCCACGGGTGCCTCCTCCACCTGGGTGTTCTCCAACCACGACGTGGTCCGCCACGCCACCCGCTACGGACTGCCGCAGCTGTCCAAGGGCAAGGCGCACAGCAAGGGCCAGGACGGCAAGGACTGGCTGCTCGCCGGCGGCCCCAAAGAGGAGCTGGACGTGGAGCTCGGTGAACACCGCGCCCGCGCCGCCACCCTGCTGATGCTCGCCGTACCGGGCTCGGCCTACCTCTACCAGGGCGAGGAGCTGGGCCTCCAGGAAGTGGCCGAGATCCCCGAATCCGAGCGCCAGGACCCCTCCTTCTTCCGCAACAAGGGCGTGGAGATCGGCCGCGACGGCTGCCGCGTGCCCCTGCCGTGGAGGGTTGAGGGGACCTCCTTCGGCTTCGGTGATGGCGGCGCACACCTGCCCCAGCCCGACTGGTTCAGCAAGTACGCCGTCGAGGCCCAGGACGGGACCGATGGCTCCACGCTGGAGCTCTACCGTAAGGCCCTTAAACTCCGCCGTGAGCTGCAGACCGACGAGGAGCTGGAATGGGTGGAGACCGGCAACCCGGAGGTCCTGCACTTCCGCCGCCCCAACGGCTGGCAGTCCGTGACCAACTTCGGGGACACCGCCGTCGACCTGCCGGCAGGAAGCGTCCTGGTCAGCAGTGCCCCGCTTGAAGACGGCAAGTTGCCCGCCAACACCACCGCATGGCTGCGCTGATGCCGGCACGCCCGACGGGCCGGCCCGCCTGATGCAGGAACTTATATACGGCTGCATGGGCCTGGGCGGCAGCTGGTCCAACGAGCCGCATGGCAGTGAGCATGTGGACGAGGCCGGTGCCGCCGTCGAGGCCGCCCTTGATGCCGGGATCACACTGTTCGACCATGCGGACATCTACCGCAGCGGCAAGTCCGAAGCGGTGTTCGGCGAGGTGCTGGCCGCCACGCCTGGACTCCGGGACCGGATCCGGCTGCAGACCAAGTGCGGGATCAGGTTGAATGAACGCGGCCTGCAAACCCATTACGATCTCAGCCGCGAAGCCATCCTGGAGCGGATCAACGAAAGCCTGAAGCGGTTGCGGACGGACTACGTGGACATCCTCCTGCTGCACCGCCCGGACCCCTTGGCCGACCCGGCGGAGGTGGCTGCCGCCGTCGGGCAGTTGATGGCGGAAGGCAAGGTCCGGCAGCTGGGGGTATCCAACATGTCCGGGGCGCAGATCGAGGCGTTGCAGGACCGGCTGGAAACCCCCGTGGTGGCGAACCAGCTGGAGATGAGCCTGCTCAAGCGGGCGTGGCTGGAAAGCCAGGTGCTGGTGAACCATGCCGAGCACCTGGACTACAGCTTCCCGCACGGCACCCTGGAGTACTGCGTACGGAACGGCATCACCCTGCAGGCTTACGGCTCGCTGGCCAGGGGCCTGTACACGGGCGCGGAGCCGGACAGTCCGACGTCCGCCGAGGCCGCAACCGCGGAGCTTGTAGCGGAACTGGCGGGGGAGTACAGCTGCTCCGGTGAATCGGTGCTGCTGGGATGGCTGATGAAGCATCCGGCCGGCATCGCGCCGGTGATCGGAACTGTCAATCCCGGCCGGATCCGGGCGTGTGCCGACGCCGCGCGCGTGGCCCAAGCCATGAGCCGGGCGGACTGGTACCGGCTCTGGGTGACCGCGCGGGGCAGTAACATCCCCTGACCCACCCAACCGCTTAACTGCAGGTGCCGTTATGGAGCCTCATAACGGCACCTGCTGCTATCTATTTCACCGTCGAAGCGCCTGAATGCAGCCTCTGCCCGCCTGCCTAGCTGCTGTTGTAATCAAGATCGACATGAGCTCGACCGCATCGTCATTCGAGAGCCGGTTGTCATGGCACAGGGACCGCCATGTCCAAAAGGAAATGGCATGACTGAGGGTGGCGTATAGCCGGGGATTCCTGTTCGGCTCGGGGAACGGCTCCGCCAGGACATCGCGGAAGAGGGCGTTCCTGGACTCGAGACCTGTGCGGTGTGTTTCGGGCAGCGCATTCCAGTCCCCATAAATCCGGGTGAGCATGGACTCCCCGTCCCGGTAAAACCGGTACAGATCGGACAATCCGACGGTCAGGCGTTCGAGAGGATCGTTGTGCCGGGACCACTCCCCGGGGTCCGCCAGTTGCTGCTGCGAGAGCCAGTGCGAGGAGCAGGCGGAGAAGAGCGCATTGTCGTCAGGAAAATGCCGGTAGACCGTCAACCTGGTGACGCCTGCCTTTTCCGCGACCCCTGCGATGGTGGTGCGGGCCGGTCCGATGGAACCGTGCAGCGTCACGGCCGCGTCGATAATGCGCTGGTGGGTACCGCTTATTTTTTCGGTTCTTTTGCCCATCTCGTAGCGGCGGTTTTTGGATGAACGAGGGTGTTCACTCAATGTATTGACTCTACTCCCTTCCGGGCGGACAATTTCGGTATACACCATTGTATATTGAAATTGGAAGGGTGGCCTGTTATGGAACTCGAAAAGGCTCCACGGCTAACAGTCGTGCAGCCGGGCCAGGGCCGGGAAGGCAATCTCGGAACGATCGGAGTCGTCTTCAAGTTCTTTGGCGAGGACACCAACGACCAGATCTCGATTGTGGAGCACCCGTTCCCCGTCGGGGCCCTGGTACCGCCGCACAGCCATACCAGGGAAGACGAGTACTCAATCGTCATTGAAGGCGAGATCGGATTCCGGTCCGGGGACCGTCAAGCGGTGCTTGGGGCCGGTGGCTACATCACGAAACCACGGGGGGAGCTGCACACGATGTGGAACGCCGGCAAAGTACCCGCGCGGATGATCGAGATCATCAGCCCGGCCGGGTTCGAGCACTTCTTCTGGGGACTGGCGGATCACTTTGAAGCAGGTCCGCCGGATCCCGAGTTCATCGGGAAGATGGCCGCCGAATACGGGCTTCAGTTCGGTGAACCGCCCTGGCTGCCGGAAATTATCGCCCGGTACGGGCTCACCCCGCCGATGCGCTGACAGGACCAGGGCATGGGCATCCTGGCTGCACTCGACCACGCGGAACCCGCCGGCAGCGGCTTCAGGGGCGGGAAACGTGGGTCTGCCGTCACCGCCATGGCCGTCACCATCATCGTTTTGCATCTGGTGGGCTGGGGTGTTCTGGTGTTCAGCATTGTTCCGCAGAACCTGCACATCGGCCCCACGCAAGTCTTCGGCGTCGGGATCGGCGCCGGCGCGTACCTGCTGGGCATGAGGCACGCCTTCGACGTCGACCATATCGCAGCCATCGACTGCACCACACGCAAGCTGATCGGCGAGGGCCACCGGCCGCTGTCGGTGGGGTTCTGGTTCTCGCTTGGCCATTCGAGCATTGTCTGCGGCCTTTGCGCTCTGCTGGCCACGGGAGCGCACTACCTGGGCGGCATGCTCGGGGAAAACACCTCGCCGCTGCGCGACGCCCTGGGGTTGGCAGGTTCCGCGGTATCGGGAGTTTTCCTCTATCTCCTGGCGGCCCTCAACGTGCTCATCCTGCTCAACACCGTGGCGGACCTCCGTGGCGCCCGGGACGGCCGGCCGCCGGGTCCCCGGGACGGCGCCCCCGCCGGACTGATGGCCCGTATCCTGCGGCCGGTCATGCGGAGCATCACCAAGCCGTGGCAGATGTATTTGGTGGGCCTACTTTTCGGCCTGGGGTTTGACACTGCCACCGAGGTCGCGTTGCTCGTCGTCGCGGTGGGCACGGCGGCAACCGCGCTTCCCTGGTACGCCATCCTCATCCTCCCGACGCTCTTCGCCGCAGGCATGTGCCTGTTCGACACCCTGGATGGGTGGTTCATGAATCTCGCCTACGGGAGGGCATACTCCAGCCCGGAGCGGCGGCTCAAGTACAACGCCGTACTCACCGGGCTGTCTGCGGTCGTCGCGCTGACGGTAGGAACAGCGCAAATGACGTCGCTGGCTGCTGTGAGCCTGGACCTGACGGGACTCGGTTATGCGGTGGTTGGCCTGTTCGTACTTGTCTGGCTTGCGGCGGTCTGCGCCGGCCGGTTCCATGGCGGCAGGAAGCCGGGCCTTCAAGCGGGGCGAGCCAGCGGAGATATTGCCAGTGCCAAGCCCGGGGATTGACAGCAACTTCGGTCATAACCCGTTTAGTTCGTATTGATCCTCCCGAGCTGGCCGTTTTCTGCCTCGTGCTGCTTCCAAGACGGATACGGTAGATACATGACGTCTACCATCGCCACCGAGACCGTAAGGCCGGAACGCAATATCCCAGCAGAGATCGCCCGCTCCTGGCTCCTTGTGAATGCCATGAAGACGGAGCTTTTTGACCAGTCGGCAGTGTCCCGCGCCGACTCGATCATCCTGGATATTGAAGATGCCGTGGACCCCTCGCAGAAGGACCATGCCCGGAACAACGTGATCGACTGGCTCACCGCCGGCGGCAAGGCCTGGGTCCGCATCAACGATGCCACCAGCCCGTTTTGGGCCGATGACCTCGCAGGCCTGCGCGGCACCCCGGGCTTGCTCGGCGTGATGCTGGCCAAGACCGAGTCGGCGGACCAGGTCACCGAAAGCTTCCACCGCATGGACGGCAAAACGCCCGTCATTCCGCTGGTGGAATCCGCCGTGGGCATTGAGGAAGCCAACAATATCGCCAAGGCCCAGGGTGCGTTCCGCCTCGCCTTCGGTTCCGGTGATTTCCGCCGCGATACCGGCATGGCCGCCACCGCCGAGGCCATGGCCTACCCCCGCGCCAAGCTCGTCGTCGCCAGCCGGGTGGGCAACCTTCCCGGCCCCATCGACGGCCCCACCGTGGGCACCAACCACCCCATTCTGCGCGAGCAGACCGGCATCACCGTGATGATGGGCATGACCGGCAAGCTGTGCCTGGCCATCGACCAGACCCCCGTCATCAACGAGGTCATCAGTCCCACGCCGTCCGACGTCGCCTGGGCCACCGACTTCATGGCCGACTTCGAAGCCAACGGCCGCGTCATCCGCGACGGCTCGGACCTGCCCCGCCTGGGCCGCGCCGAGAAGATCATGAAGCTCGCGGTAGCCTTTGGGGTGCAGCCCGCGCTGTAGCACCCGCGGATTTCGTTTCAGGAGACCCCGTGACCGATACGCCCTATCTGGTCCACGGGGTCTTCTGGCCTGCGCCGCCTGAGGCTCCCGGGGCGCCTGGAGCTGCTCCTGTGTTGCGGCTGCAGGCCCCGCACGGCACCTTCACCGAAACAGCGCTCGACGACGGCACGCGCCTGGGCTTCCGGCTCGCCGCAGAAGGGAAGTCCTGCCTGGGTCACCACCGGGTGCACGGCCCCGCCCATCGGGACCACATCCTGTGCAAAGGCCGGTCCCCGGCTGCCCGCGGACACCAGTGCGAGCGGTGCTTTGTGGCGGACGACTTCCGCCTCATGCACGACTTCCATCGCGGCGGCGGCGTCCCGCCCGGGCTGCGCAGTTACCTCATGCAGCCGCACTGGCTCTACGTGGCCACCTTCGCCAGCGGGGCCAGCAAGGTGGGGACCGCGTCAGGTCTTCGGAAGTGGCAGCGGCTCGCCGAACAGGGCGCCGTGGCTGCCAGCTACATTGCACATGCCGCCGACGGCCGGGTGGTGCGGGTGCTGGAGGACCTGGTAACGCGCGACGGCGGGCTGCCGCAGCAGGTGCGGTCGGCCGCAAAAGCCGCCGCGCTGGCTGCTCCGGCGCCCGCAAACCTACTGAGTTCCCGCAACATGGCGCTGGCCGAAGAGGCGCGCCAGATTCTATCTTCTGCGGATGAAGACGGCTTTGAGGTAGTGAGGGAAACCTGGAGCAGGCCGCCGCTGGCAGGGCGGTTGTGCTCCGGGACCGCCCGCCACACCTACCCGCACGCTTTGGACTCAGGGGCGCACGGCTTCACCATCCGCTCCGTCTGCGGCAGTTTTGTGCTGGCCGCCCTTGATGACACCGACCTGGAATTCGTACTGGACCTGGGCCGGCTCAAAGGCCGTACCATCGAACTGGGCGAGCACCGCTCTGACGTCCCGGCGGTCCAGGAAGCGCTGTTCTGAGAGCCTGTTGTCGGCGGCTGTCCTGGTCCCCCTCCTGATCGTTCCGCCTTCAGGGGCGCCCGGTAGACTGGCAAGGTGCTGAACGAATTCTGGGCTACCGCGCCAACCCGCTACAAAGTCCTGGTTTTCAGCGCGATGGCACTGATCGCCGTCGGCATCATCCTGAACCTCATCGGCAACACCAGCGGCAACCAGGCGCTGGCCATGGCGTCGCTTCCGCTGATCGGGCTGGGACTCGTCCTGCACGTCACGGGCATTGTGGTCCGCGGCCAGGCCATCCGGAAGAACCTTCGCCGCTAAGTTTAGGCCGGTAACCTTTCGGGGCCCTCCAGGGCCTGACGATAGGCTTGGGCCCATGACTATCAATCCGGACCTGCAGGGCAGAAGCTACCCTGCCGCAGAGGTGTACGACGTTGGCCGCGAGAAGATCCGCGAGTTCGCCCGCGCCGTCAAGGCAACCCACCCTGCACACTTCGACGTGGACGCAGCCAAGGGCCTGGGCCACGCCGACCTTGTTGCCCCGCCGACCTTCGCCATCATCATCGCCCAGCGTGCCGACGCCCAGCTCATCGAGGATCCGGAGGCCGGCATCGACTTCTCCCGCGTGGTCCACGCCGACCAGCGGTTCACCCACCACCGCCCCATCTTCGCCGGTGACCGGCTGGTGGCGGAGCTGCATGTGGACGGCGTCCGGGCCATGGGCGGGGGAGCGATGATCACCACCCGCTCGGAGATCTTCGCCCTCGGCGCCGGTGACTCCCGCGAGCCCGTCACCACCACCACGTCATCCATCCTGGTCCGCGGAGAGGGACAGTAGCCATGAGCCTCAGCATCCACGAACTCAGCCCGGGCCAGGAGATCGGCAGCCGCACCGTCGAGGTCACCCGCACCGACCTGGTCAAGTACGCCGGGGCGTCCGGTGACTTCAACCCGATCCACTGGAACGAAGCCTTCGCCACCGGCGTGGAACTGCCCGGGGTCATCGCCCACGGCATGTTCACCATGGGCTCCGCCGTGCAACTGGTCACTGACTGGGCGGGCGACCCGGCCGCCGTCGTGGACTTCCAGACCCGCTTCACCAAGCCTGTCCTGGTCACCGACACCACCGGAACCGAAACACCTGGCGCCACCATCGAGGTCAGCGGCCTCATCGGAAAGCTCGACGCCGAGGCCAACACAGCCCGTATCGACCTCACCGTTGTTGCGGCGGGCCAGAAGGTCCTGATAAAGGCCCAGGCCGTCGTTAAGCTCAGCTGAGCCGGAAAGCGGGCCATACTTTCCCGATAGGGTTGTCTGGTGACTTCCACCCTGCTATCCCAGCTCACCACGGCCGCCGTCGGAGGCCCAGCGGGCACGTTCATCGAGGCCCGCACCGAGGCTGAAATCATCGACGCCGTCCGTTCCGCGGACGCGGCAGGGGAGCCGCTGCTGATCATCAGCGGCGGCTCCAACCTGCTGATTTCCGACGACGGGTTCCCCGGTACGGTCGTCAGGATCGCCTCGGAAGGGTTCATCGTCAACGCAGAGGACTCCTGCGGCGGGGTGGCCGTGGTGGTGCAGGCGGGGCACAACTGGGACAAGCTCGTGGAGCACGCTGTCCTTCACGCCTGGTCCGGAATCGAAGCCCTGGCCGGCATCCCCGGCTCCACGGGGGCGACCCCGGTCCAGAACGTGGGCGCCTACGGTTCGGACGTTTCGCAGACCATCGCCGCCGTGCGCACCTGGGACCGCGAGCGGAACGCCGTGAAGACCTTCACCAACTCCGAGCTGAAGTTCGGCTACCGGGACTCCATCCTCAAGCAGACCACCGTCAACGGCTCACCCCGTTATGTGGTGCTGACGGTTGAATTCCAGCTGCCCATTGGGCGCATGAGTGCACCCATCCGGTATGCGGAGCTTGCCCGGTCCCTGGGGGTGGAGCAGGGGAAGCGCGCCTACGCCACGGACGTCCGCCGGGAAGTGCTCCGGCTGCGGGCTTCGAAGGGCATGGTGCTGGATCCGGAGGACCGCGACACTTATTCCACGGGGTCATTCTTCACCAACCCGATCGTCCCGGCGGACGTGGCCGAGGCTCTGCCGGAAGGTGCCCCGCGTTATCCGGCCGGCCAGGACGGGCTGGTGAAGCTCTCTGCTGCCTGGCTGATCGATCAATCCGGCTTCACCAAAGGCTTTGGACTTGAGCCGGACAGCGTCAGCGGCGGCCGGGCGTCCCTGTCCACCAAGCACACGCTGGCCATTACCAACCGCGGCTCAGCCAACGCTGCGGACGTGGTGGCGGTGGCGCGGGAGGTGCGTGCCGGCGTCGAACGGCGCTTTGGCATTGAACTGCATCCGGAGCCGCTGCTGATCGGCTTGGAACTGTAGCCCGGCCCGGACCATAGGATGGGGCCATGGCTGCAAAGGTGGGGAAGCGTCTTGACCGTCGAACTCTGGGCAGGCTTCGGCTGGCGTCCCAACGGTTGCTTCCGCTTTACACCGTTCCGCAGCAATCCCCCAGTGCGGCTTCCATAGCTGAAACTGTCCGCTGGATGACGGCGATGCAGGCCCAGGATCTGCAGGCGGCCATCTGGGCCGTGGGTGTCAGGGTTCCCGGGGCGGGTCTGGCCGATATCCGTTCGGCCCTTGATTCCGGTGCGGTAGTCCGCTCCTGGCCGATGCGCGGAACGTTGCACCTGGTGGCGCCCGAGGACCTGCACTGGATGCTCGACCTCACCGCAGAACGGCTTACCAAGGGCATCGCGGCCCGGCACCGCGAACTGGGCATCGCGTGGGCAGACATCGAGAAATGCCGGGACCTGGCGCTGGAACGGGTGGCCGGCGGCGGTTCCGTCAGCCGCGCGGAGCTCTTCCAGATTTTCGACGCCGCCGGGCAACCCACCCAGGGCCAGCGCGGCATCCATATCCTGGGGACTTTATGCCGGCACGGCTGGCTGGTGCAGGGGCCCCTGGCGGGAAACCAGCAGCTGCTGGTCGACTTCGAAAGCTGGATCCCGGTTTCGCGCCGGCTTGAGCGGCAGGAGGCGATCGCCGAGTTCGCGTTGCGCTATTTCCGGAGCCACGGGCCGGCCACTATCCGGGACTTCGCCTGGTGGACGCAGATTCCGCTGACCGAGGTCCGGGCCGCCTTCGAGGACGTCAAAGACCAGCTGGTGGAGCTTGAGTTTGAGGGGACCAGCTACTGGCTGTCCCCGGAGACGGCGTCTTTGCTCGACGGCGGTGTGCCCGGCCAGCGCTCCGTCCTCCTGCTGCCCGGCTTCGACGAATTCGTGCTGGGCTATACGGACCGGAGCCTCGTCCTGAAACCGGAGTATTTCAACAAGATCGTCCCCGGCGGCAACGGCGTGTTCAAGAAGACTGTGGTTGCCGGCGGAGAGGTGATCGGCACGTGGGCCCGCGCAGGCACCAGAGCGAGTGCCGCCGTCGTGCCTGAACTCTTTGATGAGAGCAAGCCCCTCGGGGTTACGGCGCTGGCTGCCTTCACCCGCGCCGCCCAACGCTACGAGGCGTTCCTGGTCTCCTGAACACAACAGCGGCCCTGCCCCGCTTGAGCGGTGCCGGGAAGCACGGTCCAAGCGGGTCAGGGCCGCAGTTGGGAAGAATCCGGGTTACAGGTTCCCGGTGGCGATGTTGAGCATGCGGCGCAGCGGCTCGGCGGCGCCCCAGAGGAGCTGGTCGCCCACGGTGAAGGCGCTGATGTATTGCGGGCCCATCTCCATCTTGCGGATGCGGCCCACGGGGATGTCCAGCGTTCCGGAGGCTGCCACCGGGGTCAGCTCTGCCATGGACGCTTCTTTGTTGTTGGGCACTACCTTGGCCCATTGGTTGTCCTCGTCGAGCAGCTTCTCAATCTCGGCAACGGACAGGTCCTCACGGAGCTTGAGGGTGAGTGCCTGGGAGTGTGAGCGCATGGCACCGATCCGGACGCACAGGCCGTCCATGATCACCCGGTTCTCACTGGAGGTGCCCAGGATCTTGTTGGTCTCCACCCCGGCCTTCCACTCTTCCTTGGACTGTCCGTTGCCCAGGTCCGCGTCGATCCAGGGGATCAGGGAGCCGGCCAAGGGAACACCGAACTGGGTGGCGTCGATTTCGGTGCGCTGGTGGGCCAGGACCTTGCGGTCGATGTCCAGGATTGCGGATGCGGGATCGTCCAGTTCGGTGCTGACCTCGGCGTTGAGGGTGCCGAACTGGCTGAGGAGTTCACGCATGTGCCGGGCGCCGCCGCCGGAGGCAGCCTGGTACGTCATGGAGGTGCCCCACTCCACCAGGTTGTTCTTGAACAGCCCGCCCAGGCCCATCAGCATGCAGGAGACGGTGCAGTTGCCGCCGATGAAGTCCTTGGTGCCGTTGATCAGGCCCTTGTCGATGACGTCGCGGTTAATGGGGTCCAGGACGATGATGGAATCGTCGTTCATCCGCAGGGTTGAGGCGGCGTCGATCCAGAGGCCGTCCCAGCCGCGACTGCGCAGTTCGCCGTGGACCTGCTTGGTGTAGTCGCCGCCCTGGGCGGTGACGATAATGGGCAGCTTAGCCAGCGTGTCGACGTCGAACGCGTTTTCGAGCTTGCCGGCGCCGTCAGCAAAGGAAGGCGCAGCACCTCCCGCGTTGGAGGTGGAGAAGAACACCGGGTTGATGTTGGCGAAGTCGCCCTCGTCCTGCATGCGCTGCATGAGGACGGAACCGACCATGCCGCGCCATCCGACCAGGCCGACGGAAGGGGTAGCTGCTGTAGTCATTCGTACAGTTTAGACTTCGGAACCGGTACGGCGCAGTCGGTTACGTCACGCCTGGGCGCAGAGGTGACGACGGCGGCTTGGTCGGCGGGTTACTGCGAGACATGACCTGCGCCCGGCTCCGGTGCCTGCCGCTCCTTCCGCAACTTTTTGGCCCGGTACTCATCCCTCGCCATGCCGAAGGTATAAAAGGCTCCAAAACCTCCGAGAGCGGTGAGGAACAATGCGTCCCAAAAGGGCGGCTCGCCGCGGCCCATCGGCGCTAGCAGCATTACCAGAGAAAGAATGACCAAAAGGCTCATCACGGTGGTGAGGATTCCCATGCCCCACCAGGATCGGACTTGTACTTGTCCACGGCCGGGCGAAAAGCCGATCTCGTCGGCGGGGTAGCTGTGCAGCTCGCCAGTTTCAGTCTTACGCAGCACACGCTTTTCACCCCGGGCGATCGCCGCCTTGTGCTCGGCGTATACGGCGTCGTTGTGCCGCTCCCGGTCTCGGTTCAAATCCACCACGTTGGAAGCCTACCTGTCGAACTGGCGGGCGGTGGGTTCGGGGATTTCTCGCTCCGCGCGCAAGCGTTTTGCCCTGGCTGCCACTCCCGCCATCCGCACGGCGTACAGGACGCCTCCCAGCCCGGCGGCCGTCAGGAACAGCCCGTTCCACATCGGATCCTGGCCTTGGCCGGTGGGCCCGACGACCAACAGGATGGAGAAGACTGCCACGGCAGCGAAGAAGACAGCCATCGCCAGAAAGCCGGCGGCAGACCGCACCTGGGGGTGGGAACTGGCCGTGACCACTCCCAGCTCGTCCTTGGCGTAACTGTGGAGCCTGCCGTCGACTGTGCGGTAGAGGATTCGTTTTTCACCGCGCGCCAGCGCCTGCTCGTGGGAGGCGCGGACCTGGTCGTCCGGGTTCGAGCCGCTGCCCGGGTTGCTGCCCGTTATTTCTTGCATGGGTCAGAACCCGGGTGCGGCATCGTACGGGTCTTCGCCCGGGAAGGGGCGCGTGCTGTCGGGAAAATTCTTCCGCGTGATGGCGATAGCTGATGGGTTCGCTTCAAACCAGGTGCGGGCCTGGTCATCGGTCAGCGCGAATCGGGGCTTCGGCAGCCCCCTGGCCTTGCGCTGCCTCGAAGCCCGCCACTCGCGGCGAAGATTATTGATGGCCAAGAGCCATCCGCCGGTGAAGAGAACTGTAGCCACCAGCCCGAAGAGGGCGAAAATCACGTTGAGGCTGATCGCACCGATGATCAGCATGAACGGTGCGCCTAGCGCCGGCACGGTCAGAAGGATCGTCACGATGACCAAGCCTGTGGCTGTGTGGACCGAGTAGTTGCCGGTCGGCTGTGAGCCGCCAATGCCCCATTCGTCCTTCGTATAGGCGTGGACAGTGCGCTCCATGCCGGTTGCGTAAAAGTATGGGCGATCGATGACCAGTCTTCCTGCAGCCTGCCCAGTTTCCATGAGAACCACTCCCTAACTAGTTGCTACCAGTCCGTCTGGCTTGAGCGGCGGGTAGGAGGTTGAAGTGTTTTTCCGGCTGCCTTCCGGAGGCGTACTGCCTTGCGCTCCTTGAAGTAGTAGGTCCAAGTGGTTGGAACAATCCAAAGGCCGAAGGCAGCAGCAAACACGATTTGGCCCCAATTGGGTTCCTCTGTGCCATCCACAAACAACTTGACGATGAGGGTGGCTGCAACGGCCATGATCACTGTTATGAGAATGCTAATGAATAGTAAGCCGCCAGCTGAGCTAATCGGCTTGACGGCGCTGCCGACGTCTCCCTTGTAGACTCCGTATTCCTCAACGGTAAGACCCTGGCGTGCTGCCTCGGCCTCCACCTGACGGGCGTAGTAGCCTTTCCTGCGGCCATGTTGGGCCTGGTTTTTCGGCTCACTCATGCCGCTTCACCGCGGGTAGTCCTGATTCGGCCCAAGAGGTCCTTGCTGTCCAGGCCCATCGTCTCAACGACGTCCTGGGTGGGATCAAGGACTTTGCCAATCGCCCAGCCGCCGTTGTCGGGCCTAATAAGCAAGTGGGTTTCGCCGCCGATCATGCGCCCGCGGATTAAGGCGGTCCCCTCCTGATGGTTGCGGACGTGTTCTTCAACAATGGACAACTCGGCCTCCGCGCCGGAGACAGCCGGGTCCTGGGCGAACACAAACCATGACTCGAGAGTTCTCGGCTGAAGCAGAAGGGCGACCCTGTCTGACTCAACGTGGACCACCGTGTCGGTGAATTCAGGGGTGATGAGGGTGATTTCCGTCCAGCGGTTCGCTTTTGCCAGCGCATAAGCAACGGCAACAGCGGGTCCTTGAAGTTCGAGGTCTTCACCGATGGTGGCGAAGCCTCGCCCGATCAGCGAGGAAGCGCCGGCCGCGCAGAGGCGCTCGGCGTCTACTTCGGCTTCGAGGCGAAGGACTTCAGCCGACTTCTTAGCGGGAGCCGTTCCAAACAATCTAAGCATGTAGGCAATCTCGGCAAAGCCGAAACCAACGGCTGTATCCGTAGCCGTTTCCTCTTGCACTATGGGGGTCATCCTTCGAGCTCCTTAGATTTTGAGCTAACCGATTCCGAGGAATTTAGCTGCGCCCTTGCCCATGTCGGCCAGGTTCTTTCCGGTTTCCGTGACAAACGCTGCGCTTTCAACAGCCTTCTTGGCAACGATTTCACCAGCATCCTTTACCGCTCCGTTCACGAACGTCTTAACTGCGGGTATCTCGTAGATCGCGATGCCCGCGCTTGCCACTTGGCAGACCGTTCCCGCAGGAGGCGGGAGGAAGCAGGCCACGCCCAAGCCGGTCTTTACAGCCGACCACGCAGCGTCGCCGGTTTTGCCTTCCGCCACGTACCTCGCAGTGTCGAGACCGCTCAGCCCAACGCCCAGCCACCCCACCCCCCGGCCGAGGCCGCCCTTGCCCAGGGCCTCCAAGACAGGGCCCTGCCCTTTGAACAACAAGGGCGCCTCTTCAAAGAAGCCCCTGTAATTGCTGAGTGGAGGGATGTACTTGAACAGGTTTTTCGCACCCAGAAGGTCGGAACCTGAGTCCAACAGGTTGTAGGTGATGCTTCGTGCGGGGAGCATCTTCCACGCTCTGGCGTCCGCAAGGACCTGTGCTCCCTGGTGTCCCAGGACGGCCAGCCCAAAGACGTTTCTCGGCAAATCCAAACCTGCTTTGACCTGGCTGCGCAGGCCCCATCCGTCCCGGAACGGCGAACCCTTGGCCAGCCAGTCAGGCCCCAAAGTATTTGCAGGAGATGGGGCAGCGGACCCCCCAGGCCCTGGGGAACCCGGGCCCACAGGAACGGTACCGCCGGAGCCACCCAACGCAGCGTTGCTGCTGGCCTCCTCCTGCTGGTTCGCGTTCTCCAGCAGCTTCTTCGACTCCTGCTTGAGCGCGAAGGCAGCCTGCTGGAGCATGGCCCGGTGGCTGCCGTTCCACTCGGACCGGAACACAACAGCATCCTGGCCCTTCCAGGATGGATTGTTGTTGATCTGGTTGTTCAACAGCGCCGACTGCTGGAGCAAAGTATCGGACGCCTTCCCGAACTGCTGCGCCAGCGTCCGGAGTTCGGCGACGTCGGCCCCCCACAAATTCCCTGCCACCAGGTATTCCCCCAAATGTTCAAACGGCTGCGCCTCAAGATGCAGGCACCAGCCTAGCTACGGCCGCCGACGCCCGCCATGGGGCGTCCTCCCCATGCGCTGCCGAAGCAGCTATCCGCGGTCAGACTGCTCAAGCACGGCAGCCTTACGCGCCCGCAGCGCGAAGAAGGCACCGAAGGCGAACACCTGCGTCACCACCACCAGCACGATGGCCCCGGCGATCTTGTTGCCGCCAAGGATCATGGTGAACCCCACGATGGCGGACAGCAGCGCCAGCAGCGGGAGCAGCATGTAGCCCAGCACAAAGAGGGTTTCCGGTTTCTTCAACATGCCTAGCCCTCAGTCCGTGACCATTTGGTGAACCTGTAGCGTGTGCCGTTGGCAGCTGTCAGCCAACCGTCCGGCGGGACGGAGGCAGAAGCCTCCCACCCGATGCCAAGCTCGGGGGCGAAAGTGTCGCCGTCGGCATCAACATCAATGGTGGTGACCACCGCGACGTTCGCAAGTTCGGTGGACTGGCGGAAAATCTCGCCGCCGCCCAGAATCCAGATGGTTGCGCCGCCGTCGACGAACTGCGACTCAAGCAGGGCGTCATCAAGGGAGGGAACCACGACGGCGCCCTCCGCCTCCGGCGTATCGGCCCAGCTTTTCTGCCGGGTGACCACTATGTTGGTGCGGCCCGGAAGGGGACGGAACTTGTCCGGAAAGGACAGCCACGTCTTGCGGCCCATGACCACGGGATGGCCCATGGTGAGGCGGTTGAAGTGCTTCAGGTCTTCGGGCAGGTGCCAGGGCATATCGCCGTCCTTGCCGATGACCCCGTCGGGCGTCTGCGCCCACACCAGGCCCACGCCGGTCACCGAAGCGGCCAGCTCTTCCGTGAAGGACAGCGGATCGGTGGAGTTCTCGGTGCTCATACCGCAATCGGGGCCTTGATCGTGGGGTGGTGCTGGTAGCCCACCACTTCGAAGTCCTCCAGCGTGTAATCGAAGATGGAGGCCGGCTTACGGGTGATTTTCAGCTGCGGATACTCGTACGGCTCCCGGTCCAGCTGCTTGAGGACCTGGTCCATGTGGTTCTCGTAGATGTGCACGTCTCCGCCGGTCCAGACGAATTCGCCCGGCTCCAGCCCCACCTGCTGTGCCACCATGCAGGTGAGCAGTGCGTAGGAGGCGATATTGAACGGCACGCCCAGGAACATGTCCGCGGAGCGCTGGTACAGCTGGCAGGAGAGTTTGCCGTCCGCCACATAGAACTGGAAAAACGCGTGGCACGGGGGCAGAGCCATGTCGTGGAGTTCCGATACATTCCACGCCGACACGATGTGCCGCCGGGAATCCGGGTTGGACTTCAGGTTCTCCATCAGCTCCGCGATCTGGTCGATGTGGCCGCCGTCCGGCGTGGGCCAGCTGCGCCACTGGACACCGTAGACAGGGCCGAGGTCCCCGTCAGCGTCTGCCCATTCATTCCAGATGGTAACGCCCTGGTCCTGCATCCACTTCACGTTGGTTTCACCGCGCAGGAACCACAGGAGCTCCACTGCCACGGACTTGAAGTGCACCCGCTTGGTGGTGATCAGCGGGAAGCTTTTCGAGAGGTCAAAGCGCAGTTGGCGCCCGAAAACGCTGGTGGTTCCGGTCCCGGTACGGTCCGATTTGTGCGTGCCGGAAGCCAGGACATCGCGCAGGAGGTCTTCATAAGGCGTTGGGATGCTCACGGCTACCAGTCTACTTTGATTGATTCAAAGGGTGGCCGCGCGCTACAGGTCAGTCGTCGAACGGCTTGAACTGCTCCACGGCCACGATCCTGCTGCTGGCGCCCGGGGCCACGTGGCATACGACGATCTCGCCGGGGGACAGGTATGGTTCCTGCGCCGGAAGGAGTGCGGCCAGGGACTGCGGCATGTGGTTGGTCAACTGCCCGAAGACAGTGGGCAGGGCCGGGCGGTGGGTGCAGACAACTACCGGCCGCTGCTTATCAAACAGGGCTTCGACGACTGCCGCCGTTTTCTTCGGGTTCCGCTGATGCCGGTGTTCGGTCAGCGCTTCCGCCAGTTTCACTTTGGCCCCGGCCGCCTTGGCGTAGGGGGCAACCGTGGCCACGCACCGGAGCCACGGGCTGGTGACCACCCGGGGCGGCTTCCACGCCTGGAGCAGCCGGCCCACAGCCTTCGCCTGGCGGTTTCCGGTGGCCGCGAGCGGGCGTTCCCCCTCCGCCTTGGACCAGGACGAGCGGGGCTTCGCCTTCGCGTGACGGAGCACTATGAGGGGCCAGGTGTCCAGCCCGCCGCGCTCATGGGCGTCCTGCAAGTACTCGAGCGGGGCGACGTCGGACGGGTTGGACAGCAGGCGGGCAGCCTTATCGGGGGCGCACCACATCACACTGTCCACCTCCTTGCCGTCGGGCACGAGCTTGTCGCCGTTGACCCTGACGGCCCAGTAGTAGACCACCTTCAGGCCGGAAGCCACGTGGTAGTGGATGGGGGGCAGCGGTATGCCCAGTGAGGCGGACAGCCCGATCTCCTCCCGCACTTCGCGGATGGCGCACTCAGGGATGGTCTCACCGGCGTCAATCTTTCCCTTGGGCCAGGACCAGTCGTCGTAGCGGGGCCGGTGGATCAACAGGACTTCAAGCTGATCCTTGTTGAGGCGCCACGGCAGGGCGCCGGCAGCCGTGACGGCTACCGGTTCGCCTGGGTGGTCTGTCTGGTCTGCTACGAGTGCGTCGCTCGACAAAACCGCGGCCCTTACCGTCGGCTCAGGCTGCGTTGCCGTGGCCGTGATGCCAGCAGGAAGGACTGGACGTCCTCAAGGGGCCTGCCGTCCTCGCCCAGATGATGGCGCGTCCACTTGCCTTCGTTATCCAGGTGCCAACTCGCGGTTTCGGGCGCCATGTACCGTTTCATCAGGTCAAGGACATACTGGATGTCGTCGGGACTGGCCAGCTGGACCAGGGCCTCCACCCGGCGGTCCAGGTTGCGGTGCATCATGTCCGCCGAGCCAATGTAGACCACCGGGTCCCCGCCGTTGGCGAAGGCAAACACGCGGGAGTGCTCCAGGAACCTGCCCAGGACGGAGCGGACGGTGATGTGGTCGCTGAGCCCCGGAACGCCCGGTCTCAGCGAGCAGATGCCGCGCACCACCACATCCACCTTCACGCCGGCCTGCGATGCCCGGTACAGCGAGTCGATGATGGCTTCATCCACCATCGAGTTGACCTTGATCTGGACGCGGCCGGGGAGCCCGGCCCGGGCATTGCGGATCTCGGTCTCGATCCGGTCAATCAGCCCTGAGCGCACGGAGCGCGGAGCGACCAAAAGACGCTTGAAGGTCGACTTGGGCGCATACCCGGAGAGCTGATTGAACAGCTTGGACAGGTCCTCGCCCACCTGGTCATTGGCCGTCAGGAGGCCGAGGTCCTCGTAGTAGCGGGCCGTCCGGGGGTGGTAGTTGCCGGTGCCGATATGGCAGTACCGGCGCAGCCCGTCCACTTCCTGGCGCACCACCAGCGAGAGCTTGCAGTGCGTTTTCAGGCCCACGATGCCGTACACCACGTGCACGCCCGCCTGCTCCAGCTTGCGGGCCCAGGAGATGTTGGCCTGCTCATCAAAGCGGGCCTTGATCTCCACCAGGGCGAGGACCTGCTTGCCGGCCTCGGCGGCATCGATCAGGGCGTCCACGATGGGGGAATCGCCCGAGGTGCGGTACAGGGTCTGCTTGATGGCCTGCACTTTGGGGTCCGCTGCCGCCTGCTCCAGAAACGCCTGGACGGACGTGGAGAACGAATCGTACGGGTGGTGGAGCAGGATGTCCCGGCGGCGCATGGCCGCGAAAACGTTGGCTGCCTTGGACGTCTCGGACTCGTTGAGGTACCGGGAGGTGTGCGGGACGTGCTTGGGGTAGTGCAGGTCCGCCCGGTCGATGCCGGCAATGACCGACAGGCCGCGGAGGTCCAGCGGTGCGGGGACCGAGTAGACCTCGGATTCCTCAACACCCAGTTCGCGGATCAGCAGCGCCCGGATGTTGGGGTTGATGTCGTTGGTGACCTCAAGCCGGACGGGAGGGCCGAAGCGCCGGCGCAGGAGTTCCTTTTCCAGCGCCTGCAGGAGGTTTTCGGCGTCGTCCTCCTCCACCTCCACGTCCTCATTCCGGGTAACACGGAAGGTGTGGTGCTCCAGGACCTCCATGCCGGCGAACAGCCTGTCCAGGTGGACGGCAATAACTTCCTCAAGCGCGATGAAGCGGGCCACCCGGCCGGCCACAGCACCGGCACGCGGGCCGTCGATGGAGATGAGCCGCGGCAGCTGGTCCGGCACCTTCACGCGGGCGAAGAGCTCTTTGTCGCTCACCGGGTTCCGGACCACCACGGCCAGGTTCAGCGAAAGTCCTGAAATGTAGGGGAAGGGGTGCGCCGGGTCCACAGCCAGGGGCGTCAGGATGGGGAACACCTTTTCGGCGAACATCTGGCTGAGCTGCTGCTTTGCCGCGTCATCGAGTTCATTCCAGTGCATGAGGTGGATGTGCTCATAGGCCAGAGCCGGGCGGATCTGGTCCGCGAAGACCTGGGCGTGTCGCTGCTGGAGCCGGTGCGCCTCCTCGCCGATCTTTTCCAGCACCTCCACCGGGCTCAGGCCGGCGGGGGAGGGGACAGCGAGCCCCGTGGCGATGCGCCGTTTCAGGCCGGCCACGCGGACCATAAAGAACTCGTCCAGGTTGGACGCGAAGATGGAGAGGAAGCTGACGCGCTCCAGCAGGTGCAGGGTAGGGTCCTCGGCCAGTTCCAGGACCCGGGAGTTGAAGCTGAGCCAGCTCAATTCACGGTCCAGGAAACGGTCCGGCCGGATGTCCCCATCCGGTTCCAGGTTGGGCGCAAAGTCGGGGATGTCGATCCGGTCCTGCGTGGCCCGCGACGCCGGTACCTCCGAGGAGCCGAAGCGCGCACGCACCGGGACTGGCGCCTCTTGGGACGTGGCTGCTCCGGAAGGTTCCGGGTTCATGGCATCTCCTTTACCTGGCGCTTGATGCTGCCGTTTCCGGCCGGCGCGGTTCTGTTTCAACCTTACAAGCATTCATTGCGGGAAGGTCCTCGATTCAGTGCCCCGGCCCGGCATGCGTCAGGCGATTGGACTAACCAGCCGCCGGACCGTACATCACGTCCATGTCCCAGCGGCTGAAGCCCAGCCGGCGGTACAGGGCCACCGCCGGTGCGTTGTCGGCGTCGACGTACAGCATGACGGCGTGCAGCCCGAGGGCCTGCAGGTGTTTGATGCCCGCCACGGTGAGGGCCTTGCCCAAACCTGATCCCTGGGCTTCCGGCGTCACCCCCACTACGTAGATCTCCCCGATGGCGGGGTGGGCGCCGTGCCGGGGGTGGACCTTGGTCCAGTGGTAACCCAGCAGCCGGCCGTCCCCGTCAACAGCCAGGAGGAAGCCCGCCGGATCGAACCAGGATTCGGCCATGCGCGCGTCAAGGTCCGCCCGGGTGAGGCTGCCCTGTTCGGGGTGGTGCGCGAAGGCGGCGCGGTTGGCCGCCAGCCAGGCGTCCTCATCCTGACCCGGCACAAACGCGCGGATGCTCACGCCGTCCGGAAGGACGACGTCGGGAAGGTCCGCCGCCGCCGTCGTCAGCCGCATTTTCCATAGTTCGCGCACCGGCACGTAGCCGTAACGGGCGGCAAGGTCAGCGGCCGCTTCATGGTTGCCGTGGGACCAAGCGTTCAATCCGCTGAACCCGCGCCGGTCCTGGAGGGCGCCCACCAGGCGGTCCGCGACGCCCTGGTTGCGGTAGCTGGGATGAACCGCGATCTCCACCACGCCGGTACCGTCCGGCTGTTCCACCACGGCGGCGAACCCGGCCAGGTCCTGGCCGGAGGAAGGATCCGAGTCCTCGTCCGGGGCGTACAGTGCCAGGGTCAGCAGCTTATGCTCGGAGGAGTCCCCGGCCCGCATGCTGATGAGGGTCTGTTCCGAGATGGACGGGTTGCCGTCCGACTCTTCCGCCGCTGCCAGGAGGTTGCGGCAGTCTTTGAGGAGTTGCTGGTCAACCCCGCCCTGGACTACCTGGACGGGCCACTTCTGAGGGTGCGCTGGAGTCATGACGCAAGGCTATACGGGATCGTCCGGATACCGGTCGCGGCGAAGCGGCTCAGGCTTCGGTCAGCTCGTCTTCCTGCTGCCGGACCAGGGTGAGCCGGTAGCCGACGTTGCGGACAGTGCTGATGAGGTTTTCGTGGTCTGCCCCCAGCTTGGCCCGCAGGCGCCGGACGTGGACGTCCACCGTGCGCGTGCCGCCGTAGTAGTCGTAGCCCCACACCTCGGTGAGCAGCTGCTGGCGGGTGAACACCCGGCCGGGGTGCTGCGCCAGGTACTTCAGGAGCTCGAATTCCTTGAATGTGAGGTTCAGGGGCGCACCGTTCACCCGTGCGGTATAACTTGCTTCGTCGATAACGACGCCCGCAGCCCGGATCTCGGAAGGGGTGTCCTCCTGCTCGGGGACGGCCCGGGCGACGGAGAGCCGGATGCGGGCCTCCACCTCGGCGGGCCCGGCTGATTCGAGAACAATGTCGTCAACGGCCCAGGCGGAGGAAACGGCGGCCATGCCGCCTTCCGTCAGGATGAGCACCAGCGGGGCGCTCAGGCCGGTGGCTTTGAGAAGCTGGGTGAGGGACCGGGCACCCACCAGGTCCTTGCGTGCATCGAGCAGCACGATGTCGCACGGATCAGTCTCCAGCAGGGCCGTTGGCTCGGCGGGGAGGATGTGCACCCGGTGGTTCAGCAATTCCAAGGCAGGCAGAATGTCCACCGAAGAACCGGTGCTGTTCGTCAATAACAGGATGTGCGACATTGTTCCTCCAAGGGCCGTCCGCGCATCGTTGAGCGACTGAACCGGATTCTCACCGGCCGGTACTGGCTCCCTGCCCCGGTTTTGGGCCGCTGCGAACAGCAACGATCCGGCCACCCCAGCAGGGAACTTAGCTGAGCCTTGAGTATACCCGCAGGGTCCGCGGGAGCTATGGATTAGCCCCCGGTGAATGTACGTTTTGCGACATAACCGGTTCACATAAGGCAGGATTGGGGCAGGGCCGGATGCCCTGGCACTGAGGGCGCGCGCCGCCTTCCAACGTCAACGCAGGATGGGATGCAGCGCAGTGAGTGCACAGACTAAGCCCCGGCCGGGATCCGAATGACGGCCGAATTTCAGGCACCCGTGCGTTCCGTGGGCTCGTGGACCATCGGTGTGGCGGGCATTGTCGGACTGGCAGCGATCATCGCCGGGGTGTATGGGTCCCGCGAGGCCCTGGTGGCCGTGGCCGTGCTCATCGCCGCCGGAGTCGGCATCGGCTGGCCGCACTTCCTCAGGATTCCCGCCAAAAAGACCCTCGCCGCGGTGATCGGCCTGGCCGGCGCCGGATCAGCCCTCGCCGCCGCATACGCCCCGGCTCCCGGGTTCCTGGACTGGACGCCGCCCTTCATCGCCCTTGGGATCATGGCCGTTTTTGTGGTCCAGCTCATCCGCGGCACTGGGCAGGCCCAGCGACTGGAGTCCACGCTCGGCTGTTCAGTGGGTGTGTTGCTGTCCTGCCTGGGGGCCGGATGGATCGCCGGCGCCAGGTTCAACGGCGTCCGCGAGATGCTGCTCGTGGCAGCCGTCAGCGCGGCGGTTGCCCTGCTGGCGGGACTGATCCGCTGGCCCGACAGTATCGTGGCGCCCCTGGGAATTGTCCTGGCCGGACTTGCCGGGCCGCTCGCCGGGCTGGTTCTCTCCGACATCGCCGTGCTCCCCGCCGCGATCTTTGGTGTGGTGGTGGGCGCAGTGCTGGTGAGCTTCCGCCGCCTTGTAACGCTCCGGGGGGCTCCGCTAAATGTCCCCGCTGCCCTTAGCATGGGGCTGGCGCCTGTCTCGGCGGTCGGTTCGCTGGCCTACTTCATAGACAAACTACTCATCTACTAACAGTTAGGATGGCATCATGTCCGTACTTGCTTTTGAAATTTTCTTCCTTGTCCTGCTCGGCATCGCCAGCCTGTCCATGGCCTGGTTCGCCGGCTTTGTGGTCTACCGCCTCTTCAAAGGCCAGAAGTAGACCCATTCCGGAGCTAGCCGTTTTCCGAGGTAATTGCTGTGCCGATTGAGATTCCCACAGACCTGACTCCAGAACTTGTCCCGCTTTCCTGGCTCATTGGTGAGTGGGAGGGCCGCGGCCGGCTGGGCAGCGGGGACGAGGACTCCGAGCACTTCCTGCAGCACGTGTCCTTCACACACAACGGGCTGCCGTACCTGCAGTACCGTGCGGAGAGCTGGTTGACCGACGACGATGGCACGCGCCTGCGGCCGCTGACGGTCGAGACCGGCTTCTGGGCACTGGAGCGCAAACAGCTGGATGCCGACGGCGGCCCCGGCCTGATTCCGGCGGACATAGTTCCCGTGCTGAAGAGCGCGGACGAAGTGGAAGCCCTGCGCAACAGCGAGGGCGGCTTTGATATCTCCGTGTCCATCTCCCACCCGGGGGGCATTTCGGAGCTGTACTACGGGCAAATCAAGGGCCCGCAGATCCAGCTCACCACGGACATGGTGATGCGCGGGAGCCACTCCAAGGACTATAGTGCTGCCACCCGGATCTTCGGCCTGGTGGATGGAAACCTGCTGTGGCGCTGGGATGTAGCCGTTGGCGGTAAGGAAGGCAAGGGGCTGGAAGCCCACGCGTCTGCTTTCCTCAAAAAAGTTTCCTGACCCCCAACAGGTCCGGAGGAACGAAAGAGGGGCACCCGCATGGAAGATCCTCAGACCGCACAAGCCTCCGGAAACGCGCAGGATTACAGCGACCTGAAGGCTGTCTTCTTCAACGGGACCCTGAAGCTGTCGCCCCAGACGTCCAACACGGACGGGCTGATCACCATCAGCCGGCGCATCATGGAAAAGCAGGGTGTCAGCACCCGGGTGATCCGCACCGTGGACCACGATATTGCCAGCGGGGTTTACCCGGACATGACGCAGTACGGCTGGCCCACGGACGAATGGCCGGAGCTGTACCCGGCGGTGCAGGAAGCGGACATCCTGGTGGTGGCCGGGCCCATCTGGCTGGGCGACAACTCCTCCCAGACCAAAAAGCTCATCGAACGCCTCTACGCCCATTCCGGCGAACTCAACAGCAAGGGGCAATGGGCGTTCTACCCCAAGGTGGGCGGCTGCCTGATCACCGGCAACGAGGACGGCATCAAGCACTGCGCCATGAACCTCCTGTACAGCCTGCAGCACATCGGCTTCAGCATTCCGCCGCAGGCAGATGCGGGCTGGATCGGGCCCGTGGGTCCCGGTCCAAGCTACCTGGATGAAGGTTCCGGCGGTCCCGAAACCGACTTCACCAACCGGAACGCCACCTTCATGACCTGGAACCTCCTGCACCTTGCCCGGACCCTCAAAGACGCCGGCGGCTATCCGGCATACGGCAACCTCCCCAAGGAATGGGCGGCCGGAACCCGCTTCGATTTTGAAAACCCGGAATACCGCTCCCCAACCGCTCCCTGACCTCGCAAGCTCGGCCAGGGAACCCGGCGGTCGTGGGCCCCTGGCTCAGTGAGCTTGTCGAAGCCCGGAATACTCCCTGACCAAAGGACGTTGCCCCCAGTATGACTACTCCCAGCCCTCTGTTGTCGCGCCCCGGAGCCGTTGAGGCGGCCGGCGCGGACGCCGGCGTCGCAGCCCACTACGGCGAGCCGCTGCGCGAGCAGCGCGCCCTCGCAGCCGGAACCGCCGTCGTCGACCTCTCCCACCGCGGCGTTGTGACGGTCACCGGGCCGGACCGCCTCAGCTGGCTCAACACGCTGTCCTCCCAGCAGGTCACCGGCCTGCAGGCGGGGGAGTCCAGCGAGCTGCTCCTCCTGAGCGTGCAGGGCAGGATCGATTTCGAAGCCAGGGTGGTTGACGACGGCGGGACCACCTGGCTGATCGTGGAGGCCGCCGAAGCTGCCCCGCTGGCGGAGTTCCTTAACAGGATGAAGTTCATGCTGCGGGTGGAGATCGCCGACGTTTCGGCCGATTGGGCCGTGGTGGGGAGCACCAAGGCCATCCCCGAGTGGGCGCAACGGCTCGTCTGGCAGGACCCCTGGCCCAATGTCGGGCCCGGCGGCTACTCCTACGCCACCATTCCGCCGGCTGACCATCCCGGGTTCGAGCGCCCGTGGTTCGAGTACCTGATTCCCGCTGCTGAGCTGGAGGAAGCCGTGGAAGGACGACCGCTGGCCGGGGTCCTCGCCGCCGAAGCGCTGCGCCTGGCTGCCTGGCGTCCCCGGATCGGCGCCGAAACGGACGACAAGACCATCCCGCACGAACTGGACCTCCTCCGCACGGCCGTCCACCTGGCCAAGGGCTGCTACAAGGGCCAGGAAACCATCGCCCGCGTCCACAACCTGGGGCACCCGCCGCGGCGGCTCGTCTTCCTGCAGCTGGACGGATCACAGCACACCCTGCCCCAGGCCGGCAGCCCTGTGCTGGTGGGGGAGCGGAAGGTGGGAACGGTGACCTCGGTGGCCCAGCATTACGAGATGGGCCCGGTTGCCCTGGCAGTCATAAAGCGTTCCGTGGCGGCGGATGAAATACTGACGGTCCTGGACGGGGACGAGCCGTACACTGCCGCCCAGGAACTCATTGTTGCCCCGGACGCCGGCCAGGTAGTGGGGCGCCAGACCGGATTCCTCAAGGGGCCACGCTGATGACTGACAACACCGCTGCACCGTCCGACCCGCCCGAAGCCGCTGGAGCGCCCGACGACGAAGCGCTGGCTTTGGCGCACACGCTCTTCCAGGCGGCCAGGGAGGGGGACTCCGCGCTCCTGCGTGCCTATCTCGACGCCGGCGCTCCCGCCACTTTGACGAATGCGGCGGGTGATTCCCTGCTGATGCTGGCCGCCTACCACGGCCACGCAGACACTGTTCAGCTGATCCTGAAACACGGCGCCGAGGCGGACACCGCCAACGACCGGGGCCAGACCCCGCTGGCGGGAGCCGCCTTCAAGGGCTACGCCGAGGTTGCCCGCGTCCTGCTGGACGCCGGAGCAGACCCGGACGCAGGATCGCCGTCGGCCCGCGCCGCCGCCCAAATGTTCGCCCGGACAGAGATCCTGGATCTCCTGGGCTAGTCACCTCCGGGTCCCGCCCGGCAGCAACAACCTGACGAAAGATGACCCAGTGGAAAACGTAGCAAAGCAGTGGCCTGCCCTTTGGTCGCTGGTGATCGGGTTCTTTATGATCCTGATCGACAGCACCATCGTGTCCGTGGCAAACCCGCGGATCATGGAGAGCCTGGGCGCGGACATCAACTCGGTGATCTGGGTGACCAGCGCCTACCTGTTGGCATACGCGGTGCCGCTGCTGATCACCGGCAGGCTGGGCGACCGTTTCGGTCCCAGGAAGCTTTATCTGCTCGGCCTGGTGGTGTTTACGCTGGCCTCGCTGTGGTGTGGTCTTTCCGCCAATGTGGAGACCCTCATTGCGGCGCGGGTGCTACAGGGCTTTGGCGCGGCGATCATGACTCCCCAGACCATGGCCGTCATCACGCGGATCTTCCCGCCGGACCGCCGCGGGGCGGCCATGTCCATTTGGGGAGCAACCGCCGGCATGGCCACCCTTGTCGGGCCTATCCTGGGCGGCGTCCTGGTGGACGGCCTGGGCTGGGAATGGATCTTCTTCATCAACGTCCCGGTCGGCGTTGTGGGCTTTATCCTCGCCTGGCGCAATGTTCCCGTCCTCACTACCCACCCGCACCGGTTCGACATCCCCGGCGTCCTGCTCAGCGCCGTCGGACTCTTCCTGCTGGTGTTCGGCATCCAGGAAGGCGAGACGTACAACTGGGGCACCATCAGCGGGCCTGTCACCGTGTGGGGCCTGATCATCGCGGGAACCGCCGTCCTGGTCCTGTTTGTCCTGTGGCAGCGGTTCAACAAGGGCGAACCGCTGTTGCCGCTGGGTCTTTTCCGGGACCGGAACTTCTCCCTCGCCAACCTCGGAATCACCTTGGTGGGCTTCACGGTGACTGCCTTCACCCTGCCGCTGATTTTCTACTACCAGCTGGTCCGCGGCCTGACACCCACCCAGTCGGCCCTCTTGATGGTGCCCATGGCACTGATCTCCGGCGGCATGGCGCCCGTGGTGGGGAAGATCGTGGACCGCGTCAATCCCAAGTATCTTGCCGCTGGCGGCCTGACCCTGATGGCTGTGTCGCTGGTCTGGAACTCGGCCCTGATGCAGCCGGACACCCCGATCCTCATGTTCCTGCTGCCCAGTGCTGTCCTGGGATTCGCGAACGCGGGCATCTGGGCGCCGCTCAGCACCACCGCCACGCGCAACCTTCCGCCGCGGCAGGCCGGCGCCGGCTCAGGGGTCTACAACACCACGCGCCAGATCGGCGCGGTGCTGGGCAGCGCTGCCATCGCCGTGCTGATCCAGTCCCGGCTGGCTGCCGAGCTTCCTTCGGGCGGACCGGGCGGAGGTGCCGGCGAGGGCATCGGCTTCTCGGGGAGCCTGCCGGAGGCTCTCCACAGCGGATTCGCGACGGCGATGGGACAGTCCATCCTGCTGCCCGCCGCAGTGATCCTGGTGGGCGCGGCCGTGGCACTGTTCTTTGCCAAACCCCAGCCGGTCCAGCACTGGGGCGCCCCCTCAGCCAAGGTGGACGCTGGTCTGGATTCCGCCGGCTGACAGGCCGAGCTTCCGGGCCAGTGCCAGGGATCCGGTGTTGCTGACGTCGGTGCGCCACTGCAGCGTGAGCCCTGCCGCCAAGGCTTCGTGGGCCGCGATGGACACGGCGAGCGACCCCAGTCCGCGGCGGCGCCATTCGGGGTCCACCAGCACCCCAAGGTGGGCCAGCAGTCCCACCCATTCAGAGTAGGCACCGCAGGCCAGGGGCACGCGCCGGCCCTCCACCTCGTGGACGATGGTGTAGCGGTTCTCGAGGTCTGAAAGGCCCACCTCGTTGACGTCATCCGGCGGGCAGCGGCCCTCGAGTTCGATGGCTTCCGGGTTGCCGTGCGAGACGGTCATCTCTTCCGGGGGTTGCTTGAGCGGCAGGTCGTCCGCGAAGAACAACGCCGCGGCGCCGAGCCCGTGGCCGCCGTGGGACCGGGTCAGCGTCAGGAGGGTGACGTGCTGGGCCATCTCCTCGTCCCGAATGTCCGCAGCGGCGTCGATGACCCACTGCGGACCCACCAGCGCCGAACTGCCAAAGAGCCGGACGAACTCCACGGTGCGGGCTGATTCGTCGGCACGGACAATCCGCTCGCCGGAGGCCAGGGCAGTACCGAAAGCGTCGTCGTCCAGTCCCAGGCGCCGGGCCCACGCAAGCTGGATGATGGCGGCAGAACCGGGGTCAAGTGTCATAACCCCAGCCTAGGGCGGGCAGCCGGCGCAGCTGAACAGGACACCTCAGCCGAAGAGGACGGCGGCTTCGTCGTAGCGCTTCTGCGGCACGGTCTTGAGCTGGCCCAGGGCTTCGTGGAAGGCCACGTGCTCGATGTCCGTACCCTTCAGCGCCACCATGGTGCCCCAGTAGCCTTCCACCACGGAGTCGATGGCGGCCATGCCCAGGCGGGTGGCGAGGACGCGGTCGAAGGCTGACGGCACGCCGCCGCGCTGGATGTGGCCCAGGATGGTGGCGCGGGTTTCGATGCCGGTGCGGGCTTCGAGTTCCGGGGCGAGCTGGTCTGCGATGCCGCCCAGGCGGGGCCGGCCGAAGGTGTCCAGGCCGCGTTCGGAGTGCGGGGTTTCCATGTGCTCGGGCACGAAGCCTTCAGCGACCACTACCAGCGGTGCGCGGCCACGGGCGTGGGCCTCATTCACCCATTCGGTGATCTGCTCGATGCTGACCTTCTGCTCCGGGATGAGGATGGCGTGGGCGCCGGCTGCCATACCGGCGTGGAGGGCGATCCAGCCCACATGGCGGCCCATCACTTCGGCGATCATGCAGCGGTGGTGCGATTCGCCGGTGGTCCGGAGCCGGTCGATGGCTTCGGTGGCGATCTGCACAGCGGTGTCGAAGCCGAAGGTGTAGTCGGTGGCGTCGAGGTCGTTGTCCACGGTCTTGGGAACACCCACGATTTTCAGGCCGGCGTCCGTGAGGCGCTTGGCAGCAGCCAGGGTTCCCTCACCGCCGATCGCGATGATGGCGTCAATGCCCAGCCGGTCCATGTGGGCCTTGATGACATCGGGGCCGCCGCCGTTTTCGAAGGGGTTGGTGCGGGAAGTACCCAAAATGGTGCCGCCCTGCTTGGCGATGCCGCGGACCATGGTGCGGGGGATATCGATGATGTCGCCCTCGACGACGCCGCGCCAGCCGTCAAGGAAACCCACGAATTCGTGACCATGGATGGCAATGCCCTTGAGGACGGCTCCGCGGATCACGGCGTTCAGCCCGGGGCAGTCGCCACCGCTGGTGAGAATTCCAATTTTCATGTCTCTGGCTCAAATCCTGGGGAGAAGGTATACAGGCAGAGCGCCACGCTGAGCTCACATAGAGTCTAGTGGCGGGTGTGGGGTACGACACAAACCGGTTACATTGGCCCGGCTGAAGCAGTCACGGGGACGCACGAAGGCTCCCGCTCCAGGAATGGAGCGGGAGCCTTCGTGCCAGCGTGCTCAGGGGCGGTTGATGGACCGCCGCTCGAGGAAGGTCTGGAGCGGGATGACGTTGCGCTGGTCCGGCAGGACAACCCAGGCGAGGAGGTAGAAGATGACGGCCGGCCCGGGGAGCAGGCAGAAGATCAGGAATGCAATCCGGACGAACGCCACGTCCACGTTGACCTTGGCCGCGATTCCTCCCAGCACGCCGCCAAGCCAGCGTTCCGGTCCGCGCTTCAGGCCAAGGCCCCTGACGATGCTGAAAAACTTGTCCATGGTTCAAGACTTCCTTGTTGTGGGGCTGTTGTCACGTTTCCGGGCGGAAAGGAGTCCGCCCACCACCAGGGCCGCGCCAGCCCCAATCATCAGGCCGATCAGGACGTAGGTCCCGTTCAGGGTGACGATTCCCAGTTGGGCGATGATGATCAGTGCGGCGAGGGCCAGGACGATCAGGCCCCACACCACGGTGCCCACCCTCGCCCCGGACGGTGGGGCAGCAGAGGTGCCTGCCGCCGTCGTGCTTCCCGGGAGGTACGGGTCCGGAACGTAGGGGTCCCGGGCCGGAGTTTGGCTGCTCATCTTAGTTGCCTTCCTTGATGGTGATGTTGCTGACGGTGCCGTCGATCTGGATCACCAGGTGGCTGCCGGGCTTGTCCGTGTTGTAGCTGCTCTGCCGCGTGGAGATCCCGCTGCGCTGGCTTCCGCCCTCGTTCAGGTTGCCGAGGGTCATGTCGGCCTTGATGTCCACGGGCACAGTGTCCGGAATGACCACTGTGACGTTGCTGGCCGTGATGTCGAGCGGGACCAGAACCTCGGATTGGAGCGGGGCGCCCAGGGCCAGCCCGGTAAGGTCCACGGTGCCGCGGCCAGCCGTGATGTTCAGCCCGTCGCTCGCCTGCTGCGTGGTGGTGGGCGTCCAGTTGACTTCCTGGAAGCGGACGCGGTCGCCGTTGTTGCCCACCACGTTGAAGATGCCGCCGATGATCAGCGCTGCCACCGCGAAGAACGAGAGGATGCCGGACGTCCTGCCTCTCAGGCCCATGGCAAGGATCCCCAGGCCCAGGACGGCTGCCGCGCTGGCCCAGGCGATGGCATTGGCGGAGTCGCCGAGGCTGATGATGTTGGTGACATCCAGCGCTTTGAGTCCTGCGCCTGCAAGCAGGGCGCTGCCGGCAATGATCGCGACGGCGGGAGCACCCGGGCCTGCGGGACGAACCCTGCGTGCCGGTGGGGGACCTTGGGGCGGCCGGGTGCCTCCCGTGTGTCCGTTGTCCCAGCCGCTGCCGCCGGACCCGCTGCCGCCTCCGTAGGCGCCGCTCCCGTACCCGCTGCCGTCATAGCCGCTGCCGGACGGGGTTCCGGTGGAGGTGCCGCCGTAGGGGCTTCCGGTGAAGGGACCGGTTCCTGCGACGTCGGAGTAGGGAGGAGTTGTTGCTGTGGCGGAACCCGAAGCGTAGGCGTTAGTGCCTGCCGCTGCTGGTGCTGCCGGGGTCCCGGTTGCGGCCTTGTTCCGCTGGACCAGGTAGTAGATCAGGTAGATGGCCCCGCCTACCCAGAAGATGGTCCAGAGGAAGGCGCCGAAGCCGTGGTTGCCCCAGCCCCAGAAGCCGCCGCCCAGCCCGCTGAAGCCGAGGATGGTGGCGATCAGGGAACCGGTCATGCCGCTGCTCCAGTGGCCGGCTCCTGCTTCCTGGACGTGGATCCGGCCGTCGGGCTCCGGAAGGAACGCCCACGCGAGGCCGTAGAGGAGGACGCCGATGCCGGCGAAGAGGGTGAGGACGATGAAGAGGCCGCGGATGATCAGCGGGTCGATTCCCATGCGGTGGGCAACACCGCTGGATACGCCGCCGATCCAGCGGTCCTGGCCGCGGCTGATGCCGTGGCTGCGGACCCAGCCGAAGAAGTCGGCCTGCTGGCCGGGCATTCCGGCGTAGGCGTAGCTGCCGGTGTTCGGCGCGGAGTAGGAACCGGCGGACGGGCCGGTGTACGCCCCGCCGGGGGTGTCCTGGCTGGATTCGCTGCTGGATCCTGTGGTGGAACCGCTGCTCGGTGCGCTGGCAGCTTCCGGCGCCGGTTCCTGCGGCTGCGGGGACGGGGACGCCGGGGAGGTTGGCGGCAGGGGCTCGGTGGGATGTGCATTGTCCCGTTCAGGGAGGGGCTCCGTTGGGTGGCCGTCATCAGGGGTGGGGGTTTGCGAGTTCATACGTCGATCCTTCCGTTCGCAGCGCATCAGCTCTACTGGGGGACACCCTGAACGGTCCCTGAGTGGCCCCCGGTTCAGGCCGGAACCGGGTCCGGGAGACCCTGATCCGTGTTTGGATTGATCCATGACAACCGCCCCTATCCGGCCCCCGCTGGTCCGGCGCAGCGACCGCTTTATCGCGGGTGTGTGCTCCGGCCTGGCAGCGCACCTGGGCTGGCCGGTCCGCAACGTCCGGGTGGGCATGGCCCTGGCTTGCCTGGCTGGCGGTGCCGGCGTTGTCTTTTACGCCTGGCTGTGGATCATGGTGCCCACGGCGGACGAAAGCGCGCGGCGGCAGGCGCGCCGCCCGGCGTCGCCCATTGCCCCCGCCGTGAGCCAGGAGGCCGTCCCCTTGGTTGCCCGGGGCGGTGTCAGGACCGGTGTTCCAGGGGGTGTCCCGACAGCCAGGCCAGGCGTTCCGTCCCCAGGCATGCCTGGCCCGGGCACCTTCACGCCCACCCCTGACGACCCTTCCAATGCTGTGCCGGGGCGCCCCGCAGGAAGTACTTCTGAGGCGCCGCGGCCGCCCTGGTTCCGGTTCCGGGACATGCGGTACGGCAAGGAAATCCTGCTCGGCGTCGGGCTGCTGCTGGTGGCGGGCATCCTGATCGCCCAGATCCTCGGCGTGGACGTTCCGCTGGGCACCCTGATTCCGGCGGCGGCAGTTCTGGGCGGGGCCTCCATCGCGTGGATGCAGCTGGACGAAACACGCCGCGCCGGGCTCGTGGACAAAACCAAGGCGGACCAGGCCGGCGGGTGGGCCCGGCTCGCCGCCGGCCTGGCGCTGGTAGTGGCCGGCGTCCTGGTGATGGTCTCCGGTTCCGGTTCGTGGGAACAGACTTGGCTGGCACTGCTGGCCTCCGTGGCTGTCCTTGGCGGTGTAGTGCTGGTCCTGCTTCCGTGGGCGCTGAAATTCTGGCGCGACCTCGAAGCGGAGCGCGCAGGCCGGATCCGGGAAACGGAGCGTGCGGAGATTGCTGCCCACCTTCATGACTCCGTGCTGCAGACCCTGGCGCTGATCCAGCGGCGGGCGTCCAGCGAGCACGACGTCGTCCGGCTGGCCCGTGCCCAGGAACGGGAGCTCCGGGGCTGGCTGTTCACCGACCCGGAGAAGGACGCGGGGCAGCTGTCGGACCGGATCAAGGCTGTTGCTGCCGAGGTGGAGGACCGGCTGGGCCATGCCGTGGAGGTGGTAAGCGTGGGGGACACCAAGGTCAGCGAGGGCCACGAGGCGCTGATCCAGGCCAGCCGCGAAGCAATGCTGAACGCCTCCCGGCATGGTGGCGGGACGGTGTCGGTTTATCTGGAGGTGTCCGGCGGCCGGGCAGAAGTGTTCGTCAAGGACCGGGGCCCGGGCTTTGAACTGCAGCACGTGCCGGAGGACCGGCTGGGCGTCCGGGAATCGATCATCGGCCGGATGAACCGCCACGGCGGTACGGCCACCATCACCAGCACTGCAGAAGGCACAGAAGTGCGGCTCGGCTACCCGGCCGCTCCGCAGGACACCACGGAAGGCAAACCATGAACACCACCCAGGGAGCCGGTACGGGCCCCGTCCGGCCCACCACACCCGTCCGGGTGGTGATCGTCGACGACCATGCGATCTTCCGCTCGGGCCTGAAAGCGGACCTGGATCCGAGTATCCACGTGGTGGGGGAAGCAGCAACGGTGGAGCAGGCCATTGCCGTGATTGCCCGGGAACGGCCGGAGGTGGTGTTGCTGGACGTCCACCTGCCCGGCGGGTTGGGTGGTGGAGGGCGCGAAGTGATCGCCGGCTCGGCCGCCTTGTTGTCCACCACCAGGTTTCTTGCGCTCAGCGTGTCAGACGCGGCCGAAGATGTTGTGGCCGTCATCCGGGCGGGAGCCCGCGGCTACGTCACCAAGACCATCTCCGGGGCGGAAATTACTGATGCCGTGTACAGGGTGGCCGGGGGAGACGCCGTCTTCTCGCCGCGCCTTGCGGGCTTCGTGCTGGACGCCTTTGGCACCGCCCCCGCAGATATAGCCGACGACGAACTGGACAGGCTCTCCGCCCGCGAACTCGAGGTCATGCGGCTGATTGCCCGCGGCTACAGCTACAAGGAAGTGGCCAAGGAGCTCTTCATCAGCATCAAAACAGTGGAAACCCACGTCTCCGCCGTGCTCCGCAAACTCCAGCTGTCCAGCCGCCACGAGCTCACCAAGTGGGCAGCCGAGCGCCGCCTCCTCTAGCCCAGCCAAACGCTCTCTCACTTAACGCCCGTTTTTCCCCGACGCTCTCTCACTTGATGCGGCTTAACCCGGAACGCTCTATCACTCTCCTGAAGAGAGTGATAGAGCGTTCGGGTTTTTCCTGCGTTAAGTGAGAGAGCGTCCTACTGGGCCTTGCCCAGGAAGTCCTGCAGCCGCTGCACGCCGGTGGCGAGGTCCTCGTCGCCCAGGGCGTACGAGAGGCGGAGGAACCCGGACGGCCCGAACGCCTCGCCCGGAACCACTGCCACTTCAACCTCATCCAGGATCAAGGCAGCCAGCTCGGCCGAGGTCTGCGGCGTGGAAGTGCCGGACGCCGTCGGGAATTCCTTACCCAGCAGGGCGCGGACGTCCGCGTACACGTAAAAGGCGCCCTTCGGCGTCGGGCATTCCACGCCTTCAATGGCGTTAAGGCCGGCGACGATAGCCTTGCGGCGGCGGTCGAAGGCAACCTTCATCTCGTCCACTGCGGTCAGCGGCCCGGACACGGCGGCGAGGGCGGCCACCTGCGGGATGTTGGAGACGTTGGACGTCGCGTGGGACTGGAGGTTGGTGGCGGCCTTGATGACGTCGGCCGGGCCGATCATCCAGCCCACACGCCAGCCGGTCATCGCGTAGGTCTTGGCTACGCCGTTCAGGATGACCACCTTGTCGCCCAGCTCCGGGGCGGCGGTGGCGATGGAGGTGAAGGGAACGCCGTCGTAGGTCAGGTGCTCGTAGATCTCATCGGTCACCACCCACAGGCCCTTGGCAGCGGCCCACTTGCCGATCTCTGCCACCTGTTCCGGCGAGTAAACCGAACCGGTGGGGTTCGACGGCGAGACGAACAGCAGGATCTTCGTCTTGTCGGTAACGGCCGCCTCAAGCTGCTCGATGCTGACCAGGTAGTCCTGCTCGGGGCCGGCGAAAACCTCAACAGGCACACCGCCGGCGAGCCGGATGGCTTCCGGGTACGTGGTCCAGAACGGGGTGGGGACGATGACCTCGTCGCCCGGGTCCACCAGGGTGGCGAAGGTGTTGTAGACGGCCTGCTTCCCGCCGTTGGTCACCAGGACCTGGGAGGCGTCGACGGCGTAGCCAGAGTCCCGCAGGGTCTTCTCGGCAATGGCTTTCTTCAGCTCGGGCAGCCCGCCGGCGGGGGAGTACCTGTGGTACTTCGGCTGGCTGGCCGCCTCGATGGCCGCCTGCACGATGTAGTCCGGAGTGGGAAAGTCCGGTTCGCCCGCGCCGAACCCAATAACCGGCCGGCCAGCTGCCTTCAGCGCCTTCGCCTTGGCGTCAACGGCAAGGGTTGCGGATTCGGCAATTGCGGATATGCGCTGGGAAACGCGGGCGGCAGACATGGCAGGTCCGTTCTTCGCTTGCAGCCCGAAGGCTGGAATGTGGGATTCGACGAGTTCTACTCTATGCTGTTCACCGGACCCTCCGGGTTGCCGGTTTTGAATGTGACTGCCACGCAGTGAACGTTCCGTCTGGGCAACATGAAGGGCCGGAAACGGGCCGGTTCGACGAACGCGAAGTTGTTGCGTAGACTGGTTCACCGGTGTTGAAAACACGGATGATGGCGTGCGCCCCAGTGCAAACTGGCGGTTCGTCGCGGTCAGGGTGAAATTCAATCCATAGGGTAGTGGCGCAATTGGTAGCGCAGCGGTCTCCAAAACCGCAGGTTGCAGGTTCGAGTCCTGTCTGCCCTGCGCAAGTTGCCCCGGTGAAAATCCGGGGCAAGCGCAGCAACCATGGTTCTGATCAGGGCCGGGTAATCCAACATTGCAAAGATGAGCGAGGACCAGGTGACCGAAACAGCTGCCAGCAGCTCCAAGGGCCGCCCAGCTAAGAAGGAAGCCAAGGCAAACTTCTTCGCCCGCATTGCGCTCTTTGTCCGCCAGATCATCGGCGAACTCAAGAAAGTTGTTGCACCAACCCGCAAGGAACTGATCAATTACACGCTCGTGGTGCTGGTATTCGTGGCCATCATGATGGTCATCGTCAGCCTGCTGGACATCGGTTTCGGAAGTGCTGTCGGTTGGATCTTCGGCGGTACCGGCCCCAAGGACAGCTAAGGCTGAACCATCCGCAGCTGCGTGTTCCATCCGGGAAACCGGAGGGAAACACCGGTGTGCGGAATTGAGCCATTTAAATAGGCATGTTAGGCAATGAGGAAGCAGGAGACCAAGTGTCTGAGCAGGAGCTCGAGGTAACCGAGACTGAGCTGGAAGAGTCCGCGGACATCACGGCAGAAGCCGGTGACGAGTCTGAGGTTGAGTCCTCCGCGCCCGAAGCCAGCGACGCCGAATCCGATGACGACGCCGATTCCGATGATGACGCGGAGGCGGACGACGCCGGGTCCGAGGAAGAGTCCGCCGACGCCCTCGCCGCTGCCGCCGCCAAGGCCGACGTCGACCCCGCCGAGGAGTTCAAGGCCAAGCTGCGCCGCCAGGAAGGCGACTGGTACGTCATTCACTCCTACGCTGGTTACGAAAACCGCGTGAAGGCAAACCTGGAGACCCGCATCCAGACCCTGGACATGGAAGATTACATCTTCGAAATCCAGGTGCCCATGGAAGAAGTCGTTGAGATCAAGAACGCCCAGCGCAAGGTCATCAACCGCGTCCGCATCCCCGGCTACGTCCTGGTCCGCATGGACCTGACAGATGCCTCCTGGGGCGCCGTCCGGCACACCCCCGGCGTCACCGGCTTCGTGGGCAACGCCCACAACCCCGTGCCGTTGCGCCTGGACGAGGTCTTCTCCATGCTCGCCCCGGTCTTCGAAGAAGAGCAGGCCGAGAAGGGCAAGCCGGTCAACAAGCAGCACCAGGCCCCGGTGGACGTCGACTTCGAAGTTGGCGAGTCCGTCATCGTCAAGGAAGGCCCGTTCGAAACCCTTCCCGCCACCATCTCCGAGATCAAGGTCGAGTCCCAGACCCTCGTGGTGCTGGTTTCCATCTTCGAACGCGAAACGCCTGTCACCCTGGCGTTCAACCAGGTCACCAAGATCTGACAACCCAAAGAATTCGTCCCGGCGCTGCCCGCTTAGCAGCGCCGGAACGGCCGGCCGCCTCGCCATGGCGGCCAAAAACCTGAGGCACGCTCCTGTGCCCCAGGACGTTATTGAGAGAAGGACCCTACATTGGCTCCCAAGAAGAAGGTCACCGGCCTCATCAAGCTGCAGATCCAGGCAGGTGCCGCTAACCCGGCTCCGCCGATCGGTCCTGCGCTTGGCCAGCACGGTGTCAACATCATGGAATTCTGCAAGGCGTACAACGCTGCGACGGAAGCCCAGCGCGGAAACGTCATCCCCGTGGAAATCACGGTCTACGAGGACCGTTCCTTCACGTTCATCACCAAGACCCCGCCGGCTGCAGAGCTCATCAAGAAGGCTGCAGGCGTCGCCAAGGGTTCAGCTACCCCGCACACCGTCAAGGTTGCCAAGCTGACCCAGGCCCAGGTCAACGAGATCGCCACCACCAAGATGGAAGACCTCAACGCCACCAGCCTCGAAGGCGCAGCGAAGATCATCGCCGGCACTGCCCGCTCCATGGGCATCACGGTCGAAGGCTAATAACAGCCTTCCACCACCGGGCAACCGGTAACAGAAACATTGATTGTCGCAGGATCCTTACTGGATCCTCGACTGTGGCAGGGCCCAGCGCGGTCCGCAGACCACAACTGCACAAGGAGAAATAAGCAGCATGGCAAAGCGCAGCAAAGCATATGAGGCAGCAGCCGCCAAGATCGACGCGGAGAAGTTCTACGCGCCGTTCGAGGCAGTAACGCTGGCCAAGGACACCAACCCGTCCAAGTTCGACGCCACCGTTGAGGTTGCATTCCGCCTCGGCGTCGATCCCCGTAAGGCTGACCAGATGGTCCGCGGCACGGTCAACCTGCCCCACGGCACGGGTAAGACCGCCCGCGTCCTGGTTTTCGCCACGGGCGACAAGGCTGAGGCAGCAATCGCTGCCGGCGCCGACTTCGTTGGTTCCGACGACCTGATCGAAAAGATCGCCGGCGGCTGGACCGACTTCGACGCCGCCGTTGCCACCCCTGACCTCATGGGCAAGGTTGGCCGCCTCGGTAAGGTCCTGGGTCCGCGTAACCTGATGCCGAACCCGAAGACGGGCACCGTGACCCCCGACGTCACCAAGGCCGTCAACGACATCAAGGGTGGAAAGATCGACTTCCGCGTCGACAAGCACTCCAACCTGCACTTCATCATCGGCAAGGTGTCCTTCGACGTCATCAAGCTGGCTGAGAACTACGCAGCAGCACTGGAAGAGGTGCTTCGCCTGAAGCCGTCCGCTTCCAAGGGCCGCTACATCCAGAAGGCCACGGTTGCCACCACGTTCGGTCCCGGCATCTCCGTTGACCCGAACGTCACCAAGGTTCTGACCGAGGCCTAAATCCTCGTCTGAAGCTTCCGCGGAGGATCAGTCCTCCGCAAACTAAAACCGCCCGGCGTCCGCGCCGGGCGGTTTTGTTTTAGCCGGGCGGCCTTGCTTTAACTAATGGCAGCTATCCCGGAAGGGCCCGGTTCCTGCCTAAGCTGTAGAAATGGCCGAACCGGATCCGGATCCATCCGCGGGTGGAAATGCAGGGCTGTCAATAGCCGCCGTCGAGGTCCCGCCGGTGAGCGGCGCTGCCTCCGGGGCAGGGCATGCCGGTGCAGACTTCCGGGAGTGCCATGCCCTGCAGGTGGCCCACGAGCTGGCCGTATGGGGCAACCTGGACCGGTGCCCCACCCTGCCCGAAGCGCTGGAGTATTGGCGGGGCAATGAGTACGAGGAACGGCACCTCTACCTGGCCAGGCTCGGATCGGAAACCGTGGGCATGTGTTCGGTGACGCTCCCATTGCGCGAGAACTTCCACACCGCCGGAATTGATGTCCTGACCGCCCCCGCCCACCGCCGGCAGGGCCTGGGCCATGCGCTCCTGGACCATGCGGAAGCAGTTGCCCGGAACCGGGGCAGGACCTCCCTGGACGCCTACCACGAGGTGCCGCTGAGGGAGACGGAGGGGAGTGCCCTGCTTCCGGCCAAATCCGGGGCAGGGGGACTGCCGCTGGACGAGCCGGCTGTCGCCTTCGCTGTTGCTGCTGGCTACGAGCTGGAGCAGGTTGAGCGCTCCAGCCGCCTTGAACTGCCCGTGCCGCCGGACGTGCTGGACCGGTTGGAGGCCGATGCCGCACCCCGCGCCGCGGATTACACCATTACCGGCTGGGATGACACCTGCCCTGAGGACCTGGTGCAGGCTTACGCACGCCTCAAGGAAACGATGAGCACTGACGTTCCCGTTGCCGGGCTGGACTGGGAACGCGAGGACTGGGACGCAGCCCGGGTCCAGGAGGAGGAACAGGCATTGATACGCGGCGGGGTTCAGTCTGCCTTGACAGGTGCCGTCCACACGAGTACTGGCCAACTGGTGGCCTACACGGTCCTGAACTGGCGCGCTGGCGTCCCGGATTCGATCGCGCAGCAGGACACCCTGGTGGAGTCGGAACACCGCGGCCGGCGCCTGGGCATGCTCATCAAAGTAGCCAACCTGCGGCGGGCACAAGCCAGATGGCCGGCAGCCCGATCGGTCCTGACATGGAATGCCAACGAAAACCAACATATGCTGGCCATAAATATCGCGCTTGGCTTCAAGCCTGCAGGTTCTGAAGGCGAGTGGCAGAAACGGCTGGGATGATGCGCCTATGGCAAAAGACGTGAAGATCGAGCAGCTTTGGATTCCCGACTCGCTGGACGCGCCGGACGCAGCGGACTTCCTTGCCGCCGTCGAAGTTGGACGGAAAGTCCGCATGCAGACCTGGGGCAGTGACGACCTCGCCTATGGTCCCCTGGAGAAGCTGCTCGAGTTCCAGGACCCTTACGAACGGCAGCTCATTCTCGTCGCCAAGGTGGAAGGGGAGATCGTAGGCACCGTTGATATCGCCCTGCCCCTCACCGACAACCTGGACCTGGCGGAGTTCACCCTTGACATCCTGCCCGAGTTCCAGCGCCAGGGGGTGGGCCGGCGGCTGCTGCAGGCAGCGGAGCAGCTGGCCCGGGAGGAGGGCCGCACCATGATCCTCGTGGACACCAACCACCCCGGCGCGTCCCTGCATGAATTCGAACGAGCCCAGCTGGTTCCCGGTACGGGGCAGGGCTTCGTGCCCCTGGAAAGCCGCGAAGTCGAGTTCGCCCAGCGCACCGGGTACACGCTGCAGCACATCGAACAGTTCAGCTCGTGCGCGCTCCCGCTGGACTCGAAGCTCGTGGCCGACCTGCAGGCAGAAGCGGACGAGGCCAACAACGGGCGCTACCGGCTGCACCACTGGACGGACACCTGCCCGGACCGCTGGCTGGAGGCCGTCGCAGCCTTGGAGAACCAGGCGGGGGCCGACGTCGATCCCGCCCTGGATGCGCCCGTTGAGCAGGAGATGGTGTTCGACGGCGCCATCCTCCGTAAGGCCGAAGAGGTTGCCATTGCGCAGGGCCGGCGGACAGTGGTCACCGCCGTCGAACACCTCGCCACCGGAACGCTGGTGGGCCTGACCACCATCACCGTGTTGGCGCACCGTGCCGACGTCGTTTTCCAGGACGACACCCTGGTTCTGCAGGAACACCGCGGCAATAAGCTCGGATTGCTCATCAAGGTGGCCAACATGGAGCGGCTCACCGAGCAGTTTCCCGACGCGCGGATCATCTACACGTGGAACGCCCCGGAAAACCGGTACCTCCTGACCGTCAACCAGCAGCTGGGCTTCCAGACGGCCGGGGTCACAGGAATCTGGCAAAAGGAGCTCCCGCACCTGCACACCAGCACCAGCTAACGCCCCGATTTGGCGCACTGAAGGCTCTCCCGTAGACTTGAAGGACCAAAGACCGTCGGTTGTTGGAAATCCACTCTCCCGAGCATCGCTCAATTCTGCAGTTGTGCGCGGGGGAAGCAGTGGATTTCTGGACGAAGGACCCTAACATAGGGCGGCCAGCGCAGGTGAACGAAGCAAAGCTCCACGGAATAATCCGCGTTGAGCCAAGCCCCGTGCATCTGCGCGGGGCGTTTTTAGTTTTAGCTCTCTTGAGCGGGGACCGTCGCATACCGGCACTATCCCCGGAAGGAGGGTTATGGCAACGCCTGCAAAGGTTTCAGCAGTAGCTGAAATCACTAACGATTTCAAGGAATCGAACGCCGCTGTCCTGACCGAATACCGTGGGCTCACCGTTGCACAGATCAAGCAGCTGCGTGTTTCTCTCGGCCAGGACACCAAGTTCTCGGTCGTCAAGAACACCCTGACCGCCATTGCAGCCAAGGAAGCCGGCGTCGAAGCATTCGACGGCCAGCTTGCCGGCCCCACTGCAATCGCGTTCATCAAGGGTGACGCAGTTGCCGCTGCCAAGAGCCTGACGGATTTCGCCAAGACCAACAAGCAGCTGGTCATCAAGACCGGTTACTTCGAGGGCAAGGCACTGAACGCCAGCGAGGTTGCCGCACTGGCAGCACTCGAGTCCCGCGAGCTGCAGCTCGCCAAGGTTGCAGGTGTCCTCAAGGCACCCGCCGCCGCCGCTGCACGCATCATCGACGCACTGCGCCTCAAGCTTGAAGAAGAGAACAGTGCACCGGCAGCTGCCGAAGCGCCTGCCGCTGAAGAAGCTCCCGCCGCCGAAGCCGAAGCTCCCGCAGCTGAAGCTCCTGCTGCCGAAGAGAACTAATTCTCTTTACCCCACCAGACTCCGGTGCGACGCACGGCCCAGTGCCGCTGAGCACCACAACAGGAAGGACGCCTACCATGGCGAAGCTCACCAACGAAGAGCTCATTGAAGCTTTCAAGGAACTGACCATCATCGAGCTCTCCGAGTTCGTCAAGCTCTTCGAAGAGACCTTCGAAGTAACCGCTGCTGCTGTTGCTGTTGCTGGCCCCGCCGGCGCTGCTGCAGAAGAGGTTGAAGAGAAGACCGACTTCGACGTCGTCCTCGAATCCGCTGGCGAAAAGAAGATCGCAGTGATCAAGGAAGTTCGCGCCATCACCTCCCTCGGCCTCAAGGAAGCCAAGGACCTGGTTGACAGCGCACCCAAGGCTGTTCTCGAAGGCGCCACCAAGGAAGCTGCCGAGAAGGCCAAGGAGCAGCTCGAGGCTGCAGGCGCCACCGTTACCCTCAAGTAACAACGCCTTTTCCTCAGAAAGCCCCGTCCACGTTTGTGGGCGGGGCTTTTTGCTTGCCCAGGCAGGTCTTGCGGCGGGTCAGGCGGGGTCGCTGATATCCGCGACCACGGCACCGAGCGCGCCGGTGAGGGCGTCGGCGTCCACGAAGGCGCTGTAGCCGTGCGCGCCGGCGCCCATGGAAATCCGACGCCCGGTGATGGTGGCGTCCGCGTAGACCGGCCAGCTGTTGGTGCTGCCCAGCGGTGTGATGGTGCCCCGCTCGTAGCCGGTGGCATCGAGCGCCACGTCAGCGGGAGGCAGGGACAGTTTGTTGACGCCTACAAGGCTGCGGAGCTTTGGCCAGGAAATCTGGCGGTCACCCGGGATCAGTGCGAACAGGAACGAGCCGTCCTTATGCTTGACCACCAGCGACTTCACGATGTCCGCTGGCGTGATCCCCAGGATGCCGGCCGCCTCTTCCAGGCTCTTGGCGGCGGGCCTTTCCACGACGTCCACCTGCAGCCCGCGCGCCGCGGCGTCGGCAAGGAACCTGTCCCTGCCGGCGCCGGTTACTGCGTCCGCCATCAGTCGCGGTACAGCAGGAGCGCTTCGCCCTGCCCGCCGCCGCCGCACAGGGACACTGCGGCCTTGCCCTTGCCGCGCCGCTTGAGTTCGTGCGCCGCATGGCCTGCCAGACGCGCCCCGGATGCCCCGATCGGATGGCCCAGGGCGATGGCTCCGCCGTGGATGTTGCACTTCTCCAAGGGGTAGTCCAGGTCCTTCAGCGACTGAACCGCAACGGAGCCGAATGCTTCGTTGATTTCGATGAAGTCAAGGTCTGCGGTGGTCCAGCCGGCACGTCCCAGGGCGTTCTGGATGGCGTTGGACGGCTGGGAGTGCAGCGAGTTGTCCGGCCCTGCAACCTGCCCGGGCTTGCCCACTACCGCCAGGTATTCCAGGCCGTGTTCTTCGGCGAAGGCCCGGGAGGAGAGGATCAGGGCGGCCGCTCCGTCGGACAGAGGAGAGGAGTTGCCCGCGGTGATGGTGCCGTCAGTGACGAAGGCTGCGCGCAGCCCCGCCATTGATTCCACTGAGGCGTTGGGCCGGACGCCCTCGTCGGTGGAGACCACGATTGGATCGCCCTTGCGCTGCTTGACGCTGATGGGCACAATTTCGTCGTCGAAGGTTCCGTTCTTGGCTGCCAGCGCCGCCCGCTGATGGGAATGTGCAGCCACGTTGTCCTGGGACGGCCTGTCGATGCCGAGCGCGAGATTGCGGGTTTCGGTGGAGAGGCCCATCGACTGGCCGTCGAAGGCGTCCGTCAGTCCGTCGTGGGCTGCGGCGTCGAGCGCCTGGATGGAACCATAGGTCCAGCCCTGCCGCGAGCCGGGCAGCAGATGCGGTGCCCGGGTCATGGATTCCTGGCCGCCGGCCACCACCACGGATGCCTCGCCGCCGCGGATCATCCGGGCTGCGTCGATCACGGCCGTCAGCCCCGAAAGGCAGACCTTGTTCACGGTCACGGCCGGGACGTTCCAGCCGATGCCGGCGCCGATTGAGCTCTGGCGTGCCGGGTTCTGCCCGGCACCGGCCTGGAGCACCTGGCCCATAATGACGGCCTCCACCTGGCCAGCGTCCACGCCGCTCGCATCGAGAGCGGCCCTGATGGCGTGCGCGCCGAGTTCGACGGCGGTGAAGCTCGCCAGTTGCCCGTTGATCCGGCCCTGTGGCGTACGTGCTGCTGCGAGAATGACAACGTCAGTGTTGTCCGCGGAGTTGCCCATGTTTATCTCTCCCGATCTAGTCCGGTGGTAGGCCACCAAGGCTACCGTGACGCTGCTCACCCAATTATTCAACGTTATGGACGGCACAGGCATTCCAGCACGGGCCTGTGCCACCTGGCACAGGGTAGTTGTCCCCATCTCCGCGGGATGCACGACGGCGGCGGGCTGCGTAGGCTGGACGGCGGACAGTTTTGCAGGGGGCAGCAGGTCCAGGCCCCGGGACGGTTGGAGCAGCATCGTGGAAAAAATCCTGGCCGTGGCAGCGGCCGCCGGCATCGCGGGACTCACCGCCTGCTCCGTCTCCACCCCCGATCCCGCCGCCGGCAGCGGAACGGCCGTGCCGCCGTCGTCCTCCTCCTCAAGGGCTGCCTCTGCGGGCCAACCCCCTGCCGCTCCCTCCGCCGGCGGAACCAGGGAAGCGTGCGAACTCTTCAACGCCCTCCTCGCGGACTACCAGGCGGTCCCGGCCCGCGACGCGGACGGTTTTGAGGACATCTACCTGCAGGCTGAAGACGCCAAGGACACTGTCCCCGGTGACCTGAAGGGACTTTTTGCTTCCCTGAGCCTGCTCGCCATCGACCACTCTGCGGCAGCGGAAGCCGGCGGAACGCCGGGGCAGGAATCCAAGGATGCCGTCCGGGATGCTGTCTTCGCCAATGCCGGGACCTGCACCGCGGAAGGCGTCACCCTCCCTCTCTAGCCACACCACCGCCGGAAGCAGGCGGGAAAACCAGTGCTTGCAATCGGGCCGGATGTGGGATAGACATGTAGGTTATTTTGCCGTATCGTAGATATTTGCGTCTTCCCTGTTTACCTTCAGCCTTCATATAGCGGTGGGCTTTCGCCTGGCAGCTGGCAATCAACGTGCCGTCAACAACGTCACAGCATGGTCAGCACCGGCCCCGGGTCATATAGCGGAACCGGATGGTAGCACTGCGGAGTCATTCCGCAGGGTGCACAGCGGGGGAGATCTGAAAACGCCTGAAGGTCTGTGGAAGGATCCCTCTTGGTCGCCTCGAGCACCTCTAATAACGAAACCGCTAACACCGCCGACAGCACTGATGGTGCCACTCGCCGGCTTTCATTCGCAAAGATTCACGAACCTCTTGACGTTCCGAATCTGCTTGCCCTCCAGACCGACAGCTTCGACTGGCTGGTCGGAAACGAGCGCTGGCAGGCACGCGTAGCGAAAGCTGTTGAAGAAAACGATCTTAGCGTCGCCACCACGTCCGGTCTCTCGGACATCTTCGAAGAGATCTCCCCGATCGAGGACTTCCAGGGCACCATGTCCCTGAGCTTCTCCGATCCGGAGTTCGCCGACCCGAAGTACACCATGGCCGAGTGCAAGGACCGGGACGCTACGTACTCGGCTCCGCTGTACGTCAAGGCCGAGTTCATGAACAACAACACGGGCGAAATCAAGCAGCAGACCGTGTTCATGGGCGACTTCCCGCTGATGACCGAGAAGGGCACCTTCGTCGTCAACGGCACCGAGCGTGTCGTCGTCTCCCAGCTGGTCCGTTCCCCGGGCGCCTACTTTGAGCGCGCCGCCGACAAGACCAGCGACAAGGACATCTTCACCGCGAAGATCATCCCGTCCCGCGGCGCCTGGTTCGAGCTCGAGATCGACAAGCGCGACCAGGTCGGCGTCCGCCTTGACCGCAAGCGCAAGCAGTCCGTCACCGTACTGCTGAAGGCCCTCGGCTGGACCGAAGGCCAGATCCTCGAAGAGTTCGGCCAGTACGACTCCATGCGGGCAACCCTGGAGAAGGACGCCACCGAGACCCGCGAAGACGCGTTGCTGGACATCTACCGGAAGCTGCGCCCGGGCGAGCCCCCCACCGTCGAGGCTGCCCAGTCGCTGCTGGACAACCTGTACTTCAACTCCAAGCGCTACGATCTGGCCAAGGTTGGCCGTTACAAGATCAACCGCAAGCTTGGCATCGACCGCTCCCTTGGCGACAAGGAAGCTTCGGTCCTGCACGTTGAAGACATCGTCGCCATGATCAAGTTCCTCGTTGCGCTGCACGCCGGCGAGAAGACCATCAAGGGCACCCGCGACGGCCAGGAAGTTGACCTGCGCGTCGAGATCGACGACATCGACCACTTCGGCAACCGCCGCATCCGCGCCGTCGGCGAGCTCATCGAGAACCAGGTCCGCACCGGCCTGTCCCGCATGGAGCGCGTTGTCCGCGAGCGTATGACCACCCAGGACGTCGAGGCCATCACGCCGCAGACCCTGATCAACATCCGCCCCGTGGTTGCAGCCATCAAGGAGTTCTTCGGAACCTCCCAGCTGTCGCAGTTCATGGACCAGAACAACCCGCTCTCGGGCCTGACCCACAAGCGCCGCCTGTCGGCTCTTGGCCCCGGTGGTCTGTCCCGTGACCGTGCCGGCATGGAAGTCCGTGACGTGCACCCGTCCCACTACGGACGTATGTGCCCCATCGAAACTCCTGAAGGCCCGAACATTGGCCTGATCGGTTCGCTGGCATCCTACGGACGCATCAACCCGTTCGGCTTCATCGAGACCCCGTACCGCCTGGTCAAGGAGGGCGTGGTTTCCGACGACGTCCAGTACCTGACGGCCGACGACGAGGCTGAGGTCCTGATCGCCCAGGCCAACGCGCCGCTGGACGAGAACAAGAAGTTCGCCGAGGACACCGTCCTCGTGCGTGCCCGTGGTGGTGGAGGCGAGCCGGTTCTGGTTCCCGCCGGCGACGTCGAGTTCATGGACGTTTCCCCGCGCCAGATGGTGTCCGTGGCTACCGCCCTGATCCCGTTCCTCGAGCATGACGATGCCAACCGTGCACTCATGGGTGCCAACATGCAGCGCCAGGCCGTGCCGCTGGTCCGTTCCGAGGCTCCGTTCGTGGGCACCGGCATGGAACGCGCCGCAGCCGTCGACGCCGGTGATGTCACCATCGCGAAGAAGGCCGGTGTGGTCACCGAGGTTTCCGCCGAGCTCGTCATCATGCTCAACGACGACGGCACGGAAACCAACTACCGCATCAACAAGTTCGCACGCTCCAACCAGGGCAACTGCTACAACAACCGCGTCCTGGTGAACGAAGGCCAGCGCCTGGAAGTTGGCGGCATCATCGCCGACGGCCCGGCAACGGACCAGGGCGAACTCGCCCTCGGCAAGAACCTGCTCGTGGCATTCATGTCATGGGAAGGCCACAACTTCGAGGACGCCATCATCCTCTCGCAGCGCATTGTTGCCGAGGACGTTCTTTCCTCCATCCACATCGAGGAGCACGAGATCGATGCCCGCGACACCAAGCTTGGTGCCGAGGAAATCACCCGTGACATCCCCAACGTGTCCGAGGAAGTCCTGGCAGGCCTGGACGAGCGCGGCATCATCCACATCGGTGCCGAGGTTGAAGCAGGAGACATCCTGGTCGGAAAGGTCACCCCGAAGGGTGAAACCGAGCTGACCCCGGAAGAGCGCCTGCTGCGCGCCATCTTCGGTGAGAAGTCCCGCGAAGTCCGCGACACCTCCCTGAAGGTGCCCCACGGCGAGTCCGGCACTGTCATAGGCGTGCGCGTCTTCGACCGCGACAACGACGACGAGCTGCCCCCGGGCGTGAACCAGCTGGTCCGCGTCTACGTGGCCGCCAAGCGCAAGATCACCGACGGCGACAAGCTCGCCGGCCGCCACGGCAACAAGGGTGTTATCTCCAAGATCCTCCCGATCGAGGACATGCCCTTCCTTGCCGACGGCACCCCTGTTGATATCGTCCTGAACCCGCTGGGTGTCCCGGGCCGTATGAACGTGGGCCAGGTGCTCGAAACGCACCTCGGCTGGGTTGCCAAGACCGGTTGGAAGATCGAAGGCGAGCCCGAGTGGGTCAAGCAGCTGCCGAACCTGCCGCGCGAGAGTGGCCAGACCACTGTTGCCACGCCGGTGTTCGACGGTGCCCGCGAAGAGGAAATCACGGGCCTGCTGGACTCCACCAACCCGACCCGCGACGGCGAACGCCTGATCAACTCCTCCGGCAAGACCCGCCTGTTCGACGGCCGCTCCGGCGAGCCGTTCCCGGATCCGATCTCGGTCGGCTACATGTACATCCTGAAGCTCCACCACCTGGTGGACGACAAGATCCACGCGCGCTCCACCGGCCCGTACTCCATGATCACGCAGCAGCCGCTGGGTGGTAAGGCACAGTTCGGTGGCCAGCGCTTCGGCGAAATGGAAGTGTGGGCGCTCGAAGCTTACGGCGCCGCCTACACCCTCCAGGAACTCCTCACGATCAAGTCCGATGACATCCACGGTCGTGTGAAGGTCTACGAAGCCATCGTCAAGGGCGAGAACATCCCCGAGCCGGGCGTTCCCGAGTCCTTCAAGGTCTTGATCAAGGAAATGCAGTCACTGTGCCTGAACGTGGAAGTCCTCTCCACGGACGGAACCACAATTGAAATGCGTGACTCTGATGACGCAGTCTTCACGGCTGCGGAGGAACTGGGTATCGATCTGTCCCGTGCAGAGCCCAGTTCCGTAGAAGAGGTCTAAGGAGGCGTACGACGGCGGGTGAGCCCCGCCGTCGTACCTCACCTTCCTCATCCCGCACCTAAACGGCCGGTGGTTGAGCTTGTCGAAACCCCGGTGCCGCAAAGACTTCAGAATTTAGAGAACAAGAGAGAACAGGGACCATATGTCCAGCGAATCCTCCTTCGGCCTCATGCAGATCGGCCTCGCCACCGCGGAAGACATCCGCGGCTGGTCTTACGGCGAGGTTAAGAAGCCGGAAACCATCAACTACCGCACGCTCAAGCCCGAGAAGGACGGCCTCTTCTGCGAGAAGATCTTCGGCCCGTCCCGGGACTGGGAATGCTACTGCGGCAAGTACAAGCGCGTGCGCTTCAAGGGCATCATCTGTGAGCGTTGTGGCGTTGAAGTCACCCGCGCAAAGGTACGCCGCGAACGCATGGGCCACATTGAGCTGGCCGCTCCCGTCACGCACATCTGGTACTTCAAGGGTGTTCCCTCCCGCCTGGGCTACCTCCTTGACCTGGCGCCGAAGGACCTCGAAAAGGTCATCTACTTCGCTGCCTACATGATCACCAGCGTTGACGAGGCTGCCCGCCACGAGGAACTGCCCAACCTGCAGGTTGAGCACGACATCGAGAAGAAGCAGCTGATCGACAACCGCGACGGCGACATCGCTGCCATCGCCCGCGACCTTGAAGGCGAGATTGCCCGCCTTGAAGGTGAAGGCGCCAAGGCTGCCGACAAGAAGAAGGCCCGCGACTCCGCCGACCGCCAGATGGCCAACGTGCGCAAGCGCGCCGACGCCGACATCGAGCGCCTCGAGCAGGTCTGGGACCGCTTCAAGAACCTCAAGGTCGCCGACCTCGAAGGTGACGAAGGTCTGTACCGCGAGCTGCGCGACCGCTACGGCATGTACTTCGAAGGCTCCATGGGTGCCGAAGCCATCAAGAAGCGCCTTGAAGGCTTCGACATGCAGGCCGAGTCCGACCTGCTGCGCGAGATCATTGCCACCGGCAAGGGCCAGCGCAAGACCCGTGCCCTCAAGCGCCTCAAGGTGGTCAACGCGTTCCTGACCACCAACAACAGCCCGCTTGGCATGGTCCTGGACGCCGTCCCGGTGATCCCGCCGGAACTGCGCCCCATGGTCCAGCTGGACGGTGGCCGCTTCGCGACCTCCGACCTCAACGACCTGTACCGCCGTGTGATCAACCGCAACAACCGCCTCAAGCGCCTGCTTGACCTGGGTGCTCCGGAGATCATCGTCAACAACGAGAAGCGCATGCTTCAGGAAGCTGTTGACAGCCTCTTCGACAACGGCCGCCGCGGCCGTCCGGTCACCGGGCCGGGCAACCGCCCCCTGAAGTCCCTGAGCGACATGCTCAAGGGCAAGCAGGGCCGTTTCCGCCAGAACCTCCTTGGCAAGCGCGTGGACTACTCCGGCCGTTCGGTCATCGTGGTCGGCCCGCAGCTGAAGCTGCACCAGTGCGGCCTGCCCAAGCAGATGGCGCTGGAGCTCTTCAAGCCGTTCGTGATGAAGCGCCTGGTTGACCTCAACCACGCCCAGAACATCAAGTCGGCCAAGCGCATGGTGGAGCGTTACCGTCCGCAGGTCTGGGACGTGCTCGAAGAGATCATCACCGAACACCCGGTGCTGCTCAACCGTGCACCTACCCTGCACCGCCTCGGCATCCAGGCGTTCGAGCCGCAGCTTGTGGAAGGCAAGGCCATCCAGCTTCACCCGCTGGTGTGTGGCGCCTTCAACGCTGACTTCGACGGCGACCAGATGGCAGTCCACCTGCCGCTGAGCCCCGAGGCCCAGGCTGAGGCCCGCATCCTGATGCTGTCCTCGAACAACATCCTGAAGCCCTCTGACGGACGCCCGGTCACCCTGCCCTCGCAGGATATGATCATCGGCCTCTACCACCTGACCACCAAGCGTGTCGGTTCAGCTGGCGAAGGCCGGGTCTTCGGCTCGGTAGCCGAGGCCATCATGGCCTACGACCTGCACGAGCTGCACTTGAACTCCAAGGTCAAAATCCGTCTTGAGGGCTTTGTCCCTTACGCCGGATGGGAAGCTCCGGAAGGCTGGGAGCAGGGTCAGCCCGCGCTGGTCGAGACCTCCCTCGGACAGGTGCTCTTCAACGAGACCCTGCCGGCCGACTACCCGTGGGTTGAGAACGTTGCGGACAAGGGCGAACTGTCCACGATCGTCAACGATCTCGCCGAGCGCTACCCGAAGGTGGTCACGGCGGCAACGCTGGACAACCTGAAGGATGCCGGTTTCTACTGGGCCACCCGCTCAGGCGTCACCGTTGCGATCTCGGATATTGAGGTGCCTAAGGCCAAGCCGCAGATCCTGGCCGGTTACGAGGAGCGGGCTGCCAAGATCCAGGGCCAGTACGACAAGGGCCTGATCGACGACGACGAGCGTCGCCAGGAACTGATCGAAATCTGGAACAAGGCAACCAACGAAATCGCCCAGGCGATGCGTGACAGCCTGTCGCCGATGAACACCATCAACCGCATGGTGTCCTCCGGTGCACGTGGTAACTGGATGCAGGTCCGCCAGATCGCGGGTATCCGTGGCCTGGTGGCCAACCCGAAGGGTGAAATTATTCCCCGTCCCATCAAGTCCTCCTACCGTGAGGGCCTGTCGGTTCTGGAATACTTCATCGCCACCCACGGTGCCCGTAAGGGCCTGGCTGACACCGCGCTGCGTACCGCCAACTCGGGTTACCTGACCCGTCGCCTGGTGGACGTGTCGCAGGACGTCATCGTCCGCGAAGAGGACTGCGGCACCGAGCGTGGCCTGGTCACGCCCATCGCCGTCGCCGATTCGAACGGTGAGCTGGTCCTGGACGAGAACGTCGAGAACAGTGCCTACGCACGTACGCTCGCCGTCGACGTCGTGGACTCCGAGGGCAAGGTCCTCGCTGCTGCCGGCACCGACTGCGGCGACGTGGTGATCGATGAACTGTTCAAGGCCGGCATCACCGAGGTCAAGGTCCGTTCCGTACTCACCTGTGAGTCCAGCGTCGGCACCTGTGCCCTGTGCTACGGCCGTTCGCTGGCCACCGGCAAGACCGTGGACATCGGCGAGGCCGTGGGCATCATCGCCGCACAGTCCATCGGTGAGCCCGGTACCCAGCTGACCATGCGTACGTTCCACACCGGTGGTGCTGTTTCCGCCAGTGGCGGCGACGACATCACCCAGGGTCTGCCCCGTATCCAGGAGCTTTTCGAAGCACGTACTCCGAAGGGTGTTGCACCGATTGCAGAAGCAGCCGGCCGCATCGCCATCGAAGAGTCCGAGCGCCAGATGCGCCTGGTCATCACCCCCGATGACGGAACCGAAGAGATCGCCTACCCGGTCCTGCGCCGTTCACGCCTGCTGATCGAAGATGGCGACCACGTCACCGTCGGCCAGAAGCTGATCAACGGACCGGTCGATCCCAAGCAGGTCCTGCGCATCATGGGTCCGCGTGCGGCACAGAAGTTCCTGGTGGACGAGGTCCAGGGCGTGTACCGGAGCCAGGGCATCGGTATCCACGACAAGCACGTCGAGGTTATCGTGCGCCAGATGCTGCGCCGCGTCACGGTCATCGAGTCCGGCGAATCGGACCTGCTGCCCGGCGAGCTCGCCGAGCGCAGCCGCTTCGAGGAGGCCAACCGCCGCGTTGTGTCCGAGGGCAAGACTCCGGCTTCCGGACGTCCTGAGCTCATGGGTATCACCAAGGCGTCCCTGGCCACCGAGTCCTGGCTGTCGGCAGCTTCCTTCCAGGAGACCACCCGCGTCCTGACGCAGGCGGCCATGGAAGGCAAGAGCGACCCGCTGCTCGGCCTCAAGGAGAACGTCATCATCGGTAAGCTGATCCCGGCCGGCACGGGCCTCCCGCGCTACACCGAGGTCACCGTGGAGCCCACTGAAGAAGCGAAGGCCAACCTGTTCACCGGCCCCAGCGCGTTCAGTGACTTCTCGTACGACACCCTGGGCGGCGACGGAGCTCCTGAGTTCCACGCCATCCCGTTGGATGACTACGACCTGGGCAACGACTTCCGCTAAGCGTCCCTAGGAAGGCCCCGTCCCCACTCTGGTGGGGGCGGGGCCTTTCGTATACACCCAATTAAGCCGCAGGATCAAGCCGTGCTAGAATTTATGTAATTGTTTGTGTGGCAGTGGATGAAGGCCGCCGCAGCATCATTTTGGTTTTGTTCTCATGATGTTGGGTGTGAGCTTGTTTCCGGGTTGCGGGCTAGGTGCGCAACGAATGCCACGCTTTTGCACGCCTAAGTTCAATCCTAGACATCCAGGCTGCAGGAACAACGCCAAAATCGGTGCAGTGACGGTTGACGCCTCGATGCGCCGGTAGAGATCAAACCAACGGAGAACACGAGAGTGCCTACGATTAACCAGCTGGTCCGCAAGGGCCGCACGCCGAAGGTCAAAAAGACCAAGGCTCCCGCGCTTGCCGGCAGCCCGATGCGCCGCGGTGTTTGCACCCGCGTCTACACCACCACCCCGAAGAAGCCGAACTCGGCTCTGCGTAAGGTGGCCCGTGTGCGCCTCAACGGCGGCATTGAAGTAACCGCCTACATCCCCGGTGTTGGCCACAACCTGCAGGAGCACTCCATTGTGCTCGTCCGCGGTGGTCGTGTGAAGGACCTCCCGGGTGTCCGCTACAAGATCGTCCGTGGCGCCCTCGATACCCAGGGTGTGAAGAACCGTAAGCAGGCCCGCAGCCGCTACGGCGCAAAGATGGAGAAGAAGTAATATGCCTCGCAAGGGTCCGGCCCCCAAGCGGCCGCTCGTACTAGATCCCGTTTACGGCTCCCCGCTGGTTACCCAGCTCATCAACAAGGTGCTCGTTGACGGCAAGAAGTCCACCGCAGAGCGCATCGTCTACGGTGCCCTCGAAGGCGCACGCGCCAAGTCCGGCGGCGACCCCGTAGCAGCCCTCAAGAAGGCCATGGACAACGTCAAGCCTTCCCTCGAGGTCCGCTCACGCCGCGTCGGTGGCGCCACCTACCAGGTTCCGGTCGAGGTCAAGCCGGGCCGCTCCACCGCACTCGCCCTGCGCTGGCTGGTTGGCTACTCCAAGGCCCGCCGCGAAAAGACGATGACCGAGCGCCTCCAGAACGAAATCCTGGATGCCTCCAACGGTCTCGGTGCCGCTGTGAAGCGTCGCGAAGACACCCACAAGATGGCCGAGTCCAACAAGGCCTTCGCACACTACCGCTGGTAATACTTCCCGGACGCCGCCGGCTCTCACGGGCCGGCGGCGAACGTGTAGTCCATCCGAAAGGGAGACACCGTGGCACAGGACGTGCTTACCGACCTTAGTAAGGTCCGCAATATCGGCATCATGGCCCACATTGATGCCGGCAAGACCACCACCACCGAGCGCATCCTGTTCTACACGGGTGTGAACCACAAGATCGGCGAAACGCACGACGGCGCTTCGACGACTGACTGGATGGAACAGGAAAAGGAACGCGGCATCACCATCACGTCTGCCGCCGTGACCTGCTTCTGGGAAAACAACCAGATCAACATCATCGACACCCCCGGCCACGTTGACTTCACCGTTGAGGTTGAGCGCTCCCTGCGCGTCCTCGACGGTGCCGTCGCCGTCTTCGATGGCAAGGAAGGCGTGGAGCCCCAGTCTGAGACCGTTTGGCGCCAGGCTGACAAGTACAACGTTCCGCGCATCTGCTTCGTCAACAAGATGGACAAGCTCGGTGCCGACTTCTACTTCACCGTAGACACCATCATCAGCCGCTTGGGTGCCAAGCCGCTCGTTATGCAGCTGCCCATCGGTGCCGAGAACGACTTCATCGGCGTCGTGGACCTGCTCTACATGCGTGCACTGGTGTGGCCCGGCGATGCCAAGGGTGACGTCACCATGGGTGCCAAGTACGAGATCCAGGAGATCCCGGCTGACCTGCAGGCAAAGGCTGAAGAGTACCGCGCAGCGCTCGTTGAAGCCGTTGCAGAGTCCTCCGAAGAGCTCATGGAGAAGTACCTCGAAGGCGAAGAGATCTCGATTGACGAGCTCAAGGCCGGCATCCGCAAGATGACCATCAACTCCGAGCTGTACCCGGTGTTCTGTGGCTCCGCGTTCAAGAACCGTGGCGTTCAGCCGATGCTCGATGCTGTCATCGATTACCTGCCGAACCCGCTCGACGTCCCGCCGATGATCGGTCACGATCCGCGCGACGAAGAGAAGGAACTGACCCGCAAACCGTCTTCCGAAGAGCCATTCTCGGCCCTCGCGTTCAAGATTGCAGCGCACCCCTTCTTCGGCCAGCTCACCTTCGTCCGCGTGTACTCCGGTCACGTTGAAGCAGGCGCCCAGGTGGTCAACTCCACCAAGGGCAAGAAGGAGCGCATCGGCAAGCTGTTCCAGATGCACGCCAACAAGGAAATGCCCGTTGAGGGCGCTACGGCCGGCCACATCTACGCAGCCATCGGTCTGAAGGACACCACCACGGGTGACACCCTGTGTGATGCAGCCAACCAGATCGTGCTCGAGTCCATGAGCTTCCCGGAGCCCGTGATCTCGGTCGCCATCGAGCCGAACACCAAGGGTGACCAGGAGAAGCTCTCCACGGCCATCCAGAAGCTCTCCGCTGAGGACCCCACCTTCCAGGTGTCCCTCAACGAAGACACCGGCCAGACCATCATCGCCGGCATGGGCGAACTCCACCTGGACATCCTGGTGGACCGCATGCGCCGCGAATTCAAGGTCGAGGCAAACGTTGGCAAGCCGCAGGTTGCTTACCGCGAAACCATCAAGAATGTTGTTGCGCGTCACGACTACACGCACAAGAAGCAGACCGGTGGTTCGGGCCAATTCGCAAAGATCCAGATCGCCATTGGGCCGCTGGATACTTCCGAAGGCGAGCTTTACGAGTTCGAGAACAAGGTGACCGGTGGTCGTATTCCGCGCGAATACATCCCGTCCGTCGACGCCGGTATCCAGGATGCACTGAACGACGGCGTCCTGGCCGGTTACCCGGTTGTCGGCATCAAGGCAACGCTGATTGACGGCGCTTACCACGATGTTGACTCCTCGGAAATGGCGTTCAAGATCGCCGGCCGGATGGCTTTCAAGGAAGCCGCCCGCAAGGCGAACCCTGTCCTGCTCGAACCGCTGATGGATGTCGAGGTCCGCACCCCTGAGGAATACATGGGTGAAGTTATCGGTGACCTCAACTCCCGCCGTGGCCAGATGCAGTCCATGGAAGATGCACAGGGTGTCAAGGTCATCCGTGCGCACGTCCCGCTGTCCGGCATGTTCGGCTACATCGGCGACCTGCGTTCGAAGACCCAGGGCCGCGCTGTGTACTCCATGACGTTCCACAGCTACGCCGAGGTCCCGAAGGCATTCGCCGACGAGATCATCCAGAAGAACCGCGGCGAATAGTCTTTCGGACTCTAGCAGCGAACAAATTCGGGTGCGCTTGCCGGTAACGGAAAGCACAGCCGGTGCAGGTGGCCGGGTACGGTCGGATCCATCCGGTCAAGCCGGTTCCCGGCCATCTGCACGAACAGGCTCTAGGGACTAGTATTAGTTCCTGAATCTGCAATTTCACCAATCCAAAGCCCCCCAAGTAGACTTACCTGAGTTTCTGCCGCGACAAGCGCGGTTGAAGGGTATGTCATTTGAAAACGTTCTAGGAGGAACCTGTGGCAAAGGCAAAGTTCGAGCGGACTAAGCCGCACGTTAACATCGGCACCATTGGTCACGTTGACCACGGTAAGACGACGTTGACGGCCGCCATTTCCAAGGTGCTGTACGACAAGTACCCGACTCTCAACGAGAAGCGTGACTTCGCGTCGATCGACTCTGCTCCCGAAGAGCGTCAGCGCGGCATTACCATCAACATCTCCCACGTTGAGTACCAGACCGAGAAGCGCCACTACGCACACGTAGACGCTCCGGGTCACGCTGACTACATCAAGAACATGATCACCGGTGCTGCCCAGATGGACGGTGCAATCCTCGTGGTTGCCGCCACTGACGGCCCGATGGCACAGACCCGCGAGCACGTTCTGCTCGCCCGCCAGGTTGGTGTTCCCTACCTGCTGGTCGCGCTGAACAAGTCCGACATGGTTGACGATGAGGAACTGCTGGACCTCGTTGAAATGGAAGTTCGTGAGCTCCTGAGCTCGCAGGGCTTCGATGGCGACGAAGCACCGGTTGTCCGCGTTTCCGGCCTGAAGGCCCTGGAAGGCGACCCCGAGTGGGTCAAGTCCGTTGAGGACCTGATGGCAGCTGTGGATGAGTCCGTTCCGGACCCCATCCGCGACCGCGACAAGCCCTTCCTGATGCCGATCGAAGACGTCTTCACCATCACCGGCCGCGGCACCGTTGTTACGGGCCGCGCCGAGCGTGGAACCCTCGCCATCAACTCCGAGGTCGAGATCGTCGGCATCCGCCCGGTCCAGAAGACCACGGTTACCGGTATCGAGATGTTCCACAAGCAGCTCGACGAAGCATGGGCCGGCGAGAACTGTGGCCTCCTGCTCCGCGGTCTGAAGCGCGACGATGTCGAGCGTGGCCAGGTTGTCGTCAAGCCGGGTTCCATCACCCCGCACACCGACTTCGAGGCTAACGTCTACATCCTCTCCAAGGACGAAGGCGGGCGTCACAACCCGTTCTACTCCAACTACCGCCCGCAGTTCTACTTCCGTACCACGGACGTAACCGGCGTTATCACCCTGCCCGAGGGCACGGAAATGGTTATGCCTGGCGACAACACTGAGATGACCGTTGCGCTCATCCAGCCCATCGCTATGGAAGAGGGCCTCGGCTTCGCAATCCGCGAAGGCGGCCGCACCGTTGGTTCAGGACGCGTTACCAAGATCAACAAGTAATTCTTGCTGAACTGAAGGACGGCCCCGTTGCTTATGCAGCGGGGCCGTTCCTTTTGTTTAAGCAGTCCCCTGATACTGTTGCTGGACCGAAAGGAGTTCATCATGGGATGGCTTATTTTCCTGATCATCGCGGTTGCGGTGGTGGCCGGTGTGTTCTGGGCCAAGAAGCACTTCCGCCACGAGATTGACCGCGCCAAGCGGATCAACCGGGCGAACAAAAACCAGTAGGCAGGGACGCTAACCCTGAAGGGCCCGCCGGGCCTTGCTCAACTCCTGGTACCAGTAGAACGACTGTTTCGGGGTTCTCTCCTGCGTCTCAAAGTCGACGTGAATTAACCCGAATCGTTGGGAGTACCCTGCGGCCCATTCGAAATTGTCCATCAGGGTCCACACGTAGTAGCCCCGTAGGTCCACGTCTGACGCGGGGCCGCCGGGAGAAGTCGCATCCAGCGCAGCCCGCAGGTGCGATGAGATGTAGTGCGCCCGGTCCTCATCCTGAAGGGGGCCGGACACCTGGTCAGGTTCGGGGAAACTCGCTCCGCCTTCTGTGATGTACACCGGCGGCAGCGCTTCCCCGTACCGGTCCTTCAGCTCTTTCAGCAGGACGCCCAGGTGGTCAGGGGCCACTGGCCACCCGAACCCGGTGCTGCTGTACTCGGGATACCCCACTTCGTGGAAGGGGAGCCGGGCCACGGCCTTGTGCGTATTGGCCGGAATAGGGGTCACGCCGCGGCCCAGAGCCACCTTCACCGGAAAGTAGTAATTGAGGCCGTAGAAATCCAGCGGCTGGTGGATGGTGCGCATGTCTGCATCGGAGATCCGGCCAATGGACCGAAGCCACGGCCTGGCATACAGCGGCAGGCTGGGATAGCGGCCCAGCAGGACGGGATCGGCGTAGATCCTGTTCATCAGCAGGTCGTACATCCGTGCCACCAGCCTGTCCCCGGGCTTCTGCGAGGCTGCACGGATCGGCGAGTGCAGGTTGGTGACACCCACATCCCCCTTGACGCCGGCAGCGCGCAGCGCCTGCGCCCCGAGTCCATGCGCAAGAAGCTGGTGGTGGATGGACGGCAGGGCGTCAAACATGAGCGTATGGCCCGGGGCGTGGACGCCCAGGGCGTAACCGTTCAGCGTGACCGAGACCGGTTCGTTGAGCGTGACCCACTGGGCCACGCGGTCCCCGTAGCGTTGCCCCGCCGCAGCGGCATACTCACCGAACCGTTCGGCTGTTTCGCGGTTCATCCAGCCGCCGCGGTGTTCCAGCGGCAGGGGAGTGTCCCAGTGATACAGCGTGGCCATGGGGGAGATCCCGGCCTCCAGCAGCTGGTCGATCAGCCGGTCATAGAAATCCAGCCCCTCGGCGTTGAAGCTTCCCCGGCCCTCCGGCTGAATCCTCGGCCAGGACAAGGAGAAGCGGTAGGAGTCCACGCCCAGCTCCTGCAGCAGGGCGATGTCCTCCGGGAGGCGGTTGTAGTGGTCGCAGGCCACGGCGGGGGAGTGCCCGTCCATAATGCTCCCGGGCTTCTCCGCGAAGGCGTCCCAGCCGGACGGTCCCCGGCCTCCGGCGCTCAGCGCTCCTTCGATCTGGAAGGCGGCTGCGGCCACCCCCAAAGTGAACGACGGCGGCATGCGGCTGGCCAGTTCCGTCACGGATTCGGTGCTTTCCAGCGTCATGCCCCTATCATCCGTTCCGGCGTTGCCGTTGGCAATGTTCCCGCCATCGGCTGCCGATAGGGCCGATTCGCTTCTGGAGCCAATATCCGGCATACTAGATGAGTTGTTCAAGCGCTTCTTCGCGTCCCGATCCGGATAATGCCGGGTGTCAGGGTCCAAGTGGAAGACCAAACATAACCCACTCCCCATGGATTAGCGGATTTGTATGCGTGCCAAGCGCGACACGCCCGACCGCGGGGGTCGGTTGCGCCGGCAAGGTGAGGAACCCGGATTCATCCGGATTCAGTTTGTGCGGCGGGTGGTGGTTACGACTTCAAATGCTTCGGCAGCCATACAACACGTAAGTAAACAGAGCAGCATTTACTGAAAGAGAGTCAGGCGACATGGCGGGACAAAAAATCCGCATCCGGCTGAAGTCATACGACCACGAGGTCATTGACACTTCAGCACGGAAGATCGTTGAGACGGTCACGCGCGCAGGCGCAACGGTAGTGGGCCCCGTGCCGCTGCCTACGGAGAAAAACGTGTACTGCGTGATCCGCTCTCCGCACAAGTACAAGGACAGCCGCGAGCACTTTGAAATGCGCACGCACAAGCGTCTTATCGACATCATCGATCCCACGCCGAAGGCTGTCGACTCGCTCATGCGTCTCGACCTGCCGGCAGACGTGAACATCGAAATCAAGCTGTAGGGAGGTGCTGAGAGACTATGACCGCAACCCGTAACGTAAAGGGCCTGCTGGGCACGAAGCTCGGCATGACCCAGGTCTGGGACGAGAACAACAAGCTCATCCCCGTCACTGTGGTCCAGGCAGATTCGAACGTCATCACCCAGCTGCGCAACGCAGAAGCTGATGGCTACGTAGCCGTTCAGATCGGCTACGGCCAGATCGATCCCCGCAAGGTCACCAAGCCGCTGGCTGGTCACTTTGAGAAGGCAGGCGTCACGCCTCGCCGCCACGTCGTCGAACTTCGTACCGCAGATGCTGCCGAGTACGAGCTGGGCCAGGAGCTCTCCGTAGAGGTCTTCGAAGCGGGCCAGAAGATCGACGTCATCGGCACCACCAAGGGTAAGGGCTTCGCCGGTGTTATGAAGCGTCACGGCTTCCACGGCGTTGGAGCTTCCCACGGTGCCCACAAGAACCACCGTAAGCCCGGTTCAATCGGTGGCGCATCCACCCCGAGCCGCGTCTTCAAGGGCATGAAAATGGCCGGCCGCATGGGCGCCGTTCGTCACACCACGCTGAACCTCACGGTTCACGCGGTTGACGTCGAGAAGTCGCTGCTCCTTATCAAGGGTGCCGTTCCCGGCGCCCGCGGCCAGGTCGTCCTCGTACGCACCGCCGTGAAGGGAGCCTAGTTCAATGGCTAACACTGTCCAGGTCAACCTGCCTGCAGAGATCTTCGACGTTCAGACCAACGTGCCGCTGCTGCACCAGGTTGTCGTTGCCCAGCTCGCTGCTGCTCGCCAGGGTACCCACAAGACCAAGACCCGCGCTGAAGTTTCCGGTGCAGGACGTAAGCCGTTCAAGCAGAAGGGCACCGGCCGCGCCCGTCAGGGTTCCATCCGTGCTCCGCACATGACCGGCGGTGGCGTTGTCCACGGTCCCACCCCGCGTGACTACAGCCAGCGCACCCCCAAGAAGATGATTGCTGCTGCACTGCGCGGCGCACTGTCTGACCGGGCGCGCAACGGACGCATCCACGTTGTTGCCGAACTGGTTGAGGGCACCAAGCCGTCCGCCAAGACTGCACTCGCAACGCTGCGCGGCGTTTCCGACCGCAAGAACCTGCTGGTTGTCATCGAGCGCGCCAACGACGTTGCTGCACTGTCCGTGCGCAACCTCGCCGGTGTTCACGTTCTGTACTCAGACCAGCTGAACACCTACGACGTTCTCGTGTCTGATGACGTTGTCTTCACCAAGGCTGCCTACGAAGCATTCGTTGCGGGCAAGGCAGTGGCAAAGAACGAGGAGGATGCCAAGTGAGTGCAGCCACCATCAAGGATCCCCGCGACGTCGTGCTTGCACCCGTCGTGTCGGAAAAGAGCTACGGCCTGATCGACGAGGGCAAGTACACCTTCCTGGTGGACCCCCGTTCGAACAAGACCGAGATCAAGCTGGCCGTGGAGAAGATTTTCTCCGTCAAGGTCGAATCGATCAACACCATCAACCGTGCCGGTAAGCGCAAGCGCACCAAATTCGGATGGGGTACCCGCAAGAACACCAAGCGTGCGATTGTCACCCTCAAAGAAGGCACTATCGACATCTTCGGCGGTCCGCTCGCGTAGCGGAGACCACTTTAACGAGGAAATAAATTATGGGAATCCGTAAATACAAGCCGACTACCCCGGGCCGTCGTGGCTCGAGCGTAGCGGACTTCACCGAAATTACGCGGTCGACGCCGGAAAAGTCGTTGGTACGTCCGCTGCCCAAAAAGGGCGGCCGTAACAACACCGGTAAGATCACCACCCGTCACAAGGGTGGCGGACACAAGCGCCAGTACCGTCTGATCGACTTCCGTCGCCACGACAAGGACGGCGTTGACGCCCGCGTTGCTGAAATCGAGTACGATCCGAACCGCACGGCTCGCATCGCCCTCCTGCACTACGTTGATGGCACCAAGCGTTACATCATCGCCCCGAACAAGCTGTCCCAGGGTGACTTCGTAGAGGCAGGTGCCAACGCTGACATCAAGCCTGGCAACAACCTGCCCCTGCGCAACATCCCGGTGGGTACCGTTATCCACGCAGTTGAACTGCGTCCGGGTGGCGGCGCCAAGATGGGCCGCTCCGCCGGTGCATCCATCCAGCTCGTCGCCAAGGAAGGCCGCTTCGCCCAGCTGCGTCTGCCTTCCGGTGAAATCCGCAACGTTGACGTGCGCTGCCGCGCAACCGTCGGCGAGGTGGGCAACGCCGAGCAGTCGAACATCAACTGGGGCAAGGCCGGCCGTATGCGCTGGAAGGGCGTCCGCCCGACCGTCCGTGGTGTCGCCATGAACCCGGTTGACCACCCGCACGGTGGTGGCGAGGGTAAGACGTCCGGTGGACGTAACCCCGTCAACCCGAACGGTAAGCGGGAAGGCCGCACGCGCCGCCCCAACAAAGAGAGCGACAAGCTAATTGTTCGTCGCCGTCGTACTGGCAAGAACAAGCGATAGGAGCCTGGACACATGCCACGCAGCCTGAAAAAAGGTCCTTTCGTTGACCAGCACCTCTTTGTGAAGGTGGACAGGGAAAACGAAAAGGGCACCAAGAACGTCATCAAGACCTGGTCCCGCCGTTCGATGATCATCCCCGACATGCTCGGGCACACGATCGCCGTACACGACGGACGCAAGCACATCCCGGTGTTTGTCACTGAGTCGATGGTCGGGCACAAGCTCGGCGAATTCGCTCCCACGCGGACATTCCGCGGCCATGTCAAGGACGACCGTAAGGGCAAGCGCCGCTAGGCGCCTGCACTTACGTCAAAGACGAGAGAAGGAAAGCAATGGAAGCCAAGGCAATTGCGCGCCACATCCGCGTAACGCCTATGAAGGCCCGGCGCGTCGTCAACCTTGTTCGTGGTTTGCAAGCGAATGAGGCTCTGGCAATTCTGAAGTTTGCCCCGCAGGCAGCTTCGGAGCCGGTATTCAAGGTAGTTCAGTCGGCAATCTCCAACGCCCGGGTCCTCGCGGACCGCGACGGCGTGGCGTTTGACGAAGGCGACCTCATCATCAGCGCAGCGTTTGTTGATGAAGGCCCGACCATGAAGCGGTTCCAGCCGCGTGCCCAGGGTCGTGCATTTCAGATCAAGAAGCGCACCAGCCACATCACCGTGGTAGTCGCTACCCCGGAGAAAGAGGAGGCTCGCTAAGTGGGACAGAAAGTAAACCCGCACGGGTTCCGACTCGGCATCACCACCGATCACGTATCGCACTGGTTCGCTGACAGCACCAAGGCCGGCCAGCGGTACAAGGACTTCGTTCGCGAAGACATCCGCATCCGCCAGCTCATGTCCACGGGCATGGAGCGCGCCGGTATCGCCAAGGTTGAGATCGAGCGCACCCGTGACCGTGTCCGCGTGGACATCCACACGGCCCGCCCGGGCATCGTCATCGGCCGCCGTGGAGCAGAAGCAGACCGCATCCGCGGCGAGCTCGAAAAGCTCACCGGCAAGCAGGTCCAGCTGAACATCCTCGAGGTCAAGAACCCCGAGATGGAAGCACAGCTTGTTGCCCAGGGCGTTGCTGAGCAGCTGACTTCACGTGTGGCATTCCGCCGCGCTATGAAGAAGGCCATGCAGTCCGCACAGCGTGCAGGTGCCAAGGGCATCCGTATCGCCTGCTCGGGTCGACTGGGTGGCGCTGAAATGTCCCGCTCGGAGTTCTACCGCGAAGGCCGTGTGCCCCTGCACACCCTCCGCGCGAACATCGACTACGGCTTCTACGAAGCCAAGACCACCTTCGGCCGCATTGGCGTGAAGGTCTGGATCTACAAGGGCGACGTCACCGCCAAGGAACTGGCCCAGCAGGCCGCTTCCGCCCCGTCCCGTGGACGTGGCCCCAGCGATCGCCCGGGCCGCCCGGGTGGCGCTGACCGTGGTGACCGCCGCCGTCGCAACGACCGTCCGGCCGCTGACGCAGCTCCTGCTGCAGAGGCTCCGGCCGCTGAAGCTGCTGCTCCGGCAGTAGAAGGAGGACAGGCTTAAATGCTTATCCCACGTCGAGTCAAGCACCGTAAGCAGCACCACCCGGGTCGTTCCGGCGCTGCTACGGGCGGCACCAAGGTCTCCTTCGGTGAGTACGGCATCCAGGCCCTGAGCCCGGCATACGTCACGAACCGTCAGATCGAGTCTGCCCGTATCGCGATGACCCGCCACATCAAGCGTGGCGGTAAGGTCTGGATCAACATCTACCCGGACCGTCCCCTCACCAAGAAGCCTGCCGAAACCCGCATGGGTTCCGGTAAGGGTTCACCGGAATGGTGGGTCGCAAACGTCAAGCCGGGTCGCGTTCTCTTTGAGATCTCCGGCGTCGAAGAATCGGTAGCTCGCGAGGCACTGCGCCTGGCAATCCACAAGCTCCCGTTGAAGGCACGCATTCTGCGTCGCGAAGGTGGTGAATAGAAATGGCAGTAGGATCCAAGGATCTGGCTCCCGCACAGCTGGACGGTTTCGACAACGAGCGTCTCGTTGAAGAACTCCGCAAGGCCAAGGAAGAGCTGTTCAACCTGCGTTTCCAGTCCGCCACCGGACAGCTGGAGAACCACGGTCGGCTGCGCGCGGTAAAGAAGGACATCGCCCGCATCTACACCGTTCTCCGTGAGCGCGAGCTGGGCATTCGTGCTGAGGTTGCCGCACCTGTTGTGGAAGCCAAAGAAGAGAAGAAGTCCAAGAAGGCTGCAACCAAGAAGGCCGAGAAGGCTGAAACGGTTGAGACCGAGGAGGATGCCAAGTGAGTGAAAAGGACCAGAACGTGACCGAAACTGCTACCGCAGCCACGGCTGAGCAGCGCGGTTACCGCAAGACGCGTCGCGGCTATGTGGTCTCGGACAAGATGGAAAAGACCATCGTTGTCCAGGTTGAAGACCGCGTGAAGCACGCACTGTACGGCAAGGTCATCCGCCGTACCTCCAAGGTCAAGGCACACGACGAAGAGAACACCGCCGGCATCGGCGACCTCGTTGTCATCGCCGAGACCCGTCCGCTGTCCGCCACCAAGAACTGGCGGCTCGTGGAAATCCTCGAGAAGGCCAAGTAGCACCTGCTGCTTAGCCGGAAGCCCCTGCTCCCTTGGAGCGGGGGCTTCCTCGTTTAACCGGGTTGCCGTCACGATGGCCCACTTTTGCGGGACGGACGACGGCGGCGGGGCGTTTTTCCGGGGGGAGTGGCACCAAAAGTGGGCCAAAGGGTTGCCGTGCGTGACGCCGTCGTCCGTCCCGCCCCAACCCCCCATCACCTCCCGTCGTGTTTTACGGGACGCCCCATCACTTCCCGTCGCCCTTTGAAGAACGCGCCATCACCTCTTTGGGGCGGCAGGAGGTGATGGTGCGTGGCGGGAAATCCTGCAGGAGGTGATGGCGCGTCTGACGGTCAGGATGGCGCCACTTTTGCGGGACGGACGACGGCGGCGGGGCGTCCTTCCGGGGGGAGCGGCACCAAAAGTGGGCTAGAAGGTTGCCGTGCGTGACGCCGTCGTCCGTCCCGCCCCGCAACGCTCTCTCACTTAACACCGGATTTTGGCCAACGCTCTCTCACTTCGCTAAGGAAAGTGAGCGAGCGCCAGCAGAAAAGGCGCATCGAGTGAGAGAGCATCTCAATGTCTTCGGCTGGAGGTGATGGTGCGTGGGCGGAGATCCTGCACGTGGTGATGGTGCGTGGCGGGTAACCCTGCAGGTGGTGATGGCGCGTCTGACGGTGTCGGGGTGGGCCACTTTTGCGGGGCGGACGACGGCGGCGGGGGCGTCTTTCCGTGGGAAGCGGCACCAAAAGTGGGCTAGAAGGTTGCCGTGCGGGACGCCGTCATCCGTCTTGCGGGGGAGCCCTGGCGGTGATATGGGGATGAGCGGAAAACGTGCTAGGATATTGAGTTTGTATGGCGCCTTTCGCGCGCCGTCATCAACCTCGTAAACAAGCGTGCCACGGCATAGTGCCCCCTTGCGCCCAGGACCTGTCCTGGACCGGATGGGAGCAACTGCTTCTGGCACGGGCGTTTAGGCCTGGTCTGGCAAAATCCAGGCAGGTCAAGAGACACCCCGATCAACCGTTCCGCAAGGCTCATTCCGTAGGAAGATTTTCGGTCTGAGAACCGGCGCGACGCAAGGAGTAAATAGTGATTCAGCAGGAGTCGCGACTCAAGGTCGCCGACAACACGGGTGCTAAGGAAATCCTTACCATTCGCGTTCTCGGTGGATCTGGCCGTCGCTACGCAGGCATTGGCGACGTCATTGTCGCAACCGTCAAGGACGCAATCCCGGGCGGCAACGTAAAGAAGGGCGATGTTGTTAAGGCAGTCATCGTCCGTACCAAGAAGGAACGCCGCCGTGCGGATGGTTCCTACATCAAGTTTGACGAGAACGCAGCTGTGATCCTGAAGGCTGACGGTGACCCCCGCGGTACCCGTATCTTCGGACCGGTTGGTCGTGAACTCCGTGACAAGAAGTTCATGAAGATCGTTTCTCTGGCTCCGGAGGTGCTCTAGTCCATGGCTGCAAAGATCAAGAAGGGTGACCTCGTTCAGGTCATCACTGGCGCCAAGGCTGAGCGCGGCGGCGACCGCGGCAAGCAGGGCAAGGTCCTGCGCGTGTTCACCGACACCAACCGCGTGTTGGTTGAAGGCATCAACCGCGTCACCAAGCACACCAAGGTCGGTCAGTCGCAGCGCGGCACCAAGACCGGTGGCATCGAGGTTGTTGAAGCTCCGATCCACATCTCCAACGTGGCTCTGGTAGACCCGTCCACCAAGAAGCCCACCCGCGTCGGCTTCCGCACTGAGACCGTTGAGCGCAACGGCAAGCAGCGCGAAGTGCGCATCCGCGTGGCCAAGAGCTCAGGGAAGGACATCTAATGACTGAGACTCTCGAGACTCCGGCAACGAAGATCGTTCCTCGTCTGAAGACCAAGTACGCCGATTCCATCAAGAGCACGCTCATTGAGGAATTCAAGTACGAAAACGTCAACCAGGTTCCCCGCCTGGTGAAGGTCGTTGTGAACATGGGTGTTGGAGATGCCGCCAAGGACTCCAAGCTGATCGACGGCGCTGTCCGCGACCTGACCCAGATCACCGGCCAGAAGCCGCAGGTAACCAAGGCCCGCAAGTCCATCGCACAGTTCAAGCTGCGCGAAGGCATGCCCATCGGTGCACACGCTACCCTCCGTGGCGACCGTATGTGGGAATTCCTGGACCGCCTCGTGACCCTCGCACTGCCCCGCATCAGGGACTTCCGTGGTCTCTCCGGCAAGCAGTTCGACGGTAACGGCAACTACACCTTCGGTCTGACCGAACAGGTTATGTTCCACGAGATCGACCAGGACAAGATCGACCGCGTCCGCGGTATGGACATCACGGTTGTCACCACTGCCAAGACCGATGACGAAGGCCGCGCGCTGCTCAAGGCGCTTGGTTTCCCGTTCAAGGCCGAAGACTAAACCAACTACATAAAAGGTCCGGCGGTACGGCTTCACACCGAAGCCAGCCCGCGGAAACCGTTATGAGGAAGGGCAAGAGCCCACCATGACAATGACAGATCCTGTCGCAGATATGCTTACGCGTCTGCGCAATGCAAACTCGGCATACCACGATTCCGTGTCCATGCCGTACAGCAAGCTCAAGGCACGCGTTGCTGACATCCTTAAGGCAGAAGGCTTCATCGCCAGCTGGAAGGAAGAAGACGCTGAGGTTGGCAAGAAGCTGACCATCGAGCTCAAGTTCGGACCGAACCGCGAGCGTTCAATCGCTGGCGTTCGCCGTATTTCCAAGCCGGGCCTGCGTGTTTACGCAAAGTCCACCAACCTGCCGCACGTGCTGGGTGGCCTGGGTGTCGCAATCCTGTCCACCTCTTCCGGCCTCCTGACTGACAAGCAGGCCGGCAAGAAGGGCGTGGGCGGCGAAGTCCTCGCTTACGTCTGGTAACGGGAAAGGAAGAGAATAATGTCACGTATTGGACGTCTCCCCATCACCGTTCCTGCCGGCGTTGAGGTCAAGGTTGACGGCTCTGTCGTCAGCGTCAAGGGCACCAAGGGCGAGCTGAACCACACTGTGGCCAGCCCGATCGAGGTCTCCCTGGATGCAGACACCCTGACTGTCGCCCGCCCGAACGACGAGCGCGCCTCCCGTTCACTCCACGGCCTGACCCGCACCCTGATCTCCAACATGATCGAGGGCGTTACCAAGGGCTACGAGAAGAAGCTTGAAATCGTCGGTACCGGTTACCGCGTTCAGGCCAAGGGATCTGACCTTGAGTTCGCTCTTGGTTTCAGCCACCCGGTAAATGTCTCCGCACCGGAGGGCATCACCTTTGCAGTTGAGACCCCGACCAAGCTCTCTGTTTCAGGTATCAACAAGCAGCAGGTCGGCGAGGTTGCTGCCAACATTCGCAAGCTTCGGAAACCGGACCCCTATAAGGGCAAGGGCATCCGTTACGCCGGCGAAGTCATCCGCCGCAAGGTCGGAAAGGCTGGTAAGTAACCATGGCCATCTCAATTAACAAGAAGCGTACGAACAAGAGCAAGTCTGCTTCGCGCAGCCGCCGCCAGCTTCGTATCCGTAAGCGCATCTCCGGTACGGCTGTACGTCCTCGCCTGGTCGTCAACCGTTCCGCACGCCACGTATTCGTCCAGGTTGTCGATGACACCAAGGGCCTGACCGTAGCGAGCGCCTCCACTCTGGAAGCCGACCTTCGTGCATTCGACGGTGACAAGACTGCCAAGGCCAAGCGCGTTGGCGAACTCGTCGCAGAGCGTGCCAAGGCTGCCGGTATCGAAGCTGTTGTCTTCGACCGCGGTGGTAACAAGTACCACGGCCGGATCGCCGCCGTCGCTGACGGTGCACGTGAAGGTGGGCTGTCACTGTGACGGAAGCAAACAAGGAAAAGGACACTGTGTCTGCAGATCAGAAGGCTACTGAAGCCGTAGCTGCCGCTGAGACCACTGCCCCCGCAGCTGCCGACGACCGCCGTGGCGGCGCTCGTCGCGGCGAGCGTGGCGACCGTGGCCAGGGCCGCGGCGACCGTGGTGGCCGTGGCGGCCGTGACGGCGGCCGTGAAGCCGAGAAGAGCCAGTTCGTAGAGCGCGTTGTCACCATCAACCGCGTCTCCAAGGTGGTCAAGGGTGGTCGTCGCTTCAGCTTCACCGCCCTGGTCGTCGTCGGTGACGGCAACGGCATGGTCGGCGTTGGCTACGGCAAGGCTAAGGAAGTTCCTGCCGCAATCGCGAAGGGCGTAGAAGAGGCCAAGAAGTCCTTCTTCCGCGTTCCCCGCATTGGCAACACCATCCCGCACCGCGTTCAGGGTGAGGCCGCCGCAGGCGTCGTCATGCTGCGTCCGGCTTCCGCCGGTACCGGTGTTATCGCCGGTGGCCCGGTCCGTGCAGTACTGGAGTGCGTGGGCATCCACGACATCCTCTCCAAGTCGCTCGGTTCCTCCAACGCCATCAACATCGTTCACGCGACCGTTGATGCCCTCAAGCGCCTCGAAGAGCCGGCAGCAGTGGCAGCACGCCGCGGCCTGCCCCTCGACGAGATCGCTCCGGCGGCAATGGTGAAGGCACTCCTGAGCCCGAAGGCAGGTGCCTAGTTATGGCTAAGAACCTGATTCCCTCCGACGCCCAGTTGGAGATCACTCAGATCAAGTCCGCCATTGGCGGCAAGCAGAACCAGCGCGACACCCTGCGGTCCCTCGGCCTGAAGCGGATCGGACACACCGTTGTCCGCACCGCCGACGCCGTAACCGTTGGCATGATCAACACGGTTCCGCACCTGGTAAAGGTAGAGGAGGCGAAGTAAATGGCAGAGAACACTCCTGAAAAGGCACAGAGCGCCGCTGCTGAAAAGCAGAGCGCACTGAAGGTTCACCACCTGCGTCCCGCCCCGGGTGCCAAGACCGCCAAGACCCGTGTTGGTCGTGGTGAGGGTTCCAAGGGTAAGACCGCAGGCCGCGGTACGAAGGGTACTGCAGCCCGCTACCAGGTAAAGGCTGGCTTTGCCGGCGGCCAGCTGCCGCTGCACATGCGCCTGCCCAAGCTGCGCGGCTTCAAGAACCCGTTCCGCGTTGAGTTCCAGGTTGTTAACCTGGACAAGCTCAACGAGCTGTTCCCGGAAGGTGGCACTGTCACCGTCGAGAACCTGGTCGAAAAGGGTGCCGTTCGCAAGAACCAGCCCGTCAAGGTGCTGGGCACCGGCGACATCACCGTCAAGGTAGACGTCACCGTCCACGCATTCTCGGCCAGCGCCGCTGAAAAGATCGCTGCAGCAGGCGGAAGCACCACCGCTCTCTAGAGTCGGTGGGTGAAAGCCCGTTGTTGAACTCCCGGTACCGGGGCCCCAGGCCCCGGTGCCGGGAGTTTTTCACATCCGTCGGTCGTGTTTTTCCCGCCATCGGGCGCACGCCGGTGTCCCCGGATTGTTCGCATGGCGCATCCAACCGTTAGACTCGGTTGTTGGGATTCTTAGATCCCGATCACACACTTATATCCACACCACCAGGAGGACGCTTGCTTAGCGCATTTGGCCGGGCCTTTCGCACGCCTGATCTGCGACGCAAGTTGTTGTTCACGCTGGGAATCATCACCATCTTCCGCTTGGGTGCCTTCATTCCCTCGCCTGGTGTGAACTACCAGAATGTCCAGCAATGCTTGCAGAACGGTCAGACCGCAGGCGGCCTGTACCAGCTCGTTAACCTGTTCAGCGGCGGCGCGTTGCTCCAGGTATCCATCTTCGCGCTGGGCATCATGCCGTACATTACGGCCAGCATCATCGTGCAGCTGCTCCGGGTGGTCATTCCCCGTTTCCAGGAGCTCTACGAAGAGGGGGCGGCCGGGCAGTCGAAGCTGACCCAGTACACCCGGTACCTCACCATTGCCCTGGGCCTGCTTAACGCCACCACGCTGGTATCCCTGGCGCGGTCCGGCCAGCTCCTTCCCGGCTGCAACCTGCCGATCATTCCTGACAACAGCGTGATCACCACCATCCTGATCATCATCACCCTGACGGCCGGCACCGGCCTGATCATGTGGATGGGCGAGCTCGTCACCGAGAAGGGCGTGGGCAACGGTATGTCCCTGCTCATCTTTACCTCGATCGCAGCACAGTTCCCCACCTCGCTGGGCGCCATCTGGACGTCCCAGGGCCCGGGAACCTTCTTCATTGTCCTGCTGGTGGGCCTGCTGACGGTGGCCCTGGTGGTCTTCGTTGAGCAGTCGCAGCGCCGTATCCCGGTGCAGTACGCCAAGCGGATGATCGGCCGCCGCACCGTGGGGGGTACCAGCACGTACATCCCCATCAAGGTCAACATGGCCGGCGTGATCCCCGTGATTTTTGCTTCCTCGATGCTCTACCTGCCTGGACTGATCTCACAGTTCAACCAGCCGAAGGCGGGCGAGCAGCTCCAGCCGTGGGTCGAATGGATCAACAACAACCTGACCCGCGGCGACCACCCGATCTACATGGCGATCTACTTCATCTTGATCGTCTTCTTTACCTACTTCTACGTCGCGATCACCTTCAACCCTGAAGAGGTCTCGGACAACATGAAGAAGTACGGCGGCTTCATTCCAGGTATCCGCGCCGGTAAACCGACCGCTGACTACCTGCAGTATGTGCTGTCCCGGATCACGCTGCCCGGTGCCCTGTACCTGGGCTTCGTTGCGCTGATTCCGCTGGTGGCACTGGTACTGATCAACGCAAACCAGAACTTCCCGTTCGGTGGCACCTCGATCCTGATCATGGTGGGCGTTGGCCTGGAGACCGTCAAGCAGATTGATGCGCAGCTACAACAACGTCACTACGAAGGGCTTTTGCGATGACGAGAATGCTGATTATTGGACCTCCCGGTTCCGGAAAAGGAACGCAGGCGGAGCGGATTTCAGAGCGCCTTGGCGTTGTGGCCATCTCCACCGGCGATATCTTCCGTGCGAACGTGAAGGGCGAGACGCCGCTTGGCATTGAGGCCAAGAAGTACATGGACAACGGCGACTTCGTTCCGGACAGCGTCACCAACAAGATGGTGCGTGACCGCCTGAGTGAGTCCGACGTCGAAAACGGCTTCCTGCTGGACGGGTACCCCCGCACCACCGCGCAGGTTGATTACCTCGACGAGATCCTTGCCAAGGGCCAGGAAAAGCTCGACGTCGTCCTGCAGCTGACTGCCGACGACGAGGAACTGGTCCACCGGCTCCTCGGCCGGGCCAAGGAGACGGGCCGGAGCGACGACAACGAAGCCGTCATCCGCCACCGCCTTGACCTCTACCACGAGCAGACCGAAGCAGTGGTGGCCAAGTATGCCGAGCGCGGCATCCTCACCCAGGTGGACGGCATCGGCGCCATCGACGAAGTGACGGACCGCGTGATGCAGGCCATCAAGGCCGCACAGGCTGCCTGATCCAGGCAAGTTTTTCCGAGGCTCCTCCCGGTACACGGGAGGAGCCTCAGCCATTTGAAAGGAAGCACCATGGCCTTCGGCCAGCCCCGTATCGAATACAAGACCAACGCCCAGATGCGCACCATGCACGAAGCAGGCCTGGTCCTCAGCCGTGCCCTGGACGCCGCTGTGGCAGCCGCCGTTCCCGGCGTCACCACCAAGCACCTGGATGACGTCTTCGCCGCCGTCCTGAACGAGGCCGGCGCCAAGTCCAACTTCCTGGGCTATCACGGGTTCCCCGCCACCATCTGCACCTCCGTCAACGAGGAAGTGGTCCACGGCATCCCCGGCAGCCGCGTCCTGAACGACGGCGACATCATCTCGATCGACGGCGGCGCCATTGTCAACGGCTGGCACTCTGACTCGGCGCGGACAGTCATCGTGGGCACCGCTGATCCCGAGGACCAGCGCCTCTCCGACGTGACGCACGCAGCCCTGTGGCGGGGGATCGCGGCACTGGACAGCGGCAGGCACGTGGGTGACATCGGTGCCGCCATTGACGACTACGTTTCCTCCGTGCCCGGCAAGCCGCTGGGCATCCTCGAGGACTACGTGGGCCACGGCATCGGCTCCGAAATGCACATGGCTCCGGACGTCCTCAACTACCGCACCAGCCACCGCGGCCCCAAGATCCGGCCGGGCCTCTGCCTGGCGATCGAACCCATGCTGGTCCGCGGCGGCATCGAGACAGCGGTCCTGGAGGACGACTGGACCGTGATCACCACCGACGGCGCCCGCTCCTGTCAGTGGGAGCACTCCGTTGCCGTTCACGAGAAGGGCATCTGGGTTCTGTCAGCGCCCGACGGCGGTGCGGAGCACCTGGTGCCCCTGGGCGTCACCCCGGTCCCGATCCCGTAGTTTCCGCTCGCCCAGCCAACCAGGTAGCGCCAAGTGTCGTTTTGACCCTTCAAAACGACACTTGGCGCTACTTAGTTGGGGGAGGGGGAACAATGGGTGCCATGGGAGCAATCACCGATGTGCCCGGGATTCGGGTTGGCCACGTACAGAAGAACGACGACGGCTGGCTGAGCGGGGTAACGGTGGTCCTGCCGCCGCCGGGCACCGTCGGATCGGTGGACGTCCAGGGCGGGGGACCCGCCACCCACGAGACCGACGCGCTCGACCCCACCACGCTTGTCAGTGCCGTGGACGCCGTGGTTCTTACCGGCGGAAGTGCTTACGGCCTGGCATCGGCGTCCGGCGCCCAGCGCTGGTGCGAGGAGAACAACCGGGGTTTCGCCGTTCCCGGGGGAGTAGTACCGATTGTCCCGGCGGCCGCAATCTTCGACCTGGGCCGGGGCGGCGACTTTTCAGCGCGTCCGACCGCGGACATGGGATACGCGGCAACTGCCGCCGCTGCTGCCGCGGAGGACGGGCATGACGTCGGACGCGGCAACGTAGGGGCCGGCACCGGAGCGGTCATCGCCAGAACGTACAAAGGCGGGGTAGGGACGGCCTCGGTCATTTTCGAGAACGGCGTTGTTGTTGGAGCACTGGCGGTGGTGAATGCCCTGGGACTCCCGTTCGGCACAACGACCCAGCGGGCGGAGCCCGGCAGCGTGCGTCTAAGCGAGGAACGAGCGAGCACGCCGAGGGCTTCGGCTGGTGGGGCGGAAGCCCACCACGGTCCACCGCTCAACACCACCCTTGTCGTCGTTGCTACGAACGCTCTCCTGGATGTGGCCGAGTGTAAGCGGACTGCTGCTGCTTCCCACGCCGGTATTGCGAGGGCTCTGAATCCGAGTCATACGTTGGCTGATGGGGACACCGTCTTTTGCCTTGCAACTGGCGCTGTCCCACTTGACCGCTCGGACGAAGCTGCCCGGCAGATCAGCCTTATTACGCTGCAGAGCGCGGCAGCCGACGTCGTACGCCTGGCCATCCTCGATGGCGTGGCCAGCGCTGAGGCCGTGAGCACTCCGGCAGGGGATTATGGTGCGTACGGTGCCGCGTAGGTTACTATTGCCGATTTAACTTTTACAGCGATACAGAGTAGTGTTGTTTGTTGGTTGTCTGGACTGCCACGCCCTTTTGGGGCCTGGAACTGGCAATCGATCCAACAAAAACGTTCGTGGTCATGCCCGGTGCAATCCGGCAGGACTGCGGCAACAACAGTTAGCGGAGGGTATGGCCAAGAAGGACGGGGTCATTGAGATCGAAGGCGTTGTGACCGAGGCGCTGCCTAACGCGATGTTTCGCGTTGAGCTCACCAACAAGCACATCGTACTGGCACACATCTCTGGAAAGATGCGTCAGCACTACATCAGGATTCTCCCTGAGGACCGCGTAGTGGTGGAGCTCAGCCCGTACGACCTCACCCGTGGTCGTATCGTCTACCGCTACAAGTAAATTGCTGGGCGGCCTCAGTGCGAACTGAACGCCGCTCCAGTTGACCAACTGTTACACGCAAAGGAATGCCATGAAGGTCAAGCCGAGCGTCAAGCAGATCTGCGAAAAGTGCAAAGTGATCCGCCGTAATGGCCGGGTCATGGTGATCTGCGAGAACCCGCGCCACAAGCAGCGCCAGGGCTAATTTCCTTTCCTGAAGGAAATCCTGGGTTGCTAACCCACGCAAGTAAATAAAGGCAGCACAAGCTGATCTGGGACGAATGGAGCCCGGACAGCTGACCCCCGGTCGGAGGCTGGGGCCGCACAGAACGTGCGGGTGTACTGCCTACGACCTCCGGTTTATCAAGGAGTACTGCCACTATGGCTCGTCTCGCTGGCGTAGACATTCCCCGCGAAAAGCGGCTGGAAATTGCGCTTACTTACATCTACGGCGTGGGTAAGACCCGTGCACACGAAACCCTGGCTGCCACTGGCATCAGCGCTGACGTCCGCGTCAAGGACCTCACTGATACCCAGCTGGTTGAGCTGCGTGACTACATTGAAGGCAACTACAAGGTTGAGGGTGACCTTCGCCGCGAAGTGGCAGCTGATATCCGCCGCAAGGTTGAAATCGGCAGCTACGAAGGTATTCGCCACCGCAAAGGCCTGCCCGTACACGGGCAGCGTACGAAGACCAACGCACGTACCCGCAAGGGCCCGAAGCGTACCGTCGCCGGCAAGAAGAAGGCCCGTTAAAATCCCCGCCGGGATTAACGGACTTTTCCCCAATAACTTTCTGTAGGAGAAATAATGCCCCCGAAGACTCGTGGCGCGGTTCGCAAGCCGCGTAAGAAGGACAAGAAGAATATCGCGCTTGGCCAGGCGCACATCAAGAGTACTTTTAACAACACCATCGTTTCCATCACGGATCCGAACGGCGCTGTTATCTCTTGGGCTTCCTCAGGTGAGGTTGGCTTCAAGGGCTCGCGTAAGTCCACTCCGTTCGCTGCCCAGATGGCTGCCGAGGCTGCTGCAAAGCGCGCCCAGGAGCACGGCATGCGCAAGGTTGACGTTTTCGTGAAGGGCCCGGGCTCAGGACGCGAAACCGCGATCCGTTCGCTGCAGGCCGCCGGCCTCGAGGTTGGCTCCATCCAGGACGTCACCCCCGCTGCCCACAACGGCTGCCGTCCGCCGAAGCGCCGCCGCGTCTAAGGCTTCCAGCGCCGCTTGAGCTTGCCCGGACCATCGATGGTCCGGGCAAGCCCAGCGCGTTAAGTCTTCAGACCGAATTTCCACCACCTGTGTTGCGTCATATAGCGGATGCTCGCCGAAAGGAAACCTAAGTGCTCATTGCACAGCGCCCCACCCTCTCCGAAGAGGTAGTCTCCGAAAACCGTTCGCGTTTCATCATTGAACCGCTGGAACCGGGCTTCGGCTACACCCTCGGAAACTCCCTCCGCCGTACCCTGCTCTCCTCCATCCCCGGTGCTGCTGTAACCAGCATCCGGATCGATGGCGTGCTGCACGAGTTCACCACGGTTCCGGGTGTCAAGGAAGATGTCACTGAGATCATCCTGAACATCAAGAGCCTGTCGGTCTCCTCTGAGCACGATGAGCCGGTTGTTGCCTACCTGCGCAAGCAGGGCCCCGGAGTCGTCACCGCCGCGGACATTGCTCCGCCGGCCGGCGTCGAATTCCACAACCCGGATCTGCACATCGCCACGCTGAACTCGAAGGGCAAGTTCGAACTCGAACTGACCATCGAGCGCGGCCGCGGCTACGTTTCGGCAGCTCAGAACAAGTCCGGCGATGCAGAGATCGGCCGTATCCCGGTCGACTCCATCTACTCGCCGGTACTGAAGGTTACTTTCCGCGTGGAAGCAACCCGTGTTGAGCAGCGCACTGACTTCGACAAGCTGATTGTCGACGTCGAGACCAAGCAGGCTATCGCCCCGCGCGATGCTGTTGCTTCCGCAGGCACCACCCTGGTGGAGCTCTTCGGTCTGGCACGTGAGCTGAACACCGCAGCTGAAGGTATCGAGATCGGCCCGTCGCCCACCGACGCTGCCCTGGCAGCCGACATGGCACTGCCGATCGAGGATCTGGACCTCACCGTCCGTTCCTACAACTGCCTCAAGCGTGAGGGCATCCACACCGTGGGTGAACTCGTTGCCCGCTCCGAGGCTGACCTGATGGACATCCGCAACTTCGGTGCCAAGTCCATTGACGAGGTCAAGGCAAAGCTGGTTGAACTGGGCCTGTCCCTCAAGGACTCGCCTCCCGGTTTTGACCTCGCAGCACGCGCCGCAGCAATCGAAGAGGACGACGCCGCCTTCGGCGACGACGAACTCTAAACCAGACCTTGGCCGGCGGGCAGCACCATGGTGTGCCGCCCACGGCTTCCACATGAGGAGAAACAATTATGCCTACCCCCACTAAGGGTCCGCGCCTCGGAGGCGGCCCGGCTCACGAGCGCCTCATGCTCGCGAACCTGGCAGCATCCCTGTTCGAGCACAAGCGGATCACCACCACGGTGACCAAGGCCAAGCGCCTGAAGCCGTACGCAGAGCGCCTGGTGACCTTCGCCAAGCGCGGCGACCTCGCTTCCCGCCGCCGCGTGCTCGGCCTGATCAGCAACAAGGGCGTCGTCCACGAGCTGTTCACCGACATTGCCCAGGCAGTGGAGAACCGCGACGGCGGCTACACCCGCATCACCAAGATCGGCAACCGCAAGGGCGACAACGCTCCCATGGCTGTCATCGAGCTCGTCCTTGAGCCCGTTTCCGCCAAGCAGGCTGTTGTAGCCGAGGCTACTGCTGCTGCCAAGCGCGATGCAGACAAGGCTGCTCCGGCTGCCGAGGAAGCTCCCGAAGCTGAGGTCGTTGAGACCGAAGCTGCCGAGGCTCCCGCCGCCGAAGAGGCCGCAACCGAAGAGGCTGCAACCGAAGAGGCTCCGGCCGCTGAGGAAGCTGAAGCTCCGGCTGCCGAAGAGAAGGACGCGAAGTAATTCGCTGATTTTCTTCGCATAGACTTGAGTCTATGAACGACCAAAAACCCGCGGCCCCCGTAATTGGGGGCGGCGGGTTTTTGCGTGTCCGGCTGGATTTGTCGTACGACGGCGGCCCCTTCAGCGGCTGGGCATTGCAGCCAGGCAGGCGGACCGTCCAGGGAGTCCTGGAGGAAGCCCTGCACATGTTGATCCGGCGCCCGGTCCGCGTGACCGTCGCCGGCCGAACGGACGCCGGGGTGCACGCGCGCGGCCAGGTGGTGCACCTGGACCTGACAGACGCCGAGTGGCAGGGACTCCCGCGCGGGCACGAACTGGATCCCGCCGTCGCCTTGCAGCGCCGTCTCCGCGGCGCCCTCAGCCGAATTCTCGGGGATCTTACCGGGGCAGTCGAGGTGCACCGGATCTCGCTGGCGCCGGCAGGCTTCGATGCCCGGTTCTCGGCCCTCTGGCGGCGCTACAGCTACCGCATCGCGGACGGAGCCGCGCTCTGGGATCCGCTGGGCCGGTACTCAACGCTGTGGCACAAAAACCCGCTGGATGTTTCGCTGCTGAACGAGGGTGCCTCCAAGCTGCTGGGGCTACAGAACTTCCTGTCCTTCTGTAAACCCCGGGAAGGTGCCACCACAATCCGCGAGCTGCAGCGCTTCGAGTTCGGGCGCGCGGAAGACGGCGTCATCGTGGCCACCGTCCAGGCTGACGCCTTCTGCCACAACATGGTGCGCGCCCTGATCGGCTCTGCCCTGTACGTGGGGGAGGGCGTGGAGGAGCCGGGCTGGCTGTACGAGCGGCTGCTGGCCCGGAAGCGCGACGCAAAGTCCGTGCTGGCTGCGCCGCACCCGCTGGTGCTGGAGGAAGTGGCCTACCCGTCCGACGACGAGCTGCTGGCCCGCGCCGAGCTGACGCGGGCGGTGCGGCAATACTGACCCGAGGTTGGCCGTTGGATTACCCGGCTGAGCACTGCAAAGTGGCGGCAGTCAGGAACCCGGCCGGCCGGTAGTCTGCCGCAACGGTTGCCGCCGACTCCCAGTTCTGATAGTAGGAATGAAGAGTAAAGGTGACTGTCGTCGCAACCGACGAATTAATGTCGCTGGCCGCTACCGTACGTGTCCGGGTAGCGGCTGTGACGCTTTCTTCGGTTGCAGTACTGTTTCCGATTTGCGTGGAGAGCCTGTAGCCCGTTGCTTCAAGGGATCCGTTGTTGTCGTTCCAGGACAGGTCTATTTTGCCAAGATTCACGAAAAGAAAAGCGTCAATGGCTTGCTTGCACGCAAACGTTGGTGCGGCCAGCGACCGCGCGTTGTACTGGACAGCTCCGGTCGCATTATCAGTGAATGCGGCCTGGCTGGGAGCGGCGGTGTGAATCGCCCCGCCCGTGAGGACGCCAACGCACGCCAGCGCCATGGCAGTTAGCCTAGTGGCACGGCGGCCGTGACGTTGTGCACGACGGGTCCTCAATGATCGGCGCTCAGCGACACGATGTCCGATCAAAGGACTAACCCCAACCTGGGACGTACGGGAACTGCAACCCCGGCGTCGTGAAGAGCCAAAAGCGACGTAGAGCAGGTAGGCGGTCAAAAGGCCGCCGGCAAATACCGCCGCGGAACTGCTGAGCCAGGCTACGGCGTAACCCAGGAATGGAAAGTGCGCCACTACCCGGTCGGTCTCGTGGAGAACGTAGGGTGCTGCGTCGGCGACCGAATTTGCGTCACCTTTCAGCTTCACCGTTGCCGTTTCCCCGGCGATGTCGGCCTGGACAACCCTGTGGGTGATCCGGACCCCGGCGGCGTTCTCGACGCTGATGACATCACCGATGCTGATGCTTTTGGCCTCTACCGGGATACTGATGCCTAATGCGCCTGTCGGGATGGACGGGGCCATGGACCCTGAACGGAAGACCAGCGGCTTTGCGCCGGTGAGGACCGCTGCGATGGCGACGACCAGACAGAGGGCGCCGAGAACGGCGCCGAGTGTCAGCACATTGTTCTGAAGGCGTGAGAGCCTGCGCATCATTGATCAGCTTCCCATGCTGGCGTTGAATGTGAACGTCGCCGTCGTGCTTGTGCCCTGGAGGTTTGTGGCGGCGTTCAATGGCAACGAGACGAGCAGGCAGAGGTCTTCGGTTCCGGCGGGCGCAAGGGCTCGGGCAGTGGCAATCAATGAAGTGTTGAGAGGAACGTCTGCAGTCCCGATTCGCGTGCCAGTGCATGAACCTGTCGTCGCTGAGTTGTTGCTGGCAGAGCCGCCGGAATAGACGCCGACCAGCAGGGCTCCGCCGAGATCCCCGCCCTGGCCGACAAGTCCGGCCATGGCTGAGCCCGTTAGCGTGTAGGAAAGCGGGACCGTGCCCGAATTGGAGACTTGGAGCATGGCGGCCTTGCTCACTCCTGGGTACATGTCTGTCATGTTCAGTGAGGTGATGGTTGCGGAGTCCGCGTAAGTGCCACCGGGCAACTCCTTGAGCTTCAGGTCAAGGGTGCCCGCGCTGAAGGTCGCAGTTGCTTTCGATTCGTCGGTCCACGCTGCCAGCGTCCCCACGGCTCCGAGCCCGAGGACCATTCCGGCGGACAGGAGCGCCCGAAGACGCACGCTCCTTTCGGTGGAGGTGTCCTTCCGTGAGGCTGCGCTACGCCGTCCCATTCGGAACTCCTTCGCTAATAATCTTTTGTGAACGGCTTCGCGTCACTGCAAGCCAGCCGCCTGCAACGAGCGAGGCGCCGAGGGTTGCAATCCATAACCCGATAAGCCCGGTGTTTGCGAGAGGTGCCCCAGGCTGGGGGCCCTCCCCGCCAGTGTGGCGAACGGAACCATCGGGTCCGGTAGGAGAGGCCTGCAAGGATGATTCAGTCATGTTGACCCGAAACTGCACAGGTATGGCCTGCTCCTGCATTACGTTCGCGGCCTGGTCACCGAGCCCGACCGTGATTGTGATCTTTTGACTTTCTGCCGCGCCCATGGCCGGCATCGCCAGGATCAGCCGGTCTTCCCCGCTCGCGCCCGGCACCCGTGCGGAGCTCTCCCCAACAGATGCAATGACCCATAGGGATGCCGGTGAGGCCGCTGGAGAAAGAACCTCACCGTCGATGCCCACAGCGAGGTCAGCGTTGTAGCCGCTGCCGTTGCGGACCCAGAAACTCCGGCTGACCTGGTCACCGGGAACCAAGACAGTATCTTCAAACATTGGTTGATTCAGTGCCGGGCCCCACGTTTCGCCGTCGGCACTGAACAGCAACTCATCGGCTGCCGCGGCGGGCGAAGCCATGAGGAGCAAAGCGGAAACAGATCCCGTGACGATCAGCCCTGGCTGGCGGCTTTTCACGACGCCTCCGTAAGGGTGTTGGCAGGATGCGGACGTCGGCGGCGCCGCGCCTCGATCAGCGCAGAGGTGTACATGAATGCCGCATATCCGAGTAAACCAACCACCGTGATGCCGACCGCCCAGATGTGCTGTTCGCCAGTTAGCCAGCCGTTGACGTAGCCGAGCAGAGGCAGGCTGTACCAGACGACGCCGCGGATCTGGCCGGCCTTAACCGGCTTGTCGTCCGGGCTCGGGTTGGCGTCCCCTTGGGTGGTGAACAGCCGCTCGCCTTTGAAGGTGGTGGAGACGGAGGTGATGCGGTGCGTAACCACCCCCGGTTCCCCCGAACGGAGTTGGTACGTAATGGCCTCGCCCGTCTTTAGCTGCCCGGGCTCCACTGGGAGCGTGACCACTAAGCTCCCGGGAGGCATCCCTGGCCGCATGGAACCCGTGAGCACTGTGTACGGTGTGGCGCCGGCAACCTTGGGAACAATGATGGTCGCCGTCAGCAGTGCGAACACTGACAGGAGAAGCACCCATGAGGCGGTCTGCCGGACCCACCAGCCCAAGTTGGTGTCGTCAGGGGTGGAGCGGCGCTTCCCGCGGGTCATGATGTCTGGTCCCCTCTGAAGGTGAAGGTCACGGCGGTGGTGCCAGCGGCTGCGGCGATTGGAGCGTCGGCGGCGAGAGTGATTTCCATGCAAAGCGTCTCGGCCTGCAACGGCTCCAGCTTCCGGCCAGCGAAGGACGCCGTTTCATCAAGCGGAACCGGACCGAGGAAAGGATCTTCGGCCGGCAGTTCCCCGCATACAGTGTCTGCAGTCACGGCCAGCCGTAATGCGCTGACCAATACCTGATCGGCAGGATTGACTGCGCTCGCAACAACTGACCTCAGACCGTACGTCATGTCCGTGCTTCCACCGTTGGTGATAGTCAGCGGAGCCCTGACGGTTCTGCCGGGGGTGAGATTACCGGTACTAAGGGCATCAAACGAATAAACTTCAGGCTGGCCGCCCACCAGCAGCACGAGGCTGCCGGTGGTAACGGTCCCAGCGTCGACTGTGGCCTCGTCATGCCAGAGGGCTCCGGTGGTGCTCATCGAGCTCAGCATGACGAGCACCACCCCCCCAGCAAGAGTCAGCCACAGTCTATTTTTCATGGTGATAGCTCAGATCAGACTACAGCTGGGCTCTTCTGGTCCAGGGTCACGGCCAGTGCCGGCAGAAGAAGGTTCAGGTTCTGGTCTTCCTGCAGCGGAGTCTCTGCATCAAACTCAATTGTGATGGTCACGTTGAACGTGTGCTCTTCGCCTTTGTCGGTGAACGTCATGAGATTCGTGTTGACGTCGTCCACGACGAGATCTGGTCCGTCAACTGCACTGTGTGCGACCGTAGCACTAACGTAATCGCTTCCCAGCCCTGCGAAAGCGGTATCGAAAGAAGCCTTGCTGATTACAAGTTCCCCAGTGAGATTGTCGCCCGTCGCGCTAACGGTTACCGCTGTCGTGTAGGTGAGGCTGTCGCCGGGAACGATCGTCGCCAGGTCCTCGGACCAAACGCCGTTCGGGTTTACAGCGAGGTCAAGTTTACCCGTCGAAACCGTGCCGGCGTTGACGTTCTGGCTGTCTGACCAGAGAGCGAAAGTGCCTGCTCCGCCTGCGAGAAGGATGCCGGCTGCGCCTGCTGCGATGGCGCCTTTAGTAGCTTTGTTCATGATGGAGTCCCCCTGAGACCATAAGTGATTGTTGCGGCTCGTTTGCCGCCAAAAGAATCCTGTCATCCCTTCCACAGGAAAAGCGGCGGGTTTCGGCCAGCCTTGGCCAAGGGTTGGGAGATGAACCACAGTTTTTCCGCAGTGCAGTCCAAGCAAACGCGTTTAGAACGCTGGGGGAGGACCTTCCGCGGGCAGTGTCACAGTGAATGTGCTGCCTTCCCCTTGATTGCTCACGCAGGATATTTGCCCGCCGTGCCGTTCCACAATCATCTTGGTGATGGACAGGCCCAGGCCGGCGCCGGTGATGGCCGCGTCCCGGGCGGCGTCGGTCCGGAAGAAGCGCTTGAAGATCCTGTCCCTGTCCTCACTGCTGATGCCCATTCCGGTGTCGCTGACGGTGAGCTGCACCCACTTATCGGTGCTGCGGGCGCTGATGCTGACGTTGCCGCCGTCGGGCGAATACTTGATGGCGTTTGATACCAGGTTGTCCAGCGCCTGGCCGATCCGGAGCGGGTCCGCGTAAGCCCACAGAGGCGAGGGAACGTCCGCTGAAAGGTGGATATTCGCCAGCTCGGCCTGTGCCTGGGCGGAGCCGATGCTGGTTTCCACCAGACTCGCCAGGTCCGTCCGCTTGGGATGGACGTTGAGCGCTGCCGACGCCGAAGCCGACAGGTCGGCTACCAGGGCCAGCAGCCGCTCGGCATTCCGCTCGACTACCAGGAGGCGCTGGGCTATCTGCGGCGGTAAGGCGGCAACCTCGTCGAGCACCAGGTCCACATTGCCGATGATGGAGTTCAACGGCGTCTTGAACTCGTGGGTCACGTTGGAAACCAGCTCCTGGTTGGCCGCCAGCGCCTCCACCCAGCCGGTCACGTCGCTGTAAACAACCACGGCGCCTGTCAGCTGGCCGTCCTCACCCACCAGTGGACGGGCGGCGGTAGTCACCGCCCGCTGGTCAGCTCCCTCCCCGGCCCACACCAGATAGTCCGCGAAGGACTCCCCGGCGATGGCCCGGCTGATAGGCCGCTTTTCCGGAGGCAGCAGGGTCCGCCTGTCCTGGCCGAAGATCAGCTGGTGCCCCTGCCCGGGGACCGCGTCGTCGGCGTGAGTGGCCTGGCGGAAGTTCCGCTGCCGGCTGTTGGACACCAGGAAGTGGCCGGACCTGTCGACGGCGGCTATTCCGACGTCGGTGGCGTCCAGAACCGTCTCCAGCAGCTTTTCCCGCTCCCTGCTCTCGCGCAGCAGCTCGCGGAGTTCCCTGTCCTTCTCCGCCAGCTCACGCTGCTGCAGCCGGACGTGCGCACTCGCGAACCTGATGGCGAGGGACACCGCGAGCGTCATGAGGGGAAAGAGGAACGTGCTGGTGATGTCCGCGGCCGTGAGGTTGGGGAAGCGGCCGGCGAGCGTGGGAACCATGATGAACATGGGGCCGAAGAAGCTGAGCACAAGGCTGCTGCGGGTGAGCATCCCGGAGGCGGAAAGCCAGATGACCGGGAATACGGCGAGGACGGCCAGGCCCGGGAGCAGGGGAGCGGCGCCGTTCCGAAGCAGCCCGATGGAGACAAAGTCCAGGATGGGAATCAGCAGGTAGGGGCGGTGCGCAAGCCGTTCCCACGGGACCAACAGACAACCGAGGAAGAGCGCACCGGAAAGGATAATTCCGGCCAGATACAGGGGGCTGTGCAGCAGCGTGGGCCATGCAAAGGGGGTGGCAACGGCGAGCGCAGCCACGATCAGGGTGAGGGGCAGCTGGCACAGGGCCACCTGCGAACGCGGCCCGAGCCGCTGGAAGACCCTTGCGGATCCGCGGGGAAATAGGCGCTCAGCCATGAATCCTGCCCTGGCCATAGGGGGCCATGAGTCGAATTTCCGGCGCAGATGCGTCCGAATTCCTATGGGGCAACCTGGCACACATCCTCTCCGGTTGGTAATCCACATGTTCTGTCATAATAATTGACTTTTCAAATGCAATGTTGAAACAGGTGTCATCGGCCCTGCTTACTTGTAGCGTATAAAGAGTTGGAGCGGGTATGGCATTGGCGCTGGGCTGATGGGGGGCCATATCTGCCTGGCGTTGGGGATGGCGAATGGATGATCTTGGCGTAGCAGTAGTAATCGAAGATGACGTTGACATCAGGAATCTTTTAGAAGGGGTCCTGACCCAGGCTGGTTTCGAGGTCCACACCGCTGCGGATGGAAGGGAGGGCGTCGAAGTAGTGCGCCACCGGCAGGCCAGCGTGGTCACGCTGGACATCGGCCTTCCGGATATTGACGGGTTTGAAGTGCTCAGGCGGATCCGCGGTTTCAGTGACGCTTACGTGGTGATGCTGACCGGCCGGACTGAAGAGCCGGACCTGCTGTCCGCTTTGAACGCCGGGGCGGATGATTACATCGCCAAACCCTTCCGGCCGCGTGAGCTCCGGGCAAGGGTCGCGGCCATGCTGCGCAGGCCTCGGCACGAGATCCAAGGCCAGCAGGCCCTTGCGCCGGCCGCGTGGGCAGCGCCGCCTGCTGCACCGGCGCAACTGGCGGATACAGGCGTGCTGCGCCACAACGGACTCGCCCTGAATCCTCGGACCCGAACCGTAACCATGGACGGTGAAAACCTCGGTCTCACCCGCAGCGAATTTGACCTGCTCCACACACTCTTGAAAGGGGCGGGGGCCGTTTGTACCAGATCCCACCTCGTGCGCGCGGTCCGGGGGGACCTCTACGAGGCAGATGCCTATATCAGTGAGGCCGACGAACGGGCCGTGGAAGTGCACATCGGAAACCTCCGCCGTAAACTCCAGGAGGATCCACAATCTCCGCGATGGCTACAAACTGTGCGCGGCGTAGGTTACCGGCTGGCGCCGAAACGGGCGGACCAACAGAGCTGACGGACGCTGGACGTGGGGCCGTCAATCGTTTTTGAGGATGTAACTGGCCTGGAGTTCCGAAACCGTCTGGTTGCCGTCTTCGGCAACGCGCTTCATCAGGATCTGGCCCTGGCCAAAGTTGCCTTGGCGAATGACGCTTTCCAGGAGTTCCGCCAGGCGTGACAACCGCAGTCCGCCCACCATGGCCGAGGTGATCTTCAGACTGATGACGGCGTCCAGCGCGGCGTCCATGTCCTGGTTGTGCACGGCCGCTGCCAGCTTCGCGCACCGCTGGTCCCACATGGCTGCGTAGTCGCGCGCGAAGCGTACCGCCAGTGCGGGCCCGTCCAGCTGCTCTTCGAGCTCCTCAAGAATGTCGGTGTCGACGAGGGGGAGCAGCACCTCATAATCAGGCGTCATCCCAGTGGCTTCAGTCACCGCTGATTCCGCCGACACGGCGGCTGGGGGTGTGCCCTTGCCGCTGGGCTGCGGATCTGCGATGTCCATGCTTTAAGGCTACTTCCTGATTTTCGTCGAGGGACTGAATTAAGCCGATCCTGTGGAAACCTTGCGGGTGCTTGAGGAACCCGCGTCGTTGTGAATTACTGCCCGCTGAACGTGACAACGGTGTTGATAACAGCGGGACCGAGAATGGCGATGAAGAGGACCGGGAAAATGAAGAAGAGCAGCGGAAACAGGATCATCACCGGAAGTTTCATGGCTTTTTCCTCGGCGCGCTGGCGGCGTTTTACCCTCATGACCTTTGCCTGGATCCGCAGTACCCGGCTGATGGCAATACCGTAGGTGTCTGCTTGGATCACCGCCTGGACAAAGCTCCTCAGCTCCGGGATGCTGGTCCGCTCGGCGAGAGCCTGGTACGATTCCCGGCGGCTTCGGCCCACCTGCATGTCCTGCAGGGTACGGACCAGTTCCTCTGCGAGTGGTCCCTTGCCGTTTTCCCCGGCACGGGCCATGGCGCCCTCGAAGCCAAGGCCGGCCTCCACGGAAATCAGCATCTGGTCCAAGGTATTGGCCAGTTCCAGCTGCATGGCCTTCTGGCGCTCCTTGCCTTTGCTGTACAGCAGGAGGTCCGGGATGAAGTATCCCAGGAACAGCAGGAACAGCCCGGCCAGTTTCATGATGGGCGTACCGCCGACGGCACTCAGGTAGAGGCCGAGGGACGCGCCGGCCACGCCGAGGGCTATCTTGGCGCCGAGAACCTTTTCGAGGGGCATGGACAGCGGCCTGCCGGCGAGGGACAGCAAGCGATCGAGCTTGCGGACATAGGCAGGGGGAGTCAGGCGGTGACCGAGCCTTGCCAGGAAGCCCCGGGATTGTTTCTCTGGTGCTTCGGCAGTTTGGCGCCCTCGGGTGAGGATGGCGACGGTGGCAGTCCTCGCCTTCCGGTCGACGGACAGGATGGACCAGGCAAGGACGCCAACGGGAACCGAAACCAGCAGGAGCGAGGAAATTATCAGAGGGCTCATGACGGGCTCAGAACTTCAGATCAATGATTTTGCGCATCCACAGGCTGCCAATCGTCATCAGCACAACCGACGCACCAATCATGCCCCAACCGAGCGGGTGCGTGAACATCGAATTCATGTACCCGGGATTCACAGTCATCAGCATCAGCACGATGCCGAAGGGCATGGCGATGAGGATGTACGCCGAGAATTTCCCCTCTGCGGCAAGGGACTTGATGTGCCCCTTGATTTCGGAACGCTCACGGATGGTCTCGTTCACTTGGTCCAGCACCTCCGCCAGGTTGCCGCCCACTTCACGGTTGATCTGGATGGCCTGGGCTATCCAAACGAAGTCTTCGTTCCGCATGCGCTCAGAGGTGTCAGTCAATGAGGCGAGCAAGTCACGGCCAAGGCTCGTCTCGGTGATGACGCGTCGCATCTCCTCCGACGTGGGGCTCTGGGATTCAGCGGCCGCCGCATCGATGGCCCGAAGGATGCTGTGGCCTGCCCGCAGGCCGCCGGAGAGCAGCTGGAGGGTGTCGCCCAGTTGTTCATCGAACTTTGAGCGCCGCTTGCTTGCCAGGAATCCGAGCACCAGGTGGCCCACGAACGGCGCCAGGACAACCAGCAGGACGGAGATCGCAGGAATTCCGATCACCAGCCCCACCAATGCGCCCACGGTGGCGCCGGCGATGACCAGCACCATGTATTCAGTCTGGCTCAGCCGGAGTCCTGCATTTTCCAAAGCTTCGCGGTTGTAGAGACGGACGTTCCTGCTGCCCAGGAATCGTCCCAGGCCACCCACCGTGGCATCTGCGAGACGGGTAAGGCGCGACGGCGGGTCCGCCTCGTAGGGGCGGCGCCGGTCCAGGGCAATTTCGGGAGTGCGTGGCAGTACCAGCGCCACGCCCAGCATGATGGGGGCGAGGAACAGTAACGCGGCTCCAAGAATGATCAGCACTGTCCTAGGCCTTTCCGGTGCGAGTTGTGCTCGTCGCAGCCGTACCCGGGCCGGCCGAGGTGGCGAAAACGGCTGGCGACACATGAATCCCGAGGTCCTCGAACCGGTCGATGAATCGTGGGCGGATGCCGGTGGCCACTGGCTTGCCGAGGAAGCGCCCGTGTTGGTCAACGCCCGCGGAGTAGTCGAAGACGAAGGCGTCCTGGAGGGTGACAATGTCCCCTTCCATGCCTTGGACCTCAGTGACGTGTGTGATCCGCCGGGAACCGTCACGCAGGCGCGAGATCTGGACAATCAGGTTCACTGCGGAGGCGATCTGCTCCCGGATGGCACGCAGCGGCAAGTCCATCCCAGCCATGAGTACCAGCGTCTCCAGGCGGGCAACAGCGTCTCGCGGAGAGTTGGAGTGGACCGTGGAGAGGGAACCGTCGTGGCCGGTGTTCATGGCTTGGAGCATGTCCAGGGATTCGCCGCCACGGACTTCGCCGACAACAATGCGGTCGGGGCGCATACGCAGTGAGTTCCTAAGGAGTTCGCGGATGGTGACCTCACCTTTGCCCTCGGTGTTAGGGGGACGGCTTTCCAGCCGGACCACGTGGTCCTGCTGGATTTGGAGTTCCACTGCGTCCTCGATGGTGACGATTCGTTCGTCCGAGGGCAGGAAGGAGGACAGCACATTGAGGAGTGTGGTCTTGCCGGTGCCCGTACCGCCGGACACGATGATGTTGAGTTTGGCTTTGACGCAGGCATTAAGCAGCTCGGCCATCTCCGGCGTCAAGGTTCCGAAATCGATCAGGTTCCGCACCGTCAGCGGAGTCTTGCTGAACTTTCGGATGGTCAGCGATGAGCCGCCCACCGCGAGCGGCGGAATGACGGCGTTGACACGCGAACCGTCTTCGAGGCGCGCATCCACCAAGGGGGAGGACTCGTCAATGCGGCGGCCCACCTTGGACACAATGCGTTCAATGACCTTGCGTAGGTGCTCCTCGGAGCTGAAGCGCGAGTCCGCGAGTGTGAGGTGGCCTTTCCGTTCGACGTAGATCTGGTCCATGCGGTTGACCATGATTTCCGTAACGGCGGGGTCATCCAGCAGCCGCTGCAGCGGACCGTAGCCGAGGACGTCGTCGGCGACGTCCTGGACAAGGCGCGTCCGCTCCTCCGCGGACAGCGGAACCTGCTCGGCATCGATGATGCGGGTCAGTTCTTCCCGCGCCGAGGTTTTCAGCTCGTGCTCGGTGATCCCGGAGTCGTTGAATCGCGCACCCAGGCGCACGAACAGCGCGGTGGCGGCCCTTTCCTTGAGCGCGGCGAAAACGTCCACGGGCTGTAGAGGTTTTGACCGCGTCTCTTCCGGATGTGCGTGGGCAGGAACGACGGCGGCGGCAGGCGGTACCGCCGTCGTCGTCGCTTGTCCGGGGGGCTGTTCCAACCACTGCACGCGCTGGGTGGGGATTTCGGGGCGAGGCTGAGGGAGCGCAGGCGCCGACGCCTTAGCGGATGCAGGCTGGGTTTTGGCTTGGGCGGCGCTGATGCGCTCTGAAAGTTTCACTTAGACCACTACCCTTCGGTGCAGCTTGCGCTGCGATTTTGCCCGCCACGCCGGGTTGAAGCGTTCTACGAGCTGGTTGAGGCCTTTGGTTGCCGGATCCTTCACAGTCGCCTGGAGCACAGGGACCCCGCGGTTGGTGGACAGGGCCACGGCGCGCGAACGCGGGATACTCACGTCAACGGGCGCACCGATGGTGGATTCGAGGTCCTGGACGGTGAGTCCTGTCTTGGAGTCGGCCATGTTCAGCACCACGTGCCGCGTCTCTGGGAGGATATCCAGCTGGCGCAGGACATCCAGCCCCGAACGCAATCCGCGGACGCTCGGAATGTCCATGCCGCTGACCCACACCACGTCGGTGCACTTTTCCATGGCTGCGAGCCCTATTTCCGGCAGTCCTGGCGCGGTGTCCACCACAACGTACTGGAACTGCTCTGCCAGCTGTTCGATCAGCCGCCCGATCTGGTCCGGTGTTATCTCGTCTGCGTCCACGGGGGTTGTGGGAGCGCAAAGCGCATAGATGCTGCCCGGATGGACGGTGAGGAAGGCTTTGAGGACCAGGGAATCCTGGCTCGCGGCCGGAGACACCGCATCCGTCACGGTGTGCTCGGGGTCCAGATACAGCCCTGAGGCAACGTCCCCGAACTGGAGATCCAGGTCAACAATCACCACGCTCATGGGAGCGATCTTGCCCAGCCCGATGGCGATGTTGGTGGCGATGGTGGTTTTGCCTACGCCGCCCTTGGGCGAGAATACGCCGATGACCAGGCCCTTGTTGCTCTCGACGACCTGCTGGGGCGCAAGTGTGCGGTGGCGGCTGGCGTAGGACTGGCTGGCGCGCTCCAGGAGGACCCGCAGTTGGGCGGCGTCCGAACCGGGGGCGGCGATGTCGGTGATGCCTGCCCGCATTGCCTGCAGAAGGAATTCGGGTTCGGGTTCGGCGACAACAATCACGGCGAGCTCCGGGAAGCTGACCTTCAGAACTGTGGCGAAACGTAGTGCCTCGTCCAAAGGAACCTCGGGTCCCAGGAGCAGGACCTCCGGCTGCTCCTGGTCCAGGCTCGCGAAGAGCTGGTGCGGGTCAGCAGGGAGCAAACTCGTGGCGAAGGTTTGCACGCCGCCGTGCAGGCCGCCAGCCACCGCCTCTCGGAGGCGGGAGTCGAATCCTGTGTCGGGGGTGATAAGGACGAAGCGGCTCATTTATAGAGGTCCTGCCGGGTCATTACTCGGGGTCCGCTGTCCTGGGCGTCGACTGGTTCACGGCTGAGCCAGAGGGAAGCGTATTCTGCCGCGAAAACGATCTTGTTCGAGTTCACATCGTTTACGGCTACCGTGACCATGAGCATCCCAGTGGGTAGGTTCACGTCCTGCGGGTTGGGCTGGGCGGGGTCGGTTGCCGTGGCGGAGGGGTTTGCGGCTGTTGCTTCGGGCGCCCGCTGAACTGCCGTGACCAGGGCTTTGTGGATCGAGAGCTGGACCGTTTCCTTGTCCGGCTTCGCCTCCAGGCCGCCGTTTAGCAGGGAGATGAAGATGCCCACCGTGTCTCCGGGTGCCAGCCGGCCGCCCACGACGCGCTGAGGTTCAAGCTGGAAAGTGACTTCCTGCAGGCCTGCAGGCACGGGCACAGAGCCTGAGGTCTTCAGTTCTTCGGGGGAGACGAGGCGTTCGGCCAGAAGTTGCTCACCGGGGACAAGGTCCGCGGCGGTTACTTTTCCAACAACTCCGTCCAGCGTATTTAGTGCTGTTTTTGCGACGGCGGTGCCAGGCAGTTGTTTAAGGGCCACGGCTGCCTTCAAAGTTTCAAGGGACGATCCCGCGGGCACTGCCGTGCTGACTACGAGGACCCCGACGGGATCCAGGCCACTGACGGCCCGCTGGTCTGCGCCCTGAGCGTACGAAACAACGATGACCGCCCCGACGATGGCCAGCAGCACTGCCACCACACCGGCCAACAAACGTGACTTCACTGACTGCTCCTGTTGTATTTCAGATCAACGATTTCCAAGGAAGGACTAACTTGTGAGTTCGACGACGGTGGCACCGTAGGAATTAACCGGCCCAAGTTTGTAACCCTCTGCTAGGGAGACGTACTTGACGAAGCCCCCAATGATGCCTCGGCAGTCGCCGGTACAGGCAAGGCCAGCACCCACATCGGCGACTTTGTTGTGAAATATCAGGGCGGCGTTGGTGCCGTTATCTCCTGACGCAAACCGCCAGCCCACAACGTCAAATGCAGCGAATGCGGACAGGCTGTAGACCGCCGACGTTCCGGTGCCCGTGACTGACGTGTAGACCGGGAGAAGAAGAGTTATCTTGCCGCCAGACGTGAGCGTCGTGGCCCACTTCGTCAGCGTTTGTTCACAATTAGAGGGTGCGTCGTTGCCTGTCTCACTGCCGCTGGCACCGAGACTGAGGTTGATGTAGCCACCGCATTGACCGTCAATCTGCTTGAGCCACCCAAAACCACCTGGTACGGTCTTGCCGTCCACGACGCAGCTACTAGTCTTCTTTGACGTCAGCGTTGAACCCCGGCTTTCCAGAAGCTGTTGGCCCGCCCCAACCATCCCATTGACTTGGCAGAGCGAAAACGTAAGGGGGAAAAGGGTCGGGCCTTCTAGCGGGCTGCCCCAGCGGGCAGACGAGGGTGCCGTGACTTCCGTAGCATTTATTCCCAGGGCACGGGCGAAGAAGAGCGAAACCTGGTTAGGCGTGTGGACGCCCTCCTGAGCTCCCACCGTCAAAGCAACTGAGCGGTTGTCCGTGTCGAGCACAAACGACTTGATGTTGCTGAGACTGTCGTTGGCATTCTGATTGGCAAATGTTGTCGCAAGTGGTTTAGCTTTTATGCAGTCCGGATCGGCCGCGCTCCTGGCGCACTTCTGCGCTATCGCCAAAGCGGCTGCGTCGGCCCCGTTTCGGAGCTGGGTCCGTTCGGCGTACATCATGCCGACGTCCACAGCCATGGCGCCGAACCCGAGCAGCGCGACCAGCATCAGGGCTACGATCACGCTCACGGCGCCGCGTTCGCTGTCGTGTTTACGCGGTCCTGTTGTCATCCGCCGCACAGCATGGCCCCTTTGCCCGTCATGGGGAATGCGCCGGCTATCCCTGTCAATGTGGACTGGGTGTACGTGATGGTGACGCCAATCTGAGTGCCCGCTGCACAAGTAGCCGAGGTGGGGACGCTGAGATTCGTGAAGACAATCTTTGCGTCCTCCAGCCCTGGCCGCAGCGATGCCGCTGCCGCCTTGGCGGCGTTTTTAGCATCTGTTGGGCTGTTGGAGATGGCCATCACCCGGACCGCTTCGCGGGCGGCTGCCGATAGCGTTGCCTGCGCGTTGTAGGCGCGGCTGAACTCCATGATGCCTAGGAGCAGCATGACGAGAACGGGTGCCACAATCGCGAACTCGACCGCGACGGCTCCACGCTCGGATGTCCTGGGCATGGTGGCACCTTTCCTACTGCGTTGGGGACATGAAAATGGATGGCCCAAAAGATGGGGTGGTGGAGGCTTCGAGCCCACCACCACCCCGTCCCTTCCTGCCCGCGATGGCTAGGGGGCGCAGCTGCTCCCTGCTGTACCAGCAGGTGGAATGTAGGCGCCCTTGCCCTGAACATCACAAGAAACTTGGCCAAACAGGGTGGTCAAAGTATCGCCGAGAAAAGTGACGGCGACGATGATGACCACGGCGATGAGGGCGACCATGATGCCGTATTCGACGGCTGTGGCGCCCTTTTCGTTGGTCTGGAGGCGGATCATGAGGTTCGTGTAGAGAGAAAGCATTTGAGACTCCTGAGCGAGTGGGGGAAGCTGGCCCTGCACCAGCTCTGAAAAAAACATAGCAACGCTTGATGGCACATTGACCGGAATTTGCAGCATCCTGTGCTAAGCCTTCCCAATGAGCCCTGTTCCTGCGCTTTTCCTTCGCTAGCACTGCGCTGGACCTTGGAATCCGAAACGTTCGGGCACACAAACGGACCCCCTCGGTTCTGGGTGCCGAGGGGGTCCGGTCTTTGGGGCGCCAACTGGCACCATGGGTGAGGCCTTCAGGGCCGCATAGCGAGCCGAATTAGGGGATACCTAGAACAACTTTCAAGTGTGCGGTTAACTCGTCATACCAGCCGCTCAATGCAAGCCCAAAGAGTGACACTCCAGCGAACGCTATGACCACAATGAAAGCCATCAAGATGCCATACTCTGTCGCAGTCGCTCCCACTTCGTCAGGAAGGAGTCGTAGTGCCCTCTGGCGGAGACGCAGGCCCAGTCCTGACAACAATTCGATCATTTGGTCCCCCTAGAATCGCTAGCTCGTACCAGCTGCTACTGGTTGCTGAACATGGACAGGATGCTTAGTACAGCCGGTCCAAGCACGACGATGAACAGTGCGGGGAGGATGAAGAAGATCAACGGGAAGAGCATCTTGACGGGCATCTTCATCGCGTGCTCTTCGGCACGTTGTTTGCGCTTGATCCGCATGTCCTTCGCCTGGGCCTTAAGGACCCCCGCTATTCCAATGCCGTAGGTGTCAGCCTGTACCACGGCACGCACAAAACTGCGTACGTCGGGTACATCAACTCGATCGGACATTGCCAAATAGGCTTCCTTTCGGGAACGCCCCACCTGGATGTCCTGGAGAGTCCTTACCAGCTCCTCTGAAAACGGGCCGGTGCTGTTTTCCGCTGCCCGCCCCATTGCGGTTTCAAATCCCAGGCCAGCCTGAACAGAGATCAGCATCTGGTCCAGAGCGTTCGGGAGCTCTAACCGAATGGCCGCCCGCCGTTTCGTCGCTCTATTTCGGATCAATATGTCTGGGAGGAAATAGCAAAGCGCCGTGATGGCTATGCCAAGAACGAACCGACCAGTTGAAGGGTCTGCGATGAAGGTAAGGTATCCAAGGACCATGCCCGCGAAGGCCAGCAGGGGCTTGACCATGATAATTCTCGCCAACGGCCAATCTTTGGGCCTTCCTGCACCGGCGAGCTGCTGGTCCAGCCAAGCCTCATAACTCTTCGGTGTGAGCTTGCGGGCCACCGTCGAATACTGCTCATTAGCAGTGCGTGCTGTATTCATCTTTCGCCCAAGACCCAGATTGGTCTGGATGTTTCGAATCCCGGCACGGTCGGCCGTGACGGCTAGCCACATCATCAGGGAAATAGGGACGATAATGGCAAGAATCGCCGCATATGCAATCGGCTGCATCTTTTCCTCCTAGAACTTCGGCTGAATGAGCCGGTTGAGCCAGAACCCGCCAGCGCTCAACAAGACGATGACTGCTGCGATCATGATGTATCCCGGCACGGTGGCCGTGAAGGTATGGGCAAATAGCTCATTCGTGAATAGGAGTCCAAAAAACATGACGATGGGGAGAGCCATGAGGACTATGGCCGACATTCGGCCTTCAGCACTAAGTGCTCGAACTTGCCCCCGAAGTTGGTTGCGGTCACGAATGGTTTCACCCAGGTGATCAAGAACTTCAGCGAGGTCGCCGCCTACTTCGCGATGGATATCAATAGCTTGGGCGATCCAGTGGAAGTCTTCGCTCTGAGTCCGCTCGGCAACATCTGTAATTGATTCTCCGAGGTCTCGACCGATTCTTGTTTCGTTCACTATCCTGCTGAGTTCCTCGGACATCGGTGCCTGATTCTCCTGCGCGGCGGCATCGATGGAACGGAGCAAGCTGTGGCCCGCGCGAAGACCGCCCGTGAACATTTGCAGTGTGTCCGGCACCTGATCGTCGAATTTACGCCGCCGACGCGAGCGAAGCAGGTTCAATAGCGCGTAAAGGCCGGCTGGCGTGGCCAAGCAAAACATCAGTGCCATGAAGAGTCCGCCCATGAGGAAACCAATGACGGTGGTGGTGAAAGTGATCGCTCCGGCCAGCAGGAGGTAGTCGCCAGGTTGCCGCTTCAGACCGGCCTGCTCGAACCGCTCAACTGAGAGACGTCCTGTTCCACGCCGTCTGAGTCGCTTGTTCAGGCGGCCCACTGCCTGAGCCGTAAGCCTTGTCAGACCGGACGGCCTATCCTCGGCGTCTGGCCTGCGCCTTGAAAGAGGCACGCCCTGCTTCGGCTTAAGGACGACGGTGAATACGAGTCCGGCCGCAACGTAAACGAGGACTAGTCCAGTGACTAGGATTCCTGAAGGTAATTCAGGCAGCACCGCTACCGCCCCCTGGCTGCAGCCGCACCGAAAACGTTCGGTGAGATGTGAATGCCAAGTTCTATGAACCTATCGGTGAACCGTGGCCGAACGCCGGTGGGAACTGGTTTGCCGAGGAACTTGCCGTTCGCGTCGACCCCAGCCGAGTAGTCGAAGACGAAGGCGTCCTGGAGAGTTACGATCTCTCCTTCCATGCCCTGAACCTCGGTGATATGGGTAATTCGACGCGACCCGTCGCGGAGACGCGAAATGTGAACAATCAAGTTCACGGCTGAAGATACCTGCTCCCGCACGGCGCGAAGCGGGATGTCCATTCCGGCCATCAGTACGAGAGTCTCGAGGCGGGAGATGGCGTCACGAGGCGAGTTAGCGTGGACAGTGGAGAGCGAGCCATCGTGACCGGTGTTCATCGCCTGCAGCATGTCCAGGCACTCACCACCCCGGACTTCGCCCACCACAATACGGTCGGGCCTCATCCGAAGGGAGTTTCGCACCAGGTCACGGATAGCGATTTCACCCTTGCCTTCAATATTCGGAGGCCGGCTTTCAAGTCGAATGACGTGGTCTTGCTGCAACTGGAGCTCAACAGCATCTTCGATGGTGACGATTCGATCCGAAGCCGGAATGAAGGATGACAGTGCATTCAGCAACGTCGTCTTGCCGGTGCCCGTACCGCCGGACACAATAATGTTCATCCGTGCAAGCACGCACGCCTGCAATAGTTCAGCCATTTCTGGCGAGAGGCTGCCATAGGAGATCAGCTTTTGAACAGTCAGGGCATCCCCGCCAAATTTTCGAATCGTCAGGGCGGGCCCGTTGACGGCCAACGGCGGAATGATCGCATTGACACGAGAGCCGTCAGCCAGGCGTGCGTCGACTAGCGGCGAGGATTCATCAATGCGCCGTCCGATCCTGGAGACGATGCGTTCGATGACACGACGCAGAGCCTCGTCTGAAGTGAACTTCACATCCGTCTTATGGAGCTGTCCACCGCGCTCGATGTAAACCTGATCAAAGCGGTTCACCATCACTTCGGTGACTGAGGGGTCGTCAAGGAAGCGCTGGATTGGTCCATGGCCCAGGACATCATCCGTAATTTCGCGGATGAGCCGCTGCCGCTCACTGCTCGAGAGGGGGACCTGCTCCTCGTCGACGACGATCTTGAGCTCGTCTTTCACGTACTGGTGAAGTTCCGTGTCTTCCAAAGACGAGTCGGTGATGCGCGAGCCCAGGCGTTCGAAAAGTGCCTGGCTGGCGCGCTCCTTCAGCGCTCCAAGTGCTTCACTGGCATTGGCCGCAGTTTGGGGCAGCTCCAGAACTTGCACGGAGCTCGCCGTCTCCGCTGCCATAGCTTCATGGATCTTGCCCAACGTGGCCGGTGCAGCATAGACACTCTCAGCAGAATGCGTTTCGGCAATTGCGGTATTGGCAGCATCTATGTTGCTGCCCCTCAGCTGTTCGAGCCGGCGTGCGAGGTTCACTGTACTACCGCCCTTCTGTGGAGCTTTTTGTGTGGTCTGGCTTCCCAATCCGGTTTGAACCGATCCACCAATTGCCGCAAGCCCTTAGTGGCGGGGTCGCGAGTGCCATCCTGGAGAAGGGGGACCCCCTTGTTTGTTGAGAAGGGAAGGCTACGTGACCGGGGCAGGACAACGTCGACGGGAGCGCCGATCGTGGCCTCCACATCCTGGAGCGAGAGGCCCGCTCTGCGGTCGGCCATGTTGAGGACAACATGCCTGCGTTCAGGCAACAGATCGAGTTCGGACAGGATCTTGATTCCGGTCCTCAATCCACGAATGCTCGGAATGTCCATACCGCAGACCCAGACGGCATCGGTGGCCAGCTCGAGGGTGGCAAGCACGTGCTCTCCCAGTCCCGGCGCGGTGTCTACAATGACGAACTGAAATTCCTGTTGGAGTTGCGTCAGAAGATGAGACACATGCTCGCCTGAGATCTTATCCATCTCAATCGGATTCCGGGGTCCGCACAAAGCATAGATGCCGGCAGGGTGAACGCTCAGGTATGTTTTGAGGACCATCGAATCTTGGCTAGCGGCGCCCACCACCGCTTCGGTAATGGTGTGTTCAGGCTCCACTAGGAGGCCGCTGGCCACATCGCCGAACTGCAGATCCAGATCGACGATAACCACGCCCATCGGGTACGTCTTGCCGAGCCCCACGGCGAGGTTTGTGGCGATCGTTGTTTTGCCCACACCACCTTTCGGGGACATGACTGCGACGATGCGGCCGCCGCGATCGTGTTCCTGATGTTCGGAGCTGCTCGGCATGAGACCTCGACGGCGTCCGGCGGCTGCGAGACTGGCGCGCTCCATGATGATGCGTAGCGTGTCCACGTCCGAGTCCGGGCGCACCACGTCCCTGACGCCGGCGCGCAAGGCTTGGATTACCACCTCCGGATCCTCGTCGGCGACCAGAACGACGCTGATCTCCGGGTACTGGAGGTCCAGGACGGCTGCGAACTTTAGGGAGTCAGCAATTGGAAGGCCGGGTCCTAGAACGAAGATTTCGGGGGGCTCGCCTACCAACTGACGGAGCACTTCGTCGGGGCTCTCCGGAAGATAGTCGGCGTTGAAGTGGTGGAGTGACCCGCGCATGCCAGCAGCAGCTAGACGTACTCGCCTCTCGAAGTCAGCATCTGACGTGATGGCTACAAAACGGCTCATCGGAACACCTTCGTCTTGTCAACAACACCGGCATTGCCTTCCGCCGCATCAGCGGGCTCCTTGGAGAGATAGACCTTGCCGTATTCGACGGCGTAAATGATCTTCTCAGCGTCCACGGAGTTCCTGGCGAGCGTAATGAGATAGGTCCCGTCACTCTTAGTCTCAGATGCTTTGGTGAGGGCTCCATCGGAAGCCGTGGACTGGTTTGTGGACTCGGGCTGCGCTGCGGCTCCGTCGCTGAATTGGGCCGCCGTCACAAGAACCTTGTGGAACGTAAGTTGCGTCCCACTGGATTTGGTGGTCACTGCGCCGTTCGCCGGATCGGTGGAGGATTCGTCCAGGGATATGAAGATACCCGCCGTATCGCCGGCGGTGATCTTGCCACCGGCGACACGTTCGATCGGTAGGCGAAGGGTGAATTCCTGCATACCGTCAGGTACCGCTACTCGGGCAGGTCCCATAAATGAGCCCGGATCAACCATGCGGCTGTCCAATAACTGTTCACCAGGTACCAGCGTGAGGGCCGTTACCCTGGAGCCGAGGTTAGCGATGTCAGTCACGATTCCGGACGCAAGCGCCGCCTTTGGGACGGACTGCCGGCGAACTGCATCACCCAGCTCAGTGGCCGGCGTTCCCGCCGCGATCGGTTTCTGAACAACATAAACGTCTTCGGTTTCTGTGTTGGCGAGTGCCCGCTTGTCTGCACCCTGGACATATGTGACCAATAAGACGGTCCCAATTATGGCCACAAGCAGCGCCGCGATGCCTCCCAGTAGGCGAGTTTTCACTTTATCCCCTTTTGTCTTCTAGTGGATCAGACGGATCTCGGAGGTGCCGAAGTCTTTACCGCCACCGCCGCTGGATTTGATTGAATCGAACTTGACGAATTGGCCGATAATGCATCGCTGATTTGCCGGTATGTCACAGGCAAGGCTGTTGGTCATATCCGGGTCATCTTTTGTATTCCGAAATTCAAATTCTTTGTTCTGTCCGAACTTCCATCCCCATATTTTGAAAGTTGCATAACCAATAATCGTGAAATATCCGTTTTGTCCTTTATTGCTGGCATCGCTGAAGACAGGGAAGGCGACCTTGACTTCCCCGCCCGCAAGGATGGTGGCCTTCCATTCCAGAAGAATTGCCGCGCATCCGAATGGTGGGTCTTTGCCTGGATCCGAGCCGAGGAGGTTGCTGCCAAGAGTCGTATCGGCAACGCACGGTGAGTCTTGATCTAGCCAACCCCAACCGCCCGGAATCTGGGTCCCAGAAGGGCCAGTGCATGTTCCACCGGGTGCGTAGGAGATCTTTTGCACTTGAGCGGTTTGGCTGCCTTTGGACAGGTTGAAGCACTTGTCCGACAATGCCAGCGGAAACCCTGAGCCGCTGGAGGGGAAATCAACGATCGCCGTTGCGTGTGCTCCAACGTTTACGGCTGGAGCAGGCAGGGCGCTGGCAAACATTTTGCTGAGAAAGCCAGGTCCGTCTTTGCCTTGAGCCGTTGATGTTCGGACGGTCACCTGATGTTCTACGTCTAGTTCAACAGGGATAAGCACCTTAGATCCGCCGTCGTTTGCGTTTGCGTTCGAAAGTTCTTTTGCAATGGTGTTGGCGCTGTCTTGGTCACAACCGGACTTATGGCATTTGTACGCAACTGCCAAGGCAGCGGCGTCTGCCCCGTTTTGCAATTGCGCCCTTTCGGCGTAAATCTGTCCTACGTCGACGGCCATGGCGCCGGCCCCAATAAGAACGAGCATCATCAGCGCGACCAGGACGCCGGCTACTCCCCGCTCGTTGTCACTTCCGGTCGCAACTCTTCGCGCTGGAATTAACCGCCGCATGCCATTGCTCCTACTCCGGTCACCGTGAAGTTCTTCGCAACCGCCACGGACTTACCCTGCATTACAAGTGCAAATCCCGTGATGGAGTTTGCTGCGTACGTGACCGTCATAGTTACGTTCTTTCCTGTTTCACATGCTGAAAGACTTGGGGTGAAGGCAAATTTGGCCGGCGTGAGGCCCGGTGCACCATCCCTTCCGGCCTTGGATGCCTCGGTCAGATCGCTGGTGATGGCAAAGTTTCGCGCCGCTTCGCGCGCTGCTTGGGTTACAGAAATCTGTATGTTGTACCCGTGGGCAAACTCCACAATGCCGGCGATCAACAAGAGAAGAACAGGTGCTACGAGTGCAAACTCGACAGCGACCGCGCCGAGCGAATGCTCTGTTTTGCGTTTTCCGCGCTTCCTCAACGTGCCCCCTGAATTAGGTACTGCCTTGTAAGAGGGTGGGGGCCGCCTCCGCCACCGGCGAAAAGCGGCCCCCACGGTACAACGCCTTGGAATGGGTCAGACTGTCCAAGCCGTGACGGTCGAACCGAGGGTTGAGAACCAGTCGCTGAGGGCGTTACCGAACAGGGTGACGCCGGCGATGATGAGGAAAGCGATGAATGCGATTAGCAGGGAGTATTCAGTTGCAGTCGCACCCTTTTCGGATTCAAAACGATCCTTAATGCCGGCGATGAAAGCAGTCATTGAGACCATGAGAGAAGTCATTGTATTTTCCTTTAATTCGGTGAAATGGATTGAATTGATTTCAACGAATTTCCAGCTGCCCCCATAAATCTTTAGCGGCTGGATTTCGCTAAGAAGAGATTGTCATTCGGGGGGTAGGGGCAACAATGCGTAGTGGTACTCGACTTTTTCAAGAAGCACCAGAAGTACGTACTCGAAGGGTTGGGTCAGTACTCAGAAAGGGAGATGGGTACTAGCCGGACTACTTGGATCGAGGGGCGTAGCTGACCAAGGGCAGGCCGGAAAGGCCGCCAGACCTAGCTATAGGAGGAAGATGGCGGTTGCCACAGTAGCGCTCAGCATCGAGGGGCCATGGGCCACCTCTGTCGCTCTATTCTGGCTTCTTCGGCTAAGGATCACGACTGTAGTTAGGCCATTCAGAACGAATCCGAGGAGTCCCCCATAGAGCACTTGGCTCCAACCTAGGTATCCCAGAAAGAGGCCGACGGGCGCAGCGAGCTTCACGTCGCCCATTCCGATGCCCCTGGGGGAGATTAGTCCCAGAATAAGGTAGCCAAGAAACAAAATGACGGCTCCGAGCGCCGCGCGCAGCAGGTTATCAGCCTGCTTGCCAAATACCCCCGGTATCAGAAACAAAACGAAGCCCCCCGCGAGGAGGGCTAATACAAGGGGATTGGGCAACAAATGCAGTGAAATGTCAATCCTGGCGAGTTGTATGCTTAGCACGCCCAGGAATATGAAAGCCGGCAGGGCAAAGCTCATTCCAAATCGCATACCAAAGGCCGCGCACACGAGGGCGGTAAGTGCCGCCGTCGTGATTCTGACGGGGACAATGGGCAGTTCGCCCAGTCTGGGCATGCACCTGGCGATAAGGATCTCGGTAATGGGGGAGAGGATGAACCCCGCGACGCCGGCGCCAAGGACCCAGAGCCACTCGGGCGAACCATCATTTCCCATTCCCAACACCGAGACCCCCTGCGTCCGCCAGGCCGGCAGGCGCTGAGTCGCCTCCGGCTACCCCATTTTGACCCCGAACCCCCTTACGCGCTAATCTTGGTAGTCGTTGTGCGTGTCCTATTCCGATGGTGCGTGCCCGCTTGAGAATCCGGTTGCAGGATGACTACTCAACGTGCACATTCGGAACCTCAGGATGACTGGTTACATAGAGCCCTCACCTCTGTTCCGGTAGCGCGCAGACAGTAGGTGCACGAGCTAGTGACACCTAAACAAGAACGCCAGAACAAGAACGAGGCAAACACCGTGCGTACGTACACCCCGAAGCCCGGCGATATCAACCGCCAGTGGCACGTCATTGACGCCACAGACGTTGTCCTTGGTCGTCTTGCAAGCCAGACCGCAATCCTGCTGCGCGGCAAGCACAAGGCCACCTATGCATCCCACATGGACATGGGCGACTTCGTCATCATCATCAACGCTGAAAAGGTAGCCCTCACCGGCGCCAAGCTGGAGCAGAAGCGCGCATACCGCCACTCCGGCTACCCGGGCGGCCTGACCTCCGTCAACTACGCGGAACTCCTGGAATCCAACCCGGTCCGCGCCGTTGAGAAGGCCATCAAGGGCATGCTTCCCAAGAACTCCCTCGCTGCACAGCAGCTGGGCAAGCTGAAGGTGTACCGCGGTGCTGAGCACCCGCACGCCGCCCAGCAGCCCAAGACTTTCGAAATCACCCAGGTCGCCCAGTAGTCCTGGCCACCAAACAACTTATCTATACAAGGAGAACCGTGGCTCAGAACGAAGAGACCACCGAGGCCGTCGAGGCCGAGGAAACCCTGACCAGCTACACCTCTGAAAGCTCAGCTGCTGACGCCGCTGCGCCGAAGAAGGAGCGTCCGGCCCTGACCGTTGCCGGCGCAGCTGTTGGCCGCCGCAAGGAAGCCGTTGCACGCGTCCGCGTTGTCCCCGGCTCCGGCAAGTGGACCATCAACGGCCGCGCGTTGGACAACTACTTCCCGAACAAGCTGCACCAGCAGGACGTCAACGAGCCCTTCAAGATCCTTGATCTCGAAGGCGCCTACGACGTCATCGCCCGTATCCACGGTGGCGGCATCTCGGGCCAGGCCGGTGCCCTGCGCCTCGGCATCGCCCGTTCGCTGAACGAGATCGACGTCGAGAACAACCGCGCCACCCTGAAGAAGGCCGGTTACCTCTCCCGTGACGCCCGCGTCATCGAGCGTAAGAAGGCCGGTCTTAAGAAGGCCCGTAAGGCTCAGCAGTACTCCAAGCGCTAAATCCGCTTGCACAGAAGCCCGTCCCGCCATTCGGCGGGGCGGGCTTTTGTTATGGACCTTGGAAAACGGCCGTCGAGCCGGCGCACGGCGGTGCTGCTGCTTCAGGTTTATAGGATGTTTCTATCCATGGAGGTCGTAGATGGTCACGCCGTCAATCTGTTCGGCCTTGAAGTTCTCAGTGACCCACTTATGGATCGCCAAGAGCTCGCCGCTGGTCCCAGGCACCCTGAGCTGCTCGGGTTGCACAACCAGATAGCAAAGGCGGTTGGCTTCGACCAGCTCCTTGAATTGGCCGATTGTTGGGCTGGGGTCCATCGCCGCAAATCCGCTGAGTGGCATGACTGGCCGCCCCAAGTCCAGTTGGAAGCGTGCAGCAGTCTGTCCTGGATATGTAGCCGCGACCCACGTGCAGCCTGGCGGAGCGTTCCTGAGATATTCGGCCACTGCCGCGCTTGGGGTAACGCCGATGGCCAGTCCGGTAACAGCCGGGGGATTATTCTTCTTCACCTCGTCTAGGAAGCGGCTGAGGCTGGTTGGGCTTCGCGTGAGCCCTCCGGAAAGGGGGTTCGAGCCCTGCTGCGGATTGGACAGGGTAAGGAATGAACACACGAGGGGTCCAACAAGCAGGCTAGCGATGCCCAGCGACGCCGCAGCGGGCTTCGCCCACGTGAAAGGGGCTGGAACGGAGAGCACTGCACCGGCGGCCAGACCGGCCATCAACAATGCCCTTCCTGCGGCTTCTGGATAGGAATCACTCAGTTGCCACATTGCGTTTGAGAAAATGGCGCTCAACACCACCACCGCGGCGCTTCCGATGCGCCACCGCATCGACCTGGATGATGAAATGAGCATGTGGCTGCCTATGCCGATACAAAGAGCCAGAGGCGCCGCAATCGCAGCCGTGTAATACGAATGGATGCTGTTACCCATGAAACTGAGCACGAAGTATGTCGTGAGCATCCAGACCGCTACGCCCAAGGCGAAGACCGGGGTGACGGTGCTGCGCCGCCGAAGCGCTTGGGCAACGATAACGACGCAGACCATGAATGCAGGCAGCAACAGCCAGCCGGACTCTTGGCCGTAGTTTGAGTTGAATAGGCGAAACGGGCCCGCGTCCGAAGCATCGCCCTGGAATTCTTGAGGTGTCAGCGCCGCAGACCGACCGTCATCCTTTTGCATGATGCGGTCAATTCCGTTGTAACCGAGCGTCAGTTCAAGCATGCTGTTGGTCATTGAACCCCCCACATATGGGCGCGAGCCAGGAGGTGAGAGGTCCACGGCGATCGGCAAAGACATGGAGCCTGCAGCCAGAAGGAGACCAGCCATGGCAAGTGCGACGGTCCGCTGCTTCCAGGACTTTCGGATGTAGAGGCAGTAGACCAATACGATAGCTGGCAACACCATGAATGCCTGAAGTTGTTTCGTAAGGAATCCGAGGGTAAGGAATCCCGCCGCCACGTATAGCCATCGGACTCGTCCCGATTCTGTGGCCCGCATCCCTGCATAAAGCGCCGAGAGCATCATCAACACCATCAATGGATCGGGGTTGTTGTATCGTGCCAGCAGAACGGTGATGGGCGTGGTGGCAAAAACGGCGCCAGAAAGGAGTGCGGCGTGGGCGGGCAAATATCTCCGGGCCAAACGGTAGATCAAAAAGGTACTCCCCATCGTCATCGCGGCTTGAGGGAGCAGCAGGGCCCACGTGTTCAGCCCAAAGATGCGGACGGACAGTCCCACGATCCACAGACTCAGAGGCGGCTTATCGACTGATACGGAGTTTCCCCAGTCCGCGGATCCGAAGAAGTACGAGACGGGGTCATGAAGCCCAGCTTGGACGGCAGCGGAGTAATATGCGTTAGCCCAGCCGTTCCCAGCCAATCCCCAGACATAAAGGACGGCGGCTGCGAGCAGGATGACGACCAGGGTGCCGGCCTCCCAAATAGTTCGGCGAAGCCCCCCGGGATCTTCGCCTACGCTAACCGGGCCTTTATTTTCTAAGATCGTAGATTCTGACACCGTCAACATCCTTCGCCTTGAAATTGGCCTGGACCCAATCAGTAATGGCGGCGGCATCCCTTCCAAGCGGTACTCCATCCACGATCGGTTGCTGCCAGATGAAGTAACCGATCTCTCTTTCCTCAACAAGCATCTTGAACCGTTCAAATGTAGGTGCTGGATCATGACCAAGCCACCCACCCAGCGCAACTACGGGTCTTTGCGATGCGAGCTGATACTGAGCGGCATTTTGCGCCGTATAAGTTGCGGCCGCCCATTTCGAATTGCCTGCTTCCTTGAGTAGCGTCGTTACATTCGTTGAAGGCTGAACGCCGAATCCCATGTGGCGTGCCAAGGGTGGATTCCCGAGGCGGGCAGCATCAAGATGAGCAGAAAGTGCATTAGCGTTGTTGCTCGTTGGCCCTGATAGGGGATTTGTCCCCGACTGGGGTTTCGACAACGTGATCATGTCGGTTGAAACTGGCGACATTACTATTGCTACCGTTACTAGCGCTAAAGTCATCGTACGAGGGATCGTTTTTTTGGGGGCTAGCCACGCGGCAGACGCAAGGCAGGTTGTACAAACTACAACGAGCGGCCAGAACCCCCACTCGTTGCTGTACTGGAAAATCCGGAATCCTATGTATCCGGTCCCGGCAACAAGAACGGCGCCAATCATCCGGGGGACTAACCTCTGCCGTTGATTCCATAGCAGATTGAGCCCCAGAGGGACTACGATCGCCACCGGAGCCGCGACTGAAAATATGTAGTAAGAGTGAGTCATCGTGCCCATGTAGCTCACGACAACGTAGACGGAGACCAGCCAAACGACACCAACGGTCATTAGACGTGTTGCTGGACCGCCGTTGCCGGACTGCCGCCAGAGCAGAATCAGGGCCAGAGCGGAAATCAGCGCAGTGAAAAGCAGCCACGCACCTTCGGGTGCAAAATTCGCATTGAAGAGGCGACCGGGGCCGCCGTCGTAAATGGCTTCCGATAAGGCTAGCGGGACTGGTCTTCCGGACTGAGGGTCTGCGCCAAACCGGAGAAAGCGTGCCAGCCCGTTGTAATCGAGAGTCAATTCCAGCATGCTGTTCGTTGCAGAGCCGCCAACGTAAGGCCGGTTCCCGGCCGGAGTCAGATCCACCACGGCCATCCACCAACCGCCGGCGATAATCAATGTTGTGAGCGCGGCCAACAGCCGGACAAATCGGGAGCCCAAGGTGCCCGCTCCGAACAGAAGCACAGTAAGTACTAGTGCGGGAATAACGAGGAATGCCTGGATCTGCTTTGCCATGAACCCGAGGCCCAGAGCGGCGCCTGCCAGCAGGTACCAGACCCAGTGGTTATCATCCATGGCCCTGAGTGTGAAATAGACCGCGGCAGCTGTCAGGAGTCCCATCAATGGCTCAGGGTTGTTGAACCGTGACATTAGAAACACCACGGGGGTGCTTGCGTAGATCAGGCCGCCCAGTAACGCTGGGGCGGTGGGGTGGCTGCGGCGAATGATTTTGTAGATCAGCCACGTTGTGGCGATACCCATGAGGGCTTGGGGGACTAGAAGAGCCCAGGAGTTGAGTCCGAAGAGCCGGACGGAGAGCGACATGATCCAGATGCTGAGCGGCGGTTTGTCGATGGTAATGAGGTTGCCGGCATCGAGGGATCCGAAGAAGAATGCTTTCCAGTCCTGGGAACCTGCTTGGGCCGCCGCGGAGTAGTACGGGTTCGCCCAGCCATTGCGGTCCAACCCCCACAGGAACGTCACGGACGTCGCCACCAGGAGAACTGCAAGTCCAAACTGCTCCCACCGCAGTGGCCTGTGGGCAGCGCGCACGGCAAGCGCAGCGGCTGTGCGGCTCGCCTCGGTGACGCTCAACGAACGGACTGTCCTGCTGGGCGGAGCGCAAGCACCGCGGACCGGCCTGCACTGAGTCGTACTCGGAAGACCCAGATCCGGAGTAGAACGAACCGCATCAGCGTTGCGAAGATGTTGGCGGCCGTCAGGGTTAGCAGCTCCGAGCTAGGTGAGGCGTCGCCGTTGACTGCATGGAGTACAAGAAGCGACGATGAACTAATTCCCCAAGCCATCAAAAATACGACCAAACCCTGGAATTGCTGGGTAATCAATTTGGCCGGTCCGCTGATGCCAAATGTGAATCGTCGGTTGGCGGCCGTGTTACCGACAGCTGTCATGAGCAGGGCTAGAAAGTTGGCCTGCTGGGCGCCGAACGGACCTTGGAGCACCAGATAGAGCAGTGCGAAAGCGAGCGTGGAGACAACACCAACGAGGCCAAACCGGATAACTTGCCCGAAGAAGCTGGGACGGCCAGGCGGCACGATGGGGCGCCGGCCGAGCTCGGCGTAAATCGCCTGAACTGGAATTAACCCTTTTATTAGCGAGCTGGCCACCCGGACCATTCCTCGGAGGTCGTCGTAAGCTGTCTGCTTGATATCTACCCGGCTGTCGGGATCGTCGATCCAGTCCACCGGAATTTCGTGGATACGGAGTCCAGAACGTTCCGCAATGATGAGCAGCTCAGTATCAAAGAACCAGCCATTGTCCTCAACATGTGGAAGCAAGCGTTTTGCCACATCCGCCCGAATTGCCTTAAAGCCACACTGCGCATCCGAAAAGCGCACCTGCATGGTCCGACGCAGCAGGAAATTGTACGAACGCGAAATGAATTCCCGCTTAGCACCGCGGCTGACCCGAGAGCTCTGTCCCAATCGGGTGCCTATAGAAATATCGGAGTGCCCTGACAGGAGGGGCGCCACCAAAGGCGGAAGCGCAGCGAGGTCAGTCGATAGGTCTACATCCAAGTAGGCAAGAACTTTTGCCTCAGAAGCTCCCCAGGCATCCCGGAGAGCGTACCCTCGTCCCTTTACTTCCAGACGGCGGTACTCGACGTTGGGCAATTGCTCGCTGAGTCGAGCAGCAATCTCCGGGGTTCGGTCGGTGCTTGCATTGTCCGCAATAGTGATTTTCCACGTCGACGGCATTTCGAGCGTCAGATATTCGGCGAGCCTTGAGATGCTGTTTTTGAGTACGGCTTCCTCATTGAAAACCGGTACCACAATTTCGAGCGCCAAGCCCCCATAGCTAGGTGTCATGCATCGAATGGTAGGGGTGGTTCATGACCGGTGGCGAGGCTTTTCACGAAAGACAAGTACCCGCTCAAAAAACCAAGTAGTCCACGTTTATGGGTGTGCTGGGATACACGTAGTCACTACTGAGGTGCACGAATTCGCCCGGACCCTAATGTTGGCGCATGGGGGAGTCCGAAAACATCCGCGTACACTCGCGCTACACTGCGCTTGAATGGGTTGAGGGGCCTTGCCGCGCTGGTAGTGCTCATACACCACTGCCTCCTCGTATCGCCGCAGCTTGTTGGAGCTATCGAAAGCGGCGGCGTGGCACCGATGGACTGGTGGGTCTGGTGGGCAACTTTCACACCGCTTCACCTGCTCTGGGCCGGCAAAGAAGCAGTTTACGTTTTCTTCATCCTGTCAGGATTCGTCCTGACTATTCCCTTTACTGGCGCCTCTCGACCACGATGGCGGGCCTACTTCCCGAAGCGTATGGTCAGGATCTATTTACCCGTCTGGGCTTCCCTGATTCTCGCGCTACTGATGGCCTGGACAGTTCCGCGGGTGGCGAGCCCAGAACTCAGCTCGTGGGTGAACCTGCATGATGAGGCGTCTAATGTACTCGTTGATGCCTTCTTGCTACGAGGTGCCGGTTCGCTCAACTCGCCGCTCTGGTCGCTCCAGTGGGAGATGCTTTTTTCTCTACTTTTGCCCCTTTACGTCGTGGTCGCCATTCGCGTGCGGCGCACGTGGGTTCCCGGCATTGTGGGCCTTTTTCTCTTTATCGCGGTCGGGAACCTGCTGTACGTGGCGCTTCCGGTATACCTTCCGATGTTCGGAGTCGGTGTTCTCATGGCCGCAAGGCGCGATGTCTTGGAGCGGTGGGGAGGGAAAGTAGGAGCCTTCGGATGGGCCGGCCTGCTTGTCGCATCCATAGTTCTGCTGTGTTCGCAGTGGCTTTTCCCTCAGCTGCCGGTTTTCATCGCCACGGCTTCCATTGGCGGCGCACTGCTGATCTTTGCATTCATCGCGTGGTCGCCAACAATCGCAATAGGCAATAATTCCGTGATTCACTGGCTAGGAATACGGTCATTCAGCCTCTACTTGGTCCATGAACCGATCGTTGTGTCCGTCGCCTTCCTTCTTCACGCGACAAACCCCTTGTACGTCGCACTCATCGCCTTCCCCTTGTCGCTGCTGGCAGCCGAGATCTTCTTCCGTCTGGTGGAAAGGCCGAGCCAGCGGTTGGCGGGCGGCGCTGGCCAAATCATCACGGATCGCATGCGCTCCGCGAAGGCCGCCGCAGTGGCACGACGCTAGCCGTGCCGAAATGAGTCGTTGCCGGAGATCCTCACGCAATGACATATGAACCGTCCTCGTGTCGGCCCGAATTCTTGGGCACCTTTTGATCCCGGCCGCGGGTAGAAGAGCCGCATCCCATACACTTGACCGGTGTCTAGATTATTTGGAACTGATGGTGTCCGGGGGCTGGCGAACGGTCTGTTGACCGCGGAGCTGGCGATGCAGCTGGCCCAGGCGGCCGCCGTCGTGCTCGGCCACGACCGCAACTCCAACGGCTCCCGGCCGCGCGCCGTGGTGGCCCGCGACCCGCGCGCCAGCGGCGAGTTCATCGCCGCCGCCGTGGAGGCCGGGCTCTCCAGCTCGGGCGTTGACGTGTACGACGCCGGCGTCCTCCCCACTCCCGCAGCCGCCTACCTCGTGGCCGACCTGGACGCGGATTTTGGGGTGATGATCTCCGCCTCGCACAACCCCGCACCGGACAACGGCATCAAGTTCTTCGCTCGAGGCGGCCAGAAGCTGCCCGACGAGGTGGAGGACGCCATCGAGGCCCAGATGTCCAAGGAAGCAGTGCGGCCGGTCGGCGCGGACGTAGGCCGCATCCAGCGCTTCTCGGACGCCGAGGACCGCTACATCGTCCACCTCCTCCAGACGCTGCCGCACAACCTGGACGGCCTCACCGTCGTCCTCGACTGCGCCCACGGTGCCGCCAGTGGCTGCTCACCCCAGGTCTTCAAGGACGCTGGCGCGAACGTCATTGTCATCGGTGCTGACCCGGACGGCCACAACATCAACGACGGCGTCGGCTCAACCCACCTGGGGCCCCTCAAGGAAGCGGTCTTGAAGTACAGCGCAGACCTTGGCATCGCCCACGACGGCGATGCCGACCGCTGCCTCGCAGTGGACCATGAGGGGACTGAGGTGGACGGTGACCAGATTATGGCCATCCTCGCGGTCGCCCTCAAAGCATCAGGCAAGCTGAGGGACGATGTCCTCGTGGCCACCGTGATGAGCAACCTCGGCCTGAAGATCGCCCTCCGGGAAGCCGGCATCAGCATCCGCGAAACCGCCGTGGGGGACCGGTACGTTCTCGAGGAAATGCGCGACGGCGGCTTCAACCTGGGCGGCGAACAGTCCGGCCACGTGATCTTCGCCGACCATGCCACCACCGGCGACGGCGTCCTCACCGGCCTGCAGCTTGCTGCCCAGATAGCCCTGACCGGGAAACCGCTCAAGGAACTCGCCACCGTGATGACCAAGCTTCCCCAGGTTCTCATCAACGTCAAAGGTGTGGACCGCACCAAGGCAGGCAGCAACGAAGTCCTGGCCCAGGCCGTGGCCGCGGCGGAAGCTGCGCTGGGTGACACCGGCCGCGTTCTCCTCCGCCCCTCCGGCACCGAACCCGTGGTCCGGGTTATGGTGGAAGCTGCAGACGAAGAGACGGCTCAGTCCATTGCGGAACACTTGGCCCAGGTGGTCCGTTCCGAACTCGCCCTGGAGCTCGTCAGCGAGTAACCAGTACCAACGCAAAGCGGGCCGTCTCCATCAGGAGACGGCCCGCTGGTTTAAGTAACCGAAGAGCGGCAAGCCAACAGCCTGATGCCTGGTGGTGCAGACGCTGGCAGGGGGCGTTGCAAAACGTCATCCCACGTTTCAGGGAGCGGTTGCGGAATTCTTCTGGGCTCGGAAGGTTAGGTCCAGGGCCCAGTCTTGGGGAGCTGAGGGGCCGAGTTGCCAAACGTACTCGTTTTTGAGTTTTGCGCCGTCAGACTTGAACGGGCCGGTTCGCAGCGGATAGAACGCAACCGTGGGCAAGCTTGTCTCGGGTGATGTGAGGATCGCGTTGTTGAAATCGCCGTTCATCTCTCTCAGTTGCGCAAGGATGTAGTTCCTGTACGCGACCCGGTCCAAGGTGCGCTCTTGGGTGGCTTTTGCGGTGAGCTGCAGCGCGATGTGCAGCTGCCGGTTTCCTTGCTCGTCCTCGAAACTAACAAGTCGGTGGTTTTCTACGGCTGCGAGAAGCCTGCGGTCGCTGCTGAGGACGTCCCGGAGGGCATCCGGTGCAACAACCGCGCCGTTGAAGTCGACGGACAGGTCGCTCCTGCCGTAATGGAACAGCAAGGGCAAATCGAGGAACTGTTGGCGAATGATGTGGTCGAGTCCGAATTCCTTGAGTACGGCGTTGAGGTCGCGGACGCGCAGCACGTGCCCGCGGTCATGGATGTTGTAGCGGATGCGCGGGTTGACGTTCTCTTTCCGTACGATCGTGACGATCAGTTCGCCATCCGCATTTGTTTCAAGGAGGTAGTCGTAGGGGTTGAACTGGAAGATCATCGGGAGCACACCGTACTCGTCCTGCTTGGTGAGCCGCGCCGACAGCGCCGGATCCGCGGCGATGGCCTGACGGAGCGCCACTGTGTAGTCAGTCTCTATTGCAATGTTGATTTCCAGGTCGGAGGCCCCGTAGGAGCCGAAAGCGCTGTGGGCGTACTTTGTGATGTGCCCGCGCATGTTCTCGCTGATGCCCTCGCCACCGAACGCCGCGACGATGTCGTAGTCTTCCCAATCGATGCGTTCATCTTCGAACAAAGCCTTCAGGAAGGGCGGGTAACTGAGGATGATGTAGGTGTAGTCCGTCCCGAATTCGAGCATCGTGGCGATGACCTTGTCACGGTCCGGCCCGATGGATTTGATCATTGTGACGTCCGTGAGAGAAGTGCTGACGTTCATCCCCGTTGCCCATGCGCCAAGGGAGAAGCAGTTGAGCACGAACGGTTGCTTCTTGAGCGTCTCAGCAGTCCGCGAAAAACCAACCTGGAGCAACTGCCGAGTGGCGAGGCGTTCCTCCAGGCCACGCACCCAGCTGGTGGGAACACCAGAGCTTCCGGACGATTCATCCACTACGACACCGTGGCGGGGAAGAACGCCACCCACGCTGCGGGCAGGAATGGTCCAGCGCTTGATATAGCTGTCCTTATCCATTTCCGGGAGCCCTGCGAACGCCTGCGTAAGGGTATTGCCTCTGAGGGAGAGCTTTACAGGTACCCCATGTTCGGCGAGGAACTCGCGATAGGCAGGCACTCGTTTGGCCGCCATTTCAAAGGTCCGCCACGCCCTCCACCGCCCGGCGGTCCACCGGAAAGGTTCGATCCCAGGCATGAGCAGTATCCGGTGCGTGGAAATCCTTGGGGTGAACAGGCCAACGAACCTGTCCATCAGAAAAACGAATGCGAATACGAACGCTTTATTCACGGAGGGGCTCCTGTAGTGGTGTGTCCTCAGGCAATGGACTAAGCAGGGTCGAGCTGGCCGGGCGGCGGTGCGCTGCTGGAGGGGTGGCGCTGTATCCGAACCTGAAGAGCATCCAGGCCATTCTGCCCGCGGTTTCATTAATTCCCGCCGCCCGAACGAATTCGGCGTGAGAGACCGGGTTGGTGATGACAGTGCCGAAGGGATGAAGGCAAACGCCTTTTTCAGAGAAGAATAGCCAGACCCGCATGAAGGTACGCCCGGCTTCCAAGTAATCCGCGGGTTCGTCGAACGGGCCTTCGAGCCACCCGAGCTGGCGTACCCCACGCATCGTGCGCAAATAGATGGCTCTGATTAAGCCGCCGATTACGGGGAAGGACCACAAGCCGCGGTGCCGCATGGCGAAACGAAGGACAGGACCCGGCATGATCATGGTTTCTGCGCTAAGACCATCGGCAAGTGCGGCCGCTTCATCCTTCGAAAACCGCAGCCAATGCATAATCTCGGCGTAAACGGCGTCATTGCGCAAGTCGGAAAACAAGGTCTTCTGATTGATTTGCACAAGTAAAGAAACAATGCGGCCGTCGGTGGTCGAGCGGAATTCGTATCCTTGCGCGGCGGCGATTGAAGAAGCTGACGCCAGTAACTCTGTGCCAACAAGCCTGCTGTCATAGGGCCGCCGGGAAGTTCGTCTCGATCGGAATGCAGCCAATCGACGGTGAGCCGCGGACTGTAACTCGTCGTCGTCCTCGGGGATGGGTTCCAATCGCACTGTCCCGATACGATGCAAGCGGGCTGCGGCAGCGAAATCCATTTCCGAATGTTCGAGGAATTCTATTGTCCTGTAGCCGCGGGCTGCCGCGACCACAGATAAGGACTCCAGGAAGACACCTGCGCAGACATGGCCAAAGGGGATACCAAACGATTCGGCAGGTAGCCCAAGATCAAGGTCGTAGTAAACAACTGCCACCGTCTCACTGATGGCCCTCAGCTTGATCGGCTGGGAGTTATGGGGTGAGGGATACCAGCGAACGTCATCAACGAGGTCGAGCCAAAGGGCTCCGGCATCCATAACCATGCCGTCAATCTATGAGACGCAGCTATCAATAACGATGTAGGTGCGCAAATCCTTCGCAAGACTTGAGGAAGCAACGGCATACGAGCAGACGGAAATTAGGGGTTGTCAGAATGTGCAGCCGAAATTCGGGCGACTGTTGCATTAACACCCAGCACCAGAAATATGTGGCGGCCTCCGCTGAGGAGGCGAAGCATTCGCAAGACGGGCAATCACCGTTATATCAATGGAAATGGCAATGGCGAGGCCGGTGAGGGATCGTACTGTTGATACGACATGAGCTGTCGTTGCATCCCCATAGCGCAATCACTGTATGTCCTGGGTAAGTGTGTCAATGAATGCCCGCCCAACCACATAGTGAACGCAACTGTGGCCCGCCTTCAACGGAGACGGGCCACAGCTTTTTGGATGCAAGGGGCAAAGATTAACGGCTCCGGCTCTGCAATGAATCCCGGATTTCGGTTAGCAGCGCGATCTGCGGGTCCTCCGCCGAGTCCTTCTTCACGTCCTGGTTGATGCCGAGGCGGCGGTTGCGACGCTCGATCATAAGGTTCATCGGCATCACCACTACAAAGTAGATGGCCGCCGAAATCAAGAGGAAATTCACGATCGCTGTCAGGAGGACGCCGAACTCGATGGCGTTGCCGTTTAGCTCAATCTTCGCGAAACTGTCGAAGTTAGGGGAGCCCACAATCGCGGCAACGAAGGGCATCAGCACCTTGTTCACCAGCGCGGTGACCACCGCGCCGAAGGCGGTGCCAATGACGACGGCGACGGCAAGGTCAACAACGTTGCCCTTCATGATGAAGTTCTTGAATCCAGTCAGCATAGGAACCAAAGTAACCCATTTGAAATGCGCTTAGGACTGGTCGGAGGGCTCAGTGAAGACGTGAAGCTGTTATCCCTGGCGGAGACTGTCCTGAGATAACCGAATCAGCGCTTCAGGTCAAGCCGTGCTGTTACTGTGGATCATTGCGAATGACTTGGGGGACACAATGCGCAAAAGCTTCGCCACGGTACTTACCGCCGTACTGACAGCACTTGCCTTGAACGGATGCGGAAGCGAACAACCTGCCGCCCTTGTTCCCAGCGAACCCAGTGCCGAATCCACAGCAGTGACATCTCCGTCGTCGCCCCTTACGGCCGCAGCAAGCCCTTCTTCCGAAGAAACAAGTCGAGTACCAACAACGGGGCTGCCGTCTGCGCAGTTCTGCGACGCCGGCGAGAAGTACCTCGTGAAGTTTCCGGCCCTGCCGCGAGTACAGCCGCCAGCCGGTTCAACTTCAGAGTCGGCAACCAGCATGTGCGTATACACCGCGGTAACCGGTGACATATCTGCTGCCCCGGCCGCCACTCTCGCCGGAGGGGACCTCGCGGGTGACGGAGATGAGCTGCCCATGGTCAAGCGAATCTGCGCCAACGACCCCGAGCTCGTGCCAGGCGGGGTCACAATCAAGGCGGAATGGGTCCTGGCCCGCGGATGGTCCGGATGGACCGCCACTAAGGACGGGGCTCAGCAAGCAATGCTTTGTACAGACGGTCACCGATTCAGCGCCGCGTTGCTGAACGTTCCGGGATCCAGGCCAGAGGATGCGTTGAATACGATCCTGGCAGCCATCGACTGAAACCCTTGGCGCCGCCGATCCGCACCAGCGATAGCTGCGACGACCGAACCTCGCGCGCCGCCATCACGTGGTGCGTTATGGGGCGGGATGACTAAGGGGCTCGCCCCTCGCTCTTCGTGTTTTCCGATGCGACGGCCCTGCCTGCCATCGTCATCTGCTACGCCAGCAGGGAGGTAGGCCCTGAGAGCTGGCGCTTCGCCCAGGCTTGAGACGAAGTACATGGTCTTGCATGGCTGCGGTGTCATCTTCTGGGATGGCCGCTGTCCGCTCCGCCTATTCGCGGTCGAAGTCGTCAATGCGCAACTGGAAGTCGCGCGGGGCTCGGTCTGCACGCTCTGTCAGTATGCCTTCACCGTTGTGCTCAGTCATGAGCCCGGTAGACGGAGAGCCTGCCCTTCGGCATCGCCTCACGCATACCCCGGCGCCGCCTCCACGGCGAAGTACTCCTCGAGCGTGTTGATGCCGCGGTTCACCATGTCCGTGGCTGCCTCCACCCCGATGTATCGCAGGTGCCACGGCTCGTAGTAGTACCCGGTGATGGGATGGAACATCAACGGATACCGCACCACGAACCCGAACCGGTGCCCGTTAGCCTTGGCCCACACGGCCGCTGGCTGGTCCTCGAAGCACGGCTGGAAGCTGCACGCGCCCCCGCCGTCGGCGATATCGAACGCCCAGCCCGTCTGGTGCTCCGAGTAGCCGGGACGCGCGCTGGCCGTGTCCGCGTCGGCCTGGCCGCGCGAGGCAACATAACCGCCGTAGGTCGTCACCTGCGTCCCGTAGGAACGGTACCCGCTCGCCAGGACCATAGCCACCCCTTCCTGCGCGGCGGCCGCGAACATCGCCTCGGCCGCTGCCGCCGTCGTGCTGTTCAGCAGCGCGGACTCGCCGGACGCAGTCGCCGTGACGGCGGGCTGCACCAGGTCAGCCGGCACATAGTCCGCCGGAACCAGTGGCCGGTGCTTGTTCACTACCAGCCAGGGGCTCACTGGATCAGTGAGGGAGAACTGCCGTGGCAGCGCCGAGGAGGGCGACGGCGTGGGGGACGGCTCAGGAGGTGGGGGAGCCGCCGTGGTGCCCTCCGCCGTCGTGGTTGCCGGCGGGACGGAAGGCGACGGTGAGGCAGCAGGGGAGGCCGACGACGGCGCCGCCGCCTCGGGTGCCGCCGGCGTGCAGGCAGCCAGGACAGTGAGCCCTGCTCCCGCTGCGAGGAAGCGGGCAAAGCTGCGCCGGCTGGTCGTCGTGAGTGCAGGTTCGGCGGCAGGAGCGCAGTCGTAGCACACCTGTGCTAGACCTTCCGAAGCAGCATGCGGCGGATGGAATGGTCCATGTCTTTGGTGAGCACCAGCTGGGCCCGGCCGCGCGTGGGGAGGACGTTCTCCTCCAGGTTGGGCTCGTTGATGCGCTTCCAGATGTCGCGCGCGGTGCTCTCCGCCTCGTCATCGGACAGGCTCGCATACCGGTGGAAGTAGGACTCCGGCTGGGCGAAGGCCGTGCTGCGCAGCTTGCGGAACCTGTCCACGTACCACTCTTCAATAAAGGAGGTCTTGGCGTCCACATAGATGGAGAAGTCGAAGAAATCGCTCAGGGCCAGCCCCTGCTTGCCGTCATGCCGGGGCCGGGCCGGGGCCAGGACGTTGAGCCCTTCCACGATCAGCACGTCAGGGCGGCGGACCACCACTTCCTTCCCCGGAACGATGTCGTACGTGACGTGCGAGTACCAGGGCGCCCGCACTTCCTCGGCGCCGCTCTTGATTTCGCTCACAAAACGCAGCAGCGCGCGCCGGTCGTAGGACTCCGGGAAGCCCTTGCGCTCCAGCAGCTGCCGGCGCTTCAACTCCGCGAGCGGATACAGGAAACCGTCCGTGGTGATGAGTTCCACATTCGGGGTGCCGGGCCAGCGCCGGAGCATTTCGCGGAGCACACGGGCAATGGTGGACTTGCCCACGGCGACGGACCCTGCCACGCCAATCACAAACGGGGTGCGCTGGGTCTGTTCGCCCAGGAACGTGGTGGTGGCGGCATGCAGCTGGCCCGCGGCCTCAACATACAGGTGCAGGAGCCTGGAAAGCGGAAGGTAGACCTCCCGGACTTCCTTCAAATCCAGGGGGTCGCCAAGGCCGCGGAGACGGAAGATATCCTCTTCGTTAAGAGGCTGTTCCATCTCATCTGCGAGCCGGGACCAGGTCTGCCGGTCCAGCTCAACGAACGGGGAGACACCTTCGCCGTTCGCGTCATTGCGTTGCACAGTCACCCTAGAGATTCTGCCCTTAGCCCGGCTGAGAGCGAAATGCATGTGCGCTGGAACACGCTGGAGGAATGCAACAAAAGCGGCCCCGTGCACAACGTCCCGGTTTAGATCTCAAGCACCCCTGCCGATAGTCTTGAGCCTATGTGTGGAATCGTAGGATACGTGGGCCGTTCTGGTAACGGCGGAAGTCACAGTGCGCTGGACGTGGTCCTGGAAGGACTGCGCCGCCTCGAGTACCGGGGCTATGACTCCGCAGGGGTCGCTGTTGTGTCCCAGGGCTTAATTGAATCGCGGAAAAAATCAGGCAAGCTGAGCAACCTGATTGCCGAGCTGGAAGAACACCCGCTGCCGGAGACCGTCACCGGGATCGGCCACACGCGCTGGGCCACCCATGGCGGGCCGACGGACCGGAACGCCCACCCGCACCTGGCCGATGAGGGCAGGCTCGCCGTGATCCACAACGGGATCATCGAAAACTTCGCCGAGCTCAAGCTGGAGCTGCTGGACAAGGGCGTGAAGTTCCTGTCCGAGACGGACACCGAAGTGGCCGCTGCGCTGCTGGGTGACATTTTCCGCAACAAGCTCGGCGGTGATGTCTCCAACGGTGGCCTGACCCGTGCCATGGAGCTGGCCTGCCAGCGCCTGGAGGGCGCCTTCACCCTACTCGCTGTCCACGCTGACCAGCCCGACGTCGTCGTCGCCGCCCGCCGCAACTCACCCCTGGTGGTGGGCCTGGGCGAGGGGGAGAACTTCCTGGGCTCGGACGTGTCCGGGTTCATCGACTACACCCGCCGGGCCGTGGAGCTGGGCCAGGACCAGATCGTCACCATCACCGCGGACACCGTGGAGATCACCGACTTCTACGGCAAGCCGGCTGAGGGCAAGGAATACCACGTGGACTGGGACCCTGCCTCCGCGGAGAAGGGCGGGTTCAGCTCGTTCATGGAGAAGGAAATCCATGACCAGCCCGACGCCGTGGCGCAGACCCTGCTGGGCCGTTCGGACATCAACGGCAAACTGACCCTGGACGAGGTCCGGATCGACCCCGAACTGCTGAAGCAGGTCAACAAAATCATCGTCCTGGCCTGCGGCACCGCAGCCTACGCCGGCACCGTGGCCAAGTACGCCATCGAAAACTGGTGCCGGATCCCCACCGAGGTGGAACTCGCCCACGAGTTCCGCTACCGGGACCCGATCCTGGACGCGAACACCCTGGTGGTGTCCATCAGCCAGTCCGGCGAAACCATGGACACCCTGATGGCCGTCCGCTACGCCCGGGAACAGGGCGCGAAGACCATCTCCATCTGCAACACCAACGGCTCCACCATTCCGCGCGAATCCGACGCCGTGCTGTACACGCACGCCGGTCCGGAAATCGCGGTGGCGTCCACCAAGGCGTTCCTGGCCCAGATCACCGCCGCATACCTGCTGGGCCTCTACCTGGCCCAGCTGCGCGGAAACATCTTCTCCGGCCAGATCAAGGACGTCCTCGCGGACCTGAACAAGATCCCCGCGAAGATCCAGACCGTCCTGGACAATGCGGGTCCGCTGCGCGAGCTTGCCCGGAGCATGGCCAACGAGAAGTCGGTGCTGTTCCTGGGCCGCCACGTCGGCTACCCGGTGGCCCTTGAGGGTGCGTTGAAGCTGAAGGAAATCGCGTACATCCATGCGGAAGGCTTCGCCGCCGGCGAGCTCAAGCACGGCCCGATCGCCCTGATCGATGAAGGCCAGCCGGTGTTCGTGGTGGTCCCGTCCCCCCGCGGCCGCGAATCGCTGCATGCCAAGGTGATCAGCAACATCCAGGAAGTCCGCGCCCGCGGCGCCCGCACCCTGGTCATCGCCGAGGAAGGCGACGAAGCCGTCAAGGCCTACGCCGAGCACGTCTTCTACGTCCCCGAAACACCGGTGCTGCTGATGCCGCTGCTGACCACCGTCCCGCTGCAGATCTTCGCCGCGGAACTCGCCGCGGCCAAGGGCTACGACGTGGACCAGCCCCGCAACCTCGCCAAGAGCGTCACGGTCGAGTAAGCGGTTTGTCCTCCGACAGCTGAAACCCCGGGTTTAACCGCCCGGGGTTTCAGCATTTAACCTCTCCTGCGCTTGCTTTGTGGTCCGGCCAGTAACATGCGTCACCGTAGAATAAGCCGCATGATTGTTGGCATTGGCGTAGACGTTGTAGACATCGAGCGGTTCGGCCGCCAGCTTGAGCGCACCCCCGGCCTCCGGGACCGTTTGTTCGTTCCCGCCGAGCGCGAGCTGAACATCCGCTCCCTCGCCGCACGGTTCGCCGCGAAGGAAGCTGTGGCCAAGGTCCTCGGCGCCCCGGCCGGCATGAACTGGCAGGACTGCTGGATCGGGCTGGACCATAACGGCCCTACCGTCCAGGTCAAGGGCACTGTGCTGGCCGTCGCCGAGGCCAAGGGCGTCAAACGCTGGCACCTCTCCATCAGCCACGACGGCGGCATCGCCACCGCCACGGTCCTGGCCGAAGGCTGAGCCGGCGTCCTCCGCCACTGACACCGTGATCAGCGCCTACACCGGAACGCAGGTCCGGCATGCCGAGGAACCACTCCTCGCTGCCGGGCTCGGCGATGTCCTCATGCAGCGCGCGGCACACGGGCTGGCCGTCGCGGTCATCCGCGAACTAAAGGCCCGCGGGCTGCGGGTCTACGGCTCCTCCGTTGCGGTGCTCACCGGCAAAGGCAACAACGGCGGGGACGGCCTTTACGCCGCCGCCTTCCTCGCCGCCCGGGGCATGCGCACGACGGCGATACTCACCGCAGACTCCGCCCATCCCCAGGCTTTGGCTGCTTTTGAGCGGGCCGGCGGCCGCGTCCGGCACCTTAGCGACGCGGCACCCGGCGGGCTTGCGGCAGATACGGCGCGCGCCGACGTCGTCATTGATGCCGTGCTGGGAACGGGCGCGAAAGGCGGGCTGCGGGGGAGTGCCGCCGCGTTGATCGCCGCCATTGCTGAGGCCAGGACCGGGAGCGCCGCCCCGGGATTTGTTGTGGCATGCGACCTGCCGAGCGGCGTTGACGCCGATACGGGTGAGGTGGCCCAGCCGGTACTTGCTGCCGACCTGACGGTGACGTTCGGCGCAGCCAAGGCCGGGCTGCTGGCCGATCCCGGCGCCGACTTCTCCGGCCGGGTGGAAGTAGTGCCCATCGGCATTGAGGAAAACTTCGAGCGTCCCGCCCTGCGCCGGCTGGACGACGGCGACATCGCGGCCCTCCTGCCGCGCCCCGAGCGGCGGGCGCACAAGTACTCGCGTGGAGTCCTGGGTGTGGTGGCCGGATCCGCCGACTATCCCGGCGCGGCCGTCCTCGCGTGCCGGGGCGCCCTGGCCGCGGGGGTCGGCATGGTCCGCTACCTGGGACCGCCGGAGGTCGCTGACCTGGTGCGGGAGTCCTGCCCCGAAGTTGTGTGCAGTACCGGCGCCGCGGCCGACAACCGGGTGCAGGCCTGGCTGGTGGGTTCGGGAATGGGGCCCGGTGACCACGAGCAGCTGCAGCGCGCCCGCGACGCCGTCGAGTCCGGCCTGCCCGTGGTAGCCGACGCCGGTGCGCTGCCCGCCCTTCCCGACGCTCTGGCTCCGCATGTGGTCCTGACCCCGCACGCCGGCGAGCTCGCCGCACTCCTGCAGAGGCTGGGCGGCGACGAGGACCGGGCCGCTGTGGAAGCGGGCACGCTGGCCGCCGTCCGCCGGGCAGCCGCACTGACCGGCGCCACCGTCCTGCTCAAGGGGGCCACTACGCTGGTGGCCGCGCCCGCCGGGGGCGTGTTCGGCCAGTCAGACGGCACCCCGTGGCTCGCCACCGCCGGCAGCGGCGATGTCCTGGCCGGCATCATTGGCGCGCTGCTCGCACAGCTGGGTTCCGACGTCGAACACTTCGGTAAGGCTGGCGTGGAACCAGGCGCGCGCTGGGCAGCGGTGGCCGCGCTGGGAGCCGCACTGCACGGCAAAGCCGGGAGGGCGGCGTCGGACGCCTGCCTCGGCGGGCCGATCGCTGCTGGCGGAATTGCAGACTCCCTACCCCATGTCTGGGGTAAAGTAAGCACGCTTAGTAACGGTGGGATCCGGAAACGTAATAGTCACAGCCAGCCGCTACGGTAGGCAGTAGTTCGCACCGGCAGCAGGGGGCACTTGCCCTTCTGCTGCCGAATCACAAAGAGGAGCATTATGGAAGTCTGGCCTGGATCGGCTTATCCCCTTGGCGCCACGTACAACGGGACCGGCACCAACTTTGCCCTGTTCAGCGAACGAGCAGAAAAAGTGGAACTGTGCCTCTTCGACGACGACGGCAAGGAAACCCGCATCACGCTGGACGAAGTGGACGGGTACGTCTGGCACTGCTACATCCCGCAGATCCAGCCCGGCCAGAAGTACGGCTACCGGGTCCACGGCCCCTACGATCCTGCTTCCGGCAACCGCTTCAACCCCAACAAACTTCTGCTGGACCCTTACGCCAAGGCCATCCACGGCCAGGTGGACTGGGACCCGTCGCTGTTCACGTACAACCTGGGCGAGCCGGAGTCCATCAACAACGACGACTCGGCCAGCCACATGATGATGGGCGTGGTGATCAACCCGTTCTTCGACTGGGACGGTGACCAGAACCTGCGGATTCCCTACCACCAGTCGGTGATCTACGAAGCCCACGTCAAGGGCCTCACCCAGCTGCACCCGGAGATCCCCGAGGAACAGCGCGGCACGTATGCCGGCGTGGCGCACCCGGCCGTCATCTCGCACCTGCAGAAACTCGGCGTCACCGCCATCGAGCTCATGCCCGTGCACCAGTTCGTCAATGACGGCACCCTGCAGGACAAGGGCCTGAACAACTACTGGGGCTACAACACCATTGGCTTCTTCGCCCCGCAGAACACCTACAGCTCCACCGGCGACACCGGACAGCAGGTCCAGGACTTCAAAGCCATGGTCCGTTCACTGCACAAGGCCGGCATCGAGGTCATCCTGGATGTGGTGTACAACCACACCGCCGAAGGCAACCACCTGGGCCCCACCCTGTCCTTCAAGGGCATCGACAACGCCGCCTACTACCGGTTGATGGAGGGCGACGAGAAGCACTACATGGACTACACCGGCACCGGCAACTCGCTGAACGTCCGCCAGCCGCACTCCCTGCAGCTGCTGATGGACTCGCTGCGCTACTGGGTTTCAGAGATGCACGTGGACGGCTTCCGCTTTGACCTCGCCTCCACGCTGGCCCGTGAGTTCTACGACGTGGACAAGCTCTCCACCTTCTTCGAACTCATCCAGCAGGACCCCGTAGTCTCCCAGGTCAAGCTCATCGCCGAGCCCTGGGACGTTGGGCCCGGCGGCTACCAGGTGGGCAACTTCCCGCCGCAGTGGACCGAATGGAACGGCAAGTACCGCGACACCGTCCGCGACTTCTGGCGCGGCGAGCCCGCCACCCTGGGCGAGTTCGCGTCCCGCATCACCGGCTCTGCGGACCTCTACGAGCACTCCGGCCGCCGCCCCGTGGCCTCCATCAACTTCGTCACCGCGCACGACGGCTTCACCCTTTCGGACCTGGTGTCCTATAACGAGAAGCACAACGACGCCAACGGCGAGGACAACAACGACGGCGAATCCCACAACCGCTCCTGGAACTGCGGCGTGGAGGGCCCTACGGACGATCCCGAAGTCCTGGGGCTGCGGGCCCGCCAGCAGCGGAACTTCATCGCCTCGCTGCTGCTGTCCCAGGGCGTGCCCATGCTCCTGCACGGCGACGAGATGGGCCGCACCCAGCAGGGCAACAACAACGGGTACTGCCAGGACTCCGAGCTGACCTGGATCAACTGGGAATCCATCGACCAGCCGCTGGTGGAGTTCACCTCCGCGGTGAACGCGCTGCGCGCCAAGCACCCGACGTTCCGCCGCAGCCGGTTCTTCGACGGCCGGCCCGTCCTGCGGGGCGAGGGCGAGCGGCTGCCGGACATCGTATGGCTGGACCCTGAGGGCGAAAACATGAAACCGGAGGCCTGGGAAGCCGGGTTTGGCCGGTCGGTGGGTGTGTTCCTGAACGGCGACGGCATCCAGGGCAAGGACAGCCGGGGCCGGCGGATCACCGACGTGAACTTCCTGCTGTACTTCAACGCGCACGACGATACGGTCAAGTTCACCCTGCCGTCAGACGAGTACGCGCCAGCCTGGGACGTCATGATCGACACCGCGGGGCATAACGCGGACACCGAGCCCGTCAACGCGGGGCAGCTGCTGCCGGTGGAGGCCAAGTCCCTGGTGGTCCTGCGCGCCCACAGCGTTCCGGAAGTTGAGCCGGACCACTCCGTGGCGGCATCCCTTGCGGCGCTGACCCAGACCGCGAGCAGCGAGGCCGAGTCCATCAGCACGCCCCCGGTCGCTGAACCCGGCAAGACGACGAAGGTGGGCTCGCGGAAGGATCTGAAGAAATGAAGGTGCCCGCCTCCACCTACCGGCTCCAGATCCGGCGCAGCTTCACCCTGTTTGATGCCGCCGAACAGGTTCCGTACCTGAAATCGCTTGGAGCCGATTGGGTCTACCTCTCGCCCATCCTCACCGCAGAGCAGGGCTCGGACCACGGTTACGACGTGACCGACCCCTCCGCCGTGGACCCGGAACGGGGCGGTCCGGAAGGGCTGCTGGCCCTTTCCAGGGCTGCGCGCGAGCACGGCATGGGTGTCCTGGTGGACATCGTGCCCAACCACGTGGGTGTTGCCACTCCGGCACAGAACCCCTGGTGGTGGTCCCTGCTGAAGGAAGGGCAGGGCTCACCCTACGCTGACGCTTTCGACGTCGAGTGGGACCTGGCCGGCGGGAAGATCCGGCTGCCCATGCTGGGTTCGGACGGGGACCTGGACAAGCTGGAGATCAAGGATGGTGAACTCCGCTACTACGACCACCGCTTTCCGATCGCCGAAGGTACGTATTCGGACGGTGATTCGCCGCAGGAGGTCCACAGCCGCCAGCACTACGAGCTGATCGGCTGGCGCCGGGCGGACGCCGAGCTGAACTACCGGCGCTTCTTCGCCGTGACCACGCTGGCCGGCATCCGGGTGGAGAATCCTCGCGTGTTCGAGGAAGCCCATGCCGAGGTGGGCCGCTGGTCCCGCGAGGGGCTGGTGGACGGGCTGCGCGTGGACCACCCGGACGGCCTGGCCGATCCCGCCGGGTACCTGCGCTGGCTGAAAGACATCAGCGGCGGGGCCTACATCCTGGTGGAAAAGATCCTGGAGCCGGGCGAAACCCTGCCCGGGGATTTTGCCACCGAAGGGACCACCGGGTACGACGCACTGGCTGACGTGGACCGGGTGTTTGTTGATCCGGCCGGCGAGCAGCCGTTGAATGATCTTGATGCCAAGCTCCGTGACTCTGCGGCGCCGGCGGACTACGCCGAAATGATCCGGGGCACCAAGCGGATGATTGCGGACGGCATCCTCCGGTCCGAGGTGCTTCGCCTGGCCCGCCTGGTTCCGGACTCCCACGGGCTGTCGGTAGAACAGGCTGCCGATGCCCTGGCGGAAATCATCGCCGCTTTCCCGGTATACCGGTCGTACCTGCCCACCGGCGCCGACGTCCTCAAGGAAGCTTGCGAGTCCGCCGCTGCCTACCGGCCTGAGCTGCAGGTTGCGGTGGGGACACTGCTGCCGCTGCTCCTGGACCCGGCCAATCCGATTGCGGTCCGGTTCCAGCAAACCTCCGGCATGGTGATGGCGAAAGGCGTGGAGGACACCGCTTTTTACCGCTACACCCGGCTAGGCACGCTGACGGAGGTGGGGGCTGAACCTACCGAATTTGCGGTTTCTCCTGACGAGTTCCACCAGCGGATGCTGCGCCGGCAGGAGCGGCTTCCCCTGTCGATGACCACGTTGTCCACGCACGACACCAAGCGCAGCGAGGACGCCAGGGCCCGGATCTCGGTCATCGCCGAACTGCCCCAGGAGTGGGCGGCTACCCTGAACACGCTCCGCGAGCTGGCCCCGATTCCGGACGGCCCGTACGAAAACCTGCTGTGGCAGGCCATCGTCGGAGCCTGGCCGGCGAGCAGGGAACGGCTGCAGGGCTATGCCGAAAAGGCGGCCCGGGAAGCCGGCAACTCCACCAAGTGGACGGACCCCAACGAGGAGTTCGAGTCCCAGATCAAGGCCGCTGTTGACGCGGTGTTCGACGACGGCCGGGTCACCACGGTGGTGGAGGACTTCGTTGCGCGGATCGACTCCTATGCGGCTTCCAACTCCGTGTCCGCCAAGTTGGTCCAGCTGACCATGCCCGGCGTCCCGGACGTGTACCAGGGCAGCGAGTTCTGGGAACGGTCACTGACCGACCCGGACAACCGGCGGCCGGTGGATTTCGCGGCGCGCCAGGAGGAGCTGGCAAAGCTCGACGGCGGGACGTTGCCTGCGGCGGGAACGGAAGCCAGCAAGCTTCTGGTCACCTCGCGCGCACTCCGGCTTCGCCGCGACCGGCCGGAACTCTTCCAGGGCTACACCCCGGTGACCGCGTCCGGTGCTGCTGCAGGGCACCTGATCGCGTTCCACCGCGGCACGGAAGGTGTTCCCGGGGCCCTGACGCTGGCCACCCGGCTGCCCGCCGGACTGGCGGCCGACGGCGGGTGGCGGGACACCGCCGTCGAACTTTCCACGGCCATGCGTGACCAGCTCACGGGCACCGCCTACGGTCCGGGGACGGTTTCGGCGGCGGAGGTCCTGGGTACCTACCCGGTGGCTTTGCTGGTACCGGTGGATGGAGAACAGGCATGACCCTCGTCAACAGCGGGCCCGGGCGTTTCGACGTCTGGGCCCCGGACGCGCAATCGGTGATCCTGCAGGCGAACGGCCGGCAGTATCCCATGCTGAAGAAGGAAACGGCGCCCGGGACGGAGGGGTGGTGGACCGCGCCGGATGCTCCGGGCGACGGCGAGGTGGACTACGGCTACCTGCTGGACGGGGACGGCCACCCGCTGCCGGATCCGCGGTCGCGGCGGCTGCCCGCCGGTGTCCACGAGCTGTCGAGGACCTTTGACCCGGCCGCCCACCGCTGGCAGGACGCGGGCTGGAAGGGTAAGGACCTGCAGGGCTCGGTCATCTACGAACTGCACGTGGGCACGTTCACCCCGGAAGGGACTCTCGAGGCTGCCGCCGGAAAGCTGGGCTACCTGGCGGACCTGGGCGTCGACTTCGTGGAGTTGCTGCCGGTCAACGGCTTCAACGGCACGCACAACTGGGGCTACGACGGTGTCCAGTGGTACGCCGTTCACGAGGGGTATGGCGGGCCGGCTGCCTACCAGCGGTTTGTGGACGCAGCCCACGCCGCCGGGCTCGGCGTCATCCAGGACGTGGTGTACAACCACCTCGGCCCCAGCGGCAACTACCTGCCCAGGTTCGGCCCGTACTTGAAGCAGGGGGACGCGAACACGTGGGGCGACTCCGTGAACCTGGACGGCCCCGGCTCGGATGTGGTGCGCGAGTACATCCTGGACAACCTCGCGCTGTGGCTCCGGGACTACCACGTGGACGGGCTCCGGCTCGATGCCGTGCACGCCCTGCGCGACGAGCGTGCCGTGCATATCCTGGAGGACTTCGGTGCCCTGGGTGAGGCCATTTCGGCGGAAACCGGGCTGCCTAAAACCCTGATCGCGGAGTCGGACCTGAACAACCCGCGCCTGATCTACCCGCGCGACGCCAACGGCTACGGGCTGTCCGGCCAGTGGAGTGACGACTTCCATCATGCGGTGCATGTGAACGTCAGCGGTGAGACCACCGGGTACTACGGGGACTTCCAATCCCTCGCGGTCCTGGCAAAGGTCCTCAAAGACGGCTTCCTGCACGATGGCAGCTACTCCAGCTTCCGCGGGCGGCACCACGGCCGGCCCATCAATCCCGCCCTGGTTCACCCTGCAGCGCTGGTGGTGTGCAACCAGAACCACGACCAGATCGGCAACAGGGCTACCGGCGACCGGCTCTCGCAGTCGCTGTCCTACGGGCAGTTGGCGGTTGCTGCCGTGCTCACTCTGACGTCACCCTTCACGCCGATGCTGTTTATGGGCGAGGAGTTTGCCGCAAGCACGCCCTGGCAGTTCTTCACCTCGCATCCTGAACCGGAGCTGGGCAAGGCCACCGCGGAAGGCCGCATCAAGGAATTCGAGCGCATGGGGTGGGATCCCGCCGTCGTGCCCGATCCGCAGGACCCCGAGACGTTCCGCCGGTCCAAGCTGGACTGGAACGAAGCCGCGGGCGGCGACCACGCCCGGCTCCTGGAGCTCTACCGCTCCCTCACGGCACTGCGCCGGGAGCATTCCGAGCTCGCCGGGCTGGGCTTCGGCGAGACGGATGTGGCGTTCGACGACGACGCGGGCTGGCTGCGGTTCCGCCGGGGGAGCGTCGAGGTGCTGTTGAACTTCTCCGACGCCAAGCTGCGGCTGGACGAAGTTTCCGGGGCGGTCCTGCTGGCGACCGATGAGGCAACCAGTCTTGATGGCGATGCCCTCGCCTTGGCGCCGGGGAGTGCGGCGATCCTGAAGTCACTGAAGCCCTGAATTCCTGGCTGCAAAGGTTACGCCGCGGGGTGCCCTGGCCCGTGTGTCAGCCCGCGGCGTAACTTTTCCGGCCATCAACTGTAGCCCCGGTCACAACTGGCAGGATGGAACGTATGACTTATTCCCCGGCGGAAAACCGCTACGACTCCATGCCCTACCGCCGCGTCGGACGCAGCGGCTTGAAGCTTCCGGCCATCTCGCTAGGGCTCTGGCACAACTTCGGCGACGACAAGCGCTTCGACGAACAGCGGGCCATCCTGCGGCGCGCCTGCGACCTGGGCGTCAACCACTTCGACCTCGCCAACAACTACGGCCCGCCGGACGGTTCCGCCGAGACCAACTTCGGCCGGCACTTGAAGGACGACTTCAAGCCGTACCGCGATGAGCTGGTCATCTCCACCAAGGCCGGCTACTACATGTGGCCGGGCCCCTACGGTGAATGGGGCTCCCGCAAGTACCTGATCTCCAGCCTGGACCAGTCGCTGCAGCGGATGGGCCTGGACTACGTGGACATCTTCTACAGCCACAGGCCTGACCCCGAAACCCCGCTGGAAGAGACCATGGGTGCCCTCGACTACGCAGTGCGGTCAGGCAAGGCGCTCTACGCGGGCATCTCCTCCTACACCCCGGAGCAGACCCTGGAGGCGGCCCGGATACTGAAGGAACTGGGCACCCCACTGCTGATCCACCAGCCCAGCTACTCCATGCTCAACCGGTGGACCGAGGACGGCAGCCCCAACCTGTACGAGGCACTGGACCAGGTGGGGGCCGGGTGCATCGCCTTCTCGCCACTGGCCCAGGGGATGCTCACCAACCGGTACCTGGACGGGATTCCTGCTGACTCGCGCGCCGCCAAGGCCCGGTTCCTGTCCGGGGACGCCATCACGGACGAGAAGCTGGAGCGGATCCGCGGCCTGCACGACATCGCCAAGGGGCGCGGCCAGACGCTGGCGCAGATGGCCGTCGCCTGGATCCTGCGGAACCAGCCAAAGGGCTCGCCGGTGACCTCGGCGCTGGTTGGTGCGTCCAGCGTTGCCCAGTTGGAGGACACCCTGTCCGCCATCAACAACCTCGAATTCACTGCCGACGAGTTGACTGCCATCGACGAGTTTGCCGTCGAATCGGACATCAACCTCTGGAAACAGCCGGTCTGATATCCACCGTCCCATTCCAAAAGGCGGGACGGGGGAACAAGACCCCGCCCCGCTCTGTTGGGTACTATGAAAAGGCGCCGCGCGGCGCCGGGCCTGCCGGCCGACGTCGTACTTCGCTCGAAGCCGAAACCGGCCGGCTGACGTTTGTCCTAAAGGAGTTCCGTGTCTTCACATCCGATTCGTGTTGCAATCGTCGGCGTAGGAAACTGCGCCGCTTCGCTGGTCCAGGGCGTCCACTACTACAAGGACGCAGACCCCAAGGCCACGATTCCGGGCCTGATGCACGTTGAGTTCGGCCAGTATCACGTGGGTGACGTTGAATTCGTCGCCGCGTTTGATGTGGACGGCAAGAAGGTGGGCGTTGATCTTGCCGACGCCATCCTGGCGAGCGAAAACAACACCATCAAGATCGCTGACGTGCCGCCCACCGGCGTCACCGTCCAGCGAGGCCACACCCTCGACGGCCTGGGCAAGTACTACCTCGAGACCATCGAGCAGTCCACCGAAGAGCCCGTTGATGTGGTGCAGGCGCTCAGGGACGCTGCCGTTGATGTCATGGTCTGCTACCTGCCCGTTGGCTCCCAGGAAGCTGCCGAGTTCTACGCCCAGTGCGCCATCGACGCCGGCGTGGCCTTCGTTAACGCCCTGCCCGTATTCATCGCCGGCACCAAGGCATGGGCGGACAAGTTCACCGCCGCAGGCCTGCCGATCGTGGGCGACGACATCAAGAGCCAGATCGGTGCCACCATCACGCACCGCGTTATGGCCAAGCTGTTCGAAGACCGCGGCGTGACCCTGGACCGCACGTACCAGCTGAACGTCGGCGGCAACATGGACTTCAAGAACATGCTCGAGCGTGACCGGCTGGAGTCCAAGAAGATCTCCAAGACCCAGGCCGTGACGTCCAACGTCGAAGCCGAACTGGCTGCCAAAGACGTGCACATCGGCCCGTCCGACTACGTCCAGTGGCTGGATGACCGCAAGTGGGCCTTCGTCCGCCTCGAGGGCCGCAACTTCGGTGACGCCCCTGTCTCGCTCGAGTACAAGCTGGAAGTCTGGGACTCACCCAACTCCGCCGGCGTGATCATCGACGCCATCCGCGCCGCGAAGATCGGCCTGGACCGCGGCATCGGCGGCCCGCTGCTCTCCGCATCGAGCTACTTCATGAAGTCCCCGCCGGAGCAGTTCAACGACGACCTCGCCCGCGAAAAGGTGGAAGCCTTCATCCGCGGCGACCTCGAGCGCTAACCCCGGTCCCCCTTGTTGCGTATGCTCCCTCACCTTCGGGTGGGGGAGCATCGCGGCTTAACACGCCCCATCACCTCCTGCGTCGTTTTCCGGGACGCGCCATCACCTTCTGCGTCGTTTTCCGGGACGCGCCATCACCTCCTGCATCCTTTCAAAGGACGCGCCATCACCTCCTGCATCCTTTCCAAGGACGCGTCATCACAGAATGGGGGATGCCGCCGTCAAGCAAAACCTGCTGCGTGCGGATGATCAATCCATGCTGTGCGGAGGTACCGCTTTATAAATTTGATAGCCCCTTCGAAGCCCTCAGTGGCGTCGTCTTTGGTGACTATCAGAACGGTCCAGCCAGCTGATTCGAAGGCCTTGTCCCGCCGTCGGTCGCTAAACTGCTGTGCATCAAGAAGGTGATGCCCGCCGTCGTACTGGATTGCCAGACGCCGGTGACGGTAGCCAAGGTCGGCAGTTGGGGACGCGCCGTCATCCGGCCGAAGCGCGATTTGTAGGTCCGGCTCCGGTAAGTTCCCATCGGCCATGGCTAGCCGAAGCATGGATTCAGGTGCCGAATCGGACCCAACCCTCATTAGTTCGAGTGCCTCCCGGGCGCGAACGACGCCTTGAAGGTTGGGGTGTCGCCCAACTAGGGCGCGGAGCCCGTCCAAGGTGTCGAAGGGCTCAGATCTGCCTTCAAACTGCGCTCGAGGGATGCGGATGATCTGATCTCCCAAGCAGACCAAGTCACTCAGTGACAGCCGGCGGGCCAAGTCGAGCCAAGTTCGCGAGCGCGTACTAATCCGGATACCGTCAACGGATTCAATCTCGCCCTCCCTGGCGATGACGTTATGTGCGGTCACGCCCTTCCTGCGCACTTGGGGCAACTGCTTGGGCTTGCTCAGGTGCAGTTCGGTCGACTCCGACAGCCAGGCCGGCAGCATTTGACAATGCAGACGCGCTGCGGTGACGTGTGAAATCCACGCTCCCGGTGATACTTCGGATAGCGCCCGTGCCGCGGTTTCCAGTTCAAAGCTCCAGTCCGCCGGACGGTACACCTCCCTGCTGACATGGATTACGTCATTTCCGCGAAGTCTGCTGGCCGGTACGCCCAAAGCCAGCGCCGAGGTGAAAGTGAATGGGGCATTGGCCAAGGGCTGGGGCAAGTCACTGGGATTGGGCATGTTGGCATTTTGGCTCAAAAAGCGCTTCGGCTGCAGAAGTTATCCACAGGCAGGGCGAAGCGGCTGCGGGAGGTGGTGGGGCGTTGGTGGGAAGGGTGCGGGAGGAGATGGGGCGTTTGGTGGTGGGAAGGGTGCGGGAGGTGGTGGGGGGTTGGTGGGAAGGGTGCGGGAGGTGATGGGGCGTTGGGTTAGGTGAGGCCGACGGGGTTGCCGGCGTCGTCCACGTCCATGCGCATAGCCGCGGGAGCGGCGGGCAGGCCGGGCATGGTCATGACCGCCCCGGTCAGCGCCACGATGAATCCGGCGCCGGTCTTGGGCAGGAGGTCCCGCACATGGATGGTGAAGCCTTTGGGCGCGCCGAGGCGTGAGGCATCGTCCGTGAATGAGTACTGGGTCTTGGCCATGCAGATCGGCAGGTGGGACCAGCCGTTCCGCTCGATATCGGCGAGCCGCTTCAGGGCCGGCACGGAAAACTCAACCCCGTCGGCGCCGTAGATTTCCTGCGCGATGGTCCGGATCTTCTCCTCCACCGGCAACTCCAGCGGGTACAGGTGCCGGAAGCTGTTCGGGCCCGCCACGACCCGGGCCACGAGGGCCGCGAGTTCGTCGCCGCCGTCGCCCCCGCCGCCGCGACCCCACACATCGGCGACGGCGGCGTGGACGCCCTCGCCCGCACACCACGCCAGCAGCCAGTCCAGTTCCTCCTGCAAGTCGGAGGAGAACCTGTTGATGGCCACCACCGGTGTCACGCCGAACTTCTCCACGTTCCGCACGTGCCGGCGGAGGTTTGCCACCCCGGCCTCAAGGGCCACCAGGTCGGGCGCGGTGAGCTGGTCCTTCGCCACTCCACCTTGCATTTTCAGGGCCCGCACCGTCGCCACCACCACCACCGCGGAAGGGGCCAGCCCGCCAAACCGCGCCTTGATGTCCATAAACTTCTCAGCGCCCAGGTCAGCACCGAAACCGGCTTCCGTCACAACGATGTCCGCCAACCGCCTGGCCGTCTGCGTGGCAATCAGCGAGTTGCAGCCGTGGGCGATATTTGCGAAAGGACCACCATGGACCAACGCCGGTGTCCCGGCGATGGTCTGCACCAGGTTGGGCTTGATGGCCTCCTTCAGGAGCAGGGTCAGCGCCCCCTGCACTCCGAGGTCAGCCACCGTGACAGGCGCTCGGTCAAACGTGTAGCCGAAGGTGATCCGTCCCAGTCGCCCGCGGAGGTCGGCCAGGTCCGTCGCGAGGCAGAAGACGGCCATGATCTCGGATGCCACCGTGATGTCGAACCCGTCCTCGCGGGGGACGCCCTGCGTCGGGCCGCCCAAGCCGATCACCACCTCACGCAAGGCCCGGTCGTTCATGTCCAGGACCCGTTTGAAGGTCATCCGGCGGGGATCGATGTTCAGCTCGTTGCCCTGGTAGATGTGGTTGTCCACCAGGGCCATGAGCGCATTGTTGGCTGACGTCACGGCATGGAAGTCGCCGGTGAAGTGCAGGTTGATTTCATCCATGGGCAGCACCTGCGAGTAACCGCCGCCCGTAGCTCCACCCTTCATCCCCAGGACAGGGCCCAGCGACGGCTCCCGCAGGGCGATCATCACCCGGTGCCCGGCGCGCGCCAAGGAATCGCCGAGCCCTACCGTGGTGGTGGACTTTCCTTCACCTGCGGGCGTGGGGGACATGGCCGAGACCAGCACTACCTTGCCGTGCGGAGCGGGCGCAGCCAGCCTGGCCGGGTCAATCTTCGCCTTGTACCGCCCGTACCGCTCCAGGGCTTCCGGGTTGATTCCGGCGGCAGCGGCAATCTCGTCGATGGGCCGGATCCGGGCAGCCCTGGCTATCTCAAGATCAGTCGGAAGACCAGACATCTTTGTCCTTTCCTGCACCGGCCGGAGCCGGACACCTGCCCCAAGCCGGGACACCTGCCCCTAAGCTAACAGCTGCGGACTCAGACGGCGGCAGATTCAGACCGCTGGCAGGGCAGTGATCAGGTGGGGCCGCACAGAATTGTCGACGGCGGCATGGTAGCTTTCCAGCGTGATCGCGGCGGTGCGCTGCCACCCTGAGTTCTGGGCCCGGATTGCCGCTGCCCGGCCCATGTCCTCGCGGGTCACGGGATCGTCGTACAAAGCCTCCAGCGCGTCCGCCCAGTCGGCGGCGTGATGGCCGTCCACCAGCAGCCCCGTCCTGCCATGGAAAATGGCGCGGGACAGCCCGCCCACCCGGGTGGCCACCACGGGCGTCCCGCAGGCCTGGGCCTCCAGCGCCACCAGCCCGAAGGATTCGCTGTAGGAGGGCATCACCACCACGTCCGCCGAACGGAACCAGCCCGCAAGCTCAGGCGCCTTCACCGGCGGAAGCTGCGTGACGACGTCGTCCATGTCCGCCTCCGCGATCAGGCGCCGCAGGTTGAATTCCCTGTTCCCGCTCAATGAGCCCAGGATGGTGAGCCGGAGATCGATGTCCGGGCGCCGGCTTCGCAGCAGGGCCGCCGCCTTCACCAGGACCTGCGGCCCCTTCAACCGCTGGATCCGGCCCGCGAAGACCAGATGGAACGTATCCGGGCTGATACCCCGGTCCGTCCTGGACCGGGCCCGGAAGGCAGGAGTAAAGGTACTCAGGTCCACGCCGGGAGGCGCAATATCGATCCGCTCGTACGAGGCCCCGTAATGGGACACTAGCTCTGCGGCTTCAGAACTGGTGTTGGCGATCAGCCGCGCGGCCCCGTCCACGATCCGGTGCTCACCCAGTTCGCGGCGCCGCGGCTCAGGCTGCTCCCCGGACTCGAGCAGGAGGTTCTTGACCTTGGCCATGGTGTGCATGGTGTGGACCAGCGGCACGCCCCACAGTTCGGACAGCTCCAGGCCAGCGATCCCGGACACCCAATAGTGCGAGTGAATGACGTCGTAATGCCCGTGCGGCTGCCGGCCCCGGATCCGGTCGATCTCCTGCACCATGTGGTGCAGGAGGCCGGGAAGTTCTTCCTTGGGAACCTTCTTCGGCGGCCCGGCCAGGACGTTGTGGACGCACACGCCGGGGTCCGGATGCTCGACGGCGGGCTGGTGGGAGGAGGTGGCACGGGTGAAGATCTCCACTTCCACGCCTGCCTCGGCCAGCGCGGAGGCCAGTTCACGGATGTAGACGTTCATCCCGCCGGCGTCGCCGGAACCGGGCTGCTCCATGGGGGAGGTGTGGAGGGACAGTAACGCCACCCTGCGGACAGGCGCCACGGGACCTCCTTCCGGCCGCCGGCGCGGATTAGCGCGCCGGATCAGTGCTGGGCATTCGATAAAACACTACTCCTGTGTCAACGCCAAACGCCCCGCCACATCTTCCCCAGGGCAGGAAACGCCTGCTCGTAACCTGCCAACAGTGCCGCACCGAGTGCTTCGGACGCCACGAGCGGGTGCCGGGCGAAGGCCTGCAGCGCGGCATCCCGGTCACCGTCCGTCACTGCCCGCACCGTCAGCCGTTCCACCTCCTTGACCTGCTGCAGCAGGTGAAGCTGCTCCGCCGGGGGAGCCTGCTGGGGCAGCGGCAGCGCGCCGTCGGCCGTCACTGCGCAGGGAAGTTCGACGACGGCGTCCGGCGGCAGCCCCGGAATGGCCGCTTCGGCGGTGGCCGGCGCAGCAGTGGCGGGCTGGGAAGCCAGCGGCACCTCGGCGCTTCGTGGAGGCACGGTGTTGCCCGTATTCAGGATCAGTTGCGTTTCCCCGTTTCCAGCCAGGGCCCGCATGGCTGCCAGCGCCACCCGCTCATATCCGCCACCGGCGAGGTCGTCCTCGTCGCGGCGTTCGTCCTTCCCGCGGGCTTCGGCCAGGTAGCCCTCCTCGCGGGAGCGGCGGGCTTCCTCCCACAACCCGAACGCCTCCGCGCCCGCAGCCGCCAGCCGCGGGTAGAGCTCCTGCTGCTGGCTGTGGATGCTCTCGCCGCGGGTCTGCGCCATGGCGTGCATCGCTTCCCGGGCTTTGTCCTGCTCGTAGTAGTAATAAAGGTACTCATTGGGCAGGGCGCCCAGACTTGCCAGGAATGGCTGCGGGAACAGCCTGCCCTCTTCAAAGGACTGCAGGGCACGCGGGTCTGACAGCAACGCAGGCAGCCTGTCACGCCCCTCGGACTCCAGACGGCACAGCCAGCCCAGGTGGTTCAGCCCGTAGTAGCCCACGCCGTCGAGGCTTCCCGCCGGAAGAGGCACCCCTGCCGCCCTTGCTGCACGGCTCACCAGGCCGCCCGCGGAGTCGCAGATCCCGACGACGCGGCGGCCGAGCACCGGCAGCAGCGCCTCGGTGACCATGCCGGCGGGGTTGGTGAAGTTGATCAGCCAGGCCTCCGGGCAGAGTTCCTGCATCAGGCGCGCGAGGTCCATCATGTGCGGGATGGTGCGGAGGGCGTAGGAGATGCCGCCGGCCCCGGTGGTTTCCTGGCCCAGCACGCCCAGGTCCCGGGCCACCCGCTCGTCCGCCACCCGGCCCGCGGTGCCGCCGGGGCGGATGGCGGCAAACACCATCTGCGTATCTTTCAATGCCTGGGGCAGGTCGGTGGTGGGAAGGACAGGCACGCGGGCGCCCCTGCCCGGCATGTCCGGGGCAGGCATGCTGCGCAGGACCGCCGTCACCGCGTCCAGGCGGGAGGGGTCCACGTCGTGCAGCACCAGTTCCGTCACCACGCCGGAGAAGGGGCCGGACACCAGCGCCCGGTAGATCAACGGAACCCGGGAACCCCCGCCGCCCACGATCAGAAGCCGCATAACCAGCAGTCTAGGCGTGGCTGTCCACAGCACCTATGGCCGCCCCTACCGCCTGCACACCGCAGGGCGTAGTGTGCGGACATGGACGCGATCCCAGCACGCCCGTTCGATCCCCTGGCCGCAGTACGGTCGCCCTCGGACGCCGGCTTCGACGTGCTGCTCGCCGGGACCGTGTTCCAGGACATCATCTTCACGGGCCTTCCCCACGGGCCGGAACCGGGCACGGAAATCTGGAGCGACGGCATGGGCAGCTGCCCTGGCGGCGTGGCCAATCAGGCCATTGCAGCATCCCGGCTGGGCTTGCGCACAGGCCTGGCGGCGGCGTTCGGTGATGACGGCTACGGGGACTTCAACTGGAAAATCCTGGCCGGCCAGGAGCACGTTGACCTGAGCCTGTCCCGGAAGGTCCCGGGCTGGCACTCACCGGTCACCGTCTCGCTGTGCGTGGACAAGGACCGGTCCCTGGTGACCCACGGCCATGCCGCACCCGTGACGTCCTCGGAGCTCATCGGTGACCCCCCGCCCGCGCTCGCAGGCATTGCGGAAGTGGGGCTGGAAGTGGAGCCGTGGGCCAAGGCGGCTTATGAGTCGGGGGTGAAGCTGTTCGGGGACGTCGGCTGGGACCCCAGCGGGGTGTGGGCGCCGGTCAGGCTGGAGAACCTGCAGTACTTCCACGCGTTCCTGCCCAACCAGCGCGAGGCCATGGCGTTCACGGGCAAGGATGATCCCTGGACTGCCCTGTATGCGCTGGCGGACCGTGTTCCGGTGGCCGTGGTGACGCTGGGGCCGCAGGGCGCCATGGCGGTGGATTCGGAAACGGGGGAGGAGGAGTGGGTGCCCTCCCTGCCCGTCAAGGCGTTTGACCCCACCGGAGCCGGTGACTGCTTCGACGCCGCCTTCATCGTCGGGAGCCTGGCCGGCTGGCCGCTGGGAAACAGGCTGCGTTTCGCGAACCTTTGTGCCTCGCTGGCAGTGCAGGAAGTGGGTGGCTCTCTGGCCGCACCCGGCTGGGGCGACATCGCCGACTGGTGGAAACGAGCGAACGCCCGGCCGGAACGGCAGACCAGCCAATGGCTGCGGCGCTTCGGCTTCCTGGCCGACATCATCCAGGACGTCCCGCTTGCCGCCCAGCGCCGCGCGGCCGCCACCATCGCGCACCTCTCGGACGCGTGACACCGGCGTCCCGGAGGACTCTGGCGGCCGGACGAATTGAGGGCCAAGCTGTAGATGAGCGGCAGCAACAGTCCGGGGGTGATGACGATGATTGACATAGCACGCAGCGGCCTCAAGACGGACGGGTTCCGCGACCTGGTGACGCAGTTGCTGGGTCTGTGGCTGCTGCTGGCCGTTTTCCTGGACGGCTGGGCGCACTTGAACCTTCCCGGGTTGGAGACGTTCTTCACGCCCTGGCACGCCGCACTCTATTCCGGCATGGCCGTTACGGCGCTGTGGATCGCTTGGGTGATCTGGCGGAACCGGGCACCCGGGCAGCCGCTCCCGCAGGCCATTCCGGCCGGTTACCGGGGGACCGTGGTTGGTGTCGTTCTTTTTGCCGTTGCCGGCGGCTTGGACCTGGTATGGCACGAAACGTTCGGGATCGAAATTTCCCTCGATGCCCTGGTCAGTCCGACGCACCTGTTGCTGGGGTTCAGCCTCTTCCTCATCCTGGGCACTGCCGTCCGGAGCGCACGCTCGGCCAGCCGGGCCGGCAGCTTTGAATGGACGACGGCGGAGCTTCTGGCCGTGGTCCTGATGACCGGGCTGGGTGCGTTCTTCCTCATTTACGGCTCGGCCTTCGTCCGGTCCGGGCCCACGGCCTCCTTCACCCCGATCCCGATCGGCAGCCCTGGCCGCATACAGGCCGAGATGCCGGTGATCGTCACCCTGGCGAGTTACCTGCTGACCACCGCGCTGATTGTGGCTCCCTTTCTCTTTACGCTCTCGGCGGCCGGCCGCCCCGTCCGCGGGATCGTCACGATGCTGGTGGCAACCGTCGCCTGGCTTCCTGCGGGGATGATTGGTTTCCGGCCCATCACGATCGCAGGAGCCGCCGGCGCCACGGTGGCGGCGGTGCTGGCCGATGTCCTGCTGGCCTTGTTGCCGAAAGCCTGGCTAAGCGGGTGGTTGCCGGCAGTCGCAGCGGGACTCGCGGCGTTGGTGTGGACAGGCCAGCTGGTGGCCTTCGGGCTGGTGGACGGGATCCGCTGGCCCGTCTCGCTCTGGCTGGGGGCGGTGGTGCTCAGTGCGGCGGCAGCAGCAGGCCTTGCCCTCCTCAGCACCTGGGGTCCGGCACGTTCCGGAGCTGTCCCGCAGATCGGAGCCGCCTTGCGATAGGCCGCTTTGTGGGTGCTCGTTCCGGAGCCCCGGCCCGCCGTGATTATTCGGCCCGAAGCGCCAGCACTAGAATCACTAAGGTGACTTACCCCGCTACAACCGGTGATTTCAACGCTGCGCCCGCGCAGGACCCCCGCGACGAAAGGTCCGCCGTCATCGACCTTGATGCCATCCGGCACAACGTCCGAAGGCTGGCCGCGGCAGCGTCCCCGGCGAAGGTGATGGCCGTGGTCAAGGCTGATGCTTACGGACACGGCGCCGTCCCGGTGGCCCGGGCGGCCCTTGAAGCTGGCGCTTCATGGCTGGGCGTCGCGCACATCTCCGAGGCACTCGCCCTGCGGGCCGCCGGAATCGACGCGCCGCTGCTCGCCTGGCTGCACACCACGGAGAGCAACTTCGGCGCCGCGGTGGCGGCCGGCGTCGACATTGGATGCTCCGGCTGGGAGCTCGACCGCATTGTCGCGGCGGCCCGGGAACAGGAGCGTCCGGCGCGGATCCACCTGAAGGTTGACACCGGCCTGGGACGCAACGGCGCAACGCTTGATACCTGGGACCACCTGGTGGGCGAAGCGATGGAATACCAGGACCAGGGCTTGCTGCGCGTGGTGGGAATCTTCTCGCATCTCGCAGTCGCCGATGAGCCGGAGCGGCCTGAAACTGATGACCAGCTCGCCGTCTTCCGGGAAGTCCTGGCGGTTGCCGAGGACGCCGGGGTGGACCCCGAAGTCCGGCACCTGGCCAACACCCCGGCCACGCTGTCCCGTCCCGACACCCACTTTGACCTGGTCCGGGTGGGCCTGGGCATTTACGGGTTGTCGCCCTTCGCCGGCCAGACCTCGGCCGAGCTGGGACTGCGGCCGGCCATGACACTGCGGACTGTCATCTCCCAATGCAAGGAGGTGCCGGACGGGCAAGGCGTGTCCTATGGCCTCCGGTACCACACCGCCGGCCCCAGCACCCTGGGCCTGATTCCGGTGGGCTACGCCGACGGGATTCCGCGCGTTGCCACCAGCGGCCCGGTCCGGGTGGCCGGCAGGACCTACCCCGTGGTGGGGCGCATCGCCATGGACCAGATGGTCATCGACCTCGGCGACGTGGGACCCGGGAGTGCAGGCCTGCTGGGCGCGGAAGCGCAGCTGTTCGGCGACGGAGCCGACGGCGGTCCCACGGCTGATGACTGGGCGCGCGCCGCCGGGACCATCAACTACGAGATCGTGACCCGGATCAGCCCCCGGGTCCCGCGCCGCTTCATCAACGAAGAATCCGCCGCCGTCCATGGCAGGGAGGGGGCCGCATGAGCGCGTCCAACCAGCCGGCAGGGGACAGTGCCGAGGTTCGGCCCAACTGGGAAAAGACGTTAACGGCGACGACGGCGGAACAGACACATAACCTCGGCGTGCGGCTCGCAGGAGTCCTGGAAGCCGGGGACCTGCTGGTGCTTTCCGGCGAGTTGGGTGCCGGGAAAACGACCTTCACCCAGGGCCTGGGGGAGGGGCTGGGTGTCCGTTCCGGCGTCATTTCCCCCACGTTCGTCCTGGTCCGCATCCACCCCAACCTTCCGGACGGGCCCCGTCCCGGCGGACCGGACCTGGTGCATGTGGACGCGTACCGCCTGGGCTCGGCAGCCGAAATCGACGATATCGACCTTGAGAACACCCTTGATTCATCCGTAACGGTGGTCGAATGGGGCCACGACCGGGTGGAGCACCTCAGCGAGAGCCGGCTGGAAATCGATCTGCAAAGGACTATTGGGCTTCAGGCAACTGGACTTCAGACCAACGGACTGAGTGGCTACGGCCCGGGCGGGAGCGCGGGCAGCGGAGAAACAACCGGAACGCTCGATTTCGAAAATGAGGACACCGACGAGCCCCGGACCATCGTGCTGCGCGGCTACGGGCCCCGCTGGCCCGGCGTCCCGGAACCGGTGGCCACCTTTGAAGGGAAATCCTGATGCTCATCCTCGCCATCGACACCTCCGCCGTGGCCAGCGCGGCACTGGTCTCGAATGACGCACTGGAAGGCGTGGTGGCCAGCTTCTCCACCGAGGACACCCGCAGCCACGCGGAGGTCCTTGCTCCCGGCATTGAACAACTGCTCCTTGAGGCCGGCGTGGGCGGAGCTGACATCGATGCCCTGGTGGTCGGCGTCGGCCCGGGCCCGTTCACCGGACTCCGGTCCGGAATCGCCACCGCGCGCACTCTCTCCTTCGTCTGGGGCAAGCCCCTGTACGGGCTGATGAGCCTGGACGCCGTGGCCCTGGAAGTGGCGGAATCCACCGCCGCCGCCCCGGAATTCCTGGTGGTCACGGACGCGCGGCGCAAAGAGGTCTACTGGGCCCGCTACAGCCTGCCGGAAGGACAGCTTCCAGTATTGGAGGACGGCCCGCACGTCAGCTTCGCCGCGGACCTGCCGGACCTTCCAGCCTACGGTGCCGGCGCCGGGCTCTACGCAGACACCCTGAAGGCGGACCCGGAATTCGCCCGTGAACAGCCGGACGCCCTGTACCTGGGCCAGTTCGCGCTGGCCCGGCTCGATGCAGGCGGTGAACTGCTGGACTCCACGCCCCTGTACCTGCGCGAATCCGACGCCCAGGTCCCGGGACCCAGGAAGAGGGCACTGTGAGCACCGCCCCGGACATCAGTAACCACGGCGTTTTAGTGCGGGAGATGACTCCCGACGACGTCATCGCCGTCAGCGTCCTGGAGCAGCGGCTTTTCCCCGTGGATGCCTGGCCCCTGCACATGTTCTATGACGAGCTGGCCCAGCCGGAAACCCGCTGGTACCTCGTGGCTGAGGGCAGTGGCGGCATCGTGGGCTACGCCGGGCTGATGTGCATTGAGCCCATCGCGGACGTGCAGACCATCGCCGTCGTGCCTGAATATGAGGGGCGGGGGATCGGCACCACGCTGCTGACCCGGCTTATCGAGGAGGCGCGCCGCAGGTACGCCGCCGATCTTCTGCTGGAGGTCCGCGCTGACAACCCGCGGGCCCAGCAGCTGTACCTGCGCTTCGGCTTCGAACAGATCCACGTCCGCCCCCGCTACTACCGCGATGGCGTTGACGCCCTCATCATGCGGCTCCCGCTGACCGGCCCCGCCGGCCCGGAAGCCGGACAGGAAACGGGAAACCACACATCACCGGAAGCAGGCCAGCCATGAACCGCGTGCAGCCATTGGTGCTCGGCATCGAATCGTCCTGCGACGAAACCGGCGTGGGCATTGTCCGGGGGACCACCCTCCTGACCAACACGGTGTCCTCTTCCATGGACGAGCATGTCCGGTTCGGCGGAGTCATCCCCGAGATCGCGTCCCGGGCGCACCTGGATGCGTTCGTGCCCACCCTTGAGCAGGCGCTCGCCGATGCCGGCGTAACCCTCGACGAGGTGGACGCCATCGCCGTCACGTCCGGCCCCGGCCTTGCCGGGGCCCTCATGGTTGGCGTCTGCGCCGCCAAGGCGCTCGCCGTGGCCACCGGAAAGCCGCTCTATGCCATCAACCATCTCGTCGCGCACGTGGGGGTGGGCCTGCTCGACGGCAAGGAAGGGCAGGCGCCTGAGCTGCCCGAAAACCTCGGAGCCCTGCTGGTCTCCGGCGGGCACACCGAAATCCTGAAAATCAACAGCATCACCGACGACGTGGTCCTCCTCGGCTCCACCATCGACGACGCCGCCGGCGAAGCCTACGACAAGGTGGCCCGTATCCTCGGCCTCGGCTACCCGGGCGGGCCCGCCATCGACAAGATGGCCCGGACCGGCAACCCCAAGGCCATCCGCTTCCCCCGCGGCCTCAGCCAGCCCAAGTACATGGGCACCGCCGAGGAACGCGGCCCGCACCGCTACGACTGGTCCTTCAGCGGACTCAAGACGGCGGTGGCGAGGTGCGTGGAGCAGTTCGAGGCGCGCGGCCAGGAGGTTCCGGTCGCCGACATCGCAGCCGCTTTCCAGGAAGCCGTGGTGGACGTCATCTCCGCCAAGACCGTGCTGGCGTGCCGCGAGCATGGGATCACGAATGTGCTGCTGGGTGGCGGCGTGGCGGCAAACTCGAGGCTCCGTGAGCTGACCGGACAGCGCTGTGCTTCGGCCGGAATCAGGCTGCACGTGCCGCCGCTGGACCTTTGCACGGACAACGGGGCGATGGTGGCGGCACTGGGTGCGCAGCTGGTGATGGCAGGAGTGGCACCGAGCGGAATCGGCTTCGCCCCGGACTCATCCATGCCGGTCACAGCGGTGTCCCTCCCCGCCTGACCCTGCCCGGGGAGGAGGGGCAGCGGGACCTCCCTTGTTTTTCGTCAAGGAGGCATTGCGTCACGGGCATCACGGATGGGCTGGGGAACTCAGAAATCCTCTGGTTCCAGTGCCTCTGGGGGCGTATATTCCGTCCATGGCAGAGGATCCTGATGAGACGAACCCAGTGAGTTCCCGGGTGGCTCGCTGCCGGTATCCCTTTGACAAAGTAGAAGGAGCAGTTGATGACTGCGACGAGCGATGACCTGCCTCTGCAGTCCGATGTGCCAGCTCTCGGCCGCGGTGTTGTCGTAGGAAGGTTCTATACCTCCGGCCGCTGGTCAGTGAAACCGGGTCACGAGGAGGCGTTCGCAACGGCGTTCGCGGAATCGGGCGTAAAGGATGTGGATCCTCCAATTCGTGGCCTTCTTCAACGTCCACGGTTACTTCGCGATCTCAAGCAGCCAGGGAGCTATCTCAGCTACGCCGTCTGGGAGAGCCGGGAAGCTATCGATGAGTTCAGGTCCCGGCCGGATTTCCCGGCAATGATCGCGCGGATGCAAGAACATCTGGATGACATGCAAATTTCTACACTGGAACTGGTTCTGGGTGAGGAGCTGACGGACATGGGGCTGGATTCCTAGCAACTACGGCAGGTTTTGCCCTTTTCTTGCTGAACTCCGGCCCTAGTGCGGCCGCAAAATCAGGCGGTGGGGCCGTTCCGCATCTGCTTGACCAGGTCCAGCACCACGGCCTGGAGGTCCCCGCCGTGCTCCTCGGCCACCCGGCGCTGGCGCTGGTACCCCGCACCGCGGCGGATGATCTTTTCGACGTCGGCCAGCTCATCCGGGCAGCCCAGCTTCGCGGCCACCGGCTCAAGGCGGTTCAGGGTTTCGAGCAGGTGGTCCGTGACCAGCTGCTCCTTGCCGGCCGCGTCCAGGATGATGATGGCGTCCATGCCGTAGCGCGCGGCCCGCCACTTGTTCTCCTGTATGTGCCAGGGCGGCATGGTGGGGATGGTCCCGCCGTTGTCGAGGGTGGTGGAGAACTCATCCACCAGGCACTGGGTCAGGGCCGCGATGGCGCCTACTTCCTCGAGGGTGGCCAGGCCGTCGCAGATGCGCATCTCTATGGTGCCCAAATTCGGTACGGGCCGGATGTCCCAGCGGATTTCCGAGAGGGTATCAATCACTCCGGTGGTGAACATGTCTTGCACATAGGATTCGTATTCTTCCCAGGAGCCGAACTGGAAAGGCAGGCCGGCGGTGGGCAGCTGCTGGAACATCAGGGCCCGGTGGGATGCGTAGCCGGTGTCCTCGCCGCCCCAGAACGGGCTGGACGCCGAGAGCGCCTGGAAGTGCGGGAAGTAGTTGACCAGCCCGTCCAGCACGGGAAGTGCCTTCTCGCGCCGGTCCAGCCCCACGTGCACGTGCACGCCGTAGATGACCATCTGGCGGCCCCACCACTGGGTGCGGTCAATGAGTTTGGCGTACCGGGCCTTGTCCGTGACCGGCTGCAGCTGGGGCGGGCTGAACGGATGGCTGCCGGCGCAAAAGAGTTCCACGCCCATGGGGTCGGTGATTTCACGGACCGCCGCGAGGGACCGGCTGAGGTCCTCCTTGGCTTCGCCGGCGGTTTCGCAGATGCCGGTGACCAGCTCAACGGTGTTCAGCAGCAGTTCCTGCTTGATGTGCGGGTGCTCGTCATCCTCGTTCAGCTCCGGGTGCCGGGAGGCAACCCCGCGCAGCACCTGGTTGGCAACGGAGGCGAGTTCACCGGTTTGCCCGTCCACCAGCGCGAGCTCCCATTCCACACCGAGGGTCGATTGCCTCGATGAAGCGAAGTCAATCTTCACGCGTATCCTCACTGTCCGGTTTGCCGCTGAGCACGCCGCTGGCATGCTGCTGCTGGCAGGCGCACGGATGGATCAAGTCTAGTGCAGGGGTAGCATCGTATTGATGGTCCCGTTCCAACGCCTGCGTGACAGTTTTCACAAATCCTTCCCCGTCCTGGCTGCAGCCACCGCTGCAGTGGCACTCGCATCCTGCAGCACCGCCCCGGCACCTGTCCCCGCCCCGGCACCTGTCCCCGCGCAGGCACCGGCCACGCCCGCCCCACCTTCCGCTTCACCGCGGACGACGCCGGCACCTGGCACTCCTTCCCCGTCACCTTCTGCCACGCCGGACCCTGGCGCTCGTGAGCTGGGGTGGGGCCCGCAGCAGCGGGACCAGGACGCCGCTGCCACGGTGGTTGCTGCGATGTCGCCTGAACAAAAGGCGGGACAGGTCCTGCTTCCCTTCTTCACCGGCACAAACCCCGCCGCCCATGCCGCCGTCGTCGAACGCCTCCACCTGGCTGGTTCCATCATCATGGGCGACAACATCCCGCTGGATCCGCAGGGAAAGGTGGACCTTACCGCCATGACCGCGGTCAACCAGCGGCTCGCCCAGGCTACGAGGGCGGACGGCAGGCCGTGGCCCGGGATCGTCGGAGTGGACCAGGAAGGCGGGATGGTGGCCCGCCTGGGGGCGCCGCTGACGGAATGGCCGGCGCCTATGAGTTACGGTGCTGCCGGTAGCGGCCCCCTGGCGCGTGAGGCCGGGCAGGGGCTGGCCGGTGAGCTGGTGCCGCTGGGCTTCAATATGGATTTCGCGCCGGACGCCGACGTGACCGTCGGCCCAAAGGACCCCACCATCGGCGCCCGCTCCATGTCCGGTGACCCGGGCGCTGCCGCCGGTCTCAGTGTGGCGTTCGCCCAGGGCATGCTGGGCGCGGGGGTCCTGCCCGTCGTCAAGCATTTCCCAGGGCATGGGTCCGTGACCGCTGATTCGCACCTGAGCCTTCCCTCGCAGCCGGCCAGCGTGGCGGAACTCCAGGCGCGGGACTGGAAGCCCTTCGAGGCGGCCGTCGCGGCTGGCGCGCCCATGGTGATGACCGGCCACATCGCCGTGGCTGCGCTGGAACCGGGGGTGCCGGCGTCGCTTTCTGCCCCCACTTATGCCGCACTGCGGGGACTCGGTTTCAAGGGGGTCGCCGTGACTGACGCCCTGAATATGGGAGCGGTGAGCAAGCAGTATCCGGCAGGGTCGGCCGCCGTGAAGGCCCTGGCCGCGGGCGCCGACCTTCTGCTCATGCCTGCTGATGTCCAGCAGGCCCACGCTGCGATCGTTGATGCCGTAACCTCCGGCGCCCTCCCTGCCGCCCGGCTCGACGAAGCCGCCCTGCGCGTGGCAACCATGATGACCTGGCGTGCCCGGACAGCAGCCAGAGCGGGGACGCCCACAGGCGCCCCGGCCGGAAGCGGGGCTGCGCTCTCCGCCAAGGTTTCGGCCGCCGCGGTGACGGTTCTTTCCGGCCCCTGCAGCGGACCCCTTACGCCCGGCGGGGTACAGGTGACAGGGGGCAGCCCGGCGGACAGGGAACGTTTCTCGGCTGCGGCCGCCCGTGCCGGACTCGCCGTCGGTTCCGGACCCGTGGTCAGCCTCGTTGGGTACGGTGGCCGCGCCGCCGGAGGGGAGATCGCCGTCGCCCTCGACGCGCCGTGGACGCTGCAGGATGCCAGCGCGCCCGTCAAAGTAGCCCTGTACGGCCGCAGCCAGGCCGCTTTCGACGCCCTCGCTGCCGTCCTCGCCGGGAAGGCGACCGCCCCCGGAAAGCTGCCTGCCGCCGTCGGAAACTTCCCGGCCGGCACCGGCTGCCCCTGACCCCAACTGAGTAGCGCTAAGTGTCGTTTTGGACCGTCAAAACGACAGTTAGCGCTACTTAGTTGGGCGGAACGGGTTAAATGGTCAGGTGCCCATTCTGAATAAAGACATGACCCTCTGCATCTCGCTCTCGGCCCGGCCCAGCAACAACGGGACCAGGTTCCACAACCACCTCTACGAGCAGCTGGACCTGAACTGGATCTACAAGGCGTTCGCCCCCACCAACCTTGAGCAGGCCATCGCGGGGGTCCGCGGGCTGGGCATCCGCGGCTGCGCCGTCTCCATGCCGTACAAGGAGGACGTGATCGCCCTCGTGGACGAGATGGACCGCTCGGCCAAGGCCATCGACTCCGTCAACACCATCGTGAACACGGACGGGCATCTCAAGGCCTACAACACGGACTACACCGCGATCGAACAGCTCCTCGCGTCCAACTCCGTGCCCACCAACTACTCAGTGCTGGTCCAGGGCGCCGGCGGCATGGCCAAAGCGACGGTGGCCGCGCTTCGGGACGCCGGGTTCAGCGACGTCACAGTCCTCGCGCGCAACGAAACCACCGGCCGCGCACTCGCCGCACAGTACGGTTTCCAGTGGCGTCCGGAGCTTGACGGCGGAACAGCGGACCTCATCATCAACGTCACTCCTATCGGTATGGCAGGGGGACGCGAGGTGGACAGCCTGGCCTTCCCGCAGGAAACCATCGACGCCGCCCAGGTGGTCTTCGACGTGGTGGCACTGCCCGCCGAAACCCCGCTGGTCAAGGCAGCACGTGCCGCCGGAAAGCCGGTAATCACCGGAGCGGAAGTGGCCACCATCCAGGCGCTGGAGCAGTTTGTGCTCTACACCGGCGTACGGCCCACCCCTGAACAGGTCCGCGCGGCCGAGGAGTTCATGCGCGCCCAGTAGCGGCAGGCGCGGGACAGCAGCGCCCTAGACCGGCTCCACCACCATGACCACCCGGTCCTCCCCGATCCGGGTCAGGACCAGGGTGGCCGTTTTGTTGCCGGCCTTTTTCGCGGCTGCCTTCCCCGCAGGAAGCAGCTGCTTGCGCAGTTCCTCGGGCGTGATGGCAGTGCCGCGCTTCTTGATGTCCAGCACACCGATGCCCTCGGCCTTCACCCATGCCTTGAGCGCCTTGACGTTGTAGGGCATCACTTCCAGGATCTTGTAGGCCCGGGCGAAGGGCGTGTCCACGAGCTGCGGGGCACAGATGTAGGCGATGTGTTCGTCCACCAGGTGCCCGCCCAGTTGAAGCGCGACGTCGGCCACCAGCCCTGCGCGGATCACCGCGCCGTCAGGCTCGTAGAGGTAGCCCTCCACCGGGCCCAGCGGGGCGGCAGGGCCGGCGCCGAAGTCCTCAAGGCTGGTCAGTTCGGCCGCACCGCCGGCACCCAGGACCAGGGCGGCCCGGCGGATGCCGGGCCTGCGCACGGCGTTAAACCACAGTGCTACCTCGGTCACGTCCCCGGCCACGGAAACCCATTGGGCTTCGCAGCCGGCCGGTACGGAATCATGCGGCATGCCCGGCCCCATCTTGACCCCGACGGCCCTGCCGGACGCCGCGAGGGACTCAACAAAGGACAGCGGCGGCGAAAAGGCCTCGGGATCCCAGATGCGCTTGGTGCCGGACGTGGAGGTGACCCGGCGGGCAGGATCCAGCCAGACGCCGTCGATCCCGTCCAGTGAAACGGAAGTGGCGTCCGCGTGGACCACCGTGGCATTGGAGAACGGAATCAGGTTTACCGTGGCGCAGGCCGCCGTCGTCTCATCCATCTCCACAGCGGTGACGTTGATGTCCAGCGACGCCAGCGCCAGCGAGTCGGCCGCGAGGCCGCACCCCAGGTCCGCCACGTGGCGGATTCCTGCTTCGGCGAACCGCTGCGCGTGGCGCGCGGCAACGGTGAACCGGGTTGCCTGTTCCAGTCCCGCCTGGGTAAACAGCATGCTGCGGGCGAACTCGCCGAACTTAGCTTCGGCCTTGGTGCGGAGCCTGGACTGGGTCAGGACGGCGGAGACCAGTTCGGGGGAGTGGCCGGCCTTGCGCAGCGCCGAGTTGAGCTCGAAGGATGTGTCCTCCCGATACGGGCCCAGGGACGCCAGCAGATCCCAGCCTTCGGGAGGTGAGCAGCGGCGCGATCTGGTCCTGGGAAGCGTGAGGCATGCGTTCCAGCCTAGTGGAGGAGGTCCCGGCGGGATGCGGATAGTGTTGAAACCATGGAAGAGAGCGCAGGCCCCCGGCAGTCCGAAGAACCAGCCAAGGACAGGGGCCCCGCCGGATTCGCCCGGACGGCATTGATTGCCGGCGCCCTGGTGGCGGTGGTGTGCATCGCGCTCCTGGTGGTGATCTTCTTCCTGGATACCTTCAACGCCACCGTCTACTCCGTAGGCGGCAACGACATTTCGGGGGACACGCAGGAAGCGCAGGACATCCGCGGACTTTACGACGGCGCCCGCGCCGGAAGCATTGCCGTGCTGGTGGCCGCCCTGCTGGCCACTGCAGCGGCAGGCGCGGTCCTTTACCGCGGGCGGAATTCCGCGCCGGACGAGGGCGACGGCGGCGAGGACGTCGACTTCGAAGACCTCGGACGCTGAGGGCCGCCGGCGCTCGTCAGCAGGACTCCCGAAATCACCAGGACGCCGCCCAGAACCTGCGGAAGGGTGATGGGCTGCCCCAGGGCAACAGTGATAATCGCAGTGAACACGGCAATGAGGTTCAGGTAGTTGCCCGCATTGGCCGCCGTGGTGCGTTTCAGGGCAAGGTTCCAGAGCAGGTAGGAACCCAGCGACGGAAACAGGGCGATGTAGGCAAGGGACCAGCCCTCCGGTGCTGTCCGGGGCAGGCCGGCGCCGGTGATGAGGGCCAGCGGGCTGAGGACGACGGCGGCCAGCGCCACCTGTACTGCAGTGGACGTGATCGGGGGTACATCAACCCTGCGCCCGAGGATGGTGTACAGGCCCCACACGGTGATGGCCGCGAGGATCAGCAGTTCGCCCCTGTTGATGGAGAAGGTCAGCAGCCGGTGGATGTCGCCGCCGGTGAGCACCAGCAGGACGCCGGCCAGGCCCAGCCCGATCCCCGCCCACCCCAGCGGGCGCGGCCTGTCGCGCAGCAGGACCACGGCCAGCACCACAATCAGCGCAGGGTTGGCAGCCGTCACCAGCGAGGCGTTCAGGGCTGAGGTGTGGCCCAGGGCGCTGTACAGCAGCAGCGTGTAGGCACTCATGCCCAGGGAACTCAGGAGCAGCAGGACCGGCCAGCGGCGCAGCACGCTCCGCCAGTCCGGCCGCTCCACCGTGTGGGCGAGTACCAGCAGCGGCACCGCTGCCAGGGTCCACCGCCAGTAGGTCAGCTGCAGCGGCTGCATGGTTTCCATGGCGGCATGGCCGACGACGAAGTTTCCGGCCCAGAAGAGGGTGGCAAGGATCAGATAGGCAGCGGCTCGCACCGGTCAAATGTACACATGGAGGGTTCGCAGATGACGAAACGCTGGCACTCGCCTTGACCGAGTGCTAACCCTTACATAGAGTCTTCATTAGCACTCTCCCTAGGAGGGTGCTAATACATGAAGAGCTGCCAGCCAGGCTGCTGCCGGCACCGCGACGACGGTTTGCCAGCCACGGCGGGAAGCTTTCCAGTCCACGAATTTGCTGACGAAAAGGAGAGGTCCGAGTGTCGGTCTCTATTAAGCCTCTTGAGGATCGTATTGTTGTCCGCCCGCTCGAAGCCGAGCAGACCACGGCTTCCGGCCTGGTCATCCCGGACTCCGCGCAGGAGAAGCCCCAGGAAGGCGAAGTTGTTGCAGTAGGCCCCGGCCGCTTTGACGACAACGGCAACCGCGTCCCGCTCGACGTTGCTGAAGGCGACGTTGTTATCTACTCCAAGTACGGCGGAACCGAAGTCAAGCACAGCGGCACCGAATACCTCGTGCTGTCCGCCCGCGACGTCCTGGCGATCGTCGTAAAGTAACTCTTCGGATCCCCGTGCCGCTGGTCATGCCTTCTGCTGGTCAGCTGCGCGGGGTTCTGTCTTGAAAGGACTGAACCATGGCAAAGCAGCTTGCGTTTAACGACGCTGCCCGCCGGTCTCTTGAAGCCGGCATCGATAAGCTCGCCAACACCGTCAAGGTGACGCTGGGCCCGCGCGGCCGCAACGTCGTCCTGGACAAGAAGTGGGGCGCGCCCACCATCACGAACGACGGCGTCACCATTGCCCGCGAAGTGGAACTGGACGACCCCTACGAGAACCTTGGCGCTCAGCTGGCCAAGGAAGTTGCCACCAAGACCAACGATGTTGCCGGCGACGGCACCACCACCGCAACGGTCCTGGCACAGGCCCTGGTCAAGGAAGGCCTGCGCAACGTAGCGGCAGGCGCCGCTCCCGGCCAGATCAAGCGCGGCATCGAGGTTTCCGTGGAAGCCGTCGCCGCCCGTCTGCTGGAGAACGCCCGTCCCGTCGAAGGCACCCAGGTGGCCAGCGTTGCAGCCATCTCCGCCCAGAGCGACGAGATTGGCGAGCTCCTGGCTGAAGCCTTCGGCAAGGTCGGCAAAGATGGTGTGATCACCATCGAGGAATCCTCCACCACCCAGACCGAACTGGTCCTCACCGAGGGCATGCAGTTCGACAAGGGCTACCTGTCCCCGTACTTCATCACGGATGCGGACCGCCAGGAAGCCATCCTCGAAGACGCCCTCATCCTGATCAACCAGGGCAAGATCTCCTCGCTGCAGGAATTCCTGCCGCTGCTGGAGAAGGCCCTCCAGGCCGGCAAGCCGCTGTTCATCATTGCTGAAGACATTGACGGCGAGGCCCTGTCCACGCTGATCGTCAACCGCATCCGCGGTACCCTGAACGTCGTTGCCGTCAAGGCTCCGGGCTTCGGCGACCGCCGCAAGGCCATGCTCCAGGACATCGCCACCCTCACCGGTGCACAGGTTGTTTCGCCGGAGCTGGGCCTGAGCCTGGACACCGTTGGCCTCGAGGTGCTGGGTACTGCCCGCCGCATCACGGTCACCAAGGACAACACCACCATCGTTGACGGCGCCGGTTCATCTGAGGACGTGGCAGCCCGCGTGGCACAGCTGCGCGCCGAGCTGACCCGCACCGACTCCGACTGGGACCGCGAAAAGCTCCAGGAACGCCTGGCCAAGCTGGCCGGCGGCATCGGCGTCATCAAGGTCGGCGCAGCCACCGAGGTTGAGCTGAAGGAAAAGAAGCACCGCATCGAAGACGCTGTGTCCTCCACCCGCGCTGCCCTCGAAGAAGGCATCGTGGCCGGTGGCGGCTCTGCCCTGATCCACGCCCTCAAGGCACTGGATGAGGACCCTGCAGTCAAGGCCCTTGAGGGTGACGCTGCTGCCGCAGTCGGGATCGTTCGCCGCGCACTGGTCCAGCCGCTGCGCTGGATCGCCCAGAACGCCGGCTTCGACGGCTACGTCATCACCTCCAAGGTTGCCGAGCTCGAAACCAACAACGGCTTCAACGCCAAGTCGGGCGAGTACGAGGACCTGATCGCCGCCGGCGTGATCGACCCCGTCAAGGTCACCCGCGCAGCCCTCCGCAACGCAGCGTCCATCGCTGCCCTGGTTCTCACCACCGAGACCCTTGTAGCAGAGAAGCCTGCCGAGGAAGACGAGCACGCAGGCCACAGGCACTAGTCCCCACCGTCTCCCTCACCTCGCTTCGCTCGGTCAGGGAACCCGGACGGCGTGGGCCCATAGCCATGCACGAAAAAACCGGTCCAGCGTCTGCTGGGCCGGTTTTTTGTGCTCCCTACTTTTTCACGGCATAACGCACGTGGGTGGCAAATGTGGAGCTGACAGTCCTGACGATTTCGAGGTCGATGTCATGATGGAAGCCGTCGAACAGGCGCTTCCCTGCGCCCAGGACCACCGGTGCCGTCGAGAGCACCAGTTCGTCAACCCGCCCGGCGGCCAGCGCCTGCCGGATCACGTCTGCGCCGCCGCCGATGGACACGTCCTTGCCGCCGGCCGCTGCAGCAGCCTGCGCCAGGGCCTCCTCAAACCCGGACACGAACGTGAACCCCGACGCAGCCGCGGGCTGGTCCTCCACACGGTGGGTGAGCACCATCAGCGGGCCGGGGAACGGGTTGGTCCCTCCCCATGCTCCTGCAGCGTCATACATGCCGCGGCCCACAATGCCGGCACCCAAACCCGCAACAAGTTCGTCGTAGAAATCTTTGTCCGGGCCGTGCATCGCGAAGTCATGTCCGCCCTCGTAGGTCCATGGGCCGCCCATCACCCAGTAGTGCAGCCGTTCGCCGCCCTTGCCCAGGCCGAGTCCGGGTCCGTCGTCGGGGCCGGTGATGAAGCCGTCAACGGATGTGGTGATGGCTGCGATGACCTTGCCCAACGCGGCTAGCCCATCTCCTGCGTCTCAACGTCGCCCGCGCGCTCATACACCAGTGACACAGCCCCCTTCGGGAAGCTGCGCGCAGGTTCCGCGAGGCGGAATGAGGCGGGGATGGTCCCGGCGTCGAAGAGGCGCTTGCCCTGCCCCAACGTGACTGGGTAGAGCCAGACGTGGAGCCGATCCAGCACATCGGCTGCGAGCAGTGAACGGATGAGGACGCCGCTGCCGAACATGTGCACCTCGCCGTACTCCTCGCGCAGCCTGCCTGCCGCCGTGGCATCCGGCAGTACCGTAGTGCCCTCCCAGCCAGGCGCGGTCAGGCTCTTGGACACGACGAACTTGGGCACCCGGTTGAGCGTCCCCCCGATTTCGTCGGACTGGTGGGGCCAGTAGGCGGCGAAGATGTCATAGGTTTTCCGGCCGAGCAGCAGCGCGTCAATCTTGGCGATCTCCTGGCCGATGGCCGCGCCGGCCTCATCATCGGACACCGGCGCCTGCCAGCCGCCGAAGGCGAAGTTGCCCTCAGTGTCCTCTTCTCGGCCGCCTGGCGCCTGGTACACGCCGTCAAGGGTAAGGAACAGGTTCGCGACGATGATTCCCACGCGTCCAGTGTGGGGCAGCCGCCGGGTGCTGTCCAGAGCCCGCGTGGCAGACTGATCCCATGCTGCTCGACGAGCTTGTGAAGACCGCGGACGCCGTCGCGTCCACCCGCTCCCGGCTCGCGAAGGTGGAGGCGTTGGCGGACCTGCTGCGCCGGCTGGACCCCGCGGAGATTCCGACGGCGGTGGGCCTGCTGAGTGCCAGGCCGCGCCAGGGCCGGGTGGGGATCGGCTGGCGTGGGATGTCAGCGGCGATGGGGGAGCCGGCTGCTGAGCCCGGCCTTACCGTGGCAGACCTCGACGCTGCGCTGGACCGGCTGCTGGCCGCTGCCGGTGCCGGATCCGCCGCGGAGCGGGCCGCGACCCTGCGGACGCTCACCGCGGCAGCCACCGAACGCGAGCAGGCATTCATCGCCGGGGTACTGCTGGGAGAACTGCGGACCGGTGCGCTGGAGGGCGTCCTGACGGACGCCGTGGCCCGCGCCGCCGGCCGTCCCGTCAACGCCGTACGCCGCGCGGCCATGCTCTCCGGCGATCTGGGCGGGACCGCCCTGCTGGCGCTCACCGGTACGGAAACCGAGCTGGACGACGTCGGCCTCGTCGTCGGCCGTCCCGTCCAGCCCATGCTCGCAGCGACCGCGGCCAGCGTGGATGCGGCGCTGGAGGTCACCGGGGAAGCGTCGGTGGAATACAAGCTCGACGGCGCGCGCATCCAGGTGCACCGCGTTGGGGACGATGTCCGTATCTACACCCGCACCCTGGCCGAGGTAACCCACCGGCTGCCCGAAGTGGTGGACGTAGTGCGCGGACTGCCGGTGCGCGACGTGATCCTCGACGGCGAGACCCTTGCCCTGGATGAGGACGGCGGGCCCCGGCCGTTCCAGGAGACCATGTCCCGGTTCGGGGCCGATGCGGCGCGCACCACCCTGCTGCACCCGTGGTTCTTCGACGTGCTGCATATTGACGGGCGGGACCTGCTGGACGAGCCGCTGTCCACGCGCATCGGCGTGCTCGAACGCATCGCCCCCGGGCACCGGATCCCGGGGACTGTCACCGCCGATGCCGCGGTTGCCGGACAGGTCTCCCGGGATGCGCTCGCCGCCGGCCACGAGGGTGTGATGGTGAAGGCAGTGGGATCGGCCTACGCGGCCGGCCGACGCGGTTCCAACTGGGTCAAGGTGAAGCCGGTGCTCACCTACGACCTGGTGGTGCTTGCCTGCGAGTGGGGATCGGGACGGCGCACCGGGTTGCTCTCCAATCTGCACCTCGGCGCCCTGGACCCCGCAGGCGCGTTCGGCGAACCCGGCGGTTACGTGATGGTGGGAAAGACCTTTAAAGGACTCACCGACGCTTTGCTGCAGTGGCAGACGGAGCGGTTCCAGGAGCTCGAGGTGCGCCGCACTGCGGGCACCGTGTGGGTGGAACCCGTCACCGTTGTGGAAATCGCCATCGACGGCGTGCAGCAGTCGTCGCGCTATCCGGGCGGAATCGCCCTCCGGTTCGCACGCGTCAAGCGCTACCGCGACGACAAAACGGTTGCCGAGGCGGACACCATCCAGACCCTGCGTGGGCTGCTCCGTTCCTGACCAGACGCTTGTTCTACCTTTGCCGCGGGCGTACCGTGGCGCTTAAGTGCCGTTGCGTGCAAAGCGCGACGACGGCGTCCGGCCGGGCGGGTGGTATCCGAAAGGAGGCCTGGTGTCAGCTGAGACGGGCATCGACCAGGGCAGGTCAGCGTTCCGCGAAAACCGCTGGACCGAGGCCTTTGAAAACTTCCGCGACGCCGACCAACGGGGCGGCCTGCCGGCACCTGACCTGGAACGGCTCGCCACCGCCGAGATTCTGACCGGCAACACGGCCACAGGACTGGACACCCTCACCCGCGCCCACGAAGAGTACCTGGTTGTCGGCGACATCGTTGGAGCCGTCCGGTGCGCCGGCTGGATGGGGATGCAGCTGATGCATCTTGGCGAAATGTCCCGGGCCGGCGGATGGTTCGCCCGGGGGCAACGGCTCTCGGATGAGCTGGACGGGCCACACGCCGTCCAGGGGTTCCTGCTTGTGCCGGTAGGCCTGGGCAAGCTCTACGGCGGTGACCCTGCCGGCGCCTTGGAGGCTTTCGCCCAGGTTGCGGACATTGGCCAAAGGTTCCAGGACAAAGACCTGTCGGCGCTGGCCCTCATCGGTTTGGGCCAGGCGAACCTCATGCTCGGGCACAACGACGAGGGCCTTCGAATGTTCGACGAGGTTATGGTGGCCGTGACGGCCGGAGAACTGTCCGCAATCCCGGCCGGGATTGTCTACTGTGCAGTCATCGGCAACTGCCACCTGGCCTTCGACCTGGAACGGGCACTGGAATGGACGGCGGCACTTGACCGCTGGTGCCGTAACCGCCCCGACATGGTCACGTTCAGTGGCCAGTGCCAGTCACACCGGGCAGAGCTCTTCCGGCTGCATGGGGCCTGGGCCGAGGCGCTGGCGGCGGCGGCCATAGCCCAAGGCCGTTCCACCCAGGGTGATCCCCAGGCACTGTACGGGGGCTACTACCAGCAGGGGGAAGTGCAGCGGCTCAGCGGCGATCTGGACGCAGCCGCAGCTTCATACCGGGAAGCGGCCCGAAGCGGCTATGAGCCACAGCCTGGCCTTGCGCTCCTCTCCCTGGCGCGCGGGGACGCGAAGCAGGCGCAGTCCATGATCCAAAGGGCTGCCGGCGTTGCGGACACCGCCACCCGGCGCCATTTACTGCCAGCCCTGGTGGAGATCGAGCTCGCCGCCGCCGATATTGAGGCGGCGCGCCGCGGCGCGGACGAGCTGGCAGCCTTTGCCCGGGAATGCCCCATGCCCATGGTCCGCGCGGTTGCCGGCCAGGCCGAGGGCGGGGTCCGGCTCGCCGAAGGTGATCCGGCGGGTGCCGCACCAGCCGTCCGGCAGGCCTGGAAGCTGTGGCGGCAACTCGGTGTGCCGTACGAAGCCGCGCGCTGCCGCGTCCTGATCGGGTGTGCTTGCCGGGCCCTTGGCGACGAGGCGTCGGCGCTGATGGACTTCGAGGCCGCAGAAGCGGAGTTCCTGGAACTGGGCGCAGCTCCGGGGGCCGCCTGGGCGGCGTCGCTCATGCGGGAAGGCGCAGACGGCGCCAAGGGACCGTTGTCCCCGAGGGAAACCGAAGTGCTTCGGCTCGTTGCCACCGGCAAGGGGAACCGGGCCATCGCCGCGGAACTCTATCTCAGCGAGAAGACCGTAGCCCGGCACATCAGCAACATCTTCCTGAAGCTGGGCCTGTCCTCCCGGGCCGCTGCCACCAGGTATGCCTTTGAGCACGGACTCGCGGGATAATGCCAGGGACTGCATAAAAATACCCATAGGCCCGGCGCGCAATCTGCATGATTTGGGCGACGCGGAGCAGCAGGCCCCAGTCATAGCCTCAAAGCATGAACCTTCCAGTCCTTGCCGGCACGCTTTCCACGGTGCTGTTTGCCGCAGGAATGCTGCCGATGCTGGCCAAAGCCGCCCGCACGCGTGACCTCGCCTCCTACAGCCTGGGGAACCTGGTCCTGAGCAATGTGGCGAACGTTGTGCACTCGGTTTACGTGTTCCACCTCCCGGCCGGACCAATCTGGGTCCTCCACTTCGCCTACGTCCTGGCCTCCGCCCTGATGCTTGCCTGGTGGCTGCGCTACAGGGAACCGGGCAGCCGGCGCGGAGCAACCGGGCCGGCGGGACAACAGGAAGATTCAGCCGCAGGCATCCCCGCCAGTGAAATAGGAGTAAAGCCATGAACAACAGCAACGTGACCGGCATGCTGGACACGATCATTATCGGCGGCGGCCAGGCCGGCCTCGCCCTGGGCCACCACCTGAAGAAGCAGCAACGGAACTTCCTCATCCTCGACGCGAACCGCCGCACCGGCGACGCCTGGCGCCAGCGCTGGGATTCGCTCCGGGTATTCACCCCCGCAAAGTATGACGGGCTGCCCGGCGAGCCGTTCCCGGCAGACCCGCTGTCCTTCCCCACCAAGGATGAACTGGCCGGATACCTGGAGGGCTACGCGGAACGGAACGCCCTGCCCGTGCTTCACGGCACCCGGGTGGAGCGCCTGTGGCGGGAGGATGGCCACTTCCTCGCAGCGTCCGGCGACGGCCGCCGCTGGGAGGCGCGCAATGCCGTCGTTGCCACCGGGGTCAGCCAGGCTCCCAAGGTTCCCGCCTTCGGTGCCGGGTTGGCACCTTCCACCGTCCAGTTCCACTCCAGTGACTACCGGAATCCCGGCCAACTGCAGGACGGCCCGGTCCTGGTGGTGGGGGTGGGAAATTCAGGAGCGGAGATCGCCCTCGAAGTTTGCAGGACGCACCCCACCACGATTGCGGGAAAGCCTGGGGGCGAACTGCCGGTGAAGCACGGCCGGGCAGCCGCCCGCTTCGTACTGCCGGTGGTGCGCTTCCTCGGCCTGCACGTCCTCAACCTCGACACGCCGGTGGGACGCAAGGCAGCACCGGCGTTCAAGGCACACGCTGCGCCCCTGATCAGGACCAAGACCAAGGACCTGGCCGCCGCCGGCGTCCGGCTGGTGCCACGGGTCACCGGCGTGGAAGACGGCAAGCCCGTCCTGGCGGACGGCACCCGGCTGGACGCCGCCAACGTCATCTGGTGCACCGGTTTCCGGGACGACTTCAGCTGGGTCGATCCGGACCTGCTCGAGGACGGTGCGCTGCCGCGGCAGCACCGCGGCGTGGCGCTTGATACGCCGGGATTGTTCTTCCTGGGGCAGGAATTTTTGTACGCGGCAGCATCCGCAACGCTTCCGGGAGGAAGCCGCGACGCGCGGTACCTGGCAGGGAAAATTCCCCAACTGGGTAGAATCGATGTTTTGCCTATGCACCAGTGAGGTCTATTTGTGTCGGTAGCGAGAACAGGGGCTGCAGCCAAGCCGCTGCCCGGAGGCAGTACCAGGGGCCGGAAACCAACTTTCCGGCCCGAGGTGCAGGGGCTCCGGGCGCTCGCCGTGCTGATGGTGGTTGCCTACCATGTGTGGCTGGGCCGGGTGTCCGGCGGTGTGGATATCTTCCTGCTGATCTCCGCCTTCCTGCTTACGCTGTCCTTCGTCCGGAAGACCGAAGCGGGGCGCCCGTTCGGACTCCTGGCGCACTGGCTGCACCTGTTCAAGCGGCTGTTGCCGGCCGCCGTCGTGGTGATCCTGGGCGTTCTCGCCGGAACCTGGCTGATCCTGCCGCAGAGCCGCTGGCCGCAGGTACTGGACCAGGCCTGGGCATCGCTGCTGTACAGGCAGAACTGGCTGCTCGCCGATACTGCAGTTGACTACTATGCCCAGGACCATGCCGGTGCCAGCCCCCTCCAGCACTTCTGGTCCCTCTCCATCCAGGGCCAGGTGTTCATCCTCTGGCCGCTGATCTTCGCCGGCGCCGCGGGGCTGCTGGCGCTCCTGCGCCGGGTGCCGGCCTGTGCCGGCCTGACCTACCGCGGCCTGCTGGCGGTGGTCTTCGGCGCCGTCTTTGCCTTTTCGCTCGCGTACTCGGTGGAGCAGACCGCCACCAACCAGGCGTATGCCTACTTCGACACCCGGGCCCGCCTCTGGGAGTTCGCCCTGGGGTCCCTGCTGGCCCTCGCGCTGCCGTACCTCAAACCCGCACGGGCGCTGCGGGTAGTGCTGGGCTGGGCCGGGCTGGCCGCCATGGTTTCGTGCGGCCTGCTGCTGACCGTGGACCGTTCCTTCCCCGGGTACGTCGCGCTGTGGCCCGAATTGGCGGGGGCCGCGATCATCATCGCCGGGCAGACCGGCAGCCGCTGCGGCGTGGACAGGATTCTCAGCAGCAAGCCGCTGGTGGCACTCGGTGACAACTCCTACGCTTTGTACCTGTGGCACTGGCCGGTCCTTGTCCTGGCGCTGGCCGCTACCGGGGTGGAGGCACCCAACCTGGTCCAGGGCCTGGCAATAGTCGGCGCCTCCGTGGTCCTGGCCGTCCTCACCACGCGCTTCGTGGAAAAGCCGTTGCGGGACTGGCACTGGCCCAAGCTGCGGGCCCGGCGCACCGCCGTCGTGATTGTCGCCTGCGGCGCCCTGCTGGCAGGTCCCGTGGCCATCTGGCAGACCACGCTCACCGCAGAGGAAAGCGCGACGGCGGCCCAGCCGAGGGAGCTCACGCCGGGGGCGGCCGCGCTCAGCCCGGAGAACGCCGCGGTACCCGCTGCCGGTGCCAGGATCATCCCGGGCCCCGCCGCACTGGACAACGACTGGGCAGGCATCCAGGCTCCGTGCGTCGATGCCAATGCCACCAGCAACCCCATTTTGGAGGGCTGCCGGCAGGCAGTCCCCGAAGGGGAAGTGACCAAGCGCATAGTGGTCCTGGGGGATTCGCACTCCCAGCAGTACCTGGGTGCCCTCGCCCCCATCGCGGCCGCGCGGGGCTGGGAACTGGTGACGCTGCTGATGCCTGCCTGCCGCTTCGGGGCCGAATCGGAAACCCGGAACGCCGAGTGCAACGCCTACAACCATGCCAGTGCCGCCTATGTCCTGGAACACCGGCCGGATGCGGTGTTCACCGTGGCATCGCTGACGCACGAGGAAGCACCGTTCGAGACAGAGGTGCCGGGATACCTGGACGGCGTCCGCCCGTTCGCCGACGCGGGCATCGAGATTGTCGGGATCCGGGACAACCCGCGGTTCACCTTCAACATGCCCGAGTGCGTCCAGCGCAACGGTGCGGAGGCCCACGAGTGCAGCGTTCCCGTGGAGGAGTCCCTGGCGGACCCTTCACCACTGGAGGGCTACCGGGGCAAGGTCAACGGCCTGCACCTGATGGACCTGAGCGACTTCATCTGCGCGCGCGGGATCTGCCCCGGGGTGGTGGGAAATGTATACGTCTATAAGGACGACAACCACCTCACCCGGACTTACGTGGAAACCATGATCCCCATGTTTGAGCAGCGCCTCCTCACCGCGACAGGCTGGAACTGATTCTTTCCCGTGATGCCCTGCCGTGTGCTGGGGCCGTGCGGTTGCTCACATCGGGCGGATGGAATAGGGGGATCGGCGCCGAGGTTCTAATATTTACTCAACACTTTCTGACCTCCGGACCGCCGCATCACGTAGTGGTCTGCACGATCTTCTGCACAGGCCAGTCCCGTAATGACGGGCTGGTCATCGGCTGCAACCCCTACCCGCACGCAACCAAGGTAAGAGGCGCACTCATGACCGAGCCCGAACACAACCCCTTTGGCTTCATCGGCCTGACCTACGACGACGTCCTGCTCCTTCCCGGCCACACCGAGGTCATCCCCTCTGAGGCGGACACCTCCTCCCGGATCTCCAAGCGGATCACCGTGCAGACACCTCTGCTCTCCGCCGCCATGGACACCGTGACGGAGTCCAGGATGGCCATCGCCATGGCCCGCCAGGGCGGCCTGGGCGTGGTGCACCGCAACCTGTCCATCGCCGACCAAGCGGACCAGGTGGACCGCGTCAAGCGCAGCGAATCGGGCATGATCACCAACCCGCTGACCATCCGCCCCGAGGCCACACTCCGCGAACTGGATGACCTGTGCGCCCAGTACCGCGTGTCCGGCCTGCCGGTCGTGGACGAGGACAACCGCCTGCTGGGCATCGTCACCAACCGCGACACCCGCTTTGTGCCGGAGTCCGACTTCCCGCTGCGGCTTGTCAGCGACGTGATGACCAAGATGCCGCTGGTCACCGGGCACGTGGGCATCAGCCGCGAAGAAGCCTCGCACAAGCTGGCCACCAACAAGATCGAAAAACTGCCGCTGGTGGATGAGCAGGGCCGGTTGAAGGGCCTGATCACCACCAAGGACTTCACGAAGGCAGAGCAGTACCCGCTGGCCACCAAGGATGACGAAGGCCGCCTCCGCGTGGGTGCAGCCATCGGCTTCTTCGGGGACGGCTGGGAGCGCGCCATGGCACTGGTGGATGCCGGCGTCGACGCCCTGTTCGTGGACACCGCCAACGGCCACTCGCAGGGCGTGCTGGACATGATCCGCCGCCTCAAGTCCGATCCTGTTGCAGCGCATGTGGACGTCATCGGCGGCCAGGCTGCCACCCGCGAAGGCGCCCAGGCCCTGATCGACGCCGGCGCCGACGGCATCAAGGTGGGCGTGGGGCCGGGCTCCATCTGCACCACCCGCGTGGTAGCCGGTGTGGGCGTCCCGCAGATCACCGCCATCTACGAATCCGCCAAGGCTGCCATCCCGGCCGGTGTTCCGCTGATCGCCGACGGCGGCCTCCAGTACTCCGGCGACATCGGCAAGGCCCTCGTTGCCGGCGCCGACACCGTGATGCTCGGCTCCCTCCTGGCCGGCTGCGATGAGTCCCCGGGCGAGCTGATCTTCGTCAACGGCAAGCAGTTCAAGTCCTACCGCGGCATGGGCTCCCTGGGCGCCATGCAGTCCCGGGGCAAGAACACGTCCTACTCCAAGGACCGCTACTTCCAGGCCGACGTTTCCGGCGATGACAAACTCATTCCCGAAGGCATCGAAGGCCGCGTGGCGTACCGCGGTCCACTGGCTTCCGTGGCGTACCAACTGGTGGGCGGCCTGCGCCAGACCATGTTCTACACCGGTGCGCCTACCGTCCCCGAGCTGAAGGCGCGCGGCAAGTTTGTCCGGATCACCCCGGCAGGCCTGAAGGAGTCGCACCCGCACGACATCCAGATGACCGTCGAGGCGCCGAACTACGGCTCCCGCTGATCATTTAGAAGGGATGGGCATTACTGCCCATCCCTTCTTTTTGAGCGATAAAGTACATTCGATGGATATACATGCGGCAATTGGGGGACGGTTTGGGCAGCGGTCACGCTCCTGCAGCGGGCCGCTGAGGACCTGATGCGGCAGGCCGATGAACAGCAGCCACCCGCTAATTGCCGCCACAGATCCCGAGAATGAGGAAGCCCTTGCAGACATCCTGGCGGAAATCCGTGAGCGGTAGGCCCAGGTCCGCGCCGGCATGGCGCCTGGCCGGAGCGGCAGCACTCCTAGCAATGGTGGCCTCCTGCGGCCAGCCTGGAAATGGAAAGAACCCGGACATCAGCCTCGAATCAGCCAAGACCAAAGTCATGTCCTCGGAACAGGAAATCCTGGGGCTGCTGCCCGGCGATGCGGTTTTGTCCACGTTCGCCCACGATACGTCCGGACTCATGCCCTGCACTGGTGGAGACCGGCGCAAGTGGACCGGGGACGCTGTTGCTGAAGTCGGGGCCGGTGTGGACCGCGAAGCCATCCTCGATGAGGTGGTCGAGCTGATGGAGGCCAAGGACGGCTGGACGGTGGATGACGGCAAAACCCCCGGCGGAGCCCGGCGCATCGACCTTCTGCACAGCGACGGCACTCACCTGTTCGTGTTCTTCGTGGGCGGCCCTGAATCGCTGCGGGTCGAGGGCTACAGTGCCTGCTTCGACTTCCCGGACTACGAGTACGGCGAGGAGTACTGACACCCGCCTTACCCGGGGCACGGCACTAGGCTGATTCCATGCCCCCATCACGCCACCCGGCGGAACTGGCCCCGAAGCGGGAACCCTCGCGACGGCTGGCCCTTCGCCCGTACGCCCGCGCCGTTGCCCAGGTCCTGAGGGTCAGTTTCCGTGCCTCCCCGGGCGCTGTGGTCATGAAGGTGCTCGGCTCGCTGATCTCGGCGGTGCTCCCGCTAATCACCACCTACTTCGCAGCGCTCACCACAACTGCTCTGGCCGCGGCTTATTCGGGCGATGCCGGAGCCGGGCAGTTGGCGGTTGTCTATGTCATCATCACCGCGGCCCTGGGGCTTTTCTGGGGTGCGTTCAACAGCGTGGACCGCTACATCCAGCAGCTGATGAGCTTCAAAGTGGGCGCCATCGTGGGCGACCAGATGTACGAGCGGTTCCTCGCCCTCGAGTTCTGGCGCTACGACGACAAAGAAACCGTTGACCTGTACGACCGGGCCAAGAGGTTCTCCGACTCCTACGCCCGGGTACTGGATCGGATCGCTGCCATCTTCACCCAGCTCGTCTCGGTCATCCTTGCTATCGGGGCACTGCTGCTGGTCAGCTGGTGGATCGCCGTGATTGTCCTGGTGGCCATCGTGCCCAGCGTGTACCTGCAGTTCAAGCTGTCCAGGGAGCAGATCGCGCACTGGAACACGCAGGTGGACTCACGCCGGCAGCGCCGGATGATCGAGCAGAACCTGCTCAGGCCGCAGCACATTGCCGAGATGCGTCTCTACGGAATCGTCGGCTTCCTCATGGACCTCCGGTCCCGCCTGCGCGACGCTGACGAGCGCCGCCGCCTCGATTTCCAGCGCCGGTACATCCCGAAGCAGCTCGCCGCGGACGCCCTCCAGTACGGCGCGGAGGTTGTCTCGCTGATCTGGGTGGTGGGGCAGATCATCGCCCGGGCGCAACCTGTGGGCCAGTTCCTCTACGTCCAGCAGATTGTCAGCCGGGCGCTGTCCACGGCCAACAACCTGGTCTCCTCCCTCAGCTCTATTGACGAGGACCTGGCCAACCTCAAGGACTACGAGCTGTTTATGGCGTTGCCCGTGCACTCGGAGCACGCCCCACCGCTGCTGGAATCCCCGGAAACGGTTGAGCTGAAGGACATCCGCTTCACCTACACGGGCAGCGACATCGAGGTGATCCGCGGCATCAGCATGACCATCCGCGAAGGCCAGCACATCGCCATTGTGGGGGAGAACGGCGCCGGGAAGTCCACGCTAATCCGCATCCTGGCAGGCCTTTACCGCCCGGACTCCGGGCAGGTAATGCTCGACGGCGTGGATCTGGCCGCCGTCGACGTCACCTCCTGGCACCGCCACCTCGCAGTGCTGAGCCAGGAGTTCCTCAAGTACGAGTTCGCCACGGCTGCGGAGAACATCTACTTCGGCGACGTCGAGTCGCCCCGGGACGACGACCGCATCAGCAGGGCCGCCAGCGATGCCGAGGCGCTGGATTTCATCACCAGGCTGCCCAACGGGCTGGACAACCACGTCAGCAACTGGATGGAGGACCCCCGCGGCCGCAAGGGCAGTGGACTTTCGGGCGGCCAGTGGCAGCGGCTGGCGATGGCCCGGAACTTCTACCGGGACGCCTCCTTTATGGTGATGGACGAGCCCACGTCGGCCATCGATGCCCTTGCCGAACACCGGATCTTCACCCGCCTCTTCGCGGACCGGAACAGCACCATCATCGCGATCAGCCATCGCCTGGCGACCATCGAAAAGGCAGACATCGTCTACATGCTGGAGGACGGCCGGATCGTGGAACAGGGCACGCACAACGAACTCGTGGCGCTGCGGGGCCGTTACTTCAGGATGTTCGAGTCGCAGCTGACCGTGGAGGAATCCGAAGGCGCCTGAGTCCGGAATTTTGTTTTAGCCGCGTTCCAGCCAGCTTCTGTAAAGCCGCTCCCGCTCGCGGTGGAGCTGCCGGGAGTAGAGCATGCCGGCGGCTATGGGCACTGGAAAGGCAGCCAGGAACGCCAGAATGGGCAGGACGTCAGGCGAGGTTCCCCTCGGTGTTGCGACCATCAGAGCCACCACGATCACCAGCATGGCAGCCACCATGCCGATCGCCGTTCCCGGGACAATCCTGATGTACTGCTCAGCACGGTTCACGTCATCAGCCGGGCGCGGAGCCGTCCGCGTGAAGCGCGGGCCGATGGCCGATACCCAGCCCACGCCTGAAATTCCCAATCCCAGGCCGGCCAGCACCAGGCCGTTCTCCGGGTTTTGATCCGTTGCCCACAGCACGGCGGCCTGCGCCGCACCAGGGAGGGCGAAGACCATTCCCATCCACCAAAACCAGAAGACGCGGGCCCGGCGGTGGGCGTAGCCCAGGGCAAGCTGCGGAAACCCCGCGGTGCTGGTTGCAGTCCCGTTGATGTCAGCCCCGTAAATTCTTGGCGCCATGGCGTTCCCCCAATATTGTTCAACAGTCCAAGCGGTTCTGCTGCCCAAACTACGTTATTCCGCAGGTCGCCAGGATGGGGACGTCTCCCCGGCTGTACCGGCGTCCACCACTGTGGTGCGGACCCTGGCGAGGCTGGGCCGCGGTGGGACACTACTGAAGCCGAAGTCCACTGCCGGCACGATGGGCGATAACGCCCCGGCATCGGCGCCGTCCCAGCTGACGACGGCGGAGCTGATACTGCGGAGGTCACTCACGCCGTAATACTCGTGCCGTCCGCTCCCCGCGGTTCCCGAGGTACGGGACCCGCTGCTGAGGACGGCGGCAACCGGGCTGATCGCCCGCACCCAGCGGGGGTGGACGGCGAGGGGCCGTGGCACGGCCCGCAGCGCGCATCCCAGGAGGGTCCTCCCGCCGAGCCGGGAGCGGACGGCCAGGGCGCCGGCGTCGACCGTCAGCAGATCCCGGGCCAAAGTGGTGTTTACGTCCAGAATCCGGACCTCGTCGAAGGCGTAGGTGTCGGAGATGAAGTCCGCCACCTCCTCGCTGGGCGCGAGCAACAGCCGGTGCCCGGAAGGCTCCTGCACCATAACGTCGGAGAAGGGACCAAACGGGGAGGAGTTCCAGATTCCCACCACTGCCCGCAGGCCCGATCCGGTGCCAATGCCGGCAATGTGGCCGTCGAAGATCCAGCGCGAACCCATCCAGCCACTGTAGCCAAAGACAACAGTGCGGCTGGGATAACCTAGAGCAGTGACTTACGAGATCGAGATCGGCCGTGGCAAGCGTGGGCGTCGTGCCTACTCCCTGGATGACATTGCAATTATCCCCAACCGTCGTACCCGCGACCCCAAGGACGTCTCCGTCTCGTGGCAGATCGACGCCTACCAGTTCGGCATGCCGGTGATCGCAGCCCCGATGGACTCGGCGATGTCCCCGGCAACAGCCATCGCCCTGGGCAAGCTTGGCGGCCTGGGTGTGCTGGACCTCGAAGGGCTCTGGACTCGGTACGAAGACCCGCAGCCCGTCCTCGACGAGATCGGCGCGCTTGAGGACGAGGTCAACAGCCCCGCCGTGACGGGCCGGATGCAGGAGCTGTATAAGGCGCCCATCCAGCCCGAACTGATCACCTCCCGCCTGGCCGAGATGCGCGCCGCCGGCGTCACGGTGGCCGGTTCCCTCACCCCGCAGCGCACCCAGGAGCACTACAAGACTGTCCTGGCTGCCGGCGTCGACATCTTTGTTATCCGCGGGACCACCGTGTCCGCCGAGCACGTGTCCAAGGACCACGAGCCGCTGAACCTCAAGCAGTTCATCTACGAGCTGGACGTCCCTGTCATCGTGGGCGGGGCAGCCGGCTACACCCCCGCACTGCACCTCATGCGCACCGGCGCGGCCGGCGTCCTGGTGGGCTTCGGCGGCGGCGCCACCACCACTACCCGTCGTGCCCTGGGCATCCACTCGCCCATGGCATCGGCCATCTCCGACGTCGCTGCGGCCCGCCGCGACTACATGGATGAGTCAGGCGGGCGTTACGTCCACGTTATTGCCGACGGCGGCATGGGCAGCTCGGGCGATATCGTCAAGGCCATCGCCATGGGCGCCGACGCCGTCATGCTCGGCCATGCGCTGGCGCGCGCCGAAGAGGCGCCAGGCAAGGGCTGGCACTGGGGCCAGGAAGCACACCACCTCGAATTGCCCCGCGGCGACCGCGTCAACGTCGGCACGGTGGGACCCTTGGAAGAGGTCCTGTTCGGCCCCGGCCACCACACCAACGGAACGTCCAACCTTATCGGCGCGCTCCGCCGCTCCATGGCTACCACCGGCTATTCGGACCTGAAGGAATTCCAGCGCGTCGACGTCGTGGTTTCCCCCTACTCAGGAAACTGACGCACGGGGCAGCAGCCCGTTCCCTGCCTGCCCTGCCCAAGCGCCCCGCGACGAAGTAGTGTGGTTCCACGACCGGGACTAGCGGCAGTGGAGGCGTTCAATGAAGAGTTTTCCTGATCACGGCGGAGCCTTGGGACCTGCAGCCAGGGAGGCTGCCATTGAGCGGCTGAGGGCGACGGCGGAGCCCGGCCGGGAGCTGGACATCCTCATTGTTGGCGGCGGCATCGTGGGCACCGGAACTGCCCTGGATGCCGTCACCCGGGGATTGGACGTGGGCATCGTTGAGGCCAGTGACTGGGCGGCCGGAACCTCCTCGCGATCCTCCAAGCTCATCCACGGCGGCCTGCGCTACCTGGAAATGCTCGACTTCGCGCTCGTCAAAGAGGCGCTGCAGGAGCGCGGGCTGCTGCTCTCCGAACTCGCGCCCCACCTGGCCCGGCCCGTGCCCTTCCTGTATCCGCTGACGAAACCCTTCTTCGAACGGCCCTACGTTGGCGCAGGAATTGCGTTATACGACGCGATGTCCGTTTCCAGCGGCCACAGCAGAGGAGTGCCATTCCACAAGCACCTCAGCAAACGGGGAACGCTGCGAGCGGCGCCAAGCCTGAAGGACGACGCCTTTGTGGGGTCTATCCGTTACTACGACGGCCAGGTGGATGATGCGAAATACTGCGCCAACCTCATCCGGACAGCCGCTTACTACGGTGCCCACGCGGTCAACCAGATGGCCGTGGTGGACTTCCTGCGCGAAGGCGAACGGGTGGTGGGCGCCAAAGTGGTCAACCATGAGGACGGGACACAGTTCAAGATCCGGGCCAAGCAGGTCATCAACGCCACCGGCGTCTGGACCGACGAAACCCAGGCCATGGTCACCGAGCGCGGCCAGCTGAAAGTCCGGGCATCCAAGGGAATCCACCTGGTGGTCCCGCGCGACCGTTTCCAGTCCACAGTGGGCCTGATCCTCCGGACCGAGAAGTCCGTGCTCTTTGTCATTCCCTGGGGCCGGCACTGGATCATCGGCACCACGGACACGGACTGGCACCTGGACAAAGCCCATCCGGCGGCGTCCAGCAAGGACATCGACTACATCCTGGAGCACGTCAACAAGGTCCTCAAGCGGCCACTGACCCGCGAAGACGTGGAAGGTGTCTACGCCGGCCTGCGCCCGCTGCTTGCAGGGGAAAACGACTCCACCGCCAAGCTGTCACGCGAGCATGTGGTGGCGCACCCGGTTCCCGGCCTGGTGGTAGTGGCGGGAGGAAAATGGACCACCTACCGCGTGATGGCCAAGGACGCCGTGGACGAGGCCACCCGGACCATGGACGAACGTGTCCCGCCCAGCTGCACGGAAACCATCCCGCTGCTGGGCGCGAGCGGCTTCAAGGCGGCCTGGAACCGGCGGAACCGCACCGCTGAGGAATCCGGCGTGCACGTGGCCCGGATCGAACATCTGCTCAACCGGTACGGTTCGCTGACCCCCGAAGTCCTGGCCATCATCAAGGAAAACCCGGACCTCGCTGAACCGATTCCCGGAGCCGATGACTACCTGCAGGCTGAAGCCGTCTATGCCGCCACCCACGAGGGCGCGCGCCACGTCAACGACGTCCTCACGCGGCGGACCCGAATTTCCATCGAGGCGTGGGACCGCGGTGTGTCAGCCGTTCCGGTAGTCGCTAAACTGATGGGTGACGTCCTTGGCTGGAGCGAGGCCCAACGCGAAAACGAGATCAGGCACTACATCGCACGCGTGGAGGCGGAACGCCTGAGCCAGCAACAGCCGGACGACGAATCCGCAGACGCCGCCCGACTGGGCGTGGAAGATATCGTGCCCTTGCGCTGAGGGGCCCGCGGCACCAGCTCCTCACTGAAGGGATACGCCTTGGCGGAACCACTTGACCGGTACGATGCCGACCTCACCACTCCCGACATGGTGATCCTGGAGCTGGAGGCAACGGACAAGGCAGACGCCGCCACCCAGCTTGCGGAAAGGCTCTTCGCCGCCGGCCGGGTATCGGACCTGCCCGGGTTCCTGCAGCACGTCAACGCACGGGAGCACCAGCTGGCCACCGGGCTTCCGGGCGGCATCGGCCTGCCCCACGCCCGCAGCGAATACGTGTCCCGCACCTCGATTGCTGTGGGCATCACCAAGTACGGGCACGCGCTGGACTTCGGTGCCGCCGACGGCCCGGCCACGGTGATCCTGCTGATCGCCACCCCGGCCAGCTCGTTCTCGGACCACCTCGAAGTCCTGGCCACCCTGGCCCGTTCGCTGTCCAAGGAGTCCTTCCGCGAATCGCTCCGGCGTGCCTACGACGCCGAAGTTATCTCCGAGCTCATCAATTCCAGCCTGGTGTTTTTCGACCACTGACGCCCTGGCCCGGCCATCTGGCGTTTAGTTGTTCTACAGCGGGACGAAGTACGGTTAAGACGTGTGGAAAACTGCCCTCAAGCCCCGATGGATCGCAGGCTTTGTTTTTGCGATCGTACTATCCGGGGTCTTCGTGCTGCTCAGCCAATGGCAGTTCGGCCGCTCCACCCAGCCGGAAGCCCCGGTGAACCCGGCCACCGAGCAGGTACAACCCCTCACCGAAACGCTTGAGCCCGGGGACTTTTTCCACGGGACCGACGCCGACCAGATGGTCAGTGCGCAGGGCACCTACGACCCCGCCAAGCAGGTCCTGGTCCCGGGCAGGCTGCACGACGGCAAGACAGGCTACTGGGTGGTTTCCGCCTTCGCCGTTTCCGGCGCCCCCGCCCTCAGCGGCGTTGCCGCCTCTCCGCAAACGTGGATTCCGGTGGCCCGCGGATGGGTGGCCGATCCCGCCGATGCCGGCACCCCGCCGTCGGGCAATGTTGAACTCACAGGGCGGCTCCTGCCGTCCGAGGCACCGGTGGCCGGCACGGCAGCCGCGTCCGGGCAGGCCACAGCGGTGTCGGTGGCGGAACTCATCAACTACTGGGACGTCAGCAGCTATCCCGGCTTCGTGGCTGCCACCGCGGAGGTGGCCGGCGGCGTGGACGTCAGTGCCGCCGCGGTGCGGGGAGACATCCTTCCGCTCGGGATCGGTCCGCAGCCGCCCGCCCAGAAAATCAACTGGCTCAACCTCTTCTACTCACTTGAATGGGTTGTCTTCGCCGGCTTCGCGCTCTTCATCTGGTGGCGGCTGGTTAAGGACGACTACCACCGGGACCTCGAAGAAGCCCTCGACGAGGCCGGGGACAGCCATCCACCTTCGAAGCCAAGCCAGCACCAGCACCCTGAACCGAACCAGCAAAAGGTAGAACCATGATTGATCCCAAACCGGCCAGCCCCGCAGGCAGTAACACTGCCGGCAACGCCAGCGGCAAGGCGTCCGGCAGGAAGCGCCGTTTCGGCGGCACCGAGGCGCAGATCCGGTCCGCCCTGAAGTTCTACAAGGTGCTGGCCTATCTCACGGGCACCATGCTGCTGCTGCTCTGTGCCGAGCTGATCGCCAGGTACGGGTTCGGACAGTACCTCTTCGCCGGCGGCACCAGCGCCGTCACGGGCCAGCTGTTCGGCTTCGGCTTCGCTGACGCGGAACCCCAGGGCGTGCTGGGCGGCGTCAACCTGTCCGTGGCCATCCTCATTGTCCATGGCTGGATGTACGTGGTGTACCTGGTCTCCAACTTCCGGCTGTGGTCGCTGATGCGGTGGCCGTTCCTGAAGTTGGTCCTGCTGGCACTGGGCGGCGTTATTCCGTTCCTGTCCTTCATCGTGGAGAAGAAGGTCCATGCCGAGGTGGAGGCCGAACTCGCGGCCAACCCCCAGGCACCCCAGCGGTACTGATTGGCCACTGCGGCGCTGCCTGCCCGCGCTGTTGCCTGGCGCGCTGTTGCCTTGCGGGGAGTGCTGCGTCACAGCGCGGCTTCTCAAGGTGCGCCGGTCCAACGGCGCCAAGTAGGCTAGTACGGTGACTACTCCCACTGCATCCCAGACTTCCCAGAAGCCGGTGCTGGTTGTTGACTACGGTGCCCAGTACGCGCAGCTGATTGCCCGCCGCGTCCGGGAAGCAAATGTGTATTCGGAAGTGGTTCCGCATACCTACACAACCGAGCAGCTCCTGGCCAAGAACCCCGCCGCCATCATCCTTTCCGGCGGCCCCTCCAGCGTCTACGCTGACGGCGCCCCCAGCGTCGGGGCCGACCTGTTCGAAGCCGGTGTTCCCGTCTTTGGGATCTGCTACGGCTTCCAGGCCATGGCCAACGCCCTGGGCGGCAAGGTGGACAAGACCGGGCTGCGGGAGTACGGCTCCACCGAAACCACCATCCTCGGCGAGGGCCGCTCTGTCCTGGAGGGCATGCCGCAGCACCAGAAGACCTGGATGAGCCACGGCGATTCCGTCCATGAGGCACCGGACGGCTTTGAAGTGCTGGCGACGACGGCGGGTGCTGAAGTTGCTGCTTTCGCCAACGAGGAGAAGGGCCTCTTCGGCGTGCAGTGGCACCCCGAGGTCAAGCACTCCGCCTACGGCCAGCAGGTCCTGGAAAACTTCCTCTTCAAGGGCGCCCGGCTGGAACCCAACTGGACCACCGGCAACATCCTCGAGGAGCAGGTGGAGCGCATCCGCAAGCAGATCGGCGATGCCCGGGTCATCTGTGGCCTTTCCGGCGGCGTGGACTCCGCAGTTGCCGCAGCCCTCGTCCAGCGCGCCGTCGGCGACCAGCTGACCTGTGTGTTCGTGGACCACGGCCTGCTGCGCGAAGGCGAAGCCGAGCAGGTGGAACGCGACTTCGTCGCCGCCACCGGCGTCAAGCTCTACGTCGCCAATGAGCAGGAGCGGTTCCAGGCTGCCCTGGCCGGCGTCAGCGATCCGGAAACGAAGCGCAAGATCATCGGCCGCGAGTTCATCCGTGCGTTTGAAGAAGCTGAACTGGCCATCATTGCCGAGGCGGCTGCGCACGGCGAAAAGATCAAGTTCCTGGTCCAGGGCACGCTGTACCCGGACGTCGTCGAATCCGGCGGCGGCGAAGGTGCCGCGAACATCAAGAGCCATCACAACGTGGGCGGGCTCCCGGAGGACCTGCAGTTCGAGCTCGTGGAGCCGCTGCGCGCCCTCTTCAAAGATGAGGTCCGTGCCGTCGGCGCCCAGCTGGGCCTGCCGCAGGAGATCGTTGGCCGCCAGCCCTTCCCGGGTCCCGGACTTGGTATCCGCATCGTCGGTGAAGTCACCAAGGAGCGGCTGGACCTGCTGCGCAAGGCCGACGCGATTGCCCGTGCCGAGCTCACCGCAGCCGGACTGGACAACGACGTATGGCAGATGCCGGTGGTCCTCCTGGCCGATGTCCGCAGCGTCGGTGTCATGGGGGACGGCCGCACCTACGGCCACCCCATCGTGCTCCGTCCGGTCTCCTCCGAGGACGCCATGACGGCGGACTGGTCACGGCTGCCGTACGAACTCCTTGCCAGGATCTCCAACCGCATCACCAACGAGGTGGAAGGCGTCAACCGCGTGGTGCTCGATGTCACCAGCAAGCCGCCGGGAACCATCGAATGGGAATAGCAGCATGAGTGGCCGGCCTCAGTTCAAGAGGCCGGCCATCGCTGTTTCTTCCCCGAAATCCTCGGCAATTTAGCTCGCCCCAGTGTTGCGGTCTCTCAGTCCGGCGCCGAAGCGGCTACTCTCGAATCTATGCCGGTATGGTCCAGGGCGTCACGCGCAAGCGCAGAAAAGAAGGCAGTAGTGTCAGTTGGTCAAGGCCACCCGGAAGGCTCGGAGGAGCTCCGTAAATGGCTGTCCGGGCTCAAACCCGTCACCGGGGCGGACACAATGCTGCGCTTCACCAAGACGCCCGAAGGCTCCATTGACCTGACCCACGCCCACCCGTCCGGCCTGGCCCAGCTGATGGCGGGGCGCCGTACCAGGCTCTCCACGCTCATCCGGGACCGCCAGCAGTACGTGGTGGCGGCCCGCGCCTCCCGGAACATCCGGTCCAAGATCTTCGAGCTTGCCAACGATCGCGGCATCGACGCCGGATACCTTTCGGCAGGCACGGTGGTATGGACGTCCGCCGTCGGCGGCAAGCCCCAGCGCATCTCCGCGCCGGTGATGCTCACGGCGATTTCCCTCACCGTCCGTCCCGGCGAGGACGACTACGAACTGCAGCTGACCGAACAGGCCCATATCAACCCCGCGCTGGTACGGCACCTGAAGAACGTTCACGGCATCGTCTTCGATGTCAACGCCGTCACCCGGCTCGCCTACAGCACCGCCCGGTTTGATCCGCAGCCCGTCCTGGACCGGCTGGCGACGCTGATCAGGCCCATCCACGGGGCCGAGGCCCAGCACAACCTGCTGGTGTCCACGTTTGCGGACCTCTCCGGAAACCTGGACGATCCGTGGATCAACGACTCCAACCCCATCGTGTCCGCCCTTGCCACTGCGGCAGGCGGCGAAGTGGTGGACGTAGAGGAACCGGATCCCGCACGGTTCCCCCCGCTGGACAGCAGGCACCCCAGCGACGAGATGCTCCTGCTGGACGCCGACGTCGACCAGCAGTACGTTATCGACGCCGCCCGCGCCGGCGATTCCCTGGTGGTCAGCAGCCCTCCCGGGACCGGCCAGACCCAAACCGCCCTCAACACCATCGGCGCCCTGGTGGACGCCGGAAAGACCGTCCTGGTGGTGGGCGACCGCCGCGCCAGCCTCAACGAGGTGTCCAGCCAGCTGGAAACTTTGGGCCTTGAGTCCATCCTGTTCCAGTTATCCGGGAACGTTACTCCCCAACAGTTGAAAGGGCAGCTGGTCCGCGCGATTGTCCGGAACGAAAAATCCCTGGAACCCCAGCTGGGGAACCTGTACAACACGCTGACGGAGCACCGGCACGCCCTGATGGACCACGTGGCGTCGCTGCACAACGTCCGCCAGCGCTGGGGCTGCTCGCCCTACCAGGCCATGCAGTCACTGGCTGAGCTCACGTCGATCCATCCGGCGCCCGCCACCACTGTCCGGCTGAAGCGGAGTGTCCTGGACAGCATCCGGGACCGCGACGAGCTGGCTGAGCGGCTCCGCCGGGCCGCGGAGCTGGGCAGCTTCAGCAAGGCGTCAACCACCAGCCCCTGGCACGGTGCACGGCTCCTCACCCGCAAGGAAACAGAGGAGGCCCAGGACCTGGTCCGGTCCGTCGAAAAGAGCCTGCCGGCCCTGCGTGAACGCATGAACGCCGTGGCGGAGCATGCCGAGATCCGGCTGGGCGCCTCCTTCGCCGAATGGGGCGAACAGCTTGAGCTCCTGATGGCTGTGCGGGGAAGCCTGGACAAGTTCACCCCGGATATCTTCGACAGGCCTGTCACCGACCTCATTTCAGCCACCGCGCCGTCAGCCTGGCGCCGGGAGCGCGGCATCGAATTGACCGCCATGCAGCGGTCGCGGCTGCGCAGGGTGGCCAAGGAATACGTCCGGCCGGGCGTCCATATTGCCGATCTCCACAGTTCCCTGGTCCTGGTGCAGGAACAGCGTGCGTTGTGGGCCGGCTATGCCACCACCCAGCGCCACCCTGCGGTTCCGTCCGGGCTCGCCGAAATCAGCGCCATGTACCGTGCCCTGGACGGTGAGCTGGCCCAGCTCGGTGAAGCGCTCCGGCACACCGGGGCCGGCGGCGAACTGTCCGGTGTCCGGTACGAGGAGCTCATGGAGCGGCTCGAGCGGCTCGTGGCGGACACCGATACCCTCAAAACCCTGCCTGAGCGCACCCTCCTGATCGAGAATATGCGCGAGCACGGGCTGGGCGAGCTCCTGGCCGACCTGGCCGAGCGCGAGGTGCCGGCGCATTCGGTGGCGGCAGAACTTGAACTGGCATGGTGGCAGTCGGCGCTCGAGGCCATGATCAGCGGCGACGACTACCTGGCCATGTCCGACGGTGATGCCCTGCGGCAGCTCGAGGCCGAATACCGGCTGGCGGACAACGCCCATATCGCCAGCGGCGCGGCACGGCTTCGCTGGGACCTGGCCGAACGGTGGCGTGCCGCCATCGCCGCCCACCCCCGCCAGGCCGACCTGCTGCGGAGCCTGCTCAAGGACGGCCGGGTGTCACTCCCTGCACTGACTGCGCAGGCGCCCGACCTGATCGGCACCCTGGTGCCCGTCTGGTCCGTCAGCCCCTACCTGATGACCGGCCTCCTGCCCGCCGAACAGCACTTCGACGCTGTGGTGATCCTGGATTCCGAGGCAACCTCGCTCCAGGCCGTGCTTCCGTCCATCGCGCGCGCCCGTCAGGTGATCGCTTTTGGTGACGCCATGATCGCCAGCCCGCGGACCTTCACCGTGGGCGTGGAGCGGCTGGCGGCAGGGGAGACGGCCCACCAGCGGGTGGAAAGTGCTTTCAAGGCGCTGTCCGCGGTGCTTCCAGTGTGGCGCCTCAACTTCGTCTACCGCGCGGTGGACGAGGACCTGGTCCTGCAGCTCAGCAAGAACTTTTACGACGGCGGCCTGCGGCGGCTGCCCGAGGGCCAGTCCGCCACGGGCCTGGACCGGGCACTCCTGGTGGAGTACCTGCCGGACGGCACCGGCCTTCCCAGTGCCGACCACGAAGGCGTGGAGTCGGTGGTGGCCGAGGTTAACCGCGTGGTGCAACTGGTCTTCGAACACGCCCGGACCCGTCCCCGCACGTCCCTGGCCGTGGTGACCGCCAGCCTCCGCCATGCCGCAAGGATCGGTGAATCCATCCGGCTGCAGCTGCCCAACCATCCGGGCCTGGCAGGATTCTTCGGCGCCGGTCCGGAGTCCTTCCGCGTGGTCGACCTGGAACGCGCCCAGGGACTGGTGCGCGACCACGTCATCTTCTCTCCGGGCTTCGGCCGCACACCCCACGGCCGTGCGCTCCACAACTTCGGTCCGCTCTCCGCAGAAGGGGGCAGGGAGAAGTTTGCCCTGGCCATGACCCGGGCACGGCGGTCCATGCACGTGCTCACCTGCTTCCGGCCCGAGGACCTGGACCACACCCGGCTGGCGCACGGCGCCGTGGACCTGTACTCGCTGCTGGACCGCGAGATCTCGGGCAACACGGACCTCGGAACTCCCGCGTCACGCGCTGCCGCCAGCGAGCAGGCCCTGGGCGCCGATCCTTTGGTGGCTGACCTCGGGGACAGGCTGCGGGCACGCGGCGCGCGGGTATGGCACCAGTACGACGGTGCCATCGACGTGGTGGCCGCTGCCGATCCGCTCGGCACCATTGGCCAGGAGGACGCAGACCTGCCGTGGCCGGTGGCCATCGAGTCCGACGGCACCGAACAGTACCGGACCACGAGCGTGCGTGAACGGAGCCGGCTTCGCCCGCAGCTGCTGGAGCGGCTGGGCTGGCGGTACATGCCGCTGTGGACCATTGAAGTGTTCACTGATCCGTCGGCCTGCGCCGACCGCATTGCCGGATACCTGGGCCTTGAGCGCGTTGTTCTTCCGGGCCGGGCGGACACGTCCGCCGGGTTCCTGGACGACGACGTTGACCAGGCGCTCAACGGCATTGATGCCGGAGAGCAGAGGTCCCGGCGCAGTAACAGCCCGGACCAGTACGTGGCCGGCGGGGACCGGGGCCATCTGCAGGTAAAGCATCAGGACAGCAAGGAGGCGGTCCGCGTGGCCACCGAAGACAAGAACAACGACTCCGGGCAGGAACCGCCCGTCCCGGCCGGGCCTGCACCGGAGGAGGGCCAGGACCAAGGCCAGGATCAGGGCGGTGACCAAGGCCAGGACCAGGGCGATGACCCGGGACGGAGCCTGGTCAAGGACCAGGGCCAGACCGGCGCCGCCGGCATTCTGCCCACCAAGGCTGCCGAAGATGACCCTCGGCGCTGGGGCGATACGGATGAGGACCACGATGCCTGGTTGAAGGAACAGAAGCCGCCGCACTGGGGCTGAGAGCACGCGCACCCCGGCGTCCGCTCGCAATGGCCGCACGTACCCCCTAGGGTCCGACCAGGACAAAGAAGAGCTTCCCCTGAGTTGAGGCGCCGGCCAGTCGTGCCGCCTGCCCGGCGCTTGCCGCTACCACGATGAGTCCATCCGTTTCGGCGGTTGCGAGCCACTGCCCGCTCGAGCCGCCCTTGCCGGAGGTCCAAAGTACCGGTACAGCTGTTGCCAGGACTTCTGATGGCGACTGCTGGTCGAAGCCGTTGGCGTCTGTAAGCACCACATTGACAAGCTGCCCGGGCGAGACTAGCTGGATGGATGACGGGTCCGCCATTCGAAGAGGCACTGCGGCTGAACCCGGAGGTGTGCCTGCCAGCAGTCCCGGACCGAGCAGCTGGGCGTCCGTGAGAAGCTGGCCCTTGCGCAGCGGAGCCGCCAGCTGCTTGCCGGCCACGTGAGCTGCCTGGTCCAGGAAACCCGCAGCCATCATGCCCGGCGGGACCTGCACACTGGCAAGGTCAGACGGCGCCAGCGCCGCGCCGGCCGGGAGGTCCCTGGCGGCAGCAACTGCGGTTACGGTCTCAACGGGTGCAGGGGTGAGCTGGTGGACGCTGATCGCGGCCGCCAGGCACAGCAGCAGGGCCGCGGCCAGCCGGCGGTTCCGGCCCAGCCATCTGGCAACACGGGCAGTTCCGGGCCGGCGGCGGGAGCCGCGGGGACTGCGGGGGCCGCGCGGGTAGCGGGAAGCACCACTGCCGGAGCTGGGGAGGTTTGCAGGCATGCGCCAACGCTAAGGCCGGCCGCAATGCCGGTACCAGGCGTAAGGCGCCCTATGTGGACAAACGGGCCGGCCGGCGTCGTACGGTGCTGCTGGGAGGCCCTTAGCTGGCAGCCGCAGCAGGCGCGGAAGCGGCGGGTGCCGCAGCCGGAGCCGGCGTTGAGGATGCGGCCGGGGCGGCCGAGACGGTGCTTCCCTTGGCGTCCCGGGAATCGGTGCGGTAGAAGCCGGATCCCTTGAAGACAACGCCCACGCTGTTGAATTTCTTGCGCAGTGTCCCCTGGCACTCGGGGCACGAGGTCAAAGAGCTGTCCGAAAACGACTGGACGATGTCGAAGGCATGGCCGCAATCTTTGCAGGCGTACGCATACGTTGGCACTTGTGCTCCTCCTCTTGGGCAAAACGAGAGGTCCCGTGCTGCCCGGCCGGAGGGTCCGTCCGTTAGCAGTCGCAGGGCCTGAGTGCTAATTCTATCATCCCCCGCAGGACCAGTGGAGTTGGACTTAGCCGCCGGCCAAGGACCGGAATCCTGACGGTGCCAGGATGGCCGGAACGGGACGGTCGAATTCCTCCTCGGGAATCTGCCCCGCGGGGAGCAACTCCTCGTCGTAGATAACGGCAGCCAGCGGGATATTCTTCCCGGCTGTGGCCAGATGGCCCAGGAACTTGTCGTAATAACCCCCGCCTTGCCCGATCCTGTTGCCTGTCACGTCAACTGCTGTCGCGGGGATAAACAGGGCGGCAGCCGTGGCTGCCACGTCCGGCCCGTGCCGCTCACCCCTGGGCTCGAGGATGGGAGCGAACCGGCTCTGCTCCAAGCCCGCGTCAGGGTCCCAGAAGACCCAGGCCAGTTCCCGCCCCGGCTCGCAGACAGGAAGCAGGACCCTGTGGCCGTTGTGATGGAGCGTGCTGATCAGCGGAAGCGTCGGAGGTTCCACTCCTACGCCGAAATAGACGCAGACCGTGGCCGGTGCTCCGCCGGTCAGGGAGCCGGCCCAGGCTGAGCCGTGGCGCGCAAGGGCAGCGCCTGCCGCCTCAAGCTGCCGGGGAGTCATCGTTGCCCGCCGTTGGCGGTGTGCCGTGCGGATCCTGTTCTTGACAGCCTTGGCATCCTCCAGCACGTCTTTCCTCCATCACTCGCCCATGCGGCGGCTTCGCTGCTGCCGGGGGTCCGGCAGCCCTTCAATAATTACTGATTGCTTGACGCTGACGTTAGATTAGTCGGGTGACTACCAGTAACCCCAGAGTTCGCAAAGCAGTTATACCCGCAGCCGGACTCGGCACCAGGTTCCTGCCTGCCACCAAGGCCATGCCCAAGGAAATGCTTCCGGTCGTGGACAAGCCTGCCATCCAGTACGTGGTTGAGGAAGCCGTGCATGTGGGCCTCAACGACGTCCTGATGATCACCGGGCGGAACAAGCGGGCCCTGGAAGACCACTTTGACCGCGTTCCGTCGCTGGAGTCCACCCTCGAAGGCAAAGGGGACGCGGAAAAGCTGGCATCCGTCCAGGCCGCCAGCAACCTCGGCGACATCCACTACGTCCGCCAGGGTGACCCGAACGGCCTGGGCCACGCGGTCCTCCGGGCCAGGCAGCACGTCGGCAACGAAGCCTTCGCGGTCCTTTTGGGGGACGACCTGATTGACGCCCGCGACGAACTGCTCAGCACCATGATTGATGTGCACGCCAAAACGGGCGGCTCCGTCGTCGCCCTGATTGAGGTGGAGCCGTCCCAGATCAGCGCCTATGGCTGCGCCGACATCGAGGAGATCGACGGCGAGGGCTACGTCCGCATTAACAGGCTGGTCGAAAAGCCGGCCGCCGGGGAAGCTCCGTCCAACCTGGCGATTATTGGCCGGTACGTTCTCCACCCCGCAGTTTTCGATGTCCTGGAACGTACTGGTCCGGGCCGCGGCGGCGAAATCCAGCTCACCGATGCCCTGCAGGAACTCGCGTCCGGAGAGGGCGAGGGGCAGGGCGTTTACGGGGTGGTCTTTCGGGGACGCCGCTACGACACCGGGGACAAACTGAGCTACCTGAAGGCCTGCGTCCAGCTCGCCATTGACAGCGACGATCTTGGTCCCGGCCTTCGCGAATGGCTGCCGGGCTTCACCGCCGGCCTGTCCAAGTAGTCCCGTGCGCCCCGGCCCTATCTGGCCCGTCACCCTGGAGTGCGGCGACCTGGTCCTTAGGCCCATCCGGTACCGGGACAAAAAAGAATGGACGGAAGTACGGGCCCGCAACGGCGAATGGCTGGCGCCGTGGGAGGCCTCGAACCCGGATCCGGCCGGTGGGCTGCCCGACTACCGCCAAATGGTCCGTTCCCTCAACGCCCAGGCCGCCCAGGCCACCGCGCTTCCCTTTGTGATTACCGAACGTGTCCCGGCAGCCCGGAATCCGGTGATTGTCGGCCAGCTGACCGTTTCGTCGATCGTCTGGGGCTCGGCCATGATGGCCACGCTGGGCTACTGGGTTGACCGGGCCCGGGCCGGGCAGGGGATAGCGCCCACCGCCGTGGCGCTGGTGACCGATCATTGTTTCCGCACCTTAGGACTGCACCGGATGGAAATCAACATCCGGCCCGAAAACGGGCCCAGCCTGCGGGTGGTGGAAAAGCTGGGCTTCCGGGATGAGGGATACCGGCCGCGCTATCTGCACATTAACGGCGAGTGGGCTGACCACCGCTCGTTTGCACTGACCTCGGAGGAGGTTCCGGAGGGGCTGCTGAACCGGTGGCTCGCTACCCGCGCGTCATAAATCCAATCATTTGCCAGCCGCGCCACGACACACCGTGGCGAATGCGGCTGCAGCCGTCGTGTTGCTCATACGGTTTTGAGTGTGGACTTCCCCCTTAGCAGCTCCGTGATCCTTGTGGTTGCCGTTGTGCTCTGGATTGTGTGGGTTGCCCCCTACGTCCTCCGGAACCGCCGGCACCAGTTCCAGGCCGTCGGCGATTTCCTGGCAGACACACCTGCCGAGGATGTGCCAGACCCGCGAGCGGGGCTGGTCTTGAAGCTCGCCGCCCAGCAGGAGAAAGCCATGGACACCAGGAAGAGCACCGGATCCGCTACGGCAACAGGCAGCACCGCCACCGCTGGCCATTTCAAAATCCGCTACGGCCGCACGGCGATTGCCCTGGCGGGACTGCTTTCCCTGCTGACCGCGTTTGTCTCTGCCGTGCTGCTGGCTTTCGGGCTGGGAAGCCCCGTGCTTCCATTGGCCTGCGCCGCCCTGGCCGTGGCGTCCGTGGTCCTGCTCCGCAGGCTCGCCATCCGTGACCGCAAGGCCAAGGTAAACGCTGCATTCCGTTCCGCGATGGCGGCGCCGGCCGCGAGGCCCGCAACGGCCCAGGTGCCGCCGAAGCCTGAGGCTGTGCCTGCGCGTGCCGAAAGCCCCCTTTTTGATGCCGAAGCTGACCGGCCGAAGATCAAGCCGCTGACGGCAACGGAACTCCGTGAGGCAGCACTGGCCGTCGCGGTGGCAGCCGGTGACACCAGTGCTGTCCAGGCCGCGCCGGGCACCACCTGGGAGCCCGTGGAGGTGCCCAAGCCGGTTTACGTCGCGGCGGCAAAGGCTGAACGTCCGGCACCGGAGCCCCTTGAGCTGCCCGAGGCGCCCAAGGCCACAGGCAAGCCGTCCCTGAAGCAGGGCGCCGCCGTCGTCCCCGCCGTACCGGCCGCCGAAGCCCAGCAGCTCACCAAGGCGCAGAGCGCGCTCAGCAATCTCGACGACGTCCTGCAGCGCCGCCGCGCGTGACCCTTTGCTGAGGCGGCCGGGTATTCCGGCCGCCTTTTGCATGCCAGTTGGCATTGGGCGCGGAAAATTTGTAGCCTAGGGTCACCGGTGCCGCACAGCAGCTGCAGGGCGGCTCGTTCCGGGGTTATAGCTCAGTTGGTAGAGCGCTTCGTTCGCATCGAAGAGGTCAGGGGTTCGAATCCCCTTAGCTCCACAAAATTTCTTCCCAGCCAGCGCCTCTACAGCCAGCCCTTCTTCTTGAAGACTGCATACATGGCCGCGGCCGTGGCCGCCATCAAAACGATCGCCAGCGGGTAGCCCAGGTCCCAGTGGAGTTCGGGCATGTGGTCAAAGTTCATCCCGTAGACACCGGCCACGAAGGATGGCGCGAAGAAGATGGCAGCCCAGGAGGAAATCTTCTTCACCTGTTCGTTCTGTTTGGCGCTGGCCTCGTTCTGCCGGTTGGCGGTGAGGGTGCCGTCCAGTGTGAGGGCGTTCTGGAGCAGGTCCCGGAAGGAGTCGGCCCGGGAGATGACCCGCTCCACATGGTCCTCCACATCGCGCAGGCTGTGCCGGAGGTCGGTTTCCACATCGTATTTTTCGAACCCGCGCTTGAGCTGGTGCATCATGTCCGGCAGCGGGTGGATGGCACGCTGGAACTGGATCACTTCCCGCGCAAGTTCGTAGATACGCCGCGACACGGCGCTGTCTCCGCTGAACAGCTGGTCTTCAATCTCGTCGATGTCGTTCTCAAGCCCCGCCACCACAGGCCCGTAGTCATCCACCACGCGGTCCAGCAAGGCATACAACACAGCCTCGGGTCCGTGCCGCAGCAGATCCGGCCTGCTTTCCAGCCGCTGCCGTACCCGTGCCACCCCCGCCGTCTCCGCATGCCGGACAGTGACCACGAAGTTCTTGCCCGTGAAAATATGCAGCTCACCGAACTCCACCGTCTCCGTCGCGTCCAGGTACCGCGCGGGCCGAAGTACCGTAAACAGGGCGTCCTCGTACCGCTCGAGCTTGGGTCGCTGGTGCGCCGAGATGGCGTCCTCCACGGCCAGGGAGTGCAGCCCGAACTCCGTGGCCACCGCCGCCATCTCCTCGGCGGTGGGCCGGTAGAGGCCGATCCATGCCATGCCACCGTGCTGCGCCAGCGTCTCGAAGGTCTGTTCCAGGCTGTCAGGCTCGGCATGCCGGACGCCGTTGACATAAACGGCGTTGTCGATGATCGTCATTCCCGAAATCCTAGCCGTCCGCGCCTTCTCCGCCGGCGCGTGAGGACTTGGCGGGAACGTGTTGGCCCGCCGCGGACGCCTTGGTGAGGCCGCTGATCAACGGCTCTGTCCGGTAAGGGATATGCGTATGCAGCGCCAGGACGGTTTCCGTCCTGATGACGCCTTTAATCCTGAGCACCTGGCGCAGGGCAGCCTGAAGGTTGTGGGTATCGGTTGCCACCACCCGGCACCAGACATCGCCCCGCCCCGAAATCTCGTGCACTTCCAGGACCTGCGGAATCAGCCGCAGTGCGCCCACCACCCCGTCCAGCTCACGGTGGGACACCTCGATGGTCACAAAGGCCACCACGTCGTATCCCACAGCCTCCAGGTCCACCTCACGGCCGCCGGACCGCAGCACCCCCGTCCGGAGCAGGCGCCGGACGCGCGACTGGGCAGTGTTGCGGGCAACGCCGAGGGAATCACTGAGCTCCCCGATCTGGATTCTCGGGTCGCGGATCAGTTCCAGGAGGATTTTCAGGTCCGTGGCGTCCAGGTTGTTCAAATGATCACTCTCCATCACTCACGCAGCTCTATTTTGATGATCCTGCTCAATACTGGCAGCCATCGCCGTCCAATAGGGCAATCTTGCTCCACCCTAGAGCTATCCACTATCCATCCGCGCCAGGCTCCCAGAAGGACCACCTGCCGCGGCACCAGCAAAGGCGGCACCATGACGGTCTTCAGCGAGCTCCGTATGCGTCCGGCGCCAGCCACCACCGCAGGGTGGGACGCGTCCACCACGGCGCGCCTGGTGTTGGCCGGCGCCGTCATTTTCACGCTCCTGGTGGGCGCCAACCTCGCCACGCCCCTGTATCCCCTGCTGCAGGAGCAGCTGGGGCTGTCCCCGCTTGATGTGACGGCCGCCTTCACCACCTACGTCCTGGCTCTGGTGGCCGTGCTGATGCTGGCCGGTCACTGGTCGGACCATATAGGACGCAGGGCCGCCCTTATCCTGGCTGTTGTCGCAGGCCTTTCCGGCGGCTGGCTGTTCGCCGGAGCACACACGCTGGCCGCGCTGTGCGCAGCACGTGCGCTACAGGGAGCTGCGGTTGCCCTCGCCACCGGCGCCAGCGCCGCGGCCCTGCGCGAGTTGCTTCCCGCGCGCCCGGAATGGGCCTCCCGCTTCACCCTGCTGGCCTCAGCGGGAGGAGTGGCCGCGGGCCCCGTCGTCGGCGGGTTGCTGTCACTTCTGCCCGGGGCCACCTCTGCGCCCTACAACGTCCATTCGGCAGTCCTCGCAGCACTCCTGGTCCCGCTGTACCTGCTGCGGGCCCGCCCCGCCATCCAGCCGCCCGCAGGACCAAGGCCGCTGCAACTGCTCGCACCGCGCCGTCCCTCCGTCACGCGGGAGGCGCGGGGCGCCTTCTGGCTCGCGTCCGGCGTCGGCTTCCTCAGCTTTGCGGTCTTCGGTTTCTGCCTCTCACTGGCTCCCGGCTACTTTGCCCGGATCCTTGCGGTGGAGAGCCGCCCCCTGATCGGCCTGCTGGCCTGCCTCACGCTGGCGGCATCGGCGCTGACACAGCTGGTCACTGTCCGCAGCCGCTTCGTGGTGCCGGGCGGCCTCGCGGTCCTGGGCGCTTCCGTACTGCTGCTCGGCGCGGCAGGGGCCTGGAACAGTGCCGTACTGCTGGTGGCGGCAAGCCTTGCCGCGGGCCTGGGCCAGGGACTCGCCTTCCGCACCGTTTTTAATGATGTGGCCGGCCGGGTGGAGCCCGCCCGGCAGGCCCAGACCATCAGCTCGCTGTACGTCATCACCTACCTGGGCAGCGCCGTGCCGGTGCTGGGCCTCGGCTGGGCCGCCGGCGCCTTCGGCCTGGAACCGTCGGTGGCAGGCTTCGTGGTGCTGTGCGGTGCTGCAGCGTTCATCATGGCCGCCCTCACGCTGCGCCAGGCAGTGCGAAGCCAGGCAGTGCGAAGCCATGCAGTGGGGCAGCGGAGCCAGGGCCAGCCGGGGCCAGACTAGTCCGGCAGCGGCCCGTGGTTGCCCTGGATGTGCTCGAACACCAGGGTGGTTTCCGTATGGCCCACCACGGGGTCTGTGGCCAGGTTGTCCAGTACCCAGTCGCGCAGGTCTTCTGTGGTGGCGACTGCGATGTGCAGCAGGTAGTCCACCGAGCCTGAAGTGTGGAACGTGGACAGCACCGCCGGCAGCTGCGGAACGCGGGCCGTGAAACGGTCGATCTGGTCCCGGTCATGTGCCCGGAGCCGCACCGCAACCAGGGCCTGCACTGATCTGCCGATGGAGGACAGGTTGAGCTTCGCTTCATAACCCTGCACGATGCCCCGCTCCGAGAGGGCCCGGGTCCGCATCAGGGCCGTAGAGGGCGCTATGCCCACCAGTTCCGCGAGCTGCTTGTTGGAGATCCTTGCGTCCGCCACCAGGGCCGCCAGCAGGCGCTCGTCAATGGCATCAAGGGGCTCCAGATGCACTCCCGGCCTGATGTTCCTGGCATTCGTGCTCACGGTGGCTCCTCACAACGTTCCTGCGTTCATCCTAGACGCCCCGCGGCGGCGTTCAGGCCCCTGCTCCCTTGGGTCGTCCTGCTTCCCTGGGATGGACGACGGCGACAGTCACCGCGGTGAGGCAGGCAAGGATCATGACGGCGCCCGCCAGCGTGCTCCAGCCGGAGGACTGGAAGAGCAGCCCCCCGGCCCAACCGATAATGCTTGACCCGAGGTAATAGGCAAGGTTGTACAGTGAGGCCGCCTGGGCCCGGCCGGTGCTGGCGATCGCACCCGTCCACCCCGCACCGATGCTGTGCGCCGCAAAGAACCCGCCCGTGAAAACCACCAGCCCGGCCAGGATCAGCGCCAGTGACGCGGTGAGCGTGAGGGCGAGGCCCGCCGTCGAGAGGGCAAGCCCGGCAAGCAGCACGTTCCGGCGCCCGAAACGCATGGTCAGCCCTGCTGCCCAGCGGGAGGTGAAGGTCCCGGACAGGTAGGCGAGGAACATGAGGCTGACCACGGTGGCTGGCAGCCCGAAGGGTTGACCGGAAAGCCGGAAGCCCAGGTAGTTGTACACGGCTACAAAGCCGCCCATCATCAGGAAAGCCTGGACGTACAGCGCGAGCAGGCGGATATTGCGCAGATGGCCGCCGAGGGTGCGGGCGGCGCCGCGCAGTCCCGCCTTGGCAGCCGTAAACCCCCGGGCGCGCGGCACCAGCACCAGGAAGGCGACTGCGGCGAGCGTGGCGAGTACGGACACGGCCAAGGCAGCGGCGCGCCATCCCCACAGCTCCCCGGCAGGGCCGGCCACCAGGCGTCCGGCAAGCCCGCCCAGCGTGGTGCCGGCAACGTAGCTTCCCGCGGCGAGCGCGGCGTGCGCTTTGGTGACCTCTTCATTCAGGTAGGCAATGGCGATGGCCGGGATGCCGCCCAGGGCCATGCCTTCGAGGAGCCGCAGGCCCAGGAGCAGGGGGAAGCTGGTGGCCAGGGGAACCAGCAGGCCCAGGACGGTGGCCACCGTGATGCCCCAGGCCATTGCCTTGACCCTTCCGATCCTGTCCGCCAGGAAGGACCAGGGGATGACAGTAACCGCCAGCCCGATGGTAGCCAGCGAGATGGTGAGGGCGGCCTCGGCAGCGGTGACCTCCAGGTCCGCGGCCAGGATCGGCAGGACAGCCTGGGTGGAATACAGCTGGGCAAAGGTGGCCACCCCGGCAAAGGCGAGGCCGAGGATGATCCGGCCATACGCCCTGGAGCCTTTCGCATGTCCGTGCCAGCCGGCGTCGGAAGCCAAGGGGCCGGGATGGGGGACACTGTGCTGCATCCGGCAAGCGTAGCCCCGGGTGGACTGACGCTTCCAATGCATCTTTTATGCAAAACTCATAGCAAATACGGAACAATTGGCGTTGGACCGACCACAACCAGGAGGCCGCATTGGAGCACGACCAGAAGCAGCTGGTGCAACTTCTTCCGCTCCTGCCGCTGCTGTCCGAGCTGGGCAGGACACAGCACGTCACCGAGACGGCCGAAGTCCTTGGAGTACCCCAGTCAACGGTGAGCAGGGCATTGTCGCGGGCGAGCGCCGTCGTCGGAACCGAACTGCTGGTGAGGGAGGGCAGGGGAGTCCGCCTCACTCCCGCTGCCCGCTCCCTGTTGCCCTACATCGAGCGGGCGCTGGCGGAATTCCAGGCCGGGCTGGACCTGGTCCGCAGCGAATCGGACGTGGTCCGCGGCAGGATCCCGGTGTCCTTCCAGCACACGTTCGGTGAGTCCACCCTTCCGCTCCTCATCAGCGCATTCCGCAGCCACCATCCCGGCGCCGTCTTCACACTGACCCAGGGAGCACGCGACACCTGCCTGGCCCGGCTTGCGGCCGGTGAATCCGACCTGGCACTGACCGCGCCCGTAGCCGCCGAAGGCCGGAACCTGTTGTCTGCCCTGCTGTACCGGGAGCCCCTGCGCCTGGTGGTCCATCACACCCACGCGCTCGCCGGGCGCAGGCTGGCCTCGATGGCTGACATCCGTGCCGACCCGTTTGTGGCGCTCGGCCCCGGGTACGGGATGCGGTCACTCACCGATGCACTGTTCCGGGAAGCCGGATACCGGCCCCGGATCGCATTCGAAAGCCAGGACACGCACACCGTCCGGGGCCTCGTTTCGGCCGGACTCGGAGTCAGTATCCTGCCTCCGGGCGGGGACGCTCCCGGACGGAACGTCAGCACCGAAACAGGCAACCTGGGCTGGGTGGAGGTGCCCCTTGACTCGGCCCTGGCCTTCCGCGATGTGGGCCTGAGTTGGCGCCAGCGAAATCCCGGCCTGGAACCCCTTGGCGTCCGGCTGTTCCGCGAACTCGTTCTCACCGAGGGGCCGCAACTGCTGGCCGGGCTGGTCCAACGGCGGTCCCGGCTGGCGGGCACCGGCCCGGACGGCGACGAAGCTCCTCCCGCGCCTGGCCAGTAACCTTGTGACGTGACGAACACCGAAAACCCCCATGCCCTGCCCGCCGGTCCGCTGACCCCGCCGCCCAATGCGCCCGGCGGGGTGGTCATCGGCCTGGATATCGGCGGCACCAAGACGCACGGAATCCGGTTCGTGGACGGCATCCCGGTGGCGGATGAATCGGCGGGCAGCTCCAACGTGCAGAACGTCACCCGGGAGGAGGCGGCGCAAAACCTGGCCAGCCTGTTTGTGCGGATAGGCGGTGGCGATGTGTCCTACGTGTACGCCGGGTCCGGGGGCATCGATACGGAAGAGGACGCGGCGGCCCTCGCTGCGCTGATTGAACCGCACGTCCCCGGTGCGCAGATCACGGTGGTGCACGACTCCCGGCTGCTGCTCGCTGCCGGCCATGCCAGCACCGGTGTGGCGGTGATTGCCGGGACTGGGTCAGCGGCTTGGGGCAGGAATGCCGACGGCGGCGAGGCCAGGGCGGGCGGCTGGGGTTACCTTCTGGGGGACGAAGGCAGCGGCTACTGGCTGGGGCGCGAAGCCGTGCGGTACAGCCTGCGGCGGATGAACCAGGGGTTCCCGGTGGACCGGCTCACTGCCGCCCTGCTGCAGTCCTGCGGCGTGGACCACCCGAACCGGCTGATTGCGCTGTTCCATTCCCCGGAAACCGGCCGCCGCTTCTGGGCGCAGCAGGCCCGGCATGTGGTGGAAGCGGCAGCCGGGGGCCACATGGAAGCCCAGGAGCTGCTGGAGCAAGCCGGCCGGGACCTTGCCGCGCTCGCACTCCAGGTGCTGCAGCAGCTGGGCATCCCGGGCCCAGTAATCCTGGGCGGCGGGCTGGGCATGAACGTGCCGCCCCTGCAAAACGCTTTCCGCAAGCACTTGGCAGAGGCCGGGGCGACCGATGTCCGGGTCCTGGAGCAGGAACCCGTCTTCGGCGTGCTGCAGCTGCTGGCGGAACAGGGCTGAGAGGTTAGACGGACCGCTTGCGCGGGGTGAGCCGGACGGCAGGCAACGGCGGAGCGGGAATCCGGCCCGCCTCGGCGCCGGCGTCAGGACCGTGTCCCGGGACCAGCCCATAGCGCGCTGCCGCGGCTTTGCCGTTGGACATGGCGGCCTGGGCTTCCCATTCATCCCGGGCCTGCTCCACTTCCTCGTGCGTGCGGCCCACGAAGTTCCACCACATCAGCAGCTCCTCCTGTAGGGGCTCGCCGCCAATCAGCAGGAACCGCGTGCCCGGCAGCGCCTCAACCTGCAGTTCCCGGCGGCCGATGCCCAGGTAGCCCAGCGGTCCCGGCGGGATGTCCTGCCCGTCCACCGCCAGGCCGCCGTCGAGCACCAGGATGCCATGCTCAAAGTGCTCATTCAGGGGGAGCACGGCGTTGCCTTCGCAGGTAACATCTGCTCCCAGAATGGGCGAATACATCGTGGCGGGGGAGACCACTGCGCCCAGTTCCCCCACCATCACCGTGGCGGTAAAGCCGTCGCCGGCCAGCTTGGGAAGGTCGCGGTGCTGCTCGAACCCCGGCTGCCGGTGCCGTTGCCTGTCCGGCAGTGCCACCCACAACTGGAGGCCGCGCTGCAACGGCAGGCCGCCATCGGGCGGAAGCACGGCGAACTCGGAGTGGGAGACCCCGTGCCCGGCCGTCATGATGTTCAGTTCGCCGGGCCGGACCACCACGTCGCTGCCCACGCTGTCCCGGTGGCGGATAGTGCCGGCCAGCGGCCAGGTCACCGTCTGGAGTCCGATATGCGGGTGCGGAAGGACAGACATGGCGGTACGGTCAGGGCCAAAGCTGTCCAGGAAGCACCACGCCCCGATGGTGGGCAGCCCGCGCTGGGGCAGCGTCCGCTGCACGTTCATGGCCCGCACGCCGCCCAGCGGCACCTCGCGTTCCGGCCACAACTGCAGGCACGGGCCGGAGCTCCCTTCAGGGCTCGCCGGCGGGCAGACTTCCTGCTGGGGGGATACTTCCAAGTTGGTCACCTCCCCACTGTAGGCCGGGTAGGCGTCGTCGGGGTACGCCTGCTGTGCAGCCCGGCGCCGTTCCGTAACAGCAAGGGGCCCATCCGGAGGCACGGTGGCGCCGAATGATTACAGTAGGGATTCCTTTGCCGGAAACCGGGGGTGAAGCAGGTGTTGCCCGGTCCGGTTTGGGTTACCGTAACTATCAGCGTGCTGTGACAATTTTGCGTTGCTTTTTCGAAGCCGTCCAAGAGAACAGGTAAGTCCACCCCATGGACCAGGCCATGATCGAGTTTCAGAGCGTCACCAAGCAGTACCAGGGCGGGCAGCCGGCCGTGGACCAGCTCACGATGTCCATCGGCAAGGGCTCCATCACCGTGTTTGTGGGACCCTCGGGCTGCGGAAAAACCACCTCGCTGCGAATGATCAACCGGATGGTGGAGCCCACCTCGGGTGTCATCACCGTTGGCGGCAAGGACGTCACCTCCGTGCCCGCGGCCGAACTGCGCCGCTCCATGGGATACGTGATGCAGTCCTCCGGCCTCCTGCCGCACCGCTCCGTGCTGGACAACATCGCCACCGTGCCCCGGCTGAACGGAATCCCGAAGTCCGCGGCACGCAAGCGCGCGGAGGAACTGCTCGACGTCGTCGGCCTGGCCAGCGCGCTGGGCAAGCGCTACCCCTCCCAGCTCTCGGGCGGCCAGCAGCAGCGCGTGGGAGTGGCCCGCGCGCTGGCCGCCGATCCGCCGGTCCTGCTGATGGACGAACCCTTCAGCGCGGTGGACCCGGTGGTCCGCGACGAACTGCAGCAGGAGCTGTTGCGGCTGCAGAAGGACCTGGCCAAGACCATCGTTTTTGTCACCCACGACATCGATGAGGCCACGGTCCTGGGCGACAAGGTGGCCGTCTTTGCCACCGGCGGAAAACTGGCGCAGTACGCCACCGCCGAGGAGATCCTGCGGGCTCCGGCGAATGATTTTGTGGCCTCCTTCGTTGGGCGGGACCGGGGCTTCCGCCACCTGGGGTTCACAGCGTCCGACGGCGTCACCGTGCACGAGGTGCCCACCGTGGTCGAGGGAGCCAGCGGCGCCTTTGAGCCCGAACCAGGCGCAGGCTGGCAGCTTGTGGTGGATGGCGCGAGGCATCCCCTCGGCTGGACCGGGCCGGGAAGCGGCACGGGAATCATCCCCGGCGGCTCACTCTTCCGGCCCGGCGAGAGCCTGCGGCGCGCGCTGGACGCGGCCCTGTCCTCGCCGTCGGGGCTGGGCGTGGCCGTGGACTCCGAAGGCAGGGTTCTCGGCGTCGTCAGGGGCGGTGAGGTCCTGGCCCTCATCGAAGAGGCACGCCAGGTCAGGCAGGCTGCACTCTGATGGACTGGTTCCTCGCAAACAGCGGCATGGTCCTGGAACGGGCCGGCCAGCATCTGGCGCTCGCCCTGGTGCCCATGGTCCTGGGGCTGGCGATCTCCATCCCGCTGGCGCAACTGGCGCGCCGCCACCAGGTGCTCCGCTCGGTGGTGCTTACGGCGTCCTCGCTGCTGTACACCATTCCCTCGCTGGCACTGTTTATCATCCTGCCCACCATTCTCGGCACCCGGATCCTTGATCCACTCAATGTGGTGGTTGCCCTGACCATTTATGCGGTGGCCCTTTTGGTCCGCGCTGCCCTCGACGCCTTCGACTCGGTGGACAAGGACGTCAGCCAGGCCGCCGCCGCCATGGGCTACAAACCCCTGGCCCGGTTCCTGCAGGTGGACCTCCCGCTATCCCTGCCCGTGATGTTCGCCGGACTCCGGGTGGTGTCGGTCAGCAACATCTCCCTCGTCAGCGTGGCGGCACTGCTGGGCGTCGGCAACCTGGGCATGCTCTTTACCGACGGACTGCAGCGGGACTTTGTGACCGAGGTGGTGGTGGGGATCGTGGCCATCCTGGTCCTTGCCCTGCTGATGGACGCCATCCTGGTCCTGCTCGAGCGGATCCTCACCCCGTGGGAGCGGGCCGGGGGACGGGGCAGCCGCCCCGGAACGGCCGTTGCAGGAGAGGCAACTGACGCGGCCCTGCGACTGGCCGAGCCAAAGACCGGAGGCGGAAACGCGTGAGCAACGTCTTCACGGATACCTTCGCCTGGCTGGCAGACCCCCTGAACTGGATCGGCACCGCCGGGATTCCGGCAAGGCTGGCCGAACACCTCCAGTACACCGGCCTCGTGATGCTCATTGCTTCCGCCATCGCCATCCCGGCCGGCCTGTATGTGGGGCATACGGGCCGGGGCAGGGTGGCCGTGGTTGCCATCGCCGGCGCCCTGCGCGCCCTGCCCACGCTCGGCCTGCTGACGCTGTTTGTCCTGCTGGCTGGAATTGGACTCATGCCGCCCGTCTGGGCCCTGGTCATCCTCACCGTGCCGCCCCTCCTTGCAGGCACTTACGCGGGGATCTCAAGCGTGGACCGCAACGTGGTGGATGCCGCCCGGGCCATGGGAATGACCGAACTGCAGGTCTTGTTCCGGGCCGAGCTGCCCAACGCGCTGACCGTAATGTTCGGCGGTTTCCGCACCGGCGTGCTGCAAGTGATCGCCACCGTGTCGGTGGTGGCCTACATCAACCTGGGCGGCCTGGGCCGCTACCTGTTCGACGGGCTCGTCCTCAGCGACTTCCCGCAGATGCTGGGCGGGTCGCTGCTCATCGCGGTGCTGGCCATCGCCGTCGACCTTGCCCTGTCCGTTTTCCAGAAGCTGGTCCTGACCCCAGGACCCTCAAAGCAGTCCCACCGCGGCCAGCAGGCCGGGGTCGATCACACAGGCCCCGTCCCCGCGGTGGCTGTGGCACAAGGAGGTAAATCATGAAAGAAAGCCAACTGAGAGGCCTTGGCCGGCGGACGTTCGGCGGCCTGGCCGCCGGGCTTGGCCTGGCGGTGGTGCTCTCCGCCTGCGGCGGATCGTCCAATCCGCTGAGCAATGCCCCCGCCAGCAGCGGCACCGCGTCCGGAGGAACCACTTCGCTGGTGATTGGTTCAGCCGATTTCCCGGAAAGCCAGATCATCGCCGAACTGTACGCCGGAGCCCTCAGTTCCGCCGGCGTCACCGCAACCACCAAGCCGAACATCGGTTCCCGCGAGGTGTACTTCAAGGCGGTCCAGGACGGTTCGGTGGACGTGGTACCGGACTACACCGGCAACCTGCTGCTGCACGTGGACAAGGGAGCTACCGAGATCGCGGCGGACGAGATCGCCAAGGCCCTCCCGGACAAGCTGCCTGACGGGCTCGCCGTGCTCGACGCCGCCAAGGCCGAAGACAAGGACGCCATGGTGGTCACCAAGGCGACCGCGGAGAAGTACCAGCTGAAGTCCATCGAGGACCTGGCGAAGGTCTGCAGCCAGATCGTGGTGGGCGCACCGGCCACCTTCGGTGAGCGCGCCTACGGCCTGCCGGGGCTGAAAAAGAACTACAACTGCGAGCCGAAGAAGCTGGAGCCCTTCAGCGACGGCGGCGGACCGGTGACCCTCAAGGCGCTGCTCGAGGACCAGGTGCAGGTGGCGGACATCTATACCACCACGCCGTCCATCGCCGACAACGACCTCGTGGTCCTGGAAGACCCGAAGAACAACTTCATCGCCCAGCAGGTCGTCCCGCTGTACAACAAGGCCAAGATGACGGACAAGGCAAAGGAAGCCCTCAACTCCGTGTCCCGGATCCTCACCACAGAGGACCTGATCAACCTCAACCGGGCCGTCAGCGGCAGCCAAAAACAGGGCGCCAAGGAAGCGGCTGCGGCCTGGCTCAAGGACAAGGGCATCGTTAAGTAGTAATTGCCCCTGCTTTTGCTAGTAAGGCATTTGCCAGTACGACGGCGGTTGCCGGACTTCGTAAGTCCGGCAACCGCCGTCGTGCTTCCTGACGGGTGGCGCGCCGGCCGATGCCGTCCACCGGCGGCACCGGCGTGTGTGGCTGACGTCTCAGCGGAACTACATCCGCACTGTGGCATATTTGATGAATGGCAGAATTCAAGCAGTCCACGAAGCTTCATAACGTCCTTTACGACATCCGTGGACCGATTCTCCAGGCCGCCCAGCAGATGGAGGCGGAAGGCCATAGAATCCTCAAGCTGAACATCGGCAACCCCGCACCCTTCGGCTTCGAGGCGCCGGACGCCATCCTCGTGGACATGATCCGCCACCTTCCGCACGCCCAGGGCTACAGCGACTCCCGGGGCATCTTCTCCGCACGCACCGCCGTCTCGCAGTACTACCAGACCCGCGGGATCCAGAACATCCACGTGGACGACATCTACCTGGGCAACGGCGTCAGTGAACTCATCACCATGTCCCTGATGGCCCTGCTCGACGATGGCGACGAAGTCCTGATCCCCACGCCGGACTACCCGCTGTGGACGGCTTCCGTGGCACTCGCCAGCGGCAAGCCGGTGCACTACCTCTGCGACGAGGAATCCGGCTGGCAGCCGGACCTCGAGGACATGGAAGCCAAAATCACGCCGCGGACCAAGGGGATCGTGGTGATCAACCCCAACAACCCCACCGGCGCCGTCTATCCCGAAGACACGCTCCGGAAGATCGTGGCGCTCGCCGAGAAGCACGGCCTGGTGATCTTCGCCGACGAGATCTACGAGAAGATCCTTTACGAGGACGCTGTCCACGTGAACCTTGCCAGGCTCACCGGCGACCACGTCCTCTGCCTGACTTTCAGCGGCCTGTCCAAGGCGTACCGGGTATGTGGTTACCGCGCTGGCTGGATGGCCATTTCCGGCCCCAAAAAGGATGCGGCGGACTACCTTGAGGGCATCAGCCTGCTGGCAAACATGCGCCTCTGCGCGAACGTTCCCGCCCAGCACGCCATCCAGACGGCGCTCGGCGGCTACCAGAGCATCAACGACCTGATCCTGCCGGGCGGCCGCCTGCTGGAGCAGCGCAACAAGGCCTACGACATGCTGAATGCGATCCCGGGCGTCAGCACGCAGCAGGCCAGGGGCGCCCTCTATCTCTTCCCCCGGCTGGATCCGGAGGTGTACCACATCAGGGATGACGAGAAGTTTGTCCTTGACCTCCTCAGGGAGCAGAAGATCCTGGTCTCGCACGGCCGCGCGTTCAACTGGGTGCGCCCGGACCACTTCCGCATGGTCACGCTGCCCAACGTCAAGGACATTGAAGAGGCAGTGGGGCGGATGGGGGACTTCCTAAGCAGGTATCCGGGGAACTAGCCTGTGGGCACGGGCGCTTCGGGCCCGTGAACCTTCGTGGAAAGGAATTCCCCATGGCCGGCGTGGTCAAGTTCAACCAGCACCCCTCCGAAACGCTGCGGGCGGGGGAAGGGTTCTCGCTGGACAGCGTTGATCCCGATTCCACTCCCGGCTACAGCGGCACCAAGCGGGACGGCAAGGCGCTCCTGGCGGACCTGGACGACGAACTGACCGAGCTGCAGGAGAAGCTGTTTGCAGAGTCCCGTTTCGGCGGCCGCAAGCGGATCCTGCTGATTCTGCAGGCCATGGACACCGCGGGCAAGGGCGGCATCGTCAACCATGTGATGGCTGCGATGGACACCCAGGGCGTGCAGTTCAAGGCGTTCAAAGCCCCCACGGAGGAGGAGAAGTCCTACGACTTCCTGTGGCGCATCGAGAAGGAAGTGCCGGCAGCCGGGATGGTGGGCGTTTTTGACCGTTCCCACTACGAGGACGTCCTGATCCACCGCGTTCACGGCTGGGCCAGCCCGGACGAGATCAAGCGCCGGTACGTGGCCATCAACGAGTTCGAGGCACGGCTGACGGACTCGGGCACCAAGGTGGTCAAGGTGATGCTGCACATCAGCGGGGAGGAACAGAAGGCCAGGCTGCTGGCCCGGCTGGACAACCCGGCCAAGCACTGGAAGTACAACCACGGCGACCTGGACGAGCGGGCGTTATGGCAGGACTACCTGGATGCCTACCAGGCTGCCATCGACGAAACGAACACCCCGGACGCACCGTGGCACGTGGTTCCTGCCAACAAGAAGTGGTACGCCAGGATCGCGGTGCAGCAACTGCTGCTGGGAGCGATGTCCGGCCTGAACCTTGCCTGGCCCAAGGCCGAATTTGACGTTGCCGCCGAGCGCGAGCTGGTGGCCCGGTCCTGACGTTGCCAGAGGTCGGGTCCGGCAGCGCTTAGCCCTTACAACGGCTGGTCGCGGGCGGCGGCCAGCCGCTTTCGGGCACCTTCAAGCCATTCCTCGCACCTGGCGGCCAGCGCCTCGCCCCGTTCCCAGAGAGCCAGGGATTCCTCGAGGCTGGCGCCTCCTGCTTCCAGCCTGCCCACCACCGCAATGAGCTGTTCGCGGGCTTCCTCGTAGCTGAGTCCTGCTACGCCGTTCGCTGGCTTTTGCTCAGTCATTGCGTTCTCCTTGGTGAAGCGGGGCGGGTTCCGCTGCGGGCTGTTCCAGTGTTCCGGTGGGCTCATGTGTCCCGGTGGAGGTTGCGCCGAAGCGGCCTTCCGCCACGCGGACGGACAAGGGTGTGCCCGGGGGTGCCTCCGCCGGGCGGCGCACCACGGCGTGTCCTGTGCTGCTGCGCCCTGCTGCTTGCGGGTCCGCGAGTTCGACGACGGCGTACCCCCGGTCGAGCGTTTTCTGCGGGGACAGCGCGCGGACCTGGGCTTTGAGGTGCTCCAGCTGGTCCGCCGCACGCACCACCGTGGAGCTCACCGCCGCCGAAGACCTCCGGAGGAGACGTTCAATTTCCTCGGAGCGGATGGTCACCATTCCCTCTGGGGCCGCAAGGACCGGCCGTGAGTGGAGTGACGCCAGCCGGTCCGATTCCCTGTCCACCAGGCGTTCCATGCACCGGCGGAGCTGTTCCCTGGCCTGGCGCACCCCTGCAAGCTCTTCGGAGACTTCCGGCACGATCCGTTTCGCTGCGTCCGTGGGAGTGGAGGCGCGAAGATCGGCGACGTCATCGAGCAGAGGGCGGTCCGCCTCGTGGCCAATGGCACTGACAACGGGGGTGGCGGCAGCGGCGACAGCGCGGATCAGTTCCTCGCTGTTGAAGGGCAGGAGGTCTTCGAGGGCACCGCCGCCGCGGGCGATAACAATGACATCGACCTCAGGACGGGCATCCAGCTCCCGCAGCGCGCGGACCACTTGGGACACCGCGGTGTTGCCCTGGACCGCCACTTCGCGGATTTCGAAATCAACCGCGGGCCACCGAAGGGCGGCGTTGCGCAGGATGTCCTTTTTTGCATCGGAGTCGCGGCCGGTAATCAGGCCAATCCGGTGCGGCAGCAGGGGCAGCGGCTTCTTCCGGGAATCCGCGAAGAGCCCCTCGGCGGAGAGGGCCTGGCGCAGCCGCTCGATCCGAGCCAGGAGGTCACCGAGGCCCACGGGCCTGATGTCCCTGACCAGCATGTTCAGGCGGCCGGTCTTGATCCAGAATTCCGGTTTCAGCAGGGCGACCACCCGGGACCCGCGTTCCAGCGGGAGGTTCTGGCGCTCCAGCACCTTGGTCCACACTGAGGCAGGCAGGGAAACCTCGGCGTCAACATCCCGCAAGGTGAGGTACGCATTGCTGCCGCGCCGGTTCAGTTCAATTACCTGCCCCTCGACCCAGGCCGACGGTGTCCGGTCGATGTGGGCCTTCAGTTTCTGCGACAGCAACTGGAGTGGCCAGGGGTTGTCCGGCGTGGTCTCCGCCGCCGTCGCAGGAAGCGTGGTGGGCGCTGCCAGTTGCTCATCGGGGACCGGAAGCGACGCCTGTTCAGACATGCGGATTCCCTTGCGGGGCTGGAACTGCGGGCATGGGGTCCTTCGTCGGTTGTGCGGCGGCGGTCATTCAACCATATCCATAAGCTCTACCATCCGGGACTGACAGTATCCGGCCAGCAAGCCCGCCTAGGATGGGTTGACCGCCATCGACCCGAAGGATCTGCTGTGCGCACTTTTGTTTCCGCCTTCGCCACGCTGCTGGCCATAGTGCTGGCTGCCGTGGCGGTTCCCGCCATCTGGCTGGACCGCAACATTGTCCAGGAGCAGGGGTTTGTGGAGCTGGCTTCCCCGCTGGGAAGGAACTCCGAGTTCCAGCAGGGCCTCGCCACGGCGGCGGTCGGGACAATTGATACCAGTGCTGTCCCCGGCTTCCTCGCCGACCTGGTCCGGCCGGCGCTGGAGGACGCCGCCGCATCGATGACCGGTCTTCCCGGGTACCCGGCGGCCTGGGAGGAAACGCTGAGGAAAAGCCATCGACTCAGTTTCACCGCACCGCAGGCAGAAGCCGGCGAAACGGCGCCCGCCTCGTCCCTGACCCTGGACGTTGCGCCGCTGGTGCGGCTGGGCGCTGAAGAAATCTCGCGCACCACACGGCTTCCCCTCGACCCGCCGGACCAGACGCTGATCGATGTGGGACGGCCCGAGCAGAAGGAATGGACGGAACGGCTGGCCGCCTACGCACCTGCCGGCTACCTGCTGGCCGGGGGAGCGGCGGTGGCCCTGCTGCTGGCTGTAGTAGCCGCACGCCGCCGGTGGACAGTGCTGGTGGGCGCAGGACTGGGCGCCCTCGTGCTGGCAGCGGTCTGGACGGTCGGCTCGCAGCTGGGCTCGTCCGCCGTGCTGGCCGCGGACACCGGAAATGAGGTGGCCAACATGTTCCGGGACGGGTTCGTTGCTGCCGCTGCGGCGGACTTCCAGGACTGGACGTTGGCTTCGGCAATTACGGGCGGGGTGCTGGTGCTCGTGGGGGTTGTGGCCGGGCTCACATCGCGGAAGCGGGTGCGGCCAACCCGGTAGCATGGAGTAATGACCCCCTCAGCTGTTTCCCTTTCGATGCCCACCATTCCGCGTAGGCGCCGCTCTCCCGAGGAAGTAGCTGCTGCAGCCCCTGTATCCGGAACCAAGAAGGTGCTGCTCGCTGCTCCTCGTGGGTACTGCGCCGGTGTGGACCGGGCCGTCATCGCGGTCGAGAAAGCCCTGGAGCACTACGGCCCTCCGGTGTACGTGCGCAAGCAGATCGTGCACAACGTCCATGTGGTCAGCTCCCTGGAGGAAAAGGGCGCCATCTTCGTCGATGAAACGGACGAGGTGCCCGAAGGTGCCTTGGTGATTTTTTCAGCCCACGGCGTATCGCCCGCAGTGGTCCAATCCGCCGAAGACCGTGGCCTGCGCACCATCGATGCCACCTGCCCCCTGGTTACCAAGGTCCACAAGGAAGCCGTGCGGTTCGCCAAGGACGACTTCGACATCCTGCTGATCGGCCACGACGGCCACGAGGAAGTCGAAGGCACCGCAGGCGAGGCTCCGGACCACATCCAGATCATCAACGGCCCGCACGAAGTGGACAAGGTGGAGGTTCGGGACCCGGAGAAGGTCATCTGGCTTTCGCAGACAACGCTCAGTGTTGACGAGACCATGGAGACCGTCCGCCTGCTGAAGGACCGGTTCCCTACGCTGCAGGATCCCCCCAGCGACGACATCTGCTATGCCACCACCAACCGCCAGGTGGCCATCAAGAAAATCTCGCCGCAGGCGGAGCTGGTGATCGTGGTGGGCTCGGCCAACTCGTCCAACTCCGTGCGGCTGGTGGAGGTGGCCCTCGAATACGGGGCCAAGGCCTCCTACCGTGTCGACTTCGCCAACGAAGTTGATGAGGCCTGGTTTGAAGGCGTGGCAACGGTGGGCGTGACCTCCGGGGCGTCCGTTCCCGAAGTACTGGTGCAGGACGTGCTGCGGCTGCTGGCCGATTACGGCTACGGCACCGTGGAGGAAGTGGTCACGGCCGAAGAGGACCTCCTCTTCTCGTTGCCCAAGGAGCTCCGGGCAACGCTCAAGCAGGCCGGCGACGTCAGCCGCGCCCTGGGCGGACGCAAGCCGCGCAGCTAATAGCTAAACGAAAGCGGGCCTGGCTGCTGGGCGAATTCTAGGGGTCGTTGCAACACCTGTTGGTTAGGTGGTTAGTAGTAGATCACGTAAACGCTCGGCTGGAGTATTCCAGCCGAGCGTTTTGCGTGGGCGGCCGTTGAGTTCCTGCGCGACGTGTTCGAGATCTTCGGGTCCGTAGACGGACAGGTCGGTGCCTTTGGGGAAGTACTGGCGCAGGAGCCCGTTGGTGTTCTCGTTGGAGCCGCGTTGCCAGGGGCTGGCGGGATCGCAGAAGTAGACGGGCATGTCGGTGGCAAGGGTGAATGATTTGTGGGTGGCCATTTCCGCGCCCTGGTCCCAGGTCAGGGAGCCTCGCAGGTGGGCCGGCAGGGTGGTCATGGTTTTGACGAGTCCGTCGCGGACTGTTTCGGCGGTGTGGTCATTTGGCAGGTGGATGAGCATTACGTAGCGGGTGGTGCGTTCGACCAGGGTCGCGATCGCTGACTGGTTGTAGGCGCCGGTGATGAGGTCCCCTTCCCAATGGCCTGGCACGGCGCGGTCCTCGATCTCAGGCGGGCGCTCGGAAATCATGACCATCGGGTCCACAAACCGGGGAGTGCGCTGCTCGCCGCTGCGGTGGGGTTTGCGGCGGGTCCGGCCGGTGCGCAGGGCTGCCTGGATTTCGCGTTTGAGTCCGCCTCTGGCCTGGACGTAGAGGGCTTGATAAATCGTCTCTGGGCTCACACGCATCTCCGGTTGGTCAGGGAACTCTCCGACCAGCGTGTGGCTGATCTGCTCCGGAGACCAGCGTAGGAGCAGCTTGTCCTTCACGTAGTCACGCAGGTCCGAGTCGCCTGCGAGTTTGGCCGCCTTGGGCCGCGTCCGGCGGGCAGCGGCAGCACGGTGCGCCGCATAGGGCTGGTAACCGTCGTTCCGTCCGTTGCGGGCGAGCTCACGGCTGATGGTGGACGGTGACCTGCCCAGCGCGGCAGCGATGGCCTGCTGCGAGGCACCGTGTCCGGACAGGTCCCGGATCCGCTCCCGGTCCTCCAGAGACAGGTAGCGCGGATCAATGGGTTTTTCCAGTGCGGTGATGCCCGGGGCGGGCATAGCCATTACGCCGGCCGGGGTGTCAAAGGAGTTCACTCCCCGTTTGTAGTCGATCACCCATCCGTCAGGGTAAATGCGTCGATTGCTCGACTTCCGGATTCCCTGGTCCCAGTCCCTGGCCGTGCGAATGTTCACGCCAACTGTCCGTGCCGCTTCACGACGGGAAACACCGGCCTTGCGCAGCCGGAAGAACTCTTCCCTTCCCGGATGCGGGCCGGCGCCCGGAGTCCCGCGGCCTCTCAGACCGGCTTTCCTGACCCAGCCAGCGCATGTGTTGGCATTGAGTTCCAGCTCCCTGGCCGCTGCCCTCGTACTTCCAAGACGGTCAAAAACCGCGAAAAACGCAGCCTTCTGATCCTGGCCCGAACGCACTCCACTTGATGATTCACGGCTTAAACGAGACACGGTCGTTGCAACTCCCAAAATTCTGGATGTTGCAACGACCGCTAGAACCCAAGCTGTTGCTGCCGGGCCCGCTCTTTTTTGCTCTCTTTGCTTTTGTCAGGCCCCCATCAGGCGGCCTCGTCCTCGCTTTGGAGTTCCGGGGCAGCCACTGCCCGCGGCGTCACCTCCACGACCGGGGGTGTGACCAGGCCGGACTCCTCCAGGCTGTTCAGCTTGCGCGCGGTGGGGAGGATCCGGGCTTCCAGCGTGCCCACCATGGAGTTATAGCGGTCAACGGAGGTCTTCAGCGACGAGCCCAGTTTGCTGACGTTCTCGCCCAGGGTTCCCATCCGGTCGTACAGCTGCCGGGCAAGGTCGAACAGTTCCCGGGCACTGTCCGTCAGGACGTCCTGCCGCCAGGTGAAGGCGACTGATTTCAGCACAGCCAGCAGGGTGCTGGGGGAGGCCAGGACCACGTTCCGGGACAACGCATGGTCCAGGAGTTCGGCGTCGGCGGTCAGGGCGGCAGCGAGGATCGATTCGGCCGGGATAAAGCAGATCACCAGTTCAGGCGAGTTGCCCGGGATGTCCCAGTACTTCTTATTCCCCAGTGCGTCCACATGGGCGCGCAGCGCCTTGGCATGCGCGGCGAGAAGCGATTGCTGCGAGCGGTGGCCCGTGCCGGAAACGGAACCGTGCAAGCCCCGCGCATCATGTGTGCCCAGCTCCTGGGCCTCCAGGTAGGAGGACAGCGGGACCTTGGCGTCAACCACCAGCTGTTTCTCGCCGGGGAGCTGGACCACCAGGTCGGGGCGCACGGACGACTCGCTGCCGGTGCTGTGGACCTGCTCAATAAAGTCCACGTGGCGCAGCATTCCGGCCGCCTCCACCACCCGCCGCAACTGGACCTCGCCCCACTGGCCGCGGGCACTGTTGGAGCGCAGCGCCGACTCCAGGGCGTGTGTGGACCGGATCAGCTGTTCGTCCGAGAGGCGGGCTTCCTGCAGTTGCTGGGCGAGCTGGCCGTACTGTTCCAGCCGGTCCCGTTCCAGCAGGGCCACCTGTTTCTGCACTGCCGTCAGCTTCTCCGCCACGGGCGCAAGGGCACGCAGCACGCTGCCGTCCTGGGACCGCGATTCGCCCAGCTCCCGGTTCTGTGCCGCCAAAAGCCGCCGCTCGGCGTCGGCCGCTGCGAACTGCGCGCTGACCTCTGAAAGCCGCGACGAAACGGCGTCGAAGTCCTCCTCCACCGCCCGGCTGTTTTTCCGCAGCGCAAAGTAAGTGGCCGCAGCGCCCGCCAGGGCGCCCAGTAACAGCATGAACAAAGCCAGAATCAACGCGAAAGCATCCATGTGCCCACTGTCGCACGTGGCTCTGACATTTCCCCGAAGCGACATTTCCCGGTGCCGCCCGCGAACCGGCATGATGCCCGCTGCGGGTAGAATCAATGCTCGTGGCTCTTACTATTGGCATCGTCGGACTGCCCAACGTCGGCAAATCAACCCTCTTCAACGCACTGACCCGCAACCAGGTGCTGGCAGCGAACTACCCGTTCGCCACCATCGAGCCCAACGTGGGCGTTGTCAGCCTGCCGGATCCGCGGCTCCAGCAGCTCGCCGAACTCTTCGGCTCCCAGCGCCTCCTGCCGGCAGCTGTGTCCTTTGTGGACATCGCCGGCATCGTCAAGGGCGCCAGCGAGGGTGAAGGCCTCGGAAACCAGTTCCTGGCCAACATCCGGGAAGCGGAAGCCATCGCCCAGGTGGTGCGCGTCTTCGATGACCCGGACGTAATCCACGTTGACGGCAAAGTGGATCCGCGCTCGGATATGGAGACCATCAACACCGAGCTGATCCTCGCAGACCTGCAGACCATCGAAAAAGCCATCCCGCGCATCGAAAAAGAAGTCAAGATCAAGAAGCGCGAGGCCGCCGAGCTGAACGCCATCCTGGCTGCGCAGAAAGTGCTCGAGCGCGGCGACACCATCTTCTCCTCCATCAAGGGCGACAAGCTCGAAATGGAGCACCTCAAAGAGCTCAGCCTGCTGACGGCCAAACCCTTCATTTACGTCTTCAACGCCGACGAAGGAATCCTCGGCAGCCCGGAGAAGCAGGAAGAACTGCGTGCCCTCGTGGCCCCGGCGGACTGCATCTTCCTCGATGCCAAGCTCGAAGCCGACCTCGTGGAACTTGACGAGGAAGAAGCCCGCGAAATGCTGGAAATGAACGGTCAGGAAGAATCCGGGCTTGACCAGCTGGCGAGGGTCGGCTTCCATACCCTGGGCCTGCAGACCTACCTCACCGCCGGTCCCAAGGAGGCCCGCGCCTGGACCATCCACCGCGGCGACACCGCTCCCCAGGCAGCCGGCGTCATCCACAGCGACTTCCAGCGCGGGTTCATCAAGGCCGAAGTGGTGTCTTTCCACGACCTCATCGAAGCCGGTTCCATGGCCGAGGCCAAGTCGCGGGGCAAGGTCCGGATCGAAGGCAAAGAATACGTTATGGCCGACGGCGACGTAGTGGAATTCCGCTTCAACGTCTGATTCGAATCGGTTTACTTTCGAGGAAATAACAAAGGCCCGGTATTTGCCGGGCCTTTGCTTTTACAGGGCCCAATTGGGGGAATTGTCCTTGGCGAATGCGGCTCCCGGCCCCGACGGCGAATCTCTCGTGGTGCCCTGTGGGGCCAGGTATAGGGGTTACCGTTCAGTTCATTAGTTAGGTATAGGGGTTTCGTGCATTCCTGGGAATGGGTATAGGGATTGGTTGCGCATACTTTCGCTTCCGGTCTACGCTTTGGCATAGCTGGCATTTAGCCGCCGTTGTTACTGGGTCGATGCTTGCTTTCCCAGTCGAACATTTTAAATCCCAGTAGAAACAGCGAGAATATGAAAACTAGGTCCGCTGGCTTAGTAACACCCTCCTCCTCGCCCGCGACGCAACAAGTCTGCTGTTCCGGACCGGCAGTTCCTGGTGGGCCTATCTGTGGAAGTCAAGCAGTGCGTGGCACATCTGATAAAGGGGCGCCCTGATGTCCTGGCGTAAATGCATAGCGGTTGCATCATCCATTCTGGTTGGATTCGTAACCATTACTCCCGCAACCGCAACCGCGGCGCCCACGGTCTCGCTGAGCATGGACACCTACGTACAAGCGGATAAGGCGACTTCAAACTTTGGGACCAGTGTCCGTTTGTCCACGGAAGGCCGTAGGAACATCTGGCGAAACACTCTTGTGCGCTTTAATGTGCAAGTTCCCGCTGGCGAACATGTTGTTTCAGCCAAATTACGGGCCTATTCGGAGACATCCACAACGTCCACGGAGTTCGTGGATGTATTTACGACGTCCGGCGGCTGGACCGAGAGGGGGGTTACGTGGAATACCGCGCCGCCGCGCGGGACGTGGCTGGGGAAGGCCGGCGGCTTCGGTACCGGTTCCTGGGTCGAATGGGATGTTACCAAGGGCGTCAGCGCAAAGGGCGGCGATCAGAACTTCAAGCTGGAAAGCAACGCGCAGAAGTGGATCGGGTTCAAGTCGAAGGAATCTGCCGATTCCGCCCTGCGTCCCCGGCTGGTGGTGACCACCGCGCCTGACACGGTGACACCTACGGAGGCGGCGACAGCCAATGGTTGGGGCGCACCTGTAGCCGGCGACGAGTTCAACTACACAGGTGCGCCGGATGGCACCAAGTGGACTGTATACAACAGTCCCGGGCACGCGGGCCAAGGTATCCGGAGTCCACAGCAGGTGAGCGTGGATGGTTCCAAGGTGGTCATGACTGGAACTCCGGACGGCACCACCGCTGGCATGGGCGCGAAGTTTGCAAACCAGAAGTACGGGCGGTGGGAAGTCCGTGCGGCCGGGTCCGGTGATAATGAGTACCACATGGTATCCATCCTGTGGCCGGATAGCGGGAATTGGCCGTGTGACGGCGAAGTTGACTACGCGGAGACGACTGGCGACTGGAACGTCATCAAGTTCTTCCACCACTATGGATGTTCGAACTTGCAGACCTCGCAGTCCAAACCCCTCGACGTTACCCAGTTCCACAACTACGCCGTCGACTGGTCTCCGAACGGGATCGTGGGCTACGTCGACGGGGCGAAGTGGTTTGAGGACAACAACCCTGCACACCAGCCACCGGGTCCGATGCACCAGACGCTGCAACTGGACTGGTTCCCGGACAGCACTGCAAACGGCGCTGGCGAGATGCGAGTGGATTGGGTCCGTGTGTACGCGGTGGCTGGAACCCCCTAGACATGTCTGCAAGAGGCCCGCAAGCAGGTAGATTCAAACTGAATTTACCAACGAGTTAACCCCTGGAATCCGAAGGTACCCGGCTACCGGCAACACGCGAGAGGATGGAAGTTGCGTTCCCCTTCAACGTCCGACCGTTTCGTTATAGCCGACCGCGGGTAGGTAAGTTACGTTCGCTTCAATTTCTGGTGGGTTCGCCGGGGACCTTATCCTGACTACAGGGGCGCGCCCCGGCGACTTCCGGCTGGACCGCCCGGGCAGAGCAAAACAAGGAGGCGGCATGCCGGTCAGGCGTCTGATCCAGTTCATCACCGCGGCGGCAGCTGCTGCCCTGGTGCTTTCGGGCTGCTCAGGCAGTGGCGGCGCCGCGCCCGTTGTAGTGGGGGAGGCCAAGCGCGGCGGCAGCGTCACCGTTGCCGAAGTTAACGCCTTCTCCTCCTTCAACCCCTACAGCACTGACGGCAACACCGACATCAACTCCAAGATCGGCTCGATCACCCACTCGGGCTTCTACTACCTTGACGACGCGTCCAAAGTGGTGCGGAACGAAAAGTTCGGGCGCTTCGAGAAAATCTCCGACAATCCTCTGAAGGTGAAGTACACCGTCAACGAGGGCGTGAAATGGTCCGACGGCGAGGCGATCGACGGGGGCGACCTCCTGTTGAGCTGGGCCGCGGGTTCAGGCTATTTCAACGACGCCGATCCCATGGCCGGGACAGGGACCACGTACTTCTCCACCGCCTCTGACACGAGCGGCCTCGCGGGAACCGCCCTCCCCGAACTCGGCGAGGACAGACGCTCCATCACCCTGGAATACGCCGTGCCGTACGCGGACTGGGAGGTGGCGTTCGACGTCGGGCTGCCCGCCCACGTGGTGGCCGCAAAAAGCGGCCTGAACGATGAGGAAGACCTCATCGACCTGATCAAGGATTCACCCCGCGGCGACGTAGAGAAGCCCGCACTCAACACTGCCCTGAAACAGGTCGGCGACTTCTGGAACTCCGGTTTCGACACCAAATCACTGCCCCAGGACCCCTCGGTCTACCTCTCCAGCGGGCCGTATATCGTCCGGGACATCGTCCCCGAGTCGTCCATGAAGCTGGTCCGCAACCGGGACTACACGTGGGGGCAGGAACCGTGGCTGGATGAAATCAACGTCCGGTTCACCGGTGGAGTGCCTGCCGCTGTGGATGCCCTCCGGAACGGGCAGGCGGACATCATCTCGCCGCAGCCCTCCGCCGAAACCGACAGCCTCTTCGCCGGACTGGCCGAGCAGGGCAACACCGTGGACCGCTACAGCCAATCCGGCTACGACCACCTGGACCTGAATTTTTCCGGTCCCTTCGCGGACGACGACGTCCGAAAGGCATTCCTCAAGGCGGTACCACGGAAGGCCATCGTGGACGCCGTCGTCGGCAATCTCCTGCCGGACGCCAAACCCCTCGATTCGCACGTGTTCCTGCCGCGACAGCCCAAGTACGAGGACGCGGTGAAAAACAACGGCTCCGGGGATTATGCCGAGGTGGACATCGATGGTGCAAAGGCGCTCCTTAACGGCAAAACCCCCACCACCCGCATCCTGTACAACCGCGACAATCCCAAGCGGGCGAAGGCCTTTGCCCTGATCCGGGACTCGGCAGCGCGGGCCGGCTTCCAGGTGGTCGACGCCGGACAGGGCAATGCCGACTGGGCGAAGGCTCTGGGGAGCGGCGGCCACGACGCGGCACTGCTCGGCTGGATCGGTACCGGGGTGGGTGTCAGCCGTGTTCCGCAGATCTTCCGCACCGGTGCCGGCAGCAACTTCAACGGATTCTCCGACGGCGATGCGGACAAGGCGATGGAACAGCTCGCCGGCACTACGGACCTGGCCAAGCAGGACGAACTGCTGGCCGAGATCGACAAGCAGGTCTGGGAGAACGCGTACGGTCTTCCGCTGTACCAGACGGTCGGCACTACGGCATACAGCGCCCGGGTTGCCGGCGTGAAGCCAAGCCCGGGACCTCTGGGCGTGTGGTGGAACGTTTGGGACTGGCGGCTCGCCTAAGGGCCCATTTATCGCTTCCTCCTCCGGTGGCGGGCCTCACACTTTCAATTCGCTGTTAAGCGTACTCGCGAGTAGCATGTGACTTGCACAACTTCCGTTGACCGACTAAGCGTTCAGTTCGCGCCGGTCACGGTTTGGCAACGGAGTACCAGTATCTGGACTTTGTGCGGTTAGGCTACTTGCATATGTAGGCTGCGTCACAGTTCATAACTGCGTCTCGCCTGCGGGGGAAGCACAAAGATTCCCCTCGTTTTCTCCCACAACTCATAGGAGGCGGAATGCGTTTTGCGCGCACTTCCAAAGCACTGGGCATCGTGGCAATCGCCGCGCTTGCCCTGACCGGCTGCGGCGCTGGAGGCGGCAGCAATAACGGTGCCAGCGAATCTGCCGGGGACCCGAACAAGGTCATTACCGCTTACAACAGCGAACCACAAAATCCGTTGCTGCCAGCGAACACCAACGAAACCAATGGCGGTCGAGTCATTAACCTGCTTTTCGAAGGCCTCCGCACTTACGATGCCGACGGAAAAGCGGTGAACTCTCTTGCCGAGTCCATTGACTCCTCCGATGCCCAGAACTGGACCATCAAGGTCAAGCAGGGCCAGAAGTTCAGCAACGGTGAAGCCATCACGGCAAAGACTTTCGTTGATTCGTGGAACTTCGCTGCGAACTCCAAGAATCTGCAGAACAACAGCTTCTTCTTTGAATCAATTGCGGGCTACGAGGATGTTTCGGCCGTCAACACGGAGAAGTCCGCTGACGGCAAAACCACCACTACTCCTGCTCCAAAGGCTGAGTCGATGTCCGGCCTGACGGCCATCGACGACTCGACCATCAGCGTCAAGCTTGTCCAGCCGGAAGCTGACTGGTCACTTCGGCTCGGGTACTCTGCCTTCTACCCGCTCCCTTCCACTGCACTGGCAGACCCGAAGGCATTCGGTGAAAACCCCGTGGGCAACGGACCGTACAAGTTCGAGAAAGAGGGCGCTTGGGTTCACGACCAGTCTATTTCGCTGGTGAAGAACCCTGACTACAGCGGTCCCCGTGCTGCCAAGAACGGTGGCATCACCTTCAAGTTCTACACGGATCCGGGTCCCGCATACACCGACCTGCAGGCCGACAACCTGGACATCACCGATGTCCTTCCGTCGAACGCGACGAAGACCTATCTGTCGGATTTCCAGGACCGCAACGCCACCAAACCCGTGGCCACAAACGCCACCTTGAACATCCCGCCGTACAACCCGAACTTCCAGGGTGAAGCCGGGAAGCTGCGCCGGCAGGCCCTGTCCTACGCCATTAACCGCGAAGAGATCACCAAGGTGGTATTCAGCGGGACGCGTACCCCGGCCAAGGCTTTCGTTCCGCCGGTCATTGATGGCTTCGAAGAAGGCCTCAAAGGCAGTGAAGTCCTCAAATTCGACGCCGCCAAGGCCAAGGACCTCTGGACACAGGCTGAGAAGATCCAACCGTACGACAACTCCAAGCCGCTTCAGATTGCCTCCAACACCGATGGCGGTCATAAGGAATGGATCGACGCCGTAGCCAACGGTTTCAAGAACAACCTCGGCATCCAGGCGGAAATCCAGCCCTTCGCGAAGTTCGCCGAAGTGTTGAACCTGCGCAAGGCCCAGCAGCTTCCCGGCTTGACCCGCGCGGGCTGGCAGGGTGACTACCCGTCGCTCTACAACTTCCTGGGACCTGTTTGGGCTACGGGTGCATCCTCCAACTACGAGAAGTACTCGAACCCCGCTTTCGACAAGCTGCTCAAAGAGGGTCTGGCCGCCAAGAGCACCGACGACGCGAACGCGAAGTTCAACCAGGCACAGGAAATCCTCTTCCAGGATCTTCCCGGCCTGCCGCTCTGGGATTATGCCAAGGCGATCGTGTGGAGCAACAACGTCGCGAAAGCCGAGACCGGCTGGAACGGCGAAATCCTCTACTACAACATCACCGGCAAGTAATCCCTAGATCTAACTTGCCGATCTAGCCACAATGGGGGTCCGGTCACGGCCGGGCCCCCATTGGCTTGCAACGGCAGGAAGGCACCAATGAACCTGCTTCCTTTCTCCACGGAAGGCTGGTGATCCTGTGGTCCGGTTTATCCTGCGCCGACTGCTCCAGGTAATCCCTGTTTTCCTCGGCACTACCCTCCTGGTCTATTACATGGTGTTCGCGTTGCCGGGCGACCCGATTGCTGCGCTCTTCGGCGACCGCCAGCCTCCTCAGGCCGTTATCGACACCCTGCGCAGCCAGTACCACCTGGACGAACCGTTTTGGGTCCAGTACGGGTTGTTCCTTAAGAACCTCTTTACCTTTAATTTGGGCAATGATTTCACTGGTCAGCCCATTGCCGCCACGTTGGCCCGGGTCTTTCCAGTGACCGCTATGCTCGCTGTGGAAGCACTGATCATTCAAGCCGTTTTCGGCGTGGCCTTCGGCGTGTTCGCCGGACTCCGTCGCGGCGGCTGGTTCGACTCCACGGTCCTCGTGGCGTCCCTGGTGGTGATCGCGGTCCCCACGTTCGTCTTGGGGTTCGTCTTCCAACTCGTCTTCGGTGTCCAGTTGGGCTGGGCCAAACCGACCGTGGGAGCCAATGCAGACTGGGCAAATCTGTTATTGCCGGCAGTAGTGCTCGGCTTGGTTTCCTTTGCCTATGTGCTCCGCCTGACCCGTACCTCGGTCAGTGAGGGCATGAATGCCGACTTTGTAAGGACGGCCACTGCAAAAGGCCTCTCCCGCCCACGCGTGGTGATCGCCCACATCCTGCGTAACTCGCTGATCCCCGTGGTGACCTACCTCGGCGCCAACCTGGGCGGCCTCATGGGCGGCGCCATCGTCACCGAAGGCATTTTCAACGTTCCCGGTGTGGGCAACAAGCTCTACCAGGCAGTCCTCCGCAGCGAAGGACCCACCATCGTCTCCATCGTCAGCGTGCTGGTGCTGGTGTTCGTGGTAGCCAACCTGCTTGTTGATCTCCTGTATGCCTGGCTTGACCCGAGGATCCGCTATGACCAGTAATAACAGCCACTTCGTGGCTCCCCTTGAGGAAACACCACTGTTGGCGACGGATGCCGTCAAGACTGACCAGGCGCCTCTCAGCCTGTGGTCCGACGCCTGGCGCAAGCTCCGCCGTCGTCCGTTGTTCATCATTTCGGCGCTGCTCATCCTGATGCTGATCGTTGTGGCGTTGTTCCCCGGACTGTTCTCGTCGGTTCCGCCGAACGAGGGCTGCGAACTGGCCAACTCGGAAGGCGGCCCCGCCGCCGGGCACCCGTTCGGCTTTACCTTCCAGGGCTGCGACATCTACTCCCGCGTCATCCACGGCACCCAGGCGTCACTGTCTGTCGGCATCCTCTCGGTGCTGTGCGTGTTGGTCATCGGCGTAACCTTCGGTGCCCTTGCCGGCTACTACGGCGGCTGGATCGACGCCGTGCTGGCCCGGCTGGGCGACATCTTCTTCGCCCTGCCGCTGATCCTCGGCGCGCTGGTCATCACCCAACTGCGTGTCTTCCGGGAGAACAAGAGCGTGTGGACGGTGGTCTTTGTGATCTCGCTCCTCGCTTGGCCGCAAATGGCCCGTATCACCCGCGGTGCAGTGATCGAGGTCCGCAACGCAGACTTCGTGAGGGCCGCCCGTGCCCTGGGTGTTTCGAAATTTGGAACATTGGTTAAGCACGTGCTGCCCAATGCGGTGGCACCCGTGATAGTGCTTGCCACGCTGGAACTCGGTGTCTTCATTGTCGCCGAGGCAACGCTGTCCTTCCTGGGCATCGGGCTGCCGGAAGGTGTCATGTCGTGGGGTCACGACATCGCTGCAGCGCAGACTTCCATCCGCACCAACCCGCAGATCATGCTGTATCCGGCCGCAGCACTGTCCGTCACGGTGCTGAGCTTCATCATGCTGGGCGACGCCGTGCGTGACGCCCTTGATCCAAAGAGCCGCCAGCGATGAGAGACAAAGAGATGACAACTCCAGAAATACGCATCGCGGAAACCGGCACCACAGGGGTCCGGCCGCTGCTGGAGATCCGCGACCTCGCCATCACCTTCAAGACCAGCGGCGGGGAAGTCCAGGCGGTCCGTGATGCGCACCTGACCATCATGCCCGGCGAAACCGTGGCGATCGTGGGGGAGTCCGGCTCCGGCAAGTCCACCACAGCGCTGGCTGCGATAGGCCTGCTGCCATCCAACGGCCGTGTTTCCGGCGGGCAGATCCTGCTCGACGGCGAAGACATCGCGCATGCATCCGAAAAGCGCATGATCGAGCTACGCGGCAACACCATCGGGATGGTGCCGCAGGACCCGATGTCCAACCTGAACCCGGTATGGAAGATCGGCTACCAGGTCCGGGAAACACTGCGGGCGAACGGCCAGCCCAGCGGTCCGGACGACGTTGCCAAGGTACTCTCCGAGGCCGGCCTGCCGGACGCCCACCGGCGCGCCAACCAGTATCCGCATGAGTTCTCCGGCGGTATGCGGCAACGCGCCCTGATCGCCATCGGGCTCTCCTGCCAGCCCCGCCTGCTGATTGCGGACGAGCCCACCTCCGCACTCGATGTCACGGTGCAGCGGCAGATTCTGGACCATCTGGACACCATGACTACCGAACTGGGCACCTCGGTGCTGCTCATCACCCACGACCTGGGGTTGGCAGCCGAACGGGCCGACAAGGTTGTGGTGATGTACCAGGGCCGCGTGGTGGAGGCAGGACCTTCCCTGGAACTGCTGCAGAACCCGCAGCACCCTTACACCAAGAGGCTCGTGGAGTCCGCACCGTCCCTGGCCAGCCGCAGGATCCAGGCTGCCAAGGAACTGGGTGTGGAGGCTGCGGACCTGCTGGCCCCGGCAGCCGAACCGGCAGTCGCGGACAACGTCCTGCAGATCCAGGACCTGCGGAAGGTGTACAAGCTCCGCCAGGGACTGGGGAAGGCATCAGACTTCGCGGCCGTTGATGGCGTCAGCTTCGACGTCCGCAGGGGAACCACGACGGCGATCGTAGGGGAGTCCGGCTCCGGCAAGTCCACAGTGGCCAAGATGGTGCTCCAACTGGAGAAGCCCACCGACGGCAGGATCCTGTTCGACGGCGTCGACACCTCCCTCCTTAAGTCGTCGGATCTGTTTAAGTTCCGGCGTCGTGTGCAGCCCATTTTCCAGGACCCCTACGGTTCGCTGGATCCGATGTACAACATCTTCCGGACCATCGAGGAGCCGTTGCGGGTCCACAAGATTGGCAACAAGGAGAGCCGGGAGAAAAAGGTCCGCGAACTGCTGGACCAGGTGGCGCTTCCGCAATCCGCCATGCAGCGGTATCCGAACGAGCTCTCGGGCGGGCAGCGCCAACGCGTCGCCATTGCCCGTGCTCTCGCTCTCGACCCGGAAGTCATCATCTGCGACGAAGCCGTGTCCGCCCTGGACGTGCTGGTGCAGGCGCAGGTGCTGAACCTGCTGGCAGAACTCCAGTCCAACCTGGGGCTGACCTACCTCTTTATCACCCATGACCTTGCTGTGGTCCGGCAGATCGCAGACCACGTCTGCGTCATGGAGAAGGGGCGCCTGGTGGAGACCGGGTCTACGGACGAGGTCTTCGAATCACCGCAGCAGGACTACACGAAGGCGCTGCTCAACGCGATCCCCGGTGCCAAGCTGATGCTTCCGCCGGAAGTGGCTTAACCGTCCTCTGTCTCAATGAACGGTTGGAGCCGGAGCCTGTTGGCTCCGGCTCCAACCCTCTTAAGGCTGTCAGTCCTGGAAGGAACCGGTGCCGCCGCCTCTTGCCATCGCCGGTGGCTGGCCAGCAACCGCCTTCCGCTCCAGACCCAGGTCTCGGAGCCGGTGTTCCAGCAAGGTCCCGAGCGCGCGGCGGCCGTTGGGATTCATATGCACTGTGTCCGCCAGGTCCTTGGCCAGGCCGTACTTGGTGAGCCAGTCGCCCACGGAAACAAAAGGCAGGTTGTGGGCTGCTGCCACCGAGCCCAGCAGGGCATCAACCTCCGTGCGGCGGCCACCCCCGTTGCCTTCACCGCGGGCCAGGGTTCCGATCATGGCAATCCGTGTTCCCGGGTAGCGGGCTTGGAGCTCAGCGATCAGACGCTCGGCATTTCCGGCAATTCGGCGGTCCGATGCCCCGCTTGCGGCGTCGTTGCCGCCCCCCTGGATAACGATGAGCGCCGGCGTACTGGACGGCAGTAGCCAGTCGCCCCGGCGGAGGGCATCAATGTAGTTGCCCGTTGTGCCGTTGGCGGACACGAAGCCGGTGCCGCCCCGCCCGCAGTAGTACACCCTGTACCCCGCAGACTCGAGGCCCTGGCGGGGCCACCCGTCCGACGGTTCCGACTGCGAATCACCGATCAGGAGAACGGTTCTGCTGATGTCGGGGACCACTGCCTCAAGCCGCCCATTGGCTGGATTGAGGATGCGCGATCCGGCTGCGCCAGGATTCGCAGCGGGAGCGCCGGGCTGCCCCGCACCGGCAGCCTGCACATGGGAAACGGTGGAAGACTGGGGCAGTACTCCGCAGCCGGACAAGGCAATAAGGCTGGACACCGCGAAGGCGGCGGCGGCTCCGGACGCGGCAACGCGTCTCCGGGCCAAGGCTTTTCGCATGTGGTGTCTTTCGGGCTTGCATGAAGTGTCAGAGCAATCATGTGGCATGGAGGCAGGATTGGCCAGTGATATTACTCACTAATTTTCGCCCACCCCGCGGCCACGGGGCGGCGGGCCAACCTCCTGTCCGCCGGAAAATTTAGGCCTATTAACGCCACTGACGCTAGAATGGAGGAAGCAGCCCTATGCAAAGGGCCTGATCCGTCGTGCGTTCCAGTTGGAAATGTCGCGATACAACAGCTGACTTTCACCACTGAATCGAGCCATTACGCATGTCTGAAACCACCACCAACACCGCGGTAGCCACTGCATCGCGCAGTGACCTGCGCAACGTCGCGATTGTGGCCCACGTTGACCACGGCAAGACCACCCTGGTCGACGCCATGCTCAAGCAGACCAACTCCTTTGCCGAGCACAACCACCTCGAAGACCGAGTGATGGACTCCGGTGACCTTGAGCGCGAAAAGGGCATCACCATCCTGGCCAAGAACACCACCGTGGCCTACAACGGTCCCTCCTCCAACGGCGAGACCATCACCATCAACGTGATCGACACCCCCGGCCACGCCGACTTCGGCGGCGAGGTGGAGCGCGGCCTGTCCATGGTTGACGGTGTCGTGCTCCTCGTTGACGCCTCAGAAGGTCCGCTGCCGCAGACCCGTTTTGTGCTCCGCAAGGCCCTGGCCGCGCACCTGCCGGTCATCCTCCTGGTCAACAAGACCGACCGTCCCGATGCCCGCATCGAGGAAGTCGTCCACGAGTCGATGGACCTGCTCCTGGGCCTGGCCTCGGACCTCGCAGACGAAGTTCCGGACCTGGACCTGGACAAGATCCTCAACGTGCCGGTCGTGTACGCCGCCGCAAAGGTTGGCCGCGCCTCCCTTGAGCAGCCCGCCGACGGAACCGCTCCGGAGAACGAGGACCTGGAACCGCTGTTCCAGACCATCATTGAGCACATCCCTGCTCCCAAGTACAACCCGAACGGCGTCCTGCAGGCACACGTCACTAACCTTGACGCCTCCCCGTTCCTGGGCCGCCTGGCGCTGCTCCGCATCTACAACGGCACCCTGCGCAAGGGCCAGACCGTTGCCTGGGCACGCGCCAACGGTGAACTGAAGAACGTCAAGATCACTGAACTGCTGGCCACCAAGGCCCTGGACCGCGTTCCCGCCGAATCCGCCGGCCCGGGCGAGATCGTCGCCGTCGCCGGTATTGAGGAAATCACCATCGGTGAGACCCTGACCGATGCCGAGAACCCGCAGCCGCTGCCGCTGATCACCGTGGACGATCCCGCGATCTCCATGACCATCGGTATCAACACCTCGCCGCTGGCCGGCAAGGTCAAGGGCGCAAAGGTCACGGCCCGGCAGGTGAAGGACCGCCTGGACAAGGAACTGATCGGTAACGTCTCCATTAAGGTGCTTCCCACCGAACGTCCGGATGCCTGGGAAGTCCAGGGCCGTGGCGAGCTCGCACTCGCCATCCTCGTCGAGCAGATGCGCCGCGAAGGCTTCGAATTGACCGTGGGCAAGCCGCAGGTTGTCACGAAGACCATCGATGGCAAGATCCACGAGCCGATGGAGCACATGACCATCGACGTGCCCGAAGAATACCTCGGCGCTGTCACGCAGCTCATGGCGGCCCGCAAGGGACGCATGACCAACATGGCCAACCACGGCACCGGCTGGTGCCGGATGGAGTTCATCGTTCCGGCCCGTGGCCTGATCGGTTTCCGCACCAAGTTCCTGACCGACACCCGTGGTGCCGGCATCGCGGCCTCCATCTCCGAGGGCTACGAGCCGTGGGCCGGCCCGATCGAGTACCGCACCAACGGTTCAATGATCGCCGACCGCGCCGGTGTTGTGACCCCGTTCGCCATGATTAACCTGCAGGAACGTGGCTCGTTCTTCGTCAAGCCCACGTCCGAGGTCTACGAAGGCATGATCGTCGGCGAGAACTCCCGCGCCGACGACATGGACGTGAACATCACCAAGGAAAAGAAGCTCACCAACATGCGGGCCGCTTCCTCCGACACCTTCGAAAACCTGACGCCGCCGCGCGATCTCACCCTCGAAGAGTCGCTGGAATTCGCCCGCGAGGACGAGTGCGTCGAGGTGACCCCGGAGGCCATCCGCATCCGCAAGGTCATCCTGGACACCAACGAGCGTTCAAAGGCCAACCGCGCCCGCGCGAAGGTCTAGCAGTCCCGTAGTTTCAAAGAATGCCACCGGCACCGCGCCGGTGGCATTCTTCGTTAACCGGGGCGCTGCCACGTACCGCGCTGTGCAGTGAAACCCGGGTTCACTGCACAGAGGCAGTCCCTGCGGACCGAGCTGGTACTTCACGGCGCCCTACCGTTTTCCACATGGCCGATCCCCGCCGCTGCGCACGCCGTGTCCGCCCGGGCACCATGCAGACATGCAAATTCTCACTGATGCTCTGGCCGCAATGGGCGGCGTTGCCGACGCCGGCTCCCTGAGGCAGGCCGGTGTCTCCCGCCGGTCCATTGAAGGCAGTGTCCGCGACGGGACGGTGCACAGGGTGGCGCGAGGCGTGTATGCGCTGCCTGACGCCGATTCCTTACTCATCCACGCCGCTCGCCATCACGCGGTGCCCGGTTGCGTCACGGCTGCTTCGGCAGCGGGGCTGTGGGTAGTCGGGGAGCCGGACAAGCCGCATCTTGCCGCGCGGCACGGAAAGCCGGTTAGCGGCTGCGTAATCCATCGAAGCAGCTTCCCGTTGACGCATCTGGATGTGGTGTGCCAATCACTCCGTTGCTTGCCGCCGCTCGAGGGGCTGACCATCGCGGAATCTGCGGTAAAGAAGGGGCTGGTTCAGCTTCCGGAACTGAGGGAGAGGTTTCCAGCCGCGCGGGAAAAGGCGTTACGCGGACTCGTGGCCAAAATCCGGCCCCAATCCGGGTCCATTATCGAAACGATGGCCCGGTACCTGCTTGAAGAAGCCGGGCTGACCGTCGAGCTCCAAGTCAAGATTCCCGGCATGGGCCACCTGGACCTTCTGGTAGACGGCATGCTGGGTATTGAGGCAGACGGCTACGCCTACCACAGCAGCAGGGCAGCCTACCGGGAGGACCGGCGGCGGTGGAACATTACGGTTATCCGGGGCGTTCCCGTGCTTCGCGTGACCTTTGAAATGCTGCTGACCGAGCCCAGGAAGTTCGTGCAGATGGTCCACCAGGCCCTTTCCACGTACCGCCCGGCGCAGTGAAATCCGGGTTCGCTGCGCAGTGGCAGTCCCTGCGCACCGAGAGCTGCCTTAGGCGCGCGGCCTGCGCCGCTCGGGCGCGGGCGGAACCTCCTTGGCTGCGACAATGCGCTCAAGGGGAATCACGACGTCGGCCTGCCGCGTGCGGACGGTGCACGCACCGGCGTCGCACGCTACCAGGTGCCCCAGCGCATCAGTGAGGCCGCCCTCGATGCGGTACCGCACCACCACCCGCATTCCGGGGGCGGCAGCGGAGAGGAAGCCGGCGGGGGTGGGGGCAGGTAGACTCACCACTTCATAGTAAGTGGCTTCATACAAGGCGTCCGGCTAGGTTCGCGGTAACGGCCTGGGAGATAATAGGCTCAGATGTCAAGAGTCCGGCCATGGTTGCCGGACGCAAGAACCGGCGCGACGCCGGAACCAACGTGGAGAGGCCAGGGACGTGACGTACGTAATCGCGCAGCCGTGTGTAGATGTCAAGGACAAGGCATGTATTGAAGAATGCCCGGTCGACTGCATCTATGAGGGTGAGCGTTCGCTGTACATCCATCCGGACGAATGCGTCGACTGCGGAGCCTGCGAGCCGGTATGCCCGGTGGAGGCCATCTACTACGAGGACGACACCCCGGACGAATGGGCCGACTACTACAAGGCGAACGTGGAGTTCTTCGACGACCTCGGCTCGCCCGGCGGCGCCGCCAAGGTCGGTAACACCGGCAAGGACCACCCGATGATCGCTGCACTGCCCCCGCAGAACCAAGACCACTGACGCAGGCAGGAGCGGTGACCGCAGCAGTGAATACGTTCGGCCTTGACCTGCCCGACTACCCGTGGGAGGCCATGGCGCCGTACCTCGCGAAGGCCTCGGAGCACCCCGGGGGAGCCGTCAACCTGTCCATTGGTACTCCGGTGGATCCCACACCAGCCCTGATCCAGGACGCCCTGAAGGCTGCCGCGGACGCCCCCGGATACCCCACGGTCCACGGCACGCCCGCGCTCCGTGAGGCCATCGCGTCTTGGTTCGAGCGCCGCCGCGGTGTGGCTGGACTCGATCCCCGCAACATCATGCCAACGGTCGGCTCGAAGGAACTGGTGGCCTGGCTGCCGCTGCTGTTGGGACTGAAGCCAGGGGACGTCGTCGTACGCCCCAAGGTTGCCTACCCCACGTACGATATCGGCGCCACCCTCGCCGGGGTCACCTCTGTGGCAACGGACAACCTGGACGAGCTCGACGACGCCACCCGCTCCCGCGTCCGGCTGATCTGGGTCAACTCCCCGGGAAACCCCACAGGCAGCGTCCGGGGTGTTGAATCCCTGAGGGCGCTCGTGGAGCAGGCACGGGAACTCGGCGCCGTAGTGGCGTCCGACGAATGCTATGCCGAGCTGGGCTGGGGCGACTGGGACGTCCAGCGCGCCGGCCAGCCTGTCCCGAGCATCCTGGACCCCCGGGTGGCCGGCGGATCGCACCATGGCCTGCTCGCTGTGTACTCGCTGAGCAAGCAGTCCAACGTGGCAGGCTACCGTGCAGCATTCGTGGCCGGCGATCCCGACCTGATGCCCAACCTCGTCAACAGCCGCAAGCACGCGGGCATGATCGTTCCCTACCCGGTGCAGGAAGCCATGCGGGTGGCGCTGGGCGACGACGCTCATGTGGAGGCCCAGAAGGACCTGTACCGGGGACGCCGGGAACGGTTGGTTCCGGCGCTGCTGGACTTCGGCCTGGAAATCAAAGAGTCGGACGCCGGCCTGTACCTTTGGTCGACGGCGGGGGAGAGTACCTGGGACACCGTGGCGCGGCTCGCCGAGCGCGGCATCGTGGTGGGTCCCGGCGTCTTTTACGGTGAGGCCGGCAACGGCTACGTCCGGGTTGCCCTCACGGGAACCGACGAAAGGATTGACGCCGCAGTTACCCGTCTGGCGTCGGCGCTGTAATCACCAGAGCGCCACGGCCGGCGCAGTGCCGTAACAATGGTGTGACTCCGGACACATCCGCTGCATTTTAGGGCATTTTGGCTGGTCTCGGATTAGTGGCACCCGCCGAGGAGCGGGTACTTTTTAAGTGACTATCAATGGTGGCTTTCTACAAGAAGGCAGCCCGGGTGTTGGAACCTGTGTTCTCAGGCTTCGTGCGCGGCTCACCTGATGTTGGATCAAGCTTTCGACAGAGGCCCAGACGCCTCATGAAGGGGACTCCATGACTGAGACCAACAATGCTGCGACCCTGCTCCATGCAGGAGGCGAGCTCAAGCTGCCGCGCATCCAGGTTGTTGAAGGAAACGAAGGCTACGACGTTTCCAAACTGCTGAAGCAGACGGGCGCAGTCACCTTTGACCCCGGCTTCATGAACACAGCAGCCACAACCTCGGCTATCACCTACATCGACGGCGATGCTGGCATCCTGCGCTACCGCGGGTACCCCATCGAACAGCTGGCACAGCACTCCAGCTTCCTTGAGGTGTCCTACCTGCTGATCTACGGCAACCTGCCCTCGCCCGCCGAGCTGGACGAATTCGACCAGAAGATCCGCCGGCACACCCTGCTGCACGAGGAGCTCAAGGGCTTCTTCGGCGGGTTCCCGCGGGACGCGCACCCCATGCCCGTCCTGTCCTCGGCCGTCTCGGCGCTGTCCACGTTCTACCAGGACTCGCTGGACCCGTTCAACGCCGAGCAGGTGGAAGTTTCCACCATCCGGCTCATGGCCAAGCTTCCGGTCATCGCGGCCTACGCCCACAAGAAGTCCATCGGCCAGCCCATGCTGTACCCGGACAACTCCCACAACCTCGTGGAGAACTTCCTGCGCCTCAGCTTCGGGCTTCCGGCTGAACAGTACGAGGTTGACCCGGTCGTGGCGAAGGCCCTGGACCTGCTCCTGATCCTGCACGCGGACCACGAGCAGAACTGCTCGACGTCCACCGTGCGCCTGGTGGGCTCCTCCAACGCCAACCTGTTCGCGTCCGTCTCCGCAGGCATCAACGCCCTCTTCGGCCCGGCCCACGGCGGCGCCAACGAGGCAGTCCTGAAGATGCTCCGCCAGATCCAGGCCGACGGCACCAAGCCCGAGGACTACATGGAGAAGGTCAAGAACAAGGAAGACGGCGTCCGCCTCATGGGCTTCGGGCACCGCGTCTACAAGAACTACGATCCGCGCGCCAAGATCGTCAAGGCCACTGCGCACGAGATCCTCACCAAGCTCGGCGGCAACGACGAACTGCTGGACATCGCCCTGCGCCTGGAAGAGAAGGCGCTCAACGATGATTACTTCATCCAGCGCAAGCTCTACCCGAACGTCGACTTCTACACCGGCCTCATCTACAAGGCCATGGGCTTCCCGGAGAAGATGTTCACCGTGCTCTTCGCCATCGGCCGCCTCCCGGGCTGGATTGCCCAGTGGCGCGAGATGATCAGCGACCCGAACACCAAGATCGGCCGCCCCCGCCAGCTCTACATCGGCGAACCCGAGCGGGACTACCCCGCCCGCTAAACAGTACGACGACGGCCGCCCACCTCCAGGAGGTGAGCGGCCGTTCGTTGTTAATCACCAGGGTTAAGAGTTGTAGCCCTGAGGGTTGTTCTTCTGCCAGCGCCAGTGGTCTTCGCACATTTGGTCGATCGTTTTGGTGGTGGACCAGCTGAGGTCGGCGAGGGCTGAGGTGGCGTCGGCCCAGAAGGCGGGCAGGTCGCCGGCACGGCGGCCGGTGATTTCGTAGGGGATGGGCTTGCCCACTGCCTTTTCAAAGGAGCGCAGGACTTCCAGGACCGAGGAGCCGGTGCCGGAGCCGAGGTTCCAGCGGAACACCCCGGTGCGGCCGGCGATGTGGTCCAGGGCGGCCACGTGGCCTTCGGCGAGGTCGGTGACGTGGATGTAGTCGCGCAGGCAGGTCCCATCGGGGGTGTCGTAATCGCCGCCGAAGACCATGAGTTTCTCGCGCCGGCCAACGGCGACCTGGGCGATGAAGGGGACGAGATTGTTCGGGATGCCTTGAGGGTCTTCGCCGATCCGGCCCGAGGGGTGGGCACCGACGGGATTGAAGTAGCGCAGCAGGGCGATGTGCCAGCGGCTGTCGGCGGCGCCGAGGTCGGAGAGGATGTCCTCGATCTGTTCCTTGGTGCGGCCGTAAGGGTTGTTGGCCCCGATCTCCATCTTTTCGACGTAGGGGATGGGGTTGTGCTCGCCGTAGACCGTGGCGGAGGAGCTGAAGACGATGGAGCGGACGTTGTGCCGGTCCATGGCGCGGATCAGGTTCAGGGTTCCTACGAGGTTGTTGTAGTAGTACGTCAGTGGCTCACGCACGGATTCGCCCACGGCCTTGAGGCCGGCGAAGTGGATCACGGCGTCGACCTTGTTTTCGGCGAAGACTTTCTCGACGGCGGCCTCGTCCACGAGGTCCACGTGGTGGAACTGTGCTGTTTTGCCGGTAAGTTCGGCCACCCGGCGGAGGGACTCCTCGCTCGAGTTGACCAGGTTGTCGATGACCAGCACGTCATGGCCGGCTTCCTGCAGGGACAAAACAGTGTGGGAACCGATGTACCCGGTACCCCCTGTAACCAGAATTTTCATGCTCCCAACGCTATCCCAACTGGTGCCGGTCCCGCCGGTACGTCCCGGATTCCGGGCAGGATGACGGGCCTTTACGGGCAGAACGGCGGCGAGGCCTGCACTTGAGCACAGGTGTGCTAAATAAAAGGAGTGCCTAAAATCGTTCACGCCGGAGCCCGGCGCCGGGAAGTGGTGGAAGCAGTTTGGCGGATTATCGCCGTAGACGGGTTGGAAAGGGCGTCCCTTCGGGAAGTGGCAGACGAGGCCGGGCTCGCCGTCGGTTCCGTCCGGCATTACTTTGCGGGCAGCGATGAACTGCTGACCTTCTCCTTTGCCACGGTGATTGACAGCATCGTGGCCCGGCTGGAGAGTGCGCTGCCTGGATTGCAGGGCTACCCGGCCGGAAGCCCGGAAGGACGAAACGCCGTTTTAACACTGCTGGGCGAACTGTTGCCGCTGGACGAACAGCGGGCTGTGGAGGCCTGCGTGTGGATGGCCTTCCGCAACGCCGCCAGGATCAGGCCCTTCCTTGGGGCGGAGGCGGACCGCAGCCACCGTGAGGTGGCAGCTGCAATCGGCCGCGTGATTACAGCCCTGGTACCCGGGGACGTATCCGAGGAGGCGTTGGTGGTGGAGGCGGAGAGGCTGCTCGCCACCCTGGACGGCCTGTGCATGCATGCCCTGCTTCAGCCAGGCTGGATGACGGCCCGGATGTGCACGGATGTCCTGGAGCGGCACCTCGACGGGTTGACGCGATGAATTTCGTTAACGTCGGCAACGCGGGGGAATAGACTGATAGCCGGGGGCGCAGCACCGGATCACCAGACCCGGCAGGGGCGCGCCAGGGAAGGATCTCGGATGCAGCAAAAGACCGGTTCCGGGTGGCAGATAACCACTGACACGTCCGGACCGATGATGATCGCCCTGTACATGCGCGATGCCGCCGGACTCGACGGCGCAGGCCATCCCGCCCTGTCGCATGCAGCTCCCAAGGTCCATCATGCCGACCATACCCATCTGACTGCCGATGTGGGCGGTCTGAGCGGGCTTAAGACCGAGTGGGAGGCATGGTGGGAACAGCTGCTGAAGGCATACCCGCAGACGTCACCGGAACTTTCGCCGCCCGAGTTTGAGGCGTTCGGCAATTCGCCCGCCCTCCAGCGGCTACTCCAGGCGCACTTCGGTTCGGCTCTCACCTGGGCGCGGGAACGCAGAAGCGAGTACGCCGAACTCGAAGCTGAACGCGCCGCCAACGGTGCGGACCAGCTGTTGGAGGACATGGTGGATGACCGGCTGATGGAGGTGGGACGCAACGCCCGCGACTTCAAGCTGACCATCATCGAACTGCCGTTGAACGAGCAGCGGGCCTGGTACTTGGAGCCGGACAAAATCATTATGAGCCACCAGCTGATGGGCCAGCCGGAGCTGTTCCGCAGCTACGTCCAGCCCGTGGTGGAAATCCTGGTCTAGGAGAATCCGCCCCGAAGGACGGCAGGCCCGGAAGGACGCCAGGGGCCTCAGGCTCCGGTGCCTGCCGGTGACACCGTAATCCGCACCTGGCCATCCGGCGCCGCCGATTCGTGCCAGCCGTCCCGCTCGGTCCGGTTCCAGGTCCGCCCGGCGACGTCCACCTGTGTGACGTCGAGGGTCTTGGCGTTGGCTACGGCCCACTGCGCCACGGACCAGGCCTGGCTGCCGTCGGCTTCCACCACCAGCGTCTGGCGGTCAACGGCCGAGCCCGAGAGGCCGTAGGCCTGGGCAAGCTGGTCAGAAACGGCGGTGGGGTCGCCGGCGGCATCTGCTGAGCGGAGGGTGCACTGAACGGCTTCGGGCGTCTGGCCGGACAGCCCGGAGGCAAAAAAGCGTCCCATCTGCTCGTGCTGGGCATAGGCGCCGGGAAACGCCGATCGTTGCACCCGCTGCGCAGCTTCCGTGATCTCGAGCGATTCGTAGCCGGGGATCTTCACCAGTGCGTCGTAAAAGGCGTTGGTGGCGTAGAAGGGGTCCATGATCTGCTCTTCGGTCCCCCAGCCTTGCGAGGGACGCTGCTGGAACAGGCCCCGCGAATCGGGGCCGGCCTGGTCCCCGTGCTCAATGTTCCGGAGCTTGGACTCCTGCATGGCGGTAGCCAAGGCTATGGTTGCGGCCCGGGGCGGGAGCCCGCGCTGGACGGCCACGGCAGTGATCAGGGAAGCGTAGACAGCCTGATCGGGAGCCAACTCGGCCGTCTTACCATTCACGACGGCGGTGCAGCGCTCCGAAACAAGGGTTTCGGAGCGCTGCACAAAAAACACCGCCGAATAGACGCCGCCGGCTACCAGTGCGAGCGTGAGCAGCAGCACCAGCAGGCGGCGAAGGCCGCGTCTTCGTGCCATCGAGGATCAGTTGGCGTGCAGGGCGTCGTTCAGTTCCACAGTCTGGCCGGCGCGGGGGAGTACCTCCACGGCGCCCGTAGTGGAGTTGCGGCGGAACAGCAGGTTGGGGACACCGGAGAGTTCGGCAGCCTTCACGATCTTGGTGGTGTCCTCGCCCACCTCGTCCTTGGGGCCGGGTATGCGCACGCGGGTGCCTGCCGTCACGTAAAGGCCGGCTTCGACCACGGAATCGTCGCCGATGCTGATGCCGACGCCGGAGTTGGCGCCCAGCAGGACCCGCTCGCCGATGGTGATCTTTTCCTTGCCGCCGCCGGACAGGGTGCCCATGATGGAGGCGCCACCGCCAACGTCGCTGCCGTCGCCGGTCACCACGCCGGCGGAAATCCGGCCCTCAACCATGGACGTGCCCAGGGTTCCAGCGTTGAAGTTGACGAAGCCCTCGTGCATCACGGTGGTGCCTTCGGCGAGGTGCGCACCGAGGCGGACCCGGTCGGCGTCGGCAATCCTGACGCCGGTGGGCACCACGTAGTCCACCATGCGCGGGAACTTGTCGATGCCGTAAACGGTGACGGCGCCCCGGCGCCGCAGCCGGGCGCGGGTCAGTTCGAAGCCTTCCACGGCGGCAGGGCCGAAATTGGTCCAGACGACGTTGGGCAGCTTGCCGAAGATGCCGTCCAGGTTGATGGTGTTGGGCCGGACCAGGCGGTGCGAGAGCAGGTGCAGGCGCAGGTAGGCGTCAGCGGTGTCGGCCGGGGCCTCGTCGAGGTTGATCTGGACAAAGACCACCTTCTGCTCAGTGCCGCGGTCCTCATCCGTGCCGGCTTCGGCGATCCGGGTGAGTGCCTCGTCCGCGTTCTCTACTGCCCGCAGGTGGTCGGCAGCGACGCCAAGCGCGGGGGCCGGGAACCAGACATCCAGGACGGTGGCGTCGGTGCCGGCAGTGGCGATGGTGGCCACGCCAAAGCCGTAGGCGGAACGTTCTTCAGTGGGGGCAGTCCGGGTTTCGGGCACAGCGGAGGAAGCAGTCTCAGTCATTGCCCCAGTCTATCGACGGGCAGGCACCTGCTCCGAACTAGACTGGCTTCGTGACTGCCGAAACCGCCCCGGAATCTTCCACCCTTCCACTTGACCTCCGCCAGGATGTTGCGCTCCTGACTGCCGCGATCATGGACATCAACAGCGTGTCCGGCAACGAAACCGAACTCGCCGATGCCGTTGAGGCGGGCCTGCGCACCATCCCGGAACTGCACATCGTGCGGGACGGGGATGCCATCATCGCCCGGACCGAGCTGGGCAAGCCGGAACGCGTCATCCTGGCTGGACACCTGGACACCGTTCCGCTGCCGCTGGCCGGGGAGTCGCGGGGTACGGTTCCGTCCACTTGGGAGTCCGGCGTTCCCGGGGAAGGGGTCCTGTACGGCCGCGGAGCCACGGACATGAAGGGCGGCGTGGCGGTGCAGCTCGCCCTGGCTGCCACAATGTTCGACGGCGGGGCCGTGCCAAAGCGGGACGTCACCTTTGTTTTTTATGACCACGAGGAAGTGGAGGCCGTGAAGAGCGGCCTGGGCCGGCTGGTCCGCAACCACGGCGACCTGCTGGGCGGTGACTTCGCCATCCTCCTCGAACCCACTGACGGCACCGTGGAGGGCGGGTGCAACGGGACCAGCAGGTTCGAAGCGACAACCGTGGGGGAGGCCGCCCACTCCGCCCGCGCCTGGATGGGGAGCAACGCCATCCACGCTGCGGCCCCGATCCTGGCCCGGCTGGCGGCTTATGAACCGCTGACGGTCAACGTGGACGGCCTGGATTACCGTGAAAGCCTGAACGCGGTGCGAATCAACGGCGGCACTGCCGGAAATGTCATTCCGGACCGGTGTGTGGTGGAGATTAACTACCGGTTTGCCCCGGACAAGACGCCGGACCAGGCCGAAGCCGTGGTGCGGGAACTCCTTGGCGGTTTTGACGTTGTCCGCACCGACGCTGCGGCCGGGGCGCGGCCCGGGCTTCAGCACCCCGCCGCCGCTTCCTTCGTTGCCGCCGTGGGAGCCGAGCCGAAGCCCAAATACGGCTGGACCGACGTCGCGCGTTTCAGCGAGCTCGGAATCCCGGCGGTAAACTTCGGGCCGGGCGATGCCCTCCTGGCGCACAAAGACAACGAACACGTGCACGCCGACGCCATCAGGAAATGCCTGCAGGCGCTGCAGGAATGGCTGGCAGCCTGATCCTTAAAAGGGAAGGCCCGGACTGCTGGAACCCAAAAATGGGCGCGGTCCGGGCCATCGCTGTGAGGAGCTGCTAGGGAACGGCTGCTTTGGCAGCTGCTTCGGCCCTGGCCACCCCGCCTGCCGCTTTCCTTGAACCGCGGCGCTCGATCCACACCGCGATGCGTGAAACAAGGATGTTGATGGCGATGTAGATCGCCGCGGCCACAAAGAAGATGGGGAACAGGAACTGGGTGCCCAGGAAGTCCGCCATCACCTGCACGGCGCGCAGGAGCTCGCCGTACGCCACGATGTAGCCCAGCGAGGTGTCCTTGAGGAGCACCACCATCTGCGCCACGAGGGAGGGCATCATCCGCCGGATGGCCTGCGGCAGTTCGATCAGCATGCGGGACTTGAAGCTGGTCAGGCCAATGGCGAGGCCCGCTTCGCGCTGCCCCTTGGGCAGCGACTGGATGCCCGCACGGATGATCTCCGCGAACACCGCCGAGTTGTAGAGCACCAGGCCGGTGACGACGGCGACAAAGGCCGAGGTGCCAAAGCCCAGGAGGACAAACAGCATCATCAGGACCACGGGCATGCCGCGGAGGAACTCCAGGACCACCCGGATGGGAATCCGGATGAATGCGGCATCAGAGATGCGCAGCAGGCAGAACGCCAGCCCCAGCGGGAAGGCGATGACGGCTGCCAGGGCGGCGGCACTGAGAGTCGCGCCGAGGCCGTTGCCGAGGAGGGTCCACACGTCGCCGCGGGTGAAGATCTGCCATCGGCGGCCCTCAAAAATGCCCTGCTGCGCAAGGGTCATCACGATCCAGGCGAGCAGGCCCAGGATCAGCAGGGCACCGACCACTGAACCAATAAGGGATATGCGCCGGGCCTTGGGGCCGGGAACGTCGTACAGCACGGAGCTCATCGGGCAATCGCCACCTTTCGTTCCACCGTGCTGGCCAGGATGCCCAGCGGAACGGTGAGGAGCAGATAGAAGAACGCAACGCCGAGCAGGACGGGGATGACCGCGTCACCGTTGGCGTTGGCCAGCTGGCGGCCGTAGCCGAACAGTTCAAGGACAAAGAATGCGCCGGCCACGGAGGAGTTCTTGACCAGTGCGATCAGGATGTTGATCAGCGGCGGGATCACCGTCCGCAACGCCTGCGGAAGGATGATGAGGTTCAGGACCTGCCCGAAGTTCATCCCGATACTGCGGGCCGCTTCGGCCTGGCCAACGGGAACACTGTTGACACCTGAGCGGACAGCTTCGGCGATGAACGCTGCGGTGTAGGCACTGAGGGCAATGATTGCCGCTACTTCGAACTGCTCGAATTTCACTCCGATGCGGGGAAGGACGATGGCTGCGAAGAAGAAGGCGATGGTCAGCGGAGTGTTCCGGAGAACTTCCACGTAAACGGTGCTGAAGCCGCGGAGCGCTGCCACCGGGGAGACCCTGGCTGCCGCGAGCAGGGTCCCGAGCACCAGCGCGATGACGCCGGAAACTGCGGAGAGGAAAAGTGTGCGGAGAAAACCGTTCCAGTACAGGGGCAGGTTTTCAAGAATGACGTCCATTGGATCCTTCGGCTGTGGGCGTGGACGGGGGTGAAGGCGGTGGTTGCCGGGGCCTCGAAGCAGCCCCGGCAACCACTGGCGTTACTTAGTAACGGACGATTTCGGGCAGCTTAGGGGCAGTCTTGATGACTGAACCTGCGGTTGCTTCCCAGGCCTTCTTGTAGGAGCCGTCCTTCTCGAATGCCTCCAGCTGGTCGTTGATCCAGTTGCGGAACTGGGTATCGTCCTTCTTCAGGCCGATGCCGTAGGGCTCCTTGGTGAAGGTTTCATCCGAGGCGAGCTTGAAAGCGTCCGGTTCCTTGTCCACGAAACCGGCGAGGATCACGTTGTCCGTGGTGATGGCTTCGACCTGCTTGTTGCGCAGCGGCTCCAGGCAGGCGGAGTAGGTGGCAGCCGGAACCAGTTCGGCCTTGTACTTGTCCACGATGGTGGCGGCCGGCGTCGAACCGGTGACGGAGCAGACCTTCTTGCCCGCAACGTCCTCAGGCTTCTTGATGGAGTCGTTGTCCTTGTTCACCATCAGCGCCTGGCCGGCCTCGTAGTACGGTCCGGCGAAGCTGACAACCTGCTTGCGCTTGTCATTGATGGTGTAGGTGGCAATGACCAGGTCAACCTTGCCCTGCTCAATGAACGGTTCGCGGTTGGCGGACACAGTCTCGGACCATTCGATCTTGTCCGCGGCGATGCCCAGCTTGGCGGCGATCAGCTTGCCCATTTCAACGTCGAAGCCCACCGGCTTGCCGTCCAGGCCAACCTGGCCGAAGAGGGGCTGGTCGTACTTGGTGCCGATCTTAATGGTGCCGGCGGAGGCGAGCTTTTCCATGGTGGTGCCGGCCGCGAAGGAGGGCTTCGCAGCCACACTGGGGTCGCTGGTACCCGGGGTAGTTGCGCCGCCGCAGGCGCTCAGGGACAGGGCGAGGGCAGCGGTAGCCGCCACGAAGAATGATTTCCGCCGGGTCAAAAATGCCTTCATGACATTCCTTTCATTGGTGGCCGTGGGTCACGGCCTGGGTGCGAACTGGGAGTGTTTGTTCGTAGGTGCTTCAGTGGGTGAGGAGCTTGGAGAGGAAATCTTTGGCGCGGTCGCTCTTGGGATTTGTGAAGAACTCTTCAGGAGTCGCGTCCTCCACGATCTGGCCGTCGGCCATAAAGACCACACGGTCCGCAGCCTTGCGGGCGAAGCCCATTTCGTGGGTGACCACGATCATGGTCATGCCCTCCTTGGCGAGCTGGACCATAACGTCCAGGACCTCATTGATCATTTCGGGGTCCAGCGCCGAGGTGGGTTCGTCGAACAGCATGACCTTGGGCTTCATCGCAAGGGCGCGGGCAATCGCAACGCGCTGCTGCTGGCCGCCGGACAGCTGTGCGGGCAGCTTCGGTGCCTGGTGCCCGACGCCGACACGTTCGAGCAGCGCCATGGCGTCCTTGTCCGCTGCTGCCTTCTGGGCACCCTTGACCTTGATGGGGCCGAGGGTGACGTTTTCGAGAATTGTTTTGTGCGCGAAGAGATTGAACGATTGGAAGACCATGCCGACGTCGGCACGGAGCTGCGCGAGTTCCTTGCCTTCCTCCGGAAGAACCTTTCCGTCGATGCTGATGGTGCCGCCTTCAATGGTTTCAAGACGGTTGATGGCGCGGCACAGGGTGGACTTACCGGAGCCCGAAGGTCCGATGACCACAACAACCTCGCCCTTGCGGACCTGAAGATTGATGTCCTTCAAAACGTGCAGCTGGCCGTAATGCTTGTTTACGGCGTTCAGGGAGACGAGGGCATCGCCGGGCACATGAGTAGTCATAGGAAGAATCTAGCGAACAACGGTGGCTTATGACGTGAATCACCGCAGGTTCCTGAGGATCGTGATTCAAGAGATACCTCGCGCCGTCGGGTTAGCCTAGGGGAATGAGCATCAGTGCAGATCCGGCCAAAAACATCCAGCCGCGCCGTAAGGGCCCCCTTGAGCTTCGCCGTAAACAGGCGGCGGTCGAAATGTCCGACCAGCATCTGCTTGATACCAAGGGGCCCGGCCAGTTTGTGCACACTGATCCCTGGCGCGTGATGCGGATTCAAAGCGAATTCGTGGAGGGCTTCGGCGCGCTTGCAGACCTCGGCCCGGCCGTGAGCGTCTTCGGTTCTGCACGGACAAAGCCCGGCAGCCACTATTACGAAATGGGCGTCGAGGTGGGCCGGAAGCTGGCTCAGTCCGGTGTCGCTGTTATCACCGGGGGCGGACCTGGTTCCATGGAAGCGGCCAACCGCGGCACGGTTGAAGGCAACGGGGTGTCCGTAGGGCTGGGCATCGAACTTCCCTTTGAGCAGGGCCTGAACCAGTGGGTGGACCTGGGTATCAACTTCCGGTACTTCTTCGCCCGCAAGACCATGTTCGTCAAGTACGCCCAGGGATTCATCGTCCTGCCGGGCGGCCTGGGCACACTGGACGAACTCTTTGAAGCCATGGTCCTGGTGCAGACCCGCAAGGTGACGTCCTTCCCGATTGTGCTGCTCGGTGTGGACTTCTGGGGTCCCATGATCGATTGGATCAAGGGAACCCTGGTGGCGGAGGGCATGGTCTCGGCGAAGGACCTGGACCTGATCCAGGTGGTGGATGATCCGGCGGAAGCGGTGGACCGCGTGCTCGGCGTGGGCGTCACTCCTTCCCTGAACGGCGAACAGCGCCCCGAGTAGCCACGGCTGCCGGGTCTGGCACGATGGAGTTGTGAGTTTTTTTCTGGTCTTCCTCGCCGTGCTGCTGATCGGCGCCGTCCTGTGGGCAAGCGTCGGGCGGCGCGCGGGCAAGCAGGGCCGCCCGCTGCCGGCCCTGCTGGATGCCGGCCTCGAGGAGCCGCCGGCAAACCTGCCTCCGGTCCTGCTGCCCGCCCATGCCGCACCGCAGGACGTGGACAGCGTCCGCTTTTCGCTGGGCCTGCGGGGATACCGGATGGACCAGGTGGACCAGGTGCTTGATGAGTTGCGGGACCAGCTTGCCGCAAGCCGGCATGAGGTAGAGACGCTGAAGGCCCGTCTGGTGCAATTGGAACAGCCGGCACCTGAGCGCGAACCGCAGGAAGCCTTGCAGGGAGAAGCCGGCACGGAAGCACGGAAGCCCGGCACGGGGCAGTCGGCCACAGCGGAAGGCCCGGCTTGAGTACCGACACACGGCGCGGTGCGGGAGTTGGAGCGTCCGTCCAATCACTGGCGCTCCGCTCCCGCGCGACCGTCCGGGGCTGGCCCTGGTGGCTGCAGGTATCCGCCATCTATGTCCTGGCCAGGCTCGTCAGCGCCGGCATCTTTATGGCCGCGGCCCTGCACCAGGGACGCAACCCCTGGTTCCCGGCAAAGCCTGACTACTGGAACTTCATCAACATCTGGGACGCGCGCTGGTATGCACGGGTGATCCAGGGCGGCTACCCCACCACTCTTCCGGTGGATGCTGCGGGCAACGTGCAGGAGAATACCTGGGCGTTTTATCCCTTGTTCCCGTCCCTGGCGGGCGGGCTGGGCAACCTCACGGGGTTGGCTCCCGCTGCCTCCCTGACCATCATCGCCATGCTGTCCGGCCTTGGCGCAGCACTGGTGGCCTACGTGCTGTTCCGGCATAAGGCGGCCCATGGGACCGCATTGTGGGGGGTGGCCTTCTTGGCCACGTTCCCGGTGTCCGCGGTGCTCCAGGTGCCCTATGCCGAGCCGCTGTCACTGCTGCTGCTCGCGGCGGCGCTGCTGCTCGTGATCCGGCGGCAGTACTGGTGGGGCATTCCGGTGGTGGTGCTGCTGTGCCTCTCCCGGCCGGTGGGTGTTCCCTTTGCCGCTATGCTCGGCATCCTGTTGATCTTCCGCCTGGTGCAGCGGGTCCGCCGGAGTGAAGCCGGATTCCATACGACGCCGGAGCTCGCGGCCCTCGCCACGCTGACGGCAGTGGCGGGCGCCTCGGCACTGGCCTGGCCCGCCGCAGCATGGGCAGCCACGGGGGATATCCAGGCGTACACCAAAACCGAAACAGTGTGGCGGGGCCATGACCTCGTTCCCTTCAAGCCCTGGTTCGATACGGGCGTGGACCTCTTCGGGCCGGTACTGGGCATCCTGGCGCCGTTCGTTTTTGTGGCCCTCTTCGCCGCGATGCTGTACCTGCCCCCGGTGGTCCGCCTCGGCGTCGAACTCCGCCTGTGGTGCGCCTGCTACATGGGGTACCTGGTCGCGTTCCTTCACCCGCAGACCAGTACCTTCCGCATGTTGCTGCCGCTGTTTCCACTGGCGCTGGGGGCCGCGTTGCTGTCCCGGTCCAGGGCCTACCGGGGGACGGTTGTGGTGATGTTCCTGCTGCTGCAGGTCGTCTGGATCGTATGGCTGTGGGCCTGGGCGCAATTGCCGGGCGGGGGAGATTATCCACCCTAGGACTTTGGACTTTCCTGCAGGTCAGAGTACAAATCGCGCCCTGCCGGAAATGTCCATCGATTAGCTACGCGCGGGTAATTCCGCGATAATGGAAGGTAAGCAAGGACAAAAAGCATTCAGAATATGCGCAGCCATGGCGGTGTCTATCCACTCCGCCATGGCAGCTGGATCTACATGCGGACACAGCCCGCCCGGGCTGATCAGTCCTGGGACTAAATGGAGGGGAATTCCTCATGGCGGCTATGAAACCACGCACCGGCGACGGCCCAATGGAAGTCACCAAGGAGGGCCGCAGCCTGATCATGCGCGTCCCGCTCGAAGGCGGCGGGCGCCTGGTGGTCGAACTGAATGCTGCTGAAGCGGCCAACCTTCGGGAATGCCTGGTCGGCGTCACCGATTAATCGTGCGAAGACAGGGTCCGCAGCCTGGAAAGGCTGCGGACCCTGTCTTATTTTTTGACTGCTACCAGCAGGCCGTCGCCGGTGGGAAGCATGGCCGAAGCCAGCCTCTCGTCGTCGCGGATGTTCTTTCCCACCTGGCGGAGGACCACCGTGGTGGCTTCGCGGCCGGCAGGGTTGGCTACCTTGTCCTTGTCCAGCGCGTCATTGATGATCAGCAGTCCGGCGGGCTTCAGGAGCCGGATGGCCTGCTCCACGTAGCCGGGAAGTCCGGGCTTGTCGGCGTCAATGAAAACGAGGTCGTAGGCGCCGTCCGTGAGCCGCGGCAGTACGTCGCCCGCCCGCCCGGAGATGGTGCGGGTCCGGTTGGCCGGGCTGCCGGCTTCGGAGAAAGCTTCGCGGGCGGCCTTGAGGTGTTCAACGTCCACGTCGATGGTGGTGAGGACGGCGTGCGGGCCGAGGCCCCGGAGCAGGCAGACACCCGAGACGCCGGCTCCCGTGCCTATTTCGACGGCGGTCTGGGCTTTGGAGGCCGCTGCCAGTACGGTGAGGACGGCTCCCACGCCGGGCCCGATGGGGGTCACGCCGAGTTCGAAGGAGCGCTCCCGGGCCCGAAGCATAACCTCATCCTCAGCGGGCAGATCTTCTGCATAGGACCAGCTGATGGACTTGTCGGCGCTCATGGATATTCGCTTTCTGGGCGGCAGGGGGGAGTATCCTCTACAGCCTACTGTGTCCGGTGCCGGCAGCCGGGAAGGCGGGCTGTTGCGCCTACGGCTGAAGTTTTCCGGCAGTCAGGAAATTCCCAGCCAAGTTTGAAATGATTATTATCCGCTCATCCATAGGGTGGTCGGCGCCGAATCAGAGATGTCAACAGTATCCGGGCGTTAGCATTCCATGAGGGGAGTGGACGATGTCATCATCAGTTGTGGCACCTGTCCCTGCAGCAAATAATGCCGAGGCCGAGTGGGTCCGTCCCACTTGGGAAGAAGTGGTGACCAACCACTCCGCCAAGGTATACCGGCTGGCCTACCGCCTGACGGGAAACAAGTTCGACGCCGAGGACCTCACCCAGGAGGTGTTCGTCCGCGTCTTCCGGTCGCTGGAAAACTTCAAGCCCGGAACGCTGGACGGCTGGCTGCACCGCATCACCACCAACCTTTTCCTGGACCAGGCGCGCCGCAAAACCCGCATCCGGTTCGATGCCCTGGCCGAGGATGCCGAGTCGAGGATCCCCGGGCGCGAACCCGGACCGGAACAGAGTTTTGAGCTGAACAACCTCGACCTCGACGTCCAGGCCGCGCTTGAGGAACTCCCGCCGGACTTCCGGGCGGCCGTGGTTCTGTGCGACCTTGAAGGCCTGTCCTACGACGAAGTGGCGGAGGCCCTGGGCGTCAAGCTCGGTACGGTCCGCTCGCGGATCCACCGTGGCCGGACCATGCTCCGCGAGAAGCTGGCCCACCGCGACCCGCGTCCGCAGCAGTCCAGGCCCAAGCTGTCGCTGCCGCGCATCGCCGGGATCCTCTGAACGGCGCATGAGGCCCCAGTTACCGCTCGGACGCAGGCATCAGCGCACCGCCAGCCACCTCCAGTCGTGCCACGAATGCGCCTTGGCCGTGCGCCGGGAACGCCAGTACCTCGAGCGGCTGCGGGATGCCCCCATCCCGCCGGCGAGCGACGACCTGACCGCCCGGCTCCTCGCCAGGACCCAGGAGCTCGCTGACCGGCCTCCGCATCCCTACCCCCAACGCCAGGCACCCCGGGCAGCGGTCCGTATCCTGGCGATGTCCGCCGGCGGCACCGTTGCAGCCGCCGGTGTTCTTGCGGCCGGCGCCTTTGCAGTTGCCGGGGACCCTGCCCAGGCAGGTGGTCCGGCAGCGGCCGCCACCCTCGCCCATGTTTCCTCCCAGACGCCGGCAGACGGCAGGTCACTGAGTGCGGAGCGGTTGTCTTCCCTGCGTTCCGAGGGTTGGATATGCCCGGAGCTCGAAGCGATGGGCTTCCACCTTGAGTCCGCGAGGGCCCTTGTGATTGAGGGCGGGCCCGCCGTTGAGCTGAAACTTTCCGACGGGACGCACTATGCCACCCTCACGGAACGCCATACTGCCGGGCCGGAAGCGGACGCGGCCGTTGCCGCCGGCGGCGAGCGGCTGCAGGTCCGTGCTTCCTCGCCATGGTCTGCCACCTACCGGGTGCCGGACCGGACTTTCACCTATGAGTCCAACCTGCCGGCGGAACAGGCGGACGACGCCGTACCCATACTGAGGCTTCTCAGCGAGCACGCGGCGGCGGGCATTTCCGCCGAAGCCGTGGACGGGCCGCCGACGCAGGGCGGGGAGCCGGTAGCGGCCAGGCTGCAACGCGGACTGAACAAGATCGTGGCCCTGTTTATCCAGTAGTGCGGACTGTTTCCGCCACCCACAGACGGGAATCGTCACTGGCAGCCCGGAGAGGGTAATCTTCCTAAAGTGTTTGGAATCAACGGCCCGGAGTTCTTTCTTCTGCTGATCATTGGCGTCCTCGTGATCGGCCCCCAGCGGCTGCCCGAATACACGCAGAAACTCGCCAACCTGGTCAAGGAAGTCCGCCGGATGGCCTCCGGTGCGCGGGAACAGATCAAGGAAGAAGTGGGGATCGACATCGACGATGTCGACTGGAAGAAGTACGATCCCCGCCAGTACGATCCCCGGCGCATCATCAAAGAAGCGCTGCTCGACGACGACACCAAGCCCGTCAGCTCCGGTGCGCCTGCAGCCGTGGCCGCTGTCGCCGGTGCGGCTGCCGTCGCGGGGGCTGGCACTGCGGCTCCGCAGCGGCCGGAACGCGTGCTGCAGTCGCTCCCGCCTGGGGAAGCCGCGCCTTACGATACGGAAGCCACCTAGCCAACCGGCCCGCGGCTGCTGACCAGACAGGTCAGCGGGGCTGCAGCCCCAGCTTCAGTCCGGCCAGACCCCGCGGCTTGGCAGCCAGCCGGCCGGCAATCCCTGAAAGCGCTTCGGCCGCAGGCGTCCCGGCCTGGGCAAGCACGATCGGATTCCCGGTATCGCCGCCCTCCCGCAGCTTGATATCCAGCGGGATCTGCCCCAGCAGCGGAACGTCCTCGCCTACGGTTGCCGTCAGCCTCTCCGCGAGCACCGCCCCGCCGCCGCTTCCGAACAAATCCATCCGGCCGCCGTCGGGCATTTCCAGATACGACATGTTCTCGATCACGCCGGCCACCTTCTGCCCCGTCTGGGTGGCGATGGCGCCCGCCCGCTCCGCGACATCCGCCGCGGCAGCCTGCGGCGTGGTGACCACCAGGATCTCGGCCTTGGGCAGCAGCTGCGCCACGGAGATGGCAATGTCTCCGGTGCCGGGCGGCAGGTCCAGGAACAGGGCGTCCAGGTCGCCGAAGTACACATCGGTCAGGAACTGCTCCAGCGCCCGGTGCAGCATGGGCCCGCGCCAGGCCACCGGTTGGTTGCCGCTGACGAACATGCCGATGGATATCACCTTCACGCCGTAAGCCACCGGCGGCAGGATCATGTCGTCCACCCGGGTGGGCGCCTGGGTGATCCCCATCAGTGCCGGAACGGAGAAGCCGTAAACGTCGGCGTCAACGATCCCCACCCGCAGCCCCTGCGCGGCCAGGGCACAGGCGAGGTTGACGGTCACGGAGGACTTTCCCACGCCGCCCTTGCCGCTGGCCACTGCGTAGACCTTGGTCAGCGAGTCCGGCTGGTTGAAGGGGATTCCGCGCTGTCCGCCGGCGCCGCGGAGCAGTTCCTTGAGGGCGTCACGCTGTTCCTGGCTCATCACCTTGAGGTCAACGTCGACGGCGGCCACTCCGGGAACTGCCAGCAGCGCCTTGGTGGCGTCGGCGGTGATGGTGTCCCTCAGGGGGCAGCCCGCGATGGTGAGCAGGACCGTGAGGGTGACCAGGCCGTCGTCGGAAATTCCTACTGACTCCACCATGCCCAGTTCCGTGATGGGACGGCGGAGCTCGGGATCGATGACGGTGGCCAGGGCGGCGTTGACCGCCCCGGGGGAGGGACTGGCGGGAGGTGCGCTCAATTAACGTTCCTGGGTTGAATGGCCCGGTTTGACCCGGGGAATCTGCTGGGTGCGGGGGTTCCGCTGCCGCTCGCGCTGTTCCTTGAGTTTTTCCCTGACCTTGTCCCGCGGGGACTCGTGTTGCCCCTGACCGGTTGAATCATGGGAACGAAGCTCTTCCTGGGCTTCCAGCATGTCTTCCAGGAGCGAGCGCAGCTCGGCGCGGACGTAGTCCCTGGTTGCCACCTCACGGAGGGCGATCCGCAGCGACGCCAGTTCCCGGGTCAGGTACTCCGTGTCAGACAGGTTGCGTTCGGCGCGCTGGCGGTCCTGCTGCAGTGACACGCGGTCGCGGTCGTCCTGGCGGTTTTGCGCGAGCAGCAGCAGGGGCGCCGCGTAGGACGCCTGCAGGGACAGCATCAGGGTCAGCAGGGTGAAGCCGAGGTCGCGTGAGTCGAACTGCCATTCCAGCGGTGCCCAGGTATTCCAGGCAAGCCAGATGACGACGAACACCGTCATGTAGACCAGGAACTGCGGCGTGCCCATGAACCGGGCAAACCCCTCAGTGGCGTGGCCAAACGCGTCCGGGTCCGGGGAGAACTTGGGGAGGATCCGCTGGCGGCCGCTCAGCGGTGTGTCGAGGCTGCCGGCGGTCTTGGGGGAGGGACGCTGTACGGGGCCTTTTGGAGCACTGATGTCAGCCAATACGGCCACCGAGCCTTCTTATCGGGGCTTCACCGTCATGGGCGCGCCAGTCATCGGGCAACAGGTGATCCAGAACGTCATCCACGGTCACCGCCCCCACAAGCCGGCCGGAGTCGTTGACCACCGGAAGGGAGTTCAGGTTGTAGGTGGCCAGGGTCCGTGCCACTTCACTGATGTGTGCCTGGTCGGACAGGGGCTCCAGGTTTTTGTCCACGAGGTTGCCGAGCGACTCGAAGGGCGGGAAGCGGAGGAGCTGCTGGATGTGGACTACGCCCAGGAACCGGCCGGTGGGCGTCTCCAGCGGGGGCCGGGCAATAAAGATGGAGGAAGCAAGCGCGGGAGAAAGTTCCTCGCGCCGCACATGCGCAAGGGCCTCGGCAACCGTGGCCTCGGGCGGCAGGATCACCGGCACGGGCGTCATCAGGCCGCCGGCGGTGTCCTCGTCGTATTCCAGGAGGCGCCGGACGTCCTCTGCACCCTCGGGCTCCATCAGCTGGAGCAGTTCTTCGGCCTGGGCGGAAGGGAGTTCGCCCAGGAGGTCGGCGGCGTCGTCGGGGTCCATCTCCTCCAACACGTCGGCGGCACGCTGCACGTCCAGGGCGGAGAGGATCTCCACCTGGTCGTCCTCCGGAAGCTCCTGCAGGACGTCGGCCAGCCGTTCGTCCTGGAGCTCGCTGGCCACCTCGAAACGGCGTTTATCGCTCATCTCCTGGAGCGCTTCGGCGAAGTCGGCAGGCTTGAGGTCCTCATGGTTTGCCACGAACTGGGTGGCGGCCTGCGGCTCCGTACGGGGGCCCTGCAGGGCGTCGGCCCAGTCGATGATCAGGGTTTCGTTGCGGCGCAGCCGGCTCAGCGGCGAGAGCGAGTGGCCCCGCCGGACAAAAAGCTTGCTGACGAACCAGTCGTGGGAGCGGCTCTGGTCCATGGCGATGTCCTCGATGGTGGCATCGCCGCTGCCGTCCCGGAGGGTGACGCGCCGGTCGAACATCTCGGCCACCACCAGCGTTTCGGCGCCGCGCTGTTCAAAGCGGCGCAGATTGACCAGGCCGGTGCAGATGACCTGCGTCTGGTCGATGGAGGTAATCCGCGTCATGGGCACAAAGACCCGCTTCTTCCCGGGGACTTCCACCACGATGCCCACCACGTGCGGGGCTCCCTGGGTGCCGCGGGAGAGCACAACGACATCGCGCAGCCGGCCCAGCCGGTCGCCCAGCGGGTCGAAGACGTCGAGTCCCAGCAGGCGCGCCACGAAGACGCGGGTAGGTGTTGTGCTCACTCCTACAGGCTACCGAGTCTGCTCTCTTTTAGCTGAATTTACAGGCGGCACACATGCTCATGGGCAAGAATGGGACTATGGCAAACATATTTGGTGCTCCCAAGGCTGGCGGCCCCAACGGCATGGACGAAGCCAGGGCCGTTCCCACCGGCGACACCGTCGGCTCCTACACCTCTTACCTGGATGCCCAGAAGGCGGTGGACTACCTCGCGGACCAGCAGTTCCCCGTGCAGATGGTGTCCATCGTGGGCAACGAACTGAAGATGGTGGAGCGGGTCACGGGGCGCCTGAGCTACCCCCGGGTTGCCCTGTCCGGTGCGTTGAGCGGCATGTGGTTCGGCCTGTTCGTGGGCGTGATGCTCTCCTTCTTCGCACCGTCACCGGGGTACTTCTCCATCCTGACATCCGTGCTGATGGGTGCTGCGTTCTTTATGCTCTTTGGCATCGTCACCTACGCGATGCAGCGGGGAAAGCGCGACTTCACCTCCACCAGCCAGGTGGTGGCCACCAGCTATGACGTCATCGTGGCGCCCGAGGCCGCGCACGAGGCCCGCAGGCTCCTGCAGCAGCTGCCCATGACGCGCTCGGACGCTGCCGCCGGCAACGGTCCTTACACGCAGCGGGATTATCACAACCAGCCCTACCAGCAGCCGGGCCAAGGGCCTGCCCGCCCCTCCGGCTGGAACGATCCGTACGGCCAGTCGTCCGCTGAGTCCGCGCAGGAGAGCCCGGTCTATGGTGCGCCGGTAGAACAGCCGCACGACGACGGCCCGCAGCAGGCTTCCCCCGCGCCGTCACGGGCAGTGCGTTACCCGGACCTGCCCGACGGCCGGCCACAGTACGGCGTCCGGCTTCCGGAAAGCGGTCCTCACGCGAATGCGCAGGCCGGTCCGCAGCAGCCTGCCGCCCAGTATCCGGAAGGCCAGCGGCTTCACGGCCAGCACCTTGCCGGCCCGGCCGACGGCGGGGAGCCGGCGGACCAGCGGCCCGCGGACGAGCAGCGCCCGGTCGACGAACAGCGTCCGGTCGACGAACGGCGCCAGTCAGGCGATCCGCGGCAGTAGCCGTTCTCCCGGCACAAAAAAGCGGGGCCACCGGGTGATTTCCGGTGGCCCCGCTTTCGTTTTCTGCAGTTCCTAGTGGGTGCCGTCCGCTTCGCGGTAGATGCCGGCCATCCAGTTCTCCACGTCGTCGGCTTTGCGCGGCAGGGCAGCGCTCAGGTTGACCGGGCCTTCGGCGGTCATCAGGATGTCGTCCTCGATCCGTACTCCGATGCCGCGGTATTCAGCGGGGATCGCAAGGTCCTCTTCCTTGAAGTACAGGCCCGGTTCGATGGTGAACACCATGCCCTCGGTGAGGACGCCGTCCAGGTAGAGCTCCCGTTTGGCCTGGGCGCAATCGTGGACGTCAAGGCCCAGATGGTGGCTCGTGCCGTGCGGCATCCACCGGCGGTGCTGCTGCCCCTCCGGGCTGATGGCCTCCTCCACGCTGACGGGCAGCAGTCCCCATTCAGCGAGCCGCTCGGCCAACACAGTGGTGGCAGCGGTGTGGATGTCGCGGAATTTTGTGCCGGGCTGTGCCGCGGCGAAACCGGCGTCTGCAGCATCCAGGACGGCCTCGTAGACCTTGCGCTGGACGTCGCTGAACACGCCGGTGGCCGGCAGGGTCCGCGTGATGTCGGCGGTGTAGAGCGAGTCGGCTTCCACCCCGGCGTCCACCAGCAGCAGCTCGCCGGCATTGATCCTGCCGGTGTTGCGGGTCCAGTGCAGGACGGTGGCGTTGTTGCCCGAGGCCGCGATGGTGTCATAGCCCAGTTCGTTGCCCACCTCGCGGGCGCGGGCGAAGAAAGCCCCTTCCACTACCCGTTCCCCACGGGCATGCGTGAGCGCCCGGGGGAGGGCCTTCACTACCTCTTCGAAACCTTCCACCGTGGCGGCCACGGCGAGCTCCATCTGCTCGATCTCCCACCCGTCCTTGAGCAGGCGCAGCTCGGAGAGGGCTTCGCTGAGCTTCTCATCCAGGGCATCGAGGACGCCGAGGTCCAGGTTGTCCGGGTCCTTGGCGGTGTTGTACCGGGCAGTGTCCACCAGGGCATCAATGTTCTCGTCCACCTTGCGGACCAGGCGGATGGAGATGCCGCCGATCTCGGGGGCACCCACATCCTTGGTGATGGCAGCTTCGAGCTGGTCGATGTGGGCCGTGGCCAGGCCCAGGCGGGCCTCGAACTCGGCCAGCGTGGGGCGCGCCCCGATCCAGAACTCGCCGGATCGCGAATCGGCATAGAACTGTTCGGTATCGCGCCCGGCCAGGGGGCGGAAGTACAGCGTGGCACGGTGGTTCGCGCCGTCGTCGCCCTTTCCTTCCCCAACAGGCTCGAGGATCAGGACGGCGTCCGGCTCATGGTCAAGGCCCAGACCGGTGAGGTGGGCAAAGCCTGAGTGGGGGCGGAAGCGGTAATCGCAGTCGTTGGAGCGGACTTTCAAGGGTCCGGCCGGGATGACCAGGCGTTCGCCTTTGAACTGGTCGGAGATGGCCTTGCGCCGGGTCGCGGCGTAAGTGGCCACCGCGTCGCGGGCCGGGAGTTCCTGGCTGGACGGCGCCCAGTTGCTGGCCATAAAGGCCTTGAAGGCGTCGGAACTGGGCCGCTGGGAGCGGTTGTTGACGCGCTCGTCCAGGGGCTGGGAAGCAGAATCGGGGGTGTTATCGGCATCGTTCACGGCACCATCGTCTCACCAGCATGAAGGCTTGTGCGAATACCTGCATGAACAGGTGAGGCGCTGTCTACTAGGCTGGGGAGGTGAGGATTGACCTGCATGCCCACTCCAACGTTTCCGACGGCACGGAAAAACCTGCCGACGTGATGGCATCCGCCGCGCGTGCAGGGCTGGACGTGGTGGCACTGACCGACCATGACTCCACGGCGGGCTGGGCGGAGGCCGCCGCTGCTGCAGTAGAGCACGGTGTTGCCCTGGTGCCCGGCATGGAGGTTTCCTGCCGGACCGAGCAGGGGATCAGCGTCCACCTCCTGAGCTACCTGCATGACCCCGAACATGCGGGGCTGCTGGAGGAAATCACCAAGGCCAAGGATGCCCGGCACACCCGTGCCGAGCGAATGGTCAGCCTGCTGGCGGAGGACTACCCACTGACTTGGGACGACGTCATCCACCATGTGGCGCCCGGAGCCACGCTGGGCCGCCCCCACATCGCCGACGCACTCGTGGCCGCCGGCGTGGTGGAGGACCGCTCAGAGGCATTTGCCTCCATCCTCACCTCGCGGTCCCGCTACTTCATCCAGCATTACGCGCCGGACCCGGCCACCGCCGTCGAACTGGTCCGCGCTGCCGGCGGCGTCCCCGTGTTCGCCCACCCGGTGGCGTCGTCCCGTGGCCGGATCGTGGGCGAGCGGGTCTACCAGGAGATGATCGACGCCGGGCTGGCCGGCCTGGAGATCAACCACCGCGACAACCCGGAGGAAGGCCGCGGGTTCCTGCGCCGCCTCGCCGCCAAGCATGACCTGCTGATCACCGGGTCCTCCGACTATCACGGGACCGGCAAACCAAACCTGCTTGGCGAAAACATGACCGCCCCTGAGGTCCTGGCCCGGATTGAGGAACTCGGGACCGGGACCGCCGTCGTCCGCCCCTGACCCCGCCCCCGACCAGGTAGCGCCAACCAGGCGTTTTGAACCCTCAAAACGAGACTTGGCGGTACCTAGCTAGGCGGGAAGGACGTGAACTCGGCGTGCGCACCCAAACGCTTGGCCATAATGTCGATCGCAGGCTGGTTCTGGTCCACGCACACAAACTTCCGGCCGAGCTTCGCGGAGACGGCCCCCAGCGTTCCTGAACCGGCGAAGAAGTCCAGGCACCAGTCGCCGGGCCGGCTGGAGGCTGCCACGACCCGGCGGACCAGCCCCTCCGGCTTCTGCGTTGGGTAGCCGGTTTTTTCCTTGCCCGTGGGGGAGACGATGGTGTGCCACCAGACGTCCGTGGGCAGCTTGCCCAGTTCGCGTTTGGCAGGGGTGACAAGCCCGGGCGCCATGTAGGGTTCCCGGTCCACCTCTGCGCTGTCGAAGTGGTATTTCGCCGGGTTTTTGACGTACACGAGGATGTTGTCGTGCTTGGTGGGCCAGCGGTTCTTGGCCCGGGCCCCGTAGTCGTAGGCCCAGATGATCTCGTTCAAAAAGCACTCGCGGCCGAAGATCGCATCCAGCATCACCTTGGCATAGTGCACCTCGCGGTAGTCCAGGTGCAGGTACAGCGTTCCGTCTTCGGCCAGCAGGCGCCACGCCTCAACGAGCCGCGGCTCAAGGAAGGACCAGTAGTCGCTGAAAGCGTCGTCGTAGCGGTGCAGTGCGCCCTTGATGGTGTCGTAGGAGCGCCCTTTGAATCCGAAGCGGTCCCCTGTGCCCTCCGCGTTGGCCACCATGGTGGTCTGCTGGCGCTGCTGGGGCCGGCCGGTATTAAACGGCGGATCCACGTATATGAGTGTGAAGGCGCCGTCCGGCAGCGAGGGGAGGAACTCCGCGTTGTCCGCGTGAACCACCAGGCTGCTGCCGTCCGGCGCCCAGACGGTGTCAGTCATGAAGGGTATTAGGCCTCGGTGCTGCCAGGCTGCGCGGTATTTTCGCCGGCCACTACCTCGCCGTTGCGGCGGCGGGTCCGTGTGCGGGGGCGCCGTGTACGCGAGGGCTGTTCCGTGTCGGTCGTTGCCGGGGTTTCGCTGGCAGCGGCAGGGTTTTCGGCTGCGTCGGACGTACGACGGCGGCGCTCACCGGAGCGGCTTGTGTCGCCCCCGGTGCGTCCGCCTTCGCGGTTTCCGCCCCGGCCTTCGCGGCCACGGTTGTCCCGTTCGCGGTTGTCCCGTTCACGGGGACGTCCGCCGTCGCGGCCGCTGCGGGTGTTTTTCTTGCCGGTCTCGCCCAGGTCTTCAAGGACCTCGGCGTCAACCCCGGCAAGGGTGCGCTTGTCGCGCGGCAAACGGCCCTTGGTTCCCTCGGGGATGTCCAGGTCCTCGTAGAGGTGCGGCGAGGACGAGTACGTTTCAATGGGTTCAGGCACGCTCAGGCCCAACGCCTTGTTGATCAGGCCCCAGCGCGGCATGTCGTCCCAGTCCACGAAGGTGACGGCAGTGCCCTTGTTGCCGGCGCGGCCGGTGCGGCCTACGCGGTGCAGGTAGATCTTCTCGTCTTCCACGCACTGGTAGTTGATGACGTGGGTGACGTCCTCGACGTCGATGCCGCGGGCAGCGACGTCGGTTGCCACGAGGACGTCCACCTTGTTGTTGCGGAAGGCCCGGAGAGCCTGCTCACGGGCGCCCTGGCCCAGGTCGCCATGGATGGCGGCGGCAGCGAACCCGCGGTCCACCAGCTCCTCGGCCACCTTGGCGGCGGTGCGCTTGGTCTTGGTGAAGATGATGGTGCGTCCGCGGCCCCTGGCCTGGAGGATGCGGGCCACCACCTCGATCTTGTCCATGCTGTGGGCGCGGTAGATCAGCTGGCGGATATCGCGCTTGGTCAGGCCTTCATCCTCCGGATCCGCTGCGCGGATGTGGGTGGGCTGCGTCATGTAGCGGCGGGCCATGGCGATGACGGGACCGGGCATGGTGGCGGAGAACAGCAGGGTCTGGCGCACCGCCGGCGTCGCGGCGATGAGGGTTTCGACGTCCGGCAGGAAGCCCAGGTCAAGCATCTCGTCCGCTTCGTCCAGGATGACGATCTTGACGTTCTTCAGGCTCAGGTGCTTCTGCTTGAAGAGGTCGATGAGGCGGCCCGGGGTGCCCACCACAACCTCCACGCCATTCTTCAGGGCTTCCACCTGGGGCTCATACGCGCGGCCGCCATAGATGGTCGCGATGCGGGCGTTCCGCTTGCGGGAGGCGGTTTGCAGGTCATTGGCCACCTGCACCGCGAGTTCGCGGGTGGGGACGATGACCAGGGCCTGCGGCGCGCCGGGGACCGCGAGCTTTTCGTAGCCGGGATCGTCCTGGCCCACTACCCGCTGGAGGGCGGGGATGCCGAATCCAAGGGTCTTGCCGGTGCCGGTCTTGGCCTGGCCGATGATGTCATGGCCGGACAGCGCCACCGGCAGGGTCATGGCCTGGATGGGGAAAGGGTGGGTGATTCCGGCGTCGGCCAGGGATTCCACGATGTCGGCGCGCACGTTGTAGTCCGCGAAGGATTTTTCCGCAATCTCGTGGGGCTTCTCGTCCGAGATGATGGTCTCTTCCGGCTCGATGGTCTCGGTGCCGGACTCGTCGGTCAGAAGCTGGTGGGTATGCAATTCACTCACTGGGGAGTTTCCTTATTCATTTGGGCATTGGCGCTGCCTGCTCAACGGGCCTGCCGTCAGGCGGTTCCGGAGCACGCTCGGGCGCACAAGCAATTCCAGTGGAAGCCGATCGCGGGCTATCTAAATGCTGGCACTGGTGACCAACGGGTAAATCTCAAGATCGCGTAGGGGCGGGCTTGTTGGTTTCAAATCAAGGAAATCAACGACCGGGCATCCATTTCTACACCTTCAGTCTAGCCGCAGGGAGCCCAAATACCGGCTTTGGCTCTTCCAGGGAACTTTGCCGCCGCTACTGCACCAGCTCGAAATGGACTTCGCGTGTTGCGATATCCGACGAAAGAAGGCGCACCCGGACCTTGGTTCCGGGCTCCAGTTCACCGGCACAGCGGGCGGTCACGGCGGGGTCCCTGATCTGGATGATCCCTGAACCGCCGTTGCCGTTGCCGTTCTTCCCGGTCCCGTTGCCGTTGCCGTTGCCGTTTTTGCCGTTTTCTTTTTGCGGCTTCGACCCGGAAATCACAATCGCTTCGAACTCCTGGCCCACGTGGTTGACCAGCAGCGCAGCCTCCACCGTGTCCAGGGCCATCCGCTCCATCCGCGACGCCAGCTGGTCCGAACCGGCCATGATCTCCGGCAGGGTTGGCAGCGCTTCCCGCGCCCAGCCCGGCACCTTCCCGCCGTTGCTCAAGGCCTCGCAGATGACCAGGACAAAGCGGTCAACCAGGCGTCGCAACGGAGCAGTGGTGTGCGCGTAGGCGGCACCGATGGCAGACTGGACGGCCTCTTCCGGCACGGAACCGTCAAAGGCTGTGTAGGCGGCGCCGCGGAACAGCATGCCGGCGGAGTGCATGATGGACAGCTGGCGGGGATCGGTGGGGTCCAGGCTCCGCAGGTATTCCCCGTAGTTGACTTCGCCGTCCCAGGGCTTGCCCAGGGCTTCGGTCTGCAGCCGGAAATGGTTCAGGGAGCGCTCGTCCGGGGACGGCATGGTGCGCAGGATGCCCACCTTACCCGTGAGCATGAGGCGGGCGGCCGTCATTCCCGTCAGCAACGAGATCTGCGCGTTCCAGTCCTCCACGGGAAGCTGGGGAGCGGCGTCAATCCGGTAGCCGCCGTCGGGCAGCTGGACGATCTCCTGATCGGGCATGTTCAGGCTGGCGCCCCCGCGGGCCCGCTCCAGCTCCACACGCTTGAGCCCCACCTCTTTGAGGAGCCGCAGCACCGGCGGGGCGGTCCCGGCGTCGAGTTGGGCCTGCGCGCCCTTGTAGCTGAGCTTGGCCCGGCTGCGGATACGTGCCCGCCGGACGGCGGCAGACGTGACCTCGGCGGCACCGTCGAGCCGGAAATCCCAGACGAACGCAGAGCAGTCCTGGTCAGGAAGGAGGCTGCCGGCCTGCTCACTGATGATTTCCGGATGCAGCGGGATCCGTCCGTCCGGGGCATAGAACGTCTGCCCGCGGCGGCGTGTTTCCGCGTCCAAAGGTCCGCCGGGCGTCACGAACGCCGGCACATCCGCGATGGCGTAAAGCACGTGGTACCCGTCGGCGTCGGGCTCTATGAACAAAGCCTGGTCCAGGTCGGTGGAGGACGCAGGATCGATAGTGACGAACTCGACGGCGGTCAGGTCGTAGGCGGGAAGCTGCAGGGCTTCCACGGCTGCTTTGGCGTCCGCCACGGCCTCGTCCGGGTACGGGCCGGGCAGCTCCAGCTCGGCGCGCAGCGCACCAAGTGCCGCCTCGAGCGCGTTTTTGTGCTCGTGGACGTTGGGAGCCAGCCGATGGTGTGACACGAAAATCAGCCTAACTCGAATTCCCGCCATAATGCAGGCATCCTGGCCGGGAGCGGACCAGTGCGAAACGCTGCGTCAGGAGCCTCAGGTAGCGGGGGCGTCCAGGGCGGCAAGGAGTGAAGCGGCGGCGGCTGCCGGATCGTCGGCTTCCGTGATGGCGCGGACCACCACGATCCGCCGGGCGCCCGCTTCCACCACTTGCTCCACGTTGCCGTGGTCGATACCGCCGATGGCAAACCAGGGGACACCGCCGTCGGCCTGTCCTTCCTGCGCCGACGCGCGCGCAGCCCCGGCAGCGTACTTCACCAGCTCAAGCCCCACGGCGCTCCGTCCCGGCTTGGTGGGGGTTGCCCACACCGGGCCAACGCAGAAGTAGTCCAGCCCCGCCGGACCGGCGGCCGCGGCGAGGGCGGCGTCCACTTGCGCGGGAGCGTGGCTTGACAGGCCGATGGCCGCGTTGCCGTTGAGCAGGGTGCGGGCGGCGGCCAGGGGCAGGTCCTTCTGGCCAATGTGGAACACCGGTGCCCCGGACAGCACCGCGATGTCCGCCCGGTCGTTGACAGCCCACAGCCTGCCATGCCGCTCCGCGGTTTCCTTCAGGACGGCCAGGAGCTCCAGCTCCTCGGCGGCCTCGATGGATTTGTCCCGGAGCTGGATGATGTCCACTCCGCCGGCAAACGCGGCATCCACGAACTGCCCGAAATCGCCGCGGTCCTTCCGGGCATCCGTGCAGAGGTACAGGCGCGCCGTGCTGAGGCCATTGCTGATCTTGGTAGTGCTGAGGACATCGGTTGCGGCGGCAGGAGTGTGGGACACATTCATGGGGGCAAGCCTAGTTCCTCTACACTTGCCTCGTACTGCGGGAGCCTGCGGCAGCTGTCACAAAGCGCCGGGCTGAGAGGGCGTCAGAGCCGACCGCTTGACCTGATCCGGCTAGTACCGGCGTAGGGAAGGAGACACACTTGGGCGCACCATCCAAGCCCGGCGCAGCGGAACAGCTATCTGCGCCTGCCGGCGCCATCCGCGCCGATGTCGCCGTAATCGGCGGCGGAGTCATCGGCCACGGCATCGCCTGGGAGGCGAAACGCTCGGGACGTTCCGTGGTGCTCATCGATGACGCACCGGGCTCCGGGGCCAGCTGGGCTGCCGCCGGAATGCTGGCCCCCGTCAGCGAGCTGCACTACCAGGAGGAGGACCTCCTCGAACTGATGCTGGACGCTTCGGCCCGCTGGCCCGCATTTGTTGCCGGCCTCCGCGTCGCATCAGGTGCTGATCCGGGATACATCACGACGCCGACCCTCGCCGTGGGCGCCGACGCCGCCGACCGCCGTGCGCTGATGGACCTGCGCGCCGTGCAGCAGGCCAACGGACTCACCGTGGAACCCCTCACCGTCCGCGAAGCCCGCAAACGGGAAGCGCTGCTTAGCCCGGCCATCGCCTGCGCACTGGACACCCCGGCAGACCACCAGGTGGACCCGCGGCTGCTGGTGGACTGCCTCCGCCGCGGCCTCGCTGACTCCGGCAGCGGGAACGGAACCCGCAACGAAGGTCCCGTCAGCGGGATTGGAGGAAGCGGCACGGCAGCAGCCGGCGCCGTCGACGGCTATGCAGTGCCGGAGAAGGCACAAGCGCTGCTGTGGCAGGACGGCGCGGTTGCGGGCGTTCAGCTTGCCGGCGGGGGAACCGTGCTTGCCGGCGAAACGGTCGTGGCGAACGGGCTGCACGCTGCAGAACTGGAGTCCCTGCCCGAGGGCCTGCACCTTCCGCTGCGGCCCGTCTATGGGGACATCCTGCGGCTCGCAGTGCCCCCGCATCTGCGGCCGCTGGTGACGTCCACCGTCCGGGGGCTGGTGCATGGCGTTCCGGTGTATATCGTTCCGCGCCGGGACGGCACCGTGGTGATCGGGGCAACGCAGCGCGAAGACGCACCGTCCGCCGCCGGCGCAGTTTCCGCCGGCGGCGTCTACCAGCTCCTCCGCGACGCGCAGGTGCTGCTTCCCGCCGTCGCCGAACTTGAACTCCTGGAGTGCACCGCCCGGGCACGCCCCGGAACGCCGGACAACGCACCGCTGCTGGGCCGGGTACCCGCCCCGGACGGCGCGGGCCAGGCTGGCAAACACGTTCGCGGCCTCATCATCGCCACCGGGTTCTTCCGCCACGGCGTCCACCTGGCGCCGGCCGCCGCCGCCATCTGCCGGGACCTCCTGGACGGCCGCGAGGACCCCCGCTGGGCGCCCTTCAACCCCGCCCGCTTTGCCGGCGCCGCAACCGCCCGCGCCGCAACCACCCCCCTCCCAACAGGCCGCCTGAGCCACCAACCGCAGACAAAGGAAACAGTATGAACATCACCTTGAACGGAACGCTGCACCCCGTGCCGGACGGTGCTTCCATCACGCTGCTCGTCAGCCAGGTCACCGGCCGGCCCCTCGGTGCAGACGGCCAGGCCACGGACGGGCAAAAACTCGGCGTGGCCGTGGCACACAACGCCCAGGTAGTACCGCGCAGCCAGTGGTTCGCCACCGCGCTCGCGGACGGCGACGAGGTTGAACTCGTCACGGCTGTGCAGGGAGGCTGACCATGAGCGAAACCACTACCGCTGCAGCCCCCTCCGTGCTGCAGGATCCGCTGGTCATCGACGGAGTGGAACTGGAATCCAGGCTCATTATGGGCACGGGCGGCGCGCCCAGCCTCGACGGCCTGGGCGCAGCGCTCCTGGCCTCCGGCACGGGCCTGACCACGGTGGCCATGCGCCGCTACTCTCCCGCGGAGACGGGCTCGCTGTTCCAGCTGCTGGTGGACCACGGCATCCGGGTGCTGCCCAACACGGCAGGCTGCTTCACCGCCCGGGACGCCGTGCTGACAGCCGAGCTGGCCCGTGAGGCGCTGGAAACCGACTGGGTGAAACTGGAAGTCATCGCGGACGAACAGACCCTCCTGCCGGACGCCGTCGAACTGGTGGATGCCACCGAACAGCTCGTCAACAGGGGCTTCAAGGTGTTCGCCTACACCAACGACGATCCTGTCCTGGCCCTCCGGCTCGAGAACCTCGGGGCCACTGCAGTGATGCCGCTCGGGGCGCCCATCGGTACGGGCCTGGGCATCCTGAACCCGCACAACATTGAACTGATTGTGTCCCGGGCCTCGGTCCCTGTGGTCCTCGACGCTGGAATCGGCACCGCCTCGGACGCCGCCCTGGCCATGGAGCTGGGCTGCGATGCCGTCCTGCTCGCCACGGCGGTCACCCGGGCACAGAATCCTGCCCTGATGGGGGAGGCCTTCAAACACGCAGTCATCGCCGGTAGGCTGGCGAAAGCGGCCGGCCGGATACCGCGCCGCGAACATGCACTGGCGTCGTCGGCCATGGAAGGCCGGGCAGAGTTCCTGTAGGCCTTCCGGGTTACCGGCGGCAGCCCAAGCCAGCGCCCGACGGAAGAGGAGCAGCCATGGCCGCCACAGACGTGCTTACCCCCGAACGGCTCGAGGACGCCCTGGCCGTCCTGCCGCACTGGCGCTACCACGAGGGCGCCCTCGTAACGGTGTACAAGATGCCCACGTCGGCTGCTGCACTCAAGCTGGTTGCCGCCGTCGGGCGCCTCGCCGAGGAACAAAACCACCACCCGGACCTGGACTGGCGGTACAACAGGGTGTTCCTCCGCTACACGTCGCATGATGCCGGGGGAGAGGTCACCGCCCGCGACGTGGGGGCGGCGGAGGCCGTGAGTGAAGCGGCTGCGGCGGTCCATGCCGTTGCGGAGCCGGCCAAGCATCCCGCCGGCGCCTAGCCCGGCTTAAACGCCCGTGACCACTGCCGGCGGCAGTGGTCACGGGTACTTGCGTGAGTTCTTGAGGCTAGAGCTTCAGCGCCGCAGTAAGCCGTTCCAGATCCCGTTTGGCGCGGGTGCGGCCCAGGTAGATGACGGCCGCCACGGCCGCCGCTGATCCGATCACCATAGGGAGGACCCACGGCATCCAGGTCAGCCCTGGCCGGTAACCAAAGCCAGCGGTCACCAGGATGATCCAGCTCAACGCGCCCACACCCACGGCAACTCCGGCCGGCACGCCAACGCCGTATTTTGTGTGGCGTTTGTCGTTGGCCCAGACGATGAAACCTGCGGCAGCTGTTACCAGCACCACGATGGTCAACGAAAGCATGGCCCTCCTCTGAATACTCGCCTTGTTAGAAGGTGCGGGCTAGAACTGGCCGAACCCTACGCGGCGGACTTCTTCAGCACCGATTTCCACGTAGGCCAGTGCCTTACCGGGAACAATGATCAGGCGTCCCTTGTCATCCTTCAGGCGCAGGTCGCCGCCGTTGCTGATGGCTTCCTGGACCACCTTGGCCACCGAGTCTGCATCATCATTTGACTCCAGCACAATTTCGCGGCCAACGTTCTGAACGCCGATCTTAATCTCCACAGGGGGCCTCCCAGCCAGTTCACGTTTCTCGGGTTATGTCTTATTTGTAGTCTAGGACTCTTTGGGGAAGCGAGAGATTCCGCGCCAAGCTAAACGGTAGATGAGGTCACTGGCCACATCGAGGTCCAGATTGCCGTCCGTTTCCAGCCAGTACCGGGCACTGACGTGGGCCATGCCGGCAAGGCCGCGCCCCAGCAGCTCTGCCTCCAGGTGCGGAAGCTTGGTGTCTTCTGCGATGACGCGGGCAATGGCATCGGCGAAGGTCCGGTTGAAGGTTTCCAGCCGTGAGCTGACATCCGGATCATTGATGAGGTCTGACTCGAACACCAGCCGGTGGGCCTGGTCATCGTTGGCGATGAACTGGAAATAGGCCCTCATCACGGCCTGCACCCGTTCGTCGTTGTCCGTGGTGGAGTTCAGCGCCCCCAGCATCAGCTCGGTCAGGGAGGCCAGATGGCTTTCGAGCAGGGCCAGGTACAGCTCCCGCTTCGAAGGAAAGTGTTGGTAAAGGACGGGCTTGCTGACGTGGGCGGTCTCGGCGATCTCGTCCATGGCCGCGCCGTGGTAGCCGTTGGCAACAAAAACTTCCTGCGCTGCGGAAAGGAGTTGTGCGCGTCTTTCGTCCCTGGGAAGCCGGGCGGAGCGTTGCCCGGCGGGGCGTGAGGCGGTTTGCGGTTCGGCTGCGGACGGGCGCCCAGCCCGTGCTTCATGGACCACAGTTGTCCTTCTTTCCCTTGCAGTTACCCCCACTCTACTTCGGGGTAATATGACCGGGTGGTATCCCGGGGCATACATTGAAGTATGGCTTCGACATCCACCGCAAATGTTTCAACAGTTTCACTGGATCCGCTGGTTGAACCGGCAGGTGAGCTCACTCCGGCAGAGGTGGAACGCTACTCGCGGCACCTCATCATTCCCGAGATCGGCGCCCTGGGGCAGCGGCGGCTCAAGAATGCGAAGGTGCTGGTCATCGGTGCAGGCGGGCTGGGATCGCCGGCGCTGCTGTACCTCGCTGCCGCGGGCGTGGGAACGCTGGGCATTATTGACGACGACGTTGTTGACCTCAGCAACCTGCAGCGCCAGGTCATCCACGGGGTCGCAGATGTGGGCCGGCCGAAGATCGAGTCGGCGCGGGACGCGATCGCTGCCCTCAACCCGCTGGTGGAAGTCCGGCTGCACAACGTCCGGCTGGACGCCTCCAACGCCCTGGAGCTGTTCGCCGGCTACGACCTGATCCTGGACGGGGCCGACAACTTCGCCACCCGCTACCTGGTGAACGACGCCGCCGCCATCCTGGGCAAGCCCTACGTCTGGGGCTCCATCTTCCGGTTCGACGGCCAGGTCAGCGTCTTCTGGGAAAAGCATGGGCCCACCTACCGCGACCTCTACCCTGAAGCGCCGCCCGCCGGTTCTGTGCCCTCATGCGGCGAGGGCGGAGTGTTCGGCATGCTCTGCGCCGCCGTGGGATCGCTGATGGTGACGGAGGCAGTCAAGCTGATCACCGGCGTCGGACGTTCACTGCTGGGGCGCGTGGCACTGTTTGACGCCCTGGGCGGAAGCTGGCGCGAGATCCGCGTTTCGAAGGACCCGGCGGCGGCGCCGATTACGGAGCTGACGGACTACGAGGCCTTCTGCGGCATAGCCCCGGCGGCACCATCGGACACGGAACACACCGTCACGGCAACCCAGCTGGCCACCATGCTCGCCTCACGGAAGGCGGGACTGAAAGACTTTGAACTGGTGGATGTCCGGGAATCGGGGGAGTACGACATCGTCCGGATTGACGGGGCAACGCTGATCCCGCAGGGCCGGATCCTCGCCGGCGAGGCGTGGAATGAACTCCCGCAGGACCGGGACATCGTGTTCCACTGCAAGGCCGGGACCCGATCGGCCAACGTGCTGGCCGCGGCGCAGAAGGCAGGCTACCAGCGGGTCAGCCATCTCGACGGCGGAATTCTCGCCTGGGTGCGCGAGGTGGAACCCCACAAACCCGTCTACTAGGCCGGAACCCCACTCGAACGCGCCATCACGTTTCGCCCGTATTCGACCAACGCCCTCTCACTTTTGGCGCCGACCTGAAGGACGCGCCATCACCTTTCGCACCCTTTGGACCAACGCCCCATCACTTCTTTGTAGAAAGTGATGGCGCGTTGCCGGGAAGACTGCGGGAGCTGATGGCGCGTTCCGGGATGGGCCGCAGGAGCTGATGGGGCGCTGGCGGGTTTGTTGCGGGTCAGGCGGTCTCAAGGCCCTTGTGGTCCACCGGGCACTCCGCCTCGGGGACCGCGCGGGCGGCAGGCTGTTCCACGGTGATGCCGTAGAGGGCCTCCAGGGCGGCCACATATTCGTCCTGCTGGCCGTTCGCGGCCAGTTCGCGGGCGCGGACCGTGGGGACGTGCAGCAGTTGCTTGACCATGCGGCGGAGCGCGAACTCCACTTCCTCGGCAGCAGCGGTGCAGCCGTGGCGGGCACGGACTTTCTCCATCTCAGCGTCCAGGACATTCATGGTGTGCCGCCGCAGGGCAACAATCGCGGAGTCCACGGACCGGGCCTCGCGCTCCTGTTCGAACGCCGTGGCAGCGCCGCTGACGATTCCGCTGGCCTGGGACAGGGACTCGGCCTGTTCCTGGGGTGCAGCGAGGCGCACGGACTCCAGGGTCAACAGCTCTACGCCGTCCAGCTCCCCGACGCCGGGATCAAAATCGTGGGTGAGGGCCAGGTCGATGGCGATCAGCGGCTGGGGCGAATCCGCGCGGACCAGTGCCAGTTCGTCGGCCTCAACGCGGGTGTCCGAACCGCTGCACCCGATCATCACGTCCGCGGCAGCCACGGCCGGGCGGAGTGAGTCGGCATCCAGGGCTGAGCCGCCGCGGGTGGCCACGAAGCCTTCGGCGCGGCCGGAGGAGGAGAAGACGGAAATATCGGTGCAGCCGCGTTCACGCAGCAGCGCCATGGTGGCGCCGGCGTAGGCGCCGGTGCCGAAGACCACCACCTTTTTCGTGGACCAGTCAGCGTTCTCGGAAAGATCCGTGGCAAGGTCCAGGGCGACGGAGACGATGGACAGGCCCCTGGAGCCGAGGGCGGTCTGGGCGCCCACGTCCTTGGCCGTTTTGGACGCGGCCTGGAACAGCCTGACGAGGCCGGAGCTGGCGGTGCCTTCGTGCTGGGCGGTAATGAGTGCCCGGCGTACCTGGCCTGCAATCTCGCGTTCCCCGACGACGGCCGAGTCCAGTCCGGCGCTGACGGCGAACAGGTGCTGAGTGACTTCGGGGCCGGTGCGGGTGCTGAAGGAGCGGGAGACGAGCGGTTCGCCCAGTCCGCTGGCTTCGCTGATCTGGGCAACCAGGGCGGCGCGGGCAGCCTCAACATCGTCCGGATGGGGAGCCTCGCCGTAGATTTCGTACCGGTTGCAAGTGGCAAGGACAACCGCACCCGTCACTGCCGGCGACTCCGAGAGGGCGGATGTGGCGATCCCCGAAGCACCGTTGCTCAACTGAGCAACGGTCTCAAGATCGATATCGGCGTGTGACGCCACCAATGAAAAAAGAACCACAGCAGGTCAATCATAGCTTTTTCGTTTCCCGGTAGAACAACTGTCCGGCGCGGGATGAGCTGCGGGGAGCTGTGATTCCTGACACTGGCAGGCAGGGGCCCCCCAGCATGACAGCCTGTCGTTATCTTTTACTGCCGTTTTTGGGCACAATCAAAGGCATGACTTCCAGCCCTGCCATGTCCGCTGCCGGCGCCCTCGCTGCAGACCATCCGCTCGTGGATGGCCGCACCGCTGACTCGCCGCTGATCACGGCCTACCGGGGCGGCAAGCCATCCCGCCGCCCCGTCTGGTTCATGCGGCAGGCCGGGCGTTCCCTTCCCGAATACCTTAAGGTCCGCGAAGGCATCGCCATGCTGGACTCCTGCCTCCGGCCGGAACTCGCTTCGGAGATCACGCTCCAGCCCGTCCGGCGGCATGACGTGGACGCCGGCATCTTCTTTTCGGACATCGTTATTCCCCTAAAGCTGGCGGGGGTGGGCGTGGACATCGTGCCGGGCGTGGGCCCGGTCCTGGACAAGCCCGTCCGGACAGCGGCGGATGTTGCCGCCCTGCCGCAGCTGTCGTGGGAGGCGCTGGAACCCATCCGCGAGGCTGTGCGCCTCACGGTGGATGAACTCGGGAAAACACCCCTGATCGGCTTCGCCGGTGCCCCCTTTACGCTGGCGGCCTACATGGTTGAGGGCAAGCCCTCCCGCGACCACCTCGGCCCGCGGACCATGATGCACGCGGACCCCGAAACCTGGAGCGCGTTGGCCAACTGGGCCGCCGACGCCTCCGGGATGTTCCTGCAGGCCCAGCTGGAGGCCGGCGCCTCCGCAGGGCAGCTCTTCGACTCCTGGGCAGGTTCCCTGGGTCTGGCCGACTACAGCAGGTATGTGGCACCGGCGTCCGCCCGCGCCCTTGACCACGTGCGGCACCTGGGCGCGCCGCTCATCCACTTCGGCACCGGTACCTTCGAGCTCCTGGTGGCCATGCGCGATGTGGGCGTGGACGTGGTGGGTGTTGACTACCGCCTTCCGCTGGATGAAGCCAACCGCCGGCTGGGCGGCACCGTTCCGCTGCAGGGCAACATCGACCCCGCCCTGCTGTCGGCCCCGTGGGAGATCCTCGAGCGCCACGTCCGCGACGTCATCAGGGCCGGCGCTGCGGCGCCGGGCCACGTCCTTAACCTCGGGCACGGCGTCCCCCCGGAAACCGACCCGGCCGTGCTGACCCGGGTTGTCGAGCTCATCCACTCCATCTCCCCGGAGTAAACGTGGACACCAACCCGGCCGGGACCGCGTCAGCCCTGGTGCTGGGCGGGGGGATCTCGGGGCTCCTTTCCGCCCGGGAACTCGCGGCTTCCGGACACGGGGTCACCGTCCTGGAAGCGGGCCGGGAGTGGGGCGGTTGCATAGGCAGCCACGTGGTGGCCGGCCTCACCCTGGACAGCGGGGCCGAATCCTTCGCCACCCGTTCCGATGCCGTCGCCGCCCTTGCCCGCGACCTGGGCCTTTCCGGCAGGATCGTCCAGCCCCGGCCCGGCGGCGCGTGGGTGCAGCTCCCGGACGGTCCGCGCGAACTTCCCAAAACCGGTGTCCTGGGCATCCCGGCGAACCCTTGGGACCCCGAAGTCCGCCGCTCCCTGGGCCTGCTTGGCTCCCTGCGGGCATCGCTGGACAGGGTCCTTCCGGCATCCGTAGGGGCGGCCGCGGACGTTGTCAGCGTGGCCGCCCTGGTCAAGGCAAGGATGGGCCGGCGCGTGCTCGGCCGACTGGTGGAGCCGGTGGTAGGAGGCGTGCACTCGGCCGACCCCGCGCTTCTCGACGTCGACATGGTGGCGCCGGGACTCCGCGCCGGACTCCGCAAGCATGGCTCGCTTGCCGCCGCCGTAGCAGCCCAACGGCGCAGCAGTGCCGGACCCGCCAAGGCAGGATCCGCCGTCGCCGGCCTGGAAGGCGGCATGCACACACTGGTGGATGCACTGGTCAGCGAGCTTCGCGGCCGGGGCGTTACGCTCGTCTCCGCCACGCGCGCCGCGTCGGTGTCCCGGACTTCCGAAGGATGGCGCGTTGGCACGTCCGGACAAACGTACGACGCCGGCCTGCTGGTAGTTGCCGTGGATGGCCCGGCCGCCGTCGGGCTGCTGGAGGCAGCCGTTCCCGCGATCGCGGGCAAGACACCGGGCTCCGGGCCCGACGTGATGCTTGTCACCCTGGTTCTGGACAAGCCGGGCCTGGACCGCCGCCCGCGCGGCACCGGCATCCTCGTGGCCCCGCAAACCCCCGGCATCCGGGCCAAGGCCCTGACCCACGCGACGGGCAAATGGGACTGGCTGGCGGAAGCCGCAGGCCCCGGGCGGCATGTCCTCCGGCTCTCGTACGGACGTATCGAAGGTGCGGGCAGCCAACCCGCCGGGCTTGATAACGACGACGAACTCCTGGCCGCGGCGCTGGCCGATGCCTCGGCACTGCTGGATGTTGGCATCAGCTGGCAGGACGTTGTGGACTGGGACGTTGTCCGCTGGCCTGGCTCCTTGCCGTTTGCCGCCGTCGGGCACCGTGCCCGGGTGACCGCAATCCGGGAAGCGTGCGACGCTGCCGGGGGACTGGCCCTGGTGGGCGGCTGGGTGGCCGGCAACGGACTCGCCGCAGTGGTGTCCGACACACAGGAGCAGATCCGGAAGCTGGCCGGCTGAACGTCTTTACTGGTCAGAACCGTGCTGCCAGCGAACAGGCCTTCTCGGGGCCGCCACTCCAGGCTTCTTCGGCTTTCACTTCGCCTAGCAAAATGGCTAGGGTCGATGACTATGCTTCAAAACAAGTCCGAGCTTTCAATGTCCCGGACTGGTATCCATGGGGGAATCCGGCGTGGCGCTGCAGCCGCGGCAATCGGAGCGGTACTGGTTCTATCCACAGGCGTCCCGGCGTCCCAAGCCGCGGAAGGAACGGCAGACCCCGGAGACCCGGCGGCCCCCGCCGTGGACACCGCCTCCCTCCCGGTGGTGGCCCAGTTGGCGGGCCAGTCCGCCCGGGCACGCGAGGATGCGCCCGGCAAGAACCTGGGCAAGAACCCCAACGCCGGCAGTAACCGTCAGGCCGGGGCCACCCCGACCGCCACTGCTTCTGTCTCTGCTTCCGTAGTCCCTTCCGCCCTTCTGCCGGCCATTGCCGTCACCCAGGCGCCCCGCTCCACACCGGCGCCTGCACCCACAGCCGCGCCTTCGCCAGTTCCGACTTCCAGCGCTCCGACTTCCAGCGCCCCGACGGCGACGCGCCCTGCGACGTCCGCTCCTGCGGGCTCCGCCCCCACGTCGCCGGCCACCTCTCCGGATCCCGCGGCGTCCGCCCCGGGCAAGGCGTCCGCGGGAAGCCCGGCGGCAGGGACTGCGGCCGCTGGTGCCCCTGACGTGCAAGCCCCTGGCGCGCAGGAAACGCCGGCGGGTCCGGCGGGCGGCCCGGCCGCGGAGCCCAGCCCCGGCGGACCCAGTCCCGTGGACCTACCAGGCACGGGCAAAGGCCAATCCGGAACCGAAGCAACCGCAGGGGCTGCATCCAGCGCGGCAGCGTCCGCCGGGCAGGCGGCCAATGCGTCGAACTATGCAGTACCCCAGTCCGACGCGGGCTGGAGCCCTTCCTACAGCGCAGGCACTCAAGCCAGCAGCGTGCGGAGCAGCGCGGAGTTGAATGCGCAGCCGGAGCCGAAGAGCGCCTTGCTGTGGCTGGGCTCGGGGCTGGTGGGAGTGGCAGGGGCCGCGGGGCTGGTCTTTTTCCGCTTGCGGAATCCCTAGGACCGCCGCAGGGCTGGCGGGATAGCGGACGCGCTGTGACTTTGACCACTTCTACGCTCTGTAGAACTCGCTGGTTTCGACTTGGCCGGTACGAAGGGGCAAACTTGTAACCATGAGCCACACTTCTGCCGAATCTGTCACTAAAACCGAAGAATCAGTTGAGCAGTTTTTCACCCTTTGGACGGTTTTCAAGCGTTCCGAAACCCTGATCCGCAGCGCTGATGCCGCCGCTGATTTCGAGGCCCTGCTGGAACGGCTTACCCAGGCCGGCGTGACACACCGCGGCAGCTACGACGTCTCAGCGATGCGGGCAGACGCTGACGTGATGGTGTGGCTCCACGGGCCCAAACCTGAAGGCCTGCAGCAGGCAATCCGGGACATCCGCCGCAGCACCCTCTTCGCCGGAACCGAGATTGTCTGGTCGGCCATGGGCGTGCACCGCGAGGCGGAGTTCGCCAAGAACCATACTCCTGCCTACTCCCGGGGCGTCGCACCGGCCGAGTGGCTTTGCGTCTACCCGTTCGTCCGTTCCTACGAGTGGTACATCCTGCCCGATGCCGAGCGCGGCAAGATGCTCCGTGACCACGGGCTGTTGGGCCGCGACTTCCCGCAGGTCATCTCCAACACCGTTTCCTCCTTCGCGCTGGGCGACTGGGAATGGATCCTGGGCCTGGAAGCACCCGAGCTGGTGGACCTGGTGGACCTCATGCGGCACCTGCGCGCCACCGAGGCACGCAACCACGTCCGCGAGGAAATCCCGTTTTACACAGGCCGCCGGATTTCCGCCGCAGAGGTCGCCGAGGTGCTGGCATGAGCCCGCTCGAAGCCCGGGACCCGGCCGAAGTCACCGCCGTCAACCCCATCACCGAGGCGGGAAGGATGGCGCCGAAGAACTACGACGCCGTGCTGCTGGCCTCCTTCGGCGGCCCCGAAGGCCAGGAGGACGTCATCCCGTTCCTCCGCAACGTCACCCGCGGCCGCGGCATCCCGGACGAGCGGCTCGAGGAAGTGTCACACCACTACCGGGCCAACGGCGGCATCAGCCCCATTAACCAGCAGAACCGTGAGCTCAAGGCGGCCCTCGAGGCGGAGCTGTCAGCACGCGGCATCGACCTTCCCGTGCTGTGGGGCAACCGCAACTGGGCACCGTACATCCCGCAGACCCTGCAGGACGCGTACGACGCCGGGCACCGCCGCCTCCTGATGGTCACCACCAGCGCCTACTCCTGTTACTCCAGCTGCCGCCAGTACCGCGAGGACATCGGCATGGCCCTGACGGAGACCGGCCTGGACGGCCGTCTTGAGGTGGACAAGGTGCGCCAGTACTTCGACCACCCCGGCTTCGTGGAACCCTTCATCGAAGGCACCAGCGCCGGCCTGGCCACCGTCCGGGAGCAGCTTGCCGCTGCGGGCACCCCTGACGCCCCGGTCCAGATCCTCTTCGCCACGCACTCCATCCCCACCAGGGACGCTGAGGCGGCGGGCCGCTCCGAGGGGGAACCCCGTGAATTCGAGGAGGGCTCCGCCTACGTGGCCCAGCACCTCGCCACGGCGTCCGCCGTCATCCAGCGCGTCGAAGAGGAATCGGGCCTCACCGCCCCCTGGTCACTGGTCTACCAGTCCCGCTCCGGTGCCCCGCACGTGCCGTGGCTCGAACCGGACATCAACGACGCCATCGAGGAGCTGGCCGGCCAGGGCGTGAAGGGCATTGTTATTGTGCCGCTCGGGTTCGTCAGCGACCACATGGAAGTGGTCTGGGACCTGGACACCGAAGCGCTGGAAACCTGCGCCAACCTAGGACTTGCCGCCACCCGGGTGCCCACTCCCGGTACTCACCGCAAGTTCGTCAACGGCCTCGTGGACCTGATTTCCGAACGTACCGTTGCCAACAACATCAGCGACCGCCCCGCCGTGACCGCCCTTGGCCCCTGGTACGACGTTTGCCGGCCGGGTTGCTGCGCGAACTTCCGCGGTGAAAAGCCCACCATTGCCGGGGCGGACACCACCCTGGGCGCGGGCCACGACCCCTACCCGGGTGAAGCAGCATCCGGCGTGGCCGGGGGAGCAGCGAAACAGTGACGGTGCGCATCGGAACGCGCGCCAGTAAGCTCGCGCTCACCCAGACGCAGCAGACAGCTGACCAGCTCGCCGCCGTCGGAGGCTTCCCGGTGGAGCTCGTCCACATCAGGACCGACGGCGACGTCCTCACCGGTTCCTTGTCGCAAATGGGCGGCACGGGCGTCTTCGTCGCCGCCCTGCGCGATGCGCTGCTGCGCAGCGAGTGTGACGTGGCAATCCATTCGCTCAAGGACCTGCCCACCGGCCCCGCAGTAGGGCTCAGCCTGGCGGCCACCCCGCGGCGCGTGGACGTCCGCGATGTGCTCTGCGCTCGCGACGGGCTCAAGCTCGCCGACCTCCCGTCCGGCGCGACGGTAGGGACCGGTTCCCCGCGCCGCGCCGCGCAGCTCCGCACCGCAAGGCCGGACCTGGAGATCGTGGACATCCGAGGGAACGTGGACACCCGGCTGGGCCGGGTGCCGGGGCTGCCGGGCAACGCCACGGACGAGGCAGTCCCGGGGAAGACCTGCGACCTCGATGCCGTGGTCCTGGCCGCGGCCGGGCTGGAACGCATCGGCCGGCTGGACGCGGTCAGCGAGTTCCTCGAGACGGAGGTGATGCTTCCCGCCGCCGGCCAGGGCTCGCTCGCCATTGAATGCCGCACCGCGGACGCTCCGCCGCGGCCGGGCTCCACAGAAGGCTCCAGGGGAGTCCTGGCCCAGGCACTTGCCGCCCTTGATGATCCGGACACCCGGCTGGCCGTCACGGCCGAGCGGGCACTGCTGGCCCGGCTCGAGGCCGGCTGCGCCGCACCCGTGGGCGCCTACGCCTACCGGAAGGGCAGCATGCTCCACCTCGAAGCCGTGGTGTGCGCCGTGGACGGCACCGCATCGGTCCGGGACAAACGGGCAACGGACGGCCTGACGGAAGTCGGCGCCACCCTGCTGGGCATCGAACTTGCCGAGGTCCTCCTGGCCGCAGGTGCCGCCGATATCGCAGACCTGCAGGCTTCCTGATCCCGCCATGGGACTGCTTTCCCGCCCCGCCCGCAATCCCCTGTCAGGGGACGGTTGAGCATGCCGGCAAGCGCTGCCGCCGGCGGGACCGGGCCCGGCAATAAGCCTGGCACCGGGCCCTTGAACGGAGTCCGGGTACTGATTACCCGGAGCCCGGAACGCTCCCTGCCACTTGTCGCCGCGCTCAAGGAGGCGGGGGCGCAGCCGCTGCTCCTGCCCCTGATCGACTTCGAGCGCGCCGCCGACCAGCATTCACTGGACGTGGCCTGCGACGCGCTCGGTGCCGGCGCCTACGACTGGCTGGTCATCACCAGCGCCACCACGGTCCATGTGCTCCTGGCCAAAGCCGCCGAGCGCGGGCTCAGCCTGCGGCAGTGGATCCCGGCCGGCACCCGGATCGCCGCCGTCGGACCGGCCTCCCGGGGGCTCCTGGAATCCGCCGGCCTGCCGGTGGAGCTGACGCCCGGGGACGAACAGTCGGCCGCGGGCCTCCTCGAGGTGTGGCCCGCCGGTGCCGGGAAGGTCCTGCTGCCCCAGGCAGACATTGCGCCGGCACTCCTCGCTGAAGGGCTGACGGCGGCAGGCAGCCTCGTCACAGCCGTCACCGCCTACCGGACCGTCGGCTACCCGGCGGCACCGGAGCGGAGGCTCGCCATCCCGGCGGAGGATGCGGGACCCGGCCAGGTGCCGCCGTCCTATTCACTCCTGACGCCGGAAGCCGCCAATGCGGAAATCGCCGCCGGACAGATCCACGCGGTGGTCGCCGCCTCGCCCAGTGCTGTGCGGAGGATCCATGCGCTCTCACCGCTGCACGGCTGCCGGCTGGTGGCGATTGGGCGGTCGACGGCGGAACAGGCCGCCGCCCTCGGCCTTCCCGTGGCGGCAATCGCCGCCGAGCCGACGCCGCAAGGGCTGGTAGCCGCCGTCGAAGCGGCGCTCGCCGCCCCAGGGTGACGGGCCGGGACGCCGCCGCCAGATTCCGGGCCACCCCAGCGGGTACGAACACATTCCACAGACAACGTGAAGGACGTCGAACATGACATTTCCGAGCCAACGCCCCCGCCGCCTGCGCACCACCCCCGCCATGCGCCGGTTGACCGCTGAAACCCGGCTGGCGCCTGCCGAGCTGATCCTTCCGGCCTTCATCCGCGAAGGCCTGGCCGAGCCGAACCCCATCACGTCGATGCCCGGCGTTGTCCAGCACACCACTGATACCTTGAAACGGGCCGCGGCGGAAGCCGTTGAGCTGGGCCTCGGCGGCATCATGCTGTTCGGCATCCCCGAGACGCGGGACGCGGAGGGGACAGCCTCGCTGGACCCTGAGGGAGTCCTGAACAAGGCCATCCGGGATGTCCGGGCAGAGGTCGGCGATGACCTGGTCATCATGAGCGACGTGTGCCTGGACGAGTTCACGGACCACGGGCACTGCGGCGTGCTGGACGCCGACGGCTACGTGGACAACGACCGCACCGTTGAGATCTACGCACAAATGGCAGTGGCGCAGGCCGACGCCGGTGCCCACATGCTGGGCCCCTCCGGAATGATGGACGGCCAGGTCGCCGCCATCCGGTCAGCTCTGGACCAGGCCGGGCACACCAACACCTCGGTGGTTGCCTATGCCGCCAAATACGCGTCAGCCTTCTACGGCCCGTTCCGTGAAGCGGTGGACTCGCAGCTCAAGGGTGACAGGCGAACCTACCAGATGGACGCCGGCAACCGGACGGAAGCCCTCCGCGAGGTGGAACTGGACCTCGCCGAGGGAGCGGACGTGGTGATGGTGAAGCCCGCCATGAGCTACCTTGACATCGTTGCGGATGTGGCGGCGATGAGTCCGGTCCCGGTGGCGGCATACCAGATCTCGGGGGAGTACGCGATGATTGAGGCCGCCGCCGCCAACGGCTGGATCGACCGCCGCGCCGCCATCACCGAATCGGTGCTGGGCATCCGGCGCGCCGGGGCCCACATGGTGCTGACCTACTGGGCGGCCGAGCTGGCCGGCTGGCTGAAGGAGTCCTGATGACTGAAGTGCCGCCGGTTCCCACCGCGCCGGTGGGCCCGCAGCGGATCCTGCTGGGCCTGAACACCTTCGGCGACATTGGTGAGAACGCCGACGGAAGCCCGCAGCCGCATGCCAAGGTGCTGCGCAACCTGCTGGAGCAGGCGGAACTCGCGGACGCCGTCGGGCTTCACGCCTTTGGTGTGGGGGAGCACCACCGCAAAGACTATGCGGTGTCCGCGCCCGAGGTTTTCCTGGCCGCGGCCGCCGCCCGCACCACCCGGATCCGCCTCGGCTCGGCCGTTACGGTGCTCAGCTCTGACGATCCCATCCGGGTGTTCCAGCGGTTCTCCACGGTGGACGCCCTCTCCAACGGCCGGGCCGAGGTGATGCTGGGCCGCGGCTCGTTCATTGAATCGTTCCCGCTGTTCGGGTTGGACCTTGCCGACTATGAGGTGCTGTTCGAAGAGAAGCTCGAACTGTTCGACAAGGTGCGGGCGCAGAAGCCGGTGCACTGGGAAGGCCGCACCAGGCCAGCCCTCGCCGGCCTGAGCGTGTACCCGCCCCTGGAACACCACCTGCTGCCCACCTGGATCGGCGTCGGCGGGACGCCTGAATCCGTGCTCCGCTGCGCGCAATACGGTTATCCGATCATTTTCGCGATCATCGGCGGGCAGCCGCGCGGCTTCCGCCCGCTGGTGGACCTGTACCGGGAAGCCATGGGCAAGTATGGCCACCCCATGCAGCAGGTGGCCACGCATTCACCGGGCCACGTGGCCGAAACCGACGAGCAGGCCCGGGAGGAACTCTTCCCGCACTGGCTGAAGCTGCGGAACAAGCTGGGAGCCGAGCGCGGCTGGGGACCTGCCGGACGGGGAGAGTTTGAGGCTCTGTGCGCTCCGGAGGGTGCCCTCTATGTCGGATCGCCGGAAACCGTCGCGCAAAAAATTGTCCAGCTCAAGCAGAACCTGGGTGTGGACCGCTTCGACCTTAAATACAGCAATGGCCCGCTGCCGCACTCGGCGATGATGCGCTCCATCGAGCTGCTGGGTACAGCGGTGGCGCCCCGCGTGGCGGAACTGCTGGCCACCTCATGAGCGGCGCGCTACCTGAGAGAATAGGAACCATGACTTCCAGCAATCCTCGCAATGAGGCACTTTTCGACCGCGCCCGCCAGCTGATGCCGGGCGGGGTCAACTCTCCGGTGCGGGCCTTCGGATCCGTGGGCGGAACGCCGCGTTTTATGGTTTCCGCCCAGGGCCCGTACCTGACGGACGCCGACGGCAAGGAATACGTTGACCTGGTCTGCTCCTGGGGTCCTGCGCTGCTCGGCCATGCGCACCCCGCCGTGCTGGAAGCCGTTCACGCCGCCGTGGACCGGGGCCTCTCCTTCGGGGCGTCCACCCCGGACGAAGCCAACCTGGCCGAAATCGTCAAGGAACGCGTGCCCGCCGTCGAACGCCTCCGCATGGTCTCCACCGGAACCGAAGCCACCATGACAGCTGTCCGGCTGGCCCGCGGATTCACCGGCCGCAACCTCATCATCAAGTTCGCCGGCTGCTACCACGGGCATCTGGACAGCCTCCTGGCGTCTGCGGGCTCGGGCGTGGCAACGCTCGCTCTGCCCGGCTCCGCCGGGGTCACCGAGGCCACCACCGCCGAAACCCTGGTGCTGCCGTACAACGACCTCGCCGCCGTCAAGGAAGCGTTCGCCACCCACGGCCCCAACATCGCCGCCGTCATCACCGAGGCGGCGCCGGCCAACATGGGCGTGGTGACACCCGGGGAAGGCTTCAACCTGGGCCTGTCCCGGATCACCCGCGAGCATGGGGCGCTGCTCATCGTGGACGAGGTCCTCACCGGGTTCCGCACCGGCTACTCCGGCTACTGGGGCCTCACCGGCGGTGCGCCGGACGCCGCCGAGCCGTGGACACCGGACCTGCTCACCTTCGGCAAGGTCATCGGCGGAGGAATGCCGACGGCGGCCCTCGGCGGACGTGCCGACGTGATGGATTACCTCGCCCCCATGGGTCCGGTGTACCAGGCAGGGACACTGTCCGGAAATCCGGTGGCGATGGCTGCCGGTGTGGCTACGTTGACGCATGCCACCCGGGACGTCTACTCCTTTATCGACGTTCGCTCGCTGGAACTCTCCTCTGCCTTGTCCACTGCCCTCGACGCAGCCGGCGTGGACCACTCCATCCAGTTCGCAGGCAACCTCTTTTCGGTGGCTTTCGGGACCTCCGCGCACGGCGTGCACAACTATGCCGACGCCCAGGCCCAGGAAGCCTTCCGCTACGCGCCGTTCTTCCACTCCATGCTGGAATCCGGGGTCTACCTGCCGCCGTCGGTCTTCGAGGCCTGGTTCCTGTCCGCCGCGCACGACGACGCCGCCATGAACCGCATCTTCGACGCCCTTCCGGCGGCAGCCAAGGCGGCAGCAGCCGCACAAGGTTAGTCCCGGAGGCTAGTCCCGCCGTCGGCCGTCCAGGACATACAAGAAATCCCCGGTTGCAGTGCGCAACCGGGGATTCTTTTTGTGCTTGAGACGAGCTAGAGGACGTCCGAGAGGAAGCCCCTGAGGCGCTCCGTTTCCGGTGCGCTGAAGATCTGCTCGGGTGGGCCGGACTCCACCACCACGCCGGCGTCCATAAACGTCACAGTGTCCGAGACGTTGCGGGAGAAGCCCATTTCGTGGGTTACCACCACCATGGTCATGCCACCCTTGGCGAGGTCGGTCATCAGCGCCAGGACGCCCTTCACCAGCTCGGGGTCCAGCGCAGAGGTGGCCTCGTCAAAGAACATCACTTCCGGCTTCATGGCCAGCGCACGGGCGATAGCCACGCGTTGCTGCTGGCCGCCGGACAGGTTCGCCGGGCGCGAATCGGCCTTGTGCTTCAGTCCCACCAGGTCCAGCTGCTCCAGCGCCTCGGCGCGGGCCTGGTCCTTGGAAAGCTTCCGCAGCTTCTGCAGCGCCAGGGAGACGTTCTCCGCCACCGTCTTGTGCGGGAACAGGTTGAACTGCTGGAATACCATCCCAATGCGCTGCCTGAGCTCATCCGGGTTGTCCTTCAGGACTGAACGGCCGTCCAGGAGAATGTCCCCCTGGTCAGGCTCGATCAGCCGGTTCATCACCCGAAGGAGTGTGGACTTGCCTGAGCCGGAAGGGCCGATCACCGACGCCGTGCTGCCCTTCTCCACATGCAGGTCAATGCCGCGGAGGACATGGTTGTGCCCGAACGAGAGGTGCAGGTTCTTGCCGGTCAGTGTTCCGGAAGCGAAGTCCGTCATGCCTGTGCCCCCTTGCCGATAGGTGCTGCCAGCTCATCCGGTTCCTTCTTTTCCGGCTTGCCGGTGCGCAGCCGGTGGTCGATGTAGTTCACGAAGTGCGTCAGCGGGATGGTGAGTACCAGATAGAAGATCGCCGCAGCCACGTACGGTGACAGGTTGCCGCTGGTCGCCGCCGCATCCTTGCCGATCTGGAAGATTTCGCGCTCCGTGGCCAGCAGGCCCAGGAGAAAGACCAGGGATGATTCCTTGATCAGCGCGATGAACTGGTTCACCAGGGCCGGAAGCACCCGGCGGATGCCCTGGGGAACGACCACGAGGCGCATGGACGCGCCGTAGCCGAACCCCAAGGCACGGGACGCCTCAAGTTGACCCTTGTCCACACTCTGGATCCCTGAGCGGAAAATTTCGCCGATGTAGGCTCCCGACATCAGGGTCAGAGCGGCAATCGCCATGGGGTAAGGGCTGGTGGAACCTGTCAGTTCGCGGATGATGGGTCCAAAACCGAATCCGATGACCAGGATGGTCAGCACAGGCGGAAGTCCGCGCAGGACGTCCGTGTAGATGCGTGCAATCCATCGCGCCGCTGCGTTCCGGGAAATCCCCATCAGGGCAAGCGCCATCCCGAGCAAGGTCCCGATGATGCCCGAGATGACCGCCAGAACGAGCGTGTTTGGTAGTCCGACGGCGAACATCTTTGGGATGACTTCGCCCATTGCCTCCCAGTCAAGGAAGGTGTCAGCCAGCTGCTTGAGGATATCCATGGAACGCCGGGTTACTTGGCGGGGATCTGGACGGCCTTGCTGCCCGGCTTCCAGCCCTGCGGGGTCTGCTCTGCCACCGTGGGGCGGTCCTTGTACCACTCGGAGGTGAGGCTGGTCCAGGTGCCGTCCGCGATGACTGCGTCCAGCCCTGCGTTGAGCGCGTCGATGAGGGCCTGGTTATCCTTGTTCACTGCGTAGGCGGTGAAGTTCTGGGTGTTGACAACCTTCTCGGCGATCTTGGTGTTGTCGCCTTCCTTGACCTGGCCGGTGGCCTGCTGGGAGGGGGCAACCCAGGCGTCGATCTGGCCGTTCTTCACATTGCCGTAAACGGTGTTGTAGTCCGGGAAGCGGACCGGCTCCAGCTTCAGGGTGTTGGTGACGTAGTCGTCCTGGACGGTGCCCTGGACCACGCCGATGCGGACGCCTTCCTTGAGGTCGGCGAAGCCGGCAACCTTGGCATCGTTCTTGGTCACCACAGCCATGTAGCCGAAGTCATAGCCGTTGGTGAAGCCGACCGTCTTGCGACGGGCATCCGTGGTGGAGATCGAGGAGGATCCGACGTCGAACTGCTTGTTCGCCACCTGGGACAGCAGGGCGGAGAAGTCGGTCGAAGCGAACTCGACCTTCAGGCCCAGCTTGTCGCCGATTGCGCGGAGCAGTTCGTTGTCGTAGCCCGTGAACTTGCCGGACGGGTCAATAAAGATGTTCGGCGGGGCGTCAGAGAGCGTACCGACGCGCAGCGTGCCCTCGGTGATGAGGCCAAGCTTCGTCTTGTCGATCTTGTCGATCGGGGTGACATCGGCGGTGGTGTATTTGTCCAGCGTCTGCTGGTCGCTGCCGGCGAGGGCGTCCGTGGGGGTGCCGCTGGGCTGGGCGGATCCTGAGCCGCACGCTGCCAGGGAAACCGCCAGGGCGATTGCCACGGGAGCGGTAGTCAGCCACTTCATCGCTTTGATTTTCATCAGGTTGTCACTTTCATTGAGTCATAAGTCAACCGGGCCGCAAGGCTGCGCTGGTGGCGCCTGGCACCTGCCCGGTGCTGGTCAAGCAAGGCCAGGGCAGGGGTGACCGCAAAACTTTATTGTCTCACTTCGCACTTTTGCACCTGTTAGGTGAAGATCCAAGCTCCTGGTCTCAATTCTTCCGAATTAACTTCGGAGAAACCGTCCCATCGGCGGGCCAGGACGCTGACCTGTTGCCGACTTATCGAATCAAGCCCTCAAAAAATCAGCCCACTTATTAAGCGATGTGACTGATATCTCCCGAGGAAATTGGCTGGCCCGGCTAGAAGCCTCCGGTGCTGGCGTCCTGCGGCGGAAGCACCGGCCAGTCGCCCTCGATGACGGCTGCGGGCTTGGTTTTGCGGAGATAGTCCTGGAAATCAGCGGCCTGGCTCACGGCCCAGTCCACCTGCAGTTGGTGCAGTTGGCTGGCCGGCATGCTGAGTTTGGGAAACTTGCCGGCCATGGCGTCCAGGACCCGCAGGGTGGCCAAGGCATCGGCGGCAGACGTGTGGGCGTTATCCAACACCACACCGTACTCGTCGCACAAGGCCGTCAGGGTGCGCTTGCCCTTGCGGTAGCGGTCCACCTGCTTGTTCATGATGTAAGGGTCCAGGACCGGAAACCGGGTAAGTTGGGGCACCCCGTAGCGGGCCGATTCGGCTGCGAGCACCGTGAAGTCGTAGCTGGCGTTGAAGGCGATGACGGGAACGCCCTCGTCGAACAGGCCCTGCAGCACGGCCGCGAGCTCCTGCGTCACCTCGTGGGCAGGCCGGCCCTCACGCCTGGCTTGTTCCGTGGTGATGCCGTGGACGTCGCTGGCTTCGGTGGGAATTTCAACGCCGGGGTCCGCCAGCCACTCGTGCTCCGTGATGACGTCGCCCTTGTGGTCCACCACTGTGACTGATGCGGTGACAATACGGGCCGCACGCGAATTGCGGCCTGTGGTTTCGAGGTCGAAGGCTGCGCGGGGAAGGGTGTTCCAGGTGCTCATGGTTCAACGCTAGCTGGGGCCACCGACAATTCCCGGGAGCGCCACTGCGGCTACATTGGATCGATGCGGATTGAGTATGTGGAGGCGGTACTGGCCATCGTGGGGCTGGTTCCGGCAGGATCCGCAGTCTCCTACGGTGACGTCGCCGAACTCCTGGGATCGGGCGGGCCCAGGCAGGTTGGCTCGGTCATGAGCCACTATGGCAGCGGCGTTCCCTGGTGGCGGATCCTCAAGGCGAGCGGACACGCACCCGAGGGGCATGAAGCGGAAGCTCTCCGTCACTACCGCGAGGAGGGAACCGCCCTCCTTGGCTCCCATGAGGCGTACCTGCGGACGGGGGAGGGCTCCTGGCGCGTGGACCTGGCGGCCGCCCGGTGGGTGCCGGGGGATGGAGACTTTGAGCACATCGACACGATTGCGGCGGAGCTGGCGCGCGGGCTCCGGCAATTGTCGGTGGCTGATGATGGAATGTCGGCGTGACAGTAACAGTTCCTTTTACAGGTCCACTTGATGAGTACCGCGAGCAGGAAGATCCTGGCGCCGGCTTTGATGCCTTGCCCGGAGCAAGGCACGACGACGGCACTTTGCCCCGCGAGGCAGGGCACCAAGGTGCGCCAGGCCTTGCGGGGCTCAGGTTGCTGCCGCCGCGGCACCTCAACGCCGACGCCCCGGCACTGACGCCGGATCAACAGGCAGCCGTTGACGTCGCGCAGGGGTCCGGGCCTGTCCTGCTGCCGGGCGCGCCCGGAACGGGCAAAACCACTGTCCTCATCGAAGCTGCCGTCACCCGGGTTTTCCGTGACGGCCTGGACCCGGAACGGATGCTGATCCTGGCCCCCAGCAGGCTCGCTGCCGATTCCTTGCGGGACCGGTTCACGGCCCGGCTGGACAGAAGCCTCAGCACTACGCCCGCCCGGACCTGGGCGTCCTACGCCTTCGATGTGATCCGCCGGGCCAAAGCCGAGGGTGTGCTGCCCCTCGCCAGGCCGCCCCGGCTCCTCTCCGGACCGGAGCAGGACCTCATCATCAAAGAACTCCTCGAAGGCCACCGCCTGCCGGGACTCGAATTGCCCTGGCCGGAGGATCTTGCCGGGGCGCTGGAGACGCGCGGATTCCGCCACGAGGTGCGGCAGCTCTTCGACCGCGTCATCGAATCCGGCCTGACCGCCGGAGACCTCGCAGACCTTGGCCGGCAGTGCGGCAGGCCGGACTGGACGGCCGCCGCGGCTCTGTACGCGGAGTACCGCGACGTCCTTGACCTGCGGATGCCTGAGGCCTTTGATCCTGCGGGCATCATCACCGCCGCCCGCCAGGTGTTCCAGGATTCCCCGGATTTCCTTGCTGCGGAACGTGCGCGCCTGCAGCTGATCGTGGTGGACGACGTCCAGGAGGCCAGCCCCGCCGTCTTCGAGCTCCTGGCGGACATAGCCCGCCGGAAGGACTGCTACGTTGCGTCCTCGCCGGACACGGTGGTCCAGGGGTTCCGGGGGGCCCGGCCGGACCTGGTGGCTGAACTTCCGGGGCTGCTCTCACCGGACGCGCCTGTCCTGGAACGTCCCCTCCGGTATGCCCACCGCCACGCCCCCGGGCTAACGGAAGCGTGGCTGGGCGTTGCCGGCCGCATATCCCAGCGCGCCGGCGGGCAGCTGGCCAGGCAGCTCGAGCCGCTGGGGGATAAGCCTCAGGGAGCGGTGGAAGCCCACCTCGTACCGTCCGCCGTGCACGAACTCCGTTATGTTGCCCAGCGGATCCTTGACCAGCACATCAACCACGGCCGGGACCTGGCCGAGATGGCAGTGATAGTGCGAAACGGGGCCCAGGTCAGCGAACTGCAACGGTATCTGTCCGGCCAGGGGATTCCCGTCCGTGTGCCGGTAGCGGAGTCCGCCGTCCGCGACGAAATAGCTGTACGGCCCCTGCTCGATGCGTTCGCCGTCGCCGTTGATCCCGGCCTGCTCACCCCGGAAACCGCTGTCTCCCTTCTGACGTCGCGTATCGGCGGTGCCACGTCCATCGAGCTGCGCCGGCTGCGGCAATCGCTGCGGCGCGAGGAGCTGCTGGGCGGAGGGGGACGCGCCAGCGACACCTTGCTGGTCGAAGCCCTCCTGGAGCCGGGCGCCCTGTCCACCCTTGGCATGGAGGGCCGGGCCGCACGCCGCACTGCACGCATGATCCAGGCCGGGCGGCAGGCCGCCGCCGAACCCGGTGCCAACGCCGAGACAGTGCTGTGGGCGCTCTGGAACTCCACCGGCCTCGCTGCTGCCTGGACAGAAACAGCGCTCGCCGGTGGACCGCACGGAGCACGCGCCGACCGCGACCTTGACGCCATGATGGCGCTCTTCCACACGGCGGAGCGCTACGTCGACCAGGTCCCCGGCGCCGGGCCGGAGCAGTTCCTGGAATACCTGTTGAACCAGGAGCTCCCCATGGACACGCTGGCGGCCAGGGCCCAAGTGGACGACGCCGTCGAACTGATGACGCCCGCCAGCGCAGCCGGCCGCGAATGGCCGGTGGTCCTGGTGGCCGGTCTCCAGGAAGGCGTGTGGCCCAACACCCGGCTCCGTGGTGAACTTCTGGGCAGCACCCTGTATGCCGACGCGGTGGAGCACGGAGTCGACTATGCGCTCCAGCGGGACCCGCTCAGCCGGCTCCGGGACATCCGCTACGACGAACTGCGCAGCTTCTCCACGGCCGTGTCACGTGCCCGCGAACTCCTGGTTTGCACCGCCGTCTCCTCCGAGGACGATCAGCCGTCCTCCTTCCTGGACTATGCGGCACCGCTGGACCCGGGCCAGGAAGGCAGAAATTTCACACCGGTGGAACGTCCCATGACCCTGCGCGCACTCGTGGCCGAACTCCGGCAGTACGCCCAGCTGGACGGAAAACACGAGGCTGAGGCGGACGAAGCGGTGAAGGTTCTTGCCAGGCTCGCGGCTGCGGCGCCGCCCGCGGCCGGGGCACATCCGGACAGCTGGTGGGCACTTCCGCCGCTGACATCCTCCGCAGCCGTGGTCCCCCCGGGCGGAACCGTGTTTGTATCGCCGTCGAAGGTGGAGACGGTCCAGAAATCACCGCTTGACTGGTTCGTCCAGGCAGCAGGCGGTGAAGCGGCCACCGATTTCGCCAGAAGCCTGGGCACACTGGTGCACGCGATCGCACAGGAGCTTCCGGAGGCGTCCGGGGCAGAGTATGTCGCCGAACTGGTGCGCCGCTGGCCTGCCCTGGGCATGAAGGACAACTGGGAAGGCCGGATGGACTACCAGCGCGCTGAGGCTATGGTGCGCAAGCTTGCCCAATACGTGCTGGTTATGCGCAGTGAGGGCAGGAGCCTGCTGGGCGTCGAACAGGACTTCGATGTGGCCCTCCCGGATGTCGCTGTTGATGATGGCCAGGCCCGCGCAGCGGTCCTTCGCGGCCAGGTGGACCGCCTGGAAATCGACCGTGAAGGCCGGCTGGTGATCGTGGATCTCAAAACAGGCAAACGCCAGCCGGGCAAAGCGGAACTGTCCGCGCATCCGCAGCTCGGTGCGTACCAGACAGCAGTACTCGCAGGTGGCTTCGACACGGGGGAGGACAACACCCCCACTATCCCGGGTGGGTCCGTGCTCGCCCAGCTGGGGACGGGGGCCAAGGGTCCGGGCATCCAGCAGCAGGAACCACTTGATCCGCAGGAGAACTGGGCCATGGACATGGTGACGGAGGCCGCTGCCGTAATGGGCGGCAGCGTATTCGAAGCGAGGCATGACCCCTCCAAGGGGAGCCACGGCGGTCATGGCTGCCGGCTGCCCGAAGTATGTCCTTTGTGCGTGCGGGGAAGGCAGGTCACGGAATGAGCCCGGATTCAAACGTGGACAGGCCGGGTGTGCCCGAACCGCGGTTCACACCGGAGGAGCTTTCCGGGCTGCTGGGCGAGAAGAACATCCCCACTCCGGAGCAGTCCGCCATCATCAGCTCGCCATTGACGCCCCGGCTGGTCATCGCCGGTGCCGGTTCAGGCAAAACAGCCACCATGGCTGACCGCGTGGTCTGGCTCGTTGCCAACGGCTGGGTGCGGCCGGAAGAAGTCCTCGGGGTGACGTTTACGCGGAAGGCGGCGGGCGAACTGGCCTCCCGGATACGGGCGAAGCTGGCGTCCCTGCAACGGCTGGCCGGTCAGGATGGCGGGCGCCAGTTGTTCCCGGAGCAACCGGTCTCCAGCGATTCGCTTGAACCCAAAGTGTCCACCTACCACTCGTTCGCCAGCGGCATCGTGTCCGACTACGGGCTCCGGCTCGGCGTGGAACGGGACGTGGTACTCCTCGGCGGCGCGCAGGCCTGGCAGCTGGCCAGTGAAGTGGTGGAAGCCTACGACGGCGAATACACCCACTTCCGCGCAGCGAAATCCACCCTGGTCAAGGCGGTTATCCAGCTCGCAGGGGAATGCGCGGAGCACCTCCAGGAACCCGAGGACGTGGAAGCCTGGCTGATGGCGCGGCTTTCGGAGTTTGAGTCCCTGCCGTACATGGCGGACAAGAAGAAGAACCCTCCGCAGGCGGCGGCCGAGCTTGCCGGGATGCTGCGCACCCGGGCCAGCGTGGCAGACATGGTGGGCCGCTATGCGGCTGCCAAGCGGGCCCGGGGAGCCTTGGACTTCGGGGACCTGGTGGCGCTCGCTGCCAAGGTGGCGCAGGAGGTTCCGCTGGCCACGCAGATGGAGCGGCAACGCTACAAAGTGGTGCTGCTCGACGAATTCCAGGACACCTCGTACGCCCAGCTGGTGCTGTTCTCGCGGCTCTTTGGCGGCGGGCATGCAGTGACTGCGGTAGGGGACCCGAACCAGTCCATCTACGGGTTCCGCGGCGCGTCCGCGGGGCAGCTCTTCCACTTCGTCCGCGAGTTCCCCGTGCGCACCGGACCAGCGGATTCACCCGGGAACTGGGCTCCGGCGCCTACGTCCTACCTGACAACGGCTTGGCGGAACGGGCGGTCCATCCTGGCGGCGGCAAACGTGATGTCCGAGTCCCTGGGCAAGTCAGCCGCAGGGCGCGGACCGGCCGGCGGAAGCAGCACGCAAGGCGGAGGCGGGGCAGCAGCAGCGGACGTTCCGCCTCTCCAGCCCAGCCCGTACGCCGTCGACGGCACGGTGGTCCTGGGTCGGTTCGGTACCGATGTTGACGAAGCGGCCGCGCTGGCGGATGACGTCCTCAAATACCGGGTGACCGATTTTGAGCTGAAACCGGACGGTAGCCCTGTGCCGCCTGCCCTCGCTGTCCTGTGCCGGCGCCGTGCGCAGATGGAAACTGTCCGGCGCCAGTTCGAGGCGAGGGGCATCCCGTATGAAATCGTGGGGCTTGGCGGACTCCTGGACACCCCGGAGATCGTTGACCTCGTGGCCACCCTGCGTGTCCTCGCAGACCCCGGCCGGTCCGACGCGCTGATGCGGCTCCTGGCCGGTGCCCGTTGGCGCATTGGTCCGGCAGACCTGATGGCCCTGCGCGACTGGTCAAGCCACCTGGCACGGCGGCGCGGACAAGCCTTAGACCGGAGTCGTGACGAGCGGGCGGGCGACGAGCGGCCCGTTGACGGGCAGCCGGATGAAGGCACTGAGACCGCCCTTGAGGGGGACCTCACGGACGGTGCCAGCCTGGTGGAAGCCCTGGACTGGCTGCCCCGGGAAGGTTGGACGTCTGCTCACGGCCGGTCGCTCAGCGCCGCGGCCCGCAGCAGGCTTGCCGGCCTGTCAGCCGAGTTGCGGCAGCTCCGGGGCTACCTCGGCGATGACCTCACCACCCTGCTGGGTGAAGTGGAACGGGCCATGCTGCTGGACATCGAGGTGGCGGCCCGGCCAGGCATCAGCATCCACCAGGCCCGGCGCAACCTGGATGCCTTCCAGGACGCCGCCGCAGGATTCCTGCGGACCTCCCAACGGGTGGACATTCTGGCCTTCCTGTCCTGGCTGGAAGCTGCGGCCGCGGAGGAAAACGGCCTGGAAGCGCCGGCTGCCGACATTAACCGGGAAGCCGTGCAGCTCCTCACAGTCCATGCATCCAAGGGCCTGGAATGGGACGTTGTTTTTGTACCCGGGCTGAATGCGGGGGCCTTCCCCAGCGACCGCGACTCCCGCTGGAGCAGCGGGTCCGCGGCCCTGCCCTGGCCGCTCCGTGGTGACCGGGCGGACCTTCCCCAGTGGGACCTCGACCAGCCGGACCAGAAAGGCTGGCTGGACGCAGAGAAGGACTTCAAGGGTGCAGTCCAGGCCCACGGGGAATCGGAGGAACGCCGCCTCGCCTACGTCGCCTACACCAGGGCCAAGCACGTGCTGTGGGTATCAAGCGCAGCATGGGTGGGTTCCCGGGCGGGACGTGCGGACATGTCGCCGTTCCTCGCCGAGCTCGAGCCGCTGGCTAAAGTGGCGGACGGACAGCCGCAGGCAGCCATAGTCCATCCGGCGTCGCAGGATGAAGCGTCCCTTCCGGAGTCGAGCCCGCTCACCCTGGAAGCAGAAGTTGCCAGCTGGCCCTACGATCCCCTCGAGGGGCCGGTGAATCCGCGGACCGGGTATCGCCTCCGCCTCTCCAAAGGGCGGCGGGACGCCATGGAGGCCGCCGCAGGCAAAGTACTTGCGGTGCTGGAAAACCAAGGACAGGAATCCATGCCGGCCCTTGCGGGGGCAGGAGCTCCCGGCGGGGAACCGGCCGACGGCAAGCTTCTAAGCGGCGTGGCCCGGGGATGGGCACGGGAGGCGGCGCTGTTGCTGGAGCGCCGGTCTCGAAGGTCCGCCGGCCCCGATGTGCACCTTCCGGGCCACATCTCGGCGTCCACCCTGGTGGAGCTGCGGGAGGACCCCTCCGCAGTGCTTGGAAGGCTCCGCAGGCCAGTGCCCCGGGAACCAGGCATGTCAGCACGGAAGGGAACCGCTTTCCACGCATGGGTGGAGGAATATTTCGGTGCAGCGGGAATGCTTGACCTTGATGAAGCTCCGGGTTCCGATGACCACATCGATGCCGCGTATGACCTGGATGCCATGGTGGCTACCTTCAAGGCGTCCCCGTGGGCCCACCGGTCACCGGCATTCGTCGAAGTACCGGTGGAGACCCGCGTGGGGGATGTTGTTGTCCGTGGGCGTATCGACGCTGTCTTCCTGGACGCCGACGGCCGGTGGGACCTGGTGGACTGGAAGACGGGCCGCCGCCCCTCCGCCGCCGCGCTGAAAACGAAAGCCGTGCAGCTCGCCGCGTACCGGCTGGCTTGGGCGCGGCTGAAGGACGTCCCGCTGGAGGAGGTGCGGGCAGCCTTCTTCTACGTCGCGGACAATGAGGTGGTGCGCCCCCACGATCTCGGAACCGCCCAGGAGCTGGAGGGGATTGTGGGTGCTGCCCTTAGTTCCTAGGAACTGGCCTGGCTCTTTGCGGGGTCGATGATGGAGATCGCGGCGGTGGACGTATCGTCCGGCCCTCCGAACTCCCCGGCTCCCGTGCCTGGGTTGGACTGGCCCTGATCATGGCTACTGCCTGTTGCAGCCTCGCCGTCCCCAATTGAGCCGTCAGTCCCGGGGCCGGCCGCGGGCTCAGCCGGGATTGGCGTCACAAGGACCGCAGGCTGGACCGGGGCCGGGACGGGCACCGGCACCACCGTGACGGACGCGACTGAAGGCGTGGCGCCGGCGTCGGCCGCCCTGACCACAGGCACATTTCCGGGATCCCCGGCAACCGTTGCCGGCTGGGGTTCCACGCTGATCGGCTGCCCGCCGTACTCCTTAACGTCCCGATCGAGCGTGGCAAGCATCTCTTCCGCTTCGGCGATCATGCCGCTGTCCTCCGAGGCGATTCCCTTCACCAGGTACTGGGCCAGGGCGAATTCGGCGGACAGTGCCGCCCGGCGCAGGAGGTGGTTGTCAGGGGTGTCCCTGCGGCTGGCCGTGTAGGCATCCAGGACCGCATCCACAAAATCCTGCTCATTGGAGGCAACAAGCCAGGCGAAATCGTCAGCCGGATCCCCGATCCTCAAGTCAGTCCACCCGGTCACCGCGGTGACCCGCTGGCCCTCCACCAGGAGGTTGTCCTCGTGCAGGTCGCCGTGCACCACACTGGGGTTGAAGCGCCACAGCGACACGTCTTCCAAGGCGTGTTCCCAGCGCAGCAGCAGGGCAGGCGGGATCTTTCCGGTGGTGGCCGCCTGGTCCAGCTCGTTGAGCCGGCGCTGCCGGAACTCGTTGGGTGTGTAGCTGGGCAGGTCGGCGTTGCTGACGAGCGACCTCGGAAGGTCGTGGATGGCGGCGAGGGCTACACCGATTTCGCGGGCCAGGACATCCGGGCCGGCTGTGAGCTCCTCAACGCTGCGGGTGCTTCCGGCGAGGTGCGAGTACACAAACGTGCTGAGGGTCCCCAGGCGTACACTGCCCGCCACGGTGGGCATGAGGAACGGAAGCTCGGCGCGGATGGCAGGGGCGAAGGCCCGCAGCACAAGAAATTCCGTTTCCAGCCGCGCGCTGGCTTCGGCGTGACGGGGTGAGCGGACGCGCCAGCGCTTGCCCTCGGAATCGAGTAGCAGCGCGGAGTCGAAGTCGGCCGGATCATCCGGGGCAGAGCTAACGGCCGTCGGGGTCAGCCCCGGGACTGCCGCGGTTGCAACGGCTGCCAGTTCTATCGGTTTTCTTCTCACTGTTCCACGGTAGATTGCGTGCAGTCCAAGATACCGGTCCGAGGTCGGCGAGTCTTCGAATAGAGTCCAAAACAGGGGAGGACAGGCAGCCGGAAGCGGCTGGCGCGCCCGCCAAATATCAATTTGTCGGTCCCAGTCAGTACGGTGGACACATGAGCCATGCGGAGTCTGTAACACCGGTCCACCAGGGCAACGCTGTCCGGCTGCCGGCGAACCACCTGATGGAGACGGTCCTCCCGGTGCCGCCCGCGCTGGTTGACCGCGGTTCCGTGGCACGGGCGAAGCCGGGAATGGTGGAGGAGTTGCTCGCCGGGGCGGACACCATGGCGGTTCTCCTCTCCGGCCGGCAGGGGCTGATCCACAACGGCGGCCTGTACCTGTCAAAAGCCCGCGAACTGCACGCCGCCCTTGCCGCTGCGGATGCAGCGCCCCGGCTGACGGTCTACCTGGGCTCCGCCCTGCCGGATTCGGACCTCCCCCCTGGCACCGAGCTGCTGCTGTTCGTGCTGCCGGAGGCGGTGGAGCCCGGGACGGCCGGCATTCCGGGGGATGCTGTCTGGGCCGGGTTCCGGGAGGTTGCCGCCGGGCTCACCCCCACGCATACAGCACTTTTCGTCGAAGCCAGCGCCATCGCCAACTGGCACGACTCCCATACGCACTGCCCGCGCTGCGGATCGCCCACGGACATTGAAGCCGGGGGCTGGGTGCGGCGCTGCCCGGCAGATTCCTCTGAACACTACCCGCGCACCGACCCCGCCATCATCGTCACCGTCGTAGGTCCGGACGGCCGCCTGCTCCTGGGCGGCGGCGGGGCGCGTGATGCAAAGAACTACTCCACCCTCGCCGGATTTGTGGAACCGGGGGAGTCCCTGGAACAGGCCGTAGTCCGGGAAATTTATGAGGAAGTAGGGGTCAGGGTAACTGCCTGCCAGTACCTTGGCTCGCAGTCGTGGCCTTTCCCGGCCTCCCTTATGCTTGGATTTACCGCTGTCACCGAAGACGCCGAGGCAACGCCCGACGGCGTGGAGGTCACCAGGGCCCGCTGGTTCAGCCGGGAGGAACTCCAGGAAGCCGTGAGCGCCGGCGAGATCACCATCTCCAGCCGGTTGTCGATCGCCCGTTCCCTGATAGAGCACTGGTTCGGCGGACGGATTCAGGACCGGGCAGGGGCCTGAAGCTTTACTTATCCATCAGACTCCAGCACGCGGTAGTCGAGACGAAAAAGCAGCAAAGTGACTACACAGAATTTTGACGGCGCAGCATCCCTGGAGGACCGTATCCTTGGCGGCCTGGACGCCGAGCAGCGCGAGGTGGCCAGCACCCTCAACGGGCCCCTGTGCGTCCTTGCGGGTGCCGGCACCGGCAAGACCCGCGCCATCACCCACCGCATCGCCTACGGAGTCCATTCGGGGGTCTACACACCCCAGCGCCTGCTGGCCGTGACCTTCACGGCCCGGGCGGCGGCTGAGATGCGGAGCCGGCTGCGTGACCTCGGGGCCGGCAACGTCCAGGCCCGCACCTTCCATGCCGCGGCGCTGCGCCAACTGCAGTTCTTCTGGCCGCAGGCGGTGGGCGGGACGCTGCCCAACCTGCTGGACCACAAGGCCCAGATGATCGCCGAAGCTGCCCGGCGGCTGCGGTTGAGCACGGACAGGGCGTCCATCCGCGATCTTGCTTCCGAAATCGAATGGGCCAAAGTGTCCATGCTGACCCCTGCCAACTACCTCGAGAACGCGCAGGACCGGGGAACGCCCGGCGGCTTCGACCTCACGGCGGTGGCCAGGGTCTTCCAGTCCTACGAAGACGTCAAGACGGACCGCAACGTCATCGACTTCGAGGACGTCCTGCTGATTACGGTGGGCATCCTGCAGGAGGACGAGAAGGTGGCTGCCACCGTCCGCGAGCAGTACCGGCACTTTGTGGTGGACGAGTACCAGGACGTCTCCCCGCTGCAGCAGCGGCTCCTTGAACTGTGGCTGGGCGGCCGGGACGAGCTGTGCGTCGTCGGAGATGCCAGCCAGACCATCTACTCGTTTACCGGCGCCTCCCCGAAGCACCTCCTGGAGTTCAAAGCCCGCTACCCGCAGGCCAACGTGGTGAAGCTGGTCAGGGACTACCGCTCCACGCCCCAAGTGGTGAAGCTCGCCAACGATCTCCTGGCCGGCAGGCGCAGCGGCGGTCCCGTTGCTGACGCCGCCTGGGCCGCACCGCTGCAGCTGGTGGCGCAGCGCCCCGGCGGGCCCGTTCCGCAGTTCACCGAGTGCTCGGACGATGAAGCGGAAGCTGCCACCGTGGCGCAAAAGATCAAAGCACTGCTCGATGCCGGCACACCGGCCAGCGAGGTGGCCGTCCTCTTCCGCACCAACGGCCAGTCCGAAGCCTACGAACAGGCCCTTGCCGCCGCAGGCATCGGCTATCAGCTGCGCGGGGGAGAGCGGTTCTTTGCCCGCAAGGAGGTCCGCGACGCCATCCTTCAGCTGCGCGCCGCCACCCGGGCAGTCTCGGCGGAATCGCCGGAACCCCTTGGCCAGCTTGTGCGCGACATCGTGGCTTCCCTTGGTTACACCGACGCACCACCCCACAACGGCGGCGCACTGCGCGAACGCTGGGAATCCCTGGCGGCGCTGGTGGCCCTGGCCGACGAACTCGTCCAGTCGCGCGGCCCGGAGTTTGGCCTGGCTGAATTCGTGAACGAACTTCAGGAGCGGTCCCTGGCCCAGCACGCGCCTACGGTGCAGGGCGTCACCCTGGCGTCCCTGCACGCGGCCAAAGGCCTGGAGTGGGATGCGGTGTTCCTGGTGGGGCTCAGCGAAGGGTTGATGCCCATCTCCTTCGCAGACTCGCCCGAATCCGTCGATGAAGAACGGCGGCTCCTGTACGTAGGCATCACCCGTGCCCGCGAACACCTCTCACTCTCCTGGTCCACGGCCCGGACCCCGGGCGGCCGGGCCAACCGCAAGCCGTCCAGGTTCCTGGACGGGCTGCGCCCTGATTCGGTGGCCAGCTCAAGCGCCCGCGGTAAAGGGCCCGCGCCGCGCCGCAAGGCCGCTGCGCCGGCGGTGTGCAGGGTTTGCGGGAGCATGCTCGGCACGGGAGCGGAGCGCAAGGTGGGGCGCTGCAACTCCTGCCCGCCGAGCTATGAGGAACAGACTTTCGAGGCCCTCAGGACGTGGCGCCGTGAGACCGCCCTGTCCGCCGACGTTCCTGCCTTTGTGGTGTTCACCGACGCCACGCTTACAGCGATTGCCGAGGCCAAGCCTTCCTCACTGGAGGAACTTGCCGCGCTTGCCGGAGTGGGACCGTCCAAGCTGGAACGCTACGGCGAAGACGTCCTCCGGGTCCTGCTGGAAAGCACCTCGCTATGATCACCACAGCGGACGGCGCTCCCGTCGAGGTCCGCCGCTCCGCCCGCCGAACACGGACCGTTGCCGCTTTCTGGGAGAACGGGACGGCCGTGGTGGCCATCCCGGCACGGTTCACCGCCGCCCAGGAAAAGGAATGGGTCCAGCGGATGCTCGCCAAGCTGCACAAGCAGGGGGAACGCCGCACCGCTTCCGGCCGGAAGCGGCCAGCCTCTGACGCCGCCCTGGCCGCCCACGCCGCCCAGCTGTCCGAACGGTACCTCGGCGGGCGTTCGAGGCCTGCGTCAGTTCGCTGGGTCAGTAACCAGAACTCGCGCTGGGGTTCGGCCACCCCGGCCGAAGGCACCATTCGCCTCTCTGACAAGCTTCGTCCCATGCCCCAGTGGGTCATCGACTACGTGCTGCTGCACGAGCTGGCTCACCTCCTGGTGGCAGGGCACAACGCTGCCTTCTGGAAGCTGCTTGAGGCCTACCCCGAGACGGCGCGCGCGAAGGCCTTCCTGGAAGGTGTGTCCTTCGCCATGGCGCGCGGTCTCAAGGACGCCGGAGCACCCGATGTGCCGCACACCGCCCGGCCAGGGCAGGAACCCTGGCCCGACGAAAACTGGCCCGACGAAAACTGGCACGGCGAAAGCTGGCCCGGCGACGCCGACTAGGCCGGCTTAGCTTTTCGGCCCGCCGTCCTCGCCCTTCTGGTCGTCCTGGCTCTGGTTTCCGTCAGCCTGGCCGCCGCCGGCCGTCCCGCCGCCGGCCGTCCCGCCGTCGGCCTCTTCCGTCCCGGCCGACGGGGACTCGTCAAACCCGCCGCTCAGGAGCTTCTGCAGGGCGTCGTCCACTTCGCTGTCACTTGCCTCGGCCAGCTTGCGGCGTCCGCTGAAACCCTTTGGATCGTCCAGGTCCTCGGCGGTGGGCAGGAGATCGGGGTGGTGCCAGATCGCGTCGCGGCCCTCGATGCCGCGCTCTTCCTTCAAGGTGGCCCAGAGGGTTGCGGCGTCCCGCAGGCGGCGGGGGCGAAGCTCGAGCCCCACCAGGGCAGCGAAGGCGTGCTCCGCGGGCCCGCCAGTGGCCCGGCGGCGCCGCACTGTTTCCCGCAGCGCGCCGGCGGAGGGCAGCAGCTTCTCCGTGGCCGCGGCCGTGAGCTCGTCCACCCAGCCTTCCACGAGGGCCAGCGCCGTCTCGAGTTTCTCCAGTGCCTGGTCCTGCGCAGGAGTCCGCTGGGGCATAAACACGCCCTGCGACAGGGCTTCCTGGATGCCCTCGGGATTGCTGGGGTCCAGGTCCCGGGCCAGCTCTTCAATGCGGGAGGTGTCGATGTGGATGCCACGGGCGTAGGCCTCGATGGCGCCCAGCAGGTGGCCGCGCAGCCACGGGACCTGCACGAACAGCCTTGCGTGGGCAGCTTCCCGGACGGCGAGGAAGAGCCGGATGTCGTTTTCGGGCAAGGAGAGCCCTTCCCCGAAGGCGGTGATGTTGACGGGCAGCAGGGCCATTTCAAGGTCGGCCAGGGGTACGCCGATGTCGGTGGAACTGACCACGTCCTGGGAAAGGGCGCCGATGGCTTGTCCCAGCTGCATGCCGAAGATGGCACCGCCCATGTTCTGGAGCATGGACGAGGCCCCGCCCATCATCGACTTCATCTCTTCGGGCATCTGCTCGGTCATGGCAGAGGACAGCGCATTGGCGATGCTGTTCGCCACCGGCTCGGTGAGCCGCTTCCAGGTGCCCAGCGTGGCCTCGACCCATTCCGCACGGGACCATGCCCGGCCGATCAGGCCCGTAGCGGGAAGGTCTGTGACGGGATCGAGCCACAGTTCGGCGAGCCGCAGGGCCTCGTCCACTTCGCGGGACTGCTGCGAGGTAACCGACGGATCGGCACTCGCCGCTGCAACGCGTCGGGCGTTCTCGTGGGCAAGCTGCCAGTTCACTGGCCCCTCGGACGGTGCGCTCATCATGGCCTGCACCTGGGAGAACATCTGGGCCAGCAGATTCGGGTCGTTGGGAAGGCCGGCTGCCTTGGCGAGTTCGGCCGGGTCGAAATTCTCCATCCCCTTGCCGCCCATCAGGTTTTGCAGCATCTCGGTCAACGGGTCCTTGGGGGTATCGTCGCCGTTAGACGGATTAAGTGGGTTGGAGGTCATGATCCCGCCGATCGTCGGTGTGACTGGTGCTCAACCTTCACGCTACCCCGGTCCCGGTCGGCTGTCTGCCGCACTTCGTTACCGTTCGCTGTAGGCAAAGAACTGGAGCAGCCGGGCACCGCGTAGTGTTGGTTCAGTGACTACAACCCGTGGCAGCCACCCTTCAGAGGACCACGCTGCCGAGCTCCAGTCCCGCCCCTGGCCTGAGGAAACAGTAGAGCCTGGCGCCGGCCGTGAACCCGTCAGCGCGCCAGCCGGCCCATGGGCTCCGCCAACGGAAACGGGACTCACCGAACCAGGCCGCCGAAGTCCCAAGGTCTCCGCCATGATGGTGGCCGGCATGGCTGCCCTTGGGCTGGGAATCGCGGCGGGCACCCTGCCGGTGCCCTATGTCATTGAATCGCCCGGCCCCACCTTCAACACCCTGGGCCAGAGCCAGGGAAGCCCGGTCATCAGCGTCACCGGCCAGGAAACGTATCCGGCGGCGGGAAACCTTGATCTGACCACCGTCTACGTCGACGGCGGCCCCAGCGGGCCCGTAAGCATCCTGGGGGCTTTCTCTGCGTGGCTTGACCGTTCGAAAGCGGTGTACCCGGAAGAGCTGATCTACCCTGCTGGTACCACCAAGGAGGAGGCCAATGAGCAGGGCACGGAAGCCATGGCCACTTCCCAGGAAAACGCGGTGGCTTCAGCTTTGAAGGAACTGGACATTCCGTTTGGGCAGCAGCTGCAGGCTGCAGGCTTGTCAGACAGTTCCGCCGCCGCCGGGAAGATCGAGCCGGGGGACATCCTGAGGACGATCAACGGCAAGGAGATCACCTCCCTCAGCGTGATTCAGGGAGAACTGGCGGCAGGAAAAGGTGCTCCCGCCACCGTGGTGGTGGAACGGGACGGCCAGATGGTTTCAACGGAGATCGCTCCCAAGGACAACGGGGCGGGCCGGTTCATCCTTGGCGTGATGCTCAAGTACCGGTTCACCTTCCCCTTCCACGTGCAGATTGCCTTGGACAAGGTGGTCGGCCCCAGCGCCGGACTCATGTTCTCGCTCGGCATTATCGACACCGTCACCCCGGGTGACCTCACCGGCGGAAAGCACTTTGCCGGGACGGGAACCATCTCCCCGGACGGCACTGTCGGACCCATCGGCGGCATCGGGCAGAAGATGCAGGGGGCACGCGCCGGGGGAGCCACACTGTTCCTTGCCCCCGCTGCGAACTGCGGGGAAGTGGTGGGGCATGTTCCGGACGGCCTGCAGGTGGTCAAGGTTGAGAACCTCGCAGAGGCGAGGGACGCCGTCGAACTTGCCGGCTCCGGCCAGGACACGTCCGGCCTCCCGGCGTGTGTACAACCAACTAGACTGTGCAGGAACTAAGCTCTACCGCCACTCGTGGCAATTATGACGGCTGAACCAGCGTTTGACCGGTAAGGACGTCGCTCGCACGCACGCTTCGAATCATCTGACCGACCAGCTATGAGGTACCGAGTTTGTCCCGACCCGCCAGCACCATGTCCACAGGTAAACCCCCTTCAAGGCGCGGCGCGCTGACGCCCACCCTGATCGTTGTTGCCCTGGTGGTTGTGGGCTTCATCTTCTTCGCTAACGTCTGGACCGATGTCCTCTGGTACCGCCAGCTCGGCTTCATCGAAGTGTTCGTCACCGAGAACCTGGCCAGGATCGGAATCTTCGCCGGCGGATTCGCCCTGATGTTCCTGGCGGTCTTCTTCGCCATCCGCATCGCATACCAGTCCCGTCCGGTGTACGCGCCGGACTCTGAGATCCGGGACAACCTCAACCGTTACCAGGCACAGCTGGAACCCGTCCGCCGCGTGGTGATGGTGGGCCTGCCGGTCCTCTTCGGACTCTTCGCCGGCAGCGCCGCCGCCAGCCAGTGGCAGAAGGTCCTCCTCTTCTTCAACCAGGAGCCCTTCGGCGAACAGGACCCGCAATTCCACCTGGACATCAGCTTCTACCTGATGACCCTGCCGTTCCTCGGTTTCATCACCGGGTTCCTGATCAGCGTGGTGGTCATTGCCGGAATCGCCGGAATCCTCACCCATTACCTCTACGGCAGCATCAGGCTGATGGAGCGGGGCGTCTTCACCAGCCGTGCCGCCCAGATCCACATCGCCGTCACGGGCGCTGCCTTCCTGGTTCTCCTGGGCATCAACTTCTGGCTTGACCGATACTCTGCGGTGCAAAGTAACGGCGGCCGCTGGGCCGGAGCGCTCTACACCGACGTCAACGCCGTCATCCCTACCAAGGCCATCCTGGCCGTGGCAGCCGCGCTGGTTGCCATCCTGTTCATCGTGGCGGCGGTCATCGGCCGCTGGCGCCTGCCGGTCATCGGAACCGCGATGCTGGTCATCACGTCCATCCTGGCGGGCGGTGTCTACCCCTGGGTGATCCAGCAGTTCCAGGTGCGCCCGTCGGAAGAGACGCTGGAAAAGGAATTCATCCAGCGCAACATCGACAACACGCGCAAAGCCTATGGACTCGATGCCATCCAGGTGAACCGCTATGACGCCACCAACACCGCCAGCACCGGTGCCCTCGCCCCGGACGCCCAGACCACGGCAAACATCCGCCTGCTGGATCCCAACCTGATCTCGGACGCGTTCTCGCAGCTGGAACAGTACCGGCCGTATTACCAGTTCCCGGAAGCCCTTAACGTGGACCGCTACGAAGTGGACGGCAAGATCCAGGACACCGTGATCGCTGTCCGTGAGCTGAATCCCACCAACGTGGTCACCAACCAGCAGGGCTGGCTGAACCAACATGTGGTGTACACCCACGGTTACGGTGTGGTGGCAGCCAAGGGCAACAAGTTCACGGTGGACGGAAAGCCGGACTTCCTGCAGTCGGGCATTCCGTCAACGGGCGTGCTGGGCAATGATTCGACGTACCAGCCGCGCATCTACTTCGGCGAGTCCTCGCCGGAGTACTCCATCGTGGGCGCACCGGATGGTGCCCCTGCCCGCGAGCAGGACAGGCCCTCCGGCCGCGAAGGCGAGGGGGAGACCCAGTACACCTTCGAAGGCAACGGCGGACCCAACGTTGGAACTTTCTTCAACCGGGTGCTGTACTCCATTAAGTTCCAGTCCTCGGACCTGCTGCTCTCTGACGGCGTCAACCCGGAGTCCCAGATCCTGTACGACCGCAGCCCCCGTGAGCGCGTGGAGAAGGTTGCCCCCTACCTGACAGTGGACGGCAACGCCTACCCGGCCGTGGTGGACGGGCGCGTGAAGTGGATCGTGGACGGCTACACCACCAGCCAGTACTACCCCTACTCACAGCAGGAACAGCTTTCCAACGCCACCGCGGACACCCAGACCACCTCGGGACGCGCCGTGGCCCTGCCCAACAGCACGGTCAACTACATCCGGAACTCGGTCAAAGCCACGGTGGATGCCTACGACGGTTCGGTCACCCTGTACGCCTGGGATGACCAGGACCCGCTGCTGAAGTCCTGGCAGAAGGTGTTCCCCTCATCGCTGAAGCCGTTCTCGGAAATGTCCGGCGACGTTATGAGCCACGTCCGGTACCCCGAGGACCTGTTCAAAGTCCAGCGCCAGCTCCTCGGCCAATACCACGTCACGGACCCCTCCAGCTTCTACAAGACCAATGATGCCTGGAGCGTGCCGGCGGATCCCACCGTGGACACGGACGTTAAGCAGCCGCCGTTCTACATGTCGCTGCAGATGCCGGACCAGGAGCGGCCTGCCTTCCAGCTGACGTCCTCGTACATACCGCAGATCGTCAACGGAAACGCCCGCAACGTCCTTTACGGGTTCCTGGCTGCAGACTCGGACGCCGGCAACCAGGCGGGCGTCAAAGCCGACAGTTACGGCAAGCTGAGGCTGCTGCAGATCCCGCCGGAGATCCAGGTCCCCGGACCCGGCCAGGCACAGAATAAGTTCAACTCTGATCCCACCGTGTCCCAGGCCCTCAACCTGCTCCGCCAGGGCGCCTCTGACGTGCTCAACGGCAACTTGCTGACGCTTCCTGTCGGCGGCGGCATCCTCTACGTCCAGCCGGTCTACTTGAAGTCCACCGGTGAGACGTCCTACCCCACCTTGCAGCGCGTCCTGGTGGCCTTCGGGGACAAGGTAGGTTTTGCCCCAACCCTGGACGAGGCCCTGAAACAGCTCTTCGGCGGAGATTCCGGCGCCGCAGCCGGCGACTCGGACAACAATGGCCAGACGCCTGCTCAGCCGGGTGCACCTTCCACCCCGGCAGGAGCGGACGCCAAAGCTGAACTGAAGGCGGCCCTGGACGAGGCCAACGCCGCGATCAAGGCCGGCCAGGCAGCACTGGCCGGCGGCGATTTCGCCGCCTACGGCGAGGCGCAGAAGCGGCTTTCGGCAGCTCTGGATAAGGCGGTTCAAGCGGAGGCGAAGATCCCGGTGGCGGCTCCCGAGGCCACCCCGGCTCCGGCGTCCTCGGCAACCACCGAGGCCACGCCTTCGCCCTCGCCGAGCAGCTGATGCGCGCTGTCTAATCACGACGGCGGCAGCCGGCACCCGTTCCATCCCGAGCGGGTGCCGGGCTGGCGAGACGGAGATCACGCCCTCCCGATTTGGCCTGCTGTTCACCTCCCGGTAGAGTTGTTCTTGCGACGCGGGGTGGAGCAGTTCGGTAGCTCGCTGGGCTCATAACCCAGAGGTCACAGGTTCAAATCCTGTCCCCGCAACTGGAGAAAGGTCCGGATACTGGAAACAGTGTCCGGACCTTTTGGTTTAAGCACGCGACCCCGGTGGTGGGAGACGCTCCATCACCTTCTGCATCAAGTCCCGCAACGCGCTATCACCTTTCGCGCCTCCGGCGGAGAACCCTCCTGCACACGGAGCGGCAGCACCGCCGTCGAACCCCCTCGGGAAGTGACGGGCGTTCCGGGGAAAGCTGCGGTAGATGAAGGGGCGTTCCCGGGGGAGGCCAGGGTGGCAAGAACCCCGGAAAACGGCGGGTGGAAAAACCTGCCGCCGAAATAGGGTAGTGTTGATTCTGCGACGCGGGGTGGAGCAGTTCGGTAGCTCGCTGGGCTCATAACCCAGAGGTCACAGGTTCAAATCCTGTCCCCGCAACTTATGTGAAGACCCCGACCGGCAGACAAGCCGGGCGGGGTCTTCTTTTTTCCTAGAATGCTGCCAGTTCCTAGTATTCTCTTTCGCAGAGCCTCACAGATCGTGAGCACCACGTCATTCTCGAGAGGAATGTTGCTCGATGTCCACACCCACGAAGAAGCCCGGCACTGCCGCGGGCAAGCGGTCCCGTCTCTATTGGGGTGTGCCCGCCGTCCTCGTGGCGCTGGTCCTGGTGGTGCTGATCGCCAAGTGGCTGGTGGGGCTTCCCGCCGTCGCTTCCTTCGTCGCGGATAATCCGGGCCATTCTGAGCTTCCGGCTGGGTCACCGGAAGGGTTCCCGGCCTGGTTGGCCTGGCAGCACTTCCTGAATGCATTCTTCCTGCTGCTCATCATCCGGACCGGCTGGCAGGTGCGCACCACCACCCGCCCCAGCGGCCACTGGACCCGGAACAACAAGGGACTGATTAAAACCAAAACCGCGCCCACCAAGATCAGCCTCGAGCTCTGGTTCCACCTCACGCTGGACGCGCTGTGGATCCTCAACGGTTTGGTGTTCGCCGTCCTGCTGTTCGCCACGGGGCAGTGGATGCGGATCGTCCCCACCAGCTGGGACGTTATCCCGAATGCGCTCTCGGCCGCCCTCCAGTACGCGTCACTGGACTGGCCCACGGAGAACGGCTGGATTAACTACAACGCCCTCCAGCTCCTCACGTACTTCATCACGGTTTTCATCGCGGCGCCGCTGGCTTGCATCACCGGCCTGCGCATGTCCTCCGCCTGGCCCAAAAAGGCGGCCAGCCTCAACAAGGCCTATCCGATTGAACTGGCCCGCGCCATCCACTTCCCGGTGATGATCTACTTTGTGGCCTTTATTGTGGTGCACGTCTTCCTGGTGCTTGCCACCGGTGCCCTGCGCAACCTCAACCACATGTACGGCGTACGGGACGACGACGGCTGGTTCGGCTTCTGGGTGTTCCTCGCCTCCGTAGTGGTCATGGCAGCCGCATGGTTCCTGGCCCGCCCCATCTTCCTGCGGCCGATTGCGTCCCTGATGGGCAAGGTCAGCCGCTAAAGGAGAGCCGCTATAGGACAGCTGCGGCGGCCCGCCTGCGGGGAGTCGCGGCCGTTCAGTCCTTGAGCCTGGCGTAGGCCTCGAGCGCCCGCTCGCGGGACTCGGGCAACCCCACCAGCGGAACCGGGTAGCCGGGCACGTCCCCCGCTTTCCACGGTTCGTGGATAGCCTTCGCGTCGAGGTCCGCGAGTTCCGGAACAAACCTGCGCAGGTACCGGCCGGCTGAATCGAACTTCCTGCTCTGCGTCACCGGGTTGAAGATCCGGTAGTAGGGGGAGGCGTCCGCTCCGGATCCCGCCACCCACTGCCAGTTGGCCGGGTTGCTGGCGGCATCCGCGTCAACGAGGGTGTCCCAGAACCACTCCTCGCCGATGCGCCAGTCCGCCAGGAGATTCTTGACCAGGAAGGACGCCGCCGCCATGCGCACCCGGTTGTGCATCCAGCCTGTCTGCCACAGCTGCCGCATGCCGGCGTCGACAAACGGGTACCCCGTGCGGCCCTGCTGCCAGGCCCTTAGCTCGTTCCGGTTGAGCGACTGCCACTCGAACCGGTCGAACTCGGGCCGGTAGTTCCGGGTGGCCAGTTCCGGGTTGGTATACAGCAGGTTCCAGCAGAATTCCCGCCAGCCAAGCTCAGACCGGAAGATCCCGACGTCGGCCGGTACCTGGTGCGGGAAGTGCCGGCGGATCTCCCGCCACACCCGGAAGGGACTGATCTCGCCGAAGCGCAGGTGCGGCGACAGGCGGCTGGTTCCTTCCACCCCCGGCACGTTGCGGCCGGTTCCGTACTCGTCGGCGGGGCCGTCCAGGAAGTCATCGAGGCGGTGCCTGGCGCCTTCCTCACCCGGCTCCCACGTTTGAGCCAGGCCGCCGCTCCAGTCGGGGGAGTGCGGAAGGAGGTTCCAGCTCTCCAGGTCTTCGCCTGCTGGCAGCCCTCCTCCCGTCGCAGTGGCGGGCGGTGGCAGCTGCCGGGGCGGTTCCAGCGGGTCGCGCACATCAGCCCCGGCCAGGCACGCCCGCCAGAAGGGCGTATAGACCTTGTAGGGGCCGCCGGCCCCGGTACGGACCGTCCACGGTTCAAACAGCAGATTTGCCTGATAGCTCGAAGCCTGGACGTCATTGTTGCCGGCCCATTCCTTGACTACGGCATCCAACGTCCACTCCGGCAGCGCGTAACGCCGGTTCCAGAACAGATGCTTCGCGGCGGTTTCGGTGGCGAGGCCCTTGATGACATCCGCGGCCGGTCCGCGGCGAAGGAGCAGGCGTGAGCCGTTCGCTTCCAGAGATGCTCCGAGCACGGAAAGGGAATGATGCAGCCACCATCGGGTTGCTCCGCCGAGCGGCCGGACGCCGGCAGACTCCTCGTCCAGAACATAGACGACGGTCAGCGGCAGGCCGAGCGCTGCCGCTTCAGACAGCGCCGGGTTGTCGTCCAGACGAAGGTCATCGCGCAGCCAGACGAGGGATGTTGCGTCGAAGGAAGCCATCCCTCCACGCTACACACAGGCGGCACCGGAAAGGCCGGGGCAACGGCCCCGGCCTTTCATCTGTGGTCCCGGGGAGGAAGTTCCCCGGTGACTGTCAGAGCTTGTCGAAATCGGCTTCGTTCACAGTTGATTCAGCGCCTGCATTGCCGCCTGCGCCGATCGCAGGCTTTGCGGTGCCGCCCGATTTCAGTGCCGCGAGGCGTGCCTCGATCTCCACCTGCTCGCCGAGGTCCTCCAGCTGGTTGAACTGCGCGTCCAGGCTGGACTCGGTGAGTTCCTGCTGCCCGCGGACCTTGGCCTCCTCGCGGCGGATCTTTTCCTCGAAGCGCCCCACCTCGCTGGTGGGATCCATGATGTCGATGCTCTTGATGGCATCGTGGACCTGGGACTGTGCTGCAGCGGTCTTGGAGCGGGCGACCAACTCGTTGCGCTTGCTGGTCAGCTGGTTCAGCTTGCCCTTCATCTGGTCCAGGCCGGTCTTCAGCTTGTCCACCACTTCACGCTGGGACGTGATGGCCGGTTCTGCCCCCTTGGCCTCATTCTCGGCCGAAATCTGGCGCTGCAGGGCCACCTTGGCCAGGTTGTCGAACTTCTCGGCGTCCGAAACGTTGCCGCTTCCGCGGTACTCGTCGGCCTTGCGTGACGCGGCAAGGGCCTTATTGCCCCAGTCACGGGAGTTCTTGACGTCCTCGTTGTAGTCGTCCTCGAGCATCCGGAGGTTGCCGATGGTCTGCGCAACGGCGGACTCCGCTTCGGCAATGTTGTTGGTGTAATCCCGGACCATCTGGTCCAGCATCTTCTGCGGATCCTCAGCGTTGTCCAGCAGGGTGTTGATGTTCGCCTTTGCCAGCTGTGCGATACGGCCGAAAATGGACTGTTTAACCATGGTTTTACCTTTCGTCCTGCTCTGTAGTGAGCACTGAAATCAGTGACAGTTGTGTTGTTGCATCTTTCCGCTGGCCGGTCCTTGGCCTGCGGGCCGCGAGTTGTCTATCGGAACTAGAAATCTCCGCCGCCGCCGGAGTCCCCACCCCAGCCACCGCCCATGTCTCCGCCGCCGAAGTCACCGCCGCCCCAACCGCCGCCGTCGTTGCCGCCGCCACCGCCCCAGCCTCCGCCACCGCCGCCGTTGAGGATGGAGTTGATCAGGATGCCGCCGAGGATAGCGCCGCCGAGCCCGCCGCCGCCTCCGCCGCCGAACATTCCACCCCGGCCGTAGCCCTGGTTGGCGTAGCCGTCGAAGTGGTCGACGTCGGCCTGGGCCAGTTGGGCTGCCTGGGCAGCGAGGGCGTGGGCCTGCTGCGCGTAGGTCAGGGCTGTAACGGGGTCTGTGCGCGCGATGGACAGTGCGTAATCCAGGTTGCGCTGCGACTCCGCCAGGCGGGTGCGGGCCTCTGTTCCCACGCCGCCGCGGCGTGCGGTGATGTAGTCGGAAGTGGCACTGATTTGGGCCTGGGCCGACATAATGGTCTGCTGCAGCGACGCCTGCGCCCGGCGTGCCTGCTCCTGCTGGTCCCGGATTCCACTCAGGGACTGGTCCAGCGACTGGTGGGCGGTTTCCACCCGCTGCAGCGTTGCGATGGGATCAATCTTTCCGCCCTGGATCTCTGCCTTCACCTGCGTAAGCGCGGCTTCCACGCCAGCCACGGGACCTGCGAGCTCGGGATGCGCGCCGGACTGGATCATGGCACGTGCCTGGGCGAGGTCCTGGGAGGTGTCCACCACTGCAGCCTCAAGGCTGTTGCGAGCCTCATCAAGGCTCGACGAGACCTTGGAAATGGCATCAAGGAGTACGTTCGTCTGGTGCAGGCTTTCTTCTGCTGCCCGGACTGCGACTGCAGCCATACTTGCTTCACCCTCGCCGAGCTTCTGCTGAGCAGTGGCTGAGGCGTTCTGGACGAACGCCAGCCGCTCCTTGGCCTGGAGGATGTTGTCCGAGACCTGTGCAAGCGCACTGTCCGCGTACCTGGCGCGCAACGTGGTGAGGGACTGTTCGGCGCTGGAGATCTTGGCGCCTGCTTCATGGGCGCCGGCGTTGACGCGTGCCAGGGCCTGCGGCGCGTTCTTCTCCAGTTCGCGCAGGGAATCAAAGTCTGCCTTCTGCTCCTGGAGCGAAGCCAGGGCGGCTTCCGAGCGGCGGATAATTTCTCCCAGCCAGCTGCGCTGCTGCTCCTCGGTATCCGGGATGTGGTCGTCCAGCTGCTGCTGCAGCTTGAACGATTCCGTCATGTGGCCCTTGGCTTCCTCAAGAGCCTTGGTGAAGTTGCCGACGGCCGAATCGCCGTATTGTGCCTGGGCGAACATCAATTCCTGTTCGCTGGACTTGATGGCGTCGTCCGCCTCGATGAGGAGCGAACCGCTCTTACGGCGCAGCTCCTCCACGCTGAGGGACGCCAGCGGATCCACCTGGCCGCCCTGCGGGCCGTAGCTTGCGCTGGACGACTGGCCGGCGGCAGCCTTCTTCCGCCGGTTGCGGAAGTACAGGTACGCACCCGCGCCGCCTGCAGCGACTACGCCGGTGCCCACCAGAACAGCGGCTCCGGCGCTCCCGTCCGAGGGGACGTTGCCGCTGCCGCCGCCAGCTGCGTCACCGATCGCGCCTGCAGCGTTGATTGCAGCCTGCGCGTAGTTGTTGTTGGCCAACTGCGGCCCAATGGCTTTGCTCTTGATGTTTTCGATCTGGGCGTTGGTGATCTTGCTGCCGCCCTTATTGAGGATGTACTGCCTGGTATCGGTGGCAACCGCGAGAATCAGGGCATTGGAACCGAGACTGGCTTTTTGGGCGACAGCGTCCGTCCAGGCTTCACGATCGGTGGGGTTCTCGAATTTCTTGACGATGACGACGTGCAGCACAGTGGCGTGGTCCGTCCCCAGCTTCTTGATGGCTTCCTGTACGTCAGCCTTTTGCGAACCCAATACTCCCGAAGGATCCACTATTTTCGTTGTGGGATCCAAGGTGACCGGATCCTCGGCCCAGGCCGCGCCGGCGGGTACCGCCAGCAGCCCGGCAAGGCCGATCACGGCGAGAATACGTTTGAACTTTGACCGCATGTGCAACCCTTCAGCACGCCTGACACCGATTCGGGACGAACCGGTCGTCTCAGAATGCAGCAGCGCCCCCACGCATGTGTAAAGCCGCAGGTCGCTGTGGCAATCATCTTGATTCTATGGTGCACCCCACAGGCCGTCCATCGAGCTGAATATGCCACCAGCGAAACGGCTACGAGGCGCAGGAAAACCGCCCCAAAGGGGATTCAGCAAGCTCTCAGCAAACATCCGAGCTTGATACAGGGAGGGAGTCCATAGTTAATTCAGACGAGGATGAAAGGAAGTCCCATGACTGAGAACCAAACCCCCGGTGCCGCACCTGAGAACCGCGGTCCGGGCCGGCAGGATCCCTGGCAGCAGCAGCAGCAGTCCGCCCAGCCCGGGAACAATCCTGAGGTTCACGATGCGGACGGCGCGGGAGCCTCGAACAGGGCGGCAGCGGCGGCCAGTGAAGCACCTGGTCCGCATCAGTACCCTACTGAACGGCTCGAGCCGCAAAACCCCACGCAGGAACTGCCCGGAGCGCGCCCGGCCTACCCGCAGCGCCAGCCGTATCCCCAGCACCAGCCGTTCTACGGACAGTCCGCCTCCGAAGAGCAGGGCGGCCAGCCCCAGGGAAATGGCCAACCACAGGGCCACTATGGCTATTACGGCCAGGGCCAGAACAACGCTCAGCATGCAGCGGCTGGCGCCCCGGTGGGCCTTGCCCACAATCCCAAGGACGCTCCGCGCAGGAAGGCATCGTTCGGCGTCGGTACCCTGGTAGCCAGTATCCTCGCCGCCGGTCTGGTGGGCGGGGCAGTAGGCACCGTTGGCTCCGGCGAACTGTTCGACAATGCAGGCTCCACCGCCATCACCAGCAGCAACAGCCAGCCCGGTACGGTCATCGTCAATAATAAGGACAACGTCAACGCCATCACCGCGGCTGCCGTGAAGGCCTCGCCCAGCGTGGTGACCATCAGCGCCACCAGCGGCAGCTCCGGCGGCACCGGTTCCGGCATCGTCCTCGACGATCAGGGACATATCCTCACCAACACGCACGTGGTCACGCTGGATGGCCAGACAGCCAACGCCTCCCTTGAAGTCCGGACCAGCGACGGAAGAGTCCTCTCCGCCAAGCTGGTGGGCACCGACCCGTTGTCCGACCTTGCGGTGATTAAAGTGGACAACGCCTCGGGCCTCACGCCTGCCACCCTCGGTGACTCCGGGAAGCTCAACGTAGGGGACACCGCGATTGCCATCGGTTCGCCGCTGGGCCTGACCGGCACCGTCACGGACGGTATCGTCTCCACGCTCAACAGGACCATCAGCGTTGCCTCCGCCGCTGCCCCTGAAGAGGGCGACAACGCAGAGGGTGACGACGAGGGCGGATTCCAGTTCGCCCCGCCGGGCGGCGGCCAGAGCCAGCAGACCACCGGCCAGGGCGAAATTGCCATCAACGTCATCCAGACCGACGCCGCCATCAACCCGGGCAACTCCGGCGGTGCCCTGGTGAACAGCAGCGGCGAGATCATCGGCGTCAACGTGGCTATCGCCTCTGCCGGATCGGGTTCCTCGTCTTCATCCAGCGGCAACATTGGTGTGGGTTTCAGCATCCCCATCAACCACGCAAAGCGGGTGGCCCAGGAAATCATCGACACCGGTAAGGCCTCGCACGCCCAGCTCGGCGTCAGCGTCAAGAAGAAGACCGCCTCCAGCGCCGCCTCCGAATTCTCGGTCGGTGCGGAAGTAGCCACCGTGGAAGCAAACTCGGCGGCCGGGAAGGCAGGGATCAAAGTAGGCGACGTGATCACGAAATTCAACGACCTCGCCATCGGCGAACCCGAGCAGCTGACGGCTGCCGTCCGGGAACAGTCCGCCGGCTCCAGCGTCAGGATCACCGTCCTGCGCAACGGCGCCGAACAAACCCTCGACGTCACGCTCGGCACCGCAAGCTAGCAGCCCGCCGCATTGCGGCAGAAACCTTAAGGAAGGCTCGACGGCGGTGCCCCCACCTTGGGCGGGGGCGCGGCCGTCGTGGTCTCCGCCGCCGTCGTAAAAGTGCTGACACTGGCGTAATGGAAGAGGGCGGAGCCCGGCGTCGATATGGTTAGCTAGGAGCTACCCGTACGCCGGGCATCCCGCGGCCATGACCTTACCCGGCTGGCTGTCCACAAGCATGGAAGGCTGCTGTCGATACAGTGGAGAAGACATTGAAGATCATCGTCCTGGTCAAGCATGTACCGGACGCCCAGTTCGACCGTCACCTCAACGGGGAGCGCTACACGACGGACCGTGACGAAAGCATCCTGTCCGAGCTGGACGAATACGCGCTGGAGGCCGCACTGCAGCTGGCCGAGGCGCGGGGCGGCAGCAAGGCAGGCAACCAGGTCATCGCCCTGAGCATGGGACCTGCCGGCGCAGTCAACGCCGTGAAGAAGTCCCTGCAGATGGGCGCCACCGAGGGTGTGCACCTGACGGATGAGGCTTTGGCAGGCTCCGACGCCGCCGCTACTTCACTGGCGCTGGCTGCTGCTGTCCAGCGCCTGGGCCAGGACGGACCGGTGGACCTGATCATCACCGGCATGGCCTCTACCGACGGCGAAACCTCCCTGGTGCCCGCGCAGCTGGCCGAGCGCCTTGGCCTTCCCCAGGTCACGTTCGCTTCTTCCCTCGACGTGGACGGCGGGCGGCTCGTGGCACGCCGGGATGCGGACACAACCTCGGAAACGGTGGAAGCCGCCCTGCCCGCTGTGGTGTCCGTGACCGACCAGATCAACGAGCCCCGGTACCCCAACTTCAAGGGCATCATCGCCGCCAAGCGTAAGAGCATCACCACCCTGTCCTTGGCCGACATTGGAGTGGACGCCGCCCAGGTGGGGCACTCCGGTTCCTGGACCACCGTGGCCAGTGCGGAGGAGCGGCCACCGCGCACCGCCGGCACCATCATCACCGACGAAGGCGACGCCGGCATCAAGCTGGTTGACTTCCTGGCCGCCCAGAAGCTGCTCTAAGAGGGATCACCGACATGGCAAAAGTACTTGTTTTTATTGACAACCCCGGCAATGCGCTCAAGAAGAGCAGCCTCGAGCTGCTGACCCTGGCCCGTTCCTTCGGCGAGAGCGTTGTGGCACTCAACGGGGAACTGCACGGGGACGTGTCCACCGCCTTCGCTGAATACGGTGTCAGCACAGTTTTCCGCCCCTCGGCGCAGGACCTGGACGACTACCTCGTGGCGCCCAAGGCCGCGTACCTCGCGGCTGCTGCGCAGAGCGCCGGGGCCACGATCGTCCTGCTCGACAACTCACCGGAGGGCAAGGAAATCGCGGCCCGGCTCGGCATCCGCCTCAACGCCGGCGTGATTACCGACGTCGTGGGCGTGGACGCTGACGGGACTGCGCACAAGTCCGTCCTTGCCGGTTCCTACAACACCGCCTGCAAGGCCAGCACCCCCGTCTCGGTGTTGACCGTCAAGGCCAACAATGTGACCCCCGAGCCGGCTGCCGCGGCCGGTACGCCGGAAACCGTTACCGTTGAGGTTCCGGCCGGCAGCACTGCTGCCGCCGCCCGGATCACGGCCCGCGAGCAGAAGGTGGCCAGTGGCCGCCCGGACCTCACCGACGCCCGCATCGTGGTGGCAGGCGGCCGCGGCTTGGGCGGCGACTTCGGACCCGTCGAGGAGCTCGCTGATGCCCTCGGAGCGGCCGTGGGAGCATCCCGTGCAGCTACCGACGCCGGCTGGATCAGCCACGATGCCCAGGTGGGCCAGACGGGTAAAACCGTGTCCCCCCAGCTCTACATCTCCGCAGGCATTTCCGGCGCCATCCAGCAAAAGGCCGGCATGCAGACCGCAAAGGTCATCGTAGCGGTGAACAAGGACGCCGAGTCACCCGTCTTCGAGATTGCGGACTTCGGCATCGTCGGGGACCTCTTCGACGTCCTTCCGCAGGCCACCGCAGAGATCAAGAAGCGTAAAGGCTGATTATTGACTGACTCAGCCAGCCAGGCGCAGAGCCCGTTCAATCCGGCCAGGGACCGGATTGGACGGGTGCTCTGTTTTGCGGCCCACCCGGACGACATCGACTTCGGCGCTGCCGGCACTATTGCCGCCTGGACCGCGGCCGGTGTCCAGGTCAGTTACTGCATCATGACCGACGGCGACGCTGGCGGCTTTGATCCGGCCCACCGGGCGGACATTATCGCCATGCGCGACGCCGAGCAGCGCCGGGCCGCCGAGCTGGTGGGAGTATCGGACATCCACTACCTCCATCAGCGTGACGGCTACCTCGAGCCCTCACATGAGGTGATGCGCGGGGTGGTGAAGCTCATCCGCGAACTGCGTCCCGACGTCGTACTGGCTATGCATCCGGAACGGAACTGGCGCCGGATCCAGAAAAGTCATCCGGACCATTTGGCGGTGGGGGAGGCCGTGACCCGGGCCGTCTACCCGGCGCTGGAAAACCCGTTCGCCTACCCGGAACTGGCCGAAGCCGGGCTGGCGGCGTACAAACTTCCCTGGCTCTGGCTTTACGCCGGGCCAGACGAGCGGGAAAACCACTTTGTTGACGTGACAGGGCACGTGGAGGCCAAACTGAAAGCCATCCACGTCCACGTCAGCCAGCATCCCGACGTGGAGGCCATGGAGGCAGCAGTGCGCAGGGGCATGCACGTCAATGCGGAACGTGCCGGACTGCCGGCGGGCCACAGTGCCGAAGCGTTCCATGTGGTAGCGGTCAACGGGCCGGGAACTATCGCCGGTTTCTGAACCGGCTGCCAACGACGACGCCCCGCGGCCTTCCTTCCGGAAGACCGCGGGGCGTCCCTTGGTCCATGCTGACCGTCCGCGGCGCGCCGTCTGCGGCTATGCGCCGAGCGGAGCAGCGGCGACGGTGGGCAGCGTGGGTGACTTGGATCCGCCAACGGGCTCCACCGTGATCCCCAGCGAGGCGGCAGAGGCGATGCCCTCCACCACGGCAGGCTTGGACAGTGCCTCGGCGTCCATCAGGCCCTGCGAGACCGGTGCCGACCCGTCCTTCGGGATCAGCCACATCTGGTAGACCTTGCCTTCGGGCGGGGCCGGAACACCGTTCATCTTGACCACCAGGGCGTCCTTGGAGGATGAGACCAGGACCGTGGCGGTGCCGCCGGCGGCCACCGGTACTGAGGCTTCGCGGACGTCATCGGCGCGGATCACCTGGTTCAGCGGGTTGTTCTGGTCCGCAATATAGGATCCGACGCCGACACCGCCCAGGGCGATCGCTGCCGCGGCCGCGATACCCGCCAGCCAGCGGCGGGTTCCGGCCGGACGCCGCCGTTCCTCCCGGCGCTGCCGGGCCTTGGCGAGCTCGTCGCCGGGGCCGTCCAGGAACGGGTCCTTTTGCGCCGGCAACGAGGAGGGGGAAGGATCTGCCGCGGCCGGCTCGGGGCCGGGGGCTTGTGACGGCAGTTGGGCCGGTAACTGGCCCGGCAGTTGGGCAGCGATCCGGTCGAAAAGACCGGCTGGTGGCTCCTCCTCCACCCTGAACGTCCGGGTGAGCGTTTCCCTGGACTGGCGTACGCGTTCGAAAAATGAGGCGCGTTCGGCTGCGGGTGCCGTTGCAAGGTACTCCTCGATGGAGCGGCGTTCCTCGTCCGTTATTGCATCCAGGGCATACAGTTCGGCAAGGTCGAGGGCGCGGCCGGAAGCCAGGTCAGCGGCGACGGTATCGCCAAAGGCGCCTGAGCGGCCTTCCCGTCCATGGTTCATTTCTGTCATGTCAACTCACCCCCAAACAGGTCTTCAAGCGGATCAGTCCGTCGCGGATGCGGGACTTTATGGTGGGAACTGCAGCGTTCAGCTGTTCGGCGACTTCCCGGTACGTCAGGCCGCCGTAGTAGGCCAGCCGGACGGATTCCTGTTGCGTCTCAGTCAGTGTTCCCAGGCACCGGACCACGGCCTCGGCTTCGAGCCTGCTTCCCACTTCGTCGGAGACGGTGTCATGGTCGATGTCCTGGGTGCTCGCCCCGTAACGGGCTTCCCGGTCCGTGGCCGACTGCGCGGACCTGACCCTGTCCACGGCGCGCCGGTGGGAAATGGTCATCAGCCAGGACAGCGGGCTGCCGGCAGCGGGATCGAAACGGCCCGCGTTTTGCCAGACCTGCAGGAAGACCTCCTGGGTGGTGTCCTCGCTGAGTTCGGCATCGATCAGGACCCTGCGCGCCATGCCATAAACCCGGCGGGACGTCAGTTGGTAAAACTCCGCAAAGGCTGCCCGGTCGCCCTGGGAAATCTGCCTCAGGAGGACTGCGAGCCGTTGACTGAGCTCTGCCGGCGTGTCTGTGACCGCGGGAGCATCGGGAGTATCCATTACTACCAAGCATAAGTGCCCAGGAGATGAATCCTCAGCGGTGCCGCGGGAGATGCCCCGGCTGGTCCTGGAATCTGCCCGAAGAAGTGTCACCTGCCGCTCCTTGATCGCTGATGGACTGTTCTCAAGAGGGATTCGGCACAGCCCGGCGCGCGGATGGGGCAAGGCTAAAGAATGTTTCGGCTGTAGAACCCCGCGCTGGTTTCGGCGTATCCGGCCCGGTAGCCAGGCGTGCCGGATCTCCCGGCTTGGGCGGGCCTAGGTCCGGGCGCCGGCGAAGCCCTGCTGGCGCCACGCTTCGTAAACGGCGATGGAGGCGGCGTTGGCCAGGTTGAGCGAGCGCAGGGCCGGCAGCATGGGCAGCCGCACGGTTGCGGTGACGTGGGGGTCCGTTTTCAGTTCCGCGGGCAGCCCCACGGATTCCCGCCCGAATATCAGCACGTCGCCGGGCTGGTAGGCGATGTCCGTATAGCTTGCTGTCCCGTCCGACGTGAAAGCATAGACACGCTCAGGCTGAAGATGCTGCCAGGCATCCTCAATGGTCCGGTGCACGGTGACGACGGCGAGGTCGTGGTAATCGAGCCCGGCGCGGCGGAGCTTCGCGTCGGAGAAGTCGAACCCCAAGGGCTCCACCAGGTGCAGCTCAGCGCCGGTGATGGCTGCCAGCCGGATGGCGTTGCCGGTATTGCCGGGGATTTCGGGTTCGTGGAAGAGGATGCGGAACACCATCCCATACTAATCAACCCGGTCAGTGCATGCCGCGCAGCAACCGGGCCAGTACCGGCACGTTGACCGTATTGGGGGCCGGCCCGGACGCCAGGAACTCCTTGACGCCCCGCACCATTCCCGCCGCATTGACGATCCGGACGGTCTCCAGCCCCCCGGAGGACCGGCGGTGGTCGTCGATCACCGGCTCGTGCAGGTTGCCGTGCGGGCTCTGGACCACGGTCCAGCCCGTGACGTTCAGTTCCGGGAAGACTTCCTGCATGGCTCGCACTATGTGCGCCAGCTGCGGCGGGGCAATGGAGCGGCCGCCGTGGTTCAGCGTCCTGCCGTCCCAGGCATAGGCTCCTTTGGGCAGCAGCATGGAGCCGATGAGCGCCAGCCGGTATCCGGACAGCACCGCATGGTCAATGTGGCTGTTGTCCGCCGGCGACTGGAGCCCGTTGATCAAGCGCGCCGCCGGAATGGCCGGCAGTACCTGGCGGGTCAGGAGCTGGACTGTCCGCATCTCGCGTTGGATCCGTGCTTCTGCCCCGAAAATGCCGCGTTTTCGCGGCATGCCGTGGACCTGCTGGCTGGCCTGCGCCATCGGAATCAAGGGAACGCCGCCGTCCGCTCCCGAACTGTAAGGCGGGACGTAGACAGGCGGGTCGCCGGCGGCGTTCCGGGTGCCGCCGGTCTTGTGCACGGTGGCCGAAGCCCTGCTGCCCGCCGGCGGTGCATCAAAGTGTGGTTCGGCATCGGCTTTGTCGGCGGTGCCTGCGGCGTAGGAGCGGTCGTACGCTCTCCGCCGCTGCGGGTCGATCAGGGTTTCATAGGCGCTGGTCACCCGGCGGAATGCGGCAGGATCCCCGCCATGGTCGGGGTGGGCCAGGCGGGCGGCGCGGCGATAGGCCACCTTGATTTCCTTCTCGGTGGCGGTGACTGCCACGCGAAGCACCTGGTAGTGGGAGTTGCTCTCGGTCAAGCACGCATCCTTCGTGTTGAAACGGCCGGTCCGCGGAGGGCAGCCCTGTTTGGCCAGCTTATCGGCCCTTGATCTGACAACGTCCGTGCCGGCGTTCCGGGTTCCCGGCCGGGGCGGGATCAGGCGGAGTTTAGACTCGTGAAAGATAACTGCCGGGCAGCGGGCAAAGAACGGCAGGTCAGGGAACACAATGGGGGAGGACATGGAAAAGCCGACGACGGCGGCACGGGCCGGCAGGGTCCGGCCAGGACAGTTGCCGCTGGCGGCAGCGGTTCTCGCCTCCGTGCTGACCGCCGGTTGCAGCGTTGGCGTTCCCGACCCTTCCGCACCTAAACCTGTGGAAACAGCCTCAGTACTTGCCACCCCCACCATCACGCCGGGCCACGATGCTGCGGCAGTGGCGGCGCAGGACTTGCCCTTCGCGTCCGGCGGCAACCTCGCCCGCGGAGTTCCGGTAGGCATCTCCGACGGGCTGAAGGACGCCCCCGGCTGGAAAATGGTCAAGGACAATGTGGCCGGCGAAAGCCAGTACCTCAAGGCGGACGGGTGCCTCGTGGCCGCAAAGGTCCGTACCAACCAGGAGGTGCTGGCACAGGGTGATGACCGCGGGTCAACACTTGCCCTCTTTCAGTACCTCGATCCCACCATCCTCCCTGAGTACCTGAAGGCCGCCACGCTGCGATGGGGCGGCGACGAATCCACTCCGGGCCACGCGGTGGAGGTGCTGGTCCTGGAAGAGGCTGCCGCGCCAGGGGGCAGGGCAGCTACGGTGCTTGCCAGGCTCTTCGCCACCTCCGGATCGTCAATCTACGTTTCTGTTTCATGCCCGGATGCGTCCGCCCTGGCCTCGGCCAGGGCGGACGCTGTGCGGTTCCTGCCGGTCCTGCCTCCTTCGGCCTAGATCCCCGACGGCCGGGCAGCAGCCTGCTGGGCGAGCCTGTTGAGCGCGAGGGCGCCAACCAGCAGCCCGAAGTCGCGCAGCGCCACGTCGAAGAAGGCTCCGAGCAACAGGAGGTTCACGATGATTCCGCACAGCCACGCTGCCACCAGGAGTGATCCGAACTTTGGCCGGACCGCCACTGCGATGCCCGCGACGACTTCCACTACGCCCACCACGTACATAAAGGTCTGGGCAGGCAAGGGCACCAGCGCCGTGGCCTGGGGCGCGAGGTACATGGTCCAGTCCGTCAGGATGTTCGTGAACTTGTCGAGCCCAAAGAGGATCGGCGCGACGGTGAAGACAGTCCGCAGCAACAGGAATGCCTGCCGGGCAGGCTCCGTGGTGGTGGTGTTGGCGCGCAGTGCTGATGTGGTTTTCACAACTGACTCCTTCTAAAAGTAGGTTCCCCCATTTTAGAAACCAGGAGGGTCTATAATCAATACATCTTGACTTTGGATTGGTGGAGCAATGGCCAGACTTCCCTGGGCGAACCGCATGGCAGCGCTTGCCTCCCTCGGCGATGAAAAGCGCCGCCAGCTTTTTGAACTCGTGGTGTCTTCCCCCGGCGCAGTGGGCCGTGACGACGTTGCGCAGCGTGCCGGAATTCCCCGGAGCACCGTTTCCTTCCACTTGGACCGCCTGGTGCAGGACGGCCTGCTGGCGGTCGAATTCCACAAGCCGCCAGGGAAAACGGGACCCGGCTCGGGGCGTCCAGCCAAGATGTACCGTCCTGTCGCCGACGAAATCGGGGCCTCCGTGCCGGACCGGAACTACGATCTTGCGGGGGAACTGATGGCCGCCGCCATCGAAAAATCCACCACTGGGGGGGAGCCTATTGACGATACGCTGCCGGCGGAGTCGTACCGCAAGGGGGAGGCCATGGCAGAGGGGGCTGCGACCCTCGAGGACTTCCTGGCCCAGGCCGGCTACCGGCCCCAACCGGACGGTGACGGCGGTTTCCTCCTGCCCAATTGCCCTTTCCACCGTCTCTCGGACAAACATCCCGGGGTGGTGTGCACCATGAACGGGGCGTTCCTGCAGGGGGCGGCAGACCGCCTGGACGCCTCCGGCGGCAGGGTGGTGCCCGCCGACGTGCCCGGCCACTGCTGCGCAAGGATCACGCCGCCCACCTGACCGGTCAGGGCACGGCGGCTAGAATTGCAGGGTGCCCGTTTACCTCGATCATGCTGCCACCACACCTCTTTCTCCGGAAGCGCTGGCTGCCCTGACGCGTGAACTTGCCCGCACCGGCAACCCCTCATCCCTTCACGGCTCGGGCCGCCGCGCCCGCCGGGCAGTGGAAGACGCCCGCGAAGCCATTGCTGCAGCGGCCGGTGCGCACCCCTCAGAAGTGATATTTACGTCCGGCGGCACTGAATCGGACAATCTCGCGGTGAAGGGGCTGTACTGGTCGCGCGTGGGCGAAAAGCCGGCGCGGCGGCGCATCCTGTGTTCCGCCGTCGAACATCATGCAGTGATGGACACAGTGGAGTGGCTGGAGCGGCACGAAGGTGCAGACGTCACCTGGCTCCCGGTGGACAGTGACGGGGCGGTGGATCTGGCCGTCCTGGAAGCTGAACTTGCCCGTGACCCGGAGTCGGTGGCGTTGGTCACCGTGATGTGGGCCAACAACGAAGTGGGGACCATCCAGCCCATCCACCGCGTGGTGGAACTTGCCCACGCGGCCGGCGTTCCCGTTCACTCGGACGCCGTGCAGGCCTTCGGCTCCGTGCCGGTGGACTTCAAGGCATCTGGCCTGGACGCCATGTCCATCTCCGGGCACAAGATCGGTGGACCCGTGGGAGTGGGTGCCCTGCTGCTGGGGAGGTCGGTCAAACTCACCCCGGTCCAGCATGGCGGCGGGCAGGAGCGCGATGTCCGCTCCGGCACGCTGGACACCGCCTCGATCGCCGCTTTTGCTGCAGCCGCGGAGAATGCAACTGCCAACCTTGCCGCGGAATCTGCCCGGATAGCCGCCCTCCGCGACCGGCTGATCGACGGCGTCCGGGAGCGGGTGCCCGAAGCCGTCCTGCGTGGCGCACCCGGGAACGGCCGGCTGCCCGGCAACGCACACTTCACCTTCCCCGGCTGCGAGGGGGACTCACTGCTCTTCCTGCTGGACCTCGCAGGAGTGGAATCGTCCACGGGGTCAGCCTGCACCGCGGGCGTCCCGCGGCCCTCCCACGTGCTGCTCGCTATGGGACTGGACGAGGAAACAGCGCGCGGAGCCCAGCGCTTCACCCTGGGGCACTCCTCCAGCGGTGAGGACGTGGACGCGCTGCTGGCCGCCCTTCCGGACGCCTATACCAGGGCCCGTCAGGCGGGAATGGCGGGCCATGAGTCTTCCATTCAAACCGCCGGCACGGTGGCCCGCCAGGGTATGGGCGGCCGCTGAGAGTGTGCTTGCGGGCAGGCCGTAGAATAGATAGGCGAAGATCGTTTCCGGAGCGTCAATTTCTCCCCGGCAGCAATTTCAGCCAGCAGATTCGGCCAGCACTGGCAGCAAGCACCGGCCAGGAGCCGGAACCATCCAACAGGAAGCCACCATGCGAGTTCTAGCAGCCATGAGCGGCGGCGTTGACTCCGCCGTTGCCGCCGCCCGCGCCGTCGAGGCGGGGCACGACGTCGTCGGCGTCCACCTGGCGCTGTCGCGCATGCCCGGTACGCTGCGCACTGGAAGCCGGGGCTGCTGCACCATCGAAGACTCGCGCGACGCCTGGCGCGCCTGCGACGTCCTGGGTATTCCTTACTATGTGTGGGATTTCTCTGAACGCTTCAAGGAAGACGTCGTCCAGGACTTCATCGACGAATACGCCGCCGGCCGCACCCCCAACCCGTGCATGCGCTGCAACGAGCGGATCAAGTTCGCCGCGTTGCTGGAAAAGGCCATCGCACTGGGCTTCGATGCCGTCTGCACCGGGCACTACGCCAAGGTCATCGAGGACGCGGACGGCAACCGGGAACTCCACCGGGCCGCGGACTGGGCCAAGGACCAGAGCTACGTGCTGGGCGTCCTGACGCACGAGCAGCTCAAGCACTCCATGTTCCCGCTTGCTGACACCCCCTCCAAGGCTGAAGTTCGTGCGGAAGCTGAGCGGCGCGGCCTGTCCGTGGCCAACAAGCCTGACAGCCACGACATCTGCTTCATCCCCGACGGTGATACCGCCGGGTGGCTCGCGGAAAAGATCGACATGACAACCGGCGACATCGTGGACGAAACCGGTGCCAAGGTGGGGGAGCATCCCGGCGCCAACGCTTTCACTGTGGGCCAGCGGCGCGGGCTGAAGCTGGGCACGCCGGCTGCTGACGGGAAGCCGCGCTTCGTCCTGGAAATCCGGCCCAAGGAAAACAAAGTGGTGGTAGGCCCCGAGGCGCTGCTCGCAATTGATGAAATCCGGGGCATCAAGGTGTCCTGGGCGGGTCTGCCCATCGCCGAGGTGGAAACCGGCCAGGACTTCGACTGCTACGCGCAAGTGCGTGCGCACGGGGATCCCGTTCCCGCGACGGCACGGATGGAACGCGGCGAACCGGACAACGGCCAGCTGGTGGTCCGCCTGACCGATCCCCTTCGTGGTGTGGCACCGGGGCAGACAGTTGTCCTCTACCAGGGCAGCCGCGTCCTGGGCCAAGCCACTATCGATGCCGCCCGTTCCCTGCAGCGCGCCGCAATCTAGGCCCGCGGCTTCCTGAACGCCGTCCCGGCCCCGCCGGGGCGGCGTTTTGTTGTCCTCGAGCCCCCTTCTGGTTGCAAGCCGCGGGCTGTACGGCCGCAAGGTAAATTTTGTGTCTCAACTCACTAAATGGGCCGCCGTGAGGGTTGACTCTCTGATTGAATCGAGGCATCAGCACAGCGTGCTCCCGCTTGGCAAAAGGTATCCAGCAGTGGCTGGCGGACACGTACTCATCGAACAGAAAGTTCACAGATGACGAAGAGCATCAAGGCACTGCACGGCGCTATCGCGCTGGCAGGCATTTCCGCGCTCGCACTGACGGCCTGCACGGGCCCGTCCGGCGGTGGCGGTGGCAGCACGGCATCGGGGAATGGAAGCAGCGGCAGCGTCATTGCGTACGGCACCACCGACAAGGTCACCGCACTGGATCCCGCGGGCTCGTACGACAACGGCTCCTTCATGGTGATGAACCAGATCTACTCCTTCCTGATGAACTCCAAGCCCGGCGGCGCAGAACCTGCGCCAGACCTGGCGGAATCTGGCTCCTTCACCAAACCCACCGAGTTCACGGTCAAGATGAAGACCGGCCTCAAATGGGCCAATGGACACGTGCTGGACTCCAAAGACGTAAAGTTCTCGTTCGACCGCCAGACCAAGATTGCCGATCCCAACGGTCCTGCATCACTGCTGACCAACATCGAGTCCATTGCCACGCCTGATGCCGGCACGGTGGTATTCACGCTTAAACAGCCAAATGACCAAACGTTCGCGCAGATCCTGCAGAGCCCGGCAGCTCCGATTGTGGACGATGAGGTCTTCCCGGCCGACAAACTTCTCGCCGACGAGGAGATTGTCAAAGCCAAGGCGTTCTACGGCCAGTACGTCATTGATTCCTACAGCAAGAACACGCTGGTGAGCCTGTCGGCCTGGCCCGATTACCAAGGTGTCCTGGGCAAGCCGGCCAACGGCGGGGCCACCATCAAGTACTACACCGACCAGACCAACATGAAGTTGGAGGTCAAGGGCGGACAGATCGATGTAGCCAACCGCAGCCTCAGCGCTACGGACATCGACGACCTCAAAAAGGACTCCAACGTCAAGGTCAATATCGGGCCCGGTGGTGAGATGCGCTACATCGTCTTCAACTTCGACACCATGCCCTTCGGCGCAAAGACGCCGGAAGCAGATCCGAAGAAGGCGCTGGCAGTCCGCCAGGCCGCAGCCAACCTTGTGGACCGCCAAGCTATTTCGGACCAGGTCTACAAGGGCACCTACCTGCCCATGTGGTCCAACGTCCCCTCGGGTTTCCTGGGTGCCAACGAGTCCTTCAAGCAGGCCTACGGGGACGGCTCGGGCAAGCCCAGCCTGGACAAGGCCAAGAAAGCCATGTCCGACGCCGGTATCACCAGCCCCGTGAATATCAAGCTGCAGTACAACCCGGACCACTACGGCAAGTCCTCAGGTGACGAGTACGCCATGGTCAAGGACCAGCTGGAGAAGAGTGGCCTCTTCACTGTGGATCTGCAGTCCACGGAGTGGGTCACGTACAACGCGGCGTCCAAGAAGGACAGCTACCCGGTCTTCCAGCTCGGCTGGTTCCCGGACTTCAGCGACCCGGACAACTACCTGACGCCGATGTTCCCGAAGGGCGGTTTTTTTAAAAACCACTACTCCAACACTGATGTGGAAGCGCTGATCGCCAAGCAGCTTGTCACCGCCGACAAATCAGAGCGTGAGAAGACCATCCAGGACGTCCAGAACCAGTTGGCCAAGGACATCTCCACGCTGCCTCTGCTGCAGGGCGCGCAGGTTGCCGTGTCCGGGACCAGCGTGAAGGGCGTGGAGTCCACGCTGGATGCATCCTTCAAGTTCCGGCTGGGCACCGTTTCCAAGTAATCAGCAACACACCAGCGTAGGAGGCGGGGCCCGAGTGGTCCTGCCTCCTACCTGTTGGCCCCCAGACTCGTCGTTTCCATATCAAGCAGGGACAGCATGGCCACAATGATCGATACGCCGCCGCCAACGGTTGCGCCAGCCAAATCAAAATCCGCGGGAGGTGGCCTTGGGAGATACATCCTGATCCGCTTCCTGCTCATTTTCCCGACAATATTCATCCTCGTCACCCTGGTTTTCTTTCTGATGCGGATCACCGGCGATCCCATCACTGCAGCCCAGGGCGGACGCCTTCCCCAGGAGCAGATTGACGCGCTGATTCACCAGGCCGGCTACGACCGGAACCTCTTCATTCAGTACATCGAGTACCTCGGCCACATCGCCACGGGCAACTTTGGCAGGACCATCTCAGACGGGCGGCCCGTCATTGAGATGCTGGCTACTTTCGGCGCAGCCACGCTGGAACTGAGCGTTAACGCCTTATTGGTGGCGCTGCTCGTGGGAATTCCGCTGGGGATGTTCGCCGCGCACAAACGCGACAAGGTTCCCGACGCCTTCCTGCGGCTGTTCGCGATCCTCTCCTATGCCACCCCCGTTTTCTTCGCGGGCCTGCTGCTGAAGCTGATTTTTTCCGTGGGCCTGGGCTGGTTCCCGGTTGCGGGCCGCGCTTCCACCACAACGGAACTGGCAATGGGCAGGCTGGCAGCGCCCACCGGCATCTACTGGCTGGACGCCCTGCGCAGCAGCGATCTGGCGGCGTTTGGCGATATTGTCCATCACGCAGTCCTGCCCGCCGTCGCGCTGGGTTTGCTCACAGCCGGCGTCTTCCTGCGCCTGGTCCGCACTAACGTGATCGGCACCCTGGGCAAGGATTATGTTGAGGCAGGCCGGTCCCGCGGAGTCAGCGAATACCGGCTTGTCACCAAGCACGCCTATAAGCCGGCCCTGATCCCCATCATCACCGTCATGGGTTTGCAGATCGCGCTCATGCTCGGCGGCGCAGTGCTGACCGAGACCACTTTTGAATGGAAAGGCCTCGGGTATCAACTGGCGCAGTACCTCACGGCGCGGGACTTTGTGGCCGTCCAGGGCATAGTGATGCTGCTGGCTGTCATTGTGGCGGTCACCAATTTCGTGGTGGATATTGCCGCCGCCCTGATCGATCCGCGGGTGAGATACTGATGAAGACGGAAGCCCTGCCCCATCCCAAGAAGCCATTGCTTGACCGGCTGCCGGTCGCGTCCCACATCCGCCAAAGCGTTGGTTTGCAGCGCACGATGCTACTCATCGGCGTCGTGCTGTGCGTCATTTTTGTGGTGGCCGCAATATTTGCGCCGCTGCTGGCACCCTACGGATACTCCCAGATTTCCGATGACGCCGGCTCGTTCCCGGCCCAAGCCGAACCCGGCGGCAAGCATCCCTGGGGCACAACTGTTGGCGGCTATGACGTCCTGTCGCGCGTGATCTGGGGATCGCAGACAGCAGCGGCCGTGCTGGTGGCTGCCGTGTTGATGTCCATCTTCCTCGGGGTATTCCTCGGACTCATCAGCGGCTATGTTGGCGGCTGGCTGGACCGGATCCTGGTGGTGATCGCAGACGCCATTTACGCATTCCCCACGCTCCTTGTGGCGATCGTTATGTCCATCGCCATCAACAAGGGCCAGTCCGGTTTCTGGGGCGGAATCCTCGCCTGCGGGCTGGCGATCACGGCAGTGTTTGTCCCACAGTATTTCCGGGTGATCCGTGCTGAAACAATTCGGCTTAAGGCCGAGCCCTTCGTTGAATCAGCCCAGGTTGTTGGCGCCTCCAGTGCAAGGATCATTGGCCGGCATATCTTCGCCAACGCCACCAGGACCCTGCCTCTGATCTTCACGCTCAACGCCTCCGAGGCCATCCTCACCCTTGCCGGCCTGGGCTTCCTGGGCTTTGGCATCGAGCCAAGCTCCGCAGCCGAATGGGGATTTGACCTGAACAAGGCACTGTCCGATGCATCCTCCGGTATCTGGTGGACCGGCGTGTTCCCCGGCTTAGCCATTGTGCTGACGGTGGTGGGGCTGACCCTGATGGGCGAGAGCATCAACGACCTGAACGATCCGCGGCTCCGTGGCCGCAAACGCGCCGGCGGCAGCTCCGCGGCGTCCGTGGCTACAGCGGCCATCGCAGCAGATGTGAGGAACTCATGACCGTCAACATCGATCCACCGCCGGGACAAGGGGCCGGCGCCGGCCATCCCGTTCTCGACATCGACCACCTCAAGGTCACATTCGCTACCGATTCAGGTGATGTCCACGCAGTGAAGGATGTCAGCCTCGAAGTCAGGAAGGGCGAAGTGCTGGCGATCGTGGGGGAGTCGGGGTCCGGCAAAACGGTCACCGCCAAAACCATCCTGGGCCTGCTTCCCGAGACCGCCACCAGTTCGGGCACAGTGCTGATTAACGGGGCCAACGTGATCAGCGTCAGCGCCGCGCGGCTGCGCCAGATCCGCGGCCGCGACGTGGCCATGGTGTTCCAGGAACCGTCCACGGCACTGAACCCGGTGTTCACTGTGGGCTGGCAGATCGCCGAAGGCATCCGGGCCCATGCGGGCAGCGGCGGTGGAAAGAGGGTTTCGGGCAAGGAAGCGAAATCCCGCGCCATCGAAGCGCTCCGCAAAGTAGGCATCCCCGATCCCGAGCACCGCGTCAACTACTATCCCCACCAGTTCTCCGGCGGCCAGAAGCAGCGGGTGGTCATCGCAGCGGCACTGGCACTGAATCCCGGCCTGATCGTGGCGGACGAACCCACCACCGCCCTGGATGTCACAGTCCAGGCCGAGATCCTGGAGCTGCTCCGCGACCTGCGCGACAAGTATGGCACGTCCATTGTGCTGATCACGCACAACATGGGCGTGGTGGCCGACCTCGCCGACCGTGTGGTGGTGATGTACCAGGGCGACGTGGTGGAGGAAGCGCCGGCGCGGAGGCTGTTTGCTGAACCGCGGCAGGACTACACGCGCAAGCTCCTCGCCGCGGTGCCGCACCTGGGGCACAATTCTGCGTCCGAGGGACTGACCAGCCGGGCCCACCAGGACGAGGAGATCCTCGTGGAAGCCAACAACCTGACCATCGAGTATCCCGGCAGGCTGGGAACACCGGCCTTCAAGGCCGTGGACGGAGTGAGTTTCACCGTGTCCCGGGGAGAGGTCTTCGGCCTGGTAGGGGAATCCGGGTCCGGAAAGACCACCATCGGACGGGCCATCGCCGGGCTGAACAGGACCACGGGCGGCAGCCTCCGGGTGCTGGGGTACGAAATGCTCAACCTGAAGGAGCGGACCTTCAAACCGCTCCGCAAGGACATCGGCTTCGTCTTCCAGGACCCCGCCGCCTCCTTCAACCCGCAACTGACTATCGGAGAATGCATTGCCGAACCCATGGTGATTCACACCAAGCCGAGCCCGGCGCAGGCCCGCAAACGCGTTGGTGAGCTCCTCGAGTCAGTCCAGCTGCCGGCGTCGTACGCAAGACGCTACCCGCACGAACTGTCCGGCGGGCAGCGCCAACGGGCCTCATTGGCACGGGCCCTGAGCCTTAATCCGCGTCTGCTGATAGCTGACGAGCCGACGTCGGCACTGGACGTTTCGGTGCAGGCGAAGGTTCTGGAGCTGTTCAGGGACATCCAGCAGGAGTTCGGCTTCGCCTGCCTGTTCATCAGCCATGACCTTGCAGTGGTGGACATCCTGTCCCAGTGGGTGGGCGTGCTGTACAAGGGCAGGCTGGTGGAACAGGGCATCGGCAGCCAGGTCATGGGAAACCCGCAGCACGACTATACGCGGCGGCTGATTGCCTCCCTGCCGGTACCCGACCCCCAGGAACAGGCGCGGCGGCGGGAAGAAAACAGGGCACTGCTCGGTATCTGACGGACCACTGGCCCACGAGCCAAGGCCCGCTGCGCCACGCGGGCAGCGGGCCTTGGGGCTGGCCCGAAGCCAGCGCCGGTGCCGGCGCAATGCCGGCACCGGCGCTTAACAGCCGGTTGATTCCTTCGGCTGCCCATAGACTTGAACCATGACGCAGCACAACCTTCACGCTCCTGGCTCCGACGACTACGATCCCTCAGCCAGCTCCCTGGCCGGCCAGGTGGACCAGTCGGTGATGGCTGAACTGCTGTCCATCCGTTCCAGCATCGACAACATCGACGCCACGCTGGTCTACCTCCTGGCCGAGCGCTTCAAGGCAACCCAGAAAGTGGGCTTCCTCAAGGCTGCCCACCGGCTCCCCGCCGGCGACCCCGGCCGCGAGGCGGCGCAGATCGCCAGGCTCCGCAAGCTGGCCGAAGACGCACACCTTGACCCCGCATTCGCGGAAAAGTTCCTGAATTTCATCATCGGCGAGGTCATCCGGCATCACGAGGCAATCGCCGAAGACCACCAGGCAGCCTCGGGACAGCACCCCCAGGCATCAGCCCTCGCGTGACCGGCGAACGGCACGAACCCGGCCCTGCAACCGGCGCGGGTGCGGCACCGCCGCAGGAAGTGACGGCCACCGGCCTGGGCCCCTGGCCGGGGGAAGACCCGGTGGAAGCAGCCAAAATTATCCGGGGTGAGCTGGGCAGCCCGCACCTTCCGTTCCTTGCCGAACTGCCGGACCGGGGCGTCGGCTCAGACGCCCTGGGACGCACCGCCGCCATGCTGGAAGAACTTGCCGTTGACGTGCAGCCCTACGGTTGGCGCCTCGTGGACCGGCCCGGGAAGGACTTCCGGCGCGCTGCCTCCGCCCTGGCCACCGACATCAACATCCTCGCCGATGTAGCCGGTGCCGAGGACAATCCCGCTGCCGAGTTCAAAGTGCAGCTGGTGGGACCGCTCAGCCTGGCGGCCGGCCTGCACCTGCACAACGGCGAGCGTGCCCTGATCGACTACGGTGCCCGGCGGGACCTTGCCGCCTCACTCGCTGCCGGCGTGGGCCGCTACCTCTCCCGGGTGGCGGCAGCCGTTCCCGGTGCCCGGCTGGTGGCCCAGATCGATGAGCCCGATGTCGCGGCAGTACTGGCCGGCACGATCCCCACCGCCAGCGGCTACCGCACCCTGCGGGCGGTCCCCTCCTCCGAAGCGCGGGAATCCTGGCGGGTGGTGCTGGACGCTTTGCGCGCGGCCGGTGCCGCGGAGATCGTGATCTCCGTTCCCGAGGTCGAGGCCCCGTTCGAACAGATCCTGGCCGCCGGAGCGGACGGTATTGCTGTTCCGCTGAGGGCTTTGACTTCCCGCCAGTGGGAGCAGCTGGCGGGAGCGGCGGAGGCAGGCAAGCGGCTCTGGATCGGTGTGTTGGATGCCGCAGGGGAGTCGCTGCCCAAAGTCCCTGGCTGTGTTGACGCCGTGTGGCGCCCGTGGCGGCAGCTGGGCCTGTCCCCTGAGGGGCTAAGCACCGTGCGGGTTACGCCCTCGTCGGGACTCGCCGGCCGTACACCGGGACAAGCCACGGCGGTCCTTGGCCGGCTCACCCAAGTAGCGGACGGGCTGAACCAGCTGGCGCAGGGCTAGGACGTCAGACCCGGTTTTCCCAGCGGTCCGGCTGGGCGTAGCGCGGCAGGAAGCTCTGCGCGGAGCTTCCTCCGGTGTAGGGGCGCAGCCGGTAGTCAAAGCTGCCCGCATAGACCAGGACCAGGCCGATCTGGGGCTGGATCACCTTGACCTGGATGCGGTGCCTGCCGTTGCTTCCTTCGGCCGGGTCCCACCACTGCTCCGCATAGGCTTTCGCATCCAGTGCGGCGGGAAGCGGAATGCGGAGGCGGCCAAGAAACAGCCTCGAGGCTTCCGACACCCCGCGAAGCCGTCCCTCCGCCGTGACGCTCAGGTTCAGGTCCGTCACCAGGCGCCGGTACCGGCCAACATAATCAACCAGCTGGTGTGCCCCGTTCCGGCGGGCCCCGCTGGTGGTGTCCTGGAAGATCCGCGTGCGCCCGGGAAACCGGATTTCGCGGCGGGCCGTCAGGCTGGACCGGCCAAAGGGATCCTGGTGTGCGTGGTTCTCGATCCGGAACGGGATGTTCTCCCCGTACTCGGGAAAGAAGGCTTCCTCACCGCCGGTGAGCCGCAGCAGGGGACGCAGCCAGTCCTGCCGGCAGCCCACCACATCGAAGGTCCCTTCGCCCACACCGTACTGGCCGGAGCCCGGGGCGAGCGAAAAGTACTCCTGCAGTTCGGGCTGCAACCGGCCGTAGTCCGGTCCGAGGACCTGCTGGTATATGGGAATGTTCATGGAGGAACCTCCTCGTGACGCGGGCGGACAGGGGGCTTGCCGGACGTTCACAATCTACCTGCCGCCTTGAGCCTGATGTACATGTCGGCCAGCCGGGGCGGCAGTTCCTGCGGCTCTGCGTCCACCACCTCCACACCTTGCCGGCGAAGCTCTGCCGTCACTGCTGCCCGCTGCAGGAGCGAGCGTTCGGCGGCGGCTGCCCGGAAGACGCCGGCGGCACTGTCACGCTCCTGCAGCATCAGGCCGAGCTGGGGGTCCCGCACCGCTGCCACCACCACAACATGCTGATGGGCCAGTTGTGCAGCGGTGGGAATCAGGCCTTCCTCGGGTGCGCCGCCGTCCAGTGAGGTCAGCAGCACCACCAGGGACCGGTGCGCGGATACGGCGCGTACCTGCGCCGGGATTGCCTGCCAGTCCAGTTCGATGAGTTCGGCTTCCAGCGGCGCCATGGCCTGGACCAGTTGGCCCAGGAGGTTGCCCTGACCCGCTGATCCGGCCCTGGCCCGGGTGCGCCGGTCGAACGCCAGGAAATCAACCCTGTCCCCGCCCCGTTCGGCGAGGACACCCAGGAGCAGGGCGGCTTCCATGCCGGTGTCCAGCCGTGGCTCGTCGCCGATCCTCGCTGCGGATGTCCGCGATGTATCCAGGAGCATCACAACGCGGCGGTCGCGTTCCGGCCGCCAGGTGCGCACCACCACCGCGGAGCGCCGTGCTGTTGCACGCCAGTCGATGGACCGGACGTCGTCGCCGCGGACGTAGTCACGCAGGGAGTCGAATTCCGTGCCGGCACCCCTGATCTGCACTGCAGCCTTGCCGTCCAGTTCGCGGAGCTTCCGCAGCTTGGAGGGCAGGTGCCGCCGGGAATGGAAGGGAGGGAGGACCCGCAACAGCCCGGGGCAGTCGATGGTCCGCTGGCGGGCCGCCAGCAGCAGCGGTCCGAAGCTTCGCACAGTGATATGCGGTGCCTTGAGGTCTCCACGCCGGATCGGCCGCAGGCGCACGGTTACCCGGCGGCTTTCATCGGCCGGAACGTCAAGATCCTGTACCGGATGCCGGGCTCCTGCAGAGGGCTGCCAGGCATCGCGGAGCGTTCCGCGCAGCCGCCGGCCGCCGTCGTTGGTCACGGTGAGTACGGACTCGGCGGTCCCATGCAAAGTCACGTTGCCAAGCTCCCGGCGCACGATGCGGATCCGGCGCGGGGAACCGGCCAGGACCAGGTCAACGGCCGCCAGGGCCGCCAGGCCGCCGGCCACGAGGAAGAATGTACCCCAGCCGGGCAGCAGCAGGACCGGTACCAGGCCCACCAGGACCAGCAGCACGAAACGCCCGGAGATGGCCATCAGCGCGGCACTGGAACTGAAGCCAGGATGCTGCCCAGCACGTCATCCACCCGGACCCCGTCCATCTGTGCTTCCGGCTGCAACGTCACCCGGTGCCGCAGGCAGGGCAGCGCCAGGGCCTTGACGTCGTCAGGGGTGACAAAGCTCCGTCCCGACAGCCAGGCCCAGGCACGGGACGTGTTCAGCAGGGCCGTGGCACCGCGGGGCGAAACCCCAAGCTGGAACGACGGCGCCGAACGGGTGGCCCGCACCAGGTCCACGATGTAGGCGATGATCTCGGGTTCCACTGCCACAGTGGCCACCGCCTGCCGCGCGCGCTCGAGATCGGCGGCGCCCGCCACGGCCCGGACGCCGGCGCCTGCCAGGTCGCGGGGATCAAAGCCAGCGGCGTGCCGCCGGATGACCTCGATCTCGTCGTGGCGCTCCGGCAGCGGCATGGTGAGCTTCAGCAGGAACCGGTCCAGCTGTGCCTCGGGAAGCGGATAGGTGCCCTCGTACTCCACCGGGTTCTGGGTGGCGGCCACGAGAAACGGCGAGGGCAGCGGGCGGGAGGTGCCGTCCACGGAGACCTGCCGCTCCTCCATGGCCTCAAGCAGTGATGCCTGCGTCTTGGGCGGTGTGCGGTTGATTTCGTCGGCCAGCAGGAGATTGGTGAACACGGGACCCTCCCGGAACGAGAATTCCGAGGTGTGCGAGTCGTAGACCAGGGATCCGGTGACGTCGCCCGGCATCAGGTCGGGGGTGAACTGCACCCTCTTGGTGTCCAGGCTCAGGGCGGCGGACAATGAGCGCACCAGCAGGGTCTTGGCCACTCCGGGCACACCTTCCAGCAGCACATGCCCCTGCGACAGCAGGGCGATCAGCATGCCCGTGACCGTGGCGTCCTGACCCACCACTGCTTTGGCCACCTCATGGCGCACATCCAGGAGGGCCTGCCGGGCTGAAGCATGCCCAGCCGGCGCATGCCCGTTCGAATTGTGCCCAGTGGAATCGTGTCCAGTGGAATCAAGGACCCGGGGGCCGCTGCCTTGTTCGCTCATCGGCTACTGACCTCTTTCTCTAGGGTGTTCAGTTCCCGCGCCCAGGTCACCAGCCGTGCCTCGGTGCGCGGATGTTCTTCAAGGAGCTGCTTGATGTCATGGGAGGGGCGGGCCAGAAACCGGGCCACCGCCTCCGCAGCTTCATCGGCGGTGGCGGCCGGGCCAAGGCGGAGTTTCGCTGCCAGCCGCACCAGTGTCCCGGCCCGCAGGTTGTCCCGCGCCCGATCGATGGCGTGCGCATCCTGATACAGGCGGGCCCGTCCCTCCGCTGTTTCCACTGCCTTGACCACCACGGGCAGGGGCTCGAAGACCAGCGGCCCATGCCGCCGGCCCCGCCACAGGATGGCCGCCAGTGCCACCAGGGCAAGCCAGGGCCCAATGAAGCGCGACCAGTCCGGTGCGAGCTCGTCGAGTGTTTGGGGGGAACCCGTGGTGTCCATGTCCGCAACGGACGGCAGGTACCAGATCAGGTCCGCCGAGCTGCCGAGCGTCCGGATCGCGAGGGCCGCGTTGCCGAGTTGGTCGAGTCCTTCGTTGCTGAGCACCGCGGTACTGCCCAGTACGGTGACGCGGCCATCGCCGCTGATGGCCAGCAGCCCGGCGGCGGAGCCGGCGGGCCGGTAACAGGACGTCCCGCCTTCGTACACGAAGCCCGACTCCCCGGTGACCTGGCCGGCAGCCGCGGCGTCCGGCAGGGAACAGCCGGGCTCCAATACCGGCGATGACTCGGGCACCGCACCTGCCTGCCTGATACCGCTGTCCAGCATGGCAAGAGTCTGCAGCCTGGGCGCAATCACCACCACCCGGCCGGCCGCGTCTGCCAGCTCGAGCAGCCGGGCGTCATCGAGGAACCCGTCCCTGTCGTAGAGCAGGAGGGTGGGGGAGTCGCTGTCCGCCAAGCCGGCCATGGCTGCCTCAAAGCTTGTGGCGTCGGTGACCTTAACGCCGTGGCGGCCGAGGATCTCGCTGACTGCCCGTGCCCCCTCCGGCTCCGGGTTGTGGACTGACAGGGGAAGGCCGTCCCCCTTGGGAGCCAGTTGCCCCCAGACGACCAGGCCCAACGCGGCGGCAACCACGGCCGCCAGGGCCGCCATGCCGCGGTGCCGCCGGAGCCAGCGGAACGGCTTTCCTCCAGCCGCAGTCAGGGAGTCCGCGCCGGTGTTTTTGCCTCCCCGGGTTTCCGGTACTGCTACTTCCTGAACCGCTTCGGTCATGGCAGCACCGCCGCGTCCTGCGCCGCATCGTGCCGTAAGGGTTTGCGGGCCTCGAGATCGGTGTCGAGCCTTGTCATGGCCTTATAGTCAAGGCTGCCGGCCGCCCAGTTTCCGTAGCGGACTGCGTCGAAGGTCCTGGCCGCTTCATCCAGGCTCGCTGCTTCCGCAGGGAAGGGCCGGGACAGGGCCAGGGCGGCTTCGTCCGCGGTCCGGCCCGGCTGGGGTTCCAGCACGATGCGGTCTTCGGCCGAACGGACCAGTGCGCGGAAGCGGTCGACGACGGCGTCCCCCCACTTCCCGGCCGCAGCAGCAGCTTCTGCGCGCTGCCGGTAACCGGGGGCAGTGAGTGCGCTGTCCGGCTCGAAGACTTCCTTTGCCTGCCGGGCTTTGGGGTTCAGGCGGGGCCGGGCCAGGATTACGGCAACGGCAATGACCAGGGCGATGACAATCCCAATGACAGGGCTCGGCACCGGCGCATCGCTTCCCGGTGGCCCGTCCAGGGACCGCAGCCAGTCGAGGAAACCGCGCCACAGCGAGTCGAGCCAGCCAGGCTCAGCTTCCCGGTATTCGGATTTGGCCAGTTCCTCTGCGGCCCAGCGGCGGGCTTCCTCCGCTGTGGGCAGCAGAGGAGACTCAGCGGACATCCGGCCAAACCCCGGCCTGGCCGGTTCCGGGAACCGTTCCCGGCCCCGTTGCAGCAATGCTGCGGCCCGGTATGCCGTCCGGATCCGCCCCGGTTTCCAGCTGGCGGAGCAGTGCGATGTCCAGGCCGTCCTTGCGCATCCGGAGATCCATGTAGATCAAGGCCATCACCGACGTCTGGAAGGCGTAGCCCACGGCCCCTACCAGGGCACCCACGATGGCAGTGGCCACCCCTACAGCAACCGCCACCGTGATGTCCTGCTCACTGCCCGCGTGCGGTGAGAGGAAACCGGAGAGGAACGTGGGCAGCAGGCTCACCGGGATCATGACCACCTGCCCGATGATGCCCACCAGGATGCTGACCACCAGGGTGATCCCGAAGATCCGCCACCAGTTGGCGCGGGTCAGCGACCACGATCGTCGCAAGGCCTCAAGCGCCCCCAGCTCTTCGATGACGACGGCGGCCGGCGCCACCATCAGCTTGATATAGATCCAGGTGAGCAAGGCAACAACAGCGGGAATCAGGGGGATGAGGAGCAGGATCCCCGCACGTTCCATGGTGGAGATCACCGCGACGGCCACGCCTGCGGGCAGTATGAACGCGAGCAGGCCGGCCAGCATCATCAACGCGGCCAGGCGGACCAGCGTCCAGGCCCGGGAACGGGCCAGGATCCACATCTGCCGGAATCCAGTGGGGCGGTTGAGGATGGATCGGGCCACCGGCACCACCATGGCTCCCTGGAGGACAGCCGAGATGAAGAGGGTCAGGATTGCAACCAGCAGGACGGCGGCCAGGAATCCGAAGCCGAGTGAGGCGAAGTCAGCCGGGGTGGCGCTTTCTGCCCAGGCTTCGATGGAGACCATCGATGTTGCCGTCACGACCGTGATCACAGCGGCAAGGATCGCAGCGAACGACTGGGCGAGGAGGGAAGCGCCGAGCATGGCTTTGGCGTTCCGCCGGATTGTCTGGAAGGAGCCGTCCAGGATCTCACCGAACATCAGGGGCCGAAGCGGGACGATTCCCGGTTTAGGCGGCGCCACGTAGCGGGGCTGGCCGTAGGGGGAGCCCGGGTAGGGAGGCTGGGGTGAACGCCAGGGCTGCTGCCCTTGCTGCTGTCCCCATGCAGGTTGCTGGCCCCATCCAGGCTGCTGGCCCCACTGTGGCTGTTGACCCCATGCAGGTTGCTGGCCTGGCCCGGGCGGCTGGCCCCTCTGGGGCTGCTGCCCGCCCGGGCCCTGGGGCCGCTCCGCGCCCGGATCCTGTTCTGACACCCGTGTTCCTTCCCGCTGTACCAGTGCCTCTGAAGCCAGGCCCGGCCGCAACGGAACGGTGGGCACCGGGAACCTCCGGCAATGCTCCCAGCCTATAGTTCGGCCGCATGCCTACCTAGCGTTCCGCCATGCCGCAACGTCCTGAACAGGACAAAGCCTGTCTCATAAGGGAATATATAACTATGAAGGCACGCATTCTGGTGGTAGACGATGACGAAGCGCTGGCCGAAATGATCGGAATTGTTCTTCGCAATGACGGCTTCGAACCAGTCTTCTGCGGCGACGGCGCCAAGGCGCTCGACATTTTCCGTTCATCGAGGCCGGACCTGGTCCTGCTGGACCTTATGCTTCCCGGAGTGGATGGCATCGAGGTATGCCGGCAGATCCGCGCGGAGTCGGACGTGCCCATCGTGATGCTGACCGCCAAGTCGGACACCTCCGACGTCGTCCGCGGGCTTGAATCCGGCGCCGACGACTACGTGCCCAAGCCGTTCAAACCCGCCGAACTCGTGGCGCGCGTGCGCGCCCGGCTGCGTCCCGGCGACCAGAAGGCCCCCGAAACGCTGAAGATCGCCGACATCACCATCGACGTCGCCGGTCACACGGTGAGCCGGGGCAACGAGCGGATTTCCCTGACGCCCCTGGAGTTCGATCTCCTGGTGGCCCTTGCCCGCAAACCGTGGCAGGTGTTCACCCGCGAACTGCTCCTTGAGCAGGTTTGGGGCTACCGCCACGCCGCCGACACGCGGCTGGTCAATGTCCATGTCCAGCGCCTCCGGTCCAAAATCGAGCAGGATCCGGAAGCCCCGGAAGTTGTCTTAACGGTGCGTGGTGTCGGCTACAAAGCAGGGGCCTGACCCCGCAGTTCCCCACGGGGGACCTGCAAACGAGCCCACCGCGGGAAGTTCTCCGGATCCCGCAGGCGGGCCCCGCCGGCCGGAGCACCACAGTGGCCCGGAACATACTGATGCCCGCACTGCAGGCCTGCAGCGGCTTTCCTTCCGGGCCAGGATCTGGCAACGCCGTGCCCTGATTGTCAGCCTGCGCGTCGCCCGGCTGGTGTGGACAGGGTTCCGCAGGTTCCTCCCGGCACTCCGCTATATAGGACGGGCACTGCAGCAGCGGTGGCGCCGGTCGCTGCAGTTCCGCACAGTCCTCACTACCCTGCTCCTGGCCGTCACGTCTTTCGCCGTGGTGGGCGCCTATCTTTCGAACCAGATCGCCAACAACCTCTTCCAGGAGCGGCTGACCCAGGCGGAGTCCGAGACGCGCTACAACGTCAAGCAGGTGCAGGACACGTTCGACGGCGCCCAGGTCACCGACCAGTCCAGTGTCATCACCCTGGTGTACGACACTCTGAACGCCGTGGAGGGGCGCGGCTCGGTGATCCAGCGGAGATACGTCTTTGAGGCCATGCCTGAACAGACGAAGCCGCGGAACCGCTGGGTGGAGTCACGGGCCTCTGACCAGCTGACGGTCAGCGTTATCCCGCCGGAATTGCGCAAGGCGGTCCAGGAATCGGGCAAGGACCAGTACTGGGCCTCAACCGTCATCCCGGTAGGGACCGAGGACCGTCCCGGTATCGCCGTCGGAAACAAGGTGACGTTCAACGGCACGGTTTATGAGCTGTACCTGATCTACGACCTCAACACCGCCCAGCAGACCCTCAACGAAATTCAAAGCGTACTGTGGGCCGGCGGAGCGGTGCTGGTCCTGATGATCGGTGCCATCGCCTGGTACGTCACACACAATGTGGTCAGCCCCGTGAGCCATGCCGCGATGGTCTCCGAAAAACTCGCCGCCGGCCAGCTGCAGGAGCGGATGGTGGTCCGGGGTGAGGACGAGGTGGCCCGCCTCGGTGCCTCCTTTAACCACATGGCCGCCAGCCTCCAGGAGCAGATCACCCAGCTGGCTACGCTGTCCCAGATGCAGCAGCGCTTCGTCTCCGACGTGTCGCATGAACTGCGGACGCCGCTGACCACAGTCCGGATGGCCGCCGAAGTGCTCTACGACGCGCGGGATGATTTCGACCCCATCAACAAGCGTTCCGCAGAACTCCTGTACAACCAGGTGGAGCGGTTCCAGTCACTCCTGTCGGACCTGCTGGAAATCTCCCGCTTCGATGCCGGCGTTGCCATGCTCGACGCCGAACCGGAAGACATCCTGCAGGTGGTGGCCCACGTGATCGAAGGCGCAGCGCCCGTCGCCGCCGAGTACGGCTCCGAGATCCTGCTCAGTGCACCGGCCGGTGCTGTCATCGTGGAGATGGATGCCCGACGGATCGACCGGATCCTGCGGAACCTCATCCTCAACGCTGTGGAACATGGAGAGGGGAAGCCGGTGACAGTCACCGTGGCAGCCAGCCAGACCGCCGTCGGGATCGCAGTCCGGGACCACGGCATTGGCATGGCGCCGGCCGAAGCCGCGCGGGTCTTCGACAGGTTCTGGCGGGCAGATCCTGCCCGTGCCCGCACCACCGGAGGCAGTGGCCTCGGGCTCTCCATCGCGATGGAGGACACCAAACTTCACAACGGGTGGCTGCAGGCATGGGGCAAGAAGGGCAGCGGTGCGAACTTCCGGCTGACCCTGTCCCTGCGCCAGGGGGAAGAAATCGACAAGTCGCCCGTGCAGCTGGAACCGGAGGACATCATCATTCCTGGCGAAACAGACAACAGGAACATGTTGGTCCTTGAGGCCGGCACTCCGCTTGCTCCGGCGGCCGCCCCGAAGGAGACCCCATGACGGGCCGCAGTACACCGCGGGCCAGGCTGGCGGCTTCATTGCTGGTGCTTCTGCTGGCCCTGCTGGCGGGCTGCGCCCGGATTCCCACGTCCGGGCCGGTGGGCAAAAGCAGTGAGAGCAGCGCGGGCAACCTCAGTGCGCCGGTATTCCTGCCGGCTGCGCCGCAGGCCGGGGCGTCACCGGAAACGATCATCGATTACTTCTACCGTGCCGGCAGCGGCTACGAGGACGACTACGCTGTGGCGCGCCAGTATCTGACGCAGGCTTCGTCCGTTTCGTGGAAGCCGGACCAGCGTGCCCTCGTCTACCGGGAAGCCAAGGTAGTGGCCGGCGAGGCCGAAAATGTGTACAACTACGAGCTCGACGTCGCCTACACCGTGGATGCCGACGGGATAGCAACCCAGTCGCCGGAAGGGACTATCGAAAAAATCCCCGTCACTGTCACCCAGGTGGACGGGCAATGGCGGATTTCGGCCCTGCCGGATGGAACAGCCATCGCCGAAGAAACCTTCAAGGTGATCTACGGTGCGTACCCCATCTACTTCTATGACCCCACGTTTACGTATGCGGTCCCGGACGTGCGCTGGTTTATCAAGAACAAGACCGTCAAGGCGATGACCAGTGCACTGCTCGCAGGGCCCGCGCCGTACCTGCGGGGCGCCGTGGCCAGCGCCTTTCCTTCGGGCATCAAGCTGGCCCGGGAGTCGGTTCCTGTTGTCTCCGGGGCGGCCCAGGTGGACCTGACCGCCAAGGAACTGACGGATACTTCGCCCGAAGACCGGCTGCGAATGCAGATGCAGCTGACTTTGACCTTCCGCAGCCAGCCGGACGTGGTCAACGTCGAACTCCGCGCGAACCAGGACCTGGTCCGGGTGGAGGACAACGGCTCGGTCCTGCCGCCGGTAGTGGACAGGAGTGTGCCGTCGCGCCAGATTGCGGTGAGCGGCAACGAGCTCGTGCGGTATGAGAACAACAGGATTTCGCCGCTGCCGGACATGCAGCCGGTGTCCTCGCTCGCGCCGCGGTTCCCCGCCGAATCCCCGGCATCGCAGACGGCAGCCTTCCTCAACGACAGCCGCACCACCCTGTACAGCATCAACCCCGGCCAACCTGCACGTGCGCTGACCACACGAAGCACCCTGACCCGGCCGTCCTTCGGCCTTAACGGCTGGCTGTGGTCGGCGGGACCCGGGGCTGAGGGGGGAACTGAAGTTGTTGCGTTCCGGCCCACAGGAGTGGCGGAGGGAGCCACCGTACCCGCGGTCACGCTGACGCCGGCCTGGCTGGCAGGACGGACGGTCAAGGACTTCCGGATCTCCCGCGAGGGAGTCCGGGCGCTGGTGATTTCCGAGCAAAACGGTAAAACCCGGGTCCAGGTAACCGGCATCATCCGGGGCGGCGACGGGACTCCCCGCGAGCTCACGCCACCCGTTACGCTGGCCACCGAAAGCGGACCGGACCAGGGTGTGTGGGTAAGCGATACCACCGTTGCCGTGATGAAGGGGGCCGCCGGTTCGAACGTCACCCCGGAGTTGCTCTCGCTCACGTCGGGGCAGCCGCAGCAACTGGCCCCCTGGCCGGGACTCGTGGCCCTCAGCGCCGGCAACGGTCCCGAGGAAATCTACGCCCAGTCCGGGGAGGGCGTCTTCCAGCGGCTGGGCAACGGCTGGTCGCCGCAGATCAAGGGACCTATCGATCCGTCGTTCCCGGGCTGAACCGGGTGTTCTTTCCGGTCCTGTCCACATAGGCCTTTGATGGCGTGTCCGTCAGGGGCGGCCGGGCAGATGCTTGATCCGTGAGCAACAGACTTAGGGCGCCGGGCAGGCTACCCCGGACCGTCCGGGTCGATCCGGACCTCGTCCCGTCGGCGGAGCGGCCCGCCAGGCACCGGTCCGATCACCAAAGCGCCTTGCTGCGCCTGGTGGATCAGGCTGCGGGCGCAGCCGGGGACCTCCTCGCGCTCGCTGTTCCAGTGGACTGCGTGTGCTGCGGAGCCGAAGACCGTGCGCTGTGCATCGCTTGCGACCGCAACATCCGCCGGCTGACGCACGAGCCCTTCCGGGCTGAGCGCGGAGCTCCTGCCCTGATGGACGTCGATGGGACGGTGCTGTTGCCAGTGGTGGCCGCAGGCGTGTACAGGGAGGAACTGGCGCAGGCCCTCCTTTCTTTCAAACGGCACGGCCAACACCAGCTCGGGGACAGCCTGGGCCGCGCGCTCGCCGGCGCCGTTCGAGCAGCAACGGACGGCGCGGAGGGGATCTGCCTGGTGCCCGTGCCCACCAGCAACGCAGCGTTCCTGAAGCGTGGCTTCAGCCCGGTCCACCTGCTCTTGCGGAAGGTGTCGCGGCAGCTCCCGGAACTTCGCGTGGCGCACGTGCTGGAAAAGAGCGGAACGGGCGTTCTACAGCTGCCCGGAGGCCAAAAAGGCCTGGACCGTGGCGGCCGTGCCCGGCGGGTGCGGGGGTCCATGCGTGTCCACCAGCGGGGCCGGAAACGGCTGCCCGGCCACCGCTGCGTCATTGTCGACGACGTCCTCACGACAGGCGCGACACTCTCGGAAGCGGCCCGGGCGCTGCACTTGGCGGGGGCCGTCGTGGCAGGCGCGGTGGTCCTCGCCGCGACACGCCCGCCGGACTCTGCCGGCTCCGGCGCCGCATCCGCTGAAGCCCGGGGAGAGGGGCATGACTTGGAAAAAAATAAACCAGGAAAGGATGAATAACCGATGGCTATGAACTAACGTCGGTGGTGGGTACCAAGAACAGAATGTACCTGTCGATGGCGGCTCGGAAAGGGGCTTGACTGTCAAACAGATCGGCCCAGCGAAGTGCTGCCGTCGTGTCACCGAAGTCATTTGGAGGGCACCATGGAGTTTATGATCAGCGGACGAAATCTGACAGTTTCAGACCGGTTCCGCGAATATGCCGGGGAGAAGATCTCGAAAATTGAGTCGCTGGGGGACAAGGTCCAGCGCGTCGATGCAAAAGTTTCAAAGGAGACCAACTCGCGGCAGACCGGCGACCAGCTGACTGTTGAAGTGACCGTCCTGGGCAGGGGGCCGGTGATCCGTGCCGAAGCAAGCGCCGCTGACAAGTTCGCTGCATTCGACCTCGCATACAACAAGCTCCTCGAGCGCCTCCGCCGTGCCAAGGACCGCAAGAAGGTCCATCACGGACGCCACACCCCAAAAGCTGTCCGTGAAGCCACCGCCACGCTGGAACCAGCCAGCGCCAACGAACCGATATATGCCGAGGCGAGCCACCGCGACGACGTTGCGCCGGCCCCCGCAGAAAAGTCTCCCTATGATGTCGATAACGACATCCCGGCCGGGAATTCTCCGGTCCTGATCCGGCGCAAGGTCTTCCCGGCCGCCTCGCTTTCGCTCGACGATGCCGTGGACAACATGGAACTTGTCGGCCACGATTTCTACCTTTTCGTGGATAAGGCTACGAATACCCCGTCTGTCGTCTACCGGCGCCGCGGCTGGACCTACGGGGTCATCACCCTGGACCACGAATGCGAACCGGGCGACACTTTGGTTGAAGAAAAAATTCTCGCGTACCGTTCTGACGACGCAGCAGCCAACGCCTAGGGTGGTAAACACCATCCATTGAGAGGACTGATGTGGCCACGCTGAGCCTGGACCAGGCCCGGCGGATCGCTTTGGCAGCACAAGGACTCGACAAAGGACGGCCCGCCGGACCCGTGTCATCACGGACGGTGGGCCGGACCTTTGCCCGGCTCCAGCTTGTCCAGATCGATTCCGTCAACGTCCTCGCCCGCAGCCACTTCCTCCCTTTCTTCTCCAGGCTCGGCAACTACGACCGCAGTATCCTCCGGCGGATGTCGGCCACCCACCCGCGGCGCATGATGGAGTACTGGGCGCATGAAGCCAGCTACATCCGGCCCGAGCACTTCTCCGACCTTCGCCTGTGGCAGAAACGCTCCTGGGTCGGGGCCCACAGCATGGATCCCGCCCTCCGCGCCACTATTTCCGCGCGGATCCTGGACATGCTGGCGACGGCACGCCCTTTGACTGCCGCCCAGATTGCGGACAGGATCGGCCATGTCGAGGAAAAGCAGAACGCCAACTGGGGCTGGAACTGGAGTGCGGTCAAGAGGGTACTGGAGCACCTCTTCGAAGAGGGCCTCGTTTCGGCGGCCTCCAGGACGGAGCAATTTGAGCGGCGGTATACGCTCACCGCGCGGGTGCTTCCCCACCATCAAATTGTGGAGCCGGCGCAAGCTGACCCCGTTCCGGCCCTGCATCGGCTGATTGATGCGGCCGCGGAAGCCCACGGGATCGGCACCGTCAGGTGTTTCGCCGACTACTTCCGCACTCCTGTCAAAGCCGCGGCGGCGTCAGTGGAGCATCTGGTGGAGTCCGGCAGGCTGCAGCCAGTGACTGTCACGGGATGGAACCGTGAAGTCTTCCTTCACTCGGCGGCCAGGATGCCACGGAGTGCGACGGGCCGGGCCCTGCTGAGCCCGTTCGACTCCCTGGTCTTTGAACGGCGCCGGCTCGAGGAACTGTTCGGCTTCCACTACCGGATCGAGATCTACACGCCGGAACACAAACGGCGGTACGGCTATTACGTTCTTCCCTTCCTCCTGCGCGACCGGATAGTGGCACGGGTGGACCTGAAGGCCGACCGGGCAGGCGGGACACTGCTCGCCAGATCCGCCTTTGCCGAGCCTGGCGCCTCGCTGGACACCGCCGTCGAACTCGCCGCGGAGCTCCGACTGATGGCGGACTGGCTGGGACTGCCCGGCGTGGAGGTCTGCCGGCAGGGCGATCTCGCCGGGGAACTCGGCCGGGCTGTGGCCTGCGGATAGCCCGCGGTCCGCTCTGAGGGAAAACAAGCACCGGTCCCGTGTCTCTCCCGTAGACTAAAAACGCCAGAATTCGGCGGCAACGACTGGGAGCATCTTCACGTGGCATCACTTATCGAAAAACTTCTCCGCACGGGTGACAAGAAAACCCTCCGGCAACTGCGGAACTATGCCGATTCCATCAATGCCCTTGAAGATTCATTCAAGACCTTCACGGATGCCGAACTGCGCGAGGAAACGGACCGGCTGCGCGAACGCCACCAGGACGGCGAAAAGCTTGACGACCTGCTTCCGGAGGCCTTTGCCGCGGTCCGGGAAGCGTCTTCACGCACCCTGGGCATGCGCCATTTCGATGTCCAGTTGATGGGCGGCGCCGCGCTGCACCTGGGCAACATTGCAGAAATGAAGACCGGTGAAGGCAAGACCCTGGTGGCAACTGCTCCTGCCTACCTCAATGCGCTTACCGGCAAGGGTGTCCACGTCGTCACGGTGAATGACTACCTGGCTGAATACCAGTCCGACCTCATGGGCCGGGTGTACCGTTTCCTTGGCCTTACCAGCGGGTGCATCCTTTCAAACCAGGATCCCGCGGTCCGGCGCGAGCAGTACGCCGCCGATATCACTTACGGCACCAACAACGAATTCGGTTTCGATTACCTCCGCGACAACATGGCCTGGGACAGGGCCGAACTGGTCCAGCGCGGGCACAACTTCGCCATCGTTGACGAAGTGGACTCCATCCTCATTGACGAGGCACGTACGCCGCTCATCATTTCCGGGCCGGCCCAGGGCGACACCAACCGCTGGTACAGCGAATTCGCCAAGGTGGTCCTGCGGCTGCAGCCCGAGAAGGATTACGAGGTCGACGAGAAGAAGCGTACCGTCGGTGTCCTGGAAAGCGGCATCGAAAAGGTTGAGGATTACCTCGGAGTCGAGAACCTGTACGAATCGGCCAACACGCCCCTGATCGGGTTCCTTAACAACGCCATCAAGGCCAAGGAACTTTTCAAGCGGGACAAGGACTACGTCATCCTCGACGGCGAGGTCCTGATCGTTGACGAGCACACCGGACGTATCCTCGCCGGCCGCCGCTATAACGAGGGCATGCACCAGGCCATTGAGGCCAAAGAGGGCGTTGAGATCAAGGCTGAGAACCAGACGCTGGCCACGGTGACGCTGCAGAACTACTTCCGCATGTACCACAAGCTCTCCGGCATGACCGGTACTGCCGAGACCGAGGCAGCGGAATTTATGGGTACCTACAAACTCGGAGTGGTGCCTATCCCCACCAACCGTGACATGCAGCGGATCGACCAGGCGGACCTGGTTTTCAAGAACGAGACCGTTAAGTTCGACGCCGTCGTCAAGGACATCGCTGAGCGGCACGAAAATGGCCAGCCGGTGCTCGTGGGTACCACCAGCGTCGAGAAAAGCGAATACTTGTCCCGGCTCCTCGCCAAGGAAGGCATCCGCCACGAGGTCCTGAACGCGAAGAACCACGCACGGGAAGCTGCCATTGTGGCCCAGGCGGGCCGCAAGGGCGCCGTCACCGTTGCAACCAACATGGCCGGCCGCGGTACCGACATCATGCTCGGCGGCAATGCCGAATTCACCGCCGTGGCCGAGCTGGCAAAGCGCGGCCTCGACCCGGAAGAGAACTCGGAGGAGTACGAGTCCGCCTGGCCTGAGGCCCTCGAAGGTGCAAAGCAGTCCGTCAAGGACGAACACGAGGAAGTCCTGAACTTGGGCGGCCTGTACGTGCTGGGCACCGAACGGCACGAATCCCGGCGCATCGACAACCAGCTCCGCGGCCGTTCCGGCCGTCAAGGTGACCCGGGCGAATCCCGGTTCTACCTTTCGCTTACCGACGACCTCATGCGCCTCTTCAACTCCGGCGCGGCGGAACGCCTGATGAACAGCTCAGTGCCGGACGACGTCGCGCTGGAATCCAAACTTGTCTCGCGCGCCATCGCTTCCGCGCAGGGCCAGGTGGAGGGGCGCAACGCCGAGCAGCGCAAGAACGTCCTGAAGTACGACGACGTCCTCAACCGCCAGCGCGAGGCCATCTACAGCGACCGCCGCCGGATCCTTGAGGGCGACGACCTGCACGAAAAGGTGCAGTTCTTTGTGGAGGACACCATCACCGCGCTCATCGACGCTGCCACGGCGGAAGGCAACGGCGACGACTGGGACTTCCACCAGCTCTGGACCAACCTCAAAACGCTCTACCCCGTCAGTGTCACACCTGAAGAGATCATCGAGGAAGCCGGTGGAAAGTCCAGGCTCACCGTCGAGATGCTGAAGGAAGAGCTGCTGTCCGACGCCCGTCTGGTGTACCAGTCCCGGGAAGAGGCGATCGGCTCCGAGAGCATGCGCGAGCTGGAGCGCCGGGTAGTCCTGTCAGTCATCGGGCGCAAATGGCAGGAACACCTTTATGAGATGGACTACCTCAAGGAGGGCATCGGCCTGCGCGCCATGGCCCAACGTGACCCGCTCGTTGAATACCAGCGTGAGGGCTTCGCCATGTTCCAGAGCATGATGGAGGCCATCCGCGAGGAAAGCGTTGGTTTCCTCTTCAACCTTGAAGTGGAAGTCACTCCTGCCCAGGACGTGGTTGTTGCGGACGACCAGGGCGGGCACACAGAGCACGTTGAGCCGCAGGTGCGGGCGGCCGGCCTGGAAGCACCGGCGCAGCCTGCCCAGCTGCAGTACACGGCTCCCCGCGAGGACGGCGGTACGCAGACCCGGGTGGAAACGCGCTCCTCGGGACGTTCGGGTAACCCGGCCAAGGCAGCGGCCCAGGACGCTGCCAAGCGGCCTGCCAAGAAGAAGAAGCGCTGACCGCACGCTGATCAAGCCGGCGGACAGGTAAGAATAAGGAGCAGGGCCGGGATGTATTTCCCGGCCCTGCTCCTGTTTGGGGGCAGTTCCGGTAGCGCTCCAGGGACGCGGGTCCCTTAGCCAATGACAAGTTCAGTGACGCGCCATACCTGCTTGCTCCGCTCCAGTCGGACGGCCACGGCCCGGGCACGGACGTCGTCCATCACTACTGCACTGGCCTCGTAAATTCCATCAGCCACCTCGCAAACCCGGACCGAGCGGACAGTGGAATTCCTGTGCAGCCGTGCCAGAGTGGGATTGTTGGTCCGGGCCGCTTCGCGTCGAATCAGGCAGGCGCGGTGCTGCAGCGCCGACAGGCACCGTGGATCAAGCCTGCGGGCCAGTTGGTGGACCGGGCGGATTCCCGCCAGGACTTCCATGGCGGCCTGAACCGTCCCGCGGGTGATGGCACGCACCTCGGACAGCTCATCAACGGGCCGCAAACCTGCAGGAGTTCTCGTTTCGAGTGGCGCTAAGCCGCGGCCAGGAACCGGCACCCCATGCCGGGGCGGCGGATCCTCGGCCCTGCCAGGTCGCTGTCCGGCCCTGATCGGTGTCACTGCAGTCATTGCTTTCCCCTTAGTTTGCGGTGGTAGTTAGCGCCGGGATTCTTGCGAGCCCGGCCCGTGGTTATTTCGCGGACGGCGGCTGAAGAATTTGCCCCGGAAGCAGCGCATCGGGATTCTGGCCGATGATGGCACGGTTGGCCTCGAACCATCGCGGCCACTCCAGAGCGACCTCCATATCTGTTGCTCCCGGCCCGATGGCCGATGCGGCGATGTCCCACAATGTGTCCCCGGAGAGGACCGTCACGGATGCGGCTCCCATTCCGGCGCTATCGACGCTGCGCGACGCGGGAGCCACCAGGAGCCCTGGACTGACCACCGGGGCGGCAGGCTGCCAGCCCGGCTCAACTGTGGACGGGGCGGCTGCGTTGTCCTTCAGGGCTTCCTCAAGCGGCTGATGGGCTATCCGCGGGTCGGTGCTATCTCCACCATCTTCGGGACCTGCTGAGCCGGTGCCGGTTCCAGGATCCGCCGGGGCGGTTGATACGCGCTGTTGGGTGGGGGCCCACTCCGGTCCCGGACCCGCCGTATCTGCATGCGCGGCTGGCCCCGCCACCAGTTGGACCGAGAGGGCGGCAAGAACAAGCCGCTGCATAAATGCCGGGGACAGCCTGCGCGTTGCAGCAGCGGCGCGAATTTTGCCCATCCGGTCCAGAACAGTTGAGGCTCCGGCCAGAAGCAGGGACAGAAACCACCAGCCAACCAGGAGCGCTCCGCTGACTGCTGCCGCTGCTGCCAGCAGGTCCTCTGCCTGGAGTCCCTGGCGACCAACCCCGGACTTCTGCCATTGCTCAAGCAAACCGGCGCCGACAACAAAGAGCAGTACACCAAGCAGCAGGATGGCCACAGCGCTGATGGCATCCGTCCAAGTATTCGATCCAGCTTTCTTTGCCATCAGTTGTCCCTTTTGATGCACTTTGATGTTGTTTGTCGTAACTAGTCTCAGTTTGCTCTGTTCTCTCTTTCTTTGTCCAGACGTTGGAGAGAAAAAGTCGGGTGCGTTGACCAGGCGGTAATCGCGCTTTACGCTGGCCGGATGCGCTGGGATGCACTCTTCAATGACCTGGAAAGCCAATTCACCGAGGCGGACCGGCTGGCCGTGGACGCGGAGATTAACGAGCGGGCGAGGGCGGAGTTGGTCGGCCTGGAGCTCGCGGACCGGCTGCGCGCGGTGTTCGGCTGCCGGCTCACCGTCTACCTGGCGTCGGGGGAGTCGTTTACAGGCGCACTGATGCATGCCGGCGGAGATGCCCTGGTCCTGCAGGAGGAACAGCACCAAATCCTTATTCCTTATGCAGCCGCAACACGGTACGTGGGACTGGGCAGGATCTCGGTCACGGAAACGTCCTCAGTCCGCAAGCGTTTGGGGCTCAACCACGCCTTGCGCGGCATGGCCAGGGACCGGGCGGAACTCACGGTACTGGTGGGAAACGCCTCGGGGTCTGTGCGGTTGGCCGGGGTGATTGACCGTGTTGGGAAGGACTATCTTGACCTCGCCGTCCTCAATCCCGGTGAGGTGCGGCGCAACCATCAAGTCAGCCAGGTTGCCACCATTCCATTCACTGCCCTGGCGGCCATCCAGTCCTTCCCGACAGCCGGGTGAGGTCCAGGAAGCTGCCAGTTCGGGCGGGAAGCGGCGTAAGGAGGAGTCAGACAGACTTCGACTTGGACTGCTGGATCATCCGGCTGGCCTCCGCATAGCGTTCTTCGATGTACTGCTCAAGCATCTTTTCCTCGACCCGCCACTGGCCGCGCCCACCCACCTGGATAGCCTTGAGCTCGCCGCTCCGCACCAGGGCGTAGGCAGCCGGGGAATTGATCTGGAGCTGCTCCGCGACGTCTGCAAGCGTAAGAAACCTGGGCATGCAACCATTTTGCCACCGCTGGATGCACTTTGCTGGCGTTATCCACAATTTGATCTTGTTTGTATTTTTGGCTTTTGTTCCAAGGCCCCTGCCGCAACAATGGGGAGTCGGGGCAAAACGTGTTACCCGGTGCACATTGGGGGGAGAAAAGGTAATGGTTCCTGAGTCATCTGCCACGGCGGCCAGGTTGAAACAACCTTCCTGGAAGGATCCCCGCCTGCTGGTAGGTGTCCTCCTGGTGCTGGCCTCAGTGGCGGGTGTCGTTTTCCTGGTGGGCAGCGCGGACCGGACCACAGAGGTCTATGCTGCCCGGGACGGCATCGCGGTGGGCGAAAAACTCACTTCAGAGAACGTAATCCGCGCCAAGGTCAGGCTGGGTGAGACCGAGTCCCAGTACATTACCGCCGAGTCGGGGTTGCCGGAAGGCGTTGTTGCCGTGCAAAGGATCGGCAAGGACCAACTCGTTCCGCGGGCCAGCCTCGGCTCAGTGGACGAACTTGACCGCAAGCCCGTTGCCCTGAACATTGAAGAGGCGCTGCCGGCCCAGGCGGTTCCCGGCGCCAGGGTAGACGTCTGGGTGGCCCAGCCCGACGCCCGGAATGGATTCAGTGAACCGAAACTCCTTCTCCCCGGTGCTGAGATAGCGGAGGTCGCTGAAGGGACCACTGCCCTCGGGTCGTCCCGGACCACCGTCCTGATGGTGCTCGTCGAAGACACCCGGATGCCCGCCCTGCTCGGCGCACAGGCCAACGAAGCGAAAATTTCCGTGGTCTGGAACCCAGGGGGCGGAACCCGATGAGCATTCCCGTCGTCACCGTCGGCCAGAGCCGCGAGGACCTGGTCGGCGGGCTCGAACGCCTGCATGGACCAGTGACAGTGGTGCGGAGATGCGCGGAACTCACAGAACTGCTGGCAGCGTGCCAAAGCGGTCTCGCGCGGGCGGCGGTGGTAGCCGATGGATCCGAGGATCTCACCGCCTCCCTCGTTGACCGGCTGGGCGCGGTGGGCGTGGCCGTGATCGCCCTGACCGACTCCGTTGAGGAAGCTGCGAGACTGCGTGGGATAGGAGTGGCCTCAGCTTTGACGGGGGTGGAATCCGCGGTGCTGTCGGACAGGATTGCCGAGGCGGTGGCCCTCCTTACCGGGGGCGGACCGCGGGGAGCGCACCGCAGCTCCCCGGCCGATCCCGGCGCGGCCCTCGCCACCGTTGAAGCGGATACCGGGACGAGGCCCGACGAGCCTGGGCCCGGGCAAATCGTCGCAGTTTGGGGGCCAGCGGGATCACCGGGCCGGACAATCCTTGCAGCCAATATCGCCGGTGAGTTGGCCGCTGAAGGAAAGACGGTCCTCCTCGTCGATGCCGACAGCTACGGGGCGAGCATCGCCGCGGTGCTGGGCCTCATGGACGAATCCGCTGGCCTCGCCCAGGCCTGCAGGCTCGCCGACCAGGGCCTGCTGGATGCGAAGGCGTTGAAGAAAGTGGCCACTCCTGTTGCCACAAAACTGGGTTCCTTCCGGGTGCTTACCGGGATCACCCGGGCGGATCGCTGGACCGAACTGCGCGCATCGGCCTTGGCCTTGGTGCTTGAGCGTGCCAGGCAGATTGCCGAGGTTGTTGTGGTGGACACCGGCTTCTGCCTCGAAGCTGACGAGGAACTCAGTTTTGACACCATGGCTCCCCGGCGGAACGCGGCTACCCTGCGTTCGCTTGAGCTCGCGGACACCGTCTACGCCGTCGGCGCCGCGGATCCTGTAGGAGTACCGCGACTTGTACGCGGCCTCGCGGAGCTTGAGGCTGCGGTACCGCAGGCCGCACCCGTCGTCGTGATGAATAAGGTTCGCTCCTCATCCGTGGGCCGGGGTCCTGAGCGGCAACTGCGGGACGCCTGGGCGCGGTACGGTCCGGCTTCCGAGATCAAAGCCTTCCTGCCGGATGACGGAGCGGCGGCGGATGCGGCGCTGCTCGGAGGCTCACTGCTGCTCGAGGCCGCACCGGATTCTCCGCTTCGACGGGCCATCGCCGAACTCGTTTGTGCACCCGCCCAGCAAAAATCGAAAACCTCTGTATTTTCTTCCACAGCAAGGCGGAAACTAAAAGACTAGGCTCGCCGTAAGAGCTGCGACGATGCAGCCAAGACTTGTGATGGAGGCGTTTGTCGATGTCGTCTGGATCCAGCGTGGAGGATCAGCCCCTTTCCATTGAAGGCCATGAAGGCTTTCTCGGGGACTACTATGAGCACCTGGCCGAAGAGGACGCCCGGGGCTACCCCGGGGATGTGCTGGCCGCCCGGGCGGAAAAGCACCGGGACCTTGCTTCCATCCGGAACCCCGGCCAGGCGAAGATCTCCATTGCTGATGAGGAAGACAGCAGCGTGGTCTTTGTTGTCACTGACGACATGCCCTTCCTCGTTGATTCCGTCAACGCAGAACTGGTCCGCCAGCACGCGGCCATCAAGCTGGTGGTCCACCCTCTGTTTGTTGCCGCCCGCAACAGGGAAACCGGCGCCTTGGTGAAGGTCAACAAGGTACCCTCCCATATCGGCATCTCCAGCGGCGATACTGCTGCCATGCCCAGCCTTTCCCACCTGATAGCGCAGGGCGAAAACGCCTCGTACATGGAGTCGTGGATCGCCGTCGAGATCAACCGCGTCTCGGACGAAGCCAAGGCCTCGCTCCTGGAAGGCCTGCAACGGGTGCTCAATGATGTCCGGGCTGCGGTTGAAGACTGGCCGAAGATGCGCCAGAAGGCGCTGGAGATCGCTGAGAACCTGGACAAGGTGGCCAACCCGGCGCAGATCGCCGAGCTGCGCCAGGCGAAAGACCTCCTGCACTGGCTCGACGACGGCAACTTCACTTTTCTCGGCTACCGCGAATACGACCTCGTCAACGTGGACGGGGAAGACGTCCTGGAACTGCGTGAAGACAGCGGCCTCGGACTGTTGCGCGCCGCCGCGGACTCACCGCACATCCAGCACCTGACTGACACCGGCAGGAAGAAAGCACGCGAAAAGCGTGCCCTTGTCATCACAAAGGCCAACTCGCGCTCCACCGTCCACCGCTCCGCTTACCTCGACTACATCGGCGTCAAGAGTTTCGACGCCGCAGGCAATGTTAACGGCGAGCAGCGCTTTATCGGCCTCTTCGCCACCAGCGCCTACACCGGCTCGGTCCGCAACATTCCTATCGTCCGGGAAAAAGTCGATGCCGTCCTGAACACCGCTGGCTTCCCGCCGGACTCCCACTCCGGCAAGGACCTCCTCGGCATCCTGGAAACCTACCCCCGGGATGAACTCTTCCAGATTGAGGTCCCGGATCTCGCCGCGACGGCCCTGGGCATCCAGAAACTGCAGGAGCGCCGGCGAACCCGGCTCTTCCTGCGGCCCGACATCTACGGCCGCTTTATGTCCGCTGTCGTCTACCTGCCCAGGGACAGGTACACCACCAATGTCCGGCTCCGCATTGAGCAGGAACTGCGGGAAACCTTCCAAGCGGTATCCATTGACTACGAAGCGCGGATGACAGAGTCTGCCCTCGCCAGGCTCTTCTTCCGCATCCGCCTGCCCAAGGGCGCGGACGTCAGCCATGTCAACACCGAGGAACTGGAAAAGCGCCTGGTGCTTGCCGCCCGCTCCTGGAGCGAGGGCATCGCCGAGGTCCTGCGCGAAAGCGGGGAAGTATCCGGCGCCAAGGAGCTGGCAGCCATCTGGTCTGAAGCGTTCCCGGCGGGCTACCGGGTGGATTACGAAGTTGAGGACGCCCTCGAGGACATCGCCCGTTTCGAAAAATACGGTGCGGCCGCAGAACGGACGGCAGGTGCAAAGCAGGAACGCCCCGGCGTGCACGTCTACCTCCCCGAAGGGGCGGGGGCAACGCTGGAGGAGGATGCCCGGGTCAAGCTCTACATGCTGGAGCCGAAGAGCCTGAGCCAGATCCTTCCCTTCTTCCACAACCTTGGCCTGGAGGTGCTTGACGAGCGCCCCTTCGAGATCGAGACCGCGGACCGCCGCGACTTCTTCCTGTACGATCTCGGCCTGAAATACCCCGCCGGTGTGGATCCGTTGGCCACTAATGAGCTGCTTGCCGATTCCTTCGGTGCCGCGGTGACAGGCGCTGCAGAGTCCGACGCCTTTGACCGGCTGGTCCTGCGGGAGGGACTGCAGTGGCGGCAGATTACGGTGCTGCGCGCCTACGCCCGGTACATGCGCCAGATGGGCAACACCAACTCCTTCGGTTTTATGGCGGACACCCTGCTCGCGAACCCGGATGTGACAAGGGGCCTCAGTGCGCTTTTCGCCGCGCGCTTCGATCCTTCGCTGAGCGCAGACCAGCGGGTTGAGGCCCAAGCTTCTGTCCGTGAAGCACTGGAAGAGGCCATTGAAAAGGTGGCCACCCTGGACGCCGACCGGATCCTGCGGACCTTCCTTAACCTGATCGAATCCACGCTCCGGACCAACTTCTACCAGTACAAGCCGCACCTGAGCTTCAAATTGGATCCTGCCCGGATCAAGGGGCTGCCGTTCCCGCGCCCGATGTTCGAGATCTGGGTCTATGCCCCCAGGGTCGAGGGCGTCCACCTCCGGTTCGGCAAGGTGGCCCGCGGCGGCCTGCGCTGGTCCGACCGGCGTGAGGATTTCCGCACGGAAGTCCTTGGCCTGGTGAAGGCGCAGACGGTAAAGAACGCGGTAATCGTGCCCACCGGGGCCAAGGGCGGCTTCTTTGCCAAGCAGCTCCCGGATCCTGCCGTGGACCGGTCCGCCTGGATGGCTGAAGGCATCGAAAGCTACAAAACGTTCATCCGCGGCCTGCTCGATCTCACCGACAACCTGCTGACGGAGGGTGACGGCGAGCGGCTCGTGCCGCCGTCGGACGTTGTCAGGCACGACGACGACGATTCCTACCTCGTGGTGGCGGCCGACAAGGGAACCGCAACCTTCTCGGACATCGCGAACGGGCTGGCCGCAGAATACGGGTTCTGGCTGGGGGATGCCTTTGCCTCCGGCGGATCGGTGGGCTACGACCACAAGGCCATGGGCATCACCGCCCGCGGTGCCTGGGAATCAGTGAAGCGGCACTTCAGCGAGCTCGACCTGGACACGCAGACGCAGCCGTTCAGCGTGGTGGGTGTGGGGGATATGTCCGGCGACGTGTTCGGCAACGGCATGCTCCTTTCCCGCCACATCCGGCTGATCGCGGCGTTCGACCACCGCCACATCTTCCTCGACCCCAACCCGGACGAGGAGACCTCGTTCGTGGAACGGCAACGGTTGTTCGAACTGTCCAGGTCTTCGTGGGACGACTACAACAAATCCCTGATCAGTGAAGGCGGGGGCGTGTTCGCCCGCCAGGCCAAGTCGATTCCGGTGTCGGCCCAGGTGCGGGCGGCACTGGGACTTCCCGCGGACACCACGGAACTCAGCCCGCCGGAACTCCTGCGCGCCATCCTGCTGGCCCCCGCCGACCTGCTGTACAACGGCGGCATCGGAACCTACGTCAAGGCGAGCACCGAGACCAACGCCTCGGTGGGGGACAAGGCCAATGATCCGATCCGCGTTGACGGCAAAGACCTGCGCGTCAAGGTGGTCGGCGAAGGCGGAAACCTCGGCATGACGCAGCGGGGCCGCATTGAGGCGGCGCTGCAGGGGGTCATCCTCAACACCGACGCCATCGACAACTCTGCCGGCGTTGACTGCTCGGACCACGAGGTCAATATCAAGATCTTCGTGGACCGGATGGTGGCTGCCGGGAAGCTGTCCGCGGAAGAGCGGGCCGGTTTCCTGGCGTCGATGACCGACGAGGTGGGCCGCCTGGTCCTTGAGGACAACATCGACCAGAACATCCTGCTGCTGAACGACCGTACCCGCGTGGCCGAGTGGAGCCCGAGCTACGAACGGCTGATGGACTGGCTGGAGAAGAAAGCCGACCTGAACCGGGAGCTTGAGGCGCTGCCAACGACGGCGGAGCTGCAGGAGCGGCTGCAGCAGGGCCAGGGCCTGACCTCGCCGGAGCTGTCCGTGCTGGCCGCCTACGCCAAGATCGAGCTGGCCACCGCGCTGCGGGACAGCGACCTGGCAGACGATCCGTGGTTCCGGAAGACGCTGCGGGCCTACTTCCCGCAGCAGCTGCGGGACCGCTTTGACGCGGAGCTGGACACCCATCCGCTGCGCCGCGAAATCATCGCCACGGTGGTGGCCAACGACATGATCAACCTCGGCGGTATCACCTTCGCCTTCCGGACCATGGAAGAGACATCGGCCTCCGAAGTTGCTGTGGCGAAAGCGTTCGTTGCCCTCCGCGAAGTCTACGAGTTCGATGCCATGGTCGAGGAGCTCAACAGCCTGCCGGCGTCGTTCCCCACCGAGCACTGGAGTACCGTCCACCTGGACATCCGGCGGTTGCTTGACCGGGCCGTCCGGTGGTTGCTGGGGCAGGGAAGCGTGTCTCGTCCGATTGCCGACGTTGTGGAGGAATTCAAGCCCCTTGTGGACCCGATGCGTGCCCGCCTGCTGGACTACCTGCGCGGCGACGACCGGGACCGGGTTGCCGGGTGGCTTGAAAAGGCCCGCGAGTGGGATCTGCCCGAAGGGCTGGCACTGAGGTGGGCGGAGCTGTTCGAGAGCTTTGTCCTGCTGGACATCGCGAAGATCGCGCGGGTTCGCAAGAACCCGGTGGAGGAGATCGCAGCGGTCTACTACACCGTCTTCAACCGCTTCCACGCGGATTCACTCCTGGAACGGATCAGCAGCCTGCCGCGGCAGGACCGGTGGCAGGCGCTGGCCCGTGCGGCCTTGCGCGATGACCTGTACTCCACAGTTTCGGACATGACGACGGCGGTGCTGGACGCCACCGCTGCCGCCGATTCACCAGAGGCGCGGCTCAAGGACTGGGAAGCGCAGAACGCGGAGCAGTTGGGCCGGGCGAAGAGCATGTTCGATGAGGTGAATGCCCTCGAGGCCGACGATATGGCCTCACTGTCGGTAGCATTGAGGCTCTTGAGGTCAATCGTCCGACGCTAGCTGGTGCTGCGTCGCAAATGGAGGTGCAGTGGCAATCTTTACGGACCCTATCAGGGAACACGCTGATTTCGGCCCGGGCGATGCCGAATGGCTGCACCTCCTGGTGGGGGACTGGCAGATGGTCGCGGACCTGGCGTTCGCCGACCTGGCACTCTGGTTCCCCCACCCGGACCACGGGTATGTGGCGCTGGCCCATGTCAGGCCCTCCACCACGCACACCGTGTTCCACGGGGACTTCGTGGGGGACCCCATCCGCTCGGACCTCCAGCCGCTGGTGGACAAGGCGTGGGACAGCCGCTCCATTGAGCGCTCCAGCGAAACCAACTGGAGCAGCGACATGGCGCTTCGGGTGGAGGCCGTTCCCATGGTCCGGAACGGGCGTACCCTGGCCGTTGTCACCACGCATATGGACCTTTCGAGTTCGCGCATGCCTTCCCGGCTTGAGCTGACGTACCGGCAGTGTGCCTATGACCTGCTGCGGATGGGCACCCTGGGGCTGTGGCCGGACTTCGCCTCGCCTACCGGTTCACGCCGCGGCGCCCCCCGCGTGGGGGACGGGCTCATCAGGCTCGACGCCGAGGGCATAGTGCAGTACGCCAGCCCCAACGGCGTTTCCGCCTTCCGGCGCCTCGGTGACGGGGAATCGCTGGAGGGGCGCTCGTTGGCCGAGGTCACGGCAAGCCTGCTGAAAGACCGCCGGATGGTGGACGAAACGCTGCCCCTGGTGGTCACCGGCCGGATGCCGTGGCGCAGCGAGATCGAGTCCCGGGGTGTGAGCCTGTCACTCCGGGCCATCCCGTTGCGTGATGAGCAGCAGCGCTTCGGGGCGCTGGTCCTCTGCCGCGACGTGTCCGAACTCCGGCGGCGCGAGATGGAGCTCGTGACCAAGGATGCGACCATCCGCGAAATCCACCACCGGGTCAAGAACAACCTGCAGACCGTTGCCGCGCTGTTGCGGATGCAGTCCCGCCGGATGGTGAGCGACGAGGCGAAACAGGGGCTGGAGCAGGCGATGCGCCGGGTGGCGACCATTGCGCTGGTTCACGAAACCCTGTCGCAGGGCCTTACGCAGAGCGTGGATTTTGACGAGCTGATCGGCCGGCAGTTCCGGCTTTCGGCGGAAGTTGCTTCGCCATCGCAGCAGGTCCGGACCGAGCGTTCGGGCCTGTTCGGAGAGCTGCCGAGTGATTTCGCCACTCCGCTGGCGCTCGTCATCAATGAACTCGTCACCAACGCTGTGGAGCACGGCCTTGAGGGGCGGGCGGGAACTGTGTGGCTCCTGGCTGACCGCTCCGAAGGGGACGACGGCGAGGAGCTCACCGTGACCATTGCCGACGACGGTGTGGGCCTTCCCGAGACGCCCCACGTGGAGGGCCTCGGGCTGCAGATTGTCCGCACGCTGGTGACCAGCGAGCTTGGCGGGAGCATACAGTGGCTCCCGCGTGAAGGTGGCGGCACTGCCGTCCAGATCCGGCTGAGCCTGGCGGCCAGGTAGCAGGAGACAGCAAAAGGCCCTGGCGGCAAACCCTTGCGGGTTGCGGCCAGGGCCTTCGCTTTAAATCTCTTCAGCGAGCCGTTCGGTGCCTTGCGGGATCAGGAGGCCCGGCGGGCGCGTGCTGCCCGGCGCTTCAGGGCGCGGCGCTCGTCTTCGCTCATGCCGCCCCATACACCGGCATCCTGGCCCGACTCAAGAGCCCACTGCAGGCAGGTGTCCACGACCGGACACCGGCGGCAGACGCTTTTGGCTTCCTCGATCTGCAGGAGCGCCGGGCCTGTGTTTCCAACGGGGAAAAACAGTTCCGGGTCCTTTTCGAGGCACGCTGCGCGGTTACGCCAATCCATGCTGATCAGTTGCTCCATTTCTGGGAAGTGCCCTTTGTGAAATTATTCACTAGTAGCTACAAAGGAAAGGGGCCCGGCAGGGCCCCGTTGGTCATCTGAATCAAGCCTGTCATGTTAACGCTGTGTAAACAAGGGGTAATAAGGCTTGAAATCCCCGGAACGCTGAGCGATGCATCACAGTGGCGGTACTGGGCCTCACCACTGTCCGACTATGTCCGGTAGGGTGCCAGTGTGTCAAGACCTCCGGAAAACCCTGCCGACCCCCAAACTCCAGCGGGGGGGACAGGGCCGGAGCAGCCGGCTGGCGGGGCGCGTCCACCCGCTGTCCTCGTGGTGGCAGTGATCGTCGCCGCCGAGGCAACTGCACTGTTGGCCGCAGCCGCGTGGTACGGGTATCAACTTGTGTCAGGAAGTCCGGTTCTTTCGTTCTGGGGGGCCGTGTTCACGCTGGGACTGCTGCTGGCATTCTCGGCCTGGCTGTACGCCGTTTCACTTTTTCTCTACCGGGGATACCGGTGGACCCGGGCCGCCGCCCTGGTGGCGCAGCTGTTCGTCCTTACCATCGGCTTTCCTACTATGAGCGCAGGCCTCCCGCTGGCCGGGCTGGCGATGCTGGTCCCGGCCTTCACTGCGATTGTGCTTCTCTTCCAGAACAAGGTCATCAGGTTCGCCTCCCGTACGGGGAGTTCGACACCGGCCCTCTGACCGGCTCGGCGGCCAAGCCCACCTGGATACTTCGTGCCGATCCTTGGGAGATCAGCACGCCTCTACCAGGTGGGGGATTGGCCTCCACTTCGAACCTGATTCCAAAGAGGTCGCCATCCGGCAGTGAACGGGGTGCGAGCAGCACTCCGTTGCCCGACGCGCGGGACTTCATAACCAGCGGCACGCGCTGCAGGAGCAACGGGCTGTAACTGGCCGTTACCACCACTGCGGCTCCCAACGCATTTAATTCCGAGAGGTGCTGCAGGGTTTCGGCGGGGAGGAGATCGGCGTCATCCACCAGCGCCACGGTGCCTCGTTGCATCCCGCCAGCCGCTGCCGCCGCCAACTCTTGCTCCCAGAAGTTATCGGGGTCGCTTTCGCCCTCGGCACGGAGCCATGGCCCGCCTGCCGGATTCATCAACGGCAGCGCCTGCAGGAAGTTCGTTTTCCCTGAGCCGGGTCCGCCCAGGACTGTGAGCACGTCTCCGTCCGGAATCCTGACGGATGCCGGCTCGAGCTCGTCACCGCCAATGCCAAGCAGGAGCCGGTATGCCTTGCTGCTGCTTGACGGGCTGGTGCCAGCCGCCGTTTTGGTCTCCTCTGGAGAGTCGAGGGGGTATGTCGCAGAGGTTGTTTCGGCCGAACTGATCCCGGCCGCCGGCACGAGCGCCGGAAGTTGCTCGACACGGAAGGGACGTTTTTCCGGGGCCTTTTCTCCATCGAAGCCGGGCTTCCAGAAGGTTTGGGGATCCGGATTGTAGAGCTGGCAAACGGCCGGGCCGCCGCCGGAGACTGGGCCGAAGGCTACGGCGCGTCCCTTGAGTTCGGGCGTTGCCGGCATGCGGGGCCAGGCTATCCGGCTGTCCGGATTGGAGCCGGTGGGGAAGTAGAGGCGGTTCGGAAGCGAAGCGAACGTGCGGGAACTGACAAGTTCCCTGTCGCCCGCGATCATCACCACGATGTCCGCCCGGCTGCCGTCGCGGACAAGGTCCTGGACGAGGTCTTCGGCCCAGGCCAAGGGCCCTGCCCGCAACGCGGATATCCATGATCCCCATCCGGAAATGGCGAGAATCAGTGGGGTCTCGCCCTTCGTGCCACCCTGGCTTAGCCGATGGGCCATTTCCTGTTTCAGTCGCTCCAGCACACGGACAGCCCTCCTCAATTCTTGGGGCCCCACGTGCGCTCCGATGTGTCCCGAATTGGCCAGGCTAAGGAAAGTGCCGCCTGCGTCCAGTAGGTAACCGTGTGCCTCCACCGGGCCGAGAATCAACCGGGCGACACCGAGTTCAAGGGCCTGCGGTGCGCCGGAAGACGGGCCGCCCACCAGAGCCAGATGGCTGTGCTCGGCGGGCTTCCAGACCAGGGGCGCGACTTCTTGCTGTTCCGGGCGATCCATCAGGCCGAGTTCAGTAAACCATCCGGTGCCTCCGCCGCTGCCCGGCGGGGTCAGTGATGCCTTGTTGTGCGGGGCCTGCAGGGTCGAAGGCAGGGGAGCCGCCACCGGTCGGCGAGGCATCTGTCCCTTCTGCTCGTGCCACAGGTGCTGAACCATCGCAACCGAGGGGTGGGCAGCCTGGGCAGGTGTCTGCTGCCTCGCCCTGTACTCTCTCCTGGCGCCGACACTGCCTGTACGCCCAGCTCCCTGCGATGCCAGCCACTCGACGGCGGAGAGCACCGTAACAACGCCTGCTTGGCAGGATCCGTCAGGAGCCGTCCCGATTGATGCTGTCTGAAATTCCTGCGGCGCTTCGGTGCCCCGCGCCAGGAAAGCCCGCCCGGGTGTGCCCACGCTGATGCCGGCTGCGTCTTTGGTGTTGATGATGTCGCTGGACTCCATGTCGGATTGCACCCTGAGGGCAATGCTGGAGGTGACATTGGCCCGGATGTCCGCCGTCACGGATCCCTGCGGCCGTTGAGTGGCCATAACCAGGTGGATTCCCAGCGAACGGCCGATCGCTGCGATACGCATCAGTTCGCGCAGTGCCTCCGGTGCATCATCAACGAGCATCCTGAATTCATCGATGACGATGACCAGATGGGGGAGCGGGAAGCCGCGCGAAGCCGCAGTAGACCTGTAGGCAGCGAGATCGGGCACCTGTGCGGCCGCCAGTGCTTCCTCGCGCAGCCTGATCTCGGCCCTGAGTGAGGCCAGGGTCCGTTCGAGTTCGTAGGTGGACAGGTCGGTCAGCAGGCCGACGCAATGGACCAGTTCGGCCAAGGGGCCCAACCCGGACCCGCCCTTGAAATCAACAAAAAGGAAGTTCACCCGATCCGGGGGATGGGTGAGGGCCAAGGCCAGGGTGAGGGTGCGGAGCAGTTCTGACTTGCCGGAGCCCGTGGTGCCAGCAACCAGCAGATGGGGGCCGTCTGCGTTGAGGTCAAGGCTGCGCGTTCCGGTTGTACCGACCCCGAGTGGAACTTTTAGTGCCCGTGTATTGGCGCTCGCATGCCATCGGGCAGCGATGCTGTCCGGAGAGAGCGGCAGCAGTTCCTGAAGCGAGCAGTAGGCGGGGACAGCCTTGGGTCCCGGGCCAGGCGGATCAGGTTGTCCTGCAAGCTTCCGGCAGAAATCATTGAAGACTGCTTCCGGGGCCAGATCCGGGACGAAATCAACGTCACCTGCCGGGCTCCGAAGGGCGGAGGTCCGCTCGGAAAGCTGCACCTCCCAGGTGCCGTCACTTCCTCCGCCGGCGGGGAGGAACTGAAGGACCTGCCAACCAAGCCCTGCGGCCGTAGCCGCCGTGACGTCGTCGTCCTGTGCCTTGGAAGCTCCCAGCAAGATAAGGACACCCTGGTGCTGTTGTTTGGGCTCGACGACTTCGGCCAGAATCTGGCGTGCCTCGTCGTGGGAAGTGGTGAGTGTGGCGCCCCGCAGGTACCGCGCGCCCAGAGGAAGCCGACCGGACGCGCCCACCAGGAGGATGTGGGTGCCGCGGGCCCTGGGGTAGCCTGCGAGCTGCATCACGAGGGAACGGACCAGGCCGTCAACCACGACACCTGGTCCGCGAAACGTTGTCTTGGGCACTCCCGGATCCAAAACTACGGGGACGATGCCCGCGGTGGGAACACTAACAGGCGAGGAAGCTGGCTCAACCGTCACGTTCGCCGGTTGTGGAGCCTCGCCGAGCCGCAGCCAAACGCCGCCCCCTTCAGCGCACGATGCCGGGGCAACCTGCGTTTGGCCGCCCTGCTTCTTGCTGCTTTGCTGCTGACGACCGGCCAGAACCAGGCGTGCCAGCGATGGTCCCGCACCCCGTCGTCGTTTCCGGTCTTCTGCCACGGCGGCAGCAACAGCTTTGGCAAGGTCACGGCGCTGGCTGCGTCCGGTGGCGAGGGGCACAAGGACGGATACCGCCGAGGCGGCCGAAAACGCGAGGAACATCCACATGCCCGTGACCACGGCAAGTCCTACCCCAATCAGCAACGGAAGGGCCGCCGTGAGGATGAGCATGGCACGGTTGCCTGTCTCCGCCCGGCCGGCGACGATGAGGGGCTGTTGCGTCGACATTCCGGCATTGGCGAGTGCATTTTCCGGCATGTCCATCAGCACCAGCGACATCGTTGTGTTCCCGCAGCGGATGACCGAGTCCGTGGAAATAGCGGCATTTCTTACCCTCTCGCCGTCGACGATAATTCCGTTGGCGCTGTCAACGTCGATGATCATGATGTCCGTTTCGGTGACATCGAGGCGAGCGTGTTCCCTGGAGAGTTCGGGGTCGGGGATCACTATGCGCGTGCCGCTCCGGCCTATGGTGTACGAGCCGCGGTGTAAGGGCACCACAGTGCCGGCGCCGACGCCGCTGTGGACTGCAAGGGCCAGGCGGGCACCGTCAGTGGGAACCCGCCGTCGGAGTTTTCTGGCTCCCGGATGGGAGGCCCCGTCCACCAGCACTGCCCCGTTAACTAGCGGCGCCGTACCAACACTGAGAGAGCCCAGGTCCTTGCCGCAGGTTGAGACGGCTCCGGTCCCGAACCGACGCGTCAGTTGGATTTGGATGTCGGAGCCGGCGGCGCCTTCTGGAGCCTGGACGGTGAGTTCCAGGGGTGGCTCCTGCAATCCGGATCCCGTGCTGCGGACGAGGGTGCAATGGAATTTCATAGGTACAGATCCTCACGGCCTTTGAACTCACGCTACTCAGTGGGCCGGCCCGGTACCCGGATGGGTTTCCGTATGTGGAAATCCCCGGCGATGCTCGGTCAAGATCGCGACAAACAGGCCCCGGCGCCCCGCCGGGCGACAACTGCAGGACTCGAAAATTGTCCTTGCTGTGGCGTAAAGACGGACCTTCTGGGTGGGCAGGGGCTGTGGCCCGATTAGACGTGCGCCGCGATGCCTCGGGTAGGCTAGAGCAGCAGACAATGCGCACCATTGCGCTGCCCGCATTCAAACCAGGAGATTTTGTGACCGCTGACCTTGTCATCGTAGGGTCCGGCTTTTTTGGCCTGACAATCGCAGAACAGGCCGCTACTGAGCTCGGCTTGAAGGTGGTTGTCATCGACCGCCGCCACCACATCGGGGGCAATGCCTACAGCGAAAAGGAAGAGCAGACCGGTATTGAGATCCACCGGTACGGCGCCCACCTTTTCCACACCTCCAACGAGCGGGTGTGGGAGTACGTCAACAGGTTCACCACCTTCACCAACTACGTGCACAAGGTCTACGGTGTGCACAAGGGCGAGGTTTATTCCCTGCCGATCAACCTGGCGACCATCAACCAGTTCTTCCGTGCCAACCTCACGCCCGGCGAGGCGAGGGACCTCATCCAGGAGCAGGCGGGCGAACTCGCAGGAACTGATCCCCAGAACCTCAATGACAAGGGCATCCAGCTGATCGGCCGCCCCCTGTACGAGGCATTCATCAAGCACTACACCGGCAAGCAGTGGCAGACGGACCCTAAGGACCTGCCCGCCGGCATCATCTCGCGGCTTCCCGTGCGCTACAACTACGACAACCGCTACTTCAATGACAAGTACGAAGGCCTGCCCACCAACGGCTACACGGCCTGGATCGAAAAGATGGCAGAGCACCCCAACATAGAGGTGCGGCTGAACACTGACTTCTTCGACGAGTCGCATGAATACAGCAAGAACAAGGTTGTCGGAAATATCCCGGTGGTCTACACGGGACCGGTGGACCGGTACTTCGACTACGCCGAGGGTGACCTTTCTTGGCGAACGATTGACTTCGAAGAAGAAATCCTCAGCGTGGGTGACTTCCAAGGCACGTCAGTGGTCAACTACAACGACGCCGAAGTGCCCTACACCCGCGTCATTGAGCCGCGCCACTTCCACCCGGAGCGCGAGTACCAGACGGAAAAGACCGTCATTATGCGTGAGTTTTCGCGTTTCGCCGAGAAGGGTGACGAGCCCTATTACCCGGTCAATGCGACGGCGGACCGGGAACGGCTGCTCAAATACCGTGACCTCGCGGCGGCGGAGAACGACGTCCTGTTCGGTGGCCGGCTGGGAACCTACAAATACCTGGACATGCACATGGCTATCGGCTCGGCCCTCAGTATGTTCGACAACAAGATCCGGCCGCACTTCGAAAGCGGCGTAAAGCTGGAAAGCGGAGGCGTGGACGCATGAGCGACTCGCCGGGCTGGGCGACACTCCAGCGGGTTATATTCCCGCCGGAGTCCGGAGTTGACACAATGTCGCTCTACGCGGACCCCGGCCCGGCGGCAGGCATACGTTTCCGGGAAAGCGATGAGTCTGCGCGGAATCCCAAACGCGAAGAGGAAAAGCTGCATCTTGTGGGCTCCAGTCAACGGGAGGTCCACTTCGACGACTTGTTGTCCCGTTTTTCCATGAGGGTGCGCTCAGGGGAGCAAATCTCGCTGGGGACCTATTTCAACGCGTTCCCGGCAAGTTACTGGCGCAGATGGACACATCTCCGTGAGGTTCGCCTGGTCGTTGAGACCTCCGGCCACGGTTCCATCACCGTCTACAAATCAAACGCGCGCGGCACCATTCAACGTGTTGATGGTGCGCGGGTTGACGGCGACGCAAGAACTGAATTCAACCTTTCCATCAAACCGTTTGGGGACGGCGGATGGTATTGGTTCGATCTGGCCTCAAGCCGGGGTGACCTTATTCTTGGTGAGGCCCGCTGGGAGGGGGCGCCGGCGGAGCGGCCCTTTGAATCAGTGACCATTCAGATCACCACAATGAACAAACCGGATTTCTGCCTTGCCAACGTCCGGGCTCTGGCAGAACATCCGGAAGCGCTTGAAGCGGCCCGGGAAGTGTTGATCGTTGATCAGGGCACTCAAAAGGTTGCCGACCAACCCGGCTTTGCGGAAGTCGCGGCCCTCATCGGACCCAAACTTAGAGTGATCAACCAAGCGAACCTCGGTGGTTCGGGAGGATTCGCCCGGGGAATGTATGAAGCCGTCGAAAACGGCAGCGACTACGTTTTGCTTCTGGATGACGACGTTGTGATGGAGCCCGAAAGCGTCCTGCGCATGATGGCTTTCTCCGGCCGGTGCCGGAAGCCCACGATTGTGGGTGGACACATGTTTGACCTGTACAGCCGCAGTACTTTGTATTCCATGGGCGAGACGATTGATTCTCGGCGGTTCTCCCCAAGCCAGCCGCATCAGGACATGCAGATGCGGCACGATTTCAGTGTGTCGAACCTCCGGCAGACCCCATGGCTGCACAGGCGCGTCGACGTCGATTACAACGGCTGGTGGATGTGCCTCATTCCCACGTCTGTCATACGCGACATTGGCCTTCCATTGCCCTTGTTCATTAAATGGGACGACTCGGAATACGGTTTGAGGGCCCGCGCAGCCGGTTATCGGACTGTGTCCTTGCCTGGGGCGGCACTCTGGCACATCTCATGGATCGATAAAGACGACCTGGTCGGCTGGCAGGCATATTTTCATAACCGCAACCGCCTGATAACTGCCCTCCTGCACAGCCCCCATCCAAAAGGCGGCTCCGTGCTGCGGGAATCTTTCCAGGAAGACGTCAAACACCTCGTTTCGCTTCAGTACTTCACTGCGCAGAACCGGCTGACGGCGAGGTCCGACCTGATGACAGGTCCAAGCCATCTGCACCCGTCCCTTGCCTCCAAGCTGGCAAGCATCAACAAGCTGCGGGAGTCCTTTCCCGATGCACAGCTGCATGAAGACATAGACGATTTCCCTGCGCCTTCCCTGGGGGCGGGACTTTCGAGGCAGACCGACAGCCAGATGCCGGCCAAAAAGGACATGGTCAAGTGGGGCCTGGCAACGGTGGCCCGGCAGCTGCTAAGGCAGCCATCCGTTGCCTCGCTTGAGCGCCCACAGGCTTACCTTGCCCACGTGGACAACCGCTGGTTCCGCACGGCACAGTTCGACTCCGTCGTGGTTTCCAATGCCGAGGGGACAGCCGCCTCATGGTACAAGCGTGATCCTAAAAAGCTGAAGGCCATGCTGAGCGAATCGGCCCTTCAGCACGCCGGGCTGTATAAGAATTGGGACGCGCTGGCCGAAGATTACCGGTCGGCACTCCCGGATTTGGTCTCAATGGAGGCTTGGCGCGGAAGCTTCGGACTGGGTCGCTGAACCCTAGCGGCCTCGAGACGCGAAGTACCTTGCGCCATAGGCACTTCGCGTCTCACTAGATGATTAAGTCCTATTGGATTTAGTGGTCGTAGGCGACCAGGGAGCGTTTGCGGGGCGCGCCGGTGAGCCAGTTGTGCCAGATGCCGGCGGCGAGGGCCAGGAGCCGTGCAGCGACGCGTGCTTTGACGCCTTCAAGGTGCGCCCACCGTGTTCTTCGAGGGTGAGTTGGCCTTTGAGGGCGTCAAAGACTGATTCGATCCATTGCTGGATGCCGCCGAGTTTGCCGAAGCGTGGCTTCTCGTCCTTGCGGTCGGGTCTGATGAGGTGGGCGCCGAGGTCCTCGGTGATGAACCGTTCAAAATCCTTGCCGGCGAAGCCTTTGTCGCCCAAGATGACCTGGCCGGCGCGGACGAGATGATGGTCCTTTTCCAGGAGGGCCTGGGTGACCTCGCGTTCCCCGACTTTCGGGTTCGCCAGGCCCCAGATGACCGGCATTCCTTCAGGGGTAATGATCAGGTACAGGCGGAAGCCCCAGAAAAACGCGAGTGCGACGCGCAATAGCCGTAGCCGGCATGCCCGGCAAGATCGCTGCGTTTGACGGTCTCCCGTGACATCCCGCAGGGCAGCGGGGACGAATCGACCAGTCGAAGTACGTCATGCCAGGACGGGGTGTCCTTGGCCAGGGCCGTGATGGTCGCGGAGATCAGCGTCCCGGCGGCCCGGAGGCGTTTGTTGTAGCCGGATTGCTGCGGGATGCCGGGGAACATCCCGGTCAGGTGCGTCCGGGCATATCTGATCCACCTGGTTTCGGAGGAGTATCCGAGCAGTTGCTGTGCCACCGCCAGGCAGAGCAGCTCCGGATAGCCCGGGCTTGCGCCCGGGCCGCCGGTCCCGGGACACGCCAAGATCAGGCCGGACACGGTCGGTGAGAAGGACATAGAGTGTGGTCAGGAGAGTGTTTAGTTCGGGGTTCACATACCGGGTTTAACACTCTCCGCCTTACTTTAAAAGCCTCCCCACCGTCCCGGGCATTAGGAATTACTCATCCAGAGGCCGTATTCAAGCGGCGGCCTGGGTCCCTCTGACCGTCAGCAGTCGGTAAAGACAGACGCCCGCAACCGAGAGGACCAAAACGTATGCGACTGTTAGACCTTGCCAGGAAAATGGCGGTTGCCACTGAGGCTCGAACATCTCGCCCCAGTTGATATACAGACCGTGAATGCCTACGGTGTAGCGTCGGAGGCCTTCAAGGAAGACGTATAGGTGGGCAAGGACTCCGAGTATAACGCCCCATCGGATAGCAGACTTCCGCCAAGGCGTAATCCTGAATGGCCGGAATCTTGCCGCTACACCTGCAGCCAGAAGCATGGTAAGCACCATCGCTAGGGCGTATCGGCCCTGCCAAATCCATCCAAGTTTCTCGCTTGAGGATGCCTGCAACACCGTCGGGACCGCGATCACTGCGATCACCATCAGTAACATGACCCATCGTGCACGAACGGGGCGGGCTGTAAAAGCCAGGAAAAGCAAAACCCCGAACCCAAGCACCCACGCGTAAAGCGTTCCCGCAGGCGGCATGGTGTCGAGCCAACCCAGCACCCCGACGTACTCGACCATGAATCCTATTGATTTGTCCAGCATAGCCAGTGCCGCCTGGTCACCTGGCATTGGTGGGCCAGCCAGAAGGCTGTCAAAACTCTTCGCAGAAACGATCCACCACAAGGCAAAGAGACATGACAGGAAAACTGATCCGAGGGCTGTGACGAACCGCCAATCCTTGAGGGCCCGGAGGAGAGCAGGGAATCCGTAGCAGAGTAGTGCGGCCAGGGCCGCCAGGCACAGCCACACAAGCGCCAACGGCCGGGTGTTGGCAAGTAGCATCCCGGACAATGCGCCGGTGGCCACGTTCAGGGTGTGAATTCTGATTTTGCCGGCTGACTGCTCGAAGATGGCACACAAGTTCATGAAAAGCGCGGCGGTGGCGCCTATCTCGATGGCGTTGGGATTTATGGAGCCGGCCAAAAACAGGACTGCGGGGGTTAGTGATACCCCCACAGCTATGACTGGCAGCTGGAATCTACGCAGCGACGATGCCGCGCTTACGACGGATGCCAGGAAGAAGGCAGTTACCCACGTACTAATAAGCCGCATCGCATACAGGGCCGGCTCTCCACTTAGTCCACGGCTGCCGATGCCTACAATGCCGTAGTAAACGGGGTTGTAGTTACCCGCGGAGGTCTTTGCTGTAGTCCAACCACGGTCTGAAGCGTCGATGGTCGGCGAACAGGCAGGGGTGATGTCTGAATGCTGAGCGAAGCAACTGTACCTGTGAAGTTGTGCGATGAAACCTGGCACCTGGACCGATAAAGGCTCCCCCTGTATTCCGGAGCTGGTTCCGCTTAGCTGTCCGCGAGCGACCGCAGCGGCCTTAACTGTGTGGGCAGGCTCGTCCGGTATGGACATCAACGGCGATGCGAAACACCATATGGTGCCGGCCGCGCCGATGAGAAGCCAGGCAAGGAAAAGGACACGTAGCTGTCCAGGACGAACACGGACAGCCTGGAGGCTGGGTGCTGGCCTGAGGAGTAGGGAAGTTCGCATGATAGTTTTAACCTTACTTGGAGGTCGGCTGCTGATTGTCGGGATTCTCCGTTTCGTCCGGGAGAGGACCACCACAAATGCCGAGTTCACCGTTGCGTGCGTCAGAACCACGCGAGGATGAGGAGCCTAACTACCCGCGGGCACGGGCATGGGTGCGCTGGATCGTTGCATCTTCAGTGGTCAGGTTCCTCGTCGTCGGGGGCCTCTCTTTTGCCTTGGATCTGGGCCTTCTTGTCTTCCTCCACGAGTTTCTTGGGGTCGAGCTCTGGATTGCAACACCAGTTGCTTTTGTCGTCAGCCTTATCTTCAATTTCTTGCTCCAGCGCATTTTTACCTTCCAGGCGACCAACAACCGCGGCATTAGCGCGATGAAATATGTCCTGTTGGTAGTCGTAAACATTCTGGTGAGCGACGTTATCGTGACAGGCTTTGACACGTTGGGGTGGTCGTACATGGTGGGCAAGGCGACTTCAACTATCCTGACCACGGTCTGGAACTATTTTCTTTACCGTCACTGGATTTTCAAGAGCAGCGAAAGCTCCAGAAAGTCTTAATTGGACCGTCTTGGCAAACCCGAAGATGTACCTCAACGAAAACAGCAGTCGTTTGCGATAGCGGATAACAGGCTCATCGCAGATGGCCATGGTTAGAGCTGTCTAAGGCGCGCCCGCGCGGCGTGCTGCTGGCGTGGGCCGGATGGAAAGAGGTCAGGGCCTCTTGGATTGGTAGCTACCAAGCAAAACCAATACCCAAAAGAAACCCCTGACATGAATAACTCTAGGTCTTGTTCCGGTGGCCGCTGGTGCACGCGCGCCGATACTCTCCTCCTTGTCGAGGGCATCCACCTTCGCTCCGTCACGGCAACCGAGGCCGGCATGGTTCTGGGCGTCGAGACCGGGGACTTCGCCGGAGTGCCGGAGTCGCCGCGGTCGGCCACGGACTCCGGCAGGCCCGGCGTCATGACATTGCCTGTTTCGGTAGGCCGGTGCGGCTGATGTGGGCCAAGCGGGTATGGTGGCGCGGGACCCGGACTGCCCGGGGAAACACCATCAGTGAGGAGCATCCGCTGGCTGGACCGCGGGGGAAACCGACCGCCAGGGCAGTCGGGCGGGCGACCGAGGCGCTGCAGCGTCTCGACACCTCGGACTCAGCCCTGGCGCACCAGTTCTGCGTTTCCTGGCACAATGTCTGGGACGCATCAAGGCAGAGGCCACGAGACGCATCGGCATCACGGGCGGCGTGTCAGGGTGAATGCGCTCGGCGTCGACGAGATGTCTCGTCGCACATCGTCACGCCGGGATCAAAACGGCGGCACTGGATCCCTTCCCCGGGTACGCGAACGCGATCCGCGACGAACTGCCCGAAGCCATCACTGTTCAGGACGCCTTTCGTCGTCAAGCGAGGTTCAGCCATGGTCGATGAAGTCCGCCGCAGGGTTCAGCAGTGTCAGCGATGTGCCACCGGCCGCAAGGGAGATCCGCTCTACGGCATCCGCAGGCCGCTGCAGATCGACACGGCGCCGACGCCTCACCGACAAACAATCCGCCCGGCTGGACGCGAAACTCACCTTGGGGACCCCGACTACGAAGTCACCCTCGCCTGGCAGTGCTACCAGAAGCTCCGCCACATCTACCACGCTAGAGCGGAACGTGGCCGAGACCTCGTGAATGAAGTCATCGCCTCGTTCTCGACATGCCGATCCCGGAAGTCGCCTCCTTTGCCGCACACTCAAGCAATGGAAGAGCGCGATCTTGGCCTATTTCGACACGAAAGGCGCCTCGAATAGATCCACAGGAGCAATCAACGGAGTCATCGAAACTACCCGCAGAATCGCCCGTGGCTACCGCAGCTTCCCCAACCACAGAATCAGCTGCCTGCTCGCAGCTAGCGGTCACCGGCCCCTACCGGATCAAAATCGATGAACCATGCCTTAACCCGAAGGCCCAGATAACAAGTCCACCGACCGTGCAGCTTGCTGCTTCAGGTAGTCCCGAGACGGCAATGCCCGACGAGAACGATTCCTTCAGCGGGCCAGCCAACTACGTTTCTATGAGCGAGTGATTCGCGAGGCTTAGAGGAGCTGGGCCGTGTTTCAGTGTGGCGGCCAGAGGGCGACAGGCATCTGGTTGGCCCAAAGTCGCCCGAGACCCTAAACCAGTCTGCACACCGGGGATTCGGCGCAAAAGCAGTTGCTTGTGGCGTCGTTTGCCCGTGGTACTCCCCGGGTTTCACCCTGCACGGCCAAGGGCGGCGAGCGCGGACCGTCAACCCTGAAACGAGGAAGCCCTCTCCGCATGTCCAGCCCACTTGTGATGGGCAAATCAGGCAGTGTTCGCGCGGACGTCCGAATCAACCGGCTCGGCGGCAGTCCGAGCCGCGACCTGGTCGACGGTGACACTGGCAAGGGCTGGCAGCGACTTCCGTCGTCTAAAGAGGCTGTGCCCAGGGTAGAGGTAACGGAACAATATCTCCACGCCCGCAGCCGTAGCGGCAAGGTAGAGCACGGTCAACACCAGCCAGCCGAAGGGTGGTTGCCAATCCGGGGACGAAAACAAAGTCTGCCAGTTCGCGGACTCGCTGATGCCCACCACGTAGCGCCGAAGAACATATACGAACGCCAGCGTATGGCATCCGCCTATAAGCCAGAATACCGTGCGCGCTATATTTGCAGCTGGGTCACTATTCGCGAAACGGAGTCGTCGGAGGCCAAGCCCAACGGTAATGAATACGACAACGACTAGCGGCAATGTGTATCGACCTTGCCAGATGAATCCCATGGAGCGCCACAGTGCAGTTTGTAACAGCGCCGGCACGATATACAACAATACCAATGCCACCCAGTAGCCAGTCCAGCTGCGGAGGGGCCGGATACAGAAAGGAACAACGAGCGCCGCGACCATGAGGGCGCCCCACACCAACATGACGAGCTCAGGCACAGGCGTGTCCAGCCAACCCATTACACCTATGTATTGGGGAAAGAAATCGTAGGTACGGTCCAGCATGATCATGAAGGCGCGATACAGGGGAGCATCGGGGTGCGGACTGGCGATGCCGTCGGGCGCTACTCCGACATTTGCTGGTCCGTGGGCAGCGATCCACGTCCAGTAAAGACCAAGTAGGGTTCCTGGAACGGCTAGCGCCACGGCAATGAGGACTCGCCGGTCGTAGAACACCTGAAGGGTGCGCCGGAAAGTAAAGGAGCACATTCCGGCGACAAGGGCGCACAGGAGCCATACCAGCGATATCTGGCGGGCGTTTGCTAAGACAACCGTGGAGGCTGCAACTGACGCAAGCGCAGGAATTACGAGCTTGGTATTTCGCCAGTTGTCCAGAACCACCACGAATCCGGAGAAAGCGGCCATGGTGGCTGCAATCTCGATTGAATTCGGATTGATGCCGCCACCCAGGAACAGGACCATTGGCGTGGTGGCGAGCGCAGCTGACGCTACGGCATATTGGGGCCGTCTCAACTCGGTCAACGCCGTGAAGCCCGCGGCGAAGAAGGCGGCGCAAAACAATGCGCTGATAAGCCGCATTGCATAGATTGCGGGCGCGCCTGAAATGACTAATGTCGGAAGCCCTACCAGCCAGTAGTACATGGGATTGTACGATGCGGCGGAGGTAACGCCGATGTTCATGTAGGTATCATCCGCGTAGACCAGTGGGGCACAGTCCGCGGCCTGCCCTCGATTGAACTTGTAGCAGCCCTGACCGTGCAGGTTGGCGATGTAGTCGGGAACTTTGACATGGACGCCGTGGCCGAATGAAGTGCCTTCCTCAACCAAGACCTGGCCACGTACAACCGCGGCAGCTTTGATAGTGTGCGCTGGCTCATCTGGAAAGCCCATGAGGGGCGTCGCGGCAGACCACAAACCCAAGAGCACAGCGAACAAGCCGGTCAGAAGCGCGAACGTCCGAAGGGGCTTTGGAAGTGACGGGCCTTTTGCCGGCGGACTGGTAATGCTCATCGTGCGTCTCCGATTGTGCGTACGAGCGCTAGGCCCTCATTGATGGCCCTCTTGCTCGGGGACATGACAAAGGAATAGGAATTGGCGTCTTTCTGAGCTTTCTCACCAAGCAGTGTTTCGCCAAAAGACCGGGCCAGGCGGTCAAGGGGTTCCTCAATGTACTGCTTGCAGACATTCACGTAGATCACCGTCGCTAATCCATAGCCCGCACTGTAGTCCAAGTCTTGGACAACGGATCGCGGCATTGCCGTCACCTCACCTGCGGCGACTGCGTCCACAACTGATGCTGCGTCCATCTTTCGGGCGTGCCCGTCAAAAATCAGCTGAGTGGCGACGAAACGGTTACCGATGATGCTTCCGTCGAGGACGGCCATGCCGCCCTCCGTGTCGTCCAGTTTGTTTGCTAGGTCGCGTGGCTGGGAACCAGTCAGTCCCTTAACATCTGTAGGCCACCGGTCCGGCTGGGGAGGGCTCCAGGACGCACCCAACGACTTCGCCAGGTAAGTGTTGACCGCGCGCGTTGTTTCCGATGGCCCCTCTTCGGCAAGTACTTCAATCTTCCGGTCTGGCAGAGATTGCTCAGCGTTCAACGCGGCGATCTGCGGGTCGTTCCAACGGTCTACATGGCCGCGTAAGATTGCCGCCAAGGTCGGGGCATCGAGCACAAGGTCGTTGATTCCGTCGATTTTGACCGCGACCCCTACCGGGAGGACGCCGGCAACGAGGGACAGGGCTCCAGCTGAAGTGCAAAGACCTGTGATGGTTGCTGTTTCGGTGTCGGGTAGAGGTTTTCCGCTTGCGGTAAAATGAGCTTGACCGTCACGGAAGGCCTTCAGCCCGGCGCTGGCTCCATCGGGGGAGTAGCTGACGGACGCGCCCTTGACTTGGTTGCTCCACGAGACGCTCCACGCGCTGACGGCCCCCTGAGCAGATTGGCCGCCTATTCCAGTAAGAGCACCCTGAACTACGCCATTCGGAGAATGAGAGCACCCTGACAGGGAGAGCATGCCCGTTAACGCCGCCGCAACGTAGAGTCTGACACTTCGCCTAGAAACAGAAATCACCACTCCAGACTAGTGCCACGCTGCCATACCGCCCGACACGAACACGTAACGGTGGCTACTCCCGTTTTTATCTGCACGAAGTGATCCGGTAGAGCTTGGCATCGGGTCCTTCCGAATCCAACAATTCAAAGCCGGCGGCGTTGCCAATGTCCGTAACACCAGGGAAATCCCTGGATCCGTCCAGGTCAATCATGTACTTGCTACCGAAGTCCAAAACAAACTCCACTTTCGTGCGACGAAGGGCATCGCACACCCCAGGATCAGTGGGTTCGTACTTCAGCCGTTCGTTGATGAGTTCACGAAGTCCGTCCTTGCCGGCGAAAAGGTGCGGGGTTAACACTCGTCGCCCGGCATACGCATAGGCCAAAGAGCTCCCATTCCATGGGTTATCGGCAATAACGGAGTCAGGCGGAACATGATCAGCGACACGTGCCAGCAGGGCGCGTTCTTCCGCGGTTAGCATGTCCGAATGGGTGTCAAACCTATAAACCGCCGAGGCCCCGGAAATGTAATGCGATGTGGGTCCCACGAATGTTGCCAACAAGGCCACCACTACGACGACTGACGCCGCCACAAAGGAAGGACCTCGTCCACGCACTGAGGCAAAGCGTCGCTCAAGAGCGGATGTAACCCTGACAGCCGTCCGGGACTTGCAGCTCATATCCCAAAAGTGAAGTCCGCCAACGACTGACAGGGGTGTTGCGAACAATGGCAGAAGGGCTGCCAGCCGATACGTGTCCTGATACCAGGTGCCAACGAGTGCGTCCCGAATTGCGCCTGTGGGAGCCGCTGCGGCTATGACGTAAAGTGCAGCAACTACGGCGTACGAAGCGGCCAGCAACAAGTGTCTGCGGTAGCGGATTACAACGTACAGGCCGCTAACGGAAAGCACAGATACGACGACGGCGGGTATCGCCAGCTGCATGGGACTTACTGTTAGTACTTCCCCTACCGCAGCCCCGGGCTTCACCGTCGGACCCCAATTGTCGTAGGGGGCCGGCCGAAGTTTGAGCCAGGACACGGCTGCCAGGCCGAGCGTGAAGAGCGTGGTCAATGCGAATAAACTGTGACGGAGTCCCGGAGACCGCCAAGGGGCCAGAAACCTGACCCGTTGCCACCACAGGAAAAGCAATATCGGCGTGGCGATGGCCAGGAGAGTATTGATAGAACTCGTGTGTGCGAAGGCGAGCCCGCCTACGGCGAGAGCGAGGGTGGCAGCACCGGCCACGCGGGTTTCACCGTGGGTGCGGCTTAGGCCGCACAGCGCCAAGACGGCCACAGTCGCGGCAGGCAGCATGCTGACCGCCAACGCGTAGGGAAACAGGGGACCCCAGACAATCATCAGATATGGGAAGGCCACTTGGGCGCTGGCGACAATTGATGTGAGAACCAGGGCTGCTGGTCTCCGAGAGATGGTGGAAGTAACCAGATACAGGCACGATACCGGCCAGATGACGGCAGCGATAACCAGATTTACCGCGTTCTGGGCAGTTGGGATGTCAGTGCCTGTTAACTGCACAAGAAGGGCGGCCACGGAGTGCCACGCCGCGGGGTATACAGCGTCCAGACCGGTAACGCCCTGGAGCGAAGCCAGTGTCAAGGACGACGCGTTTCCGGTATCGAGGATGAAGCGAATTGCATTGAGATGGAATACGTTGTCGAATACTTGTGCCGGGTTGCCCGGCGAACCGACCAACTGCGTGAATCTCCACGTAATGCAGGCGACGGCGATGGTCACGGCAAGGTACGGTAGCCATCCCCGCCCTGATACTTTTGCCACCGGCCACGCTGTGCGGCGCGTGATGAGAAGGGAAAGTCCGGCCAAGACTGCACAAATGACGAGGTACGGAAGGATGCTCCAAGGGACTTTCAGCAGGCCGGCAAGCGTCCCGGCAAGGCCTGCGGCCGCCGTAGAGTTCAGTGGTGCCATTCCGATCACAGATACCGGCCTGAATTTCAAGCATGAGGCAATCGCGGCGCCGGGCACATAGATCAAGAGCACGGCCAGAAGGACCACTGGCAGAAAGCCGAGCCACGTCATGAGGCGGCCTGCTTCGACGCGCTATCCGATTCAGGCTCCCTAAGCAGATGCAAAACGACGCGCATTTGGATCGCGGTGACGACAATTTCGCCGAGGGCGAGCCCGAGTGCGCCGCCTTGGCCACCGAACAGACCCGTCAGGATGATCATGGCTGGCACCCCCACTACGGCGCCGGAAACGGTGCTGGACAACACTGTTCGCATGCGTTTTGCGGGAACCAGCCAGTGGGCGCCGGTCGAGCTCGTAACACAGACCAAAAGAAACGACAGCCCAAACCAGAAGCAGGTCCAGAAATCGGCGGTCAGCGCCTCGCTGAAAAGCAGCGCCGTTGCCCAAGGGCCGGCAACAGCGAGCAACAGCCACCCCATCAGTCCAAGCCCGGATAGTGCAATTAGGGAGTACTTCCTGCGGCGGGCGTGGTCGCCGGCAAAGTCGCTCACCCAGCCCTGCAGGCTGTTTCCGAGAGCTGCTGTGGCAAGGAGGCCGATGCGATACAACTTTTCTGCCGAGACAAACGCCGCCAACCCCCCGGAGGCGGCCATGAATTGGACAATGATGATAGGCGTAGAGGCATAAGAGCCAGCAGCCAGAGTGACTCCTGCACCAGTGCGAAGAGCCCAGATCTCGCGGATAATACGGGCAATAGAAAGGCCTTGAAAATCGTCCCTTTGTGTGTGGTGCGCGTTGAAGAACAGCGTCCCGGTTAGGCCCAGCACCAATAGAGCCGCCGGGTAGACGACTACATGCCCGGTGGCCAGAAGGAAGGGGATTACACCAAGGGTTGCGACCATGCGGGGAATGACGTCATACTTGGCGATCCTCCCTGGCTGGCCGGTCGCAATGCAATACCACGCAGGCGTCAGGCCGGAAGCCGCCTGAGCGCAGGCCATAAGGAAGGCTAGCCAGAAGTTGGCGGGATTCCCTGCCAAGGTGAGGGCAACAAACATCAGCGGGATGGTGCCGAGCAGTGCCAGTGAGCGTGTTGCAAAACTTACGGCGTAGTGACGGCGTCGGACGGTTTCATCCGACGAGGATGCAACGGCGGCCGGCCCAGTCAGGGACCAGCCAAGACCTACGACGATCGCGGCGATGGCTCCTATAGCTTGGCCGAGCGCGAGTGCGGTCCATACCGGCGCCCCGCCTACCCTGGCAACGATTGGAAGCAGGATGAAGGATGCCAGCGACGATAGAAGCGGTAATCCCGCAAACGCGGCTATCCTCTTGATCATGCTGTTAATAGTCCTGTCTGAGGACTACGCAGATTACATGTAGTCATATGCATCCTTGCCGAGCCGGTTATTGACAAAGATGTCCGTCACTTCCCTACGGAAGCGGTCCCGCTCGGCCAGAATGGCAGAACGATAGGAATCCTGCTTACGGATCTCCTCCGGGAGGTTGTCCATCAGCCGGGGGAGTGCGGCGGCAGTAGCAGCCACTTCCTGTTCGTCCGGCATGATTTTGTGCTCCCACGGAATCGGGACGTCAGCGAAATAAGCTCCTGAACCGCGGCGCGCAACAAGTGCCAACGCACCGGACAGTGCAGCTTCACGAGGCATCCTGTCCTTGCCGGGGTGATGCCCTAGATCCAGGTAGACGCCACACGTCTGCAGGGCGTCGACTACTTCTGAACGCGTCATGCCTTGGATCGGCAACCATTCAATAGCAGGGTCGCAAACCTTCTTTACGGCATCGATGATGTGTGCTCCCTTTGCTGGGTTATAGGTCACCAGTCGAGGGTTACGTTTTGCTCCATCCGCTGGAGCGAATTCACCCTGCGGAGTGAAATCCGAAAGCAGTGAAGGGACGGTGTTAAGCCGGCTGGCGACAAAGGACCAAGCATACGAGGACTGCACCAAGTGCACGATGTCACGTCGCTGCCGCATTTGGAACGGGGCGTCCCGGTGCTTCAGCATACGCAGGAACGGCACCCAGGTTGCTCGAATCTTTGTTGCCAGTCCTCCGGGGGTTCGCTGCCAGAGCCGCTCACCCATGAAAGGCAGGGCATTGTCGACGCTCAACCACCAGATCATCTTTTTGGCGTGCTTGTAAGCGAACACGTCCTCAATGAAAGTTTCCGGCACGACCACGACGTTGCCCGGTATGTCTTCGATGGCGTCGGCTTCCGGCGCGTCATATATGGAGTACTCGGCAACGCGGGGTGTCGCAGCGGTGGTGTAGTGAGGCACAAGAAATGCGTCTTGCCCTAACTCACGGAGCGTTGACACCAGCTGGTGCAACGCTTCCGGGCCCCCGGTGCGCAGACCGCGGTGGTAGAGGACAAAAATCTTGCGTGCGTTGTTGCTCACGGTACTCTCTCGATCTTCAATGGCTGATCTGGCACGGGTTCAGCGTAAACGGGCGGCAAGGGCGTCATCGATCTTACCCATGCGGCCTCTCAGGGCATCCTTGGCTCCGGCGATGGCCGCAATGAGATGCTTTCGTCTGTTGGGCCCGTAAACGAAACGGACGATGTGGCTCTGGACTTCCATGTACAAGCGACGAAGTACCCATGCCGGTTGCCGTCGGCCGAACCGCCGGGCCATGACCAATGAATTGCGGGTTATGTAATAAACGCGGAACGGAGGGTGGTAGTAGACGTTCAGCTTTTTCTGCCCAACGCGGACTCGCCACCCAAAGATTTTCATGGGCCTGGCATTACCCAGGCTGTGCTTGAGGTCGCAGCCACGACCGGCCAGCGACCGGAAGCCATGGTCACGAAGCCGTGCGTTGAATTCCGTGTCGACGCAATCGATAAAGAAGTCGTCATCGAAGTAACCGACGGAATCGAAGACATGAGAACGGACCAGGCTGCCGCTCGTCATGGGATCGAAGACTTCCGGCTCTCCGGTACCTCCCAGTGTGGGAAGCGGCGTCCCATTGTGGGACTCGGCGCAGACCATGCCCACTGTTTCCGGGCGAGAAGAGGAACAGGCGGTTGCCAGCGCGGCGCGGATGTAATTACCCGAGAATCGGGAATCCTGGTCCATGGTGACGACCCATTCAGGGTTCCAGCGTTCGCGTGCTGCTTTGATCCCCGTATTGAGCGCCTTCGCGATTCCGGAGTTTGTGTCCAAGCGGATGACGACTGCCCCCAGTTCCTCGAAGGCGGACATCATGTCAGTGACGTCACCGGGGGAGCCGTCATCGACTATGACAACCTTGCTGACATAGCGGAGCAGCCACTTCACATTCTCGACGTTTTCCGGACCGGGATTGAAAGCGGACACAACGGCGCAGACTTCCGAGTTTTGCTGGAGGCGTGCAGACACTTCGTTGGCTGTCATGCTGCCCTTGCCGCCCGGCGTGCCCGACGCACCGCTTCGAAGACATTCCGGATAAACGCCACGCGGGCGCGAATTATTTTGGACGCCGAGCGGATCCCGAGCGGCGTGAGATTCTCTCCGTGCAGGCGGTGAAGAATGGTGTCTGCTTCGAAGTAGGCGATGGAACGGTTGACGTTACCCACCATGGCGATCCACTGGTCATGCGACTCGGCCATGTGCTGCGGGAACGGCAGGATCTGGTTGAGAATCCGGTTGCGGACAGCCATTGCGCAGCCCCAGTGCAGACGGTATCCCACGACTATGCCGATGACGTTTCGCACGGAGTGTTCGGAGTCCTTTGCCCGGAGACGGAGTTCGTGGAACTTGCCAAGGGCACCGTCAAAGTGCTTGCAGTTGCTCGCGACCATGTCTTTGCCGTTCATAGCGGAAATCATGGCTTCAACACGGCCGGAGATCCATATGTCGTCCTGGTCGGAGAGGAACACGAACTCCCCGTGGGCTTCGCTCAACGCCCTTTCGAACGTGCGGACATACCCGGCATTTACGGCCGCTTGGAAGATCCGGACGCGGTCATCCTGAATGCTGCGTACTACTTCAACGGTGTCGTCAGTGGATTTGTCGTCTACCACAATCAGTTCGTCGTGGGTATCCAACTCCGAAAGGATGGACTTGATCTGTTCTTCGATGTGGGTGGCACCGTTGTAGGCAGCCAGGCACACACTCACACGGGGAGTCACGCCGGGATTGGGGTCCATCAGGATTGCTTTCTATTCGGGCCCCCGTTATGCGCCGGCGGGGCGGGGCCGGTCCCTCAGCAGTCTAGCAAGGCAGGCGAATCGAACTGGACGCGGGACGGTCACCTATAATCGAGGGGACTCAGCCGCCGAGTTCTTCGGGCGGAAACTACGGAAGGAACCTCAGGTCCATGACCGTTGACATAATGTTGCCCTACTACGGCGATGTCGATCAGATGAAACTCGCCGCGCGCAGCGTGATGAATCAGGAGAACCAGGACTGGCGCCTGGTTGTCATTGATGACGGGTACCCGGACCCGGAGCCCGAGCGGTGGTTCTCGACCATTACCGACTCGCGCGTGACCTACTTGAAGAATGAGCAGAACCTTGGCGCGAATGGCAACTACCGCAAGGCACTGACACTTGTGGAGGCTCCGTACGTCGTCATCATGGGCGCCGATGACATCATGCTCCCCAATTATCTTGACATGGTGGTCAGCGCTTTCGCGGAGTACCCCAAAGCAGATGTTATTCAACCCGGCGTGCAGGTCATCGACGAGCAGGGAATCGCCTGCACGCCGCTTGTGGATGCTGTGAAAAAGGCTTACGCGCCCAAAACTACCGGGCGTATCGAACTAAAGGGCGAGGCCATGGCCACAAGTCTGATCCGGGCGGATTGGGCGTACTTCCCGTCCCTCGCGTGGCGCTCTGAGACAGTCAAACGCATCGGTTTTACCGAAGGTCTGGACGTCGTCCAGGACCTCGCCCTTTTGCTGGACATTGCAGCGGAAAACGGTTCGATGATTGTTGATCCTGTGTTGGCCTTCCTCTACCGCAGGCACTCGGCATCGGACTCCTCAGTGCGTGCCTTGGACGGCAGGCGCTTTGATGAAGAGCGACGCTTTTTTCAGCAGCAGTCAGAGCGGTTCAGCCGCCTGGGTTGGAAAGGGACGGCGCGGGCCGCAAGTTTTCATACGACCTCTCGGCTCAATGCTGCATCCCTAATTCTGAAGTCGGTGAAAAGAGGCAAATTTGAATCGCTGCCCCGGCTCGCAAAGCATCTGGTCAGCTAGGCCAAGCAAGACGAAAAAAGGACGCCCCTTGGGGCGTCCTTTTTTCGTTCGAATCGAAGTGTCCGTGTTGGCCGGAGCGCTCTAGCGGCCCGCTTCGGGATCGGTGCCCGTAGGTCCTACCTCGAGGCGGTCTCGCAGGGTGGCCAGATCAGCTCTCAGTAGCGCCACCTCTTCGCACAGTATCCTGACCTCGTCTTCAGCCTGGGACTGCTCCCGCGAGAGATGGAGGCAGACCCCCACCAAGAGGACCAAGGTCATGATGAAAAGCAGGTTCGCAGGAACCTGAATCCCGAGGAACCCGCTCGCATTCTCCAAAAGCGAAGGGAAAGCCGAAAGAAGCAGAGTGCCGATGCCGATCACTATCCACAGAACAGCGTATTTCTCACGCAATTTCTGCCGGCGGAGCATCTCGAACACAAAGAAGAGGATCGCCACAACGACGATGGAGCCCATAAGGAGCGACATGTTTGGATTCCTAGTTGGTGGACGGCTCGGTCTTTTTTCGCGTCAGGGCGAACAGCAATGCCATTCCTGAGCGTCCGAGATATATGGCGGCTTTCATCGGATCGTGGCTCGGTGTGCCACCTTGGCGGGCACGCATGGACACCGAGACCTGTCTGACGGTACAGCCGGAGCGTATGGCGACAACCAGCGAGTCAATCGTGTCGCCCAGATACTCAGCCGGATAGTGATCGACGTACTGGCGGATCGCTTTCATGTTTGCGGCGCGGAAGCCAGAAGTGACATCAGTCAAGGTGGTACCTGCAACCTTGGAAATGGTCCAGGCCAACACTTTCATGGCCCATTTTCTCGGGCCCCGCACTGTGTAATTCCCCTTATCGGCGAACCGCGCACCAATGGCAATATCCGCCTGCTGGAGGCCGTCCAACACTGCTTTGATGTCCCTGGGATCGTGTTGCCCGTCGGCGTCGACCTGGATTACCTGGCTGTAGCCATGATTCTTAGCGTACTTGAAGCCCGTGCGCATTGCGCCTCCAACGCCCATATTAAAGGGCAGTTGGAGCACAGTTGCTCCCGCTTCACGCGCCACCTCAGCGGTGTTATCACGGGACCCGTCGTCGACGACCAGAACATCACAGGACGGGCCGAACTCAAATACCTCTCGAATAGTGTTTCCGATGGATTCGGACTCGTTCCACGCGGGCATGATAACAAGCGTGTCAGGGGTACGAGCGTGCACCGTCACTTTTTGTTCAGTCCGTTCTTTATGTAGGACTCCAAACGGACAGCCGACAGCGGCGGCTCATATCCGGTGGCCTTGATTTTGGTGAGATTCAGCACGCTGTTCAGCGGTCGTGGCGCCGCCTCTTTCCCCTTGAAGTACTCAGCGGTGGTTACTCCGGTAACGGCAGCCCGGCCCTTGCCCGACAACTCATACACGTCTGCAGCGAGGTCTGCCCACGACTGCGCTTTGCCGTCGCTGCTCAGGTTGTACGTCCCATACTCCGCGCGGGACTCGAGCAGGTGCCGGATACCGGCCGCAATATCCTCGGTGAAGCTCAGCCGGCCGACTTGATCGTTGACCACTGAGGGCTCAATGCCACGGTCAGCAAGGGACGCCATGGTGCGCACAAAGTTGTTGCCTTCACCGATGACCCAACTGGTGCGCACGATGTAGTGTCGGGGGACGACGTCGACGATCGCGTCGCCAGCCGCTTTGGTCTGGCCGTACACGCCCAGCGGCGTAAATGGTTCATCCTCGTCGTGGGTGTCACGGTCGCCGTCGAAGACATAGTCCGAGGAGACGTGAACCAGCGTGAGGTCATGCTCGACGGCGGTCCTAGCCAGCCGCGAGACGGCTGTGACGTTCACGGCCCAAGCCTCGGCGCGCCCCCGCGGCGTCTCAGCGGCATCAACGGCGGTATAAGCCGCCGCGTTGATGATCGTGGAGTAGGTCTTCCAATTCCGCGCCGTGAAGGAAGCTGTGCTGTCCAGATCAAATTCCGCACGCCCGGCGAACTCGACCGACGCGACGCCTTCGTACAGGTCACGCAGCGCTTTGCCCAACTGCCCGTTGGCGCCCACAACCAAGATCTTTTTGGTCGGCATAGGCACTACATCGACCAAGGACGGGTGCGCCTTGTCCTTGTCCGATAGCTCGGCCTGACTTAGGGGAATGGGCCATTGAATGGCCGCGCTCTCATCCGCGAGGTTCAGGAAGGTGTACTGGCCTTGGGCGTCCGCTGACCAGTGGTCGTTTACAAGGTACGTGTAAGCAGTGTTGTCCTCGAGAGTCTGGAAGGCGTTGCCGACCCCGCGCGGGATGAAAATTGCCTGGCTCGCGTCAAGTTCCGCAGTGAAGACAGCACCGAAGGAAGGACCCTCGCGAAGATCAACCCAGGCACCGAAAATTTTGCCGGTGGCAACAGAGATGAACTTGTCCCAGGGCTCGGCGTGTATGCCGCGGGTTGTTCCTGCCTTCTCGTTGAACGAAATGTTGTTTTGGACCGGGTGGAAGTCGGGCAGCCCGAGGGCGACCATTTTCTCGCGCTGCCAGTTCTCCTTGAACCAGCCACGGTTGTCCCCATGAACCGGCAGATCGTAGACAACGACGCCGGGGATCGGTGTTTCGTGGGCAGCAAGATTTTTTGAAAACTCTAGAGACATGGACTACTGGCCCTGTTCCTTGTATTTGGCTTCCGTAGCTGCCTTTTGCGGGCGCCACCAGTCCTCATTGTCGCGGTACCAGTCGATGGTGTCTTCGATGCCAGCGCCGAAGTTGGAGAACTTAGGTTCCCAGCCCAGCTCACCACGGAGTTTTGAGGAGTCGATAGCGTACCGCAGGTCGTGTCCGGCCCGGTCCACCACGTGGTCGTAGGCGTCGGGGGACCGGCCCATGTGCTTGAGGATTAGTTCGACGACGTCCTTGTTGTTCTTCTCCCCGTCCGCGCCGATCAGGTAGGTCTCCCCGATTTTGCCCTTGGCGATGATGGTGAGGACTGCTGAAGAATGGTCATTGGCGTGGATCCAGTCACGGACGTTTTCACCCTTGCCGTAAAGCTTGGGTCGGATCCCGTCGATGACGTTCGTGATCTGGCGGGGAATGAACTTCTCCACGTGCTGGTAGGGGCCGTAGTTGTTGGAGCAGTTACTGATAGTGGCCTGCAGCCCAAAAGACCGCACCCAGGCGCGGACCAGCAGGTCCGAGCCCGCCTTGGTGGACGAGTACGGGCTTGAGGGGTTGTACGGGGTCTGCTCGGTAAACCGCTTCGGGTCATCCAGTGCGAGATCCCCGTAGACCTCGTCGGTGGAAATGTGGTGGAAACGCTTGTTGTGCTTTCGGGCAGCCTCGATCAGTGTGTAGGTGCCGATGATGTTGGTATCCAGGAACGGGCGGGGGTCATGCAGGGAGTTGTCATTGTGCGACTCGGCCGCGTAATGGACCACGACGTCGGTTTCGGCAACCAGCGCGTCGACGAGATCGGCTTCGGCGATGTCACCCTCTACAAAGGAAAACCGATCCTCGGGCAATCCCTTCAGCGATTCGAGGTTTCCTGCGTAGGTCAGCTTGTCCAGCACGGTCACGTGGTCATCGGTGTTATCAAGTACGTAGTGGACGAAGTTGGAACCGATGAACCCGGCGCCGCCGGTAACAAGAAGTCGCTGCATAATTTCCTAGACTACCGGATTTGCCGCCGCAGATAGTGGAGGGAAAGATGGGGGACATGCGCGGAATAATACTCGCCGGCGGTACCGGCTCCAGGCTCCACCCCATCACGCTTGGCGTCAGCAAGCAGTTGGTCCCAGTCTATGACAAGCCCATGATCTACTACCCGCTCTCCACGCTGATCCTGGCCGGAATCCGGGACATCCTCATTATCACTACGCCTCATGACGCTGATCAGTTCGAGCGTCTGTTGGGTGACGGGTCACGTTTTGGCGTTTCGATTACCTATAAGCAGCAGCCGTCGCCTGACGGGCTGGCTCAGGCATTCGTGCTGGGTGCCGACCACGTTGGTGACGATAGCGTCGCACTCGTCCTGGGTGACAACATATTCTACGGTCAGGGGATGGGTACGCAGTTGCGTCGTTTCGAGAATATCGATGGGGGAGCGGTCTTCGGGTATTGGGTCGCGAACCCTAAGGCCTACGGCGTCGTGGAGTTCGACTCCGTTGGCAAGGCGATTTCGCTTGAGGAAAAGCCAGAAAAACCAAAGAGCCACTATGCGGTCCCCGGTCTCTACTTCTACGACAACGACGTTGTGGAGATCTCTCGTAACCTAGAGCCTTCGGCCCGGGGTGAACTGGAGATAACTGATGTAAACCGGATCTACCTTGAGAAAGGAAAGCTGCAGGTGGAAATCCTGCCGAGGGGAACAGCTTGGCTCGATACCGGTACCTTCAATGACTTGAACGATGCCGCAAACTTTGTGCGGACTACTGAGACGCGCCAAGGCCTGAAAATTGGAGCTCCGGAAGAAATCGCGTGGCGCCAGGGCTTTTTGACTGATGACGATTTACGAGTACGTGCCGAGGGTCTGGTCAAAAGCGGGTATGGTTCATATCTCTTACAGCTGTTGGACTTCGGCCGCTAGTGAGGGAGCAAGTCTGGTGGCCCTTGCAGGCCGTCCCCAAGACTAGGGGCGCATCCGTGATGAGCCCCTAGGTTAGTAAGTCCTATCGGTTTCAGTGGTCGTAGGCGACCACGGAGCACTTGTGGGGCGCGTTGATGCGCCAGTTATGCCAGATGCTGGCAGCGAGGGCAAGTATCCTCGCGGCCCCTCGGGTGTAGACCCCGGCCAGGGTCCGTCCGCCGTGATCTTCGAGGTCGAGTTGGCCTTAGAGGGTGTGGGAGACGGAATTCGATCCATTGCCGGATGCCGCCGAATTTACGCTTCGAATTCGCGCCCGGCGAACCCCTTGTCGCCGAGGATCACCCGCCCCGGATGAGGTGGTGGTCATGCTCCAGGAGCGCTTGGGTGGCCCCGCGTTCACCGATCTTGGGATTGGCCAGGCCCCAGATCACGGGCATACCGTCGGATGTGCTGATCAGGTACGGCCCGAAGCCTCAGAAGAACCGGGAGTGGGAGGCCCAGTAGCGGTAGCCGGCGAGCCAAAGGTCGGAACGTTTGACGGTTTTCCCGGGACATTCCGCAGGGAACGGGGGTGAAGTCGACCAGGTGCAGGACCTCGTGCCAGGACGGGGTGTCCCGTGCCAGAGCGGTGGTTGCTGCGGCGATGAACGAGCCGGCGGCCCGGACGGGTTGTCTAGCCGGATTGGTGTGGGATGCCGGGGAACGTCTCGGACAGGTGGATCCGGGGAGTACCGGATCCACCTGCTCACGGAGGAGAAGCCGAGAAGGTGTTGTGGGCGACGGCAAGGCAGTGCAGTTCGGCGTCGCTCAAAACCGGTTCCGGCCTGGGCGGCGACCCGGGACGTGCCAAGGTCCGGCAGGACATGGTCATCCAAATAGACGTACAGTGTGGTCAGGAGTGTTTAGCTGAGTGTTCACAGACCCGGCTTGACACTCTCCCCCTTACTTTCAGGAGCTCCCGCGCCCCGCAAGGCACTAGGACTTACTCATCTAGTAGCGGGAGGGCTTGCGGCTAGCCGCAAGACTAAAAGCTCACAGCAAAGGCGCGGCCCAAGTAGCCCTCCGTAGGCCGCATTCCCGTCCCGGCGTAGAGCCATAGAGACCCATCGGTGCGTCTGGCGACGAGGTCAGGATAACTGTCGGAATTCAAGTTTGCCGCTGCGACCGTCGCGTCGTATGTCGTCCACTCCGTGCTGATCCTTCGTGCGGCGCCGGGGTAACCGCTCCCGTTGCCAGTGTAGAACCACACGGTCCCGTCAGGCCTTCGCGCGAGCAGATCGTTCTTGCCATCGTTGTTGACGTCGCCCGGTCCAGTGAGTCCGTCAAATACCTCCCAGCCGAACTCCCCGACCTTTATTGCTCCCTGATACCCGCTATTGCTGGCGTCAACCCGTCCTGTGCCCGCGTAGAGCCATAAGGACCCATCACTTTTTCTGCCGAGAATGTCGTTCTTGCCGTCCCCGTTGTAGTCACCCACGCCTGTCAGTGCTGTGTATACTTCCCAGCCGAAGTCACCAATCCGTATTGGGGCGGCGTAGCCGTTGCTGGTTGCGCCGACTGTACCAGTGCCAGGGTAGATCCATAGGCTTCCGTCGTTGCCCCGCGCCACCAGATCAGGCTTCCCATCCCCACTGAAGTCTCCCACGCTAATCAGGGTGTTGAAGATCTGCCAGCCAAAGTCTCCAATTCGTTTAGCTGGTCCATAAGATCCCACGCCGGTGCCGGGGTAAAACCAGAGCGTGCCGTCTGGCTTCCGTGCCAGTAGGTCCGCCTTGGCATCTCCGTTGAAATCTTTAGTCCCCACCAACGAATCGAAGGCCTCCCAGCCAAATTCGCCGATCTTTCGTGGAGCCTCATAGCCGAGATCCTTCATCGCAGTTCCCGCATAGAAATACACGGCTCCTCCAGGATCTTGGCCGACAAAATCAGCCGTATTATCGCCATTGACGTCGCCGGTGCCTACTACGGCGTCGTAGATCTCCCACCCGGTGCCAATCTGGCGGCCGTTGGCCAAGATGGCTCTTCCGGTGTTGGAGTACAGCCACAGGGTTCCGTCTGGCTTCCGGCCAGCGAGGTCGTTTGTACCATCGCCGTCGAAATCTCTAATGGAAATCAGCTGATCGAAAATTTGCCAGCCAAAATCAATCTTGCGTGATGCTCCCGGCCTGCCCGTTGCCGTGCCGGAGTAGAGATAAAGATCCCCATTTGGAACACGCGACAAGAGGTCAGGCTTTCGATCACCGTCAAAGTCTCCGACGCCCAGGATGCTGTCAAACGCTTCCCACCCAAAATCGCCCACTCTGACTCCGCCAAGGTAACCCACTGAGGAGGCGGAGACAGTACCTGTTCCCGCGTAGAACCAAAGGGATCCCTCGATCTTTCTGGCTATGAGGTCGCCTTTACCGTCACCGTTGAAGTCCCCAACGCCAACGATGCGGTCGTATGCGTCCCAGCCGAATTCACCAATCTTGCGACCAGCACCAAACTTTCCTGTACCGTCGCCGGCGTAGAGCCAAAGCGTGCCATCACGTTCTCGTTTGATGAGATCTGACTTGCTGTCCCCGTCGAAGTCTCCAGGTGATACAAGTTTCCGAGTGCGATCGGTGGGCACGGGCGGCGGGGTGCCGTTTGCGAAGCGCTGAAGCGAAGCGTAATCGCCGTTCCAGACATTGGAGTCGCCCGCGAAAGGCCCGGTGCTGCTGTACTGCCAAATGCTATAACTGCTCCAGCTTCCGGTTGGCACAGCCCCTGCATCATTTGTTGCGGATTTCGGGTAGGACGCTACCCAGAGCGGATACTCCCCGAAATCTGCTGGATTGCCCACGCATTGATTCCACCAGTATGTGTTCGTATAGATAACCGGGAGACGCCCGGTCAGCGACCGCATTGTGTTACCGAAATCTCGGACCCACGAACTCAGCTGCGATGGCGACATATCGTAGCAGGTATTACCTGGAGTCCAGCCGGGGAAATCCGTCCGACCTTCGTAGGGATTGAATTCGAAATCCAGTACAGGCGGCATTGTGTAGTCGTCAGCCGACCAGCCACCACCGTTCTTCACAAAGTAACGGGCCTGATCTGCTCCTGATGACCAGTTGGGAATGGCGAAGTGGTAGGCGCCGCGAACCATCCCTACGCTGCGGGATCCCTGATACTGCGAGTTGTACGAGGGGTTCGTGTAATAGTTGCCCTCACTGGCCTTGATGTAGGCGAACCGTGCTCCCATATTCCACTGCTGCTGCCAGTCCATGCTCGTCTGATGACCGCTGACATCCAATCCCTGAATACCGAAAGTGGGCATCCACGTGCCCTCTGTAGACAACACCTCGGTGCTTAACCGCGGGACGGTACTGGAGGGAGCCGATGCAGTGACCCGTGCGGAGCGCTGTCCCATTTCAGCTCCGCCGGCGCCCACGACGTCCGCCATAGACCGTGCGGCCTCTGTCGAGGGCTGGGCAGTCGGCGCGCCTGCTGGATTTGCCGCCTGTGAGGATGGGGGCGCAGTCATTGCAGAAGAAGGCGACGCAGCTTCCGAGGTGGCACTCGCTGAAGAGGGCACTGTCGGCGTTGGAGTGGGTTCGACGGCGGACGCGACACCCACCAGACCGGGGCCGGCTACCAGAGAGGCAGCCAAGAGCGCTATCCCCACGGACTTCAAGGCTGGGCGACGGGACTGAGACAGGTTCCGCTTCATATTTGCTCCGGAGACAATGCGGCGCTCCGCCGAGCGCTCATTTGGTTGCGGTTCGGGCGATTCCCCCCAGGGAAGGCACCCGACACTGGGTATCACGACAAGTATGGCCCACCATAACACTGCTGTTACGGGCGGGACCACTGGTTCTTCTGTTCCTTATGTGGTTTGCGTGGCTACTCTCTCTTTGGGCAGCAACGTCGGGGTCGGTCCACCCTCCACTAGCCGTCCAGACAAGGCGCGGCCAGGAAGGGCAACTATAGACGGAGGGCCTCCGAGGGTTGGAACAGCGAAATCAGTGCCCGATCACTGAGGGGATGATGCGCAATCGGAAGGGAATTACTCCTGTAGAGTTGGACCCCGTGACTTCATCGCTTAGGCCTAACCCTTCTGAGGCGGCCAGGACCGAAAACGAGATAATAGCAAAACCGGCGAATGCCATTTGGCGCAGACCTATTGCGAGCAGCCTGCTTTTGGGCCTGCTGGGTCTTGTTGTCAGCTTTCTTGGCGTCTGGATACCTTCACCCTGGCTCGATGAGGCAGCGACAGCACATATCATAGGCTACTCGCTCGGCGACATGGCGGAGCTGTGGCGGCATATCGATGGCGTGTTTGGACCCTACTACGTGTTTATGCATTTCTGGGCAAAGCTGACGGAGATCACCCCCTTTTGGCTCCGGTTTCCCAGCTTGCTTGCCGTTGGCGTGGGAACAGCTGCCATGGCGGCCGCGGGTAGGGCCGTAGGCGGCTGGAAGGCGCAACTTGCCTACGCGCTGTGCTTTGCCCTGCTGCCAAGAACGACGGCAATGGCAATCGAGGCCCGGCCATATGCTATGTCAGCCATGTTTACGGCGCTCGCTCTTTTGTCAGTTGTGAAGTTACGGGCAAGTAAGTCCGCCTGGTACTGCGTGGCGCTCGGACTGTCAATGATCGGAGCGGTCGGTACGCATCTTTTTTCTGCACTGCCCCTGCTAGGCCTCATCACCGTCGCAGTTATAGTCTTGCCCAATCGGTCACGAATTGCCCTGGTCGTCACGTCGGCCTTGGCGGGGTTAGCGTGCCTCCCGCTCTGCATCCTGGCGGTTCAGCAACGGCACCAGGTGGGCTGGATCGCAACGGCCCCGTTCAACCTTACAGACCAGGTACTGGTGGAAGCCTGGTTCACGTCTCGGGTTGACCCCAATCCAAGCGGGCCTTTCGTTCCGCTGCATTACGTCGCTGTAGTGTTGTCTATCCTCGCCGCACTAACTGTTATTCTTGCCCTGTTCGCCCGTCGCAGCTCTTTACCCAAGACACGCCTCGCGATTGCTGCGGTACCCCTCGTGCTGGCAGTGGGAGTGCTCTGGGGGGAGTCGGTCATACACGAACCAGTGCTAATGGGGCGGTACTTCACCTCTTCGGCGCCATTCTTCGCGATGCTCGTGGCTGAGTGCCTGTTGCTTCTCCGGCCCTATGCCAAACAGATACTTGCGTCCTTGCTGGCTTTCGGCTGCGTTGCACTGATCATTTCGCAGCGGGAGCCCTATGCCAAGATCCCCTGGAACGACTTTTCCTTTGTTGCTTCCACGGTGGACACCCAGGCTAATAGCGGTGATGGACTGCTGATTGAGACTAGTCCCGTCCCGACGGACACTGCACGAAGTGCGGTCGATTTGTACCCGCACGCCTTCTCTGGTCTCGTCGATATCGCCCAGCCTCAAAGAGCCCCACTTACCCATCCCATATCTGTTGACCCACCTCGCGTTGACCTCTCTACACTTGCTCAGCTGCCAACACGCATCTGGCTTGTCTCGAAGGTTCAGCAGGACAGCGAGTATGCTGTCCAGCTCACCAACCTGGGCTTCCGGCCAGCTTCGGCGTCTAGTGGCCCAGGGCACACTGTTACTTTATGGGTCCAGCACTGAGCTTTGACGGCGCGCCAACCCCAGCATCTTCTGGTAGACAATACGAGCCTCAATTCATCGTCAGCAAAGTAAGTAGAGCTGCTCTACTACTAAAACCCTGAATTATGTCACAGCTCCCGGCGTGGGGGAGATGGAGCTGGTGGCTGCTCATTGAAAACGTTCAGGCTGGTAGGCGGCAGCACTTCAGATTGACGCCCTCAGGAAAGAAGTCCAAATGCCTTCACCGCAGCCCTCACCTTCTGTCTCGGCGCTGGCACGCCCACGGCTGCTACTTCTTGACTGCCTTCGTCTCGCAGCGGCTCTTGGCGTTGTTGCTTATCACTACACAGCCGTGTTCGGCCAACTTTTCTGGGGCGCTCCTTCACACGAAATCTTCCCTAGACTCTCGGGAATAACAGCTTACGGGGCGCTCGGTGTACAGCTCTTCTTCATTATCAGCGGATTCGTTATCCTGATGTCCGCCTACGGTCGATCAGTCGGACAGTTCACCGCATCCAGACTCTCGCGGCTCTTCCCCGCCTATTGGACCGCCGTCGTCCTCGCGGCACTTCTCCTGCTGGTAATCAGCCCGAGCGAGATGAACATGGTCACTTGGACCGATGCCTTGGTGAACCTCACGATGCTGCAGCAGTCCATCGGCGTCAGCTCCCTCGACGGTGTCTTCTGGACCCTCTGGATCGAGCTGCTGTTCTACGTGACCATTGCATTGTTCCTCTGGCGCGGAATGACCCAGTGGAGACTACTTGCGTTCATCTTCCTTTGGCCTTTCCTTGGAATGCTGTCCATCCAGTCCGGCGCGGGGATTCTAAAGACACTGCTCATCCCTGAGTACTCGCCTCTTTTTGCTGTGGGGATGGGCCTTTACCTGATCCACGCCCATGGGCACGACATCGTCCGATGGCTGGCCGTAGCCGTAAACGTCGTGCTGGGCTGCCACCAAACAGCGGCGACTTTCTTGCCGGCCATGTCGCAGAGTACGGGTCAAGAACTCTCGCCTGGAGTCGGGTGGTTGGTGATCCTGAGCTTCGTAGCCGTTGTATCTCTGATCACAACGACGTCCCTACGCTACTCCGGCTGGAGATGGATGAGCATTGCAGGATCCTTGACCTACCCGTTGTACCTGGTGCACGAGATGTGGGGATGGTGGATCATCAAGAGCTTGCACACGACGATAGGGACTTGGCCGTCGGTAACGGTTGCCACGGGTACCACGATCCTCATGGCATGGCTGATCCATAGGCTGATCGAGCGCCGCTTTGCTAAAGGGTTGAATAAAAGGCTGCTCCGAAGTCTGACCTCGGGTTCGCATCCTGCGGATAGGCCGGATAACCGCTCGGACGCGGCGGCCACCGTGACGGTATTCCGCTGAAGGTCCGGGGTTCAAATAGGACCAGATTCTGGGCTCTTCACGGTTCGTGGTGAATGTTCTGCCGTGATGGACGTTCATGCCGCTGTTCTGGCGGCACTGCGCAACAGGATACGCGTTTTGTAGTTCCGGGCGTTGGTGAATCCCCGGCCTGTCCGTTTGATGTGCTTGATCGCGGTGTTGTTAGCTTCCACTTTCGCCGTTGTCGCGCCGGTGACAATGAGGACCTCAATCTCCTTCCACCACCTGCAGACCGTCCGCCAGAGACGGTTCGTTTCCGGCTGGGCGGCTTGCTCGACCAGAGCGTGCAGGCGTTCTTTCGCAGTGGCTGCGTCGGCGAGGGATCCGGTGGCGAGCAGAGTCCGGAGCTGCTCTTTGACCAGCCAGGCGGCCTGCAGCTTCCCGGTGGCATCGTCGGTGGCGAACACGGTACTGAGCCTGTCCCGGGCCTGCTCCGAGAGGGTCTCCCCGGCCCGCAGGAGCAGCCGCCGGTTGGCCCAGACCGGGTCGATGGAGAGTCCCCGCCGGCCATGGACCTGCTGCGTGAGGCGTTGCCGGACTTCGGTGAGCATGTCGTTGCCCAGCTTGACGAGGTGAAACGCGTCGATCGAAACAGCGGTCCGCGGCAGCCACATCCGCAGGGCCTTGCGGAACGCCGCGGACGGGTCGATCGCGACAACCTGCACGCCCAGGCGCCACTCGAGCGGACGGGCGAAGAGCCATTCTCCGACGCCCTCACTGTCGCGGCCGTCCACGATCCCGAGAACTTGTCCGGTGTCGAGGTCGACGATGGTGGTCATCCAGGGTTCGTAGCGTTTCCAGGCCTTGGTGTCGGGGTCGCGGAAGAACCGCACGGACCGGTAGCGGTGTTCGTCGATGCCGAGCATCCGGGGTGCCAGGGCATCAATATTGGGCAGCGTTAGCGCCGCGGAATCCAAAGCCCGCTGGACTAGCCACCATGAGACACCGAACGAAGCGGCGGCCTCGGCGGCGGCCCGTCCGGAACCGATGACAGCGCCCACGAGGGCGTCGCGGAGCGGGCGGGTGGACCGTGCCCGGCGCGGAACCTGGGCGGTCTCCTCCGCGAACGTCTGCCGCGTGCACAGATACTCATCGCAGAAGAATCTCCGCTTGGACCAGACCACTTCGACCGGCCCGGCGACAGGGATGTCGCGCAGGCGTTGTGACCGGCGGGAATGCACGCGGCTGCTGACCACGCCGCACGACGGGCAGCCGGCCTCGGCAGTGGCCACCACGTGGATCCGTCGCTGCCCGAAGGCGAGAACCTGAGTGTCGGTGACGCGGTAGTCGGGCAGGTTGAAAATGGCGGTGGCAGCATCGGGGCGCGGGGAAGTAGGCTCGATCAAGGCTCGTAGCTCCTGACTCTTGATGAATGCGTAGAGAACATCCATCACAGCAGGGCTACGAGCCCTTCAGCTTTCAAGACACGGAACCTGTTTCACCATCAACCACGGAGAGCCTTCTGTAGTTGGACACAGGAACTCGCGCTGTACCTCTGTCCCGCCCGCCCCTGACAGTGCGGTTCCACGGAGACAACCGATGGCTTGCTCCGAGAAGACTTTCCGTCAGGAACGGCGTGCGTGTTCAGATCGTCGAACACCTTCAAGGTCCAAACCAACTTACTTGTCGGGCCACGAGACACCCTCGCGGGGAACAGAGCTTTTTCGTCAGCGTCGCAACACATGACTGTAGGTGGTGCTTTTGAGGGACGTTCGCTGCGCGGTACGAGGAAGATGGGGCCGTACGGCTTGGGCTGAAAAGTGAGCCACATTGATGTTGGTTCTTCTTCCGTATTTTTCCCGTCTTGTCAAGAGAACCTCCAACGGCCCCACAGAAGCCATCAATGGAGTCATCGAAAGCCACCCGCAGAATCGCCCGCGGATTCCGCAACTTCCCAAACTACAGACTCAGACGCCTACTCGCCGCCGGCCGTCGCCGCCCCGACCGGAACAAACGAACCGACCATGTTTATATACGAAGGGTCCCGTAAAGGCGAGCGCGTCCCCTTTGGTTCAGGCCGATTGGTGAAACCGTGAATGACGGCGGCAAATCAGAGCGTCAGCAATCGCCTTATTCATTCAAAGCGCACTAAAACTTGGGGACAGAGAATTTGTCCACAGCTTCACGTACTGGACTTGTTGCCCTGCTTCCGGCTCCTTAGGCTTTAGCCAGTTGCACTGCCTCCGCCGGGGGCGGCAGTTGTATTGGGGGAACACATGGACGCGCTGGCAATTGTCGAGGACGAAGTCCGCGAGCTGATCCGACGCCGGGGGCTTGATCCGTTGCACCAGGTCGGGGAGGTCCGCCGCCTGGTGGAGGCAGCGGTAACCGATTACGACGAACGTGCCCTGATGGGGCCGCTTCCTCCCATCGGACCCCTGGATGCCGCACGCAGGTTCCTCTTCGATGCGGTTGCCGGCTTCGGCGTGCTGCAGCCACTGCTGGACGACACGACCATCGAAGAGGTGTGGATCAACGCGCCCAACGAAATCTATGTCGCCAGGAACGGCGAATCCGAATTAACCTCACTAAGCCTGACCGAGCAGCAGGTCCGGGATTTGGTGGAGCGGATGCTCAAGAGCTCAGGCCGCCGGCTGGACATGTCGTCGCCCTTCGTGGATGCAGCCCTGCCCGACGGCTCAAGGCTCCACGTGGTCATCCCGGACGTGACCCGTAGGCACTGGGCAGTCAACATCAGGAAGTTCGTTGTCAAAGCGAGCAGGCTCGAGCACCTGGTTGACCTAGGCACCCTGACGCCCCAGTCGGCCCGCTTCCTGGGTGCGGCGGTTTCCAGCGGGCTCAACATTCTTGTCTCGGGAGCGACGCAGGCGGGCAAAACAACGATGCTGAACTGCCTTGCAGCCAGCATCGGGAGCCGGGAACGCGTCATCACTGTCGAAGAGATTTTCGAGTTGCAGTTTCCCTTGAGGGACGTCGTCGGTCTGCAATGCCGCCAACCAAACCTCGAAGGCGAGGGCGAAATCCCGCTCCGACGGCTGGTCAAGGAAGCCCTCCGAATGCGCCCTGACCGGTTGGTGGTGGGTGAAGTCCGGGAAGCCGAGAGCCTTGACATGTTGATTGCTTTGAATTCGGGCCTACCAGGGATGTGCACCGTTCACGCAAACTCTGCCCATGACGCCGTCACGAAGATCTGCACGCTTCCACTGCTGGCAGGCGAGAACATATCGTCGGCCTTTGTTGTACCCACCGTCGCGTCCTGCATTGACCTGGTGGTGCATTGCAGCCGCAGAGCGGATGGACGACGGGAAGTAACAGAAGTCCTGTCGCTGGGCCGCCGCGTGGAAAACGGCATCATCGAATCCTCTCCCGTGTTCACCATGGTGGAAGGCGCGCTGCAACCACGCGCCAACTCCATGCCTGCGCAGGAAAAGTTCTCCAGGGCAGGATATGACGTCGCCGCGCTGCTGGATCCGCGATGATGTCAGCTCTCCTTGGAGTAACGGCAGGCGCCGGTTTTTTCCTTATCTGGTGGTCCTTCTGGGAGTCGCCGAAGCGGGCAGCTCCTAGGGAAAGGACAAGTCGCCTCGCCGACCTCCTTGCCGGGGCCGGCGTCGAGAAAGTGTCCGCGGGCGGCCTGTTCGGCACCTGTATTGGCCTCGGACTTTTCGTCGCCCTGGTGTTCTTCGCGGCAACCCGCTCCTGGCCGATCTCGTGTTGTTTCGGACTGTTCGGTGCCTGGCTGCCGATCACCGTCCTGCGTTGGAGGGCAAAAAGGAGGAGCGCCTTGCTGCGGACTCTCTGGCCGGACGTCGTTGACCACCTGCGTTCAGCCATCCGGGCCGGGTTGCCGCTTCCGGAGGCCCTCATCCAACTGGGTGACAAGGGGCCCGAAGAACTCCGGCACCTATTCCGTGATTTCGGTGCCGACTACCGGGCAGGCGGGCAATTCGAAGCATCGCTCAACCAGCTCAAGCACCGGCTCGCTGACCCGGTCGCGGACAGGATCGTAGAAGCCCTCCGCCTGACCAGGGAAGTGGGCGGTTCAGACCTTGGCAAGCTCCTCGGGACGCTGGCCGAATTTCTCCGCGAAAATGCGCGTACGCGCAGCGAGCTGGAGGCGCGTCAGTCCTGGACCATCAATGCTGCAAGGCTCGCCGTGGCTGCGCCGTGGATCGTGATGATGCTGTTGGCCACGAGACCGGAAGCCGTGCAGGCCTACAACACGCCAGTGGGGGCCGGCGTTCTGCTTGGCGGCCTGATCGTTTCCCTGGTCTGCTACTCCATCATGCTCCGGATAGGTGCACTTCCGCAGGACGAAAGGGTGCTCAGGTGACGGAGATTCCACCATCCGCTGTTGTGTGCGGGCTGCTGATGGGCATCGGACTGTGGCTCATCATTTTCCACTCTCCCTTTATTCGTGCCGTCACGCTTTCCCAACGCATCGAGCCGCAGCTGAAAGCGCAGAACCTTGAATCAAGGTTGCTGCGCGCCGGGGAGCAAAACGTAACGCCATTCGGTTCCTTGGAACGGATTCTTCGCCCCTTTTTACGAGACGGGCTGGCAGCCTTGGGCAGACTAAACCCCGTGTCCAAAGCTACGCACAGAAGACTCGCGCAGGCGGGCATCAACAAATCTCCGGTCGATTTCAGGGCAGAACAACTCTTATGGGCGGCTGTTGGGATCGGAGTCTCGATCGCCTTCATTATTCTTGGTGCCGCCTTCGGCAGGTTCAACCCGTTGCTATCAGTAGCGGCCGTCCTGGGCAGCGCCATCGGTGGCTTTATGTTCCGCGACTACTGGCTCGGCGCTCAGATCCGGCGCAGGGAATCGAGGATGATGGCGGAGTTCCCCGGCCTTGCCGAACTTATGGCGCTTGCAGTGAGTGCAGGGGAGAGCGCTACTGGTGCTCTGGGCCGGGTCTGCCGCAGCGCCAAGGGTGAACTCACGAAGGAGTTCTCGACGATCCTTGCAGAAACGAGGGCGGGCAAACCCCTGGTCCAGGCCCTCCAGGAGTTCTCTGCGCGGACAGAGCTCGCACCTCTCGTTCGGTTCGTGGACGGCATCGTGGTGGCCGTTGAGCGAGGCACACCGTTAGCTGACGTGCTCCGTGCGCAGGCCCAGGACGTCCGGGATGCCGCAAAGCGCGACCTGATGGAGTCAGCGGGAAAGAAAGAAATTGCCATGATGATCCCGCTCGTATTTGGAGTGCTGCCCTTGACCGTGGTCTTTGCCGTTTTTCCCGGTATCGCCGCGATAAACCTCGGTTTCTGAGGGCAGAGATAAGCATGGACGCACAACCAACGGTGGAAACAGAAGCAGGAATAGGACGGAAATGATGGAGAAAATGGGGATTCGCTGCATGGTGCTGTTCCTGTCACTCGTGGCAGTGCTGCTTCCAGGAGTGGGTGTCGGCAACAGTAGGAGAGCTGGGCGGGAAAGGAGCCAGGACCGGCGCCTCGTCGGCGCAGGTTTCAGGGCCAGAGCGGTCGATGATCCTGAGCGGGGCGACGTTCCTGGCTGGGTGATGATCACGCTGATGTCGGCAGTTCTGGTTGCAGCGCTGCTGGCACTGGCCGGTCCTGCGCTGGAAGCCATGTTCAACCAAGCGATGGACAAGGTCGGAAGTTAGCCGGTGGCGCGGTGCACCCGCGGAGCGAACACTGACCGCGTTCTGGACAGGGGAGAGAAAAGGCCGGCCCGGGGCGAAGACGCAGTCCCAGAAGCCCGGCACCATGAAAGGGGCTCGGCTGTAGTGGACTTTGTCCTCGTAGGCAGCCTGCTGACCGTGTTTTTCCTCGCGATCATCCAGCTGACACTGGTGCTGCATGTAAGGAATACGTTGATTGATGCGGCAGCATCCGGTGCACGTTACGGAACACTCGCCGACCGTGATGCAGCCGACGCCCGGGATCGTACCCGCAGCCTGATCCAAACCGCCTTGAACGCGGGCTTCGCTGAACAGGTCAGCACCAGCGAGGTGACATACCAGGGCCTGCGGACTCTGGAGGTAACTGTCAGGGCGCCCATGCCCGTGATCGGACTCATCGGTCCCCGCGACATGCTGGAGGTGAAGGGCCATGCAGCGATGCAGCCATGAGGCAGTAATGGCTCGCTTTCGCGCCCGGCTCATCGAAACCCTGGGCCGCGGGCCACTCGGCCGCGAACCACTCTGCCGGCAGCCGGACGGCCACCACCACGAACGGGGGAGTGCCGTGGTTGAGTTCACCTTCCTGGCGCTGCTGCTGATGGTTCCGCTGGTGTATTTCATCATTACCATGAGCCAGATTCAGGGCGGCTCCTTTGCCGTGGTTGGCGCAGCGGACCAGGCGGCCAAGGTCTACGTAGCCCAGGCCGATGGAGCCACGGCGCAGGCAGCTGCTGAACAGGCGGTGGCGATCGCACTGGCGGACTTCGGACATCCCGCCGACGGGGCGCGTGTGGCCACAACCTGCAGTCCGGGAGATTGCCAGGCTGCCGGAAGCGCCGTCACGGTGACTGTGAGCCTGACAGTGCCTCTGCCGTTCCTGCCTTTCAGCAACGACTTCCGGCTCAGCGCCAGCGAGGTGGAGGCATCGTCCACTCAGCTCGTAGGCAGGTTCCGGTGAGAAGGCATTCAAGTGATGAAGACGGCCAGATCATGGTGATGATCCTGGGCTACGTTGTGCTGGCGTTGCTGGTCACCACGGTCGTCATCGGCATTTCCTCGGTGTACCTCGAACATAAGCGCCTGCTGTCCCTGGCCGACGGCGCCTCCCTCGCTGCCGCTGACAGCTACACCTTGGGCGAAGTGGACACGCAGGGCGGCAGCCCCTCAGCGGTCCTGAACCCTGCCCGGGTCAGGAACGTAGCGGCTGACTTCGTGTCCAGGAGCCCGGCGTCACAGCGCTTCGACGGGCTCGCCATTGCAGGGGCCACCGGCACGCCTGACGGTTCCACCGCCGTCGTGGTCCTCACGGCTGCCGTGCACCCGCCGGTGGTGAACTTCCTGATGCCCGACGGGATAAGAATCGAGGCGACCTCCACGGCGCGCTCCCGGCTCACCCGTTGATGGAACGCCCGAGCGAAGCCCAGCGAGACCCGCCGTCGCCTGGACAGTCTCCAGGGTAAGGCCCTTCACGCGGATGGCGTAGGGTTAAACAACCATGGCCAATATTGATTTTTCCGCTGAAATCCGCGCCCTTCGCGCCACCTACGACTCCATTGAAAGAGTCTCCGACGTAGAGGCACTGAAGGAAGACATCGCCGAACTGAGCGAGCGAGCCGGCGAACCGGACCTCTGGGACGACCCCGCAGCGGCACAAAAAATCACCTCCCGCCTTTCACACCGCCAGTCGGAACTGGAGCGCCTCACCAGGCTCGCGGCCAGGATCGACGACCTCGAAGTTCTGGTGGAGCTTGGCCAGGATGAGGACGACGCCGATTCCATGGGGGAGGCGGCCGCCGAACTGGAGTCGGTCAAGAAGGCCCTGAAGGAACTGGAAGTCGTCACCCTGCTGTCCGGCGAGTATGACGAACGCGAGGCCGTGGTCTCGATCCGGGCAGGAGCCGGCGGCGTTGACGCGGCCGACTTCGCCGAAATGCTGCTCCGGATGTACCTCCGCTGGGCTGAACGCCACGGGTACCCCACCACCGTGATGGATACTTCCTACGCCGAGGAAGCCGGCCTCAAATCGGCGACCTTCGAGGTCAAGGCCCCCTACGCCTTTGGAACGCTCAGCGTTGAGGCCGGAACGCACCGGCTCGTCAGGATCAGCCCCTTCGACAACCAGGGCCGGCGCCAGACGTCGTTCGCCGCCGTCGAAGTCATCCCGCTCATTGAGCAGACGGACTCCATCGAGATCCCGGACAACGAAATCCGCGTGGACGTGTTTCGCTCCTCGGGGCCGGGCGGTCAGTCCGTCAACACCACTGACTCCGCCGTCCGCCTGACCCACATTCCCACCGGGACCGTGGTTTCCATGCAGAACGAAAAGTCGCAGCTGCAGAACCGTGCCGCCGCCATGCGCGTGCTGCAGTCCCGGCTCCTGCTCCTAAAGAAAGAGCAGGAAGACGCCGAAAAGAAGGCGTTCGCCGGCGACGTCAAAGCGTCCTGGGGCGACCAGATGCGGTCCTACGTGCTCAATCCCTACCAGATGGTCAAGGACCTGCGGACCGAGCACGAAGTTGGCAACACCTCGGCAGTTTTCGACGGTGAAATCGATGACTTCATCGACGCCGGCATCCGGTGGCGCACGGACAACCGCAACGCGGAAAGCAAATAGCTAAGACCCAGGTTCAGGTGCCTGAATAAAGCAATGGGCCGTCCCGCACAGCGTGCGGGACGGCCCATCTGTTTAAGTACTGAAGAAACTACTGCCGGGCTGGCGCCTTTTTGCGGGTGAGGGTGTTCCAGCGCGCCTGCAGGCCCCATTTCGTGACGTTGACCATAGCCTCCACCACAATGTTGCCGCTCATTTTTGAGGCGCCGAGTTCGCGCTCCACGAAGGTGATGGGGCGTTCCTCGATCCGCAGCCCCATCCGGGACACCCGCCAGGCGAGGTCCACCTGGAAGCCGTAGCCCACGGAGTCCACCTGGTCCAGGTTCAGCTTCTCCAGGGTGGTCCTGCGGAAGGCACGGTAGCCGCCGGTGACGTCCTTGATCTTCAGGCCCAGCATCAGCCGGGCATAGGTGCTGCCCACCCGTGAAATGGCCTGCCGGTACAGCGGCCAGTTCACCACGCTGCCGCCGGGGACCCAGCGTGAACCCATGGCAAGGTCGGCGCCTTGGTCAATGGCCTCGAGGAGCTGGGGAAGCTGTTCAGGCTGGTGCGAACCGTCGGCGTCCATCTCCACCAGCACGTCGTATCCGGCGTCCAGGCCCCACTTGAAGCCGGCGATGTAGGCGGCGCCCAAGCCTTCCTTGCCTTTGCGGTGCAGGACGTGGACCTGGGAGTCCTCGGCGGCGATTCCGTCAGCGAGCTTGCCCGTGCCGTCGGGGCTGTTGTCATCCACTACCAGCACGTCCGAGGCTGGCACTGCTGCGCGGAGCCGCTGCAGCGTGATCGGCAGCGATTCCAGCTCGTTGTAGGTAGGGATGATCGTAAGGACGCGCACAGAGAGCCTTCCTGGTGGGAGCAGTCGGTGCACACGCAGGCTAAAACGGCCGGCGGGCGCAGCTACCCATTATAGGGACCGCCAGTAGCCGCAGGCTGGAGAATCGGACTTTGCCGTTCGTATTCAAGCGCGGAGCTGCGCGCGAAACGAACCATAAGCCAGCCAAGGGAGTACGTGGTGACCAATCCGATTGGGAGCAGCATCCGGCGACACGCCCCTTGAAACCGGCCTGATTCACAGGTTCCCCTGCGTATAGTCGAGGGGCCGGGGCCCTACTTCCCCCAAACGAAAACCCGCGCACCGGCTGCAGAACTGGGCTGCATGAGAATCAGCTATGCCCTGCAGGGTACTTAGGGCCATGATCCGATTCGAAAATGTCACCAAGGTCTACGACCAGACAACCCGGCCTGCGCTGGACACCGTCAACCTTGAGATTGACCGCGGCGAATTCGCCTTCCTCGTCGGTGCATCAGGCTCCGGCAAGTCCACCTTCCTGCGGCTCGTCCTGAAGGAAGACCGGGCAACGTCCGGCGCCGTCTACGTCGCCGGCCAGAACGTCGCCAAGATCTCCAGCTGGCGCGTGCCGCGGCTCCGCCGGGGGATCGGTGTCGTCTTCCAGGACTTCCGGCTCCTGCCCCAGAAGAACGTCTTCGCCAACGTAGCCTTCGCCATGCAGGTCATCGGCAAGAGCCGCAGCGTCATCCGGGACACTGTTCCCGAGGTACTGAAGACCGTGGGCCTGGAAGGCAAAGAGCACCGCATGCCGCACGAACTCTCCGGCGGCGAGCAGCAGCGCGTGGCCATCGCCCGCGCCGTGGTCAACAGGCCCGGGATCCTCCTCGCCGACGAGCCGACGGGAAACCTGGACCCCACCACGTCGATGGGCATCATGGGCATCCTGGACAAAATCAACCAGAACGGCACCACCGTGGTGATGGCGACGCACGACGACGACATCGTCAACGAGATGCGCAAGCGCGTGGTGGAGCTCAAGAACGGCGTGGTCATCCGCGACGAGGCAAAGGCGCTGTACACGTCCATGATTCCGGTAGTCGGTCAATCGCGCAGGCTCAAGGATGCGAGCGGCCGGGAGACGCCCGAAGCGGGACAGCCGGGCGAAGGCGAGGGACAGCGATGAGGCTTGCATTCATCCTCAGCGAGATTGGCAGCGGTCTCCGCCGCAACCTCTCAATGGTTGTGTCAGTCATCCTGGTCACCTTCGTCTCGCTCACCTTCGTGGGTGCGGCCGGAATGCTGCAGATGCAGATCAACCAGATGAAGGGCTACTGGTACGACAAAGTCCAGGTGGCCATCTTCCTGTGCAGTGAAGGTTCGACGGCGGCCGGTTGCGCCACCGGGCCTGTCACCGCGGAGCAGCAGGAGAGTCTCAATTCCCTCCTTGAGTCCCCGGCAGTGGCCCAGTACACCAACGACTTCCAGTACGAGTCCAAGGAAGAGGCCTACAAGCACTTCAAGGACCAGTTCTCCAATTCGCCCATCGTGGACTCCGTGACACCGGACCAGCTGCCTGCATCCTTCCGCATCAACATGAAGGACCCGGAAAAGTACCAGATCATCAGTGAGACCTTCGCCTCCCAGCCGGGAGTGGAAACCGTCATTGACCAGCGCCAGCTCCTCGAGCGGCTGTTCTCGGTGATGAACGGGGCCTCCCTTGTTGCCGTCAGCATCGCCGGCGTGATGATCGTCTGCGCCATCCTGCTGATCGCCACCACCATCCGGCTCTCCGCCTTCAGCCGCCGCCGCGAAACGGGAATCATGCGCCTGGTGGGCGCCTCGAAGACGGTGATCCAGCTGCCGTTCATCCTGGAGGGGGTTATCGCGGCGGTCATCGGCGCGGCACTTGCCTCGGCCACGCTGTGGGCCGTTGCGCACTTTTTCCTCGGCGAATACATGTCCCGGCAGTACCCGGACACGGCCTTCATCTCCTCAGGCCAGACGCTGATCCTGGTACCGGCTTTGATAATCCTTGGCGGATCCTTGGCGGGAATTTCGTCTCTCTTGACCTTGCGCCGATACCTTCGCGTCTAGGTATGCAAACCGAACTAGGAATGCCCATGAACATAACGGATCAAACGTCCCCGCGGCGCCAGCGCACCAGGGGGCGGAAGTGGCCCCGCCGCGCCGGCATTATCAGCGCTGTGCTCGCCGTCGTCCTCAGCGCAGGACTGGCATCATCCTCCCCGGCAGCCTTCGCCGACGAGCTTGAGGACAAGCAGAAAGCACTCGAAGCCGAAGCAGCCAGGGTCCAGCAGTCATTGGAATTCGTTGATTCGCGCATCGCCAAGGCCGCCGGCGACCTGATCATTTACCAGGGCCAGCTGCCCGGTGCCCAGCAGGCGCTCCTTGAGGCCCAGGGCCGTGTTGCCGGAGCCGTCAAGGAAGTTGAGGCACTTTCCGCCCGCGTGGACATGGCCCAGCAGAACAAGGCCAAAATCACGCAGCAGCTTGAAACGGACAAGCAAAAAATCGCGGACACGAAGAAGCTGATTGGCCAGATCGCCACCCAAGCCTATAAATCCGGGGGAGTGCCCTCCAACCTGTCCCTGTTCTTCGGCTCAAACAACGGCGGAAGCCTGACCGAGACGATGGACTTGGCAGACCAGGCCATGCGCAGCCAGAACGCCGCCATGGACAAGCTGTCCCAGCAGAACGCCACCAACGTCAACTCCGAGGCACGCCTCCAAGCCGTTGAAGCCGAAATCAAGGACCTGAAGGCCAAGGCCGACGCAGCCCTTGAACGGGAGAAGGCAGCCCGGGACGAAGCAGCCGCCAGGAAAGACGAAGTGGACCGGCTCATTGCCGACACCACCCGCCTTGACGCGGAACTGCAGGCCGCCAAGCCCGGCATCCAGTCCCAGCTTGCCGGTGTGCAGGCCAGCCAGAACGCCGTGGCAGCCGAAATCGAAGAACGCGACCGGAAGCTGCGCGAGGCCTGGGAAGCCGAGCAGCGCCGGCTGGCGGCGGAAGCCGCAGCCGCGGCGGCCGCTGCAGCAGCAGCGAGGAACCAGCCGCCGCCCCCGGTGCAGCCTTTTGTGCCGCCCGTTGGATCGCCGTCGGCCTTTGGACTCCGGCATCCATTTGATGGCAGCGTCCCCATCACGTCCGGCTTCGGCTGGCGCGCAACGCCGCCCGGAACCATCGACTTCTACGGCCAGGGCGGCTACCTGCACACCGGAATCGACTTCGGCGCGGCCTGCGGCACGCCCGTCTACGCTGCGGCAGCAGGCGAGGTCTTCAGCTCCGGCTGGAACTCAGCCGACGGCGGAGGCTGGCGGGTGAAGATTTCCCACGGCCTGGTGCAGGGCAACACGCTGAATACCATCTACTACCACAACTCAAGCATCGTGGTGTCGAACGGCCAGCGGGTATCGCAGGGGCAGCTGATCGCGTACTCCGGCAACACCGGAAACTCCACCGGCTGCCACGCCCACTTTGAAACGTGGTTGAACGGCAACGCTGTGGACCCGATGGGGCTGCTGTAGCGCCCATTAGCCTGCCGTACACTGGTATGACTCCGCGCCGGCTGGCCCGGAGGACTTCCGATTCTTGAACTGAGGAGCTTTCCCTTGCCTAAAGAAAGTGGCCGTAAAGTGGTGGCCACCAACCGCAAGGCCCGGCACGACTACCATGTGCTGGACACCTACGAGGCTGGAATCGCGCTGATGGGAACCGAAGTGAAGTCCTTGCGCGAGGGCCACGCCTCCATGGTGGACGGGTTCTGCACCTTTTACAACGACGAACTGTGGATGGAAGCCATCCATATCCCGGAGTACAACCAGGGCAGCTGGACCAACCACGCGGCACGCCGCCGCCGGAAGCTGCTGCTCCACCGCGAGGAACTCATCAAGATTTCGCACAAGGTGCGGGAATCGGGCTATACGATCGTTCCGCTGCAGCTGTACTTCGTCGATGGCAAAGCCAAGGTGGAGATCGGTGTGGCTCGCGGTAAGCGCGAGTACGACAAGCGGCAGACCCTCCGCGAACAGCAGGACAACCGAGAAGCGCAGCGGGAAATGCGGGAGCGCAACCGCCGCCGCTAGGCGGGAATGAATTCCCTGAATGATGCGTTATGATGGGTAGTCCGGTGGGCTTGCCTGCCGGTTTGGTAAAAGAATATGGGGATGATCGGTTTCGACGATGTTAGTCGCGACAGGTGAAGCGGGCCGAGGATGCAGAATTATCTCGTAAACGCTTTCTGCAAACCAATAAGTGCCGAATCTAAGCGCACTGACTTCGCTCTTGCTGCCTAAGCAGTAAGACAGTCCGTCAGCCCGAGGTTGCTATCGCCCCGGATCCTGGCGTCATTTAGATAGCCACTGCTGTTCACCTCCGTCATCGGGGTGAACGGGACTCTTAGATGACTGGGCCCGGATCAGCCAGCTGTTTGCGGCATGGCTGGGGCCGAGAAAGTCCGACGCAAACTGCGCCCGGAGAAGCCCTGACAACACGACATCGGACGGGGGTTCAATTCCCCCCATCTCCACATTTGTGATGAGTCGATCCTTTAGGTTGGATTCATCGAAAAGCACCCCGGTCTTCGGACCGGGGTGTTTTTCTTTGCCCTGGCTTGGTAGTCCCGGTCCCTGGCCCAGGGCACCCAGGCGCCCGTTCACCGACGGCGTAGCCCCGCCGGGACTATGAACCCGCGCCCGATCGTTGTCACGGTTAGGACCCGGACAAGCAACGCCGCCGGGGAGCCGTATACCGAGGAGGTGCCCCAATGAACCAGGGGAGCGAGCCAGTTTCGCAGGCGCCCGACGACGACGCCCTGGACTCGTATTCAGAGACAGTCATGCGCGTGGCTGAGGCAGTCACGCCGCACGTGGCGGCCATTGAGATGACCAGCAACCGGAGGAACGGCCGTTTCCGTGTGGGGGCAGGCTCCGCCGTGCTTTTCACCGAAGACGGCTATCTCCTGACGAATTCGCATGTGGTGGCCGGCACGCACAAGGGCCATGCGGCCTTTGCCGACGGCAGCCGGACCGACCTTGAACTGGTGGGCGTAGACCCGTTGTCCGACCTTGCGGTGGTCCGCGGCAGGGCACCCAAGGTGGCCCCGGCACAGTTCGGCGACGCCGAGACGCTGCGGGTTGGCCAGCTGGTCATCGCCGTCGGGAATCCGCTCGGCTTGGCTGGGTCGGTGACCGCAGGGGTGGTCAGCGGCCTGGGCCGGGCCATCCCGGTGTGGTCAGGCGGCAACCGGCGGGTGATCGAGGACGTCATCCAGACCGATGCGGCGCTCAATGCCGGCAGCTCCGGCGGCGCCCTGGCCGATTTCCGTGGGCGGATCGTGGGAATTAATACCGCCGTGGCCGGCGCCGGGCTGGGACTGGCAGTACCCATCAACTCCACCACGCGCCGGATCATCTCGGCACTGCTGAAGGACGGCCGCGTCAGGAGGGCTTACCTCGGCGTTGTCAGCACACCGATCAGGCTCAGTGCGAGCGCGGTGATCAGGACGGGGCAACGCGAGGGACTCAGGGTGGTGGAAGTGCTGGCGGGATCACCTGCCGGCCGCTCCGGCCTGCTGGCGGGCGATATCATCCTGACAGCCGGAAGCCGTCCCGTCAGCAACGCTGAAAGCCTGCAGAAGCTGCTGTTCGCCGATGCGATTGGCCAGCCGCTGCGGGTCCGCGTGCTGAGGGACGGCCAGGAAATGGACCTTGTGGCCGTGCCGGAAGAAATGCCTGCAAACGGAAACGGGTGACCGTTACCGGCGCTTCTTCAGGTGCGCTACCGGATCCTGGGCGCCTTCGAGCGGGGCTTTCGCCTTCTTCTCGGCGCGTTTTTCCTTGATGGATTTAACGGGCTTCTTGTTCAGCTGCTGATGTGGTGACTTGTCCGGCATGGCGTACTCCTTGCGACACGGGGACGGCTGTGTCCCACTTCGTAAATTACGCCTGTTCCGCGCTGAATGTAATGCCTGAATCAGTCCGGGGCTGGCACGTCCGCGATGCCCACAAAACGTGTACCGACGCCGTCGAACTCGCCGCGGACGTACCCCGGGCGCAGTGGCGGAACGTCCGCGGGGCTGTGGTGCTCACACACCACATACGTAAACTCCGGCCACCATTTCTTGGGGCGCGCCGCTTCCTCATAACCGCAGACAGCGCACTCCAAATGCACCCAGACCGGGCGCTTCCCTGTCCGGTTGGCGCGGGACTGGACCAGCCACGGCGGCGGGTTGTCCAGGATCTCCCCGAGTTCCGCCTCGGTCATCCACTTTGGAAGGCCATGGCGCTGTGCCATTTCCATCGGTACATCCAGGGCAATGGCCGCGTCACGTCTGCTAATCATCACCATCCACGATACGGGAGCCCGCCAAATCGCCCGCCGCAACCCTTAACCGGCCAATGCAAGTCCTGCCGCGGCCGCGCCAAAACCAAGGACCAGATTGGCGGCAACATTCAATGCCGCGGATCCGAACCGTGCTTCACTGAGCAGCCGCACGGTTGCCGTGGTCCAGGAACTAAAAGTTGTGAGGCCGCCGGCCAGACCGGTGGCTAGTGCAGCCTGCCATTCCGGGGCCACCCCGAGTTTGAGGGTCATGGCGTGGGCAGCGCCGATAATGAAGCACCCTGTGACGTTCACGAACAGCGTGGCCCAAGGCCAGTGCAACCGTTTCCTGTTTCTGCTGCCATGGATTCCAGAGTGACGGTTCTCAACGCCGCGGGCAGAAAGGATCGATGTGTGATGCGCGAACCAGCTGTCCACGGCAAAACGGAGCAGTGCACCGGCAACTCCGAACACTCCCACCAGCGCAGCCGCCGTCATGGCCGCCCCCCAAACCGGCTGCCACTGCGCCCGTCCACCCAGCCCGCCACAACCTTCCCGGCCCGCCACCCCGCACCGGCCGCGGCCAGCCCCAGCAGCAACGACAGGGCCAGGTAGGTGATCCAGATGAAGTGCGAGCCCGCCCGCGCCAGCTGGTCCACCGCGAACACCACGGCCGAGAATGTCGTGAAGGATCCCAGGAATCCGGGGCCGAGGCCCGCGCGAAGCCAGAACGCGGTGTGCGGCCGTGCCATCCACACCGTGGTCAGCAACGCCAGGACAAAGCTTCCACCCACGTTGATCCCCAGCGTGGCCCAGGGCACGGACCCCGGAAAATCCGGAAACGCCAGTCCCAGTCCGTACCGCAGCTCAGTCCCTATCAGGCCACCAACAGCAACAGCACACCAGGCACGCGCCGGCGGTATGCCCGCAGGCGTCATTCAGCTGTCTCCGAGCAGGCAGCCAGGGTGTGGGTGATCGCTGTGCACCCACAGGGCAGAGGTGATTTCATCGGCCAGATCGTAGTCCCTGGTCCTGCCCGAGTTCCTGATCCGGACCACCAGGGCCCCGCCGAACGGCTTGCGGCCCACGATCTCCACTTCGGCGTCGAGGTCTATCTCCTCCGCGGAAAGGTAGCGGAGCAGGTCCGGGTTTTCGTCGCTGATACGGGTGATCCTGCCGGTGTGCCCCTGGTCCAGTTCGCCCATCAGGTGCGCCCGGGGCATCAGGACTTTCCCGTCGGCCGTGGGAATCGGATCGCCGTGGGGGTCACGCTGCGGGTCTCCGAGTTTCGCTGCAACGCGTTCAATGAACGTGTCGGAGACGGCGTGCTCCAGCAGTTCGGCCTCGTCGTGGACCTCGTCCCAGCGGTAGCCCAGCTGTTGGACGAGATAGGTCTCGATCAGGCGGTGGCGGCGCACCATGGAAAGGGCCAGCCGGACACCCTGGTCCGTGAGCGTAATGGCGCTGTAGGGTTTATGGTCCACCAGGCCCTGGTCCTTCAACTTCCGGACCATTTCGGACACCGAGGAATTGGCCACCCCGAGGCGCTGGGCGAGCTGGGAGGACGTGATGGGCTTGTCCTGCCATTCGGTGAACGAGTAGATGACCTTGACGTAATCCTCGATGGAGGAGGAGGGCGCGCTGGTCTTCACAGCTCCAGCCTACCCGTTGACCGTCCCCGTTATGCTTTGATGGCCCGCCAGGTCAGCGTGAGATAAGGCAGCTCAAGCTCCTCATCCACGCTGTGGCCCAGGTGCTCGTGCAGGTACCAGTCAAGGTTGGCCAGCACCTTTGCGCGCGTGGTTTCGCCGGCCCGCAGGTAATAGCTCCGGGACTTCGTCAGCTCTACGAGGCCGGTGGTGGTGACGCGGTCCTGCCAATGCGTTACGTGGCCCTCAAGGTCCCGGAACTCCGGCCCCACCTGCGGCCGGAAGCCTGGCTTGTACACGTCTCCGGCATGCATGATCCGGGAAAGCCGGTGAACCCAGGGCACCGAGGTGTCCAGCTGGTTCCAGATCAGGCCCAGCGTTCCCTGCGGACGCAGGACGCGCGCCAGTTCGGTGCTGGCAGCCAGGGCGTCACACCAGTGCCAGGCCTGGGCAACGCTGACGACGTCGAAGGCCGCCGCGGGCAGGCCCGTCGCCTCCGCGGTGGCCTGGACAGCCGCGGCCGCGGGGTAGTGGGCGCGCAACTGTTCGAGCATGTCCCCGGACGGGTCCACGGCCGTGACGGACAATCCCATCCCGAGCAGGAGCTCCGTGAACTTGCCGGTGCCGGCACCGGCGTCGAGTGCATCGCGGGCTCCGGCGGGGACCAGCCATTGCGCTGATTCTTCCGGGTAGCCCGGCCGGACCTGCTGGTAATGCTCCCCGCCGTCCTGGAAGCTCTGGCCGAGCTCCCGGCGCCGCCCGTGATCCAATTTGGGGCCACCCCGTACCACGTGTGGCCTCCTTCGATTGATGCCTTTGGCTATCCTCCGAATTTACCGCACGTGCTTAGTCGTCGATGCAGGGAGCGGCGCCGGCGGTGCCCGGGGTGTTGGGCGCCCAGTGCGGGTAGGTCCGGGTGTCGTTCGCAGGAACCCAGCGCCCGGCGTCCACCACGTAGTCCCAGCCCAGCCCGTTGCTGCGCAGCGCTGCAATGCCGGCAAGGAGCCGTTCGGCGTCCTCGAGGCGGGAGCCGACGCCGAAGCTGGCGCGGAGGGAACCGGAGGGCAGGCCCAGGCGCTTCAGTAGCGGGTGGGCGCAGAAGCGGCCGTCGCGCAGGCCCACGCCGTGCTCGGCGGACAGGTAGGCCGCCACCAGCCCGGCGTCGTAGCCTTCCACAGAAAAGTTGACCACGCCAATGGTGTCCGTATCCGGATTGGTGTCCTTGAAGATCTGGTGGACGGTCACACCGTCGATGTCCTGCAGGCCTTCCACCAGGAAGGACCGGATGGCGGATTCGTGGGCGTGCCACTGTTCCTGGTCCAGCCCGGCGATCACCTGGGTGGCGCGGGCCAGCGTGGCCGCGCCCAGGACGTTCGGTGAGCCGCCCTCATGGCGTGCCGGGCCGGTGGCCCAGCTGACGCCGTCGAGCCTTGCCTCCTTGACGGCGCCGCCGCCGGCGAGGTGCGGCGTTCCGGCGTCGAGCCAGTCCGCCCGCCCCACGAGCACGCCGGAACCGAACGGTGCGTAGAGCTTGTGGCCGGAGAAGGCGAGGTAGTCGACGTCGTCCGCGGCGATGTCCACGCGGCGGTGCGGGGCCAGCTGGGCGGCGTCCACCACGATCCGCGCGCCGTGTTCGTGGGCGAGCGCGGCCAGGGCGCGGATGGGAAGGATCTCACCGGTGACGTTGGACGCGCCGGTGACGGCGAGCAGGCTCACGCCGCCCTGCTCCAGTTCCGCCCGGACGGCCTCGATGGTGCCGGCGATGGTGTCGGCTGCAACGATGCTGCGGTGCGGGACGCCCTGCCACGGCAGCAGGTTGGCGTGGTGCTCGATGTCCAGGTAGAGGACGTCACCGTCGGGGTGCCCGTCTGTTGCGGGCAGGCAGCCGGCCAGCAGGTTGAGCGAATCGGTGGTGTTCCGGGTGAAGATCACGGAGTCGCCCGGACGGCCGCCCACGAACCCGCGGACGATGTCGCGTGCGTTTTCGTAGACCGAGGTGCTGATCTGGGACGCGTAACCCGCGCCGCGGTGGACGCTCGCGTAGAACGGCAGGATCTCGTTGAGGTACGCCGAGACCACCGAGAGCGCAGGAGCGGAGGCACCGTAGTCAAGGTTTGCGTAGCGGACATGGCCGCCATGGATCAGCGGCGCTTGGATCTCGGCGCCGGTGACGGCAGCAAGCGGCCGGCCGGCGGCGGCGCGGCGGGCATCAAAGGTGGTTCCAGGCTGGAGAATAACGGAACCGGCAGTGGCATTGGGGGAGACGGTGGCAGTTGTCACAGAGACCTCACTTCAAAAGGACTCCCACAGCCGGGAATCCGCGCTTGCCGCATCCGCTCCGGACCGGCCTGGTCGTCACCCGGGGCACCCCACCGCGGTTGGAGGGTTGCCGGCCAGCAAACCGGGGTTTCGCGCTGGCACTCGTGACCTGCTTAAGAGCGTAGAACATGGGGCGGGAAGGTTTGAAGCCGGGATAAATGTTAAGCGCTTTGTTACGCGCCGGCGGAGAAGGGCTTCTTTTGCCGAAGAAACGACGGCGGGCGCCTCCTCGTGGAGGCGCCCGCCGCTGATTCTTCGGTAACCTGCCTTACAGGAGGTCGTCCAGGTCCGGGTTCAACCTGCGCAGCACCTCGGAGTGCAGGATGGAATTGGTGGCCAGCGCGTTGCCGCCGAAGGGACCGTCTTCGCCTTCCAGGGACGTGAAACGCCCCCCGGCTTCCACCACGATCGGCACTAGAGCGGCCATGTCGTAAAGGTTCAGTTCAGGTTCGCAGGCGATGTCCACTGAGCCTTCGGCCACCATGCAGTAGGACCAGAAGTCGCCGTACGCCCGGGTCCGCCACACGTCCTCGGTGAGGCCCAGAAAGTTGTCAAGGCTGCCGCGCTCCTTCCAGCCGCCCAGGCTGGAGTAGGACAGGGAAGCATCGGAGAGCTTGGAGACGTTGGATACCCGCAGCCGCGTGGCCGCGGCGAGGGAACGGCCCATGTAGGCGCCCATGTCCTTGGCAGCCCACCAGCGCTTGCCCAGGGCCGGTGCACTGACCACGCCGACCACGGGCTCGCCCTCGTCCACCAGTGCAATCAGGGTGGCCCAGACCGGGACACCGCGGACAAAGTTCTTGGTGCCGTCGATGGGGTCGATGATCCAGCGCCGCGAGCCGTGGCCGGTACTGCCGAACTCCTCGCCGAGCACGGCGTCGCGCGGGCGGGAACGGGACAGCTGGCCACGGATGGCTTCTTCGGCGGCCTTGTCCGCGTCCGTAACCGGCGTCAGGTCAGGCTTGGTCTCCACCTGCAGGTCCAGGGCCTTGAAGCGGCTCATGGTCTGGTCATCCACGGAGTCGGCCAGGACATGGGCCAGGCGCAGGTCATCGTTGTAGCTTGAAGCGGGTTGGATCATGGTTCCAAACTACCGTCTGCGCGCGGTTCTGCTGGGAGATCGGCGTTGTCAGTTGACGCTGCCAAGCTCCTTGGCCTCCTGGGCCTCCATGCGGGGATCGGTGCCGAGGAGCCGCCGCAGGGAGGCCAGCCGGGCTTCCCCGGTGGCGCCGGCATGCCCGCCGGCCACCCAGGCATCCAGGCCGCAGTTCACGGCATGGGCGGTGTGCTTGCAGCCCCGTTCGCAGTCTTCGGTGCCGGGGGAGAGGTCCGGGAAGGAGCGCAGGATCCGGTCCGGGTCCACGTGGGCCAGGCCGAAGGAGCGGATGCCCGGGGTGTCGATGATCCAGCTGCCCGGCGGTGCATCCGCAAGCCTCAGCGCCAGGGCGGACGATGACGTGTGGCGCCCGCGTCCAGTCACGGCGTTGACCCCGCCGGTGGCACGCTCGGCCCCGGTGAGGGCGTTGACCATGGTGGACTTGCCCACGCCGGAATGGCCGAGCATCACGGTGACCTTGCCGTCCAGGAAGTCCCGCAGTTCTGCCACCGCTTTGCTGTCAAGGCGGGCCGACAATCCGTCATCGGAGCGGGCGTCGATGCCCGAAGCGCTGGAATCCGCCGTCCGGCTGATGATTACGGGGAAGTCCAGGTGCGTGTAGTTTGCCAACAGCTCCGCCGGATCCTTGACGTCCGCCTTGGTGACCAGCAGGATCGGCTCGATCCCGGCGTCATACGCAGCCACCAGGGCACGGTCGATGAAGCCGGTGCGCGGCTCCGGGTTCGCGGCAGCCACTACGATCACCAGCTGGTCGGCGTTGGCCACCACTGCCCGCTCCACAGGATCGGTATCGTCGGCGCTGCGCCGAAGGAGGGTCCTGCGGTCCTGGATTTTTACCAGCCGGGCCAGCGTGTTGGGGTCGCCGGAAACGTCACCCACGAGCGACACAAAATCGCCGGCCACCACGGGGTTCCGGCGCAGCTCGCGTGCCCTGGCGGCGATGACAACGCGCTCGTTGCCGGAGTCTTCACCCACCACTGCCGTGTACCGGCCGCGGTCAACAGTGACGATGCGGCCGGTGACGGCGTCGTCGTGGCTCGGCCGGTCCTTGGTGCGGGGCCTGGAACCTTTTTTGCTGGGCCGGATGCGGACATCCGACTCGTCCCAGGAGTCAGTGCTCCGGGCCACCGGTGGAACCTTCCGCCGCGGCGCCCGTGGGGCCCGATTGGGCCAGCATGTCTGCCCACAGCGCCGGAAAGTCCGGCATGGTCTTCGCGGTGGTGGCGATGTCCTCTACCTGGACCCCGTCCACTGCCAGGCCGAGGATGGCTCCGGCAGTGGCCATGCGGTGGTCGGCGTAACTGTGTACGACGCCGGCGTGCAGCTTCGCAGGCCGGATCACCAGGCCGTCGCTGGTCTCCTCGGCATCGCCGCCCAGGCGGTTGATCTCCGTGACCAGGGCTGCCAGCCGGTCCGTCTCATGCCCGCGCAGGTGCGCGATTCCAGTGAGTCGGGAGGGGCCAGTGGCCAGGGCGCAGAGGGCGGCGACTGTAGGGGCCAGTTCGCTGGTGTCCGCGAAATCGGCACCCTTGATTTCCTGCCCGCCCGTGACCGTGAGGACGCCGTCGCGCAGGCTGACCTCGGCGCCCATCTCGGCCAGGATGGTGCGCCAGAGATCGCCTACCTGCTGCGTCTGCTCAGGCCAGCCCGGAACCCGGACGGTTCCGCCGGAAGCCAGGGCCGCAGCAAGGAATGGTCCGGCGTTGGAGAGGTCCTGCTCGATCTGCTGGTCGAAGGCGCGGATGGGCCCGGGAGCAACCACCCAGTGGTTCGGCATTGAATCGTCAACCACAACCCCCGCGCCCCGCAGGACGGCAACTGTCATGTTGATGTGGTCCAGGCTGGGCACGGGTTTGCCGACGTGCTCCAGGTGCAGCCCCTCGGTGAACCGTGCGCCCACCAACAACAGGGCGGAGACAAACTGCGATGAGGCGCTTGCGTCGATGACCAGGTGGCCGCCACGGACTTCGCCTAAGCCTTCCACCACGAACGGCAAGGACGACGGCGTGCCGCCATCCTCCGCGGATACGGCCACTCCCAGCGCCTTCAGCGCTTCGATGATGGTTCCCATGGGCCGGTTGCGGGCGTGCGGGTCGCCGTCGAACAGGCTGGCGCCGTTTCGCAGCGCGGCCAGCGGCGGCACGAACCGCATCACCGTGCCGGCGAGGCCGCAGTCGATCGTCGCGGCTGACGGTGCCCCGTCCGCCGCGATCGGGAGGATCTCCAGATCCGGCCCGAAAGCCCCGTCCCCCGGTACCTCGGTGATAGTGGCGCCGAGCTGCCGGAGCGCCTCGATCATCAGTGCGGAGTCCCGGGAATGCAGCGGTGCGCGCAACCGCGACGGGCCGTCGGCGAGTGCGGCCAGCACCAGATACCGGTTGGTCAACGACTTCGAGCCCGGCACCGTGACGGTGGCATCCACCGGGCGGGCGGCGAAGGGGGCGGGCCAGTGGGGGAGGAGCGCTCCGGAGTTGTCCCGGGTGGCGGCGGCTGGTGCGGTCATGTCCTGCTTATGCCCCCGTGGCCTGTTCGACGGCGCGGCGCACGGCTTTGTCGGCTTTGTGCAGCTTCTTGTTCGTGGTCTTCCGGGCATCGGCGGCCAGGTGCGCCGCCCCCTTCCTCGCGTCGGCCGCCAGGTGCTCGGCACGCCAGGCGAGCCCCGGCTTACCTGCCGTGTCCACGGAAGCAAGCAATGCTCCGCCGCTCAGGGACAGGTTTTTCAGCAGCTGGTTGCGGCGGTTTCCGCGGCCTTCCTTGCTGCTGATATCCGCGCTGCGCCACTCGACGAACGTGTTGAGCAGCGAAACCACGGTCAGTACGGTCGCTGAGAGACGGGAGAACTTCCCCAGCCCGAACAGGACACCGGCGCCCACCTGTGTCCCGCCGATAATCCGCGCCAGTGTCTTCTCGTCCGTCTGGAATGGCAACGCGGCCGTTGCTTTGCTCAGCAGGGGCGAGAGCTGTTGCGCGGTGTCGTCGGCGTTTTTGAGCTTATCCATTCCGGCGAGAACAAAACTGGAAGCCAGCATGGGCCGTGCGAGTGTGCGGACAAAGGACATGGATTTCCTCCTGGGTGGACGAACCGCGTCGGGTGCGGCGGAGTCCGTTCTAGTCTTGCACTTTTGGGGAATATTTGCCCGAAGCCGCAGGTTATGGAAACTGGGCCTGGAAAGCCGGGCCCGCAAGACAAAGAACCGGACAACAGAGCGGAGTTGGCCTTTGAGGCGGGTGTTGGACGGAATCGATGCAGCAGGCCCGGTGGCCATGGACTCGTTGGGGGCCGAACCCCCCGCGTATGGGTCAGCGCGTGCGCAGAGCCTGACAGTAGACTTGAAGGCAATGAGCACCCTGGATCCGGCCGTTTCGGCCATGTATGACGCTTCGCAGAACGAAGCCAAGAGCAGCGCTGATACCCGGCCCGAGCCGCCAGAGCCAACGGAAGGCCCCGTGCCAACGGAAGGCTCTGTGCCGCCCGCGGGAGCGGCTGAGGAAGCGGTGGACGTTTCCACGGAATCGGACGAGGAACGCCGGGTCCGGTTTGAACGCGACGCCATGCAGTACGTCGATCAGCTGTATTCGGCGGCCATGCGGATGGCCCGGAACCCGGCTGACGCGGAGGACCTTGTCCAGGAGGCCTACACCAAGGCTTTTTCTGCGTTCCACCAGTACAAGCCGGGAACCAACCTCAAGGCGTGGCTGTACCGGATTCTGACGAACACCTATATCAACCTGTACCGCAAACGGCAGCGGGAACCGCTTCAGTCCAACTCGGACACCATCGAGGACTGGCAGTTGGCGCGTGCTGAGTCGCACACCTCCAGCGGGCTGCGTTCTGCTGAAGCAGAGGCGCTGGATCACCTGCCGGATTCCGACGTCAAACGCGCCCTTCAGGCCATCCCCGAGGAATTCCGCCTGGCGGTGTACTTCGCGGATGTTGAAGGGTTTGCCTACAAGGAAATTTCGGACATCATGAACACCCCTATCGGCACAGTGATGTCCAGGCTTCACCGCGGCCGAAGAATGCTGCGGGACATGCTCGGGGAATACGCCGCCGAGCGCGGATTCAAAACAGCCGCAGATGCACCCGACGCGGCAGAAAGCCAACAACAGGAGAACAGGAAATGAGCGACTGCCAGGGATTGGGCGACTGCGACGATACCAGGATGCAACGCATCTACGAGTACCTTGACGGCGCGTTGACCCGTGAGGACATCACGGAGATCAAGACACACCTCGATGAGTGCCCCGAATGTACGGAGCAGTACGACCTTGAGTGCGTGATCCGCAACATGGTGAAGCGTTCCTGCACTGAAGCGGCGCCGGCGAACCTCAAGAACGCCATCCTGGACCGGATCCACTCGATCCGTCCAGTGGACGCATAGGGAGTACCGGACCCGCGGGGCACCGTCCCCAGCCCAGGGCAGCGGGACCCGGGACAGCGGGAGCCTGCAGATAAGCCAAGAACAAAGGACCCCGGAAGCCGAGTGGCTTCCGGGGTCCTTTGCTGTAACCGCTGTACCTGGCATGTGCCTAGGTGTTGGGGCGCTTCCCGTGGTTCGCGCCGCCACGCTTACGGTCACGACGCTTGCGTGCACGCTTGCTCATAGCTGGCCTCCTTACTGTTGTACTCAAAAGAGCTGCCCTCAAGTCTCCCACATGATCTGACGCCCCGCGAACCGGCAACCGCCGCATGACCTGCGGTTCGGTGACCGAAGAACGCGGACCCAGCATGGGAGGCCGGCTACGAACCCGGCTTGGCAGCTAGGTCCGGACCGAGTTTCGGATAGCGATACCGGCCTGCTCCAGCACCGTCCTGACCGTTTCCAGGACCACGGGGCTGAGAGGCTGCTTGCCTGCCTGCAGCCGGAGTTCGGCACGGAGGTCGTCCCTGAACGCCTGGAGCATGAGCTCGGCTTCCCTGAGCGACGCCTTGCCGTCTGCGGCCGGACTGCCTTTGAGCGCTGTGAAAGCGGCGGACGCTGCGCCGGCCCGGGCAGCCTCCGCCGTGGCCGCAAGATCGGCCCGCAGTCCGCGCATGTTGCTGCGGATGTCCTCCCGGAGGTTGTCTGCCAGCCGGCGCACCGAGGCTGAGATCTCTTTTTCTACAGCTGCCAGTTCCTCACGGCGAAGGTTTAGTTCCGCCAGACCGGCTGGGGTGATGCGGTAGTTGGTGCGGCGGCCGGAGGCTTCGGTGGCTACCAGGCCTTCTTCCTCCAGTTTCCCCAGCCGCGGGTAGATGGTGCCGGCGCTGGGGGAGTAGGTGCCGCCGAACCGCTCCTTGAGGGCCTTGATGAGTTCGTAGCCGTGCTTGGGACCGGACTCGAGCAGGGCAAGCAGGTAAAGCCGCAGGGCGCCGTGGGCGAAGACAGCGGGCATCAGCGCCGTTCTTCCGCGGGCCCCGGCATGTTTCCGTTCGCTTCGCCGGGCCGGGCGCTGTGGAGGATGGAGGTTTTGCCCGACACGGAGTTGGTCCTCACCAGCATGAGCACGGCGTCAGGGCCGGCAATCGTCTCCACCTTGCCGCCAGCCACGTGGTACTGCTGGTTGCCGATAACCACAGCCCCCGTGGCGGACTTGGCCACCACATCCACCCCGACGTCATGCGGGATCCGGATGGTGAGGTCCCCTGAGACGGAATTTGCACCGAAATCCTGGGTGAAACCCATCAGGTCGAAATTCATGTCGCCACTGACCGTGTTGGCACGGATGTGGCTGAAGTGGCCGGAAGCCGTGACCTGGCCGGAGACGGTCTTGGCGGTGAGGACCCCGCTGTGATGGCGAACGCTGACCTCGCCGCTGACGGTGGTGACGAACAGTTCGCCGTCGGTGCCGTCCGCCATCACGGAACCGGACACGGTGTTCAGGCGGGTACGGGCGGCCATCCCCGACACCAGGCCGTCACCGCTGACGGTGCCTGCCTCAACATCAACTGTGGCAGGAAGGGCAATGCTGATGACGGCGTAGTTCTCGCTGTGGTGGTTGACCGTTCCCATGAGGTTCTTGAACCAGCCCTGCGGCCCGTGAAGCTGGTGGCGGACCTCCAGCCGGCCGTTTTCCAGCGAAACGGCAACGGGATCGCCCTGCACCTCGGAAACCTCGATCCGGGTATAGGGCTGTTCATGGGCTATTACGTCGAACCGGCCCCGGACCATTCCCAGTTTCAGTGCCGAGACGGACTCGACGTCGATGGTCTGCGCGCCGGTGACAGTCCAGTTCTGATCAGCCATGGTTCCTCCGAAGACGATATATCGTGTCTGGCCAACCTACTCCCGGCGCGGCCGCAGTTCAAGATATATCGCGATTTATGCTTACTCCGGAACTGCCATGCCCAGCCACTGGAACCAGCCGCGGTGCAGTACCAGCCATGCCATCAGGCCATAGCCGGCCTGCCCCGGGGTTCCTCCGTTGGCGGCAAGGTCCTGGCGCCACTGTTCGTGGTTCAGGAGCGGGGAGAAGGTATCCACGTAGAGGTGCTTGCGGCGTGTGGTGACGTCCGCGAAGGCGGTGTTCAACTCGTCCAGCCGCCTGTTCTGGCCCGGGTCAAGGGTGGGCGGCGGCCCGACAACAAACACCTCCAGCCGGTTCTGTGAGGCGGAGTCGAGGATGTTGGCCAGGTTCAGCCGGCTGCGTGCAGTGGAAAGCCCAAACTCGATGTCTCGGCCCGAGAGCCCGATCACCAGGCGGTTCTCGGACTGGTCGCTGAACCGACGGCCTGCTTCGTCCAGCCAGCGTGCGGCCAGGCCTTCCGTTCCTTCCTGCGGGCAGGGGAGTGGATAGCTTTCCAGGATCATTCCGTCCTGTGGAGTGCGGGCCAGTACCCGGCCCAGCCAGCCGAGCGCGCGGGGGTCACCCAGTCCGGCCAGCAGTTCATCTCCTACAGCTGCGATGCGCAGCTTCCTGTCTTCCACACGTTCCTCTTTACTTCGGTGCTGACTGCCCGCCGCGACCTGCGGCTTCGTCCTGGCTGCCCGGGCGGGCGCTGTCCATCCCATTAAACAGAACTGCCCGGCCGGAGTCTGGTATTTCGACGTCCGGCCGGGCAGCCTTACTGGTTATTACCGTGCAAATGCCTGCTTCAGCAGGGCATCCTGCTCTGCGGCGTGGCGCTTCATGGAGCCGGCAGCCGTGGAGGCCGACGCCGGACGCGACACGAGGCGGACCTTCCGGTCAAGCGCGTCCGGAAGGTTCAGGCCGATGAACGGCCACGGCCCCTGGTTGGCGGGCTCATCCTGCGCCCACACAACCTCGGCGTTCGGGTACTTGGCCAGTTCCGCAGCGATCTCCGCGTGGGGCAGCGGGTAAAGCTGCTCCACCCGGACGATTGCCGTCGTCTTGTCGCCGGTCTTCTGCCGCGTGGACAGGAGATCGTAGTAAAGGCGGCCGGAGACCAGCAGGACGCGTTCGACGGCGTCTGCGGCCAGCTGCTCATGATCGGCGATGACAGGGCGGAAGGTGCCGTTGGTGAAGTCTTCCACGGAGGAGGCAGCACCCTTGAGGCGGAGCAGCTGCTTGGGTGTGAAGATGATCAGCGGCTTCCGCGGACGGCTGTAGGCCTGGCGGCGCAGCAGGTGGAAGTGCGAGGCCGCCGTAGTGGGGTTGGCCACGATCATGTTTTCTTCGGCACACATCTGCAGGAACCGCTCGATCCTTGCGGACGAGTGGTCCGGGCCCTGGCCCTCGTAGCCGTGCGGAAGCATCAGCACCAGCGAGGAGCGCTGGCCCCACTTCTGCTCGGCCGACGAGATGAACTCGTCGATGATGGTCTGGGCGCCGTTGACGAAGTCGCCGAACTGGGCCTCCCAGAGGACGAGGGCGTCGGGGCGTTCCACGGAGTAGCCGTATTCGAAGCCCATGGCTGCGTATTCGGACAGCAGCGAATCGTAGATCCACAGCTTGGCCTGGTCGTCGGAGAGGTTGCCCAGCGGCAGCCATTCCTTGCCGTTGGCGCGGTCATGGAAGACGGCGTGGCGCTGCACGAACGTTCCTCGGCGCGAGTCCTGGCCGGCCAGGCGGACAGGAACCCCTTCCATGATGAGGGAGCCAAAGGCTGCGATCTCGCCAAAGCCCCAGTCGATGCCGCCTTCACGGGACATCTGCTCACGCTTCTCGAGCAGTTGCTTGAGCTTGGCGTGGACGGTGAAGCCCTCGGGAACCTCCACATGCGCCTTGCCGATCCGGGCCAGCGTGTCCGCGGAGATGGCCGTGGACACGGGCGCGTTGATGCTGGAATCGGACTGCTGGGCGATGGGCCGCTCGATGTCCGATACTGCTGCGGAATCCGCAGTGATGATCGGAATCGGGGAGGTCTGGGCTGCGTGGGTCTCAGCGAAGACGCGCTCCAGCCGTTCCTGGTAGTCGCGGAGCAGCTGCTCGGCTTCTTCCTCGGTGATGTCCCCACGGCCGATCAGCGACTCGGTGTAGAGCTTGCGCACCGAACGCTTGGCTTCGATCAGGTTGTACATCAGCGGCTGGGTCATCGAGGGGTCGTCGCCCTCGTTGTGCCCGCGGCGGCGGTAGCAGACCATGTCAATGACAACGTCCTTGTGGAACCGCTGGCGGAACTCGTAGGCGAGCTGGCCGATGCGGACCACGGCCTCGGGGTCGTCGCCGTTCACGTGGAACACCGGTGCCTGGATCATCTTGGCAACGTCGGTGGAGTACGTGGACGAGCGGGACGAGGAAGGAGCCGTGGTGAAGCCCACCTGGTTGTTGACCACCACGTGGATGGTTCCGCCGGTACGGTAGCCCCGCAGCTGGGAGAGGTTCAGGGTTTCGGCCACCACGCCCTGGCCGGCGAAAGCGGCGTCGCCGTGGACCACGATGGGAAGGACCGGGAAGGACTCGCCCTGGTCCAGGCGGTCCTGCTTGGCGCGGACGATGCCCTCGAGCACCGGGTCCACTGCTTCCAGGTGGGACGGGTTGGCAGCCAGGTAGACCTTGGTCTCCTTGCCGTTGTCCGAGGTGAACGTGCCCTCGGTGCCCAGGTGGTACTTGACGTCGCCGGAACCCTGGACCGAGCGGGGATCCTGGGTGCCCTCGAACTCGCGGAACACCTGTGCGTAGGTCTTGCCCGCGATGTTGGTCAGAACGTTCAGGCGGCCGCGGTGGGCCATGCCGATGGCGACTTCATCCAGGCCGTCGTCGGCGGCGTCGGACAGGATGGCGTCCAGCAGCGGAATCAGGGACTCGCCGCCTTCGAGGGAGAAGCGCTTCTGGCCCACGAACTTCGTCTGCAGGAAGGTCTCGAAGGCCTCGGCGGCGTTCAGCTTGGAGACGATGCGCAGCTGCTCTTCACGGCTGGGCTTCGAGTACGGGTGCTCGAGCTGGTCCTGGAACCACTTGCGCTCGGCAGGGTCCTGGATGTGCATGTACTCGATGCCCGTGGTGCGGCAGTAGGCGTCGCGGAGGACACCCAGGATGTCGCGGAATTTGAGCATCGGCTTACCGCCGAAACCGCCCGTGGGCCACTCGCGGTCCAGGTCCCACAGAGTCAGGCCGTACGTCAGGACGTCAAGGTCCGGGTGCTTGCGCTGGACGTATTCGAGCGGATCGGTGTCCGCCATCAGGTGGCCCCGGACCCGGTAGGAGTGGATCAGCTGCTGGATCCGGGCCACCTTGTTGATCTCGTCGGCAGGGTCGACCTGCTTGTCCGCGCTCCAGCGAACGGGCTCGTACGGAATGCGCAGGGACTCGAAGATATCGTCGTAGAAGTTCTGCGCGCCGAGCAGCAGCTGATGGACCAGCTTCAGGAACTCGCCGCTGCCGGCACCCTGGATCACGCGGTGATCGTAGGTGGAGGTCAGGGTCAGGACCTTGCTGATGGCGTTCTGGGCGATGATCTTCTCGCTGGCACCCTGGAATTCGGCAGGGTAGTCCAGGGCACCGACGCCGATGATGGCCGCCTGGCCCTTGGAAAGACGGGGCACCGAGTGCACGGTGCCGATGCCGCCCGGGTTGGTCAGGGACACGGTGGTGCCCTGGTGGTCGTCAGCAGTCAGCTTGCCGTTGCGGGCGCGCTTGATGAGGTCCTCGTAAGTGTGCCAGAACTCGGAGAAGTTGAGGGTTTCTGCCTTCTTGATGTTCGGCACCATCAGCAGGCGGGTTCCATCGGGCTTGGGCATGTCGATGGCGATGCCGAAGTTGACGTGCGCCGGCTGGACTGCAACGGGCTTGCCGTCCACTTCGTCGTAGTACACGTTCATGGAAGGGAACTGGGACAGCGCGCGGATGACGGCGTAGCCGATCAGGTGCGTGAAGGAGACCTTGCCGCCGCGGGCGCGGGCGAGGTTGGAGTTGATGACCACCCGGTTGTCAATCAGCAGCTTGGCGGGGATGGCCCGGACGCTGGTGGCGGTGGGCACCTCCAGGCTGGTGACCATGTTGGTGGCAATGGCCTTGGCCGGTCCGCGCAGGACCGACACGACGTCCTCTTCCGGGGCCGTGGGGGCCTTGACGTTCTTGGGCAGCTGCGCCGGGATGGGCTGCGAACCCGTGCCCGCTTCAGTCTTCTTGGCGCCGTCACGCGCCACGGTGGCGGGGGCTTTCTTGACGGGAGCCGGGGCCGCGGCAGGTGCCGCAGAGGCAGGCGGGGCCGACGGCGGAGCGGGCGGGGCTGCAGCCGGCTGCGCTGCCGGTGCCGCAGGAGCAACGTTTACAACCGGCATTTCCCTGGTTGCGGGGTGGGCAGTGGCTTGCGCCGAATTTCCGTTGGAAGAAGAACTGCTGCCCGAGCCGAAAGATTCAAACAGCGGCCACCATTTGGCGTCGACAGCGTTCTTGTCCTTTTGGTACTGCTCGTACAGTTCGTCAACGAGCCACTCGTTTCCGCCAAATTCCTCTGGTAGACGGTGGCTAGGCTGCTCTGGCACTTGAAATACGCCTCTTCCATGAGTTTGATTTCTCTCCGGCCCACGGTGCCTCAGCACTACGTTTCAACCGGTCTCTGCGTCCTCTGAACCCAGACCATTGCCAGTCTAGTGAGCATCTTGTGGTAACTGCCAATAAGGGTGACCCAAATCATGATGAGACGCGAAACAGGATGAATATGGCGGCCGCGGTACCGCTGCCATCTGCCGGTTGCAGGGAGCGGACCAGCCGGTGCCGGGGCCCCCGGCCGGGGCGCGGCGGTGCGGATCTGCTCCTGTAGACTGAAATTCTTATGGACAGTAAATCTAGGTGCCGGCCTGGGGGCTGTCAGCGGGGCGTAAGCAGCGCCGCACAGTCCACCCGAAGAGCCGGCAAACCCCGAACACGCGCCCATCACCATTCGCTGGCCTTGCCGGCAGGAGCTGCAGAGGAAACTGCGTCGGCCTCGGCTGACCACCCTCCGCCGGACCGATATTACTGGCGTCGCTCCTTAACTGTTCCGCCCTTCTCCACTGCCACCGCTGTCCGGGCGGGATGCTGAATGGAATGGCTCCTCCTTGCAGCGGGACTGCTGCTGATCGCCGGCACGGGCTTTTTTGTCGCCGTCGAATTTTCCCTTATTGCAATTGACCAGGCCACCGTACAAAGGGCAATTGACGACGGCGACGAGCGCGCCATCCCCTTGCTCCACTGCCTGAAGTCCCTCTCAACGCAGCTGTCCAGCTGCCAGTTGGGCATCACGCTGACCACCTTGCTGACCGGCTACGTGATGGAGCCATCGGTGGGCCGGCTCCTGGCAGCCCCGCTGGCCGCCGTCGGACTTCCTGACGTTGCGGTGGCCTCCGTCTCCCTGGTCCTGGCCATGGTGCTGGCCACCCTGCTCTCCATGCTCCTGGGCGAACTGGTGCCCAAGAACATGGCTATTGCGCTGTCCTTCCGCATGGGCCGCGCGCTGGCCCGGCCGCAGCTGGTCTTCACTGCCGTGTTCAAGCCCGCCATCGTGGTCCTGAACGGCTTCTCCAACAAGGTCCTTCATGTTTTTGGGCTGGAAGCCAAGGAAGAAATTTCCGGCGCCCGGACCCCTGCTGAGCTCGCATCCCTGGTGCGGCGCTCCGCGGCGATGGGCACCCTTGACGCCGGTACCGCAAACTTCGTATCCCGCACGCTGAATTTCTCCAGCCGTACCGCGGCAGACGTTATGACGCCCCGCATCCGCGTGGAAACGATCGAGGCGGACCAGCCGGTGTCCGACATCCTTGCTGCGGCACGCCGCACGGGGTACTCCCGGTTCCCGATCATTGGCGAATCCGCAGACGATATCAGGGGCCTCGTCCACGTCAAGAAAGCAGTGGCTGTCCCCTGGGACCGCCGGCAAAACCTCGAAGCCGGCGCCATCATGACCGAAGTCCTCCGTGTCCCGGAAACCATCCACCTGGATGCCCTGCTGGCAGAGCTGCGCGAAGGCAACCTGCAGCTGGCAGTTGTGCTGGACGAATATGGCGGAACTGCCGGGATCGCAACCCTCGAGGACCTCGTGGAGGAAATCGTGGGGGAGGTGGCGGACGAGCATGACAAGGTCCGCCCCGGCCTGCTGCAAAGTGCTTCCGGCGACTGGTACTTCCCCGGCCTGCTCCGCCCGGATGAACTCTCCGAGCAGATTCCCGGCCTTACTGTCCCTGATGAGGCAGCCTACGAAACCGTCGGCGGCTATGTCATGAGCAAGCTCGGCCGGATTGCGGCGGTAGGGGACACGGTGCCTGTGGAAGGCGGAACGCTGAGCGTCACCAGGATGGACGGCCGGCGGATCGACCGGATCTGCTTCCGCCCGGCTACATCCGGCCCCGAAACCGGGGACGATGCCGGCGGGACGAAAAACGGCAGGACGAACAACGACAGGACGGAACGATGAGCGACTGGGCCGGAATACTGTGGCTGGTGGTCCTCCTGTTCGGCAACGCGTTTTTTGTCGCCGCCGAGTTCGCCGTGATGTCGGCCCGCCGCAGCCAGATCGAGCCGCTGGCCGAGGCCGGTTCCAAACGGGCACAGACCACCTTGCGCGCCATGGAGAATGTTTCGCTCATGCTGGCTTGTGCCCAGCTGGGCATCACGGTCTGTTCGCTGCTGATCCTGCTGGTGGCGGAGCCCGCCATCCATCACCTGCTGGCTGTGCCGCTGGAGACACTGGGCCTGCCCATGGAGATCGCTGACGTGGCGGCGTTCGCCGTGGCGCTGATGCTGGTGACGTTCCTGCACGTGACCTTCGGTGAAATGGTGCCGAAGAACATCTCGGTGTCCGTGGCGGACAAGGCGGCGCTCTTCCTCGCCCCGCCGCTGATGTTCGTGGCCCGGCTGGTGAACCCCGTGATCTCGGTTCTCAACTGGTCGGCGAACCACATCCTCAAGCTGCTCCGCATCGAGCCCAAGGATGAGGTGAACTCCTCCTTCACCCTGGAGGAAGTGCAGTCCATTGTGCAGGAGTCCACCCGGCACGGCCTGGTGGATGACGAGGCGGGGCTGATCACCGGTGCGCTCGAATTTTCCGAGTACAACGCTGCGGACATCATGGTTCCGCTCGAAAAGCTGGTGATGCTGAAGGCAGCCACCACGCCGGTGGAGTTCGAGAAGGCCGTGAGCCGCACCGGATTCTCCCGCTTCCCCATGCTCGACGATGACGACATGCTGTACGGCTACCTTCATGTGAAGGACGTGCTGTCCATTCATGAGGAGGCCTACGAGCGGCCCATCGCTGAGAGCCGGATCAGGTCACTGGCCAACCTCGCCCTGGACGACGAGATTGAAAAGGCAATGTCGGTGATGCAGCGGACAGGTTCGCACCTGGCGCGCGTGATCGGGCCCGACGGGAACACCAAGGGTGTCCTGTTCCTGGAAGATGTGATTGAGCAGCTGGTGGGCGAAATCCGGGACGCCACCCAGGCCAGGGGTGTCCGGCGGCTGGGCCAGCCCAACGGCGCTTAGCAGGCCTAAGCTCCCGGCTGGGCGCGTATACCTAAATAGGAATCATTCCTATTTAGGTATACGCTGGAGTAGTTCCTTCCGCTCCCACACCCCTGAACCGAGGTTTCCGTGCGCCGTCCCGCCGCCGCCCGAACGTCCCTGGCCGTCCTTGCCGTCCTTGGCCTGCTGCTTAGCGCATGCAGCCCGCAGCCCGAGGGCCCTGCCGGGAATCCAACTGAGGGGATCAACGTGGTGGCTTCCACCAACGTCTACGGCGACATTGCAAAGATGGTGGGCGGCGACAAAGTCAGCGTCACTGCCATCATCAACAAGACCAGTCAGGACCCGCACTCGTACGAGGCCACGGCCCAGGACCGGCTGGCCGTCTCCAAGGCGGACCTCGTGGTGGAAAACGGAGGGGGCTACGACGACTTTCTCCACACCCTGGTGGAAGACAGCAGCATTGAGGCACGCAACGTGCTGAACGCCGTCGAACTTTCCGGGCTGGCACACCCGGAGGACGAGGCCACGGGCGAAGCAGCGCCCGCAGGGTCGGCGGCGGCGGATGACCACGCCCACGATCACGGTGAGTTCAACGAGCACGTCTGGTACAGCCTGGCCGCCATGGGCAAATTGGCCGATGACCTTGCCGCCAGGCTGGGCGGACTGGAGCCTGGCTCAGCCGCCACCTTCACAGCCAATGCCGGTGCCTTCAAGTCTGAACTTGACGAACTGGCAGGGAAGCTGGGTGCACTGAAGACTGCCGCGGCCGGGGGAAAGGTGGCCGTCACTGAGCCGGTGCCGCTCTACCTGCTGGCCGATGCGGGCCTGGAGAACAGCACCCCTGAGGACTACATTGCTGCGGTTGAGGAAGGCTCGGACGTTCCGCCCGCCGTACTCAAGGCCGCCACAGACCTGATTTCCTCAAAGTCCGTCCGGTTCCTTGCCTACAACGGGCAGACGGAAGGTCCGCAGACCGAAGCGCTGCGGAAGGCGGCCGAGACGGCAGGTGTCCCGGTGGTCGATTTCAGTGAAACGCTGCCCGAGGGCAAGACCTACCTGCAGTGGATGACGGACAATGTGAACAACGTCAGCAAAGTTCTGGAGACAAATAGGTGAAACCTGTGGTCAGCCTCGCCGGGGCGTCCCTCGCATTCGGTCAGCGGACGCTGTGGGAGGATCTGGACCTGGAGATCAGGCCGGGCGAGTTCTTCGCGGTGCTTGGACCCAACGGAAGCGGCAAAACAAGTTTTCTCAAAGTCCTGTTGGGCCTTCAGGACCTGCACCGGGGCAAGGCCACGCTCGGCGGACACCCCGTTGAGCGCGGCAGCAGCCTGATCGGCTACATCCCGCAGCAGAAATCGTTCGCCCGTGACACGCCCATGCGCGCCCGGGACCTGGTGGGCCTGGGGGTGGACGGCCACCGGTGGGGACTCCGCCTGTCGTCGGCCAAGGCCAACCGCAGGATTGATGAGCTCCTTGAGCTGGTGGGGGCGGCTGACTACGCCAAGGTTCCGGTAGGCCAGCTCTCCGGCGGCGAGCAGCAGCGTCTCCGGGTAGCCCAGGCGCTGGCAACGGATCCAAAAGTCCTGCTCTGCGATGAGCCACTGCTTTCCCTGGACCTGCACCACCAGCAGGCCGTCAGCGCGCTGATCAACAAGCAATGCCATGAGCAAAACAGCGCGGTGGTTTTTGTCACCCACGAGATCAACCCCATCATCGACTACGTGGACCGGGTGCTGTACCTGGCGGGCGGGCGTTTCAGGGTGGGAACCCCACAGGAAGTCATGACCACTGAGGTCCTCTCCGACCTGTACGGCAGCCACGTTGAGGTCATCCACGCCAACGGACGCATCGTGGTGGTGGGCCTGCCGGACGCCACCACCCACCATCATTCTGAGGCCCACGCCCTTGCCGAAGAGGTGGCCTGATGGACGCCGACAGCATTATTGGTGCGATCTTCAGTTTCGAGAACTACGGCGAGCTGCTGGTCCTGGTCCAGAACTCCATCTGGGCAGGTGCCGTCCTGGGCCTGCTCGGCGGCCTGGTGGGGACGTTCGTCATGAAGCGTGACCTCGCGTTCGCGGTCCACGGCATCTCGGAACTGTCCTTCGCCGGTGCCGCCTTCGCCCTGCTGGTTGGCGCAGACATCGTTTTCGGTTCACTGATCGGCTCGGTGGCTGCTGCGCTCCTGCTGGCCCTGATGGGAGTCAGGGCCAGGGACAAGAACTCGATCATCGGGGTGATCATGCCCTTTGGGCTGGGCCTCGGAATCCTGTTCCTGTCCTTGTATCAGGGCCGTGCCGCCAATAAATTTGGCCTGCTGACCGGGCAGATCGTTTCAGTCGATACCGTCCAGCTTCAGGTGCTGGCCGGAGCGGCTGTTGTGGTGATGGTGGTCCTGGCGGCCATCTGGCGACCGCTGAACTTCGCCAGCGTGGATCCCGAACTGGCCGAGGCGCGCGGCGTTCCCGTCCGGACGCTGGGCGTGGTCTTTATGGTCCTGCTGGGTGTCAGCGTGGCCCTGTCCATCCAGGTGGTAGGCGCACTCCTGGTGCTCGCGCTGCTCATCACACCGGCTGCGGCTGCGCTTCGGGTGACGTCGTCGCCCGTGGCTGTGGTGATGCTCAGCGTGGCCTTTGCCATTACGGCGACCGTGGGCGGAATCCTGCTGGCCCTCGGCGGCCGCATCCCCATCAGTCCGTACGTCACCACGTTGTCGTTCCTGATCTATGTGGTGTGCCGGATCATCGGCTCCGCCCGTGCTTCCCGCGGGATCAACGGACGGGTGCTGCAGGCCCGCTGACTTAGAGCGTCCCGGCAGCCTTGCGTGCCGTGCACTCCGGACAGAGCCCGAAGATCTCCACCGTGTGCGCCACCTCGGTGTAACCGTGTTCGGCCGCGGTCCGGGCTGCCCACGTTTCAACGGCCGGGGCTTCCACTTCCACTGCTTTGCCACAGTTGCGGCACAGCAGGTGGTGATGGTGGCCCGTGACGGCGCACCGGCGGTACACCGCCTCGCCGTCGCCGTTGCGCAGCACGTCAACCAGTCCTTCGTCGGCAAGGGACTGGAGGATCCGGTAGGCGGTGGCGAGGGAAACCGAGACGCCCTGGTTCTGCAGGATGCGGTAGAGCTCCTGCGTGCTGACGAAGTCGTCCAGTTCGTCCAGCGCCGCACTGACTGCAAGCCGCTGTTTCGTGACCCGCTGCTCCTTGACGGCACCTGCGCCTGCTGCGCCCGCGGCAGTCCCCGCGGCGCCGGAAGCGGGAGCCGAAGCAGGCTTGGTGGACTCAGCCTTGGTGCCGAACGGCATGGATGGACTCGCTTCCCTAAGGATGGTGGCAAAGATCCAGATTACCAGCCGGAGCTTCGTGGACACGGCCCGGGACGGACCCTAGGCTGGCGCTATGAAGCTGACGAAATACACCCACGCCTGCGTCCGCCTCGAGAAGGACAACCGCGTCCTGGTGCTGGATCCTGGAACATTCTCTGAAACCGCAGAAGCCCTGTCCGGCGCCGACGCCGTGCTGGTCACCCACGAACACGGCGACCACATCGACGTGCCGGCAGTCGTGAATGCTTTGAAGGAAGACGGGAACCTGGCGGTCTTCGCCCCGTCCGGCGTCGCGGACAACCTGCGCAAGGAAGCCCCGGACGCCGCATCCCAAATCAACACGGTGGACCCCGGCTCATCCTTCGAGGCGGCAGGCTTTGATGTCCGCAGCTTCGGCGGCCAGCACGCCCTGATCCATCCGCAGATCCCGGTGGTGGCCAACATCGGCTATCTCCTGGACGGGAACGTCTACCACCCCGGTGATTCCTTCGTGATTCCGCACGGCGTCAACGTGCAGACGCTGCTGGTTCCCCTTCATGCTCCCTGGAGCAAGGCCCAAGAGGTGGTGGATTTCGTGATCGGCGTCCGGGCACCCCGGGCATTCCAGATCCACGACGGACTGCTCAATGACAACGGGCTGAAAATCGTGGAAGCCCATGTCAAGCGGCTCGGGGCAAACTACGGCACTGAGTACCGGCATCTGGCCGCGGGGGAGTCACTGGAGGTCTAAACCGGCTCCCCGCCCCAGGAACCAGTCTCAAAGAATCGCCGGATCACCGCTTCATAAGGTGCCGGGTCCAGGCCCTGGGATGCCAGCCACACGGGGCTGTTGTAGTTGCCTGCGTAGCGCTCCCCGCCGTCGCACATGAGCGAGACGATGCTGCCCCTGCGGCCCTCGGCGATCATCCTGGCGATCAGCTGCCACACTCCCCAAAGGTTGGTTCCCGTCGAGGGGCCGGCGTGGAGGCCGGCAAGCGTGCGGAGGTGCCGCATGGCAGCGACCGATGCGGCATCCGGAACCTGGACCATATGGTCGATGACGGAGGGCACAAAGCTGGGCTCCATGCGGGGCCTGCCGATGCCCTCGATCCTTGAGGGCAGGCCAGTGGCAGGGCCGGAGGTGCTGCCCCGCCAGCTGGGGAAGAAGGCCGAGTTCTCCGGATCGACCACCAGCAAACGGGTGGGGTGGCTGTGGTAGCGGAGGTACCTGCCGATCGTGGCGCTGGTGCCGCCCGTTCCCGCGCCCACCACGATCCAATCCGGTACGGGATGCTCCTCCAGTTCGAGTTGGCCGAAGATGGACTCCGCGATGTTGTTGTTGCCGCGCCAGTCCGTGGCTCGTTCGGCATAGGTGAACTGGTCCATGTAGTGCCCGCCGCTGGTTGCGGCGACCTCTTCCGCCGTCGCGTAGACCTCGGAGGCATGGTCCACCAGGAGGCAGGAGCCGCCGAACTGCTCAATCAGGTCAATCTTCTCCTGGCTGGTGGTGCGGGCCATGACCGCGATGAACGGCAGCCCCAGGAGCTGGGCAAAATACGCCTCAGACACGGCCGTGCTGCCGCTGGACGCCTCAACGATGGTGGTGTCCTCCCTGATCCAGCCGTTGACCAGCCCGAACAGGAAGAGCGAGCGCGCCAGCCGGTGCTTGAGGCTGCCGGTGCGGTGGGTCGATTCATCCTTCAGGTAGAGCTCGACGCCCCAGTGCTCCGGCAGGGGTACCGAGTAGAGGTGGGTGTCGGCGGAGCGGTTGTTTTCTGCCGTGATTTTCCGGATGGCTTCGTCCGCCCAGGCCCGGCCCGCGCTGCGCTCAATCTTCACCGCACCAGCCTACCCGCGCCTCCCGGGGCTGCCGCTAGAGTGGGAGGGCTGGCCGCCTGACGAATGGAGCACCATGGAGCCACTGCTGGACGTTGCCGCGTTGGAAGAGCGCCGTGCCGGCGGCCTGCGGACGGTGCTGCTGGACGTGCGCTGGGCACTGGGCGATCCTCTCGGCCACGAGCACTACCTGCAGGGGCACCTGCCGGGCGCGGTGTTTGTTGACCTTGCCACCGAACTTGCGGATCCGGCCGTGCCGGAGCGCGGCAGGCACCCGCTGCCCTCGCCGCTGAAGTTCCAGGACGCCGCGAGGCGCTGGGGTATCAACAACGGCGACATCGTGGTGGCGTATGACGACAGTGCCAATATGGCTGCCGCACGGGTGTGGTGGATGCTGAGGAACGCCGGCCTCACCGGGGTTTACCTGCTCGACGGCGGCCTGGCTGCTTGGCGCGAGGCAGGCCTGCCGCTCGAACAAGGGGAGGTTCTACCCCGTCCCGGCGACGTGACGCTGGGGGACGGGCAGATGCCGGTCCTGGATGCGGCCGCCGTGACCGCCTGGGTGGAACATGGACCCGTTCCGGCGGGTCCCCAACCTGATAGGGTCCTCCTTGATGCCCGGGCCGGGGAGAGGTACCGGGGCGAGGTGGAGCCCGTTGATCCGCGCGCAGGCCACATCCCGGGCGCCGTCAGCGCGCCCACTGCACAGAACGTGGGCACAGATGGCCGCTTCCTGCCTCCCGACGAGCTGCGCCGCCGCTTTGAAGCGCTGGGCATTACCGACGACGTCGAGGTGGGTGTCTATTGCGGATCCGGCGTCACGGCCGCGCACGAGGTTGCGGCCCTTGAACTGGCGGGATTCCGCGCCGCGCTGTATCCCGGGTCCTTCTCGGAGTGGTCCAGCAACCCCCTGCTGCCGGTGGCTACCGGGCCCGGGTCCCACGGCGGCGATGGGCCCGTTGAGTGGAAACATCACGGGGCGCAAGGGTAGCGTCGCACTATGACTCCTGGACGTCCCGTGCCGCCGCCCCTTGCCAAACCTGCTGCCCCCGAACCGGCGGCGCCAACCGTCGCCCCCGGCTCCGTTGCTGCCGGATCCAACGTTTCCGACGGCGGCGTCCTGGCCGCCGCGTACGGCGCCACATCCCCCGACAGCGGCCTGGTTCCGCTCACCCTTGCGCGCCGGACACCCCAGCCTGACGACGTCGAAATTGCCATTGAGTTTTGCGGGCTGTGCCACTCGGATGTCCATGCGGTGCGTGGCGAGTGGGGCGGCCAGGCCTATCCGCTGGTACCCGGCCACGAGATCGTCGGGACCGTAAGCCGCGTGGGGTCAGCCGTCACCGGCTTCGCCCCGGGGGACCGGGTGGGGGTGGGCTGCATTGTGGACTCCTGCCGCGAATGTGAAAGCTGCCTGGACGGCCTGGAACAGTACTGCGAGAACGGGATGACCGGCACATACGGCGCCGTTGACCGCCGGAACGGCGGTTCGATCACGCAGGGCGGCTATTCCTCCACAGTTGTGGTGGACCGCCGCTATGTCCTGCGTGTGCCGGACTCCCTGGACCCGGCCGCCGTTGCCCCGCTGCTGTGCGCCGGCGTCACCACCTACTCGCCGCTGCGGCACTTCGACGTCGAAGAAGGCGACGTTGTGGGTGTGGTGGGGCTCGGCGGGCTTGGGCACATGGCCGTCAAGCTGGCCAAGGCCATGGGAGCGAAAGTGGTGGTTTTCACCACGTCCGAGTCCAAGGTGCCGGCCGCCCTGGAACTTGGCGCCGACGAGGTTGTCCTCTCCCGGGACGAAGCGGCGATGGACGCGGCAAACCGCACCATCGACCTGATTATCGACACCGTGGCAGCACCCCACGACCTGAACCCGCTGTTCCGCACCCTGCGGGTGGACGGCGCGCTCTTCCAGCTGGGCCTGCCGTCCGAGGCAATGCCGCCCGTGAACCCGCGGGCACTGATCCGCCGCCGGATCGCCTACGCCGGCTCGCTGATCGGCGGGATTGCGGAGACGCAGGAAATGCTGGACTTCTGCGCAGAGCACGGGGTAGCGGCGGACATCGAAGTGGTCCGCGCTGACCAGCTGAACGAGGCCTACGACCGGATGGTTGCAGGCGATGTGAAATACCGGTTTGTGCTGGACACCAGCACACTGCAGGCACCCGCCGAGGAGGCAGACGAATGAGCACGCTTTTCACCAGGATCCTGAACGGCGAAATCCCCGGCCGGTTTGTGTGGCGCGAAGACGACGTGTCCGCGTTCCTCACCACGGGTCCGCTGGCGGACGGCCACACCCTGGTAGTCCCCACCGAGGAAGTGGACCGCTGGACGGACGCTTCGCCGGAGACGCTGGCGAGGGTCATGGAGGTGGCCCGGCGGATCGGGGCCGTCCAGGTGGATGTCTTTGGGGCAGCGCGCGCCGGGCTGATCGTGGCCGGCTACGAGATCAACCATCTCCACGTGCACGTGTGGCCCTCGCGGAGCATGGCAGAGTTCAACTTCGCGACCGCGGACCAGAATCCCGATCCCGAGGTGCTGGACGCCAACGCCGAAAAACTGCGGCAGGGACTCCGGGATGCCGGGTACGGCCAGTTCGTCCCGGCCTAGGTGCACTGCCTAGGCCGGGGCAAGCGCCTTGTTGAGCACGGCGCGGATCCGCTTTTCGGACACTGAATAGGCCGTACCCAGTTCAACGGCGAAAAGGCTCACCCGGAGCTCCTCGATCATCCACCGGACCTGGGCCAGTTCGCCTCCGGCCCGCCGGCCCGGAAGCAGTGCGGACACGGCGTCGTCGTAGTCATCCTCGAGCCGCTGCACCACCGCCATGCCCAACGCGTCGCGCTGGACGTTGCCCGGCAGGCGCTCCAGCCGCTTTTCAATGGCGGCAAGGTATCTCGGGAGCTGGCTGAGCTGGGCGTATCCGGTGCGCGCCACAAAGCCGGGGTACACCAACTGCTCCAGCTGGCTCTTGATGTCATTGAGCGCAGTGATGAGAGCCAGGCTGGTGGTGCCCTTGAGCTGCTTTTCGATCCGCCGGGTGCTGGCGAGGATGCGTTCCACCACCGCCGTTACGCTGAACACGGTATCGATCAACTCGGCCCGGACTACTTCATAGAGCGCGTCGAAGGACTTCCGGTCCCACGGGAGCTCCGCCGGCGTGAGTTTGTCGATGGCTGCGAGGGCGCAGTCGGTGATCAGGGCGGACACCGAACCATGCGGGTTCTGGCTGAACGTCAGCTTCTCCGTATTGCTCAGGTGCTCCAGCACGTAGCGGTCAGGAGCCGGAACCCGTAACGCCAGCAGCCTGATCACGCCGCCGCGCATGGCGTCCTGCTGTTCATCCGCAGTCTGGAAAACCCTGAGGGCCACGGACTTGCCCTGGTCCACCAGCGCCGGATAGCCGGTGACGGTGTGGCCTTTGACCATGCTGCTGACCTGGCGCTGGATGGTCCCGAAGCTCCACTCCGTCAGGCCCTCCTGCTCCCGGAAGCCGGCAGGGGCTGAGCCTGCCGGCACCTGGGCCGGGGCCTGCGCCGGCGAAGCCCCGCCGTCGTCGGCCTTCCCCGCAGCACGCCCCGCCTTGCCGCGGGGGGCTGTCGAGGCGGGCGTGGCGCCCAGTGACTCGGCAATTGCGCGGCGGGTGGCAGGAGCGAGCTCCTCTTGGAGGGCGGCAAGGTTTTTGCCTTCGCCGAGCACCCTGCCCTTGCTGTCCACTACCTTGAAAGTCACTCTGAGGTGCGGGGGCACAGCATCCCAGTTCCACGAACCGGGCGGGATCACGTGTCCGCGGATCCGGCGGAGCGCAAGTTCGAGGGATGGTTCCAGTTCATCGGAGGCCGGGTCGAAATCGGACTCCAGCACCGCCACCGCCTGCCGCGCCACATCCGGGGCCGGCACGAAGTTCTTGCGGAGCTGCTTTGGCAGGGACTTGATCAGGGCCGTCACCAGTTCCACACGCTGCCCGGGAATGAGCCAGCGGAAGGCTTTGTCGTCCAGCTGGTTCAGGAACAGGACGGGCACTTCGGCCGTGACGCCGTCGTTCGGGTTGGGCGGTGAGCCGGGGGCCACCGGATGGAACTCATAGGTCAACGGAAGCTCAAAGCCCTTGTGCAGCCAGGTCTTCGGGTAGGCGGAAACATCGAGGTTGTCCGCGTCATCGCTGAGGAGGAGCGTTTTGTCGTAGTCCAGGAGATCCGGTTTTTCCTGCCGGGCATCCTTCCACCACTTGTCAAAGTGCCGCTCGGACACCACCTCGGGGCCGATCCTCGAGTCGTAGAACTCGAAGAGCGTTTCGTCGTCCACCAGGAGGTCCCGGCGGCGCATCCTGGCTTCAAGTTCCTCCACCTCCTGCAGGAGGGCGCGGTTGCGGTGGAAGAATTTGTGGTGGGTTTTCCAGTCACCTTCCACCAGGGCATGCCGGATGAACAGTTCCCTCGCGACGACAGGATCCACCCTGCCATAGTTGATCCTCCGCTGGGCGATGATGGGAACGCCGTACAGGGTGACTTTCTCGTACGCCATCACTGCGCCCTGGCGGGTGGACCAGTGCGGTTCACTGTAGCTGCGCTTCACTAGGTCCGGAGCCACCTGCTCCGCCCAGAGCGGGTCGAATTTAGCGGCCACCCGGGCCCACAGCCGGCTGGTTTCCACCAGTTCGGCGGCCATGACGAACGTGGGTGACTTTTTGAACAGTGCGGAGCCGGGGAAGATCGCGAAACGCGTGCCCCGGGCCCCGGCATACTCGCGCTTGCGCTCGTCCAGGATGCCGATGTGGCTCAGCAATCCGGAGAGGAGGCTGATGTGCACGCCGTCGTGATTGCCCACGGGATCGGCAAGCCGCTTGTTGTCCAGGCTGATGCCCAGCGGACGGGCGAGCTGGCGCAGTTGTGCGAACAGGTCCTGCCATTCCCGAACGCGCAGGTAGTTGATAAACTCTGCCCGGCACAGCCTCCTGAACGCGGAGGAGGACAACTCCTGCTGCTTCTCCTGCAGGTAGTTCCAGAGGTTCAGGAAGCCGGTGAAATCCGAGTTCTCGTCCTTGAACCGGTTATGTTTTTCCGCCGCGAGCTGCTGTTTGTCCGTGGGGCGCTCGCGGGGGTCCTGGATGGTGAGGGCCGCCGCCAGGACCATCACCTCACGGACGCAGCCGCGTTTGCCCGCTTCCACGATCATGCGGCCAAGCCGGGGATCCACGGGCAGCTGGGCGAGTTTTTGCCCGACGGCGGTGAGGCCGCCCCCGCTTTTCGCGCCGCCCGTGCCGTTCTGCGGCGTGGCCGGAGCCAAGGCGCCGAGCTCGCGGAGCAGCGTGACGCCGTCGTTGATTGCCCGTGTTTCCGGCGGCTCGACGAAGGGGAAGTTCTCCACGTCCTTGGGGCCGCGAGCCACGCCCATTGCCGTCATCTGCAGGATGACCGCGGCCAGGTTGGTGCGCAGGATTTCCGGATCGGTGAACTGGGGCCGCGACTCGAAGTCTTCCTCCGAGTACAGCCGGATGGCGATGCCGTCGGAGACGCGGCCGCACCGCCCGGACCGCTGGTTCGCGGATGCCTGCGAGACGCGCTCAATGGGCAGCCGCTGGACCTTGGTGCGGTGCGAGTAGCGGGAGATGCGCGCCGTGCCAGTGTCGATCACGTACTTGATTCCCGGCACGGTCAGCGACGTCTCCGCCACGTTCGTGGCGAGCACGATGCGCCGTTTGTTGCCGGGATGGAACACCTTGTGCTGTTCCTGCAGGCTCAGGCGCGCGAACAGGGGTAGCACTTCGGTCCCGGCGAGCCGCCGGTTGGACTGGATGCGTGCCTGCAGTGCGTCGGCGGCGTCGCGGATTTCACGCTCGCCGGAAAAGAACACCAGGATGTCGCCGGGAGCCTCTGCCGCGAGTTCGTCGACGGCGTCGCAGACGGCGTCGAGCGGGTCCCGGTCCTCCTCGAGTTCGTCATCCGAGGCGTTCTCTTCGTCCGTGCCGGCAGGCGGCTGGGACAGCGGCCGGTAGCGGATTTCCACCGGGTACGTCCGGCCGGAGACCTCGATGACGGGGGCGGGCTTTTCCGGTGTGCCGAAGTGGTTGGCGAACCGTTCAGGATCGATGGTGGCGGAGGTGATGATCACCTTCAGGTCCGGGCGCTGGGGGAGGATCCGCTTGAGGTACCCAAGGATGAAGTCGATGTTGAGGCTGCGCTCGTGGGCCTCGTCGATGATGATGGCGTTGTACTTGCGCAGCAGCTTGTCGCGCTGGATTTCCGCCAGCAGGATGCCGTCGGTCATCAGCTTCACCTTGGTGGCGCGGCTGACTTCGCCGGTGAAGCGGACCTGAAAGCCGACTTCCTGGCCGATATCGACGCCCAGTTCCTCGGCGATGCGCTCGGCAACCGTGCGGGCTGCCAGCCGGCGCGGCTGCGTGTGGCCGATCAGGCCGTTTTCGCCCAGGCCCAGTTCAAGGCACATCTTGGGGATCTGGGTGGTCTTACCGGAGCCGGTCTCGCCGGCGATGATGGTGACCTGGTTCGCTGCGATGGCTGCCATCAGGTCTTCGCGGCGCTCGGAAACCGGCAGCTCGGCAGGATAGGAGATGTGAAGTGTCATGGCTGCTGCAAGTCTACTGCGGGAGCCCGGGCTTCCCGTTTCGACAGCATGCGGCTGTTCTGCCCGCTAGGGGCTGGTTGGGGCGGTAATCGGGAAAACGGATGGAAAAGCAGTGGTTGGAAGGGCGGCGGATGGAAAGGCGGTGCTCAGAAAATGCGGAGCGTGTAGTTGCTGCTGGGAAGGTCCAGGGCGGACCAGGCTTCGTGGGATTCCACGGGAGGTGTATGCCCGCGGCCGTCACGCAGGAGCGCTGAAACGGTGGCGGCGAGGATAACGAGCAGGAGGACGATGAGGAGGGTGATGAGGATTTCCATACCTCCATGCTTCTCCTGTGGGCGACCAAGAAAAAGTGGCAGAAATGACCAAAAAGCTATAATTCCTGCCACAATGGAAGCATGCTGAAATCAGTGGCAGTCATCGTGGTTCCCAACTTCTCGATGTTCGAATTCGGCACCGCCTGTGAGGTGTTCGGGATCGACAGGTCGGGCAGGGGGAGCGGCGTCCCGGCTTTCGACTTTCGCGTTTGTACGCCCACTCCCGGCAACGTCCGGCTCAAATCAGGCCTGTCCCTGAATGTAGAACTTGGCCTGGAGGCCACCGCCGACGCCGACCTGGTCATCATGGCGCCCTACGGCAGGGACGACCAACTCCCCGAAGCGGTCCTTGATGCGCTGCGCGCTGCCGATGCCAGGGGCGCCTGGGTGATGTCCATCTGCTCGGGTGCCTTTGCCCTGGCGCGGGCGGGCCTCCTGGACGGCCGGCGCTGCACCACCCACTGGCACTATTCGGGCCAGCTGGCGGCCGAGTACCTGCGCGTACAGGTGGATGAAAACGTCCTCTACGTGCAGGACGGGAATATCATTTCCTCTGCCGGTACGGCCGCGGGGATTGACGCCTGCCTGCATTTGGTGCGCGTGGAACTCGGCGCGCACGTGGCCGCCGCAATTGCCCGCGACATGGTTGTCCCTCCGCATCGCGACGGCGGCCAGGCCCAGTTCATTGAGCGGCCCATGCCCACGTGCGGTTCAGCCCCGATGGAGGAACTGCTCCGCTGGATGGTGCAGCACCTGGACCGTGAGCACAGCGTGGGCGAGCTGGCGGCACGCGTGCACATGTCCGCCAGGACGTTCGCCCGGAAGTTCAGGTCCGAAACCGGCGCAACACCGGCTGCCTGGCTCAACTCCCAACGGGTGCTCCGGGCCCAGGAACTTCTGGAGTCCACGGACCTGAATATCGACGAGATCGCACGGGAGTCCGGCTTCGGTCATCCAGTACTGCTGCGGCACCATTTCGGGAAAGTCCTGGACACCAGCCCGCAGTCCTACCGCCGGGCTTTCCGGGGCCAGCTGGCGGAAGTGGTTTAACCCCGCCCGGCTCACGTATCACTGCGCTGTGCGGGACTCCTCTGCAGCGGCCCTGGTGCTGTCCACCAGGACACGCCAGGGACCGGTGACGGCCTGCTCGGGAAGGGCTGCGCGCCGCTGGCCGGCGCGGATGGAGTAGATGAACCGGTCCGGCTGGGCCCCTGAAAATTCCGCTGCGGCGGCCCTGGGCGTCCTGGGCACGGCATCCCAGGGGCATGCTTCCACAATGGGCTGCCATTGGTTCCGCGCCGTCTCGGACTCAGCGTTTACAGTCCAAACCCGGGTGATCGCCGCGATACCGCCGGTGCGTTCCACACTGATCTTCATGGCCTGGTTCCTGGGTGGTACCTCAAGCCTGGCGGCCCGAAGTACGGCGGCCAGGCATCCCATTAAAGCTTGACCTTCACAGTTTCCCACGCGTTGCGCACGGCGTCATGCTCTTTTGATCCGGAACCGAAAAGCTCGGTGGCAGCAGCGGCCGTGGCGCGGGCGAAGACCGTGAAGGTGGCGGCTGTGGGCAGTGAACCCGCGGTGAGCGTCTGGTACCAGATCCGCCCAGGGGAGTCCCACGCGTTTCCGCCCAGCTGTTCGGCCAGCAGGCAAAACGCCCGGTTGGGGATGCCGGAATTAATGTGGACGCCGCCGTTGTCAGCGCTCGTCTTGACATAGGAGTCCATGGAGTCCGGCTGTGGATCCTTGCCCAGCACGTCGTCGTCGTAGGCGGTTCCCGGGGCCTTCATGGAGCGCAACGCCTGCCCCTCCACCTGGGACGTGAAAAGATCCTCGCCGATCAGCCAGCTGGCTTCGGCGGTGGACTGCTTCTTGACATACTGCTCAACGAGGGCGCCGAACACGTCCGACATGGACTCATTGAGGGCCCCGGCCTGGTTCCGGTAGGCCAGCCCGGCTGAATACTGGGTGACCCCATGGGCCAGCTCGTGGCCGATGACGCTGAGGGACCTGGTGAAACGCTGGAAGACTTCGCCGTCGCCATCACCGAAGACCATCTGGGTGCCGTCCCAGAAGGCGTTGTCGTACAACTTGCCGAAGTGCACGGTGGCGTTCAGGGGCAAACCCCGGCCGTCGATGGAGTTCCTGCCGAAGACGTCCGCATAGAGCCGGTGCGTGTGGCCCAGCCCGTCATAGGCCTCGTCAGCGGCAGGATCTCCGGTAGCGGGCTCACCCTCCTTGCGGACAAGTTTGCCGGGAAGGACTTCTGAACCGGCGGCGTCGAAAACGGAGCGGTTCGAGGGTCCCGGTTTTGCCTGCCGCACTCCTGCGGGAATTTCCGGAGCGGCCTGGCTGCGGGCCGCGTGGACTGAACGCACGTGCCCCAGTGCTTCCCTGGCGGCCCTCGCTGCCGCGGAAAACTCCGGTGCGTCCTGGCGTGCCAGGCGCCGCAACAGGTAGGGCGGAATGATGGAGCAGTACATGTGAGACCCCTTTGCTTCTGCTGGTGTGAACAGCCTACGAGGGGGCACCGACATCAGGCACGGATACTGCCCTTGGCGCGTCGGATGCGGCCCGGGTGGGTACGGTAGGCCCATGGCGCGCACCAGGAAGCGGACAAAATCCAACGGCACTCTCTTGACGGTGATCATCGCCTTCGCGGCGAATGCCCTCATAGCGGCAGCGAAGTCGGTGGCCGCCGTGGTCACCGGATCGGCATCGATGACCGCTGAGGCCGCGCACTCCTGGGCGGATGCCGGAAACCAGGTGTTCCTGTTCCTCGCCGAGCGGCGGTCGGCCCGGCCGCGGGACGAGAGCCATCCCATGGGCTACGGCCGGGAAGCCTACGTCTGGTCGATGTTCGCGGCGTTCGGGCTCTTCACCGCAGGCGCGGTGGTGTCCATCATGCACGGCATCCAGGAAATCATCGAGCCGGAGCCCGCCTCGGACTTCGCGGTGGCGTACGTGGTGCTGGCCCTGGCTTTCGTTTTGGAAGGAATTTCCTTCATCCAGGCGTTCCGGCAGACCCGCAAGGCGGCACGGGAGCTCGAACGGCGCACCCTGGAACAGGTGCTCATCAGCTCGGACCCCACGCTGCGGGCCGTTTTTGCGGAGGACGCCGCTGCGCTGATTGGCCTGGTGGTGGCCTTTGCAGGAGTGCTGCTGCACCAGATCACGGGTTCGGCGCTGCCGGATGCCGTGGGATCCATCGTGGTCGGCGTGCTGCTCGCCGTCGTCGCTGTGGTTCTCATCGACCGGAACCGGCGCTTCCTGGTGGGCCAGGGGGTGACGCCGGACATCGAACGGTCCATGGCCCTGCGGCTGCTGGAGCACCAGGACATCGCCCGGTTAACCTACCTGCACCTGGAGTATGTCGGACCCCGGAAGCTGTACGTCGTGGCGGCGGTGGACCTGCAGGGGGACCACCCTGAACATGAAGTGGCTGTGTCTTTGCGCCGGATAGAGCGCGAGCTGGAGGACCACGAAACAGTGGAGGAAGCCGTGCTTACCCTGGCCACCCCGGATGAGGCCCGCCTGGAGTTCTGAAACCGGAAAACGCGACAGGAGACGCAAAAACCCGCCGTTTCAAGGAAATGAAACGGCGGGTTTTTCTCTGTGCCCTCGATAGGATTCGAACCTACGACCTTCTGCTCCGGAGGCAGACGCTCTATCCCCTGAGCTACGAGGGCAATCCGGGGTTCCTGCCGTTGCTGGCGGGACGTCCTAGAGCTTAGCAGTAAGGTGGCCCGCAAGGGAAAATCGCCGCTCCACGGCGAGTCCGCCAAGGCCGACCGGGGCTGGCGAGGCCCCAACTTCAGTAGCCGGAGAACGAATCGACATGCACGTGCCGTGCCCCGGCCTGCTTCGCCGCGCGCCGCAAAGAAGCGACACTGGCCGGTGAACCCGAAACATAAACCTCGCGGTCAGCGACGTCGGGGACCACTGCCTTAAGGGCGTCCCCGTCCAGCCGGGACCCGTACGCCGGGAACGCCGTGATGTGCGGCGGCGGCTCCGATCCGTCCGCGATCAGGGCCGCCACACGGATGCCGGCGGACTTCAGTTCCTCAGCGTAGGCAACCTCATCGGCACTCCTGGCGAGCAGGAGGAGGACAGTGTCGCGATCCCGGAGGCTTCCGGAGGAGATGTGCGAGAGGAAAGGCGTGATGCCGATCCCGGCGGCGATCAGCAGGACTGGCTTGCGGGAGCCGCGGGGGAGGACAAAGTCACCGCCCACCGAGGTGGCCGTTACCTCGTCGCCGGGCTTCAACGAGAGGAGGACGCTTTTGGCGGCGGAAACGGGCCCGGCGGTCCGCACACCGAACTTCACCTGGCTTTCACCAGGCGAGCCCGTCAGACTGAACACCCGCCGTCGTCCTTTGCCATCCGCCTTGTCATGCGGAAGGTCCAGCTCCATGTACTGCCCCGGCAGGAAACGGACAGGGCGGGAGGGCTCGAAGGAGAACTCGGTGGTGCTGGGTGTCAGCGGCCGCGTCCCGGTGAACCTCAACCGCACGCTGCCCCTCTGGCCCGCCATAAAGGCGAGCAGATTGCCGAGCAGCAGCGCAGCCTCGGGTGAATTCGCCAGGAAACCGAAGTTGTAGGGGACAGCAAAGACCACACCCACCACAGCCGCCAACCCCAGTTGCTGCCACCTGCGCGGCGGCAGCGTCAGCGGCTCGGTGAGCATAAACCCCACAAAAAACAGCAGCGGCCGCTGGGCAAGAGCCTGCCACAACGCCGTTCCCGCGGACATGCCGGCCTCGAGCAGCTCCGCGCTGATGATCGCGCACGCCACCACCAGGAAAACCGCAGCCATCAGCAACTTCCGGGTGCGGTACAGGACCAGGAGGACACCCGGAACCAGCAGCCACAGCATGGCAGGCGTGGCCGCCCACCAGGTGGCAATGTTGAGACCCGTGAGCCCGGCCGCGAAGGCGCCGGCAGCAGCGGGATTGAAGATATGGCGGCCCCGCCACGCCAGTGCGTACTTCGACGCCGACGCCAGCACGCAGGCCAGCGCCACGCCCGCCACATCCATGGGCACGAAGGAAGGCCAGAACAGGAAATACAGCAGCAGGCCGGTGATCAGCGAGGACTCCGAGTGGGGCCGCACGTGGAACAGCGCTGCCAGTGCCCTGTTCGAGGCGTACGTCAGCCCAAGGCACAGGGCCAGGTGCCCGAGCATTTCGGGAATGCCGAAAGTCAGCCAGCCAAGGGCGTCGAGCAGCAGGCTGTAGGCGGCAAGGGCCGCCAGGACCAGGAGGATCAGCCGGTACATGGTGAACCGGCCAAGGAGAGTGTCCAGCCGGCCGGCCACGGAGGGGACGGAGCCGGCTTTTGGCGTTTCGACAGGGCTCATGTGAACAGTGTTCCTTCAAAGGCGGCAGAATGGGCCGCGCTGCCATCGGAAAACACGGTCAGCCAGGAGAAGTCGAATTCTTCCTGGAGCTGGTCACCGGGGACAAAGAAAAGGGCGGTGGCCAGTGCGTCGGCCAGCATCGCAGTATCCGCCAGGGCCCAGGTGGCGACGGCGGTCCCCACCGGTTGCCCGGTAGTTCCGTCCAGCACGTGGTGCAGTCCGTCACCCCAGGCGCGGCGGTTGGAAGCAGAGGCGCACAGCGACTGGCCGTCCAGGGGAACAATCCCAATGGCCTGGGTGGGATTGTAGGGATGTTCCAAGGCCACTTCGGTGGGCAGCGGACCGCGGACCAGCAGGTCGCCACTGGCATCGATGACAAACGCTTCCAGGCCCCCGGCACCCAGCTCCTCCGCGAGCAGGTCAACCAGCAGGCCCTTGCCCGCCGCCCCTATATCGAGCACCACCGGAGCCGTGGTGGTGATGGTGGTGCCGGACCAGTCCAGGACCTCGTCCCAGGCCGGCGCCGCCAGCGGGGAACCGGAGGGCTTAAGGGAGTAGCCGGGGTCGTACCCCAGCCGTTCCAGGGAAGCCCCGATCAGTGGCGTCATGGCGCCGTCAGTCATGCCGTACAGCGTTCGGTACAGAGCGCCAAGCTGCTGCGCCTCATCGGCAAACTCATAACGTCCCGGCCTGCGGGCGAGAGCGCTGACGCGGGAATCCGAGCGGAAACGGGACCACTCGGCGTCGAAACGCTCCACCCGTTCCAGCAGGCGCGTCCTGACCGGCGCGCTCAGCGGAACCGGCGTGGAGATCTCCCACTGCGTTCCGATCCCCTCGAACGCAAAGTCCTCCCAGTCCCCGTCCGGCACCTTCTACTGCGCCTCCTGCTTGATCTTTTCCACGGCCTGGTTGAACCCGCCGCTGGTCAGGGAGGAGCCGGCAACTTTGGAGACGTTGAGTTCGTCGATGCTCTTGCCCACGATCTGCGCCGCTATGCCGCCGGCGAATTCCCCCTGGAACTTGCGGGTGTTCGGGCTGGAGGGATGCTGGGTGATGTTGACGCCCGTGACCGTGCCTCCGGCCAGCGTAAGTTCCACCCCGACCGTCTCCGATCCGTTGGGGGAAACGTAGCTTCCGTCCGCACTGTACGTCCCGTCCTTGTAGGTGGAACCGCTGCCGGCCAGCGACGACGTGGCTGCTGTCGGGTTGGCGGCAGCAGTTTCCGCTGCGCTTTTCGCCGGGGCACCCGGGGCGCTGTCGGCGGCGGAAGGCGCGCAGCCGGCCACGGTTCCAGCGAGGGACAGGCCGGCGATTCCGGCGAAAACACTCTTGCGGACTGACTGTCTCATCAAGGCTCTCATTTCGGTTAAGTGTCTGGTGGCAGTACCTACGCTGGTGTCAACGATGAATCCAGCGTATTGGTTCAGCCTTGCAACTGGCTTGGATATTTCCTGTGGATTGCCTGTGGCGCAGGGGACAACGGCCCAATTCTTTTGCTTTCACCGGCCCCCGGTAGGCTAGAGGGGTGACTCCCGAAGAACTCTCCCTCGCCATATCCGCCTGCCTGAAAGACGCCGTCGCCGCCGGCGAGATCGCCCTTTCAGCATCAGCAGTGCCTGACGAGGTACGCGTGGAGCGGCCCAAGAACCGCGACCATGGAGACTGGGCCACCAACATTGCCCTGCAGCTTGCGAAGCAGGCAGGCACCAACCCGCGCGAGTTCGCCACCGTCCTGAGCGCACACCTGAAAACCATCGACGGCGTCTCCGCGGTGGATATCGCCGGTCCCGGCTTCCTGAACATCACCGTGGACGCTGCCACGGCCGGCGCCCTTGCCAAGGTGATTGTCGAGGCCGGGAAACAGTACGGAACCAACACCGCGCTCGCAGGTCACACCGTGAACATGGAGTTTGTGTCTGCCAACCCCACCGGCCCCCTGCACATCGGGCACACCCGCTGGGCCGCACTGGGCGACGCCATTGCCCGCGTGCTCCGTGCTTCCGGAGCCGACGTCACGGCCGAGTACTACATCAACGACGCCGGTTCCCAGATGAACACCTTCGCCAACTCTGTGTACTCCCGCCTCCACGGACTGCCCGTGCCCGACGGCGGCTACCCCGGACAGTACATCGCGGACCTTGGCCACGAGGTGCTCACGGCCCACCCGGACATCCGCGAACTGACCGAAGTTGCCGCACTGCCGGTGATCCGCGCGGCCGCCTATGAGGCCCAGATGAAGGACATCAAGGCCACCCTCGCGGACTTCGGCGTCGAGTTTGACGTGTTCTTCTCCGAGCAGGAACTGCACGACGCCGGCGCCATCGAAAGTGCCGTTGCGCGCCTTCGTGAGCAGGGCCACGTGTTCGACGACGGCGGTGCGGTTTGGCTGCGGACCACCGACTTTGGCGACGACAAGGACCGTGTGATGATCCGGGCCAACGGTGAACCCACCTACTTCGCCGCGGACGCCGCCTACTACCTCTCCAAGAAGGACCGCGGCTTCACGGAGAAGATCTACCTGCTTGGCGCCGACCACCACGGCTACATCAACCGGCTCAAGGCCATTGCTGCCTGCGCCGGGGACGATCCCGAGGTGAATATCGAGGTGCTCATCGGCCAGCTGGTTTCGGTGAACGGCGCCAAGCTGTCCAAGCGCGCCGGCAACATCATCGAGCTCAAGGACCTGATCGACTGGCTCGGCAAGGACGCTGTCCGCTACTCCCTGGCGCGTTTCCCGGCGGATTCCCCGCTGACGCTGGACCCGGAGCTGCTGAAGAAACACAGCAACGAGAACCCGGTGTTTTACGTGCAGTACGCCCATGCCCGCACCCGTGGTGCAGCCCGCAACGCGGTCGCGGCCGGGGTGGAACGCCGGGTGGACGGCAAAGACAGCTTCGACGCCTCGCTCCTGGATCACGCCACGGAAAACGAGCTGCTCTCCTACCTGGGCAGCTACCCCTCCGTTGTGGCCAAGGCTGCCGAGCTGCGCGAACCGCACCGGGTGGCCCGCCACCTCGAAATCATCGCCGGCGCCTACCACCGCTGGTACGACGCCTGCCGCATTGCCCCCATGGGCGATGAAGCGGTAACCGATGTGAACCGTACCCGGCTCTGGCTCAACGACGCCACCAGCCAGGTGCTGGCCAACGGCCTGGACCTGCTCGGCGTGTCCGCGCCGGAACGGATGTAGCCCCGTGACTGCACAGGAATCCACCAGCCAGGACACCAACAACGCGTCGCCGCTGGCCCCCGGATGGCTCGCAGTACCGGGGGACCTCAATGCCCTGCAGGCACCGATGTGGGCCAAGAGCGTTGACCGGAACGACGACGGCGGCCTGGCCGTCGGCGGCCTGTCCGTTGCTGCCCTGAAGGAACAGTTCGGCACGCCGCTGTTCGTGATGGACGAGGCAGATTTCCGTGCCAGGGCACGCGCGTTCAAGGACTCCTTCGACGCCGCCTTTGCCGATATCTGTGGCGGCGTGGATGTCTACTACGCCGGGAAGTCGTTCCTCTGCACTGCAGTGGTGAAGTGGGTGGAGGAGGAAGGGCTGCGCCTGGACACCGCCTCCGGCGGCGAACTGGCCGTCGCCGCGCGTGCCGGAATCCCGGGGGAGCGCGTTGCTCTGCACGGCAACAACAAGTCCGACGCCGAGATCAACCGGGCTCTGGACATGAACCTGGGCCGCATTGTGGTGGACAGCCTCGCCGAGCTGGAACGCGTCGGGGCCATCGCCCAGACCCGTGGTGACCAGGCAAAGGTCATGCTGCGGCTGACGCCCGGTGTGCACGCCCACACCCACGAGTTCATCGCCACCGCCCACGAGGACCAGAAGTTCGGCCTCTCCATGGCGGAGGACACCACCGGGCAGGCCGGCCTCTCGGCCGCGGAGGAAGCTGTTGCAGCTGCCGCCGCGAACCCTGGTATTGAACTGCTGGGTCTGCACTGCCACATCGGATCCCAGATCTTCGAACCGGACGGCTTCGCGCTGGCCGCGGAGAAGCTCCTCCGCTTCCTCGCAGCCATGCAGGAAAAGTACTCCATCGTGATGCCGGAGCTGGACCTGGGCGGCGGCTACGGCATTGCGTACACGCCCGTGGATACCCCCCGCCCCGCAGCCGAGATCGCGGAGGCGATGGCCGCCGTCGTGCGTTCCACCTGCGCGGAACTGGGCATCGATTCCCCACGCATATCGATTGAACCGGGCCGCGCGATCGTGGGCAGCACCACCTTCACCCTCTACGAGGTAGGGACGCTGAAGACTGTTCGCGTGGACGCTCCCGGCGCCTCAACGGCCAGTGACGGCGGCAACAACGTTACGTATCCGCGCCGCTATGTTTCGGTGGACGGCGGCATGAGCGACAACGCCCGGCCGGTGCTGTACGACGCGGATTATTCGGCCGTTCTGGCATCCCGCACGTCCTCCGCCGCGCCGCAGCTGTCCCGCGTGGTGGGCAAACATTGCGAGAGCGGCGACATAGTTGTTAGAGATGTATATCTGCCCGAGGACGTGGCAGCCGGTGATCTGCTTGCTGTACCGGGGACCGGCGCCTACTGCTGGGCCCTGTCAAGCAACTACAACTATCTGGCCCGGCCGGGCGTTGTCGCGGTGCGCGACGGATCTGCCCGGCTGATTGTCCGCGGGGAAACCGAAGAAGATCTGTTGAACCGCGACATGGGAGCCTGAGTGACTGAAATGCGAACCCTGAAAGTGGCCCTGCTGGGCTGTGGCAACGTTGGGGCCCAGGTTGCGCGGATTCTCATTGAGGACGCCGACGCCCTTGCCGCCCGTACCGGTGCCCGCCTGCAGCTGAGCGGTATTGCCGTGCGCAACGTCAACGCCCCCCGGGACGTGGAACTGCCCCAGGAACTGTTCACCACCGACGCCGAGACCCTGGTCAAGGACGCGGACTTGGTGATCGAACTGATGGGCGGCATCGAACCTGCCCGTACGCTGATCCTTTCCGCCCTGCGCAACGGCGCCTGCGTGGTCACCGGCAACAAGGCCCTCCTCGCCCAGGACGGTCCCACCCTCTATGAGGAGGCTGACAAGGCGCACGTCCAGCTGTCCTACGAAGCTGCCGTGGCCGGGGCCATCCCCATCCTGCGCCCCATCCGCGACAGCCTGTCCGGCGACCGGATCACCCGCGTGCTGGGCATCGTCAACGGCACCACCAACTACATCCTGGACCAGATGGATTCCACCGGGGCCCAGTTTGCCGACGCCCTGGCCGAAGCCCAGCGGCTCGGCTATGCAGAAGCAGACCCCACTGCCGACATCGAAGGCCACGACGCCGCCGCGAAGGCAGCCATCCTCGCATCGCTGTCCTTCCACACGCGGTTTGCCCTCGAAAACGTGCACTGTGAAGGCATCACATCCGTCAGCGCCGCGGACATCGCTGCTGCCAAGGACGCCGGTTTTGTTATCAAGCTGCTGGCGATCGCTGAAAAGCTCGCTAATGCCGACGGCGGCGAGGGTGTTTCCGTCCGCGTACACCCCACGCTCCTGCCGCGCGAGCACCCGCTGGCTGCCGTCCGGGGGGCCTTTAACGCCGTGTTCATCGAGGCGGAGAACGCCGGCGAGCTGATGTTTTACGGCCAGGGCGCCGGCGGCACCCCCACGGCATCCGCAGTGCTGGGCGACCTCGTCTCGGCAGCCCGCCGCCTGGTGCTCGGTGGCCCCGGCCGCACCGAAACCACCACCGGCCACGTGCCGGCGCTGCCTATTGACGCCGCCGTCACCAGCTACTACATCGGCCTCGACGTGGCGGACCAGCCCGGTGTCCTCGCCAGGATCGCCCAGCTGTTTGCCGAGCACGGCGTTTCCATCGAAATCATGCGGCAGACCATCCACCGAGACGCCGAGTCCAAGGTGGAGTCGGCCGAACTGCGGATCGTCACCCACCGCGCGTCAGAGGCTGCCCTCGCGGCCACCGTCGAGGCCGTGAAGGGCCTGGACGTCATCAATTCAGTTACATCCGTTCTGCGGGTAGAAGGAGTCTAAGTGGCTCACCAATGGCGCGGCGTCATCCGCGAATACGCTGACCGTCTGCCCGTGACGGAATCCACCCGGGTGATCACCCTGGGTGAGGGCGGCACCCCGCTGGTGCATGCGCAGAAGCTTTCCGAGCTCACTGGCTCGGAGGTGTACCTGAAGGTGGAAGGCATGAACCCCACCGGCTCGTTCAAGGACCGCGGCATGACCATGGCCATGACTGCCGCAGTAGCCTCCGGTGCCAAGGCCGTTGTCTGCGCGTCCACGGGCAACACTTCTGCTTCCGCCGCCGCCTACGCAACGGCCGCAGGCCTGAAGTGCGCCGTCCTGGTGCCCGAAGGCAAGATCTCCATGGGCAAGCTCAGCCAGGCCATCGCCCATGGCGCCACGCTGCTCCAGGTGGACGGCAACTTCGACAACTGCCTCGACATCGCCCGGAAACTGGGGGAGTCCTACCCGGTCTTCCTGGTCAACTCGGTCAACCCCGCCCGCATCCAAGGCCAGAAAACCGGCGCGTTCGAGATCGTGGACGCCCTGGGTGACGCCCCGGACATCCACGTCCTGCCCGTCGGCAACGCAGGCAACATCACCGCGTACTGGAAGGGCTACAAGGAGTACTCCGCTCCGTTCGAGTCCGATACCGCCGGCACGCTGCCCGCCGTCTCCACCAGGACACCCGCGATGTGGGGCTTCCAGGCAGCAGGGGCCGCACCGTTCGTTGCCGGCCACCCCATCACTGAACCGGACACCATTGCCACCGCCATCCGGATTGGCAATCCCGCTTCGTGGGACGGCGCCATCGCTGCCCGCGATGAGTCCGGAGGATTCATCGACGCTGTAACCGACGAGGAAATCCTTAACGCCCACCGCTGGCTGTCCTCCCGTGAAGGCGTCTTTGTGGAGCCCGGTTCCGCCGCCGGCGTGGCGGGTCTGCTGAAGAAACACGCCGCAGGCGAGGTGCCCGCCGGCAAGACCATCGTTATCACCGTCACCGGACACGGACTGAAGGACCCCCAGTGGGCCCTGCGCACCGAGGACGGCAGCGACGTCCAGCCGGTCAAGGTCTCCAACGACGTGGTCACCGTTGCTGCTGAACTGGGACTGGAAGAAAAATAACCTTGGACACCACCTCGCAGGCCACCGTCGGCGTGCAGCTTATTGAAGCCGGACAAAGCGTCACCGTCCGTGTTCCGGCCACATCCGCCAACCTGGGCCCAGGCTACGACAGCCTGGGCCTGGCCCTGGCGCTGCATGACACCCTAACGGTGGAGAGCCTCGAATCCGAGGAACTCGTGTTCGACCTCACCGGCGAGGGTGCGCAGACGCTGCCCCGGGACGCCAGCCACCTGGTCATCCGCGCGATGGAAGCGGCTTTCGAACGGCTCGGCTTCCGTCACGGCGGCCTCAAAGTGACGGCGGAAAACGTTGTTCCCCACGGGCGCGGCCTGGGCTCCTCCGCGTCAGCCGTGGTGGCCGCGATTTCGGCAGCGAACGCCCTGGTGCCGGAGGGCAGCCGCCGCGGGAAGGACTGGATCCTTCAGCTCACCAGCGAGCTCGAGGGGCACCCGGACAACGTGGCACCGGCCATTTTCGGCGGACTGGCGCTGTCGTGGCAGGACAGTGACCAGTACAGCAGCACCAGTGCAACGGTGTCCGGAACGGTGGTTCCGGTGGTCGCGGTTCCGGACTTCGAGCTGTCCACGGAAACCGCGCGGGCGCTGCTTCCGGCGTCCGTGGGACACCACGCGGCTGCCATGAACGCCGGGCGGGCGGCGCTGTTGATCCACGCCCTGACCAGCAAACCGGAATTCCTGCTCGCCGGTACCGAGGACTACCTCCACCAGAGCTACCGGGCAGAAGCCATGCGTCCGAGCGCTGCACTGATTTCGGCACTCCGCGCGGCCGGACATGCAGCAGTCGTTTCCGGTGCCGGGCCCACCGTGCTGGTCCTGGCTGACGGACAGGCTGAAGCCGCCGCCGTCGTCACTTTCATTGAGGAGTTCACCGCGGCGGACACGCCGGATACAGGTTGGCGCGTACTGAAGCTGGCAGTGGACGTTGAAGGTGCTAAGGTGGAGTTGCACCGGCGGTAATTGACGCCTATCTGATCTGCATATGCACTTAGTTGCAACCTGGTCTCCTACTGCGCAATCTATTCCGGTGCCACCTGCTTGGTCTGTCGCAGGAATCTGCAGCATTGAAACTGCCCCTGAAACGTCAGTCCAAAGTTCCACCCTGGGCGGAGCGCAGCGTGAATCAGTATCCGGCCCTGCTGGCCGATATCCAACCGGCAAGGCCGAACAATCCCGGCTGCAGATCTGAACTGCAGCCCAGATCAAATCATCGCGCCCAGCTCCTAGTCTGGACGCCGTCGAGGGGGAAGGATCCTTCGTGACCGAAACCACTGAGCTGTCGCCAGCTGTGGAACTATCATCTTCTGCTGCCGATTCGGCAGCACCCGCCAAGAGCAGCGGCCTTGCCGGCCTGAAGCTCGCCCAGCTGCAGGCACTTGCCAGCCAGCTCGGTATCTCCGGCGGTTCCCGGATGCGCAAGGGGGACCTGGTTGCTGCCATCTCCGCCCACCGCGCAGGCACTCCGATGACCAAGGCTCCGGCCAAGTCAGCCGAAAAGCGCACCGAGAGCGTCGCCGCACCGGCAGCTGCAGCTGTTGCTGCCCCTGCAGCCTCCGCGCCGGCCGAAACCACGGAAGCGCCGGCCGAAGGCACCCGCGGCCGCGGCCGCAGCCGCCGGGCCGTCAGCGACGGAGTTGTGGCACCGGCAGCTGCTGAAGTTGCCGCTGAAGCGCCTGCCGCTCCCGCTGAGGCTCCCGCCGCCGCGGAAGCTCCCGAAGCAACCGAAGGCGCCGAACGCCGCCAGCCCCGCACCCGCAACCGCCGCCGGGGCGACGCGGCAGCACCGCAGGCCGCGGAGGCCGTTGAGGCACCCGCAGAGCAGGCTGGCGCTGAGCAGCGTATTGCCGAGCCGCGCACCGTTGAACAGCGCGCTGCCGAACCGCGCACTGTTGAACAGCCCACCGCCGAAGCGCGCACCGAAACCGAAGAGGCCGGCCAGCGCACCGATCGTCGCGAAGCCGGCCGTGGCCGCGGCCGCGATACCCGTGAAAGCGGCGACAGCAGCCGGGACAACGCCGGCAGCCGCGAGGCCGGCCAGCGTGAAGGTGCCCGCCGTGACGACAACCGCGACACCGATGACGCCGACGGCGGCAGCCGCCGCAACCGCCGCAACCGCCGCGACCGGAACGACCGCAATGACCGCTCGGGCGGCCAGGACCGGGACAACAGCTCACGCAACGACCGTTTCCGCGACCGCAACGACCGCAACGACCGCCGTCGTGGACGCGCCCAGGGACCTGACGTCGACGACGTTGAGGTTACTGAGGACGACGTCCTGCTGCCCGTTGCAGGCATCCTCGACGTCCTGGAGAACTACGCGTTCATCCGCACCTCCGGCTACCTGCCCGGCCCCAACGACGTCTACGTCTCCCTGGCCCAGGTCAAGAAGTACAACCTCCGCAAAGGCGACGCCGTTGTTGGCGCCATCCGCGCACCCCGCGACGGCGAAGACCGCAGCCAGCAGTCCACCCGCCAGAAGTTCAACGCACTGGTCCGCGTCACCTCGGTCAACGGCAAGACCGCCGAAGAACTCAAGGACCGCGTCGAATTCGCCAAGCTGGTTCCGCTCTACCCGTCAGAGCGCCTGCGCCTCGAGACCGATCCCAAAAAGATCGGCCCCCGCGTCATCGACCTCGTCGCCCCCATCGGCAAGGGCCAGCGTGGCCTGATCGTCTCCCCGCCGAAGGCCGGAAAGACGCTCATCCTGCAGTCCATCGCGAACGCGATCACCACCAACAACCCTGAGGTCCACCTCATGATGGTGCTGGTTGACGAACGCCCCGAAGAAGTCACGGACATGCAGCGCACCGTCAAGGGTGAAGTCATTGCCTCCACCTTCGACCGCCCCGCAGACGACCACACCACCGTGGCCGAACTCTCCATCGAACGCGCCAAGCGCCTCGTGGAAATGGGCATGGACGTGGTGGTCCTGCTGGACTCCATGACCCGCTTGGGCCGCGCCTACAACCTGGCTGCACCGGCCTCCGGCCGCATCCTGTCCGGTGGTGTCGATTCCGCAGCACTGTACCCGCCCAAGCGCTTCTTCGGTGCAGCCCGCAACATCGAAAACGGCGGCTCGCTCACCATCCTGGCCACCGCACTCGTGGAAACCGGCTCCAAGATGGACGAAGTCATCTTCGAAGAGTTCAAGGGCACCGGCAACATGGAGCTCCGCCTGTCCCGCCAGCTGGCAGACAAGCGCATCTTCCCGGCCGTGGACGTCAACGCGTCCGGCACCCGCCGCGAGGAAAACCTCCTCTCGCCCGAAGAAGTCAAGATCATGTGGAAGCTGCGCCGCGTCCTCTCCGGACTCGAAACCCAGCAGAGCCTTGAACTCCTGACCAACAAGATCCGGGAGACCCAGAGCAACGTTGAGTTCCTGATGCAGGTTCAGAAGACGACGCTTGGTGCGAAGTCGGATAACGACAAATAGCTGAGTTCACCGCTAGTAATGGCGGTCCCGCGCGCTGACGCCGCACGGATTTTCCGCCCCCGCCCCTACGCTGGGAGGCTTACGATCTTCGATCGTTTGCCTCCCAGCTTCGGCAGGCCCGATGCCACTCCCGGGGCGGAAAATCCGTGCGGCTTCGTCGTTAAGTCGCCTTCGCGCGTCTCGCCTAACTTGTGGCATTACTAGACTTGTACAAGTCGAAAGAGGTTTATAGATGTTTGAGTCCGTACAGGGCCTGCTTGATGAGCATGATGCTATCCAGGCGCAGCTGGGGGATCCTGCTGTTTATGCTGATCAGCGGCTTGCCCGGAAGCTGGGGCGGCGGTCGGCTCAGCTTAATGGCATTGTTGAGGCTTATCACAAGTGGGAAGGCATCCGTGATGACCTTGCTGCTGCCAGGGAAATGGCTGCCGAGGATCCCGAGTTTGCTGCCGAGGTTCCTGAACTGGAAAAGGCGCTTGAGGTTGCTGCGGCGAAACTGCGCCGCCTGCTTATCCCGCGCGATCCTGACGACGCCCGCAACGTGATCCTTGAGGTCAAAGGCGGCGAAGGCGGCGACGAAGCTGCGCTGTTCGCCGGCGACCTCCTGCGCATGTACACCCGGTACGCGGAATCGCGCGGCTGGAAGACCGAAATCATCTCCGCCACCGAGTCGGACCTTGGCGGCTACAAGGATGTCCAGGTTGCCGTCAAGGGCAGCTCCAACGATCCCGCCGAGGGCGTCTACGCCCGGCTGAAGTTCGAAGGCGGCGTGCACCGGGTGCAGCGCGTTCCCGTGACCGAATCCCAGGGGCGCATCCACACATCTGCTGCAGGCGTGCTGGTTCTCCCTGAAGTTGACGAGCCCGAAGAGCTTGAAATCAACCAGAACGACCTCAAGATCGACGTCTACCGTTCCTCCGGTCCCGGCGGCCAGTCCGTGAACACCACGGACTCTGCAGTGCGCATTACCCACCTTCCCACGGGCATCGTGGTGGCCATGCAGAACGAGAAATCCCAGCTGCAGAACCGCGAGGCCGGCATGCGCGTGCTTCGTGCGCGCATCCTGGCGCACCAGCAGGAGCAGATCGACGCCGAAAACTCGGCCCAGCGGAAGTCGCAGATCCGCACCATGGACCGCTCGGAGCGCATCCGCACCTACAACTACCCGGAAAACCGCATCGCGGACCACCGCACCGGCTACAAGGCCTACAACCTGGACCAGGTCATGAACGGCGACCTGGAACCGGTCATCCAGTCCGCGATTGAGATGGACGAACAGGCGCGCCTGGACGCCATCGGCGACTAGTCCGTCCGGCGGACATTCAGGTTACGGAATTCAGGACATGACATTCGGGCCAGGCCAGTCGCTCGCTGACGCAGTCACCGAGGCCACAGCCATCCTGCGGGAGGCCGGTGTACCCAGTCCGCGCGTGGACGCGGAGCTGCTTGCGGACCACCTGCTGAACGTGGGGCTGGGCCGGCTCCGCGCCATGATGCTCGGTGACACGCCGGCACCTGTTGGCTACGAAGCCCTCGTAGCGGAGCGCGCCAGCAGGATTCCACTGCAGCACATCACCGGCGTGGCGCATTTCCGCTACCTCGAGCTGGCCGTGGGGCCCGGCGTGTTCATTCCCCGGCCCGAAACCGAATCCGTGGTCCAGCTGGTTATTGACCACGTCAAGGACATGGCGCACCCGCGGATCGTCGACCTCGGCACGGGGTCCGGCGCCATCGCGGGCTCCCTTGCCCACGAAGTGCCCGGCGCCGAGGTCCACGCGGTGGAATTCAGCCCCTTCGCCCACGCCTGGGCGGCAAAAAACCTCGCACCCCTGGGCGTCCACCTCGTGCTGGGGGACCTGCGGAACGCACTCCAGGAGCTGAACGGAACCTTCGACGTCGTGGTTTCCAACCCGCCGTACATCCCGGCGGAGGCCATCCCCAACGAGCCCGAGGTGGCCCTGCATGACCCGCCGGAAGCACTGTACGGCGGGGGAGAGGATGGCATGGAACTTCCGACGGCGGCAGCCGCCTCGGCTGCCCGGCTGCTGGTTCCCGGCGGCTACTTCGTGATGGAACATGCAGAAGTCCAGGCAGAATGGATCGCTGCGATGTTGGGCAGGTCAGGATCCTGGACCAGGATCAGCACCCACTTGGACCTCAACGGCAAGGAGCGCGCCACCAGCGCCGTGCTCCCGGGACCAGACCATACGCAATGAAAGAATGGGCCAGTGACCACAACCTATAACTGCACCAGTGATGACGAGCGGGCACGGGGCCTGGAGCACGCCCAGCGTGCGATCAGCGAAAAGAAGTGCGTCGTGCTCCCCACCGACACGGTGTACGGGATTGGGGCCGACGCTTTTTCGCCGCAGGCCGTCACCATGCTGCTGGTATCGAAAGGGCGCAGCCGCACCATGCCTCCGCCCGTGCTGATTCCGCGCGTCAATGCCCTTGACGGGCTCGCCACCGACGTCTCGGCAGACGCCCGCAAGCTTGCCGAGGCATTCTGGCCCGGCGGACTGACGCTGATCCTGCACGCCCAGCCGTCGCTGGATTGGGACCTGGGCGAAACCAAGGGGACCGTGGCGCTGCGTATGCCCGCCGACGAAATCGCCCTCGAACTGCTGACGCTCACCGGCCCGCTCGCCGTTTCCTCTGCCAACCGCACCGGCCAGGCACCCGGACAAACCGCCGCCGCAGCCCGCGAGCAGCTTGCAGAGTCCGTCGAGGTCTATCTGGAGGGCGGCTTCCGGCCCCGGGAAGGCGAGGCTGCAGTGCCCTCCACCATCGTGGACGCCACCGGCCCCCTCCTGCGCGTGGTCCGCAACGGCGCGGTCAGCCTGGACCAGCTCCGCGAACACGTTCCGGGTGTCCTGGGATTAGGCGAGATCCCCGTGGCGGAAGAGGAACCGGTTGAAGCAGCGCCGGTTGCAGAAACACACTCGGGTTCATCGGTGGTTGAGCCCAAAGACTCCGAAGTCGCCGAGATGCCTGCTGCGCAGGCACCAGCCCGGGACTCCAGGCCTTGATGGCGCTGGACCGCCAGCAAATCCCCCTCCTGGAGGTTGATGCTACCCCGCTGCGGGTTCCCGAACTGGTGGAAGAACTCAGCCGCTTTGTAAAGGAAGGGTCCACGCGGACCGTATTGGGTCACAACCTGCACAGCGTCACGCTGACCCTCGCTGACGAGGGTTTCCGCAAGCTATACCAGCGCAGCGACGTGGTCCTGCTGGACGGTGCCCCCGTTCTCTGGCTGTGGGGGAGGACCGGCAAGGCCGAGGGACCGGTGATGGACTACCGGCTGGGCTCCACTGACTGGCTGCCCGCCCTGGGCCAGGTGCAAGGACTCGAGCGGATCGCCGTTCTCGGTGCCGGTGCTGAGGCGAACGCGGAAGCTGTCCGGAAACTCCAATCCATCGTTCCTGGTGCCCGTGTCTCTGGCTTCCCAGGCGAGGGCTGGAATGGGAGCCTCGAAGACAACGCAGTGGCATGGCTTCACCTGCAGCAGCCGCAACTGGTTCTGCTTGGACTGGGCATGCCACTCCAGGAGAAGGTCCTGGAGCGGCGCCTTGGTGACATGCCGCCAGCCATTTACTGCGCGGTGGGAGGAGCTATCGAGCAGTTGGCCGGCGTCCAGAAACTCGCACCGCGGTGGCTGGGCCGAATGGGACTTGAGTGGGCGTGGCGCCTTCTGCTCCATCCGCGCCGTGTTGCCTACCGGGTGCTCGGCGAGCCTTGGGTCCTGTTGTGGCTCCTGGCAAGGCGCGGGTCGAAGCGGCAGATGCTCAAAAGCCAGAAGTAGAAGCGCCGGAACTGGAACCTCCAGCCTAGAACTTCTGGTCCTCCAGCGGCGCGAAGCCTTTGCCGCGGAGGCCGGTGGTGAAAGACCTGGCCCAGCCCAGGAATCCCGGCAGGTCCCGGCGCTGCGCGAAATAGCCCAGGTATCCGCCGACGTCGGCCACAAAAGACCGGACGCGGAAATAGCGTCGGATCAGGTACCCACGGTTCCGGTAGTAGTAGTACCGCTTGAAGGCTGACTCGGGAACAATGACGTGCCAGCGGGCCCCGAACACGTGCTGCGTCTCAGAAAATGCGTGCGGATGGGTGATTGCGGTTGTGGTCACCGTGCCGAAGCGGATGCCGGCCTTGCGGAGGCGGATGGTGAAATCCACCTCGTCGCCGCGGATGAACAGGCGCATGTCCGGCAGGCCCACCTTGAAGAAGACATCAGAGCGGATCAGGGCGCCATTGAAGAAGTGTCCGTCGTCCGGCAGGAAACCGATCTTCTCCACCTCGGCACGGCTATGCGTGACCCTGCTATCCAGGCGGAAAAAGAAGGAAAGCCGATCCGGCTGGCCGGGCGCTGTGACCAAGGGGACCACCGCCTCCAGGTCGCGTGCCTCAGCCTCCCGCAGCAGCGTGGCGAGGCATTCAGGATCGGCCGGCTCGGCGTCGTCGTCCATCATCCAGATCCATTTGGCGCCACTGGCAACCGCCTTCAGCGCAGCCAGGGAGAAGCCGCCCGCGCCGCCGAGGTTTGCCTCGGAACGGACGTAGTCAACGTTCGGGTGCTTCGCGGCCACGTCCAGTGCCGGCGTTTTGCCACTGTCCACCAGGCAGATCGTGTCCACCGCTGCCGTCTGGTTGTTGATCGAATCCAGCAGGACAGCCAGTTCTTTCGGCCGGTCGAATGTCACGGCGGCAACTGCTATGCGGGGGGTCATGGGGGTCCTTTCAGCATGGCTGACAGGGATTTCCCCGCTCGCGATGCGCCAGTGTGGCGCGAAGCCATGATGCTGTTGGCGCTAGTATCTTTGACTAGAGTCCACTGTAATACAGCCCTGTAAGGCACTGCGTACGACAAAAAACGTACTGCCTGCTGCGTGCTCGGCGACGGAGAAGTTTCATTTATCGAAGAACAGATTCCCAGTCATTGAGCCCATCGACCACGGACCATCCGCCAACACGGTTGTCCGGCTTCAGTAACACCCTTGAAACGGCCGTCGCCCCATGATCATGTACCTGCTGATGGGGCTGACCGCTGCTGTCGTGTCCTATTTCGCCACCTGGGGTGCGCGGATCGTCGGCCACCGGCTCGAGCTGCACCTGCCCATCCGCAGCCGGGACATGCATTCCATTCCTGTGTCCCGGCTGGGGGGTGTGGCCATCTTCCTTGGAATCCTGGTGGCGCTCATTGTGGCCAGCCAGTCCTTCTTTGTTAGGGACATTTACCGCAACAACTTCTCGCCCTGGGGCGTGCTCGCCGGTGCGGCCGTCATCGTCCTGGTGGGCGTTGCGGATGACCTGCTGGACATCCGCTGGTGGGTGAAGCTGATTGGCCAAAGCGCGGCGGGACTGACAGTGGCCATCTGGGGAGTCCAGATGACCATTGTCCCGTGGGTTCCTGAGGCCATCTACCTGGAAAACGAGACGCTCCGGGTAGTGCTGACCGCCGGTCTGATCGTCACCACCATGAACGCCTTTAACTTCATTGATGGCCTGGACGGGCTGGCGGCCGGAGTGGCGACCATCGGCGGTACGGCCTTCTTCTTCACGGCGTATTGGGTCCACCGCAACGCGGTGCTGCTGGACTACTCGGATCTCGCCACCCTTATCACCGCTGTCCTGGTGGGCAGCTGCCTTGGCTTCCTGCCCCACAACTGGTTTCCGTCCAAGATCTTTATGGGTGATTCCGGAGCAATGCTGATCGGCCTGCTCATGGCCTCAGCCGGCGTGGTGTCCACAGGCCAGATCACCTCGGGCCTCTACGACCGGGCCAACGGTATCTCCACGGTGATACCCATCCTGCTTCCGTTCGCCGTCCTCTTCCTGCCGCTGCTGGACCTTGGTTTAGCAGTGGTCCGGCGCACGGCCCGCGGCCGTTCGCCCTGGTCCGCAGACCGGGGCCACCTGCACCACAAGCTGCTGGACATCGGCTACTCGCACCGCACAGCCGTAATCCTGATGTACCTCTGGACCGCCATCCTTTCCTTCGGGGGACTGGCCTTCGCCATCTTCCCCTGGCAAATCGTGCTGTCCATCGACATCTTTGCAACCCTGGTGATGGGCCTCATCACAGCGTGGCCCTACCTAGCCCGGCGCGGCGATGAGGCGCGGGCGTAACGTCCGGCGCGGAAACATTTCTATCTCATGTAGAATTTAGGGGCAGCCAAAGCTGCCCTTCCATACCTGCCGCTTGGCTAACTGCCTTTTGGCGCCGACGATTGGGATCAAATGACCTCCAACGCCGAGTCCGGACCTGCGTCCGGCAACGGAAGAGTTGGCGCATCCGGTCCCACACCGTCCCTCTGGCTGAACCTCCTCAAACGGAGTTCGGCGGCGGCCGCGGCCGGACTGGTACTGTGCGCCATTCCCGCAGCAATCCTTGAAGGCCCGGCCGGTGCATTGTCCAGTACCTTTGGTGGGCTCCTGGTGATGCTGTTCTTCGGCATCAGCCTCCTGGTGGGCCACCTCATGGGACGCAACAATCCTTCCGGGGCCATCGGCATGTTCGTGGCCACCTACTTTGTCAAAGTGGTGGGCTTCGCCGCCGTCCTGTTTGTGGTCGGTGCCCCGGCGTGGCTGCACGGCCGCTGGTTCGTTGCCGGCGCCGTGACCGCCGTCGTCCTCTGGCAGGCTGCAGAAATCCACGGTTTCAGCAAAGCCCGCCTTCAGATCTACAACGATCCAGAAACCAAGGAAAGCCCCGATGCGTGATCCTCAGAAGCCCACGGAAGGCACGAGCGGCAACAGGGGATCAAAGGGTTCTGCCCCCGGTGTATCAGGCGACGGAACCAGCGGCGGATACAACGCCGGCATGGCCGTATTCAGCTACATCATTGGCGGAATCATCGTCTGGAGTTTGATAGGGTGGGGACTGGATTATCTGTGGGGAACGCGCTGGATTGTGCTCGCAGGCGCTCTGCTTGGAGCCGTCGGAGGTTTTTACCTTTCCCACATGCATGGCCTGACCAGTTCTCGAAAAATTGCTGGGGAGCGCCATGCTGCCAGCGGACCGTCCCAGGACGGTAACACTAATGCCAAATAATTTCACAGGGGGACCAGCAGGCCGTCAGGCTGCCGGTTCCCGCCCGACGCCCAATGATGGACACTGCAGAGAGGAAACGCGTTGATCGCGCTTGCGCTCCCGGCCCAAGATTCAGGAGAGTTTACTCCTCCTGGTATTAACGAAATGCATTTGCCGGCAATCCTGCCGTGGGGTGCCGCAGAAGGATTCTCCAAGCAGATGCTGCTGGTCCTCCTCTCTGTCGTCTTTATCGCCGTCTTCTTCGTGCTCGCCGCACGCAAGCAGCAGCTGGTACCCGGCAAGCTCCAGTTCGCCGGCGAAGCCGCCTACGGCTTCGTCCGCAACGGAATCGCCAAGGACATCATCGGCGGCAGGGACTTCATCAAGTACGTCCCGCTGCTGTTCAGCTTGTTCTTCTTCATCCTGGTAAATAACATTTACGGTGCAATCCCGGTATTCCAGCTTCCCACCTTCTCACACGTGGGCGGAGCCTATGTGCTCGCTGGAATTGTCTACTTCACCTGGATCATCATCGGCGTCAAGAAGAACGGACTCCGTTACTTCAAGCTGGCCACTGTGCCCTCCGGTGTTCCCTGGTTCATCCTTCCGATCGTGATCCCGATCGAGATCATCTCCAACTTCCTGGTCCGGCCCGTCACGCACAGCCTCCGTCTGTTCGCGACCATGCTCGCAGGACACCTCATCGTGATGATCGCCGGATCCGGCATCGAATACCTCATCACGCAGGAGAACATCCTGCTCAAGGGAACCTCCGTCCTGGTTCTCGCCGGGGCCATTGCCATGTACATGCTTGAAGCCCTGATCATGGTCCTGCAGGCCTACGTATTCACGCTGCTGACCGCGATCTACGTCGAAGGCGCGCTTCACGCCGACAGCCACTAGGCACCCCTTAAGCTTCCCCTCGCGGGGATGATAGCAACCCAAACAACCTGCCACATGGGTGGCATCTTGAAAGGAAGAAAAATGGAAGGCAATCTCAACCTCGTAGGTTACGGTCTGTCCGCAATCGGCGGTGGTATCGGTGTTGGTCTCGTATTCGCTGCCTACATCAACGGCGTCGCCCGCCAGCCGGAAGCACAGCGTGTCCTGCAGCCGATCGCATTCCTCGGCCTTGCGCTGACCGAAGCCCTCGCCATCCTCGGCCTGGTCTTCGCCTTCGTTCTCTAGTCCTTAGAGCGAAGCGAACTTACAGAACCGAGTAGAAAAGGACGGGTGAAATATGAATCAGCTGATCATCTCAGCCGCCACTGAGGGCGAAGTCAACCCCCTGGTTCCCAACCTCTGGGAAATGGGCGTTACCCTGGTGGGCTTCGCCATTCTGATGTTCATCGTGGTCAAGTTCGTTGTCCCGATGTTCGAGAAGACCTTCGCCGAGCGTGCCGAGGCTATCGAAGGCGGCATTGCAAAGGCTGAAAAGGCCCAGGCTGAGGCGTCTGCTGCACTCGAAGAGTACAAGCAGCAGCTGACCGACGCCCGCGCCGAAGCCAACCGCATCCGTGAGGAAGCCCGCGCCGAAGGTGCCCAGATCCTCGCGGATCTCAAGGAGAAGGCAGCTGCAGAGTCTGCCCGCATCACGGCCCAGGCCCATGCCCAGATCGAATCCGAGCGCCAGGCGGCCGTTGTGTCCCTGCGTTCGGAGGTAGGCACCCTGGCCACCACCCTTGCCGGCCGGATCGTCGGTGAAACGCTGAACGACGACGAGCGCGCAGCACGGGTAGTGGACCGCTTCCTGGCAGATCTGGAGACCCAGAGCGCAGGTGCAGCTAAGTAATGGCAGGCGTATCGAGCGGATCGCTGGCAACAGCCCTGGCCGCGTTGGAAGCCAAACTTCCGACGGCGTCGCTGCAGCTGGCAAAGGAACTCTTCGGAATTCTGGGAATGGTGGACAGCTCGGCTGGCTTGCGCCGCGCCCTGACTGACCCGTCCCGTAACGGTGACGAAAAGTCGGCGCTGGTCAGGCAGCTGGTTGGCGGAAAAGTCTCCGCTGATGCTGCAGAGATCGCGGGCGGACTGGCCGGCTCACGCTGGGCAAACGCCCGGGATATTGGCGATGCACTCGAGACTCTTGCCGCAACGGTGGTCATTTCCGTTGCCGAAAACAAGTCGGCCGTTTCTGCCTCCGGAATCTCTGGCCTGGAAGAGCTGGAGAACGATCTGTTCTCCTTCAACCAGGCCGTTGCCTCCAACCACGAGGTACAACGTGCTCTGTCCGAACCACAGGCCAGCGCCGCAGCCAAAGCCACGCTCGCCGAGAGGCTGGTGCCCGGAGTGAGCGAGGAAGCGAAGGTCCTCATCACGCAGGCAGTTACCCAGCCCCGCGGCATCAAGCCCACCCGGCTGGTGGAACGGTTCGCCGAGCTGGCGGCCAAGCGGCAGCAGCGCTGGATTGCGACGGTCAGCGTGACCCGCCCTTTGACATCAACGCAGTTTGCACGCCTCCAGGCGGGCTTGAATGCGCTGTACGGGCGGGAACTGAAGGTCAACGTCAATGTTGACCCGGCACTCATTGGCGGCATCCGCGTCCAGGTCGGTGACGAAGTGCTTGACGCTTCGGTAGTTACCCGCCTGGGCGAGCTGCAACGCCAGCTGGCCGGCTAGCCGGACAAGCACAACACAACTGATAGAAACCCCGGTCATCGTGGACAACGATGATCACAAAACAGGAGAGCAGGGACTGCAGATGGCCGAATTGACCATCAACGCCGACGACGTCCGTAATGCGCTGAACGAGTTCGCGGCGTCCTACGAACCCGGAAACGCAGAGCGCGTAGAGGTCGGCCGCGTAACCACCGCTGGTGACGGCATCGCCCGTGTTGAGGGCCTTCCCTCGGTCATGGCGAACGAGCTGCTGCGCTTCGAGGACGGTACCCTGGGCCTGGCCCAGAACCTTGACGTCCGCGAAATCGGCGTCATCGTCCTCGGCGACTTCACCGGCATCGAAGAAGGCCAGGAAGTCCACCGCACGGGACAGGTTCTGTCCGTACCCGTGGGCGACGCCTTCCTCGGCCGCGTTGTCGACCCGCTGGGCGTGCCCATCGACGACCTTGGCGAGATCAAAGCCGAGACCACCCGCGCACTGGAGCTCCAGGCTCCCGGCGTGACCCAGCGCAAGTCGGTGCACGAGCCGATGCAGACCGGACTCAAGGCCATCGACGCCATGATTCCGATCGGCCGCGGCCAGCGTCAGCTGATCATTGGCGACCGCCAGACCGGCAAGTCCGCGATCGCGATCGACACCATCATCAACCAGAAGGCCAACTGGGCTTCAGGCGATGTGACCAAGCAGGTCCGCTGCATCTACGTGGCAATTGGCCAGAAGGCGTCAACCATTGCCGCTATCCGCCAGACCCTCGAGGACAACGGCGCGCTGGAGTACACCACCATCGTGGCGTCCCCCGCCTCGGACCCCGCGGGCTTCAAGTACCTCGCACCGTACGCCGGTTCGGCCATCGGCCAGCACTGGATGTACGGCGGCAAGCACGTCCTCATCGTGTTTGATGACCTCTCCAAGCAGGCAGAGGCCTACCGTGCAGTGTCGCTGCTGCTTCGCCGCCCGCCGGGACGCGAAGCCTACCCCGGCGACGTCTTCTACTTGCACTCTCGCCTGCTGGAACGTTGTGCAAAGCTCTCCGACGAGCTGGGCGCAGGTTCCATGACCGGCCTGCCGCTGATCGAAACGAAGGCCAACGACGTTTCGGCCTACATCCCCACCAACGTGATCTCCATCACCGACGGCCAGATCTTCCTCCAGTCGGACCTCTTCAACGCCAACCAGCGTCCTGCTGTTGACGTTGGTGTGTCGGTGTCCCGCGTGGGCGGTGCCGCCCAGGTGAAGTCCATGAAGAAGGTTTCCGGCACGTTGAAGCTGGACCTCGCCCAGTACCGGGACATGCAGGCATTCGCCATGTTCGCCTCGGACCTGGATGCCGCTTCACGCCAGCAGCTCACCCGTGGCGCACGCCTGATGGAACTGCTCAAGCAGGGCCAGTACTCGCCGTTCCCGGTGGAGAACCAGGTTGTGTCCATCTGGGCAGGCACCAACGGCTACCTCGATGACGTTCCGGTTGAGGACGTCAGCCGCTTCGAGTCGGAGTTCCTGGAGCACCTGGCCCACAAGTCCTCCATCCTCACCACGCTGGCGCAGACCAACGTGCTGGACGATGACACCGCTGCAGCTCTGAAGTCCGCCGTCGTGGCCTTCAAGAAGGGCTTTTTCGGCGAGGGTGACAACCACCTGGTAGGCGCCGGCCACGAGGAGCATGACGCTATCTCCGAGGGCGACGTTGACCAGGAAAAGATCGTCAAGCAGAAGCGCTAATTCCACTGACCGGGTGTGCCGGGCCGCCAAGGTCCGGCACACCCGGTTTAGGGAATGTTAGGAAAGGATAAGTATGGGAGCCCAGATTCGGGTCTACCGCCAGAAGATCAGCTCGACCACGTCGATGCGCAAGATCTTCAAGGCGATGGAACTGATCGCTACCTCGCGCATCGGCAAGGCCCGTGCGCGCGTAGCAGCTTCACTGCCTTACGCGAACGCGATCACGCGCGCCGTTTCTGCTGTCGCCAGCCAAAGCGAAATCGACCACCCGCTGACCACTGAGCCGGAGCAGATCCGCCGTGCCGCCGTCCTGGTAATCACCTCGGACCGCGGCCTGGCAGGATCCTACTCGGCAAGTGTGCTCAAGCAGGCGGAAGGTCTCAACGAGCTGCTCCACGCTGAAGGCAAGGAAGTCAAGACGTACCTCGTCGGCCGCAAGGCGCAGGCCTACTTCGACTTCCGGGGCCGCGAATACGCACGGGTCTGGACCGGAGGCACCGACGCACCGGAGTTCGGCACTGCCCGTGAAATCGGCGCGGCGCTGCTCACGGAATTCGCCAACGACTATGAAGAGGGCGGCGTGGACGAAATCCACGTGGTGTACACCCGCTTCAAGTCCATGGTCACCCAGGAGCCTACGGTCATCCGCCTGCTTCCGCTGGAAGTAGTGGAAGAGCAGGCCGCTTCTGAATCGGACCTGTTGCCGCTGTACGAGTTTGAGCCGGAAACTGAGCGTGTTCTTGACGCCCTGCTGCCGCGCTACATCGAGTCACGCATCTTCGCGGCCATGCTGCAGGCAGCAGCTTCCGAGCTTGCTGCACGCCAGCGGGCCATGAAGTCCGCGGGCGACAACGCCACGGACCTCATCAAGAAGTACACGCGTCTGCGCAACACGGCCCGCCAGGCTGAAATTACGCAGGAGCTTTCCGAGATTGTTGCCGGCGCCGACGCCCTCGCGTCCTAGCCTGCAGCACCCGGTTCCGCTGGACCTGCACCACCCAGATAAACTTAAACCCACGCCATCTACTGAGTGAAGTGAGAGAGATGACTGCCACTGCTACCGAACACGTAGCCGCAACGTCCGGTGCCACCGGCCGCATTGCGCGCGTAATCGGCCCGGTTGTCGACGTCGAATTCCCGGCTGACGCAATCCCGTCCATCTACAACGCACTCACCACCGAGATCACTCTCAACGGTGAGACCAAGACCATCACGTTCGAGACCTCCCAGCACCTGGGTGACAACCTCGTCCGCGCCATCTCGCTGCAGGCCACCGACGGACTCGTCCGCGGCACGTCCGTAGTGGACAGCGGTGCCCCCATCTCCGTGCCGGTCGGCGACGGCGTCAAGGGCCACATCTTCAACGTCCTGGGCCAGCCCCTGGACGTTGCCGAGTCGGAGCTGGAGATCAGCGAACGCTGGCCCATCCACCGCAAGGCACCGAGCTTCGCCTCGCTCGAAGGCTCCACCGAGATGCTCGAAACCGGCATCAAGGTCATCGACCTCCTCACCCCTTACATCAAGGGTGGAAAGATCGGCCTGTTCGGCGGCGCCGGCGTGGGCAAGACCGTCCTGATCCAGGAAATGATCACCCGTGTTGCCCGCAACTTCGGTGGTACCTCGGTATTCGCCGGTGTGGGTGAGCGTACCCGTGAAGGTAACGACCTCTGGGTTGAAATGGAAGAGGCAGGCGTCCTCAAGGACACCGCCCTTGTCTTCGGCCAGATGGACGAGCCGCCGGGAACGCGTCTGCGCGTGGCCCTGTCCGCGCTGACCATGGCGGAATACTTCCGCGATGTGCAGAACCAGGACGTGCTGCTCTTCATCGACAACATCTTCCGCTTCACCCAGGCAGGTTCCGAGGTTTCCACGCTCCTCGGCCGCATGCCTTCGGCTGTGGGCTACCAGCCCAACCTGGCTGACGAGATGGGCCTCCTGCAGGAGCGCATTACGTCCACCAAGGGCCACTCCATCACCTCGATGCAGGCCATCTACGTTCCCGCAGATGACTACACCGACCCGGCACCGGCCACCACCTTTGCACACCTGGATGCGACCACGGAACTTTCCCGTGAAATCGCCTCCCGCGGTCTGTACCCGGCTGTTGACCCGCTGACGTCGACCTCCCGTATCCTGGACCCCCAGTACATCGGCAAGGACCACTACACCACGGCTGTCCGTGTGAAGCAGATCCTGCAGAAGAACAAGGAACTCCAGGACATCATCGCCATCCTCGGTGTTGACGAACTCTCCGAAGAGGACAAGATCGTCGTGTCGCGTGCACGCCGCATCCAGCAGTTCCTCTCGCAGAACACCTACACCGCCAAGCAGTTCACCGGCGTCGAGGGCTCCACGGTTTCCATCAAGGACACCGTTGAAGGCTTCACTGCCATCTGCGACGGCGAGCTGGACCACATCGCGGAGCAGGCGTTCTTCAACGTCGGTGGCCTCGATGACGTTGAGCGCCAGTGGGCCAAGATCCAGGAACAGACCAAGTAATATGGCTGAGCTTGAGGTTGAGATTGTCGCAGCGGACCACTTCGTGTGGTCCGGAGCGGCCAAGATGGTCAAGGCCCGCACCAGCGATGGTGAAATCGGAATCCTGCCCGGCCACTCGCCCCTGCTGGCGATCCTGGCCGAGGGTGAACTGGCTATCCAGCCGGTGTCCGGGGACCGTATCGCGGTAGATGTTGACGGCGGTTTCTTCTCCGTGGACAACAACCGCGTGGTTATTGTTGCTGACAACGCCCAACTGGGCGGCTCGGCTACCGCTGGGATCCGCTAGCACCACCTTGATGGACGCACCGAGTCTTCCGTTCATCGCCATGGCAATCACGTTTGGATTGCTGGTATTTGCACTGTGCCTTTCGGGGGTGCGCCGCTTCAACCTGCGGCGCGCCCTCGGCACGGTGGACGCCTCCATTTGCATGGCTGGAAACAGCTGGCAGGTGGGGGTTTGTCGTTATCAGGACAACGACCTTGAGTGGTTCCGCCTGTTCTCGTTAAGCGTCCGGCCGAAGCACAAATTCAAGCGCCACTCACTGGAACTGCTGGGCCGCCGCAAGCCCACCGAGGCCGAGGCAGTGAAGGTCCAGCCCGACGTCGTCATTGTTGAACTGCGGTACGAGGGGCAAGACCTCCGTCTCGCCATGAAGTTCGACGCCTACGCCGGGCTGTCTTCCTGGCTGGAAGCCGGCCCGGTTATCGGCGTGGGCACCTGGCGCTAGCCAACGTGGACTGGGTTTTCGACGTCCGGCTGACTGACGGCCCCGTGTACTGGGTATCCCTGGTGCTGGGCCTGGCGGGTGGCGCATTCCTGCTGGCACCGCCTTCGCCGACAGGCAGGCGGCGCTGGTTCGTTCAAGTGATCGCCGCCGTGGCCGCCGCCTTCGCCTTGGTGGCGACCGTCCACTGGGCGCTCATTAATCTCTTCTCCGTTTTCCCGGAGAACATCCCGGACGCCGTCCTGCTCTGGGTGGTGCCTGCAGTGGCCGCCCTCATCCTGCTGCTGCTCCGGCTGCCCCGCAGCAACTGGCACCGCCGGGCCACCGGCCTGGCCGCGGTGCTGGTTGTCGCAGCCCTGTCCGCCGTCCAGGTCAACGCCTACTTCGGGCTGAACCGCACCGTAAGCGACCTCCTGGGCACTGCCGTGGCCCGGATCCCCACCCTGGAACCTGGCCTGATGCGCCAGCAAGGGGCGGCCGACGGCGTCCCGCTCCACGGGTGGGCACCGCAGGGTGAGCTTCCCGCAGGGGGAGTCCTGCGCAAGGCTGCCATCCCCGGCACCGCTTCCGGCATGAGCACCCGCGAGGCATACATCTACCTGCCGCCTGCCTACTTTGCCAAAAACCGGCCTGCCCTTCCGGTCCTGGTCCTGGTGGCCGGCCAGCCGGGCGGGCCCCCGGACTGGTTGACCGGAGGAGCACTTGACGGCCACCTGGACTCCTTCGCGGCCGCCCACGGTGGCCTGGCACCGGTGGTGGTGATTCCCGATCCCAACGGCTCGCAGTCAGCCAACACCCTGTGCATGGACAGCCGGATAGCACAGGCCGATACCTATCTTTCCCGCGATGTAACGGCCTGGATCAGTTCCACCCTTGCCGTGGACACCAACCACCACCAGTGGGCCATTGGCGGATTTTCCTTCGGCGGCACCTGCGCACTGCAGATGGGAACCCGGCACCCGGATCTGTTCCCGTCCATCCTCTCGTTCTCCGGGGAAGTTGAGCCGGCCCTGGCCAAGGAACGGCAAAAGACCATTGATGCCGCCTTCCCGGAGGAGCCCGAAGAATTCGACCGGCAGACCCCGCTGGCCATCATGAAAGAGCGGCGCTTCGAGTCCAGCGGCATGTACCTGACCGCCGGACAGAACGACCCGGAATTCGTGGCCTACCTGAACACCCTCGCAGCTGCCGCCCGGGACGCCAGCTTCGACGTCCGCGCCTATGAAGTGGAACATACCGGCCATTCCTGGGACACGTCCTCCAAACGGATTGCCGATGCCCTGCAGTTCCTTTCCGACAGATGGGGGCTCGGCCAATGACTTCCGGACAGCCGATACGCACCGCCTCTTTGGCCTGGACAACGGTGTTACGCCCCGCCCGGGACCGGACCATCGCAGGACTCAAGTCGATGCCGTTCTCCGTGGCGGTCCTCGCGGTGTTCCTGGCCGCCGGGGCCGTGACGGGCAGCTACCTTGCAGGACCGCCTGAGCAGTTGCTGGACGGGGCTGGAGTCAGCGGGCCGGGCCTGCGTGCCGGCAACTGGTGGTCCCTCTTTACCAGCCTCTTCTTCGCCACCAACCCGTTGGCGTATGTCTCCGCATCCCTGATGATCCTGGTGCTGCTGGGCCTGGCGGAGCGGAGGCTGGGAACAGCTGCCGCCGTCGCGCTTTTCCTCGGCGGCCAATTCGGCGCCGTCACGGTTTTCCTGCTCATCACCCAATTGGCGGGCTATGTGGGTGACGGATGGCTCGACCGGATGGCCGACGACATCCTGATCGGCCCCTACCCGGCGGTCCTGGCGGCAGGCCTTGCCGCCACCGGCAGGCTGCCGGTCCTCTGGCAGCGCAGGCTGCGGACGGGCGTGCTCTCCATTTCGCTCCTCCTGGTCCTGTATATCGGGCACGCCGAAACGGTGATCGGCCTGATCGGCGCCGTCCTGGGACTCCTGGCCGGCTGGTGGGTCCAGGGAGACCAGGGCCACTTGCACCGGCACCGTTCCACCGGGCGTGAGGCCCGGAACCTCCTCGCCCTGACGGTTGCCGTATTTGCGGTCGGACCGATCCTCACGGGCATCGCGCGGGCGCCCACCGGTCCGCTGGCGCTCCTGCGGGACGTGGTCCTGAATCCGATGCCCACCCTCAGCCAGTTGGCGGTCAACTGCGGAACCACGGTGGAGGCTTCCTGCCTGGAAGCCGGACGGGCAGGTTTTGCCGGCCCCTTCGGCCTGGCGCTTGCGGTGGTCCCGGTGGTCCTGCTGCTGATCTGCGCTGACGGGATGCGCCGCGGCCGCCGCCTTGCCTGGAACATCGCCATCGCCATCCAGCTCGCCGTAACCGCCCTGGCTGCCGTGTACCTGGCCCTGTTCGCCCTGGTTCCGTCCCGGCCGCGCGGCCCGTCCGCGCCACCCATGGGCTCCGCCTTCGCCCACGTTCTTCCCCTGGTATGCGTACCCCTGCTGTTGGCGGTGCTCCTCTGGCTGAACCGTCGGCAGTTCCGCGTCCAGACGGTGCCCGCGGCCCGGCGGATGCTGGCACTCGTGGTGGGAGGGTCGTGGCTGGTCCTGGCCGCTGCCTACGCCCTCGCCTGGTTGTGGGCCGGGGGACTGACGCGCGACGGCGGCCTGCTGGGACTTTTTGCCGAGCTGGCCCGGCAGTACGTCCCGGTGCCCATCCCGCAGCACTACCACCGCGTTTTTGCCGACCGGAACAGCGTGGAAGCCGTCCTGTTCGCCTACTCCGGCCCCGTGTTCTGGGTGATTGCCCTGGTGGCCGTGTGGTGGGTACTGCTGGGCCGGCACCACGGCAGCGATTCCGGCCGGCAGGACCGAATTAAAGTACGCCAACTGCTTCACCAGGGCGGCGGGCCGATCTCCTGGATGGCGCTGTGGGAACCCAACAGCTACTGGTTCAGTCCTGACGGACGCGGCGCCATGGCTTTCCAACGGCACGGCAGCGTGGCGCTGACACTGGGCGGTGCCATTGGTCCGGCAGATGGCCAGGGGCACGTGACGGAGGCGTTCCTGGCATACTGCAGCGGGCAGGCCCTGATCCCCGCACTCTACTCCTGTGACGATACGCTCTGGCCCATGCTGCAGGATCGCGGGTTTTCCCGGGTTGCCGTGGCGCAGGAGACGCGCCTGGCCATCCGCGAACTCGAGTTCAAGGGCAAGGAATGGCAGAACGTCCGGACAGCCCTGAACCGGGCGGCAAAGCTGGGGGTCGAAGCGGTCTGGGGAACCTACGCTTCCCTGCCGGCGGCACTGCGTTTAAAGCTGAGCGAAGTGTCCGAGGAATGGGCTGCCGGAAAAACCGTCCCGGAGATGGGCTTTACGCTGGGCGGCATCGACGAGCTCGACGACCCGGAAGTGCTCTGCTGCCTCGCCGTGGATGGCAACGGCACCGTCCATGGAGTGACCAGCTGGCTGCCGGTATACGACGACGGGCGGCTGGTCAGCAGGACTCTGGACGTAATGCGCCGGGGCGCCGACGCTTTTCCCGGCGTGATGGAATTCCTCATCGCCTCCGCGGTCCTTGAGCTGCGCGGCTCCGTCGAGGTCATCTCCCTCTCAGGTTCACCGCTGGCCAGCCTGCCCGGCTCCGGGACCGGGCCTGGAACCGGTTCCGGCGGCGGGGACCAGGCGGATAACCTGGTCCGGATCCTCGACCTGGTGGGGCACGCCCTGGAACCGGTCTACGGGTTCCGTTCACTGGCCGCATTCAAGTCACGGTTCAAACCCGAGTACCGTGCCCTTTACCTGTATTATCAGGACCCCTTGTACCTGCCCGCCATTGGCCGTGCATTGACAAGGGCATACCTGCCCGGGCTTTCCCTCCCGCAGGGCGCCCGGCTGGTCCGCAAACTGGTGAACTGAACCCGCCGGGTCAGGCCGGACAATCACGTGCACGATTTGATGGGAAAGTGATGGAGCGTTACCGGATTTGGTGCGAAAGGTGATGGCGCGTTTCCCGTTAGCAGCCAAAAGAGTTGGGCCGGACCCTCAAGATACGGCGTAATTGCACGCGCTATAACTGTTAACAACAATGGTCCCCGGCATAATTGCCGGGGACCATTGTTTCGCTGACGGCCGCATTAAGCGGCCTTCAGGCGGGGACTAAACCAGCGTGACGCCGGTAGCCTGGGGACCCTTGGCGCCCTGGCCGATCTCGAACTGAACGCGCTGGTTCTCGTCGAGGGTCTTGAAGCCGCCGGTCTGGATCTCGGAGTAGTGAACGAAGACATCACCGTCGGAGTCATCCGGGGTAATGAAGCCGAAGCCCTTTTCAGCGTTGAACCACTTGACGGTTCCCTGTGCCATTTATTTCTCCTCATTGTGGAACTTTTTAAGAACGGCACACTTCGTGCCGGCCTTGGTCACTCCGCGAGAAGAATCCTGGATTGCCCGTCCGCTAAAGGGACCGGCGCTGCAGGAGCTTCGCGCTCGCAACATGTCTTGCGAGCATGAAAAACACCTACACAAAGACTGAGATAAGAATTTCACGCCGGTACGCGAAGGTCAACGGTTTGGGCAACTAAACGCATAAATTTTGGGTAAAGAGGCGGTTAAATGTCGTTGGTGGAAGGAATTCAGCGCCCCAGGAAGGGCAGTGTGCTGATTACCTGCGTCCTGCTAAAGGCAGCGTCAGAAAAGCCGGGACTCAATGTCGTCCACACCACGCATAGCGTCGTAATCAAGGGTGACGCAATCAATTCCGCGGTCCCTCGCCAGGACCTTCGCCTGGGGCTTGATCTGCTGGGCAGCGAAGATCCCGCGGACCGGCGCCAGCAGGGGATCGCGGTTCAGCAGTTCAAGGTACCGTGTGAGCTGCTCCACGCCGTCAATGTCGCCGCGCCGCTTGAGTTCGATGGCCACTGTGGCCCCGTCCTTATCCCTGGCCAGGATATCCACCGGCCCGATCGCCGTGAAATACTCACGGCGGATCAGGGAATAGCCTTCGCCCAGCGTTTCAATCTGCTCCGCCAGGAGCCGCTGCAGGTCCGCCTCCACACCGTCCTTGATGAGGCCTGGGTCCACGCCCAGGTCGTGCGATGACTCGCTGAGTTTCTCGTGGATGTTGATGATGAGGCGGTCATCTGTCTTCGCAGACTGCACGGTCCACTGCTCAACAACCCCGAGTTCAAGGTCCACATCCTCGGGGGACGAGACGCGCAAGGTGGCCGGCGGACTCATCCAGTTCAGGGGTTTGTAGGAGCCGCCGTCCGAATGGACCAGGACCGAGCCGTCGGCCTTGACCAGCAGGAGCCTGGTGGCAAGTGGAAGATGGGCTTTGAGCCGGCCAACGTAATCAACGGAGCATCGGGCTATCACAAGTCGCACGCCGTACAGACTACCGCGTGCAGCCGCCCCGGCTGGTCCCGGCGACGGTCCTGCCGGCAGTGCCGCCAGGACTCCCGGGGTGGGCGGTTGGGGCAGAATGGAGGCATGCCGCGTTCCAACCGTCCCCGCCGTCCTGTCTCGGGCAAGGGTGCCTCTTCCGGCCGGGCGGCCGGAAAAAAGGGGAGCGGGGACGTTCCGGAGCTTGACCTGGAACGGGCCCGGGCCGGCATCGCCCGGCATGAAAGTGCGCCGGACGGCGAATGGATGGTCCGCACCATGACCGCCAAAAACGCCGGGAAGACCTACATTTGCCCCGAGTGCTCCACTGCCGTATTGCCAGGAGTCGCCCATCTGGTGGTGTGGAAGGATGACCATCTCTTCGGTGCGGCAGCCGGCCTGGCGGAACGGCGGCACTGGCACACCAACTGCTGGATGTCGCGCAGTTACCGCTACCGTTAAGTCCCGCGGGCGGCAGCAGTCCTGCTGTCGCTAAGCTGGCAGGCATGACTCTTGATCCGGCGTCGTACGAATTCAGCCAGTCCACTGGGCCCACTCCCATCCGTGCCTCCACAGTCCTGCCGGCCAGGCGGGAAAACGTGGAGTTGAAGACGGCGGACGGGCATACCCTGGTGGGCGAACTGGCGCTCCCGGAATCCGGACCGGTGAACGCCACCCTGATTACCCTGCATCCGCTGCCTACCCACGGCGGTTTTATGGATTCGCATGTTTACCGCAAGGCGTCCTACCGGCTGCCGGCCCTGGCCGGCATCGCGGTGCTCCGGTTCAACACGCGCGGCACCGAATCCCCTCGTGGCACGAGCACCGGGGCCTTTGAAGAGGGTATCGGGGAGCAGCATGATGTGGAGGCAGCTGTACGCTTCGCCGTCGAACGCGGCCTGCCCAACCGGTGGCTGGTGGGTTGGTCCTTCGGCACCGAGCTTGCCCTGATGTACGGGGCCGTTGACCCCGTGGCGTCGGAAATCGAGGGCGCCATCCTGCTTTCGCCGCCGCTGCACCGGGCCAAGGACTCCCACCTCCAGCAGTGGGCGCAGTCCGGCAAGCCGCTTACGGTGCTGGTGCCCGAATACGATGACTACCTGCAGCCCGACGCCGCGGCGGAGCGCTTCAGCCTGGTGCCGCAGGCCCGCGTGGTGGGCGTCAAGGGTGCCAAGCACCTGTGGGTGGGGGAGAAGTACGCCGGCCGGGTCCTGAACGAGATTGTGCATGAGGTCACCGGCGCCGGGGGAACCAGCCTTCCCCATGAATGGGAAGGGCCGGTGGCCAGCGCGCCGGCCTAGCGGCCGGGCTAAGGCACAGCGCGCCCGGCCCCGGAGCCCCGGGGTTTAGTGCTTGTCCTGGCGGACGATATAGATTTCCTTGATCAGCAGCAGGATGGCGGCCGCGGTGGGAATAGCGATCAGTGCGCCCAGGACACCGAGCAGGCTGCCGCCTGCGATGACCGAGATGACAGCCACCGCTCCGGGTACGGCCACCGCCTTCTGCATGATGCGCGGCGAGATGAAATACGCCTCGAACTGCAGGTACGCGAAGTAGCAGATGCCGTAAACCGCGGCGGTCTGCCAGCCCACCGTGAGGGCAATGAGGATTACCACCACGCCGGCGATCATGCCCCCCACCAGCGGGATAAAGGCAAGCAGTGCCACCACAAACGCCAGCAGCAGGGCGAACGGGACCCCCACGACGGACATCACGATAAAGGCGAACGTCGCATTCAGGAGGGCCACGCAGGCCTGTCCGATGACGTAGTTGCCCACCGATTTGGTGATTTCCTCGGACAGTGCCTCCACCCGGTGGCGGCGGGAGCGCGGAGCCAGCCGGTAGCCCCACTTCTTCATCGCCGGCAGCGCGGCCAGGAAATACAGGCTGAGCACCAGGACGATCAGGGCCCCGAACAACCCGTTGGCCACCGTGGACCCGAATCCCACCACGCCGCCCGCGATCCCGCCCATGGCTTCGGGGTCATTCACGAACTTGTTGACTTCTTCGGCGATCCGGTCGCGGACCCCGAACTGGTCATCGAGGGTGCGGAACAGGTCCGAGTTCATAAAGTCCCTGACCCAGACGGGCGCCTGCTCCACGATCTCGCTGACCTGTTCCACGATGGTGGGGATCAGGGTGGCAAAAAAGCCGACGACGGCAGCCACCAGCACGCTGACGGACACCAGGATGCCGGCCGGGCGTGGAATCCGGCGGCTTTCGAGCCACCCGACCACCGGCTCAAGGCCCAGGGCGATGAAGAGCGCGGCGACGATCCACAGAAGCAGCTGCGTGGTGTGGGACCCGATCCAATAGACGAGCAGTGCCACACCCACGCCGACGGTGCCCATAAATCCCAGATAGAGCGGATGCTGCGGGGACATCCGGGGGCCCGGGTCACCGAACTGGGGGCGGCTCACGCCGTCGGGATCCTCGGTGGATTCCTCGTGCTGGGAGTACTCCGGCGGCATTTCGAACCGGAGCCTCGGCTGGGCCCCGGGCAGCGGCTGGCGAAGGCGGCGGACCACCAGTCCGAGGGCAGCCGCGGCCGACCCCCGCCGGTGCGCCGGCGCAGGGTCCTGGGCCGCCTTCGCCGAAGGCTCTGCACCTTCCGGATTCTCGAATGCCGCGGAGGACTCGTCCGTCTTGTCAGTCACTGGGATGTGGGGCCTGTTCGGTGCGTGGCGCCGCTGCTGCGGGCCGGTGTGATGATCATCGCAAACACTATCAGCAGCCTTGTCAACACCCGCGGAGGGGCCGTGTTCAGGAGCCGCCGCGGGTGCCGTTGCGCAGCCCGATCGGGGGCCGTGGTAACAAAACCGTTACTATTGAAGCTAAACCCCCGCTGATGATAGGTGTTCCCTTGCGTTTAAAGACTGCAGTCGCACTCGTGCTGCTCGGCCTCCTGACACTGTTGGCCGGCATCGGCCAGAGAACCATCTGGGCCCCTTCCGAGACATTCACGGCCTCCGCCCCCGCTGACGGGCAGGCGGCGCCGTTGACCGTCATTGACCAGAAGCTGCGGACCCTGCACGGCGGAACCGTCAAGATCAGCATCGAGGGTGACGGCAACTTCCTGCTGGCGGCAGGCCGTCCCGACGACGTGGATGCCTGGGTGGGGCCAACAGCGCACAACACGGTCACGGGGGTTTCGGAGGACGGAAAGTCCCTCCAGGTTGAACATGCCGACGGCGAGGCCACAGCGCCGAGCCCGGCCGGCTCCGATCTTTGGGTTTCCACTGAGAACGCCAGCGGCGAGCTGGATTACTCCTGGACACCGCCCGCTGACGGCGACTGGACGCTCCTGCTGGCTTCGGACGGAACCCGGCCTGCCCCGGCCTCCATCTCGATGACGTTCCCGAACGACACCTCCACACCGTGGGCCATCCCGCTGATGGTGCTGGGCTCCCTCCTGATCCTGGGCGGCATCGTCCTGGCCCTGCTCTCCGTCCGCAAGCGCAACGGTGAAGGCGACGGGGAGGGCAGCGGTTTTGCCCAGCGTGCCCGCGCCCGGTCCGAAGCCCGTTCGTCCTCCCGCATGAGCATGGTTGCCGCCGGAGCGGTCACCGTGGCTGTGGTTGCCGGAGCCGGTACTGCGGCACATGCGGCGTCGCCCGCGCCCTCGTCGGGCCCCGCCTCAACAGCGCCTGCCGCCGCGCAGGAGCAGGCCGCTTCGCCGGTGCTGCTGGATGCCCAGTTCCGCCGCATCCTGGAGCAGGTCTCCAGTGCCGCGGATGCCAGTGACGCGGCAAAGGACGCGGCAAAGCTGGCCGAGAGGGTAGGCGGAACCGAACTGGAAGTCCGGACGCAGAACTACAAGATCCGCTCCCAGGTGGGATCCTACGAGGCACGCATGCCCGTCCGCTCCACCAAGCTCCTCACCACCGTGGTCACCAAGGACCGCGAGTGGCCCCGGTCCGTCCTGGCCGTGACGCAGGGCGACGGAAACGTTGTGCCGCAGCTGCTGACCCTCGTCCAGGCGTCACCGCGCGAGAACTACAAGCTCGTGGAAACCAATCCGCTGCAGCCCGGGACGACCTTCCCCACCATTAACCGTGACGGGACGGAAACCGTGGCCCCCGGCGACAAGACCGGACTGCTCTACAGCGGTGAAGAAGCCATGGCCGGCCTGGCCGACAGGCTCACCACCGCAGATTCCGCCTTCAAGGACAAGCTCGTGGAGGGTGAGTCCTCGCCGTACATCGCCGACACGCTGTCCTACCAGTCCGAGGTGGTCAAGGCCGGCGAGAACGGAAGTTTCTCGTTCACGCACAAGGTGGTTCCGGAAAGCACTGTGGTGTTCCGAACTGCCGACGGCGGCGCGCTGGTCCTGGGCCGGATCAACTTCGGTTTCGAGGGAACCCCCAAGGCCGCCGGTGACAAGCTGACCATCGGCGACGACGCTGCGGCCCTGGCCGGCGGCAAGGAAACCACCACCGGGATGGTCCTCAGCTTCGCCGAATCCACGGCCGTGTACGTGCCGCCGGCGGGCTCCGCCGATCCCATGAAGCTTGTGGCCGCAACCCGCGGGCTGGTAGGAGCCAGCTTCAAGTAGTCCCCGGATCTGCAGTACCCCCGGCAGCGGCCGGAGTGGCTAGAGTGGAAAGCATGAGTTCGCCAGCTTCCCGCCCAGTCCCTCCTGCCGCTGCCAGCCTGCTTAACCTGCGCGGCGCCGTCGACCTTTCTTCACTGAAGCAGCGCCCGGCACCGTCCGGCCCGTCCGCACCGCCGCCCACAACCGGCGATGGACAGCCCGGCTCGGCTCCCGGCGCTCCGGAACTGAAGGTCAACGTCACCGAGGCCAATTTCCAGCAACTGGTGGAGCTCTCAGCGCAGGTGCCCGTGGTATTTGCGCTCTGGGCCTCCTACTCGCCCGAGTCCGCCGGCATGCTGGACGTCCTTGAGCGGGTGGTGGACAGCTACGGCGGCCGGCTGGTCCTCGGTGCTGCCGATATCGAAGCGTTCCCGCAGCTGGCCCAGGCGTTCCAGGTGCAGGCGGTGCCCACCGCCGTTGCCGTGCTGAAGGGCCAGCCCGTCCCCCTGTTCCAGGGCGGTGCAGACGAACAGCAGGTACGCAGCCTGTTCGACGAACTGTTGAAAGTGGCAGCGGCAAACGGCGTGACGGGAAGCCTGGGCGGGGAAACCGGGGCAGATGCGGAGCCCGCGCCGCTGCCGCCGCTGCACCAGGCCGCCTTTGATGCCATCGAGGCAGGCGACTACGCAGCTGCTGCGGACGCCTACCGCCAGGCGCTGAACGAGATGCCGTCGGACCGCGAGGCGAAGGCCGGGCTGGCCCAGGTGGAGCTGATGCTGCGGCTCCAGCCGATCACGGCCCAGGACAGCGAAGCCCTCCGCGCCCAGGCGGCCGATGAACCGGACAACCTGGAGGCCCAGCTTGCCATTGCCGATCTCGACGTTGCCGGCGGGCACGTGGAGGACGCGCTGAACCGGCTGGTCAGCTTTATCGGCAGGAATTTCGGACCGGAACGTGAGACCGCCCGGGTCCGCCTGCTGGAGCTGTTCGAGGTGGTAGGGACGTCAGACGAGCGGGTTGGCAAGGCACGCCAGGCCCTGGCACGGGTGCTGTTCTAGTGTCCGCACTGTTCGAGCCGCTCAAACTCCGTTCGCTGGAGCTCCAGCACCGCGGCTGGGTGTCGCCCATGTGCCAGTACAGCTGCGATCCTGACGAGGCGCCGGGAGTTCCGCACGACTGGCACCTGATGCACCTGGGCTCCTTCGCCGCCGGCGGCGCGGCGCTGATCCTCACCGAGGCGGCGGCAGTTAACGCCGAAGGCAGGATCAGTCCCCGGGACGCCGGCCTGTATAACGACGCCCAGGCGGAGGCCTGGCAGCGGATCACCTCCTTCGTGCACCGCTACGGTGCGGCCGACGCAAAAATCGGCGCCCAGCTGGCCCATGCCGGCCGGAAGGCCTCCACGTACTGGCCCTTCTCCGGCCGGCAGGGCAGTGTCCCGGAGTCCGACGGCGGCTGGACCACCGTGGGGCCCTCGCCGTCTGCCTTCGATGGCTATGCTGTGCCGTCCGAAATGACGGAGGAACAGATCAAGGGAGTCATCAAGGACTTCGCCGCGGCCGCAGTCCGGGCCGTGGATGCAGGATTCGACACCCTGGAGATCCACGGGGCGCACGGCTACCTGCTGCACCAGTTCCAGAGCCCGCTGATCAATGCGCGGACTGATGCCTGGGGCGGGAACGAAGAAGGCCGGAACAGGCTCATGCTTGCGGTGGTGGATGCGGTGCGGGATGTCATTCCGGACTCGATGCCCCTGCTGCTGAGGATCTCGGCGAGCGACTGGGCCGAAGGCGGGGTGGACCTGGCAGCCTCCGTGCGCCTGGCCCGGCAGGCCGCCCAACATGGTGTGGACCTCGTCGACGTTTCCAGCGGCGGGGCCGTGGCCCATCAGCAGATCAAGGCCGGTCCCGGCTACCAGACCGGGTTCTCCGCCGCTGTCCGCAGCGAGGCCGGAGTGCCCACTGGTACCGTGGGCCTGCTGACCTCCGCCGGCCAGGCTGAGCACGCCATTGCCACAGGGCAGGCAGACGGCGTTTTCATCGCCCGCGCTGCCCTGCGGGACCCGCACTGGTGGCTGCGCGCAGCGTTTGAACTGGGCCACGACATCAAGTGGGCGCCGCAGTACGAACGGGCGGTGCCGCGCCGGACTTTCTGATCGTTGCCGGCGTACTGGCCCTAACTCTCTGCTCCTGCGGGAGGACGCCCGTTCCGCACGCTGAGGACTAGTCTGGCTTCATGACTGCTCAGCAACCAGACCCGGCACGGGCCGCCGCTCCCGTAGCCGCGCTCTCCATCCGCGGCCTGGCCAAGCGCTTTGGCCAGAAGATCGCGGTGGACGGCATCAGCCTGGACGTGCCGGCCGGTTCGTTCTTCGGAATCGTGGGCCCGAACGGTGCTGGCAAGACCACTACGTTGTCAATGGCCACCGGGCTCCTGCGCCCTGACTTTGGCACGGCCGTCGTTCACGGGGTGGACGTCTGGGCCCGGCCGCTGGAGGCCAAGCGGCTGATGGGCATCCTGCCCGATGGCGTGCGGCTGTTCGATCGGCTCACGGGCGAGCAGCTGGTCACGTACGCAGGACTGCTGCGCGGCATGGACAAGGACGTGGCGGCCAGCCGCGTGGGGGAACTGCTGGCAGCCCTGGACCTGGCCCAGGACGCGGGCACCCTGGTGGTGGACTACTCCGCCGGCATGACCAAAAAAATCGCCCTGGCCTCAGCCCTCATCCATGCACCCCGGCTGCTGGTGCTGGACGAACCCTTCGAGGCAGTGGATCCGGTCTCTGCCGCCAATATTCGATCCATCCTGGACAGCTACGTGGCCTCCGGCGGAACGGTGATCGTCTCCAGCCACGTCATGGACCTGGTGCAGCGCATGTGCGACCACGTTGCCGTGGTGGCCGCCGGCCGGCTGCTGGCCGCGGGTACGGTTGACGAGGTGCGCGGCGGGGCCTCGCTGGAGGACCGTTTCGTCCAACTGGTGGGCGGCCGCAGCCACACGGAAGGGCTGGAATGGTTGCGCACCTTCTGAGGCTCAAACTGACGCTGCTGCGCAACGGCCTGCGCCGCAGCCCCTGGCAACTGGTGGGCATGGCCTTCGCCGGGCTCTATGCGCTTGGCCTGGTGGCCACGCTGGTAGTGGTGCTGGTCCTGCTGCGCCGGGCGGACCAGGAACTGGCCCAAACAGCCGTGGTGCTCGGCGGGTCCGCGGCCATCCTCGGCTGGGGAATCATTCCCGTAGTCGCCTCGGCCACGGACATGACGCTCGATCCGGCCCGCTTCACCACCTTCGCCATCCCCATGAAGCAGCTGCTGGCGGGGCTGGCGCTGGGCGGGCTGATCGGGATTCCCGGCCTGGCCACAACCCTGGTGGCATTGTCCACGGTGGTGACCTGGTCCCGGGGCGTGCTGCCCGCGCTCGCAGCCCTCGTCGGGGCAGCGCTGGGGGTGCTGACCTGCATCGTGCTGTCCAAGGTGGTGACCACGGCAACTGCAAGCCTCGCCGCCTCCCGGCGCTTCAAGGACGTCAGCGCCATCGCGTTTATGGTTCCGCTGGTCCTGCTGGGCCCGATCGTGGCGGGATTGAGCCGGGGAATCTCCGCCTCCGCCGGTTTCCTCCCGGAGTTCGCGCAGGCGATGTCGTGGACCCCGCTGGGTGCCCCCTGGTCCGTCGCCGGCGATATCGCAGCAGGGCATCCGGGACCGGCTGCCCTGAAGCTGCTCGTAGCGGCCGCTGTCCTGGCCGGACTTGCCTGGTGCTGGAAGCTGCTCCTGGAGCGGGCCCTGGTTAATCCGCCCTACTCGGGCAGCGGCAAGCGCAAGGGCGGAAAGCTCGGCCTGTTCGGGCTCCTGCCCGCCGTTCCTGCCGGCGCCGTCATGGCCCGGTCCCTCACCTACTGGATCCGCGATCCCCGCTACTCCGGCTCCCTCATCGTGGTCCCGCTGCTCCCGGTGCTGCTGGTGTTCCAGGGCAGCCAGACCGGCGACTTCAGCACCCTTGCTTTCCTGGCGCCCCCGACGGCGTTTATCCTCGCCTGGTCCATCTCCGCCGATGTCTCCTATGACAACACCGCCTTCGCGCTGCACCTGGCCAGCGGCGTGCGGGGCGTGGACGACCGGCTGGGCCGGGCGCTCGCCTGCCTGGCCTTCGCCCTGCCGGTGGTCCTGGTGTTCGCCGTTGGCCACGCCGCCTTCACCACGGACTGGGCGTCCTTGCCCGGCCAGCTGGGATTGAGCCTGGGAATCCTCTTTACGGGGCTGGGATTGTCCTCCGTGGTTTCGGCCCGCTACACCGTGGCGGTTCCGCTGCCGGGGGACAGCCCCTTCAAGAAGCCGCCCGGAAACGTGGGCCAGACCCTGGCCGTCCAGTTCGCCGGGATGGGAATTTTGTTTGTCCTGGTTCTGCCCGAGGCTGCGCTCCTGGTGGCCCAGCTCGTCACCGGCAACAGTCTTTTTGGCTGGCTGGACCTCGGCGCCGGGCTACTGGTGGGGCCGGCACTCTTGGTGACCGGCGTGAGGCTGGGCGGGAAATGGCTGGACGCCCGGGGGCCCGAACTTCTGGCCCAGGTCACCGTCAACCGCTGAAAAGCCCGGAAAGGAAAAGCATGGAAGTCGTTATCCTCAACGGCAGCAAGCAGATCAGCAAGCTGGCAGCTGACGCCATCGGGGAGCTGCTCCGGCGGAAGCCGGACGCCGTCCTGGGCCTGGCCACCGGGTCCTCGCCGTTGCCCATCTACGATGAGCTGGCGGCCCGCCACGAGCGCGACGGCCTGGACTTCAGCCGGGCGCACGGGTTTGCGCTGGACGAATACGTTGGCCTGCCCGCCGGCCACCCGGAGTCCTATCGTGAGGTGATCCGGCGGGAGTTCACCAACCGGGTGAACATCCCGCCGGACAACGTTCACGGACCGGACGGAACAGCAACGGACATACTGCCCGCCTGCCGTGCCTATGAGGAATCCATCGCGGCAGCCGGCGGCATCGACCTCCAGCTCCTGGGCGTCGGCACCGACGGCCATATCGGCTTCAACGAGCCGGGCTCCTCCTTTGCCTCACGCACCCGGATCAAGAGCCTTATCGAGCAGACACGCCGGGACAACGCCCGGTTCTTCAGCAGCCTGGCCGAGGTCCCGCACCACGTCCTCACCCAGGGCCTGGGCACCATCATGGACGCACGGCATGTGATCCTCGTGGCAACCGGGGCACAGAAGGCGCAGGCAGTGCGCGAATTCGTTGAAGGGCCGGTGGCTGCGGTCTGCCCCGCGTCGGTGCTGCAGTTCCATCCGCATGCCACGGTCCTGCTGGACGAGTCTGCCGCCTCGGCCTTGAAGCTGGCGGATTTTTACCGCCACACCTACGACAACAAACCTGCCTGGCAGGGACTCTGACCGCCGCTGGGACGCGGGGCAACGCGACGGAAAAGTACGACGGCGGCAGGTTCCGGGCGGCGCTGCGGGACCCTCCGGCGTCGAACGGCCGGCCGCCGGAACGGCTAAGATGGATCGCATGACTAGCATGACGGACCCTCTCGAAAACGACCCGATGCGCGAGCTTTCCGGGGCTGGAACGTCCACAGCCACCATTGAGCGCGAGGAACTGCGCCAAGAGGTGGAGCCCGGGGACCGGGAGCGCTTTTCGCACTATGTGCGCAAGGAAAAGATCATGGAGTCCGCGCTGACCGGCGAGCCTGTCATCGCCCTGTGCGGCAAAGTCTGGACGCCGGGCCGGGATCCGCAAAAGTTCCCGGTGTGCCCTATGTGCAAAGAGGTCTATGACGGCCTCCGCCCGGGCAACGACGGCGGCAAGGGTCCCGGAGGGGACTCAGGCAACAACAAATAGTGACGGAGACGCTCTTTGGCGGCCCCACCCTGCCTCCGGCTTATCCGGAACGTGCAGCCTGGGGAACCGCCCCGAAACTCCGTGCCTGGCAGCAGGAAGCCCTGGACCTCTACCTGAGGGCAAGTCCGCGGGACTTCTTGGCGGTGGCCACCCCCGGCGCCGGTAAAACCACTTTCGCGCTCCGTATCGCGTCCACGCTGATCGACTCCGGAGCGGTGAACCGCGTGACCATCGTGGCACCCACGGACCACCTGAAGCGCCAGTGGGCGGACGCGGCTGCCAAAGTCGGCATCGCCATCGACCCCAACTTCAAGAACTCCGACGGCCAGCACGGCCGCGGCTTCATCGGTGTCGCCGTGACCTATGCCCAAGTGGCCAGCAAGCCCCTGCTGCACCGGGCCAAAACGGAGGCCGCGCGGACACTGGTGATTCTTGACGAAATCCACCACGGTGGCGAGGCACTCTCCTGGGGCGACGGCCTCCGGGAGGCATTCGACCCCGCAGCGCGCCGGCTCTCCCTGACCGGAACACCCTTCCGCTCAGATACCTCGCCCATTCCGTTCGTGGAGTACGCGGAGGACCGGGACGGCATCCGCCGTTCCAAGGCGGACTACACCTACGGCTACGGCAACGCCCTGCGGGACCACGTGGTCCGGCCGGTGATGTTTATGGCGTACTCGGGCCAGATGCGCTGGCGCACCAGCGCCGGCGAGGAGATGGCGGCGTCGCTCGGCGAGGCCGCCGTGACCAAGGACATCACCTCACATGCCTGGCGGACGGCCCTGAACCCGGCGGGCGAATGGATTCCAGCCGTACTGGCCGGGGCGGACAAACGGCTGAGTGAAGTGCGCCGCACCGTCCCCGATGCCGGCGGACTGGTGATTGCCACGGACCACGAGGACGCCCGGGCGTACGCCGGACAGTTGAAAAGGATCACGGGGGAATCGCCCACCGTCATCCTGTCCGATGATGCCAAGGCCTCCAGCAAGATCGAGGAATTCACCGCCAGCGAGAAACGGTGGATGGTGGCCGTCCGCATGGTGTCTGAAGGCGTCGACGTTCCCCGGCTGTCCGTCGGGGTGTACGCCACTTCCACCTCAACCCCGCTGTTTTTCGCCCAGGCCGTGGGCCGCTTCGTGCGTGCCCGCAAAAGGGGCGAGACGGCGTCGGTCTTCCTGCCCTCGGTACCCCAGCTGATGGCGCTGGCCAACTCGATGGAGGCCGAACGGGACCATGCCCTGGACCGGCCGGAGAAAGAGGACGGGGACGGCCTCTTCAACCCGGAAGACTCGCTGATGGCGGAGGCCAACCGTGAGGACAAGGCCTCCGACAGCCTGACCAAGGGCAAGTTCGAAGCCCTGGACTCCCAGGCGTCCTTTGACCGCGTCCTGTTCGACGGCGGCGAGTTCGGAACCGGTGGTGAAGTGGGCTCCGAGGACGAGCTGGACTTCCTGGGCATTCCCGGGCTGCTGGACGCCGAGCAGGTGGGCACACTCCTGCGGCAACGCCAGCATGAGCAGCTCAACCGCAAGAACCGGAAGGCTCCCGCGGCGGCGGCTGCTCCTGGACCGGCGGTCCCCGACCACCGGCTGCTGATGGACCTCCGGAACGAGCTGGCCAAAAACGTGGCTGCCTGGTCAGCCCGGACCGGCACGCCGCACGGCGTGGTGCACACCAAGCTGCGAACGGTGTGCGGAGGCCCGCCCGTGGCCCAGGCGAACGAGGAACAGCTGCAGTCCCGCCTGCGGAAGCTTCAGGACTGGTTCATCGGCAGGAAATAACAGTGACCTGGAACGGAAGTGGCCCGGTGCAGAGCGCCGGGCCAGTTCTGGTTTCTGCGACAGGTCAGGAGACGTCCACGCCGCCGAGTTCCAGCTCGGTGATTGTTTCCTCCAGGTCATCGGCAATTCCCGCTGTCAGGGGCCGGATGACCGTTACGGAGTAGCCCGCCTGCACGGCATCCAGTGACGTGGCTTTGACGCAGTAGTCGGTGGCGATGCCCACCACCACCACCTCCTCGACGTCGTTGCTCTGCAGCCAGTCGTCCAGACCGATGGCGTCTTCATCCGGGGTGAACCGGTCAGCTTCGCCGGTGCCGGGCAGCGCGCCCGGCTGCCGCTCGCCGGTGGGAACGGCATCCTCAGGTGCCAGCAGTCCCTCAAAGCCGGAGTAGGCGGCAGCGAACTGCCCCTTCTGGAAATAGGCCTCGATGTATTCGGTGTCCAGGTCCGGGTGAAGCTCCGCTCCCCGGGTCCCCGCCACACAGTGCGGCGGCCAGCTGTCCACGAAGTCAGGGGTTTCCGAGAAGTGGTCGCCCGGATTGATGTGCCAGTCCTGGGTGGCCACGATGTGGTCGAACTCGTTGTGGTGCGCGTCGATGTATTCGCTGATGGCGCCGGCCACTTCCGCTCCGCCTTTGACAGCGAGGGATCCCCCTTCACAGAAATCGTTCTGGACATCGACGATGATCAGGGCCCGGGACATCAGTTCTCCTCGTAATTGGTGGGAATGGCTGCTTCCCCCCGCTGGAGGCGGTTGACCACTGCGGGCAGTTCAGCCATGGTTTCGGCGTGGCGGCGGCGGGCACGGACCACGCCTTCATGGCCGGTCCAGCCCGGCATGAGTTCGCCGTTCTTCATGAACTGGACCAGCAGCGGACGGTCGTTGCCGTCGTCCTCGGGTCGGTGGCCCACGCCCACTATTTCGGAGGTGGCAATGCCCCGTTCGTCCAGCTTCCGGAGGGCGTACTTCCGGCCGCCCACGCTGGCCTTGTTCTTGGCGGCCTTGGCCACGGAGACGAAGTTCCCGTCGTTGTCCGTGCGGCTGACGAGCTTGTAGACCATGCTGGCGGTGGGCGCCCCGGATCCGGTGACCAGGGACGTCCCTACGCCGTAGGAATCCACCGGCGCGGACTGCAGCGCGGCGATCGCAAACTCGTCCAGGTCCGAGGTGACCACGATCTTGGTGTTCTCGTTGCCCAGCTGGTCCAGGAGCTGGCGCACCCATTGGGCCTGGGCCACGAGGTCGCCGGAATCAAGCCGGACGGCGCCAAGGCGTGGACCCGCGAGGTCCACGGCCGCACGCACGGCTTTTTCGACGTCGTACGTATCCACCAGGAGGGATGTGGACTCGCCGAGGGACGCAATCTGTGCCTCGAAAGCGTCCCGCTCGGTGTCGTGGAGGAGCGTGAAGGAGTGGGCGGCGGTGCCTACTGTCTTGACCCCGTAGCGGATGCCCGCTTCAAGGTTGGACGTGCTGTCGAACCCGGCAATGATGGCTGCCCTCGCGGACGCGGTGGCTGCCTCCTCGTGGGTGCGCCGGGAACCCATCTCGATGCAGGGGCGGCCGCCGGCGGCGGTGACCATCCGCGACGCTGCGGATGCGATGGCGCTGTCGTGGTTGAGGACCGAGAGCAGGTAGGTCTCCAGCATGCAGGCTTCGGCAAAGGTGGCCTCGACGATGAGGATGGGGGAGTACGGGAAGTAGGCTTCGCCCTCCGGGTAGCCCCAGATGTCACCGCTGAAGCGGTAGGACGCCAGGTACTCCAGCGTCTCCTCGTTCACCACCTTGGTCCGGGCCAGGAAGTCCAGTTCCGCCTCCCCGAACCGGAAGTTCGCAATGCCCTCCAGCAGCCGGCCAGTCCCTGCCACGATCCCGTAGCGCCGGCCGTCCGGGAGCCGCCGGGCGAAGGCCTCGAAGACGGACCTGCGGTGCGCGGCACCCGAATGGAGCGACGCCTGCAGCATGGTCAGCTCGTAGTGGTCGGTGTAAAAGGACGTGCGGGGATGGTCCCAGCCGGCTGAGGTGCTCACGAAAGTCACTCTAGTCCCCACCGGCTCCCACGTCTCGCTTCGCTTCGCCGCGGGGCCCTCGCCGGCGTGGGCCCATCCACCGGCTCCCACGTCTCGCTTCGCTTCGCGGCGTGGGCCCATCCTCCCCATAGAATGGACAGATGACCTTAAGCGTTGCGCTCGGCCCTGATACGCAAGAGGGCACCCGGACCGGCACGGCGGAGTCCACCGATTTCCTGGCCGCCCCGGACATCCCCTGGAACCTGGTGATCTGGAATGACCCGGTCAATCTCATGAGCTACGTCAGCTACGTGTTCCAAAGCTACTTCGGCTACTCGGAGACCAAAGCGAACAAGCTCATGATGGAGGTTCACAAGAAGGGCCGCTCGATCGTTGCCAACGGCAGCAAGGAACAGGTGGAGCGCCACGCGGTGGCCATGCACGGCTTCGGGCTGTGGGCCACGGTGGAGAAGGCCAGCGGTGGATCGGGCGGTAATTCAGGAAAGTCCGGCGGGTCCGGCCAGGGTAAGGGGAAGCGTGGCTAAGGCGTTCAAGTACGGACTTAAAGGAATCACCGGCTACCTGGAGCCCACCGAGCGGGAGCTGCTGCGCAGCCTCATCGACGACGTCATCTCCATGCTTCAGCCGGAGGAGCGGAAAGGCCAGGACCCGCTGGCCGCCATGATCGGCCTCGACATGGACGTCGCCGAGCCCACGGACAGGGCAATGAAGCGGCTGCTTCCGAATGTGATGAAGAACGACGACGGCGCGTCGCTGGAGTTCCGCCAGCTCACCGAGCGGTCCCTCCGTGAGACAAAGATCGGAGCCCTCCGGGCCGCCGCGCTGGACCTGGACAAGGATGAGATCGTCCTGACCGCCGAGGGAGCCCGGCACTGGTCAACCGCGCTGAACGACGTCCGGCTGGTCCTGGCCGAGCGCCTGGACATCCAGGACGAAGAGGACGCCGAGCACGTCCACCTCATGCAGGACTGGTCCCAGGCCGAGGATGTGGAGAGCTACCTGGCCCTGGTCTACAACTTCGCCACCTGGCTGCAGGAATCGCTGGTCCAGGCTATGCTCCAGTCGCTGGACACCCGCCGTTGAGCGGTGGCCGGGTCCTTCCGTGTCAGGCGTGTGACAAATTAGACATGAGTCGCAGGCCACAAGATGATGGCTGAGGCTCCGGGGAAGACCTATCCTCGAATAATCATGACAACAGCCTCGAGCATGGACCCGTCAGCTGAAGCAGCAGGGTCCGAAGCCAGCGACCTGCCGGCCGCCGCCGTCGAATCCCGGCCCATCGGTGTGTTCGACTCCGGAGTGGGCGGCCTGACCGTGGCACGCTCCATCATTGACCAGCTCCCCAACGAGTCCATCCTCTACGTGGGGGATACCGCGCACGGGCCTTACGGTCCGCTGCCCATTGCGGAAGTCCGTGCCAACGCCCTGGGCGTGATGGACGAACTGGTGGACTCCGGCGTCAAGCTGCTCACCATAGCCTGCAACTCGGCGTCGGCCGCTGTGCTCCGTGACGCCCGCGAGAGGTATACGGCGAAGTACGGCATCCCTGTCATCGAGGTCATCCAGCCGGCGGTGCGGCGCGCCGTTGCCGCCACCCGCAGTGGAAGGGTGGGGGTGATCGGCACGTCCGCCACCGTGGGCTCGCGGGCCTACGAGGATACCTTTGCCGCCGCGCCGGACCTGGAAATCACGTCGGTGGCCTGCCCGGAATTCGTCAGCTACGTGGAGGCCGGAATTACCACCGGACCTGCCCTGCTGGCTGTGGCGGAGGAGTACCTGGCCCCGCTGAAGGCCGCCGGGGTGGACACCGTGGTCCTGGGCTGCACGCATTACCCGCTGCTGACCGGCGTCATCTCATATGTGATGGGAGCGGACGTCACCCTGGTGTCCAGCGCGGAGGAGACCGCCAAGGACGTCTATCGAGCCCTGGCCACCCACGACCTCCAGCGTATGGAAACTGCCCCGCCCGAACACCATTTCGTGGCGACCGGGGATGCCGCCCAGTTTGAGGCGCTCGCCCGCAGGTTCCTTGGCCCTGAAGTCCTTTCCGTCCGGCACGTGGACCACGTGGCGGCCCAGTATCCCACCGGCAGCCTGGCCCGCATCACCCCGGAAATGATCGCGGCCGCTCAGAGCGCCGGCGCCCGCCCGCGGATCTCCAATTTTGTGGGCAGTTCCGTGGCCGGGGGTCAAGGCCAGTGAAGCTCACTATCGTCGGCTGCACCGGGTCCTTTCCCGGGCCGGGATCCCCGGCGTCGTGCTACCTCCTGACCGCCAACGACGGCGAGCGGACCTGGAAAGTGGTCATGGACCTGGGCAGCGGGGCCCTGGGCGCCATCCAGCGGTATACCGACCTTGAGGACATCGACGCGATTTTCCTCACCCACCTGCACCCCGACCACTGCATGGACCTCTGCGGCCTGCACGTGGCCGTCCGGTGGAAGCCGGGCGGCTGGGGCAGGGGCCGGATCCCGGTCTGGGGACCGGCGGCCACGGCGGACCGGATGGCCACCGCCTACGGCCTGGAACTTGACCCCGGCATGCGCGAGGAGTTCGACTTCACCAACTGGGCCGAGCGCGAGCCGGTCACCGTTGGTCCCTTCACCGTGACCCCCTTCGCCGTGAACCACCCGGTGGAGGAGGCATACGCCCTCCGGGTGGAAGTGGTGGAGCCGGACAAGGAGGGCAACCGGACTGCCAAGACGCTAACGTACTCCGGCGACACGGACTCCTGCGCAGGCCTGGAGGAGGCCGCGAAGGGCGCTGACCTGTTCCTGTGCGAAGCGGCTTTCGAGGAAGGCCGGGATGACGGCATCAAGGACGTCCACCTGACGGGCAAGCGGGCAGGCGAAGCCGCTGCCGCTGCCGGTGCCCGCCGGCTCCTGCTGACGCACATTCCGGTGTGGACGTCGCAGACCACAGTGATGGCGGAGGCGCGGCCGGTTTTCGGCGGCGACGTTGCGGTGGCCGTGGCCGGGGTGCACTACACCATCTAGTTCTTGCTTCGCCGGCAGCTTATTGCCGGGGAGTTCTTTGGCCCGGAGTTCCTTTGCCGTCGGATAGCCCTGGACAGCCCGTGCGCCCGGCAGTGGATAAGCTAAAGGCATGACTTCTGAAGCAACTGCAGTGCCCATTGTGCGCGCCGACGGCCGCGCCCCGGACCAGCTCCGGCCCATCAGTATCACCCGTGGATGGTCCAACCAGGCTGAGGGATCGGCCCTGATCGAGTTCGGCAACACCCGGGTCCTGTGCACGGCTTCCCTCACCGCAGGAGTGCCGCGCTGGCTCAAGGGGGAGGGCCGCGGCTGGGTCACGGCCGAGTACGCCATGCTGCCCCGCGCCACCAACACCCGCTCCGACCGCGAATCCGTCAAGGGCAAAATCGGCGGCCGCACCCACGAGATTTCCCGGCTCATCGGCCGCTCCCTGCGCTCCATCATCGACACCAAGGCCCTGGGCGAGAACACCATCGTGCTGGACTGCGACGTCCTGCAGGCCGACGGCGGAACCCGCACGGCAGCCATCACCGGCGCCTATGTTGCGCTCGCGGACTCCATCCGGTTCGCCCGTGACAACAAGCTGATCGCGAAGAACGCCCAGCCCCTGGTTGACACCATCGCAGCGGTCTCCGTGGGCATCATCGACGGCGTACCCATGCTGGACCTGCCCTACGTGGAGGACGTCCGGGCGGAAACCGACATGAACGTGGTGGTCACCGGCTCGGGCAAGTTCGTGGAGGTCCAGGGGACCGCCGAAGGCGCGCCCTTTGACCGCGCGGAACTGGACCAGCTCCTGGACCTGGCCCTGCTCGGAACCACCCAGCTCGCGGCGATCCAGCGCGAAACCCTGGCAGACACACTGTGAGTGCGGCAGGTACCGTCCCGGGGCAAGGCGTGGCCCCGCGCCTGGTCCTTGCCACCCATAACAAGGGCAAGCTGCGGGAGCTCCGCGAGCTCCTGCGCGGGCAGGTGCCAGGGCTCGACGTCGACACTCAAGTGGTGGACGCAGCAGCGGCAGGTGCCCCCGACGTCGTCGAAACGGGGGTGACGTTCGCCGAGAATTCCCTGCTCAAGGCGCGGGCCGTCGCCGAAGCGACAGGCCTGGTGGCCATCGCCGATGATTCCGGGCTCGCTGTGGATGTGATGGGCGGAGCGCCAGGTATTTTCTCGGCCCGGTGGGCCGGGAGCCATGGGGATGACGCCGCGAACCTGCGGCTTCTGCTCAACCAGCTCTCCGACGTCCCGGATGCCCACCGCGGCGCCGCCTTTGTCTGCGCGGCGGCACTGGCGGTCCCCGCGGCAAACGGCGATTCCGGACGCGAGGTAGTGGAGTACGGGCAGCTGGAGGGCGTCCTCCTGCGCGAACCCCGCGGTGACGGCGGCTTCGGCTACGACCCCGTGCTGCAGCCGGTGGGGGAGACCCGCAGTTGCGCGGAACTGTCCGCCGGCGAGAAGAACGCGATCAGCCACCGCGGCAAGGCGTTCCGGGCGCTTGTGCCGGCCATCGTCGAAGCACTGCAGTACCGCTAAGCGGGCACCTGCGCAGGGCGGTCGACTGAACCTGCCAACGCCTTAATACAGGAAAGGGTGCGCTCCGGGCCGAAGCCTGGGGCGCACCCTTTTTAGCTGCAGGGCCCGCTGCTACTCGGGCCGCGTTCCGCCAAGGTGGCGGGGCGTCTTGTGCTCTTCCTCGGGCGCGTGTTCTTCAATGAACTCGTCCACGGGGTCCGTGCCGTACGCCGTGGCCTGCCGCCTGGCGGCCATGCCGCGGAGGACCTCCACCCCGATGGGCAGAACCGACACCAGCACGATAGCGATGAAGATAATGTCCAGGTTGTCCCGCACCCAGGGGATCCGGTCTCCCAGCAGGTACCCCAGGAGCGTCACGCCGCCGCCCCAGAGGAAGGCACCAATGACGTTGTAAACGAAGAACTTCTTTTTGCTCATCTGCGCAACGCCCACAATGACCGGGACAAAGGTCCTGATGATCGGCACGAAGCGTGCAAGGATCAGGGCTTTTCCGCCGTGCTTTTCGAAGAAGGCGTGGGCATTCTCAATGTTCTCGCGCTTGAAGAGGCGGGAATTGGGCTTGTTGAAGATCGCCGGGCCGGCTTTGGATCCGATGAGGTAACCGGTCTGGTTGCCCACGATGGCCGACACAACAATCAGCAGGGCGAGCAGCCACACGTTGAATTTAATGGTGTCCGTGGCCACCAGCAGGCCGGCGGTGAACAGCATCGAGTCACCCGGCAGGAAGAAGCCCACCAGCAGCCCGGTTTCTGCGAAGACGATGCCGCAGACAAGCAGGACCACCCACGGTGCGAGGGCAGGATCAGCCAGGAAGACCTGGGGGTTCAGCCAGTCGGGCAGGAAGGATGCCAACTGTGGCTGCACCGGTCCCGCACCGCCCAGCATGGACACAGCGAAGTCGTTCATCACAGGAAAGTTCACTCCTCAAGGGTACTTGACGTGCCTCTTCCGCCCGGTGGCTCCGGGAGGTCCCGGCCGGTGCGGACAGGGGTGATATCCGTGACATGGCCGCATGGGTGGCGCGGGAACGAGCCGGTCCGGCGGTAAGGTGGGGCCCGTGGGTTTGGACTTTACGGCGATCGACTTCGAAACTGCCAACGGATTTCGGGGCTCACCCTGCTCGGTAGGCCTGACGAAAGTCCGCGGCGGCAAGGTTGTTGAGGAAGCCTCATGGCTGATGCGTCCGCCGGCCAGCCATGACCACTTCGATTACCAGAACGTCCGGATCCACGGGATCACTGCCGCCGACGTCGCGGGGATGCCCCGGTTTGGGGAGCTCTTCCCGGAGATCGGCGCTTTTATTGGCGATGACATCCTTGCGGCGCACAATGCGGCCTTCGATCTCGGTGTGATCCGCTCCGGGCTGGAAGTGTCAGGGCTGCCCGGCCCGGCCTACGACTACGTCTGCACCGTGATGCTTTCCAGGCGCTGCTACTCGCTGGTGTCCAATTCCCTGCCCTTTGCCGCGGAGGAGGCCGGGGTTCCCCTGGTCAACCACCACGACGCCGCCGAAGACGCCCGTGCCTGCGCCGGCATCCTGGTGGACATCGCCGGCCGCAACGGCGCCAACAGCATCGCCGAGCTCTACTTGTCGCTGGGGCTCATGATGCCGCGCCAGGAAGCCTTCGACCCCGCCCGGGACACGCTGTCCAAGGCCAGCCTCGCCGCCCTCTCCAGCGCCGCGGCCAGCGGGGCAGGGCTGGTCAGGCCCTTCCAGGGCGGCTGGCCGGAAGAGGGAGCAAACCCCGAGCCCAATCCGCACGCAGAGCCCGGCCACCCGCTCTACGGCCAGACAGTCGTTTTCACCGGACAGCTTTCCATGGGCCGGCCCGAAGCGAAGCAGCGCTCTGCCGAATTCGGTGCCCGGACGGAGAGCCGGGTCACGGGACGCACCACCGTCCTGGTGGTGGGGGATGGCTTTGTGGCCGCAGACCTCCGCTCGGGCAGGCTCACGGGCAAAGCCCGCCGGGTCCTGGAACTCCATGAGCGGGGACAGGCCATCGAGGTTCTTTCTGAGGGTGAATTCCTGCAGATGGTGAACAGTTTCGCCGGAGCCGTCAGCGCCTGAGCCGAGGTCCGCGCGCGTTCACGCGGCGCAACAAACCTTCCGCCCGGCGTCGGAGGCCCCTAGCCTGGCCTCATGCGCACCGTATTTGCCTTCCCCAACCCCGTGAACGAGTACGCCGCCCGCGTGACGGCAGGGCTGGTGGTTGTGCTGGCGCTGGTGACGGCAGCGGCGGGGTCGGGATGGGGCCTGCTGGCCATCGCCGCCGGGTTCTGGCTCCGCGTGCTCTTCGGACCCCGGATCTCGCCGCTGGCACTGCTGTCCGTGAAAGTCATCACCCCACGGCTGGGCCACGTGAAACTGGTTCCCGGGCCGCCCAAGCGCTTCGCCCAAGGCATGGGTGCGGTGGTCTCCACTACGGCCCTGGCCCTGTTCGCGGCCGGCGCTGCCCCGGCCGCCTGGACAGTGCTGGGCATCCTGATCGTGGCGGCGTCGCTGGAAGCATTTGCCGGGTTCTGCCTCGGCTGCGTGATCTTCGGATTCCTGCAGCGGCGCGGGCTGATTCCGGCGGAAGTTTGCGAGGCCTGCAACAACATTAGTCTCCGCCGGTTGTGACCTTTACCAATTGGTCCGCCATGCCGCGGATCACGTCCTGCCCTTCCAGCGCCGCAAGCCATTCCGGGGGGAGGCAGACTTCGCCGTAGTAAGCGCCGAGGATGTTCCCGGCAATGGAGCCGGTGGAATCGCTGTCGCCGCTGTGGTTAACGGCCAGCGCCACAGCATCACGGAAGTGCCGCGCTGGTTCCGCCGGCGCCGCTTCCGGGAGCGTGGCCAGGACGGCGTAAAGCGCGACGGCGAGGGCTTCCTCGGCGACCCATCCCTCGCCGAGCGCCTGGACCAGTTCCTCCGGCGTCACGACGCCCTTTCCGGCCAATCGCAGGGCGGCCTCCAGCCGTTCCGGCAGCTCGGGCGCCACACCATCAAGGCCGGCGGCCTGGGCCAGCGCCCCGGCTGCCGCTTCCCGCAGTCCCTCACCGGACACCAGGCGGTGGATGAGGAGGCTGAACGTTCCCGCACTCTGGCGGGCTGACGGGTGACCGTGCGTGAGCGAGGCGGCGTCGGCACTTAGCTTGTAGACGGCGTCGGGTGTGATGTGCGGGATGAGCCCGAACGGAGCTGAACGCATCACGGTCCCGCAGCCCTTCGAGTCAGGGTTCACGGGCCGGGCGGAGGTGCCCATTTCCCCGGTGGCGAGCCCGGAGATGCAGGCCTTGCCGGGATGCCGCCGCTGGTGGAGCACTTCCTGGGCATCAATCCACCGGGTTTGGGGGACGGGAGCCGACGGCGGTGCTGTTTCCCCCTGGGTGGCAAACCACCGCAGGTACGCGAGCCACAGGCAGGCGTTGACGTCCGCGCCGACGCCCGAGTTCGCCCACTCCAGCGCCTCAACGAGGCCGTCCACGGTATACAGGGTCATCTGGGTGTCATCGGAGAAATGGCCGGGACCGGTGAGGAGATCGAGACCAGTGAGGCCATTCCTGCCGTAGCGGCTGCGGACCTGGTCAATCGAGTCGAACTCCACCGCGTAGCCCAACGCATCTCCGAGCGCGCCGCCCAGGAGACAGCCGCGGATACGGGACTTGAGGGAAGGGGTGGAAGTGTCCGACTCAATACTCATGGTTGCAAATTTACCGTGGCCGCCACGGGCTGCCCGACCCCACCGGCGACACTGCGAGTGGCAGTACGGCAGCGTTGCTGGCAGCGGTGTCCAGCGAACGCACAGCCTGCACTGGAATAATGTCCGGGTTGCCCGTCGGCAGTTCCACACCCGCCTACCTCGAAGGTCACCACCATGAGCACGCCTGTCCCGGCCCGTCACGACGCATTCCAGTCAACCGGAACTGACATAGCCCAGCCACGGCTTCTGCCACGCCTGGTGGCCGAGGCGTTTGGCAGCTTCTTCCTGGCCCTTGCCGGGCTCGGCGTGCCCCTGTTCAGCATCCCGCAATCCAGCCCCCTGCCTGCCGCCCTTGCTGCCGGGCTCGCGGTGACCGCGGCCATGCTTGCCTTCGGCCATGTTTCAGGCGGCCATTTCAACCCCGCCATTACGGCGGGCCACCTCGTCGCCGGCCGGATCCGTGGAGGTTCCGCCGCCGCCTATGCCGCAGCCCAGCTGGCCGGGGGACTGTTGGCGGCGCTGGCCCTGTACGGAATCCTGCGCACGCTGCCCGGGATCGCGGACAGCCGGACGGCGTTTGACACCGTCACTGCCGGCTTCGGCGAACACTCCATCATCCAGGCGCCGCTGGCGGCCGCGCTGCTGCTGGAGATGATCGGCGCCGCGATCATCACCGCCGTCTTCCTGGCAACAGCGCGCCGGGACAGCAACGGCCGCTCCGCTGCAGCTGTTGCCGTTGGCCTGTCCTTCGCCGTCCTCCTCCAGCTGGGCCTGTCCGTGGGCAACCTGCCCTTCAACCCGGCAAGGGCCATTGCCTCCGCAGTGTTCAGCTCGGGATGGGCCGTTGAGCAGCTCTGGGTTTTTGTCGCGGCTCCCCTGGTGGGCGCCGTGATCGCCGGGCTCGCCTTCCGGAGTTTCGGTGCGGGGACAGACGCGTCCGGGGAAGCCCCGGCGGCTACCGGTGATGAGCCCGTGGCAGCCGACGATGAGCCTCTGGAAGCCGACGAGACCGCGGCTGAGCGCGTCACCAGGGACACAAAAACTGAAACCAGCGAAGCGCAGGAGTTCTTCGACGGCAAGCGGGGCTGACCCTGGCAGGGTGCCGACCGCTGCGGCGGTTACCGGAACTGTCAGTGGCAGCCGATAGCTTAGAAACATGAGGTTACTTCACACATCGGACTGGCATCTGGGCCGGTCCTTCCACGGGATCGGGATGCTGGATGCGCAGCGGGCCTTCGTCGACCAGCTGGTGGACGCCGTTGCCCGGCATGCCGTGGATGTTGTGCTCATCGCGGGCGACGTCTATGACCGCGCCCTCCCGGGCGTGGATGTGGTGCGCCTCCTGGACGATGCCCTGGTCCGGCTGACGTCGGCAGGAGCGCAGGTGGTGCTTACCAGCGGAAACCACGACTCCGCCATCCGCCTGGGATTCGCTTCGCGGCTGCTGGAACGCGGCGGGGTGCACCTGCGGACCAGGCTGGACAGTCTCGACCAGCCCCTGCTGCTCCCTGCCAGCGGTGAGGCGCTGGTGGCCATTTACGGCATTCCCTGGCTGGAACCACGGCTTGTGGCCGACCAGCTGGGCGTCCAGACTGCCAGCCACTTCGAGGTGACCCGGGCGGCAACAGGGTTGATCCGGCAGGACATCGAACGGCGCTCGGCTTCTGCCACAGTCCATTCGGTGGTGCTGGCGCACACCTTTGCCAGCGGCGGGGTCAGCTCGGACAGTGAACGCGACCTCAGCATCGGTGGCGTAGGGGCGGTTCCGCTGGACCTCTTTGATGGCTTCAGCTACACCGCCCTGGGCCACCTGCATGGGCGCCAGGCCCTGTCGCCCCAGGTCCGTTACTCCGGATCGCCGCTGGCATACTCCTTCTCCGAGGCGTCGCACCGGAAGGGGGCCTGGCTCATCGACATCGGTGCCGGCGGCGTGGCCTGCGTCCAGGAAGTCCTGTGGGACGCCCCGCGCACCCTGGCGGTGCTCCGGGGGCCCTTGCCCGAGCTGCTTGAGTCGCCCGAATATTCCTGGGCCGAAACCGCCTACTGCCAGGTCACCCTTACCGACGCGCAGCGTCCCGCCCGGGCCATGGAACAGCTCCGTACGCGTTTCCCGGACACCTTGGTCCTCGCATTCGACCCCCAGGGCGGGAGTGCCGGCACTGCCTCCACCTACAGCAGCAGACTGGCGGAAGCGCCGGATGACCTCGCCGTGTGCTGCGGCTTCCTGGAGCACGTTCGCGGCCGGGTTCCGGATGACGCCGAAAAGACGGCACTCGCCGCTGCCCTGGAGAACGTCCGGCTGCAGGAGGCTTCGCTGTGAGGATCCACCGCCTCCGGATTTCCGGCTTCGGTCCCTTTGCCGGCACCGAGGAAATCGACTTCAACACCCTGAGCGCGCATGGCCTGTTCCTCCTGAACGGCCCCACCGGCGCGGGTAAAACCAGCGTTCTCGATGCCATCTGCTTTGCGCTCTACGGCTCAGTGCCGGGAGCGCGCCAGGACGGAAAGCGGCTCCGCAGCGACCACGCCGAACCGGGCCAGGAACCTGCGGTGAGCTGTGAATTCTCAGCCCAGGGCCGCCGTTTTGATGTCACCCGCTCGCCCGCCTGGGAAAAGCCGAGCGCCAGGGGCAAAAACGGGTTCACCACCCAACAGGCCAAGACCCTCCTGCGTGAACGCGTGGACGGAACGTGGGTGGAGAAGTCCGCGCGCAATGACGAGGCGGGGGCAGAGATACTTGCCCTGCTGGGGATGGACCGTGAGCAATTCACCCGGGTAGTGATGCTGCCGCAGGGTGATTTTGCCGCCTTCCTGCGCTCCAAGGCCACGGACCGGCTCGACCTTCTGCAGAAACTCTTCGGCACCGAGCGGTTTGAAGCCGTGGAGCAGGAACTCTCACGGCAGGCGCTGGCAGCAAAGGAGGAGGTAGCCGTCCTCAGCGGCCAACTGGAACTGTTGGCCGCGCGGGCGGAGTCGGAAGCGGAAACGCTGCACCTTGAGGAGTCTGACGGGGCGTCACAAGATACTTCAACGGCCGGCAAACCGGCGCCGGACACCATGGCGGCGCGGCTCGAATGGCTGAAGGAAGGTGCGGCCCGCCGGAAGCGTGAACTCTCGGAGCTGGCGTTGGCCGCGGGGGAGGCGAGCCAGGAACGGATGCGTGCCGTTGAAGCGGAGACCGCCTTCCGGGGCCGGCACCGCAGGCTGGAGGAGGCAACCACCAGGCAGGCCGCAGTGCAGGAAGCGCTGCCGCGGCTGGAGAACCTGAACCTTAGGCTTGGCCGGCACCGCCAGGCGGAAGTTCTGGCCGGTCAACTGCGCGGCGTGGACGCGGCGGCTGTCAAAGTCCATCGGGCCGCCGATGCGATGGAATCGGCTTTCACCCTGCTTCGCCTCGCTGCCGGCGAAGACCCGGAGCTCGGCCGGCTGGAGCTCGGCTCCGCTCATCATGCCGCGCAGGACTCCGACGGCCCGGCATTGGTCCCGGCCGCCGGAGATGAGTTGGACCGGCTCCGGTCCCTCCTGGCTGTCGTGGAGGCAAGGATTCCGGACGAAGACCGCCTGAAGGCGCTCCGGTCAAAGCACCAGCAGTTAACGGCAAAACAGCAGGAAATCGCAGCATCCAATACCGCACTGGACCGCCGTGTGGAGGCTCTTCTCGACGAGCGGCTGAGCCTCACCTCCGGTCTGGAAACACTCGAAGGACCGGCCGGGGCAGCGGCCCTGCGCGCCAAAGAGGCGACTGCTGCCGGCGAACTGCTGGACGTGGTCCGGCGCTACGGCACGGCAGTGGCGGTGCAGGAGGCGGCGAAGCAGGATCACGGCGCGTTACGCGAGAACCAGCTTGAGACCAAGCGGCGCTGGCTCGATGTACGGGAGCAGCGTCTGGCCAATGCGGCTGCCGAGCTGGCAGCCAAGCTGGTGGAGGGGGAAGAGTGCCCGGTGTGCGGCAGTGCCGAGCATCCCTCGCCGGCAGCCGGTTCCGGGGGCGGACCGGGACTTGAACAGGACGAGGAGGCAGCCCACCAGCTGTTTGAGGCCGCCGACGCTGAATTCGCCCGTGCCGGCCAGAGGCTGGCCGAGGCAAAGCAACTGGTGGCGGTCCTGGCCGGCCAAGGCGGCGGGACCCCCAAGGAAGAGGCCGTCGCCCTGGCTGAGGAGGCGCGTGGGGCCGCGGCCGACGCCGAACAGGCCGTGGGTGAACTCGCGGCAACACGTGCGCGGCTTGAAGCACTCGAAGCGGACATCGCCGCGGCCCGGGAGTCCCGGGCCAGCGCTGAAGCCGAGCTCGCGACAGTTGTGTCCTCCCTTGCTGACCTGGCCGAACAGTCGTCGTCACTTGACCAGGCACTGGGTGGCCTGCGGGCAGGGCACCGCAGCCTCTCACAGCGGTTGCGCGCCTTGGAAAACGCGGCCGCCATGCTGTCCAAAGCCGTCGAAGCGCAGGCTGCCCATGTCACGGCGCGAGCCCAGGCTGCGGAAGCCCGGGAGCAGCTGGAACTGGCCTTGCCGGAATCCGGGTTTTCCTCTGCGGAGGAAGCCAGGGCACACCTGCTTCCCGGCACGGAAGCTGCTGCCCTCGAAGCGGAAATACGGTCCGTCCAGGACGAGGCCGCCCGGGTTGCCGAACTGTTCGCATCGGACGAGGTTGTGCTCGCCCTGCAAGAAACGGCCGCCGGAATTCAGGTGGACCACCAGCGGCTCGCGGCCCTGCAGGCTGATGCGGCCGCTGCCCTTCAGGAGGCACGCGACGCTGACGTGGCAGTGGGCCTGGCATCGCGCTGCCTTGAGTCGTTGGCAGCCATCGCCGGCAAGTATTCCGAACTTGCCGGCTCCGCCCGCGGCCCTGCTGAGCATGCCCGGATGCTGTCCGGCCTGGCGGACGCGGCAGCCGGCCGCGGAGACAATACATACCGGATGAGCCTGAACAGCTACGTCCTGGCAGCGCGGCTGGAGCAAGTGGCCCTGGCCGCCTCGGAACGGCTGGTGGCCATGAGCGACGGCCGGTACCTCCTGCAGCACACTGACGCGAAGGCAGCACGCGGTGCCAAGTCCGGGCTGGGACTGGAGGTGGTGGATCAATGGACCGGCCACCGCCGGGACACGTCCACCCTCTCCGGCGGCGAATCGTTTATGGCGTCCCTGTCCCTGGCACTCGGACTGGCCGACGTTGTCCAGCAGGAGTCGGGCGGCGTGGAAATCGAAACGCTCTTTGTGGATGAGGGGTTCGGCAGCCTTGACGAGCAGTCCCTGGAACAAGTGATGGACGCCCTTGAAGGCTTGCGGGACGGGGGCAGGGTTGTGGGATTGGTGAGCCATGTAGCGGAAATGAAGCAGCGGATCGGCATGCAGCTCCAGGTGCTCAAAGGACGCAACGGCTCCACACTGCGAATTTCCGAGGCCCTGGACACCCCGGTCTGACCCGGCCGGCAGCCGCGGATGCAGCCCGCCAACGGGCAGCAGGAACGGCGGATATACTTGGACAGTTACCGGGTTCAGCGCATCGGGAGGAGGGACGATGCGCATGAATGAACGAGCCCGGAATTGAAATCTTCGACCTCCCTTTCCCCTGACCAGCCATCGCCTTCGCGGCATGCGCCCGGCCCAGCCATCCCGGATTCTTCCGCCAGCACGGAGGGTTCTTCCGCCAGCAGTGAGGGTTCTTCCGCCATCACCGAGGGTGCTGCCTCCGGCAAGGCCGGTTCCTCCGCCGCCCCGGGAAGTGTTTCCGGCAGCCGGTTTGCCAGGCTTCCGCAACTTGCCGGCCGCAGTTTCATCCCGCTGGGCCTTTTTGCCCGGCTTCCCCTGGCCATGCTCACGGTGGGAACCCTGACCCTGGTTACTTCCAACAGTGGTTCCTACGCGCTCGGCGGCACGGCCGCAGGGGCGGTGGGCATCGGATCCGCTCTGGGCGCCCCGGTCCTGGGGACGCTGGCGGACAGGCGCGGCCAGCGTGCCGTGCTGCTGTTCGCGGCTGCCCTCAACACGGCCGCGGTGGTGGCGCTGATTCTTGCAGCCGCTGTCCTGGGGACGGCCGGAAGTTTTGCTGCCGGAGTGCTGGCCGCCGCGTTCCTTTCGGGGGCAAGCTGCCCTCAGGTAGGGCCGCTGGCGCGGGTGAGGTGGATGGCACTGACGTCGCAGGGGAGTGAAGCGGACAACAGGCGCGACCTGGACACCGCCTTGTCATACGAAAGCACTGCCGATGAAATCACCTTCGTGCTGGGCCCGGCGCTCGTGGGAATCCTGGCCAGCCTCCTGGCACCCTGGCTGCCGCTTGCACTGGCGGCAGCGATGACCATCACCCTGGTGCCCGCCTTCGCAGCGCACCGCACCCACCGGGCAGTCCCGGTGATCCGCCGCCGGGCAGTCCCGGCAGGACCACGCCCCGCTTTGCCGGCGGGGCAACAAACTACCAGGCCTGGTTTGCCGGCGTCCGTCGCCGTTCCGGTGCTGGCGATGGTCTGCATGGGCACGTTCTTCGGCTCCGCGCAGGCGGCGTTAAGCTCCTTTTCCGCCCACTATGCCAGTTCCGAAATCGCCGGCTTGCTGTACGCCGTGATGGGCCTCAGCTCCGCCGCGGCGGCTCTCTCGGTTGCCTACTGGCCGCAGCGCTTCAGCCTTGCCTGGCGTTGGATATTGTCTGCTGCGCTGATGGCAGCGCTGGCCGTGCTCCTGCTGATGCCTGCGTCCTTGGGGTCAATGGTGCTGGTGCTGCTGGTCCTGGGGGTCCCGGTGGGACCGGTCATGGTGACCGTCTTTGCCGTTGGCGGGGTGGTGGCCCCGGCGGGACGGCTGGGCACCGTGATGACCGCCCTGGCCAGCGGAATCGTCGCCGGTACAGCGATCGGTTCAGCCGTTGGCGGCAGGCTGGCCCAGGACCACGGTTACGGGGCTGCATTCCTCGTCCCTGCCTGCGCGGCAGCCGCCCTGGCGCTCCTCGGTGCGGCGGCCGCCGTCGTACTTCAACGCCGGCAAGCCTGAGCGCCTGCTGCCCCCTGCGCTCAGGCCAGCTGGCGTTCGATTCTGGCCGCGCTTTCCGCCAGCGCCGCGCCCACCGCTGAGGGGTCGTGGGCTGACCGGATGTAAACGACGGCGAGTGCTGCCGGCCGTCCGCCCGGAACCCGGACCGGTGCCGCCAGCGACGAAACGCCCGCAATGACCTCGTCGTGGCTGGCGGAGTATCCGGTACGGCGGGCTTCGGCAGCCTCGGGCCGGTACGGAACGCCGGTCTCGAGGCGCTCCCACTCGGCTTCCGTGAGGGCTGACTGGATGGCGATGCCGGGTGCGCCAGCATTGATGGGGTGGCGGGTGCCGGGGTGCTGTGCCACGGTGGCCCCGGAGTGCCGCGGCTCGACGGTGACGAGGGTGATGCAGTCGTGGTGGTCCCACAGCGCCACGAACGCGGTCATATCCAACGTGTTCGCCAGATGCGTGAGTTCGGGGAGGGCGGCGCTCTGCAGGTTCCTCGAAACTCCGCGGGCCAGGACCGCCAGGCCGGGACCGGGCTGGACCCGCCCGGCATCGTCGCGGACCAGCAGCGAGTGGTCCTCCAGTGTTCGAAGGATCCGGTAGGCCACCGACCGGTGGACGCCCATTGCATCGGCGAGTTCGGCAATCGTCAGCGGGCCCGGTGCTGCAGCAAGGATTTCCAACGCGCGGATGCCCCGCGAAAGCGTCTGGGAGGGTGAAGCCTGCGCGGGGGCGGCCCCGGTGGTGGCTGCAGCGGTGGAAGTCATGGTGTCCATCCTAGAATGCAGCGTCCGGATACCGAAGCGTCAGTTCACATATAGAACCGAGAACGGGAGTCGGCCCGGGAGCGGTACCAGCGATCCCGCTGCGCTGCCCGGCAAATCCCGTAAGCAGCAAATTCGCCCAGCGCGTGTCCTGTCTCACATTTTCGTAGTACCCTACTAACTAACTGACCGTTCTGTCGGTAATCCTGAAGGCGTCCTGGCAGCCTGGCTGCCAATAAACAATGGAGTTTCGATGACCACACCTTCCAAGGTGGATACACTCTCCGGTCCCAGCACCCGCCGGGAGGAGCGCAAAGTCCTGGCCGGCACCCTGGTCGGCACCACCATCGAGTGGTATGACTTCTTCATCTTTGCCCAGCTGACGGCAACGCTGCTGTCGCCCCTGTTCCTGGCCCCGTTGAACCAGTCGAACCCTGGCCTGGCGCAGATCCTCTCCTTCGCCCTGATCGGCATCAGCTTCCTGTTCCGGCCGCTGGGTGCCGTGGTGGCGGGCCACCTTGGGGACCGGCTGGGACGCAAGGCGATGCTCGTCTTCACCCTGGTGATGATGGGTGCCGCCACCGCGCTCATCGGCATGCTGCCCACCTACGCCCAGATCGGCGCCTGGGCGCCCGTCCTGCTGATCCTCCTCCGGATCATCCAGGGCTTCTCGGCAGGCGGCGAGTGGGGCGGTGCGGCACTGATGGCTGTGGAGCACGCACCCCTGAACAAACGCGGACTCTTTGGCGCCTACCCGCAGATCGGCGTGCCGGTGGGCATGATCCTGGCCACGGGCCTGCTCTTCTTCCTCAACACCAGCATGTCCAAGGAAGACTTCGCCGCCTGGGGCTGGCGGATGCCGTTCCTGCTCTCCATCGTCCTCATCGTGGTGGGCTACCTCATCCGGCGCGCGGTCGCCGAAAGCCCGGTCTTCCAGGAAATGGCCGCACGGAAGCGGGAAAGCAAGGCGCCCCTGGGCGAACTGGTCCGCAGCCACAAGAAGCCGGTGCTTTACTCCACCATGATCTTTATCGGCAACAACGCCGCCGGGTACCTGCTGATCGCGTTCTTTATCGCCTACGCAACCCGGACGCTGCAGATGCCCACGCCCCAGGTCCTGCTGGCCACCACCCTCGCGTCCTTTGGCTGGCTGATCTTCACGCTGGTGGGCGGCTGGCTCTCGGACCGCATTGGCCGGGTCAAGACCTTCCTCACCGGCTACGCCATTGTGTTCGCCTGGATGATTCCCATGTTTGCCCTGATCGACACCAGGAACATCTGGCTCTACGGGCTGGCGCTGTTCGTCCTCACCATTGGCCTGGGCCTGTCCTACGGACCCATGTCCGCAATGTACGCCGAAATGTTCCCGGCCAATGTCAGGTATTCCGGCATTTCCATCGGCTACGCGTTCGGCGCCATCCTGGGCGGGGCCTTCGCCGCCACCATCGCCGAAACCCTGCTGCAGGCCACCAAATGGACCGGATCCATCGGCATCTACATCATGGTGCTCTGCGTCATCTCAGCCATCGGTGTGGTGCTGGCCAAGGAGACCAAGGGCCGGCCGCTGGGCGTCAGCCACCACTGACCGCATGGTCCCACGCCGGGACGCAGCGGGCCCGGACCTTATTGGTCCGGGCCCGCCGTCGCCAGGCGCTGCTACTGCTTCAGGTAGCTGATGGCGTCATCGTCCGTCAGTTGTTCGAAGTGCCGGTAGAAACTGCCCACGGCACGGAATTTGCCCGGCAGATGCAGGCACAGCACGGCGTCGCACACCCGCTCCACGGATGCCTCCGCTTCAATGGAGCCAACGGGCGCGGCGGCCACCACAACCTCCGCCCCGCCCTCCCGGACGGCCTCGACGGCGGCCCTCATAGTGGCGCCGGTGGCCAGGCCGTCGTCGATCAGCAGGACGGTTTTGCCTGAAATCTCCTGATCTGTCCGGGGGTAGAGTTCCACGCGGCGGAGCAGTTCGCCCTGTTCCCGCTGCTCCACCTGATGCAGGAGGTCGTCGCGGACTCCATGTTCCCGGACCCGGTCCAGCAGCGGCTTGTTGAGCAGGCGCACGGTCCGCCCGCGGGCCCATGCCAGGGCTCCATACGCCGTTTCCTCGTGCCCGGGGATGCCGAGTTTGCGCACCAGGACGGCACCGAGCGGAAGGTACAGGGCTTTGGCTGCTGCCGCCGCCACCGGGATTCCGCCGCGGGCCAGGCCCAGGACAACAGTGTCCGGCCGCTCACGGAACTGCGTCAGGACTGCAGCCAGCCGCTCGCCGGCCTCCGTGCGGTCTTCAAAACGCATATCCATGTGGCCCTCCCGGCGGTTCCAGCCCTCCCTTTCAGCCTACCGCCGGGGAAGGGGCGGCAGGAGGGGGATGGGCAGGCGGCCGGGAATTAATTCAACCCGACGTCTCTCAGACGGCGAGGAAGGAAATGGCTGCCTGCTTGAAGGCACGGCTGGTCACGGCGTTGGTGTGGTTGCGGCCCGGCAGCGTCAGCTGTTCCGCCAGGGCACCGGCGCCCTGGGCCAGTCCGGCCAGTTGCGGAAGGCTGCCCGCGCGCTCGTCCTGGTCACCGGCCACCAGGAGCATCGGCACATGCGGGACCGCCTCGGCGGGATCGTAGGGTTCGGCCTTGATGGCTTCCACCAGCGACAGCAGGGCGAAGATGTTGTTGCTGGGCAGCAGCAGCGCCATTTTGAGCAGCCTGGCCGTGGACTCGTCCGCGATGGGAGTTCCGTCGGCCAGGTAATCCTGTGCGGCGGCGAGATCGAACTCCGCCAGCGGGTCCGCGGTGTTCGGCCCGCCCAGGACAATCCGGTGCACCATCTCGGGCTGGGTGGCGGCGAACTCCCAGGCGAGCCGGGAACCCAGGGAATAGCCCACCAGGTCCAGTCCACTGGCAGGGTCGCCGGCCTGCACAGGCCGCACGCCGGCGTCGAACGCCACCTGCAGCAGGTCCGCACGGATCCTGCTGGGGGAGTAGGAATCACGGTCCTCCGGGGCGCCGCTGCGGCCGTGTCCGGGCAGGTCCACCATGATGACGCGGCGGCCGGCCTCGAGCAGCGCAGCCACCCAGCCGGTATCCTCCCAGTTGAGTTTGCTGGACGACGAGAAGCCGTGCAGGAGCAGGACGGGCCGGAGGCCGGCGTCGGCGGCAGGATCATGCACCGCCACATACAGTTGGGGGTCGGTGCCCTCCACGGTGTGCGAATGCTGCTCGCCGGTGTGCCTGCCGCTCATGGTGTCAGTCCTCATCAACTTACGGCGCCCAGGCGGGACCCGGCGCGTCGGAACCTCGTGCTCGGGACTACTCTACCTGCGGCTGGTCCTGGTGCTGAGCCGGGCACCCGCTGCGCAGGCCGCCGCGATCCCCGCGATCAGGCCAAAGGTGCTGAACAGCTGGACGCGGCTGCTTTCGGCACTGAAGCCCACGGCGAAAATCAGGCCCAGCAGGACGAGCCCCACAATCGTCAGGGCCGGAAAGCCCTTCATCCTCAGCGGCAGGGGAGTGCCGTCCCGGTCGGCCCGGCGCCGCAGGACCAGCTGGGAGACCAGCGCGCTGCCCCATACCACCAGGCAGGTGGATCCCACCAGCTGGAACAGTGCGGGAAGGATCCGCTCCGGGAACAGCAGCTCAAGGACAGTGGCCACGAAACCGAAGGCGACGGACACGCCGACCGCCAGCATCGGCACGTTGGCGCCGCTCAGGCGGGTCAGGAACCGTGGTGCCTCGCCTCGCTCGGCAAGCGAGTAGGCCATCCGCGATGCACCGTAGAGGTTGGCGTTCAGTGCCGAGAGGAGGGCGACGACGGCCACGAGGGTGATTGCCGTCGCGGCGCCTGGGATGCGGGCGGCGTTCAGGACGCCGGCGAAGGGTGAGTCCAGGCTTTCCGACGTGGCCGGCAGGACGGCGGCAATCACAAAAACGGATCCGATGTAGAAAACCAGGATGCGCCACATTACCGTCCGGATCGCTTTGCCCACGCTGTGTTCAGGGTCTTCGGTTTCAGCCGCCGCCACGGACACGATCTCAGTGCCGCCGAAGGCGAAGATGACCACAAAAAGTGCCGCCGCGATCCCGCCCAGTCCCGCGGGGGCGAAATCGGACGTCAGGTTGGCCAGGCCCGGCGACGCCACGTCCGGCAGCAGGCCCAGGAGAAGGGCGGCGCCGATCACCAGGAACAGGATGATGGCCGCGACCTTGAGGATGGCGAACCAGAACTCGAACTCGCCGAAATTCCTGACGCCGGCAAGGTTGATGGCGGTGAATACGACCATAAAGACCAGCGCGAGCGCCCAGACCGGGACCACCGGCCACACGGAGAAGAGGAGCCCGGCCCCGCCGAGTGCCTCGGCGGCAATCACCACCACCAGTTGCAGCCACCAGAGCCAGCCGATCGTGGCGCCGGCCGTTTTTCCCAGGGCCCGTTCGGCGTAAACGGAGAAGGCACCGCTGTTCGGGTTCGCGGCAGCCATTTCGCCCATCGCCCACATCACCAGGATGATCAGGGTGCCGGCCACCAGGTAGGAGATGAGTACGGCAGGACCGGCTGCCTGCACGCCTGCCCCGGACCCGAGGAAGAGGCCGGCGCCGATCGCGCTGCCCAGGCCCATCATGGTGAGCTGGCGGGGCTTCATGCTGTGGCCCAGGTGGCCTGGTGGACGGGTTTCGGTGGACTTCATCGTCATTTGCTGCTGAACCTTCTTGGGGTCTGGTTGGTGGCTCCTCGTGGGACCACTTGAATTTACCGTCTCGCGGCTGCACTGCCCGCATCAGGAGCTCCTGGCATGGGGCTGCCCGGCTTCCATAGGACCCGAGTTCGGATGCCACCTACGGCGAAAGCCTCCAGAAACATTTGGCAATTGAGGGGCGGTTGCCCGTAGAATCAGTTATGGTCAGTTTGACCATAACTAGGCGGGCTTCAATGGGCAGCCGCGGCAGGGCGGAAGGAGGTGGAAATGTACACGAGTTCAGCAAACGTCTCGGAGCGCCAGGCCGCGCCGCCGTCGCTCGCCATCTCCACCGTCATCTTCGCGCTCCGCCCCAGTGAACGCTCGGGGCGGCCCACGCTCTGGCTGCCGCTGGTCCGGCGGATCCGGGAACCGTTCAAAGGCTTGTGGGCGTTGCCCGGTGGGCCGTTGAGCCACTCGGAATCCCTGCAGGACGCGGCTTCCCGCAACCTGCGGGAGACCACCGGCCTCGCTCCGAGCTACCTCGAGCAGCTGTACGCCTTCGGCGGCCTCCACCGCTCTCCCACGCAGCGGGTGGTCTCCATCGTCTACTGGGCCCTGGTGCAGCCGACGGAAGCCGCCCTGGCAGACGAGTCCGAGAACGTCAGGTGGTTCCGGGCGGACCGGCTCGGCGAACTGGCCTTTGATCACAACGCGATTGTGGACTACGCGTTGTGGCGGCTGCGGAACAAGCTGGCCTACGGCTCGGTGGCCTACCACCTGCTGGGGGAGTACTTCACCCTGGCCCAGGTCCGGGAAGTCTACGAGGCTGTGCTGGACCGCCAGCTGGACCCGGCGAACTTCCGGCGCCAGCTCAAATCCACGCCGGAGATAGAGGAAACCGGCGAATACCTCCAGGGCGGCAAACACCGCCCGCCCCGCCTCTACCGCTTTACCGGCCTGCCCGGCCTCGACCCAGACAACAGGAGCAAAGTATGAGCAGCGTCAACACAGCAATCCAGCTGATCACGCGCGAGCAGGCGGAGAACGGCGCGGCGGCGAAGGGCGGCACCTGCAGCCCCGCCCTGGCCAAGGGCCCATGGGACTACGACCTTGCCGAGGCGCTCGCCGGCGTTCCCGCCTACGGCCCCGGTGCCTCAAGCGCTGACGTGGCCCCCGCCGCAACGCCGCGCCAGGGGCAACTGCCGGAGGAGTACAAGCGCGCCAGCGACGCCGAGCTGGGCGAACGGATCCTCGCCGCTAAGGCTGTATTGGGCGACCGGGCCGTCATCCTGGGGCACTTTTACCAGCGCGACGAAGTCATCCAGTACGCGGACTTCGTGGGCGACTCCTTCCAGCTGGCCAACGCCGCGCTCACGCGGCCGGACGCCGAGGCCATCGTGTTCTGCGGCGTCCACTTCATGGCCGAAACCGCTGACATCCTCTCCGCGCCCGAACAGGCTGTCATCCTGCCCAACCTGGCGGCCGGCTGCTCCATGGCGGACATGGCTGACGCCGACTCCGTGGCCGAGTGCTGGGAGCAGCTTGAGGAGATCTTCGGCACCGAGCCCGACGCCGAAGGCCGGGTTCCGGTCATCCCGGTCACCTACATGAATTCCTCCGCAGCCCTGAAGGCTTTCTGCGGCGAGAACGGCGGCATCGTCTGCACCTCCTCGAACGCTAAAACCGTCCTGGAGTGGGCGTTCGAGCGCGGCCAGCGGGTGCTGTTCTTCCCGGACCAGCACCTGGGCCGCAACACCGCCAAGGCACTGGGCGTGCCCTTGGAGCAGATGCCCATGTGGAATCCCCGCAAGGATCTCGGCGGCAACGACGAGCAGGCACTGCTGGATTCCCGGGTCATCCTGTGGCACGGATTCTGTTCAGTGCACAAGCGCTTCAACGTTGCGCAGATCGAACAGGCCAGGGCCGACTTCCCCGGCGTCCAGGTGATCGTCCACCCCGAATGCCCCATGGAGGTGGTGGACGCGGCCGACTCCGCCGGCTCCACGGACTTCATTAAGAAGGCCATCGCCGCGGCCACCGAGCCCACCGCGTTCGCCATCGGCACCGAAATCAACATGGTGAACCGGCTCGCTGCCGAATACCCGCAGCACACCATCTTCTGCCTCGATCCCGTGATTTGCCCCTGCTCCACCATGTACCGGATCCACCCTGGATATTTGGCGTGGGTCCTCGAGGAGCTGGTTGCAGGGCGGATCGTCAACCGGATCACCGTGGCTGACTCCGTGCAGGACCACGCCCGCACCGCGCTCGAGCGCATGCTCGCTGCCAGGCCGTAATGAACCGGCAGGCGAACACGCCCGCCCCTGCGGCGGGAACCGTACCCCGGGGCAATGGCGGTGCCACTGTCCGCCAGCGGCTGATCGTCGTCGGCAGCGGTATCGCCGGACTCTACGCCGCACTGCTGGCAGCGGATGCCGGCGCCGACGTGGTGCTGTTGAGCAAAGGCCAGCTTCGCGAGAGCAACACCTGGTACGCCCAGGGCGGTATCTCGGCTGTGCTGGACGAGCCCGCTCCCGGGGACACGGTCGCGGCCCACATCACCGACACACTCCTGGCTGGCGCGGGACACTGCGACGAAGCAGCCGTCCGGCTGATGTGCACCGAGGCGCGGCGGGACATCGCCGGGCTGGAGCGCTTCGGCGTGCACTTTGACACCGGTGCCGGCGGCGGCCCGGCACTGGGGCTGGAAGCGGCACACTCCGCGCCCCGCATCCTGCACGCTGGCGGCGACGCCACGGGCACGAAGGTCGCCGCTGCCCTGATCCGTACAGTCCTGGCCCGGCAAGCGGACGGTACCCTGACGATTCATACGGGCGCCCACGCCACCGCACTCCTGCAGGAACAAGGCACCGTCAACGGTGTTGAGTTCGTTCGGGACGGCCGTTCAGCATCCCTGCGCGGCGACGCCGTCCTGCTGGCAACCGGCGGAGCCGGCCAGTTGTTTGCCCAGACCACCAATCCCGCGGTGGCCACCGCCGACGGCCTTGCGCTCGCTGTCCGCGTCGGGGCGGCCGTGGCTGACCTGGAATTCTTCCAGTTCCACCCCACCTGCCTGGTTCCCGGCGCCAGCGCAGCGAACCCGGGCACAGCGCCCGCGCTGGACCAGGATCCGCTCCTCATCTCCGAAGCCGTCCGCGGTGAGGGAGCCATCCTCGTCGATGGGAACGGCAAGCGGTTCATGCGGGCGTACCACTCCGACGCGGAACTCGCCCCGCGCGACGTCGTGTCCCGCAGCATAGCCCTGCACCTGGCCAAGCTCGGCGATCCCAACGGCCATGTCTACCTTGACGCACGGGTCATTGAACAGACCAAGGGCCCCGGATTCCTGGCCGAGCGCTTCCCCACCCTCAGCCAGCGCACCCGCGACGCCGGTATCGACTGGACCCGCGAACTGGTCCCTGTTGCGCCTGCGGCCCACTACTGGATGGGCGGGGTAGCCACCGACCTCCACGCCCGGACCACCGTTCCCGGGCTCTATGCCGCCGGGGAAGTTGCCTGCACGGGTGTCCAAGGGGCAAACCGCCTGGCCAGCAACTCCCTACTGGAGGGCCTCGTCTTCGGCCGGCGCGCTGTTGAAGACTTCCTCTCCGGTGAGGACGGCAGTGGCTGGGGGGCGCCGGCCGAGGCTGTTCCTCCGCTCGCTGTCTCGGCCGCGGGCGGCCTCCCCTTGACGCTCGCTTCCGGAACACCCTCGGCCGACGTCGGGCAGCAAACGTTGGGTGCCGGGCAGGAAACGCAAACACCAGGCGAGGCGGCCGGGATCTCGGGTTTCGGTGGGGGTGGGGGGCGCGAAACTGCCTTTTCGCGGGAGGCACTGCGGCGGTTGATGACTGCCAAGGCTGGGGTGCTTCGCTCTGGGGCGTTGCTGCGGGAGGCGGGGGAGGCACTTGTTCACTGGGCCGCCGTCGTTCGTCCTGAAGCTGTTTCCGCTGGTACAGACACCCGCCTGCATGAGGACCGGAACCTGTTGTTGGCCGCGCAGATGCTGGTGGCTGCAGCCCACGAGCGCAGTGAGTCGCTCGGCGCCCATTACCGGAGCGATGATCCGGCCGATGCTGCCGGTATCGCTGCCGAATTTGAAGAATCTTCCCGAACCCGCCCGAAAGCGAGCCTCGTCCATGAGTGAACTGGCAATGACCGACCATCCCGTGACTGCACCGGGCACCGGCGCCCCGCGGCTGGACCTGACGCTGCCGTCGGCTCCGGTGCGGGAAATCCTGGAGCGGGCCTTCGCCGAGGACGCTCCTGCCGGAGACATCACCTCCCAGCTGCTGATCCCCGCCGGCGCCCGCGCCACCGCAGTCCTGAACGCCCGCGTACCCGGGGTCTTCAGCGGCGCCACCGTGTTTCGGGACGCCATGCAGCTGGTGGACCCGGAATCCGACGTGGAGCTGCTGCTCGCCGACGGGGGAAGGTTCGACGCCGGCATGCACCTCGCGCGGGTCAGCGGACGCGCCCGGTCCGTGCTGCTCGCCGAACGGGTGGCCCTGAACCTCGTGCAGCGCATGTCCGCCATCGCCACAAAGACCGCCCAGTTCGTCCAGCTGACTGAGGGGACGTCCGCCCGGATCACGGACACCCGCAAAACCACGCCCGGGCTGCGGATCCTTGAACGGTTCGCGGTGCGCTGCGGCGGTGGCGCCAACCACCGGTACAGCCTCTCCGACGCCGTCCTGGCCAAGGACAACCACCTCGCCGTGATGACCGGAGGGGACCCCGCCCGGCTGACCGAGCTGCTCGCCGCGGCCAAGGCACAACTGGGACACACCACCCACTTCGAGGTGGAGGTGGACCGGATGGACCAGATCGAGCCGGTGCTGGCGGCCGGCGTGGACACCATCATGCTGGACAACTTCACCGTAGAGGAGCTGAAGGCCGGGGTGGCGCTGGTGGCCGGGCGCGCACGCGTTGAAGCCAGCGGGAACGTGAACCTCGCGACGGTGGCAGGGATCGCCGCCACCGGAGTGGATGTCATCTCCATCGGCGCCCTCACACACACTGTGGCCGCCCTGGACCTCGGGCTGGATGTCGAACTGACTGCGGAGTGAAGCCATGATCTTCCTCGACGCCGCGGCCACAACTCCCGTCCGCCGTGAGGTGCTGGACGCCATGTGGCCCTACCTCACCGGAGAGTTCGGGAACCCCTCCAGCCACCACACCCTGGGCGAGGCTGCTGCCACCGCGCTCGCCGATGCACGCCGGTCTGTGGCTGCGGTGCTGGGCTGCCGGCCCGGGGAAGTAACCTTTACCGCCGGCGGAACGGAAGCGGACAACCTCGCTGTCAAGGGCATCGCCCTGGCACGGCAGGCCGCCGACCCGCGGCTCAACCGGCTGGTGATCACCGCCGTCGAACATCCCGCCGTGGAGGAATCAGCGCGGTACCTGGAGCGCTTCCACGGCTTCGCCGTTGACGTGGTTCCGGCTGACGGTACTGGACGCGTGACGCCGGAAGTGTTCCGGGCCCTGCTGACGCCGGAAACAGCGGTGGCCAGCGTGATGTACGCCAACAACGAGGTGGGAACGGTCCAGCCCATTGCCGAACTGGCCGCCCTGGCGCACGAACAGGGCATCCCTTTCCACACCGACGCCGTCCAGGCGGCCGGGTGGCTGCCGTTGGATACCAAGGTGCTGGGTGTGGATGCGATGAGCATTTCGGGGCACAAGCTGGGGGCGCCCAAGGGGTGCGGTGTCCTGTTCGTGCGCGGACGCACCAAACTTGAGCCGCTGATCCATGGCGGCGGGCAGGAACGCGGCCGCCGTTCAGGAACAGAGAATGTCGCTGGTGCCGTGGGCCTGGCCACCGCACTGACGCTGGCCCAGGCCGGCCAGGCGGAGCAACGACGGCGGGTGGCGGGTCTGCGGGACACGTTCATTAGCGCTGTGCTTACCGGTGTTCCGGGCGCGGTCCTCACCGGGCATCCTGTCGAGCGGCTGCCTTCCGTGGCCTCGTTCTGCTTCCCGGGAACCAGCGGCGAGTCGGTGCTCCTGGAGCTGGAACGCCAGGGCATTGTCTGCTCCAGCGGTTCAGCCTGCGCCGCGGGCTCGGACGCGCCGTCGCCGGTGCTCATTGCACTGGGAATTGCCGCGGAAGTGGCCCAGACGGCCGTCCGCTTCAGCTTTGATGCAGCGGTGACCGAAGCGGATCTGGCAACGGCCGCGGCCGGGTTGCAGGACGCCATCGGACGGGTCAGGGCGCTCGGCGCCTAGCCGACGCTACCTCAACTCAGCCGGCAAGTCCCGGGCCAACAGGTCCCGGCCAGGGCGAGGCTATGACCGGGTTCACGAGCTCGCCGATACCTTGGACCCGGCACACCACGGTGTCGCCCGGGCTCAGGGGTGCGCACTCTGCCGGAAAGCCGGTCAGCACCAGATCGCCCGGATACAGGGTCATAAAGGACGTCAGGTACACGAGGATCTCGTCGACCTTCCAGCCGAGGTCACCAGTGCTGGCGGCCTGCAACGGGGTGCCATTGAGGACCACATCGACGGCGAGTGCGGCTTCGTCCAGGCCGGTGACAATCCACGGTCCCGCGGGCGTAAACGTGTCCTGGCTCTTGGCGCTGATCCAGAGTTCATCGGTCTTCTGCAGGTCCCGGCACGTCACGTCATTGCCGATGGTGAAGCCCAGAACGGCGCCGCGGGCGTTCTCCGGAGTCAGGCCCCGCGCTTTTGTGCCGATCACAATGGTCAGCTCCGCTTCCGGATCCACCCGCCGCATTCCGGGAGCCAGTTCAACCGCGTCGCCGGGTCCGATGACGCTGGTGGCCGCCTTGTGGAACGCCTGGGGCGGCAGGTCCCGCCCGGGCTGGCCGGTGTTGTGCGCCATCCCCAGGACGTTGGCGGGCACGCTCGGTGCGAGGAAAGCAAAGGAGCCCTCCCTCACCTGGTCCCCGGGTTCCCACCCGTCCCGGGGGTGGCTCGAAGCGTTGGCCAGTGATCCCCAAAAGGGGCTTCCCGTAACCGTCCACGTGTTGCCTTCAACGCCGCCGAAGTCCGCCGCATCGCTGGCCACGAAGAACTGTTCTGCCGGATGGGCAGCGGGTAAGGGGCGAACGCGGGCTATGCGGCGGGGAAGTGCAGTCATGGAGGAATCCTACGGGCCGGCGCAACAGCCATCCGGACTGCTGGCGCCGTATGACATCAGTAGAGCTCGCCCACCGGAATCTCCACGGCCAGGCGGTTGGACGGTCCCGGAAGCGGGCAGGCCCAGGCATCGTTGTAGGCGCACGACGGATTGTAGGCAAAGTTGAAGTCCAGGACGAACGTGGCGTCCGGGCCGGTCCCCTGGACGCCGTGGAACGCGCCCTTGATGGTGTCCAGCAGATACCGGCCGGCACCATAGCTGCCTCCGGGCAGGCCGGCCGTGGCGTCCCGAAACGGCACAAAAATACCGCCGCCGTACCCCTGCAGCCTCCATACCGCGAGCTGGCCTACTTCCGGGAGGTCAAAGGTGCCCAGCCGGACGAAGCGGACCGCCCCGTCGGTGCCCGTCTCCACGCTGATTTCCCGTCCCGCACCTTCCTTGGTCAGCGGAACATGGAACCGGTAGATCGGATCATAGTCAGCCGTTTTAAGCCCGGAAAAGCGCCCCTGATCTGCGGGGGTCAATGCAGAAGCCGGGTGCGTGGCAAACATCAGGTCGCGCTGGTGGCGCCAGTAGGTATGTGCCTCCGCCGGGCTTTCAACTGAGATTTTGCGGACGTTGTGGTACAGGGCAAATGTCCGCAGCCGCCAGTCAGCGATGTCGACGGCGGAGATGTCCGTCCGGCTTTCTTCGGCTGCGCCCCGATGCTCTTCCATAGCCACCAGCCTAGTCCCAGCACGCAGGTATACCGTCAGACGGCGGCACCGGGGCGGGCGCGCCGCTCCCGTTCCGCCCGGGACGGGCCCGAAACGCCGCCAAGGTCAACGCCCCAAGGAAGCCGCGCGGCTAGGCTGGCTGCATGAAAGGCAAGGCAACAAGGACTCTCCTGTCCGGAGCGCTGCTGGTGGTTGGCACCCTTCTTGCAGGCTGCGCCACGGCGGAATCCAAGGCGCCGGGGTGGACAGCGCAGCCAGGCTCCGGCGCCACGGCGCCAGCATCGGCGGACGCCTCATCCCCAGCGACGGCGTCCGTTGGCGCCAGCCCCGGCGCCACCTCATCCGGCACCCCGCAGGCTGTAGCCACCGCAGCTGCCTGGAAGACTTTTTCGGATTCAGGCAAGACCGTAAGTTTCGACCTCCCGGAGGATTGGATCGCGCAGTCCGTCACGCCGGAGGAAGGCACCTTGCCGGGGGCGCTGAAGATTGAAGTGAAGAAGTCCGACGGCACCTTTATGGCAGCGCTGCGCACCGGACTGCCGCCGTCGTCCGCGGAATGCCCGGAACCGTCCCGGCGGCCGTACACGGTAGTCAGCAGTGTGCCGGTGGAAGTGGCCGCCGCAGGCGGGGAGGGGACCATACCGCCCAGGGTGGTTTTCCGCGTGATCCAGGGCTACCGCTACTTCGGTTCCTACGGGATCACCAACGTGGTGGGTGGCGCCGACGGTCAGGCCTGCGAACTCCGCAACATCCTGCGGGGCCCGGCCGGAAAGGGCGACTACTCGTTCGGCGACCTGGTGGCGGTCAAAGCCTTTGCGCCGGACGAAAAAGTGGCCCCCGCCAAAGCTTTCGACACCCTGGGCGAGGCCGCCCGCTACGCCAACGAGGGCACTGAATTTGCCAACGTCCAGCGGATGCTAATGTCGCTGAAGATCAAAAACTAGTCCCGTTCCCGGCCCGTGTGCTGCGGCAGGCGGTGACTTCCCTTGCACCGCACACAACCCCGAAGGAGCCATGGAACGCAGCGTTTCCGCACGACTGGTCTTCAAAACCGTAGCCAACACCAAGGTGGCCATGGCCATCGCCGTGGCGAGGAACAGAGGCTACTCCTCCGTTGAAGAGTCACTGTCCGTCACGGCCGGCGCGGGCCAGGTCCCGCTGACCGAGGTGGCCGACCACCACGGCGGCCGGTTCCACTACATGGAGTTCCCCGGGCCGGCGGAGGTGACAGTGGAATACTCCGCCACCGTGGCCGGGAAAGCCGAGCCGGAGGAGGCGGAACTCGCAGACCGGATCCGGTACGTCCGGCCCAGCCGCTACGCAGAGTCCGACCGGCTCCTGCCCACCGCTTACGCCGAGTTCGAGGGGCTGCAGGGCGGTGAGCTGCTGCGCGCCGTCAGGAACTGGGTGAACGGGGAACTGCGCTATCTCAGCGGATCATCCCGGGGCACCGACGGTGCAGTGGAGACCCTCCTGAGCCGGCGCGGTGTGTGCCGGGACTTCGCGCACCTTGCCATCGCTCTGCTGCGTTCCAAGGACATCCCCGCCAGGCTCGCAGCCGTGTACGCCCCCGGCCTGAAGCCGATGGATTTCCACGCCGTAGCCGAGGCCTACGTGGAGGGTGCCTGGCACGTCATCGACCCCACGGGGCTGGCCCCGCGGGAATCGATGTTGCGCATCACTGCCGGCCGCGACTCGGCGGATACTGCTTTCCTCTCCACCGTGGGCGGCAGCCTGGTCCTCAACCAGCTCCAGGTCACGGCTGTGGTCAACGGCGCCTTGCCCGTGGAGGATCCTGCCCGGCTTATGAAGCTGGGCTGACCCCTGCCCATGGAGGATCCTGCCCGGCTCAGCGGATCCCGCCCGCTCACCGGAGCGGGCGGGGCCCCAGCGAACTCCTCAGCTTTTCGGTGAGCCGCCGGAGTTCCTTTTGCTCTTCCGGAGTCAGGGCCGGACCCATCAGGGTGGAGATGTCCCGGACGTGCTCGCGGCCGATCTCCTTCTGCAGCTCCCGGCCCGCGTCGGTGAGCTGCAACAGTACGCCGCGGCCGTCCTCGGGAGCCGGCATCCTGGCCACCAGCCCGCGCTTTTCCAGCCGCTCCACCAGCCGGCTGAGGCTGGACTGGCTCAGGAGGACGTTGTCGTTGAGCTCGTTGAGCCGCAGCCACCCGGTGGGACAGCGGGCGAGCGTGAACAGGACGTCATACTCGTTGACCGCAAGCTTCCGGAAGGCAGGGCCTGCCTGAAGCTTGCGCATCACGGCCACCTGTGCCCGGAACAGCGACTCCCAGGCCTCGGCCGCAAGCCGGACCGGCGATTCGGAATTGTTGCCGGCCATCATGCCCCCGCAGCGGACTTTTCCGCGTCCTGAGCCTGAACATCCTGGCCCTGCGCGTCCTGGGCGGCCAGTGCCGCCGCAACCCGGCCCGCATGGGTGGGCGGTTCGGGAACGTGCGCCGGCTTGAGGGCGGCGTACTCCTTGCGCAGGACAGGCAGGACTTCCTCCCCGAACAGGTCGAGCTGTTCCAGCACGGTCTTCAATGGCAGGCCCGCGTGGTCGATCAGGAACAGCTGCCGCTGGTAGTCGCCGAAGTACTCACGGAACGTCAGAGTTTTTTCAATGACCTCCTGGGGGCTGCCGACGGTCAGGGGCGTCTGGGAGGTGAAGTCCTCCAGGGACGGACCGTGCCCGTAGACCGGAGCGTTGTCAAAGTAGGGACGGAACTCCTTGACAGCGTCCTGCGAGTTTTTCCGCATGAAGAACTGGCCGCCCAGGCCCACAATTGCCTGGTCTGCCTTGCCGTGGCCGTAGTGCTCGTAGCGCTCACGGTAGAGGCTGATCAGCTGCTGGTAGTGTTCCTTGGGCCAGAAAATGTTGTTGGCGAAGAAGCCGTCGCCGAAGTACGCCGCCACTTCGGCGATCTGCGGCGTGCGGATGGAACCGTGCCACACAAAGGGGGCCACGCCGTCGAGCGGGCGGGGTGTGGAGGTGAAGTTCTGCAGCGGTGTGCGGAACTTGCCGGACCAGTTCACGGTGTCCTCGTCCCACAGCTTGCGCAGCAGGCTGTAGTTCTCGATGGCGAGTTCCACGCCGTCCTGGATGTTCTTGCCGAACCACGGGTAGACCGGCGCCGTGTTGCCGCGGCCCAGGACCAGGTCGACGCGGCCGTCGGCCAGGTGCTGGAGCATGGCGAAGTCTTCGGCGATCTTGACCGGATCATTCGTGGTGATCAGCGTGGTGGCCGTGGACAGGATGATCCGTTCGGTCTGCGCTGCGATGTAGGCCAGGGTAGTGGTGGGGGAGGAGGAGAAGAAGGGCCGGTTGTGGTGCTCGCCGATGGCGTACACGTCCATGCCGATTTCCTCGACCTTCTTCGCGATGGCGACGGAGGCCTTGATCCGTTCGTTCTCGGTGGGGGTCCGGCCCGTGGTGGGGTCCGTGGTGATGTCGCTGACGCTGAAAACACCGATCTGCATGATGTGCCTTTCCGTTGCTTGGACCTGCTGGCCTTGGTTCCAGTATAGGCCAATTTAGATGCATTTGCATCTATCGCCGGATACAACGCTGCCACGCAGAAAATATTCCGCTGTTTTACTCGGGACTTCCCGGTGCTGCCCGCCGTCCGCTGACCTTGGGAACCATTCCCGTGGTCCAGTCGCGGAACTCCTCGTCGACGTCGGCGCCGGCGCCGAATTCCGGGCGCGCCTGCAGTTCCCGGAGCAGGGCCTTCTTCTCACGGCGCCCCTCCACCAGGCGGTAGAGCACGGGGACCAGGACCAGGGTCAGGGCAGTCGAGGAGACGAGGCCGCCGATGACCACCACGGCCAGGGGCTGCGAAATGAACCCGCCGCCGCCCGTAAGGCCCAGCGCCATTGGGGTAAGGGCGAACACCGTGGCCAGGGCGGTCATCAGGATGGGGCGGAGCCGTTGGCGGGCGCCGTGGGTGATTGCATCGGCCACGTTCATACCCGGCCGGCCGTCGCGCGGCTGCCGGTACTGGTTAATGAGGTCGATCAGCACAATGGCGTTCGTGACCACGATCCCCACCAGCATCAGCATGCCGATCAGTGACGGCAGGCCCAGCGGGACACCGGTCACCAGGAGCAGGGCCACGGCGCCGGTGGCCGCGAACGGCACCGAGACCAGCAGGATCAGTGGCTGGATGAGGGATTTGAAAGTGGCCACCATAATCACGTAGACAATGGCGATCGCCGCCAGCAGGGCGAGCCCAAGCTGCTCGAAGGACTCCTGCTGCTGGGTGGTGGCACCGCCGATTTCGGCGGTGACCCCGGCCGGCAGCTGGACACCGGCCAGGCGCTTCTGGACTTCCGTGTTGACGGCGCCCAGGTTGGATCCCGACGGCGTCACGGACACGCGGGCGGTGCGCTGGCCATTGCTGGCGGTGATGGATACCGGCACGTCCACCTGCTCCACTGCGGCGATACTGCCGAGCGTAAGGGCGCTGCCGGCCCCGGGCAGCGGAATGCTGCGGACGGCGTCGATGCTGGTGAACCTGGTGCCCTTGCCGATCTGGACCGGGAAGTCGTTGGTATCGATCCGCACGGTTCCGGCCGGGACGGGGCTGATGGTCGAGGCGAGGACGCCCGCCACCTGTTCTTCGTTGAGCCCTGCCGCGACGGCTTTGGCGCGGTCCACTTTCACCTGCACCACTGGCTGGCTGGCGGCGAGGTTGGTGGCCACTTCGCTGGTGCCGGGGACTCCGGTCATGGCCTCGACCATGGCGTCGCTGGCAGTCTTCAGGTCCGCGGAGGTGGCGGCCTTGATGGTGATGTCCACTGTGGAGGACGTTCCAAAGCCACCCTGCTGGGTGCCCACGGATACCTTTCCGGAATCAGGCACCTCCGCCAGTTCTGACCGCACGGTCTCCTGCAGTTGGGCCTGGTCCGCCTTTTCATCGGTCACTACGGTGAAGGTGGAGTTGGAGGACCCGGTGGAGGTGATCGCGGCAAACCCGGCCTGTGCGTTCCCGGACGTTACCTGGACGTCCCGGACGCCGTCGATCCCGCGCAGGACCTCCTCGAGGCGGATGGCGGCGGCGCTGGTGTCCGCCAGGCTGGTGCCGGCAGGCAGCACCTGCCGCACGGTCAGGCTGTTCTGGCCTGAGTTGCCCAGCAGGTTGGTGGCCAGCAGGGGAGCCATCGCCGCGGTGCCGCCAAGCACAAGGGCGGCGGCGACCAGGGTGACCACGGGATGCTTCTGGGTCTTGGTGAGGATGGGAAGGTACCCGCGCTGGAGCCTGCTGCGCTGTTCCGCTTCCTGGGCCTTGGCCCGCGCCTCATCGGCATTCCGGCGCGCTGCCTCGCTGCCCGGGGTGAGGCGGGGATTCCGCAGGAACCAGTAGGCAAGGACGGGAACGATGGTCAGCGAGACCAGCAGCGACGCCAGCAGCGCCATGGTGACGGTGAGGGCAAACGGCCTGAACAGTTCACCCGCGAGTTCGCCCACAAACGCAATGGGCAGGAAGACTGCCACGGTGGTCAGCGTGGAAGCGGTGATGGCGCCGGCCACCTCCCGGATGGCCGTGAGGATGGCAGTCACCTTGTCCTCGCCGTAGCTGAGGTGCCGCTTGATGTTTTCGATGACCACGATCGAGTCGTCCACCACCCGGCCGATCGCGATGGTGAGCGCGCCGAGGGTGAGGATGTTCAGCGAGTAGCCCGTGGCTGACAGGCCGATAAAGGTGATCAGGAGCGAGAGCGGGATGGACACGGCCGTCACCAGCGTGGACCGGGCGGACATCAGGAAAACCAGGATGACCGCCACGGCGAAGCCCAGGCCCAGCAGGCCCTCGGTGGTGAGGTCCTTGATGGACTTTTCGATGAAGGGGGCCTGATCGAAGACCGGCGTGAACTTGGCATTGGAGCCCAGTTCGGCTTCGAGCTCGTCCAAGGTGTCCCGCACGGTGTGCGAGATGCCCACGGTGTCCCCTTCAGGCTTCTTGGTGACGGAGACGGCAAGGGTTTCCGCACCGTTGGTGCGCGTGATGGAGGTGCGTGCGTCGTCCTTGATGGAGACGTCGGCCACGGCGCCGATGGTGGCGGCGTTCTTCGCTCCTGCCAGCGGCAGCGCCTTGACCGCATCCAGGGAGTCCACCGGGCTGCCGATCTGCAGGGACAGCGTCTTTCCCTGCTCCTCGAGCGTGCCCGCCGGGAGGAGGGCGCCGTTGTTCCCCAGTGCATCGCGGATGGACGTGATGGTGGCACCGGAGGCCGCCATTGCATCGGCGCGGGGAAGGATCTCGATGTGCTGGGTGGCGCCGCCGGTCACATCGGCGCCCCGGACGCCGTCGATCTTCTGCAGCCGGGGGACGCTCAGGCGCTGCAGGTCGGCGTTGAGCTCGCTGAGGCTCTTGTCCGAGGAGACCGCCAGGAAAACGATGGGGAAGTCGCTGATGCTCCCGGCAATGGCCTGCGGCTGGACGTCCTCCGGCAGGTTCCGCTTGGCATTGGAGATGGCCCGGTCAATCTGGTTCCGGGCACGGTCAAGGTTGGAACCGTAGGTGAAGACCATCGTGATCTGGGAGACGCCGTTGCGCGACGTGGAGGAGGTGGATTCCAGCCCCTCCACGCCGTTCAATGCGGTCTCCAGCGGACCGCTCACCTGCTTGTCCACCACCTCCGGGGAGGCGCCGGGCATGGCGGTCAGCACCGTGATCTGGGGAAACTCGATCGACGGGATGAGCTCCTGCTTCAGCGACGACATGGTGATCACGCCGAACACGGAAGCGAAGACGGTGATCAGTGCGATCAGTGCCCGGTTTGCCAGTGAAAGTTGTGCCAACCGGAACATCGCATGGTCTCCTGTGGGGTTGTGCTGACTGTTGCGGACCGGGCAGCCAGCCACCGACCCCGGCAGGGTCAGTGGCTGGCGGTAACGCTCTCCAGCTGGAGGGAGTTCGCCGTTGCCTTTTCAAGCTGCGCGGCGAGTTCAGGGTTGTCATCGAGCTTGACGCCGTAGCCGGGCATCATGTCCTTGAGCCTGGACTGCCAGCCCTTGAAGTTCTTCGGGAAGGCCTTCCGGAGCAGTTCGATCATGATGGGCACTGCCGTGGAGGCTCCGGGCGAAGCACCCAGGAGTGCGCCGATGGAACCGTCACGGCCGGCAATGACTTCAGTGCCGAACTGAAGCACGCCGCCCTTCTGCGGGTCTTTCTTGATGATCTGTACACGCTGGCCGGCCGTAATCAGTTCCCAGTCGCCGGCTTTGGCTTCCGGGTAGTACTCGCGCAGCGCTTCCACCTTGTCACCATGCTTTTTGGCCACTTCCTTGACCAGGTACGCGGTGAGGTCCATGTTGTCCTTGGCAACGGCCAGCATGGGGATGATGTTGCTTGGCCTGATGGACAGCGGCAGGTCCAGGTAGGAGCCGTTCTTCAGGAAGTTGGTGGAGAAGCCGGCGTACGGGCCGAACAGCAGGGAACGCTTGCCGTTGACGTACCGGGTGTCCAGGTGGGGCACGGACATGGGCGGCGCACCCACGGAAGCCTGGCCGTAAACCTTGGCGCTGTGCTGCGCGGCGAGGGTCTCGTCCGTGCAGCGGAAGAACTGCCCGGAGACCGGGAAACCGCCGTAGCCCTTGCTTTCCGGAATGCCGGAAGCCTGGAGGAGATGGAGGGCGCCGCCGCCGGCGCCCACAAAGACAAACTTCGCATGGATCTTGCCGTGTTCGCCTGACTTGGGGTACTTCAGCGAAAGGTTCCAGCCGCCGTCGGACGCCCTGGAGATCCCGGTGACATCGTGGCCGTAGTTGATTTCGACGCCGTTGTTCCCCAGGTACGTGGTCAACTCACGTGTGAGTGCCCCGAAGTCCACGTCGGTGCCCTCCGCGGCCCGGGTGGCTGCGATCCGCTGCTTCGGATCCCGGCCCTTCACGATCAGCGGAGCCCACTTGCCGATCTGGCCGTGGTCCTCGGAGTACTCCATGCTGCGGAACAGCGGGTGCGGCTTGAGGGCCTCATAGCGGGTCCTCAGGAACCGCGTGTTCTCCTCGCCGATCACAAAGCTCATGTGCGGCACGGTGTTGATGAAGCGCTTGGGCGAACCGATCAGGGACTGGTCCACAAGGTGGGACCAGAACTGGCGGGAAAGCTGGAACTGCTCGTTTATGAGCAATGCCTTGGTGGGATCCACCGAGCCGTCTTTGGCTGCGGGGGAGTAGTTGAGTTCACAGAGGGCGGCGTGGCCGGTTCCGGCGTTGTTCCACGGATCCGAGCTTTCCAGCCCCGGCTCGTCCAGCCGCTCGAACATGGAGATGGTCCAGTCCGGCTCCAACTGCTTGATGAATGCCCCCAGTGTGGCGCTCATGATGCCGCCGCCAATCAGGACGACGTCGGCATGTGGGGTCTTGGAAATGAAGGTCACGATCAGTCTCCGATTGCAGCGGCTCTGGCTGTCACAGAATATCCCCGGGCGGCCCTACTACTGAAATTGGGCTGGCCCGTCAAGGCTTCAGTTGTACTTTGGTGAAAACTTCATTTAAGACAGGCGATGCTGGATAGCTGACCACCCGGTCTGAAAGGGCCAGGGCCGAGATGGGGAAAGCGACGGGGACCGCGGGAACAGTGGCCGCGATCTGGGCATTGATGGTGTGATATTGCTCATCCCGCGCCTGTCCCTCCGGCATCCCGCGTGCCCTGTTGATCTTGGAGAAGACCTGCGCGTCCTGGTAGCCGAACTCGCCGTTCTTCTCGCCGAAAAGGGGGCCGACGAAATTGTCGGCATCGGAGTAGGAGCCGTTCCAGCCCAACAGGTGGAGTGCGTGGTCCCCGGGGGACTGCACCTTTTGCAGATACCCCTCGGACCAGTCCACGGGGACGGGCTTGACGTTGAAGCCCACGGCGGTGAGCTGCCGGCTGATTTCGGCGTAGACCTTCTCAGGGGTGGGGAGGTAGGGCCGGGTGACGTTCAGGGGATAGTAGAACCTCAGCTCCTCACCTGCGTAGGCGGCCTCTTTGAGATATTCCTTGGCCTTGGCGGGATCGTGCCCCAGCGCGGGGGCGTCGTTGTTGAAGCCGCTGATCTTCGGCGGGACGAACTGGGTGGCCACGGCAGTGTTGTCGATGAAGAACTTGCGGATCAGGGTTTCTTTATCGATCGCCAGCTCGATGGCCTGGCGGACCTTCTGGTTCTGCAGGACCGGGATTTCCTGGTTGAGCCCCAAGTACATCACCGAGAACGGGTCGCGCTGCACAATCTGCTTGCCGCGCTTCACCAGCTGGTCAAAGTTGCCCACGGTCACGGCGTCGTAGCCGTCGATCTTTCCGTCCAGCAGGGCCTGGAGACGGGCCTGGGGGTGGTTGTATGCAACGAAGTTGATAGTGGCGATCTGGCCGCGGTCTCCCCAGTACGCCGCGTTGCTGGCCAGGCTGACGCTGCCTTCGTCCCAGGACTTCAGGGTGAAAGGGCCGGTGCCCACCGGATTGGTGCCGAAGGCGGACATCGCCTGGCCGCCGCGGTTTTGGTCCAGCACGTCTGCCTTTCCTGAGGCAAGCGCTGCAGGGGAGGCGATGGCGAAGGCAGGCAGTGTCAGTGCCTGCAGGAATGCGGTAAAACGCTGGGTCAAGTCGATCCGCACAGTATCGGCGGCCAGGGCGGTGCAGCTCTTGAAGATGGACAGCTCCGGGTGGTCCGAGTGCGCCTTGAACACGCCCTTAAACGAACTACCGGGAGCCTGCCGGCGGAGGTCCTCCGTGAACGCGAACCACCGGTTGAAGTTGCTGCAGACCGCATCGGCGTTGAACGGTGTGCCGTCGTGGAACGTCACACCGCTGCGCAGCTTGAACGTGTAGGAGCGGCCTTCGTTGGATTCGCTCCACTCGGTGGCCAGCAGCGGGGTGGGTTTCCCGGTGGTCTGGTCCACCCCCACCAGTCCCTCGAGGATCTGCCGGGTGATCCGCTGGGACTCCACATCGCCGGACAGCGCCGGGTCAAGGCCCAGCGGCTGGACTGCTGTGCCGAAGTTGAAGGTGGCGGTGGGCTCCGCCGTCGTGCTGGGGGCAGGGGAGGTGGATGAGGGCGAGGGGGCCGGAACCGCGGTGCACGAGGTGACGCTCAACGCCAGGAGGGCGGCACCGGTCGTGAGGACCGTCCGCCGGGATGGACTGCTGGGCACTCGTTTACCACCTCGGGATCTTGCCGGCGCCGCCGGTTGCGGGCCGGGACCCAGTCTAGTTGACCTCCTGCTGCGCTTTCCGGCGGCCCGCAGGCGCGAGCCTTTTGGAGGCGGAGCCGCAACCTCGCCCCCGTACGTTAAAAGGCCCGGGGCGCGTCCCTTTGTGGAACGGGCCCCGGGCCGCACACCCGGGATTACTGCTACAGCCCGGGTTCATTGTCTGCCTGGATTACTTCGGCATCAGGACCGAATCGATGAGGTAGACCGTCGCGTTCTTGGTCTTGACGCCGCCGCAGATCACGTTGGCGTTGTCCACCTTGAGGGTGTCACCGCTGCCTGTGACCGTGACGGAACCGCCCTGGACCGTGGCGTGGGTGCCGGCGATCTTGTCGGGAGTGATCTGGCCGGGAACCACGTGGTAGGTCAGGATCTTGCTCAGGAGGGCGTCATCGGTCTTCAAGGTTTCGATGGTTGCCGGATCGATCTTGGCAAAGGCGTCGTCAACCGGTGCGAAGACGGTGAATTCATCACCGTTGAGGGTGTCCACCAGGTCCACCTTCGGGTTCAGCTTGCCGGAAACGGCTGCCGTGAGGGTGGTCAGGATGGGGTTGTTGGATGCTGCTACGGCAACGGGGTCCAGGGCCATGCCTTCCACGGAACCTGCGCCCGTGGGGACCTGCTTGGCGTAGGCGGCGCAGCCGGTGCCGACCAGGTTGGCGGCGGGATCCATGCTGCCCGCTGAGGTGCTGGCTGAGGGGGACGGGGCCATCGTGGAGGCCTTTGCCGAAGCCGAGGATGACGGCGCGGCGGCCGGTGCGGAGGAGCTTGAAGTGCCGGCCGTGCCGCCGCAGGCGGTCAGGCTGAGCAGAGCTGCAGCTGCAACGCCTGCGACGCTGAAAGTGGTGCGCTTGATGGTCTGCATTTTGGTTCTCCTTGGGTTGAACATGTTTACCTGTCCGTGAACGGGATGTCCGCGGCGCTGATTGCTTCTGGCTGGTGGGCACCTGCCGTTGGCTGGTGTCTCACTGGGTATTCGGCTGCTGCAGAAACATGGATGGGTCAACTTCAAGGTCTTTTTCGGCGCGTCCGTGATTCCCGGGAATTCTTTGCACGCCGGGGCCGCGTTGGTGGCCGCCGAGCCCTATGTACGGCCGGGAAACAAAAAGATCCCCCGGCCCGTGAACTGGTCACATAGGCCGGGGGATCTTTTTCGTTCAGTGCGCAAGGGGGGACTTGAACCCCCACGCCCGAAGGCACAGGAACCTAAATCCTGCGTGTCTGCCAATTTCACCACTCGCGCTTGGCTGCCCGCGCCGGATGTTCAAGCGCCTGAACCAGGGCCGGAAACGTACGACGGCGGATGCCAGTTTTTATTGTAGCGTCGCGCAGGCGTGAGCTGCGTCAGCGGCGGCAGGGTCAGGCGTCCAGCTTCAGGTCACGGCGCAGCTTGGCCACATGTCCGGTGGCCCGCACGTTGTACTGCGCCAGCGCCACCTTTCCGTCAGGGTCAACCACAATGGTCGAGCGGATCAGGCCCTCGTAGGTCTTGCCGTAGTTCTTCTTTTCTCCCCACGCGCCGTAAGCGTCCGCCACTGCATGGTCCTGGTCCGAGAGCAGCGGAAAGGTGAGGGTTTCGTTTGCAGCGAAGGCGGCAAGCTTCTGCACCGGATCCGGGGAGATGCCCAGTACGTCATAGCCTGCCGATTGCAGGGAGGCCAGGCTGTCGCGGAAATCGCAGGCTTCCTTGGTGCAGCCGGGGGTTGAGGCAGCCGGATAGAAGTACACGATGGTATGGCGCCCGGGGCGCGGTGCCAGGCTAACGTCCTTGCCGGACGAATCCTTCAGGGTGAAGTGTGGTGCGTCGTCACCTGTTACGAGTCTGTCAGCCAATGTTTTTCTCCTTATTGCAGGCGGGACACAACAGCCTAGTAAGCAGGCCGGAGCACTGCTAATCGACACTTGGCTATACTTGCTGCTATGCCTGATATGGATCAATGGCCCACAGGGCGCCTCTTGTCCACTGCTGCGCGCCTCGTAGAACACTCCTGGAATGAAAAACTCGGCGCTATCGGTCTCACCCATGCCGGTGTTATTGCCATCGAGGTCCTCAACGCGCAGGGCCCCATGACTCAGGCCCAGCTTGCCCAATACGTGCGGGTCCAGGCCCAGACCATGGGCAAAACCCTTAGCCGCCTGGAGGCCCACGGCCACATCGCCAGGGTTCGCAGCACCTCTGACCGCCGCAGCCACGTGGTGTCCCTCACCGAGAGGGGCAAGGAAGCCGTCGCCGCCGCCGTCGAGATGGAACGTACAGTCCTGGCAGCGGCCACCATCGACCCCGACGTCCTCCGGCAGGAACTCAAGGCAGTGGTCCGCGAGCTTGCGAGCCAGTTCGGATCGTCCACTGCCCAAGCACTTATCGAAAACCCGTCCCTGACCCCGTAGAGGCCGTCCCGCTTCCGCCGGCATTGCCGGCGCCCGGCGTGATCACAGCCCTAGCAGGCTGGGGTCACGCTTTATTTTTTTCGTTCATGACCTTCCGGCGACGCGCCATCACCTTCCGCGGCTTTACGCGCAACGCCCCATCACCTCCCGCACCATTTCGCGCGACGCCCCATCACGTCCTGCGCCTTCCCGCCGGACGCCTCATCACGTCCTGCGCCTTTCCCGCCGGACGCCTCATCACGTCCCGGGCGGGGTTCGACGGCGGTGCTGCCGCGAGCCTGGGTGCAGGAGGGTTTTCCCGGGGAAACATAAAAAGTACGGAGCCTTCGCCGATTTGATGCAGGAGGTGATGGAGCGTTTGCCGATTTGATGCAGGAGGTGATGGAGCGTTCCTCGGTAATTCTGCAAGGTTGGACGGGGCGCTGTGCCAAGTTCTTTGAGACTTAAGCCTGCCCTGTGAATCAGCCGGGGCTCCGGCACAACAAAACAGCCTCCGGTTTGCGTTTCCGCAAGCCGGAGGCTGTTTTCCCAGTGGTGCACCCCCCGGGACTTGAACCCGGAACCCATTGATTAAGAGTCAATTGCTCTGCCAATTGAGCTAGAGGTGCATCTTTTGTTTCAATCGTTTGGGGCTTTTTCTTTCCCCGTTGATCTCCGCAACGACATGAAACTCTACACGAACTTTTGGTGCATGTGAAATCGGCGCTGGCCGCCTGGCCCCGGTCAGTCCGGAGGGGGCAAAACCAGCACAAAGTCGGGGTTTTCGTTGTTTGTCAGCAACCAAAAACCGCCCTCCGGAGTGTGGACCACATCCCGGATCCGTCCGAATTCGCGTGTGAAGTAGCCCACAGGCGTGCCGGCTTCCTCTCCGGCCAAGGGCACTGTCCACATCCGCTCGCCGCGTAGTGCACCCAGGTACGCCGTTGAGCCCACAATTTCCAGTCCGCTGGGTGAGGATTCACTCGTTGCCGGCCATACGACTTTTGCGTCCTGGAACCCGGAGCGGTGGGGAGCGCCGGTGACGGCAGGCCACCCGTAGTTGCCGCCGGGCACAACCAGGTTCAGTTCGTCATCCACGTCCGGCCCGAACTCGCTGGCCCACAACCGCCCCTCACTGTCCCAGGCCAACCCCTGGACGTTCCTGTGTCCCAGGCTGTAAACAGCATTGCCGAACGGATTGCCCGGGGCCGGATCGCCGTCGGGTGTCAGGCGAAGGATCTTCCCGCCCAGCGCCTCCGGATCCTGCGGCTGGTCCCTGCGCTGGGAATCGCCGGTCCCTGCATACAGCAGCCCGTCCGGTCCGAAACGGATCCTGCCCCCGTTATGGGTGGAGGCCTTCGGAATCCCTGTGAAGATCACTTCCGGTTCCCCGAGGGAGAGCGTGCCGTCACTGGCCGCCGCCAGGCGAAGGCGGGCAATCCTGTTGTCCGACCCGGAGGTGAAGTAGGCATAAAGATAGCGGTCGGTTGCGAAAGCGGGGGACACCGCAAGCCCCAGCAGGCCGCCTTCCCCTCCCGGAACCACGCCCGGAACTCTACCCAGTTCCCTGGCTTCGCCCCCACGGACGGCTTTGAGAAGGGCGGTGTCGCGCTCCGAGATCACCGCTGTTCCGTCCGGCAGGAACACTGCGGCCCAGGGGATTTCCAGCTGCAGATCCAGGCGCTGCGGTGTTCCCGGGGCCGGATCGGCACTGGTTGTGCTACTCAGCGAGGGGCTGCTTCCCGTGGGCGTGCCATCGGGCTTTCCTGTGCAGGACGCCAGGAGCAGCGCGAGGCAGACGGCCGCAGCCAGCGCGCCCGCACCAGCCTGCCCCCGCGATGCGGCACGAGCGGTGCTAGATGCGCCTCCGCCGCGGCGCCCTGAAGCCCGCAGCTTCGGCATGGGCAGGCGATTCGAACCACACATCGGCCCTGGTCTGCTCATACTCGGGGTGTCCCTCCTCGTAGTACACCATGGCGCCGGCGTCGGCCTTGACGGTGTAATCCGCGGGCCCGCTTCCGTCAGAGGCAGCCGACGCCGAGCCCATACCGTAGGGCTCTTCCGCCGCCAGGTGCCCCGCTGGTTCCGTTCCTGTCGAAGGCATAGCCGCGGGCTGGTCCTGCATATGGTCAGAGCCGGTTTCCACCAGTGCGGAAGATTGCGTCCGATCCTGCGTTTCCGTTGCGGCGGCGTCGCCGGGGAGGCCGGTGCCGGCACCGCCGGAAGAAGCCGTTGCGTTGCCGGCTTCGGCGGCGCCTGCGATACCTGTGTCCCCTGGCTCTTCCACTGCGGCCGTTTCGGCCCCGGGGAGGGTAGGGGCGTGGGGCGCGGTGTACTCGGTGTGGTGAACGGGCTGCGAGGCGCCGGCGGTATCCTCTCCGGTTTCGGAAGGCACTGCACCGGACCCGCTTTGCGCGGGCGGGACTGGCGTCGTCGCCGCTGCCCCTTCCCGCTGGGCCGTTGCTTCCCGGTGGGCCGCGCTTTGCCGTGAAGCCTCGCCTTCATGGGCCGGGGCTGAACCTGAAGCCTCCGACCACTGGGTTTCCCATTCAGCCTGATCCTGGATCCGCCGTTCTTCCCGGTCGGCGCCTTGCACGCTTCCGGAGCCTTCCGAGCTCCCGGAGTCTCGCCCGCTGTCAGCGGCGGCTGCGGTACCCACTGAGGAGGACCCCGCACCGCTGCGCTGTGTCCCGGCGGCGGGAACGTCATGGGCCCGGGCGGCAGTCCCGGCCGGCTCGTCGGCGGTGGTGGGGGCTGCAGGTTCTGCCGGGCGCCCGAATCCTGCTGCACCGGCTATACCGGAGGTGCCCGCAGCTTCGGCGGAAGCTGCGGCGCTGCCGCCGGAAAGTGCACCGTCAGTCCGGGTACCGCCGTCGGCGCGGGTCCTTTCGGCCTGCCCGCCGGCCTCGCGCGCAGCAGCGGACTTTTTGGCGTTCAGCCGCCACCAGACAACGCCCGCCAGCACAACGAGCAGAATGATCAAGAAGACAGCTTCCATGGCAATCCCTTCAGTCGGTTTGGCAAGCTCCTTTGCCCGACGCTACGTCGGGTCCACAGTGCTGTCCAGCACTTTGACCTGCAGGGACGTCCTTTTTCGCGGGGCAGTACGTGGCCCGTCCAGGTGAGGGGCAGTGAGGGCGGGATGACCTCCGTCAGACACATCCAGCGGAAGGTGATCCAAACCACAAAAGACCAAGCCGCGAGCAGCGGGTGATCTCATCATTCGAGACGGCAGTCCATCATCTGGTCAGAAATTTCCCGTTTTTGCGCTTAAAGGACGTCGGTCTGTCGTTGCGCCGTTCCGCGGAGCCATAGACTTTCCCCTATGAGTGAGGACACCCTGACGGGAACCGACAACAAGCCTGACATCAAACCGCGCAGCCGGGTAGTAACGGACGGCATCCACGCCGCCCCCGCGCGGGGCATGTTCCGCGCGGTCGGCATGGGCGATGACGACTTCGCCAAGCCCCAGGTGGGTGTCGCCAGCTCCTGGAACGAAATCACCCCGTGCAACCTTTCACTGAACCGGCTTGCCCAGGGCGCCAAAGAAGGCGTCCACGCAGGCGGCGGGTTCCCCATGCAGTTCGGCACCATCTCCGTTTCGGACGGCATCTCCATGGGCCACGAAGGCATGCACTTCTCACTGGTTTCCCGCGAAGTTATTGCCGACTCCGTGGAAACCGTGATGCAGGCCGAGCGCATTGACGGTTCGGTCCTGCTGGCCGGCTGTGACAAGTCCCTCCCGGGCATGCTGATGGCTGCAGCCCGCCTGGACCTGTCCAGCGTTTTCCTCTACGCCGGCTCCATCATGCCCGGCTGGGTCAAGCTCGAGGACGGCTCCGAAAAGGAAGTCACCCTCATTGACGCTTTCGAAGCTGTCGGAGCCTGCGCCGCAGGCAAGATGAGCATGGAAGACCTGACCCGGATCGAAAAGGCCATCTGTCCGGGCGAAGGCGCCTGCGGCGGCATGTACACGGCCAACACCATGGCCTGCATCGGCGAGGCGCTCGGCATGTCACTGCCCGGCTCCGCTGCCCCGCCCTCGGCAGACCGCCGTCGTGATGAATTCGCCCGCAAGTCCGGGGAAGCGGTGGTCAACCTGCTCCGCCAGGGAATCACCGCCCGCGACATCATGACCAAGAAGGCCTTCGAGAACGCCATCGCTGTCACCATGGCCTTCGGCGGCTCCACCAACGCCGTCCTGCACCTGCTGGCCATCGCCCGCGAGGCCGAAGTTGAACTCACCCTTGACGACTTCAACCGCATCGGCGACAGGATCCCGCACCTGGGTGACCTCAAGCCCTTCGGCCGTTACGTGATGACCGACGTCGACAAGATCGGCGGCGTGCCGGTCATCATGCGCGCACTGCTCGACGCCGGGCTGCTGCACGGCGACTGCCTCACTGTCACCGGCAAGACCGTTGCCGAGAACCTCGCGGCGATCAACCCGCCGGACCTGGACGGCAAGATCCTGCGCGCGCTGGACAACCCCATCCACAAGACCGGCGGCATTACCATCCTGCACGGCACCATGGCCCCCGAAGGCGCAGTGGTGAAGAGCGCGGGCTTTGACGCTGACGTCTTTGAAGGCACTGCCCGCGTCTTCGAACGTGAACAGGGCGCCCTCGACGCCCTGGACAAGGGCCGGATCCATGCCGGCGACGTTGTGGTCATCCGCTATGAAGGCCCCAAGGGCGGGCCGGGTATGCGCGAAATGCTCGCCATCACCGGCGCCATCAAGGGTGCGGGCCTGGGCAAGGACGTCCTCCTCCTCACCGACGGCCGGTTCTCCGGCGGCACCACCGGCCTGTGCATCGGCCACGTTGCCCCGGAAGCGGTCGACGGCGGCCCCATCGCGTTCGTGCAGGACGGCGACCGGATCCGCGTGGACATCGCGGCCCGCAGCTTCGACCTCCTGGTGGACGAAGCCGAGCTCGAAACCCGCAAGGTGGGCTGGGAGCCGCTGCCGGCCAGGTATACCAAGGGTGTCCTCGCCAAGTACGCCAAACTGGTGCACAGCGCCTCAACAGGCGCATACTGCGGGTGATACCTTCCCCTTGTGTGAGGCGCTGAGCGCCTCACACAAGGGGCCCCTCGGCATCACCCTTATTAAGCCCTTCCGGGTGGGGGTGATTAGCTGTAGGTTTGATCCCTCCAGCGGAGGGATCAATAAGTGGACAATGACGTCCACATGGTGAGATCGTGCAACGCCTCGTTGACACGTATCTTGCCCAGAGGGAACACTGAACTCATGACTTTCGTTACCGCCGGCACCGTCGTCGTCCTTACCAAGCGCGTGGCACATTAGCCCTGGTAACGAACCGTCACGCGCAAACCCCTCGAAGAGCCGCCAGGCTGAGGGGTTTTTTTATTTCCCGCAGTTTCCAAGAACCACAGATGATCCACAAGGAAGAGTCCGATGAGCAAAGGATCGCCGATCAGCCCCTCGCTGATGGCTACTAAGTCCGCTGGAGCCACCAAGGCTCCGGAACGCGCCGACCGCACGGCTGAGCACGCCGTCGTCGTCGCCGACCTTGCTGCCGCCTCTCCTGTCCTCGGGCCGAACAACGTTGTACCCCCCACGGTGATGACCGGCTCGCAAGCTATTGTCCGCTCGCTCGAAGAACTCGGCGTCGACGATATTTTCGGTTTGCCCGGTGGCGCGATCCTGCCCACCTATGACCCCTTGATGGCCTCCAGCATGAACCACGTCCTGGTCCGTCACGAACAGGGAGCCGGCCACGCCGCGCAAGGCTACGCCATGGTGACCGGGCGGGTGGGCGTCTGTATCGCCACCTCAGGCCCCGGCGCCACCAACCTCGTTACCGCCATCATGGATGCCCACATGGACTCCGTGCCGCTGGTGGCCATCACCGGCCAGGTGTCCAGCGGCGTCATTGGCACCGACGCCTTCCAGGAAGCGGACATCGTGGGCATCACGATGCCCATCACCAAGCACTCCTTCCTGGTGACCGATCCCAACGACATCCCGCACGTCATGGCCGAAGCGTTCCACCTGGCATCCACCGGACGCCCCGGCCCGGTCCTGGTGGACGTTGCCAAGGACGCCCAGGTTGGCCAGATGACCTTCTCCTGGCCGCCCCGGGTGGACCTTCCCGGCTACCGTCCCGTCACCCGCGGACACAACAAGCAGGTGCGCGAGGCTGCCAAGCTGATCGCCGCAGCCCGCAAACCCGTGCTCTACGTGGGCGGCGGTGTGGTCAAGGCCCATGCCTCTGCCGAGCTGCTGGCCCTCGCCGAGGCCACTGGCGCCCCGGTGGTGACCACGCTGATGGCCAAGGGCTCGTTCCCGGATTCCCATCCGCAGCACATGGGCATGCCCGGCATGCACGGCACTGTCTCGGCCGTTACCGCGCTGCAGCAGTCCGACCTCCTGATCACCCTCGGCGCGCGGTTCGATGACCGCGTCACCGGTGTGCTGAAGACCTTCGCACCCCACGCGAAGGTCATCCACGCGGACATCGACCCGGCCGAAATCTCCAAGAACCGCACCGCCGATGTCCCGATTGTGGGATCGGTGAAGGAAATCATTCCCGAACTCACGGAGGCGGTCCGTACCCAGTTCGAGGCCGCCGGCACGCCGGACCTCACCACCTGGTGGGCATTCCTTAACAACCTGAAGGAAACCTACCCGCTGGGCTGGACCGAGCCGGACGACGGACTGACTGCGCCGCAAAAGGTCATCGAGCGCATCGGTGCGCTGACCGGACCCGAAGGCATCTACGTGGCGGGCGTCGGCCAGCACCAGATGTGGGCCGCGCAGTTCATCAAGTACGAGCGTCCGCACGCCTGGCTCAACTCGGGCGGAGCCGGCACCATGGGCTACGCAGTCCCGGCCGCCATGGGCGCCAAGGTGGGGGAGCCGGACCGTGTGGTCTGGGCCATCGACGGCGACGGCTGCTTCCAGATGACCAACCAGGAACTGGCCACCTGCGCCATCAACAAAATCCCCATCAAGGTTGCCGTCATCAACAACTCTTCGCTGGGCATGGTGCGCCAGTGGCAGACCCTCTTCTACGAGGGCCGCTACTCCAATACCGACCTCAACACCGGCCACGACACCGTCCGCATCCCGGACTTCGTCAAGCTGGGGGAGGCCTATGGCTGCGCCTCGTTCCGCTGCGAACGCGACGAGGACATTGACGCCACCATCCAGAAGGCGCTGGAAATCAATGACCGCCCCGTGGTCATCGACTTCGTGGTGAGCCCCAACTCCATGGTGTGGCCAATGGTGCCCGCCGGCGTGAGCAACGACCAGATCCAGGTTGCCCGCAACATGACCCCGGAATGGGAAGAAGAGGACTGACCATGAGCCGCCACACACTCTCCGTCCTGGTTGAAGACAAGCCCGGCGTCCTGACCCGCGTCGCAAGCCTCTTCGCCCGCCGCGCCTTCAACATCAACTCCCTGGCCGTCGGCCCCACCGAAGTCCCGGGCATTTCCCGGATGACCGTGGTGGTCGACGCCGACGGCGACCTCATCGAGCAGGTCACCAAGCAGCTCAACAAGCTGATCAACGTCATCAAAATTGTTGAGCTGACCTCCGAATCTTCCGTACAGCGTGACCACATCCTGGTCAAAGTACGTGCGGATGCCGCAACACGTCTGCAGGTGACCCAGGCTGCAGACCTGTTCCGCGCCTCAGTGGTCGACGTCTCCACCGATTCCGTCGTCATTGAAGCAACCGGCCACCCCGAAAAGCTCACGGCACTGCTCTCAGTGCTGGAGCCCTTCGGCATCCGCGAAATTGTGCAGTCCGGCACCCTGGCCGTTGGACGGGGATCCCGCTCCATGAGTGACAGGGCGTTGCGCTCCGCGTAGGAACCTGCCGGGCACTGCCCGGCAGGGCGCGACGCCCGTAACCGCACCACCACAGAAATATCTACAATCCACTCAAGAGGAGTTACGCAAGTGACTGAAATGTTTTACGACGACGACGCCGACCTGTCGATCATCCAGGGCCGCAAGGTTGCCATTGTTGGCTACGGCTCCCAGGGCCACGCCCACGCGCTGAACCTGCGCGATTCCGGCGTCGAGGTTGTTATTGCCCTGAAGGACGGCTCCAAGTCCGCCGCCAAGGCCAAAGACGCAGGCTTCACGGTCAAGAACGTCGCCGACGCCGCCGAGTGGGCCGACGTCATCATGATCCTGGCACCGGACCAGCACCAGCGCTCGATCTACAACGACTCCATCAAGGACAAGCTGAAGCCCGGCAAGGCCCTTGCCTTTGCGCACGGCTTCAACATCCGCTTCGGCTACATCCAGGCACCGGAGGGCGTTGACGTCATCCTGATCGCTCCGAAGGCACCCGGCCACACCGTTCGCCGCGAGTTCGAGGCCGGCCGCGGCATCCCGGACATCATCGCCGTCGAGCAGGATGCTACCGGCTCCGCCTGGGATCTGGCCAAGTCCTACTCCAAGGCCATCGGCGGCACCCGCGCCGGCGTCATCAAGACCACTTTCACCGAAGAGACCGAAACCGACCTCTTCGGCGAGCAGTCCGTCCTCTGCGGCGGCGTGTCCCAGCTGGTCCAGTACGGCTTCGAAACCCTCACCGAAGCCGGCTACCAGCCGCAGATCGCCTACTTCGAGGTACTCCACGAGCTCAAGCTCATCGTTGACCTCATGTGGGAGGGCGGCATCGCCAAGCAGCGCTGGAGCGTTTCCGACACCGCTGAGTACGGCGACTACGTCTCCGGCCCGCGCGTCATCACCCCCGAGGTGAAGGAAAACATGAAGGCTGTCCTCGCCGACATCCAGTCCGGCGCCTTTGCCAAGCGCTTCATCGAAGACCAGGACAACGGCGGTGCAGAGTTCAAGGAACTGCGCGCCAAGGCCGAGCAGCACCCCATCGAGGCTGTTGGCCGCGAGCTCCGTTCGCTCTTCTCCTGGCAGCAGCAGGACGTGGACTACGTTGAAGGTTCCGCCGCGCGCTAAGGCAGCCCGTCAGGCGCCGCTATAAAGGCAGCAGTGAGGCCGGGTTCACACTTAACAATGTGAGCCCGGCCTTTCCGTCGGCCTAGACTTGTTCCATCCCCAGGACTGCAACGCAGAGGATCAGCCGTGTCAAAACCCGTAGTACTGCTCGCCGAAGAACTTTCCCCCGCCACCATTGAGGCCCTCGGCCCGGACTTCGACATCCGCCAGACCGACGGCGCTGACCGCTCCCAGCTGCTCTCTGCCATCGGCGACGTTGACGCGATCCTGGTCCGGTCGGCTACCCAGGTGGACGCCGAGGCCATCGCCGCGGCGAAGAACCTCAAGGTCATCGCCCGCGCCGGCGTGGGCCTGGACAACGTGGACATCAAGGCCGCCACCCAGGCCGGCGTCATGGTGGTCAACGCCCCCACGTCCAACATCGTTTCCGCTGCCGAGCTCACCGTGGGCCACATCCTGAGCCTGGCCCGCCACATCCCGCAGGCCAGTGCCGCCCTCAAGGACGGCGAGTGGAAGCGCTCCAAGTACACGGGCATCGAACTGTTCGAAAAGAAGATCGGCATCATCGGCCTCGGCCGCATCGGCGCCCTGGTGGCAGCCCGCCTGAAGGGCTTCGACACCAAGATCCTTGCCTACGATCCCTACATCACCTCCGCCCGGGCAGCGCAGCTCGGCGTGCAGCTGGTCACCCTGGACGAGCTCCTGGCCCAGTCCGACTTCATCACCATCCACATGCCCAAGACCCCCGAGACAGTGGGCATGCTGGGCGCGGACGCTTTCAAGAAGATGAAGGAGACCGCTTACGTCGTCAACGTGGCACGCGGCGGCCTCGTGGATGAGGAAGCCCTCTTCGCTGCCTTGCAGGACGGCGAAATCGCCGGCGCCGGCGTGGACGTCTTCTCCAAGGAGCCCAGCACCGACCTGCCGTTCTTCAAGCTGGACAACGTTGTGGTCACGCCCCACCTGGGTGCCTCCACGGACGAAGCCCAGGAAAAGGCCGGCGTGTCCGTGGCCAAGTCCGTCCGCCTCGCACTGGCCGGCGAGCTGGTTCCCGACGCCGTCAACGTCGCCGGCGGCGTCATCGCGCCGGACGTCCGCCCGGGCATCCCGCTGATCGAGAAGCTGGGCCGGATCTTCACCGCCCTCACCCACGACTCCCTGACGCAGTTCGACGTAGAGGTGGCCGGCGAGATTTCCTCCCTGGACGTCAAGGTCCTGGAGCTCGCAGCACTGAAGGGAATCTTCGCCGACGTGGTGACCGAACAGGTCTCCTACGTCAACGCCCCGGTTATCGCCGAGCAGCGAGGCATCAACGTCCGCCTGATCACCACCCCGGAGACCGAGTCCTACCGCAACGTCCTGACCCTGCGCGGGGCCCTCAGCGACGGCAGCCAGATCTCCGTGGCCGGCACCCTGACCGGACCCAAGCAGATCGAAAAGCTGGTGGGCATCAACGGCTTCGAAGTTGAAATCCCCATCAGCGAGCACCTCGTTGTGGTTGCGTACACCGACCGTCCCGGCGTGATCGGCACCATCGGCCACATCCTGGGCATGAACAACATCAACATCGCCGGCATGCAGGTGGCACGTCACGACCAGGGCGGCCAGGTCCTCGCGCTGCTGACCATCGACAGCTCCGTGCCACAGCAGGTCCTGGATGCCATCAAGGCCGGCATCGGTGCCGAGATGGTCCGGGAAGTGGACCTGGAGGACTAACCCAGGTGGGGGAAACGCCGTAGCGTCGGCCTCCGCTCGGCGCGTCCGGGCGGGGCCACGTATGATTGGCCGGTCTGCTTACAATGGCTGGGTCCTGGTTCGGGACCATGCCGGCAGGCCGGCCAATACCTTTTGCACATCCGTCCGTGATCGTCCATGTCCGCCGCACGCGGATTCGAATGTGCGCACGCAATCCAGGTTTCAGGGAGTTCAATGAACGCCGTCCAGAGGTTCATCAGAAGCAGGGTGCTGCTGTTGACCGCGGCCATCCTGATCGCAGCCATGTGCTTGTCGGTCGTCGTCCAAAGTCAGTCGCAGGCGGCTCTCAGCCGGACCGTGAATGAAAATTCACGGGGCCTCTATGACGTCCTGGTCCAGGCCAAGGCGCCCTCGGGTAGCATGCTGCAGCCCGAGATCGCCAACGGCACCGGGGGCATCAGCTTCGAGCAGCTGGACGCCATCCGGAAGCTGTCCGGCACGTCCGTGGCAGCGCCCATCAGCCTGGTGTCCCGCGTGACCCAGAACCTCGAGGCCCCGCGGCTGGACGCCATGGATTACCTCGGCTACAACGCCGGGCTGGCAGGTACCGCGACGGCGGACCAGGCCGCAGGTGCCACCGCTCCGGCCCAGTGGCCCGCGGCAGAGTCCGTGTTGAGCGATCAAGCGAAGAAATACCGGCTCACGGCCAGCGCCGTCAGTTCCGACGGTGTTTCCGAGCAGACGCTGTTCAAGTCCACCGCCGAAGGCACCCTCGGCAAAGCCAAGCTCGTCGAGCAGCAGGCCGCCGGGGGAAGCAGCATCCGCATCGCCGCCCCCGAAGGCGAAACGGGCATCAAGTTCGCGGCACCGGCGGGCGGTTCAGAGCACAACCTCTTCAACCTGTCCGTGTCACTGCCCCTTGCCCCGGAAGTCACGGAGTCAGTGGTCGCCGTTGATCCTGCCGCCGAACGCGCCCTGCTGGGATCTTCCGGGGATTTCCTTGCCCCGCTGGAAAAGGCCCCGCCAGCCGACGCCCGCAACGCCGGCGCCGTCGGACGGTACCTGGAAGGCCTTTTCACCAACGGCATCGGCCTGGACCAGCTGAAGGAAGGACCTGACTTCCTCGGCGTGAAGCTCAAGTACTGGGCACCTCTGATGACCCAGTACCAGCAGGCCAAGCGCACCGGCCAGCTCACCGCAGACTCCCAGGCCATACCCCTGGTGGTCCGCTCGGGCACATCACTGGACCTGAAGTACAACGTCAAGATCGAAGAAATCGACGGCGCCGGCAAGGTGGTCAAGGACGTCGGAACAGTCTCCAGGTCCTTGGGCCAGGACTACCTGCCGTTCGTCTCCAAGGACCCCTTCGTCCTCTCCTGGCCAGGATCCACGGACCACACATCTCTCCTCGGCGCCACCGGCAACTTCAACCAGGGGCTCTACACGCCCGCCCAGTGGAGTACCGCTTTCGCTGCGGCCCCGCAGTACACCGACGGCAAAACAGCAGCCAACGGCGCAGTGGACAAGGCTGCAGTGCCCGGCGAATGGGTTACCGTGAACCGGCTGCCCGAAAAGAGCGCCAACGGCACCCCGGTGGACCAGACCCAGCGCGAACCCGTGGACGAGCGGTCCTACCGCGAAAACCTGGAGACCGGCGCGAATAAGGTCTCGGCTCCGCTGGCCATGGTGTACGGCACCTTCGACCCCTCCGCGGTGGCGAAGGCGGCCGGTGACGTCAACAGGCTGCCCCTTGGCGGCTACGACCCCACCCCGTTCAGCCTGGTCAAGGACGCCGAGGGCAAGGACGTTCCGGCCGCCGAGCTTAAGCCTTCCCTGAGCGCCACCGGGCTTGCCAGCCAGTCCGCCGGCGCCATCACCGATTACTACGGCCTCGCTGCCGCCCGCGGCTACACGCAAAACGCGGCAGTAATCGATGCCGTCCGTGTCCGCGCTGACGCACCCGGAAGCTGGAAGGAGGCCCAGCCGGAGGTTGAAAAGCTGGCCGCCGAGATCCGGAACATGGGCCTGGAAGCCACTATCGTGGCCGGCTCCGCCCGTGAAGACGCCAGCATCTTCGTTCCCGGCTACTCCAAGGACGACGCCGGCAAGGAGTCGGCCCTGGGCACGGTCCAGCAGTCCTGGGTCCGGCAGAACGCTGCCGACGCCGTGACCGGGTCCCTCTCCGGTACCAACATCACGCTGCTCTTCCTGACGCTGTGCGGGGCTGCACTCCTGACGGGTGCCTCCACCGTGAGCTACATCCGTAAACGGCGCTCCGAAGCCGGAACCCTCCGCGCCATGGGGTGGACCCAGCGCCGGATCCGCAGCTGGGTCCTGGAGGAATTCGGGGTGGGCGCGGTCCTGCTTGCCGTTGCCGGCCTCGTCCTGAGCCTTGTGAGCTGGAGCCTCGCCACCGCCCTGGTGTCCGTTTCCGTCCTGGTGCTGTACGCCGCAGCGGCCTTCTTTGCCGCCCAGCAGCTCCGCCACCGCGATGTCATCGACCAGGAGCCGCAGCATGACGAAAGGCTCATCCCGGTGGACTCGCCGCTGACCTTCGCGAACCGTCAGCTCGGCACCAACAAGTTCAACACGCTGTCCCTGGCTGTTGCTGTCGGCGTCTTCGGCGCCGCCGTGGGCGGGCTGATCGCGCTGCTGATCGACATCCCCCGTGCGGCCGGCGCCAGCGCACTGAGCGGCCTCGCGGCTGCCAGCGTTGCCCTGCCGAGCATCCTCCTGGCGCTCTCCGGCGTGGTGGTGGGACTGGTGCTCACCCTCGTCACCGGGCGGTTTGAACTCAATGCCAAGCGCCAGTACCTTGGCATCCTCGAAGCCATGGGCTGGAACCCGGACATGCTCCGCCAGGTCCGGTTGTTCGAGAATGCGCTGGTGGGAACCGTGGCCCTGCCGCTGGGCGTGCTGGGCGCCCTCGGCATCGGCCTGCTGCTGGCCCCCTACGCCGCCCTGTGGGCAGGCGTGGCCGGGCTCGTGGCTGTACTTTGCTGGATACCGATTGCAACGAAAGTGGTCCAATGACAAACCCGACGAATGTCCAGCGGAGCCGCCGGTCCGGCTCCGGCGACGTCCCCCTGCAGACGCGCGCCAATACCATCGTCAAGGCCGCTGACCACGGGACCCCGCTGGAACTGAGCGACATCACCATCCGCTACGGGGGCGGCAAAGGCGGGGCGGAAGCCGTCAGCGTGGTGGAAGGCTTCGACCTGACGCTGCACGCGGGTGAGATGCACTGCGTCGCCGGCCGAAGTGGCTCAGGCAAGACCAGCATCCTGACAGTCAGCGCCGGACTGACCCTGCCGACGTCGGGCCGCGTCTTCTGGGAAGGCGACTCCCTCGAAAGCATGGGCGACGACGAAATCGCCGACCGCCGTCGGGCACTCATCGGCTATGTGGACCAGGGCGGTGCCCTGATCGACGGGATGAGCGCCCTGGAGAACGTGCTGTTGCCGGCGGTTCCCGACGGCGAAGTGGACCAGCGCCGGGACATGGCCAAGGACCTGCTGGATCTGGTGGGCCTGGGCCGCCGCATGCGGCACCGCCCCGCCCAGCTGTCCGGCGGTGAACGCCAGCGCGTCGCGATTGCCCGGGCACTGATTCTGGGCACCAGGGTCCTCGTCGTGGACGAACCCACGGCGAGCCTCGACCGAGCTTCCGCGAACCGCATTATCAGCATCCTGAAGGACACCACGTCCGATGGCATCGCAGTGCTGGTTGCCTCGCACGACCATGAACTCGTCCGGCTCAGCGATACCCTGACTGAACTGATCTAGCCTGTCCCTCCGCACCGAAGGTAACGTCCTCCCGTGACTGCTTCAGAGAAAACGCCGTTCTACATCACCACGGCCATCACCTACCCCAACGGCGTGCCCCACATCGGCCACGCCTACGAGTACATAGCCACCGACGCCATGGCGCGCTTCAAGCGGCTGGACGGCTATGACGTGATGTTCCTGACCGGCACGGACGAGCACGGGATGAAGATTGCCCAGACCGCGGAAAAGGAAGGCATCACGCCCAAGGAACTGGTGGACCGGAACGCCGAGGTCTACAAGGACGCGCATGCAGCCCTGGGCATCACGTACGACCGCTTTATCCGCACTACTGACCAGGACCACTACGCCGCCTCGCAGGCCATCTGGAAAAAGATGGAGGCCAACGGGGACATCTACCTTTCCAAGTACGAGGGCTGGTACTCGGTCCGGGACGAGGCGTTCTACGGCGAGGACGACACCGTAGTCAAGGACGACGGCGTGCGCTACTCCAAGGAGACGGATACCGAGGTGACCTGGACGGCTGAGGAGAGCTACTTCTTCCGGCTTTCGGCCTATCAGGACAAGCTCCTCGCACTTTACGAGGCGCAGCCTGAGTTCGGCGCCCCGCAATACCGCTTTAACGAAGTCATCAGCTTCGTGAAGCGCGGCCTGGAGGACCTGTCCATCAGCCGCACCACCTTCGACTGGGGCGTCCCGGTACCGGGCAACGACAAGCATGTGATGTACGTCTGGGTGGATGCCCTGACCAACTACCTCACCGGTGTGGGCTACCCGGACGTCGACTCAGAGAAGTTCCGGAAGTTCTGGCCTGCCGATGTCCACATCATTGGCAAGGACATCTCCCGCTTCCACGCCATCTACTGGCCGGCCTTCCTGATGAGCGCCGGACTGGACCTGCCGAAGCGGGTCATGATCCACGGCTTCCTGCACAACAACGGCGTTAAGATGTCCAAGTCCCTGGGCAACGTGGTGGCCCCGGCCGACTTCGTGGCGCAGTACGGCCTTGACCAGGTGCGGTTCTTCTTCCTGCGCGAGGTGCCGTTCGGAGCTGACGGCAGTTACAACCATGAGGCGATCGTCGGCCGGATGAACGCCGACCTTGCCAACAACTTCGGAAACCTGGCCCAGCGTTCCCTGTCCATGGTGGCGAAGAACTGCGAAGGCAGGGTCCCGGTTCCCGGCGCATTCACGGATGCGGACAACGCGATCCTTGCACAGGCCGGCGGCCTCCTCGAAGCCGCACGGGCAGCGTTTGAAAAGCAGGAATTCAGCCGCGCCCTCGAAGTAATCTGGGGCGTGCTGGGCGACACCAACGCCTACTTCGCCGAGCAGGCACCCTGGGTGCTGCGGAAGACCGACGTCGAACGCATGAACACTGTGCTGTACGTGACGCTGGAAGTCCTGCGCATCGTGGCCATCCTGGCCCAGCCGGTGATGCCAACGGCAACGGCCGCGCTCCTGGAGACCCTGGGTCAGCCCGAAGGGGAGGCCCGGCAGTTCGCCGCCATCGGCACGCGCCTTGCTGCCGGCACGGAATTGCCGGCACCAGCCCCGGTGTTCCCCAAGTATGAGGAACCCGCGGAGGGCTGACGCGCTCTCGCTTTCGGCAGGTTTTTCCCGGACGCTCTATCACCTCTGGACAGAAGGTGATAGAGCGTCCGCTGTTTTCCTGCAGGTGATGAGCGAGCGTGGCGATGGGATGTTCGGATAATGAGACAGCTTGACCGGCATATGGATGACCTCGCTACGCTGAAAGCATGAGCGCATCCTCCATCGATCTTGCAGTTATCCCCGGCGACGGCATTGGCCCTGAGGTCATTGCGGAGGCACTGAAGGTGCTGGAGAAGGCCGTGGCCGCCGAGGGCGTCGAGCTTAAGCAAACGCACTACAAGCTCGGCGCGGAGCATTGGCTGGCCACCGGCGAAACCCTCCCGGACCACGTCCTGGCAGACCTCCGCACCCGGGACGCCATCCTGTTCGGCGCCGTGGGGGCAGCCCCGGGCGACACGCGCATTCCGTCCGGCATCATCGAACGCGAGATGCTGCTCAAGCTCCGCTTCAGCCTGGACCACTACGTCAACCTGCGGCCTTCACGGCTCTACGGAACGGTGGGCAGCCCCCTGGCCAACCCCGGTGTCATCGATTTCATCGTGGTGCGCGAAGGAACCGAAGGCCCGTACGTCGGCAACGGCGGCACCCTCCGCGCGGGCACGCCGCACGAAGTGGCCACCGAAGTTTCGCTGAACACGGCCCACGGCGTGGAGCGCGTGGTCCGGGACGCCTTCCGCCGCGCCAGCCTCCGGGAGCGCAAGCACGTCACCCTGGTCCACAAGCACAACGTCCTCGTCTTCGCAGGCCACCTGTGGAAGCGCACTGTCGAGGCGGTGGCCCAGGAGTTCCCCGAGGTCACGCATGACTACCTCCACGTGGACGCCGCCACTATCTTTATGGTCACCGAGCCGTCACGCTTCGACGTGATCGTCACGGACAATCTCTTCGGCGACATCCTCACCGACCTCGCCGCAGCCATCACCGGCGGCATCGGCCTGGCAGCTTCGGGGAACATCAACATGGACCGCACCGCGCCGTCCATGTTCGAACCGGTCCATGGTTCGGCCCCGGACATCGCCGGACAGGGCAAAGCCGACCCCACCGCCGCCATCCTGTCGGCGGCACTGCTGCTGGACCACCTCGGCTTCGCCGCAGCGGCGCGCAGGATTGAAGCGGCAGTAGTTGCCGACGTCGAAAAGCGCGACGGCGGGGCACGCAGCACCAGCGCGGTGGGCGACGCCATCGCCGCCGGCCTCTAGCCGCGCCGGGGCCTGCCGGCAACGGGCGTAAGCTTGTCTCGAATCACCAAATGCCGCCTTGCCGTTCAACGCTGAATCCAGGGCGGCCGATCGTGGAGGAACCATGACTCAGACTGCCCACGGCGTCGAATTTAGCCAGCAACTCTCGGCCAACCCGAAGTCTGCTGAAGAGCGTGCAGCCATCCTGGCGAACCCGGGATTCGGCAACTACTTCACCGACAACACCGCCATCGTCGACTACAGCGTGGACGAGAACGGCAACGGCGGCTGGCAGAATGCCCGGATTGAAGCGTACGGGCCGATCGTCCTCGATCCCTCCGCTGCTGTTTTCCACTACGGCCAGGAGATCTTCGAGGGGCTCAAGGCCTACCGCCACGCCGACGGATCCATCTGGACCTTCCGGCCGGAGGCAAACGCTGCCCGCCTGAACAAGTCCGCCCGCAGGCTCGCCCTGCCCGAACTGCCGGCTGAGTACTTCCTCGGCGCCATCCGCGAACTCGTGGCAGCTGATAAGGAATGGGTCCCCAGCGGCGACGGTGAAGCACTGTACCTGCGGCCGTTCATGATCGCCACCGAAGCCTTCCTCGGCGTTCGCGCAGCCCGCGAAGTCTCCTTCCGGGTGATCGCTTCGCCCGCCGGCAACTACTTCGGCGGCGAGCTGAAGCCGGTATCCATCTGGATCTCCCGCGAGTACGCCCGCGCCGGCCGCGGCGGAACCGGCGATGCCAAGTGCGGCGGCAATTACGCTGCCTCCCTTATCGCCCAGCAGGAAGCTGAAGCCAACGGCTGCAAGCAGGTCCTCTTCCTGGACCACTTCAACGATGACGCGGTGGAAGAACTGGGCGGAATGAACGTGTTCTTCGTGCTGAAGGACGGCTCACTGGTGACCCCCGCGCTGACCGGCACCATCCTGGAAGGCGTTACCCGGATGTCCGTCATCCAGGTAGCCAAGGACATGGGCCGCGAAGTCGTCGAGCGCAAGATCACCCTTGAAGAGTGGCGCGACGGCGTTGCCTCAGGTGACATCGCAGAGGTCTTTGCGTGCGGCACGGCGGCAGTGATCACGCCCATCGGTGTTCTGAAGGACGCCACCGAATTCATCGGTTCCGAGGATGCCAAGGCAGGGGAGACCACCATGGCCATCCGCCAACAGCTGCTCGGCATCCAGACAGGCGCCGTCCACGATACCCACGGCTGGCTCACCCGCCTCGCTTAGTCCCGCTTTTACCTGACTGCAGCAATTACGACGGCGCCTGCCGGGCTCATGCCCGGCAGGCGCCGTTCGTTCTGCAACCCGGAGATTAGCGCCGCGCAGCCTTCCGGGCGGCATTCTTCAGCGCCTTGCGGGATACGGGCTTAAGGGCCTTCCTGGCCGCTTCCTCCTCCAGGGCCCGCTGACGTCGGGCATCAAGGAGGTCATTCCACAGGGTGGTAGCGAAAACTCCCCCGTCCTGGCTGTACAACTCATAGGGATACGAGGCAAACCCGGCCGGGGGAGTGCCGTCAGGAAGCTGTTCGCCCGAGGTCCGGGCCACGGCATCCGCTACCGCCCACGTTTCGGTCAGGTGGGGCACCAGGTTGACTTCCACAAACGCGTTCGGGTCGGCGGATACGGCAGCCCTCTCGAGCAGGATCTCGAGCTGCTGCTCCAGGTGTTCGGCGGCTGCCTCTGCAACTGACGACCCGTCATCGGTGGCCTTGGCCAGCACGGCTTCCTGTTCGGCCACCGCTTCCGCCCAGTCGTCTGTGCGGCGGAATGCCTGCCAGGTGGGAAACCAGACAACGCCCCCCGTCGCGTGGTTGTGGATGTGCCGGAGGCCGGTGCTCTTCTCAGTGGCAGCATGGTCATGGCCGGCGGCATCAGCGCCGGCGAGAAGGTCTGCAAGAGTAGTGGTGGTGCTCATTATGTCTGGTCCGCTTCCTGGTGGAGTTGATCTGGTCTTCCGGCGTCAACCCGGTCTGCTGGCTGTTCTATTCCTGCTGGCAAGGGATGTTGGGCCGGCGCTCGGTGCGAAGATGGGAAAGTGACTTCAGCTTCCGGCCCCTTCCTCCAGCGCAGCTCTGGCCTGACCCAGTTCATCCTGGCCCCCAATCCCGGGCCGATGAGCCTGGACGGGACCAACTCCTACGTGCTGCGGGTGCCCGGTTCTGCCGGCGCCGTGGTGGTGGACCCGGGACCGCTGGACGAGGCGCACCTCCAGGCCCTTGCCGGTGCGGGGCCCGTGAAACTGATCCTCATCACCCACCGCCACGCCGACCACACAGCAGGTTCGGCCCGGCTGCACCAGCTGACGAGGGCTCCCGTCCGTGCCGCCGATGGTGTCCACTGCCATGGAAGCGGCACGGCGCTGCAGGACGGGGAGGTACTGTCCGCAGCCGGGGTCGAGGTGAGGGTCATGGCCACGCCTGGCCACACCTCCGATTCCGTGTGCTTCCACCTCCCCGCCGACGGCACGTCCGGTTCCACACTTACCGGGGATACCATCCTGGGCCGCGGCACCACCGTTCTTGACTACCCTGACGGGACCCTCGCGGACTACCTCACGTCGCTGGACAGGCTGGAAGCCTTGGGGCCCGGGACAGTCCTTCCCGCCCACGGTCCAGTACTGCCGTCCCTTGCGGATATCGCCCGCGCCTACCGCAGCCACCGCCTCGAACGGCTGGCGCAAATCCGCGCGGCCCTGGACAGCCTGGGCCGGGACGCGGCCGTAGGTGACGTCGCCGACGCCGTCTATGCCGACGTCGACCCTTCCGTCCGGCGGGCCGCCGAGACCTCTGTTGCCGCCCAGCTTCACTACCTGCGCGGCGGAGCAGCGCCGCAGTAGCGCCGCCGGGGAGCCGGCTGCCGAGACGGTAGGGTAGGAGCCATGCGTATTGCCAGGTTTGTCGTCGATTCTGATCCCCTCTACGGCGTTGTCGAAGGTGACACAGGCAGTGAGGTCATCACTGTTATCCATGGAGACCCCTTCTTCAACGGGGTGGAGCGCACCTCCGTCCGCCACAAGCTGGAAGACGTCCGGCTGCTCGCACCTATCATTCCGCGCAGCAAGGTGGTCGGCGTCGGACGCAACTTCGTGGAGCACGCGCACGAACTCGGCAACGAGGTTCCCGCCCAGCCGCTGCTCTTCCTCAAGCCCAACACCGCTGTCGTGGGTCCCAACGATCCTGTGGTGCTGCCCGAATTCTCCGAGGAAGTCTCCTTCGAGGCGGAACTGTGCGTGGTGATCGGCCGGATCTGCAAGGACGTGCCCGAGGACCGCGTTGACGACGTCATCTTCGGCTATACCTGCGGCAACGACCTCACCGCCCGGGATGTCCAAAAAAGCGACCTCCAGTGGACCCGCGCCAAGGGCTTTGACACGTCGGCGCCGCTGGGTCCCTGGATTGAGACGGACCTTGATCCGGAGGACGTGCAGATCCAGGCCCGGCTCAACGGCGAGCTGCGGCAGGACGGCAGCACCAGCCAGATGATCAGGGGAGTGCGGGAACTCGTCTCCGTTGTCTCCCAGGCGTTCACCCTCCTGCCCGGCGACGTCATCATGACGGGGACGCCGGCCGGCGTGGGCCTGGTGACCGCAGGTGACCGCATTGAGGTGGAGATCGAGGGCATCGGGCGTTTGTCCAACCCCATAGTCCGCCGCTGACCCTTGCCGCGGCGGGCGGCGGGCGGCAGACGGTAAAGTTGAAGCCACTATGACTACTGCTTCTGCGTCGACTGCTGCCTCCATCCCGCCCGTCACCGCGGAGACGCCCGTACGGGTGCGTTTCTGCCCTTCGCCCACCGGCACCCCGCACGTGGGGCTGATCCGTACGGCCCTCTTCAACTGGGCCTACGCCCGCCACACCAAGGGCACCATGGTGTTCCGGATCGAAGACACCGACGCGGCCCGTGACAGTGAGGAAAGCTACCACCAGCTGCTGGACGCCTTGAAGTGGCTGGGCATCGACTGGGACGAGGGTGTGGAGGTGAGCGGCCCGCACGAACCCTACCGGCAGTCGCAGCGCGGCGGCATCTACCAGGATGTGATTGCACGCCTGCGGGACGGCGGGTTCATCTACGAGTCCTACTCCACCCCGGAGGAAATCGAGGCCCGCCACCGCGCCGCAGGACGTGATCCGAAGCTGGGCTACGACGGCTTTGACCGCCACCTGACGGACGAGCAGCTCGCCCAGTACAAGGCCGAAGGCCGGGATGCCGTTCTGCGCCTCCGCATGCCCGACGAGGACATCACCTTTACCGACCTGGTGCGCGGCGACATCACTTTCCGCGCCGGATCGATACCGGACTTCGCAGTGGTCCGTGCCAACGGTGCGCCGTTGTACACCCTGGTCAACCCGGTGGACGATGCCCTCATGGGCATCACCCACGTGCTTCGCGGGGAAGACTTGCTCAGCTCCACGCCCCGGCAGATCGCACTGTACCGTGCGCTGTATGCAGTGGGCGTGGCACAGTACATGCCGGAGTTCGGCCACCTGCCGTACGTGATGGGACAGGGCAACAAGAAGCTCTCCAAGCGTGATCCGGAATCCAGCCTGTTCCTGCACCGGGAGCGCGGCTTCATCCCCGAAGGCCTGCTGAACTACCTCTCCCTGCTGGGCTGGTCCCTGAGCGCCGACGAGGACATTTTCACCGTTGAACAGCTGGTGGAGCATTTCGATATCCACGATGTGCTGGGCAACCCTGCACGCTTCGACCTGAAGAAGGCCGAGGCCATCAACGGAACGCACGTCCGGATGCTGGCACCCGAGGTTTTCCGGGAGCGGCTGGCCCCGTACCTGCGCGCCGCCGACCTGGTGGGCGAGATCCTGACGGACCGCGAAGAGGAAATCCTCACCGAGGCCGCGCCCCTGATCCAGGAGCGCATCACCCTGCTGGGGGAGGCGCCCGAAATGCTGGCATTCCTCTTCAAGGCCGACGACGCCATCGATATCGCAGCTGACGCTCTCAAGGGACTGCCGGAGAACCTGACGGACGTGCTGGACGCCGCGATCGCTGCGCTCGAACCTGTCGGGGACTGGACTCCGGACGCCATCCAGGCAGCCCTGAAGCAGGCTTTGGTCGAGGACCTGGGACTCAAGCCGCGCCTTGCTTTCGGACCGGTACGCACGGCCGTTTCCGGACGCCGCATCTCGCCTCCGTTGTTCGAGTCCATGGTGATCCTCGGCAAGGAGTCCTCCCTCCGCCGGCTCAAGACCTTCCGCGGCTGATGACGGCTCCCAGCCAGGCAAAGGGTGCGGTCCTGGAAACACCCTTCGGCGCAGTCCGTGGCGTGCTGTTCGACATCGACGACACCCTCGTTGACCTCGAATACTCGATGACCACCGCCCTGCGGGAGGTCAGCGAACACCTCCTGCCCGGCCTCGACCAGGCCGGGTGGGAACGGTTCGGGCGGATCTTTACGCACGAAACCACTCACTACTACGACCGGTACCTGGCCGGCGAGCTGACGTTCAACGAACAGCGCCTGCTCCGCGGCCGCGCCGCGCTGGGACATTTCGGGGTTGAGCTTGCGGGCGAGCAATCGCACCAGTGGCTTAACGCCTACATGGAAAAACAGCCCGCGTACGTAAAGCCCTTTCCGGATGTAATGCCGTTGCTGGACAGGCTGGACCGGGCGGGCGTCCCCTACGGTGCGGTCAGCAACAATGTCCACGATTACCAGCGTGCCAAGCTGGACGGGGCAGGACTTGAACGCGTGCGCCGCCTCGTTGGAACCGACACGCTGGGCGTGGCCAAACCGGATCCGGCCATTTACCTCGAAGGGGTACGGCTGCTGGGCACGGATCCTTCCCACACCTTGTATGTCGGCGACAACCGCCTGCTTGATGCCGAGGGCTCGACGGCGGCCGGCCTCCTTGGTGTGTGGCTGAACCGGGCGGGGGAGATTGTGCCGGACTTCGACGGCGGCATGGTGGCATCCCTGGCTGAACTGGTCAGCTAGGTCACACCGGGCCGATTTGTGCGAGCCGGAAGTCTCGGGTAAAGTAATTTCTCGTGCTGAGGCGCACGGAGCAGGGAAGAAGCCCTGAAAACCGGCCCGGAAGTGCCATTGGGATATGGTGTAATTGGCAACACTACGGTTTCTGGTACCGTCATTCTAGGTTCGAGTCCTGGTATCCCAGCTCTGTTGAAAGCCCGCCAGCGGGCAGGAAAACAGACGGTTTCAGCCGGTCCGCCGATTTGAAACCGAAGCGAAGTGTGTGAAAGAATCACTGAGCTTGACCAGCGGAAACGCTGGTTGGAAGTACGGAAAAGTACACGGCCCCATCGTATAGCGGCCTAGTACGCCGCCCTCTCACGGCGGTAACGCGGGTTCGAATCCCGCTGGGGTCACCAACGAAAAGGTCCCGGGCAGACGCCCGGGACCTTTTTTGTTTGCTCCTGATGCATCGCCCCCCAAAACCTGGGATCGCTCCATCACCTCCCGCACTATATTGGGGGACGCTCCATCACCTCCCGCATCAAATTGGGGGACGCTCCATCACGTCCCGCATCAAATTGGGGACGCTCCATCACTTTCGGAAATCTTCCGGGGAACGCCCCGGCGCGCTGCCCGCGCCAGCACCGCCGTCGAACCGCATCAGGAGGTGATGGGGCGTTGAAGGGAAAGCTGCAGGAGGTGATGGGGCGTTGAAGGGAAAGCTGCAGGAGGTGATGGGGCGTTGAAGGGAAACCCGGGGCCGCGAATATTCGGGACCTGCAGGGCGGGCAGGTACGGGACCGAGGCTGTTCTGAACTGGCATGATGATTCTGTGACCTCCCGGAACGAGCAGGACTTACCGCACGATCCAGAGCCAGCACAGTCATCGATGGCGGCTGTGGCCCTGCTGGAACAGGTGCGCGGTGATTTGGCCACTGCGGCGCTGCCGTTGGCCTTGCCCGGGGCGGAACAGGCCCGGCGTGATGCTGCCAACGCTGTTGCCCAGCTCGATGACTACATCCTCCCGCGGTACCGGAGCCTTGACGCTCCGCTGCTGGCCGTCGTCGGCGGTTCCACCGGGGCGGGCAAGTCAACGCTCGTCAACGCCCTCGTGGGCCACCCGGTGACCCGGTCCGGAGCCATCCGCCCCACCACAAGGCAGCCCATCCTCCTGCATCATCCGTCAGAGGCGGCCTGGTTTGAGGGCCAGCGCGTCCTGCCCACCCTTAGCAGGATCCGCGGATACGTCACCAGCAGCCCCGTCCCGGCTACGAGTGCAGGGCCCGTCCCGGACCCGGGTGCAATGTCCTCACTTGTCCTGGTAGCCGACCCCGCACTCCCCGAGGGAATCGCACTCCTGGATGCCCCCGACGTCGACTCCATCTCCGACGACAACCGGAAGCTTGCGGGGCAGCTGCTCGCCGCGGCGGATCTGTGGGTCTTCGTCACCACGGCCAACCGCTATGCCGACGCTGTTCCCTGGAAATTGCTCCTGGACGCAGCCGGCCGCGACATCATGGTGGCTGTGGTGCTGGACCGGGTGCCGCCGGGGGCGGAAGCTGAGGTCAGCGAGGACCTGCGCGGCCTCCTGGACCGCGAAGGCCTGGCTGCCGCCCAACTATTCATGATTCCGGAAACAGCACTTGACCCGCTGGGCATGCTTCCCTCCGGCATGGTCCTTCCGCTGCGCACTTGGCTTGGCAATCTCGCCGCCGATTCCGCCGGCCGTTCCGAAATCGCCCGCCGCACCCTCAACGGGACGGTCAGGGCCCTGGCCGGCCGGGTTGCCCTGGTGGCCCAGGCGTCGCGGGAGCAGCAGCAGGCGGCACGCAACCTCGAGACTGCCGCCGTTTCGGCCTACAACGGTGCGGCCACCCGGATCCTCGACGCCACCAGGGACGGCTCACTCCTTCGCGGCGAAGTGCTGGCACGCTGGCAGGACTTTGTGGGCACCGGAGAGTTCTTCCGGACCCTGGAACAGAACGTCGGCCGGTTCCGGGACCGGATGGGCGCCTTCTTCCGCGGTGAACCGCCACCCGCTATCCGCGTGGAAGCAGCCATCGAGACGGGCCTGCAGGCCGTCATCGTGGACGAAGCGGCAAATGCCGCCGAGGACACGGACCAGCGCTGGCGGACGGACCCGGCCGGGCGCCACCTGCTGGGGACGGACGATCTTTCCGGGACAACTCCGGGTTTCGAGGACCGGGCCGCCGCCGAAATCAGGGCCTGGCAGGAATCCCTGATGGAACTGATCCGCACCGAGGGCCAGGGAAAGCGGACCCAGGCCCGCTGGCTGTCCTTTGGCATCAACGGGCTGGGCGCGGCCCTGATGATCGTGGTGTTCTCGATGACGGCCGGGCTGACCGGACTCGAGGTAGGGGTGGCGGGTGGAACCGCCGTTGTGGGCCAGCGGCTGCTTGAGGCGGTTTTCGGCGAGGACGCCGTCCGGCGCATGGCGGAAAAAGCCCGGGAGGACCTCTACACCCGCTGCCAGCGGCTGCTGCAGGACGAACAGCAGAAGTTCCTGTCCCGGCTTCCGGAACGCGACGACAGTTCCGCCCAGTCCCTCGCAGCGCACTCGGACGCGCTGTCCCGGCTGGCGGACACCGCATGAGCCGCCACAGCGACACCCGTGATTCATCACGGCTGGACCGCAGGCTGTCGGCCCTTAACGACGCCCGGGAGCTGGGCGAAGGCGTCCTCCCGGACGAATCGCTCCAGGAAGTGTTCAGTGTGCTGGAGCGTGCCAGCTCGCGGCGGTCGCTGTCCGCTGACCACACGGTGGTGGGATTCTTCGGCGCCACCGGCAGCGGAAAGTCTTCCCTGTTCAACGCCGTCAGCGGAGCGGAAATCGCGACGGTGGCGGCCCGGCGTCCCACCACATCGGAACCTTTGGCGGGGGTGTGGGGAGCGGAGGGCAGCGAGCCGCTGCTGGACTGGCTGGAGGTCCGGAACCGCCACCATGCGGCAGCCGTGGAAGGTTTCGCCGATGAAGGCACCGGCTTGATCCTGCTGGACCTGCCGGACTTTGATTCCACCAAGGCAGCAAACCGTGAAGTGGTCCAGCGGATGGTGGGGCTCGTCGACGTCCTGGTGTGGGTCCTTGATCCCCAAAAGTACGCCGACGCGGCGGTCCACAACGACTTCCTGTCCCGGCTGGCCTCGCACGGGGCCGTCACACTGGTGGTGCTCAACCAGGTGGACCGTCTTCCCGTCCACGACGTGCAGCCTGTACTGGAATCCCTGCGGTCCATCCTTGCCCGCGACGGCCTCGCAAAAGTCCAGGTTCTCGCGGCTTCCGCACTCACCGGGACAGGGGTGGATAAGGTGCGGGAGGCTATCCAACGTGTTGCGGTGAAGCGCAAAGCCCAGTCGCAGCGGCTCGCTGCAGACATCACCCGGGCTTCAGCGTATTTGGGAGCGGTGTCCGGTCACGGCGAGGCCGCTGGAGTCCGGTCCAGCGCGAAGACACGTCTTGCCGACGAGTTGGCCGTGGCGGCGAATGTGCCGGCTGTGGTCCAGGCAGTACGCCAGTCCTACAGGCTCGAGTCAGTGAAGCGGACGGGCTGGCCTGTCACGCGGTGGCTTTCCCGGTTCCGGCCCGACCCCCTGCGGCGGCTCAACCTGCGTGGCACCGCACCGTCGGAGTTGAACCGGACCTCGCTGCCGCCCGCCGGCGCGCCGGAACGCGCCCGGACCGACGCAGCGGTGCGGGAATTTGCCGACGCCGCCAGTGCGGGCGCTCCCGGCCCGTGGCGGGCAGCCATCCGGAGTGCCGCGCGGGAGGGCCGGGAGCGGCTGCCCGATGCACTTGACCAGGCCATTGCCGGAACTGACCTCGCCGCCAACCGAAAATCCTGGTGGTGGGGCTTGTTCAACGTGGTGCAATGGCTGGCCCTGCTCACGGTACTGGGAGGCCTGGTCTGGCTCGGCGTGCTGGCAGCCCTAGGCTACTTCCAGCTGCCCGTACCGGAGGTGCCCAGGGTGGAGGGCTGGCCGGTCCCTACGCTGATGATCGCCGGCGGGGTGGTCCTCGGGATTTTCCTGGCCCTCACGGGCCGTTTCATTGCCGCGGCCGCCGCCAATGCCCGGGCAGCGCGGGCCCGGAAACGGCTGAACTCTGCGGTTGCCGTAGCGGCCCAGGAACTCGTAGTGGAACCCGTGGAGGTTGAAGTCAGCCGGCTGGCAGCCTTCAATGCGGCCCTGAAGGCGGCGGCCGGGTAGACGTAGCGGACCGTGCCGGCGGCAGTCAGCGGCCGGCTGCCTCAAGGTCCGCGGCGGCGTCCCTGACCTTGATGAGGGTGCGCAGGTTACGTGTGGTGGTGGAGGCCTTGAATCTGGACTTGGCCGTGATTTTACTGAACGGGCTCTCCAGCGTTCCGCCGGCGGGTGCCAGCCAGGCCAGCGCCTCGCGGCCCAGCCTCTTTTGCTCCGCGCCCTCCAGCGCGGCTCCGGCTGCCTCAAGTTCGTCCAGCATGCCAACATCGGAGGAGAGGGTGATGTAGGTGTGGGTGGACTTATCGTCGTCCGGGTAGGGGCAGGCCGCCACCAGTTCGGCCACCCGGGCGGCGTCCAGGACCACCACCCAGGCGTCGTAGCCGAAGGTGTCCCGGAGGCATTTTTCGCAGTCCCGTTTTACTGCGGCGGCGTCCGAGGTACTGGTCAGCACGACGTTGCCGCTGGCAAGCAGGGTCCGGGCATCCGGAAAACCTGCTGATTTGAGCGCGTCCCTGAGCTCTGCCATCTTGATGTTGATGCCGCCCACGTTGATGCCGCGAAGAAACACTGAGTAGCTGCCCATGGCGAAAATCCTAGCCCCAGCAGCAAAGCCCCGAGGGGTCAGCCGGTGTTCCTGGCGTGAGGCGTGTCCTGCGTCAGTCGTTGTTCTTGCGGAGCGCCTCGGTGAGGATGCGGGCGGCGTTGCAGACCACTTCCGCATGCAGCCGCCCCGGCTGGCGGGTGAGCCGCTCGATGGGACCGGAAATTGAAACCGCCGCAATCACACGGCCGGACGGTCCGCGCACCGGTGCAGACACGGAGGCGACCCCCGGCTCGCGTTCACCGAGGCTCTGGCCCCAGCCCCGCCGTCGTACTCCTGCCAGGACCGTCGGTGTGAAGCGGGCGGACTGCAACCCTTCAAGCAGGCGGTCGTGGTCCTCCCAGGCAAGCAGCACCTGCGCGGCCGACCCTGCCTTCATGGACAGCTGCGTGCCTACAGGAATGGTGTCGCGCAGGCCGATGGGGCGTTCGGCAGAGGCTACACAGACGCGCCAGTCGCCTTGGCGGCGGAAGATCTGGGCGCTCTCGCCGGTGGCATCGCGCAGCTGCATCAGCACGGGGCCGGCGGATGCGATCAAACGGTCTTCGCCCGCAGCCGACGCCAATTCCACCAAGCGGCTTCCCAGGACGAAGCGGCCCTGGATGTCGCGGCTCACCAGCCGGTGATGCACCAGGGCCAGGGCGAGGCGATGGACGGTGGGCCGGGCCAGTCCGGTTGCCGCCACCAGCTGCGCCAGCGTGGTGGGACCGGCCTCAAGCGCATCAAGCACATGGGCCGCTTTATCAATGACGCCGACTCCACTAGAATTGTCCATGTAATGATATTGCCGTCTCAGTATCTGAGATGCAAATCTTTCGGCTGGCGCGGTGCGAGCCGTACTGGTTCAGTGGATCTCATCAGCCAAACAGCAGTGAAGGGAGATGGCCATGGCAAAGACATTGGCCGAGAAAGTCTGGGACGCGCACGTGGTGCGCAAAGGCGACGGCGACGGAGCCAACGCCCAGCCGGACCTTCTCTTCATCGACCTCCACCTTGTCCACGAGGTCACGTCTCCGCAGGCGTTCGAAGGCCTGCGCCTGGCCGGCCGCCCGCTGCGCCGCCCGGACCTGACCATCGCCACGGAGGACCACAACACTCCCACGCTGGACATCGACAAGCCTATCGCCGATCTCACCAGCCGCACGCAGATCCAGACCCTGCGCAACAACTGCGCCGAGTTCGGTGTCCGGCTGCATTCCCTCGGGGACGCGGAGCAGGGCATCGTCCACGTGGTGGGTCCGCAGCTGGGCCTCACCCAGCCGGGAATGACAGTTGTTTGCGGCGACTCGCACACCTCCACCCATGGCGCCTTCGGGGCGCTGGCCATGGGCATTGGAACCTCCGAGGTGGAACATGTGATGGCCACCCAGACGCTCTCGCTGAAGCCGTTCAAAACCATGGCCATCAACGTGGAAGGCACGCTCCGTCCGGGCGTCACGGCCAAGGACATCATCCTGGCCGTGATCGCCAAGATCGGTACCGGCGGCGGCCAGGGCTATGTCCTGGAATACCGCGGCTCCGCCATCCGCGCCTTGTCCATGGACGCCCGCATGACCATCTGCAACATGTCCATCGAGGCCGGTGCCCGCGCCGGAATGGTGGCGCCGGATGAAACCACATACGAGTACATGCAGGGCCGGCCGCACGCGCCGCAGGGCGCGGACTGGGACGCCGCCGTGGAGTACTGGAACACCCTGCGTACCGACGACGACGCCACCTTTGACGTCCAGGTCGACCTGGATGCCGACACCCTGGAGCCTTTTGTCACCTGGGGCACGAACCCCGGCCAGGGCGTCTCCCTCTCCGAATCCGTGCCCTCCCCAGGAGACTTCGGCGACGAGAACGCCAAGGCTGCCGCCGAACGCGCCCTGCAGTACATGGGCCTTGAGGCCGGCACGCCGATGAAGGACATCCGGGTGGACACAGTCTTCCTGGGCTCCTGCACCAACTCCAGGATGGAAGACCTCCGTGCCGCTGCGGACATTATCCGCGGGCGCCAAAAGGATCCGAACATCCGGATGCTGGTGGTCCCCGGCTCGGCGCGCGTCCGCCTGGAAGCCGAAGCTGAGGGCCTGGACAAGGTCTTCAAGGACTTCGGTGCAGAGTGGCGTTTCGCCGGCTGCTCCATGTGCCTGGGGATGAACCCGGACCAGCTGGAGGTGGGGGAGCGTTGTGCCTCCACGTCCAACCGCAACTTCGAAGGGCGCCAGGGCAAGGGCGGCCGGACCCACCTGGTGTCCCCGGTGGTGGCCGCAGCCACGGCCATCCGCGGCACCCTGAGTTCGCCGTCGGACCTTGATCCGGCCCCCGAGTCCGCCGCCATCCGTACCGACGCAGCCTAGGAGACGCCATGGAAAAGTTCACTACCCACACCGGAACCGGCGTCCCGCTGCGCCAGAGCAACGTGGACACGGACCAGATCATCCCCGCTGTCTACCTCAAGCGCATCACCCGCACCGGCTTCGAGGACGCCCTGTTTTCGGCCTGGCGCAAGGACCCCTCCTTCATCCTGAACCAGGAACCGTTCAACACCGGTTCCGTCCTGGTGGCGGGCCCTGACTTCGGCACCGGCTCCTCTCGTGAACATGCAGTGTGGGCCCTGAAGGACTACGGCTTCAAAGCTGTGCTCTCGTCCCGGTTCGCCGACATTTTCCGCGGCAACTCCGGCAAGCAGGGCCTGCTGGCCGCGGAGGTGGCACAGGACGACATCGAACTGATCTGGAAAGAGCTCGAAAACGCTCCCGGCACCCAGGTCACCGTGGACCTCGTGTCCAAGACGGTGGTGTGCGGCAACATCGTGGCGCCGTTCAATATCGACGAATACACCCGCTGGCGCCTCCTCGAAGGCCTGGACGATATCGGGCTGACCCTCCAGCACGAGGCGGACATCACTGCCTTCGAGGCCACGCGCCCTGCCTTCCTGCCGAAAACCCTGCCGGCACGCCTTTCCTGAGGGGGCGGAAGTACCTCTGAGGGCGCGACGGCGGTCCGCCACGCCCTGCCGCCGTCGCCCGCGTATTTCGGTTCGGTAACGCGACCTCCTATGCTTGGTTGGAGCCTTTGCAAGGTTTTGGGGGCTAGTTATGGTGAGGAAACCGGTATATGAGTAGTGTTCTGACAATCCGCGGCGGCGTCCCGCTGACAGGCCGCGTTACCGTCCGTGGAGCGAAAAACCTCGTTCCCAAGGCGATGGTGGCAGCGTTGCTGGGCAACGAACCGTCCGTGTTGCGGAACGTGCCGGAGATCAAGGACGTTGAGGTAGTCACCTCTCTCCTGCAGCTCCACGGCGTGACAGTCGTGAAGGACCCCGTCAACGGGGACCTCACGTTGGACCCGAAAGCCGCCAAGACGGCGCCCAGCACTGCGATTGACGCCCACGCCGGCGACTCCCGGATTCCCATCCTGCTCTGCGGGCCACTTATCCACGCCATCGGCGAAGCATTCATTCCGGACCTCGGCGGCTGCAAGATCGGCGACCGCCCCATCGACTACCACCTTGATGTGCTGCGCCAGTTCGGCGCCGTGGTGGAGAAGCGGCCCGGCGGCATCCATATTTCCGCTCCCAAGGGCCTGCACGGCGCGAAGATTTCCCTGCCCTACCCGTCCGTCGGCGCCACGGAGCAGGTGCTCCTTAGCGCCACCCGGGCCGATGGCATCACGGAACTTTCCGGGGCTGCAACCGAGCCGGAGATCATCGACCTGATCGCCGTGCTGCAGAAGATGGGCGCCATTATCAGCGTCCAGACGGACCGCACCATCCGCATCGAAGGCGTCCGCGACCTTGGCGGCTACAACCACCGCGCGCTCTCGGACCGCAACGAATCGGCGTCGTGGGCTTCTGCCGCACTGGTCACCAAGGGCGACATCTACGTTGAAGGCGCCTCCCAGCGGGACATGATGACGTTCCTGAATACCTACCGCAAGGTGGGCGGCGGCATGGACATCGGCGAGGACGGTATCCGCTTCTACCACCGCGGCGGGAAGCTCAACCCCCTGGTCCTGGAAACGGATGTGCACCCCGGTTTCATGACTGACTGGCAGCAGCCGCTGGTGGTGGCGCTGACCCAGGCCGAAGGTGTCTCGATCGTCCATGAGACCGTGTACGAAAACCGCTTTGGCTTCACCGACGCACTGATCCGCATGGGCGCCAGCATCCAGGTGCACCGTGAATGCCTGGGCAGCGTGCCGTGCCGGTTCGGCCAGCGGAACTTCCTGCACTCCGCAGTGATCTCCGGCCCTACCCAGCTCAAGGGAACCGACATCGACGTGCCGGACCTCCGCGGCGGTTTCAGCCACCTGATTGCGGCCCTCGCTGCTACGGGAACCTCCCGGGTTACGGGAATCGACATCATCAACCGGGGCTACGAGCGCTTCACCGAAAAGCTGGCCGGACTGGGCGCCGACTTCGACATCACCCCCACGAAGTAGCGGTACCAACGTGAAGGAATCGGCCAAGAGCAGGGCCACGTTCATGTTCATCGCCGGCGTTGTCCGCCCCTTGATGACCGTCATGATGAGCAAAAAGTGGGAGGGGACGGAGAAGCTTCCCGCCGGCGGGTTTATTGCCGCCCCCAACCACTGCACCGAAATTGATCCGCTCGTGGTGGGCCACATGCTGTACAACCAGAAGCGTGCCCCGCACTTCCTGGCGAAGGCCGGCCTGTTCAAGGTGCCCGCCCTGGGCTGGCTGCTGCACGCCACCAAGCAGGTTCCGGTGGAGCGTTCGACGGCGGGAGCGAACCGCTCGCTGCAGGTCGCCCAGGAGATTGTTGCCGAGGGCGGCGCCATCATCATCTATCCGGAGGGCACGCTGACGCGCGACCCTGACCTATGGCCCATGAAAGGCCACACCGGCGCGGCGCGCCTGGCCCTTGAGGGCGGCATTCCCGTGGTTCCGATCGCGCATTGGGGCGCGCACGAGGTCTTCCCGCGTTACGGTAAGCGGTTCCACATCTTCCCGCGCAAGCAGTCCCGGGTAGTGGTGGGCGATCCTGTAGACCTCAGCGCTTTCTCCGGCCGTCCCCTGGACAAGGCCACGCTCACCGGGGCCACCGACGCCATCATGGACGCCATCACCAGCCTCCTCTCGGAGCTCAGGGGAGAGCAGCCCCCGGCGGTGCGTTGGGATCCGGCCAAGCAGCAGCAGTCAAAGCACGGGCGCTTCGTGGACCGCGGGCAGCAGACCGGCGAACGGACGCCCGGTGATTCCTGAGGGGGACCGCGGCGGGTCCGCCCGTTCCGTTGCCGTGCTCGGTGCCGGCTCCTGGGGAACCACGTTTGCGAAGATTCTGGCGGATGCCGCCACCGCGGCCGGTGAGCCGCGTGCCATCCGGCTGTGGGGCCGCCGCAGTGAGGTGGTGGAGGAAATCAACACCGTCCACCGCAACAGCCAATACCTGAAGGACATCGCCCTCCCGGAGAGCATTACGGCCTCCACCGAGGTCCGTGATGTGCTGGACGGGGCGGACCTGGTGGTCCTGGCGGTGCCGGCGCAGTCCCTGCGTCCGCAGCTGCGCGGATGGACGGACATGATTGCCCCCGGTGCCATGGTGGTCTCACTGATGAAGGGCCTGGAACTGGGCACGGACGCCAGGATGAGTGAAGTCATCAGCGAGGAACTGGGCGTTCCCACCGAGCGCATCGCGGTCGTTTCCGGTCCCAACCTGGCCATGGAGATCGCCCGTGAGGAGCCCACGGCATCCGTGGTTGCCTGCACTGACTCCGCTGCTGCCGGCTGGATTGCGCGCAGCTGCACTGCACCTTACTTCCGGCCCTACACCACGGCGGACGTTGTTGGGGTGGAAATCGGCGGCATCGTCAAGAACGTCATCGCGCTGGCAGTGGGTATTTGCGAGGGCCGGCAAATGGGGGACAACACCAAGGCATCAGTTATCACCCGCGGCCTCGCGGAGACCTCCCGCCTGGCGCTGGCCCTGGGTGGCGAAGCGAAAACCATGGCCGGCCTGGCGGGGCTTGGCGACCTGGTGGCCACCTGCTCCTCACCTCTCTCAAGGAACCACACGGCCGGACGGCTGCTCGGCCAGGGCCTGACGCTGGACGAAGTGGGCCAAAAAATGACCCAAACGGCCGAAGGCATTAAGTCCGGCCAGGCCGTGCACGAACTCGCAGCAAAGCTCGGTGTCGAAATGCCGATCACGGCCGCCGTCGTCGCCGTGCTGGCAGGCAAGCTGTCCGTTGACCAACTGGGGCCTGTCCTGCTGGCCCGGGAACTGAAACCTGAAGGCGATTACTGACCATGTCCCACGACGAACTGACCGCAGCAGAGCCGGCCGGCGGGGCAAAGCCCCGGGTGGCAGTACTTTTCGGCGGACGCTCGAGCGAGCATGCCGTGAGCTGCGTTACCGCTGCCGGCGTCCTTGGTGCCATCAACAAAGACAAGTATGAGGTGATCCCCATCGGGATCGCCAAGACGGGGCAGTGGGTCCTTGCTGCCGGCGACACCGCACAGTGGTCCCTCGCCGCTTCCTCGCTTCCGGAGGTGGCCCCGTCGGAGAAAACAGTGACGCTCGCCCAGATCGGCGGCGAACACCAGCTGATCGTGGCTTCCCCGAACGAGGTTCCGCAGGAGCTTGGAGCCGTGGACGTGGTGTTCCCGCTGCTGCACGGCCCGTTCGGTGAGGATGGCACCATCCAGGGGCTCCTGGAACTCTCGGACACCAGGTACGTCGGAGCCGGCGTCCTGGCCTCCGCTGTGGGCATGGACAAGCACTTCATGAAAGTGGTTTTCGAAGCGGCCGGCCTCCAGGTGGGCCCCTATATCTCGGTGACTGACAGGCAGTGGCGCAAAGATGCGGAGTCCGTGCGGAAACAGGTGGACCGGCTCGGTTTCCCCGTCTTCGTCAAGCCGGCGAGGGCAGGCTCTTCCATGGGTATTTCCAAGGTGGACTCGCTGGACGGGCTGGATGCTGCCATCGAGGAAGCACGGCGGCATGACCTTAAACTCGTCATCGAAGCGGGAATTGTTGGCCGTGAGATTGAATGCGCAGTGCTGGAAGGCAGGGGCGCCGATGCTCCCCGCACCTCCATGCCCGGCGAGATCTCCGTGGCCGGCGGCACCCACGAGTTCTACGACTTCAACGCGAAGTACGTGGAGGACGGTGCCGCAGCGCTCAGCTGCCCCGCAGAGCTGCCCAAGGAAGCCATCGCCAGGGTGCGTGAACTTTCGGCTGCCGCTTTTGACGCCGTGGGTGCCGAGGGATTGAGCCGGGTGGATTTCTTCTACACACCGGACGGCCAGTTGATCATCAATGAGATCAACACCATGCCGGGCTTCACCCCCAAGAGCATGTACCCGCAGATGTGGGCTGCCTCCGGCCTGGGCTACGCTGACCTGATCGACGAACTCATCTACCTGGCCTTGAACCGGAAGACGGGCCTGCGCTGACCTACTGGCTCTGCGGCAGGTTCTGCAGTTCTTCCTGGCCCACGCAGTTCCGGCCGGCCGGGACCTCCGCTGCGGCAGCGGCTAGGTCGGCAAGAACCGTGGCGGAACTGATCTTGTCCGGGTCCATCAGGATCTCCGTGGCGGGCTCCCGGCCATAGGTGGTGAGCGTCCATACGGGGTCGCCTTCCTTGATGACCCAGTCGATCCCGTTGACGGTAACGCAGCGGTCGGTAGTAGGTCCCGGCACGTTTACGCCGCAGCGCAGGACCACCAATGAGGGATCGCCCCAGGCGGCAGTGGCCTGGCTGTTCGTCTTGCGCAGCGCAGAGTCCCCAATGGCCTCGGGGAGCGCCACCATCATAGGAGCACACGCCGGGTTCGCCGCATCCTTGGCAGCCGGCACGTCCACCACCGGCGCGCAGGCGGCCAGCGGGAGGGCTGCAAAAGCCCCGATCAATACCGTCCTGGCAGCGCGGGCGGTCAGGGAAGTATGGGGGCGGTGCATCCCTCCATCATCCCGGCTGGGAAGCGGCAAGACCAATCGCCGCGCGATTGTCGGCGACTCCTGCCGTGCCTGCGCCCGTCTTCGATGCCGCCGAGCCCCCTATAAGGTGGTTTTACCATGAAAAAGACTGCGATTGCCGAGTTGTCCCGCCGGGAGTCAATGGAAAACGAGGCGTCGTTCCCTGCCCGCCGGCGAGGCGTTAGTGCAGCAGGCTGGCTGCTTGCAGTCGTTGGCCTTAGCTTCCTGGCCTGGTTCCGCCTGCCCGAAGTCACTCGAGGCACCGTTTGGGCTGAAGATGCTGTGGTCTTCCTGGCCGACGCCATGTCATCCGGGCCCTGGCAAAGCATCGTGACTCCCTATGCAGGCTATTTGCACACCGTTCCACGCCTCGTAGCGGCCATCGCCTACTCCGTAGGTCCCATTGAGGCCTACGCCACGATGATGTCCTTCACAAGCTGCATGGTGGTTGCAGCCATCTCTGTCGGTTCCTATGTCCTGTCCGGCCAGCTCTTCCAGCACCGCAGCTACCGTCTGATGGTGGCGATGATACCGGTGCTTGTGCCTGTTGGGCCTTTGGAAGTGCTGGGCAAACGCCGCCAACCTCCACTGGTACATGCTCTGGTTTTGCCCATGGCTCCTCATCTATCGTCCGCGGACGTGGTATTCAGGCCTTGCCGTCTTCGCCGCGATGCTGGCCGCCGCAACCACCGAGATTCTTGTCGCTTTCTTTCTCCCCCTGGCTATCTGGTCCGCTTTTTGGAAGAGGAACTACTGGGCGCCCGCCGCATTGGTCCTCGGGAGCGGCCTCCAGCTCGTAGCAACCATCGTCGCGCCGCGGTATTCGGCTGCACCACGAGTCGACGCAACCGAGCCGTTGTCCATCCTGTACGGCTTTTTGCTCCAGGCGGTGGGGTCCATGTGGGTGACTGATGCGCATACAATGGCGCTCAACGTTGCGACCTTTGGCGGCTACGCCGTTGCTGTTCCCTGCGCCGTCATCGTCGGCCTGCTTGCTTACATCCTTGTGTTCGGCCACCCCCGCTGGAGGGCCGTGGCACTGTATGCATTTGCGGCAGCCGCCGCCTGTTGGACGGCAGCAACCGTCCTGAACCCCTCACCCGAGTTCGACTTTCCCAATTTCACACGGGAAGAGTGGCTGACCGTCTTCACCTTCTTCCGTTATGCAGCGGCCCCGTCAATGTTTCTGCTGGTCCTGATACCGGCGGCATGTGCCGTGGCCGAGGACAGAAAGCTGATTGCCGCCAGCAGGAGCAGGTACTGGGCCCCTGCCCTCATGGTTGTTTTTCTTTCGATCCACTTCTTTCAGGCCACCACTACACGTCAGACGGGACCAGAATGGGCTGCCGCTGTGCAGGTCGCTGCGACCCGGTGTGACGCTGATTCGGCACTGCCGGAAGTATCCATTCCTGTGACCCCAGAGGGATGGCGGGTAGCCGTCAACTGCACCATGTTGCGCGGGCGCTGAACGTCCACGCGGACACGATGTCGGCCGGGCGCGGTAGCGTAGTGGCGTGCCCGAAGACCTCCGCAACCGCGTTGACCGCCAGCCTATTGTCGCCGGCCTTTCCGAAGCCGAATTGCTGGCGCGGATATTTCCCCGCCTTTCCATGGAAGGGTCCCACTCCCAAGCCACGCTGCTGGGGCCGGGGGACGACGCCGCCGTTGTGGCGGCGCCGGACGGGAAGACCGTCATCAGCATCGACACGCAGGTCCAGGACCAGGATTTCCGCCTGGAATGGCCGAACGGCTACCGGACCACCGGGTTCGACGTCGGATGGAAGGCCGCGGCGCAGAATCTCAGCGATATCAATGCCATGGGGGCCACCGCCACGTCCCTCGTCGTGAGCCTCACCCTTCCACCCGGGACACCGGTCAGCTGGGTGGAAGACCTGGCGGACGGTCTGACGGCCGGGATCCGGGAACTCGGAGCCGGCAGATGTTCCGTGGCGGGAGGAGACCTTGGCCGCGGCCGGGAAATTTCGGTCACCGTTGCCGTACTCGGCACCCTGGACGGCGGCCACGCCGTGCTGCGGTCCGGGGCGAAGCCGGGGGATGTCCTGGCGCTGGCCGGTACGGCCGGACATGCTGCTGCCGGCCTGGCCCTTCTGGAGTCCACCGTAAACGTCAATGCTCTGGGTGAAACTGAGCGCGCCTTCCTGGACCTGCAGTGCAGGCCGCGGCCACCGCTGGATGCCGGCCCCGCAGCCAGGGCGGCCGGTGCCACGGCCATGCTGGACATCTCGGACGGACTGCTGCGCGACGGGTTACGGCTGGCAACAGCCAGCAGCATGGCAATCGACCTGGACCCGGCGCAAGTCCAGGTGCTGGGGGAAGTGTTGCGGCCCGCCTCGGCGCTGCTGGGAACGGACCCCGCGGCATGGGTGCTCAACGGCGGGGAGGACCACGGCCTGCTGGCCACATTCCCTGCCGATGTTCAGCTGCCTCCCGGATTCGCTGCGATAGGCTCAGTACAAGCACTGGGAAGCAACGAAAGCCCGAGCGTCAAGATCGCGGGCCGGCCCGCGGACGCCGGAGGATGGGATCACTTTGCACACTAAGGTTGCCGCCAACGCGCAAGCGATGAAGAGGTGGTTGGGCAAGGCTGAGACCGTCATTGGGAACCACAGTGACCGCCTGAACGCCATCAATATCTTCCCGGTGGCAGACGGGGACACAGGTACCAACCTGTACCTGACCGTGCGCGCGGCCGCCCGGTCTGCTGCTGCGGCTGAAGACCAGCCCGCCCAGCTGGATGTCGGCGTCGTCCTGGCCGCCGCCGGCCAGGCCGCGATGGAGGAGGCCCGCGGAAACTCGGGGACCCTTCTCTCGGTGTTCCTGTGTGCCGCGGCTGAACCCCTGGCGGGCCACACCCGGCTGACGTCCACCCTGCTCGCCGCAGCGCTTAACCGGGCCCAGATCCGGGCATGGTCAGCCCTCAGCGACCCCGTTCCGGGAACCATGCTTTCAGTCATGGAGGCCGCAGCCCGGGCTGCGGCCTCGGTGGACGCCGGGCAAAACGGTGACGACAGCAACCACGCCCTGGGCCTGGCCCTGGATGCCGCAGTTGAAGGTGCCCTGGCTGCCGTGATCCGCACCGAGGACCAGCTGGACGCCCTGACCTCGGCACGGGTAGTGGACGCCGGCGGAGTGGGAATGCTCCTGATCCTGGATTGCCTGCGTTCCGCCGTCCTGGGACAGGAGCTCCAAAGCGAGCTGCTCGACGGCCTGCACGGCTATGACGTATCCGATCCGCACATCCACACTGCCCTGCCCGACGATGACGGCGTCGAAGTCATGTGCACCATCAACCTTTCACCCCTCAACGCAGCCACCCTCCGGCAGCAGCTCGACGAAATCGGCGAGTCCGTGATCATGAGCCAGGTAGGCGGCAACGAAGACGCTGAGGGGAACTACCGCTGGCGGGTCCATGTGCACGTTCCGCAACCCGAACCGGCTGTGAGCATCATCCGGGGCCTGGGGGAGCCTTCCCAACTCAGTATCAGCGAACTCGCATTGCCCCGCGAACCCCACACCGATGCAGTGAACTCCAGTGGGCATGACCGCTGAACTGGACCTCGCGCTGGAACGGCGGCTCGGAAAGCGTTCCGCGACCGTCATTGAGAAGCATCTTGGCATCACCACGGTGGACGGGCTGCTGAACTACTTCCCGCGCCGCTACATGGACCGCGGGGAGCTGACACCCATCGGCGAGCTCCCCCTCGACGAGGAAGTCACGCTCATCGCCAGGGTGCTGTCCAGCAGTACCCGGAACATGCAGGCGCGGCGCGGAACCATCACCGACGTCATAGTGTCCGACGACGACGGGCGGCAAGGACTTCGGCTGGTCGGCGGGACGGACTACCGCGGCAAAGCGCCCGGCACCCTCAAAATCACATTCTTCAACGGGTACAAAGCAAAAACCGACCTCCTGCCGGGACGCCGGGCCCTGTTCTCCGGAAAAGTGACCAGGTTCAAGGGACAACTCGGCCTCACCAACCCGGATTTCCAGCTCCTGGATGATGACCCATTCAGCGAGGGCAGCCAAGACCCGGAAAAACTCGCCGCCATGCCTATCCCGGTGTATCCGGCCACGTCCAAACTGCCCAGCTGGAAAATCCAGAAGGCTGTCCAGACGCTGCTGGAGACGCTGGACCTGGACGCCTTGCCCGATCCGGTCCCGCCCGCCGTCGTGAGCCGCGAAAAATTCCTGCCGCTGGCCCGGGCCTACCGCCTCATCCACGAGCCCGAATCCGCTGACGACTGGCGGCGGGCGCGGGACCGGCTCCGGTACCACGAAGCGCTGGTGTTGCAGTCCGCCCTGGCGCGCCGGCGGGCGCAGTTGGCCGCGGAGGAAGCCACGGCCCGGCGCCAGGTTCCTGACGGGCTTCTCGCCGCCTTTGACGCGAACCTCCCCTTCACCCTCACGGCGGGGCAGGCGGCCATCGGGAAGACCCTGGCGGCCGAACTTGCCCGCGACTCGCCGATGAACCGGCTGCTGCAGGGCGAAGTGGGGTCGGGCAAGACCATCGTGGCGCTGCGGGCCATGCTGCAGGTGGTGGACGCCGGGGGACAGGCCGCACTGCTGGCGCCCACCGAAGTCCTCGCCGCCCAGCACCATGAGTCGATCCGCCGTTCCCTGGGAGCGCTCTCCAAAGATGGCCTGCTGGGCGGGCTGGACGCTGCCGCGGTCCAGGTCACGCTGCTCACCGGTTCCATGCCCACCGCCGCACGGAAGCAGGCCATGCTCGATGCCGCGTCCGGGACTGCGGGCATCATCATCGGCACCCACGCCCTGCTCAGCGGCAACGTCACCTTTTACGATCTTGGCCTGATCGTGGTGGACGAGCAGCACCGCTTCGGCGTGGAACAGCGGGATGCCCTTCGCGCCAAGGCGCGGAAGCCGCCCCACCTGCTCGTCATGACCGCCACGCCCATCCCGCGTACTGTTGCCATGACCGTGTTCGGGGACCTTGAGACGTCGGTGCTGGACGAACTGCCCGCAGGCAGGGCCCCTATCAGCACCCACCTGGTTGGCCTTGCCGAAAACCCTGCCTGGGCCGGGCGCATCTGGTCCCGTTCCCGCGAGGAAATCGATAACGGGCACCAGGTGTATGTTGTCTGCCCCAAGATCGGTACGGACGACGACGGCGACTTCAGCCCGGGGGAAGCGGACCTGGCGGAGGGCGTTGAGGGGGAAAACGGACGGGAACTCGCGTCGGTGACCGCCGTCGTCGAACAACTCCTGGCCGAGCCGGCACTTTCCGGTGTTCCCCTGGCGCCGCTTCACGGGCGGCAGCCTCCGGACACGAAAGCCGCCGCCATGGCCGGCTTTGTGGATAACCAGGTCAAGCTGCTTGTCTCCACCACCGTCATTGAGGTGGGCGTTGATGTCCCCAACGCCACCCTGATGGTCATCCTCGACGCCGACAGGTTCGGCATCTCGCAGCTGCACCAGCTGCGCGGCCGGGTGGGCAGGGGCGGGCTACCCGGAACCTGCCTCCTGGTCACCGCCCTGGAGCCTGGCCACCCCAGCAGGAAGCGCCTGGAAGCAGTGGCCGCCACCACGGACGGTTTCGAGCTTTCCCAGGAGGACCTCAAGCTGCGCCGCGAGGGCGACATCCTGGGTGCCTCCCAGTCCGGCGGCCGCTCCACGCTCAGGCTGCTGCGTGTGCTTGAGCATGAAGCCGTCATCAGCCGGGCCAGGGAGGACGCCCAGCAGATCGTGTCACATGATCCGTCGCTGGCTGCACACCAGGAACTGGCCGAAGCAATCGACAAGTACCTCAACCCCGAAAAGGAGGCGTTCCTTGAACGCGGTTAGCACGGTGGGACCCGCAAGGCACGGCGGCGGAAATACAGGTGGCCAGTGAGCCGGATCATCTCAGGAGCAGCGGGTGGCACGCCCCTGCAGGCGGTCCCGGGCTCCCTGACCAGGCCCACTACGGACCGGGTCAAGGAAGCGCTTTTCTCCAGGCTTGATGCCTTTGACGTCATCAGTGGTGCCAGGGTGCTGGACCTCTATGCCGGCTCAGGATCCCTGGGCGTGGAGAGCGGCAGCAGGGGCGCCCAAACTGTAGACTTGGTGGAGTCCGATGCGAAGGCGAGTGCTGTTTGCCAGCGCAACGCGGACCTCATCAACGGGGTCCTGGGCCGCAAAGCGGTGACGGTGCACCGGTCCAAGGTGGAACCGTTCCTGGAGCGCGCCACTGCCGCCGCCGCATGGGATCTTGTGTTCCTGGACCCGCCGTATCCGCTGGAGGAGGTCGCGTTGGCCGCTGTGCTCGAAAAGCTGGCCGCCCACCTGGCGCCGGCGGCAGTGGTGGTGGTGGAGAGGTCCTCCCGTTCGCCGGAACCGGCGTGGCCGGGCGGGCTGGCGCGGTTCGCAGAGAAAAAGTACGGCGAAACCCGGCTGTGGTTTGCGGAGCCCTTTGTGCCGGACGCCATCGACGCGGACGCCCTTGAGGCGGAAGGCGTGGATGCGGACACGGCTGACCCGGATCCGGTTGAGGCGGACGGCAGCGGCAGTTAGGCAACCCGCCCGGTCCGGCCGTGTTCAGACCGCGAGGGCGTCCAGGTCCACTCCTGCCAGGACCCTGGCCGGATGCGGTCCCCGCGCGGCCAATTCCGCGGACCAGCCGGCCGGCCAGGCTGTTTGGGTGCCGGCCAAAATGATGTTCCCGGGGTAGCGGCCCTCGAACATGCCTGCTTCAGCAAAAGCGGCAACGTCACCCATGGCGCGCCGCATTGCGCCCACCTGGCTCCGGACCAGGGTGAGGCCCGGCTCGTCTCCGACGTTGACGATCAGGATTCCTTGCGGGGCAAGCCAGTTCCGCAGCTCGCTGTAAAACTCGGTGCAGGCAAGGTGGGCCGGCGCTTCGGGGCCGGAGAAGATGTCGAGGATCACCACGTCAAAGCGGAGGCGCGGATCAAGGTCAGCCAGGGCATCCCGGGCATCTCCGATGATGGAGTGCAGCTTGGTCCCCTCGGGGAGGGGCAGCTGCCGGAGGACGAAATCGAGCAGCTCACGTTCCAGCTCCACCGCGTACTGGGTTGATCCCGGCCTGGTCGCCTGGATGTAGCGCGCCAATGTCAGGGCCCCCGCTCCCAGATGCAGCGCGGTGACCGGCGCTCCTGCGGGGGCGGAAAGGTCCACCAGATGCCCGATCCGCCGCAGGTACTCGTAGAAGATCTCCTCCGGCCGCGCCAGGTTCACGTGCGACTGTTCCGCCCCGCCGATGCTGAGCACGTAGCTGCCCTCGGTGAAAGTGTCCGGCTCGATGGATGCGTGCTGTCCGGTGGTGCGAAGGAACCGTGCCGCTCCCGGCCCGCTGCCTGCCTGCATCAAACCAGCCCGCCAAGGGTGGCGAGCCGGGCGGCAGCCTCCTCGAGGACCTCTGTCTTTTTGCAGAATGCGAAGCGGAGCAGGCTGCGTGTCCTCTCCGCGCCTTCCGGATGGCAGAAAACCGGGACCGGAATGGCGGCGACGCCCACCAGGCCCGGAAGCCTGCGGGCCAGGTCCACGGAATCATGGATTCCCAGCGGCGCGGTGTCGACGTTCACGAAGTATGTACCCTGCGGCGTGTAGACGTCGAAGCCCGCGGCCCGCAGCCCGTCGCTGAGGATGTCCCGCTTGCGCTTCAGGGTGGCGGCAACGCCATCGTAGAAGGCGTCCGGCAAACCGAGCCCGGCGGCAATGGCGGACTGGAACGGGGTGCCCGAACTGTAGGTGAGGAACTGTTTGACGGTGCGCACGGCGGACACAAGTTCCTCCGGGCCTGTGACCCAGCCGATTTTCCAGCCCGTCAGGGAAAACGTCTTGCCGGCAGAGGAGATGGTGATGGTACGGTCGCCGGCTCCGGGCAGGGACGCCACCGGCACGTGGCGGGCGCCAAAAGTGAGGTGTTCGTAGACTTCGTCCGTGATGATCAGGCAGTCATGCTTCCTGGCCAGGTCAACGACGCGTTGCAGGACGCTCTGCGGAAATACTGCACCCGTGGGGTTATGCGGGTTGTTCAGCAGCACCGCTCTGGTCCGCCCGGTGAAGGCTGCTTCCAGGGCGGCCAGGTCCGGCATAAAATCCGGGGCCAGCAGCGGGGCCGTTACGTGGGTGGCGCCGGTGAGTCCGATCACCGCGCCGTAGGAATCGTAGAACGGTTCGAACGTCAGGACTTCGTCCCCTGGACCGGCGAAGGCCAGCAGTGCGGCGGCGATGCCCTCGGTGGCACCGGTGGTAATGATGACCTCGGTCTGCGGGTCAGGGGAGAGGCCGTAAAACCTTTCCTGGTGGGCGGCCACTGCCTGGCGCAGTTCCAGGATTCCCTTGCCGGGTGCGTACTGGTTCACGCCGGCGGCGATGGCGGCGCGCGCAGCTTCCCTGATTTCCAGCGGTCCGTCCTCATCCGGAAAACCTTGGCCCAGGTTGATGGCACCGGTCTGCGCAGCGAGGGTGGTCATCTCCTCGAAGATGGTGACGCCGAGCCCGCCGTCCGGCCCGAGGAGATTGGCTCCTAGTGCCGTCCGTTGCCAGGGGGCAGGGGCCAGGGGGGTGGAAAGTTCCCGTCGAGGATGCATCCAGTCATGGTATCCCGGCCTTTTCATGGGGTAGGTTCGGAGCATGAGACGAGCTGTCTGCCCCGGATCCTTTGACCCCATCCACAATGGCCATCTCGAGGTTATTGCACGGGCTGCCAGTTTGTTTGATGAAGTCATCGTTGCGGTGTCCAACAACCCGGCCAAGAAGTACAGGTTCACGCTGGGAGAGCGGCTGGACATGGCCCGCGAAACGCTGGCGTCGCTGAAGGGCATTGTGGTGGAACCGGTGGGCGATGGGCTCCTCGCGGAGTATTGCCGGCAGCGGGGTGTGTCAGCCATCGTTAAGGGCCTTAGATCCTCTTCCGACTTCGACTACGAGCTGCCCATGGCCACCATGAACCGCCAGTTGAGCGGTGTGGAAACAGTCTTCCTGCCGGCAGAAGCCCACTACATCCACCTGTCCTCCACCTTGATCAAGGAAGTCGCGGGCCTGGGCGGCAGCGTCTCCGACTACGTCCCCAGGTCAGTGCACCGCAGGATGGTGGCGGGCGGGTCGTCGGTCGATGACCAGCCAAGAGGGTAGGCTGGTCAGGTACTTCGGCGGTCCCCGCTGGTCGGTTTGAGTCCCCGCGGCTCTTCAGGCTAAGATGGTACGTCGGTCATATGTTCAACAGGAGTTCTCATTAAAAGAGATGCTGGTTCGCCCCTGGCGTTCGACGTCAAGGACCTCGGACGCAGTCCGGGAAGCATGCGGACACTGAAGGAACATGTACCCGCACCGGGTGATCTTGGTGTGGCGCTCATTGGTGTTCAGGAAGGCTCGGATGTCGAGCTGGATCTGAGGTTTGAGGCCGTACACGAAGGAATTCTGGTATCTGGAACCGCGCTTGCCGAAGTAACTGGTGAATGCGGCCGATGCCTGGATCCCCTTGCGTATGACCTTGAGGTCAATGTGCAAGAACTTTTCTTCTATGAAGGCGTACAGCTTTCGGACGAAGAAGATGATGAAGAGCAACGTCGAGTCGAGCGCGATGTAATCGATCTTGAACCGGTGTTGCGGGACGCGGTTGTCACCAATCTGCCGTTCCAGCCGGTGTGCCGGGAAGACTGCCAGGGCCTTTGCTCCGAATGCGGAGTTCGCCTGGAAGACGAGCCGGGGCACCACCACGAGGTCTTGGACCCTCGCTGGGCTGCCCTAGCTGATATGGCTAAGCCTGACCGGCAAAATTGATTTGTACGTGTTTGTCTAGAGAGAAATGAGTTAGCCGTGGCTGTTCCCAAGCGGAAAATGTCTCGCTCGAATACCCGCGCCCGCCGCTCGCAGTGGAAGGCGACCGCCCCCCACCTGGTGAAGACCGTGGAGAACGGCCAGGTTACTTACAGCCTGCCGCACCAGGCCAAGGTTGTCACCGACTCGGCCGGTACTGCGCTGTTCCTTGAGTACAAGGGCCGCAAGGTCGCGGACGTCTAATCGGCCACTCAGGCTGACATGATGTCTTCAACTGAAGAGCTTCTGAAGCGTCTCGGTGTCTCTATTGACGCCGGGACGCTTCGTCTTGCGCTCACACACCGTTCCTACGCCTACGAAAACGGCGGCATCCCCACCAACGAGCGGCTCGAATTCCTGGGTGACTCCATCCTGGGGTTCTCCGTAACGGACGCCCTGTACCGGGACAACCCGGACCTTCCCGAAGGCGATCTTGCCAAGCGCCGGTCGGCTGTAGTCAGCACCCGGGCCCTTGCCGGCATCGGGCGTAGCCTGGGCATTGGCGAATTCATCTACCTCGGGCAGGGCGAAAAGCTCACTGAGGGAAAAAACAAGGCGTCGATCCTTGCAGACACCATGGAGGCCTTGATCGGTGCCACCTACGTGTCCAACGATATTGAGACGGCCCGCCAGCTCGTGATGCGGCTGATCGGGCCCCTGCTGAAGGACGCGGCTGCCCTGGGCGCCGGGACCGACTGGAAAACCAGCATCCAGGAACTTGCGGCCAGCCGCCAGCTCGGAACCATCCACTATGCGGTGGAGGGTTCCGGCCCGGACCACGCACGGGTTTTTACAGCAGTCCTGCACATCGGCGGCACGGCCTACGGCAGTGGTACCGGCCACTCGAAAAAGGAAGCGGAGCAGGAAGCTGCCGCTGATGCGTGGCGCGCCCTTTCCGGCACTGCCGCGTCAAAGGCTCCCGCTTCCGCCACCGGCGGCAAGTCAGCCGGCTCCATCGCCGCCAAGTAGGCGTTGTGCCCGAACTTCCCGAAGTTGAGGTGGTCCGCCGCGGCCTGGTGAGCTGGGTCCGCGGCCGGACCATCGAGGGCGTGGACGTCCTTGACGAACGATCAATCCGCCGCCATGCGCTGGGTGCCGGGGATTTCGTCGGGAACCTCGAGGGGGCCACCGTCGCCGACGTCGTGCGGCGGGGCAAGTTCCTCTGGATGCCGCTGCTGGACGCCCCCGCCGGCACCCTGGATCCAAGCCCTTCCGTCGTCGGCCGTCCCGCCGTGGCACTGATGGCCCATCTCGGGATGAGCGGCCAACTGCTTCTGCAGGACGGAAGCGTTCCGGACGAGAAGCACCTCAAAGTGCGGTTCCGTTTGAGTTCCAGCGACGGCATGCCCGAACAATTGCGGTTCGTGGACCAGCGGATCTTCGGCGGATTGTTCGTCACCTCGCTGGTACCAACGGACGACGGCGGCCCTGGCGGACTCGCCGAATCGCCCCTCCCGCTGATAGCAGAGGAAGCATCGCACATCGCACGGGATCCTCTGGACCCGGCCTTCTCGTTTGACCTTTTCTACCGCCGCCTCCGCAAGCGCAAAACCGGACTCAAACGGGCGTTGCTGGACCAAGGGCTGGTATCCGGCATCGGCAACATCTACGCCGACGAAGCACTGTGGCGTGCGCGCCTGCACTTTGCCCGGCCCACGGACACCCTCCGCCGGGCCGAAGCGGAAAGGGTGCTGGGCAGCGCACGTGACGTGATGCTCGATGCGCTGGCCGCCGGCGGAACCAGCTTCGACTCGCTGTATGTGAACGTCAATGGCGCTTCCGGGTACTTCGACCGGTCCCTCAACGCCTATGGCCGGGAGGGACAGCCGTGCAAGCGGTGCGCCGCTGCGGGAATCCATGCAGTGATTCGCCGCGACCAGTTCATGAACCGTTCCTCACACACCTGTCCGGTCTGCCAGCCCCGCCCCCGGAACGGCCGCTGGTAGTCCGCCTGCTGCTAAATCCCGGGCATTCCACCACGACGCAGTAGATTTGGTGCAGCGAAGCATGTGCCACACGCCAGCCAGGAGATCCGAAACGCCTTGCACCTCAAAAGCCTGACCGTCCGGGGGTTCAAGTCATTTGCGTCCGCCACCACCTTCGAGTTCGAACCAGGCGTCACCGCCGTGGTGGGCCCGAATGGCTCCGGCAAGTCCAACGTGGTGGATGCCCTGGCCTGGGTCATGGGGGAGCAGGGTGCCAAGACCCTCCGCGGCGGGAAGATGGAGGACGTCATCTTCGCCGGAACCTCAGGCCGGCCACCGCTCGGGCGCGCCCACGTCTCGCTGACCATCGACAACACCGACGGTGCCTTGCCCATCGAGTACAGCGAGGTGACCATCGCGCGGACGCTTTTCCGCGCGGGCGGGTCCGAGTACGCCATCAATGGTGCCAGCTGCCGACTGCTGGACATCCAGGAACTGCTCTCCGACTCCGGCCTGGGCCGCGAGATGCACGTCATCGTGGGCCAGGGCCAGCTGGACAGGGTCCTGCACGCCACCCCGGAGGACCGCCGCGGTTTCATTGAGGAAGCGGCCGGCATCCTCAAGCACCGCCGCCGCAAGGAACGGACAGTGCGCAAGCTGGAGGCCATGCAGGCCAACCTGCAGCGCCTCACCGACCTCACCGGAGAAATCAGGCGCCAGCTCACCCCGCTCGGCAAACAGGCTGAGGTTGCCCGCAGGGCCCAGCGTGTCCAGTTCGACGTCCGCGACGCACGGGCCAGGCTGTTGGCGGATGACCTCGTCCAGCTGCAGCAAGCTCTGGAGCAGGACGTGGCAGATGAAGCCGCACTGAAAACCCGCCGCGTCGCCGTCGAGCAGGAACTGGTTGCCGGCCGCCGGCAGCAGGCCGCCCTGGAGCAGCTCGCCGCCGAGGCAACGCCAAAACTGAACGCGGCACGCGACACCTGGTACCGGCTGACAGCCTCGCGTGAACGGCTCCGCTCCCTCGGCTCGCTGGCCCGGGAACGCAGCCGCCTGCTCGGTTCCACTGAGCCGGCCCCCGCCGGCCGGGACCCTGAACAGCTGGAGCGCCAGGCCGCCCGGGTCCGGGAGGAGCTCGCCGAACTCGAACGCCACATCCTGGACAGGCGGAGTGCCCTGGAGACGGCCAGTGCGGCAAAGGCGCAAGCCGAAGCTGCAGCACTAGCCGAAGACAAACGGCTCACAGCAGTTCTGCGGGCCGCCGCTGACCGGCGCGAAGGACTGGCACGGCTCGCCGGGCAGGTTGCCGCTGCACGGTCCCGCGTGGAATCCGCGCAGGCTGAGCTGGGCAGGCTCCGGGAGTCCCAGGCCGCGGGGCTGGAGCGGCGCGCCCGGGCACAATCCGAGTTCACAGCGCTTGAAAACCAGGTGGCCGGGGTGGAGGAGGGCGAGGAATCCCTTGATGCGGACTACGAGGCCGCCAGCGAGGCCCTGGACGCGGTGCTGCAGGAAATCTCCGGGTTGACCGCCGCCGTCAGCGAGGGAATCCGGAAGCGTGATGCCCTCGCGGCGCGCCTGGACGCCCTGAAACTTGGCCTCACCAGGAAAGACGGTGCGGCCCATGTCCTGCAGGCAGGCGTGGCAGGAGTGCTGGGAAGCCTCGCCGCGGAACTCACCGTGGAACCGGGCTTTGAAACGGCAATAGCCGCTGCCCTGGGGGAGGCTTCCGAAGCGGTGCTGGTCCGCGACGAGGAGACGGCGGCAGCAGTGGTTCAGGTTCTGAAGGATGACGACGCCGGCCGCGCGTCGCTCCTGCTGGCTTCCGCAGGTGCCGCTTCCGGAGCTGAGGCCCGCCCGGCGCCGTCCCTCCCCGAGGGAGCCGAATGGGCTGCCGGACTCATCAGGGACGCCGGATTGTCCGCCCCGGCGGTGAGGCACCTGCTGAACGGCATCGCCGTCGTCCCCGACGTCCAGGCAGCTGCCGCCGTGGTGTCGGCCCACCCAGAGATCACCGCGGTGACCCGGGCGGGTGATATTTTTACGGCTGTTTCCGCCACGGGCGGGTCAGCCAAAGCCCCGTCGCTTTTGGAAGTCCAGGCTGCGGTAGACGACGCCGAAGGCCAACTCTCCGCCGTCACCGCTGGGCTTGAGCGCAGCAGGTTCGCCCTGGCCGGCGCCGAGGCCCGGCGGTCAGAGGCGCAGGACCGGGCCGACGCCGCCCTTGACCGGCTGCATGAGTCAGATGCGAGGCTGGCCGCTGTTGCCGAGCGGCTGGGACACCTCAATTCCGTGCTCCGCAGTGCCGTGGGTGAAAGCGAGAGGCTGGCGGCGTCGCTGGCGCGGGCCGAGCAAAACGTTGCGGCGGAAGAGGAGGCGCTCGCTGCCGTGGCCGCGCGGCTGGCCGCCGCCCAGGAAGCGCCGCTGGAGCAGGAGCCCTCCACCGGGCATCGGGATGCCCTTGCCGCCGCGGCGGCAGCAGCCCGGGCCGCCGAGGTGGAGGCACGGTTGTCGCTGCGCAGCGCCGAAGAACAACTCGCCGCCACCCAAAACCGGGTTGCGTCACTGGAGCGTGCGGCGGCCACCGAACGCCGCGCGCGCGAGGAAGCCGCGGAACGGGCCCGCAGCCGGCGCGCCCAGGCGAAACGTGCCGCGGCCGTCGCAGCCGCCGTCGAACTCGCCCTGCGGTACATGGATGTGTCCGTGGACGTCGCACGGCACGAGCGCGACCTTGCGGAGGAGAACCGGGAACAGCGGGATAGCGAACTGCTGCACATCCGGTCAGCGAACGACACCTTCGCCCGGGAACTGGCCGAACTCACGGACAATGTGCACCGGGATGAGTTGGCCCGCGCACAGCAACTGGCCCGGATCGAAGCCCTCGAAAGCCGCTCCATTGATGAGCTCGGAATTACCCCGGACGCCCTGGTGACGGACTACGGGCCGGACGTTCCCGTTCCGGTCCCGGCCGGGGAAAGCGCCGACAAGTGGGCGGCCCTGCGCGCCCCGGTGGACGCCGCCGGAACGGAAATCATCGGGGGAAAGCCTTACGTCCGCGAGGAGCAGGAGAAACGGCTCCGGAAAGCCGAACGCGACCTCTCCAGCCTGGGCCGGGTGAACCCCCTGGCACTGGAGGAATTCGCCGCGCTCGAGGAGCGCCACCAGTTCCTCAGCACGCAACTGGAGGACCTGAAAGCCAGCCGCAAGGACCTGCTGGACATCATCAAGGAAGTGGACGACCGCGTACAGCGGGTCTTCACCGAAGCCTTCGAGGATACCCAGGCGCAGTTCATCAGGGTCTTTGAGCGGCTGTTCCCCGGCGGCGAGGGACGGCTGGTCCTCACGGATCCGGGGGACATGCTGACCACCGGTATTGACGTGGAGGCCCGCCCTGCGGGCAAGAAGATCAAGCGCCTGTCGCTGCTGTCCGGCGGTGAGCGCTCGCTGACCGCCGTCGCCCTGCTGGTGGCCATCTTTAAGGCGCGCCCGTCGCCCTTCTATGTGATGGATGAGGTGGAGGCTGCCTTGGATGACACCAACCTGGGCAGGCTCATCACCATCTTTGAGGAGCTCCGGGAGTCCAGCCAGCTCATTGTCATCACCCACCAGAAGCGGACCATGGAAGTGGCGGACGCACTCTACGGCGTGACCATGAGGGGCGACGGCGTGTCCACCGTGATCAGCCAGCGCCTGGCAGCTGAGGTCTAGGCGCGTCTGGCGGCGGGCGGTGCCCGTTTGGCGTCAATCACGCGTCATGCCTGTGTGAGAAGCTAGGGGAGTGAATGACATCCTCCCCATAATTTTGTCCATTGTTGCTGCCTTGGCGGTTATTGGCGGGCTGATTCCGGTCCTGCTCAAGACGCGGAAAAACATCAACCAGTACCCGGGCACCCGGGACGCCAACGATCCCGTACTGCCCCGGGGCGGCAGCACGGCGGTCGAGGACAGGTCGGCCACCACCACGGACGGCACGGCCGCCGATACCGTGGACCTGGAGGAACTGGACACCACCACAGTCCCGGACGACGCGGCGGGGCTGGAGGTCATCCCGGTAGAGACGCCGCTGCCGGTAGCCGGCCGGCTCATGCGCCTTCGCGAACGGCTCGTCCGCTCCAACAACATCATGGGCAAGGGCCTCCTGGCCCTGCTGTCCAGCGACAACATCGACGAAACCGTCTGGGACGAAGTTGAGGAAACCCTCCTCCTGGCTGACCTTGGCACCGAACCGACCATGCAGCTGGTTGACGCCCTGCGTGAGCGGGTCAAGGTGCTGGGCACCCGGACCCCGGAGCACGTCAAGGTGCTGCTCCGGGAAGAACTCATCAAGCTCGTAGATCCCGCGATGGACCGCACCCTCAATGTCCAGCGCCACGACGGCAAGCCTGCCGTGATGATGGTCGTCGGCGTGAACGGCGTCGGCAAGACCACTACCGTGGGCAAGCTCGCCCGCGTGCTGGTGGCGGAGGACAAGGACGTCCTCCTGGGTGCCGCAGACACCTTCCGGGCCGCTGCCGCCGAGCAGTTGGCCACCTGGGGCCAGCGCGTGGGCGTCCCCACCGTCAAATCGGACATCGACGGCGCCGATCCCGCCTCTGTTGCCTACGAGGCGGTCAAGGCCGGCATCGACCAGGAAGTCGACGTGGTCATGATTGACACCGCCGGCCGGCTCCAGAACAAGGTTGGCCTCATGGACGAGCTCGGGAAGGTCAAGCGCGTCGTGGAAAAGCTGGCTGAGGTGGATGAGGTCCTCCTGGTGCTGGACGCCACCACCGGCCAGAACGGGCTGAACCAGGCGCGGGTGTTTGCAGAAGTGGTCAACATCACGGGCATCGTCCTCACCAAGCTGGACGGCACGGCCAAGGGCGGCATCGTGGTCGCCATCCAGAAATCCCTTGGCGTTCCGGTCAAGCTCATCGGACTGGGCGAAGGCGCGGACGACCTCGCGCCCTTCGAGGCCGAAGCATTTGTGGACGCCCTGCTGAACTAGTCCCGCCGGAGACCCTCAGGCCTTGGCGGGTTTGAGGGTCTCCCTGGTGCCGAGCCACGCGCCCGCTGCCAGCAGCATGATGCCGCCGGTAACCCCGAAAGCCCAGCCATAGCCCAAACGGTCCGCGAGCACACCGGCCGCGACAGGCCCAACGATCGCTCCGACGTCGGACGCCATCTGGAACACAGCCAGCACCTTGCCGCCTGACCGCCCGGTGCCGATCACGTCTGCGACGGCCGCCTGCTGGGCGGGCCCGAACAGCCCGGAGCCGACGCCGGCCACTGCGGAGGCGGCCAGGAACCACCCGAGCTGGTCAGCGAACCCGATGGCAGCAGTGGCGGCGCCCGCCACCAGCAGCCCCGCGATCATCATGGGCCTGCGCCCCATGCTGTCCGCCAACCTGCCCGAAAAGGTCAGCGCCGCGGCATTGCCTGCGGCGAAGACGGCCAACGCCAGCCCCGCCGCCTCCGGACCGGCGCCGAAGACAGCAGCGGCCAACAGCGGAACAGTGGCCATCCGGACACCGAACGTGCCCCAGCCGTTCGCGAAACTGGATGCCAGCGCAGCCCGGTACGCGCCGGTTGCCAGGGCCTCCCCAAAGTGCATGTCCGGTGCCCGCTGCTGTTCGCTCGCTGATCCGCGGCGCTGGTGGCTCAGCTGTGTCTGCACCACCAGCGCGGCAACGACCAGCGCCGCGGCATAGGCCAGGAAGGGTATCCGGAGGCCGAACCCGGCCAACAACCCGCCTACAATGGGACCGCACACGTTGCCGACAAGGAACGCTGACGCGTATGCCCCGGAAACCCGGCCGCGGCTCTCCGGCGGCGCGAGCCGGATCACCAGGGCCATCGACGCCACAGTGAACATCACGGAGCCGGCACCGCCGAGCCCACGGAAGAGCAGCAGCTGCCAGTAGTCCTGGGCAAAGGCGCAGGCCGCCGTCGACACGGCCACGATGAGGAGCCCGGCCACGTAGACGGGCCGTTCACCCACCTTGCCGATCAGGCTCCCGCCGGCGGGAGCAAAGACCAGCCGCATGAACGCGAAGATGGCAACAATCACGGATGCCTCGGTGTTGCCCACCCCAAAGGTTGTTGCGAATTGCGGCAATACGGGCGCAACAAGCCCGAATCCAAGCGCAATCAGGAACGCGGCAACGAGCATCACCTTGATGTCGCGCGGAAGCCGGTCCCGATTCGGCCGAAGGCGGGCCAGGATCCTTGAAGTGGCGCCGCTTCCGCGGGGTGCTGCCGTCATGGTGCGGAAATCCTTGCAGTCAGGTGGGCCAGGTGCCGGCGGGAACGAGGAAACACAACCGTAACAAGTGCGATATGCACCATTTACTTCCTAGAGGTTGTTGTAACAGGCCGGCAATCTAAATCCTCCGCGGGCGAAACACGCCAACGACAAACTCTTTACAGGACGCGAAAAGGCGTTGGCAGGCGGAGGACTCCGCAAGAATCGATGAGAGAGGACGTGCACCATGGAACTTACCGCAGGTCACGTTTGGATCATGGTGGCGGCAGCCCTTGTGCTGTTCATGACACCAGGTCTGGCATTTTTCTATGGCGGCATGACCCGTGCCAAGGCCGCACTGAACATGATGATGATGAGCTTCATCTCCATCGGCATGGTCGGCGTTGTCTGGGTTCTCTGGGGTGCATCCATGAGCTCCGGCGAAGGTTTCCTGCAGATTGTCGGCAACCCCTTCGCTACGTTCGGCCTCGAGGGGATCGATACACCTGATGGACTGATCAAGGTTGGCTACGCGGCCACCTTCGCCATCATCACCGTCGCACTGATCAGCGGCGCCATCGCCGACCGCGCCAAGTTCGGCGCCTGGACCGTGTTCGTCCCCGTCTGGGTCACACTGGTGTACTGCCCGCTGGCCTACATGGTCTGGGGCGGCGGACTGTTCGGCCCCGAGGGTGCCGTGGGACAGGCACTCGGACCCGCCATCGACTTCGCCGGTGGCACCGTGGTCCACATCAACGCAGGCGTCGCGGCCCTGGTACTGGTCCTGATCATCGGCAACCGCAAGGGCTTCGGCAAGGACCCGAACCACCGCCCGCACAACATCCCGTTCGTGATGCTCGGCGCAGCCATCCTCTGGTTCGGCTGGTTCGGCTTCAACGGCGGCGCCGCCACCACTGCTGAACAGGGCGGCCTCATCTGGGTCAACACCCTCGCTGCCCCCGCGGCAGCCATGCTCGGCTGGCTTGTCACCGAACGCATCCGCGACGGCCACCCCACCTCGCTGGGCGCAGCCTCCGGCGTCGTTGCCGGCCTCGTCGCCATCACCCCCGCCTGTGCCAACGTCAGCCCCGTCGGTGCCCTCGGCCTCGGCGTGGTAGCCGGAGTAGCCTCCGCACTCGCCGTGGGACTCAAGTTCCGCTGGGGATTCGATGACTCGCTCGACGTCGTCGGCGTCCACCTCGTCTCCGGCATCATCGGCACCGTTGCCCTGGGCTTCATCGCACTGCCCGCCGACGGCGTGGGTGGCGGCCTGTTCTACGGCGGCGGATTCACCCAGCTGTGGGCACAGCTCGCAGCAGCAGGAATCGCCATTGCCTACTCCGCGATCCTGACGGCCATCATTGCCCTGGCCATCCACAAGACCATGGGCTTCCGGGTCTCGCAGGAACAGGAAACGGTGGGTGTGGACCTCAGCCTGCACGCCGAGACCGCCTACGAGTTCGGTGTCAGCGGCCACGGCGGAAGCTTCCAGCCGCTGCACGACATGATCACGGGCAAGACCCAGCAGGAAGGCGCACAGGCTGCCGAAGCCGCAGCGTCGAAGAAAGAATCAGCAACAGGTAAGGAAAGCGTGGGGGCATGAAACTGATCACCGCAATCGTCAGGCCGGAAAAGCTCGAAGCCATCCGGGAAGGACTGGAAGCCTACGGCGTACAGGGCCTGACGGTCAGCGCGGCCAGCGGCTACGGCCGGCAGCGCGGCTACACCGAGGTGTACCGCGGCGCCGAGTACAACGTGGACCTGCTGCCGAAGATCCGGGTGGAAGTCCTGGCGACGAACGAGCAGGCCGATGACATCCTGGACGTCATCATCGCCAGTTCGAACACCGGCCGGGCCGGCGACGGCAAAGTCTGGACCATTGACGTCTTCGAAGCAGTCCGGGTCCGCACCGGGGAACGCGGCGTCGCCGCCATTTAGGCGGCGGCACGTCGACACGGCAGGCTGGCACCTGGGAAGAGCGGGCAGGAAACCCAAAGGTTTCCTGCCCGCTCTTCTGTTCTGCCCTACCCGCTGCCTGCTGGTCCGCCTGGCGCTACTCTGCGCGCGCGGTACTGGACCATTCCGCCGGACCGGCCGATCCCGCGTCGTACTCTTCCAGGCGGACGCTGTCCTGCTGCCATGCCTTTAACACCGGCTCAACGATCCGCCAGCAGTCTTCTGCGGTATCGCCCCGGACGGAGAGCAACGGATCGCCGGCCAGCACACCCTCAAGGACTTCACCGTAGGGCAGGAGTTCGGAGGCGCTTAGTTCTGCCTCAAGGGTGATCCGGGACAGGCTGAGGATTTCCCCTGGACCGTTCACATCGACGTCGAACTCGAGGGTGTCCGGCCCGAAGCCGATCCGAAGCTGGTTGGGCGAATCCACCCCGGTAAAGCCCCGGGGCAGATGGGGCACCGGCCGGAACGTCACCACGGCTTCCTTGCGCTTAACGCCTATCGCCTTTCCGGACCGGAGAATAAACGGGACGCCCTTCCAGCGCCAATTTTCGATTCCTACCTGGATCTGGGCGAGGGTTTCAGTCCCGCGTGACGCGTCCACGCCGTCCTCCCGGGCATAGTCCGGGACTTCCTTTCCTGCCAGTGTGCCGGCCGTGTAACGCGCCCTGTGGGTGGACCCGGCGTAGGGCGCGCCGACGCTGGCCGCGCGCAGGACCGTCGAAATCGCATCGCGCAGGTCCCGTTCGCTGATGCTCGACGGCGGCTCCATGGCCATCAGGGCCATGATCTGCAGCAGGTGGCTCTGGATCATGTCGCGGAGTGCGCCCGCGCCGTCGTAGTAGCGTGCCCGGCCCTCCAGCGCCAGGTCTTCGTCGAAAATGATCTCCACTTTTTCCACGTGATGCCGGTTCCAGACCGGCTCCAGGAAGTTGTTGGCGAACCGCAGACCCAGGATATTCAGCACCGTGGCCTTCCCCAGGAAGTGGTCCACCCGGTGGATGTGGTCCTCCGGGACCAGACGCGCCAGGGTCTGGTTCAGCGAATGGGCGGATTCCTCGCTGGAGCCGAAGGGCTTTTCCATCACCAGCCGCGTTCCGGCCGGCACCTGGTCCGGCCGGAGGGTTTCGCAGGCCAGCTGGCTGATCCGCGGCGGCAACGCGAAATAGACGGCCGTGGGACCCTCCAGGGTGGCCAGGGCCGCGGCCAGAGCACCGTCGGCGGTGACATCGAGCTGGTGGTAGACGGTTTCCTTTTCAAGGTCCTCCAAAGACGCCTGGCCTGCGGCATCGGCCGCTTCCGCCGACGCCGCAAAAGACTGATGCACCCTCTCCCGCCATTGCTCCGGCGTCCAGGGATCCGAGCCTGCCCCCACCAGCCGCAGCCCTGCCGCGCGGCCCGTGGCCACAAGGCGTGCGAGGCCCGGCAGGAGCAGCCGGCCTGTGAGGTCTCCGGAAGCGCCGAGGATGAGCAGGGTTTTTACCGTTGTTTGGCTCGTCATTTCGCCAGCATGCCACCTTGCGGGCCGGCTTGGTACCCTAGATAGTCGAGTCACGATCATCCACTGAAAGAAGTGCACGGCACGTGTTCAATTCACTCTCTGACCGGTTGACAGCAACCTTCAAGAATCTCCGCGGCAAGGGCCGCCTCACTGAGGCGGACGTTGATGCCACAGTGCGGGAGATCCGCCGCGCCCTCCTGGACGCGGACGTTGCCGTTCCCGTAGTCCGTGAATTTACAGCCCGGGTGCGCGAACGCGCCCTGGGCTCCGAGGTTTCGGGTGCACTGAACCCGAGCCAGCAGATCGTCAAGATCGTCAACGAGGAACTGGTGGAGATCCTGGGCGGCGAAACCCGCCGGATCCGCCTGGCCAAGAACGGCCCCACCATTATCATGCTGGCCGGCCTCCAGGGCGCGGGCAAAACCACCCTCGCCGGCAAGCTGTCCAAGTGGCTGAAGTCCCAGGGCCACAGCCCCATGCTGGTGGCCTGCGACCTGCAGCGCCCCAACGCTGTCACCCAGCTCCAGGTAGTGGGTGAGCGGGCCAAGGTACCGGTCTTCGCGCCCCACCCGGGAGCCACGTCCTCCGAACTGGACCACCCGGCCGGGGACCCGGTGGAGGTTGCCCGCGCCGGCGTTGAGGAAGCCCGCCAGAAGCTTCACGACGTCGTCATCGTGGACACCGCCGGCCGCCTCGGCGTCGACGCCGACATGATGGAGCAGGCACGCCAGATCCGCCGCGCCATCGTGCCCAACGAAGTCCTGTTCGTTATCGACGCGATGATCGGCCAGGACGCCGTAAACACGGCGCTCGCCTTCGACGAGGGCGTGAACTTCACCGGCATCGTCTTGTCAAAGCTCGACGGTGACGCCCGCGGCGGTGCCGCCCTCTCGGTCGCGTCGGTCACCGGCAAGCCCGTGATGTTTGCGTCCACGGGCGAAGGCCTGGATGATTTCGAACTCTTCCACCCGGACCGGATGGCCTCCCGCATCCTCGACATGGGCGACGTCCTGACGCTCATCGAGCAGGCCGAGAAGAACTGGGACAAGGACGAAGCTGCCAGGATGGCGAAGAAATTCGCCGACCAGGAAGACTTCACCCTTGAAGACTTCCTGGCCCAGATGCAGCAGATCCGCAACATGGGCTCCATGAAGAAAATGCTCATGATGATGCCCGGCGCGCAAAACATCCGCCAGCAGCTCGAGAACTTTGACGAGCGGGAAATTGACCGCGTCGAAGCCATCGTCCGGTCCATGACGCCCCATGAGCGCCTGGCCCCGAAGATCATCAACGGTTCACGCCGCGCACGCATCGCCCGTGGCTCCGGCGTGCACGTTTCCGAGGTGAACGGTCTGCTGGAGCGCTTTGCGCAGGCCCAGAAGATGATGAAGAAGATGGCCCAGGGCGGGATGCCGGGAATGCCCGGAATGCCAGGCATGCCCGGTGCCGGCGGCGGCGCACGGAAGAACGCGAAGAACGCCGCCCCCAAGAAGAAGGCCAAGTCCGGCAACCCGGCCAAGGCTGCCCAGGAGCGCAAGGACGCCGAGGCCCGCCGCGCGAACGCCGCCAAGGCGCTTCCCACCGGTGCCGCTTTCGGCCAGCAGGGCGGCGACTTCGATCCCTCGCAGCTGAACCTGCCCAAGGGTTTCGACAAGTTCCTCGGCAAGTAACAGCCCAACTGTGTAGCGCCAAGTGTCGTTTTGACCGCTCAAAACGACACTTGGCGCTACTCACTTAAGATGTCGGTGCCGTGGAATAGGGTTGGGTCATGTTCAAGCAGAGGGTAGTGTTCGTGCACGGCGCCGGCAGCTTCGGCTCCGCGGCCTGGCCGCGCCAGCACGGGATGGCACTGTCCTACGACGCACTGTTCCTCCGCCGCCACGGCTACGATCCTGTGGCCGAGCCTGTCGAGTCCTCCTTCGAGGAGGACGCCAGTATTGTGCTGCGGTCACTGGCCGACGACGGCAGGGGCGCCGCCGGCGGGCATGTTGTGGCCCATTCGCAAGGCGCTGTTGCGGCCATGATGGCCGCCGTCGAACGCCCGGATCTGGTCTTTTCCCTGACGCTGGTGGAGCCGGCCTGCCTGTCGCTCACCGCCGAACTGCCGGCCACCGCGGCCCACATCAGCCTCATGCGGCCCCTCTTCGACGCCCGGCACCAGATGAGCGACCAGGACTTCCAGCGGGAGTTCGTCCGGCGCGTCTATGCCACGGATCTGCAGCAACCGGCCACCGCCGAGGAAAAGCGTTCCGCCAGGCGGCTCCGGCTGCAGGCCCCGGCCTGGGAAGCCGCGCTGCACATCGTTCCCGGCGTGCCCACCCTGGTCCTCACCGGGGGATGGGAACCGCTCTACGAGGAGATCGCCGGGTACCTGCGGGAGACCGGCGCCCTGCACCGCACAGCGGCGGGAGGGCACCGGCCCCACGACTCCGTGGAGGGGGACCGCATCATCCGGTCCTTCATCCGGGACGTCAGCAGGCTGCAGGCGCCTAGGGCGTCCTGACGCCCTGGCTCCCGGCGGGAACGCTGAGCTCCGGCAAGTAGACCTTGCCGCCGGCGGCCAGGAATTCCTCGCTCTTTCCGCGCATCCCCGCCGCAGCATCGGCCAGTGCCGCCTGCGACGCCGCGGAACCGTATTCGTCCCGGATATCCTGGCTGATCCGCATGGAGCAGAACTTGGGGCCGCACATGGAGCAGAAGTGGGCTGTCTTGGCCGGTTCGGCGGGCAGCGTTTCGTCATGGAAGGCCTCGGCCGTCACCGGGTCCAGGGACAACGCGAACTGGTCGCGCCAGCGGAACTCGAACCGTGCCTTGGACAGCGCGTCATCGCGTTCGTGCGCACCGGGGTGGCCCTTTGCCAGGTCCGCTGCGTGGGCTGCGATCTTGTAGGTGATCACCCCGGTCTTGACATCGTCCTTGTTGGGCAGGCCCAGGTGTTCCTTCGGGGTGACGTAGCACAGCATGGCCGTACCGTAGCGGGCGATCTCGGTGGCACCGATGGCCGAGGTGATGTGGTCATAGCCTGGCGCCACGTCGGTGACCAGCGGCCCCAGTGTGTAGAACGGCGCGCCCTTGCACAACTCCTGCTGGCGTTCCACGTTCTCCCTCACCAGGTGGAACGGAACGTGGCCGGGGCCCTCCACCATCACCTGCACGTCGAATTCCCACGCGCGCTGCGTCAGCTCAGCCAGCGTGTCCAGTTCGGCAAACTGCGCCGCATCGTTGGCGTCCGCCGTCGCCCCCGGCCGCAGCCCGTCACCCAGGGAAAACGCGACGTCGTACTTGGCGAAGATTTCGCAGAGCTCGTCAAAGTGCGTGTAGAGGAAGTTCTCCTGGTGATGCGCGAGGCACCAGCCGGCCATGATGGAACCGCCGCGGGACACGATGCCCGTCACCCGGTTGGCCGTCAGGGGAACGTACCGGAGCAGGACACCGGCGTGGATGGTCATGTAGTCCACGCCCTGTTCGCACTGCTCAATCACGGTGTCGCGGAAAATTTCCCAGGTCAGTGCGTTCGCTTCGCCGTTGACCTTCTCGAGGGCCTGGTAGATGGGGACGGTCCCGATCGGAACAGGAGAGTTGCGGATGATCCACTCTCTCGTGGTGTGGATGTCGTCACCGGTGGAAAGATCCATCACGGTGTCCGCACCCCACTGGGTGGCCCACTGCAGCTTGTCCACCTCTTCCGCGATGGAACTGGTGACCGCCGAGTTGCCGATGTTCGCATTGATTTTCACCAGGAATGCCTTGCCGATGATCATCGGCTCGGACTCGGGGTGGTTGATGTTGTTGGGGATGATGGCCCGGCCGGCAGCTACTTCACTGCGAACCAGCTCGACGTCGCAGTTTTCCCGCAACGCCACAAACCGCATCTCCGGGGTAACAACACCCTGCCGTGCGTAGTGCATCTGCGTCACGGTCTTACCGTCGACGGCGCGGCGGGGCACCGGCCGCGCCCCCTTCCACTCCGCGCTGGCCGCCCCGCGGCGGACAGCCGAGCGGCCGTCGTCGAGCAGGTTCCGCCCGCGGCCGCCGTAGGTTTCCGTGTCGCCGCGGGCTTCGATCCACTCCGAGCGGAACGGGGTGAGGCCGCGGACGGGATCACTGCCCGGCCCGGCGGTGCGGTAGACGCGAAACGGCCCGTTGGGCTGGCCATTCGGTGAATCCGCCAGCGCTATCTCCGTGACCGGCACGCGGATTCCGGCCGCCTCGTCTTCGATAAACGCCAGGGAATGGTTCTTCAGCGACTGCGTGACAGGAGGCTGGTCCTGGCCGCCGGCCGCCGCGCCGGACGGGTTTTGGGCAGGGTTAAGCTGTGCATTTGATGTACTCAAGGAATACTCACTTCCTTCGCCGGCATTACCCGGACAGGTTCAACGGTCGCAGGCTGCGTCAGCCCGATCTCAGCCCCTGCAAGGGCACCCGTGTGGTCACCAAGAAGCTACCACAGCAGGGAGCGGGGCCCGTGTCACATCCGGCAGTGCTAGCCTGTCGGGGCGGGAAAAGAGGTAAATCCATGGCAGAAATCATCCAGTTCGACGGCGCCGTGCTGACCGGCCCGGACACCGAGGCACGCGGGCTCTGGTCCGTTGACGGCAGGCTTACGTTCCGCCGGCCGGCGGGGGAACCGGACAGGATCCTGGACGGCTGGGTACTGCCGGGGTTGGTTGACGCCCACTGCCATATCGGCCTGGGACCCGGAGGCGCCGTCGACGAAGCGACGGCGGAAGAACAATCAAGAACCGACCTTAACGCGGGCGCGCTGCTGGTCCGGGATGCGGGTTCCCCTGCCGACACCCGCTTCCTCCAGGGCAGCCGCCATGCCCCGGTGCTGATCCGTGCCGGGAGGCATGTCGCCAGGACCCGCCGGTATCTCCGGGGCTTCGCCGAGGAAGTGGAACCCGACGGGCTGGTCGAAGCCGTACGCAAGCAGGCACGCGACGGCGACGGCTGGGTCAAGCTCGTGGGGGACTGGATAGACCGCGGCGCCGGTGACCTGGCGCCGTCGTTTCCCGCCGCCGTCGTCAGGGACGCCGTCCAGGCTGTGCACGACGAAGGCGCCCGGATCACTGCTCACTGCTTTGCCGAAGAAACGCTGGACCAGATGCTGGACGCGGACATCGACTGCATAGAACATGCCACCGGACTGCTCCCGCGGCACCTTCCGCGGTTCGCTGAGCAGGGTGTGCCCATTGTGCCCACGCTCATCAACATCGCCACTTTTCCGGATATCGCGGCGCAGGCGGAGCCCAAGTTCCCGCGCTACGCCGCCCATATGCGCGCACTGTGGGAATGCCGTGCCCAGCGGGTGGCAGAGGCTTTCGAGGCCGGCGTGAAGATCTACGCCGGCACGGACGCGGGCAGCGTCATCCGGCACGGAAGGATCGGAGACGAAATCCTGGCCCTCCACCACGCCGGACTGCCCGTCACCGCCGCGCTGGACGCGGCATGTTGGGGCGCCCGGGAGTGGCTCGGCGCCGAAGCGCTCACCGAAGGTGCCCGGGCCGACGTCGTGCTGTGCGCGGAAGATCCGCGGCAGGTTCCCGAAACGGTGCAAAGGTTGGCCCACGTGGTGCTGGGAGGACGGATCGTTCGCTGAGGCGAAAAGTCCCGAAAGCTACTTGGAATAAATTGAAGCTTCAAGTAATTTTAATAGTGACAGGCCCACCACCCCGACGGGCCACAGCACCGGGAGTTTTCAATGACTGCACAAGCCGCAACCCAGGATCTCCTTCCTGCCGAACTCACCATGGGCACCGTGATGCTCAAGGTGGGCGACATGAAGGTCATGACCGACTACTACCAGCGTGCCCTTGGGCTTGAGGTTGTTGCCGAACAGGACGGCGGGCTGTACCTCGGCCGGCTCCGGAAGCCATTGGTCCACCTTGCGCCAGCTCCGGGGCTGAACCTTCCGGGCAGGGGAGAAGCGGGCCTCTTCCACACCGCGCTGCTTTTTGAGAACCAGGCCGACCTCGCCGCCACCATCGCCACGGCCGCTCAATTCGAGTCCCGCTCGTTCACTGGCAGCGCCGACCACCTGGTCAGCGAGGCCTTCTACTTCAATGATCCGGAAGGCAATGGCATCGAGCTCTACTGGGACCGTCCGAGGAGTAACTGGTCATGGAACGGTACGGACGTGGTCATGGACAGCCTGGCCCTGCCGCCGCAGCGCTACCTGGAGCAGCACCTCACTGAGGAATCCCTCGAGCGCCAGCGTGGAACCGTGGCGGGAGTGGGCCACGTCCACCTCCAGGTGGGCGACGTCCAGCAGGCCCGCGACTTCTACGTCGGTATCCTCGGCTTCGAAAAGACTGCCGGCTGGCACGGGCAGGCACTCTTTGTTTCGGCGGGCCGCTACCACCACCACATGGCCATGAACGTCTGGAACAGCCGCGGCGCCGGTCCCCGCAAGGATACCTTGGGCCTTGGCGAGGTGCTCATCGAGGTTCCGTCCGGAGACGACGTCGGGGCGCTGGCTGACCGGCTGAAGGTCGCCGGGGTGCCCGCGCACCACACCGGTGCGGAGCTGAGGTTCGAGGATCCCTGGCGCAACAACATCCGGGTCTCTGTCCGTTAAGGCCGCCGTGGCCGGACAGCCGGGGCCCGTGTACTAGGCTGAAACCCGAACGGCGGGGCGGCGGATTCTGCCTCCCAATGTGCCGGACCGTCAACGGAATGAGGGTAATTCCCATGGGCTTCACCGAGATCTTTGTCGCTGACCATGCGGGTGCGCTGAAGCGCGCCGGGGTGCTGGACCAGGGCAGCAGCGCGCCGGCCGGCCAGGCAGTCAGGATCGAGGGAATCAGCGACTTTGAGGTCGAACAGCTCGGGGACCTTGCCGGTACAGCCGTGCACGCCGGCGGAGCAGACTACGAGCTGACTATGGTGGATGTGGCGAGCGATTCACTGCTGGCCGTCCCGCCTGCCATGGTTCGTGCCCTGGCGGACCTGCTCTCGTATGAAACCGAAGGCGAAGGCAACGTCCTGGACGACGTTGCCGAGCAATGGGCGGCCCAGGACGACATGCCGTTCGATGCGGCGCAGGCCCGGACCTACGTGCAGCAACTGGCCGAACTTGCCGGCGCCGTCGATGAGTCGGAGCGCACCGGCCTGTACGTCTGGTCCGCCTGACCTGGCTCCCGCTTCCTTCGGGCAGCGCCGGATGCGCGCCAAGTCGAAATCCGGGCGCTGATCTGGCACAATAAACAGGTACTCGATCTGCGTGGCCCCTCTCTCCGCGTCCGGATCTTGTCCTTCGAACCCGCAAGTACGGCCCGCCCCACGGGTGCAGAACGCCGGGTTCACCCCCTTTCTGAAACAGGAGTGACCACAAAAGTGGCCGTAAAGATTCGCCTTAAGCGCTTTGGCAAAATGCGCGCACCGTACTACCGCATCGTCGTCGCAGACTCACGCACCAAGCGTGACGGCCGCGCCATCGAGGAAATCGGCAAGTACCACCCCACCGAAGAGCCCTCATACATCGAGGTCAACTCAGAGCGTGCCCAGTACTGGCTGTCCGTCGGCGCCCAGCCGTCGGAGCAGGTTGCCGCGATCCTCAAGATCACCGGTGACTGGCAGAAGTTCAAGGGCCTCCCGGGCCAGGAAGGCACCCTGAAGACCAAAGCTCCGAAGGAAGCCTTCGTTGCCCCGGAAAAGGGTTCCGTGATCATCCCGGAAGCCATCACCAAGAAGGCATCCAAGTCTGACGCAGCCGAGGCACCGGCCGAGGCAGAGACCACCGAGGCTGAGTAAATTGCTGGCAGACGCGCTGGAGCACCTGGTCCGGGGAATCGTAGACTCCCCGGATGACGTCAAGGTCAGCTCGAAGAACAACCGCCGCGGGGACACCCTCGAGGTGCGGGTTCATCAGGACGACCTCGGACGGGTGATCGGCCGCCAGGGCCGCACGGCACGCGCCTTGCGCACCGTTGTGGCTGCCCTGGCCGGCGGCGAGCCGGTAAGGGTCGACGTCGTCGACACAGACCGCCGCCGCTGAGCGCACGGCAACATCAGCTTTGCTCCGGCCCCTCCACCCATGGTGGAGGGGCCGGAGTGCTTTCCCCGGGACACCCCGCGAACCGCACGGAACAGACACATCGGAACAGAGGAACACATGCAGCTTCAGGTGGCACGAATCGGCAAGCCCCACGGTATCCGGGGGGAAGTAACGGTCCAGGTCCTCACCGACGCCCCTGGGGACCGGTTTGTGCCGGGCACCGAATTTGTAGTGGAACCGGCCTCGGCCGGGCCGCTGACCGTCATCAGCGCCCGCTGGAACAAGGACATCCTCCTGCTCGGCTTCGAGGAAATTGAAACCCGCAACGAAGCGGAAACCCTGCGCGGCGCCAAGCTCTTCATCGAAACCGAAGAATTGGACGAGGACGACGACGAAGGCTGGTACGAGCACGAACTGGTAGGACTGGAGGCACGGGTTGGGTCCCGGGTGGTGGGCAAGGTTGCCGCGCTCAACACCATGCCTGTCCAGGATCTGCTGGTAGTCACCACGCCCGGCGGCGAAGAGATCCTCATTCCCTTCGTTGAGCAGATTGTGCCGGAGGTCAACATCGAGGAAGGGTTCGTCCTCCTCACCCCGCCGGACGGCCTGTTCGAGCTCAACTCGGACCAGGGCGCCGGGCCTGATCCGGAAAGCAACGCCTAAATGCGGATCGACGTCGTCAGTATCTTCCCCGAGTACCTGGCGCCGCTGGAACTCTCCCTGATCGGCAAGGCCCGCCAGGACGGGCTGCTGGACCTGCACGTCCACGACTTGCGGTCGTTCACAACGGACAGGCACCGGACCGTGGATGACACCCCTTACGGGGGCGGCGCGGGGATGGTCATGAAGCCTGAGCCGTGGGCGCAGGCCCTGTCATCGGTGGCCGGGGGACGCCCCGAAGGTGCGGGCAAGCCGGTCCTGATCGTCCCGTCGCCGGCGGGGGAACGGTTCACCCAGGCCCTCGCCTACGAACTGGCCGAACAGGAGCACCTCGCGTTCGCGTGTGGACGGTACGAGGGCATCGATGAGCGGGTTATCGAATGGGCCGGGGAACATTTCACTGTCCGGCCCGTCAGCCTTGGCGATTACGTCCTGAACGGCGGCGAAGTGGCGGTCCTTGCCATGGTCGAGGCCATCGGCAGGCTCCTGCCCGGCGTGGTGGGCAATCCCGAGTCGCTGGTGGAGGAGTCCCACTCCGACGGGCTGCTGGAGTACCCCGTCTACACCAAACCGTCAGTCTGGCGGGAACGCGAAGTGCCGGCAGTCCTGCTGAGCGGAAACCACGGAAAGATTGCGCAGTGGCGCCGGCATGAACAGTTCCGCCGGACGGCGGAACGCCGCCCGGACCTGCTCGAAGCGTTCGACGCCGGAAAGCTGCCGCGTGCCGACCGCACCGCCCTGCAGGACCTGGGGTACGACGTCGTCGACGGCCGCCTGCGGCGCCGCCCTGCCCAGCCGGACGAGCAGCAGGACTGACCGGCCGGCGGTTCCGCCGTCCTCCGGCTCCCGGGATTGGCTGTCCGCCGCGGACTGTGGCAAAATTAGTCCTTGTGTCTGCTGGGTCCGCACCTGCCACAGGGGGAGCGCAACCAACAGCTATGACAACCGGCACGTCAATCAGTGAAGTGGCCGGACCATCAAACTTTCGGCAGCAATCTCCGGTGCGCCAACAGCGTCCGGGCTTGGCTGCCGTGACCTAAAGTGAATGACCTGTGGCGTTCACCAGGAGTGCAATCATGCATATTCTCGATTCCGTCGATGCAGCCTCGCTGCGCACCGATGTTCCCGCGTTCCGCGCCGGTGACACCCTCAAGGTTCACGTGAACATCATTGAAGGCAAGAACACCCGTGTCCAGGTATTCCAGGGTTTCGTCCTGGGCCGCCAGGGCGAAGGCGTCCGCGAGACCTTCACCGTCCGCAAGGTGTCCTTCGGTGTCGGCGTGGAGCGTACCTTCCCGGTGCACTCCCCGATCATCGAAAAGATCGAGGTCGTTACCAAGGGTGACGTCCGCCGCGCCAAGCTTTACTACATGCGCGCGCTGCGCGGTAAGGCTGCGAAGATCAAGGAAAAGCGCGACTTCAGCACCGCCAAGTAAGTCCCACCGGACCTACCAGGCAGGGCCGCAGCCGTACCCGGCCAGCGCCGGAGCCATGCACCAGCGCCCAGGATACGGACTTATGGACCAGATAAAACGCCAGCCCGCCAATACGGGCTGGCGTTTTGTGTTCCTTGCCTTTGTGCTGGCCCTGGCAGTCAGCGGTCTGGTCCGGTCACTCTGGCTCGACGTCTACTACATTCCGTCCGAGTCCATGGAACCGCTCCTCCAGGGCGGGGACCGCATCCTCGTCTCGCGCACCGATTTCAGGGCCGAATCGGTCCGGCGCGGGGACATCGTGGTCTTTGACGGCCGGGGCACTTTCGCACCGCTCAACAGCGGTAAGGGCGCACTGGTGGATACCGCCGCGGGCATCAGCCAATGGCTTGGCCTGACGGGCAGCGACACCACCTATGTAAAACGCGTCATCGGACTTCCGGGGGACTCCGTGGTCTGTTGTGACGCCGGCGGGAAAATCACCGTCAACGGTGAACCACTGGCCGAACCCTACGTCTTCCGCGGGGATGTACCCAGCACACAAAAGTTCAGTGCAGAGGTGCCGGAGGGGCGCTTGTGGCTGCTGGGCGACCACCGGTCCGTGTCCGCCGACTCCCGGAGCCTGCTTGGTGCCCCCGGCGGAGGTATGGTGCCGTTGGACAGGGTGATTGGCAGGCCGGTCCGGATCGTCTGGCCGCTTGATAGATTTGCTGCATTACCTCGGCCGCCAGCGGCAGGGCCAATAACACAGAACGGACAGTAGATGCCCGAGAACCACCCGTGGACCCCCGAGCCGCGTCGGGACGGCGCTCCGGATTCCCCGGCCAGCGCTGCGCCGGAAGCAGTTTCGGGTCCCGAAGCACCTTCTCCCGCTGCAGGCAGCCGGGCCGAAGCCAGGGCCGCCGACGAAAAAAGCGGCGGCGGCCAGATGCTCGCCTGGCTGAAGGAAATAGCCACAGTGGTGGTCATCGCCGTCGTGCTTTCCTTCCTGATCAAAACCTTCCTGTTCCGGGCTTTCTTCATCCCCTCCGAATCCATGGTGAACACGCTGGATGTTGACGACCGGATCTTCGTTAACCTCCTGGTGCCTGAACCCTTCTCACTGAGCCGCGGGGACGTTGTGGTTTTCCGCGACACCAAAGGCTGGCTGCCGGCCGCGCCGGAAAAGACGGAGGGACCGTTCACCTGGGTGCAGGACGGACTTACCTTTGTTGGCCTCCTGCCGGACAACTCAGAGCAACACCTGGTCAAAAGGGTCATCGGGCTGCCGGGGGACCATGTCGTCTGCTGTGATGCCGGCGGTAAACTGACGATTAACGGGACCGCCGTCGACGAGAAGTACATCAATTCGGCCGAGGTCCCGCAGGTCCGCAACTTCGATGTCACTGTCCCCGAAGGCAAGGTGTGGGTGATGGGCGATAACCGCAACCACTCAGCCGACTCCCGCGCCCACATGGAGATCGACGGCGGGTTCATCGACATGGCAGACCTTGAAGGCAAGGCCGCCGTGATCGCGTGGCCGCTGAGCCGGATCACCACCCTGGACAACTACCCGGATGTGTTCCGGAACGTGCCGGCGGCACCCTGACCATGTCCCCGGTAGTTAAGGCCGGCGCGGTAAAGGCCAACACGGCCAAAGGACGCGCCGGCTCCACCAAGGTGGCCCGTCCCGCAAAGGCTCCCACCCTGCGGCACGAACGGACGTTTAAGGCGCAGGGGGTGCGCCTCGTGGCTGGCGTGGACGAGGTCGGCCGTGGCGCCCTCGCCGGGCCCGTCAGCGTCGGCATCGCCGTCGTGGACCTGGAGCGCCAGCGCCCCCTGGCCGGGGTTCGGGACAGCAAGCTCCTCAGCCCGGCTGAACGGGAACGGCTTGACCCGCTGGTCCGCCGGTGGAGCGTGGCATCCGCCGTGGGGCACGCGTCGGCACAGGAGATCGATGCCCTTGGCATCATCGCTGCGCTGCGCCTGGCCGGAACCCGCGCGTGGCACGAGGTTCTCGCGGCGGGCGTGACACCGGACATGGTGCTCCTGGACGGCAGTCACAACTGGCTCTCGCCCGCCGAACAGCTGTCCCTCTTCGACGAGCCGGTCCTTGAAGCCGTTTGCGACGCCCCGGTGCACACCAAAATCAAAGCGGACATGCAGTGCCTGAGCGTGGCGGCGGCGAGCGTGATCGCCAAGGTGGAACGGGACGGGATGATGCGGAAGCTTCATGCCGAGTACCCGGACTTCGGCTGGGACATCAACAAGGGTTACGCCACGGTGCTGCATCGGGACGTCCTCCGGGCGGCAGGGCCAACCCCATACCACCGGGTGAGCTGGCGCCTGCTCGGCGGGGAGTTGCTGGACAGCACGGACGAGCCAGGGCTCGAGGAGCCCGGCAGCGAAGACTGACGGCCCGGCGCGGGCGCCAGCGGCGCCGTGGATGGTGCAAGATGGAATCATGAGTGCTGAGGATCTTGAAAACTATGAAACCGACATGGAGCTGCAGCTCTATCGTGAATACCGCGACGTCGTCGGCCTGTTCAGCTACGTTGTCGAGACCGAACGGCGCTTCTACCTGGCCAACCACGTGGACCTCCAGGCCCGCAGCGCCGACGGCGAAGTCTACTTCGACCTGACGCTCCAGGACGCCTGGGTGTGGGACGTTTACCGCTCGGCGCGGTTCGTGAAAAGTGTCCGGGTCCTCACGTTCAAGGACGTCAACGTGGAAGAGCTTCCGCGCAACGAGGAACTCGCGCTGCCTAAGGATGTTGACCTGGGCCAGTAGTCCCTGACGGGCCCGGCGACTTGTCCTGCACATTCGCCCCCGGCAAGTGATTTTTACACATACGGGATGAGCTCCCTTACCTCCGCAACTGCGCCCCCGCAGGCTGGTTGCGGAGGTAGAAATGAAATCAAAAGACCTGTTGGGCCGTCGCGGTGAGGAGCTTGCCGCCGGCTATCTCGAATCCGTCGGCATGCTGGTGGTTGAGCGCAACTGGCGCTGCACCGAGGGTGAAATCGACATCGTGGCCCTGGATGGCGATGCCCTTGTCATTGCCGAAGTAAAGACCCGCCGATCCCTCGATTACGGCCACCCCTTTGAAGCGGTAGGTCCCAAGAAGCTTGCCCGCCTGCACCGGCTGGGTTCGGCATGGTGCCGCGACCGCGAGCTGCGGATGCCGCTGCGGCGGGTGGATGTCATCGCCGTGGTGGACGACGGCCGCGGCGAACCCCTGGTGGAGCACCTCAAGGGGGTGGGGTGATTGGCCTTGGGCAGAACCTACTCCATCGCCTTAGTGGGGTTGAACGGCTACATCGTGGAGGTCGAGGCCGACATCGGCCAAACCCTGCCGGCTTTTATCCTCCTCGGGCTGCCGGACGCCTCGTTGAATGAAGCCAAGGAGCGTATCCGCTCGGCAGCCAAAAATTCCGGGATACCGTTGAGCCGCCGGAAGATCACCGCCAACCTTATTCCGGCGTCACTCCCTAAACGGGGCTCAGGTTTCGACCTGGCCGTCACCATGGCAGTGCTCCGGGCAGCAAACGACATCAAGCCGACTGGAAAAACCGTCTTTATCGCGGAGCTCGGGCTTGATGGGAGGCTGCGCCCGGTCCGCGGCATCCTGCCGGCCGTGATGGCGTCCGTCCAGGCAGGCTATCCGGACATTGTGGTGGCCCACGCCAACCTGGCCGAGGCTGCCCTGGTTCCCGGCGCCAATGTCACTGGCTACCGCACCCTGGCGCGCCTGGCCCTGGATTTTGGCGCTGACCCGCAGGAGCTGGCCCTGGATTTTGACCCGGAGGATCCGGATCTTCCAGCCGACGAGCAGGAGGAAGACGCCACCTGCCCTGACATGGCTGATGTCTCCGGCCAGGGCGATGCACGGCGGGCCCTCGAAGTGGCAGCTGCCGGCGCACACCATCTTCTTCTGATGGGTCCGCCGGGTGCAGGCAAGACCATGCTGGCCGAACGGCTTCCCGGGCTGTTGCCGGATCTTGCCGACCATGAGGCCATGGAGGTTACCGCCATCCATTCGCTCTGCGGACTGCCGTCTTCCTCAGCCCAGCTGCTGCGCCGGCCGCCCTTTGAAAGCCCGCACCATTCCGCTACCGCCGCTGCAATCATTGGCGGCGGCTCAGGCCTTCCCAGGCCTGGGGCCGCCTCCCGTGCCCACCGGGGCGTGCTCTTCCTGGACGAGGCCCCCGAGTATGAGCGCCGTGTCCTGGACGCACTTCGGCAGCCCTTGGAGAGCGGCGAGCTGGTGATTCACCGGTCCGCTGGAACCGCCGCCTATCCTGCCCGGTTCCAGCTGGTCCTAGCAGCCAATCCCTGCCCTTGCGGCAAGGCCTCCGGGAAGGGCCTGGACTGCACATGTACGCCGATGATGCGCCGGCGGTACCTGGCCCGGATGTCCGGCCCGCTACTGGACCGCGTGGACATCCAGCTCCAGGTGGACAGGGTCTCTTTGGCAGAGTTCGGGCAGGGAGGCGCCGAGGAGGACACTGCGTCCGTTGCCGCGCGGGTCCGTGACGCGCGCGGCCGGCAGCGTGACCGGCTGCAGCCCTTTGGGCTGGAAACGAATTCGCAGGTCCCCGGCCGTGTACTGCGGGGAGAGCTACGGCTTCCGCCGGCATCCACCCGCATCCTCGACCATTCACTTGAGCGCGGCGTCCTCACTGCCCGCGGCTACGACCGGGTCCTTCGTCTGGCCTGGACCATGGCCGACCTCGGGCACCGGGAACGGCCGGACACCAACGATATCGGGCAGGCGCTGGGGCTGCGGCAGGCAGCCGCGGTGGCCGCATGAAGGAGACCGAAGTGGACGCAGAAAGGCTGTCCCGCGCCGCGCTGGCCCGGTTGATGGAGCCCCAGGATGCTGCCGGCCTGGCACTCGTGCAAATCTGCGGCGCAGCCGACGCCCTGCGGATTGCCACCGGCGAGGTTGCTGCCGGAGCCGGGCTGGAGCGCGAGATCACCTCGCTCCTGGCGGACAGCGGGTCCGCCGGCTGGGCGGGGATGGCCGCATCCCTGAAACGCTGGCAGCCCCGGATTCCAGATCTGGCACCGGAGCGGGACCTCGCCACCATGGCGCGCCTCGGGGGCCGGCTGATCATCCCGTCGGACGAATTGTGGCCCATCCAGCTCTCTGACCTGGGAATCCAGGAACCCCTCTGCCTGTGGTGGCGTGGACAGGAACAGCCCCTTCCCGGGGCGGACAAGTGCATCGCGCTCGTCGGGTCGCGGGACAGCACCAGCTATGGTGCATCGGTAACAGGGGACATCGCCTATTCTTTGGCGCAACGCGGCTTCACAGTAGTGTCCGGCGGCGCTTATGGCATCGATGCACACGCCCATCGCGCCGCGCTTGCCGGCGCCTCGGCCGCAGTGCCCACTATCGCCGTGATGGCCGGCGGTGTTGACCGCTTCTACCCGTCCGGGAATGAGGACCTGCTCCGGGCGGTGTGCAACCAGGGGGCGGTGATTGCGGAAGTTCCTCCGGGATCGGCCCCAACCCGGTACCGTTTCCTGCAACGGAATAGACTCATCGCCGCGATGTCGGCGGTGACGGTCGTTGTCGAAGCGCGGTGGCGGTCAGGAGCATTGAACACGGCCCACCACGCCGAGACGCTGGGCCGGGCAGTGGGCGCCGTCCCCGGCTCGGTCCACAGCGCGAATTCGGCCGGCTGCCACCGGCTCCTCCGGGACGGCGGCGCCGTTTGCGTTACCGACGCAGCCGAAGTTGCTGAGCTGGCCGGATCGAGCGGAACCGGTCTTCCCGAATCCCGGCAGAGCGGAGCCGAAGTCCAGGACGGGCTGACCCTCGAAGACCTGATCCTCCTCGATGCGCTGCCCCTGCGGTCCACCACGTCGGTTGAGAAACTCTGTTCCGTGGCGGGTCTCGGGCCGGAATCGGTGCGGGCCGGGCTGGGTCGGCTGGGGCTGCTCGGGCTGGCGGTGTCCGAGCGGGGCGGCTGGAAACGCGGCAAGGCATCAGCCTGATAGGGGCGAACCGCACTGTACCCGCAACGGATGCGGCAACCGACCAGCCGGCCCGGCAACTGGACTGGCCGGTCAGCGCGAGGACGTTGAGAGACCGTGTCAGTGACCGGGTCAGCGGTAAGACCTGAGACAGTAGGGGAGTGGAAAACCAGGAATTGCCCCCCGAGCTAAGCCAAGCGCTGGGCGCTTTCGTGCGGTACCTGTCGGGGGAGCGGGCCCTGTCGCAGCACACCTTGCGTGCCTATGAGGGCGACCTGCGAGGATTGTTCTGCCATGCTGCCTCCGAGGGGGCAACCAAACTGGCTGACCTGGAACTCGGTACCCTTCGGCGGTGGTTGGGAGTGCAGAGCCAGGCAGGCGTCGCACGCTCCACCCTGGCACGCCGGGCGGCCACCGCCCGCGCTTTCACGGCCTGGGCCCTGAGGGAAGAGCACGTCCCTGCGGACCCTGCCCTGCGGCTCAAGGCACCCAAACGGGAGCAATCCCTGCCCGGCGTGCTGCAGTCCCAGCAGCTGACCCGGCTGCTGGCCAGGCTGGAGGAAGTTGCCGCGGAAGGTGAACCCCTGCCCGTGCGGGACAGGGCAATCGTCGAACTGCTCTATGCCACCGGGGTCCGCGTCGGTGAGCTGACGGGCCTGGACATCGATGACCTCGACCCGGACCGGCGTACGCTGCGGGTCATCGGCAAAGGCAACAAGGAACGCACCGTCCCTTACGGCGTCCCCGCGGCGCTGGCGTTGGACGACTGGCTCCGGCGGGGCAGGCCGAAGCTCGCCAGGGACAACAGCGGTCCCGCTCTGTTCCTGGGCGCCCGCGGCGGCCGGATGGACCAGCGGCAGGTCCGGGCGCTGGTCAATACTCTGTTCGAGGCCCTGGGTGACACTTCGGCCTCGGGCCCGCACGCCCTGCGGCACTCGGCAGCCACGCACCTGCTGGACGGGGGCGCTGACCTGCGGGCCGTCCAGGAGATCCTGGGGCACAGCAGCCTGGCCACCACCCAGATCTACACGCACGTCTCCGTGGACCGGCTGCGCCAAAGCTACCAGCAGGCACACCCTAGGGCCTGACCCCGGACGGCCGCGGCTCTGCCAAGGGAATCGCACTGGCGTAATTACCCGGGGTACGGCACAATAAGAGTCACGTCCGGCAACTTTCAAGTCCCGCTTGAAGCTCCATCGCTTCGAGCGGACCAGCAAGTCCGGACACTGCTTAATCTGAACAGTTGAATATTGAAGCAGGGAGCAGGCCCCGCAGTGCAGGGCACAGCAGTTCCATCCAGGCAGAGGTCGTTGGGGAAGACGTACCTAGAGCTATGGAGGATGGAATGTCTGTTGCAATGACCCGCGGTGTGCTGTTTGTTCACTCAGCCCCTACTGCTTTGTGCCCGCATGTCGAGTGGGCCATCGGCTCCGTCGTTGACAAGCGCACGGATCTTGAGTGGACCCCTCAACCTGCCGCGCCCGGAATGTTCCGGGCCGAGCTGTCCTGGACCGGTGCCCCCGGGACGGGATCAAAGCTTGCGTCGTCCCTCCGCGGCTGGGCCCATCTCCGCTATGAGGTCACCGAGGAGCCGAGCCAGGGTGTGGATGGCGGCCGATGGTCACACACGCCCGAGCTGGGCATCTTTCATGCGGTGACCGACGTCCACGGCAACATCATGGTTTCCGAAGACAGGATCCGCTACGCCTACGAATCCGGCGCGGGCGATCCCGCAGCCGTCTACCACGAGCTGTCCCTGGCGCTGGGTGAGGCCTGGGATGAGGAACTCGAACCCTTCCGGCACGCCGCCGAGGGCGCGCCCGTCCGCTGGCTGCACCAGGTTGGCTGACCGCCGAAGCAAACTTTCGCCGTCGTCAGCGGCCCCGTGCCGCCGTCGTTATCAACCCGCCGCCGGCAACAACACCAAGAAATCTCCATAGCAAAACAGGAGGCCCCGCCAGCCGGCGGGGCCTCCTGTTTGGTGTCCGGCAGCAACGCCGGACAGTTGTTAGATGCTGCGAACCGCTACCACGGCGTTGTGTCCGCCGAAGCCGAAGGAGTTGCTCAGCGCCACGATATTGCCGGCAGGCAGATCCCTGGCTGACGTGACCACGTCGAGGGGGATCTCCGGGTCCTGGTTCTCAAGGTTGATCGTCACGGGCGCCTTGCGCTCGTAGATGGCGAGCACGGTGAGAACCGCCTCGACGGCGCCGGAGGCGCCCAGGAGGTGGCCCATCTGCGACTTCGTGGCCGAAACCGCCACGTTGTCGATGTGTGATCCAAGGGCGGCGCGCAGCGCGGTGTATTCAGGCTTGTCACCAACCGGGGTGGAGGTGGCATGCGCGTTCACGTGGACCACGTCTTCGGCCTGGATGCGGCCGTCAAACATAGCTGCCTTCAGCGCGCGGGTTGCGCCAAGGCCTTCAGGGTCCGGTGCGGTGATGTGGTAGGCGTCAGCCGTAACGGACGTTCCGGCGAGTTCACCGTAGATCCGGGCTCCGCGGGCCAGGGCGTGTTCTTCGGCCTCGAGGACCAGGGCGCCTGCGCCTTCACCCATGACAAAACCGTCGCGGCCCAGGTCATAGGGACGGGACGCGCCTTGCGGGTCGTCGTTGCGGCGGGACAGGGCCTGCATCGATGCGAACGCAGCCAGCGGCATGGGGTGGATGGCTGCTTCAGCGCCCCCGCACATCACCACGTCCGCCTTGCCCGAGCGGATCAGGTCCAGGCCCAGGTGCAGGGCTTCAGTGCCGGAGGCGCAGGCGGAAACGGGGGTGTGGGCGCCGGCGCGTGCGCCGAGGTCCAGGCTGACGGCGGCGGCCACGCCGTTGGGCATCAGCATGGGTACGGTCATGGGGAGGACGCGGCGGGGGCCTTTTTCCTTCAGCGTGTCCCAGGCGTCCAGCAGGGTCCAGACCCCGCCAATGCCCGTAGCGAAGGCTACGGCCAGCCGGTCCTTGTCGAATTCGGTGATGCCCGAGTCGGCCCAGGCTTCACGGGCGGCGATAACGCCGAACTGGGTGGAGGGGTCCATCCGTTTGGCCTCAACCCGGCTGAGCACGTCCAGCGCCGGGGTGCTGCAGCGGGCTGCGAAGTGGACGGGCAGTTCGTACTTGGCTACCCAGTCGTCTTCGAGGGTGCGGGCACCGGAGACCCCCTTGAGCGCGTTGTTCCACATCGTGGGTACATCGCCGCCGATGGGTGTGGTGGCACCCAGACCGGTGATGACTACTTTGCGTGTCATGGGATCACTCTTTCGTCGGTGGGATTCCGTCTGCCGGAGGGTCCCGCGTGTTGGTGGTCGGCACGGCTTGAACAGCGCAAGGTGCCGGAAAAATGCGGCGGGCTGCCGGTCCGGTCATCCGGACCGGCAGCCCTGCCAAGCCGTAGTACGGCGAAAGCCGGTGGCTAGGCCTGGGCGCCGGCGATGAAGCTGACGGCGTCGCCGACGGTCTTGAGGTTCTTGACCTCTTCGTCCGGGATACGCACGCCGAACTTCTCTTCGGCGTTGACCACGATGGTCATCATGGAGATGGAGTCGATGTCCAGGTCCTCGGTGAAGGACTTGTCCAGCTCTACAGCCTCGGGGGCCAGGCCGGTCTCTTCGTTGACGATTTCAGCCAGGCCGGCCAGGATCTCTTCGTTGCTAGCCATGTGATGGCTCCTTTTCTTGTTATTGCCGGCAGGGAATGCCGGAAATGGTTCAGGACGCGGTTGCGGCCTGTTGGGGGCGCTTCTAAGGAAGGACTACTACCTGGGCGCCGAAGACCAGCCCGGCACCGAAACCGATCTGCAGGGCCAGCCCGCCACTCAGTTCCGGCTTCTCCGCCAGGAGGCGGTGGGTAGCCAGCGGGATGGACGCTGCAGAGGTGTTCCCTGCATCGGCGATGTCCCGTGCCACTGTAACCGTCTCGGGCAGCTTCAGCTTCTTCACCATCTCATCAATGATGCGCATGTTGGCCTGGTGCGGGATGAACGCCACCAGGTCCTCGGCCTGTACACCGGCCGCCTCCAGCGCCTGCTGGGCTACCTTCGCCATCTCCCAGACGGCCCAACGGAAGACCGTCTGGCCATCCTGGCGCAGGGTGGGGTAGAGCTCCTGGGCTTCTTCGAGCAGGGCAAGGTCGCCGGTGGAATCGGACTGCCGGGCAGCCATGCCAAGGTCGCGGACGTCCAGCATGGACCGGGTCATGCCGATGGCGTCCCATTTGCTGCCGTCCGAGCCCCACACCGAAGGCGCGATGCCGGGTGTCTCGGAGGGGCCAATCACGACGGCGCCTGCACCGTCCCCGAGCAGGAAGGAGATGGTACGTTCCCGGTTGTCGATGACGTCGGACAGTTTCTCGGCACCAACCACCAGCACGTACTTCGCGGCTCCGGAACGGACCAGCGCGTCACCCTGGGCGATGCCGTAGCAGTAGCCGGCGCAGGCGGCTGAGATGTCAAAGGCCGGTGCAGGGGTGGCGCCGAGCCGGTCCGCCAGGCTGGCCGCGGCCGACGGCGTCGCATACGGATGGGTGACCGTGGAGACGATAACGGCGCCCAGGTCCGAGCCTTGGATCCCGGCTTTTTCCATCGCTTCGCGGGCAGCGCCCTCGGCCATGTCGATGACGCTGACATCAGCGGGCGCGCGGTGGCGGGTCACGATCCCCGTGCGCTGGCGGATCCACTCGTCCGAGGAGTCAATCCACTGGCAGACGTCCTCGTTCGTGACGATGACATCCGGCCGGTAGGCGCCCAGGCCAAGGATGCGGGTGTGCTCCTGGATCGGAGCCTGTTTCAGCGTGGGAACGCTCATGCGTTGCCCTCCAGTTCTGCGAAGAGCGCCAGTGCGGCGGAGAGGTCATCAGGGGTCTTGACCGCAACGGTCTTGACGCCGGGCATGCCGCGCTTGGCCAGGCCGGCAAGGGTACCGGCGGGAGCCAGTTCGATGACGCCGGTCACGCCGCGCTGGACAAGGGCCTCCATGCAGAGGTCCCAACGGACCGGGCGGGACACCTGGGCGATCAGGCTTTCGACGGCGGCACCGCCATCGGTGACCTCCCCGCCGTCGTAATTCGACAGCAGGGGTACCTTAGGGGCCTGCGGCTTCAGCTGCGGCTCCAGCGCCTTGAGCGTGCTGACGGCAGGAGACATGTGGCTGGTGTGGAAGGCGCCCGCCACCTTCAGCGGAATGACGCGGGCCTTGGCCGGCGGGTTGTCCGCCAGGGCCTTGAGCTGTTCGAACGTTCCGGCAGCAACCGTCTGGCCTGCACCGTTGACATTTGCGGGGGTGGCGCCTGCTGCCTCGATGGCGGCGAGGACCTCTGCGGGGTCCCCGCCCACCACGGCGCTCATGCCGGTGGGCGTGACGGAAGCGGCGGCGGCCATGCTGTTGGCACGTTCGCGGACGAAGGTCATGGCTTCCTGCTCGGTGAGGACTCCGGCCAGTGCCGATGCCGTGATCTCACCGACGGAGTGTCCGGCCAGGATTACCGGCAGGGAGTCCAGCTCGACGTCGAAAAGGGAGGCGGCGGCGACGAGGCCGGCCGCAACGATCAGGGGCTGCGCCACGGCAGTGTCCTTGATGGTTTCTTCATCCGAGGTGGTCCCGTGCGCGATCAGGTCAATGCCTGCGATGTCGCTCAGGGCGGCCAACTGGCCTGCCACCGGGGGCAGTTCCAGCCACGGGGCCAGAAAACCCGGGGTTTGCGAGCCCTGTCCAGGGCAGACTATTGCAAGCACGTAACCAGCTTTCCAAATTACTGTGTGATCGAGCGGTGTTTGTCCGCACCAAGCTCAGGGGGTCAGGTTGTAGGAAGTCTACAACGACTCAGGGCTGGTTCCGCGACGGATGGCGCTCTGCGGCAGCTTTGGGCGGGGCTGAAAGACGGCCGACCACGAGGGCCGCCTGGAGGACAAACGCCTCCCGCGGCAGGAGCGGATCCCAGCCGGTGACGTCACAAACCCGCTTCAGGCGGTACCGCACCGTGTTGGCATGAACGAAGAGTTCCCGGGCCGTTGCCTCCAGGGAATGGCCCAGTTCCAGGTAGGTCCCGAGGGTTTCCACCAGCCCGTTGGAAGCTGCCAGGAGCGGCCGGTAGATGTTTTTGACCAGGGAGCGGCGGGCGGCGTCGTCACCGGAGATCACGCGTTCCGGAAGGAGGTCATCGGCGGCAACAGGGCGCGGGGCGGACGGCCAGGCGCGCGCGGCAGTCAGCCCGGCGAAAGCGGACTGGGCCGAACCGCTGGCCTCCAGCAGGGATCCGGCTTCCGGGCCGTACACCACCGGTCCGGGGGCAAACATGTCGCTGAGCTTCAGGTAGGCGGTTTCCCGGTCGTGGACGCCGCCCAGGATCAGGATCAGCCGGTCACCCTGGATGCCCACCAGCGCATCCTCCGCGTAGCGGCCTGCCATCCGCCGGAGCTCGCTGACGTAGCTGGCGCTCGGCTCTGACGGGGAATTTCCCACCATTACCGTAAACCGCTCCTGCGCCTTCCAGCCCAGCGCGGCGATCCTGGAGCGCAGGGCATCAGTATTTTCACCGCGCAGGATCGCATCCACGATCAGGGCTTCCAGCCGCGTGTCCCAGGAGCCCCGGGATTCAGCCGCGCGCGCGTAAACGTCCGCGGCCGCGAAGGCCACCTCGCGGGAGTAGCGGAGCACGGCCTCGCGGAGGGACGGCTGGTCAGCTTCCGGCGCTATCACCGGAACCTGGTCTTCCACCACCTCCACCACGATCCGGATCAGCTGCAGCGCCTTCTGCAGGCTGATGGACCGGGTCAATTCCGTGGGGGCCGTCCCAAAGACGTCGGTGAGGATCCACGAGGGCGAACTGGGGCGCTCGTACCAGGTAACAAAAGCAGCAATACCGTTTTGAGCCACCATTCCCAGTGCGGAGCGCTCGTCCGAACTGAGCCGGCTGTACCAGGGCAGGGATTTTTCCAGCTCCCGCATGGTGGTGGTGGAAAGCTGGCCCACGTTGGCGCGCAATTTCTTCAGGGTTTCGGACTTCTCCGGAGTGACCTTGGGCGGGGTCTGTTTGCGCTTCGCGGACGGGGTGGCTGGTGCTGGCATGCTTTGAGCATACGGCCACTGCCCGGCAAGCTCCATTTGTGCGAAGGCTACAATCCGGGTAGTTGTGTGTCACAGCCGGTCCACTGCAGAACAGACGACGGCGGCCCCCGCCTTTCGGTGGGGGCCGCCGTCGCGGTTACCGGGTTTCCGGCAGAGGCTAGGCCTCGCCGCCCGCGTTGCCGGTGGAGCCGGCATTGACGTTGTGCAGCCGGTACTTGTCGATGGCCTTGACCGGGGACTGGGCGTCAACCTCGCCGCGGCGGGCCAGCATCTCCAGCGAACGCACCACGATGGAGTGGATGTCGTTTTTGAAGAAGCGGCGGGCTGCGGCGCGGGTGTCGGAGAAGCCGAAGCCGTCGGCGCCCAGGGTGGCGAATTCGTTGGGGACGAACTGGCGGATCTGGTCGGGGACTGCCTTCATGTAGTCCGAGACGGCGACGACGGGGCCGGTGGCGCCTTCGAGCTGCTTGGTGACGAACGGGACGCGGGCCGGCTGGCCGGGGTTGAGGAAGGCTTCCTCTTCGGCGGCCATGCCGTCGCGGCGCAGCTCGTTCCAGGACGTCACGGACCAGACGTCGGCGGAAACACCCCAGTCATCAGCCAGGAGCTGCTGCGCTTCCAGTGCCCAGGGCACCGAAACGCCGGAGGCCAGGATCTGGGTCCGGGGACCGTCGATCTTTGCCGGGGCGAGCAGGTAGATGCCCTTGATGACGCCTTCGACGTCCAGCCCCTCGGGTTCGGCGGGCTGGGTGATCGGCTCGTTGTACACGGTGAGGTAGTACATGAGGTTCCGGTCTTCCGATTCCGGCCCGTACATGCGTTCCAGGCCGCTCCGGACGATGTGGCCCATTTCGTAGCCGAAGGCGGGGTCGTAGGTGACTACTGCCGGGTTGGTGGAGGCCAGGAGCGGGGAGTGGCCGTCGGCGTGTTGGAGGCCTTCGCCGGTGAGGGTGGTCCGTCCTGCGGTGGCGCCGATGATGAAGCCGCGGGTCATCTGGTCTGCTGCTGCCCAGAAGGCGTCGCCGGTGCGCTGGAAGCCGAACATGGAGTAGAACACGTAGACGGGGACCAGGGGCACGCCGTGGGTGGCGTACGCGGTGCCGGCGGCGGTGAAGGCTGCCACGGCGCCGGCTTCGTTGATGCCGGGGTGGATGAGTTGGCCCTGCGCGGATTCCTTGTAGGCCAGGACGAGGTCACGGTCCACGGACAGGTAGTTCTGTCCCTTGGGGTTGTAGATCTTCGCGGTGGGGAAGAACGCATCCATGCCGAAGGTCCGGGCCTCATCAGGGATGATCGGGGCGATGTGCTTGCCGAACTCCTTGTCCCGCATCAGGTCCTTCAGGAGCCTGACGAAGGCCATGGTGGTGGCGGCCTGCTGCTTGCCCGAACCGCGCTTGGCCACCTCGTAGGACTTCGCGTCCGGCAGGGTGATCTCCGCGTGCTTGGACCGGCGTTCCGGTACCGACCCGCCCAGGGCCGCACGGCGCTCCATCATGTACTGGATTTCCGGGGCGTCCGTACCGGGGTGGTAGTACGGCGGCTGGTACGGGTCTTTTTCGAGCTGCTCATCCGTGACGGGGATCCGCAGGTGGTCGCGGAACTTCTTGAGGTCGTCGAGGGTGAGTTTTTTCATTTGGTGGGTCGCGTTGCGGCCCTCGAAGTGGGGTCCCAGTCCGTAGCCCTTGACGGTTTTGGCGAGGATGACGGTGGGTTTGCCCTTGAACTCGGTGGCGGCCTTGTACGCGGCGTAGACCTTGCGGTAGTCGTGGCCGCCGCGTTTGAGGTTCCAGATCTGGTCATCGGTGAGGTCCGCGACGAGGTCTTTGGTGGCGGGATCCTTGCCGAAGAAGTGTTCGCGGACGAACCCGCCGGATTCGGCCTTGTAGGTCTGGTAGTCCCCGTCGGGGGTTTCGTTCATGATTTTCACCAGCGACCCGTCGGTGTCGCGGGTGAGCAGGTCATCCCATTCCCGGCCCCAGACGACCTTGATCACGTTCCAGCCGGCGCCGCGGAAGAACGCTTCGAGTTCCTGCATGATCTTGCCGTTGCCGCGCACAGGCCCGTCCAGGCGCTGGAGGTTGCAGTTGATCACGAAGTTCAGGTTGTCCAGGTTCTCGTTCGCGGCGAGCTGGAGCAGGCCGCGGGATTCGGGCTCGTCCATTTCCCCGTCGCCCAGGAACGCCCAGACCTGCTGGTCGGAGGTGTCTTTCAGGCCCCGGTTGTGCAGGTACCGGTTGGACTGGGCCTGGTAGATCGCGTTCATCGGCCCGATGCCCATGGACACGGTGGGGAATTCCCAGAAGTGCGGCATCAGGCGCGGGTGCGGGTAGGAGGACAGGGCGTGGCCTTCGCGGGATTTTTCCTGCCGGAACCCGTCCAGGTCCTCCTCACTGAGGCGGCCTTCCATGAACGCCCGGGCGTACATGCCGGGGGAGGCGTGGCCCTGGAAGAAGACCTGGTCCCCGCCGCCGGGGTGGTCCTTGCCGCGGAAGAAGTGGTTGAAGCCCACCTCGTACAGGGTCGCAGCCCCGGCGTAGGTGGAGATGTGCCCGCCCACGCCGATGTTGGGCCGCTGGGACCGGTGGACCATCACCGCGGCGTTCCACCGCATGTACGCCCGGTACCGGCGCTCGTATTCCTCGTTGCCCGGGAACTCTGCTTCCTGGTCCACCGGGATGGTGTTCACGTAATCGGTGGTGGTCACCATCGGCACGCCCACGCTCTGCGCACCCGCGCGCTGCAGCAGGCTCCGCATGATGTATTGGGCACGCTCGGTACCCTGTTCCCTGATCAACGAATCCAGGGACTCAACCCACTCGGCGGTCTCTTCCGGATCACGATCAGGCAGCTGGTTAGTCAACCCGCTGAGGATATGGGAGGTATCTTCTCCTGCAGCCACGTCCAACCTCTCTTTGCGCGCATTTGATGGCGCACTCAGGCCGGGCAGGGTGACCGCCCGGCGTATATACGCCGTGTGCGACGTATCGGTTACAACAGCCCGGTCATGTGTGCCGGGCAGGGTCCTAGCTTCCTACGTCTGCATTGGAGTTACAGGGTTGTTGCCCCGCAGGCATAGTTGTCACCTGCCACTCTAACTCTCACCTCAGCGCGATGCGTAGCCGCGGCTTGGGCGGCCCTGTTGTATTTCGCCGTCATACTGGTTGTGTGACGAAAAGCCGCTGCGAGGCGGGCTTGACCGTCCGGGTGTGACGCAGAATATGCCTGTACCCGGGGGCGGCAGCTTGAAGCGCAGGCACAAAGGGTGTTGGCTTGGGAGTAATGGAAATCACTATGCGCACTGCATATATGAGGCATTGGAGGAACACGTGAGCGAGGCCGACGCCGCCACTTCGGTAAATGTGGCGGAAAAATTGGGTTTCAAGAACGGGGATCTGATTCAGGAGTTCGGTTACGACGACGACGTCGATTTCGACTTGCGTGACGATATTGAGGATCTCACCGGTTCCGAGCTGCTGGATGAGGACGACCACGACGTAGCGGATGCCGTCATCTTCTGGTGGCGCGACGGCGACGGGGACCTCGTGGACAGTCTGATGGATTCGTTGACCACACTCAGCGAAAACGGCGTTGTCTGGGTCCTGACTCCGAAGTCCGGCAGGGACGGCTACGTTTCACCGGCTGACATCCAGGAGGCCGCCCCAACAGCCGGCCTGCACGTGACAACCTCGGCTGGCGTCTCCAAGGACTGGAGTGCAGCCCGCCTGGTGATGAGGAAAAACAAGTGACGGCAGCGCTTGGCGCTGCCCCTGCAGCTGTGCCTGCGCTGGGCGGGCCGGCACCTGACTTCGAGCTGGCCAACCAGTTCGGCGAACCTGTGCGGCTGTCATCCTTCCGCGGCCAGAACGTAGTCCTGGTGTTCTACCCGTTCGCCTTCTCAGGCATTTGCACGGGGGAACTGTGCGAGATTCGGGACAACCTGGCGCTGTTCGAGGACGCAAATGCCACGGTTCTGGCCGTGTCCGTGGACAGCAAGTTCAGTCTGCGCGCTTATGCCGCGCAGGAGGGGTACACCTTCGATTTGCTGGCAGATTTCTGGCCCCACGGTGACGTCGCCAATGCCTATGGCGTCTTTGACCCGGGCAGCGGCATGGCCAAGCGCGGTACGTTCATCATCGACGCCGCCGGTCATGTCCGCTACTCCGTGGTGAATCCCCGTGGCCAGGCCCGTGACCTTCAGGAATACCGCGACGCATTGGCCGGCCTGGGACAGGCCTGACCCGGCATGGAACAGCGGCGCGCGGGGGTCGGCCTGACAGGCTTCGCGAGCATGCCGCCGGTGGCTGCAGCCAATCCCTCCGATGAGGAGCGCCGGACCCTGCTCCGGATCCGCGATGTCCTGGCCGGCAGCCGGTTTGCCCTGCTCACCGGTGCGGGACTGAGTACCGACTCCGGAATACCGGATTACCGTGGGCCAGGTTCGCCGCCGCGTTCGCCTATGACCTACCAGGAGTTCGTCAAGGACGCCGCCAACCGTCAACGCTATTGGGCCCGGAACCATATTGGCTGGTCCCACCTGCGGCACGCAGACCCGAACCAGGGCCATTATGCCGCTGCCGAGCTGGAGCGGCGCGGCTACCTCACCGGGCTGATTACCCAGAACGTTGACCGGCTGCACGAAGACGCAGGCAGTGTCAACGTGGTGGACCTCCATGGCAGGTATGACCAGGTGGTGTGCCTGGGGTGCCACCGGACGTATTCCAGGCGCCTCCTGGCAGGCGTGCTCGAGGAGTTGAACCCGGAGTTCCTGTCCCGGGCAGCGGAGTCAGGCCTCGTGGAAATGGCGCCGGACGCAGATGCCACCGTTGAGGACCAGTCGCTGATCAGCAGTTTTGTTGTTGCCATCTGCCCTGCCTGCGGCGGAACCCTCAAGCCGGATTTTGTGTACTTTGGCGAGAACGTGCCCAAGGACCGGGTTGAACGGTCGTACCGGATGGTTGACGAGGCGCATGCCCTGGTAGCCGCCGGATCGTCGCTGACGGTGATGAGCGGGCTGCGCTTCGTCCGGCATGCCGCCAAGGACGGCAAGCCGGTCATCATTATCAACCGCGGGCCCACACGCGGGGATGACAAGGCCAGCATCAAGCTGGAGGCCGGCGTCAGTGAATCCCTGGCCTGGCTTGCCGCTGAACTTCCGCCCATCTAGGAGCGGCCCGGAAGCGTGCGGGCGCGCCGATTCGCGTTTGGAGCCATGGGTCGGGTAGAGTCTATGTTCGTTGGTTGCGGCGCTGAAGCGCCGGATTCAGCCTCTTTGGGTCTTTAGCTCAGCTGGTAGAGCGCCACGTTTACACCGTGGATGTCATCGGTTCGATCCCGGTAGGACCCACCAGGAAACCCTGTTGTTTGCGCCCCACGGCGGAAACAACAGGGTTTTTTTCATTTCCTGCCCACCGGCGGAAATGTCGGTGCCCGGCCTTAGCTTTCAGGCATGGAACATGTGATGGTGCGGACGGGAATCAACGGAACGCCGACGACGGTGATCAGCAAGGGCCGGGAATGGGCCGTGGGTGCCGAACCGGTGCGCTGGTTTGAGCGGCTCAACTGGTGGGAGGTTAACCGGAGGATGCCCAAAGGCCTTGGCCGCGTGGATGTGGAGGTCCTGCAGGTCCAGGTGAGGTTGGGTGGCAACAGGAGCTCTGCTTTGACCACCATGCTGCTGGAACGGGACGGACTCGGCGGTGGATGGCGGCTCCGGGAAGCGGTGGCAGACGCCGCGTGAGGGCTTCCGGGCGGGTTGGCGGGCCAGCCGTGGCGTGGTCCGGGCATTGGAAAACCCTCCACCGCGACTATTGGGGGATGCCGCGGTGGAGGGCCTGAGATGAATATACCGTGAACTGCCGGAAACATGAAGCTCTGCGGAAAATGTGTCGGAGGCCGTGCCGTGAAGCCGGCGGATTACTGGCTGGCCCGCACGGCTGAGCCATTATGATGGTTAGTGTTCAGCCGAATGAACAGCACGACCAGCGCAGGCACTATATAAGGAGAATCATGGCCGATTCCCGCAACTCCCGATCCTCTGACGGGCTGGGAAGCGCCTCGCCGGCCCCCGCCGTCACCCGTGCCGCCGCAGTACTGGACGCCCTCGCTGCATCGGCAACCGGAAGACTGACGCTTAGTGACCTTGCCCGCGAGCTGGGAATCCCCAAGTCCTCCACCTCCAACCTGCTCCTGGCGCTGGAAGAAGCCCGCCTCATCAGCCGGCAGGGGGCGGAGTTCACCCTGGGCCGCAAGCTCGTGGAACTCGGGGCGGCCTACCTGAGCCGGCTGGACGAGGTGCAGGAGTTCTACCGGTACTGCGAGCAGGCACCCACCCTTTCGGGCGAAACGGTGCGTATCGCCATGCTTGATGGAACCAACGTCATCTATCTGGCCCGCTACGAAGGGCATCCTGCCGTCCGGCTGACGTCCAATATTGGAGACAAGATGCCGGTTTCCCTCTGCGCGGTGGGAAAGGCCCTGATTGCCCGGCTGCATGACCACGACATCGATGACATGTTCAGTGACGATGCTGAGTTGCCCGTACTGACACCGAAATCAATCCGGACCGGCGCGGAGCTCAAGGCACAGCTGCGCACCATCCGGGAACAGGGTTACGCCTTCGAGGACGAGGAGTCCACCACGGGCGTAGTGTGCCTTGCGGTCTCGGTTCCCACCCGGGGTGCGCATGGTCCAAGCCTGGGACTTTCAGTCACCGCATTGAAGGCCACCTACACCCAGGAGCAGGGCTCCCAGATGGTCAAGGAACTCCATGAGCTGGCCCGTTCGCTCGGCAGCCCCATGGGCTAACAGGCCGGGCCGCTGGCCAAAGACAAAATAATACCTTCGCGCGCTTGCCGACTGTTCAACTTGCTGTACTCTGTTCAATATAGTGATCGGCACAACATGTGCTGTCGCTGACCCACCAGGCCAACGGGGGCCTGGAGAGTGATGAGGGAGTTCTTGTGACAACTCGTACTAAAGCACCGCAGGCTGAGGACGGCGCCGTCGTCGACTCGGACCAGCTGCGAAGGGCAACTCTTGCCAGCTCCGTAGGCTCCGCATTGGAGTATTACGACTTCTACATTTACGGCCTCGCCTCGGCGCTGATCTTCGGGCCGCTGTTCTTTGCTCCGCTGGGGGAAAGCGGGGCTGTCATCGCCTCCTTTGCAACCTACGGCGTCGGCTTTGCCGCCCGTCCCTTCGGTGGCGTCGTCTTCGGCTACATCGGGGACCGGTTCGGCCGCAAAATGGTCCTGATCCTCACCATCGGCCTGATGGGCATGGCAAGTTTCGCCATCGGCCTGCTGCCGACATTCGAACAGGCGGGAATGCTGGGTGCAGTCCTCCTGGTAGCTCTGCGCATTATCCAGGGCCTGGGGGCCGGGGCCGAGCAGGCCGGCGCCACCACGTTGATTTCTGAAGTTGCGCCGCGCCGGCGTCGTGGTTTCTTCGCCTCCCTGCCGTTCGTCGGCATCCAGTTGGGCACCCTCCTGGGCGCGGGCACCTTTGCACTGATGGCCCTGGCGGACAAGACCGTGCTGCAGGGCTGGCTCTGGCGGGTACCGTTCCTGGCGAGTTTCATCCTGATCGTGATTGCCGTCTTCATCCGCCTCCGGCTGAAGGAGACTCCCGTCTTCCAGGAACTGGAGAAGCACAAGGCCGTGGTGAAGAACCCGGTGGGCCAGATCTGGAAGCACTCCAAAAAGAATGTCCTGGTGGGCATCGGCCTGCGCATGGGTGAAAACGGCAACTCCTCCATCTACTCCGCGCTCCTGGTTTCCTTCATCAGCATGCCGGCCGGCGTCTTCGCCGGCGATAAGTTCATCGGCCCTACCGGCCTGCTGATCGCTGCCGCCTTCGCAGCAGTCATGGTGGTCACCTTCGGCGCCCTCTCCGACCGGTTCGGCCGCGTCCCCGTGTACAGGTACGGTGCCCTGTTCCAGGCAGTTATCGCACTTCCGGCGTTCTACCTGGTAACCCTGGGCAACGTCACGCTTGTCTGGGCGGTCATGGTGGTGGGCATCGCCCTGGGGGTGCAGTCCATGCTGGGCCCGCAGTGCGCGCTGCTGCCGGAACTGTTCGGATCCCAGCACCGGTTCACCGGCGTGGCACTGAGCCGCGAACTTTCAGCCGTCCTGGCCGGCGGCTTCGCCCCGATGATCGGCGTCGCACTACTGGCTGCCACCAACCATTCCTGGCTGGTCCCCGCCATCTACTCACTGGTGCTGGCATCGATCTCCTTCGCCACCACCTTCTTCACTCCTGAAACCAGGGGGAGGGACCTGGTGCTGGTGGAAGACGCCGGCTAGGCTTTCTCTGCACTAACGGGCGGCTTCCCCTGACGGGGAAGCCGCCCTTACGCATGTCCGCAGAATGTCCGCATCCCCGCGGTCACCCAATGTGGCGTGGCCGGGGTGGGACGAGGAAGGCCCCGGCCGGTTCCTCGTTGGGGGAACCGGCCGGGGCCTTAGTGGAAGTGGAGCGTGTGGAAGTGCAGGCCTAGTAGAAGTGCACGGTGTCCACGAGGTGGGGCAACTCCCCGCCGGCCAGGAAGATCCGGAGGTTACCGCAGAACCGCTCGGCGATCAGTCGGTTCTCGGCAGCGCTGAGGGCGGATGTGTGCGGTGAAACCAGCACCTTGGGGTGATGCCACAGCGGGCTGTTCCGGGGGAGCGGCTCCACCGCGAAGACGTCCAGGCAGGCGTAGGATACCTGCCCGTTGTCCAGGGCTTCAAGCAGTGCTTCCTCGTCCACCACTGTTCCCCTGCCGACGTTGACGAAAACAGTGCCGGGCTTCATGGCAGCGAAGATGTCCCGGTTGAAGAGCTTTTCCGTGTACGGCGTGCCCGGCAGGGTATTCACCACGGCGTCGGCGCCGGCAAGGAGGGCTGGAAGGCCGTGATTGTCCGAGACCTCCTCGATTCCGTCCAGCGGCTCCACGCTCCGCTTGGTGCCGCTGACCTTCATGCCCAGGGCGCGCGCCAGGCGGGCAGTCTCAAGGCCGATTTCGCCAAGCCCGGCCACAACCAGCCTGGAACCGCTCACCAGCCGCGTGGGGGTCCGGAGCTCAGGCCAAACCTTGGCTTCCTGGTCCCGCACCAGTTCGGCCGTGCGCTTGAAGCCGTTCAGGATTCCCATGGTGGCAAACTCGGCGAGGGGGAGCGCATGGACTCCCGCGGAGGTTGTCACTTTGAACTTCTGCAGCGTCTCCTGGTCCAGCCCGGAGGCTTTTACCGCACCGCCGGCTCCCGCTGCCATGGCATGGACCCATTGGAGATGCGGATTCCCGGCCGCAACCCTGGCGAGTCCCGCCGGGCTCTCGTTCGGAATTCCGTAAAGGACCTGGGCGCTGTTGATCATCGCCCAGTAGCGTTCCTCCTGGTCAGGGGAGCGCTGGAAGCCGGGGTCCCCGGCATGGTCCGCCGGGAACCGCTCCGGGGGCAGGAGCTCCGGCTCGTAGAGAACAGTGATGGATGGGTCAACGGCGCGGATGCGTTCCACGAGCTCAGCTTCGAGCGGGACGGCAATGGCAACAGTTGTCTGCGAGGTCATAGTGTTCATCATACTGAATAGCGGCTAGGATATTGAACACTTCTCTTGATGAACACGACGATGTGAGGCTGGCAAATGCAGGATAGAAGGGCGGGTTTTGTAGGCCTGGGACTGATGGGCCTGCCGATGGCAGCCAATGCCATCAGCAAGGGATGGCAGGTCACTGGCTGGAACAGGTCGCCGGGCCCCATGCTTGAGCTGCAAAAGCTCGGCGGCGCCCGCGCGGAACAGATTGCAGACATGCGCGACCTCCCGGCCATCATCTTTATGCTGCCGGACCTCGCCCATATCGAGGAGGCGGCCGCCGGGCTGCTTTCCAGCTGGGAAAGCAAGCCGCCGGCACCCGGCACCATCGTCCTGGTGACGAGCAGCGTTTCGCCCACAGGAGTGAAGGAATTCGGCCGGCGCATCGCGGCGCTGAGCCTTGGCAATGCGCAGGTAGTGGACGCTCCGGTCAGTGGAGGAACACAGGGTGCCTTGGACGGCACCCTCGCCATCATGGCCGGCGGGGACGGAGACGCCTTCCTGCGTGCCGAACCCCTGCTGCGCTCCATGGGTACCACGGTGCGGCATCTGGGCCCGCTCGGGGCAGGGTCCCTCGCCAAAGCTTGTAACCAGCTTGTTGTAGGAACCACGACGGCGGCGCTCGCCGAAGCCGCCGAACTCGCCGAGCGCTCCGGCCTGGACCCGGCTGAGCTCTTCGAGGTCCTGCAGGGAGGACTTGCCGGCAGCCGGGTGCTGGACATCGTCGGCCCCCGGCTGGTCAGCAAGGATTACACTCCCACCGGGCCGGCAAAATTCATGCACAAGGACCTGTCCTTCGTCCTGGAAGCAGCCCGCGTTTCCGGGACCGCAGTTCCCATGACGGACGCCGGCGTGGAACTTTATGCAGAGCTGAAGCGCCAGGGCCTCGGCGACCAGGACCTCGCCGTGGTGCGCCTGGCCATCTCCCAACTCAGCCATACAACTGCGGAAGCGGCGGAAGGAACAGTACATTCATGAGTTCTCTTTTTGACCTGACGGGCCGGGTTGCGTTGGTGACGGGTTCGAGCCGGGGGATCGGCAATGCGCTGGCCCGGGCGTTGGCCGACGCCGGTGCAACGGTGGTGCTGAACGGCATCAATGAGGAGCGGCTTAAGGATGCCGCGGCCGCGATGGCTGTCGACTTCGCCCCCGGCCGCATCCACGGTGTTGCCTTCGATGTGACGGACGACGCCGCGGCGGCCCGTGGTGTCGCGTGGGTGGAGGAGCAGGTGGGGCCGCTGGAGATCCTGGTGAACAATGCCGGGATCCAGCACCGGGTGCCGATGCTGGAGTTGGATGTGAAGGACTGGGAGCGGGTGATCTCCACGGACCTGACCAGCGCGTTCCTGGTGGGCCGGGAGGCTGCCCGGTTCATGATTCCGCGCGGGCACGGGAAGATCATCAACATCTGTTCGGTGCAGACGGACCTGGCCCGGCCCACCATCGCCCCGTATGTTGCGGCGAAGGGCGGGCTGCGGAACCTCACCCGTGCCATGACCGCGGAGTGGGCGGCGTCCGGGTTGCAGATCAATGGGATCGCGCCGGGGTACATCCATACCGAGATGACGCAGAACCTGGTGGACGATGAGCAGTTCAATTCCTGGATCCTGGGCCGGACCCCGGCCAACCGTTGGGGGACGGTGCAGGACCTCGCCGGCCCGGCCGTGTGGCTGGCCTCCAGCGGGTCTGACTTCGTGAACGGGCAGACGATTTTTATTGATGGTGGAATGACGGTGGTGGTCTGATGACACTGGATACAGCACTTCCCATTACGGGTCCGGCGGTGGTGGCCCATGCCGCCAACGACCTCCGGATCGACGAACTGGCCCTTACCGCACCGGCCGCGGATGAGGCGGTGATCGAGGTGCACTATGGGGGCATCTGCGGTTCCGACCTGCATTACTGGCTGCACGGCGCGGCCGGTGAGTCGATCCTGAAGGCGCCGCTGGTGCTGGGGCACGAGATTTCCGGGACGGTGGTCCGTGCGGCCGCTGACGGGACCGGGCCCGGAGCGGGTACCCCGGTGGCGGTCCACCCGGCTACGCCCGGCCCTGGTGCTGCCCGGTTCCCGGCGGACCGGCCCAACCTGTCCCCGGGCTGCACGTACCTGGGCAGCGCGGCCCGGTTCCCGCACCAGGACGGTGCGTTCAGCCGGTACGTGAACCTTCCCACGCGGATGCTCCGGTCCCTGCCGGCGAGGATTGACCTGCGCACCGCGGCGTTGATTGAGCCGGCCTCCGTGGCCTGGCACGCAGTCGCGCGGGCGGGGGAGGTGGCCGGCAAGTCGGCGCTGGTGATCGGCAGCGGCCCCATCGGCGCGCTGGCCGTCGCGGTCCTGAAACGGGCCGGCGCGAGCCGGATTACCGCCGTCGACATGCATGACAAGCCTTTGGAAATCGCCAAGGCCGTGGGCGCGGACCAGGTCATCACCGCCGGTGATGCGGGGGCGATCGCCGCGGTGGAGGCCGACGTCGTGATTGAATCCTCGGGCAACCACCACGGGCTCGCCTCGGCCATCCAGGGCGCAACCCGCGGCGGCACCGTGGTCATGGTCGGGCTGCTGCCCACCGGCCCGCAGCCGGTGCTGATCTCCCTGGCCATCACCCGGGAACTTGAGCTGAAGGGCTCGTTCCGGTTCAACGACGAGATCGACGACGTCATCACCGCCCTCGCCGACGGCTCGCTCCACATCGAGCCCGTCATCACCCACGAATACCCCGTGGAACAGGCACTCGAAGCCTTCAGCGTGGCCCGCGACTCCGCAGAATCCGGAAAAGTACTCCTGCGCTTCACGTCCTGACCTGGCGGTTGGGGTCAGCGGCGCACCGGGATGAAGACGCGCGGCTGCTCTGTCCAAGTGTCGGACATCTGGGTCATGGTGCGGCGCATGATCCGGTCCGAGGCCTCACGGGCGGCGGGAGCGTCACCCCTGGAAATAGCCTCTGCGACATCCACGTGCCATTGAAGGGCGGCCTCGTGGGGATGGTCCGGCATCAGTCCGTGGACGGTGCGTCCGGTCAGGGTCTCGGCAACCTGTCCCATCAGGTTGGCGAACATTTCATTGCCCGAACCGGAGAGCAACAGGGAATGAAACTGGATATCCAACTCCAGGAAGCGTGGCACCTCACCGTTGTGGCCGGCGTCGCGCATTGCATAGGCGACATCCACCAGCTCCAGGCGCAGCGGCGCCGGCGCGTTCTGGGCGGCGAGTTCAGCTGCCGCGGGTTCGACGGCGGCACGCAGCTCGGCCAGTGAGCGCAGCTGCGCCCCGCGGGCGTCACTGGCCAGGCGCCACCGGATGACCTGCGGGTCAAAAGGGTTCCAGCGGCTGGGTGGCAGCACCCGGATGCCCACCCGCTTGGTGGTTTCCACGAGGCCCAGGGACTGCAGGACGCGGACGGCTTCGCGGACAACCGACCGCGAAACCTTCAGCTCGTCCTCCAGCTGCTCCGCCAGCATCACGTGGCCAACGGGCAGGTTGCCCGAGACGATGCGCGCGCCAAGATTCTCGATGGCACGGTGGTGCAGGCTGGTGGTCATGGTCCTAAGCCTAGTGCGGCCACATGCCCGGACTGCCTTTTGTGCTGGACGGTCAGTGACACAAAAGGTTCCAATAGGTGGGCGTTACTTTTCTGTGACCGCCCGAATATATATGCTTTATTCAGACCCTCGGTCTGCAACCGTGCTTCCACGCAAGGGAGCCGTTGCACATCCATCGCACAGTATGAATTGGAGTTTTGATGTCTGCACACATCGGTGTCACCGGCCTTGCGGTGATGGGCGCCAACCTGGCCCGCAATCTCGCCCGGAACGGCTTCACGGTCGCACTGCACAACCGGTCCGTGGAGAAAACCGACGCATTGCTCGAAAAGCACGGCTCGGACGGCGACTTTGTCCGCACCGAAACCCTGCAGGAACTGGTCGACTCGCTGGAGAAGCCCCGCCGCGTGCTGATCATGGTCAAGGCCGGCAAGCCCGTTGACTCCGTCATTGAACAGCTGGAGCCGCTGCTGGAAGCCGGTGACATCATCATCGACGCCGGCAACTCCCACTACGAGGACACCCGCCGCCGCGAGGCCGCGCTGGCCAAGAAGGACCTGCACTTCGTGGGCGTCGGCGTCTCCGGCGGCGAAGAAGGCGCCCTGAACGGCCCCTCCATCATGCCGGGCGGTTCCAAGGAGTCCTACAAGGCCCTCGGCCCGCTGCTGGAAAAGATCTCCGCCAAGGTGGACGGCGAACCGTGCTGCGCCTGGGTGGGAACCGACGGCGCCGGCCACTTCGTGAAGATGGTCCACAACGGCATCGAATACGCCGACATGCAGGTCATCGGCGAAGCCTTCGACCTGCTGCGCTCCGGTGCAGGCATCGAGCCGGCCGAGCAGTCCAAGATCTTCACCGAGTGGAACAAGGGCGATCTCTCCTCCTTCCTGATCGAAATTTCGGCAGAGGTCCTGGGCCACGTTGACGCCAAGACGGGCAAGCCGTTCGTCGACGTCGTGGTGGACGCCGCCGGCCAGAAGGGCACCGGCCGCTGGACGGTCATCTCCGCACTGGAACTGGGCTCCCCGGTCTCAGGCATCGCCGAATCCGTGTTCGCCCGGGCGCTGTCGTCCCAGGCAGGCCAGCGCAAGCTCGGCCAGGAACTGCTCGCCGGCAATGAAGCCTCCGTCGAGATCCCGGAGACGTTCGTCGAGGACGTCCGCCAGGCACTGTACGCCTCCAAGCTCGTCTCCTACGCCCAGGGCCTGGACATGCTCACGTCCGCCGCCAAGGAATACGGCTGGGACCTGAAGCTGGACGAGATCGCTTCCCTGTGGCGGGCCGGCTGCATCATCCGCGCCGAACTCCTCAAGGACATCACCAAGGCCTACGCTGCGGACGAGAAGCCGGCCAACCTGCTGTTCGCCCCGGCCTTCACCAAGGCCATCGCCGAGGCTGTCCCGGCCTGGCGCCGTGTTGTGGCCACCGCCGTGCAGCTGGGAATCCCGGTGCCGGTCTTCTCCTCGTCGCTGGCCTACTACGACGGACTGCGCCGCAAGCGCGTTGCTGCCGCCCTGATCCAGGGCCAGCGCGATCTCTTCGGCGCCCACACCTACGGCCGTGTTGACGCCGAAGGCACCTTCCACACCCTTTGGGGCGAGGACAAGTCCGAGATCGAAGCAGTGGACACGCACTAACGCCACTCCGCGGCAAAGCGAACGGCCGGCGGTTCCGGGATTTCTCCTGGAACCGCCGGCCGTTTGGCTTATCTGTGTGCCGGCTTAGGCAGCGGTAAGGCCGCCACGAACTGTCAGATCCGGTACTCGATGTCGTATTCAGCCGGGTCCACTGCGGGTTTGGTTTCCCGCTGGGCGTCCCGGTGGCGCCATTTGGCGGGCACGCCTGTGACGATGGATTCCGGCGGCGCGTCCTTGACCACCACGGCGTTCGCGCCCACGGCACTGTCCCGGCCGATGGTGATCGGGCCGAGGATTTTGGCACCGGCGCCGATGGTCACCCGGTCCCCAATGGTGGGATGGCGCTTGATCCGTGCGAGCGAGCGTCCACCGAGGGTGACGCCGTGGTAGATCATCACGTCTTCGCCGATCTCCGCGGTCTCACCGATGACCACTCCCATGCCGTGGTCGATGAAGAACCTCCGGCCGATCGTGGCACCCGGATGGATTTCGATGCCGGTCCAGGACCGGCCCAGCTGGGAAAGCAGCCGCGCCGGAAACCGCAGGCTGGGTGTCTGCCACAGCCGGTGGGTCAGGCGGTGGATCCAGATGGCGTGCAGGCCGGAATAGGCGAAAAAGTTCTCAAAAGAACCTCGAGCCGCCGGGTCGTGGGACCGGGCGGCGTCGAGGTCTTCTTTCAGTCTTGCGAAAAAGCCCACAAAGTTCTTTCTACAGGAAACGGGCGGAGGGTGGTTCTAATCAGCCGCGGATGTCGTCATACAGCACCGTGGAGATGTAACGCTCGCCAAAGTCGCAGACCACGGCCACGATCAGCTTGCCCGCGTTCTCCGGGCGCTTCGCCAGTTCAAGGGCGCCCCACACGATGGCGCCGGAGGAGATGCCACCCAGGATGCCTTCCTTGGTGCCGAGTTCCCGGGCCACGCGGACGGAGTCCTCAAGGGTGGCATCCAGGACTTCGTCGTAAACATTGGTGTCCAGGATTTCGGGCACGAAGTTGGCGCCGATGCCCTGGATCTTGTGCGGGCCGGGTGCGCCGCCGTTGAGGATGGCGGAGTCCTTCGGTTCGATCGCGACGATCTGCACGCCGGGCTTGCGTTCCTTCAGGACCTGGCCGACGCCGGTGACGGTTCCGCCGGTGCCGATGCCGGCAACGAAGATGTCCACGGCGCCGTCCGTGTCGGCCCAGATTTCCTCAGCGGTGGTGCTGCGGTGGATCTCGGGGTTGGCCTCGTTGGCGAACTGCTGTGCCCAGATCGAGTTCTCCGTGCCGGCCACAATCTCCTGGGCCTTCTCCACGGCGCCGCGCATGCCCTCGGAACCCGGGGTCAGCACAATCTCGGCACCAAAGGCGCGCAGCATAACGCGGCGCTCGGTGGACATGGTCTCCGGCATGGTCAGGATGACCTTGTAGCCGCGGGCAGCGCCCACCATGGCCAGGGCGATGCCCGTGTTGCCGGAGGTACCTTCCACGATGGTTCCGCCGGGCTTCAGGGCACCTGATTTCTCCGCCGCGTCCACGATGGCGACGCCGATGCGGTCCTTCACGCTGTTGGCCGGGTTGTAGAACTCGAGCTTGACCGCAACCGTTGCATCCAGCCCCTCGCTGAGCCGGTTGAGCTTAACGAGCGGGGTGCCGCCCACCAGCTGGGTCACATCGTCATAAATCCGTGCCATGTAGATACGCCTATCTCGTCAAGGGTGAATACTGAGGTCAGCCTAACGAGGCCGCGTAACACCCGCTAAGCGTTAAGCCATGCAGAGTAATATTTCCTGGCCTTCGCGAGCTTGGGGTTGATGATCACCTGGCAGTACCCCTGCTCCGGGTGCTTGGCGTAGTAGTCCTGGTGGAATTCCTCGGCGACGTAAAACCGGGGGAGGCGGCTGACTTCAGTGACGATGGGATGCGCCCACAGGGCCTGGTTCCGTTCGATGGCTTCCTCGAACAGGATCTTCTCTTCGGTGGTTTCGTAAAACATCGACGAGCGGTATTGCGTGCCCACGTCGTACCCCTGGCGGTTGAGGGTGGTGGGGTCATGCAGGGCGAAGAACATGTCCAGGATGACCTCCGCCGGGATGATGTCCTCGTCGAACGTCACCGCCACCACCTCGGCATGCCCGGTGGTGCCATTGCAGACCGAGTAGTAGTCCGGGTTGGGATCGTGGCCCCCGGTGTAGCCGGACACCACCGAGCTGACGCCCTTGGTCTTCTGGTAGACGGCGTCGAGGCACCAGAAGCAGCCTCCGCCTAAAACAAAAGTTTTCATGACCTCTTCAATGGTTGGCGGGACCGGATGATTCCCGGGCCATCCACCAGCCGCGCCTAAAGGCGCTGCCCGGACGCTGTGATGGGGTAAAACTAAGACTATGGAACCTGTGGACACCGACGTTACCGGCCAGGAGAAACACGACGGCGAGAATCACGACGGCGGCGCCCCTTCCGGTGAGGAAGCGGCGGTTGAGCGGCCCCAGGCTCCCACGCTGGGCGAGCTGCTCCTGGCCGTTGAGGAACTGTGGCCGGAGTCCCTGGCGGAGAACTGGGACGAAGTGGGCCTGGTGGCAGGGCACCCGTCCACACCCGTCACGCGGGTCATGTTTGCCGTGGATCCCACACTCGAGGTCATCGATGAGGCCGTGGCATGGGGTGCCGAGCTCCTGATCACCCACCATCCGCTGCTCCTCAGGGGGGTCACCACAGTGGCCGCCACTACTCCCAAAGGACGGGCAATCCACCGGCTTATCGAGTCCGGCACTGCCCTGCTGACCGTTCACACGAATGGTGATTCCGCCGTCGGAGGTGTCTCCGATGTCCTCGCGGACGCTCTGGGCCTGCAGAACGTGGCCCCGCTCACTGTTGCCGCAAACGGCCTCCCCGAAGAAGGGATCGGCCGCGTAGGGGACCTGGCCGATGCCATGACGCTGGGAGATTTCGCCGCCCGGGTCTTCGGCATCCTGCCCTCGGTCGCCGGGGGAGTGCGCGTTTCCGGGGACAAGGACGGCCTGGTGCGGCGGGTTGCCGTATGCGGCGGCGCCGGAGACTCGCTCTTCAACGAGGTGCGCGCCAGCAACGCAGATGTTTACGTCACCGCGGACCTGCGCCACCACCCCGCCTCCGAGGCCCGGGAAGCTGCGTTGAACGGCAGGCCCTACCTGGTGGACGTCTCGCATTTCGCCAGCGAATGGCTGTGGTTGCCCGCCGCAGCCGCGGCCCTGGGCAATGTCCTCGCTGACCAGGGCCACGACGTGGAAATCCAGGTCAGCACCACCAACAGTGATCCCTGGGACTTCATCCTGACTCCGGGCTGAGCCTGGCGTCCGAAGTCCGCCGCCGGGCCACACCCGCGGTAACCCGGAAAGGGGCTCAGCGAGGCAGCCGAGCAGGCCAGGCGCTAGAGTCTAGGAAGCGCCGGTACGGTGCCCGGCTCCGGCCGGCAGGGAGCAAGCGGAGGTAACAGTGGCGAAGGCAGCACCGGCGGAACAGTTGAAGTTGCTTGAGCTGCAGGGGCTGGACGCCAGGCTGAAGTCACTTGCAAACCGCCGCCGCACGCTGGAGAACGATCCCAGGATCAAGGACCTCGAAGCCGCTCTTTCCGTCGCCAACGGTGAGCTCGGGGCCGCCAAAGTGGCCGTGCACGACGCCGAGGCCGAACTGAAGCGCGCCGAGGCGGATGTGGAGCAGGTTGCTTCGCGGATTGAACGGGACGAGGCGCGGCTGAACAGCGGCACTGGCCTGTCCAAGGACCTCGTCGCCCTGCAGAAAGACATTGCCTCCCTGAACAAGCGCCGCTCGGACCTTGAGGACGTGGAACTCGAAGTCCTCGAGAGGCTTGACACGCTCCGCGCCAAACAGGCGGCACAGCAGGCGATTGTGGACGACATCCAGGGATCCTTCGGCGGTATCCGCGCCGAGCTGGACGCTGCGTTGGCCGAGGTGGAAGCCGAAGCCGCCGGGCTGCGCACCAGCCGGGCCGAATTCGCGGCCGGTCTCGATGCCGGCCTGGTGGCAGTTTATGAAAAGACCCTGGCCAAGCGTGGCGTGGGGGCAGCCCGGCTGTTCCATGGCACCTCCGAAGCCTCCGGAATGAAGCTGAGCCCCGGCGACCTCGCCGAGATCAAGGCCGCTGCAGCGGAGGACATCGTTTTTTGCCCGGATTCCGGCGCCATCCTGGTCCGCTCGGAGGAGTGGGCCTGACTTAGCGGGTCCAGGCCGGCGATCAGCCCGGCAGGATGATGTTCAGCGCGTGGGGTTTCCGTGCCGAACCCGGTATGAGTTCGGCCGCCCACTTCTCGCGGCCTGCCTTGAGGAGCTGCGCCGGGGTCTCCGGTGCCTTGCCCCGCCGCGCCAGCAGGTGCCGGGCCAGCTCGCCCCGTGTGTGCTTCGCAAAGTGGCTGACCACCTTGCGGGCGCCGTTCACCTCGGTAAAGACGTTGACCGTGACGGTCTGTGCCGCCGGGGGAGCCCACGCTGCGGCATAGGTACTGGACCGGCAATCCACCAGCAGGTGCCCGGCGGCGGACTCAGCCAGCGCATCGGAGAGCTGGGGCTTCCAGAATGAGGCGAGACGGCCGACGTCGGGCAGGGCAGTCCCCATGGACAGGCGGTAGGCGGGAACGCTGTCGCCGAAGCGGATGGCGCCCCACAACGCCGAAATCACCAGGACGGACTCGTCGGCTTTCCGCCGCTGCGCCGCGGTGAGTGTCTTGTAGCCCAGGGCGTCGTACAGCACGCCGGAATAGATCTGGTGGGCCGGAGCCGCCGGCTCCGCGTGAAGCCGGGTGTTGCGCTCGACGTCGTCCTTCAGGGAAGCTCCAACGCCCAGCAGGGCGAGGGCATCCTCGTGCGCGCTCACCGTACCGAGCGCATCCAGCACTTTTGCCCGGTAGGTGTTCAGCTGCGGAAAGCTGAGGGAAGGCCAGTCGACCGCGGATCCGCGGACCGCGGGGGTCTTGCCTTCGGAAGGGGGAAGCAGAATCAGCACCGTCCGATCCTACCGGCGCAGGGTAAGCACCCATCGCCGGTAGACTGGAACCGGATGGGTTGACCAGGCGGCCGCGCGTCACGAAAGTGGCTCGAGGAACGTCCGGGCTCCACAGGGCAGGGTGGTGGGTAACGCCCACTCGGGGTAACCCGCAGGCCAGTGCCACAGAAAACAGACCGCCTGGGTCGCGCCGGTTTGAAAGCGGCACGAAACAGGTAAGGGTGAAACGGTGGTGTAAGAGACCACCAGCTTCCCGGGTGACCGGGAAGGCTAGGTAAACCCCACCCGGAGCAAGGCCAGACAGGACACGTTCGAGGGCTGCCCGCCCGAGTGTCCGGGTAGGCCGCTGGAGGGCGCCGGCAACGGCGTTCGTAGATGGATGGCCGCTACTCCCGTGCCGGCAACGGAACGGGAGCACAGAACCCGGCGTATCGGTCAACCCGTCCATCCAATCCCGTTTGACCTTGGAAGCTGTGTTGGGGATGCTGGACCGTGCCCGTTAACCCTGATGGACAAGCCGTCCCTGTAACCGCAGGACGGCCCGTCCCCTCAACCGGCAGGCAAGTGGCGGCCCTGGCCGGATTCCTGGCCCTTTCCTATGCAGTGTGCATGCTCGCCTCCATCCCGATCATCCTCCACTCGAGCGGCTGGTTCGCCGCCTCCGCCAAGGCGCCGTGGATGCCTGCCGGGTGGATGTTCCGGACAGTGTGGATCGGGCTCTACGCCTGCATCGGACTGTCCGCCTGGCTGGTGTGGCGCAGGCGGGCACTGACAGGCAATCTCCTTTGGTCCTTCGGCCTGCAGCTGTTGCTTAACCTGGCGTGGCCATTCATGTTCTTTGCCATGTACCCCACGCTCGGTTCCGCTGCCCTCTGGCTGGCCTTCGCCGTCATCTGCGCGCTGGCCGTCGTCCTGGCCCTGCTGATTGTGGAAGCCGGCCCGGTCCATACCTGGGCCGGCCTGCTGCTGCTGCCCTACTTTTCGTGGGTGGTGTTCTCCGCAAGCCTTAACCTGTATTCCGCACTCCACAACTAAAGCGGCCCATGCCACCGAACCCTGTGTGAGTGATTTCACGCGGCTCGGGCCGTCCCGGGGCACTCTGCCAATTTAGAATGGATAACGGACGCAGGAGTTCTTCCGCCGGAGTTGCGTTCGCAGCCGGCGGTTTTCTTTTGCATACAATCCAGGCGCCTGGGGAACAACCCCGCAGGTGCCGGTGCCCCTGGACATCATCAGGTGGCCGACATCCGTGTACGAGGACGTACGCGGCTGAACCGAGGAAGGTATTTCTGTGAGCCAGACGTCAGATTCTTGTCTTGATACGTGGATGGGCCGCGAGGCCCTCGCCGAGGCCATGATTCCGGTGATCGGCCGGCTGTACCGCGACAACAACGTGGTCACCAGCATCCACGGCCGGAGCCTGATCAACAAGTCCACCATGAACATCCTGAAGGCGCACCGCTTCGCGCGCAGAATGAGCAAGGATGAATTGCTGCTGGAGGAAACCGCTCCGCTCCTGAACACCCTGGCGGGGCTGGAGCTTGGTGCTGCAGCGATCGACATCGCCCGGCTGAACCAGAAGTTCAAGGAAGAGGGCGGCGACGCCACCCTGGAGGAGTTCCTCCGCGAAGAGCTCGCTGAGATCGTGGGCAAGCGCGGCGGCGACGACCGCACCAGCACCGATGTTGTGCTCTACGGCTTTGGCCGTATCGGCCGGCTCCTGGCCCGCCTCCTGATCGAAAAGGCCGGCGGCGGCCACGGCCTGCGGCTGCGCGCCATCGTGGTCCGCAGGGGTTCCGACAACGATCTGTCCAAGCGCGCCAGTCTGCTGCGCCGCGACTCGGTCCACGGCTCCTTCGAGGGCACCATCCGCGTTGACGAGGCAGCCAACACCATCACCGCCAACGGTGTCCAGGTGCAGGTCATCTACTCGGACAACCCCGCCACCATCGACTACACCGCCTACGGGATCAGCAATGCGCTCGTGGTGGACAACACAGGCCGCTGGCGCGACGCCGAAGGCCTGTCCCAGCACCTGCAGAGCAAGGGCGTGGCACGGGTTCTCCTGACTGCCCCGGGCAAGGGCGAACTGAAGAACATCGTCCACGGCATCAACCACCGCACCATCGAGGCCTCGGACCAGATCGTATCTGCGGCTTCCTGCACCACGAACGCCATCACTCCGGTCCTGAAGGCCATCAATGACAAGTTCGGCGTGGTCCACGGCCACGTCGAGACGGTCCACTCCTTCACGAACGACCAGAACCTGATTGACAACTTCCACAAAGGCGACCGCCGTGGCCGCTCCGCCGCCCTGAACATGGTGATCACCGAAACCGGCGCCGCCAAGGCCGTGGCCAAGGCCCTGCCCGAACTGCTGGGCAAGCTCACCGGAAGCTCCATCCGCGTCCCCACCCCGGACGTTTCCCTGGCCATCCTGAACCTGAGCCTGGAAAACGGGACCACCAAGGACGAGGTCAACGAATACCTGCGGGAGATGTCGCTGCACTCGGACCTGCGCAAGCAGATCGACTACATCGACTCGCCTGAAGTTGTCTCGACCGATTTCGTCGGCTCCCGGCGTGCGGGCATCGTGGACGGCCTGGCGACCATCTCCAACGAGAAGAACCTGGTGCTCTACGTCTGGTACGACAACGAGTTTGGTTACAGCTGCCAGGTGGTCCGCGTCATGGAAGAAATGGCCGGGGTCAACCCGCCGTCCTTCCCTGCCAAGGAAACGGCCTCAGCCCTGGCGGCCATCGCCGTCTGATCCGCCCCACGGGCGGTCGTCCGGATTTCCCGGCTGATTCGCTGGAATCAGCCGGGAAACGGGACCACACTGGTGCCATGGAAAAAGATTCGACGCTTGAGCACGAAACCACCCTGGAACACGCCCTGGACGTGGCCAAGGCCAACCACAAAGAAGCCGTCCGGCTGCTGGAAGGCGCCCGCGCCGGGCACGCCACCGGCGACGTCGGGGAGGACCGGGTGCGGCAGCTCGAGGGACTCCTGGCCATTGCCGAGGAGGACCTCCGGCGGGTGATGCGGGAACAGTAGCCACCGTCCGATGTGACCTTTCACTCGCCCTCCACAGTGTGGATATCTGCAAGGATGGCGGGCCGGTGTCCTAGGCTCTTCTGGTGCATGACGATACCGGACGGGCCGAAGCCCCATGACCGTGAGCTGGTCCGCCTACCGGCGTGCCCGCCGGCGTTCCCGCCAGGCGTGGGCAGTCCTGGTGCTGGCTGCCTTTTCGGCACTCGCCGCACTGTTCTGGTTCTTCACCGCCGGCCAGTTTGCCGTTGCAGGGCCGGCCGCTTCCGGGCCAACAGAAGCTCCCGTTTTTGATCCCGTCTGGATGAAACCTGTGGTGCCGGTGCACCCAGTGCCCGAAGGCACGGCACTCTCGGCGCTGGACGGCCTTGCTGTCAAAGGACGCGCCGCCAAGGACTCCTACGACCGGGAAGCCTTTGGCCAGGCCTGGCAGGATGTTGACCGGAACGGCTGCGATACACGCAACGACATCCTGCGGCGGGACCTGGCCGGTGTGGTATTCGTTGAAGGCTCCAAATGCCGGGTGGCAGCCGGCTCATTCCAGGAGCCCTATACAGGCCAGTTCGTTGACTTCCGGCGCGGCTCCGACAGCAGCCGGGCGGTCCAGATTGATCATGTGGTCGCCTTGGGAGACGCCTGGCAAAAGGGTGCCCAGGGACTCACTGCCGCCCAGCGGCAGAGTCTAGCCAACGATCCGCTGAACCTCATCGCCGCCGACGGACCGGCGAACCAGCAGAAAAGCGCCGGCGACGCCGCCACCTGGCTGCCGAAAAACACGTCACTCCGTTGCCATTACGTCGCCCGCCAAATTTCCGTCAAGGTAGCCTACGGCCTCTGGGTCACGGAAGTGGAAAAGGATGCCATGAAGCGCGTCCTGGGGTCCTGCCCGGACCAGCAGACGGTGTCAGCCCGCTAAGCGCAGGCGGCCAGGTCTCCTGCCTCGCCAGCCAGAGGCCCGGGCGGGCAAAGGCAGCCAGGCCGCGTGCCGCCGTCGTGCCTAATGTCCGAAGGGGTCCGGGTCAACACCCGGCATCCACGTCAGCCCGGGAACTCCCCAGCCGCTCTTCTTGGCCTGCTTCAGCGCTTTGCGCGCATAGCGGTCCATGAGGCGGTTGACGTAGAGCTTCCCATCAAGGTGGTCGTACTCGTGCTGGATGACCCGGGCGAACCAGCCCGTGGCCTCAAACCTCACCGGCTGGCCGAAGCCGTCAAAACCCTCCACGCGCGCCCACTCTGCCCGCTTGAGCGGATACACTCCGCCGGGGAAGGACAGGCAGCCCTCTTCCTCCTCGTCGGGATCCGGGACGGCGCCGGAGATCTTCGACAACGTGAGGACCGGGTTCACCAGCACGCCGGTGGGGGGAGCGCCGTCGTCATTGGCGTATTTGTAGATGAAGATCCTCTTGCCGACTCCCACCTGCGGTGCGGCGAGGCCGACGCCGTTGGCGGCATCGTTTGTTTCGAACATGTCCGCAATCAGGGTCCGCAGCTCGTCGTCGAAGACTTCAACTTCGGCCGCCCGCCGGTGAAGTACGGGCTCGCCCCAGATGGTGATGGGCAGAACAGTCATCTCGCGGTCCTCCGGCGGTATGCAGTGCAGAAGCAGTTGATGCAAAACAAAGGAGGCCGCACCGGATATCCGGTGCGGCCTCCTTGCTGGACGGTCAATACCATCCGCTGAGGGTGAGCTACGGGGGTTGAACCCGCGACCTCCTGGACCACAACCAGGCGCTCTGCCAACTGAGCTAAGCCCACCATGCGCCCTGCAGATTTACCGGCTAACGGCTCTCTGGAAAGGCAACTCAAATAGCTTACCTGCTCTTCAGGGGTGCTTCGTCCACTTTTGCCGATTTCAACGAAATTTCCGGCAAACGTGGCGCAGATTACGCTCCTGCCTGCTGTCCGTCCGCGGGACTGGTGATGCGCCTGGCGATCTGCTGGGCCGTGGCGCTGTCCGGTCCGGGCGACGGCACGAAGACCGCATCCCGGTAGTAGCGCAGTTCATCAATGGAGTCCTGGATGTCGCCCAGGGCCCGGTGGCCGCCCTTTTTCGCCGGCGACTGGAAGTAGGCTCTGGCAAACCAGCGGCGGGAGAGTTCCTTGATGGTGCTGACATCAATCACGCGGTAGTGGAGGTGCTCCACCACGGCCGGCATGTCGCGGGAGAGGAAGACGCGGTCCGTTCCCACCGAGTTGCCGCCCAAAGGTGCCTTGCGGGGATCCGGCACCCACTTTGAGATGTATTCCATCACCGCCAATTCGGCCTCCGCCATGGTGATGCCGTGGGGGAGTTCCTTGAGAAGGCCCGATTTGGTGTGCATGTCCCGGACGAAGTCGTTCATCTGGGCCAGGGCGGCGTCGTCCGGTTTGATCACGACGTCCACGCCGTCGCCGAGGATGTTCAGTTCCGAGTCGGTGACCAGCGCGGCAACCTCGATCAAGGCATCATTCTTGATGTCCAGACCGGTCATTTCGCAGTCGATCCAGACGATTCGTTCGTTAGATATAGGCACCGGACCAGCCTACCGTTACACCTCCCTGGTGCCCGCCGGTGCTAGGATTTCGGGTACGCGGCGGGACCACTTGCTGTCGTTGTAACCCGCTTGTGCCGGCTATGCGGCCCGCCGGGCAGAATCGCGCAAACGCAACAGATTGGACCATCCTGAGATGACGGCGCCTGTGCCTGCAGCGGGGGAACTGGCTGCCGCGGACACTGCTGCAGCAGACGGGGCCGAGGTCGATAATCCCCGCTCGCCGCTCCTGGCCGGATTCGTGGGCTCGATGTTTATGCTGATCGGGTCCCTGGGGGTGGGCTGGCTGGCCCCTGTTTCCGAACTCCGCAGGATGCCGCTGTTCATCTGGATGCGGGCCGAAGCTGGCGGCGTTGCCCTCTCCATCATCCTGCTCGCAGTAGGCGGAATGCTCCTGGTGCGCGCCTGGCTGCGGCTGGGCCAGCGCATCCGCGTGTGGGGAGACCAGGCCCGCCGGGCGACGCTGATGGCAGTGGTGGCCTGGGGGCTGCCCATGATGTTCAGCGTCCCGTTGTTCAGCCGTGACGTCTACGCGTACATCGGGCAGGGCCGCCTGATGGTGGAGGGGTTTAACCCGTACGAGAACGGCATCTCGGCCCTGTCCAACTACTTCCAGCTGGGTGCCGACAAGATGTGGACCGAAGCCCCGGTTCCCTACGGCCAGCTGTTCCTGTGGATCGAGCAGTTTGTGGTGTGGTCCACCAATGTCCAGCCTGAGGCCAGCGTGATGCTGTTCCGGCTGGTGGCCGTGGCCGGCGTGGTCCTGTGCGTGATCTACGTGCCCAAACTCGCTGAGCTGCACGGCGTCAACCCCAACCGGGCGCTCTGGCTGACGGCCGCCAATCCACTGTTCCTGACCAACTTCATCGCCAGCGTCCACAACGATGCGCTCATGATCGGGCTGGCCCTTGCCGGCATCTATTACTCGGCCACGCGGCGTGTGGTCCGCGGCATCGTCCTGGTGACGCTGTCCATCGCCGTCAAGCCCATCACCATCGTTTTCCTGCCGTTCATTGGGCTCCTGTGGGCAGGGAAAGAAGCCGGCTGGCTTCGGAAGTTTGCCTTCTGGGGCCTGACAGCAGGACTGAGCCTGGGCATCCTGGTGCTGATGAGCCTCGTCAACGGTTTTGGGTTCGGCTGGATCAACGGGCTTTCCGCCCCGGGAAGTATCTACATCTGGTACGCGCCGGTGGGGCTGATCGGCATGGTGGTCGCCTCGCTGGCCAATGCGTTTGGGCTGAACGGGCTGGTCCTTGCCGGGTGGGTGTTCGACGCCGGGAAGTTGCTGGCGGTGGGCATCGCCGCCTGGCAGATCTTCCGCGGCGGGCATGACCGCCTCATCCGCCGGCTCACCCTTGCGTTCGCGGCGATTGTTGTCCTGGCGCCCATGATCCAGTCCTGGTACGTGGTGTGGCTCATTCCGTTGTTCGCCGTGACGGGAATCAGGAACGACTGGCAGGTCAAGGCCCTCTACTTTGTGGTCTCGTTCTTTATGATCTATGCCATTTCCGACCAGCTGGAAGTCTTCCCCTATCTTCAGACCGCCGACCTTGGGCTGGCGCTGGCCCTGGCACGTGTCGCCGCTGCCCTCACCGGCCTGCTGTTCGGCCTCTACCTGATTTTCTGGGATCCCCGCACGCGGAGCCTCTTTCGGAAGAGTGCGGACCCGGTGGTCGAACGGCCGGTCATCTAGGCAGGTTCTTCAGTGCCTCACGGCGGGACAGCGGGCTGATGTTGCCCTCGTGCCCGGCCACAAAGTGTGCCACCCACTCCGGTGCTGTCTTCGCGTATTCCCGCAGAGCCCAGCCAATCGCCTTGCGGATGAAGAATTCGGGGTCAGCCAGGTTCACCTCGATGACGCTGCGGAGGAGTTCAGGATCGGTGCGCGCCTTGGCCTTGAGCTGCGCGGTGAGGGAAGCGCGCCTGATCCAGAAGTCCGCATCAGTGCTCCAGCCCAGAACAACGGCGGTCATTTCCGGCCGGTTGGCCTGCAGCAGCGCACAGATGCGGCCGGCCACGCCGTCAGCAAAGTCCCACCACGCCCCGTGGCGGATGATCTCCTCGTAGACCGGGAGCATCAGCAGGTCCGTGGCCACCAGCCTGCCCGCGGTCAGGTCGATGGCCGCATACCGTTCCTCCCGGAACCCGGCGGTGCGCCACAGTTCCAGGGCCGTGGCCCGAAGCTGGCCGCCGGAGCCGAACGGATAGCGGGCAACCGCCGCTGCCGTCAGCCGGCGCACCTCCGGCACCCTGACGCCGAGCGAGGGCATGATGGATTTCATGTATGCCTGCACGCCCGAAGCCCGTGCCGGATCTGCCCGGCCGCGGAGCTGGCTGCGGATGAGCTCGAGGAGTTCGCGGTTCACCATGCCGCAACTCTAGCCACTGTTCTGCTGTGACCGGCAGGACTCTTGGCGGCCACCCCGGGGCGGAAAAATCGGCTCCCTGCGATAGGATCATGAGCGCTAACAAATTGGGCTGCCGGATTGCCCGGGCGCAGGATATGCGGGGGAGCTGGACCTTTCCATCACCTACAGGGTGACGGCGAACGGGCTTCTCAGCACCGTGCGGGCCGCGAACGTCGGCACTGTGACCGCCCCGTACGGCGTTCGTCCGTATCCATACCTGGTGGCGGGCACCTCCATGCTGGATGACTGGACGCTGGAGCTGCCGGCTGCGGAGTTCCTTGAGGTGACCACTGACCGCTTGCTTCCCGTGGGCATCCGAAGCATGGACCGGTACGAGTTCGACTTCCGCAGCCCCCGTCGGCTGGGGCCCGTCAGGATCGACCACGCTTTCACCGGCCTTGCGCGCGGATCTGACGGGCGTGCCCGTGTTCGCGTCCAGGACCCTTCAGGAACAGGAGTGGAGCTGGAGTGGGGAGCCGAATGGCCCTGGGTCCAGATCCATACGGCGGACAAGCCGGTAGGGCCGGACAGGCTCGGTCTGGCAGTTGAGCCCATGACTGCCCGCCGGACGCATTCAACTCCGGCACCGACCTGGTCCATCTGCAGCCTGGCCGCACGCACGCCGCCGAATGGACCATCCAGGCGCTTGGCTAGCGAGTCCTGGTTCGGACCGGCCTGCCGCTTCCGGGCGGCTGCCGCGTTGATGAACGGGAAAGGCCCGGCTAACGCTCCGTCCAGCCCGCCCGGTCCAGCCAGCCGGCGCAGAGTGCGGGCCACAGGTCCGCGCCGGGCTGCTCCTCCGCCAGGCCCAGCCCGTGGCGGCCCTCGGGAAAGACATGGAGTTCGGCAGGCACGCCGGCGTTAAACAGGGCTGCGGTGTAGCCCAGGCTGTGGCTGACCGGCACTGCGGCGTCGTCCGCGGTGTGCCAGACGAACGCGGGTGGCGTCTCAGCGGTGACCTGCAGCTCGGCGGACAGTTCGGCAAGGAGGGCCTCCGACGGCGACTGGCCCAGAAGGTTGTCCACGGAACCCTGGTGCACCGCATGCATATAGGACACCACCGGATAGCACAGAACTGTGAGGTCCGGGATTGCCTCCGGAACGTCGAGCCCGGCGCTGCCGGTGGCCACGGCCGTGGAGAGGGTGGCAGCGAGGTGTCCGCCGGCGGAAAACCCGAGTACGCCTACACGCCGGGGATCGACCGCCAACCCCTGGGCACCGCTACGGATCTGCAGCATTGCCTCCTTTGCATCTTCAAGCGGAGCCGGGTGCCGGTCCGGGGCAACCCGGTACCGCAGCACGAAACCGTGAATCCCCAGCCCGGCCAGCCATTCGGCAACGGGCTCGGCCTCATGGTCTGCCTGGCGGCCATAGCCGCCACCGGGGAGGACCAGGACGGCGGGCCGGTCTCCGGATCCCGTGCGGGACGGCACCGCCGTCAGCTGCAGCGCCACCGTCAGGCGGCCGTTTCTGTGCTGCGCCGAAGCGTGACTTCGCCGGTGATGGGCTGGTGCCGCCCGCCGTCGTGCCCTGCCTCACCGGAACCGGCACTCACATCACCGGAAATGTCCTCACCAGCGCCCGTTGCGCCAGGAGCCGTGGCGCGGGTGGCCAGGCGCCCGATTTCTTCCAGCGGCAGGCGCACAGTGGAGAGTGCGGGGCGGAAATCCCGGAGCGTTTCGATGTCGTCAAAACCGGCGATGGTGGCATCCCGCGGGATCCGGAGCCCCTGGGAACGGAGCGCGGCCGCGGCCCCGATGGCCATCACGTCATTGACGGCAAAGATGCACAGTTTCCGTCCGGCCGGACCATCTGGGCCCTCTGCCTGGCCGGCCTTGATCCTGTCAGCAAGCTTAAGCCCGGCTTCGTACCCGCCGGCCCGGTTGAAGGCAGTGCGCAGGACCTCGGCAGGTTTGCGCCCGGCGGCTGCCAGGCCTTCCTGGAAGCCGCGGATCCGGTCGTCGGAGGTGAACAGTCCCTCCGGCCCGCCGATGATGACGAAGTCAGCGTCCGGACCGGCGGCGAGCTGGCCTGCCAGTGCCGCGGCGAGTTCCTGGTTGGGGACGGCCACCACGTGGTAGCCCGCCTCCGCTGTTGCACCCACCACCGGGTGGCCCACCACAGCTACCCGGCCGCCGTTGCGGCAGTACCTGTCCAGTTCTGCGGCCAGTTCGGCGTTGCCTTCCTTGTTCTCCGGCTGGGAGGAGCGGGAGCCAGCGATCACAATCGAATCAGCGCGGCGTGCGGCGAAAGCGGCTACTGCTTCCTTTTCCTCCGCCGGGGCGCCGCCGGTGGTGGCGAGCAGGACCATCCGGCGCTGCTCGCGGGCTGCTTCCTGCACTCCGCGGGCGATGGCGGCGAAATAGGGGTCGGCGATGTCGTGGACGATCAGGCCGATCAGTCCCGAGCTGGACTTCGCCAGCCCCTGGGCCTGCGCGTTGGGGATGTATCCGAGCGAGTCCGCGGCCTGGCGGACCCGGTCTGCAATGTCCGGCCCGGGCTTGCGTGCGGAGCCGTTGAGGACCCGGCTGGCAGTGGCCGGGGATACCCCGGCCAGCCGCGCCACCTCGGTAAGGGTACTTGCAGCCACAGCGTCTCCTGATCGGCTTTGTAGGGTCATTAAGCGTAACCACATTATGGCAGTTTTAAGATGGTTCTGGAAAGCGCTTGCCAATAAGTCTGGGGCGGTGCATGATTGACGCAGTGGGAATGCGCTTTCCCGAATCAGCTTGAGTAGAACTGCTCACTCACCGTGGAGGACTTATGGGCTTCGAGACAAAAACAATCCGCATCGCCATGAACGGCATCACCGGCCGGATGGGTTACCGCCAGCACCTGCTGCGCTCCATCCTTCCGATCCGCGATGCCGGCGGCTTCACGCTGGAGGACGGCACCCGTGTCCAGGTGGAGCCCATCCTGGTGGGCCGCAACGAAGCCAAGATCCGCGAACTGGCCGAAAAACACAAGGTCTCCGAGTGGAGCACCGATCTGGACGCCGTGATCAACGACCCCACCGTTGACATCGTCTTCGATGCCTCCATGACCAGCCTCCGCGCAGCCACCCTGAAAAAGGCCATGCTCGCCGGCAAGCACATCTTCACCGAGAAGCCCACGGCCGAAAGCCTCGAGGAAGCCATCGAGCTCGCCCGCATCGGCAAGGAATCCGGTGTCACCGCGGGCGTTGTCCACGACAAGCTGTACCTGCCCGGCCTGGTCAAGCTCCGCCGCCTGGTGGATGAAGGCTTCTTTGGCCGCATCCTCTCCATCCGCGGTGAATTCGGCTACTGGGTCTTCGAAGGCGATGTCCAGGCAGCACAGCGCCCGTCCTGGAACTACCGCAAAGAAGATGGCGGCGGAATGACCACGGACATGTTCTGCCACTGGAACTACGTCCTTGAGGGCATCATCGGCAAGGTCAAGAGCGTCAATGCCAAGACCGCCACCCACATCCCCGCCCGGTGGGACGAAGCCGGCAAGGAATACAAGGCCACGGCCGATGACGCCTCCTACGGCATCTTCGAACTCGAAACCCCCGCCGGGGAGGCTGTCGTCGGCCAAATCAACTCCTCCTGGGCCGTCCGCGTCTACCGTGACGAGCTGGTGGAATTCCAGATCGACGGCACGCACGGCTCCGCCGTCGCAGGGCTGAACAAGTGCGTTGCCCAGCAGCGCGCCCACACCCCGAAGCCCGTGTGGAACCCGGACCTGCCCGTCACGGAGTCCTTCCGCGACCAGTGGCAGGAAGTCCCGGCCAACGCTGAGCTGGACAATGGCTTCAAGCTGCAGTGGGAAGAGTTCCTCCGCGACGTCGTCGCTGGCCGCGAGCACCGCTTCGGCCTGCTCTCCGCAGCCCGCGGCGTCCAGCTCGCCGAGCTCGGACTGCAGTCCAACGACGAACGCCGCACCATCGACATCCCGGAGATCACGCTCTAATGACCTCACTCATCCTTCCCTCCTCCGACGGCGGCACCCGGGAATACCGGCTCCAGGGCGCCACGTCCTGGGCCCGCCCCTCCGCCCCGCTCACAGCGCGCCGCGCCTACGCTGCGGCCCATGTGATCCCCGAGGTCCTGGCAGACAACACCCCGGGTGCGCCCGCCCGGCTCGATTGGGAAGCCACTATGGCCTACCGCCACGAGCTGTGGTCCTACGGCCTGGGCGTTGCCGACGCCATGGACACAGCCCAGCGCGGCATGGGCCTGGACTGGGCAGCCACCCAGCAGCTCATCAAGCGCACCGGGGTGGAGGCCGCTTCGGTGGTTTCGTCCGGCAGTGCAGCCACGGCGGGCAAGTCCGTCCGGGACCTGGTGTCCTGCGGCGCGGGCACCGACCAGCTGGACATTGACTCCCTGCCGTTCGGCGAAGCCGGACTCAAAGCCGTCCTGGAGGCCTACCGCGAGCAGGTTGCCGTGATCACCGAGGCCGGGCCGAAGGTCATCATCATGGCCTCGCGCGCCCTGGCCAAAGTTGCCAGCGGGCCGGAGGACTACCTGAAGGTGTACTCCGCGCTGCTGCAGGAAGTGGACCAGCCCGTGATCCTCCACTGGCTGGGCACCATGTTCGATCCCGCGCTCGCCGGCTACTGGGGTTCGGACGACGTCGCCACGGCCACCGAAACGTTCCTTGGGCTCATCAAGGACAACGCGGCCAAGGTGGACGGCGTCAAAGTCTCGCTGCTCGACGCCAGCCACGAAGTGGCCCTGCGCGCTGCCCTGCCGGAAAGCGTCCGCCTCTACACCGGGGACGACTTCAACTACCCCGAACTGATCGACGGCGACGGCAGTCACCACTCGGACGCCCTGCTGGGCATCTTCGCGGCCATCTACCCCGCCGCTTCGGTGGCCCTGCAGAACTACGACGCCGGCAACGCCGCCAAGGCCCGCGAAATCCTGGACTCCACCCGCGAACTGGGCAAGCACATCTTCAGCGCACCCACGTTTTACTACAAGACCGGGATCGCGTTTATGTCCTGGCTCAACGGCAAGCAGCAGGGCTTCCAGATGGTGGGCGGGCTGCACTCCGGCCGCTCGGTATGCCACCTCGCCAAGACCTTCGAACTGGCGGACCAGGCCGGACTGCTGCGGGACCCGGCACTGGCTGCCTTCCGGATGTCCGACTACCTGCGCATCAACGGGGTGGGAGTATGACAATCAATTCAGGGACGTCCGACTTCTCGCGCCTGGCCATTAACAGTGCCACCACCAAGAAATGGACCCTCGCGCAGGTGGTTGACGGCTGCGTAAACGCCGGCATCCCTTCCATCGGGCCCTGGCGGGACCGCGTGGAGGAAGCCGGTCTGGACAAGGCCGCGCGCCTGATCAAGGACGCCGGACTTCGGGTTTCCTCTCTGTGCCGCGGCGGGTTCCTCACCGCTGCCGACCCGGAAGGTCAGGCTGCTGCCCTCGCGGACAACCGCGCCGCCATCCTCGAAGCCGTTGCCCTGGACACCAAGGAACTGTTCCTGGTGGTGGGCGGACTGGCGCCGGGGGAGAAGGACGTAGTGGCGGCCCGTCAGCGAGTCGCGGACCGCCTCGCCGACCTGGTTCCCTTCGCCGCCGAACACGGCGTCCGCCTGGTCCTGGAACCGCTGCACCCGATGTACGCAGCGGACCGTGCCCTGATCTCCACCCTGGGGCAGGCCCTGGACCTCGCAGCGCCCTTCGATGCGTCAACGGTGGGTGTCGCCGTCGATACCTTCCACGTCTGGTGGGACCCCGAGCTAAAGGCGCAGATCGAGCGTGCGGGACGCGAAAACCGCATTGCCTCCTACCAGGTGTGCGACTTCAACATGCCCATCGCCGCAGATCCGCTGCTGTCCCGCGGGTACATGGGCGACGGCGTAGTGGACTTTGCCACCATCGGCACCTGGGTGCGCGACGCCGGCTACACCGGTGACATCGAAGTCGAAATCTTCAATCAGGACATCTGGGACACGGACGGCAACACCGTCCTGGCCACAGTCAAGGAACGCTACGCAGAGCTTGTCCTCCCGTTCGCCTGACCTGAAATAGACCGCGGGCTCCTGCTAACGTCACGGCAGGAGCCTGCGCCCCACCCGAAAAAGACCCGGACCGCCGCAGCGGTCCGGGTCTTTTTCCGGGTCAACTTCCTAGGTATACATGGCGGCATACCGGCGGTAACGCGCCAGCACCCCGCCGTCGTCCTTCCCGGCAGGAAGGTCGACGGCGTCCAGCGCCCACTGCGGAAATTCTCCGGTGAGTGCCGCCGCGGCCTGGCGGGCTGCACCGTCGGCCACGTATTCACCAGGCCGGGGCACTGTGACGTTAATTCCGATCAGCTGTGCTGCCGCCAATTGGACGGCCGCGGACTGTGCGCCCCCGCCCACCAGGATGATCCGCCGGGCCTCCACGCCCTGTTCCTGCAGGGCGGCCAGTCCGTCTGCCAGCGAGCAGACCACACCCTCGACGGCGGCACGCGCCAGGTTCGCCGGCGTGTAGTTGGCGCGGGTGATGCCGTGCAGGGAACCGGTGGCATCCGGCAGGTTCGGCGTTCGCTCGCCGTCGAAATAGGGCACCAGGGTGAGGCCCCCCGCGCCCGGTTCGGCGGACAGCGCCAGCTCGCTGAACCCGGCAAGGCTGACGTCCAGCAGGGCTGCGGTGGCATCAAAAACGCGGGTGGCGTTGAGGGTGCACACAAGCGGCAGGTAATGCCCGGAAGCATCGGCGAACCCTGCCACGAGCCCTGACTGGTCGGCTGCCGGTGTGGTGGAGACGGCAAAGACCGTTCCGGAGGTACCCAGGGACATCACCACATCCCCTACTTGGGCACCCACGCCCAGCCCCGCCGCCGCGTTGTCCCCGGCGCCGGCCGCCAGGAGGGCGCCGTCCGGCGTCTTGCCTGCGACGTCCAGCGGGCCCAATACATCGGGCAGCAGCGGAACGTGCCCCAGCGAGGACTCCAGGACCCCGGGCAGGTACGCGCCCGCCGCCGCCGAATAATAGCCAGTGCCGGAGGCATCGGAACGGTCGGTGGCCAGCGCCTCGAGGTTGCCCGGGCCGCTGCCTGGGCCGTGGCCCATCAGCCGCCACGTCAGCCAGTCGTGCGGCAGGCAGACTGCCGCAACCTTCGCCGCGTTCTCCGGCTCGCTGGCGGCCAGCCAGTGCAGCTTGGTCAGCGTCAGCGACGCCACCGGGACGGTGCCCGTGGCACCGGCCCAGTAGCGGGCGCCGGCCGCAATGTCGCCGTCGCCAGCGGTCCTGATGAGGTCCTCGGCGGCGCCGGCACTGCGGGTGTCATTCCACAGCAGTGCCGGCCGGATGACCCGCCCATCGCTGTCCAGGCAGACCATGCCGTGCTGCTGTCCGCCTACGGAGACCGCTGCGACGTCGGACAGCCCGCCCGCCTGCTGTATCGCTTCCTGCAACGCGTCCCACCAGTGGTCGGGATGGACTTCCGAACCGTCCGGATGGCTGGCCCTGCCCTGCCGGACCAACATTCCGGTGTCCGCGTCGCGGATCACCACTTTGCATGACTGCGTGGAGCTGTCGATGCCTGCTACCAGAGCCATGGTCAGCGGGCGTTGAGGAGGTGTTCGATGGCGAGCTGGTTGAGGCGGACGAACGCGAAGGAGCGTTCGGCGGCCTTGTCGGCGTCGAAGTTCTCGAAGGCGGTGGTGTCTGCGAGCAGGTCCGCGGTGGTTTCACCGGCGGCGAGGGTGGGTTCGCCGAGTTCGCCCACGCCGGAGGCTGCGAGGGCGGCCTGGACTTCGGGGTCGGCGCGGAAGGCCAGGGCGCGTTCCTTCAGGAGCAGGTAGGTGGCCATGTTGGCTTTGGCGGATTCCCAGACGCCGTCGTAGCCGTCGGTGCGGGAGGGCTTGTAGTCGAAGTGGCGGGGGCCTTCGTAGCGGGGGCCGCCGTTGGGGAAGCCGTTTTCGAGCAGGTCCACGGTGAAGAACGCGCTGGTCAGGTCGCCGTGGCCGAAGACGAGGTCCTGGTCGTATTTGATGCCGCGCTGGCCGTTGAGGTCGATGTGGAAGAGTTTGCCGGACCAGAGGGCCTGGGCGATGCCGTGGGTGAAGTTCAGCCCGGCCATCTGTTCGTGCCCGGTTTCGGGGTTCAGGCCCACGATGTCGCCGTGTTCGAGCTGGGCGATGAAGGCCAGGCCGTGGCCGACGGTGGGCAGGAAGATGTCGCCGCGGGGTTCGTTGGGCTTGGGTTCCAGGGCGATGCGGAGGTTGTAGCCCTTGTCCTTGATGTAGGCCGCGGCGGTGTCCACGCCTTCCTTCATGCGGTCCAGGGCGGCGGCGAGGTCCTTGGAGCCGTCGTATTCGCTGCCTTCGCGGCCGCCCCACATCACGAACGTCTCGGCGCCGAACTCTGCGGCGGAGTCAATGTTGCGCAGCACCTTGGACAGGGCGAAGCGGCGGATGGAGCGGTCGTTGGAGGTGAACCCGCCGTCCTTGAAGACCGGGTGGCTGAACAGGTTGGTGGTCACCATGGGGACCTTCAGGCCGGTCTCGGCCAGGGCTGCCTTGAAGTTCTTCAGGATCAGGTCCCGCTCCGAAGCGGTGGCATCAAACGGGACCAGGTCGTTGTCGTGGAAGGTGATGCCGTAAGCGCCCAGTTCAGCCAGGCGGTGCACGGCCTCCATCGGATCCAGGGCGGCACGTGTGGCGACGCCGAACGGGTCAGCACCGGTCCAGCCAACAGTCCAAAGACCGAAGGTGAACTTGTCGGCGGGGGTGGGGGAAAGAGTCATGATGCGTCCTTGCAGTCAGTGGGGCCCGTTGGGACCAGTTAGTTTATCGCTTGAACTATATAAGCGTGGTTACGCTAGGGTCAAGAGCAACGGGCATGTCCAGGACGCCCGGTTTATCCGAGAGGCCGGCCATGGCATACACCGCAGCAGGACCTGTGCTGTCCGAGGCGGCCGCCCCCGGAAACATGGGCGACGTGCGCAGGAGCAATCTCGCCCTGGTGCTGGGCAGGGTTGTGCAGTCCCCGCCCGGGTCCCACCTGACGCGGGCGCAGATTGCGGCGTCCACGCGGCTGACCAAAGCTTCCGTATCGAGCATTGTCCTGGACCTTCTCGACGCCGGCATCCTGCGGGAAAGAGGGCTCAACCCCCAGGGGGAACGCGGCCGGCCGGGAGTGGGGCTGGAACTGAATCCCGCCCGCGGTGTTATCGGCATGGAAATCAACGTGGACTACATCGCGGCAGGCGTGACGGACCTTTCCGGGGCTGTGGTCGTGCAGGAGATCCGTGAGCGGGACAACCGTGACAGTGAAGATGCGCCGGTGCTGGCTGCCCTCGCTGCCCTTGCCGCTGAGGTGCGGACGGCAGCCACGGAAAAGGGGGTGGAGGTCCTCGGGGGAGGGCTTGCTGTACCCGGACTTGTGGATGCCGGCAACTCCACCGTCATTGCGGCCCCCAACCTCGGCTGGCTGGACATCAAACTCGACCTGGACCGGCTGCTTCCCGGCCTGCCGTTGGGTGTCACCCTCTTCAATGAGGCCAAGGCTGCTGCCCTTGCCGAACTGGCCCATGGGCCGGCCGGGAGGCACGACTTTCTCTATGTGTCAGGCGAGGTGGGTGTAGGTGGCGGGCTGGTCATTGGATCGGAGCTCTTTACCGGCCCGGAAGGCCATGCCGGAGAAGTGGGACATATTGTGGTGGATCCCGAAGGCAGCCGCTGTTCATGCGGCGGAACGGGCTGCTTGGAGACCATTGCCGGGCAGGACGCCATCTTCGCTGCCGCAGGCATCGCAGGCAAGGTGAGGTCGGAGAGCATGTCCGCGCTGCTGGCCGCGCTCACCGGGGAGCAGCCGGAGGCGTTGCGGGCCGTCCAGCGTGCAGGGAGATCGCTCGGAGTTGCAGTGGCGTCCACGGCCCGGGTGGTAAATATCGCGGCAGTAGTGCTTGGCGGGCACTTCGCCGTCCTGGACCAGTGGCTGCGACCGTCCCTGGTGGAAAGCCTGGCCACATATGCTCCCGGCAAGATACTGCCGGAACACATCACCACCGCAGCCGTGGGCGAGGGTGGGGCACTGCTGGGTGCCGCCGGCAGCGTGGTCCGTTCCCTGGTGGAAGCGCCGCACCGGCTACAGTCCTGAACGGCCCCTGCCCACCCCCGTTGCGCTATCACTTATCGCTGCTTCACCGCGCTTTGACGACTGTAAGTGACAGGGCATTGAAGAAAGGAGAAGCGCCCCGGTTCGTGAACCGAGGCGCTTCTCCATTGGTGCCCCAGGAGGGAATCGAACCCCCGACCGGCGGATTAGAAGGCCGCTGCTCTATCCCCTGAGCTACTGAGGCATCCGGCTTCCGGAGCTGAATTCCGGTGCCTCAAAAAGTTTACATTGCCGGGAGTGAAGGCGCTGTCACCGACCTGCCGGGGACCCCACTGGTCCTCCACAGGCAGCCGCAGGCCCGGGTTTTGCACATAGGCGAACTCCTGCCTCCCCGGCAGATCCCGCCAAGGCCATGCTGGTCTTGCCTGCTAGGGCAGAACCATTGAGGACAGGACGTAGCGATGAACGACACCATAACCATCAAGGGCTTTGTTGCCACCGACATCACAAGCGGCACAACACCGGGGGGAGTGGCCACCGCCTCTTTCCGGATCGCCTCCAACTCGCGTCGGCGTGACAAGGACGGCCAGTGGGTGGATGGCCACACCAACTGGTTCCTGGTCCAGGGCTACCGCCATCTGGCCGGCAACATGGGCTGCAGCATCCGGAAAGGCCAGCCCGTCATCGTGGTGGGCACGCTGAGAATCCGCAGCTGGGAGAGGGACGGCAGGGTTTATTACTCGCACACCATAGATGCTGAGGCCGTGGGGCATGACCTGACGTGGGGGACGGCCAACTTCACCCGGTCCTCCAAGAAACCGCTCCTCTCGCTCGTGGAACAGGAGCCACCCTTCGACGCCAGCCACCATGCCGGCACGGACGGAACGTTCGACGAGCCGGAGGACACGGAAGAAGATGGGGCTGAGGGCGGCGATCCGGCTGCAGCCTACATCGAGGACAGCAATGGCGACCTTGTGCCGCTGGATCTGGAAACGGGGGAGCTCGCCGAATCCCCAGTCTAAGGAAGCCCGCTGTCAATGCCCCCTTGGTTCCTTGGCGGGCAGGGCCGTGGCACCCCCCGGCTGCGCCCTGCCCGCCCAGGTTGTGAAGCGGACACTTGGCCCGTGGCAGAATGACACCATGCGGCTTACCCCTGACCACCGGCAGAAGACTACGGCCGGCACGGGATCGGCCGCCCCCGCAGAGGTTGCGCCCGCAGCCTTGTCTCCCACCTTTGTCTGGCCCTCCGCAGCCCGCCGCTTGCTGGCGGCAACCGCTGCCGGTGCCCTGCTGGTGGGGTTGTCCGGCTGCGTCAGCGGAACAACGCCCGGAGTGCAGCCCGGTTCGGGCGAGGCGGCACCGGCAGCCACCTCCACCGGGGCAGCATTAGCCGGTTCGGCCCCGACAGCAACGGAAACAGCGGCCGCCGGACCGCTGGCGGATACCTCCAGCGCGCCGGCCAGCACGGGAGCGGAGGCCGCTGCCACCGAAACTGCCAAAAAGACTGTGACGGATGCGCTGGGACGCCTGGCCGCGGGCTCACCAAAACCGGCCACCGCCCAGGTAGCGGACGCCCTCACCGGGGCGGGAATCGCCCCGGCAGCGTTGCAGGTTTCGCAAAGCCGTACCCCCACCGGCCTTGAGGCGGACGCCATCGAAGCGGCAGTGCTCCAGGGAAAGGACTGCATCATCGGCCAGGTCCGCGACGGTGCAGTAACCGTAACGGTGCTGCCTCTACTGGCCAGCGGCAAGTGCTTTGTAGGCTCCTGACCACGCTGCACCGAATGTGAGATATGCCTGCCGACCCACTAGATTTGGAACCATGGCGGAATTTATCTACACAATGACCAAGGCCCGCAAAGCCGTTGGCGAAAAACTCATTCTTGATGACGTAAGCATGTCCTTCTTTCCCGGCGCCAAGATCGGTGTTGTGGGCCCGAACGGTGCCGGTAAGTCCACCATCCTGAAGATCATGGCCGGACTGGACACCCCCTCCAACGGTGAGGCCCGGCTCAGCCCCGGCTACACCGTCGGAATCCTCCTCCAGGAACCACCCCTGAACGAAGAAAAAACCGTCCTGGGCAACGTCCAGGAAGGCGTGGGGGAGATCTACGGCAAGATCCAGCGCTTCAACGAAATTTCCGAGGAAATGGCCAGCCCCGATGCTGACTACGACACCCTCCTTGAGGAAATGGGGCATCTGCAGGAAGCCATTGATGCCGCTGACGCGTGGGACCTGGACTCCCAGCTGGAGCAGGCCATGGACGCGCTCCGCTGCCCGCCGGCGGACGCCGACGTCACCAACCTCTCCGGTGGTGAGCGCCGCCGGGTAGCTCTGTGCAAGCTGCTCCTGCAGAAGCCGGACCTGCTGCTCCTGGACGAGCCCACCAACCACCTGGACGCGGAGAGCGTGCTGTGGCTTGAACAGCACCTCTCCGGCTACGCCGGCGCCGTCCTGGCTGTCACCCACGACCGGTACTTCCTGGACCACGTGGCCGAATGGATCGCCGAAGTGGACCGCGGCCACCTGTACCCCTACGAGGGCAACTACTCCACCTACCTCGAGAAGAAGCGCGCCCGCCTGGAGATCCAGGGCAAGAAAGACGCCAAGCAGGCCAAGCGGCTCTCCGAGGAACTTGAGTGGGTACGGTCCAACGCCAAGGGACGCCAGACCAAGTCCAAGGCCCGCCTGGCCCGCTATGAGGAAATGGCCGCCGAGGCGGACCGCACCCGCAAGCTGGACTTCGAAGAGATCCAGATCCCGCCGGGACCCCGCCTGGGCGGCCTGGTGCTCGAGGCCAAGAACCTGCAGAAGGGCTTCGAGGACAGGACCCTGATCGACGGACTGTCCTTCAGCCTGCCCCGCAACGGCATCGTGGGTGTCATCGGCCCCAACGGCGTCGGCAAGACCACGCTGTTCAAGACCATCGTGGGACTGGAACCGCTCGACGGCGGAGACCTGAAGATCGGCGACTCGGTCAAGATCTCCTACGCTGACCAGAGCCGCGGCGGGATCGACCCCAACAAAACCCTGTGGGAAGTTGTCTCGGACGGCCTGGACTTCATCCAAGTGGGCCACGTCGAAATGCCCTCCCGCGCCTACGTCGCCGCGTTCGGCTTCAAGGGCCCGGACCAGCAGAAGAAGGCCGGCGTGCTCTCCGGCGGCGAGCGCAACCGCCTGAACCTCGCCTTGACCCTCAAGCAGGGCGGAAACCTGCTCCTCCTCGACGAGCCCACCAACGACCTCGACGTCGAAACCCTCAGCAGCCTCGAAAATGCGCTGCTGGAGTTCCCGGGCTGCGCCGTGGTGGTCTCGCACGACCGCTGGTTCCTGGACCGCGTGGCCACTCACATCCTCGCCTACGAAGGTGACGAGGAGAACCCCTCCAAGTGGTACTGGTTCGAGGGCAACTTCGAATCTTACGAGGAGAACAAGGTGGAGCGGTTGGGACCGGATGCGGCCAAGCCGCACCGTGTCACGCACCGCCGCCTCACCCGCGACTGACGTCAGGGGCAGGACGCGCAAAGAGCAACAGGCCGGCACCCAACGGGTGCCGGCCTGTTGGCGTTGCACGCCAGGGTCATGAGCGGGAAAAGGGCCCGGGCTACTCCTTGGAGGCCTTGCGGATTTGGTGCTCCATTACCTTGGACTGGAAGGCGCCCACCACTTTGTTCTTCAGGTCGGTGGGCACACGGACCATCCCTTCCTGGGCAACTGACGCCACATGCTGCCCTGCCTGGTTGAAAATCTTGCCGGTGGCCAGCCCACGGGCGCCCTGGGCACTGGGTGATTCCTGCACGTACAGCAGCCATTCGTCCACCCGGGCCGGCCGGTGCCACCACATGGCGTGGTCGAGGCTGGCGACGTTCATCCCCGGGGTGATCCAGCTCAGCCCATGCCGCCGCAGGATGGACTCAAGCAGGGTGTAGTCGCTCGCGTACGCCAGCGCCGCGCGGTGCAGGTTGGGGTCGTCCGGCATGGGGCCAAAAGTCTTCATCCACACGGCGTTGCGTGCTTCCCTCTCGCCCTTCGCCGAAACATACAACGGCGGATCAACGTGGCGGATATCGAAGGGCCGTTCATAGGCCCAGTGCCGTGCCACCGGATGATCGAACTTTCCCAGCAGGTCAGCGGTGCTGGGCAGCGATTCCGGGTCAGGAATGCCGCTGGGCATCACGGATTCGTGCTCAATGCCTTCGTCCTCGCCCTGGAAGGAGGCAATCATCGACAGGATGGGCACGCCTTCCTGATAGGCGTGTACCCGCCGCGCCGAGAAGGACCTGCCGTCCCGGAGCCGCTGCACACCAAAGGTAATGGGCTTGTTCGCGTCCCCCGGGCGGAGGAAGTAGCCGTGCATCGAATGCACGAAACGGTCGGGGGCCACGGTCCTGATGGACGCGGTGAGTGACTGTGCGAGTACCTGCCCGCCGAAAACCCGATGGTGCGGCTGCTGTTGGGACGGGCCCAGGAAGATGTCCTCATCCGTCCGGGCCCCCTCGAGCTCACCAAGGTCGAGAAGATTGATGAGCGATAAGGTGGGGTCTCCGCTGGGGAGCGCCAGGAGTCCGGCGTCGGCTTCAGTCATGGTTTGACTCTAGACGGCGCCCCGGCACTGCTCAACACAGGTCCAGCCGGTAGTGTTCTTGGTGTGTCTGATCTCCTCACCTCGTCCTTCCGTTTTACCGATCCCCGCGACCTCGCTGATCTGAAGACCTTCGCCACGCGGGCAAAAGCAATTGACGACGGCGCCATCCGGCTTCAGGCGGCAGGGTCCGTCCTCGCCGCGTACGTCTGCGTGCTGCGGCCGCGGGCGCTTGGCGAGTCGACGCCCACCATCCTGGGGTTGCGCACCATGGCGTTGGCCGAGCCGTCCGGAACGGACGTCACCGTGCCCCTGGCCGCAGTGCTGGACCGCCTTGCCCGGGCGGGGGAGGACGACGTCGAGCTGCCGGTTCCGCCGTCCACCGTCACCGAATCCTGGACCGGGGTAGGCGCCCCCAGGAGCGGATGGGAGCTGATGGGTTCGCGCAGCGACGCAGAGTTGCGGGCGGCCGCTGAGGCAGGCATCGCGGAAGTGGCCGGGATTGTGCCGGACAAACCCGGCGCGCTCATCGTTAATAACGCCCGGGCCGCCGTTTGGGGCAGGGAACTGGATGACACCGGACTGCCGGCAGGGGCTGCCTTCGCGGCCCTGACCCTTGGGTTCCTGGGCGACGGCGACCAGAAGGTCTACCGCGCAGGACGCTGGTTCCGGCTGACCGGTCCCCGCGGGCACGTCCTCGCACGGACCGGAAGCGGACTACTCTAACGGCAAACGCTGCAGCGGGCAGTCCCCGGAGTCACTGGCCGGACTGGCTGTTCACCATCGACAGGGCGGCACGCTCCATGTAGTCCCAGAGGGTTCCTTCATACAGCGGCGGCAGTTCCAGTGCGTCCACGGCCGCGCGCATGTGGAACAGCCAGCGGTCCTTCGCTTCGGATGTCACCTGGAACGGCATGTGCCGCATGCGCAGCCGGGGATGGCCGCGCTCTTCCCCATACGTGGTGGGACCGCCCCAGTACTGTTCGAGGAACATCAGGAACCGGCGCTTGGCCGGTGCCAAGTCCTCTTCCGGGTACATGGGCCGGAGCAGCGGATCTGTTGCCACGCCGTCGTAAAACACATCGATCAGCTTGACGAACGTTTCGTGGCCGCCCACGGCGTCATAGAAGTTGTCCGTGTAGCCGGGCTGGCTGAATGGATCGTTCTGCATCAGCTGGCGTGGGCGCTGGGGTTCGATGGGGATGGTCATCGCTACTCTCCGGCTTTCTGGTCAGTCTTTTTGGTCTCGGCGGCGCCGTGGTCGCTTCCCTGGTCCGTTGTCCCGTCGGTTGACTCATGCAGGGGCACGTAGGTTCCCTGCGAACGGTTGCCCACGCGGAGGATCTCGCCGTTGCGGAGGTACCAGATGGCGCCGTCGTCGGAGCGTACCCGGGTGATGCGCAGCCCCATGGACTCCACCACACCTACTACCTCGCTGGTTTCGATCACGTCGCCTATTCCGTACTGGTCTTCAATGGTAATAAAAATTCCGGCCAGGAAGTCGCGGATCAGCTGCTGGGCACCGAAACCGATGGCAACACCCAGGATGCCCACGCTGGTGAGGAGTGGTGCGATGTTAATGTCCAGGTTCTGCAGGACGTACATGCTGGTGATGACAACCACCAGCACGCCAACGATGCTGTTCAGCAGTGATCCGATCGTTTCCGCGCGCTGGACTCTCCGTTCGTGATCCAGGGCCCGCAGGGCCGGTGCAGCCCATTTGAAGGTGGGGCGCTTGAAAAAGTTACTGCCTGCCGCCACACGGGTGGTGATGCGGGAAATAACAAAGGTGGCAACCAGCCAGATGGCAACGCCCACGCCGAGGCTGATCACGATGCCCGTGATGCTGATGCCGTCCGGCTCGGTGGTGGCGTTGGGAAGGATCGACAACATGCTGACCATAAGGGGGAAATACTCCTGGGGTTCCCCGGCGGCGCCGGGCTACGGGTGCCGGAGCGCCGGTTACGCCCGGCGCGGAAGGCTCTGTTCTCCTTCAACCCTAGCGCCGTAGCGTGGCCGCATGCGCATTCTTGTCTTGGGTGGAACAGCCTTCCTGTCCGCAGAAATCGCCCGCCAGGCAGTCGCCGGCGGCCATCAGGTCACCTGCCTTGCCCGGGGTTCAGCCTCCGATCCTCCGCAGGGAGCCGCCTGGCTGCAAGCCGACCGCTCGCTGGGCGTGGAGGCCTACGAGGACGCGGCGAAACGCGAGTGGGACGAGGTCATCGACGTCGCACGCGATCCGGTGCCCGCGGCGGAAGCGCTGCACGCCCTGGCACACAGGGCGGCGCACTGGACGTTCGTCTCCAGTTGCTCTGTCTACGCCGATGCATCTGTTCCCGGTGCGGAAGAGGATGCAGTCCTCCTTCCCGCGCTGGCCCCGGGTACTCCCTCGACCACCGAAAACTACGGTGAGTCGAAAGCCGCCATCGAGGAGGCGACGCTCCGGGCCGCGGGCGGCAAAGCCCACCTCTGCCGTGCTGGCCTGATCGGTGGTCCCGGGGACGGATCGGACCGCTACGGCTACTGGCCGGCCCGTCTTGCCAGGGACGGGAAGCCGGCCCTCGTGCCCGCAATCGACGACGCCCCAACCCAGGTGATCGACGTCCGGGACCTCGCCGCCTGGATCCTGCTGGCGGCAGAGCAGGGCATTACCGGTGCACTGAACGCTTTGGGGGACCAGGTTCAGTTCGGCCACTACCTCGACGCCGCGCGGCAGGCTGCAGGTCACGCCAACGACGTGTTGCCCGCATCGGTGGACTGGCTGGCGGAGCAGGGCGTCAAGTACTGGGCTGGCCCGGATTCCCTGCCGCTCTGGCTCCCGCCCGGGCATGAGGGATTTATGGCGCGGAGCAACAAGGCGGCCGTGGCGGCTGGCTTGCGGCTCCGGCCCTGGCGCCAAACGCTCGCAGACACGTTAACCGACGAACGCGAACGCGGGCTGGACCGGCAACGGAAGGCTGGCCTGACGCCGGAGACGGAGGCGCGGCTGGTGCGGATCCTGCAGGACGCTGCCTGAGCTGGCCGGCGGCGGGCCCAACGGAGCCCGCCGCGGGCGTTAGTTCGGCTGGCCGGCCACCGTCTCGGGCGCGTGTTCCACCGGGAAGTTCACGCTGCGGGCAATGAAGCAGACCCGGTTCGCCTCGTGATGCAGGCGGCCGGCCAGCTCCACCTGGCCTTCGTCCGCCACGGTAACGCGCGGGTGCAGCGTGACGGACTCGAACTGGCCGCTGCCGTCCCGGTTCAGGCGCATCAGCCCGGAGGCGTCGTCGCGGTAGTCAGTCACCACCACGCCGTGCTTCACCGCCACATGCAGGTAGGAGAGCATGTGGCACTGGGCCAGGGCGGCCAGGAGCAGCTGTTCCGGGTTGTAACGCTCCCGGTCTCCGTGGAAGGTCGGATCTGAAGACCCCCTGAGCACCGGCAGGCCGGGGATGAGCAGGTCATGGTCCCGCGAGTAGCCGCGGTAGGACGACGTGCCCTCGCCCAGGTTGCCCGTCCACTGGACGGTCAGTGCGTACCGGTGCTCACTGAGGCTCATACTGCCGGAACTGCTTCGCCGGGAAGGACATCGGCCGCGCGGGCGCGCAAAGCCCGGGCAACGCCGTCGCGGTTCTCCAGCATGAGCCGCCGGAGCGCCGCGCTTTCGGGCGGAAGCGAGGCCAGGAAGCCGTCCGTCCTGTCAACGATGGCCTGGGTGGTCAGGAGGGAGGGGTAGAGCCCGACGACGATCTGCTGGGCAAGTGCGTGCGTCCGCGTTTCCATGATCCCCGGCACCGCCTGGAAATACTTCTCGGCGTACGGCTCCAGCAGGGACCGGTCCAGGACCCGCATAAAGCCGTTGATCGCCGAACCCTGAAGTGCGTTGGACAGTTCGCCTTTCACCACGATCGATTCCCAGGCCGCAGCCTTGGCCTCCGGTGTGGGGATGGCGGCCTTCGCCTGGGCGGCGGCATTTTGTCCGCTCGAGGTGTTGTCCCGCCCGAGTTCGGCGTCGATGCCGCCCTGGCCCAGCCGGCCGCCTGCCACGAGCGAGGTGACCAGCTCCCACCGCAGGTCCTGGTCAACAGCCAGGCCCTCCAGGACGAGCGAGCCGTCGAGGAGGCCCGCAACCCGGTCCAGCTGGGTTCCGCTGCCGGCCAGCAGCGCAAACGACTTCACGAACTGCAGCTGGGCGTCCGAGCCGCCCGGCACCTCGGACGCCAGCTCCCACAGCTTGTCCGCGGCAGCCACCGCCGTCGCCTTCCGGTGCTCCTCGGCCACATAGAAGTTCAGGGTGGTGGCCAGCTGCCGGAGCTGGACCAGGATCACCGAGGAATCCGTCTCCGCCGCCACGTTGGCAAGGATCAGTTCCACGTACCGCCGGGCCGGGGTCTCGCCGTCGCGGGCAGCGTCCCAGGCGGAGTTCCACACCAGCGTCCGCGGCAGGCTCTGGCTGAAGTCCTTCAGGTGTGCGGTGGCAGTGGCCAGTGACTTTTCGTCCAGCCGCACCTTGGCATAGGCAAGGTCGTCATCGTTGACCAGGATGAGGTCCGGCTGGGCGAGCCCCGCCAGCGCGGGCACTTCGGTACGTTCGCCGTCGACATCCAGTTCCTCGCGGTGCACCCGCTCCAGCTTGCCGCTGCCGTTGAGGTTGTAGAACCCCACAGCCAGCCGGTGCGGACGGATGGTGGGCCACTCTTCGACCGCCGACTGCACTATGGCGAAGGACGTGAGCCTGCCCTCGCCGTCCACCTGCAGCTCCGGCTTGAGGGTGTTCACGCCGGCCGTCTCCAGCCATTGCCGTCCCCATTCATCCAGGTCGCGGCCGCTGGCCTTCTCCAGCTCCACCAGGAGGTCCCGCAGCTCAGTGTTCTGCCAGGAATGCTTGGCAAAGTACTCCCGCACGCCGGCCATAAACTGCTCCGGCCCCACCCACGCCACCAGCTGGCGGAGGACGGAAGCGCCCTTCGCGTAGGTGATGCCGTCGAAGTTCACCTCCACATCCTGGAGGTCGTTGATCGCGGCGAAAATGGGGTGGGTCGTGGGCAGCTGGTCCTGGCGGTAGGCCCAGGATTTCTCCACCGAGGCGAAGGTGGTCCAGGCGCTGGTAAACGAGGTGGCCTCAACGGCCGCGAGGTGCGACATGTACTCCGCGAAGGACTCATTGAGCCAGAGGTCGTTCCACCAGCGCATGGTCACGAGGTCGCCGAACCACATGTGGGCGAGCTCGTGGAGCACGGTGATGGCGCGGCGTTCGATCTGGGCGCCGGTGACCTTGCTGCGGAAAACGTAGCCCTCGAGGATGGTGACGGCGCCGGCATTTTCCATGGCGCCGGCGTTGAACTCCGGCACGAACAGCTGGTCGTATTTCTCGAACGGGTACGGGCAGCCGAACTGCGCCTCAAAAAACGCGAAGCCCTGCCGGGTCAGCTCAAAAATGTTTTCGGCGTCCAGGTACTGCATCAGCGATTTCCGGGCAAAAACCCCCAGCGGGATCACCCGCCCGTCGGAGCTGGTGACCTCGCTGCGCACAGACTGGTAGGGGCCGGCGATCAGGGCGGTGACGTAGGAGGACAACCGCGGCGTGGGGGAGAAGGACCAGACGGAGCGGGCACCGCCATCCTCCCCGGGCGTGGTTTCCACCGGCGCGGGGGTGGGGGAATTGGAGATGAGGTCCCAGTGCGAGGGGGCAGTGACTGTGAAGGCGAAGGTGGCCTTCAGATCCGGCTGCTCGAACACGGCGAACATCCGCCGCGAATCAGGAACTTCAAACTGCGTGTACAGGTAGACCTCGTTGTCCACCGGGTCCACGAAGCGGTGCAGGCCCTCACCGGTGTTCATGTACGGGGCGTCCGCCACAACGGTGAGCTCGTTGTGTTCCGCGAGGTCCGGCAGCTGGATCCGCACGCCGTCGGACACCATGGCCGGGTCAAGGCTGCGGCCGTTCAGCGTCACGCTGTGAACCGCGGAGGTGACGGCGTCAATGAATGAGGAGGATCCGGGGCTGGCGTTGAACTTTACCGTGGTGGTGCTGCCGAAGACCTTCCCGCCCCGGGTCAGGTCCAGGCTGACATCGTAGGACTCGACAGTGATCAGTTCGGCACGCCCGCTGGCTTCAGCGCGCGTCAGATTCAATCCTGGCAAAGTGGGGCCTTTCGGAAGATTGGCAACTGCCCGCTGGCGGTGCCCAGCGGGCATTTGATCATTCTTGCATTCCTTCCCGGCATAACAAGTAGCGCGGCTCACAGGGGGTACGGAGGCAAGTAGGAAGTCAGCGGACGGCGGCGGGAGTAGCGTTTAGTTATGGGCAAGTTCAAGGAATCGGTGGACACGAGGGCCCTGCGTTTCGTCGCGGGGTTCCCGGTGCTGGTCGCGGTGGCCTTTGTGGTGTGTGCCTTCCTGCTCCGGCCGGACCTTCCCGAGCCGCTCGCCATCCGGTGGACGGCCGACGGCGGAGCCTCCTTCGCGCCCTTCGCCGCCTACGTCACGGGTGGCGCGCTGATCATCGTGGCCGCGGGCTGGCTGGTCCTTTCCCAGGCGCTGCCGGTCAGGAGGCCCGTGCTGATGCGCCGCATCATGATGGGAGCGGGGCTGTTCCTGACGCTCTTCGTCACCAGCGTCATTGCCGCCGGGCTGATCGGCCAGGCAGGACTGGCTGATGCCCGGGAATCCCGTGTGGACATGACCGTCCTCGCGGTCGGCAGCGGGGCTGCGGTGTCTTTGGGCGTGACTATCGCGATGGTCTACAAGGCGGACCAGCAGTGGTCACCCGATGACGACCGCGCTTTGCAGCTTGCCATTGCCAGGGAGCTGGATCCGGATCTGTCCCGGGACAGCATCCGGCTCTGGGTGCACGCCCGCAGCTCAGTCTTTGTGATGATCGGCATCGCCTCGCTGTTTCCGGCCGCGCTGATCGCCATTGCCTTGCCCTGGCTCGGTGTGCTGCTCGTAGTCCTGGCCGTTATTGGCGCGCTGTTCCTGTGTGCGCGCATCAAGGCAGACCGGCGCGGTCTCAAGGTGCTCCTCGCCGGTGTTCTTCCGGTTATGGATGTACCCGCCGGGGCCATTTCGGCAGCCAGCGCGGCAGACGTCCGCGCCGCCGACTTCGGCGGGTGGGGCTACCGGCACCACAGCGGGACGGCGGCCATGCTCGTCAGCAGCGGCCCCGCCGTCGTCGTCAAAAAGACTGACGGGCAACGGCTGGCGGTGAGCGGCGGGAGCCAGGACTCGGCCGCGCGGCTGGCGGAGGTCCTGACCAGGGTGGCGGCAAGGGCGCGGGGCGGCGGCGAATCCGCGGCAGGCCAGCCCGAGTCCTAGTATCCTTGTCCGTGTTGTCCTGCCCCCGGCCTGCACCGTCCGTGCCGGCCGCCAGCGCCCACCGAACGGATTTTGCTCGTGACTTCTTCCCCTGCCTTCCCGCGCGTCCACATCGCCACCGACCACGCAGGCATGGAGCTCAGTGCCCACCTTGTCACCCACCTGACCGCCAAGGGGTATGAGGTGGTGGACCACGGTCCCAAGGCGTACGACGCCCAGGATGACTACCCGTCGTTCTGCATCAACGCCGCCCTGGCCGTGGTCGCGGACCAGACTGCCGGCGTGCACGCCCTGGGCATCGTGCTGGGCGGGTCCGGCAACGGTGAACAGATTGCCGCCAACAAAGTAAAGGGCGTCCGGGCGGCGCTGGCCTGGAACCACTCCACCGCCACGCTGGCGCGGGAGCACAACGACGCCAACGTAGTGGCCGTGGGCGGGCGGCAGCACAGTGTGGACGAAGCAACGGAGCTGATCGAGGCCTTCCTGTCCGAGCCGTTCAGCAACGACGAGCGGCACGTGCGCCGCATCGGCAAGATCGCCGCCTACGAAACAACCGGCGAGGTCATCGAATAGTGCCGGAAGGGCATACACTCCGGCGCCTGGCGCGGCAGTTCGGTGACGTCTTCGGCGGCCAGCGGCTGGCGGTTTCCAGCCCCCAGGGCCGGTTCACCGGCGGCGCGGCGCTCCTGGACGGGCACGTCCTTGTTGCCGCCGACGCCCACGGGAAGCACCTGTTCCTGCACTTTGACCACTCGCTGGTGCTGCACGTCCACCTGGGCCTCTACGGGGCGTGGAGCTTCGGCGGGGACAGCACCTTCGCGGGGTCTTCCAGCATCGGCGCGCCGCGGCGGGTGGGGGAGCAGGAGAGTTTCGACGACGGCGACGGCGGGCGTCCCTACGATGGTCCGCCTGCGCCCGTGGGGGCAGTCCGCGTCCGGCTCGTGGGCACGAACGGCTGGGCGGACCTGCGCGGAGCAACCACCTGCGAAACCATCACTGCCTCCGAGGCCGAAGCCGTGCTTGGCCGGCTGGGGCCGGACCCGCTGCGGAACCGCAGGGGAGACGCCGGCCGTTTCACCGCTAGCCTGCAAAGCCGCACGGCCCCGTTGGCCGCACTGCTGATGGACCAGAAAGTCATCGCCGGCGTGGGGAATGTGTACCGGGCCGAGGTCCTGTTCCGGCGGCGGCTGGATCCCTGGCTGCCGGGCACCGGCGTTCCGGAGGCGGAGGCGCGCAAGCTGTGGCGCGACATCGTCTCTGTTATGAACGACGGCGTGGCGGACGGCCGGATCATCACCACCACGCCGCGGTACTGGACGGGCACTGCCTTGGCCAAAACAGCTGCGGCAAGTGCCGCCGTCGTCAGGACCGATTCCTACCCTGCCCGGGAGGATGCCCATTTTGTCTACAAACGTAACGGACTGCCCTGCCGCATTTGCCGGACCACGGTGCTGATCGCCGAACTGGTGGGCCGCAAGCTCTACTGGTGCCCGTCCTGCCAGCAGGCACCCGCGTCGTAAAATGCCGCGCGATGGATTCGTCCTTTGCCAGCCTTCCCCCCACGTCCAACGCCCCATCACTTCCTGCAGTTTTCCCGGTACGCCCCATCACCTCCTGCAGTTTTTCGGGCATCGCTCCATCAGTTCATGGTGGGGTTCGACGGCGGTGCTGGCGCCGTTAGTGTCCTTAAACCGGCAATGCGCGGAAGGGATTCTCCCGGAGAAGCCGTAAGTGATGGAGCGTTTCCGGCTTTGATGCAAAAGGTGGTGGCGCGTCGCGCCATGTGTTGCAGAAGGTGATGGCGGGTTTCCTTTTATCCCGCAACCCACGGTTTCACGCTGATAAAGCAAAAGGCCCCTCTGGCGAGGGGCCTTTTGGCGGTGGAGGGGACGACGGGAATCGAACCCGCGTAATCAGTTTGGAAGACTGAGGCTTTACCATTAAGCTACGTCCCCGAAGGAAGATCCATCTGTAAGCCTAGTACTGCAGGCGTTCACTGATGGGAACTTCGGGCTGGCTGTTCAAGCCGGATATAACTAAACCTAATTCATGGGCTACGTGTCAAATGTGCAAAGAGGGCGCGTATCCCCGTAGACTTGCCTGTGCACTTACGGGGTGTAGCTCAGCTTGGCTAGAGCGCCTGCTTTGGGAGCAGGAAGTCGCAGGTTCAAATCCTGTCACCCCGACTCTGCGGCCCGGACCTCTCGGCCTGGACAAAACATTGCGTTTGCAGAAACCCATCCCACAATCCCAGGAGTACTTAGACCGTGAAGAGCGCTGTCGAGAACCTCACCCCCACGCGGGTCAAGCTCAATGTTGAGGTCCCCTTTGAGGAATTGAAGCCCAGCATCGACTCGGCCTACAAGACCGTTGCTTCGCAGATCCAGGTCCCTGGTTTCCGTAAGGGCAAGGTCCCCGCAAAGCTCATCGACCAGCGCGTCGGCCGCGGCTACGTCCTGGAGACGGCCATCAACGATGGCCTCAACGGCTGGTACCAGGCTGCCGTCCAGGAATCGGGCATCCGTCCCCTGAGCCGCCCCGAGGTTGAGATCACCGAGGTTCCGGACCCCTCCGCCACCGATGGCGGCCTGAAGTTCGCCGCCGAGGTTGACATCCGCCCCGAGATCGAACTCCCCGACTACGCCGGCATCCAGGTTGAGGTCGCCGCAGCCCAGTCCTCCGACGAGGACGTCGACAAGGCCCTGGATGAACTCCGTGGCCGCTTCGGCACGCTGAAGCCGGTGGACCGTCCCGCAGCCCAGGATGACTTCCTCACCATCGACATCACCGCCACCATCGACGGCGAAGACGTTGACTCCGCTGCCGGCCTGTCCTACCAGGTTGGCGCCGGCACCATGCTCGAAGGGCTCGATGAAGCTGTCACCGGCCTGAGCGCTGACGAAGACGCCATCTTCAACACCACCCTGGTGGGTGGCGACCACGCCGGGGAAGAAGCGCAGGTCAAGGTTGTAGTCAAGGCGGTCAAGGAGCGCGAACTCCCCGAGGCCGACGACGACTTCGCCCAGCTCGCTTCCGAGTTCGACACCCTGGCCGAGCTCCGCGAGGATCTCGCCAAGCAGGCCGCCGACTCGAAGGTTGTTGAGCAGGGCGTCGAGGCCCGCGACAAGGTCCTGGACAAGCTCGTTGAGCTGGTTGAGGTTCCGGTTCCGGACTCGGTTGTTGAAGAGCAGCTCGAAGCCCACTTCAAAGAGGGCAACGGCCACGGTGAAGGCGAGCACGACACCGAGGAGCACCGCGAAGAGGTCCGGGCCAACACCGCCCGCGCCTTCCAGAACGAGATCGTCCTCGACGCCATCGCGGAAAAGGAAGAAGTCAACGTCAGCCAGAACGAGCTGATCGACTACATCGTCTCCACCGCCGGCCAGTACGGCATGGACCCCAACCAGTTCGCACAGATCATCGATCAGAGCGGCCAGGTCCCCATGATGGTGTCCGAGGTTCGCCGCCGCAAGGCCCTGGCTGTTGTCCTGGGCCAGGCCACGGTGACTGACACCGAGGGCAACACCGTTGACCTCAGCGATTTCGTCCGTCCCGGCGGCGAAGAGGAAGCTCCCGCTGCAGAGGCAGAGGAAGCAGTGACTGAAGCACCCGAGGCTGCTGCCGAGGAAGACAAGGCAGAGGCCAAGGCCTAGCCACGCTTCAAGGCAAATTTGAACGGCCCCCGGATCCAAGGATCCGGGGGCCGTTTGCTTTGCCTCGGCCGGTCCAGAAGCATGTCCAACCGCTTGTCCAGCCCATGTCCCTCCGGGGGCCGCCGATCGTGCGCCGTCAGCGAACAGCCCACGGCGCGCGAACAAAACGTCGGTGAAACCGGTTAGTGTCCAAGTAGAGATTTTCAGTGATGTCACCGTCACCAGTGAGAGGTAAGTACACATGTCACAGCACGCAGAGGCCCCCCGGATGGCGACTGTCGATCCTGCAGCCCAGGACAACTACATCTACAACCGCCTCCTCAAGGAGCGGATCATCTGGCTGGGCTCAGAGGTGCGTGACGAGAACGCCAACGCCATCTGCTCGCAGCTGCTCCTCCTGTCTGCCGAGAACCCGGAAAAGGACATCTACCTTTACATCAACTCACCGGGCGGCTCGGTCACCGCTGGCATGGCCATCTACGACACCATGCAGTTCATCCCGAACGACGTCGTCACCGTCGCCACCGGCCTCGCCGCCTCGATGGGGCAGTTCCTGCTCTCCTCCGGCACCAAGGGCAAGCGCTACGCCACCCCGAACGCCCGCGTCCTGATGCACCAGCCCTCAGGCGGTATCGGCGGCACCGCCTCGGACATCAAGATCCAGGCCGAACTCATCCTGCACATGAAGAAGGTTATGGCGGAGCTGACGGCCGACCAGACCGGCCAGACCGTGGAGACCATCCTGAAGGACAACGACCGTGACAAGTGGTTCACGGCCACCGAAGCCCTTGAATACGGGTTCTTCGACAAGATCGCCGCCCACGCCGGCTCGGTTGCCGGCGGCGGCGGAACCTCGAACAGCAACGGCGCAACGTCCAACGGCGCCTCCGGCGAGACCCCCTCCGCGAACTAGACCGGCACAAGAACACTCAGATCAGGAGCAATAAAAATGAACTACAACTTCGGGTGGTCCGCCGGTAATCTTCCGTCCAGCCGCTACGTCCTGCCCCAGTTCGAGGAGCGCACGCCTTACGGCTTCAAGCGCCAGGACCCTTACACCAAGCTCTTCGAGGACCGCATTATCTTCCTCGGTGTCCAGGTGGACGATGCCTCCGCGGACGACATCATGGCTCAGCTGCTGGTCCTGGAATCCACGGACCCGGACCGCGACATCACCCTGTACATCAACTCCCCGGGTGGATCCTTCACCGCCATGACGGCGATCTACGACACCATGCAGTACATCCGCCCCGAGATCCAGACGGTCTGCCTCGGGCAGGCGGCCAGCGCCGCCGCTGTCCTGCTGGCAGCGGGAACGCCCGGCAAGCGCCTCGCACTGCCGAACGCGCGTGTCCTGATCCACCAGCCGGCGCTCTCCGGCGGCCAGGGCGGCCAGGCTTCCGACCTGGAGATCCAGGCCGCGGAGGTCATGCGCATGCGGTCCTGGCTCGAGGACACACTGGCACACCACTCGGGACGGACGTCCGAGCAGGTCAACAACGACATCGAGCGCGACAAGATCCTGACCGCGGACGAAGCCCAGGCGTACGGCCTGATCGACCAGGTCCTGGATTCCCGCAAGATCAAACCGCAGGCAATCACCAGGTAGCAGTAAAGTAAAGCGCCGGTGGCGCCAATCATTTGGCTCCACCGGCCTTTTCCTTCCACCCTCGGAAGCGAATGTGACCTAGAGTGGATGTTGTCACGACCGGCCCACGCAGGCTGGTGGAGATTCCAGCAACGGTGCAAGGCTGCCTGGCAGCAAGATACTAAGGGGTTCACATATGGCTCGGATTGGCGAGAGCACGGATCTGCTGAAGTGTTCTTTCTGCGGAAAGAGCCAGAAGCAGGTGCGCAAGCTCATTGCCGGGCCCGGTGTCTACATCTGTGATGAGTGCATTGAGCTTTGCAACGAAATCATCGAAGAGGAACTCGCGGAAGTTGCGGACCTCGGCAGCTTCGAACTGCCCAAGCCGCGGGAGATCTTCGACTTCCTGCAGGAATACGTCATTGGCCAAGAGCCTGCCAAACGGTCCCTCGCCGTCGCCGTCTACAACCATTACAAGCGGATCCAGGCAGGCCACGCACCCAAGTCGGGAAGCCTGGCCGAAGGCGGCCACCACGACGACGTCGAGATCGCCAAGTCCAACATCCTCCTGATCGGTCCCACCGGCTGTGGGAAGACCTACCTGGCCCAGACGCTCGCCCGCCGCCTGAACGTCCCGTTCGCCGTGGCCGATGCAACGGCACTCACCGAGGCCGGCTACGTGGGCGAGGACGTTGAGAACATCCTGCTCAAGCTCATCCAGGCCGCCGACTACGACGTCAAAAAGGCCGAACAGGGCATCATCTACATCGATGAGATCGACAAGATTTCCCGCAAGAGCGAAAACCCCTCCATCACCCGCGACGTCTCTGGCGAAGGCGTCCAGCAGGCGCTCCTGAAGATCCTGGAAGGCACCGTTGCCTCCGTTCCGCCGCAGGGCGGCCGGAAGCACCCCCACCAGGAATTCATCCAGATCGATACGACCAACGTCCTGTTCATCGTGGCCGGTGCGTTCGCCGGCCTCGAGGAGATCATCGGCTCCAGGTCCGGCCGCAAGGGGATCGGCTTCGGTGCACCCCTCAACGAGGCCAGCAAGAAGATCGATTCCTACGGTGAAGTGATGCCGGAGGACCTGCTGAAATTCGGGTTGATCCCTGAGTTCATTGGCCGGCTCCCCGTGATCACCACCGTGTCCAACCTGGACCGGGACGCGTTGATCCAGATCCTCTCCACGCCCAAAAACGCCTTGGTGAAGCAGTACCAGAAGATGTTCCAGATCGACGGCGTGGAACTGGTCTTCGATGACACCGCCCTGGACGCCATCGCGGAGCAGGCATTGGAACGCGGCACGGGCGCGCGAGGCCTGCGGGCCATCATGGAGGAAGTACTTCTCCCGGTGATGTTCGATCTCCCCAGCCGCGAAGACGTCGCCAGCGTGGTGATCACCGAGGACGTGGTCCTCCGGGGCGCCGAACCCACCATGATCCCCCACGTCGCCAAGCGGCGTAAGTCCGCCTGAAAACCTTCCGCACCATACCCGTCAGATGCGGCTGCCGCCTGCGCAGCCGCCCGCACCTGAAGGAGAAGCCCTATGACTGAAACTGCACGGAACAAGGCCGATTTCTGGTTTGATCCGCTGTGTCCGTTCGCCTGGATCACATCGCGCTGGATCGGCGAAGTGGAGGAGGTCCGCGACATCGAAACGGTGTGGCACGTGATGAGCCTTGCCGTCCTCAATGAGGGCCGCGATCTTGAACCCGCCTACCGCGAGTCCATGGACAACGCCTGGGGCCCCGTCCGGGTGATCATCGCCGCCCAGCAGGAATATGGGCAGGAAACGGTCAAGGCACTGTATGACGCCATGGGCACGCTGATCCATGAGCGCGGCGAGAAGGACCGGGCCGTGGTCATCACCAAGGCCCTCGCGGAATGCGGCCTCCCCGCCGCGCTGGCTGAAGCGGCCACCACGGACGCCTTTGACAAGCAGCTGCGCGCCAGCCACGAGGAAGGCATCTCCCTGGTGGGCCAGGACGTCGGAACGCCGGTAGTGGCCTTCAACGGCACTGCCTTCTTCGGGCCCGTCCTCACCCGGATTCCGCGAGGCGAAGAGGCCGGCAAGCTGTGGGACGCCACCACGGCACTCGCCTCCTACCCGCACTTCTTCGAGCTGAAGCGCAGCCGCAGCGAACGCCCCGAATTCAGCTGAGGCCGGGCCTCCGGCAGTCCCGGCCCCAACGCATAGAGCCCCGGTGGAACTACTGGCTTGTAGTTCCACCGGGGCTCTTGCGCTTCCCGGCCGGCAGGACAATGATGGTTCTTACCCCCTTCGAAAGAAGAGGGACGCAAGAACCAAAGATTCAGTGATATGTATTTGACGCAGCCATCGGCAAAGCCGGATACAAGCTACCAGTGACGAGGTAGGAAGACCTGAAATTTCCCAGGATCTTGCCAGACCATCAAAGACGTCACCGGATGGCCGAAAGTCGAAGCCCCACCAACGGCAAAACGCTGATGGGGCTTCCCCTTTGCCCTGAAACAGTCCGCCCTCAAGCAGTTTGCCCTGGAACAGGGCGCTGCGTCAGGCCTGTGCAGGCTCCTCGGTGGCGGCAAGGGCAACATCGCTCACGATCAGTTCGCCATCGCCCACCACGAGGGTGATTTCGCGCGCGTTCGACGCAGCTTTCAGATCGCCGAGCCCCGCCTTCAGCTGCGTGGTCAGGGCCTCCGAAGCGGTGATGGTCGCGGACAGGACCTCGGTGCGCTGCTTGACCTTGGCCTCGGACTTCGCCTTGCGGACGCCGCTGAGGGCAACACCCACGGTGGCAAGCATGGTGGTGTCGCCGCCCGGGACGTCCAGCGGTGCGGGCCACTGGGCGCGGTGTACGGAACCGTTCCGCCACCATCCCCAGACCTCTTCGGTGGCGAAGGGCAGGAACGGCGCGAACAGCCGCAGCAAAGTGTCCAGGCTGGTGGCCAGTGCTGCGAGCACGGAGGCCTGTTCGGCTTCGCCCGCTGCGCCGTAGGCCCGGTCCTTGATGAGCTCCACATAGTCGTCCGTGAACTGCCAGAAGAAGCTTTCCGTGATCTGGAGCGCGCGGGCGTAATCGTAGTTGTCGAACGCCTTGGTGGCCTGGGCCACCACGTCGGCGAGCTGGGCGAGGACCGCCCGGTCCAGCGGGTTGGACAGCACAGCGAGGTCAGCGGAGAGCACCGATGCTTCGGTTGCGCCGAGGTTCAGCACGAACTTCGAGGCGTTCAGCAGCTTGATGGCCAGGCGCCGGCCGATTTTCATCTGGGCGATCTCGTAGGCAGTGTCAGCCCCGAGCTTCGCGGAGGCGGCCCAGTAGCGGACGGCGTCGGAGCCGTATTCCTCCAGCACGTCGGTGGGTACCACCACGTTGCCCTTGGACTTGGACATCTTCTTGCGGTCCGGGTCCAGGATCCATCCGGAGATGGCCGCGTGCTTCCACGGCGCGCTGTTTTCCAGGGCATCGGCACGGACCACAGAGGAGAAGAGCCAGGTCCGGATGATGTCGTGGCCCTGCGGGCGGACGTCAAACGGGAACACCTTGGCGAAGAGGTCCTCGTCGCGCTTCCAGCCGCCCACGATGTTCGGTGTCAGCGAGGACGTGGCCCAGGTGTCGAGGATGTCAGCGTCGCCGGTGAAACCGTTCGGAACGTCGCGCTGCGCCTCGTCGAAGCCCGGAGCAGCATCGGCTGCCGGGTCCACGGGCAGCTGCTCGTCCGAGGGCACAATCGGGGAGCCGTAGTCCGGGTTGCCGTCAGCATCCAGCGGATACCAGACGGGGATCGGAACACCGAAGAAGCGCTGGCGCGATACCAGCCAGTCACCGTTCAGGCCGGAGATCCAGTTTTCGTAGCGCGAGCGCATAAAGGCAGGGTGGAAGTCGATCTCCTGCCCGCGCGCAATGAGCCGCCCGCGGCGGTCCTCGTCGCGGCCGCCGTTGCGGATGTACCACTGGCGGGACGTGACAACCTCAAGGGGCTTGTCGCCCTTTTCGTAGAAGTTCACCGGGTGCATGATCTTCTTCGGCTCGCCTTCCAGCAGGTCGGCGGCGGTGAGGAGCTTCACCACCTCCTCCTTGGCGCTGAAGACGGTTTTGCCGGCAATGGCAGCGAAGGCTTCACGTCCGATGTCCGTGGTGATCCACTCCGGGGCGTCGCTGACGATCCGCCCGTCCCTGCCCACGATGGCGCGGGTGGGCAGCTGCAGTTCGCGCCACCAGGTGACGTCCGTCAGGTCGCCGAAGGTACACACCATGGCAATGCCGGAGCCCTTGTCGGCTTTGGCGAGCGGATGGGCCTTGACCTCAACCTCGACGCCGAAAACGGGGGACGTGACCTTCTTGCCGAACAGCGGCTGGTACCGTTCGTCGTCGGGATTCGCCACCAGCGCGGCGCAGGCCGCCAGCAGTTCGGGACGGGTGGTCTCGATGTAGATCTTCTCCCCGTCCTCGGTGAAGAACGGGTAGCGGTAGTACGCGCCGGGCACCTCGCGGTCCTCGAGCTCGGCCTGGGCCACCGCAGTGCGGAACGTGACATCCCACAGGGTGGGTGCCTCGGCCATGTAGGCGTCGCCTGCGGCCAGGTTGGCCAGGAACGCGCGCTGCGAGACGGCCCGCGAGTTGTCGTCGATGGTGCGGTACGTCAGTTCCCAATCCACGGACAGGCCAAGTGTCTGGAAGAGGTTTTCGAAGACCTTCTCGTCCTCGACGGCCAGCTCTTCGCACAGCTCGATGAAGTTCCGGCGGGACACCACGTCGAAGTCCCGCTGGTTCTTGGCAGGCTGCGCCGGGGGACGGTAGTCCGCGTTGTATGGAATGGCAGGGTCGCAGCGGACACCATAGTAATTCTGCACCCGGCGTTCGGTGGGCAGGCCGTTGTCGTCCCAGCCCATCGGGTAGAAGACGTTTTTGCCGATCATGCGCTGGTAGCGGGCCAGCACATCGGTCTGCGTGTAGGAGAACATGTGTCCCACGTGCAGCGATCCGGAGGCAGTGGGCGGGGGAGTGTCGATCGAGTAGACCTGCTCCCGGGTGGTGTCCGGGTTGAACTTGTAGGTCCCCTCCGCAAGCCAGCGCTGCGTGAGGGCGGCCTCGAGGCCTTCGAGGGCCGGCTTGTCCGGAACGTTGATGGGGGCGGTGTTGGGCGTGTCTGTACCCTGTTTGTCTTCAGCCATCTGCCAATTGTTTCATGGCCGCGAACATCCCCCGGCCCACCAGCAGGTCCGCAGGCGCCGGTTCATCCGGGGAAACACGCCGGACTGATCTCCGGGCAGGGGAGGTTAGGGTGGTGCCATGACTTCGGACTTCCAGAAAAAGGCAGCTTTGGTGACCGGCGCGAGCAGCGGAATCGGCGAGGCAACCGTCCGCGCCCTGGCAGCGGACGGCTGGACCGTCTTCGCCGTGGCCCGCCGCGAGGACCGGCTCGCCACGCTGGAAGCCGAGACCGGCGCCGTCGCAATTACTGCAGATATTTCCGCGGACGACGACGTGTCCCGGCTACTTGCCCGGGTCACGGAAGCAGGGGGCATCGACACGCTCATCAACATCGCCGGCGGTGCACGGGGCGCCGATACCGTGGGCGAGGCCAGCACCGAGGACTGGGAATGGATGTACCGGGTGAACGTGCTGGGCACCATGAAGCTGACCCGCGCCTTCCTGCCCATGCTCCGCGCCCACGGCGAGGGAACCGTGCTGAACCTGACCTCCACCGCCGGCCTGGCAGCCTACGAAGGCGGAGGCGGCTACAACGCCGCCAAATTCGCCCAGCATGCGATGACCGGGGCGCTGCGGCTGGAGGAAGCGGAAAACAACCTCCGGGTCATCGAAGTGGCCCCCGGGCTGGTCTACACGGAGGAATTCGCGCTGAACCGGCTGGGTGACCGGCAGGCCGCCCAAAAGGTGTACCAGGGCGTGGAAAAGCCGCTCACCGCCGGGGACGTGGCAGACGTGGTCAGGTACGCCGTCAGTGCCCCGCACCACGTCAACCTGGACCAAATTGTCATCCGGCCGGTGGCGCAGGCCGCCAACCACAAACTGATCCGGAAGGGCTAGCCAACCGGGATGGCCAAGGTGGCCAGCACCGCTGCGTGGTCCGTGCCCGGTATCCGGTGGACCGAGTAGCCGGTGCCCCCGATGTCCTGGCTCGTGACCAGATGGTCCAGCGTTATGCCGGGAAGGCTGTAGCCGCGCATCGGCCAGGTGGGGATGAGCCTGTCGCCGAGGGAGGCCGCTACGTCCGCCAGTTCGCGCCCGCCTCCTGTCCCCGCCAGCAGTGCCCGGAATTCATGGTGGTCGAACGTGGCGTTGAAGTCGCCCGCCAGGAGCAGCGGCCTGGATCCCGATCCGGTGCCGGTCCGGGCCAGGGCCGCAAGGTCACTGCGCCACCGGGCCAGGCCGTCACCCACCGGAGCCAGGCAATGCACAGCCACCACCTGCAGTGCCGCGCCGTTTACGGTGCCCAAATCCAGGTCGACAACCGGCATGGTGAAGCCAGTGCCCCGTATAACGCCGGCGTCGCGCAACGGGAAGGAAGAATAGACAGCCGCGCCCCCGGCGCCGTCCCGCGGATGTGATACCTGGTGGGGGAGCAGGGACAGGAGTCCCGCGGCGGCGAGCCTGTCCTCCAGGCCGCCGGTGAATTCTTCGAGAGCCAGCAGGTCAACGCCCTGCTCCCGGACCAGCTTGACGATGTCTTCGGCTTCTGCCCCGCCCAGCTCCGCATTAAGGGTCATGGCCCTGATCTGAACCTCTGGCCCGCCCGGGTTCGCCGCCGCGGGGCTCGCGCTCACCGGGAGGAGCCACACAATCTGCACCCCGAGCAGTGCCGCCGTCAGCAGTTGGAGGGGCCTGCTGCGCGCCGGCAGGGCCAGCAGGAAAGCCGCAGTGGCCGGCACCGTGAACCAGGGCACAAAGGACAGCAGCTGTACGCCCAGGACCGGCCAGTCAGCAGATGTGGCACGAAGTAACGACGCTGCCGCGGCGGGTGCCGCCGCCCCGGCAGCCAGCCAGCGAAAGGCCAGGGCCATACGGGTTGCGCGTTTGCGGGGTTTCCGACGGCCAAGCCCGCGCCGGCTGCCGGCAGCAGTCATGGCTCCGATTCTAGGCACCGGTGGCCCCTGATGGCAGCATTGAATGGAAAACTTTGCCCGGTGAATAGTAGACTCTAAAGCGGCTATGACCCGGCTATCACCGGTGAGCTTCCGGAAGAACGCGCCAACCGCCATCACTGCGGGCAGCGCCAGTAGAACCGGACGGGTAAGCCCGTCACAGCAGTCAATGAGCGGCCGGAGCAGGACGGTTCCCCAGGGAGCCGGCAGCGCCGGTAAGTGAGGTGGTACCGCGGTGGGCGTGGAGTCCGGAAGGACAACACGGCAGCCGTCCTCGCATCCTGAACGGAACGAACGGCGCAAGCCGGCAGTTCGCCAAGCTCAACCCAGGATGTCGAGAGAATGACGTATTACCCCAAGGCCTCAGCCTCCGCCAGTGGCACGCGCGGCGTTTCCGCCTCCGTGAAGTTTCCGGAAATCGAAGAACGCATCCTCAAGTACTGGGACCAGGACGGCACCTTCCAGGCCAGCATCGACCAGCGCAGCGCGGACGCCCCCGGCGGTGAACCCGGCAGCAATGAATTCGTCTTCTACGACGGCCCGCCGTTCGCCAACGGCCTGCCGCACTACGGCCACCTGCTCACCGGGTACGCCAAGGACCTGGTGGGCCGCTACCAGACGCAGCGCGGCAAGCGCGTGGAGCGCCGCTTCGGCTGGGACACCCACGGGCTGCCTGCCGAGCTGGAAGCCATGAAGCAGCTCGGCATGACGGACAAGACCCAGATCGAAGCCATGGGCATCGACAAGTTCAACGACGCCTGCCGCGCCTCCGTCATGAAGTACGCCGACGAGTGGCGCAGCTACGTCACCCGCCAGGCCCGCTGGGTGGACTTCGACAACGACTACAAGACCCTCAACGTTGAGTACATGGAGTCCGTCCTCTGGGCGTTCAAACAGCTGCACGAAAAGGGGCTGACCTACAACGGCTACCGCGTGCTGCCCTACTGCTGGAAGGACGAGACGCCGCTGTCCAACCATGAGCTGCGCATGGACGACGACGTCTACAAGAACCGCCAGGACCAGACCGTCACCGTGACGTTCCCCCTCCTCGCCGGTGAGTCCGAACTTTCCCGGCAGCTGGAAGGGGTGCAGGCCCTCGCCTGGACCACCACCCCCTGGACCCTGCCCACGAACGCGGCGCTCGCCGTCGGGCCTTCCATCACCTACGCCGTCCTGCCGGCCGGCCCCAACGGGATCAAGGCCGCCTCCGCGGACGTGCCGGTCAGCGGCAGCTTCCTGCTCGCCGCCGACCTGCTGGGGAGCTATGCCAAGGACCTCGGATACGACGATTTCGAGGCAGCCCAGGCCGCCGTAGTCTCCACCCACACCGGCGCCGAGCTGGAGGGCCTTGCCTACCAGCCGCTGTGGCAGGACTTCAGCGACAACGAAAAGTACGGCATGGAAAATGCCTGGCGGATCCTGGTGGCCGACTACGTCACCACCACCGACGGCACCGGCGTCGTCCACCAGGCTCCGGCCTATGGCGAGGACGACCAGAAGGTCTGTGAAGAAGCAGGCATCCCGGTGGTCCTGTCCGTTGACGAGGGCGCCAGGTTCCTCCCGCTGTTCAAGCACGGCGACCTCCACGACATCGTGGGCCTGCAGGTTTTCGAGGCCAACAAACCCATCACCCAGGTGCTGCGCGCCCAGGGCCGGCTGGTCCGCCAGGCCAGCTACGAGCACAGCTACCCGCACTGCTGGCGCTGCCGCAACCCGCTGATCTACCGCGCCGTGTCCTCCTGGTACGTGGAGGTCACCAAGTTCAAGGACCGGATGTCCGAACTGAACCAGGAGATCAACTGGATCCCCGGCAACGTCAAGGACGGCCAGTTCGGCAAGTGGCTGGAAAACGCCCGGGACTGGTCCATCAGCCGCAACCGGTACTGGGGCAGCCCCATCCCCGTGTGGCAGTCCACTGATCCGGAGTACCCGCGCACGGACGTGTACGGCTCCCTGGCAGAGATCGAGGCCGACTTCGGCCGCCTGCCGCTGAACAAGGACGGCCAGGTTGACCTGCACCGACCCTTCATCGACGAACTGACCAGGCCCAACCCGGACGATCCCCGCACGCCTGAAGAGGGCCAGTCGGTGATGCGGCGCGTGGAGGACGTGCTGGACGTCTGGTTCGACTCCGGCTCCATGCCCTACGGCCAGGTGCACTACCCGTTCCAGAACGAGGCCTGGTTCGATACCCACAACCCGGCCGACTTCATCGTGGAGTACATCGGCCAGACCCGCGGCTGGTTCTACATGCTGCACATCCTGTCCACCGCTTTGTTTGACCGGCCGGCGTTCCGGAACGTCATCAGCCACGGCATCGTGCTCGGCTCGGACGGGCAGAAGATGTCCAAGAGCCTGCGCAACTACCCGGACGTCTCCGAGGTGCTGGACCGTGACGGCTCGGACGCCATGCGCTGGTTCCTGATGTCCAGCCCGATCCTCCGGGGCGGCAACCTGGTGGTCACCGAGCAGGGAATCCGCGACGGCGTCCGCCAGGTCATCCTGCCGCTGTGGAACGTGTACAGCTTCTTCACGCTCTACACGAACGCCGCCGCCGGTGGCAGCGGCTATGACGCCAGGCTCCGCTATGACGGCTACACCGACATGCTGGACCGGTACTTGCTGGCCAACACCGGCGAGCTGGTCCGGAACATGACGGCACAGCTGGACACCTACGACATCTCGGGCGCCTGCGACGAACTGCGCAGCTACCTGGACATGCTGACCAACTGGTACGTCCGCCGGAGCCGGCAGCGGTTCTTTGACGAGGACCAGGACGCTTTTGACGCACTGTTCACCGCGCTGGAAACCGTCACCCGGGTGGCGGCTTCCCTCCTGCCGCTGGTCTCCGAGGAAATCTGGCGCGGCCTCACCGGCGGCCGCTCGGTACACCTGGCCGACTGGCCCGATGCCGGCCTGTTCCCTGCGAACCCGGACCTGGTGCAGGCCATGGACAAGGTGCAGCAGATCTGCTCCACCGGATCCTCGCTCCGCAAGGCAGCTAACCTGCGCGTCCGCCTGCCGCTGCAGGAACTGACCGTGGTGGCACCCGGTGCCGATGCGCTGGCCGGCTTTGCCGCCGTCGTCGCGGACGAACTCAACCTCCGCTCGGTCCGCCTGCTGGACGCCGCCACGGCCTCCCCGGAGGAGTTTGGGATCCAGCAGAAGCTGGTGGTCAACGCACGCGCTGCCGGCCCGCGGCTGGGCAAGAATGTCCAGGCCGCCATCAAGGGCGCCAAGTCCGGTGACTGGTCGGTGGACGATGCAGGCCTGGTGGTGGCCGGGGGGCTGCAGCTGGAACCGCAGGAGTACACGCTGGAGACGGTGGTGGCAGAGTCCGACGGCGGTTCTGCTTCCGTCGCGGTCCTCCCCGGCGGCGGGTTTGTGGTCCTCAACACCGAGGTCACGCCCGAGTTGGAGGCTGAAGGCCTGGCCCGGGACATGGTCCGCTCCATCCAGCAGGCACGCAAGGACGCCGGACTGAATGTCAGCGACCGGATCCGGACCTCCGTGACTGCCCGGCAGAACGTCGTCGACGCCCTGCTGGCCAACGCGGACCTGGTGAAGGGCGAGACCCTTACCGTGGACCTCGCGGCAGAACCCGCGGACGTTGCCGAACCGGCTGTCACCGTCGAAAAAGTAGAGGCCTGAATCCATGACTGACGAATTTTCCGTAGAGAGCGTCTACGCCGAACTGCTGGGCCGGGCGCCGGAGAACAAGATGGAGCCGCGGCTGGCCCCGTTGTTCCGGGCCATGGACGTGCTGGGGGAGCCCAACAAGGCGTACCCGATCATCCACGTGACCGGGACCAACGGCAAGACTTCCACGGCCCGCATGATCGAATCGGTGTTGCGGGCCCACGGCCTCAGCACCGGGCGGTACACCAGCCCGCACCTGTCCAAGGTGACCGAGCGCATCAGCATCGACGGGCAGCCTGTCTCCGATGAAACGTTCGTCCGGATCTGGGACGAAATCCGGCCGTACCTGCAGATTGTGGACGCGGAACTGGAAGCGGACGGGCAGCCGCGCCTGACCTACTTCGAATGCCTCACCATCCTCGGCTTTGCCATCTTCGCGGACCAGCCCGTCAACGTGGCGGTCATCGAAGTGGGACTCGGCGGCATCACGGATGCCACCAACGTGGGCGACGGACAGGTTTCGGTGGTCACGCCCATCTCGCTGGACCACACGGACCTGCTGGGGGACACCACCGAGGACATCGCCCACGAAAAGGCCGGGATCATCAAACCCGGCGGCTACCTCGTCAGCGCGGCCCAGCCCCTTGACGCGGCGCAGGTCCTGCTGGAGAAGGCCAAGGACGTTGGTGTTCCCTTCAAATTCGAAGGCGTGGAGTTCGGCGTCGAGTCCCGCACCGTGGCAGTGGGTGGCCAGATGGTCACCATCCAGGGCATCGCCGGGCGCTACCCTGACTTGCTGGTGCCGCTGCACGGAGCCCACCAGGCACAAAACGCCGCCGTAGCGGTGGCAGCCCTGGAAGCCTTCTTCGGTGGTGAAAAGGAACTCGGCTTCGACGTGCTGCAGGAAGGATTTGCCGCCGTCACCTCCCCGGGCCGGCTCGAAGTGGTCCGCACGGCACCCACCATCGTGGTGGACGCCGCCCACAACCCCGACGGCGTCAAAGTGTCGGCAGCCGCCCTTCAGGAAGCGTTCACCTTCACCAGGCTGGTGCCGGTGGTGGGAATCCTCAAGGAAAAGGACGCCGAGGAAATCCTTCGCCAGCTCAAGGAATCCCTGGGCGGCATGGCCGAGGAGTACTGCTTCACGCAGTCGAACTCCCCGCGGGCGGTCCCGGCGGCCGAACTTGCCGAACTGGCCATTGACCTTGGCTTCGGTGAGGACAACGTGCACGTGGAGGAAAAGCTCGACGACGCCCTGGAGTGGGCTGTGGAACGCGCCGAAGCCAACGACGACCTTTCCGGCGGCGTGCTGGTGACCGGCTCCATCACCCTGGTGGCCGAAGCCCGGATCCTGCTCGGAAAGACAGAGGCGTAGGCCGTGGCCAGGCTGACGAAGGCCCAGCGCGAATGGCGGCCGGGCATGCCCAAGAAGCGCCGCTCCACCAAGGTGATGTTTGCCTCCACCGTGCTGCTGCTGGAAGCTTTCGTGATGTTTTTCGCCACCCTGGCGGTGTTCGGGCTGCGCCGGGGGGAATTCCCCCCGGCGCTGATCCTGGGCACCGGCATCGCTCTGAGCGTGGTGATGATCGCGGCGTGTGCCTTCCTCAGCAAGCCCTGGGGGATTGGACTGGGCTGGATCCTGCAGCTCGTCCTGATCCTCACCGGAATTCTCGAGCCGGCCATGTTCCTGGTGGGAGCCCTGTTCGCCCTTGCCTGGTGGTACGGGATCCGGACGGGCATGCGGCTGGACCGGGAAGCCGGCCAGCGGGCCCGCGAGCAGTCTGAATGGGAAGCGGCCCATCCGGACCAGGCCGCCGGGCCGGGGCAGCAGCCCCAGTCCCCGTAGACTTGTCCCCGAAACCCATCCCAACGCATTGGAGCAGTTGTGACTACTGAGCGCACCCTCGTCCTGATCAAGCCCGACGGCGTCGCCCGTAACCTCACCGGCGCCATCCTGGCCCGGATCGAAGCCAAGGGCTACACCCTGGCTGAACTGAAGAAGGTGGACGCCACCCGCGAACTGCTGGAACAGCACTACGAGGAGCACGTGGGCAAGCCCTTCTACGAGCCCCTGGTGGAATTTATGCTCAGCGGCCCGGTCGTGGCAGCCATCTTCGAAGGCCACCGCGCCATTGAAGGCTTCCGCTCCCTCGCCGGCACCACCGACCCCACCACTGCCGCCCCCGGCACCATCCGCGGCGACTTTGGCCGCGACTGGGGTTTGAAGGTCCAGCAGAACCTGGTGCACGGTTCCGATTCCACCGACTCCGCCGAGCGTGAAATCAAGATCTGGTTCCAGGGCTGACATCCCGGCGCGCACACAAAAAAGCCCCCGCTTCTGGCGAATTCTAGGGGTCGTTGCAACACCTGTTGGTTAGGTGGTTAGTAGTAGATCACGTAAACGCTCGGCTGGAGTATTCCAGCCGAGCGTTTTGCGTGGGCGGCCGTTGAGTTCCTGCGCGACGTGTTCGAGATCTTCGGGTCCGTAGACGGACAGGTCGGTGCCTTTGGGGAAGTACTGGCGCAGGAGCCCGTTGGTGTTCTCGTTGGAGCCGCGTTGCCAGGGGCTGGCGGGATCGCAGAAGTAGACGGGCATGTCGGTGGCAAGGGTGAATGATTTGTGGGTGGCCATTTCCGCGCCCTGGTCCCAGGTCAGGGAGCCTCGCAGGTGGGCCGGCAGGGTGGTCATGGTTTTGACGAGTCCGTCGCGGACTGTTTCGGCGGTGTGGTCATTTGGCAGGTGGATGAGCATTACGTAGCGGGTGGTGCGTTCGACCAGGGTCGCGATCGCTGACTGGTTGTAGGCGCCGGTGATGAGGTCCCCTTCCCAATGGCCTGGCACGGCGCGGTCCTCGATCTCAGGCGGGCGCTCGGAAATCATGACCATCGGGTCCACAAACCGGGGAGTGCGCTGCTCGCCGCTGCGGTGGGGTTTGCGGCGGGTCCGGCCGGTGCGCAGGGCTGCCTGGATTTCGCGTTTGAGTCCGCCTCTGGCCTGGACGTAGAGGGCTTGATAAATCGTCTCTGGGCTCACACGCATCTCCGGTTGGTCAGGGAACTCTCCGACCAGCGTGTGGCTGATCTGCTCCGGAGACCAGCGTAGGAGCAGCTTGTCCTTCACGTAGTCACGCAGGTCCGAGTCGCCTGCGAGTTTGGCCGCCTTGGGCCGCGTCCGGCGGGCAGCGGCAGCACGGTGCGCCGCATAGGGCTGGTAACCGTCGTTCCGTCCGTTGCGGGCGAGCTCACGGCTGATGGTGGACGGTGACCTGCCCAGCGCGGCAGCGATGGCCTGCTGCGAGGCACCGTGTCCGGACAGGTCCCGGATCCGCTCCCGGTCCTCCAGAGACAGGTAGCGCGGATCAATGGGTTTTTCCAGTGCGGTGATGCCCGGGGCGGGCATAGCCATTACGCCGGCCGGGGTGTCAAAGGAGTTCACTCCCCGTTTGTAGTCGATCACCCATCCGTCAGGGTAAATGCGTCGATTGCTCGACTTCCGGATTCCCTGGTCCCAGTCCCTGGCCGTGCGAATGTTCACGCCAACTGTCCGTGCCGCTTCACGACGGGAAACACCGGCCTTGCGCAGCCGGAAGAACTCTTCCCTTCCCGGATGCGGGCCGGCGCCCGGAGTCCCGCGGCCTCTCAGACCGGCTTTCCTGACCCAGCCAGCGCATGTGTTGGCATTGAGTTCCAGCTCCCTGGCCGCTGCCCTCGTACTTCCAAGACGGTCAAAAACCGCGAAAAACGCAGCCTTCTGATCCTGGCCCGAACGCACTCCACTTGATGATTCACGGCTTAAACGAGACACGGTCGTTGCAACTCCCAAAATTCTGGATGTTGCAACGACCGCTAGAACCCAAGTTCTTCGGAAACGGGGGCTTTTCTGTGGTTTAGAACCCCGAGGTTCCCGCGAAGACCTGGATGAAGGCGAAGAAGATGGTGGCGATCACGGCCACATAGAGCAGCGCGGTGATGATCCAGCCGGAGTCGCCCAGGACGCGCGCTGCGTTCGCCGGCACCGGGATCACCCCGGCGGTGACGTTCCGGATGGTCACCCAGACGAAGAGTGGAATCATGGCCGCCCACACGATCATGCAGAACGGGCAAAGGATGTGGATGTCGTAGAGGGCCTGGGACCAGAGCCACACCACGAACGCGAATCCAAGCGTGACGCCGGCCTGCAGGCCCAGCCAGTACCAGCGGGCAAACGTTGCCCCGGCGAGCAGAGCCATGCCCACAGTGATGATGACGGCAAAAGCGACGATGCCGATAAACATGTTGGGGAAGCCGAACAGCGAGCTCTGCCACGTCTGCATCACCTGCCCGCAGGAGATCCACGGGTTCACATCGCACACGGTGGTGTGGTTCGGATCCTTGAGGACCTCGAGTTTTTCAAGGACCAGGGTTCCGGAGGCGAGCCAGCCGATGACTCCCGTAATCACCAGCAGCCAGCCGAAGGGCCGGTTCCGCGTCATGGGTGGAACGGCTCGTGCTGTCCTGGCGGCCGGACCGCTGTCCTGGTTCAGGCTCCGTTCCGGGGCAGGGGTGCCGCTGAGGGGGGAGATGCTGGGCATTGGTATGGCGTCCTTTTCATCCGGTGCTCCTTGCCCTGATTGTAACGCCGGACGCTGGAAGGACCGTCCAGCGATTGAGGGGCCGGGCCAACGGCACCGGCCGGCTTCCGCAGCGATTTACCCCGGGTATGAGAGAATGAACGTGGCTGGAAGCCGAACCACATTCGGACTCCGGTCCGGTGGCTTGTTCCCAAGACCGCCAATGATGAGCAGGGCAGGCATCGGTTCCACCGAGGCAGTCTCCCGCGACTCCATTGGGCGGCACCTGGTTGTGGCACGTAGAACAACGGGTTTTTAGAACATCCTGCCGGCCCCCACGGGCTGCCGCACCCCACTGCCGGTGCGAACCTGGGGGTATCCATTTGACTTCTGTCAACGCCTGCGGGTTTTGACAATATGTGCCCCAATGGGTGCCGGATGTGGCGGTACGTCAGGGGCAGGAGTGTTGCCACATATGGATAATGACCAAGTTTCAACCGTTAATGAAGTACCGGCCACGGAGGCTGAAGCCGCGCCGAAGAAAGCCACCAGGACCCGGCGTAAAGCCGTACCCAAGGCCGATGACGCCCTGATCCCCGTCCCCGATGCCGAGGAAGCAGGCGCACCGGAGGCCAAGGCTCCCGCCCGACGCACGCGCTCCCGCAAGAAGGAGGACGTCGCTCAGCCGCTGCCGGCATTTGCAGGGGAAGCAGCACCGGAAGCAGCGCAGGCCTCCGACGATGTTCAGGCCGCGGATGGTGCACCGGAAACTCCCGCGCTTCCGGCCGAGGAAGCCGCCCCGGAGGTCGAGCCCGAGGCGAAGCCGGTCCGCCGCCGCCGGGTGGCCACCCGCAAAGCCTCCGCGCCGGTGGCAGCCGAAGCGGTCCCCGCCACGGCATCCGAACCCGCAGTTGCAGAACCGCTTGCTGCGGCCCCTGTCCCGTCTGACGGCGAGGCCGGCGAGGCACCTGCAGTAGAGGCCCCTGCAGAAGATGCCGTAGTAGAAGACGCCGCAGCAGAACAAGCTTCAGCCGTAGAAGCACCAGCCGCGGAAGCGCCCGCAGAGCGGGCTCCCCAGGCGCAGCCGGCTGCCGGCGCTCCCGTGGAAGCAGCATCGAAGGAGCAGGCTCCTGCCGCAACCTCCAGCCCGTTTGGCTCCCTCTTCCTGGAACCCGCTTCCCCCACCTCCGTGCTGTTCCAGGCCCCGGACCTGAGCACCGTGGTGCGCCCGGCACCTGCCGCCGCCGTGGAAGCAGGCGAGGATGAAACCGAAGACAGCGACACCGATGACGCCAACGGCCGCCGCAGGCGCCGGGGCCGCAGCCGCCGTAACCGGAACCGCCCCGGCGAGGGTGAGGACGCTGATCTTGAAGGCAGCGAGGAGGCCGACGCCGATGCCTCCGGCGACGCCGACGAGGAGACCGCGGGGCAGCTGGAGGACGGCGTCACGTCCCGTCGTCGTCGTCGCCGCCGCCGGGGCGACCAGGACCTTGAGCTGACGGGCGGGGGAGAAGACGACCCGCCCAACACGGTCACCCGCGTCCGTGCACCCCGCACGGTGAGTGAACCCGCCGTCAGCAACCGGGTCACCAGCGTCAAGGGTTCCACCCGCCTGGAGGCGAAGAAGCAGCGCCGGCGCGAATCACGCGACACCGGCCGCCGCCGCACCGTCATCACCGAAGCGGAGTTCCTGGCCCGCCGCGAATCAGTGGACCGGCAGATGATCGTCCGCCAGCGCGACGATAGAATCCAGATCGCCGTCCTCGAGGACGGTGTGCTGGCCGAGCATTTTGTGTCCAAGACGCAGCAGGACTCCCTGATCGGCAACGTGTACCTGGGCAAGGTCCAGAATGTGCTGCCGTCCATGGAAGCTGCCTTCGTGGACATCGGGCGCGGCCGTAACGCCGTCCTGTACGCCGGTGAAGTGAACTGGGAAGCCGTTAACCTCGAGGGCAAGCAGCGCCGGATTGAAAACGCGCTGAAGTCAGGCGATACCGTCCTGGTCCAGGTGACCAAGGACCCGGTGGGCCACAAGGGCGCCCGCCTGACCAGCCAGATCTCGCTGCCGGGCCGCTACCTGGTGTACGTACCCGGCGGTTCCATGACCGGCATCTCCCGCAAGCTGCCCGACGTCGAACGCAACCGCCTCAAGCGCATCCTGAAGGACCGCCTTCCGGAGCAGGCCGGCGTTATTGTGCGTACCGCCGCAGAGGGCGCGTCGGAGGAAGAGCTGACGCACGACATCAACCGGCTGCGCGCGCAGTGGGAGGGCATCGAGAGCCAGTCGAAGTCCACCAAGATCCTTGCCCCGGAGCTGCTCTACGGCGAGCCGGACCTCACCATCAAGGTGGTCCGCGACGTCTTCAACGAGGACTTTTCCAAACTGATCGTCTCCGGCGAGGAAGCCTGGGACACCATCGAGGCCTATGTCACGTACGTGGCTCCGGACCTGGTGGGCCGCCTCGAGAAGTGGACCAAGGACCAGGACATCTTCACGGCCTGGCGCATCGACGAGCAGATCCACAAGGCGCTGGAACGCAAGGTCTTCCTTCCTTCCGGCGGTTCGCTGGTGATCGACCGTACCGAAGCCATGACCGTGGTGGACGTCAACACGGGCAAGTTCACCGGCAGCGGCGGCAACCTCGAAGAGACGGTGACCAAGAACAACCTCGAGGCTGCGGAGGAAGTGGTCCGCCAGCTCCGGCTGCGCGACATCGGCGGCATCATCGTCATCGACTTCATCGACATGGTGCTCGAATCCAACCGCGACCTGGTACTCCGCCGGATGGTGGAATGCCTGGGCCGTGACCGCACCAAGCACCAGGTGGCAGAAGTGACCTCGCTGGGTCTGGTGCAGATGACGCGCAAGCGGATGGGTACCGGGCTGCTCGAAGTGTTTGGCGAGCAGTGCGAAACGTGCGCGGGCCGCGGCATCGTCACCCACGACGACCCCGTGGAGCACCGCCGGGCCAACATCGTGGCCGCCGAGCACCACGTCCAGCGCTCTGACAGCAGGCCGGAAGTCCGCAGCGAAGGCAGCCGCCCCGACAGCCAGCGTCCGGACAACAACCAGTCCGCTGCCCGCCCCGACCGCAAACGGCGGCGCGGCCGCAACGGCCAGCAGCCTGAAGCAGCGCCCGCTGCTGCCGTCCAGGTACACACCGTTCACCCCGACCCGTCGGACGCCGAGCGGCACGCCAAAGCGGAAGCCACCAGGCTTGCCCTGGCCAACATCGCCGCAGCGGCGCACGCAGCGCACGTGCACGACGATGAAGTGGCCGCAGCCAGGCAACAGGCCGTGGAGAAGCCCGACGCCGATACCCGGCCGGCTGCCGTGCTCACCTTCGGCGGCGAGAAGGTCGCGTTGCCGTTCGTTGAGCACGCGGACGAGCAGCAGCCGCGGCCGGCCCTGACCCTGGACCGGCTTGCAGAGGCTTTCGCCCACCTTGGCCAGCCGGCGACGACGGAACCCGAAGCGCAGCCGGCCCAGCAGCGCGTAGAAGCACCCGAGAAGGACTACAGCGACCACACGCTGGAGCAGTCGCGGCAACGGCGGCCCCGGCGCCACCGCAGTGCCAGCCGTGCCCAGGGTGCCGCCAACGAAACCGCCGTCGAGCAGCACGAGAACGTTGCTGCCGCCGGCACGGGCCATTCCCACCAGGCCAAGGCACCCGAGCCTGCCAGTACGGGAAACACGGGCACTGCAAACACAGGCGCCGGCACGCCGGCTGCGAAGCCAGCCGACGCGCCCATCATCCTGGGCGTAGGAGTTCCGGCCTCGGAGCTCTAAAGGGTCAAGTAACGCTGACTATCACCAGGAATGCCCGGCGGGCCACCAACCGTGGCCGGCCGGGCATTCCTGTATCTGCGCTCAAGGTGTCCCGGCTGCCAGCAGAATTCAAAGCCCGGCCGGTCGCACTGTGTCACCTTCTGCCTGCCGTCGTCAAAAAAAGCTAGGCTGGGGAACCGACACGGGGTGCCGCGCAGAGAGCCGGCTGAGATCCACACCCGTTGAACCTGTCCGGCTAGCACCGGCGAAGGGATGTCTCTTGTCTGCGACTCTTGCAATGCCCACTGCCACACCGTCACCGGCTCCGGCAACCTTTTTTCTGCCCGCCGCGCCGGGCCGCCCGATACCCCGGGTGCTTTCCATTGCCGGTTCCGATCCCTCCGGCGGCGCCGGCATCCAAGCCGACCTCAAAAGCATCGCGGCCTTCGGCGGCTACGGGATGGCCGTCATCACGGCCCTCACTGCCCAGAACACCCAGGGCGTCCGGTCCGTGCACGTACCACCTGCCGGGTTCCTGGCCGCGCAGCTTGACGCCGTCAGCGACGACATCGGCATCGATGCCGTCAAGATCGGAATGCTCGGCAGCGCGGAGGTGATCGAGGTGGTGGGGGACTGGCTCCGCAAGGTTCGTCCCGCCGTCGTGGTCCTGGACCCCGTAATGGTTGCCACCAGCGGCGACCGGCTGCTGCAGGAGTCCGCCGAAGCCGCGCTGCAGGCACTCCTGCCGCTGGCGCACCTCATCACCCCCAACCTGGCTGAGCTCGCAATGCTGGTTGGCGGCGAAGTCCAGCGGAGCTGGGCCGGCGCCCTGGAGCAGGGCCGCGCCCTCTCCGCCGCCACTGGGGCTACCGTGCTGGTCAAAGGCGGACACCTGGACGGCAACGAATGCCCGGACGCCCTGGTCAACACCGCGGGCCTGCTGTCCGGGGAAGTGGTAGTGCTGCAGGGGGAGCGCGTGGCTACCCGCAACAGCCACGGCACCGGCTGTTCGCTGTCCTCCGCGATGGCAGCTGCCCAGGCGCGGCTGGGGGACTGGGAGGCCTCGCTCCGCGAAGTCAAACCGTGGTTGGCCGGCGCCCTGGAAGCGTCCGGAACGTTGGAGGTGGGCAGCGGCAACGGCCCGGTCCACCACTTCCACCACCTGCAGCCACTTCCGTCCGAAGGGAGCTTCGCCGCACGGCTCTGGACCGACGCCCGCAAGGACCTGGATGACATCTACGCCCTGGACTTCATCCGCGGCCTGGCTTCCGGCAGCCTGGAGGAGAAGGAGTTCGCGTATTACCTCGCGCAGGACGCCATCTACCTGAACGGATATTCCCGCGTGCTGGCGCGGGCCAGTGCCTTGGCGCCAACGGAGGCTGAACAGCTCTTCTGGGCAGGCTCAGCCAGTCAGTGCCTGGAAGTCGAGTCCGAACTGCACCGCTCCTGGCTGAGCACCCGTTCCATCCAGCCCCAGCTCGGCCCGGTAACAAAGGCCTACGTCGACCACCTCACTGCAGCATCGGCGTCGGGCAGCTACGCGGTCCTGGCGGCCGCCGTCCTGCCCTGCTTCTGGCTTTACGCAGAGGTGGGCGCCACGCTGCACGCCCAGTTCCTGGCCGCCGGCGAACCTGCCGGGCACCCGTACGCCGCCTGGCTGCGCACGTACGCCGACGAGGACTTTGCCGCTGCCACCCGGCAGGCAATTGCCATCGTGGATGAGGCGGGGCGCAAGGCCTCGGCCGCGGACCGGGAGGCCATGATCACCGCGTTCAAGCAGTCCTGCCGCCTTGAAGTGGACTTCTTCGACGCGCCGCGCCTGCACTCCTGAGCAGTTGCCGGCGGGCGGACCGGTACTATGGTGGGGCAGGGTGCGGACGCCGGACCTGAGCTGTGGTACCTATCACAGCAAACCGCCGGGAACCAGCCTCATTTGCGGCCGAAGACAAAATTAGCGTATTCTGGATCTTCGGTGCTTACGCCAACACTTGGGTTATGACCCCACGGCGTTGAGGCACAGCGAGAAACCAGGCTTTTGATAGTCGGTTCCGCACGCAAATTTAGTTATAAACGTCGAGAGAAGTGAGTTCCCAAGTGGTGTACGCGATTGTCCGCGCAGGCGGCCGGCAAGAGAAGGTTTCCGTCGGAGACTTCGTTACCCTGAACCGCGTCGCCGGTGGAGCTGGCAGCACCATTCAGCTGCCCGCACTGCTCCTGGTTGACGGTGACAAGGTCACCACAGCCGCTGCTGACCTGGCCAAGGTAACCGTTACGGCTGAGATCCTGAACGACCTCCGTGGTCCGAAGATTGTCATCCAGAAGTTCAAGAACAAGACCGGTTACAAGAAGCGCCAGGGTCACCGTCAGGAACTGACCAAGGTCAAGATCACCGGTATCCAGTAACCTTCGTTACTGTTCAGGTTTTTCAGCAGATTCCCCAGAATTTAGAGGCAGGCATTTCAGATGGCACATAAAAAGGGCGCGAGCTCCACTCGCAACGGTCGTGATTCCAACGCTCAGTACCTCGGCGTCAAGCGCTTCGGCGGCCAGGTAGTTTCCGCAGGCGAGATCATCGTCCGCCAGCGCGGCACCCACTTCCACCCGGGCGCCGGCGTTGGCCGTGGCGGCGACGACACCCTGTTCGCACTGACCCCGGGAGCCGTTGAATTCGGTACCCGCCGCGGTCGTCGCGTCGTCAACATCGTTGCTGCTGCAGCTGCAGAGTAACAAATAGTTCTGAAGCGGTGGAGCGGGCCAGTTGGTCCGCTCCACTGTTCTTTTAACCGCATTACAATCTTCTTGGCGCCTGGCGGCGTCCAGGAAACAGCATTGAGGAGATCCACGTGGCCAGCTTTGTAGACCGGGTAGTACTGCACGTATCCGGCGGTAACGGCGGCAACGGGTGCGTCTCCGTCCACCGTGAGAAGTTCAAGCCACTCGGCGGTCCCGACGGCGGCGACGGCGGCAACGGCGGCGACGTGATCCTGCGCGTGGACCACCAGACGACCACCCTCCTCGACTACCACCACGCACCCCACCGCCACGCCACCAACGGCGGGCCCGGCATGGGTGACTGGCGCGGCGGCAAGAACGGCGAGACGCTCATCCTCCCCGTCCCGGACGGCACAGTCGTCAAGTCCAAGGACGGCACAGTCCTCGCGGACCTCGTAGGCGAAGGCGCCCAGTACGTGGCCGCGGCCGGCGGCATCGGCGGCCTGGGCAATGCTGCCCTTTCGTCGCAGAAACGGCGCGCCCCCGGTTTCGCCCTGCTCGGGATCGAAGGCGAATCCAGCGACATCGTCCTCGAGCTCAAATCCATCGCGGACATCGCCCTGGTGGGCTTCCCGTCCGCTGGCAAGTCCAGCCTTATCGCTGCCATGTCTGCCGCCCGGCCTAAAATCGCCGACTACCCGTTCACCACGCTCGTTCCCAACCTGGGCGTCGTCCAGGCGGGGGATGTGCGCTTCACCATCGCCGACGTCCCCGGCCTCATCGAAGGCGCCAGCGAGGGCAAGGGCCTGGGCCACCACTTCCTGCGCCACGTGGAGCGCTGCGCCGCGCTGGTCCACGTCCTGGACTGCGGCACCCTTGAATCGGACCGCGACCCCCTTTCGGACCTGGCCGTCATCGAGGCCGAACTCGAAAAGTACGCGGTGGACATGAGCTACGCCGGCCAGGACGGTGATGTGGTTCCGCTGAACCACCGCCCCCGACTGGTGGCTTTGAACAAGGTGGACCTGCCTGACGGCAAGGACATGGCTGATTTCGTGCGTCCGGAGCTTGAATCCCGCGGCTACCAGGTGTTCGAAGTCTCAGCCACCAGCCACGAGGGCCTGCGCCAGCTCGGCTTCGCCATGGCCGGAATCGTCAAGGCCGCGCGCGATGCCGTGGCAACCGCCCCGCCAAAGGTCCAGCCGGCTGTCCTGCGGCCGCGTGCTGTCAACGAATCCGGCTTCAAAATCCGCCGTGAGGAGAAGGGCCTGGAGCCGCTGTTCCGCGTCCTCGGCGAAAAGCCGGAACGCTGGGTCAAGCAAACGGACTTCACCAACGAAGAGGCCATCGGCTACCTGGCCGACCGCCTCGCCAAGCTCGGCGTGGAGACCGAACTGTTCAAGCAGGGCGCAAAGCCCGGCGACACCGTGGTGATCGGCGGGGACGACGGCGTGGTCTTCGACTGGGAGCCCACCATGATGGCCGGTGCCGAGCTCCTGGCGTCGCCCCGTGGTACCGACATCCGCTTCGCCGATATCGGCGACCGCCCCACCCGCGGCCAGAAGCGCGATGAGCAGCAGGAACGCAAGGACGCCAAGGCGGCGGCTCGGGCCGAACTTGAGGCAGAACGCAAGGCCGGCATCTGGACCGAGTCCGTGAGCAGCCGGCGGGTTGCCAAGCCACTCAAGGAGAGTGGACTGGACGCAGACAATGAGTTCTAGGGCTGCAGCCGCGGAGCCGCTTCCCCGGTCCGTGGACAGGAGCCTGCTCGCCAACGCGGGCAGGATCGTGGTCAAGGTCGGTTCGTCGTCGCTGACCAGTATCAAGGGCGGCATCTCCGAGGAGTCGCTGACTGCCCTCGCCAACGCCCTGGCAGCCAAGCGCAATACCGGCACGGAGATTATCCTCGTGTCCTCTGGTGCCATCGCCGCCGGCCTGGCCCCCCTGGGCCTGGCCAAGCGCCCGCGCGACCTCGCAACCCAGCAGGCCGCGGCCAGCGTGGGGCAGGGCCTGCTGATGGCCCGCTACACGCAGGCCTTCGGAGCGCACGGAGTGACAGTCAGCCAAGTGCTGCTCACAGCGGAGGACCTGATGCGGCGCAGCCAGCACACCAACGCCTTCCGTGCCCTGGACCGGCTGCTCAACCTCGGCGTGGTTCCCGTGGTCAACGAAAACGACACCGTGGCCACGCACGAAATCCGGTTCGGGGACAATGACCGCCTCGCCGCCCTGGTGGCCCACCTGGTGCGGGCCGATGCCCTGGTGCTGCTGTCCGACGTCGACTCCCTGTACGACGGACCGCCGTCCCTCGGCGCCAAGAGGATCCCGCTCGTTGAAGGCCCCCACGACCTCGAAGGCGTGTCCATCGGCAAAACCGGCAAAGCCGGCGTGGGCACCGGCGGCATGCAGACCAAAGTTGAGGCCGCCACTATGGCCGCCGGCTCCGGAATCCACGCGCTGGTCACCTCAACGCCCAACGCTGCCGCAGCCCTGAACGGCGAGGACGTGGGCACCTGGTTCACCGTCAACGGAGCGCGCAAGCCCGTCCGGCTGCTCTGGCTGGCCCATGTAGCATCCGTGCAGGGCCGCCTGGTCCTGGACGACGGCGCGGTCAAGGCTGTGCGGCACCACCGCACCTCCCTGCTCCCGGCAGGTATCTCCGCTGTGCACGGTGATTTCGAAGCGGGCGACGCCGTGGAGATAGCAAGTGCCGACGGCACCGTCATCGCGCGGGGACTCGTGAACTATTCGTCTGCCGAACTGCCGCAGATGCTGGGGCGCTCTACCCGGGACCTGGGCGAGGCCCTCGGCAGCGGCTACGACCGTGAAGTTGTTCACGTAGATGACCTGGTGCTGGTTTGAGCCCCGGGCTCGCCTAAACTTGGAACATGACTGAGGCCCTGATCCACAAGACTGCCGAAAATTCCGGAGATACCGCTGCTGCTTCCACAGTGCAGCCGGCCGGTTCATCCGCAGCAGAGGTCCCGGCCGAGGCTCCGGTTTCCGGCAGCGGTGATGTCGAAGCAGCGGTCCACGCCATCGCCGACCGTTCCCGCCATGCGGCGAGGCGGATGGCCATGGCAAACCGTGCCTGGAAGGACCGCGCCCTTCGTGCGGTCGGGGCTGCACTCCAGGCCAACACGGCCGCCATTCTCGCTGCCAACGCCGATGATGTCGTGGCAGGCAAAGCCAACGGCACCTCCACAGCAATGCTGGACCGGCTCACGCTGACCGAGGCCCGGATTGCCGGGCTTGTCGCTGCCCTGGAGAACCTGGCAAACCTCCCTGATCCCGTGGGCAACGTGGTCCGCGGGCAGACTCTTCCCAACGGGCTGCGCCTGCGCCAGGTCAACGTCCCCATGGGTGTGGTTGCCGCCATCTATGAGGCACGGCCCAACGTCACGGTGGATATCGCAGGACTTGCCCTCAAGAGTGGCAACGCGGTGATCCTGCGCGGTGGCAGCGCCGCCGAGGCCACCAATAAAGTCCTGGTCCGCGTACTGCGCGAGGCACTGGAATCGGTCGGCCTGCCTGCCGACGCCGTGCAGACCGTGGACCAGTACGGGCGCGCCGGTGCCAACGTCCTCATGCGCGCCCGCGGCAGGGTGGACGTGCTCATTCCCCGCGGCGGCCGCGACCTCATCCAGGCAGTGGTCACCAACTCCGCCGTCCCCGTCATCGAGACGGGCGAGGGGAACGTGCACATCTTCATTGACGAGTCCGCCAGCGAAGACATGGCAGTGGAGATCCTCCTGAACGCCAAGACCCAGCGTCCCAGCGTGTGCAACACGGTGGAAACCCTGCTGGTCCACTCCGGCTCCACGGTGCTGGCCGCCGTCGCCACGGCCCTCACCAAGGCCGGCGTCCGGCTGCACGCCGACGAACGAATTCGCGCTGCCCTTCCCGCGTCAATCGAGTCGGAACCGGCCACGGACGAGGACTGGGGCACCGAGTACATGGACCTCGACCTTGCCGTTGCCATGGTGGACAGCCTCGACGAAGCCGTGCAGCATATCCGCACCTGGACCACGGGTCACACCGAAGCGATCCTCACCAACAACCTGTCCAATGCCGAGCGGTTCATCGCCGAAGTGGACTCCGCTGCGGTGATCGTCAACGCTTCCACCCGGTTCACCGACGGCGGGGAACTGGGCCTTGGTGCGGAGGTGGGCATCTCCACCCAGAAGCTGCACGCCCGCGGCCCCATGGGCCTGACCGAGCTCACCACTACCAAGTGGATCGTGCAGGGCGAGGGCCAGGTCCGCGGGTAGCAACGCGGTAACATAGACCAGAAGTCAGAAACGGCGGAGCTTTCCGCTGCCACAATCCTTTGAGCACTAGGGGAGAACATGCTGTTCCAGCAGATTGCCACAACCGTCGCCGAGGGCGGAGAACATGAACAGCTCGCGCCGCTGTGGGCCGAGCCGTGGGTCTTCGGCGTCAGCATTTTCGGCATTTTCCTGGTGCTGATGTTCATCACCTTGTCCTACAACAACCTGGGCAACCGCCACTCTGCCACTGAGGAGCACGCGGATCCGCACCGCCAGCACCCGAACAAGCACGATCACGGGCAGGGCCACTAACATTTCCCGCGCTCTGCACCGTAACGGTGCCAATGGCAGGCTGCGTCTGGGCGTGATGGGCGGGACGTTTGATCCCATCCATCACGGCCACCTCGTGGCAGCCAGTGAAGTGGCTGCCGAGTTCGACCTGGACGAGGTGGTCTTTGTCCCCACCGGGCAGCCGTGGCAGAAGGCCCACAAGCATGTCACTGAGGCGGAGCACCGGTACCTGATGACCGTCATCGCCACCGCCTCCAATCCCCGGTTCACAGTGAGCAGGGTTGACGTGGACCGTCCGGGGACCACCTACACCATTGACACCCTGCGTGACCTCCGCGCCCAGCGCCCGGAGGCGGACCTGTTCTTCATCACCGGAGCAGACGCCATGGCGCAGATCCTGTCCTGGAAGGACATCGACGAACTGTGGTCACTGGCCCATTTCGTTGGCGTCACCAGGCCGGGGCACGTGCTCGATGGCATGGGCCGGACGGATGTCAGCCTGCTGGAGGTGCCGGCGATGGCCATCTCCTCCACGGACTGCCGTTCCCGCGTGGCCGCGAACAATCCCGTCTGGTACCTCGTTCCTGACGGGGTGGTGCAGTACATCGCCAAGTACGGCCTTTACCTGGAGGATCCGGCAGGCGCGAAGGCTCCAACCTCCGAAGCAAGCGAACCAGCCAGCACTGAATGAGTTCTCAATGAGTCAGGAACAGCCCCCCATCCGCAGCCGCCGGGAACTCCGGGAGGCCAGGGATGCACAACAGCCATCCGTGTCCACGGGCACGGAGCAGCTTTCCCCTGCCACAAAACGGCCTGGCCCAGGTGCCTCCGGGGCAACTTCCCAGGCACCCGAACAGACACACACCCAGCGTTCCTCGCAGATCCGTGCCCGGGACCGCGCGGCATTGCGGACCATCAAGGAGCTGGAAGAAAAAGAGGGCCAGCTGGCCGGCGGAGGTGCGCCCACGCGGCGCCAGCTCCGCCTGCAGCAGCTCAAGGAGCAGGCGCTCACCGCCGCTACCCCCATCGTCGCCCCCGCCGCTCCTCCCGTGAACGAGGCCGGCAACCGTCCTGGCAAGGAACGATCCCCCGCGGGGCAGGAGCCCAAGGGTGCCCAGGCCCCGGCTGCGGCGTCCCGGACTTCCACGGTTCCCGAAGGGATGACCGTTGAGCAGGCGCTGGCGGCGAGGTCGCTGATCGCTGAGCAGGCCAAGAACCAGATCGCCAAGATGCAGCACATCGCTTCCCTCGATCCCGAAGCGGTGGACCCGGAGATCCTGGCGGAACAGATTGCGCTGGCAGAACGTGCCGCAGTGCTGAACCGCCGCGCCATGGCCAAGCAGAAGCTGGCCGAACAGACCGGCGTCCCCGTAGCCGGGCAGGAACCTCTACCCGGCCACGAACCGGTACCTGCCCCGGAGCCAGCGCCGGGCAAACATCCCCCCGCGGGCAAGAGCTCTGTACCCGGCCGGCCTGCACCGGGCCGGCAGAAGTCTTCCCAGCAGGAACCGAAGGCGCGGGCTTCCGCGGATCAGCGGGCAGCCCCCTCGACTGCCAGCAACCTGGCCATGGTCACCCCGCTGGAATTCGTCCAGGTGCCCGGAGTGGACCGGCCGGTGATGAAGCCGCCGGCAACATCCCATGTTCCGGTAACCACGCGCCCCGGCACCAAGATTCCTCCTGCGGCCGGCACCAAGAAGCGGCGCCCCGCCGGCGGTCCGCGGCCAGCGGAGCCCGATGGCGGAACCGGGCGTTCGCAGGTCATTGCCCGTGCGGAAGCCGCGGCCAGGGCGGCCGCCCGCCCAAAGCCTGCTGTGCTCCCACCGGCAGCGGTGGCCAGCAGCAGTGCCGAGGACGCCTTCGAGGGCCTGCCACGCATCCCGGCACGGTCCGCTCATGGACTCGATCCACTCGATGCGGCCACCGCAGGTCTGGCCCGCGCCAACCGCAACCGGATCCTCCAGTTCGGTGTCCTGGCTTTCGGGATCCTGGCCCTCATCTTGGGCATCGTCCTGATCTTCAGCGGCATGTCCCACTGACCGGCCCGGCCGGCACCCACACTTTTAAACCAACAAGGAGTCCCGTGACTGCATCAGAATCATCCATCATCACAGCCCGCGCCGCCGCCAAAGCGGCCGCGGACAAGATCGCCCAGGACATCGTGGCCCTGGACGTGAGCGAACGCCTGGCCCTGGCCGACGTTTTCCTCATTGCTTCCGCCCCCAGCGAGCGGCAGGTCAACGCTATCGTCGACGGCATCGAGGAAGAACTCGCTAAGCAGGATCTGCGGCCGGTTCGCCGTGAAGGCCGTTCCGGCGGCCGCTGGGTCCTGCTGGACTACTCGGACATCGTCATCCACGTCCAGCACGAAGAAGACCGCGTCTTCTACGCCCTCGAGCGCCTCTGGAAGGACTGCCCGGTGGTGGACCTGCAGCTGGGCGACGACGCGTCGGCCAAGGCCCCCGCTGCCTCCGACGCGGAGTAACCACGGGGGAACCGCACGGAATATGCCCGATTTGGAATTTTCGGAATTGCTGTTCTAAGATATTTGAGTTGCTTCGGGGAAACCCGGGAGAAAAGCTCGCAGAGCAGCAATAATTCGGGGCTGTGGCGCAGCTGGTAGCGCACCTGCATGGCATGCAGGGGGTCAGGGGTTCGAGTCCCCTCAGCTCCACCGATAATCCGCCGGAATCATTCGATTCCGGCGGATTTTTGCTTTTTCCGTTATGGTTGTCGCCGTCCCGTCCCAAGCCGTAGGCAAAGGACGGCGGCTGGAGACGCGCCCAAGGCTGCCGATTGGCGCACCGGGCGAAAGTGCATTAAGCTGATCAGGTTGCTTCGGCGGGACACCGCAAAGCAATAAAGTCCGGGGCTGTGGCGCAGCTGGTAGCGCACCTGCATGGCATGCAGGGGGTCAGGGGTTCGAGTCCCCTCAGCTCCACCGTAAAGGGAACCATCACCTATGATGGTTCCCTTTTTGCTGTCCGCGCCACTTTGGTTTCCCGAGGACACTATCCCTCTTTCCGGGCAGGTCAAACTGGCGTAAAACTGTTGGTGGAGGACTCATTGTCCCGCTGACCTGCCGCTCTATCCGAAACCGGAAGGCACGGGACGGGTTGACGAGGAGGTCCCTGATGTCCCGATCAGATGGTCTCGGCGACGGCCCCAACCATCCATCTTCTTCGCCCGGTGCACGGCTGAGCCGCGACTCAGCCGTCCGGGGGCCAGCACGCCCGGCTCCCTACGTGGCCGCCGGCATCCTGCTGGCGGCGGCAATCCTCTTTCCGCTCATGCCGCAGACGTATTCCTTCGATGCCCCGCGCATGGCCGGGCTGCCGTTCTTTTACTGGTACCAGCTGCTCTGGGTGCCGATTTCGGCGGGTATGACCGGTGGAGCTTATTGGCTGATCAGCCAAGAGGACCGACGACGGCGTGCCGCCACTCGTACGGGCGGGCCGCCGGGGACGGGCTCTGCCCCGGGCGGCCCGCCCTCGAGCACACTTGACGGAGGTGACCGGCAATGAACGGCCGTGAAGTGAACTGGACAGCGCTGATTATTGTGGTGCTGCTTTTCGTCGCCGTAGCCATCATGGGTTTCCTCGCCGCAAGGTGGCGCCGGAACGCCAAAGAAGGCCTGCACAGCCTGGATGAATGGGGCCTGGGCGGGCGGGGCTTCGGGACGTGGATCACTTGGTTCCTGCTGGGCGGTGACCTCTACACGGCGTACACGTTCGTAGCCGTGCCGGCGGCGATGTGGGCCACCGGGGCTGTCACTGGTTTCTTCGCCGTGCCCTACACGATTGTCCTTTACCCCATCATCTTCATCATCATGAGCCGGCTGTGGTCGGTCTCCCACCGGCACGGGTATGTGACGTCGGCAGACTTTGTGGGCGGACGCTAGGGCAGCCGGTGGTTGTCCCTATCGGTTGCGGTCACCGGCATCGTGGCCACCATGCCGTATATTGCGCTCCAGTTGGTGGGTATCAAGGCCGTGCTCACAGTACTTGGCTTGGGCAGTTCGGAGAATGTCCTCCTGACGGACCTGCCACTGATCCTCGCCTTCGTCGTTCTGGCCGCCTACACCTATACGTCGGGTCTCCGCGCCCCTGCGATGATTGCAGTGGTCAAGGACCTGCTCATCTACCTGTCCGTCATCGTGGCGGTCATCTACCTGCCCATCAAGTTCGGCGGCTGGGACAGCATCTTCGGCGCGGCAGAGGCCAAGCTGGGGACGGTCAACCAGGCCACGGGAAAACCGGCTGGGGTCTTTATCCCCGCAGAGGCCAACTACTCCGCCTATTGGTCCCTGGCACTGGGCTCAGCCATGGCCCTTTTTATGTATCCGCACTCGGTGACGGCGGTGCTTGCATCGAAGGCGCGCAACACCATCCGCCGTAATGCGGCGATCCTCCCGCTCTACTCGCTGATGCTCGGCTTTCTCGCCCTGCTGGGATTCGTCGCCATCCAGGCCGGCACCAAACCGATCGACCTTGACGGTTCCGTCAACCCCCAGCTCGTGGTTCCTCAGCTGTTTTTGGACCACTTTCCGGCCTGGTTCGCCGGAATCGCGCTGGCCGCCATCGCCATCGGGGCGCTGGTACCCGCGGCCATCATGTCCATCGCGGCCGCCAACATGTTTACCCGCAACATCTACCGCGATTTCATCCGGCCGGACGCCGATCCCAAAACTGAGGCGAAAGTTTCCAAGATCGTCTCGCTCGTGGTGAAGGTCGGCGCGCTGATCTTCGTGATCGCCATGGACCAGTCAACCGCAATCAACATGCAGCTGTTGGGCGGTATCTGGATCCTGCAGACGTTCCCGGCCGTCGTGGCGGGCCTGTACACGCGGTGGTTCGATCGCTGGGCCCTGCTGACCGGCTGGGCTGCGGGCATCATCTTTGGCACCATTTCCGCGTACAACGTCATCAATCCCGTCACACACGCCCATTTCGGCGGCTCGGTTGCCCCCATCCCGGGAACCAACTTCAGCGTCTACATTGCAGTGTCGGCGTTCGCACTCAACCTGATAGTCGCCGCCGTCCTAACCGTAGTGATGCGGGCCCTTAAGATCCCGACGGGTGCTGACACCACCCGCCCCTCCGACTACGCCGCGGACGAGACCGATCCGAAAGTTGTGGAGATCGAGCGGACGCAAAAATTCGTGGAGCCCGGCGGACCGTCCCCTGTACCGTAGCCGGCGGCCAAGCCTTATGGACGGGCGCCCGGCCGGAAGCCGGGCGCCTGAATCAGAACCACTGTGTCCGGCGCAGCGGCGGCTGGTCTCCACCGGGCCGCTGGACCAAAACCTGGTTCACCCCTGTCAGCCCGTTTTCGAAGCCCAAGGCACTGGACGCCATGTACAGTCGCCATACCCGCGCGCGGCCCAGGCTGGTCAGCTTCACGGCCTCGTCCCAGTGTTCCTCCAGCCTGCTGACCCATGCCCGGAGGGTAAGCGCGTAGTGCCGGCGCAATGCCTCCACATCCAGGATCTCGAATCCCGCGGACTCCAGGGCGACGGCCATTTCGCCAAGGCTGATCATTTCGCCGTCAGGAAAAACGTAGCGGGGGATAAAGGAATCGGGGTCGGGGTCGGTAGGGCCGGCGTTCCACGAAATGGCATGGTTCAACAGGCGGCCACCGGGACGCAGGAGGTTGAACAAGGCGGCCGTATACCGGGGCATCTCCGCCCGGCCCACATGCTCTGACATCCCGATGGAGCTGATGGCGTCGAAAGGCCCGTCCGGGACATCCCGGTAATCCTGCACCCGGATGTCCACGCTCTCGGTGAGGCCGGCATCCGCTGCTCGCTTGCGTGCCAGGATGGCCTGCTCACTGGACAGCGTCACACCCACCACCGTGACGCCGTAGTTGCCCGCGGCATGCAGGGCGAAGCTGCCCCAGCCGCAGCCGACGTCCAGCACCCGCATGCCCGGTTTGAGCCCCAGCTTGCGGCACACCAGGTCCAGTTTGGCTTCCTGTGCGGCGTCCAAACCCCCGGCCAGGCGGGTACCCGACGGCTCCTGCCCTTCCGCCGCCTCCAGAGACGTTGCTTCGGGCCATACAGCGCAGGAATACACCATGGACGGCCCCAGCACCAGCGAATAGAAGTCGTTGCCCACATCGTAGTGGTGAGAGATGGCAGCCGAATCACGGCGCCGCGAGTGGACGCGGCCCTTCCTTGCAACCTGCGCTTCCTCGGGCGGGGGAGCAGGGTTTAGGCCCAGCGCTCCCAGCCGCACCGCCGTGTGCAGCAGAGTCCAGAGCTCACCCGCGGTGAGGGGCTTGAACGGCCCGGGTTCGGCAAACTTGCCGACGGAACTCAGGGCCGTAAAGGCAGCAAAGATGTCCCCGGGGGAATCGATGTCACCGGAGACGTAGGCGCGGCTGAGGCCAAGCTGGCCGGGAGACCACAGGATCCGCCGCAAAGCCCGCCGCGAACGGAATTCCAGCACGGGCGCCCCTTCGGGTCCCGCTTCGGAACCGTCCCACGCCCGGAGCCGGAGGGGGATTTCCTTGGTGCCCAGCACAATGGCCAGTGCTTTTGCGAGCCGATCTGCATTCCCGTTTTTCGTGGTCATGGCCGTCCTCCCTGTGTCCTTTGGCCAACCCTAAGGGAGGGACACCCCGCACGACTATCATGGGTGGGTGAATTCTCCCCGCGTCGACGTTGTTGTTATTGGCGCGGGCCAGGCTGGGCTTTCGGCCGCGTATCACCTCCAGCGCCGCGGACTGGACTTCATAGTGCTCGACGCCGAGGAAGGTCCGGGCGGTGCGTGGCGCCACCGGTGGAAGAGCCTCCGGATGGCAACGGTCAACGGCATCAGCGATCTTCCCGGCATTGCCAAGCCCTCCGTGGACCCCAGGGAACCCAGCTCGGAGTTCCTCACCCGCTATTTCCGCGATTATGAGGAAGAGTCGGGCCTGCTGGTCCGGCGCCCGGTCAAGGTCCGGTCCGTCAGCCCCGAAGACGAGGATCCTGCAGGGAGGCTGCTGGTCAGCACGTCCAGCGGGGAATGGAGCACTGCGGCGGTGATCAATGCCACCGGCACCTGGACCCGGCCGTTCTGGCCGATCTATCCAGGGCAGAACAGGTTCCGGGGCAGGCAACTGCATGTGGCGGATTATGTTTCCGCCGAAGAATTTGTAGGCAAGCATGTGATTGTGGTGGGCGGCGGGATTTCCGCCGTCGGCCTCCTGGACGAAATTTCCCTCGTCACTACCACCAGCTGGTTCACCCGACGGGAGCCGGTGTGGCGGGACGCCGAGTTCGATGCGAAGGCCGGGCACGACGCCGTGGCACTGGTGGAGGAGCGGGTGCGCCAGGGCCTGCCGCCGCAGAGTGTGGTGTCCGTGACGGGCCTGATCTGGACACCTTCACTTCGGGCGGCCGCGGCGCGGGGAGCCCTCAACCGGCAGCCCATGTTCACGTCCATCGAACCCGACGGCGTCAGGCTGGCGGACGGCGGCCACCTCGCAGCACAGGTGATTTTGTGGGCCACCGGCTTTCGGGCCGAACTTGAACACCTCGCCCCGCTGCACCTTCGTGGCCCGGGCGGGGGAATCGTGATGGACGGAACGCAGGTGGCAGGCGAGCCGCGCGTGCACCTGGTGGGCTACGGCCCGTCGTCGTCCACCATCGGCGCCAACCGAGCCGGACGCGCGGCTGTATCGGCGATCCTGAAACTGCCCGGGATCCGCCCAGCTAAGACGGTAAATTGGGGCTGACCGTCCGGAGCCCGGACGGTGGTTTGCAAACAGGAGAAGGCGGCAGGAACCAGGTGGCAGTGAAGAGTCTTGACGACGTCCTCCGGGAGCTTCGGCGCAGGCCGGACGTGGAAGCACCCAACCTGCAGGCTTGGGACGCAACGGACCGCCTGCTGCTCGAGACTGCGGCCGAACGGATCCAGCCCGGAAGCAGCTTGACCGTCATCGGTGACCGCTACGGCGCCCTGACCCTTGGTGCCCTTGCGATGTTGAGCCCCGGGACGGTGCGGGTGCACCAGGACCTCATCACCGGGGAACAGGCGCTGCGCCTGAACGCTGCCGAGGTGCTTGGCGGCGATGCCGCGGAAGCAGGCTTCTCCCAGTTTTCCCTCGGCCCGGAACTGCTCGACGGCGCGGACACTGTCCTGCTTCAACTACCCAAGACCCTTGCGGAGTTGGACCAGGTCGCCGAGGCTGTGGCGCGGCACGCGCGGCCGGACGTGGTGCTCCTGGCCGGCGGCCGGGTGAAGCACATGTCCCTGGGAATGAACGCGGTCCTGGAACGCCATTTCAGCTCCGTTGCGCCCCAGCTGGCCCGGCAGAAATCGCGCGTGATCGTGGCTGCCGGTCCGCACGGAACCGGCGGGCCGAAGCGTTTTCCCGTCGTCGAACACCTCGCCGAAATTGACCTCGACGTAGCCGCCCACGGTGCCGTGTTCGCGGGCCCGCGGCTGGACATCGGCACCCGGTTCCTGCTGACGTTCCTGCCCGCCATGCGCAGCGCACAGCACGCCGTGGACCTTGGCTGCGGCACCGGCATCCTTGCCGCCATGTATGCCCGGCAGCATCCCGGCGCAACCGTCACTGCCACGGACCAGTCAGCCGCAGCGGTGGCGTCAGCGCAGGCGACGGCCGCCGCGAACGGCCTGGCCGGGCAGGTCCGCGTCCTCCAGGACGATGCCATGGCCACGCTGGCGGACGGCAGCGCTGACCTGATCCTCTTGAATCCGCCGTTCCATGTGGGTGCGGGCGTCCATGCCGGAGCGGGCCTGAAGCTCATCGAAGCAGCGGGCCGCGTTCTGGCTCCCGGCGGTGAGCTCTGGACCGTCTTCAACCGCCACCTCGCCTACCTCCCGGCCCTCGAACGTCACGTCGGCCCTACTGCCGTGAAAGGCCAGAATCCCAAATTCACGGTGACTCGGAGCACCCGCCGCCCTCCGCTCTGACTCTTGCCGCGGCAGCGAACCTTCCCACGTCAACTCCCAGCAGGCCCTGCCCCGCAAGGCGGCGCCGCGCCGTCGGCCGTTCCTATGTGTCTGTGCCGGTGCGTAACGTACGATTCAGACATCAGTAAGTTTGTGCCGAAGACGAAGGGGACGCCGTGACTGAGATCCGCCAATCCTCGCCCAGACGCGGCACGAACCTGCCCCGGATGGGCGACTTCAACCTGACCGTGATCCTCGAGGCCATCCGCCGGTCCTCCTTCGGCCTGAGCAGGGTGGAACTCGCGCAGATCGTGGGCCTCTCGCCGCAGACCATTTCGAACATCTCCCGCCGCCTCCTGGACCAGAACCTCATTGTCGAGGCCGGCAAGGAAGGCAGCGGCCCCGGCAAGCCCCGCACCATCCTCCGCCTTAATCCCCACGGGATGTTCGCCGTCGGCGTCCACCTGGACCCGGCCGTGACCACGTTCGTGGTCCTGGACCTGGTGGGTGCGGTGGTGCAGCACTCCCGCATCAAGACGCCCGGCGGCAATGACCCGTCAGCCGTTATTTCCACCATCGCCGCCGAGATCGCCCAGCTGGTGGAAGACTCAGGGGTGGACCGGGACAGGATCGCAGGCCTCGGCGTGGCGGCCCCCGGCCCCATCGACCTGGACAACGGCACGGTGGTTGACCCGCCGCTCCTTCCCGGCTGGGACCGGGTGGAACTGCGCAACGCACTGTCCGAGGCCACCGGCTACTCCGTCCTGATGGACAAGGACGTCACCAGCGCAGCCGTTGCGGAAACCTGGGCCGGCGGTCCGAGCGGAGCGGGCAGCTTCATTTTTATGTACATGGGCACCGGCATCGGCTGCGGGATCGTGCTCAACGACGAGGTGGTGCGGGGCACGTCAGGCAACGCGGGCGAGATCGGCCACATCGTGGTGGATCCGGACGGCCCGCCGTGCGACTGCGGCCTGCGCGGCTGCGTCAAATCCTCCTGCATCCCGCAGGTCCTGGTGGCCGAGGCCGAGGCCGCCGGCATCCTGGACGGCTCCCGGTCCGGCAACAGCGGCGCCGAGGTACAGCAGAGTTTCTCCCGGCTGTGCGAGCTCGCGGACGCCGGTAACGAACAGGCGCTGGCCATCATCGACAAGTCCGCGGTGCTGGTGGCCCGCGCGGTGTCCGTGGTCACCAACACCCTTGACGTTGACCGGGTGGTTTTTGGCGGGCCGTTCTGGCATGGCCTGGCCGAACGTTACCTTGAGAAAGTGCCGCCGCTGCTGGACGCCAACAGCGCCGCACGGCTGATCCATCCCGTCGAGGTGGTGGGCACCGGCGTCGGCGAGGACGTCGGCGCCATCGGCGCGGCCTCCCTGGTCCTGGAACATACCCTGGCACCGCGTGCCCAAAGGCTGCTCCTGGACAGCTGAGAGGGCAGCCTGCCCTTGTCCGGGGCAGCACATCCATCTAGCATTTGCGTATTGCCGCGGCTGGGGCCCGCTGACAACCGGGTCCGCAGCTTTCGATCGAATGGAGCACCATGCGTCGCCCGGGCCTGAAGAGCATGTCCCTGATCGCTTCCGCACTCTTCATCCTCACGGCGTGCACGCCGGCCTCTCCGGAGGACGGCTCGAAGACCCTGAAGGTGGTCTACCAGAAGACCGATTCCTTCACCGCGCTGGAGACGATGTTCCAGGCAGCCAAGCAGGAGTTTGAGGCGGCCAACCAAGGGGTCAGGGTTGAGCTTCAGCCCATCCAGGGCAACGACGACGACTACGGCACCAAGCTTGCCCTGGCCCTGCGATCGCCGTCCACCGCACCGGACATCTTCTACGAGGACACCTTCAAGGTCCGCTCCGACGTCGACGCCGGCTACCTCCTGAAGCTGGACAGCCGCTTGGACGGGTGGGCGGACTGGGCCAAGTTCGACGACGGCGCCAAGGCGGCAGGGCGCGCGGACGACGGCGGCATTTACGCAGTGCCGCTGGGCACCGACACCCGGGCCATTTGGTACAACAAAAAGGTCTTCGAAGCCGCCGGGATCAGCCTCCCCTGGCAGCCGCGCAACTGGCAGGACATCCTGGATACGGCCCGGAAAATCAAGGCCGACGATCCCTCGGTGATCCCCTTCAACATGTACGCCGGAAAGGGCACCGGCGAAGGAACCGTGATGCAGGGTTTTTACGAACTCCTCTACGGCACCGGATCCACCCTCTACGACGAGGAGTCAAAAAAGTGGGTGGTGGGGTCTGCAGGTTTCAAGGCTTCGCTGGGCTTCCTCAAAACCCTTTATGACGAGAAACTGGCGATGACGCCTGCCGAAGCCCTGGACGCGAACGTCTGGAAAAAGGTGTTCGGCGAGTGGTTCCCCACCGGAAAACTGGGCGCCACCGTGGAGGGTTCGTACGCGCCGTCGTTCTGGCAGGACGGCGGCAGCTACGAATGGCCCGGCTACGCGCAGGACATGGCCGTTGCGCCGTTCCCCACGCAGGACGGCGGCAGCCCCGGTGCCGTGAGCATGTCCGGAGGCTGGACGCTTGCCGTCGGAGCCGGGACAAAGGAGCCGGACCTCGCCTTCAAATTCCTCAGCACGGCGTTGAACCGGGACAATTCCCTGAAGTTCACGCTTGAGAGTTCCCAGATCGCGGTCCGGAGCGACGTCGCGGAGGACTCCGGCTACCAGGCGGCCAACCCGTTCGTGAAGGATGTCTCCGGACTGGTCTCCGTCACCCGCTACCGCCCGGCCACGTCCGACTACCCCCGCATCTCCGCGGCGGTCCAGGAGGCGACGGAGGCCGTGATCACCGGTGCCAGACCACCGGAACAGGCGGCGGCGGACTATGACGCAGCCGTTGCGGAGATCGTGGGCGGCGACAAGACCGTCCGGAAGTAAGCGGTGCCGGCCCGCATCGAGGGACGCAGGCTGTTGCGCTACCTGCCCGTCCTGCCTGCCCTCCTGCTTCTGCTCGTTTTCCTTGCGGGGCCCGTGTTCTGGGCTTTCCATGCGTCCTTCACCAATATTGGGCTAACAGGCAGGAACGCCCGCACCCCGGAATGGGTGGGGCTCGAGAACTACCAGCGGTTGCTGCTGGACCCGGTGTTTCCCCTCTCGCTGGGGCTGACCGTGTTGTTCGTGGCCGGTTCTGCTGTCCTGGGCCAGAACCTGCTGGGGCTGGCCCTCGCCGTGCTGATGCGGCGTGCGCGCCGGGCCGTTTCCTCATTGGTGGGCATGACGGTGGTGGCGGCCTGGGTGCTTCCGGAAATAGTGGCGGCCTTTGCCGCCTACGCCTACTTCAGCCGCGACGGGACACTGAACCAGTTGCTGGGCGGAGTGGGGACGGCCCGGTCGGACTGGCTCTATTCGTGGCCCATGGCGGCGGTGGTGCTGGCCAACGTCTGGCGCGGCACCGCCTTTTCCATGCTGGTGTACCGCGCGGCCCTGAACGACATTCCAACGGAAGTGGCCGAAGCCGCCCAGATGGACGGTGCAGGCGGCTGGCAGCGGCTGGCCTTCATTACGCTGCCCATGATCCGCGGGAGCATCGCCACCAACCTGATGCTCATCACGCTGCAGACGCTCGCCGTATTCACCCTGATCTGGGTGATGACCGCAGGCGGTCCGGCCAACGCCAGCACCACCCTCCCGGTACTTGCCTACCAGGAGGCCTTCAAATTCGGTGACATCGGATACGGGACCGCGGTGGCCTCAGTGCTCCTCCTGATCGGCACGGTGTTCGGTGTTGGCTATATCCGGCTCCTGAGGGAGGAGAAGCATTGACCGCAGCACCGGCAAGGGCGCCTGGGGCGGCGCGCTCCCAGGACGCCGCCCGTCCGGGCAGGTCGGGGACCGCCGCAGCAGTCCTGCGGACGTGGCGTTGCTGGTCGTGGGCGCCTGTTTTGTACTGCCGCTGCTCTGGCTTGTCCTGGCTTCCTTTGACGCTGAGGCCGGCCACGAGACAAGGGTTCCCGGCGCCGTCACCCTGGACAATTTTGCTGCCGTGATGACACCCGGGCTGCTGCTCCGGCCGCTGTGGAACAGCCTGCTCCTCTCGGCCGGGACGGCGGCCGTGACGCTTGTGGCGGCCGTCCTCGCCGCCTACCCGCTGTCCCGCTACCGGTCCAGGTTCAACACGCCGTTTATGTACGCGGTGCTTCTGGGCACCTGCCTTCCCATCACGGCCATCATGGTGCCGGTCTACGGCCTCTTCGTGCAGCTGGAACTGCTGGATTCGATGCCGGCCACCATCCTGTTTATGGCGGCAACCGCCCTTCCCATGGCCATTTGGATGACCAAAAACTTTATGGACACCGTGCCGGTGTCCCTGGAGGAGGCGGCGTGGGTGGACGGGGCGTCCAGGATGACGGCGCTGCGCACCATCGTCCTGCCGCTGATGCGCCAGGGGCTCGGCGTTGTGTTCATCTTTGTGTTCATCCAGGCCTGGGGAAATTTTTTCGTCCCGTTCGTGCTGCTCCTGTCCGAGGCGAAGCAGCCCGCGGCAGTGTCCATTTTCAGCTTCTTTGGGCAGCACGGGGCAGTTGCCTATGGCCAGCTGGCCGCATTCTCCATCTTGTACTCGCTGCCGGTGCTGGCCCTTTACGTCATTGTGGCCAGGGGCGCCGGCAACTCGTTCGCATTGTCCGGGGCCGTCAGGGGCTGAACGGGTAACGCCAACAGCGGAGCCTCATCATTTGACACTGATCCGGCTACTCACCTGGCAGGTGCCCTGGCCAGGGGGTTGGCTAGTCCTGTTTTTCGGCGGTTTGGTCGGTTCCGAATGCTATCGAGTCGAACACGGCACGTGCCTCTCTCGTCAGCTCCGGATTGATCGATTCGTGGAAATAGGTCACCCCGATTACAGCGCGTTCGCCGTTCAGGTCGACCACCCGGTAGGTTTCGCGCTCAGCGACGCTTGAGTACCAGCGGGTGCATATGTCCGACTCATCGGAGCGGACGCAAAACTTGCCTTCGTCGCAGGCTGTGATGTCCACGTCGCCCTCGACGGAATGGTCGAACTCGAAGCCGGAGTAATCGCCCACCACGACCTCGACGGGAGGGGTGCTCGCCGTTGATGTCTGCGCCGTCATCGCATCGACGAAGGCCTCAGCCGACGGATCAACCTCGACGAGGCTGCCCCGCCATGCGCATGCGTCCGTTGGCACATAGTCCGTGGGCCAAAAAGTCAGGAAGACCGCGTCTTCACCCGGGTGATCCGGGTCGTCCTTGCCCAGGCCATCGCCTTCAAGGGTCGACCAGCCGTCCGGGACGGTGATCTCGAAAGGCACCGTGAAGCCCGTGACGAGGTATGTGCCGGCGTCGATATCGCCGGTCGCCGGCAGCGCTGCGACGGTGCGAGCCTCCGTAGTCGAAGCGGGGGACGGCGCTTCGGCGGCTGTGCACGCCGAGAGGCCGACGCACGCCAGCACTGCGACGGCGACACCGATCGGGTGAGAGCGCCCGCCGTGAGTGGCGCGGGAGCGCCTGTTCGATGTCCACATGTCAATCCCCTTCGTTTGATCCGTGCAGCATGAGTGCCTGTTCTTACAGTGAACGGCGTGCCGATATCAGCACGATATCGGAGCGCAGACCTGCGGTATCTGCCCGATATCAGCCGTCTTGACGGACGCTGGGCGGGGGCGGAGAGTGTGGTTTATGGAGGTTCGCGTTCTTGGAGCGCTGACGCTCGACGACGGGCGGATACCCCTTGCCCCGCGCGATCGTGCGGTGATGGGGGCACTTACCGTCCGCCTGGGTGCCGCACTGTCGGTTGAATCCCTGGCAGAGGCGCTTTGGGGTGACAGCCTCCCCGCCTCGTGGTCGAAGGTGATTCCGGGGTGCATCATGCGGCTGCGGCGGCTCATCGCACCTGCACTGATCGAAACGACACCGTTTGGATACCGGCTGGCCCCGGAGCACGTGGAGGTTGATGCTGAGCAGTTCGAGCGCCTCGTCAGCAGGGGTACGCACCAGCTGAAACTTGGTGAACCCGAACGTGCCGCACACTCACTCGCCGAGGCGCTGGACCTGTGGCGGGGTGAAGCCTTCGTTGAACTTATCGACTGGGGGCCGGCTCAAATCGCGTCCGCCCGCCTCGAGGAGATGCGTCTCGGCGTCGAGGAGCTACTCCTGGATGCCCTGCTGCAGACCGGTGAGGTGCAGGAAGTCGCCGCACTGGCCCGGGCGCGCGTCGCCGAAGCGCCGCTGCGGGAGCGGCGTTGGGTCCTGCTGAGCGTGGCGCAGTACCGGCAGGGGCGGCAGGCGGACGCACTCGCGGCCGTGCGCAGGGCACGGGCGATCCTCTCCGCCGATCTTGGACTGGATCCGTCCACAGAGCTGGCTGAGCTGGAGCAGGCGATCCTGCGGCAGGATCCCTCACTGCTGACCGATCACGTGTTCCGGGCCGGGAGCCCGGAATGCCCGTACTTCGGGCTGCCTCCCGCGGGCATGGCGGATGCCGAGCGGTATTTCGGGCGCGAGCAGGAGCTGGCAGGAGCGCTGCGTGCGCTTGAGGAGCACGGTGTGCTGCTGGTCGCGGGGTCATCGGGCGTCGGCAAGTCCTCGCTCGTCAGGGCCGGGATAGGCGCGCGATCCGCCGGACGCGGCACGGAAGTCGTCATAGTACTGCCCGGCGAGCGTCCTACCGAAGCACTCCGGGATCTCGTTCGAGGCCCTGGTGATTCGCTGCTCATTGTCGATCAGTGTGAGCAGGCGTTCGCCGCGGACGACCCTTCCGAGACCCGGAAGTTTTTCGAGGCGCTACTGCGCGAGGTTTCCCGAAGACCGGTCGTTGTTGCCATCCGCGCCGACAGGCTGGGGGACCTGGCCGAACACGAGGGCTTTGCCGGGATCATCCAGTCGCACATGCTCCTGCTCACCGCGTTCGGCACTGACGGACTCCGGGACGTGATCGAGAAGCCCGCACAGCAGGCTGGGCTCATCCTGGAACCGGGCCTCGTCGAGATCCTCGTCCGCGACGCCGACGGGCGGAACCTTCCGCTGCTCTCCCACGCCCTGCGCCAGGTATGGTCGCGACGCGAAGGCCGCGTCCTGACGGTCGACGGGTACCGGGCATCCGGTGAAATCCAGGGTGCCGTCGCGAAGACCGCGGAAGAGGTCTTCGCCGGGCTCTCAGCGGAAGGCCAGCGTCTGCTGCGCGATATCCTTCTCCGCCTCGTGGAAGTATCCGCCGACGGTACGGTTATTTCCCGCCGGATCGAGCGCATCCGGATCGAAATGGACCAGGCCCACGCCAAGATCGTTGACCGGCTGGTCGATGCGCGCCTGCTCATAAGCGAAAGGGAGACCGTTCAGGTATCCCACGAAGCGCTCGCCCGCGAGTGGCCGCGGCTGAAGGAGTGGCTCGCCGATGATATCGAGGGCCAGCGGATCATGCGGCATCTGGGTTCGGCAGCCACTGCCTGGGAAGCGATGGGACGCCCGGACAGCGAGCTATATCGCGGCCACCGGCAAGCGGCAGCCCAGCGGTGGCGGGATGCTGCCAGTCCAGCGCTCACACCGGTTGAGCGGGAATTCCTCGATGCCTGCGCAGCCGCTGAAACCGCAGGACTGGCTGCAACCCAGAGGCAGCTGAACAAGGAGCGCAGCATGGTTCGCCGCCTGTCCTGGGCGACGGCCGGGGCAGCGGCACTCGCGGTTGTGGCTGCCACAGCGGGTCTCGTGGCAGGATTCCAGGCAAATCTCGCGGGTGAGCGTGCAGCGGTGGCAGAGGCACGGCGCGTTGCCGCGACTGCGCTGGAGGAACCTGACTTCGATCGGGCCCTGCTGCTCGCAGTGGAGGCACGCCATATCTGGGACAGCTCCGAAACGCGCACCAACCTGGTGAGAGTTTTCTCACGGGCACCCCATGTCACAAGCATCACCCGCTTCACGGACGAAGGTGTGACTCCCGTGAGCATGTCGCTCGAGAAGGACGGGACCCGCGTATCAGTGATCGACAGCGACGACGATCTGCGGCTGTTCGATCTCGCCGACCGGTCCCCGTTGGGCGAATACTCGCCATTCGGCGGGAAGGTGGCAGCTACCGCCGTCGACCCCGTCACGGGCACTGTCGCATTCAGCGCAACAATGGGACTCTGTGACGCCTTGCCCTGCGAGCGCGGACGAACGGGGACGCTGGGTCTCGTGAGCGGCGGCCGCTCGGGCCTGATGACTTACCAGGGTATGGCTAAGACGGCGGCAGACGTCGAATACTCGTCGGACGGATCCCTGTTCGCAGCGCTGGAGGCTGCATCCTGGATCCAACCGTCCGCGGTCGCCGCCCTCTGGCGTGTCGGGGGGGATGTGCCGATGCTGCTGGACTTGGGCGAGAAAAGTTCAGATCCCGGCCCATCTGCGTGGGGAGGACAGTTCGGCGCGCTGAAGTTTTCCCCGGACGGCTCGCGACTGTACGCCAGCAGGCTCGGACCGACCGTAGTGTTCGATTCGTCCTCGGGCAACAAAATCGACCGGATAGCCGGCAACGGGCTTCTGGCCGTCAGTCCGGATGGCCGTCTGATCGCCGTCCGGGATGGCTTGCTCGCCGTCCGCATCGTCGACTCTTCCGGGGTAGCGGCACCTCTCACGGTCCCCGTGCCGGTGACTCCAACGGTGGCGGACTTCAGTCCTGACGGCCGACAGCTTGCCATTCCCTCCGGCACCAGCACCATAGTGGTCAGCACCGGCACGGGCGACATCCAGGAGACCCTCGGCCACCACAATGGCGCGGTCACCTCAGCCGAATTCCGGTCAACCGGCGAGCTGGTGACCGCAGCAGCGGACGGCGCAATCATGACCTTGGAGCTCGGCGACTGGGCGGCCGGCTTCCGCACCGATCCCTTCAACAGCGGGAAGCCGTACGTTGAAGAGCTCAACGAGCGCACCCTCGTACTCGAAGAGCCCGACGGGAGCAAACAGGTGGTCGTCGCCGAGCCGGCGGCGTGGGAGGACCATGCGTGCCGGGTCGCAGGACGGGCGTTGACGGAACGGGAGTGGAGGGATCTCTTGGGGACGCGCCCATACTCCCCGGCGTGCCGCGATTAACCGTCAACCCGCGTTAATCCTGCTAGTCGATGTCCTCGATCACCACGCCGAAGGGAATGCTGTCGTCAAGGTGTGCCTGGTGGCCGGTTGAGCCGGGGTTGTAAACAACCCGGACTCCATGGAGCTTGTCCGCGGCTGACTGCTGCAGGACAGGCTTGACGGTGTTGATGAACATCTCGCTTTTATCGGCGAGAAACTCCTTGTAACTGGCTGGAAGCTCGCTCATGTCAAAAGAATAGACCTGGGGAGCCGCGGTGGGGAGGGGTCCCCATTGCCGGAAACCGGCGGGCCGCGCTTGGATAGGATGGCGGCGGGGTGCGGTCCGGCCGGAACGCCTGCCCAACACAGCTACCAGGGGGAATCGCAGTGCTTCAAACCAGCTCTTCGGCAAGGATCGAACCGGCAGAGCTGGCCCGGGCGCAGCAGGTTGCGGCCAACATTTCCAGGAGCTTCGACGCGAAGATGGTGGGGCAGTCCCGGCTGCGGGAATCGCTGCTGGTGGGCCTGTTCACCGGAGGCCATATCCTCCTGGAAAGCGTTCCGGGCCTGGCAAAAACCACAGCTGCCCATACCGTGGCCGAAGCAATCAGCGCGGAGTTCCGCCGGATCCAGTGCACACCTGACCTGCTGCCCAGCGACATCGTGGGGACGCAGATCTACGATGCCGCCAAGGGAACCTTCGTCACGCAGCTCGGCCCGGTCCACGCCAACATCGTGCTCCTGGATGAGATCAACCGCTCCAGCGCGAAGACCCAGAGCGCCATGCTGGAGGCCATGCAGGAACGGCAGACGTCCATCGGCGGCCGGGAGTACCGGCTGCCGTCCCCGTTCCTGGTGCTGGCCACCCAGAACCCGATTGAGCAGGAGGGCACCTACCAGCTCCCGGAAGCCCAGATGGACCGCTTTATGCTCAAGGACGTCCTGGACTATCCCTCGCCGGCAGAGGAGGCCGAGATCATCCGCCGGCTCGACGCCGGGGTTTTCACGGACGAGCAGAAACCGGCGTCTGCGGCGTCCCTGGACGCGGTGGCCCGGGTCCAGGAAGTGGTGAAGCGGATCTACATCGATCCCTCCGTGATCAACTACATCGTGGGGCTCGCCTACGTCACCCGGAACGCGCAGCAGTACATCGACCCGCGGCTGGCCGGCTTTATTGAATTCGGCGCCAGTCCGCGGGCCAGCATCGCCTTCAGCCAGGCAGCCCGCGCAGTGGCGCTGCTGCAGGGCCGGGACCATGTGATCCCGGAGGACGTGAAGTCGCTCGCCCACCGGGTACTGCGGCACCGCCTCATCCTGAATTTTGAGGCAGTGGCTGAGCAGGTGCCGGTGGAAGCCGTGATCGACGCCGTGGTCGCCGCCGTCCAGACACCCTGAGGCCGGGATGACCAGTCTCCTCCACCGCGTGAAGTCGAAGATGGCCATCTTCGCGCACCGCAAGGCCCGGGGCACGCTCGACGGCGAATACGGTTCAGTTTTCCGCGGACGCAGCCTGGACTTTGACGATCTCCGCGCCTATGTGCCGGGCGACGAGGTCCGCGACATCGACTGGAAGGCGACGGCCCGCCATGGTTCGCCGCTGATCAAGAGGTATGTGGCCGTCCGGCGGCAGACAGTCCTGCTCCTCACGGACACCGGGCGCAATATGGCGGCGGAAGCAGCGGGCGGCGAGACCAAAAAGGACATTGCCATCATGGCGCTGGGGGTGGTGGGGTACCTGGCCCACCGCCACGGCGACGTGGTGGGCCTTATGTGCGGTGACGCCGGCGGGACCAGATCATTTCCGGCGAAAGGCGGCGAGGCCCACTTGGAACGGCTTCTGCGCCATGTCGACGCCAACGCCACTGTGGATTCCGCTGCCAGCCGGCTCGAGGACCAGCTTGAGCATGTGGCCTGCACCGTTAAGGGTAGGTTCCTGCTGTTCGTAGTGGCGGACGAGATAGAGGCTACCCCTTCGCTGGCCCGTTTGCTCCGCCGGCTTCGGGCGCAGCACGAGATCCTCTGGCTCACTGTCCGCGACGCGGAACTGGCCACGGCGGGCGATTGGTACAGCGTGCATGATTCCCAGCCACTGATAGGGCATTGGGCAGGGTCTCCGGGAGTGGCCACAGCGTATGCCCGGGCCGTGAAGGACAGGGACGCGGGCCGTAAGGACATGCTGCGCCAGGCAGGAATCACCGAGGGCTCGGTTGCCGGCAGCGAGGACGTGATCACGGAACTGTTCGCACTCCTGGAAAGGCACCGGCGTGCAGGCTGACCCCGAATTCCTCGGACCGCTGCAATACAGCCCGATGTGTACGTGGGCAGGCGCAATTCTCTTGCTGCTGATGCTTGCCTGGTACGCGTTTGTCTTCGCCAGTACCAGGCGCCCCCGGCCGAGGTCGGCTTCCCTCCCGGCGCCGCTCACCAACCTGCCCGCACTCCAGTCGGCCTACGTCCAGCGGATCGATGACGTGGAGCACCAGGCAGCCGCCGGGAACATCAGCGCCCGTGCCGCCCATCATGAGATCAGCTTCCTGTTCCGCCGCTTCGTCCGCGACGCCACCGGGGTGGACGCGCCGAGGATGACCCATGAAGACCTCGTGAAGCACCCCCTGCCCAGGGCCGCAAAGGCCGTTGGCGCGCTATACCCCGGCGAGTTCGGGTCCGAACCGCTGCCCTCCGTGGCAGTCTCTGCCGCCACGGCGCGCGAGGCGGTGCGCTCATGGAGCTGATGTTCTGGTGGCTGGTTCCCTTGGGTGCCGTGGGGGCGGGCCTTGCGGCTTGGGCGGCGCTGCGCCCGGACAGGAATGCCAACGCGCGACGCCGGCCGGCAGCCCACGTGGAAAGGCTCACCTTGCTGCCCGAGTACCAGGCTGCACTGCGGCGCCACCGCCGCTGGCTGGCTGTGGCGGCAATCGCCTGCGGCGCCTTGCTGGCGTCAACCCTGCTGACAGCAGCGCGGCCGGTGGACGTCGACACCATCCGACCGGAACAGCACAACCGCGATATTGTCCTGTGCCTGGACGCCTCCGGATCCATGAGCAGCGCGGACGCGGAGGTGGTGGATGTGTTCGCCCGGCTGGCCGAAGACTTCAAGGGCGAACGGATCGGCCTCACCATCTTCGACAGCACAGCCATCCAGGTCTTCCCCCTCACGGACGATTATGAGTACGCCCGGGAACAGCTGAAGCTGGCGCGCGACGCCTTCAACGGAAAACCCGGCACGTCCGGCTTCCTCGACGGAACCTGGAGCGGCCGCGGCTCATCCTTGATCGGGGACGGCCTGGCCTCCTGCGTCACCAGTTTCCCGCCCGGCGGGGATCCGGAAGACAGCAGCCAGGAAAGTGCGGACCACACAGCCCGTCAGCCACAGCGCTCGCGGTCGGTGGTCCTTGCCACGGACAATTTTGTTTCCGGAGACCCGATCATGACGCTCACGGAGGCTGCCGGAATGGCGAAGGAACGGGAGGTGCGTGTTTATGCGCTGAACCCGGGAGACCTGGATTACGGTACCGATGCGGGGCAGCCCGGGGCGCAGTTGAGGGCGGCCGCAGAGCTGGGCGGCGGAGCCTACTACGCCCTGGACAGTCCGGAGGCGGTGCCCGGGATTGTGCGTGCGGTGCAGGAAACAGAAGCATCCACCCTCCAGGGCGCGCCGCGGGCTGTGGTTACCGAGGTGCCTGACCTGCCGCTGGCCGCCGCATTGTTGTCCGGACTCGTCCTTGCGGTGGCCACCCGGCGGCTGCGGCCATGACGCTGCAGCCGATCCTGCCGGGGTGGCTCCTCCTGCCCGTCATCGCCGCCGCACTGGCGTTCCTGGGCTGGCGGGCCGTTCTTCACCGGCGGCGGCCAGGTGCCCGGACCGGGGTCCGCCGTGGCGTGCTGGTCCTGCTCCTGCTGGCTGCGGCACTCCGGCCCGGCCTGCCGGGCGGCTCGGCCCAGGCAGCCACCGCGGACCTCAACGTCTTCTTCGTGGTGGACACCACCGGCAGCATGGTGGCCGAGGACTACGGGAACGCCACACCACGGCTCGACGGCGTCCGCCAGGACATCATGGCCATCGCCCGGGAACTGCCCGGTGCCCGTTTCTCCGTCATCACCTTCGACACCGAAGCCCACGTCCGGATGCCCCTGACCACCGACACCTCCGCCTTGGCAACCATCAGCTCCATCCTGCAGCCGCAAGTCACGGCGTATGCCAGGGGCAGCAGCATCACTGCCGCCAGAGAGGTGCTGGCTGAACGCCTGGCCGCTGCCAGGGACAGCCACCCCGGCCGGCCCCGGCTTGTGTTCTACCTGGGTGACGGCGAGCAAACCAGCGGGAAGGAACCAGCGCCCCTGAAGCTCGACGGCGGATTGGTGGCCGGGGGAGCGGTGCTGGGTTACGGAACCCCCGGCGGTGGACGCATGAAGGAGAACACCGGGCTGGAGTCCGACGGCGATGCCCCCTACATTCAGGACACCACAGCGGGTGCCGCCAAGGACGCAGTGTCGGTCATCGATGAGGGCAGGCTTCGGGAGATTGCGGCCCAACTCGGCGTGCCGTATGTGCACCGGTCCGCGGGGGATGCCGCCCCTGCGATGCTGCAGCAGGCGCGCCCCGGCGCCCTGGAACGCACGGCAGAAGACGGCACCCTCGGGGGCAGGACCGAGTTCTACTGGCTCCTCGCCGCCGCTGCCTTCGTTCTCGGCCTGGCCGAGATCCTGACGGTTATGCGGCAGTTGCGCCGGCTGCGGCCGGCGGCCCGGCCATATCGGGAAGCACGCGACAGCCCGGCAAAGGAGACGATGCGATGACAGACGTCAAGCGTCTGGGCGCAACGTTTGACCACGGGGGTTCCGGAGCCAGCAGTCCCCACGACAGCAGGCCCGATGCTGGCAGGAGGGCTGACCACAACAACCACACCAGGAGGCGACGCCTGCTGGTGTGGTCGGCCCCGCCCGCCTTGCTGGTGCTGTGCCTTGCGGCCAAGCTGCTCAGCCTGGACCCGCTTGCGGGGCACGCCGCCAGGGCCTTCGACGCGAAGGATGCTGCCGCCGTCGGAGTGGCAGCAGAGGCGCTCCAGGCGGGAAACATCGTGGAGCCGCACAAGGCGCCGTTCGCAGCCGGGGACGCGCAGGCGCTCGCCGGCAACTTTGCCGCTGCCCGGCTGCGCTTCGAGGAAGCCCTGGAACTTGTCCCGGACGTCCCGTCAGGGCCGCCGGACGCCTGCATCATCCGGCTTAACCTGGTCCTGGCCATCGAAAGGCTCGGGGACGACAAACTGCGCCTGGAAGACGCTGTGTCCGCCGCAGCACTGTTTACCGAGGCGCTGGAGGTTGCCGGCGCGGCTCCGGATGGTTGCTTCTCCGGTAGCCCCGCTGCTGAAGCCGGCGGGAAGCTTAGCGAGGCGGAAGGGCGCCTGAACGGGAAACTCCGGGCGGCCACAGGTTCCGCCGGCGAACAGGCAGACGCGGCGGAGGAGAGCGTACCGGCGGAGCCTGAGGCAGATTCCCCGGACTTGTACCAGCTGGAACAGCTGGAGGAAAGTGCCCGGGAATCCCAGCGCGAACGTAACAGTGGACGGGAACGGGCAGACTACCTTGAGGACACCGGAGCCGGTTCCGGCCCGGATCGTCCCTGGTGATCCGCGGGTGTCGGATAACGTTAAGGCGCCGGGAAGCGAAGATTATTCTGCCCGGCGAGGAAACAATGCGTAAGACCACGTCTTAATTCGGAGCGCAACTTGAATGCTCCTCCGGACGCTCCTAGAGTTCTATACAAGTTACCGCGGTAACGTGTCAGCGATCCTCCGTTGCGGAGGGTGTGGGTGCCCCCATGTGGGCCTGACATTTGCTCACGGACAACTTCATTCCAGGCGTAACAGTCGCGGCTGCGTCCTTGTGGAGTTCTTTCGTGTTCCCCAAACTCAATTCATTGCCGGCTTCCCGTCCATTTCTTGACAGGGGAGCCTCCAATGGCCCAAAGCCAAGGATGCAAATGTCGCCACCAAGCCTTATTGACACACACCCGAACCTCTCCGACACCGCTCCGGTGGCGCTTTCGTACGAGCTGTTCCCGCCCCGTTCGCCGGCAGCCGCGGAAACGCTCTGGACCACCATCCGGGAACTGGAAACCACAGAGCCCGACTACGTCTCCGTCACGTATGGTGCCAGTGGCTCCAACCGGGACACGGCCGTCGAACTCATCAACCGGCTCCTGCTCGAAACCACCCTCCGGCCGCTGGCCCACCTGACCTGCGTTGGCAACACGCCCCAGGAACTGGCGGGGATCATCGGTGAGCTGCTGGACACCGGTGTGCGCGGCATCCTGGCGCTCCGGGGCGATCTTCCCAAGGACGGCGGCGAGACCATTCCCGGTGCCCTCCGGTACGCCCAGGACCTGATCGAACTCATCCGCCGCGTGGAGCAGCGCCGTTCGGCACTGCTGTGCGCGGGCAAGATCGCGGTTGGCGTGGCCGCATACCCCACCAGGCACCCCGAGTCGCCGAGTGAGGAACACGACGTCGAGGTGCTGCTCGCCAAGCAGCGCTCCGGCGCGGACTTCGCCATCACGCAGGTCTTCTTCCACGCCGAAGAGTACGCGGACCTCCTCACCCGGGCACGCCGTGCCGGAGTGACCATCCCCATCATTCCCGGCGTGATGCCGCTGACCAGCCTCCGCCGGCTCAAGCGGCTGGGCGAGCTGGCCGGAGTGGAGCCGGCCGCTGACCTGATGGAACGCCTGGCCGCCGCGGACAACGACATCGAACGCCTCCATATTGGCGTCGATGCCACCGTGGACCTGGCCAACGCAGCCCTTGATGCCGGTGCGCCCGGTATCCACCTCTACACCTTCAACGAGCACCAGAGCGCACTGGAGGTGCTGGACAAGCTGGCACTTCCGCGGCACTCCCGTTCGGGCATCCGGCGCGACGCCGCAGCCCGGCGCCAGCTCGCCAGCTGAACGCCCTCCGCGAACCAAGCGCACAGCCATAGACCCCGGCTTTCGAGCCCACACTTCCAGACCCAGCTCCTATCAGAGGAATTTGCCATGCCTAAAAACAACACCCCCTTCCCGTCCGCCTCACTCCTGGGCTACCCCCGCATCGGCCGCCGCCGCGAGCTCAAGAAGGCCGTCGAGGCCTACTGGGCCGGCAAGATCGACGCCGCCGCACTGGACGCAGCCGCGAAGGACATCCAGCTGACTATCGCCAGGCGCCTGCAGGAGCTCGGCCTGACAGAGGCCGCTGCAGTGCCCGGCACCTTCTCGTACTACGACCAGGTCCTGGACACCACGGCGCACCTCGGCGCAGTGCCGGCCCGCTTCGGCAAGCTCCTCAACGCCGAGGGACAGCTGGACATCGACGGCTACTTCACGCTGGCCCGCGGCAACAAGGAACAGCAGCCGCTGGAAATGACCAAGTGGTTCGACACCAACTACCACTACCTGGTGCCGGAGATCGGACCCGAGACCGGGTTCACCCTCGCATCCACTGCCAAGGTTGACGAGTTCGCCTTCGCCCTGGCCAACGGCATCGAAACCCGCCCGTACCTCGTTGGCCCGGTCACCTACCTGCTGCTCTCCAAGGCTTCCGACGACGCCCCCGCCGGCTTCGCCCCGCTGTCCCGCCTGGAGGACATCCTGCCCGTCTACGTCCAGCTGCTCGAGAAGCTCGGCGCCGCCGGAGCCAGCTGGGTCCAGCTTGACGAGCCCGCACTGGTTGTTGACCAGGACACCCCGGCCGCCGAAATCGAAGCCGCCGTTGCCCGTGCCTACGAGGTCCTCACCGCGGCGGCCAACCGCCCGCAGATCCTCGTTTCCACCCCGTACGGCTCGCTCGACGGCCAGCTCGGCACCCTCGCCGCCACCGACATCGACGCCCTGCACGTGGACGTCTTCAAGGGCGCCGTTCCCTCCGCCGCCGCCCTGGCGGGCCTGGGCAACAAGACCCTGGTTGCCGGCGTCGTGGACGGCCACAACATCTGGCGCAACGACCTCGCCGCTTCGGCTGCCAAGCTGGACGAACTGAAGGCTGCCGCCGGCAAGCTCGCCGTCTCCACCTCCACCTCCACCCAGCACGTCCCGCACGACGTCGCCGAGGAAACCCAGCTCTCCGACCAGCTCCGCAGCTGGCTCGCCTTCTCGGACCAGAAGGCTGTTGAGGTCACCACCCTCGCGTCCTACCTGGCCGACCCCGCGTCCGCCAAGGCGGCCATCGACGAAGCAAGAGCAGTGATCGCCTCCCGCGCCACCGCCGAAGGCGTCCAGCGCTCAGACGTCCGCGCCCGCACCGAAGCCCTGACCGCCGCAGACTTCTCCCGCTCCGAGTACCCGGTCCGCGAAGCCGCCCAGGAAGAGGCACTGCACCTCCCGCCGCTGCCCACCACCACCATCGGTTCCTTCCCGCAGACCTCGGAAATCCGTTCTGCCCGCGCCCGCAACAACAAGGGCGACCTCACCAACGAGCAGTACGAAAAGCTCATGAAGGACGAGATCAAGCGCGTCGTGGACCTGCAGGAAGAGCTGGGCTACGACGTCCTGGTGCACGGCGAGCCCGAGCGCAACGACATGGTGCAGTACTTCGCCGAAAACCTCGAAGGCTTCGACGTCACCGTCCACGGCTGGGTCCAGTCCTACGGCTCACGCTGCACGCGTCCGTCCATCCTGTGGGGCGATGTAACCCGCAGCGCCCCCATCACGGTTGAGTGGGCCAAATACGCACAGTCCCTGACCAGCAAGCCGATGAAGGGCATGCTCACCGGTCCGGTCACCATCCTGGCCTGGTCCTTCGTCCGCGACGACCAGCCGCTGGGCGAGACCGCCAACCAGGTTGGCCTGGCCCTGCGCGACGAGATCGCCGACCTTGAAGCCGCCGGCATCAAGGTCATCCAGGTGGATGAGCCCGCCCTGCGCGAGCTCCTCCCGCTGCGCAAGGCCGATCACGCCGACTACCTGAAGTGGTCCGTGGACTCCTTCCGCCTGGCCACCGCCGGTGCGGCCGACGCAACCCAGATCCACACCCACCTCTGCTACTCCGAGTTCGGCGTCATCATCGACGCGATCGACGGCCTGGACGCCGACGTGACCTCCATCGAGGCCGCCCGGTCCCGCATGGAGGTTGTGCACGACCTCGAATCCCACGGCTTCGGCCGCGGCGTTGGTCCGGGTGTCTACGACATCCACTCGCCGCGCGTTCCCGGCACCGAGGAAGTCACTGAACTGCTCAGCACGGCTGTGAAGCACGTTCCGTCCCGCCAGCTCTGGGTGAACCCGGACTGCGGCCTCAAAACCCGCGGCTACACCGAGACCGAGGAATCCTTGCGGAACCTTGTCGAGGCCACCAAGGCGGTCCGCGCCGGCCTGCTGGAAGCCGCGAAGTAAAACAAAAGTACGTCGTTGAGCCCCGTCGAAACTCCGGTTTCGGCGGGGCTCACCCTGCTTTAACAGCCATGGCCCCCTTCATGCGCCAGGCACTGACGGCCAGCCAGATGGTCCAGATGACGGTGGCCACGATCCCGGTCAGGGTGGGCAGCGAATTGATGGCGGAGAACCCCACTTCTCCGATGATCCAGCCCTGTGCCAGGTAAGCCAGCCCGGACAATGCCATCAGCAAGCCGATGATCCGGGAAACCGGCCGCCGGGCCGCTATAACGATGCCCAGAAGAATCAACGCGGTGCCAAGCAGGAAGCTCTGGTAACTGCGCATTCCCCACTCGAGCCACCGGATGCCCTCAGCGGTGGCGAAACGCGCCGCCTTTTCCGGCTCGCCAGAGGCAGCCCAAGCATCCACAGCCTGTTTGAGTGCGACGCCGTCAACGGCCTGCAACGCGGCGTAAAGCCCCAAAGCGGTGGCGGCGGCAAGGGCCCCAATGCGGGCAGTCCAAGCCTGGGTACCCCGCCGCACGTCAAGGGCGAAGCACAGAACCACCAATCCAACGCACACCAGTGCGATGCCAACAAACTGGGCCAAATGGACGGCGGTCCAGACATCACTGTTGGCGTAGGCAGTGAAGGAGGCTTCGTGGTCATTGGCGTCGTGGGACTCGGCATGCAGCAGGCCAGCCAGGATTGCCACCACCACACCTGCGAGGAGCAGGGACGCAGCGAGCCGCCACGTTCCAGATCTGATCTCATGCATGAGGTCCATACTCGGACCGGGTATGTGCCGGTAGTAGGGCCAAAGGGCCCTGCGTTTCAGAACCGGGTCAGGACTCCCAGACGATCTCGTCGTCCACAACGCCGTCCTCGTCGGCCGAAGCCACCAGGACCTCATCGGTGAAGTGCTCGCCCAGGGTGAAGTCCATCACGAAGTAGCGCTCGGGGGTGCCGGGGTAGATGCCCACGTGGCCGAGCTTGAGTGCTTTGAGGAACACTTCGTTGGTGAGTTGGCTCCGGTCCTCCACACCAAAAACCTTGTGCAGGTGCTCATCCTTGAGCGCATTGCAGTGGAAGTGAAGGTATTCCTGCGGGCTGGTGCCTTCCTGGTCCAGCTCCTCCGCGATCATGTCCCGCACCTCGTCCACCAGTTCCGGCAGGAACCGCAGGCGGTAATCCACCTTGCGCAGTGCTGCCTCGTCGAAGTGGTCGTGCGCGGTAACGTTCAGGTCGAGTTCCAGCGGATGGCCCCGCAGCTCAAGTTTGGCGGCGATGTTGTGCTCGCTGCCGTGGTTGAGCTCAATCTCGCCAAAGTGCTGGCTCGCTACCTTGTTCATAGTTTCAACATAGACCCGAACAGCGGTGCATTCCAGCGTTCAGGCCTAATTCACCGCCCTGCGCATCCCGGCGAAGGTCTCGGCCAGCAGGTCGACGAACAGCTGTACCCGGGCGGTTTTCCTGTCGTTGATCAGCAGCGCGAAAACGTTGCGGGCCAGGCGGATTTCCGGGACGTCCAGCACCACCACGCCGGCGGGTTTGTTCCGCAGCGCGAGCTCGGGGACCAGCGCTGCGCCCAGCCCGGCGGCCGCCATCTCCAGGCTGGCGTGAAAGTCATCACTGTGGGCCACTACCCGGGGGTGGAGGTTGCAGCCCGCAAAAAGCCGTTCGATGACCATGGCGTCGCTGGTGCCGGGGTGGTGCATGATCCAGGGCATTTCGGACAGGTGGTCAGCTGCAACTTTGGCGTCGGCACGGAAGCCCCAGCCGGCCGGCAGCACCACCCGGAAGTCGTCGTCGCCGATCCATTGCCTGTTGATGGTGTTGGGCCAGGCGAAGCCGGTCTGGCCCACCTGGAAAACCACTGCCAGGTCCAGGTCGCCGCCGGTGCGCAGCCCCTGGATGGTCTGGCCGGGTTCAGCGACGGAGACCTTCAGGTCGATTCCCAGGTTCTTCCACGTGGGATTCTTCAGGATCCGCGGCAGGACAAAGGTGGCGAGGCTGGGGAAGATTCCCAGGCGCAGTTCCTGGTGGGCGGAATCCTGGGTTCTGGAGGCAGCAGCCATGAGCGCCTCGATGTCCGTGAGCACCTTGGCGGCGTGCCGGGTCATCACGACGGCGGCTTCCGTGGGCAGCACGCTGCGCGCCGAGCGCTGGAAGAGGACTACGCCGGTGTCACGTTCCAGCGCGGACATCTGTTGCGAGACCGCCGAGGCGGTGTAGCCAAGCGTTGACGCGGCGGCCGCGAACGAGCCCAGCCGCGTGACCTCCAGAAGGGTCTTCAGGTGTACCGGATTTACCACCAGCCCACAGTACTCTGCCGTCTCCGGGCGAAGAAGCTTCAACGCACACCCATCCGCCGCCCCGGGCGCTGCGAATTGCCCCCTGTATACCCACCACTGGCAAATGTTCAGCAGAGGAGCATAAATTGTCACCTGATCCAGCAGTAAGCGGAGGCGGACGACGACGGGTGGCCGTCATCGGCAGCGGCGTCGCCGGCCTCACGGCCGCCTATGTCCTCAACCGTGAGGACGACGTGACCCTTTTCGAAGCCGATGCCCGGCTGGGCGGCCACGCCCACACCCATGACATGCCGCAACCGGACGGCTCCGTGCTGGGGGTGGACACCGGCTTCATCGTCCACAATGAGCGGACCTATCCCACGCTGCTTCGGCTTTTTGCCGAGCTGGGGGTGGAAACCCAGGACTCCGAAATGAGCATGTCCATCCGCTGCGACGGCTGCGGGCTGGAATATGCCGGCGCCCGTGACGGTGCCCGCGGAATCATCGCCCGCCCTTCCAGCCTGCTGCGGGGCCGGTACCTGCTGATGCTGCTGGAGGTCACCCGTTTCTACCGGAAGGCCCGGGCGCTGCTGAACACGGCGCCGGCCTCCGCGGTCAGCCCGGACGGGGCAGTTCCCGAGCCGACCCTGGGTGAGTTCCTTGAGCGCGAGAAGTTCAGTCCCTACTTCGTTTCCCACTTTATGACTCCCGTGGTGAGTGCCGTCTGGTCCTGCGACCCCACCACCGCCCTGGCCTACCCCGCCCGCTACCTCTTCACCTTCCTTGGCCATCACGGATTGCTCGGCCTTAAAGGTTCCCCGCAATGGCGGACGGTTACCGGCGGCTCCGCACGGTACGTGGAGAAGCTGGCCGCCACCCTGCCGGATGTCCGGCTCAACACCCCGGTCACCGACATCCGCCGGCATGCACTGGGAATTGAACTGGTGACCGAAGCCGGCGTGGAAGATTTCGATGCCGTCGTCATTGCCGCCCACCCGGCCCAGGCCCTCGGATTCCTGGCAGATGCCACGCCGGAGGAAAAGGAGGCACTGGGCGGGATGCCGTATTCGGTGAACCACACCGTGTTCCACCGCGATCCTGCTGTCCTGCCGTCCGCTGACAACGCCAGGGCATCCTGGAACTACCGGCTCCCGTCCTGCGAAGCCCTGCCTGACAAGGTCCTGGTCAGCTACGACCTGACCCGCCTGCAGCGGCTGAATCCCTTGGACGGCAAGCGTTACCTGGTGAGCCTGGGGGAGTCGGAACTCATTGCCGATGACGCAGTGCTGGAGCGCATGGTTTACGAGCACCCCCAGTACACTCCTGAATCGGTGCAGGCGCAGCAGGCCATCGCGGCACTCAGCGACGGCCGGATTGCCTATGCCGGCGCATACCTGGGCTGGGGCTTCCATGAGGATGGCGCGCTCTCCGGCGTGCGTGCAGCCGAAAAGCTTGGCCGGCACTGGGCTCCGGTCCTGCCCGCTGATGAGTCCGGCTCATATGATGACGGCGAGCGGGAGCTTGCCGCCGCGGCGGAGCCCGCATGAGCGCCGCCATTTACCGGACGTCGATTTCCCACGTCCGGCATACACCCTTGAAGAATGCGTTCACGTACCGCAGCTACAGCTGGTTCGTTGACGTTGACCGGCTCCCACGCCTTCCGTTCCTGCTGCGGCCATTGGCCGTATTCCGGTCCGGCGACCATCTGGGCGATCCGGACGCAACCATCCGCAGCAATGTGGAGCGGTACCTGCGCACGCAGGGGATAGAGTCCGACGGCGGCCCTATCCATATGCTGACCAGCGCCAGGGTCTTCGGTTACGTCTTCAATCCGCTTACTTTGTTCTGGTGCTACCGGTCGAACGGAGAGCTTGGGTGCGTGGTTGCCGAAGTCCACAACACGTACGGCGAGCGGCACTGCTACCTCCTCCGGACGGACCCGTCCGGGCGTGCCTCCGTTCCCAAGGCGTTTTACGTTTCTCCCTTCAACGAGGTGGACGGGCAATACCGGATGAAGCTGCCTGCGCCGGGGGAGCGGCTGGCCGTGTCCATCGTCCTGGAGCGTGAAGACCATCGGCCGTTCGTCGCAACCATGGACGGCAAGCGCCGGTCCGCCACCGTTCGGAACATCCTGGCAGCGGCGTTCACGGTTCCGGCCGCACCGCTGTTGGTTTCGGCCCTCATCCGGGTACAGGGCATTACACTCTGGGCAAAACGCCTGCCCGTCGTCGCTCGACCACATCACCCTTCACAGGAGGCAGTTCAATGACAATGACGGACGACAACGAAACGGCTGCGGCTCCTCTCCGGGAGAAGATTAGGGAGCAGGCTGAAAGCAAAGCCGCGAACGCGGCGTCGGACCAGGGCGCCACGCACGTGGCCGCGGCCTGGAGCCCGACGGGAGTGCCGGCGTCGCCCACCACCATCGAGGCGGAGCTGTGGCCGGGAGTGGCCCAACCGCCGTCGGGAGCCAAGGCAGCCGTCGCCGGAAAGGCGGCAGGCCTCCTCTTCAAGGGGGCAGTCAAGCGGCTGCCCCTGCGGGTGGAATATCCGGACGGAACTGTCCTGGGCCTGGGCGGCCCGGATGCGCCCCTGATGGTCATGATCCGGCCGGAAGCATTCGAAACCAGAATCGGGGACAACGGCCTGATCGGGCTGGGCGAGTCCTTCATGGCGGGGGACTGGGAAGCGGGCGACCTGGCCGGCGTCCTCGAAGTGTTTGCCGCCTCGGTGGACACGCTGATCCCCGCGCCGCTGCAGAAACTCCGTACCCTGTACCTGCCGCGCACCCCGCGGCAGGAGCGTAATGCCGAGCAGAACACGCGCAACAACATCTCCCGCCACTACGACCTCTCCAACGATCTGTTCTCGAACTTCCTCGACTCCACCATGAGCTACTCCTCAGCCCTGTTTCCGGCGGAAGCGGGGCCGCTGGGCTCCGTGGGGTGGGAGTCGCTGGCGGCGGCGCAGCGGGCAAAAATCGACAGGCTGCTGGACAAAGCCGGCGTAGGTGAGGGGACCCGGCTGCTGGAAATCGGCACCGGCTGGGGTGAACTGGCACTCCGGGCAGCAGCCCGCGGCGCCACTGTCTACAGTGTCACCCTCTCCAGCGAGCAGCAGGCGCTCGCGCAGGAGCGCATCGCTGAAGCCGGTTATGCGGACCGGGTGACGGTGGCGCTCCAGGACTACCGTGCGGTGGAAGGCGAGTACGACGCTGTGGTGTCCGTGGAGATGGTCGAGGCCGTGGGCTACGAATACTGGCCGATCTATTTCCAGACCATCGACCGTGTCCTGGCGCCCGGCGGAAAGGTGGCCATCCAGGCGATCACCATGCCGCACGGCCGGATGCTGGCCACCCGGAACGCCTACACCTGGGTCCACAAGTACATCTTCCCCGGCGGCTTTCTGCCCTCAGTCCGGGCCATAGAGAGCGTCACCCAGCAGCACACCACGTTGCGCGTGCGCGAGCGGATGGGCATGGGGGACCACTACGCGGCCACCCTGCGGCTGTGGGAGGAACGGTTCCTGGAGCGGTCACTGGAGGTGGCGGAGCTGGGTTTTGATGCGGTGTTCCAGCGGATGTGGCTGTTCTACCTGTGCTACTCCCGAGCCGGCTTCCAGTCCGGCTACCTGGATGTGCAGCAGGTGGTGCTGGACCGCCGGGAGGTGCAGCTCTAGCAGCCGCTGCCTGCGGCGGGCGCCGGCACTCTGCCGGCTTCCGGCGTCGTGCGGTTGATCACCTAAAGGGGTTCCGAAGGTCACTTCGGAGCCCCTTTTAGTGCCACCGGTCCTGCCCGCCGTGTGGGCGACACGCCGTCTTTTCCACGACACGCTGGGGGTTAACTGTGGCTAAGTACTCCACAGCATGTGGATTTCGTTCGCAAAAACAGCGGGATTCCGGACATTTTGAAGGGCCGTCCCTGTGGATTAAAAGTGCATTAAATGACATACTTGTAATACATCATCTTGGGGTTCCAAAGAGGCGTCTGCACTAGATGTAGTATCTACATACAGCTTGGGCGGGAACACCGGACGAGCAAGTTTTCCAGAAAAGGGGACAGGAACCATGACCGTAACGGTTTACACAAAGCCTGCTTGTGTTCAGTGCAACGCCACCTACCGGGCTCTCGATAAAAAGGGCATCGCGTACCAGAGCGTTGACATCTCCCAGGACGCCGAAGCCCTCGAGCGCTTGAAGGCGCTGGGTTACATGCAGGCCCCCGTTGTGGTCACGGACCAGGACCACTGGTCAGGATTCCGCCCGGACAAGATCGAGGAACTGGCGCTCTCCGCTGTTTCCTCCGTGGCCTAAGGGGTCACACTTTTCCTGCCGGCAACCGTCAACCAGCTGAGGTGACTCCCGTGGCAGCACCAGCAGCACAGGAATCTCGCACTTCCCAGGACGTTCACGCGGCTCAGCGCGTGGGTCCAGGGACGCCGGTTCCCGCGGTTGTCACCGGCAGCCAGCTTATCTATTTTTCCTCGGCATCCGAGAACACCAGCCGCTTCGTCTCGAAGCTTGGCCGTGAGGTGGCCCGGATTCCGCTGCTCCCGAAGGACGCACCCCTCCTTGCCACCCGGCCGTTTGTGCTGGTGGTGCCAACCTATGGCGGCACCGGGGGAGAGGGGTCCGTTCCGAAGCAGGTCATCCGGTTCCTGAACAACCCGCAGAACAGGCAGCTGATCCGCGGAGTCATCGGGGCCGGCAACACAAACTTCGGGGACAACTACTGCATGGCGGGGGACATCATCGCCGCCAAGTGCGGAGTACCGCACCTCTACCGCTTCGAATTAATGGGCACGCCGGACGACGTGACCCGTGTCAACAATGGATTGGACATGTTTTGGACACGACTGTCGCAGACACAGAAGTAACCAGGGCCCAAAAGCCCGAGATGCCCGCCGCCTATAAGGGCCTGGGGTATCACGAGCTGAACGCGATGCTGAACCTGTATGGTCCCAGCGGCGAGATCCAGTTCGAGGCGGACCGTGAGGCCGCCCACCAGTACTTCCTGCAGCACGTGAACAACAACACGGTCTTCTTCCATGACCTGGAAGAGAAGCTCGAATACCTGGTCAAGAACGACTACTACGAGCGCGAAACCCTCGACCAGTACACGATGAACTTCATCCGTGACCTGTTCAACCGCGCGTACAAAAAGAAGTTCCGCTTCGAGACCTTCCTGGGCGCCTTCAAGTTCTACACCTCCTACACTCTGAAGACGTTTGACGGCAAGCGCTTCCTGGAGCGCTACGAGGACCGCGTCTGCATGGTTGCCCTGCACCTGGCCCGCGGCAACGAGCAGCTCGCCCTGCAGATGGTGGACGAGATCATTGAAGGCCGCTTCCAGCCGGCCACCCCCACGTTCCTGAACGCGGGCAAGAAGCAGCGCGGCGAGCTGGTCTCGTGCTTCCTGCTGCGCATCGAAGACAACATGGAGTCCATCGGCCGCTCCATCAACTCCGCGCTGCAGCTGTCCAAGCGCGGCGGCGGCGTGGCGTTCGCGCTGACCAACATCCGCGAAGTCGGGGCCCCGATCAAGCAGATCGAGAACCAGTCCTCCGGCGTGATCCCCGTGATGAAGCTCCTCGAAGACAGCTTCTCCTACGCCAACCAGCTTGGTGCCCGCCAGGGTGCCGGTGCCGTGTACCTGCACGCTCACCACCCGGACATCTACCGCTTCCTGGACACCAAGCGCGAGAACGCGGACGAGAAGATCCGCATCAAGACCCTCTCCCTCGGCGTCGTCATCCCGGACATCACGTTCGAGCTGGCCAAGAAGGACGAGGACATGTACCTGTTCTCGCCGTACGACGTCGAACGCGTCTACGGCATGCCGTTCTCCGACGTCTCGGTCACCGAGAAGTACTACGAGATGGTGGACGACTCCCGGATCAAGAAGACCAAGATCAAGGCCCGCGAGTTCTTCCAGACCCTCGCCGAGATCCAGTTCGAATCCGGCTACCCGTACATCATGTTCGAAGACACCGTGAACCGGGCCAACCCGATCGACGGCAAGATCATCATGTCCAACCTGTGCTCGGAGATCCTCCAGGTTTCCCAGCCCACCACGTACAACGATGACCTCTCCTACGCCGACACCGGCAAGGACATCTCCTGCAACCTGGGCTCGCTGAACATCGCCAAGGCCATGGACTCGCCGGACTTCGGACTGACTGTTGAGACGGCCATCCGGTCGCTTTCAGCTGTGTCTGACATGTCCAACATCACCTCGGTGCCCTCCATCGCCAAGGGCAATGACCAGAGCCACGCCATTGGCCTGGGCCAGATGAACCTGCACGGCTACCTGGCCCGCGAGCGGGTCCACTACGGCTCCGAAGAGGGCCTGGACTTCACCAACATCTACTTCTACTCGGTGGTGTACCACGCTGTCCGTGCGTCCAACCTGCTGGCCATCGAGACCGGCCAGACCTTCGGCGGCTTCGAGAAGTCCAAGTACGCCTCCGGCGAGTTCTTCGACAAGTACACCGAGCAGGAATGGGTTCCGCAGACTGAGAAGGTTGCGGAGCTGTTCAAGAATGTGCACATCCCCACGCAGGCTGACTGGCTGGCGCTGAAGGCTTCCGTTATGGAGCACGGCATCTACAACCAGAACCTGCAGGCGGTGCCGCCCACGGGCTCGATCTCCTACATCAACAACTCCACCTCCTCCATCCACCCGGTGGCGTCCAAGATTGAGATCCGCAAGGAAGGCAAGCTGGGCCGCGTGTACTACCCGGCGCCGTACCTGACCAACGACAACCTGGAGTACTACCAGGACGCGTACGAGATCGGCTACGAGAAGGTCATCGATACCTACGCGGCCGCTACGCAGCACGTTGACCAGGGCCTGTCGCTGACGCTGTTCTTCAAGGACACCGCCACTACGCGCGACATCAACAAGGCCCAGATCTACGCCTGGAAGAAGGGCATCAAGACCATCTACTACATCCGTCTCCGCCAGCTCGCGCTGGAAGGGACTGAGGTGGAGGGCTGCGTTTCCTGCGCACTTTAATCTTCAACTAAATCTTGCTGTACGACGGCGGGCGCCCGCCCGCCGTCGTAGGCTTTAACTTAGAGAAACCACCCAACGCATAGGGGATGACATGACCGAGAAGGTCAAGCTGCTGAGCCACGTCGAGGCCATTAACTGGAACCGCATCCAGGACGACAAGGACGTAGAGGTCTGGAACCGACTCGTCAACAACTTCTGGCTGCCGGAGAAGGTGCCACTGTCCAACGACGTCCAGTCCTGGAATACGCTGACCCATGACGAGCAGCAGCTCACGATGCGCGTGTTCACTGGCCTGACACTGCTGGACACCATTCAGGGCACGGTCGGCGCTGTCTCCCTGATTCCTGATGCGCTCACCCCGCACGAGGAAGCCGTCTACACGAACATCGCGTTCATGGAGTCGGTGCATGCCAAAAGCTACTCCTCGATCTTCTCCACGCTGGCTTCCACCAAGGAGATCGACGAGGCATTCCGCTGGTCCACCGAGAACGCGAACCTTCAGAAGAAGGCGCAGATCGTTATGGACTACTACCAGGGCGACGACCCGCTGAAGCGCAAGGTGGCTTCCACGCTGCTGGAAAGCTTCCTGTTCTACTCGGGCTTCTACCTGCCGATGTACTGGTCCTCCCGGGCCAAGCTCACGAACACCGCAGACCTGATCCGCCTGATCATCCGTGATGAGGCAGTGCACGGCTACTACATCGGCTACAAGTTCCAGAAGGGCCTCGAAGGTCTTTCCGAGGAGCGCAAGCAGGAGATCAAGGACTACACGTTCGAGCTGCTCTTCGAGCTGTACGAAAACGAAGTCCAGTACACGCATGATCTCTACGACTCCGTTGGCCTGGCCGAGGACGTCAAGAAGTTCCTGCACTACAACGCCAACAAGGCCCTCATGAACTTGGGCTACGAGGCAATGTTCCCGTCTTCGGTCACGGATGTGAACCCGGCGATCCTCTCGGCACTGTCCCCGAACGCGGACGAGAACCACGACTTCTTTAGTGGGTCCGGTTCGTCCTACGTGATTGGCAAGGCCGTCAATACTGAGGATGAGGACTGGGACTTCTAGTTGCTGGTGTGAGATCGCGTGCTACTTGGCGGTTTAGACATTTGTTGGCGAAAATGGGACTAGACGTTTGGCGAAGACCGATTTAGGTGGCGATACGGACGCTCGGGCTTAGTTGTGGGCACTCCCAACTAAGCCAGGGCCTCCTTTGGGACTTTTTGTGAGGTTTCACGCCACGTGGCCAGGTTCCACGGTGGGTGGCCAACTGATTCACTCCGTTGGCCAAGGGCAGGGCGCCACGGCCGCCGCAGGTTGCACGAGACGACGTCAGCCAGTTCGATGACGCAATCGAACGTGCAATTTTGCCGCTACCTCGCGTGGCGGCGCCATGCCGATGAACACTCCAACCACGTGCGGCTGCTGAATTTTTCCACATTGCCGAGTCAGCAAAATTTTCTACAACAGATAGCGAGAGCTACGTGATCATTGTCTATGCCGGATCACAGGTCGACGAACCTGACCGTGAAGTTCCTCGGCTGCCAGCCAGTGCTGAGGCTGAACTGATGGTCCGGCTCCGGGGGCTAATCCAATCGCTGAAGCCTAGCTTGGTCGTTGGAGCTCTCGCCGCCGGCGCAGACATATTGTTCGCTCGCGCCGCGTTAGCCGAGGATACGCCAGTCCGGGCAGTATTGCCTTTCGGCTGCGATGACTTTCGGCGAACGAGTGTCGAGTCGCGAGGCGAGCCGTGGACTGGTCACTATGACAGAATCTTGGGCAATTCGAAGGTCCAGGTTGTTGAGGGTAACCAAATAGTGGAGGATTCCGCAGAGGCGTTCATTGCTCACAATCTGACAATTCTGGATAACGCGAGTATCACCGCGGAGGCGACGGGCGAGCGTGTATGGGTCATCACGGTCCGACCTACGCCCACTTCCGACTCACCATCAGTCACGGATGACCTCGTTAACAGGGCCGAAGACCGCGGTTATCTGACCATAGACTTGAGTCCGGCCCGCCAACAGATCAGCGCATTCGTTGTCATGCCTTACGGTCGCAAGCGAGACGCCGGAACGGGTCGAATCACCGACTGCGACCCGCCCTTCCACAAAGTGTATAGACCTCTGCTTGAGGACGTCGACGTCGAATGGACCAGAGCCGATCTGGAAACTGACAGCGGGATCATCCATTCGGGCATGCTTGCCTCGCTCGCGAACTCCGACCTCGCCTTGGTGGATCTCGCCACAACTAACTTCAACGTCGGCTACGAACTCGGAGTGCGGCACGTGTTCGCCGCACATTCGACCATCCTTTTAAACCCTTACGTCCAAGGGCGGCCCCGGAAAGCGCCTCCGTTCGATATCAACTTGATTCGAGTTCATTCCTTTGCACGAGACGAAGACCTCTCGGATCAGCAAGCCGAAGACGCCATAAGGAAGCTGAAACCTGTCATTGCACAGGCCATCACTCACCGTACGATCGACAGCCCGGCTCACGACTGGTTCGAAATCGACCACATCGACCGGCCGTTCGCTCAGAGATCGGCCATCCCAGAAGCTGTCGTTCTGGCTGGCGAAGCACGGCGCCGAACCAGCGACGTTATAAGGAGTTCAGACGCTGCCTCTATGCGCGCGGAGGCAACCTGGCTCGAAACTGCGCCTGGAATATCTGAAGCAGTTCGACGCGCCCTGCGAGTGGAGCTGGCAATCGCGCTGCTCGACGAAGCTTCGTACCCAGAAGCGCGCACACTGCTAGACCTCGCACGGCCCACGATGGACGATCCGCTACACCGTCTCTGGCTTCAGAAAACTGTCATGGCGTATAGACGGCTTGGAGAGCGGGAAACCGACCCGCACGTACGTCGGACCCTGTGGCGCACTGCCCAAAACTTGCTGGTTGAAGCTGAACAAGCAGGATACGCAGATTCGGAAACCTATGGAATCTGGGGCGGTCTCATAAAGCGCCAACTTCAGGACGAGGAAATTTCTGACGATCCGGCCGTTGCAAACAGCCTCTTCCAGGAAATGGCCGAAAAATACAGGGCGGGATTCGAACTCGATCCGCAGTTTTACACTGGAGTCAATCTAGTGATGGCGCTCCGCCTAGGTAATCGGGACCGCGATGACTCCTTCCGAGAAGAACTAAATGAGGCGATAACGGTCACCCGATTTCTTACTCGCCTCGCGCTAGTAAACGACCGCACAAACTACTGGACCTTGGTAACCCAAGCAGAATTGTCTCTCCACGAGGCCCTTGAAAACCTGGGGGAGATTGACACCGCCGCGCAGCAGTTCGCCGAATCGGCGCGGTATGGACGTCCAGATCAGATTTCTAGTACGAGGTTTCAGTTACAGTTTCTCGCGTCGCACGGAGCTCCGGCCGACGCCATCAACCGCCTTACGAGAATTCTCGATCAGGCAGGATAGGAGTTCAATCCATGACTTTGTACGGGTCACAAACCCAGTCCGCAATCCGCGAGCTGCAGCAGATAACTCGGAGCTACGAGAACGTGACGGAGGGGATGCGGAAATCGGCATCCACGCCCCCTCGTCACAAGGTTTTCGTGAGCTACCATGCAGTCGACGCTGTAGAGGTACTTGAATTCATCTCTGCCAACACGGAGGTGTTCATCCCTCGCGCGATTGGAATGGAAGAAGACGGATCGGACATCATCAACTCAACCAACGTCGCCTACATACGGCAGACCATCCGGGCAAAGTTCTTGAAGGATTCGACCGTGACCCTGGTTGCCATTGGAGAGTGCACGTGGGCACGAAAATTCGTCGACTGGGAAATCTATACCAGCCTACGATCAGACCCGAACCCCAATGGACTACTTGCCGTTCAGCTGCCCTCCGTTGCCGGAACGAAGCCGGACATACCCTCACGTCTCTCACTCAACATAAATAAAAACGACAATTCTGCCTACGCCAGCTACTATGTACCGGCCCCATCGCAATCCATCCTCCGCACGTGGATTCAAGAAGCCTTCGACGGCCGAACCAGCCGTCGGAGCTTCATTAAAATGGGCGGTGATTTGCGAGAACGAAACTCCTCCTGCTAGCGGTCGTAACCTCCGCTAGGACCTGACTCGACACTCTCAGGCGCCCAGTCCAAGCCGTCTTCCGGAATGGGTCCCAGACGAGGAGCCCGTCTCCACAGTGACATTACAACCACGGCGGGACGGGTTGTACGCCATGTGGACAGCTTTGAGCTGCGCGGAGGGCTTCACCTGCCCCCAGTGGCACAACTTGGTGGGGGTTTGCTGCCTGAACCACAGCGCGGTTTCTATCGGGTGTATGAGGGAAGCATCCGCGCGAGTCCAGGACCCAAGCAAGGACGCTCCCGGTTCTCCAAGCTGGGGGACTGGAGAACCACTGTAATTCTACTAGCCGGCCTGACGTCCTTGGCCGGGCTCCCGGATCTCCGGGCTGGCCTCAGCGGGCGTCGAATCACCGTGTCAGCAATTGTCGGGCGTTTCCTGAAAATAGTAGGCGCGAGCCTGGCCAGTCGAGTTGTTGTCCAGTACTCGGCTTCGAGTTAAAGCCGCGCCTCCGCAAACCGCGGCGCCATGGATTCCATTTGTTCCATGACTAGCTTGATGGCCTCGGGCTGCTTGTCCGGCGGATACCCGTTGATCACCAGAAGCCGTTTGATGGATGAGCGAAGTTTTGCCCGGACGTCGTCCCGAACCGTCCAATCAGTACGCACATCGCGCTGCATGACGCCAACGAGCTGCCGCGCTATCTCGGCCAGCTTCCCCTCGCCTTGGACCTCCACAGCCGACTCGTTCTGCGCCACGGCGTCATAGAACGCCAACTCATCGGAGTTCAGCGGGGGAGTGAAGTGCGCACCACGGTTGCCCTCGGCGGCAACCTCTCGTGCCAGCTCCACAAGCTCGGCAATCACTTCGGCAGATGTCAGCTGCTGGTTGGTGTACTTCTTCATGAGCTCGGTAATGCGTTCCGAGAACGCGCGCTGCCGGATGACGTTGTTCCGGGTCGACGCGGCAGATTCGTCGGCGATGAGCTTCCGCAACGCCTCAATAGCCAGTTGCGGATTCCGTGCCTTCTGCGTCTTTGCGATGAACTCAGGCGTCAGATCATCAAGAGACGGCTTCGGCATACCCGCTGCGTCATAGATGTCCAGTACTTCGCCCGACGAGGTGGCGTTGGCGATCAGGTTCCCCAACAGCCGTTGGATCTCCTCCGGCACCGGCTCACCGCTCGCCTGCCGGTCCGCTGCGTCGTACTTCGCCATCCAGACGCGGATCTCCTCGTACACCTGGATCTCGGGACGCAGCTCAGCCAGCGTCTCGGATCCAGAGCACAGCGCCCACGCACGGGACAACTGGCTCGAGAACTTCCGATACCGAGAAGCAAGCGAGTCTTCTCCGTCCCCCGGCTGGTTGCCAGGCGTTGCAGGATTCCGCAGGTAACTGACCGCGCCGGTCACGGCATTCAGGAACGACTTTGGCCCAGCCTTCATCCACACGGCTTTCCAGTCGTAGCCCGCCAGCAACGAGCGGAGCGTCTCCACCAGGGAAACCGTCAGACCTACAGCCTCGTCGATGTTCTTGCCCACCGGCTTGTTCGCCCGGTCCGACTGCGTGTACTCGCCCAGCGCCTTCGCAAGATTCTCCGCCAGCGGCGCGTACGCCACCAGCAGCCCGTCCTCCTTGCCGCGGAACGTGCGGTTCACCCGCGCGAGAGTCTGCATCAACAGCGCGCCCTTGAGGGGCCGGTCAAGGTACAGGGTGTGCAGCGGTGGAGAGTCGTAGCCCGTGAGCATCATGTCCTTGACGATCACAAGCTCCAGCTCGTCGTCGACGTTCTTGAGCCGCTCCTTGACTTGGGCATTCAGCGAATCTCGGCGCACATGGTCGGACACCGGCCGCACATCAGTCGCGTCGCCCGAGTACACCACCTTGATCCTGCCTTTCGACAGGTCGTCCGAATGCCAGTCCGGGCGCAGCTCCACAATCGCGGAGTACAGCTTTGCGCAAATCTCCCGCGTCCCGCCCACGATCATCGCCTTGCCCGGAGCTTCAATGAACTTGCCCATCCGCCCGCGCCGGTTCTCCCAGTGCCCCACCAGGTCCTCGGCCAGCGCGGCAATGCGCTGCGGCGCACCGTAGACAGCGTTGACGACGGCGACGCTCGCCTCGATGCGGGCACGTTCCGTATCGTCCAGGCCGAGGGTCAGTTCATCGGCGGACTTGTCCAGGTCCTCTTCCGTGACACCTTCGGAGAGTCCCACCTTGATCAGCCGCGGTTCGAAGTACACGGGCACGGTGGCGCCGTCCTCCACCGCCCGCGACAGATCGTAAATGTCGATGTAGTCGCCGAAGACGTCTTGCGTATTCCGGTCGTCAAACGAAATCGGCGTTCCGGTAAAGGCGATAAGTGTGGCGTGGGGGAGTGCGTCTCTCAGGTGCCGGGCGTAGCCGTCCAGGTCGTCGTAGTGCGAGCGGTGTGCCTCGTCCACCACCACGATGATGTTGCGCCGGTCGGACAGCAGTGGGTGGTCTGCGCCGGCGTCCTTCTCCGACTTGCTGCGCCCGAACTTTTGCAGAGTGGTGAAGTAGATGCCGCCCGTGGTCCGGTTGCTGAGCTCGTCCCGCAGCTCCGAGCGTTTCCTGATTTGCTTGGGCGATTCGGCGAGGAGGAGGCTGCGGTCGAAGCCCTCGAAGAGCTGGCCGTCGAGTTCGTTCCGGTCGGTGATGACCACGACGGTGGGGTTCTTCAACTTGGGCGCACGCGCCACCATGTTCGCGTACAGTTCCATTTCCATGGACTTGCCGGAACCCTGGGTATGCCAGACGACGCCGGCTTTTCCGTTGCTTTCCACCGCCTGGATGGTGCTGGCCACGGCCTTGGTGACGGCGTAGTACTGGTGCGGCTTGGCAATCCGTTTTGCCAGCCCGCCGGAGCCCTGGTCGAACGCGGTGAAGTTGCGGGTCAGCTGCAGGAAACGTTCCTGGTTGTAAAGGCCGTCCAGCGCGGTGTCGAGGGCAGTGACGGCATCGCCGTCGACCATGTAGCCCTGAGGAACGGGGACGCCGTCGTCGTCTACATTCCACGGTGAGAAGTGGTTAAAGGGGGTGAACGGCGTTCCGTACTTGGCCTGGATTCCGTCGGTGGCGAGCGTGAAGACGCAGAAGCGGAACGCCATGGGGAATTCGCGGAGGTACGTCCGGAGCTGGGCATGGGCGCCGGGGAGGTCGGCGTGGGCGCTGCCGGCCTTCTTGAGTTCGATGATGCTGACAGGCATGCCGTTGCAGTAGAGCACGACGTCGAAGCGCCGCCTGTAGTCGCCCTGCACCAGGGTGACCTGGTTGACGGCGAGCCAGTCGTTCTGGTCCGGTGCCTGGCTGAGCAGCCGGATGGTCGGGTTGGCTTCGTTGCCGTCGGAGTCGATGTAGGTCAGCCGGTAGCCGTCGACCAGGCAGTTGTGGATGCGGTGGTTCTCGGCCATGGCATCGTTCGACATGGGTGAGGCTATTTCCGCCAGTGCCTGTTGGAGGTACTGGGCGGGGACTGCCGGGTTGAGGCGCTGGAGGGCGGCAAGCAGACGCGGCCGAATGACAAGCTCGGCCCAGAATTCGCGTTCGCCGGTGCCGGGCGCGATGGCCTCACCCTCCAGCGGCTTCCAGTCCAGCTCGCCAAGCCGCTCCTTCGCGGCGCCCTCCCAGTCGGCTTCGGAAAAGGCTACTGCTGGTGCTGTCACGGTGATCCCCCACAATCCATTTGTTGTTCAGCTTACTCAGGCTTCCGGCGGCTATTCCCAGGTGACCGCCGCAACCGCGCTACGCATTTACACCCCGGCGTTCTCCAGGACTTTCTCAGTATCTTTGACCCGGAGCTTGCCGGACATCAGCTGAGGGAGGAGCACGTCGCGAGTTTCGACGAGATTAAGGTTTTCGACCTCGGCCGTCAGCCCTTTGTCCCACAATGCCGCCATCACTTCGTCATGCCTGCGAATCGTTTCGGAGGCCGGAACCTCCACTGGTTCGTCCAGATGCTTCCGCTGAATGTGGCCCATGGTGGTTGCCTTGTCGGCCGCGATTGACTTGAACTCTTCAAGCTTGTGGCGAAGCAACTCATAAACGAGCCAGTAAGGATATTCCGCATTGGGGACGACCTTGAATATGTGTTGATTGATGATGCCCTCAGGCCTAAACCACCGATGCAGAGTCAGCGAGCCGGACCATGCGAAGAGAAGATCCCCTGGCCGGGCCACGTGCTGATCATTGACATCGATATCGTTGTAGACGGTCGAGGCGCCGATTCCTGAGTTCAGTTCGGCGATACGGATAACTACTCGGCCCGTTCCACTGGCATTTTTTGTGAAGGCCTTCCCATTTACGAACTGTGCCGTTGTAGATAGGGCGACTTGACGGCTATCAGGACTGCTCATAGAACGGAAAAGCGTGTGGGTCAGTCCATCTGCGTGAGCGATGACCTTTGCATTCGCGGCGATCTTGTCGTCGAGGGTGCCCAGCACCTCTGCGATGGAGCGCTGCTCAGAGATGTCCGGCACGGTCAGCCTGAGCGAGCGAATATCGGCCAAGTTGATGTAGGCCGCCATGTCGGTATTGTTCATTCGGTCCGCGGCCTGCCGCCAGAACTCCACGCTGCTAAACCAGTAACGCAAGAAGCGTGGGTCCAGTACATCCGCATCCAGTACCCGAAAAAAGCACAACTGTGGGCTGTAGACGACTCGTTCGTTTGTGTTGGGCAAGACTGCAACGCGCCCGACCGTGCCCTTTGTTGTCAAAAGGATGTCGCCCGGTGTGCCCATCTTCGTTCCGATAGCTTTGGCGTACTTCTCCGAGACAAAATCGGGGCCAGTGAAGCTGACCATGTCGTCCAAGACATCGGCAACTCGAATGATTCGGTAACCATGGTGAGCGTGCTCAGCCCTTTTGGTGCGATATCCGTCGCCAAGTTGAAGGACACCAGCGGCAACGAGTTGGCCGATGCTGACGGAGGTCACAACACCCTCCTCAACTGCTCGCGCACTACAGCCGCCAGCCGCTCAGACTCCTCGAACTGCTCAAACAGCTTCTTCGACAACCTTGCGATCTTCTCCTCGATCGGCTCGCCGTCGTCCTCAACATCGGCAGCTCCGACGTACCGTCCCGGCGTCAGTGCATAGTCTGCAGTCTTCACCTCCGCAAGGCTGGCCGAATAGCAGAAGCCGGCCTCGTCGTCGTACGTCAGCCCTGCCTCAACCGCCGAAGCGGTCCCGCGCCAGGCGTGGTAGGCGTTGGCGATCTTGGCGATGTCATCATCGGACAGGGCACGCTCGGCGCGGTCCACCATGTAGCCCAGGTTCCTGGCGTCGATGAACAGGACCTGCCCGGTCCGGTCCACCGAACCCCGCGGGCCTGCGGTCTTGTCCTTCGCGAAGAACCACGTGCACACCGGGATGCCGGTGCTGCGGAAGAGCTGGGTGGGCAGGGCCACCATGCAGGAGACAAGGTCGGCCTCCACCAGCTGCGCGCGGATCTCGCCTTCGCCGCCGGAGTTGGAGGACATGGAGCCGTTGGCCATGACCACGCCGGCGCTGCCGCCTGGCGCCAGCTTGGAGATGATGTGCTGGATCCAGGCGTAGTTGGCGTTGCCTGCCGGCGGGACGCCGTACTTCCAGCGCGGATCGGATTCGGAGCGGGCCCAGTCCTTAATGTTGAACGGCGGGTTGGCCATGATGAAGTCCGCACCGTTTGTCCCGGTCAGCTCCGGGTGCTGGTCGCGGGCGAACGTGTCGCCCCAGCGCGAGGCCAGGTTTGCGTTCAAGCCATGGATGGCAAGGTTCATCTTGGCCATACGCCAGGTGCGCTCGTTGAGCTCCTGGCCGTAGACGGAGATGTCCGAGCCCTCCAGATGATGTGCAGCGAGGAACTTCTCGGCCTGGACGAACATGCCGCCCGAACCACAGCACGGGTCGTACACCCGCCCGCGGTGCGGTTCCAGCACTTCCACCAGCACCCGGACCACGCCGGCCGGGGTGTAGAACTCGCCGCCGCGCTTGCCCTCGGCCTTGGCGAACTTCTCGAGGAAGTACTCGTACACCTCGCCCAGCAGGTCACGGGCCTTGCTGGCGCCCTGGCCGGTAAAGCGGGCGGAGTTGAACAGGTCCAGCAGCTCGCCCAGGCGGCGCTGGTCCACGTTGTCGCGGTTGTAGATCTTGGGGAGCGTGGCGGCCAGGGACTTGTTGTCGGTCATGATGAGCTCCATTGCTTCATCAATCAGCAGCCCGATGGACTTCGGTGCCGCGCCGTCCACCGCGTCCAGGCCCTTGGCGTTCTCCGCCAGGTAGGTCCAGCGCGCCCGGGGCGATACCCAGAACACGCCGCGGCCGGTGTACTCGTCCACGTCGTCGATCAGCTGGGCGATCTGCTCTTCGTTGAGCCCGTCAGCCTCCAGCTCGGCCTGGATCTGCCCACGCCGCTCCTCGAACGCGTCAGACACGTACTTCAGGAACACCAGCCCCAGGATCACGTCTTTATACTGCGAGGCATCCATCGAGCCGCGGAGCTTGTCCGCCGCCTTCCAAAGGGTGTCCTTGAGTTCCTTCATAGTGGACGGGGCGAGGTCCACCTTCAGTTTCGGGGGCATAATGCAGTTCCTTCTTCTGGTGCGGCGCGGGTAATGGGGTCTGTCAGGGTGAGGCTTCCGCCCGCTACGCCGTCCGTAATCAGGGTAGCGAGTTCTTCCAGTTGTTTGAGACGTTTTCGGGCTTCGTCCTGCTCGTGTTGCAGGGTTTTCAGGGCATTGGCCAGTGGCTGGCGCTGCACCTCTGCTGTGCGGCGCAGCCGCCAGTTGCGCCAGGTCTTGTCCGCTGGGTTGAGGTGGTTGATGTCTGCGGCGACGACGGCGGGCAGCAGGCCGCCCGGGTCGCCTTGGTCGATCCTCAGGATCCGGGCGGGGAAGACGACGACGGCGCCGCCCTCCGCGTCGACCTGTGCGGCGGGCCGCGGGCTGGTACAGAAGACGATGTCGCCGGGTTCGGTGAGGCGGCCGCCGGGGTACTGGGCGGCGAAGTCCAGGAGGGTGATGAAGCGCGGCTGGGCGTCGTGGGGAGCCATCAACTCCTCACGGCCAAGGATCCTGCTTCCTGCCTGACCGTTCAGGTCACTGTCTTCAACCCGGATGCCTTTGAGGTACTTGAGGTTCCCGGAGTTGATCAGTTCCTGAACGGAAGCCGGGCGTAGGGAGTTGACTACAGCAGCGGACTGCACTGCGGGGAGTGCTGGCGGCTCAGCCGGCCCGGGGGAGAGGACCCGGACGAGTTCCTCGATCCTAAGCGCTGCCTCGGCGCCGGCACCCGCCGTCGTACTCTTTGTTGCCGGAACACTCACCAGGGCACCGGTCCCTGCGAGGAGCATACGCGTTTGCACGAGGCGGGCGAACCTGAAGGAGTGGGCGCGGATGGTGGCGCGGTCGCCCATGGAGGCGACGACGTCGCTGATCAGGTCCTGGCTCACGTCGAGAGTGAGTGGGGTAGTGCTCAGGTCGGCCACCATGGTCCACCGGTCGGCGATGGGCACGTCCGCGAAGGACGGACCGAGCACCCACAGCGCCTGCGGCTCACGCGGCTTGGCGCGAAGCAGGCCCGCCTGAAGCCGAACGGTGGCCCGCACCCGGCCAGAGCGCAGGAGATCTGAACGGAGGTTGCCGGCTTGGCCCGAGATGGCGTCGCACAGGACACGGGCAGGAGCAATGATCACCGCCCGCTGGGAATCATCCATCTGCAGCACGATGTTCTCGATGCTGGACAGGATGCCGGTGGTGTCCAGAGTCGGATCGCCCGGTGCCGGATACTGCGCCACGTGGACGGCTGGCCGGGTGACTACGAAAGCTCCCTTGGCGTCCACCTTCACCGGCCCACTGTCTGTGCCATGCACCGCCAGACGCCTACGCGCGAACCGGGAGGTGGCGCCGTCGTGATCCGGAGCCAGGAAGGTGACCTGCCCGGATTCGCCGAACTGCTGGACGATGCTGAACATAACATCGCTCCCGCCGGGGGTGGAGTCGACGAAAAGGGGCTTGCTGTCCAGCGTGGCGGCGAGCTCCGTGGCCGCGGCGCCAACGAGCTTGAGCGCTGCGTCCGTCAATGCGGTGTCCGCATGCTCGCGCAGGCCTTCCTTGAAGCGGTGGGCGAGCAGCTTCTCAAAAGCCGCCGGTGGGCTGAATGCACTGTCCGCCAGCCTGTCCGCGAAGCTGGCGAGTCCGGGGAGGGCGGAACCAAGGGCTTCCAGTTCGGAGTAAAGAAACACATCGTCCGGGTCCGCCTCGTCGGCAGTGTCCAGCAGTTCTGAAGCACTGCTTTGGCCGAGTGCCTGGCCGGTAATGACTTTGAGGGCGAGAAGCGAGGTGAGGCCGTCGAATGTCTGCCGGCTGTCCCGAGGGGCTCCGCCGGCGGGGGACGTGAGTTTGGCGTAAACCGCGACGTCGTTGTGCGCCTCCGGATTGTTGCCCCGGCCGGTTGCCTGGAGCCAGGCAGTGACCTCGTCGGCGTCAAACAGTTCGACTCCGTTGGCTGCCGCTGCAGCCGCCGGGAACGGGAGCGCACTTCCGCTGCTGCGCTTACGCCACATGGAGACGACGGGCCGTTGGACCTGCGCGAGGGCGGCGATGTCCGAGAGGGTCATGTGCAGTGAGCTGGTAACTGTGTTCATGGCTGCGCCCCCTTCAGTCGGAATCGTCCCATCAGCCTAGTGTCTTGGCCTGACTTTTCTGCTTCGGCGCTGATAAGAGGGGTTATCAGCGACTCGCCCCTATTTCCTAACAAACGGGTCGTAAGTTCGTCCTGCAGCCAAGAAGGAATCTTCCGGAGCTGCGACGGCGGCCGGGAACCGCGTATTGGGGGATCAGTATCCCGCCGCCGTTTAGGGAGGATCCACGAACAGAGGAAGAGAAATGTCTACTCACGCCAGCTCGGGTTCTGGGCCTGATGAGGCCTCTATCGAGGAGGTTTTCACCGGCCCCGCCGGCGAGCAGCCAGCTCCGGCAGGGAATCCGCGCCGGAAGAAGCGCATCCTTCTGGCGGGCGCCGCCGTCGTACTTCTTTCGGGCAGTGTTGCCTTTGGGACCGTACTCCCGGATCCGAAGACGAGCGAGGCCTACACGTCCCTGGCCGACGAGAAGTCCACAGCTGAGATCGAGCGGGATGCCGCTTTGTCCAGTTATGCCTCACTGAAGGGCAAGTACGACGCGCTCCAGGGCAGCATCACTGGACGCGAGTCCACGGTCTCGGCCCGCGAAGCCGAAGTGAGTAAAGCCGATGCTGCCGTGAAGGCTGCCGAGGCAGCAGTCAAGAAACGCGAGGACGCGGTAAGCGGCGCCGAAAAGACCAAGGCCGCCAACACGATCGGCGATGGCACCTGGACCGTGGGTTCGGACATCGAGCCCGGCACCTACCGGGCCGCCGCGGCCGTGGGTTCCACCTGCTACTGGGGGATCTACCGCAGCGGCAGCAACGGCGGCGACATCATCGAAAACGACATCCCCGGCGGCGGCCGGCCCGTCGTCACCCTCTCCCCGGGCCAGGACTTCAACTCAACCCGCTGCGGCAAATGGGAAAAACAGTAACAACCGCAGCATCACAGCACCCACTCTCGAAAGGCACCACCATGACTGATCAGAACTCTGCATTTCCCACCCAGCCGGCAGCTCCGGCACCGGCCAAGCGCGCCTTCTACAAAAAGAAGCGCTTCGTCCTCCCGGCAGGCGTCCTGCTCGTGGGAATCCTCATGGGCTCCTGCTCCGGCGGCAGCAAACCGGCCGCAGACTCCAGCCCAATCGCCTCACCCGCAGCGTCTGCCGAAACAACGCCGCCGGCTGCCGCTGCTCCTGCTGCCCCGGCGGCGGCAGCTCCGCCGTCGTCCGCTCCGGCCGCGCCCGCGGCGCCTACGGTCGGTGTTCCTTTCTCCGTGAAGATGCGCAACGGCAACACCGCCAGGATCACTGTCGTGTCCGCCGTCCGAGCCGACTCTGTCACCACCGGTGCCTTCGCTACACCGCCCAAGAACGGCACCTACCTGCTCCTGGACGTGCTCTGGGAAACGGAATCCGGCAAGACGAGCTCCAACCCGCTCTACTTCTCGGCAAAGGATGCCAATGGGCGCAAGGCAGACATGAGCCTGTTCGCCGACAACCAGCTCGGCTCCGGCGAGGTTCTGCCTGGGGACAAGGCACGGGGCAACATTGCGTTCGACATTGCACCGGGAGCTGCCACCGTCATGATTTCCGATCCGCTGCTGCAGGAGGCTGCGCGGATCCAGATCCCGGGATAGGCTCGCATTCGCCCGCGTGCTTTGCCAGGCTGAGGCCGATGCAGCGTGGCGGGCTCGATGTTGCCGCCGCATGCGGGACACTGATGACTGCGCGGCAGGGGAGTCTCACCCCCTCTGCCGCGAATTGAATTGAAGCGTTGATAGAAGGGCTCAGGGTTTGAGCCTGAGGTTTAGAGGGGGACAACGTAAATGACTGAGAGCGAAGCTGTCACGCTGGAGACACAGCTGGATGACGAGGAAGCCAACGCAGACATAGCGAAGGCTGTCAGTGCGCGTCACTCAATCGCGCGCAAGTACGTCATACGCATTCGGCGGCGGCGTCCGGAGGCCACACCTGCGGAAGTGATCAGGTTGCTCGAACGTCACTACAGCACGTCAATCACGGCTGCAGGAGCCGCCATCACTGCGGGATCGATCGCAGCTGAAGTTGGAATTGCCCTCATTCCTGGCGGGGGAGTCGCTGCCGCCGGTCTCAAGACTGCAGGCAAGCAGGCCGCCAAGAAGACCGTACAGGTAACCGCCAAGGAAGCGGCCAAGGTGGCCGCCAAGAACATGGCCATGGGCGCGGCAAAAAACGGCGCCAACCGGATCGCGGCACTGCTCCCTGCCGGGGATCAGCAGCTCCAATTCGAGCTCACGGCGATCTTCGGCCTGGCCCTCGCTGACATCCACGGGAAGGCCCTTGACCAGGACCAGGCCCATGCCCTGGTCTACGGGCTGACCAATGAGCGGGTAAGCCAGGAGCAAATTGCCATCATGGCCAAGGACGTCGCGGAGACTTCTCCCGAGGGGGTGGTGGGCGTTGGCCAGAAATTCGCGGCCGCCAGCGGGGACTGGTCCCACTGGGCGACTACCCTGGCTGATACCCTGCCCAGCGGCGCAGCGCAAAGCCTCGTCCGGACCATGCAAACGGGTCAGCTGGACACCGTGCGGGAAACCTTGAACGGAAAGCATCAGACGGCGATCGAATATGGAGTGGGTGCGCTGACTGGCGGCGTGAGCCGTTTCGTGTTTGGCCGGGACGTCGTTGAGTCCGCCCGTAAAGCATTCCCTGAGGCTCCGGCGGAGTTCCCGGCTTACCTTGCCCTGCAGATCGAGTTGTCCGACGCCGACGACCAGGAAACCGAACCCAACCGGGCGCTTGCAGCCTTGGAGGATGCCGCGAAGTCCACGGGAAGCTGGATCACTGGGACGGCCAGCACAGTTGGAGAAGGGGTGGCAACGGGTGCCTCCGCCGTGGGCTCGAGTGTGGCAAGCGCCGCCGTTGCTGTGTCCCGCCCGTTCCGTGCCGTGGACGTTGACGGTGACGGCATCCCGGACGAGCCGCAGGCCCTCGCCGCGGTCAAAGGCCTTGGCGGTGCTCTGGCCGGTGCCACCGGCGCAGCGAGTGGAAGGGTTGCTGGATTATTCAAGTCCCGGAAGCGAGACACGGCTGGCACGCCGGAGACGGGGCCTGAGGAATGAACCCGGACGCCTACAGTGCAGAACTCGCCGCAGCCATGGAGGCTGGCTTTATAAAGAACCGCAACACAGGCGAGCACTGCCACAGCCTTGCCGACGCCTACATGGCTTCTCTGGCCGACAGTGCCCTATCAGAGGACATAGAGGCGCTCGAGGATTACGACCGCCTGGTCGCCTGGTCCCTGGAGAAGAGAAACGTATCGCCGGGAGAAGTCGTGAGGACGTTCAACTACATCCGGGTTAAAGCGGTTCGGGTGGCCATGAAAGTCGCGCAGAGGCGAGGCGACGTGGGCCAGCACGAGTCCTTTGATTAGACCGCAAGTCCTCAAGTAATACAGCGTCTGACAATCCCGTTAGCCGACCGGCCCGCCCGCATTAGAGCTCAACCTCGACGGCCGGTGCCGGCACCTCAAACTTTCATATCGACTGGCCACAACTGCCTGCTCCGAAGCACTTGCCTAGGCAGGATCCGCCGCGGCAATAGTTTTTCGGCCAGTTTCACAAGCCCATCAACAAGGGCACGTACTCCCAACTCAGCCCCGTGTCCACCTGCTGTCTCGTAAATAACCCAAGACACCTTCAACAGCGTGCACTTGCGGTGTCGTGCATTCCACAATTCATGCGCTGGTCCCGTGATTCTCGCAGTAGCTGCTTCCCACTCCGACTTGGGGCGGAGGTAGTAAGGCTTGCTCGTCGCATCCGGCAGGGACAGGCAGCGATCATCGAACGCGACGCGTGCGCCTGTGACGGAATGGTCTGTGATCCAGATCGGTATGACGGGGAGATGGAAGCCGTTGCCGAGAAACTACCTCTCCGTGGGCGGCTGGGCTGGGAAAGGCGCAGCAAGAAATGATCCTCATTTGACACCTAGCCACACCTCGCCGGGAACTCCGGTGATTCAGATCGTTATTCAAGAAGCCAACCGCACTAAATTTCCGGGGTATAGGCGCACCGAAATTTGTTGTCCTCTTGTGACTCGAAACTTGATGTTGTGGCCCGAATGTGGGGATATATATTGCGCTAGCGTATGGGGAGAAACAAAGGGCCTGCGGTAGGACGTCGGAACGGCCTGAGGACATGAAGACGAGGACGGCTATGCCACGCGAAGACCAGGATCACCGCTTTATTACCCGCTTCGGTGAACTGAAGGCGTTCATTGAGCAAAACGGGCGTCGCCCAAGGGCAGAGTCTAAGGAAGCTGTTGAAGCAGCCTTGGGACGGTGGGTTATTTCGCAGCAGACGCTGAGGAACGCCGGTAACCTGGCCGAGAATCGTCTGAAGCTGATCGAGGATCTTGGGGACGCGCTTACTCCGAGGCAAACGTATGCAGATCGGATTACGGAGCTCGCAGAATTCATTCGCTCAAACGAAAGGCGCCCGCTTTACGGTGCCGTAAATACATCCGAACGCAGTCTCGCTGCATGGCTAAATTTTCAAGTTATCGCACGTAATAAGGGAGAACTCTCTGCCGAACGCTCGGAGTTGCTTGAGCCCTTGGTGCCGGCAAGTTCAACGCGAAGAATCCGGGCACTCGCGGAATGGGTTGCGGACCTAGAGGCATTCCATGCCGAGCACGGGCGAATGCCATTGAGTACGCGGGAAGAAGAGCGCGGGCTCGCCCTGTGGCTCATCAACAAGCGAATGTCGTTCAAAGATGGGAGCATGCCTCAGGAAGAGATCAAACTGCTCGGCGCAGTTCCCGGCGCGCTGGCGACCAGGAAGAACGCTGATCCTGACGCAATGCTGCTGGAGGCCCAGGAATGGTGCGCCCGACACGGGCACATTCCTAGAGCCAGCTTCGCCGACACCGGTGCGCTCAGTCTGGATGAGGAGAAAGAGCGGACGATTGCAGCTTGGATGCGTAATCACGCTCGCGAAAGCACCCGTGCTTACGAGCCGAGCGAGTACGCCGAGCGCCGACAGAGCATCCTCGACCTCTACGAGGAGTACCCATCGCGAACAGAATTCAACGAGATCGTCGCAAGGGAGAGAGCACGAAAGGTGCTTGAGTGCGCCGACCACGTCCCTTCGAGCACCGAAGACAGCCAGACCCACGGCTGGATCGCGAACGCGCGCCGGCTTCGTGCCGCCGGCACGGAAATGTCGCCGGAAACCCTGGAGGTCCTGGCACTCGCGGATGAACTCAAAGCCCATACCGAGCACAAACGTGATGCTCGACTTGAGAAGTTGAAGGAATTTGTAAAGGCGAACGGACGCATGCCCGGCTTTGCGAAATTGGCGCCCAAGGAAGAAAAGAACCTCGCCTTCTGGGTTAAGCGCCGGCTCGACGGATCTCGGACAGCTGGGGGTGCTGAAATCCATGAGAGCATCACTGAGCTCATTGCAGAGTGCACCCGAGTAGCGGAGACCGCCAAAGACGTTGAACCTGTCAAGAAGCGGAAAGGAAAAGCTGCCCTGGAGAACGCGGAGTGCGCAAAGGTTATGGCGGCGTTGACTGAAGCAGGCCATATCCAGGGATCCGGGTCGCCGGTCTATGCGTGGTTGGTCAAGCACCGGAAGCTCCGGGCTGCAGGAGTGCCACTCTCCAATGAGATTTCGCTTGTGCTTGAGTATGCGGACTCATTGAAGTCTGCGCGCCAAGTCCGACACGAGCGACGTCTGGCTGACTACAACGACTTCCTGCAACGGTTTGGCCGGCTTCCGACTCCGAGCGGTGAGAAAGCAGAAGCGTCCTTGGCTAACTGGGCCAGCGGCGTTTTGCGGGGAGTCGTAGACGGCGGACCCGAAGTCGAATCAGCGCTTCGCGCGCTCCAGACGGATCAGAACCCAGAGACGAACAATGTGGCTAAAGTAACCCCAACCGGAGAGAACGAAGCCTGGGGAATGATTCTGGACGCTTACGGGAAAGGGGAACGGATAGCTCATCTGTACGCCGACCGTGACTCTCCGAAAAAGTTCTTCGACCGTCTCCGAGAAATCGTTAACGTTCAGCACGAACAAAGCCGTGCGGACGCCATCGCGAGTGAAGTTCGAGCGCTGCGTCGAATGATTCAGGACGACGTCGACGCCGGTCGCATCGAGGGCTGGCTACCTGCAGAATCGGTGCGCAGGTCAATGATCTTGAAGCACAGGTTCCACTGGCTGCACAGCCTGGCTGCCGACGTCTACAAGGAAATCTGCCCCGAAGTAATCCTTAACGTCGACTACCCGATGAGCTGCAATTCCCCCTATCTCGACTATGGCGTCTTCGCGGTTTACGGCATGCTTGAGGGGCTCAGCGCAGACCTGGCTGAACCGCTTTCACCGGCGGAAGCAAGCGTCGTGGAGGACCTTGAACGCTTCTTGTCCGGTGCGCCTGCCTCAGCCCGGCGAAGTGCAGTGTGTTTCGTTATGGGAGCGCGGAGGCAGCTGAATCGTGCACCGGGTAGGCAGCTCTACGCGCGGGAGTACGATCTGGGCCGGGCCCGGTTCCGAGAACTTCTTGATGAATCCGACTACCTGGACTGGCCGGTCCCAGCTGAAACTGTGTCCGCTCTGCTCGGCGGAGGGTCGTGGAATGGGGCCCTAACTGCGGTAGGCCTTCCCCCGATCTTGCAGGCACGGAACTGGCAGGGACAGGACTTCATCCGTGCTGCGCTCGACTTTTCAGAAACGGCATCGGAGCTAGACCATTCTCCCAAGACTGAATTCGCATACGACGACTGGGTGAAACAGCAGCTAGTGCGGGGAATGGAACGACCATCACTTCTCAGCATGCATACAGAATTCGGTGTCTTGAGTAACGGACTGAGGCTGGTAGCGGAGAGCACAGACCTCACGCGGGAGGACGCCGCCGTAGACTCCGAGGACGAATGGCACCGAGTCCAACACTTGCTCGCCGAAACTGTGTCCCGAACCCCAGAGGGCGCCTCACTTGAACTCCGGGTCGTGGAACAAGGCGACGACCTGGACATTCCACTGTTCGCAACTGCGACGATCAGAGCTGACGGAGCCGAATGCTCGTTCCCTTCAAACCTGGTTGTCGAGACGAAGGACTGGCCCCAAGATGTCCGACGGATGCTCGAACTTGGCTGGGCACCGGTCCGAGATGCCCATGACGTGTGGGTCAAGGAGTCCGTCCCGGTTAAGGACGTCGCGTCGACTCTCCTCGCCGGGTTGCGGGAATGCCGGGGCGTCACGAATCCTGCGCAACTGAGGTGGTCTGCGAAACTACCGACCGGGGAGGCTAGGACGAGTCCGCCCTCCAACGGCCAAGGCGAATGGCGGAGCCTGGCCTCGGAAGGACCCGGGCAAGTGCTTCTGTGGGCCGATGCTGTGAAGTCGCTGACAGACGAACTGCTGTGGCTCAAAGACGACGACTTCCTCAGCATTGAATACGGGTACGGAACGGGGGAGGACTGTGCACCCTATGCGCAGGCCACCCCGCGTAAATCCGGATTGTCCTTGGAACTCGTTTCTGAGGAATTTCTTTCTGCCGACGTCTGGCCGCTCAATTCGCACTTTCTCGTTTCCGCCGGTTGGGTAGCCCCAACTGGCGAAAACCCAAACTGGCACATCACTGACGTGCCAAGGGAGTCCGCTGCCAAGAAGCTCCTGGACGGGCTGCGAATTGGCCGGGAATGCCGGGACGCTAGACTGCTGCGCTGGCATCTAGCAGTGTTCCCTCCCGACATGGGCTCTTCCGGGGACTGAAGGAGCGGACCGGGAGGTCCTTCATCATGGTCGGGTGCCGAAGGCCAGTGGCCGAAAGCGAGGCTTCTCGGCTTTCGGTCAGCGGAGGTCCGGACCGTGGGAATCGAAGCTTCAAATAGAAGACCCCGATCAGCCGGTAGCGTCCCGCAGGCGGCAACCAACGAGGCAACCTCCGGCAACCGAGTTGCGTTTCCGGAGGTTGCCGGGCAGGCAATCTGACTCCATCGCATCTGGAAGGAATCCCCAAACGCTGGCGCACCCAAAGAGTACAAGCTCGCCGTGCGTGGGGGGACCAGTCTGAGGCGCCGGAACTGCGCCGCAGTGGATGCAGCAAAACTGCGGAATTGCACACAAACTTCCATATCGTCGTGCCACTATCCGGCTGCTGGTCGGACCAGTTTTCTGCGGGATTCCGCCGAGACGTTGATGGAAGTTCTTCCAATAAGGGCTGCATGTCACACTGAGTCCCGAGCTTTCATAAGACACTCGCTGTAGTTCGACGCGCGAAGCACTGTGTAGGGCAGCTAGTCCCTTAGAGTCTCAATGACGGGCTGCTGGTTGGTTGCCCAATTTGCGAGAGGGGTGCGTGTGGCTATTGATCGCGAGAAGGGCGTCAGAGTTGTCACCGTTGGTGAGCTGTTAGATGAAGGACTGACGATCCCGTCCTATCAAAGGCCCTACAGCTGGGAGCCTGCCACTGCTCTCCAACTTTTCGACGACATCCGTGAGGCATTTAGGGCAGAAAAAGCTTTGCCAAATGCGGACCAGGCCCAATGGCCTTCATATGTGCTCGGCGCCGTTATCCTCCATAGGGACAATGAGAATGTTCAGATCCACGTTGTCGACGGCCAGCAGCGTCTCTTGACCCTGACAATTTTGCTGGATCTACTTGATGAGGCGAGCGAAGGCCATATCGAGGTCCTGCCGATCGAGCAGGAGGACCCAGCCGCTCGTGTAGTTCTAGTCCGTACGGAGTTGGCCCGTCGTGTCAGACGCATGGAGGAGCCAACTAAAGCTTTTGCTGACTTCATCCGTAGCAACTGCGAAATCATTCGAGTGGAGACGGATGACGCGGACGAGGCTTTTCGGGTTTTCGACTCACAGAACTATCGGGGCAAGTCCCTGCTGCCACACGATTTGCTGAAGGCATACCATCTGCGCGAGATGAGCGACGAGTCTGACGCTATGCGAGAAGCCCTCGTCGAGGGTTGGCAGAATGTCCCCGATGCAGAGCTGGACCGGCTCTTCTCAACGTACCTTTGGCGTATCAAGCGGTGGACGCGTGGACTTTCCGCACCAACTTTCTCAACGCGATACATCGACTCCTTCAAGGGCTTGACACCCAAATCGGCAAGCACGCCTGCCGCGCGCTACCACCTCGCTGCTCAAACCGCCGTGCCTATGCTCGCGGCCTGGGTTGAGCACTCCGATGAAGCGAACCGGATGACCAACCGAACGCGCTTCCAAATCGACGCACCCGTGGTCGCAGGACGGTCCTTCTTCGAGATGGTTACGTTCATGTTGGCAGAATTACGAAGACTCCGCGAAGAGGGCTTCGATGAACAGGACGGGGACGAGGGCAAGGAAAAGTCTTGGGGCCACTTCGCCTCCACGGACGACGACTTTCGCGAGCTCCCATCGCGAGCAAGGTATCGATACGTTTCCGAGCTTTATCTGGCAGCACTGCTCTACTACACAAACAAATTCGGCGACGTCGAGATTCGCGAGGCAAAGAGCCGGTTGTTCACGTGGGCCTACACCCTCCGGACGAGCTACCAGCGGCTTCAGCTAGTCACCGTGAACAACCACGCCAGTTCTTTAGACCACAGTGCATCGGCTTTCGTTCTTCTTCGGAGTGCTGAGACCTCGACCGAACTTCGGCGGTTACGCGTCGAGGTCAAAGGACGAGACGACATCCCAAAGCATGAGCAGGATTTGATGCGCCTCTTGGATAGGTTGGCCGGTTGATGATCAAAAACTTAGCAGCGAATTTGTTTACGGTCGGCGAGCTCTTTGATGAGGTGAAAACGCACTACGAAATTCCAATTTATCAGCGCAACTACGCCTGGGGCGTTGAGCAGATCGAGCAACTCATTGATGACGTGTGGGCGGCAGCACAGGCGGAAGCTGACGATTACTTCTTAGGTAATTTGATAGTGGCCCGGAAGCCTCCCGGCCTCAGGAGGGATGGCGTGGCCTTCGAGGTCGTTGATGGTCAGCAACGATTGACAACCCTTTTGATGCTATTGACGCACCTCGGAGTCGCTCCGAAGGCGCAACTCACGTATCAATCTCGGAGGAACGCGACCCAAGCGCTGACGCGCCTCACGACTTCGGACGATGACGAAGGTGCCGGCATCCACTTGGGCTTTCAGGTGATCAAGTCGCGCATGGCGAAGTTCAGCACCCCCGAAGAACGAGACACTTTTCAGAGATTCCTAGAGGATAACGTGCAGCTCGTGCGAGCGATTCTCCCTGTACAGACCGACTTGAATAAGTACTTCGAGATCATGAACACCCGTGGCCAGCAGCTGGAGCAGGTCGACATTATCAAGGCGCGACTAATGAGTTACCTGCGCAACGAGGCGGGAGAGGTCGAGGACGATAGGGCTTGCCTCGGGTGGGTCTGGGACGGGTGCGCTGAGATGAACTCGTACATCCAAATGGCGCTGACTCCAAACAACACCGACTTGCGAGACGAAATATTTAGTCCGAGATGGGACCGCCTTACGGTTTCGACATTCGATGACCTGATCCTCAAAAGGCCGCAGGTTCACGCCCGGAGTGGCGTGAGCCGGAGTGCGGGCGTGAGCATGGGCGAAGCGCTCCGGCTCTACGCCAGAACCGCTGCGGAGCCAACCGAGGAAGACTCCGAAAGTCGCCGGTTCGAGTCGCCCATCAAGTTCCCAACTTTGCTCCTTCACGCGCTAAAAGTTCTGAGGGAGACGGACGGCGAGGACGACGTCGATGGCCACCTCGATGACGGCAAGTTGATCAAGCTTTTCGAAAGCCATTTCAAACCTCTCTCCGAGACTCAGCGGTCGGACCGGGTCAAGCGGTTTATCGAGGTTCTCCTGCGATGCAAGTTCGTGCTGGACAATTACGTTCTCAAGCGCGAGTTCACGGCAACCAACGCTGACGACGGCGCCTGGTCTCTAAAACGCCTGACCCGGGGAGAGTCAGCCTCTCAACGAGGCAAACGCACTACGGTCAATGCGCGCTTTCCCAACGCCTTCTCGCCCGACAGGGCGGAGTGGGAAGACACCCCCGTTGACGATGCAACACGCGACGTGCTGCTGCTCCAATCAATGTTCCGAGTCACCTACACCTCCCCGCGGACAATGCACTGGATCACGAGAATCCTACGCGAACCGATCATCGGCCTGACGCAGCAGGACGCGGCTCAATCGATCCTCGCCGTCTTAAGGACACACGCGCGCCAGAAGGTGCAGCAAGCATTCTTTGTCGGGTCCCAGCCAGCCGGATTCAATATTGAGCGAATCGTGTTCACCTACCTTGACTACCTGTTGGCAACGGGGGGTGCCGGTCCCGCCTCCCCTCTCGACCCCAACTTCACTTTCGTGTACCGGAACTCCGTGGAGCACTTCTTCCCTCAGTACGCCAACCGAGACGATGACGGCTGGGACCTGGTGACGCCTGATGATAAGGAGCTCCACATGTTGGGAAACCTCGCGCTAGTGAGTGTCAGCACGAACTCCAAATTCAGCAACAACTTGCCCCTGTACAAGGCGAACAAGACAGAGATCGCCAGGCAGAGCACCAAACTTCAACTCATGTCGGACTTGGTCAAGAGCGGAACGACATGGGACAAGACGGCAATTCGCCATCACGACAGGGCAATGGTGAACGTGCTCCGCGAGGACCTACGAGAGGCTGGCTACGATGTTGACATCCACTTTGCGGGTCCTTGACGAGGCCGTCCGAGCCGATTGACTCGGTTCGGGTCTCGCAGTCGCAGGAGGCTCCATGACAGCGCCGGAACGAAGTCCTGTACCTCCAAGCTGCCAGGTTGTGACCCCACATCACCTCTTGATTTCGCCAACTAGGGTAGTCAGCCAACATCGGCAGTAGCCCACTAAAACCGCGGAACCACGACGGTCCGCATTTGGCGCTTTCCGCCAGTAAGCTTGGGTCTCACACTCGCTCATTTCGCATGGAGCAGATGTGCACCTGGTGCCAGCGGATGTACATTTGTTTGCATGTCGACCATCAACATCACTGACGCCCGATCACACTTACCGGAGCTGATCGAAAAGGCCGAGTCGGAGCCGGTATTCATTGAGCGTCGCGGACGTCGGGCAGCAGTTCTAGTATCGCCGGAGCGATATGAGCAGATGCTTGATGCTTTGGAAGAAGTCGAGGACGTTGCGGCATTCGATGCAGCAATGGCGGAAGAAGGGGAGAACATTCCCTGGGTACAGGTGAAGGCGGATCTGGGCTGGGCATGAGTCCCTACCGGATTGAGCTAAGACCTGCGGCCGTCCGCGCACTTAAGAAAATTCATCCTGAGGACAAAGAACGCGTTCAGGGTGCTATCGCACTCCTCGGCCAAGACCCACGGCCGCCCAAAGCAATTGCCTTGAGCGGCCGCCCAGGTTATCGGGTCCGGGTGGGTGACTATCGGATCATCTACACCATTCAGGACGACGTGCTCTTGGTAGTGGTCGTCAACCTAGGGCATCGTCGGGACATTTACCAGAAGTGACGTCCGCCGACCTGCAGGCAAACATCGCCACGCGGTAGCTCGGCGGTTGATGTCTGCGCGCTCGGCTCCACGGATAATGAGTCACCGGCGTCGGCCGTGCCAGCACTGGGGCCTCCAAGGCTGCCGTCCGCAGCTGGCATCCTTCTCTCTGGTGCTGGCCAAGGAAAAGTTGACGGGACCACCACGGTTTCCGCGTGGCCGCGCGATCTGTGGCTTTCGCAACGCGTCACGGCCTTGATGAGGGACTATGGTGAGGAAGTGAATTCCTCCGCTGCAATCCGTGTTACTGCCGTTCGTGTGGCCGAGTTGCTTGCCGAAGGTGAGCTGATGCCGGTCTACGTGCACATCATCGATCACCCCGAGGCGCGCGTGCTGGTGGACACCGGCATGACTCAGCTCCATCCAGCGGTCGCGGACATGGATCCGCGCCTTTACCCGTTGGACGAGCAGGACTTCGACCTCGACAGTGTGGACATCGTCGTCAATACCCACCTGCATTTCGACCATTGCGGAGGTAACCATCTCTTCGCGGGCAAGCCCGTCTACGTTCAGCGTCAGGAACTCGAAGACGCCCGCAACGAAAACGACTACACGATCCCGGAATGGGTGGACCCGCCTGGGATGCACTATGTTCCCGTAGACAGGGAGCTTGAACTGCTTCCGGCGGTGCGCCTTCTTTCGGCACCAGGTCACACCCGGGGGTCACAGATCGTCGTCATTGACGGTGACGACGGTCCCACCATCATCGCTGGCGATACAGCAGTTCGGTTCGGTGAACTTGATAACCCTCGCACAGAGGGGCAGCTGCTGGTGCGCTCTTTGCACCCTGAAATGGTTTGGCTGACACACGCGCACACGCCATGGAGGCCTGGAGCCATAGCCTCTCCATGAACCACTCGCTTTCCGACGCACACTGGGACTCCTCAGCCGATATAGGCCGTCATGCGTACTGAAACGAGGATTCCCGGGAGTTCGACGCCCAGCTTGGCCACATACCGTGCCGGAGGGTCAACCGGAAACCATCGCGCGTACTCCTCATTCAATCCCGCGAAGTCTGCAGGACGACTAAGCAGCACGCCGACCTCAACGACGTTTCCCAAGCCTGCACCCGCTGCCTGAAGGACGGCCTCGCAGTTCGCAAGAGCTTGGCGCGTCTGATCCTGAATGCTGTCGCCCGCGAGGTCGCCACTGGTCAGATCGATACCTACGATCCCCGAGACAAACACGAACGGCCCCGCCTTAACGCCCTGGCTGAAGAATGGCGAACTCGGCACCGTGGCTGATGTAACGATCTCCCTCGTCATGACCGGTCCTTTCCCTGCCCGCATGGATGCTGGAAGCAGAATCACAGTCATCACCGAATAGCGCAACCCTTGATGCCCCCCCTATAGTCCATAACTGCCTCGCTCACGGAGACCTTCTGGCGAAGCAGAAGGGTCCCGCGCCGGGTATACGAGACCCCACGGGCCGCGTCATCAACGTCACCAGCCACAGCAAATAATCCTGTGACCTCGCCATTAACCCTGCTGCGCCGCCCACTCCTCGACCCGGCGGTTGCTTTCCTCCTCAGAAAGGTCTTCGACGCGGGTCATGATGGACCAGCGGACGCCGAAGGGGTCGCGGATACTGGCGTAACGGTCGCCCGAGACAAAGGTGGCCAGTGGCTCGCGGATGATGGCTCCGGCCTCATTTGCCCGCTTCACCAGGCTGTCTGCGTCCGGGCAATAGAAGCCCAGGGAGTAGCAGTCGTTTTCACCCTCCGGCGCGGGGACCAGGTGGTAGTCGGGGTTGGGTTCCCCTAGCTGGAGGCGGCCGTTCCCAAAGTCGAGATCTGCATGGACCACTACCCCGCCCATCTCGGTAGCGGCGACTATGCGGGCGCCGAAAACGTCCCCTGTAAAAGGCGATCGCTTCCCTGGCGCTGGTCACAGCGAGGAACGGCGTGAGGCTCGTCAGGCCATTGGGAATCCCGTGCGTGGTGTGCTCTCCGTGGGCGGCAACGGTCGATTTCCTGCTTGTAGTATCTGTCATGTCGTTGACGCTACATGCCGCGTCAGCGGCGGCGCTTGAAAATTCGCGACAGCCCAGGGGGACTTATGGAGAGGTCATTCAAGGGGATCCTTAACCCGGCCCGGCTTCCCACTTTCCACCGCCTTCCAGCGCCGGACCCGGTGGCCGAGCTCGTCCAGTGGTTCTGGATGCCCGAGTGGAACATCGAGCCCGGCCGCACGTCCCGCCAACATCTGATTGCACATCCCGGTTCCAACCTCGTGGTACAGCTGGATGGCGTCGTCTTCTCCGGGCCAACCACCCGGGCGTCCCACCGGGACTTGACCGGACACGGCTGGGCGGTCGGTGCACTGTTGCGTCCGGCAGCCGTGTCGCTGTTCACTGACGACCCCTTCAGCCTGTGCGACACGGAGGTGGCTGTGGCCGCAGAAGACCTGCGCCGTTCCGTCTCGGAGGCCATGACAACGTACGACGGCGATGCGCGCCGCGGACGAGCAGTGAATGCCTTTGCCCGGTGGCTGGCTTGCTTCGCAGGGCCTGCGGTATCTGAGGAGTCATTGCTGGCCAACCGGCTGATGGACGTCATTGGTTCGGACGGCTCTGTAGTCCGCGTCGAGGATGCGGCGTCTGCACTGGCGGTCTCGCAACGGACCTTGCAGCGCGTGGCCAAGAAGTACATCGGCCTCAGCCCTGCCGCCATGATCCGCCGTCGTCGACTTCAGGATGCTGCTGAGCGGATCCGCCTGGATGCTTCAGCGGATCTGGCAGCGGTAGCTGCCGAGCTTGGGTACGCCGACCACGCACACCTCACTAACGACTTCCGGAGGTACCTGGGTTTGCCGCCGAGCACATACCGGCGTGTGGTCTCAGATAGGCACCACGACGGGTAGCTCGACCCGACGCTGACGAGCTGTGCTTTTCCCGCTCGGGGGCGAACGGGTATTCGCCTCACAGCCGCAGCAGGTCCGCTCAGACCAGCCAGCGCCACCAGCGTGGCTGCTCCGGTTCCGGCGTCGGTTCCGGTTCCGGCTCCTCGCCCAGGGCCAGCGCGGCCTCGACGATGTCGTCCGCAGTGAGCGTCATGACGGCCTCACGATCGAGCGCGTCGAGACTTTGTTCCCCGTCGAGCGAGAGCCGCAGCGCCTGGCGGTTGAGCGCCTGCTCGAACAGGGTGCGGGCGAACCGTGCGTTGCCGGAGTCCTCGCCCGCGTGGAGCCCGGTGAGGATGCGGCGCAGCATCTGTTCCGCACCCGGCTCCAGCGTGTACTCGTGCTGGGCCAGCATCTGGTGGAAGATCGTCTGGAGTGCGTCGACAGAGTAGTCGGGGAACGTGATCTCGCGGGCGAACCGGGAGCGCAGTCCGGGGTTCGAGAGCAGGAAGGACTCCATTAGCCGCGGGTACCCGGCCACGATCACGACCAGCCGGTGGCGGTGGTCCTCCATCCGCTTCAGCAGGACCTCGATCGCCTCGGGGCCGAAGTCCATCCGGCCGTCCTCCGGGGCCAGCGCGTAGGCCTCGTCGATGAACAGGACGCCGTCCAGCGCACGCCGGATCACCCGATCCGTCTTGATGGCGGTCGCGCCAACGTACTGCCCCACCAGGCCCGAACGGTCGACCTCGACCAGGTGGCCTTTCTGCAGCAGACCGACCGCGCGGTACATCTCGGCCAGGAGCCGCGCCACGGTGGTCTTGCCCGTGCCCGGGTTTCCGAGGAACACCAGATGCTGTGATGTGGCCACCTCCGGCAGGCCGTGCGCCTTACGGCGGGCCTGGACCTGGAGCAGAGCGACGAGGCCCCGCACCTGTTCCTTCACGGTCTCCAGTCCGACCAGCGCGTCGAGCTCGGCCTGCACCTCGGACAGCGGCCGGGCCGGCCCGGGCCTCGCCCCGATAAGATCGCCGACCAGGTCGTCGACGCGCTCCGAACTGGGCAGCTTGAGCTGATCGGCCAGATGGCCGATGGTTTGGCGCAGGTCATCGAGCGGATTGCGGCTGGCAGCCATGCATCCACTCTAATACTCGACTCCCGGCCGGGGTGGGGTCTGGAGCGCTGCCTTTTCTGCAGCCCCCGCGGGTCATACACGGGAATCGTTCAGGCCTACAACAACGGCAATATTCTGCGAAGCCCTGAGCCGTAATTTCTCAGAACAGCGGCCAGGGCACAGCCGACATTTCACCGCTTGGAGCCGGAAACCTTGCTGCCAACCGCAACCGGGCGCAGCGTGCGGCGAGCGCGGCGACTTCTTCGACGCTGAGCAGGTCCGTCAGGTTCCGGCCCAGCTCACCGTGCAGTCCTTCGCTGACACGATCAATGCCGTCACGCTCCTCTGCGGTCAGCGTTTCTCCCAGCCACCCCCACAGCACCGTGCGCAGCTTGTGGTCACGGTGGAAGGTGAGCCCATGGTCCACGCCGTGCCGGTGTCCGTCTGACATTGCAAGGATGTGATCGCCCTTGCGGTCGGCGTTGTTGACGACGACGTCGAACACCGCCATGCGTCGGAGCTCCGGCGTGTCCTCGTGTATGAGGGCGACCATCTGCCCCTTCTCATCTTGACCCTCGAGAACGTGTTTCCACCCGATCTCCGGTACCTCGCCCGCCGCAACGAGATCCACGGCGTTCCGGTCGTGGTCAGTCTCCTGCCACAGCTGCACCATTCCTTTGCCTGCAGGACCATCGCGGAGCCAGGTGCGCGGCACCACGTTCCAGCCGAGGACCTCGGAAACCAGGTAGGCGGCGACCTCCCGGTGGGCAAGGAAGCCGTCGGGAAAATCCCACAGCGGCTTCTCCCCGGCTATCGGCTTATAAACGACCCTGGTGTCACCGATGCTGCCCAGGAAGGTGGCGTTCGACGCCGTCGTGATGCGCCCGGTGAGGGTCAGCTCGGCAGTCAGCAGGTCGGGTGCCGGCATCAGACCTCGGGCAGGGTGCAGACGTGCCCGTCGGCGTCTATGGGATAGCCGCAAAGCGTGCATGCGGGCCGCCCGGCGCCCACCACCTCCCGGGTCCGCTTGGCGAAGGCGCGGGCGGTGCCAACCGGCATCCGCAACAACAACATTTCGGGCACGTCAGCGCCGTTCCCATCAAGCGCTTCGTCGTTGTCATCAGCATCGACTTCGATGATCGGATATGCCTCGATGACCACCTGCGCCGTGGCAGGGTCCCAACCGAGGGTCATGGCTCCGGTCCGAAACTGCTCCGTAACCGCCTCGAGCTGGTCATTGTCGACGAGTTCGACGGGAGTGCCCGTGGGAACGCTGAAGGGGTTGCCCTCGAGGGTGATGAGCTGATCGAGGATTTCGTCAATCTTCTCCGCGAGCTGGGCCGACTGCTGCTTCTCCAGGGCGACGCTCACAATTTGCTTGCCTGTCCGTACCTGCAGGTAGAACGCGCGCTCCCCGGGAGCGCCGATAGTACCGATGACAACCCGGTCAGGCCAGGCAAACTCGTGAACAAGTGTGGGCATGTGAGTATTTTAGGCACATGAGCTTTACGGCGCTGTTTGCCCTGCCCCGCCGCCCACCGGCGCATCGCCAGAGTTGATGCCTTTCGACAGCCACGACAGGTCCCCAGCATCAGTGTTCGTCGCGTAGACACTCGGCCGAACAGCACCATAGTGGACGATCGATGCGGAGGCAGGGCCCACGTTAATGCGTTGGAACAGATCCAGGTGCATACCGAGCGCGTCGGCCAGGATGGATTTGATGATGTCACCGTGGCTTACTGCCACCCAGACGGCTCCTGGCCCGTACTCGGCTTCGAAGGCTGCATCGTGGCGTCGGATTGCGGCTACCGACCGCGACTGCATCGCCGCCATGGACTCACCGCCGGGAAATACGACGGCGGACGGCTGGGACTGCACAGCAGCCCACAGATCCTCGGTGGCGAGATCATTGAGCGTCCGGCCCTGCCACAGGCCGTAATCGCACTCGGTGAGATCGGGATCGGCCGGCGAGCAAGGATTGCCAGCCTGGCGCTCGAGGATCAGCTGGGCGGTTTGCTGACAGCGCTCGAGGGGGCTCGATACCACCCCAGCCAAGGGCACCACCGCGAGCCGGTCTCCGGCCAAAGCTGCCTGCTCGCGCCCGATCTGGTCCAATCTGACGCCGGCCGCCCGGCCCGCCAGCATTCCAGCGGCATTCGCTGTGGTGCGGCCGTGCCGCACGAGGATAACTGTCGCCATCCATCCAGCCTAACCAGCATCCTTCGCCGAATCCCGCCGGCGCGGTCGATTCCGGCTCCGCGGTTACCGGTGCAGGTGTTCCGGCCAGTCTTCCGGTACCTTGTCTGCCGGTGCGGGTGCCGGTTGCTCCGGTGGCCTGGATTGAGGATCCGGAAGCCGCGGGCCGCGGAAGGACTTCTTCGTGGTGTGATCGTAGAACCAGTCTTCCCCAGGTTCAAAGGACCGCATGACAGGGTGCCCGACGGTTCTCGCGTGGGCACTGGCGTGCTGTGAGGGCGACGAATCACAGCATCCGATGTGGCCGCACTCTGCGCAGCGGCGAAGATGCAGCCACCATCCTGGGCCTTCACCGCTAAGGCACTCCAGGCACCCGGTTCCACTGGGTGCGGCGGTGAGGCTGATTCCTGGGATGGGGCGGTCCTCCATGGGGTTTTCCATTTTTACCGCTCCGGTTCTGCTCGAGTCATCGCGCCTGCCCGCCGTCGGGAGCTATTTTGGCAGAATCTCCGGGCCCTTGGAATGGCAACATCGAGGCGACAACCGGGGGCTGATACAACTCCGGCCGAAGGACCTTTCCGGAGGGAACGGGGACTCCTTGTCCCTAATGGCCGGGCGCGAGTATCGTGAGCGCCACCGAACCATTGAACCGGAAAGACGGCGGCCATGGATCACCCGGTTCCGATCATGCTGATTGCCACCACCGACCCGACCTCGCGGCGCATTCTTGGAGATGAGTTACGTCGGCGCTACGGTGCCGACTACGAGGTGGTGACCTGCGCCGACCACGCCCACGGGCGGGCTGTGCTTGAGGGGCTTCGGCGCTGGAATCGCCCGGTAGCCCTCATACTTGGGTGCTACGGACCGGATGACCGCGGTGGACTCGATTTCCTGCGACGTGCCTACGGCTTTCACCCGGCCGCCAAGCGTGGTGTTGTGGTGACATGGGGTGACTTCGCCAGCGCCCCCACTGTATTCCGGGCGATCGCGCAGGGGTACGCCGAATTGGTGATCATACGTCCCGAACGACTGCGCGACGAAGAATTCCATGGGGCGATTACCGACGCCCTCGACGACTGGCACCTGGCACAGGGGGTCGGGTTCGAGGCGGTCCGGCTAATCGGGGAGGTAGGCGACGAAAGGACCCATACCTTGCGCGACTCCTTGAGCCGAAACCACATCCCAGTGGGCTTCCACCCTGTTGGGTCCGAGACAGCGGAACGGACGCTGGAGAGCCTGAACCTGCACGACCCCGTGCTGCCGGTTATGGTGCTGGAGTTCACCGTTCCACCCATTGTCCTCGAGAACCCCAGCGACCTGGAGATTGCCGAAGCGATGGGGGTGACGCGACCGCCACCGGCGGACAAGATCTTCGATGTTGTGGTGGTGGGAGCGGGGCCCTCCGGTCTTGCGACCGCCGTTTATGCCTCCTCCGAGGGTCTTTCCACCATGGTGGTGGAGGGAGAGGCTGTGGGAGGCCAGGCCGGCACCAGCTCCTTGATCCGCAACTACCCTGGCTTCTCCCGCGGTGTGAGTGGCGCCCACCTGGCCTTTCGCTCATTTCACCAGGCCTGGACTCTAGGCACAGACTTCCTGTTCCTGCGGAAGGTGGAGGGTGTCGGAGTCGATGGAGCATTGTATGCAGTGTCGATTTCCGATGGCAGTGTGGTGCGATGCCGCACAGTGGTGGTTGCAACCGGCGTGGACTACCGTCGCCTCGGCATACCTCAGTTGGAGGATCTGGTCGGCAGAGGTGTTTTCTACGGGGCAACTGTCTCTGAGGCGCCGTCGATGGCCGGAAAGCACGTCTGTGTCGTGGGTGGCGGCAACTCGGCCGGACAGGCGGTCCTGCACCTTGCGAAGTACGCGAAGAAGGTGACGCTGCTGGTGCGCGGACCTACCCTTTCGGTCAGTATGTCCGAATACCTCATTTCCCAACTTGAGGCCACCCGGAACGTAGCGATCCGCTTTAGCGCCGAGATCGTGGGGGTCAGCGATCGGGACGGATTCCTTGCTGCCGTCAAGGTCGCCGCATCCGGAGCCGTCGGATCGACCCCGAGTGAGGAGATCGAAGCCGGCGGCTTGTTCGTCCTGATCGGATCGGTGCCGCGGACCTCCTGGCTGCCCGACACCGTCAAGTGTGATCCAGCCGGTTTTCTGCGCACGGGCACCAGCCGGGAAGTCAGTGACGCCGGGTCCGCCAGGCCGGACAGGCCACCGTTGGCGCTGGAAACCAGCATGCCCGGCATTTTCGCGATCGGCGACGTGCGGTCCGGTTCAATCAAAAGAGTGGCTACCGCAGTGGGGGACGGCGCCACCGTGGTCTCGATGCTTCACACTTACCTGGCCGAGAACCCACTGCCTGCCTCGCCCCCTGCACCTGGTGGGGCAGCCGTGCTTGAGGAGCGGCCCGGTGATGTCCCCTTCGGCTGAGGTCGCACCGTTGCTTCCGCCGATGCGGTGGCTGCTCTACGTCGCTGCTTTCCTCGTGTTTCTTGCCGGGCTGGTGCTGTTCGTGTTTCCGCTCCGGACTGCTGAGTTCTTCGCGTGGACAGTCAATCCGCCCATGACCGCGGTCTTCCTCGGGGCGGCATACTGGTCGGCCGCCGGCCTGGAGGTGACAGGCGCCCGCTCGGCGGGCTGGGATTCAGCGAAGCTGGCCGTCTGGCCCGTGTTCATCTTCACGGCGTTGACCCTCGGAGTCACCCTGCTTCACCTCGATCGCTTCCATCTGTCACCGAACACTGCCCCCACTGCCCAAATAGCCACCTGGGCGTGGCTGGCAATCTATGCCATGGTGCCCGTGGCGATGCTCGTCATCAGCAGGATGCAGGTCCGGTCTCTACGTTCTGTGCGAGAATCCGTCAGCGCGGGACGGCCAGTGCTACCCCCTGCGCTCCGGCTGCTCCTGGCGGGAATCGCGGGTGTTTTGCTGTTGTTCGGCGTGGCGCTCCTGGCAGTACCCACTCTCGCTGCGGCGTGGTGGCCGTGGACACTGTCCGAGCTCACAGCGAGGGCGATTGGAGCATGGCTGGTCGGTCTGGGGTGGGCGGCCGCACAAGGTCAGTGGAGCCGCGACCTCCGCACCGTCCGCCCCGTGGCCCTGACCTCCGTTGCCTTCGTCGTTCTGCAGGCACTTGCCCTGCTGCGCTATGGGGACGCCCTGACATGGCAGAGCGCACCGGCGATCGGCTTCGTAACCGTACTACTTGCCATCGGCGTGGCCGGCGGATGGGCACTCGCACTATCCCGTTCGCCGGTAACCCGGACCTGAATTACGTAAAGGGCCTCCCGATGGCTCACCTCAGCCCTGTGGGTTGCCCGTGCGATCACTGCAGGGATGGCGCAGCGTTGAGCACGGATTCCGGCAAGATTCGGTGCTGCCCTGCCAATCGCCATTAGCCGAGGACAGAGGGCCCTAATCTCTGGTTCATGCGACATGCGAGCAACCGGTCATGACCGCCGAACACACACCTATCCGCCTCGGGCAGCGCGTGCCCGGGCAAGCAGTCATCGAGGAGCTCATGGCGGTCCGGAGCTCATAGATTCCGGGTTCGCTAGGAGCGGCTGTGGAGGAACCGCGCTATACCGTCTTCTCCCGGGGAGAGCCCGATGTAGACAAAGTCTGGAGGATCACCGGGCACTGGTTGTGGCTTCTGCGCGCCTGTTTTCCATTTCGGTGGCAGTTGCCCTGGCCATTCTGGTGGTTCCCAGTCCTGGTGTTCGCTTTTGTAGTGCCTGCCGGTAGGTGAGGTCCAGCCGGGTGGTGCGGTTTTGGTGGCCGGGGTGGGTTTCCAGCCGCTGGTGTGCCGTAGCTTGTGGTGTTTGGGGCAGGGCTGTCCCAGATTCGATATCCCGGTAGTGCCGCCCTGGTGCCAGGTGAGGATGTGGTCGGCTTCGTTGTCGAGCGAATTGTTGCTGCATCCCGGAAAGGGGCATTTGCCATCCCGCAACCTAAGCCAGTTCCGCATGGCCTGACTGATCCGGTACTTTGTCCGGCCGATCTCCAGCGGCGCCCCGTCCCTCGGGTCCACCAGGACCCGGTAAAACGAAGCGGCCCCGTCGGCGACGAGTTGGCGTGCCATCGACGGCGGGACCGGGCCATAGCCGTCGAGCATGGCCGGCTCGTCGGTCAGGCCCATCAGGGAAAACACCGGAACGGTGACGAGCACTTGGGCCCGGATCGACGACGACAGGCCCGTATCAATTCCTGCACCCATAGTGTCACCGGTTCCGAAACGGGTGGTTCCGGGGCTGGCGGTACCGCCCAGGAGCCACCCACCATACAGGTCCGTCCGCAACTGGGTGAGGGTCCGGGTCTCTTCTGGTCCCTGTAATCCCCGGGCGGCGGTGGTGAGCCTGTTCCAGATTGCCGAGGCCTGGTCCGCGGGCAGGTAGGCGGAGAGCCAAGCCATGCCATCCTGATCCGGCCGGTATTCGACCCGCCGGTCTGCCACACCCCTGGCATGGCGCTTCTCAATGGATTCGGCGTGGTGGCGCTCCCGCCAAGTCCTTGCTTTGGTCCGGAACCTGTAGGCGGGCATCTCCCCGATGGTTGCCGCTTTGGCTGGCTTCGGTACCTCCGGGTCAAGGAAGTGGGCTTCCAGTGCCGCCGCACCGGCGGGGTCAAGGCTGGCCGTTTCATCCACCACGACCAGGGCATGAGACCAGGTAATCGTCCCGGACTGCAATGCCGAAAGGGTGGGCGGCAACTCCTTGCACAGGGTGTGGGATGCGGCCAGGAACGCACCCGCTGCCCGGGTACCGAGGGCCAGGAGGCAGCCGATTTCCGCGGCGACGGCCATTTCCTGCGCCTGAACCGGCGCGTCCGGCGCTATGGCCTCGGCGGTGTCTGCATACTTCACGGCAGCCCGGGCCTTCAAACCCGCGAACCCGGCCTCCGCCACCCGCGCCCCGGCAAGAATGTCCAGGCACCCATCCGCCAGTCCGGCCAGCGGATCAGCAGCCGAAAACGGCTCTGAACCACACTCATCCACCTCGGCATTGAGCACAGCAAGGGAGGACTTGATGTCCTCAAACGCCTTCGCCACCGCTGCTTTCCCCATAAAACAATCATCACAAGGGGGTCTGACAATTTCTGTCAGCTGGCCAGTCGGCCGTCGGAAAAGAGTCCCGGAACTCGATGCTGAAAGGTCAATGCCCGGGCGTTTCGCGTGTTTCCCAGTTTTAGATCTATACCCCGCGCAGCAACAAGCGCTGGCAGAACTGGGCCTGGCGGAAGCACGCGACGACGATGAAGCGGAAGGGCCGAAGACTGTATCTGCCCGATGAACGGGTCCTCCCGTGCGGCATCCTAGATAGGTTCTTTGGCCAGCGCCTTCGTCTTGGCCGGTGTTTCGCGGCCGAGGCGCTCGTCGAGCGTCACTCGCAGTCTGGCGGCTGCCACCTGGACACGATGCTCGGCGGGGGTGGCGTTCTTCTTGACCGGCTTCGCAGGGGTGTTCCGGGGAGTATGGACAAACCGATGTTCAGACGACGCTGCACTCATGGTCCAACCTCCTTGGCTTTGTCTTTATCCGTCGTTCCATTCTCGCCTAAGTTGTCAGCGGCGTCCACGAACGGCCCTTCCGGGTCAAAGTCACCTTCGTCCGCAATGTCGTCCCCGTTCTCATCACCCGAGACGCTTTTCCAGGCGATATCAAACAACTCGAGCTCCTCGTCGCGCGCGAGCTCGCTGCGGGCGAGAACTTCAAGTGTTGCCAGTCCCAAGGCCTTCGTTCCTTCATCGCCGTCCAATGCCCGGTCCAGCGCCCACTGGGTTCGCCGCCACCATTCCGCCCGGCTGTCGGCTGCAGTTTTCTGCGTCAAGGCCTGGGCATCGGCTTCACGTTTCTGGTTCAAGGCAGTTTTGTCGGCCGCGGTGCGCTGCTTAAGCGTGCGCCAGTTGATGTAGAAAGCCAGCACCGCAGCGATGAGAACGGCCAAGGGTCCCAGCCCGGCGAGGATCGCCCACCACTCGGCCGGCCCCGAGTGGACTACCACGTCGAGCGCGCTGGGGGAGGGAGCAGGAGTCACTCGACCAGCATAGGCGCGGAAAGGGCACCAACCGCGAGGACGCCCCAGTCTGAGCGGGCCTATCTACAGGACGTCGGCGAAACATCATCTTGAAGACATGTGGACGCAACCTTGCGCGAGCACCATTGGGCTTGAGAGCAGTGCGACAAAGGAAAGGAAGATGTCATGATCAGCAAGGAGCAGGCGGTTATCGGTTCTTGTGATGAACTCTCACCAGGAGACGCCATCGAAGCGTTCTATGGGAACACTCTGGTCCACCGCGGACCGGTCTCGGAGATCGCCCCGCAGCATGGACTGTTCTGGATCCTGGACACGTTGACGGGGAGCCGCCGTCTTCTGGACAGCTCGGAACTCGAGATCGTGCGTTTGCCCGCGCACTATCGTGAAGTCCTGGTAGGGGCACCTGTTCGCTAGGAACACACCAACCATGCTGGACTAGCCGAATGATCCGGTGCCCATCGACAGACACGGCGAGGGGAATAGTCTTGGCCCGTCCAACATGACCGACAATGATGACGGTAAAGACCGGCCTAAGCCAGCTCGGGATTTCAGGAGTTCACTTTGGTCAAGTCTGCAGAGAGCGTGGTCATAGACCGGGGAGTTGCCGAGGTATTGCAATACGTCGCGGACCTTCGCAACGAACCGAACTGGCATGTTGACATAGCCTCCGTGCCTCCGGAAACCGATCCTGTTCCTGTCATCGGCAAGGTTTATCCCTTGAAATTCAAACCCTTCATGGCGCAGACCAACGGCACCTTCACCGCCCTGGCCACCGGCGGCCAGGTGCTGACGGCCATCCTCGGCGGACGGTGACTTGGCCCCTGGACGGGCGGGCTCCTGCGGTCGGGGCCGGAAGGACTTCCGGAGCCAGGGAGCTCTCGAAAGTGGCATGGCGCCGTCGAAATCAGTAGCGTCGTTCCGGCAAGTATTCTCCAGCAGTTAGGTACTCCTTGGGCAAGAACAGCAAGAACCGGCGCCAGGACAAGGGGTCGGCGGGAAAACGCCGCCCAGGACCGGTCTCCCTCAGTTCTTACCGTGCCGCCCGGGCGTTGGATGCCTTGGCGCCAGCCTATGTCCAGTGGTTCGACGACGGCGCGCCCGGAGCGGGCGCTGCCGCCCTGCAGTATCTGAAGCTGATTGAACCCACCGTCAGCCGTTATCTGGAGGCTACAGCTGCCGCGGACGTGACAAACCTCGATCCTGCCCGCTTGGCCAACGCTGTCGCGGAGGAAGTTACCGCCACCGTGAGTGCCCAGGGCCCCGAAACCGTGGAGGCAGAACAGGCTGCTCTTATCGTTGACTCTGTCCACAGCTACCTCGAGTTTCTGTCTGAAACCGGCCGGTGGACGGGGACGGCGGAGCAGTTGGCCGAAGCGCTGGACTTCTTCGACAGCCTCGCCGACGGCGACACTGGACAGGAGTCCATAGAGATTCCGGACATTCCCGAGGAGCAAGCACTGGAAGCTTTCGCCGAACTGCCTCTGATCCGGAAAGCAACAGCATTGCTCCGGTGGATCGGTGACGGGAAGCCCGTTACCGGAACTGGCGCCCTTCGTCTGCGGGACATCGAGGAGGCGGCTGCCTGCGTCGGCCTGCAGGCCAAGGGCAGTACAAAGAAGGCGGATCCGGCCGGCGATGTCCTCACCGTGCGAAGCATGTACGAGGTGCCCCTGCTGGCCGAGATATGGGCCGCTCTCGAGGCCGCGGAGCTGATTGAGATTAAGCCGACGAAGGTAGTGCCCTTCGAGGATTCCGGACAATTCCTGAGCGGCGGCGTTGCGGAGCAGCTGGATGAGTTCATCTTGTTCACCACGTGTTTCCTGAACCAGACCGTGCTCCGGCTCGATCCCGAAGAGCCTTGGGAGCAGACCATCGCCGCCCTGCAGGTATCGGTCCTGCTGGCGGCGGCCAGGCCGGAAGCGCCGTTGGTGGAACGTGTTTTGGCTGCCCCCGACCAGGCCCCCGAAGAGGAGAAGGCGGCAGCCGAGATGCTGACCAAGGTGGCCATGGGCCGGCTCGAGGAACTTGCGGAGCTTGGGCTGCTGACCATTGACACCCATTTCCGGGTGCCCCCGGTGCTGGTCCGCTGCGTCGCAGATACTTTTGACTATCCACCTCTGCTGGCAGAGCTGGGTCTCGAAGAATCAGTCGACGGCAATGAAGTGGACGCGGCGGACTTGGGAAGCCTGGTTCTTTCCTAGAAGCTGGTCACCAGTTCGCCGAGCACCTCTTCGAGCCTCGTCGGATCCGTGGCGTCGTAGTAGTGCGCACCGCTGGCCCTGGCGATTTCCAGCAGAGTGGGGACGTCGGCGTCGGGTCCGTATGCGAGCGTAAAAACAAGCACCGGCGTCGAGTGGTTCTGATGGCTCAACTGTTCGGAGAGCCCGCCGAGGTCTCCGGGGTGGCGGGTATCGTTCTTGCCGTCGCTCAGAAGCACGATGGTGTTGATGTAGGCGTCTTTGTAGTCCTTGGCTTGATCGCCCGCGAAGCGGCTCACCGCCTCGAACAGAGGCGTAGCCTCCACGGACTTGAGCTCATTGAGCTTGGCGATGAGGTCCTGTTTATTGGTCTTGAAGGGGGCTACCGGGCTCACGATGCCCGGCTCCAGGGGGCCGTCGCCCACATGGGAGAAAGCGGCGAGCCCAACTTCATCCTCGCCTGTGAAATGGTCCAGTGCCTTGATAACTGCGTCCTTGGCACGTTGCAGCTTGGTCACCCCGGGTTCCTGCACCATGGACTCCGAGACATCAAGCAGGAACAAGGCCCGGGCCCGCTTGCGGACTTCGGGGAAGCTGTCCTGCATGGCAACAAGTGCCTCCGCCTTGGGCAGTGGCAGCGGCTGGAGCGTCTCAGCGTACGGTCCGGTTTTCGCCACCCCAGCATCCAGCTTGCCCTGGATGGACCGGTACCCGGATGCCTGGACCACGTGTTGGCCCTGTTCCGTCACTGCGAACGCGAGAAAATCCTGGGCCGCCTGGCGCTGTTGGCTGCCCACCCAGTCCCCGTCAAGGGTCACTGCCGGGTTGTCCGCCACGTGCACGCCGTCGTTGGGGTAAATGGCGTCGAGGGGCTCCTTGGGCGCGGGACCGGATTTCTTCGTTTTTCCGTCTTCGCTGACCACCCCCCGGTTGTAGTCCCAAACAGATTTTTCGTCCACGATGACGGCGGAGAGAAATTCGGAGACCTTCCCGGCGTTGTCAGCCTCCCTGGCATGCCACAGAAAATGCTCGGGCGTGGCCATGTAGTGGCTGGTGCCCAGTTCCACGGCGCGCACCTTCTCCAGCAGGGACGGTGCGTCCAGGTCCATGTCGTCCAGCCCGCCTACGCTGCCGCCGGCGGCACCGTAGGAAGCAGCAAGCGCCATTAAGCCCGACGTCGAGATGAGCGGACTGGCCTTGCCGAACTTGAATTTCCCCCAGTCGCCATGGCCGAGGCGCTCCCAGACGTCCTGGTCCCTGGCCATTTTGAAGACGTCGGACCACGACGGCGGATTGTTGTCCCAGCCCAGGGCTTGGGTCATCGTCGCCGGCATCGCCACGACGATCGCACTGCGGGCGAGGCTCATTCCCTCCTGCGGGACAGGGCTTCCGCTGGCGCCTTCCCTTGCGATTCGTAACCACGCGGAGGAGTCCGGCAGCCAGATGGAGGGCCTGTCGCCTGCCGGAACACCGGGGAACTGCGCAGCAACCTTGCGGGCAGCGAGTCCCGATTTTTCCTGCATCACCGTTGGCGTCACACATTTGCCGTCCACGCTGCGGGGTCTCGCCGTATATTCGGATGCCAGGGCCCGGACCATCTCGGCGTTTTCCAGCGAGGTGAGGATGTTCAAGGGTATACAGGGAGAGGCGCCGGCGACGGCGGCAGGAGAGTCCTGCGCCAGAGGTTCGCCTTCTGAAGGTGTGCCGCCATTCCCGGCTGAAGTGCCGCCCTCGCCTGAACCGCCGGGGAAGATCACCGCCCGCAGCAGGAAAGCGCCGCCAACAATAAGAAGTGCCACGGTGGCCGCCGCGGCCAGCCAGATCCAGCGCGGATAGCTCAAGTCAGATGCAGCGTGTCGGCGGCCCATGTTCGTTTCCTTTGAAATCCGCCCGGTTTCCCGGTATGAACGCAAATTATGAAACTGGCCCGCGGCAGTTACACCGCGGGTGCGCCTAGCCCCCCGCCCGGATGCCCCCCACAACTGGATACGCATTTTGAGGATAACCCCGACGGGCGTCATGTGAGTGTTGTGATTCAGATACTTGATTGAATTTTCAGGGTTCGGGTCCTGGCCAGGTTCCCGTGCTCAATCCGCAGGAGCCTTCACCCGCGGATCCTCCTGACGCTCAGTTTGTGCCCATTTGCGGACGTCCGGTCCGTGGCCCTGCGGATGCGGCGCCAGGGCCTGTGGGCATGGCTGCGGCCCTCCGGGGAATCGGGAGCCGAAGCTACCAATGAGGAACCATGCCTGCGGCGCCGCAACCGGAGGAGTACGAATACTGTCAATCCCAGCCAGGCGAAAGCCGCAGCAAAAATCAGCATCATTGCCGGGATCGTATCCATGCTCAAGTGTAGGTGCGAGTCCGGAAGGACGTCCTACTCGTTTCGTGGGGTGCTGACTACTCAGATACCCGGCGTGGGAGCGCGGAGTACCTGCATCCTGAGGCGTTGTTGACAGAACGCCTGCCCGGGACTTTTGCAGGGTCCAACCTGCACACGTTCCACCAGACCGGAGCAAGGAAGGCAGGAGGCTCAACGGGTTACCCTGAATCATGAATGAGCAGAACGTCACGTGGCATACCCGGCACAAGTCTTCACTGACCAGGGGAGAGCGGGCGGCCGACTACCTGCGAAACGGCATGGGCAGCTGGCCCTTCGTCGGGGGATTCATCCTCTTTATGGTCCTGTGGGCCACCGTCAACACCTTCGCGATGGCCAGCCGGGCATGGGACCCCTACCCCTACATCCTGCTGAACCTGTTTCTATCGATGCTGGCTGGTCTTCAGGGCGCCATTCTGCTGATCGCAGCCAAACGCCAGGATGCCATCGCTTCTGCCATGGCCCAGCACGACTACGACACGGATATGGAGGCGAAGAGTGAAATCGAAGAACTCACGAAGATCAATGAACAACAGCTTCTGATCCTCCGTGAACTTCAGTCGCTGGCCCAGGGCATCGGCAGGGTGTAAGGGTGACGCTTCCCGCGTAGCAGGTACCTGTGCCGGCTGAGAGCAGCAGTGACCAAAGGCCCTATTGGCAAGGGTGCTGGCGTGGTTGAGTGGGCCCTCATTCAGGAGGACGGATGCAGTGTGATCACGAACCTTGGCCGCCACAGGCTTCTCTGGGTGCTTATCGGCATCTTGGCGCTTTCGGCAGCAGTCACAGGCGTAGCTGTTCCCGGCATCTACTCCCGCATCGTTTCCCCTGAGCTGTTACCCGGCGCCTACGCCCAGGACCTCATTTCAGCGGTTGTTTCGGTTGCGTTGATTCTCCTTGCCTGGACGAGCCGGGATGGCCGGCCAAAGGGGCAGATCCTGCAGCTGGGGCTGCTCGGTTACCTTTTTTACGCCTACGGAATCTATGTCATCGAACGGGCGTACAACGGGCTGTATCTCCTGTACATGGCCATTTTTACGCTTACGTTCTGGGCGCTGGTCAGCGCCGGATTCTGCCTGCGACGGAACACCCACGTGCCGGGCCTTCCCGGGGCGCTTCGTATCGCTTCGGCCAGCGGGGCCCTCCTGCAACCGATGATCTTCTACCCGCTGTGGATTGCCATGCTCCTGCCTTTAATGAGCACCGGCAACCAGATTGACTCCTTGTATTCCATCTACATTCTTGAGCTCTGCTTCATCATGCCGGCGTTCCTGCTGCTGGCGGTGCTGACTTATAGGGTCCATCCCTTGGGCCTGCTCCTGCTGCCGGCGATGTACGTCCTGGGATTCACACTCATCTTTTCCCTGGCACTCGGCGAATTGGTGAAGCCCCTCTGGGATCTCGACTTCAACACCGCCGCTTTTTGGACGTCACTGGCTCTCTCCATGTTTTTCGCCGTCCTCGGCGCCCTGCATCTGGCACGCCTGGACCTTCAGCCGTCACCTTTACCCGCCCTGGCTGCGAAGAAGTGAAGGCCAGGGAGCGTGCTACGAACCGATTCTTCACCCGGTTCCTCACTGACGCCGCCCTGCGGAGTCAATATCCGGCGCCTGCAGCCTCCAGAAGCCGCCGCGCCCTAGTTCAACCTTCGTGACAAAGGTACTCTGTATCCCACGGCACCAACTGGCATGACGGTCCGGCTGGAATCTTCCTTGAGAGGCTGCGCGATGGGCGAGCCAATCCATGCCTCCGGCGACCGGCCCATCTTCGCCGGAGCCAGGATGGACGAGCTGCTCACCGGCTTTGTCGACCAGGCCGGCGAACTGCTGAATGCCCAGCAACGGATGCGGGGTCTCCTTGAAGCGGTCGTCGCCCTGGCGGAGGACCTAAGCCTGGAGGCCGTCCTTCAAAGGGTGGTCAACTCCGCATGCACTCTCCTGCGAGCACGGTTTGGAGCGCTGGGAGTCATTAACGAAGAGCATGCTTTGAGCCACTTCATCACCGTTGGCATCGATGATGAAACGGGGCGAAAGATTGGCCCCCTGCCCACCGGGCATGGCGTTTTGGGTTTGTTGATCCGCGATCCCAAGCCGCTCAGGCTCCATGACCTTAGCCGGCACCCCGAAGCTTACGGGTTTCCGAAGAACCATCCGCCCATGAAGTCATTCCTGGGCGTGCCCATCCGGGTGCGTGACTCCGTGTTCGGCAATCTCTATCTGACGCAAAAGGAAGGCGGCGGAGACTTCACCGACGAGGATGAGGACCTGGCCCAGGCACTTGCCGCGGCCGCCGGCGTCGCTATCGAAAACGCCAGGCTGTACGACGATTCACGCCGGAGGACCCGGTGGCTCGAAGCTTCGATGGAAGTAACGAAAAGGATGATGGGCGGGGACACGCAGGAGGGCGAGGAAGGGGCACCGGACATGATTGCCGGACGGGCGCTCCGGGAATCCGCTTCGGAGTTGGCCCTGCTTCTGGTCCAGGAACACGCGTCCGAGTTATTCCACGTGGCAGGAGCCGCGGGGGAAACGTCCTCAGAATGGGCCGGACGCTTCCTAGCCCTGACATATCCGGAGATCCGGGCGGTTATTGACACAGGGAAAGCAGCGGTGATTGAAGACGCTGCGACAATTCTCGGGCCGGACGCTGCTGCGAAGCCAGCGAGGCTCCTGGCCCTGGATCTCAGTACCCACGGCACCCATCACGGGCTCCTTGTCCTGCTCCGGAAGCGGGCGGAAGGCACCTTCAGGCCCGCAGATGTTGAGATGGGAACAGTCTTCTGTTCCCATGTCGCAATGGGGCTGGAACTTGCCCGGGCACGCCAGATGCGCGAACAGCTTGCCGTGTTTACGGACCGGGACCGGATCGCCCGCGATCTCCATGACCTCGTAATCCAGCGGCTGTTCGCCGCAGGACTCAGTATCCAGAGCCTCCAGCGTTTCAACTCCAGTGAGTCCCTGGCCAGGACGATTGCGAAAGTCACGGCTGAACTCGACGAGACCATCCGTGAACTCCGAAACACGATCTATTCCCTGAGCAGATCATCGGGCGAGGTGGAGCTGCTCAGCAGCCGCATCCTGCAAACGGTGCGCTCTGCCACACAATCGCTGCCCTTCGTCCCCCACCTCACGATGACCGGGCCGGTCGACGACATCCACGACGAGTCGACGGCGTCCAATGTGCTGGCAGTTCTCACGGAAGGTCTGAGCAACGCGGTCCGGCACGCGGGGGCAGCGTCCATCCGCGTGTTGATTGCTGTTGGCGAAGGAAGGCTAACCGTCCGCATCGAAGACGACGGCGGCGGCTTCTCCATACCCGGGGCCGGCAACGGCCTTTCGAATATGGAGCACAGGGCGCGCGCGCTCGGGGGCAGCTTTGAGATACACAGCCCGCCGGGCCAAGGTACCGAAGTGGAGTGGACCGCCCCGGTCTTCTAGGCTGGCCAATCCGGTGGCGGCCTACTGGCCGTGTCCGGTGTTGTAGGCGACATGAACCGCCGCCTGGGTCCGCCGCTCAAACCCCAGCTTTGCCAGCAGGGACGACACGTAGTTCTTTACGGTCTTCTCCGCCAACTGCATGCGTTCCCCGATCTGGCGGTTCGTCAGGCCTTCGCCCACGAGTTCCAACACGCGCAGCTCCTGCGGGGTCAGCGAAGCCAGTTTGGGATCGGCCCTTGCTGGCTTCGCCAGTCCCTGGATAACCCGGGCCTTGAGGTCGTCGCTGAATAGGGATTCCCCCCGCGCTGCCCGACGCAGCGCCCCCGTCAGATCCATGCCGCCGATCTCTTTGAGAACGTAACCGGAGGCCCCGGCGAGGACTGCGCCCCTGAGTGCCTCTTCGTCGTCGTAGCTCGTCAGGATCACGCAGTTCAGCTTCGGGTCGACGGAGCGGACATCACGGCAGACTTCGATCCCGGTTCCGTCGGGCAGCCGGGCATCCAGCACGGCCACGTCCGGGCGAAGGGCTGGAATACGGCGCACCGCCTCGGCGGCCGAGCCGGACATGCCGACGACGACGAAGCCCTCGCTCTCCAGCAGGTCCTGGAGCCCGCGCCGGACAAGCTCGTGGTCATCGAGGATGAACACCCGGATGCCCGTGCCCGGCGCCGGAACATTGCCGGCTAATGCTTCCGATTCCATGCCAACCCTTCCCGGTCCAGGGCCTGCCCGTAGGGATGACCGGTGCAAATCCTCTTACCACTCATCCTTGGGGAACCCCGATGGGCGCACAAGGGTCCTTTGTCACGAGGCTGTCCGTGTCGCCGGCGTGAGGTATGCGCCGGTGTCGCCAAAGCCGGCGGAGGATTAGCAGCCGACGACGGCGAGCGCCACGAGGTGCGCACCCTCACCTTCAGCGAAGACGGCCAGCGCCGTGCTCGCCTCAGCGGGAAACACCAGGTCCGTGATGGTGGCGAGCCCGTCCTGGGCGAAGACCTCCACTGAGCAGCGGTCAAGGTAGATGCGGAGCCGAAGGCGTCCTTCCTGCAGCGGCACGGCCACGGTTTCAACAGAGGGAAAGGCCTCGTGGAAACCCGCGTCCCCCGACTCCCGGCGGTCCAGCCGCAGGATTCCCTCCGCCACGTCATAGGTGAGAAGCGTACGTTCGGCGCCGCCCGCCCTGACCACCAGCCCGACACTGCCCGCCGTACCCGGCTCGAACTCCGCATCAATCCGCGCCACTGCTGCAGTCACAGGGAGTTCCAGAACGCCCGGTGCCAGGCGCTGCGGTCCGACGCGGAAGCTCCCAGGGTCTGATTTTCCGATGGGGTCGATAGCCACCTGCCGGAGCACCACCTTCCCGTTGACCCGGGCCAGTGAGACTTCCCGGGGCAAGGACATCGCACTGCGCCAGCCGCCGGTGGGAGTGGAGCCGGCATAGTCCCAGTTGTTCATCCAGCCGATCATGATCCGGCGGCCGTCCGGCAGGTTGCTGAACGAAACGGCGGCGTAGTAGTCGCGTCCCCAGTCCAGCCAGGAGTAGTCCCGCATCCGGCTGTCGTCCCGTTGGAGGCCCTCGGTGACGGTCTGCTCGGACCGGAACGTCACGCCGTCGAACGCTCCCAGGAAGTACTGCCCGGCTGAGCCGCCGGCGATGCCACCGGGATTGATGTTCACGATGAGGACCCACTTCCGGTCCTCCGGATTCCCGTCCACGGGCAGCTCGAAGAGGTCCGGGCACTCCCATACTCCGCCGGTGGCGTTGGCGGGCCCGAAGGTGCTCAGGTGCTCCCAGGTTTTCAGGTCGGCGGACTTGTACAGCACTGCCTGGCGCTGCACTGCTTCGACGGCGACCATCACCCAGTAACTGCCGGCGGCGCCGTCGTACCAGAAGACCTTGGGGTCGCGGAAGTCCGCGGACGCACGGTCCAGGACGGGGTTGCCCTGGTACTTCGTCCAGGTCAGGCCTTCATCGAGGCTGTAGGCGAGGGATTGTGCCTGACGTCCGGCCCGCGGGGAGGCGTCGCTGTAAGCGCTGGTGTAGATGGCAACCAGCGGGGGAGTGCCCGCAGTGCCGAAGCCGGTGGTGTTGCGCGCGTCGATCACGGCCGAGCCGGAGAAGATGGCTTCGTGTTCGTCGCAGGCGATGGCCACCGGCTGCTCTTCCCAGTGGGCCAGATCCCGGGAGGTGGCGTGGCCCCAGGACATGTTGCCCCAGTCCGTCCCGAAGGGGTTGTGCTGGTAGAAGAGGTGGTAGGTGCCGTTGAGGTACACCAGGCCGTTGGGATCGTTGAGCCAATTGCGCTCGGAGGTGTAGTGCCATTCAGGGCGGAAACGGTCCGTTGTGGGAACGGCCAGGGCGGCAGGTGCCGCAACCGCGGCGGGCGCGGCAGCCGCCGTCGAGATTGAGTTCATGTTGCAGTTAGCCCTTCACGCCGCTGGAGGCGATGCTGTTGACGAAAGAACGCTGGAAGGCGATGAAGAGCACCACCACCGGGACCGTGATCAGTGACGCATAGGCCATGACCTCGCCCCAGGAGACGTTCAGTTGGAAGAAGTACTGGATGCCGATCATCACAGGCCGCAGTTCCTCGGACTGGACCACCATGAGCGGCCAAAGGTAGGAGTTCCAGGCCGGCAGGAACGTCAGGATCGCCACGGTGGCGGTGGCGGGGCCGGAGAGCGGCATGACCACCTTGCGGTAGATCTTGAACCAGCCGGCGCCGTCGATGCGCGCTGCCTCGTCCAGTTCCTTGGGAATGGACTCGAAGTACTGGTGGAACAGGTAGATGGAGAAGGCATTGGCGATGAACGGAATGATCTGAACCTGGTAGGTGTCCAGCCAGCCCTTGGAGAACTCCAGGCTGAAGCCGTCGAGCTCAAAGTAGGGCAGCTGGTTGACCCACCACACCAGCGGCAGGGCGAGGGTCTGGAACGGGACAATCAGCGTGGCCAGGATGGCGCCGAAGACGATCCGCTTGCCGCGGACCTGCATGCGGGAGAGCGCGAAGGCGCACAGGCTGTTGATGAAGATGCCCAGCACCACCGTCACGGCAGAGACCCCGATGGAGTTGATCATGAACCGGGCTGCGGGCACACGGTCGAACACCGCGGCGTAGTTATCGAGTGAGATGTTCCCGATGGGCAGGAACGCCGCCACGGAGGACATGTCACCGAAAATCTGCTGGTCCGGCTTGAGGGAGGACACCAGCATGAACACGATGGGGAAAACTGCGACGGCAGCGAACAGGATGCGCACGGCCATGGTTCCGAAGCTCCCCAGCTTCGCGGATGTGAGGGTCGGCAACATGTCAGTCCTTCTCTCGGGTCAGGTAACGCTGCACTGCGGAAATCAGCAGTACCAGGACGAAGAATACGAGCGAGATGGCCGAGGCGTAGGAGGTTTCCTGCTGCTTGAATCCGGACCGGACTGCCTCGTAGATGATGGTGGTGGTGGAATCCAGGGGGCCGCCCTGGGTCATAACGCTGACCTGGTCGAAGAGTCCCAGCGCCTGGATGGTGATGGTGACCAGCACCAGGCTGCGGGTGTGTTTCAGGCCCGGCCATGTCACATAGCGGAACTGGTGCCAGCGGCTGGCGCCGTCCAGCTGGGACGCCTCGTACAGTTCACCGGAGATGCTCTGCAGTCCGGCCAGCCAGATGATCATGTGGAACCCCGCTGCCTGCCAGATGGACAGGGCGATGATGGCCGGCATGGCGGTGGCGGGATCATTGAGCCAGTCGGCGCCCTGGATGAGCCCGAAGCTGAACGTAGAGAGGAGTTCGTTGATCAGCCCTTCGCGGCGGTACATGAACATCCAGAGCAGTGACACCACCACCATGGAAGTGACCACGGGCAGGAAGTAGAGGGTGCGGAAGAAGTTCACGCCGCGGAACTTTTTGTTGATCAGCAGGGCCATGGCCAGGGCAAGGGCGGACTGCACCGGCACTACGACTACGGCAAAGTACGTCACGTTCAGCAGGGCCCGCCAGAATGTGGGATCGGTGAAGAGCCGGGCAAAGTTGTCCGCCCCTACAAACTCCACAGGCCGCGGGGAGACCAGGCGCGCGTTGGTGAAGGCCAGGCCGAAGCCCAGGATCGCCGGCAGGAACACAAACAACAGCAGCAGAACGGCGGCAGGGGCGATCATGCCCCAACCGCTGAGCTGTTCGCGGAGGAAACCAGGGCGGGGGCGGCGGCGCCGGGTAGGACCGCTGCTTTCCTTGGCTTGAGCCGCAACGGCCTGCGGTGGACGGGTGGGAAGCGGGCTGAGGGTCATGGGAGTCTCCTTGACAGGACCGGGGGTACGACGACGGAGGCACCTGCCGGCCGGCGTCGTACCCCCGGATCTCTGGCTATTTCTGGTAGCCGCCGTTGGACTTGATGTTGGCGTCAATCGCCTTGGCTGCCTTGTCCAGCGCGCCCTGCGGGTCCGCTCCGGCAAGGATGTCCTGGGTTGTCTTGCCGAATTCGGTGGCAATGAAGGGGTAAGCGGGGGTCTCCGGCCGCATCACGGCGTAGTTGCGGGAGAATTCCATGAAGATGCGGTTGGCGCCGCCCTCGGCGAAAGCAGGGATCAGGGCCGCGGCTTCATTAGTGGCGGGGATGCCTCCCGTTGCCTTGATGACCGAAGCCACGTTTTCGGGCTTGAGGGAATAGGACAGGTAGTCCATCGCGGCATCCGCATTGTTGCAGCCGCTGGTGACGCCCCACTGCCAGGAAGCTCCGCCGATCTTGGGACCGTTGCCCAGGTCCACCGTGGGCATGACCGCCAGATCATCTCCCAGGGCCTCCCGGGCTTTGTCCCCTGCCCAGGAACCGGTGTAGAGGATGCCGCTCTTGTTGTTCAGGAAGTCCTGGGTGGAATCCTTCCCGCTCTTCGTAGCCATAAAGCCCTGATCCGCCAGTCCGCGGAACCACTTGGCCCATTCGACGGCCTTGTCACCATTAAGGGCTCCGTCGGCCGACTGGTAATCCTTGCGGTTGATCAGGTCTCCGCCGAAGGACTGCAGGAACGGCGAGTACGCATAGGGCAGCCACTCGCCCGTTCCGGCAGTACCCATGTCCAACGGGTAATCCCATTTACCCAGCGCCTTGAGTTTGGTCAGCGCGTCCTGGAACTCGTCCTTCGTCCATGGCTTCTCAATCGTGGCGGCGCGGACGCCCGCCGCCGCGAGATCAGATTTGCGGGCAAACATGGACAAAGCGACGTCACCGTACCCAACGGCATAGGTCTCACCCTGCCACTTGGCAACGGTGCTGGGGAGGTTCTTGGAAAGGTCCGCGGACAGTTTCAGGGGCGTGAGGTATTGCGCCCACGCCCAGTTGGGAACGTTGGGCCCGTCAATGTCCACGATACAAGGGAGGTTTCCGGCCGACGCGGCCCCAACGACGGAATCGTTGTAGGACTCCTGCGGGAAAGCCTGCACCTTGATCTGCGCCTTCGCACCGCTGCTTTTGTTATAGGAGTCCACGATCGCCTGGGTCGCCGCCAGTTCCGCCGGGTTTCCGGCGGCGTGGGTCCACATGGTGATCTCTTTCGGGCTTTCGGTTGTGGACGAGGAACTGCCTTTGCCGCAGCCGGCGAGGGTGGCAGTGAGGGCGGCTGCGGCTATGCTGGTCGCCAGGATCTTCGTGAACTTCTTGTTCATGGTCAGTCTTTCTGTTTGGACAGGGTGATTGATGGGGTCCTGCTGGGAACGCGGCCGCTGCAACGGCTGCGTTCCCTTTTTTCTGGGAAAGCTTTCGGGGCTGTTCCTGGTGAGGTACGGCCCTGGCTCAGTTATTCGGTGGAGCGACGGAATCCCGCTTCACAAGCGGGCAGGCCACCTTCTGGTGCACCCGTGGTGCCTCAGGGTTCTCGAGTTCGTCGAGGAGTTTCAGGACAGCCCACCGGCCCATCTCGTAGTGGGGGAGGGCCATCGTGGACAGGCCCGGCCAGAGGCCGTCTGCGATGAGTTCGAGGTTGTCGACGCCGACAATTGAGACATCGGACGGAACCTTCAGGCCAAGGTGGCCGGCCGCTTGGTAGGCGCCCATGGCCATTTGGTCGCTGAAGCAGAACAGGGCGGTGGGTCTTTCTGCCGCGGATAGCAGCTTCAGTGCCGCTTCCCGCCCGCCGGCGGTGCTGGGATTACTGGTTATCAGGCCGTTCACGGGCAGTTGCAGGCCGTGGCGGGCCAGCCCGGCGCGGAAGCCTTCGAGGCGTCCATGGGCGGCGGGGATGTCGTCCTCATTGTTGATCATGGCGATCCGGCGGTGGCCCGCCGCGACCAGGAGTTCGGCGGCGGACTCACCGGCGCCGAACTCATCCGGCACTACAGAGGACAGCGCGGTGTTGTCCGAGGTGGCGTCCAGCACGATGGTCGGCATCCCTTGAAGCTCCCCGGGGACGGATACCCGCTGGTTGTACATGCGGGCGTAGATGACGCCGTCCACCTGGTGCTGCTGCAGCGCCCGGATTTCCTGCCGCTCCAGTTCGTTGTCGAGGCCGGAGTTGACCACCATCAGCAGGTGCCCGTGTTCGGAGGCGGCGTCCTGGGCGCCCTGGATCATGGCGCCCGCGAAGGGGGTGGTGGTGATCTCGTCGCTGACCAGGCCCAGGATCCGGGAGCGCTGGTTGCGCAGCCCGCTGGCCAGCCGGTTCGGAGCGTAGCCAAGGTTCCCGGCTACGGCTTTGATGTGCTCAACGGTCCCGGCGTTGACCCGGGAGCTGTGCGTTTCGCTCAGGGCATGCGACACCGTGGTCACTGAGACGCCTGCCGCTTTCGCTACGTCCCGGATGTTCACCTTGGTCGCCATTGACTTCGTTCCTTTGCAAAACGTTTTGTATGTTACTTGCATCACTATATGCAAAACGTTTTGCAGCCGTCAAGGGGCAGTTCGGTCGATCAAGGAGCAGCGGGTGCTTCAGTCCCGTGATTCTTCCGGCCGGGAATAGGAGGAACCTGAGGCTGTGCGTTCCAGCAGGCCAAAATCCACCAGGTAGCGGCGAAGCAGGACAACATCCTCGGTATAGCTGAGGAGCCGTTCGTTGACCTGCCTTTCCGTCAGATTTTCACCGGGGCCGATTGCCTCGCTCGCAATCCAAGCGAGGAGCTCGCGCCGCTCGGCCATGTTCGCCGGATATCTTTCAATCTTCCCCAGCCGCATGAAACGGTCCGTTCCGGTCTGCGCCTGCCGTCGGGGGTGCTGGGCAAGAAGTTGCCGGAAGATGGCTTCAGGTGCCGCCAGTTCGCCGGAAGCGTTCTGCTCCAATAGCCCCGACTCAAGCAGGGCGGCAATGGCCCGGTTTCGCCGGTGATCCTTCAGCCCGGCGAGCACTTCCGGTGGCTTTGCCCCGAGGACTATTTGTGCGTACGCGGTCCGGGCGTCGTTGTTGGCCAGGGCGGCCAGCACGCGGCGCCAGTGCGGACCGCCGTACCTCGTTTCCCTGGTCATGCTCTTTGCCTTAGCCCGTCTCTGAGGTTTCGGGGCCCTTGAGGATCCGCCGGGCATCCTCCTGGGCTTCGAGGGAAAGGTGGCTGAGTACCTCGCCCTTCAGGTGTCCGGCGGCGGAGATGATGTTCCGGAGCTCTGAGACAGTGCGCGGCGAGCTCACCCCGTGGTGGGCCATGGCGTGGCAGTTGGGACAAAGCGGTACCAGGTCAGCGACCGGATCCAGTTGGTAGCCGCTCCCAAGCATCGCCGGCGGTACGGCGTGGTGCACCTCAACGGCATCCGTACCGGCTTCCCCATAGGAAGCTTCGAAGGAGAACCCGCAGGCTGCGCAGGACGTTCCATGGAATGCCAGGCATACCCGGCGTGCATCGGCATCCCGCTCGTAGCGGTTCACCTCAATCCTGGTGACAGCCTCCGGCGGGCAGGTTCCCGGAACCAGCTGGGCGCGCCCGGTGGCCGCCGGCCCTTGCTCCCGCCACAGCTGACGAAGGCCGGGCTCCGCGGACAGCGGAACGGAGAGGCTTGGGAGACTCATCGCGGTGCCCCAGGGTATGCCGGGAACGGCTCCGCACAGGGTGTCCGGACGAATCTGTTCGCCCAGGGGGAGCAGCGCGTCGAAAGCGATGCTGACATGCCAGCCGGCGGCTTCGGGTTTCCCGGGCCGGACGGCCTGATAGGACTCGGACATCACTATTCCGTGGCCAATCAGGCCGGTGCCTGCGTCACTACTGCCCTGCAGCAGGAGCCAAACGTCTGTTTCGGGCAGGATGTCGAGGTGGTGGTCAATGGTCCATCGGTCCAGGGACCGGCCGGACTCTGCCACCTGCTCGACGGCGGCGCGGTAGTCCCAGCGGTCCCCTCGGCCCGGGCTCCAACCCAGGATTACTCCAGCCACCGCCCACCTCCCGTGTTACTGAGACTATATGCAGACCGGCGGGACGTTTTTCAAGGTGCATCAACGCCCGCATTAGTGGGGATGCGCGCCGCCCGGCACGACGGAGGGCGCACCCCGCGTACGGGATGCGCCCTCCGTCTACAGCGAGGTCAGTCTTTCTTGAAGGCGTCCTTGACCTTTTCTCCGGCCTGCTTCAGATCGCCTTTGGCCTGGTCTGTCTGGCCCTCGGTCCGCAGGCTCTCGTCACCCGTGGCGCTGCCGGCGGCCTCCTTGCCTTTACCGCCGGCCTTTTCAGCTGCGTTCTCGATTTTGTCGCCAAGTCCCATGGTGTTTCCTCCTCTGGTTGGCGGCCATTCATCGGCCACACCTCCATACTAAGCATGCTTAGGATGAGGATTTCAAGTCATGGACGTTCAGGAATTCTCTTCGGGCGTATGGACTACCTGCACAGGGCACCAACTGTGTTCATCTCAGCTCCTCATTTATCGGGTCGGCGAAGGGGAGCGGCGTTCCACCGAGCGGGCCGCCGTCCTCAGGCCGGGCAAGCTCGCGTGGGCCTTGGTCAAGCCGGAACGGCGGGTATTCGTCCCGCATCAGCGCCGTGTAAGCCGCGACGCGGTAGATCCAGCGGTTGACGCCAAGTATCAGATCGAACAGCGGCCGCAGGTACCGGCCGGTGAAGAGCAGGGCCACGGCGGCTATGAGGACCAGCAAACCCAGGAGGGACAGGCCGCGTCCGCGCTCATATGTAGCCCCGAAGTCTCCGGCGTCCGCCCGCCAGGTCCATGTCGCTCCCGCCAGCACCGCAACAATCAGCAGATGCGGGATCGCCAGGAGCCACCATTTGATGAGAACCAGTCCGCGGGATAGCCGCTGCGGGTAGTCGACCTCGAAGTCGGCAGGATAGCTGGTCCGTGCCAGGGTGAAAGGCGGGTAGAGGTCTGTTCCTACGGCAGCATAGGCATAGAAGGCCACCCGCCAGTTCCACCGCAGGACACCGACGTTGAAGTCGAAGAGGGGCCGCGGGTAGTGGCCGGTGAACAGAATGGCGAACCCTGCCACGATGGTGGTCACCGCAAACGCAAACCAGAGGAAGAACAGCACAATGAAGTGGGGTATGGCCAGGAACCATTTCACCAGCCACATCCAGCGTGACAGGGCCGGATCGAGTTCGCCGACGAGCCGGGCCGGGTAAGGGGCCCGGTCCGCCGGTGGCACGGCGAGCGGATGCGCGGGCGACTGTACTCCCGGCGGCATCGCCGGTGGGATCATGGCCCCGGAGCTCTGCGGCATCGACGGTGGCATCGCCGCCCCGGAACTCTGCATATTTCCGGGTCTGCGGCTGCCGTACGCTTCCGGCCCGGGACCGCCGGGAGGCGGGCCGGCTTGCCGTCCAAGTCCCATGGCTCCCAGCACCAGCAGCGGCACCCCGATCACCAGGGCGGCAATCCCGCCCACCAGCAGGCCGCCGGCTGCCGGTCGAATCAGGTCGGAACGGAAGCCGGCCTGCAATTGTGCATCTACTCCGGGGCTGGCGTCCGCGTTCATCAGGACGATCGTCCAGCTGCCGGCCGCAAGGTTCCACGTAATTTGCTGCTGTCCGGGGCCTGATGCGGCCGCCTTCCAGAATTTTTGCTCTGCCGGGGGAGTGGGCACGTCGGTGCCGGGAATGTCGCGGTACTCGGCACGGAACGGCGACCGCTGCACGTCGAGCAGCTCCGAGTGGTGCACTCCCGACAGGTAGCGGTCGGCGTCGGCCTGGGAGGCGATGCCGATGAAGACGGCCTTGCCGGGATCCACTGCGGTGGCGCGCAGCCGAAGCGTTCCGACATCGAAGGGCAGGCGGGCGGGAGCGCCCTCGCCCATCGCGTCAAGCCGGGGCGAGGTCAGGGCGAGGGACCCTACGGAAAGGCGCGCGGTGCCTGAGTTGAGGTATCCGTCTGCCTGCGCCGATCCCACGACTGAGGCCACGGCGCCTCCAGCAACAGCCGCAAGGCCGAGGAGTGATAGGAGGATCCCAAGAATGAGCATTACTACTGAACCGGTCTTTTTCATGATGCCAACCTGTGATGGAGGAATAGGGGCAGACCTCAACGGAGAAGCGAAAGGCCGCGGAACCTGCCCTGGTTTTAGTTGTTGTGTGGCTGGATACGGGTAATGACGGTGGGGCAGGGGAGGTGCTTGAGTACTCCATGCGCGGTGGACCCGAGCAGGAGCCGCTCGATGCCGCCCCTGCCGCGGCTTCCCACAACGAGCAGCGTCGCTGCTGCGGCGGCCTCAACCAGCGATTCCACCGCTCCCCGGTCAGGTGTAAGGACCTGGTGGACCACCAGGTCCGGATAGTTCTCCCTCAGCCCGGCCACTGTTTCGGAAAGAACCACGCGTTCCTCTTCCACCATGAACCCAGCCAGGCTGACGGGCGTGACTCCGGCGTCAACTACAGGATCCGGAGCGTTGATGGCATAAAGGACAGTCAGCTCCTGCCCGTCCCGGTCAGCTTCGGCCGCGGCGAAGGTGACCGCCTGCGTTGCTTCCGCGGAGCCGTCGACGCCGACTACCACTCCGGACCGGCCCTCAAGATTCTGTGTTCCCACCACAGCCACGGGTACCTTGGACGAGGCGGCCACCTGAAGCGCGCGGTCGGCCAGGGTTCCGCCGAGATGGAACCCTCCCGAGCCGACCACCAGCATTGCCGCCTCGCTGGAAAATTTCGCCAGCGCGCCTCCAATGCTTCCTGTCAGGAGTTGGGTGGTCACACTTATCGGCAAGGCGTCACGCACCCGAACGGCGGCAGACTCCAGGAGCTTGCCACCCGCCTCCTCGAGCACCCCAATAAACGGGTACGGTTCGGCCACCCACCGGTCATCCACCACGTGTACGATCAGCAGCGGCAGGCCGGCGCGTTGGGCACGGCGTGCAGCCCAGAGCTCCGCTGCCTGGCTCTGTGCCGAACCATTGGTGCCGACCGCGATCGGCTTACGAGTTGTCATGGCCAGTAGTCCTGCTGTTATGGGGGGGCACGGTCACACTAAGACTGGGACCATGCCCGCAGGAGTTGTAGGGCCAAAGGTCACGGTTCCGGCGGGGCCCGTCCCGCCCCGATTCTTCCCCGCCCGTGCGCCGGGGAGTACGCTTAAACCACCGCTAGGACTATGCGGCCACTGTTGCACATGAGGTGTTGAGTTTCGTGGATCCGGGAACAGTTCTGGCGCTCGCCGGCGGATACGTCGCAGCTTCCATCGGAGTTTTCCTCCTGTACTCGCCGGTTCTTCTTCTGATGGTGGGGCTGTTGCTGGCTGCGGGCCTGCTGCAACTGCTGGCCTGGCCGTTTATTGTCCTGATCCGTAAACTGCGCCGGAAGCCCGAACGTCCGCAAGACAGTTCGTGGCTCCTGCACTGAACCAGGAGAGCGGTTCACACGGCACCCCATTCGTCAGTATGCTTACTATTGTTGGCAAAGCCGGTCACGAGAAAGGCAGCATCATGACGGAACAGAACTTGCCTGACGACGAGCTTGAGGTTGTCGAGGAAAACGACGTGCTTCTGGACGAAACCCCCGGCGCGGCTTCCTCCCTGGAGCTCGACCCGGTCACCACCGGTCAACCCGACAGCTATCCGGGAGCGGCGGAGAACAATCCGGACCGCTGGCAGGAGGATCCGCTCCTCCAGGATGAGGTCTCCGGCGAGGAGGAGGACTTCCTCAGCGACCAAACCCTGCGTGATGACATGAAGGCCACCCGCGACGGCGCCGGCAATGAGCAGGTGCCGGCCACTACGCCGACCCTTGGCGAGGCGGTGGCGGACGTGGACTTCGGCGAAGAGCCGACCGGCCTTGAAGCCGACGCCAGCGATGACCAGGAAAACTTCGGCGGATCCCCGCTCAGCGAGTTTGAGCCCGACGACCTGGACCGTTAGGACCGGGGCTAAAATAATAAGCAGACTGATGAATGTCGGTTGGCAGGATCAAGGTTGAAGGAGTTTCACATGAACTTGGGAAGCATGATCAGGAATGCCGCTGGACGGGTTTCAGGCAGGAACGGAACCGGCGGTACAGTCCGGGGCCGCGGAATGAACACTACTGGCCGGACGCCGAACACCACCGGCGCCACGGGCGCAAGGCCCGGCGGCATGGCCCATCGAATCATGGGAATGCTCAGGCGGCACTGAGCCATCAGCGCGAACCAAGGAAGCAGGTCCCGGGGCTTTCCCGGAACCTGCTTCCTTGGTCCCCCCACCACCATGCGTGAACTCGTTGTCCTGGGCACTGCATCCCAGGTCCCCACCCGGACCCGCAACCACAATGGGTATCTGCTGCGCTGGGACGGCGAAGGGCTGCTCTTCGATCCCGGCGAGGGAACACAGCGCCAGATGATCCACGCCGGCGTCTCAGCCACTTCCATCACCCGCATCTGCCTTACCCACGTCCACGGTGACCACTGCTACGGGCTGCCGGGCGTGCTGTCCCGCATGGCACTGGACGGCGTGGCGCACCCGGTGCATCTCCACTACCCCGCTTCAGGCGAGGACGTGGTCCGCGCCCTTGTGTCCATCAGCTCGCCCGGCATCGACCTGCGGCTCCGCCCTCACGGCGGAAGCGGAACAGTGGCCGAAGGCCTGGAGGTCCGGCCGCTGAAGCACCGCATTGAAACCTACGGCTACCGGCTCGCCGAATCGGATGGCCGCACCTTGCTGCCGGAGCGGCTGGCGGCAGCGGGTATCCAAGGCCCCGACGTCGGGCGGCTGCAGCGTGATGGCATCGTTGCCGGCGTCCGCCTCGATGACGTCAGCATGCCCCGGCGGGGCCAGCGCTTCGCCTTTGTGATGGACACCGCGCCCTGCGAGGGGGCAGAGAACCTGGCCGACGGCGTCGACCTCCTCGTCGCGGAGTCAACCTTCAGCGACGATGACGTGGCGCTCGCCGGCCAGTACCGCCACCTCACCGCGGGGCAGGCCGGGGAACTGGCCGGCGGCGCCGGCGCCAACACCCTTGTACTGACGCACTTTTCGTCAAGGTACGACGACGTCACGCCGCTGGCTGCCCAGGCCGGCGCCCGCGCAGCACGGGTAACGGTGGTAGCGGTGCATGACCTGCAACGGGTGCCTCTTCCGGAACGCCGCCGCTGGCAGGAGCCAGCAATGCAGGGCGGGGTGAACGGCCGGGGACTCGTTGCAAAACCCCACCGCGGGGTAGAGAGTGAACGAGAGGGTGGTTCATCACATGGCTGACCGAGCGGAAAACAAACCACGAGGGAGGGCTTGAACAATGACAGCTGCTGCTGAAACAACAGTCACCTTTGACGGGCAGTTTGCCCGGGAATTGTCTGAGCTGGCTGTTCCCTGGCAGGCGGAGGAAGCACCGGATCCCAAGCTCCTTGTCCTGAACGAGGAACTGGCGGGTGAACTCGGGCTGGATCCGGAATACCTCCAGTCGCCGGAGGGGGTCCGGCTCCTCTTGGGCAACCATATTCCGGCGGGGGCGACGCCCGTGGCCCAGGCCTATGCCGGCCATCAGTTTGGCGGCTACTCGCCCCTCCTCGGGGACGGCCGCGCGCTTCTCCTCGGAGAGGTGACGGACGTGCGCGGGCGTGTGCGGGACGTGCACCTGAAAGGTTCCGGCCGCACGCCCTTCGCCCGGGCAGGGGACGGACGCGCCGTCGTCGGGCCCATGCTCCGGGAGTACGTGGTGAGCGAGGCGATGCACGCCCTGGGCATCCCCACCACCAGGTCCCTGGCCGTTACGGCCACCGGCCGCCTGGTCCGCCGCGACACCATGCTTCCTGGAGCAGTCCTGGCAAGGGTGGCCAGCAGCCATCTGCGGGTTGGAAGCTTTCAGTACGCCCGGGCCACGGAGAACATGGACCTCCTGCGGCGCCTCGCAGACCACGCCATTACCCGGCACCACCCCGCCGCTGCCCGGGCCGGCAACCCCTACCTCGCCCTCTTCGAAGCGGTGGTAGCAGCCCAGGCGTCACTGGTGGCGCAGTGGATGCTGGTGGGCTTCGTCCATGGCGTCATGAACACGGACAACGTGACCATCTCCGGGGAAACCATCGATTACGGGCCCTGCGCGTTTATGGACGCCTTCAACCCCGCGGCGGTCTACAGCTCCATCGACGTCGGGGGGCGCTACGCCTACGCCAACCAGCCGGTGGTGGCCGAATGGAACCTCGCCCGCCTTGCCGAGGCAATGCTGCCGCTCATCAACGAAGACCAGGAACAGGCGGTAGCCCCCGCTGTGGAGGCACTGGGCGCGTTCCGCCGCCAATACAGTGATGCCTGGTTCGCGGGCATGAAAACCAAACTGGGTTTGAAGGAGAGCGCCGCCGGGAGTCCGGAGGCAGAAGAAGCCTCGCAGGTGGTGGACGGCGTGATCGCCATTCTCAAGGACGGGCCGTTGGACTACACCTCGTTCTTCCGGAACCTCGGCCAGGCAGCGCGGGGAAACCAGCGGCCGGCCCGAGGCATGGTCCTGGACCTCGCCGCTTTCGATGCCTGGGCCGAACGGTGGCTGGCCCTGCAACCCGACGCCGGCGTGATGGACCGGGTAAACCCCGCCTACATTGCGCGCAACCACCTCGTGGAGGAGGCACTCGCCGCAGCAACAGAGGGCAACCTCGGCCCATTTAACCGGCTCGTGGACGTCGTCCGCATGCCGTACCAGGAGCGCCCGGGGCTGGAGCGCTATGCCGGGGGAGCACCCGAGGACTTCGGCAGCTACCAGACCTTCTGCGGCACCTGAGCTGAGTTGAAAACGAAACAGGGGCGGCAGGCGGGGAGAAACCCGCCTGCCGCCCCTGTCCGGGTGGTGTGGCTACGCTACGCGGACGAAGGAAGCGCCCGGGAGCCAGCTGATGGAGTGGACCTCAGTCTTGAAACCGTCCACGCCACCGCTCACAACCTGGCCGTTGCCGGCGTACACACCGACGTGGCCGGCGGTGATCACCAGGTCACCGGCAGCGGGGGCACCCACAACGGAGCCGTACTGGAAGAACTGGCCGGGAGCCAGGTCGCCAACACTCTTACCCACGGAACGCAGGGCCTTCTCCACCATGGCGGTGCAGTCCTGCTGGATGCCGACCTGGCCGTAGGCCGAGGCCAGGATGGCAGCGCCGGCGCCCGAGCCGGTCGCAGCCGGAGCTGAAGCGTAGGACACGTTCACTCCGGTGTTGGCCGGAGCCGCGGCAACGGCTGCCTTGACGGGAGCAGGAGCAGCGGCTGGAGCCGGAGCGGCGGCCGGAGCAGCTGCAACGTACCCGGCGCCCGGGATCTGGATCTGGTCGCCGGGGTAGATGATCGCGGAGATCGCCAGGCCGTTGGCGGACAGAACGTCATTGAGGTTGACGCCGTAGGCAGCCGAGATGCCGCCCAGGGTGTCGCCCGAAACCACGGTGTGCACGTTGGCGGCAGCTGCCGCGGGGGCAGCCACGGCAGCGGCGGGCGCCGTGGAAGCCTGGGTGTTAGTGGTCTCGGTGGTGTCCGGTCCGGTTACGCCTGCGTGGGCCGGGGCGCCTACACCGAAGGCAATGCCGGAAGCTGCTGCTACGGCGAGCGCCGGACGGCCAAGTGACTTGGCTGAGACAGCCAAGCCCTGGAGCGCGATTGAGCGGGCCGGAGTCGCGCGGTGACGGGCGGTGATGGAATTTTTTGACACGGTTGATCGCCTCTCCCATGCCTGCGGGGTGAGCTGTCGGGTTCGGGTTGGAGATACCCGGCCGGGAGCGGCTCCGAACGGAACGGAGGGCGCTATCGACTTGACCCCAAGGCCTCTCAGGAGGCCGCGGAAATGTGGTTCCCCCGTCCCTGCCAGCTGGAAACTGATTGAATCCCGGTTCAGTGGCAGGGCTCGGCATACTGACGGGAATGTCCCGTCTGGGAGGGACACCTGAAGACCATAGCCCGCGACGCGACCGATTGTCACATTTGGATAACATACGAGGTGCTTCTCTCGTATTTAGCAAACGACTTGATTCTTCCTACACTCCCCGTTGACCTCAGAAGATAGAAACGCCGGGCGCCCCCAGGTGTTCTTTGTCACAAAGTAATAAAGCCATGCCGAAACCGGCGTCTGAATCTTGCCCACAGGGGCACCGGGTAGGAGGATGACCCCACCTGGAGGAGGCCCTGTGACCCAGCTCGGCAAGTATGAGCAGTATCTGATCGAAGAATTTTTTGACGACTACCGCGCCGGGGCCTTGAGCCACCGGACGTTCACCCGGCGGGTGGCCTTCATTACGGGCAGTATGGCTGCTGCCGCGGCCGCGATGCTGCTGGTTGGCTGCACGCCGAGTGAGGTGCCGCGCAGCACTGACCCGATCCCTGCGGCCGAGCCCCCGGTATCGACTGCCTCCGGGACGGCCGGTTCCGGTGCGGTGCCCGGGGCGAAAAGCCCGCTTTCCGTACCCGAAGGTGCTGCTGGAATGACGACGGCGACTGTCCGGTTTCCGTCCGGTGGAACCTCTGTCAGCGCCTACTTGGCCCGCCCCGAGTCAAACGGGCCCCGTGCTGCAGTGCTGATCTGCCACGAGAACCGTGGACTGACACCCCACATCCAGGACGTGGCGCGGCGCTTCGCGAAGGAGGGCTACGTGGCCCTCGCCCTTGACCTGCTGAGCCGGGAAGGCGGAACTGCCGGCATGGACCGCGATGCTGTTCCCGGTGCCCTCACCTCGGCCGGTGCCCAGCGGCACATTGCCGACTTTGACGCGGCACTGGAGTACCTCCGGGGCCAGGACTTCGTGGACGGTGAACGAATTGCCATGACCGGTTACTGTTTCGGTGGCGGCATCACCTGGCAGGCAGCCACCGAGCTGGACGGCCTGAAAGCCACCGCGGCTTTTTATGGGCCGGCCCCTGACCTGGGCAAAGTCCCGGGGATCAAGCCTGCGGTCTTCGGTGTGTATGCAGAGCTGGATCAGCGCATCACGGGTGCCATGCCGGCGCTCAAGGATGCTCTTGCTGCCACCGGCGTTGTCCATCAGCTCACTGTCTACCCTGGTGTGGGCGGGCCACGCGTTCCACAATGACACCGGTGACCAGTACAACGAGGTCCAGGCCACAGCCGCCTGGAAAGACACACTCGCCTGGTTCAGCCGGCACGTCTGAAGTGCGCCGTCCTGCCCGCTATGAGGAACCCGCAGGTCTCCGCTGCATAACGATGTCAGGAGGCTGGCCTTCAACCAGAGGTTGAAGCCGGTAAGCTTCCGGACTATGCCCCGGTTCGTTACAAAAGCCCGGTCGCCCCTGCCGGCGGCCCTTCTGGTCGTGGCCCTCGCCGCGGCACTCGGGCTGGCACCGGCGGGCGCGGCTGACAGCGACCCGACCGGCGATTACCCCTCCTGGGAAGACGTGCAGGAAGCAAAGCAGACCGAGGCCGGCAAGGCCGCTGAAATCAGCAGGATCAGCAGTCACCTCGATGACCTGCAGGCCAAATCCGAGTCCCTGGGTACCGCAGCCGTCCAGTCGGCGGCCGACTATGCCGAAACAGACTCTGCGCTGCAGGCTGCCAGCGCAAAGGTGGAGGCCCTCACCGCCCAGGTCTCACAGGCAAACACCGCCCTGTCCCGGCACCGGAAGGAGCTCGGGGCGCTCGCCGCCCAGTCCTACAAAACGGGCGGCACCACCATGGGATTCTTCGTTGCCCTGGATGCGATCCAGACCAACAGCATTCAAGGGCTCAATGTGGTGCAGATCGTCGGGGACAAAACGGCAGGACTGGTAACAAAGGCCGAATCCGCGGGCCGGATCGCCACCAGCCTGGCTGCCCGGGAAAGCGCCGCCAAAGCCGAACGCGAGCGGCTGTCCCTTGAAGCCAAGGCCAAACTCGGCGCCGCCCGTTCCGCCCAGGAGGCCATGGCACGCCAGGTGGCGGAGAGCCGGCAGCACAGCGAGGAGTTGACAGCCCAGCTGGCCTCCCTCAAGGGCACGACTGCGGCAGTTGAGGGCGCCTACCGGCAGGGCCAGGCAGCACAGGCCGCTTATGAGGCCGCACAGGCCGCCAAGCGCGCCGCTGCTGAGGAGCAGGCCCGGCAGCAGGCAGAAGCGGCAGCGAGGGCGGCCGCAGCAGCTGCCGTCCGCCCGCCGGCTGGCCCAGCGCCCGCCGGCCCCGCGCCGGCAAATCCCGCACCCGGCAATCCGGCACCCGGCAATCCGGCACCCGGCAATCCGGTACCCGGCAACCCGGCGCCCGTTAACCCGGCCCCGGCTAACCCTGCCCCCGCACCTGGGTTGCCCGCGGCACCCAGCCCGCCGCCCGTCGTCGTGCCCTCCGTTCCGGGTGGTGCCGTTAATGATCCGGCAGGCGCCAAAAGCTATGCCTTGCGCAGGCTGGGCGCGTACGGCTGGGGCCAGGACCAGTTCCTCTGCCTCGCCCAGCTCTGGACCAGGGAATCAAACTGGCTGACCACCGCCACGAATCCCTACTCAGGCGCCTACGGCATCGCGCAGGCACTTCCGCCTGGCAAATACTCCAGCGCCGGCAGCGACTGGCTCACCAGTTACCGGACGCAGATCGAATGGGGCCTGGGCTACATCCGCGGCCGCTACGGCTCTCCCTGCGGGGCCTGGAACCACTCGCTGGCCAACAACTGGTACTGACCCCGCGCTAGGCTTTTCCCATGCCTGACTTCGAACGGTTCCGGATCCTGCTCGAAGAGGAGCGGGCGCGGAAAGTGGTGCTGCTTCCGGCCCTCCGCGCGGACATCGCCTCGGCAAACTCCGCCCGCCAGGATTCCAATGTGGACGACGAACACGATCCGGAAGGCTCCACCATCGCCTTCGAACTCTCCCAGGCCTCGGCACTCCTGCAGCAAAGCAGCGCCGGACTGGACCAGGTGGACGCGGCCCTCGCCAGAATCGCCGACGGCACCTACGGGACCTGCGCCGTCTGCGGCGAAGCTATCGCTGAAGGCCGGCTGGAGGCACGCCCATGGACGCCGTTTTGCATTCGGCATGCGTCCGCAGGGCGCACACGATGAGCAGCGCCGAGGTTGTGGCAGCAGCAGCCGGGTTTGTTGACCGCACCCTGCAGAATGAGGGTGCCTGGTACCGGGCGGACGACGTCGAAGGCAGGCTGGGCGGCGGGCTCACCTCCTACGGATCCTCTGTTGGCGCCGTCCGTGGAACCATCCGCGACGCGCTGCGGAAGTACAAGGACTTCGATCACGACGACGTGGTGCAGCTGGCGTCCGCGCTCTGGGGACAACCGCGGCCCGGCTCCCGCGCGGTCTACGAGCGGCGGCTCGCCGCCATCGTGCTGCTGCAAACCAAGGTGGCACTGCTGCGCCATTCGGACCTGACCCGGATCGAAGGGTTCCTCCGGTCCGCCGGAACCCGGGAACTGGTTGACCCGCTGCTTGCGGACGTGGTGGCCCCGTTCCTGGCCCGGCTCACGGGCCGTGACCGCCAGCGGGCCAGCGTTGTCCTTGCCCGGTGGCGGACAGACCCGGATCTGCAGTTACGCAACGCAGCAGCCTTCCTCGAGCCGCAACCCACAGCCCAAGCCCCACCCCAAGGAGACATCCGTGAACGATCGCTATGACCTGGAACGCTTTGTTGCCGCACAGAACAACGGCGGAATTTATGACCAGGCGCTGGCCGAACTGCAATTGGGCAGCAAATCCGGTCACTGGATGTGGTTTGTTTTTCCGCAGCTGGCGGGCCTCGGCCACAGCGAGACATCCCGCCGGTACGCCATCAGCTCCCTCGCAGAAGCCAGGGACTACCTGGACCACCCGGTCCTGGGTCCGCGGCTGCTCGAGTGCGCCCAGGTCCTCACCACCCATCCGGACCGCGCCGCCACGGACATTTTTGGTGGCGTGGACGCCCGGAAGCTGCACTCCTCCATGACGCTGTTCCTGCGCGCAGCTCCCGGGGAAACCGTCTTCAAGACCGTCCTGGCCCGGTTCTTCGACGGCCAGCCCGACCCCGCCACCGACGATCTGCTCGCCGGCCGGGACGAAGGCTAATGCAGACGGCGGTGCCTCGCGCGTCCTGCGCCAGGCACCGCCGTCGGATGTACCTTCCCTGGCACTACGGCGTGGGGCTGCCGCCGTTAACGTTCAGGGTTTCGCCCAGGACATAGCTGGACTCCGCCGAGGCCAGGAAAACGTAGGCCGGGGCGAGTTCGGCCGGCTGCCCCGCCCGGCCCAGGGGCGTGGACTGGCCGAACTCCGGCAGTTGCTCCTTTGGCTGGCCGCTGCTGACCTGCAGCGGCGTCCAGATGGGCCCGGGCGCCACCGCGTTCACGCGGATGCCCTTGGGCGCAAGCTGCTGCGCCAGGCCCTTGGTGAAGTTGTTGATGCTCGCCTTGGTGGTGGCGTAGTCCAGCAGCGTGGGGGACGGGTTGTACGCCTGGATCGAGGTGGTGTTGATGATGGTGGACCCGGCCGGCATGTGCGGAACCGCCGCCTTAGTGACCCGGAACATTGCGTAGACATTCGTCTTCTGGGTGTGGTCGAACTGTTCGTCCGTGATCTGGGCGATGTCCTCCTGCGCCACCTGCTTTCCGGCGTTGTTGACCAGGATGTCCACCCCGCCCAGCACGGCCACTGCAGTGTCCACCAACTCCTGGCAGGCGGCGGGGTCCTTCAGATCGCCTGGGACCTTGACTGCCTTTCGGCCGGCCGCTTCGATGATGCCGGCGATGCGGGCTGCGTCCTCTTCTTCCTCCGGCAGGTAGGAAAGGACAACGTCCGCCCCCTCCCGGGCGAAAGCAATGGCCGTGGCCGCACCAATCCCGGAATCGGCCCCGGTAACGATCGCCTTCCGCCCGTCCAGCCGCCCTGTACCGCGGTAGGTGTCCTCGCCGAGATCCGCCTTCGGCGACAATTCCGCGTCCAGGCCGGGCTCGGGCTGGTGCTGCTCCGGCGGCGAGATCTTCTCGTAGGCGGTGACGGGATTTCGGAAGGTGTACTGGTCAGTCATGGTGGTCCTCCTGATGGGTAGGGGTGGAACACAGAAAGCTAAGTATGCTTACCGTTCCAGCGTAGGCAATCAGGCAGGCCGCTGCCAACCCGGATTCGTATCGATCAGTCCGGATTTTGATTCGCACCCGCGAGCCCCGCCATGTTCGGGGAGTCAGTCGTCCCGGTGGACTTCTACGAGCCGGACCTCTATCAGGGCACCGGCGTCCACCACAGCCGTCATATACGTGCAGACAGGCTGGCGGCGCCTGTCGGTAGGGGAACCGGGGTTGAGCAGCCGAAGCCCCCGCGGGGAGAGCGAGTCCCAGGGGATGTGGCTGTGCCCAAAAACCAGCACGTCAGCGTCCGGGTACAGTTGCTCGCACCGCGCCTCCCGTCCCTTTGCCTGCCCTGTTTCGTGCACCATGGCAAAGCGGACATCTTCCAGCGTGACTGCTGCCGTTTCCGGCAGCCGGGCCCGTAACTCCGGCCCGTCATTGTTTCCGTAGACGCCCACCACGGAGCGGCTGCGCTGCTCGAACTCATCCAGCAGGCCGGCCGTCACCCAGTCGCCGGCGTGGAAGACCACATCGGCGTTTTCGACGGCGGCCCACACCTGGGCAGGAAGTGTTTTGGCGCGCTTGGGAACGTGGGTATCGGCGAGCAGCAGGATGTTCAGCGGCATGGTGAAATCCTGCCATGCCGGCTTTGTTCCTGCCCTTTCCGCTCCGCGCCGGGAGTCGTAACCTAGGGCTGGAGGTGATTGCCATGGAGGCAGCACAGGGCGACCGGATCATTGTTCACGGCAGGAACGTGGGGTCCACGGACCGGCACGGGGTAATACTCGAAGTCCGCGGCCAGGGCGGAACGCCGCCCTACCTGGTCCGCTTTGACGACGGGCACGAAACCGTCATGTACCCCGGCGGTGATTTCGCCGTCGAACACCACAACGGGCACTAAGGCGCGTGCGGCCCGCATCCTCCACCTGTCAGACTGGAGCGATGGATCACTCACTGGCCTCCGCCTCGTCCTCCACTCCGCCTGTCCGCACGGGTCCACGCGATCCCGGTGACGCCTGGGTGGAGGGGGACCGCGGCCGGTTCTGGGGCAGGTTTGGTGCGGCCGGCGTCCTGGCTTATGACCCCGCCAAGGGTGTGCTCCTGCAGCACCGGGCCGTCTGGAGCCATAACGGCGGGACCTGGGGCCTGCCCGGCGGGGCGCTGCATGAGGGCGAGGATGCGGTGGAGGGCGCATTGCGCGAAGCCTGGGAGGAGGCCGCCGTGCCGTCCGGGAACGTCGAGGTACTTTTCAGGTCCGTGCTGGACCTGGGCTACTGGTCCTACACCACGGTGGTGGTGCTGGTGACGGAACCGTTCGATCCCGTCATCAGCGACCCCGAGAGCATCGAATTGCTGTGGATACCGGTGGCCGGGGTGGAAAGCAAGGAACTGCACCCGGGCTTCGCGGCTGCCTGGCCCGGGTTGCGGGAGCGGATCAGTACCCCGGCGTAGCCCCGCCTGAGCAGCTCCGGGTCCAGTCCTGCTTAGTAGTCCTTGCCGTACTCCGCGTGAACAAGGATGGGCAGGTGGTCGGAGTTGCCCCGGGGCAGCGTCTCAACACTCTCGATGTCCAGTCCCAGCGACGTGGCGAAGTCGAAGTGGCCCTTAAAGACCTTGTAACGGGTATACGTCCGCCGGTTGCTGAGGGAGAGCGCGTAGCCCGAGTTCTTCATGTGGAGGTGCAGGTTCTTGGTGAAGAACGGGTAATTGAAGTCGCCCACCATCAGCGTCATCAGGCCCCGCCCCATGCTGAGCAGCTCGGCGTGGGCGGCGTGGATCTGCTTGCGGCGCAGGGAGTTTGAGGCCGTGAGGGGCGCCGCGTGGAAGGACCCGATCACCAGTTCATGCTGGGTCTCGTTGTCCACCACCCGCGTCCCGATGAGCCGCTCGTGCGCCGGGGCCAGGACCCTGTCGTGCATCGACTTCTTGAGTGCGAAGGACTGGGTGTCCAGCGCAGTGAAACGGCTGGTGCGGTAATAGATGGCCAGCCCCAGCCGGTTTCCCTTGGTGGCATCGGCAAGGTGGAGCGGGCCGAGGGTCTCGGGGAGGTCGGTGGCGTCCACCTCCTGAAGGCAGAGCGCATCAATATCGTGGTTCCGTGCCAGGGCAAGGAGCTCGCCGCTCGCTTTGTGCTTGCGGAGGTTGTAGCTGATGACGCGCATGGAACACCTCTTCCGAGGGTTGCTGACAGGACCGTTCAAGAGTCTAGTCCGATGACAGCCGCCAGGCGCCAACATTTCGCCGCGTCCTCAAACAACCCATGACGGTTGCCTGCCCGCACAACGATAGAGTTAGTGCGAATTCACTGAAATCTCCGGGAGGGCCACCGTTGACCGCTGATCTGCCTGAACTGGCCGAGGGAAATTACTACTACCAGTCCCTGGGTGAAGGACGTTTCTGTTCCACGATCCATGCCCAGGGTGCCTGGAACGTCCACGAGCAGCACATGGCGCCCGCGTCAGGCCTGATGGCGGACTGCCTGGAGCGGCACCAGCCGCGGACGGGGCTGCGGATGGCCAGGTTGAGCTACGAGATCCTGGGCCTCATTCCCGGCGGTGATTTCCACATCGAGACCACCACACTCCGGCCGGGAAAAACCATCGAGCTGCTGCAGGCAGAGCTGGTTGCCGGCGGCCGGACGGCCATCCGGGCCACGGCATGGCGGATGATAACCAGCGATACGTCCGCTGTCGCGGCCATTGAGGATACCGCCATTCCCGGCCCGGACGAATGCAAGCCCTACGACGGCGCCTCCGTGTGGCCCGGCGGTTACATCCGCTCCCTTGAGATGCGCGTGGCGGAAGGGCACCGGCCCGGGGCCGGCAAAGTATGGCTGCGCACGGACCACCCCCTGACGGACAGGGCAGACAGCGGCGACCTCGCCCGCCTGATGGGGCTCGTGGATACCGCCAACGGCATCGCCGCGCGGGTGCCGCCAGGCAAGGACAGCTACGCCTTTCCCAACGTTGACCTCCAGATCCACATGTACCGCCGCCCGGAAGGGGAGTGGCTGGGGCTGGACAACGCCGTCTCCTTTGGCGGGGACGGGATCGGCCTCACCTCAACAGTCCTGCATGATCTGCAGGGCCCTTTCGGGCGCGCGGAACAGATTCTGACGCTCCGCAAAAGCTGACCTACGCAGCCGCCACCGGATGTATCGTTAAGTGTCGTTGTATATCGTTGGCGATTTACAGAGGAGACCAGTGTGCGTGATTCGTACCCGGCAGGCGGCTTTGGCGGAAACAGCATCGATGGCATCTGGCAGGCCGTCGAGGAACTCCGTTCACGGTTCGAAAAGCGCGGGGGCACGCGCGCCGGCAAGGGCGAGGTGCGGGCAGCCGTGCTGGCCCTGCTCGCGGAGCGTCCCATGCATGGCTACCAGATCATCCGTGAGATCGAGGAGCGCAGCGGCGGCAGCTGGAAACCGAGCGCCGGCTCCGTCTACCCCACCCTCCAGCTGCTCGCCGACGAGGGAGTCATCAGCGCCGAGGAGTCCAATGGCCGCAAGATCTATTCGCTGACAGAAGCAGGCCGTGAGGAGGCGGCAGGCGGCCACCCTGGATCGCCATGGAGTGCCGCAGGGCCAACAACCGGCGCAGGTGTTGGGTCCCTGCCCAAAGCCGGTATTGAGCTGGCGCAGGCTGCAGCGCAGGTAGGCCGCACAGGCTCACCGGAGCAGGTACAGCAGGCCGTGGCAGTGCTCGAAGAAGCCCGCCGGCGGATCTACTCCATCCTCGCCCAGGGCTGACCCGGGTGGCATTAGTCCGCCGCAACCGGGCACCGGTGCCCGGGGCCGGAGATGCCGGCGCGGGAAGTACCCGCGCCCGGTACCGCCGGATTCTCCGTTTCGCAGCCTGGAACCTGGCGGCGACCTGGTGGTATGAGCTGCTCCTCCCGCGGATCGGCTTGGCGTTGGTGACCGAGCGGACGCGGCCGGCCCGGATGCAGCGCTTCGCCCGGCGCTTCCACGTACTCGCGGTGGACCTGGGCGGCCTGATGATTAAGGTGGGGCAGTTCCTCTCGTCCAGGCTTGACGTGCTGCCCCCGGAAATCACCAACGAACTTGCGGGCCTCCAGGACGAGGTGCCGCCGGTCCCCTTCCCGGCCATCCGGGCCCTTGCCGAGAAGGAATTAGGGGTCCCGCTCGAGCAGGCGTTCGCCTGGGTGGAAGAGACGACGATCGCCGCGGCCTCGCTGGGGCAGGCGCACCGTGCACGGCTCCTTCCCGCTGATGCTGCCGAGACCGGACTGAAGGAAGTTGTGGTCAAGGTGCAGCGTCCGGGCATCGGCGCAATTGTCGACGTCGACCTGGCAGCATTGCGCAAGGTGGGCGGCTGGCTGAGCCACTTCCGGCTCATTTCCAACCGCGCCGATATGCCTGCCCTGTTGGAGGAATTCGCGCAGACCAGCTTCGAAGAAATCGACTACCTCCACGAAGCCGCCAACTCCGAGCGTTTCGCCGTGGATTTTTCCGGCGACGGCCGGGTGGCAGTTCCACAGGTCGCCTGGGAGCGGTGCACCCGCCGCGTGCTGACCCTCGAAGACGTCACGGCCATCAAGATTACGGACGCCGCAGCGCTCCGGGCGGCAGGTATTGATCCGGCCCTGGTGGCGCCGGTGTTCGCCGCCGTGATGTTCGACCAACTCTTCACCAACGGCTTTTTCCATGCCGACCCGCACCCTGGCAACATCTTCGTCACTCCGGTTCCTGCCGGCGTCGGGGAATACCCCTGGAAACTGACGTTCATCGACTTTGGCATGATGGGCGAAGTTCCCGCTTCGACGCGCAGCGGCCTGCGCAAGCTCCTGATCGCGGCCGCCGCGCGCGACGGCAAAGGGCTGGTGGCGGCCATCGGCGATGTAGGCGTCCTGATGCCGTCCGCGGACGTTGGAGGTCTCGAGCGGGCCATGACGCAGCTGTTTGGCCGCTTCGGGGGAATGGGTTTCGCCGAGCTTCGCGAAGTGGATCCGCGCGAATTCCGTGACTTCGCGGTTGAATTCGGTGACGTGGTGCGCTCCCTGCCGTTCCAGCTGCCCGAAAATTTCCTGCTCATCATCCGCGCAATGTCCCTGACATCGGGAGTGTGCAGTTCGCTGGACCCCCGGTTCAACCTGTGGGACTCGGTGGAACCCTACGCAGCCCGGCTGCTCCGGGACGAGCGCGGCAACTTCGTGCAGGACGTGGCCCAGCAGGCGCTCGATGCCGCAGGAATCGCGCTTCGCCTGCCCAAGCGGCTGGACGGACTCCTTGCCCGGATCGAGGAAGGTGGCCTCACGGTTGCCAACCCGCGACTTGAGCGGCAGGTCGCCAGGCTCCACCGCTCAACGCGGCGTACGGCGTCCGCCCTGGTATTCGGCGCCTTATTGATTGCCGGGGCCGTGGTGCGGGCTGACGATACAGCCTTGGGCAGTTCGCTGATGCTGGCGTCCGTAGTCCCGCTGCTGCACGGCCTGTGGGTGGGGCGGCGCGGTTTCTAAGTCTGCCCGGCCCCTGGATTCAGCCCGTCCCTGGAATCTGCCCGGCCCCTGGAATCAGCCCGTCCCTGGAATCTGCCCGTCCCTGGAAGACGAGCCACCGCGAGCGTGGAAAGCCCGGTCGGTGCGGCGCCCCAGGTGGAAGGCCACGGCGTAACCTAGGTTTGGCCTGTCCGCCGGCAACTCGCAGGTATGGCTCCGGTACACGGATTCGTCAGCTTGAGCCAAGGGCATCAATTAAAGCGAATGCGGCCGCGACAACAAGGAACTGCAGGATGACCACAGGGGAGCTTAGCAACATGCATCACGCCGATCCGGGAACCCGCACAGTGACAGTGGTGCGCCAGGAGGTTTCGCTTGGCGCCGGGCGGGATCTCGAATTTGGCCTGGAGCTCCTGGCCAAGGCAAGGAGTGGAGGGATGGGCCCCACGCTTCGCCTGTACCGGCCGGCCCCCACGGTGGCGTTCGGCCAGCGGGACACCAGGCTGCCGGGTTTTGAAGCAGCAGAGCAGGCCTGCCGCGACAACGGCTTTGAGCCGCTGGTCCGCCGCGCCGGCGGCCGGGCAGCGGCGTACCACCAGGGAACCCTGGTGGTGGACCATATTGAACCGGACGCGGACGCCATCGCCGGATCAAAAAGCCGGTTCGGGTACTTTGGGGAGTTGTTCGCCGAAGCCCTGCGCGGTGTTGGAGTGCACGCGGCTGTCGGGGAGATCCCCGGCGAGTACTGCCCCGGGGAATTCAGTGTGCACGGCAGCGAACAGGGCAGCTCCCGCCAGGTGAAGCTGGTGGGCACCGCCCAGCGTGTGGTGGCCGGCGGCTGGCTGTTCAGTTCCGTCATCGTGGTGGAGGACTCCGCGCCCATCCGCAAGGTCCTCACGGACACCTACGCCGCCCTCGGCCTGGACTGGGACCCTGCCACGGCGGGGGCAGTGAACGATCTTGTCCCGGGCGTGGACGTGGGCGCGGTGGAGGAGGCGCTGCTGGCAACGTACGCCCGCCACGCCACCCTCGGGACTGCACCCTTCAGCAGCCTGGGGGCATAAGCAATAAAAAACGGGACCAACACTGGGGTTGGTCCCGTTTTTGCTGCCCGGCCGGCTGCTGAGGGCCGGCCGACGCTTTGGCTGGTTTGCCGCCTAGGCTGCGAGGCGCGTCTTGACCTCGGCAGCGGACGGGTTGGTGGCAGCAGTGCCGTCCGGGAAGAGGACGGTGGGCACCGTGCGGTTGCCACCGTTCAGCTGCTCCACGAGTTCGGCGGTGCCTTCCACTTCCTCGATGTTGATCTCGTTGTAGCCGATGCCCTGGGCATCCAGCTGCTTCTTCAGCCGGTTGCAGTAGCCGCACCACGTGGTGGAAAACATGGTGATGGTGCCGGATTCGGGAGTGAAGTCCATAAGTTTCTCCTATGCGTCGTTCAGGGGTTCCTTCCTTTCAACGGTAGCCTGCAGGCCTGTATTCCCCGGCCCTGCGCACTTCACATGACAGCTCCTGCGGCCGGTGGCATGCTGGAGCCATGTGTGGACGTTATGTAATGGCACGTGCTGTGGGGGACCTCCTGGCCGAGTTCGACGCCGGGCTTGAGGAGGAGGTGGACATCCCGCCGTCCTGGAATGTTGCGCCAACGGACGACGTGCCCATCGTCCTGGAGCGGCTGATCGATGACGGGCAGGCCCCCAAGCAGGTGCGCCAGCTCCACGTGGCGCGCTGGGGATTGGTTCCGTCCTGGGCCAAGGACCCCGGGATCGGTTCGCGGATGATCAACGCACGGAGCGAATCCGTGCTGGAGAAACCGGCTTTCCGCAAAGCCGTCCAGTCACGCCGGTGCGCCGTGCCCGCGGACGGCTACTACGAATGGAAGCAGGGGCCAGGGAAGTCCAAGCAGCCCTACTATGTGCACCCGGGGGAAGGCCACGGCCTGGTTTTTGCCGGACTCTACGAATGGTGGAAGGATCCGGCCTGGCCTGCAGGGGAGCCGGGCGGGTGGATGCTTTCCACGTCCATCCTGACCACTGACACGCCGCCGCCAGGAAGCGAAGACACGGTGTTCGGCAAGCTGACGGCGCTGCACGACCGGGTTCCGCTGCCGATGGACAAATCCACGATGGAAGCGTGGCTGGACCCGCAGGCCGACGACGCGGCCGCCCTGGTGGACCTGGTCCGGTCCGGGGTTAAGGACGTGGCGTCGGACTGGCACGTCGACTCGGTGGGCAAGGACGTGGGGAACGTGCGCAACAACGGGCCGGAACTGATCCGGCCGGTGGAGGCCCTCTTCTAGAAGTCCAGGCGCCGGTGGGACGGCACCTAAACGGTGACCGTGCCGGCGTCGTCCACTGTCCAGGTGGGGTTGTACGCCACCTCCCAGCGGAAGCCGTCCGGGTCCGCGAAGTAGCCGCTGTAGCCGCCCCACGGCTGGGTGATGGGCTCGGCGATGATTTCGGCGCCGGCCGCGGCGGCCTCCGCCATGACCCTGTCCACGTCCTCGGTGCCGGAAAGGTTGTGGCTGAGCGTGATGCAGGGGACAGGGCCGGGAGCACTGACGCCGGCATCGGCCTGCATCTGGCGGACATCCCAAAGGGACAGCACCAGGCCGTGGTTCACCTGGATAAACACCACATCCCCCGGAACTTCCCGGTGGACCGGCCAGCCAAGGCCGTCAACGTAGAACGCGCGGGACGCCTGAACACTGCGGACGCCTAGTGAAATGAAGTCGACTCTGGGCTGCATGGTTCGATACTGTCAGACGATGGCGACAATTCAAGGGAACGATAGAGACGCTTTGGCCGACAAGGAACAGCTCGCTGCCGTCCGGATCGCCGTGGACGAGGTGGATGACCAGATTGTCACCCTGATCGCCCGCCGCGAGCGCCTGATCCGGATCGCCGGGACCCTCAAGGGCGACGACGCCGAAGTCCGTGCCCCGGGCCGGGTAGAGCGGATCATCGAACACGTCCGCTCGGCGGCCGAGAAAAAGGACATTGACCCGGACATCGTCGAGTCCACTTACCGGGCCATGATCTCCGGTTTCATCGAACTCGAACTCCGGGTCCACAAAGAAAACAGCTGAGCCGCCCGGCCCAGCTGTTACAGGTTCTCCTCCACGGGAACACCGGACTGGAACTCCCGGCCGTCCGCCTCGCTGAAGCCGGTCATCACATGCCCTTCGCCGAGCCCGTTAATGGCTGCCATAGGGAAGTTTCCGGTGATGGTGCTGCCTGAGTGGCTGACCCCTGAAAGATCATAGTTTTCTTCACAGCTCTGGTCGTGGTTGAACGAGAAGAAGGAAATTGGCTTCCCGTTCATGAATTCAATGCCCAGGCGCCGCTGCGACGAATAGTCCGGGCTGGCAGCCACAAGCCCCACCACGTAGGCACCGGAACCGGGGATATTGCCGTCCAAATCGAAGGTTGCCACGAGCGTGGAGTCCTGGGCTTTGATGTTGACCTGCTTGAGGAGTGCGTCATGGGTGCTCATGGCACAATCCTGCTCCCTGCCGTTCGGTCCGTCCACCCCTGAGCGGTCACAGAACTGAAGCCTAAGGTGCTTCCGCAGCAATGCCGTTTCCCGAAAGCCCGTCCACTTGCCCCTTGCCTATGCGGCACCTCCCGGGAGGCGTAGACTGGTACTGTTCGAACATATATTCGAACTGTTTCTGTTTCACTTTCGCATCCGGGAGGCGCCCCTTGGGTATGTTCAGCGAATCCGTTGACGTCTCCTGCACCCCTGACGGCCACCCCGTGGCTGTTGTTTGGGCGGGTCGTTCCTATTCTGTGTGTGCCGAACCTGTCCGCTGGTACGAACGCCGCCAGTGGTGGGCCGAAGAAACCCGCGCACCGCTGGGAAGCGGCCCAGGGCTGGTGGACCACGAAATCTGGCGGGTCCAGGTGCAGCTCTCAGCCGCGGGTTCCGGCGGTTCCAAGGAACAGGAAGAGCCGCTCACCCTTGACCTCACCCGCCATATCCGCAGCGGCCGCTGGCGGCTCCTGCGGATCCATGACGCCCTGCGCCCCAGAACAGCATGAGCTTCACGCACCTCCACGTCTCCACCGCCTTCAGCGCCCACTATGGGGTTTCCTGGCCTGAGGAACTGGCTCAGGCCGCTGCTGCTGACGGCGCAAACGCGCTTGCCTGCACGGATCGGGACGGCCTGTATGGCACCATCAAGCACCTCAAAGCGTGCATGGGTGCCGGCATTGACCCCATCGTAGGGGTGGACCTTGCGGTCTATGACGACGACGGCGATCACCGCACCCAGCTGGCCGGCCGTGTGGTGGTGCTGGCCCGCGGCCACAACAACGGGGCCGGCTACCGCGCGCTGTGCCGGCTGGTGTCCGATGCCCACGCCCGCACCTCGGGTAAAGCCGGTGGAGTTGTGCCGGTAGCCGTGACCAGGGCTGAGCTTGCCTCCCGCACCCTTGATCCCCGCACCCTGAAACCCGTGCTGATGGTCCTGATCGGGCCGGATTCCGACGTCGGACGTGCCATGGGCGGGCGGCGTTACCTGCGGCCGCGCACCCTTTTCAAGCAGTGGCTGGACGCCATGCCCGCAGGAACTGTTGTAGCCGAGACCGTTTCCCAACTCAGCGCCCCGGGAAAACCGCTGAGCACGGCGCATGCCGTCCGGATGCTCAAACTCGCAGAAGAACACAACGTCCCGGCAATCCTCAGCAATGCGGTCCGGTACTGCGCGGAGGACGGCGCCGCAACCGCAGACGTACTGGATTCCGCGCGGACCCTGAAATCCCTTCCGGAACTGGCCCAGGAACCACTGCTGCAACCCAACGGCCAGGGCTGGCTGAAATCCTCGCATCAGATGCTGCAGCTGGGTAAGGAAATCATCTCCGCAGCAGGCTATGGTGCCGAAGACCTTAACAGGCTCATGGCACAAACAGAGGCGCTCGCCGATGTCTGCAGGATTGATCCTGTTTCTGACATGGGGTGGAAGCAGCCGGTGGTCCCGGAAGCTGCGGTCATTGGGATCAGCCAGGATCCGCACGTGGAACTGGTGCAGCGCTGCAGGGCGGGGATCGGCAGGAGGTTCCCCGGAATCGCCGGGAACAGCGAAAAGGAAATGCTCCGCCGGCTTGACCATGAGCTGGGCATCATCCGGAACCTGGGGTTTTCCTCCTACTTCCTCACTGTGGCGGAGGTTTCGCGCATGATCCAGGAGATGGGGGTGCGGGCAGCCGCCCGGGGCTCCGGAGCCTCCAGCCTGGTCAACTACCTCATTGACGTCAGCCAGGTAAATCCGCTGCAGCACGACCTCATCTTCGAACGTTTCCTTTCCCAGGACCGGGCCACGTTGCCCGATATCGATATCGACGTCGAAAGCGCCGAGCGGCATAACGTGTACCACCGGATTTTTGAACGCTTTGGTAAGGAACGCGTCACGCTCATGAGCATGCAGAACGGCTACCGGGCGCGGGGTGCAGTGCGTGACGCAGGCCTTGCGTTGGGGATGGATGACGGCGACGTGGGGGACATTGCCAAGCAGTTGTGGCGGTTCTCGGCCTCCAAGTTCCGTGAAGCACTGCAGGAGAAGCCCGAGCTGAGGGAATTTGCCGGCAGGGTGGAACAGCGGGATTCCCACGGCAACCAGCAACTGGACCTGCTGGTGGACCTGACCGAACGCCTGGACCGGTTGCCGCGGCACATTTCCATGCATCCGTGCGGCGTGATCCTGGGTGACGCCACCCTGCTGGACCGCACCCCTGTACAGCCCAGCGGCCTGGGACTGCCCATGAGCCAGTTCGATAAGCACGACATGGATCCCATGGGCATGCTCAAGCTCGATGTCCTGGGCGTGAGGATGCAAAGCGCCATGGCGTTTGCCGTCCGGGAGATCATCCGGATCCATCCCTCCAAGAAGGATGTAGTGGCAGCGGGCGGCCATGGCGCCGGGCCTGACGGGACCGGGCCGGACTTCATTGCTGATAACGGGCACATCGACCTCAACGCCATTCCCCTGGACGATGAGCCCACCTTTGAACTCATCCGGAGCACCCACACCCTGGGCTGCTTCCAGATTGAATCCCCCGGGCAGCGCGAACTGATCGGCAAGATGGCGCCCCGGGAGTTCAATGACCTCATCATCGATATTTCGCTGTTCCGCCCGGGACCCATGAAATCGGATATGGTGCGGCCCTTCCTGGAGCACCGCCATGGGTTTGCCCCGGAGGTCTACCCCCACCCGCTCCTGAAGCCGGTGCTTCAGGAAACCCACGGAGTGACGGTTTTCCACGAGCAAATCCTGAGGACATTCGACGTGATGACCGGCTGCGGGCTTGCGAAGGCCGATGAATTCCGGCGGGCCCTCAGCAACGAGGTCGGGGAATTCCAGGTGGAAGAGTACTTCCGCAAGCATGCAAAGGCCAAGGACTTTTCCCCCGACGTCATTGACAAGGTATGGCAAACCCTGAAGTCCTTTGCCAGCTTTGGGTTCTGCAAAGCCCACGGGGCGGCCTTCGCGGTGCCCACCTATCAATCAGCTTGGCTGAAAACGCACCACCCTGAAGCCTTCCTGGCGGGCCTGTGGGAGCACGATCCGGGCATGTATCCCAAGCGGCTGCTGGTGGCGGAGGCCAGGCGGCTGGGGATTCCCATCCTTCCCCTGGACATCAACCTCAGCAAAGGGGAGTACCGGGTGGAACGGATCCGGCAGGGCCCGGATGCCGGGAAGCTCGGAATCCGACTGAGCCTGAACGGGATTTACGGGTTGTCCGCCACCGAGCTGAAAAGGATTGTTGCCGGCCAGCCGTACGATTCCCTGGCAGACCTCCGGGCGCGCTCGCGGTTGAGCAAGCCCAGCATTAAACGCCTGGCCCAGCTGGGTGCTTTTGATTCCCTCCACCGCGAGGCGGGCGGAATGGCCAACCGGGCAGACCTGGTCCAGCACCTGCAGCGGCTGCAGAATGCAGGCAGCGGACGGAAGGGCGTCGAGGTGCTTGAGGGGCAGCTGTCCCTTCCCCTGGGCGATGTAGAGCTGCGCAACGTCAAACCTGGGCTGCCCGCGCCTACCCTCGTCGAGAATGTCCGGGCTGAGCTGGACCTGATGGCCGTTGACGTCAGCAGCCACCTGATGGAGAGCCACCGCCCCACGCTGGACAGGCTTGGTGTGACTACGGCGGACAAGCTCCTGGGCCTGCGCAACGGGACCGAGGTCCTGGTGGCCGGGGTGCGGGTAGCCACCCAAACACCGCCCATGCGGGGAGGCAGGAGGGTGGTGTTCATCAGCATTGATGATGGCACCGGCTGCGTCGACTCGGTGTTCTTTCACGAAGCCCAGGAAAATGCCGGGCTGCTCCTGTTCGGAACCAGGCTGCTGCTCATCCGGGGCACCACCAGGAGGACGGGTCCGCGGGGCATCAGCATCAGCGCCAGCATGGCCTGGGACCTCAGCCGCACCGAAACCTTGCCTTTCCCGACTCCAGCGGACCAACCCGCTGACGTCCCGCATCCCCTGGACGGGATCAGCAGGACCCTGGCAATTACCGGTTTTAGCGGTTGACTCTGCCGTGTGCCGCTTTGGCCGGCCCTTCACGGAACCGATAGCATTGACGGTGGCTGGCTGTGGTCCCCGTATGCCACAAGCTATGAAGCCTTAACTTTGAATAGGAGACACCCGTGTCAGATGCCCAGCAGATCACCCTTCTCGTCGATGGCGAAGAGACCAAGGTGACTACCGGGACAACCGGTGCGGAACTCTTCTTTGAGCGCCGTGATGTTGTTGTAGCCCGCGTCAATGGCGAGCTGAAGGACCTGGACCAGCAGCTGCCGGAAGGCGCCGAGGTTGAGGGTGTCACCATCGATTCACCGGACGGGCTGAACGTGCTCCGCCACTCCACGGCCCACGTGATGGCCCAGGCTGTCCAGCAGCTGCGCCCCGACGCCAAGCTGGGCATCGGCCCGTATATCACTGACGGCTTCTACTTCGACTTTGACGTGGCCGAGCCCTTCACTCCCGAGGACCTCAAAACCCTCGAAAAGATGATGCTCAAGATCGTCAACCAGAACCAGAAGTTCGTCCGCCGCGTCGTCTCCGAGGACGAGGCCCGCGAAGCGATGAAGAACGAGCCCTACAAGCTTGAACTCCTGGGCAAGAAAAACGATGCCGCCGAAGCAGGCGAGGGCGTCAGCGTTGAGGTCGGCGCCGGCGATATCACCATTTACGACAACGTTGAGCGCAAGGAAGGGACCACTGTCTGGTGCGATCTCTGCCGCGGCCCGCACCTGCCCAACACCAAGATGATCTCCAACGCCTTCGCGCTCACCCGCTCTTCCTCGGCCTACTGGCTGGGAAACCAGAAGAACCAGCAGCTGCAGCGGATCTACGGCACGGCCTGGCCCACCAGGGACGCCCTTAAGGCGTACCAGGAACGCATCGCCGAGGCTGAACGCCGCGACCACCGCAAGCTCGGCTCCGAACTGGACCTGTTCTCCTTCCCGGACGAACTGGGCTCAGGCCTTCCTGTTTTCCATCCCAAGGGCGGCATCATCCGCAAGGAGATGGAGGACTACTCCAGGCAGCGCCACGTTGAGGCGGGCTACGAGTTCGTCTACACGCCGCACATCACCAAGGGCCACCTCTACGAAGTCTCCGGCCACCTTGACTGGTACAAGGACGGCATGTTCCCGGCCATGCACGTCGATGCCGAGCTCAACGAGGACGGCACCGTGCGCAAGCCCGGCCAGGATTACTACCTGAAGCCGATGAACTGCCCCATGCACAACCTCATCTTCCGGTCCCGCGGGCGCTCATACCGCGAGCTGCCGCTGCGCCTGTTCGAATTCGGGTCGGTTTACCGGTACGAGAAGTCCGGTGTGGTGCACGGCCTCACCCGTGTGCGCGGCATGACACAGGATGACGCCCACATCTATTGCACCCGTGAGCAGATGAAGGACGAACTTACCAAGACCCTGAACTTCGTCCTGGACCTGCTCAAGGACTACGGGCTCAACGATTTCTACCTGGAACTGTCCACTAAGGACCCGGAAAAATACGTCGGTGACGACGCCGCCTGGGATGAAGCCACCAGGACCCTCGCGGAGGTGGCGCAGGAATCCGGGCTGGAACTCGTGCCGGATCCGGGTGGAGCAGCCTTCTACGGTCCCAAGATCTCCGTCCAGGCGAAGGACGCGCTGGGCCGCACGTGGCAGATGTCCACCATCCAGCTGGACTTCAACCTGCCCGAGCGCTTCGAACTGGAATTCCAGGCCGCCGATGGCACCCGCCAGCGTCCGGTCATGATCCACCGTGCACTGTTCGGATCGGTGGAGCGGTTCATGGGTGTGCTCACCGAGCACTACGCGGGAGCCTTCCCGGCGTGGCTCGCACCTGTCCAGGTGGTGGGCATCCCCGTGGCGGAGACATTCAACGAGTACATGTTCGACGTCGTCGACCAGCTTAAGGCCGCAGGCATCCGTGCCGAGGTGGATACGTCCTCTGACCGGTTCCCCAAGAAGATCCGCACCGCCAGCAAGGACAAGATCCCGTTTGTGCTGATTGCCGGCGGTGACGATGCCGAAGCGGGTGCTGTCTCATTCCGCTTCCGCGACGGAAGCCAGGACAACGGCGTGCCCGTTGAAGAGGCAGTCAAGCGGATCACGGAAGCCGTCCGTAACCGGACCAGCTAGCGGATACGGAACATTATGGTGCAGGAGAACACAGGCGCAGGATATCCAGGGGATGCCGGCGTCACCGACGACTTTGACCTCGCCGGTGTCCCGGACGCTTTCCAGCGCCTGTGGACTCCGCACCGGATGGCCTACATCAAGGGCGGCCAGCACCAGTTCAAGAACGAAAACGATTGCCCCTTCTGCGTTGGCCCCGCACGTACTGACGAGGACGCACTCATCGTTCACCGGGGCAGGACCTGCTACGTGGTGCTGAACCTCTTTCCGTACAACCCCGGGCATCTTTTGGTCTGCCCCTACCGCCACATCCCGGACTACACCGACCTGACGGTGGAGGAGACGGCGGAGTTCGCCGAGCTCACCCAGACCGCCATGCGGGTCCTGCGGAAAGTGTCCAATCCGGGCGGTTTCAACCTGGGCATGAACCAGGGGGTGGTGGGCGGGGCCGGCATCGCCGCACACCTGCACCAGCACATCGTTCCCCGGTGGGGCGGCGACGGGAACTTCTTCCCGATCATCGCCCAGACCAAGGCGATCACGCAGACCCTTGACGAGGTCCGCCAGCAGGTCGCCGACGCCTGGCCCGGGGAGACGGATGCTGAATAAGCACGCGCGCGGGTTCTTCACCGCACTGTTCACCCCGGTTGCCCGTTGGCTTCTCCGCATGGGCGTTTCACCCGACGCCGTCACCATCATCGGCACGGCCGGGGTGGTGGTGGGAGCCCTCGTCTTCTACCCCCTCGGTCAGCTCTGGTGGGGAACACTGTTCATCACCGCCTTCATCTTCTCCGATGTCCTCGATGGCATCATGGCCAGGATGCAGGCGGTGGGCGGCCGGTGGGGCAACTTCCTCGACTCCACCCTGGACCGGATCGCCGACGGCGCCCTGTTCGCCGGACTCGCCGTCTGGTTCTTCACCGGCGGGGCCAACGTCCCCATCGCCATGGCAGCCACCGTCTGCCTCGTCCTGGGCATGGTGGTTTCCTACGCCAGGGCCAAAGCTGAATCACTAGGCTTCACCGCCAACGTGGGCATCGCCGAACGGGCCGAACGCCTGGTCTCGGTCCTCGTGGTCACCGGATTTACCGGCCTGGGGCTTCCCGGCGTGGTGTTGCTGGTGACACTCGCGCTGCTCGCCCTCGCCAGCTTCATCACAGTGGTTCAGCGCGTAATTTCCGTACGCCGCCAGGCGCTTGCGGAACCCTCGCCGGCTGATTAACACGAATTAAGCCGCCCGGCCGCGGTGAGACTAGTATTAGGACTGCCCGGTCAATGGATCCGGCAACCCGGTGTGTGTAAACGTGGCATCTCCGTGCCGCCCTGCACGCCCGGCGAAGGTCATCTATCTACCCATAGGGGTTTTTGTGTCTACACCTGATGTAAGCAACGAGGCCGGTTCGTCCGCGAACAGCGTCACGGGCAGCAGCCGCGTGAAGCGGGGCATGGCTGAGATGCTCAAGGGCGGCGTCATCATGGACGTCGTCAACGTCGAACAGGCCCGCATCGCCGAAGACGCCGGTGCTGTCGCTGTGATGGCGCTGGAACGAGTTCCGGCCGATATCCGCGCCCAGGGCGGCGTGTCCCGGATGTCCGATCCGGACATGATCGACCAGATCATCGACGCCGTGTCCATTCCCGTGATGGCCAAGGCCCGCATCGGCCACTTCGTCGAGGCCCAGATCCTGCAGTCACTGGGCGTGGACTACATTGACGAGTCCGAGGTCCTCACCCCGGCCGACTACGTCAACCACATCGACAAGTGGAACTTCAAGGTTCCGTTCGTCTGCGGTGCCACCAACCTCGGTGAGGCGCTGCGCCGCATCAACGAGGGCGCTGCGATGATCCGTTCCAAGGGCGAGGCCGGCACCGGCGACGTCTCGAACGCCACCGGCCACATGCGCCAGATCCGCTCCGAGATCGCCAAGCTCGCTGCCCTGCCCCAGGACGAGCTGTACGTCGCCGCCAAGGAACTGCAGGCCCCGTACGAACTGGTCAAGGAAGTCGCCGCTGCCGGCAAGCTTCCCGTGGTGCTGTTCACCGCCGGCGGCATTGCCACCCCGGCCGACGCCGCCATGATGATGCAGCTCGGCGCTGACGGCGTCTTCGTCGGCTCCGGCATCTTCAAGTCCGGCAACCCCGCCCAGCGCGCCGCCGCCGTCGTGAAGGCCACCACCTTCTTCGATGACCCCGACGTCATCGCCAAGGCCTCCCGCGGGCTGGGCGAAGCCATGGTTGGCATCAACGTCGACGAGATCCCCCAGCCGCACCGCCTGGCCGAGCGCGGCTGGTAGCTCTCATCGCCTGGGTGCGCCGGACGGCGTCATCCTCGGCGCGCTATTCCCCGTGCATTGTTTGCGGCTAAGTAGCTGCTTGCGGCACGGGGCCCCTTTTACGCGCGCTGCCGGATAACGCCGCCCTTCGGCCGTTTCTTTGGCTTTCTTGAACAACGACGCCGGTTCCTCACCTTTCTCTGGTGGGGGACCGGCGTCGTACTTCTTTAAGTGGGGTGGGGGAGCGGGGTTACTCCAGGCCGCGGCGTTTTAGGAGGGGCTCTAGTTTGGCTTCGCGGCCGCGGAGGGTCCGGAACGACTCCAGGGGATCCCTGCTGTTTCCGCGGGACAGGAGCTCCTGCCGGAAACGTTCTCCGTTGGCCCGGGTCATGCCGCCGTTCTCGGTGAACCAGTCCACCGTTTCGGCGTCCAGTACCTCGCTCCAGATGTAGGAGTAGTAGCCCGCCGCGTAGCCTGCCCCGGCGAAGATGTGCTGGAAGTATCCCGTACGGTAACGCGGCGGTATCAGGGCGTGGGCGATGCCGGCCGCGGCGAGGGCTTTGTCCTCGAAGGCCACGGCGTCCTCAGGTACCTCGCCGGCTCCCAGGACATGCCAGGCCAGGTCCAGCAGGGCCGCTCCCAGGTACTCGGTGGTGGCGAAGCCCTCACCCCACAGCCGCGATTCGCTGAGTTTGTTCACGATGTCCTGGGGGAGAGGCTGCCCGGTTTTGTGGTGCTTCGCGTAGTTGGCAAGCACCTCCGGCCACAGGATCCACATTTCGTTGACCTGGGACGGGTACTCCACGAAGTCGCGGGGAACAGCTGTGCCGGAGAACCTCGGATAGGTCACGCTGGAGAACAGCCCGTGCAGGGCATGGCCGAACTCGTGGAACGTGGTCCGCAGTTCGTCGAGGGTCAGCAGCGTGGGTTCGCCGGCCGGGGGCTTGGAGATGTTCAGGTTGTTGATGACCACGGGTGCGGTCCCCAGCAGTTCCGACTGTTCCATCAGCGAATTCATCCAGGCACCTCCGCGCTTGGACTCACGCGAGTAGTAGTCACCCAGGAACAGGCCAAGGGCACTGCCGTCCTCGTTCCGCACCTCCCAGACGCGGACATCCGGGTGGTAGCCGGCCAGGTCCGTCCGCTCGTGGAAGGTGATGCCGTAAAGGGATGTTGCGGCGAAGAAGACCCCATCAGTGAGGACCCGGTCCAGCTCGAAATACGGGCGGAGGGCCTGCTCGTCCACTTCGTATTTTTCCCGCCGTACCTTCGCGGAGTAATAGGCCCAGTCCCAGGCCTCCAGGGGGTGGCCGGCTGCCTCCGCAAGTGCTGCAGCCTCGCGGTCGGCGTTGCGTACGGCGGCCGGCGCCATGCGGTTCAGCATCGACTGGACCGACTCGAAATCGGGTGCGGTTTGGCGGTCAACCACCAGTTCGGCGTAGTTGGCGAAGCCCAGCAGGGCGGCCTTCTCCGCGCGCAGGCCCGCCATGGACCTGGCGGCCTCCAGGACGTCCAGGCTTCCGCCGCTGCTGCCGCGGGCCGCCGAGGCCTCAAAGACCCGACGGCGGATGTCCCGGTTCTCGAGGACGGCGAGGGCGGGCTGGTTGGTGGGCTGGATCAGCGTCAGGAGGAACTTCCCGTCGTGCCCCGCGGCCCGGGCAGCCTCCGCGGCCCGGTCCACGTCCTCCGCAGGCATACCTGTCAGGTCCTCGGCATCATCAAGCAGGAGGGCTGCCGACTTCATCCCTTCCTTGACCCGCTGGCCGAACTCGGTGCCCAACCGGGAGAGCTCCGCATTGAGTTCCCTGAGCCGCTCCTGCCCCGGCCCGTCCAGCTGGATACCGGACTGCCGGAACTCCTTCAGATACTCCTCCACCAGGCGTTCCGACTCGTCATCAAGGCCCGAGATGTCGATGGCTGCAAAGCGCTCGTAAAGCGCCCGGTTCAGGAAAACCTCGTCCTGGTGGGCCGAAAAGCGCGGGGACAGTTCCGTTTCAAGATCCCGGATTGCATCCGATGCGTCCGCGGACACGAGTGTGAAGAACGCCGCGGCGGTCCTCTGCAGCAACTGCCCGGAACGTTCCATGGCCACGGCCGTGTTCTCAAAGGTGGCGGGAACAGGGTTCTCCGCAATGGCCTGGATTTCGGCCAGGTGCTCCCCGAATCCAGCCTCCGCGGCCTCCGCGTAGTGGGAAGCCTGGATTTCCGGGAAGGGAGGCAGGCCGAACGGAAGCGGGCTGGGACGAAGGAGGGGGTTTGTCATGACGCAAATCTTCCACATGGGCCACGCCTTCTCAACGACCCGCAAATGCCCGTGGCGGCCGGCGACAGACCTAGAATGACCGCTATGGGGATTAGTTGGGGCGGTGCCGCCGCGCGCGCCGGCGCCACCGTCTGCGCATTGTTCGCGGTTGCTGCACTTGCCGGCTGCGGCCTGGTGGCTGAGCAGAACGGGCAGACCCCCCGGCCTGCTGTTTCCAGTTCCCAAGTCTCCGGTTCGCCAGCCCCGGGTGCAGACACGTCAGCTCCGGCTCCCAGCCCCACGCCGACGCCCACAGCCGGCAAGGGCCCGGGCTGCCCGGTGCTGCGGTGCACTTCGGTTCTGGTCACCGGTGACATGCTGGTCCACAACCAGCTCTGGCAGCAGGCGCAGCAGGATGCGGCCGCTGGGGGCAAGCCGGGCTACGATTTTGTGCCACTGCTCGAAGGACAGCGCCGGTACATCAACAACAGCGACCTTGCCGTCTGCCACCAGGAAACACCGGTGGCCGGCCCCGAGGGTCCGTTCTCAGGGTATCCGTCATTCAACGTTCCACCGCAGATCATCGCCGCCTCCAGGAATGTGGGCTACCAGGCATGCACCACCGGCAGCAACCACACCATCGACCGTGGCACGGATGGACTGTTGCGCACCCTTGATGCCCTGGATGCTGCCGGCCTGAAACACACAGGTTCCTACCGGACGGAAAGTGAGTCCCAGCGGATCCTCATCATGCAGACGCCCGCCGCGAAAGTAGCAATCATCGAGGCCGCTTACGGGCTCAACGGACTGGTCCCGGACTACCCGTGGCAGGTGGACATGCTGGACGCCCCGGCCATGATCGCCAAGGCCGTGAAGGCCCGGGAGCTCGGGGCGGACATCGTCCTGGGCGCGATGCATGCCGGAGAGGAGTACGCCAGCGAACCGAACACACAGCAGCAGGAGGTTGCGCACGCCTTGGTGGACAGCGGGCAGTTCAACCTTATCTATGGGCACCACACCCACTCAGTGCTGCCCATAGAAAACTACAAAGGAACCTGGATTGTGTACGGCCTCGGCAATGGCATCACCGAACTGTCACCCTGGTACGTGGTCAACAATGAGGGCCTCCTGGTCAGGGTGCAGTTTGGCCAGGACGCGGCCGGAAAATGGTCAGCCACCGACCTCGCCTGGGCACCATCGGTAATTGTTCGCGATCCCTACCGCTGGTGTTCGGTAGCTGCCGACGCGCCGCTTGGGCCGTGTGCCGGCGCGGAAGCGGATGCAGCAACGAGGCAGCGCACCAGTGCGGTGGTGGAATCCCGCGGAGCGGCAGCGGCCGGCGCCCATGAACTCCTGATCACCCGCGAACCGTAAGCCTTCTGCGGCAAGGCAAGTGCCGCCGTCGGACTCCGGCGGAGTCAGTGGTGTCAGCACACGCAGCGGCCTCAGCGCGGACGGCGTGCCGCATGCTCCCTGGCCAGCTCGGCGAAACGATCGTCCGGGTGGCCGGGCTCGAAGGTCCCGAACTTCCGCTCAGCAGCCTTGCTGATCAGGAAATCCGCAATTGCCGGGTTCTTCGGCAGCAGCGATCCGTGCAGGTAGCTCGCCACGATATTGCGGTAGCGGGCGCCTTCATGGCCGTCGCTGCTGTTGTTTCCGGTGCCCTTCGGGACGGTGCCAAGGGGCCGCACGCCGCTGCCGAGCGTGGTCTGGCCGCTGTGGTTCTCGTAGCCAAGGACTTCGCCGAACTCGGGCGTGGCCACCTTGACGTTGCCGATGAGGCGTTCGTCGGTTCCGTGGGTTTCCACGTCCAGGACGCCGATCCCGGGGATGACCGCTCCGGTGCGCGTCTTGAAGAAGTGTCCGAAAAGCTGGTAGAGCCCGCAGATCATCAGCATCGGGGCGCCGTCCTCGGCGAGGTCCTTCAGGGTTGCCGCGCGCGACTGCAAGTCGTCCTGGATGACCAGCTGTCCGCTGTCCTGGCCGCCGCCACCCACAATGATGTCCACATCAGCGGGGAACGGATCGCCCACGTTGTATTCGAGCAGTTCCGGGGTGTAGCCGTGCCAGTGGAGCCGCTGCTGCATGACCAGGGCGTTGCCCCAGTCGCCGTAAATATTCATGTCCCGCGGATACAGCTGCACCACCCGCAGGGTGCCTTTGCTTTCCTGCGGGGAATCCGCGCCTGCCTGGCTCAAGAGACGACCTCCACGGTGGTGATTTTGGACAGCTCGCGGCGGATCGCCAGCATGGCGGTGTAGGTGCAAAAAATGCGCTTGGGCTTGCCCTGGGCCTCCCTGATGAAGGCGGCAAGGGCCGGCGCAATCTCGGTCTCCACCCCGCCGATGCGGACGTCGTCGTACTGCAGGCGCAACGCCATGTCGTAGGCACGGGATCCAGTGAGCTGGTCCACTCCGCCCTCGCGCAGCGAGTCGAATTCCACGTCCCACAGCCAGGACATGTCGCGGCCGTCCGCGTAGTTGTCGTTGATGGCGATCATCGTGGCGTAGCCACCGGCGGGGAAGGACTTCAATCCCAGCCGGAAGCCGCTGGGGTTCTTCACCAGGACGAGGTCCAGCGGCTGCCCGTCCACGGTGAGGCTCTCGCCACGGCCAAACGCAGGTTGAACCAGGGAGAGTGCCTCCAGCAGGGTGGCGTGGTCCGCGGCGGCAGCACCCCCGCCGCAAATGCTGCGCGCAAGCGTCAGCGCCGCCGCCGCATTAAAGATGTTGTACACGCCGCGCAGCTTCATCCCGGTGGTGACCGTGCCGCCGTCGTACTCGAATACAGCGCTGTCCGCGCCCACCTTGCGGAGTACGACGTCGGCAGCGGGCTTCTCCGGAAGTCCCGCCGGGGCGGGGCTCCCGGGGGCGGCGCGCATGTCGTCGTCGTTGGGGAAAGTTCCCAGCAGCGAATCGTCCAGGCCGAAGTACTTGACCTCCTGCCCGGTCAGCGTTTCGGCGATCCGGGCAACGCGTGGATCCTCGCGGTTCAGTACCACTGTCCCCGTGGTTTTCGCTGCGATGTGCTGAAGCAGCTGGGCTGTTTTGTCGATCTCGCCGAACCGGTCCAGCTGGTCGCGGAGGACGTTCAGGAGGAGGCAGTAGCGCGGAGGCACGCTGTTGACGAAGTGAACGGCGTGGGCCTCGTCCAGTTCCAAAACCGCGACGTCAGCGTCGAGCCGGCCCCGCCAGTCCACCTCGCCGAGCAGGGCAGCGGCCACGCCGCGGGTGAAATTGCTGCCGGTGCGATTGGTGAAAACCTTCAGCCCCTGGCTCTCCAGCAGCTCCACCACCATTTTTGTGGTGGTTGTTTTGCCGTTGGTGCCGCTGACGACGGCCACGCCGTGGGGGAGGGTGGTGAGTGTCCGCCGCATGAAGCCGGGATCGATTTTTTCGACCACCAGCCCCGGGAAGGCAGACCCGCCGCCCCGCAGCCGGGAGGCGCGACGGACCAGCTTGCCGAGCGGAACGCTGAAGGAGAACATACTTCGAATATATCCCAGCAGCGGTATACAGCTGCCGCCAGGGACGGCCCTGCGGCCGGGCGGAAAGCGATCTCGCCGTATGCTGGATGGATGACAAATTCCCTTTCAGCTGCTTCGGCGCGCGTAGGTTCCGGACTCCGGATCGGCGTGCTGGCGCTCCAGGGTGACTTCCGCGAGCACCTCCGGGCGGTCGAAGAAACCGGCGCCGTGGGTCTGGGCATCCGCCGCCCGCAGGAACTGGACGGCCTGGACGGCCTTGTCATTCCCGGCGGCGAATCCACCGCCATCGATAAGCTCGCACGCGCCTTCGACCTGGCCGGGCCGCTCAAGGAGCGCATCGCCGGGGGGCTGCCGGTTTACGGTTCCTGCGCCGGAATGATCCTGTTGGCCTCTGACGTCGCTGATCCTGCCACCGACCTTTCCGGGGCTCCCCAGCAGACGTTCGGCGGACTGGACATCACCGTGCGCCGCAACGCCTTCGGCCGGCAGCGCGAGTCATTCGAGACGGACCTGGACTTCAAGGGCCTGGACTTCAGCGCCACGGAATCCGGCGTTCCCCCTGTTCACGCCGTCTTTATCCGCGGACCCTGGGTGGAGCGGGTGGGACCGGATGTTGAGATCCTGGCCCAGGTGGAACCGGCGGATCCGGAGCACGCGTCCCACGCGGTTCCGCTGCCGGGGGCAGCTAGAATTGTTGCAGTGCGTTCCGGCCACCTGCTGGCCACCTCCTTCCACCCGGAAGTGACTGGGGAGAAACGCGTACACGAACTTTTTATCCGCATGATCAGAGGAGAAGCGTAAAGCATGTCAGGCCACTCCAAATGGGCGACGACCAAGCACAAGAAGGCCATCCTCGATAGCCGCCGTGCAAAATCGTTCGCCAAACTGATCAAGAACATCGAAGTCGCTGCCCGCATGGGTGGCCCCGACCTCTCTGGCAACCCGGGCCTCGAGCTCGCTGTCACCAAGGCCAAGAAAACTTCCGTTCCGGCTGACAACATCGACCGTGCGATCAAGCGCGGCGCGGGCCTGACCGGTGAAGTGGTGGACTACACCGAGATCATGTATGAATGCCGCGGCCCGCAGGGTTCGGCGCTGCTCATCGAGTGCCTGACGGACAATAAGAACCGCGCAGCCTCGGAAGTCCGCCTGGCCATCTCCCGCAACGGCGGCACCATCGCCGATCCCGGTTCAGTCAGCTACCTTTTCAGCCGCAAGGGCGTAGTGTCCCTGCCGAAGAAGGATCTCACGGAGGACGACGTCCTGATGGCTGTCCTTGACGCCGGTGCCGAGGAAGTCAAGGACAACGGCGATTCGTTCGAGATCCACTCGGATCCGAAGGACCTCCAGGCTGTCCGCGATGCGCTCAAGGAAGCAGGGATCGAGTACGACACGGACGAGGCCGAATTCGTCCCGTCCATGGAAGTTCCCCTGGACCTCGAAGCAGCCAAGAAGTTCATGAAGCTCGTTGACGCGCTGGAAGACCTCGACGACGTCCAGAACGTCTACAGCAACGCCGACCTCAGCGACGAAGTCCAGGCTGCCCTGGAATCCGAGTGACGTCCGGCGGTGCCTGCTGAACCCTCGCCTCCCGCCGTTTTCGGCCAAGTTGCTGTTCCCTGCCTTGCTGCTGGAACCGGCCGGCCGTGACGCTGCGCGTACTCGGGGTTGATCCGGGACTGACCCGCTGCGGCATTGGCGTGGTGGACGTTGAGCGCAACAGGCGGGCCACTATGGTGGCTGTTGGTGTGGTGGGCACCTCGCCTGAGGAAACGCTGGACCAGCGACTCCTGGTGATCGCCCTCGCCATCGACGAATGGCTGGACCGCTACGAACCCCACGTCCTCGCCGTCGAACGCGTCTTTTCCCAGCTCAACGTCAGCACGGTCATGGGGGTTGCCCAGGCGTCCGGCGTGGTAATCGCCGCCGCAGCGCGCCGCGGAATCCCCGTGGCGCTCCACACGCCGTCGGAAGTCAAAGCGGCGGTCACCGGCAGCGGCACCTCCAACAAGGATGCGGTGACCAAGCTCGTCACCAAGATCCTCAGGCTGGAGGCGCCGCCGCGCCCGGCCGATGCAGCAGACGCCCTGGCCTTGGCGATCACCCACGCCTGGCGGGCAGGCAGCGGCGCTGCCGTTGCCACCACGGGGCCCGGCAGTTCTTCGCTGACGCCGGCCCAGAGAGCGTGGGCCGAAGCTGAGGCGAAGGTGCGGCGTGCCCGCTGATTGTCCTGGCTGCTTGCTAGGGTATTCGTAGATATGTTCGGATAGCCGGTCCTGCCCTTTTTCCAGGTAGCAGCCCGGCGGTACACCAGGAGCCCGGCCTTGATCAGTTTCCTCCGCGGAACCGTAGCGCACGTAGGCCTGTCCACGGCCGTGATCGACCTCAACGGTGCGGGGATGAGTGTTAACGCCACACCCCAGACCCTCAGCAGGCTCCGCACGGGGGAGGAGGGGCAGCTTTTCACCTCCCTGATTGTGCGGGAGGATTCCCTGACGCTCTTTGGCTTCGCGTCCGACGACGAGCGGGAAGTTTTCGACATCCTGCTCAGTGTCAGCGGAGTTGGCCCCCGGCTGGCCCTGGCGGTTCTTGCTGTGCACGATCCGGAGGCCATCCGGGTGGCGGCACACACCGGCGACAACAAAACCTTCACCAAAGTGCCCGGCATTGGACCCAAGGTGGCCGGCCGGATTGTCCTCGAGCTGGCCGGAAAACTCGTGCCGCATGGCACCGTCGGTTCAGCGAGTGCACCCACTGCCGCGGAGGCCGCCTGGAAGCCCCAGGTGGTGGCCGCCCTGACAAGCCTCGGCTGGTCCGAGAAAGACGCCTCCTCGAGCATCGACAAGGCCCTGGCCGACGATCCCGAGGTTTCCTTCCGCGGGAACGTGCCGGAGATCCTGCGGACCACGCTCCGCTGGCTGGGCCAGGACGGGGCACGCGCCGGCAACCGCGTAGGCAGCCGTGGCTGAACCATCCCTGGTGGCCGCGGGGGAGGAGCCGGAAGAGCGGGTCATTGAAGCCGCCCTCCGCCCCAAGAACCTCGACGACTTTGTTGGCCAGCACCGGGTGCGAAAGCAGCTCTCGCTGGTGCTGCAGGCGTCCCGGATGCGCGGCCGCAGCGCGGACCACGTACTGTTCTCGGGGCCTCCCGGGCTCGGCAAGACAACACTGGCCATGATTGTGGCATCCGAGATGAACGCGCCGCTGCGGATCAGCAGCGGCCCGGCCATCCAGCACGCCGGAGACCTTGCTGCCATCCTCTCCTCGCTGTCCGAGGGTGAGGTCCTGTTCCTGGACGAAATCCACCGCATGTCCCGGCCCGCCGAAGAAATGCTCTACATGGCCATGGAGGACTTCCGCGTGGACATCGTGGTGGGCAAGGGTGCCGGCGCCACGGCCATTCCGCTTGAGCTCCCGCCGTTCACGCTCGTCGGCGCAACCACCCGCGCGGGCCTGCTGCCGGGACCGCTGCGTGACCGGTTCGGCTTCACCGGGCATCTGGAGTTCTATTCTGTTGCCGAGCTTGAGCTTGTCCTGCGGCGCTCAGCCGGGCTGCTGGACCTGAAGGTCAACTCCGCCGGATTCAGCGAGATCGCCGGCCGCTCCCGCGGCACGCCCCGCATCGCCAACCGGTTGCTGCGGCGCGTTCGGGACTGGGCGTTGGTGCATGGCATTGAACAGATTGATGCGCGGGCGGCGTCCGCAGCACTGGACATGTACGAAGTGGACAAGAAGGGCCTGGACCGCTTGGACCGGTCAGTCCTCGAAGCACTGATCACCAAATTCGGCGGCGGCCCCGTAGGCCTGTCCACCCTGGCCATCGCCGTCGGTGAAGAAACGGAGACCGTGGAGACGGTAGCCGAACCCTTCCTGGTGCGCGAGGGGCTGCTGGGCCGCACCCCGCGGGGCAGGATCGCGATGGCGCCGGCCTGGAGCCACCTCGGCTACGCCGTACCGTCCGGCGTCTTCGGGCAGGAACCGCTGGATCTTTTCGACACCGCCGGAGACGACGTCGACGGCACCGAAGACTGGGCCCCGCAAAGCCAATAACAGGCTCCCTTCAGTTTTTCCCTTTAGACTGGTATGACGCTCGGCACGTTCGGGTCTTTGTTTCGCGGTGGCTCGGGCCACCAGCGTTGCTGGGGAAGGCACCCGCCAGGCTTCTGCCTGACTGACAGTTCGCCCTGGCCGGAGCAAAGCCGATGTTGCTGGAAAACCAGCTAGGCACATAAAAGGACGGAATTCCCCTTGGATCCAATGTCAATTCTCCTGTTCGTCATGCTCGGCGTGTTCATCTTTATGATGTTCCGCCGCAACAAGAAGACGCAGCAGCAGCAGGCGGAACTCCAGTCGAAGTTCGGCCCGGGCGTCGACGTGATGACCAGCTTCGGCCTCTTCGGGCGCATCGTGGACATCGATGAGGCCGAGAACAAGGTCACCCTTGAGCTTTCCCCCGGCAACCTCGCCACCGTGCACCGGCAGTCCGTCACCAAGGTCATCGAGCCGGCCGTGGCACCGGAAGTTGGTTCTCCCGCAGTGCCTGACGACGCTTCGTCCCTCACCGTGCAGGAACACACCGCACCGGAAACCGGAACTCCGGCCCAGCAGGCCGAGACACCGGACGAGACCCTCAAGCGCCTCAATGATGAGGGCAAGAAGGACAGCTAGTCCCCTTTAGCGCTTTTCAAGACCTCTACGGCTGCGGGACACCGCCCGTGCCGGTAAAACCGGGCATCGGCGGTTCCTCCGTGAATAAGAGAAAGATCAATAATGGCACGAACTGGCCTTAAGAAACCGGGCCTCAGGGTCCTGGTCTGGCTCGGCGTCCTCATCGTCGGGCTGACCGCTGTCCTGGCCGGCGGCACCATGGCCGGGAAGGCCAGCTGGGCGCCCAAGCTGGCCCTGGACCTCGAAGGCGGCACCCAGATGATTCTGGCCCCCAAGGTTGAGGGCGGTTCGGACATCAATGAAGACCAACTCAACCAGGCTGTGGCGATCATCCGCCAGCGCGTGGACGGTTCCGGCGTCGCCGAAGCCGAGATCAGCACCCAGTCCGGGCGCAATGTGGTGGTCAGCCTTCCCGGCACCCCCTCCAGCCAGACCCGCGACCTGATCCAGGCCTCCGCTGACATGAACTTCCGGCCCGTCCTGCTCAACGGAGCCGGCGCCCCCGTCCCGGAGGAAGCTCGGGCACCAGAAGACCAGCTTCCCAAGCCGACGGCAGAACCCGCCAACAGCAGCGACACCAACTGGATCACCCCGGAAATTTACCGCCAGTTCGAAGCCCTGGATTGCGACAACCCGTCCCAGGACAAGCAGGAACGCTCGGACCCCGCCAAGCCGCTGGTCACCTGTGAACCTGCTGCCGGAGCCAACCCCGCGATCAAATACATCCTGGGTCCCGTGGAGGTGAAGGGCAGCAACATCGTCACCTCCTCCTTCCAGCTCCAGCAGGGCGCACAGGGCGCCGTTACGAACGAGTGGGCAGTTAACATCCAGTTCGACGGCGAAGGCACAGCCAAATTCAAAGAGGTCACCGAACGCCTGAACCAGTTCTACGTGGCTGCCGGCGGACAATCGGGCAGCGACCCAAAGGCGCAGTTCGCCATCGTGCTGGATGACCAGGTCATCTCCGCTCCGCGTTCGCTGGCCGTTATCACTGATGGCCGCCCGCAGATCACCGGTGGCTTCACGGAACAGACCGCGAAGGCACTGTCTGACCAGCTCCGGTTCGGCGCACTGCCCATCAGCTTCGAAATCCAGAGTGAACAGCAGATTTCCGCCACCCTCGGTGGCGAGCAGTTGCGGATGGGCCTCCTCGCAGGCCTCATCGGCCTGCTGCTCGTGGTGGTCTACTCGCTGTTCCAGTACCGGGCCCTTGGTTTCGTGACCATCGCCTCGTTGGTGGTAGCCGGCATCCTGACGTATCTGGCTATCGCCATCCTGGGCTGGACGGAAAACTACCGACTGTCCCTGGCTGGCGTGGCGGGCATCATCGTGGCCATCGGCCAGACGGCAGACTCATTCATTGTCTACTTCGAGCGCATCCGTGATGAGCTCCGCGAGGGGCGCGGGCTGGTGTCCGCCGTCGAAAACGGCTGGAAACGTGCCAAGCGGACCGTCCTGGCCTCCAAGGCAGTCAACCTGCTGGCGGCTCTGGTCCTGTACTTCGTAGCCGTCGGCAACGTGCGTGGCTTCGCCTTCACCCTGGGCCTGACCGCCATCGCCGACCTCATGGTGGTGTTTATGTTCACCCACCCCACCCTGCAGCTGTTGGCCCGCACCCGCTTCTTCGGTGAAGGACACCGGTTCTCCGGCCTCGACCCCAAGCGGCTTGGAGCTGTTCCGCTGTACCGCGGCGCAGGCCGCCTCCGGACGCCTGAGGACAGGCCCGCTGTCGCCGTCCGCGCCAAGAATGCAGGCGCCGCAGCCGAGGCTGAACGCCGGATGACCATTGCCGAACGCCGGCTGGCGCAGAAGCAGGAGCAGCTCGCAGGTTCCTCGAAGTCTGCAGCGAAGGAGAACAAGTAATGCCAAGCTTCGCGACTTTCGGTAACGAGCTCTACACCGGCAAGCGTTCCTACAACTTTGTAGGGGCCAAGAAGATCTGGTTCATCATCGCAGCGGTGGCCGTTGCCCTGTCCATCCTCATCCCGGTGGCAAAGGGCGGCTTCAACCTCGGCATCGAATTCCGCGGCGGGTCCGAATTCACGGTCTCGAACGTCAAGACCACGGACGCCACTGTGGGCGAGAACGCCGTCACCGACGTGGTGGCCGGCAGCATCCCCCGCGTCGCCAACGTGGCCGGGACCACCATGCGGATCCAGACCGACAAACTCACCGACGATGAGACTCTCCGCATCAAGGAGGGCCTGACCACAGCCTACGGAGTCACAGGCAACGAAGTGACCTCGACGTTCGTGGGACCCACGTGGGGTGCTGACGTCACCAAGCAGGCACTAATCGGCCTGGTGATTTTTGTACTCCTCGCCGCCGTGCTGATGGCCCTGTACTTCCGCACATGGAAGATGTCGCTCTCGGCTCTCGCAGGCATGCTGGTCACCATGTTCGTGACAGCCGGGGTGTACGCCCTCAGCGACTTCGAAGTCACGCCGTCGGCCATCATCGGGTTCCTGACAGTCCTGAGCTACTCCCTCTATGACACAGTGGTGGTATTCGACAAGATCCGCGAGAACACGGCCGACCTCGACGCGTCCACACGGCGCACCTTTGCCGAGGAAGTCAACCTCGCCGTGAACCAGACCCTGGTGCGCTCGATCAACACCATGATGGTAGCCATCCTCCCCGTGGGCGCCATCCTGTTCATCGGGGCCGGCCTCCTTGGCGCAGGAACACTACGCGACCTCTCGCTCGCTCTGTTCGTTGGCATCCTCATCGGGACTGCAGCCACGATTTTCGTTGCCGCTCCGATGTATGCCTGGCTGCGCCAGAAGGAGCCGGACCTCGTCAGGCAAGCCAAGCGCGTGGAACAGCGGCGGGCCACTGCGGAGCGGTCCACTGCTTCGGCGGAGCCGGCACAGGCATAGGCCGTTTTGCAGGAGCCGGGCAGCGTCAGAACCCTGACACCGCCCGGCCCCTGCTGTTTTAAGGCCCGGTTATAAAAGTCACTGGGCTGAGGAATAGACTGGGGTAATTAAACGGTCATGAGGGGTGCTTCATTGGAAGAACGTTCTGCGTCGGTGCCGACGGCACAAGGAGATCAGAGTCCGGCCGGTGTGCAGACCGGTGCGGCCGCTTCCGCGCGCGCAGGTTCGTTGGTTCCCGTGGACAACTCCGGTTCCCGCCCCACTTTTCCCGGCCGACGGGAACGCACCAGGTCCCGGCTTGCCCGTCTGACAGGCCGGGGTACCGCAAATTACTCACCCATCCTTGAGCCTCTGCTGAGGACGGTCCGGGCCAACAATCCCAAAGAGGATTTCGACCTTATCCAGCGTGCGTTCGACGTGGCAGAGCAAAGCCACCGCGGCCAGAAGCGCAAGAGCGGTGACCCGTACATCACCCACCCGGTAGCGGTGGCCACCATCCTCGCCGAACTGGGACTCAGCGGCACCACCCTGGCGGCGGCCCTGCTGCACGACACGGTGGAGGACACCCCCTACACACTCGCCGACCTGAAGCGGGACTTCGGGCCCGAAGTGGCCATGCTAGTGGACGGGGTCACCAAGCTGGACAAGGTCAGCTTCGGTGAAGCGGCCCAGTCGGAGACAGTCCGCAAGATGGTCGTGGCCATGGCCAAGGACATCCGGGTGCTGATGATCAAACTCGCTGACCGGCTCCATAACGCCCGCACCTGGCGTTTCGTTTCCGCCGAGTCCTCTGCCCGCAAGGCGCGCGAAACCCTGGAAATCTTTGCCCCGCTGGCGCACCGGCTGGGCATGAACACCATCAAATGGGAACTGGAAGATCTGTCCTTCGCGGCACTGTACCCCAAGGTGTACGAAGAGATCGTCCGCATGGTGGGGGACCGGACCCCCGAGCGGGAGAAGAGCCTGAGCGTCATCCGCGACCAGATCACCGAAGATCTCCGCACGGCCAGGATCAAGGCAACCATCACTGGCCGCCCCAAGCACTACTACTCCATCTACCAGAAGATGGTTGTCCGCGACAAAGACTTCGACGACATCAACGACCTGATGGGTGTCCGTGTGCTGGTGGACTCCGTGCGGGACTGTTACGCCGCCCTCGGCACCATGCACTCGCGCTGGAATCCGCTGCCCGGCAGGTTCAAGGACTACATCGCGATGCCCAAGTTCAACATGTACCAGTCGCTGCACACCACCGTCATCGGTCCCGGCGGCAAGCCGGTGGAAATCCAGATCCGTACCCACGAAATGCACCGCCGCGCCGAGTACGGCGTGGCCGCGCACTGGAAGTACAAGGACCAGCCCAACCGCACCGCAGTGGGCCCCGGCAGCCCCCGCGACGGCGACATGGGCTGGTTGCGCTCCCTGGTGGACTGGCAGCAGGAAACGTCAGATCCGGGCGAGTTCCTCGATTCCCTGCGGTTCGAGATCAATGCCCGCGAAGTGTTTGTCTTCACCCCCAAGGGCGAGGTCATGGCCCTGCCGGCCGGGTCCACTCCGGTGGACTTCGCCTACGCCGTGCACACCGAAGTGGGACACCGGACCATCGGTGCCCGGGTTAACGGGAAGTTGGTTCCGCTCAACAGTGAGTTGAATCACGGCGACTGGGTGGAGATTTTCACCTCGAAGGCCGAGGGAGCAGGGCCCAGCCAGGACTGGCAGCATTTCGTCAAGAGCGCCCGGGCCCGCAACAAGATCCGCCAGTGGTTCAGCAAGGAACGCCGTGAAGAGGCGATCGACCGCGGCAAGGAACTCCTGACCCGTGCCATGCGGAAGCAGAACCTTCCCCTACAGCGACTGATGACGCATGAGGCGTTGGCCGCAGTGGCTGAGGAATTCAAGTACGTCGACATCTCTGGCCTTTACGCCGGGGTGGGGGATGGGCACACCTCCGCCCAGGCGGTCATGGAGAAGCTCGTCGAAAGCCTCGGCGGCAACGAGAGCGCTGACGACGACATCACCGAAGTCAGCATTCCCACCCAAGTCACGAAGGCGCGGTTCTCCGATTCCGGCGTTGTGGTCCGCGGCGTCGGCGACGTCTGGGTGAAGCTGGCCCGCTGCTGTACCCCTGTTCCGCCGGATCCCATTCTCGGGTTTGTGACCAGGGGTTCGGGAGTGTCCGTGCACCGGACGGACTGCACCAACATCTCGGACCTGAAGGACCAGCCGGACCGGATCGTGGATGTGGACTGGGCGCCGACGCAGTCCAGCGTGTTCCTCGTGGAAATCCAGGTTGAAGCGCTGGACCGGAAGTCACTGCTGTCTGACGTTACGCGTGTGCTGTCCGAGAACCACGTCAACATCCTGGCGGCCAGCGTCCATACGTCCAGTGACCGGGTTGCCATTTCAAAGTTCGCCTTCGAGATGGGTGACCCCAAGTACTTGCACCACGTCCTGAGTGCTGTCCGCCGGATCGACGGCGTTTTCGACGTTTACCGCACCACCGGGAACAAGCGCCGGAGCTAACTGCGCAAGCTTCTCCAGTGCCGCCCTCTTGTGCGGTACCCGCGGACTCGCTTCAATGGCCAGGACCAGCAACCGCAGGCGCACATCCTTCTGCGGGCGTGCCAGGAGGCTGGCCAGGGTTGGGATGGCCCGTTCTGCTTCTACATGCAGCGCGACGTCGAGCGCGGTGCGCAGGGGACTGGAGACCATCAGGCCGCCCAGGCTGACAACGTCGAAGGGCCCGAGCTTAACCTCGTGCAATGTGCAGCCCCTGGTGTTGCGGAGGCTGGAAACGCGGCGCTTGGCGTCCACCAGCAGCGCCAGACGGTCCGGCTCGCTGGCACAGCCATAGATCCACGCCGCCGTCATGCGCCCGGCCACTACCCTTTGACGGACCGCTGCAGGAACTGCCCCAGCTGCCGCCCGTGCCCGGAGTTGCGGAGTGGCATGGGTCCCGGGCAGCGCATAGCCGTGCTGATGGAACCGTGTCAGCAGGCCGTCAGCGGCCAACGACTGAAGTTCCGGGAAGGCAAAGGGCATGCCCGGGGCATAAAGCTCTGGGAAACGCAGCACTGGTTCTGCGCCGGAGGAGGAATCCGCGCCGTGGGTGGCGCCGGGAGGAGCCGTTGGTGTCGCCATCCACCCATCCTGCCGCGCCGCCGTTAACGGGCACAGGCCCGGTTCCGGTTATGTGGATAACCGGAACCGGGCCTGTGCCGCAACACCCTGGCGGTAAAAGGCCTAGGCCAGTTCGCTGGCCGACCGCTGGATCTGGTCCAACCAGGCCTGCCGTGCTTCGAGGGCTTCCTGGGCAGCCTTGATCTTGCGCTGGTCGCCGGTTTTCTCAGCCTTGGCAAGGTCTTCCTGCAGCCCGGCGATGGCGGACTCAAGCTGCGAAAGGGCGCTGTTGGTGCGGGCCTTCCGCTCAGGGTTGGACCGCTGCCACTGCTCTTCCTCGGCGTGGCGGACTGCATCTTCCACCTTCCGCAGTCCGGCCTCGACGCGTCCCATGTCCGCGCGCGGGACCTTGCCTGCCTCTTCCCAGCGGTCCCGGATGGACTGCAGCGCCTTCTTGGCAGCAGCGAGGTCCTTCACCGGGACAATCGCGTTGGCTTCGGTCAGGAGGGCTTCCTTGACCGTGAGGTTCTCGGCGTATTCGTGGTCAATCTCGTCATTTGCCGCCTGGCGTGCCGTAAAGAAGGCGTCCTGTGCAGCACGGAACCGGGCCCAGAGGGCGTCGTCGTCCTTGCGGCTTGCCCGTGGCGAGGCCTTCCACTGGTCCATCAGGCGCCGGTACTCTCCAGCTGCGAAGCCCCAGTCAGTGGAGGTGGACAGCGCTTCGGCGTCGGCGATCAGCTTCTCCTTGGCGGACTTGGCAGCAGAGTTGTTGCTGTCCAACTGGGAGAAGTAGGCCCGGCGGTGACGGTCGAATACGGTGCGGGCCGCGCGGAACCGCTTCCACAGGGCGTCCTCGTTGCTCCGGCCCAGGCGGACTCCGCTCTTCTGAGCCGCCTTCCAGCTCTCGAACAGTTCGTTCATCCGGGCGCTGGAAGTCTTCCACTGCGTCTGGGCGGGATCCTGGCCCGAGATCTGCTCGGCTTCGGCCACGATCGCCTCGCGGGCAGCCAGCTCGGAGGCGCGGACGGCGTCGTGCTCGGCCTTCTCCGCCTGTTCGAGTTCAGCGATCTGCGTGGACAACTTATCGAGGCGGGCCTCTGCAGACCGTAGGTCCCCTACCATGTTGCGCTCGGCGAGCTGCTCGCGCAGGTGGGTGACGGTCTTTTGCATATCAGTGCTGGGGGCCTTGGAGCTGACGCGCTGTTCGAGCAGCACAATCTGGGCCGCCACGTCGTCATATTTCCGCGCGAAGTAGGCCAGGGCCTCGTCGTTGCTGACTCCCGGGTACTGGCCCACGGGATGCTCAGCGCCGTCGATGTTCAAGAACACGTGTCCGTCGCCCTCAACGCGGCCCCATTTCGACGCTTCGGCCAGCGACGTTGCGGGCGCTGCGGGGACAGGTGCTGCGGCGGGTGCGGCGGCTGGTTTAGGGCGCGAAGCAAAGGCGGCCGGGGAGGGGGCCGGACGGGGTGCCGGGGCCTTGCTTTCCGGGGCAGTTTCCCCGGGGGCTTCCGCTGCCGGGGTGCTGGCTGTTTCGGGGGCTTCCGCTGCCGGGGTGCTGGCTGTTTCGGGGGCTTCCGCTGCCGGGGTGCTGGCTGTTTCGGGGGCTTCCGCTGCCGGAATGCTGGTCGCTTCAGATGCTTCCTCGGGGGCGGGCGCCGCCGTCTCGGTCAGGTCTGTTGCTGTTTCGTCGGATTTCTGACTGTCTGTCACCGCTAAAAGTCTTTCGCTTGGAGGAAAATACTCAGGTCCTGCACCGCAGCCTCCAGGGCCGGGCTTCCTACTTCAGAGAAAACGAGTCTATCGTGACTGGTTCCACGGGTGCGCCGTCTGTGTCGCTGCTGCCCGGGGTAATTCCGGCGGCAGCGATATTCGACACCACGTCAAGGCCGGAAGTCACCCTTCCCACCACGGTGTACCCGCCGGCGCTGTCGGGAGGAATGACCGTGTCCTTGTAGACGACGAAGAACTGCTTTCCGTTCCCAAAGGCGTTGTTGCCGGTACGGGCCACGGCGATGGTTCCGGCGGGATACGTATCGTCGGCAGGGGTGTTCTCCAGTGGTCCCCATGTGTAGCTCGGGTCGCCCTGACCGTCCGGACCGGAGGCGCCGCATTGGAGCAGCCCGAACGATTCACCTGTGGTGAGACGGTGGCAGGTCTTCGCGTTGAAATAGCCTTCGTCGCTGAGCGACTTAAAAACAGCGGCGGCCTGTGGCGCATTTGTGCCGTCCAGTTCCACGGCCAGGGGGCTGCCGTTCAGCACCAGTTCACCGCTGAAGGTCTTGCCGGCGGCCGTTTCCGCGGCAGGGATGTTGGGGCTGTTGGTCGCCTCCGCGGAGGGGCTTGCGGACGCGGAGGGACTGGACAAACCGGCCTCAAGGGCCGCGAACTCCTCCTCAGTGGGATTGCCCGCGAAGGCCGTTAACTGGAGAACGACGGCGAGCACCACGGCGGCCGTCCCGGCGCCGGCGGCGATCAGGTTGTCGCGCTTGCGCCGCTTCTCCTGGTCCCGGCGCAGCTCGCGCTTGGCTTCCATCTGCTGGATGCGCCGCTTTGCCTCGCGGGCGCTGCGTGAACTGGTCGCCAAGGGTCCTCCTCATTGTCGGGCTGCTGCAGTGCGTGGCGCGGGGCCCCGGGCGCAGGTGTCTGACGGCCGAGCCCGGGCGCTCCGCTGCATTAGAGATGCCGGCGGATGACGCATAAACTGACTGCCGCACATAGTTTATGCATGACTGGCTGGACTGCCGCGGTTTCAAGCCCGTTTCGGGGCCGCGGGCAAGTCTCAGGCACTCTTATCAAGAGGAGAAAATCCACCATGGCACGCACCGCCTCCCTGTCCGGATTCCCCGAGTGGCTTCCCGAGGAGCGGCTGGTGGAGCTGCATGTGTTGGATACGCTGCGCCGGGTATTCGAGCTGCACGGATTCGCTTCTATTGAGACGCGGGCGGTTGAAACGGTGGGGCAGCTGCTGCGCAAGGGTGAAATCGACAAGGAAGTGTACGGTCTCAGCCGGCTCCAGGAGGACGAGAGCGAGAATCCTGTCAAGGGCGGCAAAGCCGATCCGCACGCGCTTGCACTCCACTTTGACCTGACGGTTCCGTTCGCCCGTTACGTGGTGGAGAACGCCGGCTACCTCGCCTTCCCGTTCCGCCGCTACCAGATCCAGAAGGTCTGGCGCGGCGAGCGTCCGCAGGAGGGCCGCGCCCGCGAATTCACGCAGGCGGACATCGATGTGGTGGGGGACGGCGAACTGCCCTTCCGCTACGACGTCGAAATCGCGCTGGTCATTGCTGAGGCCCTAAGCGCCCTTCCCATCCCCGACTTCCGCCTCCGGGTCAACAACCGCAAACTCGCTGAGGGCTTCTACCGCGGTATCGGGCTTGAGGATACCGCTGGCGTGCTGCGCAGCATCGACAAACTCGAAAAAATCGGTCCCGTGAAGGTCGCCGAGTTGCTGAAGGCTGAACTGGGTGCAACGGACCAGCAGGCACAGAAGGCCCTGGAGCTGGCCGCAATCCGAACCGAGGACACCTCCTTCGTGGAACAGGTGCGCGCCTTGGGAGTCAGCAATGAGCTGCTCGAGGAAGGCCTGAGCGAGTTGGAACAGGTCATCGAGGCCGCTGTCCAGCGTGCCCCCGGCAAGGTACTGGCTGACCTCAGCATCGCCCGCGGCCTGGACTACTACACCGGTACTGTGGTGGAGACAGTCCTGGTGGGTCACGAGCAGCTCGGCTCCATCTGCTCCGGCGGGCGCTATGACGCGCTGGCCTCGAAGGGCAACCGGAAGTTCCCGGGTGTGGGCCTTTCGATCGGCGTCACCCGGCTCGTATCCCGCATCCTCAGTCAGGATCTGGCCAAGGCTTCGCGTTCGGTTCCCACCGCCGTGCTTGTTGCCCTGACCCACGACGAGAGTTGGAGCGCTGCCCAGGACCTGGCCGCCCAGCTTCGCAACCGCGGAATCCCCACGGAAGTGGCAGCCAAGGCGGAGAAGTTCGGCAAGCAAATCAAATTCGCCGACCGCCGGGGCATCCCCTTCGTCTGGTTCACGGACGACGACGGCACCCATCAGGTCAAGGACCTCCGCACCGGCGACCAGGTGGTGGCCTTCCCGGAGACTTGGACGCCGCCGGCAGAAGATCTGACCGCGCAGGTGTCTGCGACAGCTCCGGTGCCATCCGCGGTTTAATGCGGTTCGGAGTGGCATCAGTGGTGTCCGCCTTTAGCAACGGCGAAGCAGCTACCGTGATGATCCAGCTTCCGCGATGCTAGTTATGCCAGCTCCGACGGCTCGAAGCGTGCGCGCTTGAGCTCCCTGGCGCGTTGCCCGTGCTCACGGCGACGGCGGTGGGGCCGAGCCTCTGGAGGTGCTGGCAGGCTGGCCACCGGCGTTTGGACTGGAGGACTTGAGGTCACTGATGTCCCCGGCAAAGGCGGCGCGGTGGAGCGATAGGTGTGGCCGGTGGGCGTTCGTGTTTCGACGGCATGCCGTTGCCCTGGCCTGGAAACAGTTGTGGCGCCCCAGCCTGGTGTTTCTTTGGTGTGGTTGCAGGCTTCGCAGAGGCCTTGGCCGTTGGTGCTGGTGGTTGGGCCGTTGTTGTGCCAGGGGATGACGTGGTCCAGGTGGCGGATCGGCGCGTCGCAGTACGGGGTGCGGCAGGTGTCATCCCGTACCTGAATAAACCGCCGGAGCCCAGGCGGGAAGAGCCGGGCCTTGGAGTCCATCGCGACGAGTTCACCGCCGGTTGGTGCTGTGTAGAGCCGGCGAAGCCAGACGTTGAACCCGGCACTGTCCGCATCGTCTGCAGATCCAGACCCTGACGCTGGGTTCATGATGGCCTTCCTGGCCCATTCACCTGGAACGATGCCGTAGCCGGCGAGGCGGGCGGGTTCGCTGTCGCTTTGGAAGAGGGTCCGGTCGGTCATCACGAGCTGGAGGTCGATGCCGGTGTAGCCGCCCGGGGTGCCGGTGATGCGTTCGATCAGTTCGTCGGCCATGATGGCGCCCTTGGACCGCTCATCACCGGAAGATTTGAGGGCGTCTGCCTGGCGGGTCAGGGCAGCGTAGGCGGCGACGCCCTGCGCGACCGGGACCAGCGCGGTCAGGTAGGCCATGGTTTCCGGTGCCGGGCGCAGGCTGACGGTCCGTTCCGCCACGGCATGGGAAGCCCGTTTCGCGAAGGATTGGGGGTCGCGCCGGTAGGCGGCGGTGCGGACGGCGGCGGTGATGGCCCGGTCCCCGCAGCCGGTCAGGGTGCCGGTGTCCGCGGCGATTTCTTCGTCCACCGCGGCCCGGTCTTCGGCGGACAGGCAGGCGGTTTCCTTCACGATCAGGATGGCCCGCCACTCGCTCAGCTGCCCGCTCTGAAGTGCCGCGAACGCGTGGGGCATCTCGGTGACCAGGGCTTTCCCCAGTCCCAGCAGCCTGCCGCCGCGTGCCGGGGACTCTCGCCGGGCCAGGGCGATTTGCGCGCCTACCCCGGCACCAAGCTCATCGGCGGGCACACCCGCGGCGGCCTGTTCCCGCCGCACCTCAAGGTCATAGGCAACGGCAATCCGGGCCTGTTTCGCGGCGACCGCGGACTTCACGTCCTCGAATTCCCGCATCTGGTCAATCTTTCCGGCGCCGTCCTCAGCGACAGGAACAGCAGCCAGCAGTGCAAGGACATCAGCAACAGAAGGCACAGCACGCATCACCACCGGGACCGCCCCTGCCGATAACTGATCCGCTTCCATAAACAAAGTCTTCCAGCAGGCCCAGCCATAGGCACGAACCCTCACACCCTATGTGGATAACCCGAAGATAACCGCCCCAACCCTGACGAAAGGCGCGCTCCCGCGACATCCGGCAAGGCCGCCGTCGTACGCACAGAGCCCGTCGGCGCTAGTTCCTGAAGCGCAGCACCAGCCAGCGCCCCGCCACGCCGGCCGCAAGGACCGCCGTCATGGCCAGTACAGAAGCAGCCGGAAGTGTGAAGGCCAGCAAAAGGCACCCCAGGAAGCCCACGGCGTTCAGCCACTTGGGCGCGTACCCTGGATGCGCCTTCAAGGTGTAGGCGGAGGCGTTCGCCACGGCGTAGTACAGCAGCACGCCGAAGCTGGAAAAGCCCACCACCGTCATGACGTCGGTGGTCAGGAGAAGCAGGATGACGACGGCGGCCACTGTCACTTCTGCAACCCAGGGCACCGTGTGCTTGCCGCCGATCCTGGCAAGCGGGCGGGGAAGGTCGCGCTCCCGTGCCATCGCCAGGGTGGTGCGGCCCACGCCGGTGATGAGGGCGAGGAGTGCGCCCAGGCACGCCGCCGCGGCGCCCGCCTGCACCGCTGGCGCACCCGCCGCAAACTGCGACTGCAGCACGGCCTCCAGCAGCGGAGTTGGCGTTGCCGCAAGCCGGCCACCAGGAAGGTGGTTAAGCAGCAGCAGCGCCAGCGCCAGGTATATGGCGAACGCCGAAGCCAGCGCGCCCAGGATGGCCCGCGGGATGGAGCGGGAAGGGTCTTTGACTTCCTCACCCAGGGTGGCGATCCGCGCGTACCCGGCGAAGGCGAAAAACAGCAGGCCAGCGGCAGGAAGAATGCCCCCCAGCCCGCCCGGGGCGCCGTTGCCCGCCGCGGAAGGATGAGGCCCAACGAGCGCGGCCACCCCAACGAACACCAGCGTGGCCAGCACCACGCACAGCAGGATCCGCGTCAACAGGGCAGTACGGGTGATTCCCAGCAGGTTCACCACGGTCAAAGCCACGACGGCCGCCACGCCCACCGGTACCGCGTAACTCCCGGCCACATAGCTCCCGAACGTCAGCGCCATCGCGGCGCAGGAGGCGGTCTTTCCGGTAACAAAGCCCCACCCCGCCAGGAAGCCCGGCCACTCGCCAAGCTGCTTGCGGCCGTAAACGTAAGTCCCTCCGCTGGTGGGATACTTTGCGGCGAGTGCGGCGGACGCCACCGCGTTGCAGTACGCCACCGCCCCCGCGAGGACCACTGACACCACCAGCAGGTTTCCAGCCAGCGCGGCGGCCGGCGCGAACACCACGAAGACCCCTGCGCCCAGCATGGACCCGAGGCCGATGGTGGTGGCGTCGAAGGCGCCAAGCCTGCGTTGCAGCTGCTGGTGTTCGCTCATGCGGTGACAGTCCCTGGGTAGCGGGTAAACTCGAACGGGATCGTTCCCGGATCGATCCTATTTAACTTCCTGTATATCTTCCCGCTGTTACCCCGCAGAAAGGCGTGCTGTGCTGCGCACACATGACCTCGGATCCCTTCGTTCCGAGCACATTGGACAAACCGTAACCCTGGCTGGCTGGGTGGGCCGGCGTCGTGATCACGGTGGTGTGGCCTTCGTTGACCTGCGCGATGCTTCCGGCGTGGCCCAGGTGGTGGTCCGCGAAGAAGAAGTCTTCCACGGCCTGCGCAACGAGTACGTTCTGCAGATCACCGGCACCGTCTCGAAGCGGCCGGAGGGCAACGAGAACCCTGCGCTGGCCACCGGCGAGATCGAAGTCATGGCGGACAAGGTGGTCATCCTCAACACCTCCGAGCCGCTTCCGTTCCAGATCGACGAGCACGTTGAAGTGGGCGAGGAAGCACGCCTGAAGCACCGCTACCTGGACCTCCGCCGGCCCGGCCCCGCCCGCAACCTGCGGTTGCGTTCAGAGGCCAACCGTGTGGCCCGCGAGCTGCTGCACCAGGACGGCTTCGTGGAGGTTGAGACCCCTACTCTGACACGCTCGACGCCGGAAGGTGCCCGGGACTTCGTGGTCCCCGCCCGCCTGGCCCCGGGTTCCTGGTACGCCCTGCCGCAGTCCCCGCAGCTTTTCAAGCAACTCCTGCAGGTGGGCGGCTTCGAGAAGTACTACCAGATCGCACGCTGCTACCGCGATGAGGACTTCCGCGCGGACCGTCAGCCGGAATTCACCCAGCTGGACATCGAAGCCAGCTTCGTGGACCAGGACGACATCATTGCCCTCGGTGAAAACATCGTCAAGGCACTGTGGAAGCTGATTGACGTCGAGATCCCCACCCCCATCCAGCGCATCACCTACGCGGACGCCATGGCACGGTACGGCTCGGACAAGCCCGACCTCCGCTTCGGCGTGGAGCTCACCGAGCTGACCGAATTCTTCAAGGACACCAACTTCGGTGTCTTCAAGGCACCCTACGTCGGCGCCGTGGTGATGCCCGGCGGCGCCTCCCAGCCACGCCGCACCCTGGACGGCTGGCAGGAGTTCGCCAAGCAGCGCGGCCACAAGGGCTTGGCGTACGTCCTGTTCAAGGAAGACGGCGAGCTGGCAGGTCCCGTCGCCAAGAACCTCACGGAAACCGAACGTGCAGGCCTGGCGGACGCCGTGGGCGCCAAGCCCGGCGACTGCATCTTCTTCGCAGCCGGTGAGAAGTCTGCCGCCCGCGCCCTCCTCGGCGCTGCCCGCGTCGAAATCGGCCACCGCACCGGCCTGATCGACCCCAACGCCTGGGCCTTCTGCTGGGTCGTGGACGCGCCCATGTTCGAACCAGCAGCTGCAGCCGTTGCGTCAGGTGACGTGGCCGTCGGTGGTGGCAAGTGGACCGCCGTGCACCACGCCTTCACCTCGCCCAAGCCCGAGTTCCTGGACACGTTCGACCAGGACCCGGAGTCTGCCCTGTCCTACGCCTACGACATCGTCTGCAACGGCAACGAAATCGGCGGGGGTTCCATCCGTATCCACGAGCGCGATGTCCAGGAACGGGTCTTCGAACTGATGGGCCTCGACCGGGAAGATGCCCAGACGAAGTTTGGCTTCCTGCTGGAAGGCTTCAAGTACGGCGCCCCTCCGCACGGCGGCATCGCCTTCGGCTGGGACCGCGTGGTGGCACTGCTGGCAGGTGTTGAGTCCATCCGCGACGTTATCGCCTTCCCGAAGACCGGCAACGGCTACGACCCCCTCACTGCTGCCCCGGCACCCATCACGCCGCAGCAGCGCAAGGAAGCCGGCGTCGACTTCAAACCGGAAGCCAGGCCGGCAGAAGGCAAGTAAAGCCTCAACCCGTTTGGCCTGAAGGCTCTCCTGCAAGGGAGGGCCTTCAGGCTTAACTACAGAGGAGGAAACCCGTGTCCCCCATCCATGCGGGTCGACAAGCCTGCGCCTACGAGCCGCTGCTGGATTCTGCCTGGCCTTCCCTGGAGCGCCACGACACTGGGGAGTGGGTCCTCCGCGCTGCGGCCGGAGTTACCCAACGCGCTAATTCGGTGTGGCCGCGGAACAGTACCGGGAAGCCCGATGAGGCACTCCGCGAGGCGGTTCAGTGGTACCGGCAGCGGCGGCTGCCCCTGATCTTCCAGGTAACGGATACGGATGCCAACTCCGGCCTCAACGACTTCCTGGACGAACAGGGCTTCACGCGGCAGTCAGAGACCCTTATTTTGTCCTGGCCGGCAGGCACTGAACCCCTGCCCCCAGCATCTGCAAACGTTGAACTCCTGGACCAGCCCGACGACGAATGGCTGGCCCTGTGGTGGAGCGTGGACGGCCGCGGCGGCGCGGAGGAACTGGACATCGTGCGTGCCATCTTGACCGGGTGCCCCTCGGTGTACGCGTTGGTAAGGGACGACGACGGCGTCCCCGCCGCCGTCGGGCGCCTCGCCATGGTGCAGGGGACCGGTGGGATCTACTGCATGGCCACGTCTGCATCGCAGCGCAGGCGTGGTTACGCGTCAGCGGTGCTCCAGGCGCTGCTGTCCGAAGGCTCCGCCCGCGGCCTCGACGACTTTTGGTTGCTGGTTACGGCGGCCAATCAGGCAGCCCGGCAGCTGTACGGCAGCGCCGGATTTGAGGAGTCCGGCCGCTACCTTTACCGCCAGCAAAGACCCCGCCGGGCGCTGACCGGCTGCTGATCGGTTGCTGACCTGGCTGCCCTGCCAGGGCGGAGTCCCAGATGTGGATGCATGGTTGTGGATGACTATGGGCGCGGGTCGGTCACCTGGATCCGGACAGCGCATGCATCGGCGGCGGCCTTCCGCAGCACAGCGGCCTTAGGATCCGGGACGTCAAGGTAGGCCAGCCGGGGGAGCCCGGCGTAGCGGGCAAGGGCCGGGTGGTCCAGCACAAGACCCGCCAGTGCCCTGTCGCCGCCGGGAACCACATATTCGAATGACCCGCCGGTGAACACCCGGAGCGCCTGCTCAGCAACAGTTTCGACCAGCGCGTCCGCCTGGTTGGACCGGCGCCGCGCGAACCGCTGCTGCGACTGGCCGCCCGCGGCGGTCCTGGACTGCACATACGTCGAGCCCACCTTGGACGCCAGGGCCACGCCCTCATTCACGACCGCCACGCCGTACCCGCCACGCCGCACCAGGAGAAGGCCCAGCCTGCGCGGCTGGGACGCGAGGGATGAGAGCCTTTCAAGTTCGTCACGGCCGCGGCCCGGGCGGCCGTCCACCGGCCAGGGAGCCTGAAGGAGCGCTTCGGCGCCGTCGGCCGCCAGAAGGTGCAGCCCGTCGTCGTCATCTTTCAGCTGGTAGCCGTTGTGTGAAGCGCCGAACCTCTCCGCCCACCCAGGAAGGCGGCCGCCCGGAACATAAGCCGTACGGACGGAGGGCTTGCGCTCTCCTCCGGCGGCGGTATGTGCGGGCATGCGGCATCCTTCGCTGGGCGGCGGCTTCGGCGGGAAAGCCGAACGACTGGAAGTAGCCTATCTATGTGGATGATCTCTTCGGGCAAGGGCCCGGTAATGACGACGACGGCGACGATGTTGCGCCGACCGCCGGCCGGACTGCCGGGGGAGGAAGCAAAGCCTCCCCCCGCGGCCCCCTCGCCGTCAGGATGCGTCCCCGTACCCTGGACGAGGTAGTGGGCCAGCAGCATCTCCTCGGGCAGGGATCGCCCCTCCGCCAGCTGGCCGCCGGGGCCGGAGCGGACACATCCGGCCCCGCGGGGCCCACCTCGCTCATCCTCTGGGGCCCGCCGGGAACCGGCAAAACGACCCTCGCGCACGTGATTGCCCGCGGGCCGGGGAGGAAGTTCGTGGAACTCTCGGCCATTACCGCCGGCGTCAAGGACGTGCGGCGCGTCATGGACGAGGCGCTCACCGCCCGCGACCTCTACAAAACAACTACGGTCCTGTTCCTGGACGAGATCCACCGTTTCAACAAGGCGCAGCAGGATGCCCTGTTGCCGGGCGTGGAAAACCGTTGGGTGGTACTGGTCGCGGCAACCACGGAGAACCCTTCCTTCTCCGTGGTCTCACCGCTGCTGTCCCGCTCACTCCTGCTGACCCTTCGTCCGCTGACGGACGAGGATATTGAAGGACTCCTGCAGCGCGCTGTCAGTGATCCCCGCGGCCTGAACGGGAAGGTAAACCTCAGCGAGGAAGCGCTCGACCACCTGGTCAGGCTGTCCGGCGGGGACGCGCGCCGTGCCTTAACCGCTTTGGAGGCGGCCGCAGGCGTGGCGTTCGGAGACGCGGACGATGCCGGAGACGGGCCGGTCGCCGTCGACCTTCAGCACACCGAACGCGCGCTGGACGTTGCAGCCGTGCGCTATGACCGCGCAGGCGACCAGCACTACGACGTCATCAGCGCCTTTATCAAGTCCATCCGAGGGTCTGATGTGGACGCCGCGCTCCACTACCTGGCCCGGATGCTTGAAGCGGGGGAGGACCCGCGCTTCGTGGCCCGAAGGATCATGATCTCGGCCGCCGAGGATGTGGGGATGGCTGATCCCACCGCCCTGCAAACGGCAGTGGCCGCGGCGCAGGCGGTGCAGCTGATCGGAATGCCGGAGGGGCGGATCATCCTGGCCGAGGCCGTGGTGCACCTGGCCACGGCGCCGAAGTCCAACGCCGCGTACATGGGCATCAACAAGGCCACCGCAGACGTTCGGGCAGGGCTGGGCAACGGCATTCCGGCGCACCTGAGGGACGCACATTACCCGGGTTCCAAACAGCTGGGCCACGGCGTGGGCTACAAGTACGCCCACGACGCCCCGCACGGAGTGGCCGCCCAGCAGTACCCGCCTGACGACCTCGTGGGGAGGGACTACTACCAGCCCACCGCCAACGGCGCCGAACGGGACATCGCCGTTCGGCTGGAGCGGCTGCGGAAGATTGTCCGGGGCACGTGACCACCATGGTAGGATGGATGTTTGTCTGGCAAGGCGCGGACCCACAACCTCCCCAATTTTACGTTGAGAAGGTTGTGCCCTGCGCCCAGTAGCAAAAGGCAGCGGTTGGCCGATGCTCTCCATCGTGGAGGCCAGTAACACTGACACACCGCAGATATTGGAAGGACACAAGTGGCTAACAACACTCGTGCTCGCCGTCAGGCCCGCCTCTCGCGGTCCCTCGGCATCGCTCTGACCCCCAAGGCCGCCAAGTACATGGAGCGCCGCCCGTACGGCCCCGGTGAGCATGGCCGTGCCCGCAAGAAGCAGGACTCCGACTACGCCGTACGTCTGCGCGAAAAGCAGCGCCTGCGCGCCCAGTACGGTATCCGCGAAGCACAGATGACCCGTGCCTTCGAAGAGGCCCGCCGCACCAAGGGCCTGACCGGTGAAAACCTCATCGAACTGCTCGAAATGCGTCTTGACGCCCTGGTCCTGCGTGCCGGCTTCGCCCGCACCATCGCCCAGGCCCGCCAGCTGGTTGTGCACCGCCACATCCTGGTTGACGGCATCCGCGTTGACCGCCCGTCGTTCCGCGTCGGCGAGGGCCAGCTGGTCCACGTCCACAGCCGCAGCGAAACCATGGTTCCGCTCCAGGTTGCAGCAGCAGGCGCCCACCGCGACGTCCTGCCCACCGTTCCCGCTTACCTGGACGTCAAGCTGGAGGCCCTCCAGGCACGCCTGGTCCGCCGCCCCAAGCGCACCGAGATCCCGGTGACCTGCGAAGAGCAGCTCGTCGTCGAATTCTACGCACGCTAAATCCCAGCAGCGTATCCAAAGAAGCCCGTGGCAAGCGCCGCGGGCTTCTTTGTATGTAAGGTACTTGGGGGACATCTGCGGCAATGGGCTTCACGAAGCATCCGCCGATGGCATGAACCACAGAATTTCGAGGAGATGAAACGTCTATGTCTGGTGGCGATATTGCCGGCCTGATCGCTGCCGGAGTGTTTGCGCTCCTGGTGCTGCTGCTGGCAGTGCCCATCCTGAAGCTGGGCAAAGTCCTGGACGAGGTGCGTACGTCCATCAGGTCACTGAGCGACGGCGCCACGCCCCTGATGGACGAGGTCACCGCTACCGTGTCCACCACCAACCAGCAGCTGAAAAAGGTGGACGGCATCTCGTCCAACGTCTCGGATGCCTCGGCGAACCTGTCCGCTTTGTCCTCTTTGATTGCCGCGACCGTGGGCTCGCCGCTCATTAAGGTGGCAGCGTTCAGCTACGGCGTCCGCACCGCACTGGCCAACCGCAAGAAACCCGCTGCCGGCCGCCGCAGCCGCTGAACCCCGGAGAACCTGAAATGAAACGACTTGTCTGGATGGGAATCGGCGTGGCCATCGGTGTCATCGCCTTCCGTAAAGTGACTGAAGCGCAGGCCAGCATGCAGTCCACGCTCGGCCCCCAGGGCCTCAACCGGGCAGTGGGCCGGCTCACCGACGGCATCTACGACTTTGCCGACGCCCTCCGTGAGGGCATGCGCGAGCGGGAAACCGATCTCCGTGCCGCCCTCGGGGTGGACTCCGGGGAGCCCGCCCGGCGCTGACCCGGCAACCAACCAGGCAGCGGGTCCGGCCGCAGCACTTTAGAACCAACCGGCAGCAACGGTCCCCACGGAACTGCCAAGTGAACGAACTTCCGCGCATCGGCGTGGACCAAGAAGGGTAAGTAAACAGCTCATGAAGTCGCAGGAGATCACAAAGCGCTGGGTGGACTTTTTTGTCAGCAAGGGCCACACGGCGGTTCCCTCCGCATCGCTGGTCTCCAGCGACCCCTCGCTGCTGTTCACGGTTGCCGGCATGGTTCCGTTCATTCCCTACCTCACAGCCCGCGAGGAACCGCCCTACTCCCGCGCCACCAGCGTGCAGAAATGCATCCGCACCGGCGACATCGAGGAAGTGGGCAAAACCGCACGGCACGGCACCTTCTTCCAGATGTGCGGCAACTTCTCCTTCGGCGACTACTTCAAGGAAGACGCCATCAGGTTCGCCTGGGAACTGCTCACCAAGAGTGTTGACGACGGCGGCTACGGCCTCGCGCCGGAACTGCTGTGGGTGACCGTCTACGAAGAGGACGACGAAGCCAAGGACCTCTGGCTGAAGAACACCGGCGTTCCCGCCGAACGCATCCAGAAGATGGGCAAGTCGGACAACTACTGGCACACTGGCCAGCCGGGGCCGGCCGGTCCCTGCTCCGAGATCTACTACGACCGCGGCCCCGCTTACGGTGTTGAGGGCGGGCCGCTGGCGGACGAGACCCGGTACATCGAAATCTGGAACCTCGTGTTTATGCAGTACCAGATCGAGAACGTCCGTTCGAAGGAAGACTTCGATGTTGTGGGCGAGCTGCCCAAGCGCAACATCGACACCGGCCTGGGCATGGAGCGCCTCGCCATGATCCTGCAGGGTGTCGAGAACATGTACGAGACGGACCAGGTCCGTCCCGTCATCGACAGGGCGGCCGCGCTCTCCGGCAGGGAATACACATCCGCCGAGACTCCGGACGATCCCCACCACACTGACGATGTGCGCATGCGCGTGGTGGCCGACCACATCCGCTCGGCCCTGATGCTGATTTCCGACGGCGTGACCCCCTCCAACGAGGGCCGCGGCTACGTCCTGCGCCGGCTCATCCGCCGTGCCGTGCGTTCCATGCGGCTCCTGGGCGTCGAGCAGGCCTGCCTGCCGGAGCTGCTGCCCGCCTCCCGGGACGCCATGAAGGGCGTCTACCCCGTGGTCGAAACCGACTTCGCCCGGATCAGCCGGATTGCCTATGCCGAAGAGAAGGCCTTCCTGCGCACCATCGCCTCCGGCACTGCCCGCCTCGAGGACGCCGTCAAGGAATCCAAGGCCGCCAACAAGCCGCTGTCCGGCGCCGACGCTTTCACCCTCCACGACACCTACGGGTTCCCGATCGACCTCACGCTGGAAATGGCTGAGGAAGCCGGGCTCAAGGTGGATGAGGCTGCCTTCCGCAGCCTGATGCAGGAGCAGCGCCAGCGCGCCCAGGCCGACGCCAAGGGCAAGAAGGGCGGCCATGCGGACCTCAGCGCGTTCCAGGAACTGCTCGGCCAGGGCGAGACGGTCTTCACCGGGTACACGGAGCTCGACGGCGAATCGCGCGTCCGCGGCATCCTCACCGGAGGACGGCCGGTACAGCAGGCCTCCACGGGGGACGAGATCGAACTGGTGCTCGCCGAGACCCCGTTCTATGCAGAAGCCGGCGGCCAGGCGGCTGATACCGGGCTGATCACCGGTGACGGTTTCGTCGTCGAGGTCCTCGACGTGCAGCGCCCGCTGAAGGGCCTGAGCGTGCACAAGGCGATTGTCCGGGAAGGCGAGATCGGCGCCGACTCACTGGTCCGGGCCGCCGTCGACCGCGAACGCCGCCATGCCGCCGAGCAGGCGCATACCGGCACGCACATCGTGCACGCGGCGCTGCACCAGATCCTCGGGCCGGAAGCCACCCAGCGCGGGTCCTTCAACAAGGCCGGCTACCTGCGCTTCGACTTCGCCTGGGGCGAGGGCCTGAGCACGGCAACCCGCTCCGAAATCGAAGAGGTCTCCAACCTCGCCATCCGCAACAACTTCTCCGTGGAAACCAAGGTGATGGGACTTGCCGAGGCCAAGGCCCTGGGCGCCATGGCCCTCTTCGGCGAGAACTACGGCAGCGAAGTGCGTGTTGTGGAAATCGACGGCGCGTGGTCCCGTGAGCTCTGCGGCGGTACGCATGTGGCCAACACCTCACTGATCGGCAGCCTCTCCCTGCTGGGCGAACAGTCCGTTGGCTCCGGAAACCGCCGCGTGGAGGCTTTCGTCGGCATGGACGCCTTCCGCCACCTTGCCGCCGAGCGCGCCCTCGTGAATGAACTGACGGACATGCTCAAGGTTCCGTCCGGCCAGCTGGCCGACAGGATCGCTGCCACCCTGGCCAAGCTCAAGGCCACGGAGAAGGAGCTGGACCGCCTCCGCAAGGAACAGCTGGCGGCTTCGGCGGCCCAGCTGGTCAACAGCGCCAAGGATGCCTCGGGCGTCAGCGTCATCGCGCATGATGCCGGCCAGATCAGCGGCGCGGACGACCTCCGCGGCCTCGCGCTGGACCTCCGGAACCGCCTGGGCTCGGCTGCGGCAACCGTGGCCGTGGCCGGCGTTGCCAACGACCGCCCGATGATCCTGGTAGCCACGAACGACGCTGCACGGGACGCCGGGGTCAAGGCAGGCGCCCTGGTCCGGCTCGCCGCAGGCATCCTCGGCGGCGGCGGGGGCGGCAAGGACGACGTCGCCCAGGGCGGCGGAACCGACGCCACCAAGGTAGCCCCCGCACTGGCAGCCGTCGCGGACGCCATCGCGCGGCGATAAGGCACCGATGACCAATCCAACAGCGGCCGGCGGCAGCCCCCAAGGCGTCAAACTGGGGATCGACGTCGGCACCGTCCGGGTGGGTGTGGCCATCTGCGACCGTGACTCAATCCTGGCTACTCCCTACAAAACGCTGGACCGGAACCCGAAAAAGAACTCCGATATCCGGGTCATCGCCAACCTGGTGCAGGAACTTGGTGCAGTGCAGGTCATCGTTGGCCTGCCCCGCACCATGAAGGGTGAAGAGCACGCCTCTGCGAGGATGGCCACGGACTACGCCGGGCTGTTGGCGGCAGAGCTGGCAGCGCGGGCTCTGGCCGTCCCGGTGAACCTGGTGGATGAGCGCCTGAGCAGCGTCACGGCGCACCGGAACCTCCATGAAGCTGGCATGAGCAGCAGGAACCACCGTAAAGTAGTTGATCAGGTCGCGGCGGCAGGCATCCTTCAGCACGCCCTCGACATGCAGAAAGCCAGGGGAACGGATGTCGGCCGACGCGTAACCGCGCCCTCCCCTTCCGTGGATCCGGGGGCCAACGAGGTGGATAACTCTGTCCGCGTCGCCCCGGAGGCCACGCACCGATCTCCAGATAATGGAAGGCAACAGTGAGCCCTGCCAACATTGACGACGCTTCCGGCCCCTTGGACGCCGGGGCAGCGAGGCCGCTGACCCGCAAGGAAATCCGGGCGCGGGAGAAGACCTCGAACACCGGGCTTCAGGGCACCGTCCCTGAGCAGGCGTACGAACAGGCGTACGAAACAGGACACGACGTGCCGCCCGTACCCGCCGAGCCGCCGGCCGCGGTGGCCCCTCCGGCTCGCGAAGAGCCCGCCTCGGCTCCTCCGGTCCCCGAAGAGCAGCCCGTTCCGGCCGCTCCGGCAGCACCGCCGTCCATCCAGGATGTCCATCAGGATGAGCCGCAGTCCGCTCCGCATTCCTTTGAGCAGCCGGTGGAAGCCGACGTACATCACCACACCCACGCGTCGGATGCGCCTGCTACCCAGCTTCATGAGGCGATTCCTCACGAGGACGTCCACGCTTCCTACGAGCCGGCCCTGGCCGGGCACCAGCACGCAGCGGACATGCACTACGACGGCGGCGTCCACTATGCAGAGGGTCACGGCCACCACGAGGGCCTGCCTCATGACGAGACCCTTCATCACGACGGGCATTACGGCCAGGGGCACTACGAGAATGCGCACTATGACGACGGGCACGACGACGGGCACCACGAGTTCCTGCCCGGCCCTGCGGCCGCAACGGTAGTGGCCAAGCCGTCCAAAAAGGTCCGTCGGCGCCGCAGGCTGCTGGCGCTGTTTCTGACCCTTGCAGTTTTTGTCACTGCAGTCGCGGTTGGCGCACAGTTCCTCAAGCCCCTGCTGGGCAATGACAAGCCCAGCGATTTCCCGGGCCCCGGAACGGGGGAAGTTGTGGTGACCGTCCAAAATGGCGAAGGCACGCGAGCGGTGGCCAGCGCCCTGGAAAGCCAACACGTGGTCGCGAACGCCGATACCTTCCTGCAGGCGTTCACCGCCTCCGGGGGGACGCTCGCCCCGGGCGACTACACCTTCAAAACCGAGATGAAGAACAGCGACGCCGTGAACGTGCTGCTCGGCAAAGACAAGACCAAGGTCATCTACTTTGCCCTCAGTGCCGGGCTCCGTATTGGCGAGTCACTCCAGGCCATCTCGGAAGGATCCGGAGTCTCCATCCAGGACCTGAAGGCCCTCAGCGACCAGCCGGCCGAGTTCGGACTGCCCGCCAGCGCAAAGAACCTGGAAGGGTTCCTGGCGCCGGGGGAGCACCGCTACCCGCTCGGCACGTCCGCGAAGGACATCCTTCAGTCTCTGGTGAAAACCACCGTTGACGAGCTTGTCTCGCAGGGCATTACCGATCCGGCCAAACAGTACGAAGCCGTGGTTGTCGCCAGCATCGTCCAGGCAGAGGGCGGCCAGGCGGACTACGGCGACGTGGCCGGTGCCATCTACAACCGGCTGAAGCCCAATGACCAGACCGGCGGGTTCCTGCAGGTGGACTCGGCCGTGACCTATGGCCTTGGCACCAGGAGCTTCAACTTCACGGACGAGCAGCGTCAGGACAAGTCGAACCCTTACAACACCTATGCCAACCCCGGCCTGCCCCCTGGCCCCATCGGTTCGCCGGGCAAAACGGCCATCGATGCTGCCGCCAGGCCGAAGGCCAACGATTACCTGTACTGGGTGACCGTCAACCTCGACACCAAGGAGACGAAGTTCTCCCGCACCCTGGCGGAGCACAACGGCTACGTTGAGCAGTACAACGCCTGGTGCACGGCAAACGTCGGCCGCTGCACATGAGTCTTCGGGCAGCCGTCCTGGGCCACCCGATCAGCCACTCCAAATCGCCGGCGCTGCATCACGCGGCGTACAGCAGGCTGGGCGTCGGCATCAGCTACACGGCCATTGACGTCACCGAGGAACTGTTGCCGTCGCTGATGCGCCAGGTCCGGGACCAGCCGGGCTGGCGCGGACTGTCCGTCACCATGCCCTTGAAGGCGGCCATGGTGGCTCAGGTGGATGAGGTCCGCGGCGTGGCCCGGACCCTGGGTGTTGTGAACACGGTGTCCTTCGAACAGCACGGGAGCGGCTTCCGGACCGTCGGATCCAATACGGATGTTGCCGGAATCGTAAACGCGGTCCGGCACGCGGGCGCCCGCACACCGGAAGCACCCGTGGTCCTCGGTGCGGGCGGAACGGCGGCAGCCGCCGTGGCGGCCCTGAAGGAACTCGGCGCGGGTTCGGCCCGCATCTTCGTGCGCGATCCTGCACGCGCCGCGGATGTCCGTAACGCTGCGGACAGCCTTGGCATCGTCGTGGACGTGCAGCCCATGACGGAAGCCGCGGCACCCACGGCTGCTGCCGACGTCGTCATCTCCACCCTGCCGCCGCGCGCTGCCGACGGGCTGGCCGCCGAAATCGCCGCCCTGAAGACCCCCACGCCCGGTGTTTTACTGGATGTGGCCTACGATCCCTGGCCCAGCCTGATCGCGTCCGTCTGGCAGGCCGGCGGCGGCGCCGTAGTGCCCGGTCTTGAAATGTTGCTGTACCAGGCCGTGGAACAGGTCCGCCTGTTCAGCCGGCTCGAAGAGGAAGTTAACGCATCCGTCATAGATGTGATGTGTGACGCAGTCGGCCTTCCCCGACGGGCGTTGTAACCGCCATACGTGGCAGGATGGAAAATATGTTGCGTTGGTTGACTGCCGGTGAATCCCATGGTCCGGCTCTGATGGGAATTATTGAAGGCGTCCCCGCCGGTGTGGAAATCACCAGCGGGCACATTGCCGATTCACTGGCCCGCCGGCGCCTGGGCTACGGACGCGGCGCACGCATGAAGTTCGAACAGGACGTGGTGACCATCCTGGGCGGCGTGCGGCACGGAATCACGCAGGGCGGTCCCGTGGCCATCCAGGTAGGCAACACCGAATGGCCCAAATGGGAGCAGATCATGTCTTCCGATCCCGTTGACGCTGAAATACTCGCCGACCAGGCCCGCAACGCGCCCCTGACGCGGCCCCGCCCCGGCCATGCCGACTTCACCGGGATGCAGAAATACGGGTTCGACGAAGCCCGCCCCGTCCTGGAACGCGCCAGCGCCCGCGAAACCGCCACCCGCGTGGCCCTCGGCACCGTTGCGGCCCGTTTCCTGAAGCATCTCGGGATAGAACTCGTCAGCCACACAGTGTCCATCGCCAGTGTCACTGTTCCTGAGGGACGCCCGCTGCCAGTACCGGCCAATGTGCTGGCCCTGGACGCTGACCCGCTGCGCTGCTTCGACCGCGAAACCTCCGACGCTATGGTGGCCGAGGTAGATGCAGCCCATAAGGAGGGCGAAACCCTGGGCGGCGTTGTTGAGGTCCTCGCCTACGGACTCCCGCCGGGACTGGGAAGCTATGTCCACTGGGACCGCAGGCTTGACGGCAGGCTGGCCGCCGCCCTGATGGGCATCCAGGCGATCAAGGGCGTGGAAGTCGGCGACGGATTCCTCACCGCCGCACGCCGCGGCTCCGCGGCCCATGACGAAATCGTCAAGGACGCCGACGGCCGCATCATCCGCACCAGCAACCGGGCCGGCGGCATTGAGGGCGGCATGAGCATCGGTGACGTGCTCCGTGTCCGCGCAGCCATGAAGCCCATCGCCACTGTGCCCCGCGCCCTGAAGACCATCGACGTCAGCACCGGCGAGGCTGCCAAGGCCCACCACCAGCGCTCCGACGTCTGTGCCGTACCAGCCGCCGGCGTTGTGGCTGAAGCCATGGTGGCGCTGGTCCTGGCGGAGGCTGTCAGCGAAAAGTTCGGCGGCGACTCCGTGGCGGAAACCGCACGGAACATCAAGGGTTACCTGGACAACATCCCGGCGTCCCTGGACTCGATCGGCCAGTAAGTGCCGCACCGCAACAACACCCTTTCCGCGGGCCGTCCGGTGGTTCTCATCGGGCCCATGGCCGTCGGCAAATCCGCCATCGGTCACCAGCTCGCCCAGCAGCTCGGTGCCCCGTTCGTGGACACCGACGCCGTCATCGTCGCTGCCCACGGATCCATCGCAGATATCTTCGCCGGCCGTGGCGAGCATGCTTTCCGCGAGATTGAGGCGCGGACAGTCGCCGACGTGGTCGAAGCCGCAGAAGGCACCACCACCGTCATCTCCCTGGGCGGCGGCGCGGTGCTCGATTCCGGTACGCAGCAGCTGATTGGCCGCTGCACCGTGGTGTACCTCGAGTGCGACGCTGACACCGTTGCCGGCCGCATCGCCCGGAACTCGGTGCGGCCGCTGCTCGCAGGGGACGCGATGGGCCGCTGGAAAGCCATGTTCGCCACCCGCAAGCCGGTTTACGAGCGGCTGGCTGATATTACCCTGGACGTGCGCCACGGCTCGGTTTCCGAGCTGGGACGCCGACTGGAAGCAGCACTGCGGGACTACGCAGCTGCCAAACAGGAAGTTGAAAAGTGAGCGCCGAATCAACAGTCATCAAGGTCACCGGCGAATCCGCCGCCAACAACTACGACGTGGTGGTGGGGCGGGGACTGCTCGGAGACCTTCCCGGCCTGCTCGGTGAGCGGGTCCGGCGGGTCCTGGTCATCCATCCCCGCGCCCTCCGGCTCACCGGCGACACCGTCCGTGACGAGCTTGCCGCGGCCGGATTCACCTCGCTGACGGCGGAGATTCCCGACGCCGAAGAAGGCAAGCACATCCAGGTGGCCGCCTTCTGCTGGCAGGTCCTGGGGCAGAACGATTTCACCCGCTCCGACGCGATTGTCGCCGTCGGGGGAGGAGCCGTCACCGACCTTGCCGGCTTCGTTGCCGCCACCTGGCTCCGCGGCGTCAAAGTCATCCACATGCCTACCAGCCTGCTTGGCATGGTGGACGCCTCCGTGGGCGGGAAAACCGGCATCAACACTGCCGAAGGCAAGAACCTGGTGGGGGCCTTCCACCCGCCGGCCGCCGTCCTGGCAGACCTGGATACGCTGAACACCCTGCCCCGGAATGAGATCATCTCGGGAATGGCGGAAGTCATCAAGTGCGGATTCATCGCCGACCCCGCCATCCTCGACCTTGTTGAGAAGGACCCCGAAGCCGTGGCGGACCCGCAGTCGGATGCCCTCCGCGAGCTCATCGAGCGGGCCATTGCCGTGAAGGCGAAGGTTGTCTCGGAGGACCTCAAAGAGTCGGGCCTCCGCGAGATCCTGAACTACGGCCACACGCTGGGCCACGCCATCGAACTGGTGGAGCGGTACTCCTGGCGCCACGGGGCCGCTGTTTCCGTGGGCATGATGTTCGCCGCCGAGCTTGCCCGCAGCGTGGGGCGGCTCAACGATGCCGACGCCGACCGGCACCGCAGCATCCTGGACGGGCTGGGGCTTCCGGTCACCTACCGGAAGGACCGTTGGCAGGGCCTGCTCGACGGCATGCGGCGGGACAAGAAGTCCCGCGGCGACCTGCTGCGTTTCGTTGTCCTTGACGGCGTGGCCAAGCCGGGGATCCTGGATGTCCCGGACACGTCGCTGCTGTTCGCCGCCTACCAGGAAATTGCTTCCTGATGCAGGGCGACATGGAAGGCACCACGGACTGGCCCGAGGCCGGGTTCCCGGGTATCCGCATCAACCCCGAATCACTGCTGCCGGAAATCGTGAACGAGGACGCGTGCCGGGAAGCTCTGGCGGTCTCCAGCGACCCGGCAGACCACATCTTTGTCCTGCTGGTCGAAGGGCACGCCGCTGAAGCTGCCGAACTGCTGGCCGAAGCGCGCTTCAAGGATCCCGAATCGTTCAAACTGCGGGCGTTCGAAGCCGAAGTGCTCCGGGTTTCCAACCGCCTGGACCGGGCCGTGGAGCTGTTCCGGCAGCTGCTCGTCGAAGTACAGGGGACACCCCGTGAGGCACTGGTCCTGCAGTTCCTGGGCAAGACCCAATACACGGCCGGGCAGACCTCGGCCGCCGTTGAGTCCTTTGCCCGTGCCCTGGATTTGCGGGTGGCCGAATCTGCTGATGCCGCCCTGATTTACTCCTCCACCGTGGCCCTCCAGCGCGCCCGGGACGTGCTGGACCTGGCCTGCTGACGCCCTCCGGCGGACACCATACCCGGGGCACCCCCGATTTACCGGTAGAATGGTACTTGAATTTTTTCGAGACCCGATTTTTGACAAACACGCGCTGGCGAGCCGATTGGCGTGCCCGCCCGGCATACAACGTCTGACAACGTGACCCAGACAAAGAAACCAGAGGAAACCAGTGGCAACCACTAACGACATCAAGAACGGAACGGTCCTGAAGCTTGAGGGCCAGCTCTGGAACATTATCGAATTCCAGCACGTCAAGCCGGGCAAGGGTGGCGCCTTCGTGCGGACCAAAATGCGCAACGTGATGTCCGGCAAGGTCGTGGACAAGACGTTCAACGCCGGGCTCAAGATCGAGACCGCCACCGTGGACCGCCGCGACTACCAGTACCTCTACCAGGACGGCGCGGACTTCGTGTTCATGGACACCTCCGACTACGACCAGATCACGGTCTCCGGTGCGACCGTTGGCGACGCCACCAACTTCATGCTTGAGAACCAGATGGTCAACATCGCCATCCACGAGGGCAACCCGCTCTACATCGAGCTGCCGCCGAGCGTTGTCCTCGAAATCACCTACACCGAGCCCGGCCTGCAGGGCGACCGCTCCTCCGCCGGCACCAAGCCCGCAACCCTGGAAACCGGCTACGAGATCCAGGTCCCGCTGTTCATCGAGAACAACACCAAAGTCAAGGTAGACACCCGCGACGGCAGCTACCTTGGCCGGGTCAGCGAGTAGTGAGCGCCCGCGGTAAAGCCCGAAACAGGGCCCTGGATGTCCTTTTCGAAGCCGAGCAGCGCTCGGTTTCGGCTTTCGACGTGCTTCGTGCGCGCCGGGAGAAGACAGACCAGATCATCAACCCCTACACCCTGGAAATCGTTGAAGGCGTGCTGTCCCAGCAGGCTGCGATCGACGAATTCCTCGAAACCTACTCGCAGGGCTGGAGTCTTGAGCGGATGCCGTCGGTGGACCGCATCATCCTGCGGATAGGTACCTGGGAGCTCCTGTACAACGACGACGTCCCGGACGGCGTGGCGGTGAGTGAAGCGGTGGCGCTGGCCAAGACGCTCTCCACCGACGAGTCGCCGCAATTCATTAACGGCCTGCTCGGCCGGCTGCAGCAGCTGAAGCCTTCCCTGCTGGCATAGTCCCAGGACAGCGACATCAAGGAGCCCTGGCCGGGTCAGCCCGGCCGGGGCTTTTTTGTGCCATCGCCGTTTGCGTCAGCGCCGTTTATGTCATCGCCGGTCAACTGCAGATCCGGGCAACCCTATAGGATTTAACCATGCAGAAAGCCTCCGGCAGCACTGATGCCACTCCACCGGACCAGGTGGCTTCCCGCCGTTCCGGCCGCGCTGTAAACCGCCAGGTGCTGGCTGATCACGTTTACACCGAGCTCCTGGCGTCCCTCATGGATGGCCGTCTGGCGCCGGGGTCGGTAGTCAGCATCGACGGAACTGCCAGGGACCTCGACGTTTCACCGACGCCGGTCCGCGAAGCGCTTGCCCGGCTGGAGCACACCGGAATGGTCCGCCGGGTGGCGCTCAAAGGCTACCGGGTGGCCCCGGTCTTCACCCGTGAGGACTTTGCCGAACTGATGGAGGCAAGGCTGGCCATCGAGCCGGTCAACGCCCGGCTTGCCTGCGAACGCATGGACAAAGGAGGCCTGGCGGAGCTGAAAAAGGCCGTTCGGGACTTGAAGTCCGCTCCGCGGGGACCGGCCTTCGCCGACTTCAAAGACTATCTGGAGGCCGACGAGCGGTTTCACCAGCTCATTGCGCGGCAGACCGGAAACCAGTTCATGGAAGCCGCGTATTCGGCTCTCGGCGGCCAGGTCCAGCGGTTCCGGCTTTTCGGGGGAGTAGGCATCACTGACGCGGAATGCGCCATAGCCGAGCATGAAGCCGTCCTGAAGGCTATCTCCGCCGGTGATCCCGGTGAAGCAGAAGCAGCCATGGCGGCGCACATTCAACAAGTGCGGTCGAGGGCGATCGCCGCCGCCCCGGAAAGTTGAACCGGCCTCAAGCCTGAACCCGGAAATCGAAAAACCACCCCGCACGGCTGGCGCTCCTCTCCGACACCCTCCTCTAACAACGTGATCTTGACAACATTTCCTCGATAGTAAATCCTATAGGAAAGACGATCCACGAAATGAGCAGACACTTGAGCTATACAGCAGACAACTGGCCGATCACAGCAGCGTTGCTGCAGTTCCCCTCTACCGACGCCGCCGGAGTGCACGTCAATGAGGCAGAACCTTCCGTATGGGCCGAAGTGCTGACTGAGGTAAAAGAAGCGGGGTTCGCGAACGCGGACCTCACTGACAGTTGGGTCCGTCCGGGCGACCTCGGCAAGGATCGCCTTGCCGAGTTCAAGCAGACAGCCGAAGAGGTGGGCATCGGCACACCGGTCATCTCTGCAATCCGCCGCAGCGTCATCGAGGAAGGCAACTGGGAAGCCAATCTTGCCTACAGCCACCGCACCATCGATGCTGCTGCGGAACTGGGCTGCGAGGTTGTGTCATTCGGACTCCACCAGGCCATCACGCCCGAGCAGCAAAAGCAGCTGTGGTTCTGGACGGTCGAAGGTCACAAGGATCCGGTGGGGGACAAGGAAGCGTGGAACAATGCAGTCTCCCGCCTCCGCGAGCTTGGCCGGCACGCCGCAGAGGTAGGCATCCTCCTCTCGCTCGAAATGTACGAAGACACCTACCTTGGCACCGCGGATGCATCTGTGCGGCTGGTCCAGGACATCGGGCTGGCCAACGTTGGACTCAACCCCGATCTCGGCAACCTGATCCGGCTCCACCGGCCCATCGAGGACTGGCGCGAGATGGTGGCGAAGACCCTGCCCTACTCCAACTACTGGCATATGAAGAACTACATCCGGGACGAGGACGTGGCCCGCGACGTGTACGTCACGATGCCGGCTCCGATGGAAAACGGCCTCATCAACTACCGTGAGGCCTTCAAGCTTGCCCTCTCCGTTGGCTTCCAGGGCATCCTCTGCACCGAGCACTACGGCGGGGACGGCCTCAGCGTGACCGCCAGCAACCAGGAATACCTGCGCCGCCATGTGCTCCCGAAGACGGACGGCTACGCACTTGGCCGGAGCCAGGTGGCCCAGGGGCGGCAGCAGCCGTCCACCCCTGAACTCAGCACCGTCTGACTGCAGCCGGGCGCTGGAACCCGGATACCGCTCCACCACCAAGGATTCAATGAGGAACCATGACCCAGATCTTTGACAACCCCGCCAACTTTGCGGATGAAGCACTCGACGGCTTTGTGGCAGCCAACCGGGGATATGTAGCCCGGGTGGACGGCGGAGTGGTCCGCTCCACCGAAGTTCCGGCCGGCCAGGTGGCCCTGGTGGTAGGCGGCGGTTCCGGACATTACCCCGCCTTCTCCGGCCTGGTGGGCCCCGGCCTTGCCACCGCTGCGGCCTGCGGCAACATGTTCGCCTCGCCCGCGGCCGGACAGGTCTACCGCGTGGCCAAGGCGGCGAACGCCGGTGGCGGGGTGCTGCTCAGCTACGGCAACTACGCCGGCGATGTCCTGCACTTCGGCCAGGCCCAGCTCCGGCTCAACGCCGAGGGCATCGAAACCCGCACGGTCACCGTGACCGACGACATTGCCAGCGCACCCATCGACCAGCTCGAGAAACGGCGCGGCATCGCCGGGGACCTGACGGTTTTCAAGGTCGCCGGTGCTGCCGCGGAAGCAGGCCTGAACCTTGACGACGTCGAGCGGCTGGCCATCAAGACCAACCACCGCACGCGTTCACTCGGCGTGGCGTTTGACGGCTGCACGCTTCCCGGCGCCAGCGATCCGCTGTTCCACGTCCCGTCCGGCCAGATGTCGCTGGGCCTGGGCATCCACGGCGAGCCCGGAATCTCCGAGCACCCCATGCCCACCGCCTCAGAGCTCGCCGAACTCCTGGTCTCGAAGCTCCTCAACGACAAACCGGAAGACGCCGGCGACCGCGTAGTGGCAATCGTCAACGGCTTGGGGACAGTGAAGTACGACGAGCTGTTCCTGCTCTTCGGAAAGATCGAAAAGCTCCTCACCGCCGCCGGCCTGACTGTGGTTGAACCGGAGTGCGGCGAGCTGGTCACCAGCCTGGACATGTCCGGGCTGTCCCTCACCCTGCTCTGGCTGGACGGGGAACTCGAACAGTACTGGGCCGCTCCCGCCGACACGGCGGCTTTCCGCAAGGGGAGCATGACGCCGCGGGCACCCCGCGCCAAGGCGGAGATCGACGACGCCGAAACGGCCGATGTCGAACAGCCCGCCCCCGCAGCGGCGGAGCTCGGCCGGCAAGCCGTGGGGGTCCTCGCCCAGGTGCGGGACGTCGTCGTCGAGCATGAAGAGGAACTCGGCAAGCTGGACGCAATCGCAGGGGATGGTGACCACGGCATCGGAATGCGGCGCGGTGTGGAGGCCGCGGCCGCAGCGGCCGAAGCTGCGTCCGGTTCATCGGTGGCCCGGATCCTGGCCGTTGCCGGGGAGGCCTGGAGTGAACGCGCTGGTGGTACCTCCGGCGCACTCTGGGGCTCCGCCGTCATCGCAACCGGCCATGCACTCGGCAATAAGGAAAGCTACAACGCCTCCGACGCGGCCGCCGCGGTGAAGGCCTTCGCCGGCGCAATCACCGAACTCGGCAAGGCCGACGCCGGGGACAAAACGATGGTGGACGCACTGCTTCCGTTCCGGGACGCATTCCTGGCAGAGCTCAAGGGCGGAGCTCCCGTCGACAGGGCCTTGGCGGCAGCCGCCGCGGCAGCTGAGTCCGCGGCATCCCGGACGGCCGGGCTGCGGCCCCTGAAGGGCAGGGCGCGCCCGCTGGCGGAAAAGAGCCTCGGCCACCCCGATCCCGGTGCTGTCTCCTTCGGACTGATCGCCGCCCGGATCTCGCACTACATCGATTTACAACTGACCGCCGATTCAGACCTGGCCGCTGCGGCCGGAAACGGAGTCCCAGCATGACCACAAACGAAGGCTGGCGCATCGTCGTCGGCAACGACGAAGCCGGTGTTGAATACAAAGATGCGTTGAAGGCGCTGCTGGAGGCAGATGGGCGCGTGGCGTCCGTCCTGGACGTCGGCGTCGGTGCGAACGACACGACCGCGTACCCGCATGTCGCCGTCGATGCTGCCCGGAAAGTGGCCGAGGGCGAGGCGGACCGTGCCCTGCTGATCTGCGGCACCGGTCTGGGCGTCGCCATCGCCGCCAACAAGGTGCCCGGCATTCGTGCTGTCACCGCCCACGACGGATACTCCGTTGAGCGCTCCGTCCTGAGCAACAACGCCCAGGTCCTCACCATGGGCCAGCGCGTCATCGGCCTTGAACTGGCCAAGAAACTGGTGGGCGAATGGCTTGACTACCGTTTCGACGAAACCTCAGCCTCCGCCGCCAAGGTGGACGCCATCTGCTCCTACGAACCCGATTACACAAAGGCAGTCTGAACATGAGCGAAACAACAAGCACCCCCGCCGCAGCGGATGCAAACAGCGGCCGCAGGATCGCCGTCGTCGGGTCCGGCTACATGGGCGGCGGGATCGCCCAGGTCCTGGCCCTCGGCGGGGCACGAGTGGCACTCGCAGACGTGTCGGCCGAGGTGGCACAAAGCAACTATGAACGACTCCTCGCGGAATCGGACCAGTTTGTTGCCGACGGCCTTTTCCCGGAGGGTTCCACCGAAATCCTGAAGCAGAACCTGTGGGCCGCCAAGGACATCGAGGAGGCCGTGGCGGACGCGGATTTCATCGAGGAAGCCGTCCCCGAAGTCATCGCCATCAAGCACCAGACCCTGGCCCGCATCAGCGCCGCCGCCAGGCCGGACGCCATCATCGGCTCCAACACCTCCACCATCTCCATCGCCGAACTGTCCGAGCCGGTGACAAACCCGGAACGGTTCCTGGGCGTGCACTTCTCCAACCCGTCACCGTTCATCCCCGGCGTGGAAATCATCCCGCACGCCGGGACCTCGGCAGCTACTGTCGGCATCGTACGCGACCTGGTCCATGCCGCGGGCAAGCAGACAGCTGTAGTCAAGGACGTCACCGGCTTCGTGCTCAACCGCCTGCAGTACGCGCTGTTCCACGAAGCCGCGCAGCTGGTGGAGCAGGGCATCGCGACGGCGGATGACGTGGACACCCTGGTCCGCACCACCTTCGGCTTCCGGTTGCCCTTCTTCGGACCGTTCGCGATTGCGGACATGGCCGGGCTGGACGTGTACAACTTCTGCTACAAGTCCCTGCAGACCGACTTCCCCGAGCGCTTCGCAACGCCGAAGATCCTCACCGACCTGGTGGAGGCCGGAAAACTCGGCACCAAGACCGGAGCGGGTTTCCTCAACGTCCCGGCAGAGCGCACACCCGAGCTGATCGCCTACCGCAACAAGGCCTATGTCGCCATGCAAAAGCTCATTGAAGACCTCGGCCCCGCGCCCATCAGCTAGCACCTTCCATCTTTCCCCAGGAGCAACCATGAGCAGTTTTCCCGCACAGCGCACCGCCATTGTTACCGGTGCAGTTTCCGAGCGCGGCATCGGCCGCGCTACCGCCAACTACCTGGCCGCCCAGGGCTGGAACATCGGCATCATCGACCTCGATGACGCTGCCTGTCAGCTCGCGGCCAAGGAGATCGCCGCCGAGTACGGCGCCCAGGCTCACGGCGCTGGTGCAAACGTCGCCAGCGAGGCGGAGGTACGGGCCGCCATCGACGAGCTGGAAGCTGCGCTGCCCCAGATCGTGGCCCTGGCCAACGTTGCCGGTGTCAGTTCCCCCGTTCCCTACCTGGAACTGGACGCGGCCGAATGGGACCGCGTTCTGAACATCAACCTCAACGGCGTCCACTACGCCACCCGCCGGGTGGCCGAGTCCATGGTGAAGAACCGGATCGGGCGGATCGTCAACATCTCCTCCGTCTCAGCCCAGCGCGGCGGCGGCACGTACTCCAAAACGCCTTACTCCGTGGCGAAGGCCGGCGTCATCGGCCTGACCCGCTCCACGGCCAGGGAACTGGGGGAGTACGACATCACCGTCAACGCCATCTCCCCCGGCCCGATCGACACGGACATCATGGGCGGCACCCTCAGCCAGGAACGCAAGGACGAACTGACGAAGGACCTCGTGGTCAACCGGGTCGGGTCCACGCGGGACATCGCAGCAGCCATCGCCTTCCTCATCAGCGAGGACGCCGGATACATCTCCGGCCAGACGCTGAATGTGGACGGCGGACTGTACATGCATTAAGGAAGGCCAGCCTTGGCACAGAACAGCAACCGGCCGGCGCGGCTCTCACCCGCGCGGCCCCCGTCAGCAATACCAGCCCAAACCACCGGGTCCTGGAGCCGGGCACGCCGGATCTACCTCGCCGTAGGCATCGTTGCCTGCATTGCGGGAGCCATGATGATCGCGCTTGCGCTCTAGAAACCCAGCACCCCATGCATCTGATGTACTCAAAGAGGAGTTTTTGATGTCCCTATCCGCAACATCCACCAAGGAGCTTCTGGACTCGCCGGTCCTGAAATCGGCGATTTCCAAGGCTTCCCGCCGGCTTATGCCCATGCTGGTGATCCTTTATGTGGTCGCCTTCCTGGACCGCACCAACGTGGGCTTCTCCGAAGCGGCCCTTGGGGTCGACAAAGGTATTAGCGCCGGAGCCTTCGCCCTCGGCGCCGGAATCTTCTTCATCGGCTACGCCCTGTTCGAAATTCCGAGCAACCTGCTCCTGACCAAGTTCGGGGCGAAGGTGTGGCTCGCCCGCATCGCCATCACCTGGGGCATCGTGTCCGCCTGCTTCGCGTTTGTCCAGGGCGAGACATCGTTCATCATCCTGCGGTTCCTGCTGGGCGTCACCGAGGCAGGGCTGTTCCCGGGCGTCATCATGTTCCTGGCGGCGTGGTTTCCCAACAAGGTCCGTGTGAAGATGTTCGCCATTTTCTACCTGGCCCAGCCCTTCTCCCAAATGATGGGCGCACCGCTGTCCGGCTGGCTGATCAACATCGGCGACCAGGTGCCCGGAGTCCAGGGCTGGCAGGTTATGTTCTTCGTCGAGGGCATGCTCGCAGTGGTGGCCGGCATCGCCGCATACTTCTTCCTGATCAACAGCCCGCAGGACGCCAAGTTCCTGAACAAGGACGAAAAGGGCGCGCTCCTGGAAGTCATGGCGCTGGAGGACACGGTGAAGGAAGAGACCGGCCCCCGCGGCGTCCTTGCGGCCATGAGGAACGGCAAGGTCTGGTACTTCACCATCATCTACTTCTGCCTGCAGATCGCCGTTTACGGTGTCACGTTCTACCTGCCGCAGCAGGTGGCGCAGCTGACCGGCCAAAAGGTGGGCCTCGCCGTCGGCCTGATGGCAGCCATCCCGTGGTTCTTCGGCATCTTTGCTTGCTACTTCATCGGCAAGGCCGCCAACACCCTGGTCCGCCGCCGGGTCTGGGGCACCGGGCTCTTCATCTCCACGGGCCTCTGCATCTTCGGTTCGGCCTGGGCCGGCACCAACCACCTCCCGGCGCTCGGCATCATGTTCATCACCCTGGCCGTGTGCAGCTTCCTCTCCATCGGCCCCATCGCGTGGTCCTACCCCACGGCGTTCCTCACGGGCACGGCCGCAGCTGCAGGCATCGGCCTGATCAACTCGCTCGGAAACCTCGGCGGCTTTGTTGCGCCCATCCTGCGCACCAGCGTCAACGGGATCGCGGCTGACTCAACCGGCTCCGCAGGCGTCTTTGCCCTGGGCGTGCTGCCATTCCTGGCCGCCATCATGATGTACGCCACCAAGCGGTTCCGCAACAAGGCGGACGACCTGCTCGACACCAAATGAGCGCCTCCCGTGCCTGAAGGCAGTCCCGGAAGGGTACCGGCCCTGACCAACACCGTGTACGTCGGGGTCAGCACCAAGATGTACCTCGGTTACCGGGACAGCCTGGACTGGCTGGAGCGGCTGCGGCACGAAGTGGACACCCGTCCGGCCCTCGCGGCCGGGCGGGTTGTCCCGTTTGTCATCCCGTCGTTCCCCGTCCTGCCCGCTGCGGCACAGCTCCTTTCCGGCTCGCCGGTGTTGCTGGGCGCCCAAAACTGCGGTTGGGCTGACGGTCCCTGGACAGGGGAGGTATCACCTTCCCTCCTGGCAGAGCTCGGAGTAAGCCTCGTAGAAATCGGGCACGCCGAACGGCGCCGGCATTTCGGCGAAGACAGCACGGTGATCGCACGCAAGGTCCTGGCAGCAGATGCCGCAGGGATGACTCCACTGCTGTGCGTCGGTGAGGAAACCTGCGGTGACATGACAGAAGCCGGCGCAGCAGCGGCAGCCGGTTTCGTCCACCAGCAAATCAAGGACGCGGTAGGCGGTGACTGGAAGGCGGCATCCCGGCTCATCATCGCTTACGAGCCCGTCTGGGCCATTGGGGCAGCAGAACCGGCCAGCGCCGACTACGTGTCCGCGGTAGTGCGTTCGCTCCGCGTGCTGCTTGGCGCCAATGAAGCGGAGGCGGGAGTAACGCTGCAAAGCCTGCCGGTCATTTATGGCGGCTCGGCAAAACCAGGACTCCTGCCCACGCTGGCCGGTGTTTCGGGGCTCTTCCTGGGCAGGTTTGCCCACGATGCCGCAAACTTCGGAAAAGTGCTGGATGAGGCACTATTGCTGTCAACGGAGAGTGCCGTCCGCCGGTAGCCGGCCGGTGCGGGGCTGGGAGTTTAACGCGCGACGGCGGCCCGCAAGGCCAGGATGCGCTGCAGCTGCTGGCGCTCCTCAGCCTGGTGCAGCTGCACGTCACGGCCGCTGAGGATGCGCTGCCGCGTGTTGGCCAGCTGAGTGGCGGCTTTCGTGAATTCCTTCATCTGCCGCTTCCTGCCGTAGCTGCCCGCCCAGCGGAGTGCAGTGCGGCGGCCGCCGAAGGTGGCGAGGAGCTCCACCTCGGCAGGGGTGAACCAGCCGGCCGCGGAGTATTCGAGCAGGCGTTGGCGGGTCAGGCGCTTCTCCGCCACCCGCAGCAGGATGATGCCGGCCACGGCCAGGAAGAAGATGGGAACCTGGACCAGGATGTAGTCCACCAGGAAGCCCTGGCCCATGCTGTTCCACCTGTTGTGCAGGAACATGGCCGGCAGCAGCCCCAGGACAAAGGCTGCCACCGCGACGCCGGTACCTCCGCGGCGGGCGGCGAACCCCATGACCAGCCCGGTGGTGCCCGTGAAGATCGCATGGGCGAAGGGCGACATCACGCCGCGGAGGAAAAACACCTGGGCGAAATCGCCGGCCGGGTCTGCCGATTCGGCGATGGCCCTGCCGAAGTACAGGATGTTCTCGGTGAAGGCGAAGCCGCCGGCAATGGTGAAGGCGAAAACCACCCCGTCAACGGGCCCGTCAAAGTGCCGCCTGGCCAGCAACAACAGGAGCAGCAGCCCCAGGGATTTGGCGAACTCCTCCACGATCGGCGCCTGGACCGTGGCCATGAAGGTCTGCAGGTCCGCTTCATCGGAAAACTGGAAGCCCAGGACAAAAAACGGCTGGATCAGCAGGGTAACTGCGATGGACACGGCCGCGCCCCACGTGAAGGCGAAGAACAGGAGGCGCTTTGGCTCGGGTTCCCATTTATCGATGACGTGGACAGTCAGGAGGACTACCGACAAGGGGATCAGCGAAGCAAGGAAACCTATCAGGAACCCCGCCGCGCCTATGTTCGACAACAGGAACGGGACCACCAGGAAGAGGCTAAGGAAGGCCAGGGCACTGCCGCCGATGGTCAGCGCAACAAGGCTCCCGCTCCGGACCCGGCCGGCCCTGACAGCGCTGCCTTGAACCCCGGGCGGCACGAAGGCATCCACTGGATGACCCTGGTGCCCGGGGGCCGAGCGGTAGTTGCCAGGCTGCACCTGGCCCATCCAGGTGGGGTTGGCTTCGCGAGGGAGCGGGGTCCCGCCGCCCCGGAAGGGATCTTCAGGCGGTCCGGACGCAGGGTAGCGGGGATGCATCGACATATCCGAAAGCCTAGGTGGCTCCCGCCACACCTCCAAGGATCCTGCCAGGGGGGCGTGGGAAGTGTGACCATCACCGCGTCTTTCCAGCAGGGGCGCCAGCTTGCCCGTGTGGTAATTTTGAGACGCACATGATCCTTTTTTAATTCCGTCCTGTGAGGCGGGGAAAGGGGAGACGAGCGTTGACTTCTGTCACCAGCGCACCGGTTCCAGCCAGGGTGGTCCTCAGCCAGGCGGACATCGACCGGGCCCTCACTCGTATCGCCCATGAGATCCTCGAAGCCAATAAGGGTTCCCGGGATCTCGTCCTGCTCGGCATTCCACGCCGCGGATATCCGCTGGCAGCCCGGCTCGCCGAAAAGATCGCCGCCGCCGATCCCACCGTGGACGCTGCGGCCATCGTCGGCCAGCTCGATGTCACCATGTTCCGTGACGACCTGTCGCACCAGGGCACGCGCCCGCCGTACCCCACCAAGCTGCCCCGCACCGGCATTGACAACAAAGTGGTGGTCCTCATCGACGACGTCCTGTACTCGGGCCGCACCATCCGCGCCGCCTTGGACGCCCTCGTTGACCTGGGCCGGCCCCGCATCGTACGGCTCGCCGTGCTCATTGACCGCGGCCACCGCGAGCTTCCCATCAGGGCAGACCATGTGGGCAAGAACCTCCCAACCTCCTCAACCGAAAAAGTCCGCGTCCGGCTTGAGGAAACGGACACCGCCCCGGGCGGCACCCCCGTCAACGAAGTAGTGATCGAGGGCCGCTCGTGAAGCATCTACTGTCCACCGAAGACCTCAGCCTGACCAACGCCATCCGCATTCTCGACACCGCGGAGGAAATGGCTGCCGTTGGCGACCGGGAGGTCAAGAAACTCCCCGCCCTGCGCGGCCGCACCGTGGTAAACCTCTTCTTCGAGGACTCCACCCGCACCCGCATCTCCTTCGAAGCCGCCGCCAAGCGGCTGTCCGCGGATGTCATCAACTTCGCCGCCAAGGGCTCCTCGGTCTCCAAAGGGGAGTCCCTCAAGGACACAGCCCAGACGCTGTCCGCGATGGGAGCGGACGCCGTTGTGATCCGGCACTGGGCCTCCGGGGCACCGCACCGGCTGGCTGCGACGGACTGGATCGACGCCGCCGTCATCAACGCCGGTGACGGCACCCACGAACACCCCACGCAGGCGCTGCTTGATGCGTTCACCATGCGCCGCCACTGGGCCCGCCTGGCCGGCACCGGGTCCGAGGGCGCAGACCTCAAGGGAATGCGGGTGGCCATCGCCGGGGACGTGCTGCACTCCCGCGTGGCCCGCTCCAACGTCTGGCTCCTGCGCACCCTCGGTGCCGAAGTCACCCTGGTGGCGCCGCCCACCCTGCTGCCCATCGGCGTTGAAAAGTGGCCGTGCACTGTCAGCTACAACATGGACGAAACCCTCGAGCAGGGCGTTGACGCGGTAATGATGCTCCGCGTGCAGGGCGAACGCATGAACGCCTCCTTCTTCCCCAGCACCCGGGAGTACTCCCGCCGGTGGGGCTTCGACGACAACAGGCTGCGTTCCCTGGACACCCTGGGCATGAAGGACACCATCATCATGCACCCGGGGCCCATGAACCGGGGCCTGGAAATCTCCGCGGCCGCCGCCGATTCCCCCCGTTCCACCGTCCTGGCCCAGGTCCGCAACGGCGTGTCCGTGCGGATGGCCGCCCTTTACCTGCTGCTCTCCGGGGACACCCGCGAACCAGCCGCCCCCGCCCTGGCGTACGCTGGCACCCATTCCACCAAGGAGAGCAACTGATGGCAGGCAACACCGGAACCTATCTGATCCGCGGCGCCTCACTCCTGGGCGGCGAGCCGGCGGACCTGCTGGTCCGCGACGGCGTCATCGCCGAAACCGGCACCGACCTGACCGCCGAAGGTAGGGCCACTGGCGCCACTGTCATCGACGCCGCCGGCCTGGTGGCGCTGCCCGGCATGGTGGACGTCCACACGCACCTCCGCGAGCCCGGCCGCGAGGACGCCGAAACCGTTGAGACCGGAACCCGGGCCGCCGCCCTCGGCGGGTACACTGCCGTCCACGCCATGGCCAACAGCACCCCCGTGGCGGACACCGCCGGCGTGGTGGAGCAGGTGTTCAGCCTCGGCCAGGCGGCCGGCTGGGTGGACGTGCGCCCCGTAGGCGCCGTCACTGTCGGGTTGGCCGGCGAGCAGCTAGCCGAACTCGGCGCCATGGCCGATTCCCGCGCCAGGGTTCGGATGTTCTCCGACGACGGCATCTGCGTCCATGATCCCGTCCTCATGCGCCGTGCGCTGGAGTACGTCAAGGCCTTCGACGGCGTGGTGGCCCAGCACGCGCAGGAGCCGCGTCTTACCGCCGGCGCCCAGATGAACGAGGGCGAAGTGTCAGCCGTCCTCGGGCTCACCGGCTGGCCGGCTGTGGCGGAGGAAAGCATCATCGCCCGCGACGTGCTGCTCGCCCAGCACGTTGGCTCACGGCTCCACGTCTGCCATGTTTCAACCGCCGGCTCGGTGGAGATCATCCGCTGGGCGAAGCAGCGCGGCATCAACGTCACGGCGGAGGTCACCCCGCACCACCTGCTGCTGACCGATGACCTGGTCCGCAGCTACGACCCCGTGTACAAGGTCAACCCGCCCCTGCGTACCGACGCCGATGTCCAGGCCCTGCGCGCCGGCCTCGCGGACGGAACCATCGACGTCGTCGGCACCGACCACGCACCGCACCCCAGCGAGCACAAGGAATGCGAGTGGGCGCAGGCCGCCATGGGCATGACCGGGCTGGAAACCGCACTGTCCGTGGTGCAGCACACCATGATCGAAACCGGCCTGATCACCTGGGCCGACTTCGCCCGGGTCACCTCCGCAGCTGCCGCGAAGATCGGCCGCCTCGAGGACCAGGGCCGGCCGCTGGAAGCAGGGGAGCCCGCCAACATCATCCTGGTGGACCCCGCCGCACGCTGGACTGTGGAGCCCGCCAAGATGGCCACCATGGGGCGCAACTCCCCGTTCAAGGGCATGGAACTTCCCGGCAAGGTGGTTGCCACCTTCTTCAAGGGACACCCCACCGTGTTGGACGGCGCGCTCAACACCCCCTACCCGCACGCGGCGTCCGTAGGCGCCGCCTGATGGACACCCAGCTCCTCTCGCTGATCATCACGGTCGGCCTGATCGCCGTAGTTTTTGCCCTCATCGGGCTGGGCTGGCGGAACCGCCTTCGACGCCAGGCCGACGTCGAACAGCTGCCGCAGGTGCCCGAGGCGCCGGGGGAACCGCTCAACAGCGCCGAGGGGCAGTACGTTGCGTCCACCACCGGCGGCGACTGGCTGGACCGGATCGCCGTGCACGGGCTGGGCATCCGGACCAACGCCACGCTGGAGGTCTACCCGCACGGCGTCCTCTTTGACCGGGCCGGGGCGCAGGCGCTGTACATTCCTGCGGCATCCCTCACGGGGGTGCGGCTGGACAACGGCATGGCCGGCAAGTTCGTAGAGAAGGACGGCCTCCTGGTCCTGGCGTGGGTGCACGGCAGCCACGAGCTGGACACCGGCTTCCGGACCCGCCGCGCAGAGGACAGGAACGTGCTCTTCGCAGCACTTCAGGAATTGATTTCTTCGGCCCCCGCGGCTGATGCCAATAGTGGAAAGTAAGCACAGTGACAACAAACACCGCAGTATCCGCCCCAGTTTCCGCTCCTGTATCAGCTCCCGCTGCGCTCGTCCTTGAAGACGGCCGCATCTTCCGCGGCAGCAGCTACGGCGCCACCGGAACCGCCCTGGGAGAGGCAGTCTTCGCCACCGGCATGACCGGCTACCAGGAAACCATCACGGACCCCTCCTACGCCCGCCAGCTGGTGGTGCAGACCGCACCGCACATCGGCAACACCGGCGTAAACAATGACGACGCCGAGTCCCGCCGGATCTGGGTGGCCGGCTACATCGTCCGCGACGCCGCCCGCCGCCCCTCCAACTGGCGCTCCGAGCGTTCGCTGGACGAGGAACTCGTGGCACAGGGCATCGTGGGTATCCAGGGTGTTGACACCCGCGCCATCACCCGCCACCTGCGCGAGCACAAAACCATGCGTGCCGGCATCTTCTCCGGTGAAGCCGCCCAGGCCTCAGACAAGGAACTGCTCGACGCCGTACTGGCCAGCGCGCCCATGGAAGGCGCCCGGCTCGCTGAGGAAGTCAGCGTGGACGAGGCGTACGTGGTCGATCCGAAGGACCACGGCTGGGACGGCGAACCGCGGTTCAGCATCGCCGCCGTCGACCTCGGCATCAAGGCCATGACCCCCGTCCGGTTCGCCGAGCGCGGCGTCCGCGTCCACGTACTCCCCGCCACCGCCACCCTCGAAGACGTCAAAGCCGTCAACCCGGACGGCTTCTTTATGTCCAACGGCCCCGGCGACCCCGCCACAGCCGACGCCCAGGTCAAGCTCCTCCGCTCCGTCCTGGACGAAAAGCTCCCCTACTTCGGCATCTGCTTCGGCAACCAGATCCTGGGCCGCGCGCTCGGCTTTGGCACCTACAAGCTGCGCTACGGCCACCGCGGCATCAACCAGCCCGTCATGGACCGCCGCACCGGCAAGGTGGAGATCACCTCCCAGAACCACGGCTTCGCCGTGGACGCGCCCCTGGACGGTGCCACCCAGGCTCCCGAGGCACGCTACGGGCGCGTTGAGGTCAGCCACGTCAGCCTGAACGACGACGTCGTGGAAGGCCTCGCCTGCCTGGACATCCCCGCCTTCTCCGTGCAGTACCACCCCGAGGCAGCGGCCGGCCCGCACGATGCGGCCTACCTGTTTGACCGCTTCATCGACCTGATGGAAGGCACCCGGGACGGCCGGACCGCCAACCTGTCCAAGGACCCGGTGGACTCCGCACACCCCGCCGGCGCTGAACACAAAAACGACAACAAGACTGAGGACAAGAAGTAATGCCGAAACGTACAGATCTCAAGAGCGTCCTCGTCATTGGTTCCGGCCCGATCGTCATCGGCCAGGCCGCCGAATTCGACTACTCCGGCACGCAGGCGCTGCGCGTCCTCAAGGAGGAAGGCCTGCGGGTCATCCTCGTCAACTCCAACCCGGCCACCATCATGACCGACCCGGAGTTCGCCGACGCCACCTACGTCGAGCCCATCACCCCCGAGGTGGTGGAGAAGATCATCGCCAAGGAACGCCCCGACGCCGTGCTGCCCACCCTGGGCGGCCAGACGGCCCTGAATACCGCCATCGCGCTGGACAAGAACGGCGTACTCGAGAAGTACAACGTGGAGCTCATCGGCGCCAACATCGCAGCCATCGAACTTGGCGAGGACCGCGAGAAGTTCAAGGGCGTGGTGGAACGCTGCGGCGCTGAGTCCGCCCGCAGCCACATCATCCACAGCATGGACGAGGCCCTCAAAGCCGCCGACGACCTCGGCTACCCCATGGTGGTCCGCCCGTCCTTCACCATGGGCGGCCTCGGCTCGGGCCTTGCCTACAACGAGGACGACCTCCGCCGCATCGTGGGCCAGGGCCTGCAGTACAGCCCCACCAGTGAGGTGCTGCTCGAAGAGAGCATCCTCGGCTGGAAGGAGTACGAGCTCGAGATGATGCGCGACAAGAACGACAACGTGGTTGTCGTCTGCTCCATCGAGAACTTCGACCCCGTAGGCGTCCACACCGGCGACTCCATCACGGTTGCCCCCGCCCTCACCCTCACCGACCGCGAATACCAGCGGCTGCGCGATATCTCCATCGCCGTCATCCGTGAGGTGGGCGTGGACACCGGCGGCTGCAACATCCAGTTCGCCATCGACCCCGCCACCGGCCGCGTGGTGGTCATCGAGATGAACCCGCGTGTCTCCCGCTCCTCGGCACTGGCGTCCAAGGCCACAGGCTTCGCCATCGCCAAGATCGCCACCAAGCTCTCCCTGGGCTACACCCTGGACGAGATCCCCAACGACATCACCCAGAAGACCCCCGCGTCCTTCGAACCCACCCTCGACTATGTGGTGGTCAAGGTCCCGCGCTTCGCGTTCGAGAAGTTCCCGGCAGCGGACAACACCCTCACCACCACCATGAAGTCGGTGGGCGAGGCCATGGCCATGGGCCGCAACTTCACTGAAGCCCTGCAGAAAGCGCTCCGGTCGCTGGAGCAGAAGGGCTCGCAGCTGGACTTCAGCTCCGTTCCCGAATGGGAAGTGGCTGAGCTCATCGAAAAGGCAAAGCGCCCGACGACGGAACGGCTGCACCAGGTCCAGCGCGCCCTCCTGGGCGGCGCCAGCGTGGAGGACCTCTTCGAGGCCACCAAGATCGACCCGTGGTTCCTGGACCAGCTCCAGCTGCTCAACGAGATCTCCCGCGAGATCCGCCAGGCAGGGGCGCTCACGGCTGACATGCTCAAGCGCGCCAAGCGTCACGGTTTCTCGGACGAGCAGATCGGCAGCCTCACCCACAACTCCGAGGCCGTGGTCCGCGGAGTCCGGCAGGCACTGGGGATCCGCCCCGTCTACAAGACCGTGGACACCTGCGCCGCGGAGTTCGCCGCGTACACCCCGTACCACTACTCGGCCTACGACGAGGAGGACGAGGTAGCGCTGCACTCCAAGCCCTCCATCCTGATCCTCGGCTCCGGTCCCAACCGCATCGGCCAGGGCATCGAGTTCGACTACTCCTGCGTCCACGCCTCCATGGCGCTGCGCAAGGCCGGCTACGAGACGGTGATGGTCAACTGCAACCCGGAGACTGTGTCCACGGATTACGACGTCTCCACCCGCCTGTACTTCGAGCCGCTGACGCTCGAGGACGTGCTGGAGGTCATCGCGGCCGAGGAACGCACCGGCGGTGTCATGGGCGTCTTCGTCCAGCTCGGCGGCCAGACCCCGCTCAAGCTCGCCCAGCAGCTCGCCGACGCCGGCGTGCCCATCCTGGGCACGTCCCCGGAAGCCATCGACCTGGCCGAGCACCGCGGATTGTTCTCCCGCGTTCTGGACAAGGCCGGCCTGGTTTCCCCGAAGAACGGCACCGCTGTTTCCTTCGAGGACGCCAAGAAGATCGCCGACGAGATCGGCTACCCGGTCCTGGTCCGCCCGTCCTACGTGCTGGGCGGCCGCGGCATGGAGATCGTCTACGACGAGCCCAACCTGTCCCGCTACATCGCCAACGCCACGGAAATCACCCCGGACCACCCGGTGCTGATCGACCGCTTCCTGGAGGACGCCGTCGAAATCGACGTCGACGCCCTCTTCGACGGCACTGACATGTACCTGGGCGGCATCATGGAGCACATCGAGGAAGCCGGCATCCACTCCGGCGACTCCGCCTGCGTCCTGCCGCCCATCACCCTGGGCACCAACGTCCTGGAGCGGGTGCGCACCGCGACCCGCGCCATCGCCGAAGGCGTGGGGGTCCGCGGCCTGATCAACATCCAGTTCGCCCTGGCTTCCGACGTGCTGTACGTCCTCGAAGCCAACCCGCGGGCGTCCCGGACCGTGCCGTTCGTTTCCAAGGCCACCGGCGTACAGATGGCGAAGGCCGCTGCCCTGATCGGCACCGGCGTCACCATCAACCAGCTCCGCAGCGCCTACAAGATGCTGCCCGAGGTGGGCGACGGTTCCACGCTGCCCCTGGACGCTCCCGTGTCCGTCAAGGAGGCAGTCCTGCCGTTCAGCCGCTTCCGCACCCTGGAAGGCAAAGTGGTGGACTCCCTGCTCGGACCGGAAATGCGCTCCACCGGCGAGGTCATGGGCATCGACAAGCACTTCGATACCGCGTTCGCCAAGAGCCAGGCAGCGGCCAACAACGCGCTGCCCACCGAAGGCAAGATCTTTGTCTCCGTGGCCAACCGCGACAAGCGTTCAGTGATCATGGGCGTCAAGCGGCTCTCTGACCTCGGCTTCGAGATCGTGTCCACCGGCGGCACCGCCGACGTCCTGCGCCGCAACGGCATCCAGGCCACCCCGGTCCGCAAGGTGGCCGAGGGCAGCAGCGCCGAAGGCGAAGGCACCATCGCGGATCTTGTCATCGCGGGCGAAATCGACATGGTCTTCAACACGCCTTCGGGCGGCGAGGCCCGCAGTGACGGCTACGAGCTGCGTGCCGCCGCCACATCCATCGGCATTCCCTGCATCACCACGGTCGCCGAGTTCAACGCGGCGGTCCAGGCCATCGAAGCCATGCGTACCTACGAATGGTCCGTCACGAGCCTGCAGGAGCACGCTGCCGCCTTGGCCGAGTCCCAGAAAGCGGCCCTGCAGCATGCCTGAGCAGGTACCCGGCACCCAACTGGTACCAGGCGCCGGCCGGGAGTCCTTCGGCTCCCGGCTCGGTGCCGCCATGGCTGCCCGCGGCCCGCTGTGCGTCGGCATTGACCCGCACCCGTCCCTGCTGTCCGCCTGGGGGCTGAAGGACGACGTCGAAGGCCTCCGCGCTTTTTCGCTCACCGTCCTGGACGCGGTGGCCCCGCTCGCTGCCGCGATCAAGCCGCAGGTGGCGCTGTACGAGCGCCACGGCTCCGCCGGGATGGCCGTGCTGGAAGAGGTCCTGGCCGTAGCCCGGGATGAGTCCGTGCTGACTATTGCCGACGCGAAGCGCGGCGACATCGGCTCCACCATGGCTGCCTACGCTGACGCCTGGCTCCGGGACGGTTCCCCGCTGGCCGCCGACTCGGTGACCCTCAGCCCCTACCTGGGCTTCGAATCGCTGCGCCCCGCGCTGGATCTCGCAGCCGAAACCGGGCGCGGTGTTTTTGTCCTCGCACTGACGTCCAACCCCGAAGGGCCGTCAGTCCAGCACGTGGGGGGAGCTGATTCCGTGGCACGCCGCATCGCGCTGGCTGCCGGCGGTGAAAACCGCCGATACCCGGGGGACATGGGCTCTGTGGGACTGGTGGTCGGTGCCACCGTGGGCTCCGCCCTTGTGGACCTGGACATGGATCTCGCCGCCGTGCGCGGCCCCATCCTGGCACCGGGCCTGGGTGCGCAGGGGGCCACCCCGGCCCATCTGCGCGCCACCTTCGGCAATGCCTATCCGCAGGTGCTGGGTACCTCCAGCCGGGACATCCTCGCGGCCGGTCCCGAGCGCGGGGCACTGCGGGACGCCGCCCGGCGGACCCTCGACGGATTGCGCGGCGAATAAGGGTTGCTGCCTGCCAACAGCCGGCTGTTTCCCCCGGATGCATTGATTCGAGCAGCACCAAAGGGTAGTTTCAGGATACGTCCAAGGGCGGCCGCCCTTGGACGTATCCGCCGAAATCGGGGGTGTCACCCATGGTGCTGCGACCCTTATCCGCGTCCGAGCGCACTGATGCCTTAAACAAGGCGGCAGCGGCCAGGGCAACCCGGGCGGCGGCCAAGGAAAGCCTGAAAAACGGCGAGAGGTCCGCGTCCCAGATCATCAATTCGGCCATGGAAGATGAAGCCATGGCGCGGATGAAGGTATCGGAGTTGCTGGAGGCTTTGCCCGGCATCGGTAAAGTCCGGGCCGCCGGCATCATGAAGCAGCTCGGTATTGCGGCTTCCCGCAGGCTCCGGGGCCTCGGCGTCCACCAGCGCCGGGCGCTGGTAGATTTTATAGACGAGAACTAGGGCTGGCCCGCGGGCCAGCTCACCCCGAACTCCGGCATAAAGGAATACGTGAGCAAAAAACCTGGACTGACAGTCCTCGCAGGTCCGACGGCTGTTGGCAAAGGCACCGTGTCCACCTTCATCCGGGACAATTACCCGGAGGTCTGGTTGTCGGTATCTGCCACCACCCGGGCGCCCCGGCCAGGTGAAATCGACGGCGTGCACTACTTCTTTAAGTCCAAGGAGGAGTTCGAACGCCTGGTTGCCGGAGGCGAGCTCCTGGAGTGGGCCGTGGTCCACGGCGAGAACACGTACGGCACCCTGAAAAGCACCGTGAACCAGGCTATCGCCGAAGGACGCTCAGTGCTGCTGGAGATCGACCTGCAGGGAGCCCGCCAGGTCAAGGCGGCCGTTCCGGACGCACAGTTCGTCTTCCTCGCACCGCCCAGCTGGGACGAAATGGTCCGTCGGCTGGTGGGCCGCGGCACTGAAACTCCCGAGGAACAGCAGCGCCGGCTGGAAACCGCTAAACTGGAGCTTGCTGCTGAACCGGAGTTCGACCATACCGTCATCAATGACGACGTTCGCCGGGCGGCGGACGAGCTTGTTTCACTCATGGGGCTGACCCCGCATCCGCACGGAGCGCGGGAAGCGTCAGCCCGCTAGTAATTTGGAGAATTCGTGTCCACGAACCTTGAAGGCATCATCAACCCGCCGATCGACTCGCTGCTCGAAGCAGCCGATTCCAAGTACGGCCTGGTGATCTTCGGTGCCAAGCGTGCTCGTCAGATCAACGCCTACTACGCCCAGCTGCACGAGGGCCTCTTCGAGTACGTCGGCCCCCTGGTTGACACCAAGCTGAACGAGAAGTCGCTTTCGATCGCCCTGCGCGAGATCAACGAAGGCAAGCTGGTTTCCACGCCGATCGAAGCCGCGGAGTAATTCCGCCGCCTGACGTGCTGTTGACGGAGGTCACGTGCGCATAGTCCTCGGAGTCGGGGGAGGGATTGCCGCCTACAAGGTGGCATCGCTCCTCCGGCTTTTTACTGAAGCCGGCCATCACGTCACAGTGATCCCCACGGAGGCGGCCACCCGCTTCGTGGGAACCGCCACCTGGGAAGCGTTGTCCGGAAACCCGGTCAGCAACAGCGTTTTCGACGACGTCCACCAGGTCAACCACGTCCGCCTGGGCCACGAAGCGGACCTCGTGGTCATCGCCCCGGCCACTGCCGACCTCCTGGCCAAAGCAGCCACCGGCCAGGCCGGGGACCTCCTCACCAACACCCTGCTGATGGCCCATGGCCCGGTGCTGTTCGCCCCGGCCATGCACACCGAGATGTGGCAGCACGCTGCCACCCGCGCCAACGTGGAAACCTTGCGCGGCCGCGGCGCAGCGGTCCTTGAGCCAGCTACCGGCCGGCTGACGGGGGCCGACTCCGGACCGGGCAGGCTGCCCGAGCCCGAAGTGATCTTCGACGCCGCCATGGCCCTGGTCCAGGGGCAGTCTGACTACCAGCTGCCGCTGGCGGGGAAGACCGTGACCATCAGCGCCGGCGGAACCCGCGAACCCCTCGATCCGGTCCGGTTCCTCGGCAACAGGTCCTCCGGCAAACAGGGCGTCGCACTGGCCGTCGCGGCACGCAATGCCGGGGCAACAGTGCGGCTGCTCGCGGCCCACATGGAAGTTCCCCCGCCGGCCAAGGTGGAAGTGGTGCAGGTGGAGACTGCCCTGCAACTGCGCGAGGCCGCAATGGCCGCCGCTGCCGATTCCGACGTCGTCATTATGTCCGCCGCAGTGGCCGACTTCCGTCCCGCAGAGGTCTCAAACACCAAAATCAAGAAGCGCGACGACACTGCCGATCCCGTGATCACGTTGGTCCGCAACCCTGACATCCTGCAGGAGCTGGTGGAGCGCCGGAACATCGCAGGAGCAGGGGAGGGGCAGCAACTGATCGTCGGATTCGCCGCTGAAACCGGGGACGGCCAGGGCGATGTCCGGGCATACGCCGAAGCGAAGCTCCAGCGCAAAGGCTGCGACCTGCTGGTGGTCAACCACGTAGGCACTGACAAAGTTTTCGGCCAGGACACCAACTCCGTGGTCATCCTGTCCCGTTCCGGCTCCGAACCACAGGAGGCGGCCGGAACCAAGACAGAAGTTTCCGCCGCCATCATCAGCCGGATCGGCTTCGAACTGAACCACGTTTCGCCCCGCGCCTGAGTGTTCGGCGGCCACGTCCGCTTAGCACGAGGACATCTCCTGACGTCCCCTGCGGGGTGTACGGATTCCAACAAGTAAGGTAGTTGAGTGACTTTACCGCTGCACCTTCCCCCGTCCCACGCGGCCACGCCCTCCGCGCTCCGGCTCTTCACCTCCGAGTCGGTCACCGAGGGCCATCCGGACAAGATCTGCGACCAGATCAGTGACGCCATTCTTGACGCCCTGCTGGACAAGGACCCGGAATCCCGCGTTGCCGTGGAGACCATGGCCACAACAGGCCTGGTCCACGTGGCCGGTGAGGTCACCACCGACGCCTACGTCGAAATCCCGCAGATTGTCCGCGAGACCATCCTGGGCATCGGCTACGACTCCTCGGCCAACGGGTTCGACGGCGCCCGCTGCGGTGTTTCCGTGTCCATCGGCCAGCAGTCCAACGACATCGCCGGTGGAGTCTTCAACTCCCTTGAAGCGCGCGAGGGACGCCAGGAGGATGATTACGACCTCCAGGGCGCCGGCGACCAGGGCCTGATGTTCGGCTACGCCAGTGACGAGACCCCGTCCTACATGCCCACGCCCATCTGGCTGGCACACCGGCTCTCGGAGCGGCTCACGGAAGTCCGCAAGTCAGGCCAGCTGGCCTACCTCCGCCCGGACGGCAAAACCCAGGTGACCGTGGGCTATGACAAGGACCGGCCCGTCTCTGTCGAAACCGTCGTTATCTCCAGCCAGCATGCTGAGGGCGCAAGCCTGGAGCAGCTCCGTGCAGACCTTGCCTCGATCGTGATCGAGCCCGTCCTGGCCGGTGCCAACCTGGACATCTCCCGTGCTGCGAACATTCTGAACCCGGCCGGCGAATTCGTGATCGGCGGGCCCGTGGGCGATGCCGGCCTCACCGGCCGGAAGATCATTGTTGACACCTACGGCGGTATGGCCCGCCACGGCGGGGGTGCCTTCTCCGGCAAGGACCCGTCGAAGGTGGACCGCTCCGCTGCATACGCCATGCGCTGGGTCGCCAAAAACGTGGTGGCCGCAGGACTGGCCAAACGTGCGGAGATCCAAATCGCCTACGCCATCGGCCAGGCCCGCCCGGTGGGAACCTACGTTGAAACCTTCGGTACCGAAACGGTGGACCCGGCACGCATCAGCGCCGCCATCGCGGAGATCTTCGACCTTCGGCCCCGGGCCATCATCGACGCCCTGGACCTGAAGCGGCCGATTTACGCAAAGACTGCCGCACACGGACACTTCGGCCGCGACGATCCGGATTTCACCTGGGAGCGCCTGGACCGCGTTGACGACCTGAAGGCGTTCTTCAACGCCTAGGGCAACCGGTGTGCTGTGCCGGCGGGACAACGCCCGCCGGCAGGAATGTCAGTGCCTGATGGTCTACTGACTGTGTCCACCCAGGCAATGTTGAACGGAGGTAGCCGCTGTGGTTGCTGACGATTCGGCACAACCGCTACTGGATCTGCCATCAGCCGTGCAGCCATCCTTGCTGCAGGGTTTCCCGGACCGGAAACAACAGTCCGGCCCGCAGTTCGCAGACCACCTCCCGGTGGCCCGTGTGCTCGTGGAGTCCTCCCTGCCCCACCTGGACCGGCCCTTCGACTACGGCGTCCCGGCCAGCCTCGCCGGGGATGCCCAGCCCGGGGTCAGGGTCAAGGTCAAGTTCAACGGCCAGGACCTCAGCGGCTTCATTATGGAGCGGGTGGCCGGGTCCGACGCCGGCCACACGCTCCTGCCGCTGGCCAAGGTTATCTCCCCGGTTCCTGTCCTGACGCCGGAGATCCGCGATCTCGCCACCGCCGTCGCTGCCCGCTACGCCGGAACGGTGAGCGATGTCCTCCGTGTCGCAGTCCCGCCCCGGGTGGCCCGTCTGGAGAAGACCTTCCCTGGTGTCCGGGAACCGGCGGCGGGGGCAGCGGCCCCCCAGCCGATGAACCCTGGGGCGGAGGTCACCGGGCCGGCCGCCTGGACCGACTACCGCAACGGCCCGGCATTCCTCCGCCACCTGGCAGACGGCCGTGCACCGCGGGCGGTACTCAATCCGCTCCGTGCGTCCGGCGCCGCAGGTTGGCCCCAACTGGTGGCCCAGGCCGTGGCCGCTGCCTTCGCTTCCGGCCGGGGTGCCCTGGTAGTGGTGCCGGACAACCGCGACCTGGACCGGCTCGAGGACGCAGTCACCAGCCTGCTCCCGGAGCAGGCTATAGCCCGCCTGACGGCGGAGGACGGACCCACTCCGCGCTACCAGAACTTCCTGCGCCTCCTTGCCGGCACAGCACGTGTGGCGATTGGCACGAGGTCGGCAGCCTACGCCCCGGTCAAGGACCTGGGGCTCGTGGTCTGTTGGGACGACGGCGACGACCTCCACATCGAGCAGCGCGCGCCCTATGCGCACGCCCGCGAGGTCCTGCTCCTGCGTGCCGAGCAGGCAGGGGCCGCATGCCTCCTGGCCGGCCACACCCGCAGTACCGAAGTCCAGCGGCTGGTGGAGACCGGCTGGGCCCTTCCCGTTGAGGCCGATCGGAACGTTGTCCGCCGCACCGTCCCGCGCGTTGTGAACACGGCTGACAGTTTCGAACAGGAAAGGGACCCGCTCGCAAGGATTGCCCGCCTGCCCGGCGCCGCTTGGCGCGCCGCCAAGGAAGGACTCGAACGCGGCCCTGTCCTGGTCCAGGTGGCACGGGCAGGGTACGTGCCCTCACTGGTCTGCGAAACCTGCCGCGAACCCGCCCGCTGCGGAACCTGCCAAGGGCCGCTGGCGCTGGCCAGCGGCAATTCCGCGATTCCGCAGTGCCGGTGGTGCTCCACACCGGCACTCGATTGGGAGTGCTCCCATTGCGGGGGCCGGAAGCTCCGCAAGGGTGCTACCGGAGTGATGCGGACCGCCGAGGAACTGGGACGCGGGTTCCCGGGAAAAACGGTGATCACTTCCTCGGGTGATCAGGTCAAAGCCACTGTAGGCCCGGGCAAGTCTTTGGTAGTAGCTACCGTGGGCGCAGAACCCGTGGCCGAGGGCGGCTATGCGGCGGCGCTACTGCTCGACGGCGATTCCTTGCTGCGGCGGGAAAATCTGCGGGCCGGTGAGGACACGGTGCGCCGCTGGTTCAACGCCGCCGCCCTGGTGCGGCCGGCCTCCGACGGCGGGCTCGTCGTCATCACCGCAACGGACACGTCCGCCGTGGGTGCCCTGCTGCGGTGGGACCCTGCGGGCTACGCGCGGCGGGAGCTGGCCCTGCGGGTGGAGCTGCAACTGCCGCCCGCGGTGCGGATTGCCTCGGTCACCGGCCCCCGGGCCGCCGTCGAACACTTTACGTCCGCAGTGGCAGCCCAACTGGAACCAGCCGGGATCAGCCTGCGCAGTGCCGGGCCGGCGCCGGTGGTCCTCAACGGACCGCCCTCATCGCGACGGGTGGGAGAGGACGTCCGGACCCTCCTGTTTTTCCCGTACACCCAGGCGGCGGCGGTAACCCGGGTCCTGCGTGCAACGCGGGCCGCTACGGCCGCAAAGCGGAGCGCAGAGCCTGTCCAGCTCCGCCTTGACGGCGTGGACGTCCTCTAGCTGCGCCGGCCTTTCCTGTCCCGGCGCCGTTACTTTCGGCGCTGGGCGATGATGTCGTGTGCCGCGTCCACCAGTTGGCGGGCCGATTCGTCCCACGTGAACTGACGGGCACGGGCAAGGGAGCATCGCGAGGCTTCCTGCCACCGTTCCGGGTCCTGCAGCTTCATCACGGCGTTGGCGAACTGTTCCGGCGAGGCCGGATCAACGTAGCTGGCGCCGTCACCGCCCACTTCCCGGAAAATGGGGATGTCACTGGCAATGACCGGTGTGCCCACCGCCATGGCCTCAACGAGCGGCAGGCCGTAACCCTCCGCCCGGGAGAGGCTCACCAGCGCCGTCGCCGTTTTCAGGAAGGTTCCGTACTCCTCGTCCGTCACGCCGTTGTGGAACACCACATGGGCTCCGGACGGGACGAGCTTTTCCAGCTCGGCGCGGCGCTGCGGCGTGATCCGGCTGAGGAGGTGAAGCGTGTAGCCGGGAAGCGAAGCCATCCCCTCCACCATGGTTTCCACGTTCTTATAGGGCATAAAAGACCCCATATAGACGAGCGAAGGCTCCGCACCGGCCTCCGGGACCCGCGGATCCGCCGCCGGCTGGGGAGCGTTGCCGATAACCCTTACGGGCCGGCGCGTCAGCCGGTACTTGGCGATCAGCGCCTCGGTTGTCCGGCTGACGGTTGCCACCGCGTCCGCCCGGTTGAGGAGGAGCCGCTGCGGCCAGAAAGCCTTGTGGTACAGCCGCCACAGCAGCCGGACAGGGGCGGGCAGGAATCCTGGCGGCGCAGGGTGCTCGTAGTAGATCAGGTCATGCAACGTCAGGACCAGCCCGTACTTACGGCCCCACGTGCCCATTGTCTGCATCGGGCAGACCACCACGTCAGCGCCCAGCGGGTTCACCTTGCGCGCTACAAACAGTTCCAGGGGGGAGAGGGGACTGTTGATCAGCGTGTAGGGAACATCGGGCAGCAGGGCGAGCTGCCGGAGGTCAGAGACCAGCATGGAAACATCTGCGATCTTAGCGGTGGCCTCGATCAGGCTCGCGCCATAGCGGCTGATGCCGTCATGGTGGTCGGTCCTGGTGAAACGTGCATCAATGACTATCTTCACGCGGGATGGTCCTTCAGGAAGCTGCGGATGTAGCGGGCGGCGGGTTCCGGAGTCTCGTAGTGGATGAGATGGCCAACGCCCGGGATGACCTTGAGTTCGCCGTCGGGCAGCAGCCCGAGAAGCCGGTGCTGGTCGGGGAGGGTGGCGATCTCGTCTTTTTCGCCGGCAACCAGCAGCACCGGAAGGGTCAACCGCCCGGCCACCTCGGCCACGTGGCTGCTGACGGAGGCAGTGAACGACTCGAGGAGGCTGTCCCTGCTGGCGAATGCGCTGAAGTACGCGTGGTGTTGGCCGTGGATAAAGCGCCGGAGTTCCCGGTCGGTCGTTTTGGCCATGGTCTCGCTCATCACGCGGACAATCAACGGACTTCGGAGGAGTCCCTGCCCCAGCGGACGGGGAAGCCGGGCGGCAAGTTTGTAGTACAGCACCGCCAGCCTGGTCATGATGCCTTTGGGGCCCTCCAGGGCCGGTGCGGCAATGGGATTGATGAGGATCAGGGGATGTACGGCGGCCGGATGGGCTGCCACGAAGTGCGCGGCCACGATGGATCCGAAGGAGTGCCCCAGCAGAACCGTGTCCGGGCCCAAACCCAGGGCATTCATGAACTCGCTGATGAACGCCCCATAACCGGGCACCGTGTGGCCGCCGTCCCCGAAGGCCTCTGAGCTGCCGAAACCCGGCAGGTCCGGCATGATGATGCGCATTTCGGGAAGCTGGTCGGCCACGCGCACCAGTCCGTGATGGTCGCCGCGGAACCCGTGGATCACCAGGATGGTCCGTGTTTCCGGTGTTTCCTGGACGGGTTCATACGTCCAGAAGGCCACTTTCCCGCCGGTGAGCTGCACGGAAGAAGCACGCGTGCGTCCTGCCAGGTCCGGGCTGAAGAAGGCGGGCGCGGGCGGCTGCCCCGGGTGTGTTGTTTTCATGCTGGTCCTAGTTGACGTTGTCCGGGTGGGAGCCGGTACGCTCGCCCCGGTCGAGGCCGGCCAGCGCGTCCATATCCCGGGCCGAAAGCTCAAAGCGGAAGATGTCCAGGTTCTCGCGGATCCGCGCCTCCGAACTGGCTTTGGGGATGGCGATGTTTCCCAGTTGCATGTGCCAGCGGAGGACCACCTGGGCAGGCGTCCGGCCAACTTCGGCGGCGCAGGCCCCGACGACGGGATCGGCAAGCACGTGTCCGCGCCCCAGGGGGCTCCAGGCTTCGGTCCGGATGCCCAGGTCATCATGGATCTTCCGGAGCTCATGCTGCTGAAGCCAGGGGTGCAGCTCGATCTGGTTTACGGCGGGTGTTACTTCTGCTGTCTGCATCAGCCGGTCAAGGTGGGAAGGCTGGAAGTTGCTGACACCGATGGCCCGGACCTTACCCTCCCGGTAGAGCGTCTCGAGGGCCCGGTAGGTTTCCGGAAACAGTCCGCGCCGGGGGCAGGGCCAGTGGATGAGATACATGTCCACGTAATCCAGGCCAAGGTTGACCATCGAGTCATCGAATGCCCGGAGGGTGGCATCGTAGCCGTGGTGGTCATTCCACACCTTGGTGGTGACGAAAAGATCTTCCCTGGCGGGTGCCGGGAACAGTTCCCCGGAGCCGCCGCTGCCTGCCGGAGCGCCGAGCTGGGAGCTGATGCCGCGGGCAACACCGGACTCATTGCCGTACATGGCGGCGGTGTCAAAATGCCTGTAGCCGGCGCCGAGGGCCATGGCCACGAGTCCTGCCGCGTCCGACGGCGGCACTTTGTACAGGCCAAAGCCCAGCTGGTCGATCAGCACGCCGTTGTTCAGGCTGAGCCGGGGTGAGGTCCTCATAACCTTGACTCTACCTATTCGAAGTCGCCATGCCCTCCAGGCCCACCAAGCGGCGCGCGGTGGCCTCGTCGAGGATCAGGTCTGTCGCCAGGCCGGCCGCAAGGGCGCCTTTGAGGCCGTTGATTTTGGAGACTCCCGAAACCACGCAGATCCTGCGCCGGACCTGCCGGAGTTCTGAGAGGGCCGGACCCGTGGACCGCTCGTTGAGGACGATGCCGTCCGATGAACCGTCGCTGCGGAAGAAAACGGTGGCCACGTCACCCACCACATCGGAATTCGCCAGGATTTTGAGGTCGTTCTCGTCCAGGTAGCCGCCGGCGTACACATGGCTCGGGTAATCCGCGTCCACCGAGCCGACGCCAAAGATCGCGATGCTCATTTTGGCCTGGAGTGCGAGGATCCGCTGCACACTGCGTTCATTCCACATCGCGGTCTTGGTGGCCGCGTGGTCGAAGAAGGCGGGAACCGGGAACTGTTCCACCCGCGCTCCGTAGGCGCTGCCGAAGCGGCGCATGATGTCGCTCGCATAGGTGATGCCCGTCGTGTGCATGTTGCCGGCGCCGTTCAGCTGCACTATCACGCTGTCGTGCGTAATTTTCCTGGTCAGCTGCCGGCTGACGGCGCTGAGCGTGGAGCCCCAGGCCACGCCGATAATCGCATTGGAATCCACCAGGGGCCCGATAGTACGTGCGGCCTGCATGGCCACCCGGTCCAGGGTTTCGGCCTCATTGAGTGTTTCCACCACCGGGACAACGTGGACGTCAACTCCGAAGCGGCGGCGGATCAGGCCTTCCAGCTCCGGGGCGGTGTCCAGGGGGTTGCGGATCTGGACCTGGACCAGGCCCGAGTCCCGGGCCGAGGACAACAGCCGTGAAACCGTTGACCGCGAGGTCCGGAGTTCGCGGGCAATGGCGTCCATGGTGAGGTCCTGCAGGTAATACATTTGTGCAGCCCGCAGGGCGTCAGCATGCCGGGAAGGATCCACGGGAACTCCATTCTGCACGTTTGTGCATTGTGCTTGACTCCATTTTCCATTACTCCAAACATTAGATCAGAACGGCGGCGCACCCAAGGGTGGCCGCGCCACACAAAAGCCCCAAGGGAGTTGTTTTGGGACCCAAGGATTCACCCGCCCGCCCCACCGCGCCGAAACCTGGCGGCGAACGCGCATCTGTACACAACCTGAGGCGGCGGCCCCACGCAAAGGTGCTGGTGGTGGGTGGCGGCATTAACGGCGTCGGAACCTTCCGGGACCTGGCCCTGCAGGGGGTGGACGTGGCACTCGTTGAGCGCGGGGACTACTGCCAGGGAGCCAGCGGAGCGTCCTCGCACATGATCCACGGCGGCATCAGGTACCTCGAGAACGGCGAATTCAGGCTGGTCCGGGAATCAGTGGTGGAGCGCAACCGGCTGCTCCGGATCGCCCCGCACTATGTCAAGCCGCTGCAGACCACCATCCCAATCTTCAGCACCTTCTCCGGTATCCTCGAGGCTCCGCTGCGGTTCCTTACCCACAAACAGCAGGGCAAGCCCAAGGAACGCGGAGCCTTCCTCATCAAGGTCGGCCTCAGCCTCTACGACTCCTTCTCGCGCGACGGAGGCAACGTGCCTCGGCACCAGTTCAGGGGCCGCAAACGCGCCCTGGCTGAACTGCCCGGCCTGCGCCCTGACATAAAATACGCGGCCACATACTTCGACGCCTCCGTCCACAACCCGGAGCGGCTCACCCTCGACGTTCTGCAGGACGGCGAAAGAGCAGGGCGCCCGGCCGGCGCCGGAGCACACGCTGAAAGCAACGCCCAGGGCAATACAGCCCGGGCCAGTAACTACTTGTCACTGAAGTCCATGACCGGCGAACCCAACCGCGGCACCGGCAAGGGCAGCACGGTGCGGCTGCGTGATGAGCTGACCGGCGAGGAATTCGACTTCACCGCGGACGTCATCGTCAACACCACCGGCGCCTGGGTGGACCTGACCAATGAGGCGATGGGAACAGCCTCCTCCTTCATGGGCGGCACCAAGGGTTCCCACATAGTGCTGGACCACCCCGGGCTGCTCGACGCCTGCCGCGGACGCGAGATCTTCTTCGAACACACGGACGGCCGGATCGTCCTCATCTACCCCATGGGGGACCGTGTCCTGGTCGGAACCACCGACGTGGACGCCGACATGAGCCAGGACGCCGTCTGCACCGATGAGGAGATCGAGTACTTCTTCGAACTGATCGGCCACGTGTTCCCCGGTATCGCCGTCACGCGGGAGCAGATCGTGTACACCTTCGCCGGCGTGCGGCCGCTGCCCCGGCATGACGCAACGCAGCCCGGCTTCGTTTCCCGGGACTACCGGATTGAGCGCCGGGAAGCCGCAGCCAGCGCGCAGCCCCGGCCGGGGGCCGTCGTACTCAGCCTGGTGGGCGGCAAATGGACCACCTTCCGCGCCCTGGCCGAGCACCTGACCGACGATGTCCTCGCCGAACTTGGCATGCAGCGCAAGGTCTCGACGGCGCAGCTCGCCATCGGCAGCGGCGCAGGCTTTCCCTCCGACGAGGCCGGTGTGCAGAAGTGGATCAAGCAGCACATGGCCCCGGGCCGGGACGCTGACCGGACTGCCGGGTTGCTGACCCGCTACGGTACGCGGGCGGAGGCCGTGATGGCCTACCTGGATGCCGCACCTGACCACCAGTTGCGCTCCACCCGCGAACTGAGTGTCCGTGAACTGGAATTCATGGCAGCCCGTGAGCAGGTGGGACACCTTGTAGATGTTTTCATCCGCAGGACGTCCCTGGCCTTCCGGGGCCTCGTCACCGGCGAACTGCTTAATGAGGTGGCAGAGGTGCTCGCCGTTCCACTGGGCTGGGACGCCGCCGCGCGTGCCGCCGAGATCCGGCATGCCCAGGACGTCCTGCAGCGGCTCCACCGCGTAGAGATCAACAGCCTGGTCGCCTAGGCCCGGCTGGCGGCCGGGGCGCCAACCCGCCCCGGCAAACGGTCCTTCAACCCGCGAAGGACTGACAACAGAAAATAAGGAGAGTCAAAGATGTCTCTTGGAATTGTTTTCCTTTCCGAAGTCTTCGGAACGGCGATGCTCACCCTGCTGGGTTGCGGCGTCGTGGCCAACGTCGCCCTGCGGGGCACAAAAGGCAACAGCGGCGGGTTCCTGATGGTCACCTGGGGATGGGGTGTTGCTGTCTTCGCGGGTGTCTATGTGGCCGCGAAGTCGGGATCACACCTGAACCCCGCCGTGACGCTTGGTTTCCTGGCGAAGGGAAATAAGGAATATGCGCCGGACGTTCCCGTTGATTTCGCGTCCACGCTGACCTATCTCGGTGGGGAAATGCTGGGTGCGTTCCTCGGTGCCGTCGTCTGCTGGCTCGCCTACAAGCAGCATTTCGACGCCGAAGAGGAAGCCGCCAGCAAGCTGGCAGTTTTCTCCACCGGCCCGGCGATCCGTACCAGCTCCTGGAACCTGGTCACAGAGATCATTGGCACCTTTGTCCTGGTGTTCGTCATCCTGACCTTCGGCGGAACCCCATCCGGCCTCGGGCCGCTCGCCGTGGCCCTCCTCGTCGTCGGCATCGGCGTTTCCCTGGGCGGCCCCACCGGCTACGCCATCAACCCTGCCCGCGACCTCGGCCCGCGCATCGCCCACGCCCTGCTTCCCATCAAGGGCAAGGGCTCCAGCGACTGGGGCTACTCATGGATTCCGGTTGTTGGCCCGCTCGTGGGCGGCGCCCTGGGCGGGCTCATAGCCCGGCTGGTTCCCATCATCGCCTCAGCAGCTGCCTGACCACCTACCCAGCCACTGATCCAAAAGTACCGTTACAGACAAGGACGTCATCATGAACCAGTACGTAATCGCCATTGACCAGGGCACCACCAGCACCCGCGCCATCATCTTCAACCACAGCGGCGCCATCGTCTCCTCAGGGCAGATGGAGCATGAACAGATCTTCCCGAAGGCCGGCTGGGTGGAGCACAACCCTGCCGAAATCTGGAACAACACCCGCGAGGTCATCGCCTCCGCCCTCTCCAAGGCGAACCTGACGCGGCACGATATTGCCGCCGTCGGAATCACCAACCAGCGGGAAACGGCCGTGGTGTGGGACAAAACCACCGGCGAGGCCGTCTACAACGCCATTGTCTGGCAGGACACCCGCACGCAGGACATTGTGAATGAACTGGCCAGGGACGGCGGCGCGGACCGGTTCAAGGAGAAGGTCGGCCTGCCGCTTGCCACCTACTTTTCGGGTACCAAGATCAAGTGGGTTTTGGACAATGTTGACGGCGCGCGTGCCAAAGCCGAAGCCGGGAACCTCGTGTTCGGCAACACCGACGCCTGGGTCCTCTGGAACCTCACCGGCGGCGTGGACGGGGGCGTCCACGTCACCGATGTGACCAATGCCTCGCGCACTCTGTTTATGGATCTGGAAACGCTCCAGTGGGACGACGAAATCCTGGGCATCTTCGGCGTTCCGCGGAGCATGATGCCGGAGATCAGGTCCTCGTCCGAGGTTTACGGCACGGTCCACACCTCCCAGCTTCTCCGCGAGGTGCCGGTCGCGGGCATCCTCGGGGACCAGCAGGCAGCCACCTTCGGCCAGGCCGCCTTCGAGACAGGCGAAGCCAAGAACACCTACGGAACCGGCTGCTTCCTGATCTTCAACACCGGTGAGGAAATCGTCCACTCGAAGAACGGGCTGCTGACCACGGTGGGCTACAAGCTCGGCGACGCCGCGCCGCACTACGCCCTGGAAGGCTCCATCGCAGTCACCGGCTCGCTGATCCAGTGGCTGCGCGACAACCTCGGCATGATCAACAGCGCCCCCGAAGTTGAAACGCTCGCCGCGTCCGTGAAGGACAACGGCGGGGTGTACATCGTCCCCGCCTTCTCGGGACTCTTCGCGCCGTACTGGCGTTCGGATGCCCGTGGCGCAATCGTGGGCCTCACGCGCTTCGTCAACAAGAACCACATTGCCCGGGCAGCCCTGGAAGCCACCGCTTTCCAGACCCGCGAGGTGCTGGACGCAGTCAACGCCGACTCCGGCGTTCCGCTTTCGGAGTTGAAGGTCGACGGCGGCATGGTAGCTAACGACGCCCTCATGCAGTTCCAGGCGGACATCCTTGGCGTGCCGGTGATCAGGCCGAAGGTGGTTGAAACCACCGCCCTCGGTGCCGCCTACGCGGCCGGCCTCGCCGTCGGCTTCTGGAAGGACCTGGGCGAGTGCTCGGCCAACTGGTCCGAGGACAAGCGCTGGGAACCCCAGATGGACCAGGCCGAACAGGACCGCCAGATGCGGCTCTGGAAGAAGGCCGTCACCAAGTCCATGGATTGGGTCGACGAGGACGTTCGGTAGGTCCTGTCAGGAGAGGGGCCGATGACTCCCGCCCGCCCGCTCCGCGGTGCCCACCACACCATGGCGGGGAGTCATCGGCCCCTCTTTCGGCTTAATCAGCGTCAGTCCTCGTGGAGTTCTATTGTTCCTGCGTTGCCGTCTACTGTGACCAGTTGCCCTGTGTGGAGGAGCCGGGTGGCGTTGCCGGTCCCCACCACCGCGGGGATGCCGTACTCGCGGGCTACGAGGGAGGCGTGGGCGGCGAGGTTGCCCGTGTCCGTGACCACGGCCGCCGCGGACGCGAACAGCGGGGTCCACGCCGGTGCCGTTGCCTTGGCCACGAGCACTTCGCCCGGCTGGAAGTCCGAAAAATCCGCTGGACCATCCACTATCCGCACATGTCCACGGGCACGGCCAGGACTGGCCGGGTGGCCACGAAGGGATCCCGGGGGCGCGGTGCGTGTACTGCGTGCGGCATCCGCCAGGCGGTCAAAGGCGTTTCCCAGGATGGGAAGTGTGCCGAGCGTAAGCGGCGCGTCGAGCTTCCGCTGCCGCAGCCATTCCTGGCGGCGCTGACCCACAACAGCATGCTGGGCTGGCGCGCCGGTGCGAAGATCGGCCCGGGTCAGGAAGTGGACGTCATCCGGGCTTGCGATGACGCCTGACTGCTGCAGGAGCATTCCCATTCGCGCGGCGCACCGGCGCAGTAGCGGCCAGCCCAGGGTGAAGTCGCGCGCCTGGTCCTCCCGCAGCCTTGCGTAGTGCTGTGCGACGGCCAGGAGCGTGTCGAAACGGCGCAGGTGGCGGGTGCCCCGCAGCACTTTCCGGCAGGCGGCCTCCGCTGCGTGGCGCCGTTCCATTGCCCTTGCTGGGGCAGCCGGCGCACCCTCCCCGCGCCCCACTCCAACTCCCTTACCTTGCCCCTGCTGTTCTTCGCCCGCCGTTGGGTGGTACCAGTCCAAACTGAAGACGGCGTGCGGTACCTGTGCCGGGAGCGTCGGCAGGAGTCCACCGAGGAGCACCTGGTAGCCCTCGGTTTCCGGCGCGTCCCGCTGCCCCTCGGCCAGGGCAGCGGCCAGGTGCCTGCGCCAGAACCTGGCCAGCACCGCCTCCATCTTCCAGGCGGCACCACCTGCCGCGGAGAAGTACCAGAGGTATTCGCCTGCTGCCCGGGCTACCTGCTCAACCACGGAGGTGAGCTGGGGCAGGTCGGCCGTTCCGACGTCGATGCCCTGTGCCCCTGCCAGCTCCCGGTAGCGAGTGAGGCACACATTCCGCCATTCGTGCTCCAGGCTGCGAAGCACTGCACGGTCGGCTCCGGCCGGATCCACCATGGGGCGGAGCACGGAGTTGAAGATATAGGGCAGCGGGCGCAGGCTGCCGCCGAACAGAAGATGGGGGAGTGCCATCGGGCCAGGCGGGGCAAGGTAGTACCAGCCGTTGACCGCCCCATGTCCCATAGGGATGCTGATGCCGGCGGAACGAGTGACCGCCTGGTGGTACCCGGTATCGATAAGCGGCACAATCCAGTCCATGAACAGCGGTGTCACAGGTTCGGGCAACCATTCGCCCAACCGGAAGTTCCGGAGCCAGACGCCTTTCCCCGGCGGCTCCCACATGACCGGTTCCGGAACTGCCGTCATGGGGCGGGCCTGGAGGATATGGACATGGCCGGAGGCGTCCAGTGCCCATTCAACATCCTGCGGCGTACCAAAATGCGTGGCGACGTCCCGTGCGGCGGCGGCCACCGTCGTCGCGCTTTCCTTCGTCAGGACCGCTTTGGCACCGCGCCGCCGGCTGACCAGTCCGCCGCGCGCAAGCCACTCCTCGCCGCTTTCCGACCCTCCCACGAGGTTCTCCCCAAGCCCGACGACGGCGGAGACCACGGTCTCGTCGCGGGCCCCGGTCAGGGGGTTGGCTGTGAACGCCACGCCGGCGGCTGCAGCATCCACCATCTGCTGAACCAGGACTGCCATTCCGCCGGTGCCCGGCATCTTCCCGGCGTCATTATTTTCGTGGGACTCCTGGTAGGCCAGGACCCGGTCGGATTCCGCGGATTCGAAGCAGCGGGTCACTGCCGAAGCAAGTCCATCGGCGTCGACGCCCAGGTAGCTGTCATACATCCCGGCATAGGAAGCACCCGGAAGATCTTCGGCGGCCGCCGAGGAGCGCACCGCGTACGGGCCGGGGCCGGCGGCACGGGCGGCAGCCTGCAGGCGCATCGCCCAGTCGTCCCGCCCGCGACCGTCCAGCATCGCTGCGCGGGTGATGACGAATCCTGGCGGCACGGGGAAGCCTGCCGCGAGCAGCGCTGACAGTGCCGACGCCTTGCCGCCTGTTACTTCCCGGTCCAGTGCGGGGGGCCCGCCGAGCGGAGGGAAAGGCAGGTCATGACCTGCGTCAGTACCCGTATCGTCACTCATGGAGTCACCTGCCGGATCCGGGGCCGGGCGGCCTGGCCCAAGTCTAGTTAAGTCCGCGTGGGCGGGTACAGGCCCGAAGGTCAGCCGGGCCGCAGTGTGCGCTAAAGTGGTTTTATGCGTGCGATCCTTCTGCTTAGTTAGCCGCCCGGCGTCCGGAACAACGGATCACCGTGCGGCAGCCCCTCCCTGGCGAGGGGCTTTTGTGTGTCCGGGCGTATTTCCCGGGCCGGCAGCAGGAGGATCAGGCCGTTATGGCAGCACAGATGCCGTAACAGAACAGAAGAGGGCAGCAGTGGGCGTTCAGCCGGAGACAGAGACCGGAACAGCAGCAACAGTGCAGGCGGACGTGCCCGAGGAGGGCACGTACAGCTTTGCCGCCATGGAGGCCAAGTGGCCGCAGGTGTGGGAGGACCTCAAGGTTTTCACACCTGCCGACGACGGGTCCCGGGAGCGGCGCTACGTGCTGGACATGTTCCCGTACCCGTCCGGCGACCTGCACATGGGCCACGCGGAAGCGTTCGCCATGGGCGACGTGGTGGCCCGCTACCTCCGCCAGCAGGGCTTCGATGTCCTGCACCCGATCGGCTGGGACTCCTTCGGCCTGCCTGCCGAGAACGCCGCCATCAAGCGCAACGCCCACCCCAGCGAGTGGACCTACGCCAACATCGACACCCAGGCGGCGTCCTTCAAGCGCTACGCCATCTCGGCTGACTGGTCCCGCCGGCTGCACACCTCGGACCCCGGGTACTACCGCTGGACCCAGTGGCTGTTCAAGCGCTTCTACGAGCGCGGCCTGGCATACCGGAAGAACTCACCGGTCAACTGGTGCCCCAAGGACCAGACAGTGCTGGCCAACGAGCAGGTAGTCAACGGTGCCTGCGAGCGCTGCGGTACCACCGTCACCAAGAAGTCCCTCAACCAGTGGTACTTCAAGATCACCGACTACGCGGACCGCCTGCTCGATGACATGGACGAACTGCGGGGCCACTGGCCCGAGCGCGTCCTGGCGATGCAGAAGAACTGGATCGGACGCTCTGAGGGAGCGCACGTCAACTTCGTGATCGAGGCCGACGGCGGCAAACCCGCCAAAGAGGTGACGGTCTTCACCACCCGCCCGGACACCCTGTACGGCGCAACGTTCTTTGTGGTGGCCGCGGACGCGCCACTCGCCGTCGAGCTCGTCACAGAGGAGCACGCCGCTGCCCTGGAGGAATACCGCGAACAGGTCAAGGCGCTCACGGAGATCGAACGGCAGTCCACCGAACGGGAAAAGACGGGCGTCTTCACCGGCCGGTACGCTATCAACCCGCTGAACGGGGAGAAACTGCCGGTCTGGGCAGCCGATTACGTCCTGGCTGACTACGGAACCGGCGCCATCATGGCCGTACCCGCCCACGACCAGCGCGACCTGGACTTCGCCCGCAAGTTCGACCTGCCCGTGCGCGCCGTCCTGGATACCGGCGAAGAGGACCCTGCGGTGTCCGGCACCGCGACAGCAGGGGAGGGAACCCTGATCAACTCCGGTGACCTTGACGGGCTGCCCAAGGCCGAGGCCATCCCGGCGGCGATTGCCATCCTGGAACGCCAGGGCACCGGCGAGAAGTTCGTGAACTTCCGCCTGCGTGACTGGCTGCTCAGCCGCCAGCGCTTCTGGGGCACCCCCATCCCGATCATCCACTGCCCGTCCTGCGGTGAGGTTCCCGTACCGGACGAGCAGCTGCCCGTCACGCTGCCTTCAGACCTGCGCGGCGAGGACCTGTCGCCCAAGGGCACCTCGCCCCTGGCTGCCGCCGAGGCGTGGGTCAACGTCGAGTGCCCCAACTGCCACGGCCCGGCCAAGCGGGACACCGACACCATGGACACGTTCGTTGACTCGTCCTGGTACTTCCTGCGGTTCGTTTCCCCGGACTACACGGAGGGCCCCTTTGACCCGGCCAAGATTAACGACTGGATGCCTGTGGGCCAGTACGTCGGCGGCGTCGAGCACGCCATCCTGCACCTGCTGTACGCCAGGTTCTTCACCAAGGTCATCCACGACCTCGGCATGATCGATGCCGACGAGCCCTTCAGCGCCCTCCTCAACCAGGGGCAGGTGCTCAATGGCGGCAAGGCCATGAGCAAGTCGCTGGGCAACGGCGTGGACCTCGGCGAGCAGCTGGACAAGTACGGGGTGGACGCTGTCCGGCTCACCATGATCTTCGCGTCCCCGCCCGAGGACGACGTTGACTGGGCCGACGTTTCGCCGTCCGGCTCGGCGAAGTTCCTGGCCCGTGCCTGGCGCCTCGCCCAGGATGTAGCCAGCGGACCCGGCGTGGACGTCGCTACCGGTGACCGCGCGTTGCGGTCGGTCACGCACCGGACCATCGCCGACGCGGCCGAACTGCTGGATGCCAACAAGTTCAACGTGGTGGTGGCCAAGCTGATGGAGCTGGTCAATGCCACCCGCAAGGCCATCGATTCCGGTGCAGGGGGTGCCGACCCGGCAGTACGGGAGGCAGCGGAGGCTGTTGCCGTGATCCTGAGCCTCTTCGCCCCCTACACCGCTGAGGACATGTGGAACGTCCTGGGACACCCGGCGTCGGTGGCCAACGCAGGGTGGCCGGCCCACGACGCTTCCCTCCTGGTGCAGGACACCGTCACTGCCGTTGTGCAGGTCCAGGGCAAGGTGCGGGACAGGCTTGAGGTCTCCCCGGACGTCTCCGAGGACCAGCTGCGGGAACTGGCGCTGGCCTCGGACAACGTCCAACGCGCCCTCGACGGCCGAGGCATCCGCACGGTCATCGTCCGCGCCCCTAAACTGGTCAACATCGTCCCGGCCTAGCCGGACCAGGCCGCCGGATACCTCCGGCGGCCTGCTTGACCCCAGGAGGCCCCTTGCCAAACCGCGACCCCGCCGCCTGGCCCTGGATCCGCAGCCGCCTGGCCGCTGTGCGCGCCAAGCAGGACGCTGCCAGGCGGGACAGTGCCGCAGCCCGGCCCGACGTCGTCGTACGTACTGCCGTGGTCACCGATTCCGCAGCTGCCTTGCCGGCTGACTGGACGGCGGGACTCAGCGGTGACGGGCGCCTGACCGTGATCCCCATGCCGGTGATGGTGGGCGATGAGATCTACGGCGAGGGCGAGGACGACATCTCGGAGACGATCGCGCTGGCCTTGGCCAGCGGGACTTCCGTGAAGACCTCCCGGCCCTCGCCCGGGCAGTTTGAGCAGGCCTATCTCGCCGCACAGCGCCGGGGCTATGAGGCCGTTGTCTCCGTGCACATTTCGGGCGGCCTGTCCGGGACGGCGGACGCGGCGCGCCTGGCGGCAGCCCGCGTGGGCATTCACGTGGAAGTGGTCGACTCCGCAACTGTGGGCATGGCCCTCGGGATGGCGGTGCAGGAAAGTGTGCGTGCCGCGTCCGAAGGCGCCGGGGCAGGGGCAGTGGCCGCTGCCGCGGCGGGCCAGGCAGCCAGTACCAAAGTCTATTTCTACGTCCCCAGCCTCGAGCAGCTCCGCCGTGGCGGACGGATCGGGGCCGCAGCCTCGCTGTGGGGCACCATGCTCGCCATCAAACCCATCCTCGCGGTCGACGGCGGCAAAATCGTACCGCTGGAAAAGGTCCGGTCTGCTGCCCGGGCCGTAGCCCGGCTGGAGGAAATCGTGGCCGCTGACGCTTCGGCCCGTCCGGACGGAGTGCGGCTCGCCGTCCACCATTTCGGAAACCCGGTGGAGGCGGAGAGCCTCGCCGGACGGCTGGCAGCCGCGTTGCCGCACTGTCCTCCTGCCCAGATCAGTTCCCTTCCCGCCGTACTGGCGGCGCATGCTGGGCTGGGCGTCCTTGCCGTTATTGTGGGCGACGGCAGTGCTGTGGGTGGGAGTAGCGACGCCGGCGACGCGGGATAGCGATTCCCTTTCCACATAGCCCGTTCCTGCCCTGTTACCCGGGTGCCGCCTGTCCCTAGCGTGGGTGTATGTCACGCCGGGATGCTGGAGCAGCAGGTCAGGGATAGGACCAGCCGCGAGACGCGGCGGGCAGCTTTGCTCCTTGCGACGGTAGGCTGAATCGATGACGTCGGGGGACGCAGGGCAGCCACTGCACTGGATGAGCGACAGCACGCGGGGTAAGTAATGAGCGTTTTCCTGTTTACACCCGCGATCGCCCTGGTTCTGTGGCTTATTCACGCGGGCTTGGCCATCGCCGGCAGCCCTGCTACCCGCTACACCCGTTGGGTCCTCTTCGGTGGGCTTCCTGTCGTGGCCGCGGTGATGCTTTTGTCCGGCAGCATGGCGGGTTTCATACTCGCCCTAATTACCGCCCTGACCTGGCTTGGAATGGTGCTCCTGGAAGTCATTCTTACGATGGGCTCGATGGTTGCGAGGGACGTCAGAGCGAAGAGGGCAGCGTGAAACGCCGGGAAATCTGGGGCGCCGTCCTTCTGACTGTTGCTGCCCTGGCCTCCTGTACAGACCACGCCATCAGTGCGGCGTATCGGGCGGCTGCACGGGAGGACCTGCTGCTCTACATCGGCATACCCGCTAACTCCCTCGCCTCCTGGTTCTTGATTGCCGCGCTCCTGGCTGGTGCCACCGGCCTGTTTCTCCTGCTGCCGGCGCTGATAGGCCGCGTTCCGCGGAAAGTGCCACGGCGCATCATCGGCTGGACAACTGCGGTGGCGGCCGCAGCCGCGGTGCCGTACTTCGGCCTAATGTTCCTTTTCGCGTTTCTGGGCGCATTCGGCATAGGGGACACCGTGAAGGTCACAGCAGCGGACGGCCGCTCCCTGCTCATCACTCAGGATGGTTTCGACGGCGACAGCGTCGACATTTACACCGAGCACGACGGGCTCCACTACAAACGGGTCCGCAGCGCACCCGAGTTTTCGGGTTGGCCTCGAGTAAAAGACCAGAACTGCCAACTGAATACTGCCGCTGGGGAGCTGCGGCTTACCTGCGGAACCACCACGTTGGTCGTTTGAACGGGTCTACCTTCTCCACGCCCGGTCGCTTTCTTCTCATCCGGCCTCGTCCCAGCTCTATCAGCTGGCGTTACCGATGACCTCCCGGTCGCCGATGGAGCTGAGCTGGACGTAGCCGATCATGGTCACGCACTGCATGCTGCACGGATCACCGCTGCCTGCGCTGGTGACCGTGACCTGGGGGGATGCAGCGGTTTCGGTGACGGCATCAGCATAGGCGGGGGAGAGGGATCCCTCTGCTGGTGCCTGACGGCGCCGGTGCAACCACACCGCCAGCGCCTTTTCCTGGGGCGAACGGCTGGAGGTTGGCGACCGGTTCTCGGCTTTATAGGAAGCGATCATGTCTTTCCAGTTCCCGGGAGCCGGCTGCGGCGATACAGGGAGTTCTACTTGGTGTTCAGCACCGATGCCGGCTCCCTGCCCGGCGGCAATGGCCAGCTGATATCCCGCAGCGGTTTCAGCCACGCGGCGGGGCCGCGGTGATTTTCGGCGTCGTGATTCTTGCCCCGCGCCTGCTGCATAATTCCGCGGAGAACAAGAGTTCGATATTCCCCAGGAAGTAGTGATCGAGGGCGTGTGGGTGCGAGTAGCGGCGCCCTTTCCACATAGCCCGTTCCTGCCCTGTTGCCGGGGTGCCGCCCGTCGCTAGCGTGGGCTGTATGTCACGCCGGGATGCTGGAGCAGCAGGTCAGCAGGCGCGCCACGCCATGAACCGGCTGCAGGCCACCCTCGGGAGCAGTCCCCGGGGGCTCCTCCTTGGGGAGGACGGGGAGTCTGCCTTCGAATACCGCGGTGCACACGGCCCCGACGGCGGCGATGTCACCGGCCGCAGTGGGGAGGATGCCGCCAAATCCCGCGACGTCGGCCCGGCCATCCGCTGGCGCCTGGGTTTTCGGCTCGCCGTGATCGTGGGCATCCTCACGGTCGCTGCCGGTGCCTGGTTCTGGTGGCAGGCGGCGTCCGGGCGGCCTCAGATCCTTCCCCTTAACGGCGTCAACCCCGAAACCACTGCCGTGGCTAGCGAGGACGGCGGGTCGGGTGAGGAGAACGGAGGCGGGAGCCGTGCCGGTCCGGAGTCCGGAACACCGTCGGCAACGCAGGAAGGCACCTCGGCCGGCACGGTCGTGGTCCACGTTGCCGGTGCAGTGCTGCGGCCGGGGGTGGTGCAGCTACCGGCAGGGAACCGGGTGCACGATGCAATTGCAGCCGCGGGAGGAGGAAGTCCCGGCGCCGACCCTGACCGCCTCAACCTGGCCGCCTTGGTGGAGGACGGGCAAAAGATCTTTGTCCCGCGGCAGGGCGAGCCGGTGCCGGACGATGCCGTTGAACCGGGAGGGCCGGAGGCCGGTGCTTCTCCCGACGGGAGTGCGGGATCCCCTGGATCGAAGGTCAACCTGAATACGGCGGGCGTAGAGGAACTCGTTGGCTTGCCGAAGGTAGGCCCAGTACTGGCACAGCGCATCGTGGACTGGACGATTATCTACAGACGTAGGTGACACAGCAGCCCCAGAGGCCTCGACACGCACAACAGCCCCAAGGCTTGGGGGACACCTGGAGAAAGATCGAAAAAAAGTCTGCTCGATATCGGGAGGTACTTCCCCACAACTGGCGATTCGATGTGACGATGAAAAACAACCACCGAGAGGAGGGCCAGCTAGTCCCACCCCCAGCTACCAATACGCAGGAGTGTGACTAACGTCACACTCCGATACGGGAATACTCCCGAATTATTCACCCGAGGTGGCGGTTATATCTAAGACCACGCCACGACTAGAGAAAAGGAGGAGGCCACTGGTGATCACCATCCAGCCCCCGCCCCCGACCTGAGCCCAGACCACTCAAGTGAGGACAACCGACCCCCATGGACACACCCAGCGGAAGATGGACCAAACTAAACACAGAGTCCAAGCTAACTGATGAACTGAAACTACTAATCGGAGATGGAGCCAGACCAAAGCAACTAGTAGCCCAGAAACCCCTCAAGAAGGATGAGCACGGCCAACCGATCATTCCAGACGGCCCGCGACCGTACAAGTACCCCACTCTGCGGAGCTTGTACGCACCGGCCCCCGAATCTGGACTAAGCCGAATCGGTCAAGGCGAATACATGCAGCGAAGGCTCCTTGAAGAGCTCAAGAAGATACCGACACCCGGTCCCATCTGGCCGGGTTTTTCCATCCCCAAGAATATGAGCTTCACCGGCATTCTGCTGAAGCTCTTCAATATCGCCCCGGATATAGATGCGGGGAACGCCTTGAGGCGACGCCAGGAAGTGATTGACGACTTCGGCGGAGGATGGTTGGTGGATGGGTGGCGTAAGCCCAACGGTGATGAGCGAAAGCTTTGCCGCTACATAGCGCGGCGGCTGATAGAGCAGTCTGAAAATGACGCAGAAGAGGCTCAAGGCAAGGCAGCCTGAAAGTAAGCAACTGAGCCCCCAAAAAAACAAGATATATCCCCGACACTCCCCGCCAGCGAGCCGCTGGCGGGGAGTTTCCAATTTGCGGAAACTCGGCAATCTAATCCAGATTGAGAACAAACTTCATCCATATTCCCCACTTCGCTTAGACAAATCAGAAACTGACAGCAAGTGCCTGTGCCTCTCAGACTTAGATGTACCAGCCGGAAAAAATACCCCGGTGAACACCAAGGAGAGAGCAATGAGCAACGAACAATATGACCTCGGCGTACAGCGGCAGACCAACGGGCTGGCCCGTCAGCGGAGCTACCCGGCCGACATCATCCCCACCACCACAGCTGCAACCTACGAGCTGAACCGGGCTTGGACTGCCCAGTTCCGGCAGCATCAGGCGGTCAACATCGCCAGCGAAGGCTTAGATGCCATCGTTGAGTTTGACCGCAAGGTGGAAGAAGCCATCATGGCCAGGCCACGCGTAGAACAGGCAGCCCTCCTCATTGAGGCCACGCTCATGACGAACTCGGCGCAAATCCTGGACCGGTACATGAAGGGCTACTCCTGATGTGGGCCATCCCGCTGATTCTGATTTTTGTCCTCGTCAAGCTGGCTGAGGGGGCAGAGCAAAACCCCCAGGCAGCTGTAGTGGTCGCTCTGTTCATAGGAGCCGTTATCTTCGCCGCTCGGCTACTGAATCCGCCGGCACACCCGGAGCCCCAGAGTGAGCCGGCGAGGTTCCGTCAGGCCAAGCGGGAACTACGACAGGCCAAGTCTGACGCCGAATTCGAGTTGCGCTGGATTCTATTCCAGGACAGCGAACGGGATTGGTACGGATGAAGTACCTCAAGGAAGTCCGCACGATGCTACTGACCGCGGTGCTGGTGGTGCTCCTGATGAACATCCTCACGGCCATCATCCAGCCCTGGCTGCCGTTCCTGTTGATTGGCTTGGTAGTCGCGACGGTCGCCTGGCTTTTTTACAGTCGAGCCACCCGGTTGTGAACATATATAAAACATATAAAAAACGTAGTTGGACTTCATATATTGATGAGCTGGTAGCTGAGCAGGCATGGACACGTTTACCTTGGCCATTGGAAGGATTGTCCACCACGGACACCATGCCAGGGGGCTCCTTACTCAGCTATCAGCCAATCAAACTTAGATGCCGTCTGAATCTCTAGCTTTTATCATTACGCACCTTGAGTGAAGCTTGTAGGCATAACAATTTCCTTTGCTTGAGTGCATCATAAAAGCATGGAGCAACTTATACAATTCCAATTTACGTTTACTGAATTAGTCGTCGTATTCTCGCAATTCGCCATCGCCGGACTTGGTCTGGTAGGAGGTATCGCCCTTCTCATGAACACCGCTCAAAGACTGGCAGACCGCCAGCGAAGAAGTTATGAGTGTTTTTTCCCTTCCACGATGAATCATGAGCAAGTCCTAGCCTTTATACGAAGCCTTTCGGGACTGCCCAAGCCCAAGTTCATGCAGCCCATCTACGCCGTGAGCTTCGAACGATACGCCGACCAAAACGGCGAGCGCTATTTCATCCACACCCCGGGGCGGATCGCCGCCCGGCTTGATGAATTGTTCTACGAACACATCGACGGCTCCATGGAGAAAGTGGAGCTGGAGGACGATCCCATTGCCACAACGCAGTGGCAAGCAGCCACGGAGTTGGCCATGCCCGGCATGAGCCTGCTGAAGTCCCTCCGCATCCTTGACGTGCAGGGAACTTCCCACAGCATGAACGCCCAATTCAAAAGCCTGAATCCCGGCGAAGCGACAGTGCTTCAGTGGTGCCTCTTCCCACAGCGTCCTAGAACCTCTGAGGCCGCTGATAAGGACAAACTGGCCGACCATACCTTTTCAGCCATTGCGAGGCTTGGAGCCACCGGAGAGTACGCCCAGGGCATGGTGAAAGACCTGTCGTCGGTCTTCAAGTCCGTGGAGGCTCCCCAGGCCCGCTTCCAGCGCCGCCTCATGCCGAACGTGGGGGAGCGCATCAACCTGCGGGCTAGTACTGCCGGCTTCCCCATCCTCATTAATGCCAAAGAGTTCTCCGCCCTCATGGGTTGGCCTTTGAATGGTTCCGGCTCAAAGCGAGCCAAGCGCATCGCGCCCACGGTGATGCATGACAGTGAAGGAATCATCATCGGTACGAGCAACACCCCGAAGATGCAGAACCGGCGCGTCGCCATACCGGAGAAAGCGCTGACAGTTCACTCATGGTTGCTCGGGCCGTCAGGTACTGGCAAAAGTACATTGCTCCACAACATGGCGGCGCAGATCATGGACCGGAACATGGGGCTCATTTTGGTGGACCCCAAGGGTGACCTGGCTCGGGACGTATTGAGCGCCGTTCCGCTTCACCGAGAACGGGACGTAATTTACTTCGACGGCCTGGATATGGAGTACCCCATCGGATTGAACGTGCTGCGGGGCGACCCGGAGCGGGTTACCTCTCATGTGATGACCGTTCTGAAGAACGTACATGGGGACGCTCCAATGCCTCAACTTCAGCGGGTTCTTCGGCTGGCCATATTCACGGCCGCCCTCAATGGTCTGACCCTCTACGATGTCCGGCAGCTATTGGTGAACAAGGAATATCGGTCGGCGCAAGTAAGACGAATCGACCGGAAGGTTCATCCTGACCTCCTGCAGGATTGGCGTTGGTTAGACGACAAGGCCGACCTAACGGTGGACTCAGCTGTGAACCGCCTCGATACGTTCCTGGGCTCTCGGATGATAAAGAACATTGTCAGTCAGAAGGATGGCCTGGACTTTGACGAAATCATCGCCAAGCAAAAGATTCTGATAGTTCCGCTCAGCGAGGCTGATATGGGAGCGACTAATGCAGCGGCGATTGCCCAGCTCATCTTCGACGCGGCTTGGGATGCAACCCTCCGCAGAAAAGGCACCAGGGAAGAGAAGCAGGCAAGGCCCACGATCTTCATGGGGGATGAATTCCAGCTCTACTGTGAAGCGTTCAACACGACTAAGGCCGACCCCTTCGCTCTGGCGCGGTCCTATGGCCTCGGAATGGTGATAGCTAACCAGTACGCCGACCAGCTCCCTAAAGAGGTCCGGCAGACCTTGAGCAAGAACACCCAGACCCAAATCGTTTTTCGCCTGGCCGATGAGGATGCCAAGAACCTCCAGTCCACCTTCGCTCCATTGACCCACGACGACCTGGCGAACCTCCCGCGCTACACAGTGGCGGCAAAGCTGATGAGCAGCAGCGGCAATGCCCCAGTAGTGACGTTAAAGACCCCACCCCCGCCGAAAGCCACTGGTGCAGCCCAGGAAGCGGTGCAGTACTCCAGAGAGAAATATGGCCGGCCGGTGGCAGAAGTGGAAGCCGACCTATTGACCAGACACAAGACCCCGGAGACCAAGCAGAGACCGCAGATTGGGCGGTTGCAATGAGACTGAACACCCTGTTGATTCGTCAGTTTCGAGGGGCGTTGATTCCACTCACACCTGAACACCTTATTTGTGCAGGTCAGCGGCCTAATTACACGGCGGGCGGTACTTTCTAAATGAATAGTTTTTCTGCTCTATCTTCTACTCAACTGTCCGTCCTCCAAACCGTCACCCAATTCCGGCAGCTCACCACTTCCCAACTCCGGCGTGTCCACTATCGTTCTGGTACCCCTGACGGCCAACGTGTGCGCTCCTGTAGGCATTTGAAGCGTCTTACCCAACTCGGGTACCTGAAGCGTATGTGGGGGGCTTACAACGGCTCTGCGGAGTACGTCTACCAACTGGCCTCCACTAAAGCCCGGACTCCCGAACCTCACACCTTGGACATAGCGGAAACGTTCGTGCGGCTTCTGGAGGTATGTCGAAGAAATGACGAATCCTCACCATATGGGTCGGTTCACGTTCAACGGACAGACATGACCTTCCGGACTGAGCCCTGGTGCCATACGCGCGTCGGTCACGTCTTACTCAAGCCTGACGCCTACTTGGAACTGAACGGAGCTTCCTATTTTTTGGAGCAAGACGGCTCCGTCGAGTGGGAGAGCCAGCTGACGGCGAAGATGCGCCGCTACATCCAAGCAATTGATTCTGGAGCCTGGCCGGACGACCGGGCGTTCCCGCTGGTGCTGTGGCTCGTGCCCGATGAAGCCAGGAAGAAATACCTCGAAGACATCATTCACAAGCTGGGGGAGAGGGACCTGTTCAGCACGGTGCTGTTCAGTGAAGCCGCTGAAAGGCTGGTTGGAAATGGAAGACGACAGGACGCGCATACGGCGTGAATTTGCGGAGCAGGTGGCGGAAGCTGCGGCCAAGGCCGAGGAGAGATTCAATCGCGTTTTGAAGGATCACCCAGAGCTAGCAGAAACAGTGGCAGCTCTGCGAGTGAGCCTCGAACGCAGCACTCGTGAAATTCTCCAGCGGTACATAGAGGGCTAACGACCGATGCCCATGTTTGAGTTCGTTATAGCAGTGACGCCTCCGGGGGGACACAACAAGCGATACCACCGGGGAACCGTCTACTGGCACACCACCGACGAAGAAGCGGCCGCCAAGCGAGCTCTGAAGCAAGCCTCGGAGCGCTTTGGATTCAATTTGAACCAGCCGTACAGCTGCGTGGTGCTTCAGATATCCGAATCGGAAGAAGCCTAAACCGGTGGACAGCTACTGCTACCAAGCCGAAGCTTATGACCACGAATACCAGCGCTACGCCGACTTCGATGGTGCCTTCAGTATGGAGTCTGGGCGGCCCTGGGCGGAGTGTATGGAGCGGGCTACTAGCGACGCGCGGGAAACCGCCGAAGCAATGGGTCTCGACCCCTGCACCGTTACTGAGGTTTATATCTACTGGATAATCGAGAACGACAAGGACGAATAAAAACCGGCCGCCTTGGAGGTGACCGGTGTAGCTCCGACATCGCGTTTCAGGAGCTGAGTTGTCTGTGCCGGGTGTACGGCACTAGTGCTTGTCTCTTTTGAGGGTAGGTACGTCGATGCGATTGTCGATATAGCCATAATGACGAATTGCAAACATAAATACTATTGATTGTTTGGCATAAGGGGATTACGATGTGGAGGACTTGAATGCGTTCAACCTTCAAGTCACCAAATCTGGGGACTTGTTAAAAGCTTCGTAATTTTGTATATTACTTACGAACGCATTCAGCGGCCCTCGGAAACGGGGGCCATTTTTTGTCCCCAGGAACATTCACAGGCTGCTACGGGTACAAGGGGAAGGCTACGGCGTACGCTAGTTTGAATAGCGCCGTGGTGGGAGTAAGACATAGCGGCAATCCCCACCATCCTGGCTCTTGTCCCGGTACCAGCCTGTGAATACATCAAAGCACTCCTAGCTGCAGCATGGGGTTCAGAACAACATCAAAGCCCCTTATGCGCCATGCAAGGAGGTGTATTCGCTATGGCCTTAGAAAAAATATCCCCAAACTATCAACCCATTACTGCCGGTAGGCAATCAGTTGAACAGCTGAGGAGAGGTTTAAAAACCTCTACAGCTGTAACAGCTGAACAGCTGTCTTGTACGAGTGTCGACAAGCTGCTTGCTGATTGCAGCGACCTAATCAACCCGACGTTTCGGGAGTGGTACTGCAAGGCTTTCTACAAGCTGGGCGTCGACCTGACTCACGCCCTGGCAAAACAAGCCCGTGGCGGCAAAGCGCCCGCGAAGTACTTCAGCTTCCTAATCCGCCATGCTCTGAGCACCGGGGCATGAAGCTGTCCGAAATTCAGCGAAGGGAGACGACTAAAGAAGAACGCCAGGCAATCCGGGCCGAGTACAACGCCTGGCGACGGGGCGACATCCTCATCAACGGCTGGACCTGGAAGCGCTGGCGTCGATGGGCCTATCACAACCAACGCGGCAAGTGTTATTACTGCCGGAAGAAGAAATCCCAAGCAGGAATGCAGGTAGATCACCGCGTCGCTGTCTTCTACGGTGGGCCGAACCATGTCAGCAATTTCATCCTGGCTTGCCAGCCGTGCAACGCCTACAAGGCGCAGCACGTACTGCTACGGGCCAAGGACAACCAGGCAAAGCAATTAGTGAAGGCGAAAGTTGAGCGGCCACACCGCGTTGACTATGCCCCGCAAGAGCGGGCATACGCGGCGGCCGTTCATGCAGTACTCGACGAACAAATGATGAATGCCATAAACCGAAGCGACTAGCTAAAAGCGAAGCGCTTATACGGGAGGGTAGCCTATCCGGACACCTCAGCTGCTCGCTCAGCGTCCGGCGAGGTTAGTCGCTCCTGAACTCATATCGCCCTTTGATCTCCGGTTCAGCGTAACGTGGCGAGAGCTCCCCGTAGGTGTACCGTGTCCACCCTGATCCTGCAGCATCTCTGAACCGTGCTACCAACCTCCCCCCGGTGTCTGGCACCTTGCACACCATCCTTTCGTGCGCTGGCAACACAAGTTGATAAAAAACTTCCTCTCTGGCACTAGGGAAGTAGTAGCCAAGAAAAACTTGGTATATCGGCAGTGAGCTGTCATTCCTAATCTCAAGTGTTTTGGGGCCCGGTTCACCGTCCACTGGAGGGTCCGTTGTAACGGTCAGAGTAACCGCCATTGCTTGCGCTCGGTGAGTGTCAAAAATTTGCTTTCGCAAGGTAATAGCCCCGATGAGGAGCGCGCCCGATGCACCGACAGCACCGACGGCCCCGGAAATAGCACCGATCCAATCCGTTACATCGGACATCGCCGTCCCGTCCTGCCTCTTTTAGTAGCTAGAGGGTACGCCTCGCCTACGGCAAGATGTAACTACTCAAACCCCCTAATTCCTCGGGGCGTATTCAAAGGAGAACAGCAATGGCAGCCAAGATGGAACATATCCCGCCGGCGGACTCGGCCAAGTTTCTTACCGACCAGGTGAACCGGATAATCAAAAACTACGAGTCAGGCCACGTCCAGGTGCAGGTTGTCACCACCGTGGTACCGGACCAGCGCAGCCAGACGGGGTCCAAGATTTACTACGAGGCGTTTGTCATTCACCCGTAGGTGTGTCGCTCGCAACCTGAGTCGTTACCTGCTCTTCCAGCCGACCATCGAAGTACTTTCGCCAATTCCGCCCATTTTTGTCCTGGAACCGGAGATAAGAGGCTGTCATGTCGGGGAGGTAGACGGCCTTCGGCCGCGATTGCTCCGTAGGATTCACCGTTCCAATTTGGTGCAGAGTGGCTTCCCCCGCCATGCGGTCGAAGGACAGAATATCGACACCGTCCACCGGAATGTCGCTGTCATTGCGAACGACATAGTCCCACGTGTCGTGATACTCGTTACTCGGCGTATTGTTCAGCTTGATGGCGCGGGCATGCTCGGACCGTTCATCAAGAGCCCGCTGCCTTTCATCTGCCTGGACCCGGTTCTTCTCATCCACTTGGTGCTGGTACGTGAAAGCAGCAAACAGGACAGCGCCACCCGTCAGGGCAGCGCCGAAGGCCGTACCAAAGGCACTTATCCAGTCCGATGTCTTGTCCTCAGAGCCCGCGTTCAGCGCCAGAGTGCATAGGACTATGGCAACACTCCCCGCGATCATCGCACCAACGGCCAAAACCGTCGGCTTCATCAGCCAACGCCAAAAGCGCGCGGCCGCATTTTCATAGATTGCCACTACTCGAATTTTTCCTAATCCATAGTCCAGGGGAAGCTTTCGCCACTCTTAATCTCCGTGATTCGACCAGCCCCATCTCTCTTCCAGGCTACGCCGGAACTGTCAACGAACTTCGCGAAGGCCATGAAGTCGGAAGAGGCCATTTTGAATAGTGCTTCCTCGCCAGGAGCCAGCACCTGACGGATGTCCTTACGCCGTGCTTCTACAGGACCGGCGTAGAGCAGCACGTCATAGATAGCCAAATGGCTGTTGTTGCTTATGAAGTATTCGAAGCCGCGTTTGAGTTCGCCTATGTCAGTCCATTCTTTCCAGGGACGGCTGCCAACCGTGATAGCGCTGGCTTGAGCGCGGGTGTTGGTCCTCGACCTGCCGCCTGAACGTGATGGCCCCTAGCCACAGAGCGCCGGCCGTGCCTATTGCACCGATGCCACCCGCCACGGCTCCCCAGAATGTTGACCATGCGCTCAGCCAAGAAGCCGGGCCCTCGATGGGCACGGGCGCGGCCGGCGGTCGAGGGCTTTCTCCCTGCACGACAACTGAAACCCAAACTATCGCCGTCATTGCGCCCACCAAGAGCACGACCAGCAAGATGGCCCGAATACTCGGAATCTTGATAGTCGTGCTGGTTGAATCAGCCCATTTGGCGCGCATCGTTCCTACTTATCACGTTCCCGGAATCTTCGAGCCGTGTCCGTCATTGCTCAGGAAGACCGTCCAGCTCGTGCCGCTACCCTTGGTTGACGAGCACTTGAACTGCATCGGGATGGTGTTTCCCTTCGGGGCGTCGGTGTAAGCGCCGACAGTGTCGTAGCTGCCGTCTGAAGCCTTGTAGGTGGACTTGGTCTTGCCGGCCTGGACGGTGGCGGTCGGGTGTACCTTCAGGAGTCGCTGTTCACATACGTAGCTGGCGTCCTTCGCATCCTCGGCGCGCTGGTCTGCCAGTGCCTTTTCACCGGCTGCAGCAATCGCTGCCATCTTGGATTCCTGGGCAATGGCGCTCTCTTTGGCGGCGGCTTCTTCACCGGCTCGGATGGCCTGGGAAGACACGGCAATGGCGATGATGGCCAGGAGCACGACGACCAAGGCTCCGATGACGATCAGAATCAGCTTGGTGCGGTTGGCCGGCGGTTTTACTTCAGGACTTGCCTCAGTAGACATGGCTGACTTCTTTCGGGTGCAGTAACAGGGGCAGGAGCCCAGCTAGCTTCCCCCAGCAGCGCACCTTGCTTGAAGGTTATACGACCGGCTTCAAAAGACGAAGTAAGACACAAACAAACCCCCGGCGGAGTAAGGCGTCTAAACCAACTTTGCCGGGGGTTATGCGTCTAATTATAAACCGCCGCCCTATTCTTGACTAGTTATCTGTGCATAACTTTCGACGCTTATCTGTCGAGAATTGGTATTGCAATTCCAAAGTGCTTGGCGCATAATACGAATATAAATAAGGCGTCTAACCAATGTTCAAACATCCCCGTTATATCAATTCCCCCTCCTGGCGTTCTGCCCGGAATGAGCTAATCGGATGGCTAGCCGGAGCAGCCTTTATAGCTGCATTCTTCTTCGGCCTCATCTTCCTGGGCTTGGCCCTGACGGGAGGTGCGCGATGAACCTCGTAGACAAAGTATGGGTAACCAAGCTTCAGTACGAGGCTGGCCTCATCACGCAGGATACCTACTTCTCGCTCCTGAACGTCTTTTACAGCCAGGCGGTGCGCAATGGCTAAGACACAGAAAGAGCGTATCCACGACCTTCTGGAAGAGCGCGGGCCCAGGGGCGTTCTGAACATCGAGCTGAATGAAATCTGCTTCCGATACGGCGGACGGCTTCATGAACTACGCCAGGAAGGCTGCCGCATCCGCACCACACAAGTCAAAGGCCCGGTATTCCGCTTCACTCTCCTAGAGTCTGATGAGCCCCAGTACCAGGAGTTCCGGGAAATGATGCGGCCTAGCGACTGCTGCGGGGAGATTGTCGTGGACGGATTCTGTGGAGGCTGTCGTGAGCACGTATAGCCATCAATGCGACTTCTGCGGCCAGCCCCGAAAGTTGCCGACCGGCTGGCATGGCTGCCGGCAAAGCCAGGAAGCTCAGAAGCGCCTAGCCACAGCCATCGAAGGCTCCATCGGGATAGGGCGCGGCCTCGCTAGGAAACAACGACTGATAACTAAATAGGAACCACATCATGCAAGACAACATCACTCCCTTAGTAGGAAGGATTGCCGAACTAAAGGCACAGCTCGCCCCCTTGGAAATTCAGATGAAGCCACTGGTCGAGGAGTTGGAAATCACCAAGCTGGCCCTTATGCAGGCCATGCAGCAATCGAAGAGCAAGCGCACCGAGGCGGTGGATGGCTATTACGTCATCCGGGCCGAGCGCAGGACCGTCTCCATCGCGGATGAGCCGGCCGTGACCGAATGGCTGCAAGAGAACGAGTTCGACCTGAGCGAGTACTTCAAGCTCGATAGCGCCCGCGTCAAAGCCGCCGCTGAGAGCGCTCTCAAGGAAACCGGCGAACTCATTCCGGGCGTCGCGGTCAGCAGCACTGAATATCTGACCATCAAAGCGGCCTAACCGCACGAACCATAACTAAACAAGGATCTAGAGAAATGAGCACAACAGTAAGCAAACCAGTCAGTGATTTTGAGCAAGTACCAGAAGGAACATTTGTAGCCCGCTGCTACGGCCTGGTCTTCCTCGGCACTCAGGAAGTTCAGTTCAAGGGTGAATCAAAGCAGCAAGAGAAGGTCGTTATCCAATGGGAGCTGCTCGACGATGAGGGCAAGACCAAGGACGGCAAGCCCTTCACTATTTCGAAGACCTACACCCGCACCCTCGATGAGCGCGGCAACCTATACAGCGATCTAAACGCCTGGCGTGGTAAACGCTTCACAGCAGATGAGCTGGTCGAGTTCGACATGGTCGCTGTCCTCGGCGCGTACGCGATGCTTCAAGTACTGCACAGTGAAAACGAGAAGACCGGCAAGACCTATGCCAACGTGTCAGCACTCATGCCGTACAAGGGCGCAAAGCCCGATCCAGTCAACGAAAACATCCTCTTCGATATCGAAGAGCCTGATGCGAATACATTCAATCGGCTATCCGACTTCCTCAAACTCAAGGTTCAGGCTGCTCCAGAGTTCGAAGCTTTCGAGGGCGCGGTCCTGGCTGTAGCCAAAACGGCCGCTCCCATGGCCCCGAAGTCGGATGACGTGGTCATCAAGGACCTGCCCGCGACCGACGACATCAACCTTGACGACATTCCCTTCTAATGGAGGGGCAGCAGACACTCATTGTCCGCGCCCCGGCCAAGCTCGGCACCATGTCGACGATGGTCGACGGCACGATCAAAGGCACCATCTACATTTCGAAAGAGCTGCCTGACGACGAGATGACCACCCTGTTCAAGCTGGCGAAGCAGGGGGAGGGCTGGTTCATATTCAGCCCGAACCCTATAGACGAAGCGGCAATTCCTAAGGAAAAGGCCGACGCCCAGTTCGACGGCAAGTCACCAAGCGAGCGGATGTACAACACGCTCTACGTCCGCTGGCGGGAGCTCACCAATCAGTCCGAGCCATTTGATGTCTACTACGCCAACCAGATGAACTCCATCATCGCCAGGCTCAAGCAAGATTTGCCAGGCCGGCCATGACCAAGCTTGGAGGGTTATCAGGACTGGTTGCGAAGGGCGGCTACAACGGCCACCGGCACAATTGGCAGCGCACCACTCGGCAGGTTGGCAGTCAGACGTTCTACCTGCACGTATGCGTTCAGCACGAAAAGCCAGAAATCCGTGCTTATGACGTAGAGGGCATCAGCCATCCCAGCGCCAAAGCGGCACTAGACGCACAGCTCGAAGAGCAGCGGCGGCGAGGGGCACGCAAATGAAATGCAAACATCTGTGGGTCATGGTGGTCAATTTCCAGCAGTGGTCAGAGCACCGCGTCTGTCTGCGCTGCGACAAACGAATAGTAATCAAGAGGGAAAAGTAAATGGCCATCGATATGGCTCAGGTGAACCGCATCCACTCCTTAGAGGGTGAGATACATGTGGCCGAGCTGGAACTAAAAGCAATCAAGGAACGACGGACGGAGCTAGTCACAGACCTGCCGGAGTACAAGGAACTGGAGGTGGCCCAGGCGGCCGTCAAAGCCGCCAGCGTGAAGCTCAAGCTGGCTATCCAGGACGACCGGGAGCTCAGCGTCTTGCACGTCGATAGGGGAGAGGTGGCCTATCACCTCCACGACCTGCGGGAGATGTTGAGCCATCACCTCGCCGCCTACGCCCAGGACACCGCCCGCGATGTCATCAAGGATTTCCAAGGGCGCAACCGGCAGATCGAGATATCGGCCAAGCTCTCGAAGCCAGGCAAGCGAGTACTCGACCAGGCGAAGCTGCCGTTCAGCCAACACTTTGGAGTCCGGCAGGTAATCGGGGAAGCGCCGGCGGCTAAGCAACTAGAACTAATGCAGGAGAACAAATAGGTGGCCGGAACTCAATCTGGCGGCAAAAAGGCCGCTGCCAAAAACAAGCAACTGTACGGAGCAGACTTCTATAAACAGATCGGAAAAGCCGGGGGACATAAGAGCCGTGGTGGCGGGTTTGCCTTCGACCACGACCGGGCAGTGTATTGGGGGAGCATCGGCGGTAAGTCACCGCGAAAACTCAAGAGTCGTTAGCGATCGTCCTTTTGTCCTCACGCCGCCAGCGTGCCCTCATTCGTCTCTTTGCGAGAGCCCTTCTTTTTCGCCCGAATGACCTTAGCAGGGTTCTCCCAAAACCGTAACGGTCAACGCGATGGCCACCGCGTTCCAGCGCCCTTTGAAGGCGTGAAACCTCATGCAGCTTACCGTTTACCGTTCGTCGCCACCAATGGCCGGAGTTGTCGCGAAATTCCGCGTCGATGCTATCTGCAAACCACTCAGTTGGCGAGAGCTTTTCCTGCGGAATGAGGATTTCCTTTTCCGCGATGAGTTCTCGGGAACGTCCTTTGACCACCACATGTAGCTGAACATCAAAGATGGGCTCATCACTTAGGTTGTGTACCGTATGATTCCAGAACCTACCGCGCTGACTACGGTAGTAGGCGACTTTCCGAGCCTGCGCGAGTAGGCGAACCCTTGCGTCGCGCCGGATAACATAGAAGGTGGCGAAGAACGCCGAGCCAGTGATGACGGCTGATGCCCATTGGCCGACGGTGCCCCAGGTGTCAGGGTTGAAGTCCATCATCTGCCCATTCAATTTCGAGGTCGGTTGAACATAGTTTTTCTAGGTGCATTATATGTTCGAGCAATTCCTTGGAGGCTTTGTCATAGAATGCCGTATCGGGCGCAGTCCTTTGCTTTATCGAAACCAGTGCATCCTTTAGTGTGCTGATCGAGAGTGCTACTCGTAACGCCGCCAGCCAGACGGGTCCCGGCGACAGGACTCGGAATTGCATCACGGACACGACGCTAGCTCTCGCAAGGGTTTCATCCAGGTCCTTACGAGAGCCTAGGTATAAGTTGACCATTGCTAGGTGCAGGTCATGCGCCTCTTCGAGAAACTTCGAGTACACATCGACTTTGCGATCCCTCAGCCACTGGGCGTGTTCCAGCCTCCGTTCGTGCTCCCGTTGAGCCTCAGCTTCTTCGCGCGCTGCCGCAATAGTTGCCGCTGTATTCTGGCTATTGAATGCACCGGCTATCAGAGCTCCACCCAAACCCGCCGTGATTGCTCCGCAAGCCACAACGATCAGCCGTATAGTCTCCCCATCCATGGGGACAGTCTGCCAGAATGCTCACTACTGATAGTCCCGCCACCCCAGCAGCAGGAGTAATCATGGACAGCGTTGAACCAGACGACTTCGAGGACATCCAAGACCAGCAGTTGATTGATGATGAAGCCGGCAGAATCGTCCGGGCTATCCAGGCTGGTGAGTATGACGAGCAGCAAGGCACCAGGGCCATCAGCGACTTCGTGAAGCACCGGCCAGTTTTAGCAGTGCGCTCTCTGGGTCGATCCATGGGGCAAAAGATATTGGATTACCCCAAGAATGATCCCGACTGGACGGTCGGCTTTGTTGCAGAATTCTTGGACACTACGCTGCCGCCCCTCATCACAGCACGCTACGACCCGGACCTGGACGAGAACAGAACATAGCTTCATCATCGTCTTCGGCTATGTCAAACAGTGCCAAAAACCGAACATCTTTTTGAGCGTAAGAACCACGTTGCAAAAATCTGTTATGCCATAAATTTCGGACAATTGGTGATTTTGAGCGTGGCGTCGCACAACAGTGATTGTGTGTCGCAAAATAAACGCCTTACGACGTATCTCTCGCTTGTGCATAAAGCCCTTGCAATTCCAAAGTGCTTGGCGCATAATTCACAGCACATAAACAAGGCGTCTACCAAATGCAGCCACAAGTGCTGACCGAAACCGACCCACTCACTGCGCTCTACATTACCAAGCGCATGTTGAAGGAAGTCCGAAAGTATAAACCAACCCGGCCATATCATGCAGCTCGAACCTGCAAGTTGAACGGCTGCGTTTGGCATAAACGGAGAATCGCCAAATGATAAAGCAACGTTCCCTCCTAATCTCCGGCCTCCTGGCCACTGGCGTCACCGTCTTCGGCCTCTCCGGTGTCAGCTCCAGTGAACTAGACCTACCAGGCCTGAACCAGCGCATCGACAACATCGACGCCCGCACCACCAACAGTGAGCAAGACATCGTGAAGCTCCAGGAATCGACCAGCACCGCTCCGGCCGAGCACATGGTCGTGCCAGACCCAGTGACGGTGAAGGTAGTTCCGCCGCCAGCAGACCCAACGCCTGCTCCGGCCTTCATAGAACCAGCCCCGGCAACTCCCGCTCCTACAACTGCTCCCACTCCGGTGCCATGCATAACGCCGGTGATTTCGAACGCACCAGGCATCAGCATCGTCATCTATCAGCCTGAGGGGTGCCGGTAATGGAATCACTCGTAGTCACGCTTGGAACAGCAAAGAAGCGCAAGGCGGCCGGATTCCCGCAGGATAGCCACTTCGTTTGGGAGTACGCTGCTGGCAGTCATTACCTACGCCCTCGGTCTGATGAGCGTTATGCGGGCTATGGACGAGCCGCCGCCCCCACCGCCCAAGAGATAGCCGACCAAGTACCGCATGAGTTTGAAGCCATGAAACTGTCTATCAGCCCAAGTAGGGATAAAGGCTTCTGGCTTGCGTCTTATCCCGCCATGAATCACCTTTATCCGCAGGGCAAAGGCGCGACCATGGCCGAATCCCTCGCCTCGCTCTGGCTGAGATTGCAGGAGGCGAAGTAATGGGATTCGAGCCGGACTATCCGGGGAGCTACGAGCCCATCCGACTCCTACCCGGCCAAGTGGTCTACAACGACCCCGACGGCTTACTCCAGGCGCAAAAAGGGGAGCAGCCGAAGAGGGCTGCTCCCCGTAAGCGGAAGCTGGATTCACTGTCAGAGTGGCCAGGCTTCAGGGCGGTGAAGCGATGAAATGGGAATGGGATGAGCGCCGAGTTCTCTGCTGGCTAGGGCTACACGACTGGCTCCGCATCGAGGGGCTGCGAGAGGGCGAGATAATCGGCTGCCGCAGGTGGTTCTGCAATAAGTAGTAGTGACTACCGCCGAACCAGCCCCAGCACCACGCCCATCAGCACAAGTACCAGAACCACCGTCACCGCCGACCACATAAAGGCGTAGACCGGCATACCAGAAGCCGCGGCCACACCAGCGGAAGTAAGCAGGCCCACAATGAGCCCGATGAACAGACCCCGCTTATCCTGGGCTTTCAGATTCATCACACGCACCTCATCGGATAGCCGCCGAACCGTGGATACACTCTCAGCTTATTCGGACAGTAGCCGTTGATGGCGATGTAGAACGCCGCCGCCGTCAGTACCACCGCGATAGTCGGGCAGGCCCAGCCAGAAGTCTGGATGCAGACCGCCGCCGATACGCCGGCCGCCGCTCCGGATGTGATTGCGCCCTGGTCAGCCCGGTCCAAATCTACGTACGCGCCATAGAAGTTCGAATACCAGTCGTTGCCTATGGTGGGCATCGCATTAGCGGCTGTACTGGTGCCTAGGACTAAGCCCAGGGCGACCAATATGGCCACGATTGTTTTCTTCACCATGTCTCCTCGAATTAGGGGTGATACTTCGAGGTTGGCACCGGTGGATATACGAGGGCAATTAAATGAATCAGGGCCAGAACCTAAATAAGTTCCAACCCTGATTCTTTATTTTGTCCCCAGGCAATCCACAGATTTACCGTGGAAAACAGCCGGCACCAGTCAGACGTGCGCACTATCTTCCTGGTTGGTGTCGGCCTAGTGGGCGGCTTCGTACTTCTCCAAGATGTCGGCCTGAATACGACCGCGAGTGTTGACCTTGAAACCGTTGTCGAGTGCCCACAGGCGAACTGCCCTGGTATCTACGCCGGAACCGCTAGATTTACGACCAGCCGGCCGACCACGGCCTCCGGAGGTCTTACGGCCGGCGTTGGTAAAGCGCTCCAATGCTTGACGCAGCTCATTGGCGTGGTCATTATTCAAATCGATTTCGTATTCGGTGCCATCGAGGCCGAACTTGATAGTTTCATTGGCTTCCGAGCCGTCGAGGTCGTCGGAAAGAATTACTACTGTCTTTTTTGCCATGTAGTAAGACTACTACCTATGTCGGCTTAGTCTCTCACTTCGGCCTTATCCAGATTGCTCAAGGCTTTAACGGCACCTTTGACGATCTGTTTTGAGGGATGGTCGTTCTTTAGCTTGGCATAGTTTTCAAGGTCGATGCCTTCAACTTCAGAGGCGTAGAGTTTTACTATTTCGGACTCTAGTTTCAGGCGCTCCACGGCGAGGTTCGACTCGGCCCGAAGGATGCGGCTATTGTTCCAGGCGTTCTTGACCTCGATGAATTTTGGCAGCAGCTTGGCTATGGCAGTGAGCACAGCGATAGGGCCACTTACCAGGAGAACGATTTCCAGCGGGCTACTCAGCGATACAGTTTCAACTCGGACTTCAACATCGGGCATCGTTCCATATGCTCTTGTGTTAACGACAATGCCCCGGAAGTTGCGGGTGATGATCTTGAAGCCTTTGAGGTGCTCCAAATTGGCTCGGCTGGCTCGTTTCGCAACAACCCTTCGGATGCCTGATTGGCGCGGGGTGATCGGCCTGCGAGGACGCAGGATATTCCTACCTTGGAGCAATAGGGTCATCAACGATTCGACATCACGGATGCGGCCCGCCAGCTGCGAGAGCGTGTAGTCACGGGAGTTGAAGAGGAGCCGTACCTCGATTTGATTATTGGAGACAGGTGTCTCTGCTAGGGCTTGGCCGCCGCTGGACTCACTCACTGCATACTCCCCAGGTTGAAACTTGAACTGGCCTAAGCCTACGGGCGTAGGGGCTTCGCCTGACAAGAAGACGCGCGCGCGTCTGGCACGATGACGGGTATGAACAATGTTCCCATCATGCTTTTCCAAGCTGGAGCTACCGCCATTCCCACCTTGCTGATTGCGATAGCCGTAGGGCTGAAGCAGGGCGCAGCTCAAGCGGAGGCCTTTGAATCCTCGTCGAAGCCCATGAAAATCGTGACCGTGTTCTTCGGGGTCGTTCTTATACTCAGCTTAGTTTGCGGCGAGCTGGCGGCTATTACTGCTCTATATCACGGGGAGGGTGATGTCTTCCTGGCGAAGCTGGTGTGCATCGCCATTACTAACTGCCTCGGCATCTTGGCCTTTGAATTCCTCCAGCCGCTGGCTGAAGCTATGCCCGTCCCCGCTGCACTCAGCCTTTTGATAGTAGCCTTCCTCTCGTATATGTATATGGTCGTCTATATCGCCTGGCTTCTCTAGGTTCGCTATTCACAGCACCAGCGGTTTAGTTCATAATCAGGGCAATAACTGGAAAGCCACGAATGGCCGACGACACTGATTCTCCGAATAACAAACCAACCGGCAGAGGTGGAGCTAGGCCAGGTGCTGGCAGAAAGCCTGGGGTGCAAGAGGCTGCCACGATCGAGCGGGCTGCTGTCTTAGCTGCCTATCGGGCGCGAGTCGCTAGGAACGCCGACCGCCTGTTCAATTCCCAGCTGGCATTAGCTGAAGGCCTACAGATTCTCTTTAGGGTCGACAAGGATTCCAAGGGCAATGACCTGCCAGCTGTCCAAGTGACCGACGCCGCGGAAATCAAGGCCTACATTGACGGCGAAACTGAGGGCGAAGAGTACTACTTCATCAGTACCAAGACCCCTGACAACCGGGCTATCGACTCCATGCTTGACCGCGCCTTTGGCAAAGCCCAGCAGAGTATCGACCTAACGTCCAAGGGAAAGGAACTGCCGACACCAATCCTCGGCGGTCTCAGCGTCAATGCTCTACCGAGCGACGACAGCAACCCACAAGATAGCTAGATGCCGTAAGCGCATCCGAGCAGTCCAGGGCGGTACTTCGGCGTCGAAGACCATCTCAATTCTGCTTGTCCTAATAGACCTCGCTCAGAGCGATGAAACGCCTAAGCTGACCAGCATCGTCAGTGAATCCATGCCGCACCTGAAAAAGGGTGCCATGCGCGACTTCCTCAACATCATGAAGGCGCATAACTATTATCAGGAAGACCGCTGGAACCGCACTGATTCCATCTACACCTTCGAAACCGGCAGTCAGATTGAGTTCTTCGGCGCCGACAGTCCGGACAAGGTTCGCGGACCACGCCGCGATCGCCTCTACGTCAACGAGGCCAACAATGTCCCCTACATGGCGTATGACCAGCTTGAAGTCCGTACCAGAGAAACCATCTGGCTCGACTGGAACCCCACGAACGAGTTCTGGTGGTACACGGAAGTCGCGCCGCAGCAGGACCACGACTTCCTTATCGTCACCTACAAGGACAACGAAGCCCTGGAGCCGGCCATCGTCGCTTCCATCGAAGCCAGGCGCGGCAATGCTCAGTGGTGGAAGGTCTACGGCCTGGGTCAGCTGGGTGAACTCGAAGGGCTTGTTTACCGAGGCTGGCAACACCTGGATGAGGTGCCGGAAGAAGCCCAGCTGGTCCGCGAAGGTTTGGACTTCGGATATACCAACGATCCCACCGCCATCGTCAGCATCTACCGCTGGAACAATGCCTTTGTCTTGGACGAGGTCGAGTACCGCACTGGTCTTATGAACCCCGCCATCGCCAAGATTCTCCTAGATCTGCCTGAGCAAGTCCTGACCGTTGCGGATAGCTCGGAGCCCAAGAGTATCGATGAGATAGCGGCGCACGGCGTGAACATTACCGGCGCGGTGAAGGGGCCGGGCAGCGTGAACTTCGGTATCCAGGTCGTTCAGGACCAAACCATTTATGTGACTAAGCGCTCGACCAACGTCATCAAAGAGCAGCGGAACTATATGTGGAAGACAGACCGAGACGGAAAGCCGCTGAATACACCCGAGGATAGCTATAACCACGCCATGGATGCCATTCGATATGCCATTAGCGATATCAAGGCGAGTAAAGAGCCTCGCCTCACGTTCTTATAGCCGTATCAAAACATTAGAATTAACATTAGTATAGAAATAACTAAACACTAGGAAATATGGGCTTAAAGGAACTAACCTCAAACCTGATTGTCAGCACCCTCGGCCAGCTGGGCAAGAAGAAGAGCGCCACAATGACGCTGGATGAATTATGGACGAGCGGTTCAAGCCTGTTCAACCGGGGCGGTACGAAACTCACTAACACCCGCGCCTATATGCAGCAGTACCTGGATTGGGTCTATGCCGCCGCTTCCACCATCGCCAAAGACACGTCTCAAATCGACTACCGCGCCTACGCCAACCGCGGCAGCACCAAGACCGGAAAGATGGCCGGCCGTCTGCTGAAGCACCAGGGCAGCTACAAGGCGTTCCTGCGCTCTCAGCCCACGCTGGAGGAGCTGGATAATCACATTTTGCTCGACCTGCTCGACCACCCCAACGTCGTCATGGACGGCCAACGGTTCCAGGAACTGACTGACCTGCATATGGTCCTGGCTGGTGAGGCGTTCTGGGGCGTCCTCCGCAATGGCTTGGGCAAGGCGGAGCAGCTGTGGCCCATGATGCCGCACCTGATGAAGCACGTCGTCGGCGACGATGGCGCTGTCACTGGCTGGGTCTACCGCGTAAACGGTAAAGACATCCCCTGGGAAGCCGCTGACGTAGTCCACTTCCCGCTGACCGACCCCAACAACATCTACCGCGGCATGAGCGTCGTCCGCGCCGCTGCCAGGGCCATCGAGACCGACGCTCACGCTGCTGACTGGAACCGGAACTTCTTCTTCAACTCCGCCCGGCCCGACCTGGCATTGGAAACAGATTCCACGCTGACTCCTCAAGTCTTTGAGCGCATGAAAGAGCAGTGGAACGACGAGTATCAGGGCACTTCCAACTCTCACAAGGTCGCCATTCTCGAAGCCGGCCTGAAGCTGAACAAGTTGACCATGACTCAGAAGGAAATGGACTTCCTGGAGAGCCGTAAGTACAACCGCGATCAGATACTGGCCATGTTCGGCGTTTCCCGCGTGATGCTGGGACTCATCGAAGGTGACGGCCGCTCCAATATGGAGGCCGCTGAGTACAACCACGCCAAGCGCGTTGTCCGCCCGCTCATGGCCCGCAAGGCTTCCATCATCAACCACCGCCTAGCCCCGGAGTACGACGCCAAGCTCATCATCGGCTTTACCGACCCAGTGCCGGAGGACAAAGAGTTCCTGCTGAAAGAGCGCAAGGAATCCATCAACCTGTACAAGACAGTGAATGAGATTCGAGCCGAGCTGGGGGATGAGGGCATCAACGGGGGAGACACCTTGTTCGTACCGAACACGCTGCGGCCGATAGAGCAGGCCATCTTGCCGCCGGAGCCCGTACCAGTGGACCTTCCGGCCGATGACACTGAGGGTAAGAAGAGCCTGGGAAAACAGTGGCTCGAAGCCTCTACCAAGACGAAGACGAACGCGAGCTAATCGGCGACGCCTTTCACGGCATCCAGACCAAACTCTCCAACGGCTACCAGTCCCGGTTCCTGATGAAAGCCCGGCTGCATTTTGATATGCAGAAGGTGGAGGTACTGGAGAACTTACCCACTCTCGCTGAGGACAAAACACTCAAACGGGCACCCGGTTCCCTGTTCGATAAGGAAGCCAACCTCAAGCGCTTGGTCGCATTCTTCGCCCCCATCTATACCGACCACGTCCGGGAGGCCGGCCAGGAGGCCATGCTGCTCATCGGACTAGCGGGCTTTGATTACGAAGACCCTTACGTCACTGACTTCATCACCAATCGCAACGGCAAGGTCAGCCGGGGGATCGAGGACGAGACAGACAAGCAGTTGCGGACGGAACTGGCTGCCGGCCTAGCTGAAGGCGAGAGCATCGCTGAACTGACGGCCCGTGTCGAGCGGGTCTACGGTGCCGCCGCTGGTTTCCGGGCTGACCGTATCGCCAGGACTGAGACCATCCGCGCCAACAACTTCGCCTCCCAGGCCGCCTGGAAGCAATCAGACCTAGTTGAAGCCAAGGAATGGTTCACCGCCAAGGATGAGCGGGTCTGCCCGTACTGCGGCCCGATGGACGGCAAGGTCGTGGAATTGACTGGCCGCTACTTCAATAAGGGCGATGAGTTTCAACCAGACGAAGCTGATACGCCACTAAAGCTGAATTATGAGCATATCGAAGGGCCGCCTTTGCATTCCAACTGCCGCTGCACCTTATTGCCTGTGCTAAAAGACGTGAATGAATTATGATTGCGCTAAAGGTAACAAGGATAAAGCATAAATGAAGACAGTCGCCGGCATAGAGCAGGATAGGGAGCAAGCCACAGCCTCCGTATTCGGCAAATCGGTACGAATTGAGCAGAAGCTAGAAGAGCTTGAGGGTAAAAAGCCGGAGACCATCCGGACGGTTATTCCGTTCCAGATTAAGAGCCTGAACGAAGACGACCGCACGATCGAATTCATCGGTTCCACCAAGGCCAAAGATTCCTACGGCGACGTAATTGAACAGGCCGGTTGGGAGCTGAAGCGCTTCCTGGGCAACCCGGTCGTGCCGTGGGGCCATAACTACTCCATGCCGCCAGTGGCTAAAGCCCTCGAAGTCGGCATCAAGGACGGCAACCTAACCTTCAAGGCACAGTTCGCTACCAAGGACGAGTACGAGTGGGCCGACACGATCTTCAAGCTCTACAAGGGCGGCTATCTCCGCGCCTTCAGCGTGGGCTTCATCCCGTTGGAGTACGACGGCGACTGGATGACCGGCTACACCTTCACCAAGTGCGAACTGCTGGAAGTGTCCTGCGTAACCGTCCCCGCTAATCCCGAGGCTTTAGTCCTGGGATTCAAAGACGGCACATTCTCCGAAAATGAGCGCAAAGCCATGATGAGCCAAGCGCACAAACTAATAAAAGCATTGACGGAATCAGACGAAAATTCTGATAATGAAGACATGGAATTAAAAGAAGCCGTAACCGAGCTCACAACCCAAGTAAAGACACTGACTGAACTGCTAACCGCTAAAGCGGAAGAGCCTGCTGAAATTGTTAACGACCAAACCGAAGCTGACGCTGCGGAAGCAACTGAAGTAACTGAGGATAAGTCAGAGCTAGAGGCATCTGATGGCACCGAAGTTGAAGGCGAAACTGAAGACAAGGCCGAGGGCGAAGCTGAACCGGAAATCAAGAGCTTGACCGCCGATGAAGTCCGCGAAGCTGTGCGAGCGGGCGTTAAATCCGAGATTGATTACAAACTCGGCAAGATCGACTAATTAATCACTAGAGAAAGAGGTTATGAAACCTGAAGAACTCAAATCAATAGTAAGCGAGACTGTCGCTGAAGAAGTTGCCAAGCTGATGAAAGAGCTGCCCGTTGCTGAGCGCAAAGAAGTAGCTGAGAAGATCGCCGCCGGCCGGACCCCCAACGCTGATGTTGTCGCCTCCGTGAAGTTCCTCGGCAGCCTGATGGACCCGGCTTTCACCAAAGACCTGTCCATCTCGACTGACGCCAACGGTGGCTACTTGGTTCCGACCGAGTTCTACAACACCCTGGTCGAGAAGAAGTTCAAGGTCGGTTACCTGAAGCACTACGCCACCATCATTCCGATGGGCAGCGACAAGATGGAAATCCAGACCGAAGGCAACGATGTCTCCGTGAACTGGACGACTGAACTGGCCACGATCACTCAGAGCGACCCGACCTTCGGCCAGGTAATCCTGAACGTGAACCTGCTCGCCGGTCTGTCCCGCATGAGCCGCCAGCTCTTGGCTGACGCTGCCATCAACGAGGGCATCGCCGAACTGGTCATCCGCAAGTTCGCCAACAAGCTCGGCCGCACCGAGGACACCGCTTACATGACGGGCTCCGGCACCGGCCAGCCCAAGGGTCTCCGCGCTTACACCATCAGCCAGAGCGTCGCTCAGGCCGGCGCAAGTCTCGCTTCGACCGACATCGTGAACCTGATCCACGCACTGCCTGAGCAGTACCGCACCGAGGCCACCTTTGTCTTGAACGACAGCATCCTGAAGTTGGTACGCAACCTGCGCTCGACCGACGGCAAGCACCTGTTCGAGGAAGCCTTCAACGCCGGCGACAACCGCGTCGGAACGCTCTTCAACCGCCCCGTCATCACTCAGAACGACATTCCGACCAACCTGGGCGCTGGAACAAACGAGTCCGAAATCTGGTTCGGCGATATCAGCTACTACTACATCGGCGACCGCCAGGAAGTATCGGCTGAAGTATCGACTCAGGAAGGCACTAGCTTCGAGAAGCACCGCGCCGCCGTCAAGGTCACTGAGCGCTTGGATGGCCAGCTGACCATCACCGAAGCGTTCGCCAAGCTGACCGCCGTCAAATAGTAACTAACGGAGATATCTACCAATGGCAGATAAGAAAGAAAAAGACCTGACGCCAGTAACGCTCCTCGCTACCGGCACCGTCACTCCCTATTTCAAGGGCGACGTGTTCACCGTTCCGGCCTATGTAGCCAAGGCCCTGCTCGATCCGAACCGCAAAGACGCGGACGGAAACAGCATTGAGGTCAAGGTCGAGAAGTTCGACAAGACCAACAAAGACCACGCTGCAGCTCTCGTAGCCCAGCGCGGCAAGACCGAAGATGCTGAAGTCGAAGCCGTCAAAGGCGAAGGACTGAAGCCCGCCGAAAAGAACGCTTAGTTCTTCGCGCCCTGCCGTCCACAGCGAGGGCAGCGGTGAGGAACCAAGAAATCAATGTCATATGCAACCCTTCCCCAGCTAAAGAGCGCCCTCACAATCACTGACTCGGCTCAGGATACTTACCTGACTGATTTGCTGACACGGGTGAGTGCCTGGATAAACACCTACACTGGGCGCTCCTGGTCCGACACGGCTCAGACAGTGGCCGCCGAGTTACACGAGGGCCAGGGCCAGCGTCTTTGGTTACGGAATACAGGGATCACCACCATCACCACGGTGGAAGTGCGGGACGTGCGCTCGGACGCCTGGGAAACCCTTGGTGTCGATGACTACGAGTGGACGAGCAACGGCCGGCTGCTACTGCCGCTGAATTATGCCTTTGTGAAAGTGGCTTACGCCTATGACACCGGCGCAGCTCCCAGGGATATCGAAATGGTTGCCATTCGCCTGGCTAGCCAGTTGTACCGGGACAACACCGTGTCCAAGGAATCCCTGGACGACTATTCCATTGAGTATCACGTTCAAAGAGTCTCGCCAGATGAGCTGGGAGTCTTGGCCGCTTACCGGGTGAGGAACATCTAGTGTTCACGCCGCTGCTTACTCAAAGCGTCACCGTCTCCCGGCCAACCGCTACGACTGGCATCAAGAAGACGTACCAAGATGTCGGCAGCGCTGTGCCGTGCTTTATCCGCCCCTTCGATGATTCTGTAGCTGGCCAGGGCGGCGGGGGAGCGTATAGCAAGGCCTTCCGCTGCTACACCGACATCTCGGCAGACATTTTGGAGGGTGACCGCCTCACCGATGAGAACGGCACGATTTACTTCGTCCGGGGCATCCGCCGAAACAACGTCGGCAACTTCCCTCATCTCAAGCTCACGCTGGCTGACGACAAGAGGGTCTAAGCATGGCCCGCACCATTGAGATTGAGGTCAAGGGGCTCCCCGAGCTTGAATCGCTGTTCGCTAAAGCGCCACAGCGCACCCGTGCTGAGACAGCCAAGGCCCTGGAATACTCCGCCATCCTGATTCAGCGCAACGCCAGGCAGGAAGCGCCGATAGACAAGGGGCAGCTCCGCAGCTCCATCGGCATAACCCGTCTCGCCAATGCAGTGGTAATCCGCCCAGGTGTGAAATACGCGCTTTATGTGCATGAAGGCACTGGGCTTTATGGCCCCAAGCGCGCCATGATCCGACCGGTCCGGGTGATGGCCTGGCGGGGGAGAAGCGGGGCAGTGTTCGCTCGCAGCAGCCGCGGCCAGCGTCCGAATCAGTTTATGGATCGCGCCGCCGATCGTTCCCGCCCTGGCATCAACGCTGCTTTCGACCAAGCAATCAAAAACATCATCGGAGGGAAGTAAGTGAGCAATCTAAGCACCATCAGCAATGAGATAAAAACCATCGTGGAAGGCGTACAGCAGTCAGGAAGTGCAGCATTCACGGAAGTGGTCGAGTACCCGACTAATGAGTTCGAGGGCTATCCTGCGGCCTCTGTGGTGCCGACAGCGGTTGAGAGCACTGTCTTCACCTCTACCCAGAACCAAAGGGCCTACGGCTTCATGGTGGAGCTGTACTACAACGTCGACCAGAACAACTGGGCTTCCGCCTTCGATATTATGCGGGACCTGGTCGACGCCGTGCTCGACGCCTTGGATCAGTCCGAGGATTTGAATGCCAGCTGTGACTTCCTCAAAGCCGTGCCGATGGAATGGACACTGCAAGAAGCTGGTCAGGGATTAGTACTGGCGACGGAAATCCGATTAGCGGCAGTGAAAGACGTAGACGTTAGGTAATAAATTAATTACGATACTAAGCAAAAGGATTACTAATAAATGGCCCAACGGAAATTACAGCGCAACGGATTACTCCAGCCCTTTACGGTAATGCTGGAAAATCGGCCGTATCCGACCGAGGCTAAAACTATCGAAGAGGCCATCGAGCAAGCGAAAAAGAAGCGGGCCGCTGAATTAGGAATCATAAACAAGGGAGAGCAGGTGAATGAGTAACAGTGAAATTGGTCGCAAGGTTGCCTACGGCATTGGAAAGGAAAGCACGGCCGGCACAGCTGTAGCCCCTACCTACTGGCCCAAGCAGCTAGAAGCGGACTTCATGCAGAAGTCAGACAAAGAGATGAACGAATCGGCCCTGGGTGTACTGGACAAGTACAACTCGGCCGAAATCATGCGCGACTACGGTCAGGGCAAAATCAAGGGAAAGATTTGCGACAAGTCCATCGGCCTCATTCTCGCCTCTGCCTTCGGTGCCGCTCCCGTCAGTTCGGACAACGCTGACTCGGATGCCACCATCAAGGACCATACCTACAGCCAGTCCCAGGTTTCCGAGCAGCTGACCCTGACACTGGCCCTGAAGGATGCCCTCCGCGACGAGCGCTACGCCTATGGCGTGATGAGCAGCTTCGACTTTGAAGCAGCTGTTGGGCAGTGGGCCACTTGGGCTGCCGACTTCATTTCTAAGAAGCCCACGACTTCAGCCGGCAATACCGTCGCCTATGTCGCTGAGAACGAGTTCAAGGCCAAGCACATCAGTGTGAAGCTAGCCTCCACTGTCGCCGGTCTGTCTGGAGCCACGGCCATCTCCCTGAAGGACGTGAAGTTCAACGTCAGCAAGAACGCTGAGCCCTGGTACGCTCTGGGTTCCAATGACCCAAGCAAGATTCATACCAAAGAGGTCGAAATCAAAGGTGACTTCACCGCGCTCTTCGACTCTGCCACTCATCACGATGCCTTCTTCGCCAACACCAACCAGGCAATGAGCATCACCCTCGTGAATACCGACGTAACCATCGGCGCCGCTGCCAATCCCAAGCTCGTCTTCATCTTCCCGAAGGTCAACTTCAGCGACTGGGGAACCGACCAGGGCCTCGGCAGCATCGTCGAGCAATCCATCGGTTTCCAAGCCCTCTACAGCCTGACGGACGGCTACTCCTGGAATGCCGTCCTCACTAATGCGGTGGCCAGCTACTAATGGAACTCCAGGAAACGATTGAAATCGAAACGCCGATACTGCACAAGAAGGTTGTGCTGCGCGGCTACATCACGGGGCGCATCAAGCAAGAGGTTCAAGCCGTCATGCTGTCGTCCGTGACCGAAGTGTCGGTTGAGCAAGCTACCAAGTTCGACGGCACTGCTGCCCTGGCTGCAACCAACAAGGCGCTGGAATTGATTGTCCTATCCGTCGACGGCAAGTCTGAGGGCGTGCTCGACGCGGTACTCGACCTGCCGGAAGGCGACTACGACTTCATAAAGGCGGAGGTCGACAAGATCCAAAACCCTTTAGTGATAAAGACCTCCACAAACTAGAGAGCGATTACAAATCGCTATTGAAGGGTCATTCAGGAGAACTACATCCGGCCCTTTTCGCTGCCATGGTCTGCAAGGATTACGGCTGGACGCTCTGGGAATACTATGAACAGCCACAATGGTTTTTAGAAGTTATTGCGGTTAAGATTAGGGCAGAAGCCAAAGTCCAACAACAACTTGAACAGCGGCAGCAGCAAGAAATAAGCAGGAATACCATGAGTGGCCGCTAGTGAGCTACAAATTGTTGTAAGGGCGATCGACGAAGCTTCGGCGACGTTGAACAAAGTCCGAGGCGAACTCAATCGAACCGGCTCTGAATTTGATGGCGTAAGCGCTCAAAGCAGTAAGTCTTCGACCGCCATCGACGGGTTCAAGAACAATGTATTGCCCCTAGCGGCCGTTGCTGCCGGCGCGGGTGCTGCGGTGCATCAGCTGGCTGGCTTTATGGGTCAATCAATTGATTCTGCTAATCGCCTGCAGAGCGGTCTGACCGGCCTTAGCTCGGTTGCCCGGGCCTTCGGGCACGACGCGGATGCCGCTAAACGAGCAGCGCAGAACCTGGCCAAGGACGGTCTGATGACCGTCGCCGAATCGGCCACCGGCCTGAAGAACCTGCTGGCGGCCGGATTCAGTCTGCCTGAATCCATCAAGCTGATGGAGCGTTTCAAGGATTCGGCTGCCTTTGGCCGGCAAGCCTCGCTGGGCTTCGGTCAGGCAGTTGCGAGCGCCACTGAAGGTATCAAGAACGGCAACTCAATACTCGTCGACAACGCCGGCGTCACGAAGAACTTGTCCATGATGCTGGAGGAGGCGGGATACTCCGCCCAGGACCTGATGAAGGCCAGCTCCGACGCGGGAGTGAGGCAAGCCATCTTCGGCGGCATCGTCAAGGAAACAACTGCTCAGCTAGGTGATGCCGACCGGCTCACCAGACAGTTCGCCGGTTCTCAAGCGCAAGCTGCGGCTCAAACGGAAGTCCTAAAGCAGCAAATCGGCACGGCGCTGCAAACTGCCCTCCTGCCTTTACTGCAAGCCGTCACACCGATAATCGTTTCCCTGGCTGGATGGGTGCAGGAGCACCAGCGACTGACGGGGACCATCCTGATAGCGGGTGGCGTATTCCTGGCGATGATCGCTGTTCTAGGTTCCATTGCGGCCATCGTCGGCGTGGTCATCATCGCCTTTGGTGCAGCAGCAGCGGCCACAGCAGCAGCAGTCGGAATCGGCATCGCTGCGGTGGTCGGCTTGGCTGTTGCCGTCGCTCTCAATATGGACCGCGTAAAGGGTGCGATTGCTTCCGTTCCAAACTTCATAAGGGATAACTGGGCTCAAGTTGGGGGGCTGTTGCTGGGGCCGTTCCTAGGGCCGCTAAACACCATCCTCGGCCTGATAAATCAGGTCATGAACGCTTTTGGAGGCATCAAAGGTGTTCAGTCCGGGATAAGCAGTGCTGGCAAAGCCCTCAAAATCCCTGGCTTCGCAACCGGCGGATTTACTGGCCAGGGCGGCGCTGATGAGGTGGCGGGCATCGTTCACAAGGGCGAATACGTGGTGCCCCGGAGCCAAGTTGATCAAAGTACGGGGCTGCCGCTCATGGGCGGTGGTGGCATAACCATCAACAACACGAACCACATCTACAGCCCAATCGATATGGATGAAGCTAACGCCCGCTTGGCCTGGGGACTCGCTAATGCTTAGTTTCTCCGTCGACACCCTCGCCATTTTGAATGCCACAAACTACGTCCTAACAGACGTGGACGGTCTGGACGCTCCGCCGTACCGCGTCACCGCATCTGAGAACGCCGGCGAGGATGGGGGAAGTGTGGGGGCTGCCTTCTACGGTTCACGCCTCGTGACGCTGTCCGGCATCGTCTCGGCCACTAACGCGGCGGACTACCACCAAGCCCGGCGCAATCTGGCGTACATGTGCCGCATCCGCAAAGACAGCTACGGCTACCCAACGATGACGCCTTTCAGCTTTACCACTTTGGACGGCGTGGCCTATACGTTCAGCGGCCAGATAAAGGGCTTCAAGGTCGAAACTAAACGACCGACCTACGGGAAGTTTTTCATCAGCATCGTCTGCCCTGATCCAGCTATCTATGGAGCTGCCTTCACGAGCGGGGCTGTGACCCGGCCGAGCGGCGGCACGGTCAGCTTTCCGCTGACATTCGATACCACCTTTGAATTCGGTACAGGCACCGGCGGCAGCGCCTCGATTTACAACTACGGCAACGCTGATGTCTGGCCCATCATCACGCTGCGGGGAGTGGGAACGAGCCCCTACATCTACTCGGCCAGCCGGGGGAAAAACATGAAGCTCAACTACACGACCACTTTGTCTTCGGACGTGATCGTCATTGATATGAAGAACAAGACCATCGTGCTGAACGGCACTACCAACTTGCTTAGCTACAAGGACGTAGATTCCGACTGGTTCTCAGTTGAGGCCGGCGTGGTCACGAGCGTCCAGTTCAACACTTCGGCCAGCAGTGACGGCATGACGATGGAGGTGACGGGCAACGTCGCCTATGTGGGCATCTAATGAAGCCATCGAAGTACAGTTTCGAACTCTGGAGCCCTGGCGGCACTATGCTGGCCGACCTGGGCGGCCGGGCGCGTGGCCGCCACGTCGCCCTATCGCGTAACGAGGCTGAAGATATCCGCTGGACGCTCGACCGCAATCAGTTCCACAACTACTGCCGCCTGGCCGGGTTGGACCCTAATGCACTACTGGTCTCCAACAGCACGGAGGTGCGAATCCGGCGGGGCCAGACCTACCTGTGCGGTGGAAAGCTCCTGAAACGGCGCAAGCGAGTCACGCCGGATAGCCAAGAAATCGAGGCCAAGGCGACAGGCTTCCTCAACCTTTTCAAGCGCCGCTTCACTGATGCCGAGCGCATCTTCACCGGCGCCCAGGCCACGACCATCGCGGCAACCCTCATCACGGAATCTCAGGCCCAAGGCGCGAACTGGGACTTCGGCGTCACTATCGGGACGCTGGCCACCGTCGGCACGCATGACCGCACGTATCTTGATGACGAAATTAAGGATTCCTTGCAGCGACTGACCAGGGTTGCAGGTTGCCCCGTTCGACTTCGAGTTCACCTACAACAAGGTCTTCAACACCTACGCCGCCATAGGCTCCCAGCGGCCTGAGCTGGTGTTTGAGTTTCCCGGCAACATCCGTGGCTATGAGTTGGACGAGGACGGTTCGTACACTGCCAATCACCTCCGCGTCCTAGGCTCTGGTTCTGGCACGGAGGGCTCCGCCCGGGTCACGGTCGACGACCTCGAATCGCAGATCAGGTTCAAGGTGTTGGAAGCCAAGCTGCTGCAAAGCTCCGTGTCCGATACCGACACACTGACGGATAACGGAAACGCCGAACTGGCGGCGGTCAGCGCAGCCGTCGAAATCTTGACCATCCAGGTAAACGGGAATGTCGCTCCATATGTCACCGATTACAAAATCGGCGACTACGTGAAGGTGCTTATCCGCGAGGAAAACATCAACGCTATGTACCGGGTAGAGCGCATTGACCTGACAATTGATGAGAATGACGATGAGGATGTTCGGCTGTATCTCAGCCGCTAAGCGATATGATCAACCACGCAGAAAATACACCAGAAAAGCGCTTCATCAAAGAGCTGGCAGAAATGCGCAAGGAAATAGAAGCGCTGAAGTCGGCCCAACTCCTCGGCGCGGACAACATGAACATAGTGGAATCCTTGGGCGGCAGCCTGACGACGGTTTACACGGCGGGGATGGTCGGGGGAGTCATCTTCAACATGTACGCCGGAGTGAAGCGGCGATACCTCAGCGAGGTGAAGTGTACGTTCTACATCGACAACGACCTCAACCCGAACTATGCCTGGCCGTACGGGGCGAGCATCACACCAGGCATGTTGGATGTCAGCCAGCTATACGACCTGGCCCGCAGTGATGAGACCGGCGCGGGCAACAAGAGCTACGTCTACCGCATCGAGAACAAGACCGGCGTAAGCCATACCATCTACATGCATTTCCAGGTCGTTTATCCCGCTCAAGATTTATCACTTTAGGAGGCATATGAAGAAGCGAACTATAGTCCAAACCGCTGACGGCCCGGTCTTAGTCGAGCAAGAGCCCGGTATGAAACTGGAAGTCATTGGCATGATATCCGAGGCTGAAATCGAGACTACCGAAGAAGGCTGGGCAGATATGCATAAGAAGCTAAAGACAGGGAAGCTCGATTTTGCTACAGTCAAGAAAGAACAAAGTATAAGCAGGAAACCTAATTAGTGGCATCAAATGCAATCGGCGGCGGAGCGGTAGACGCTGAAGGTTTCCTGAAGTGGATGCTTCACCTGTATCGGCCTGGCTATACCCGCGCCCTCAACGTCACCCAACGAGCTGCCGGCGCCAACATGAGCGTCGACGTGAACATCGATTCCTCCTCCTACGGCGGGGCGCTGTTCGTGACTACCGCGGCGGTCCCTTACTTCGGCTATACCAACGCCATCATCAATTCGACCGTCACCACGGCTGACCCGACCAACCCGCGCAAAGACATCGTGGTGGCCTACATCGACCTTTCGCTAATCACGACCGGAACGACGAACAACTTGGGAGCCTTCAAGATCAAGGTGGTTCCCGGCACTGCTGCCGCCAGTCCCAGCGACCCATCAGGCGCCACTATCCAGGCCAGCGTCGGGGCGGGCAATCCTTACATCCAGCTCGCCCGCGTTTCCCTGACCGCCGCCCTGGGCAGCATCACCAACGCTGTCATCACTGACCTGCGGACGCCGGCGGCTAATGCAATGCCGTACTTGTGGGGTGGAGCGCTGAATACGGTGGGACATCTCGTACCAAACCAGGCCGACGGGACGGTGGTTACAACTACGGATACGGGGAGCGTCAGCACGGCCATGCTGGCCAACCTGGGGGTCACGAATGCCAAGCTCGCGGCCAACGCAGCCTGGACCAGCTACACGCCGACACTAACAAATATCACATTAGGAAATGGAACTCTGACCGGCAAATACCAGCAGATAGGCAAGACCGTCAACTTCCGAGTTTCCTTGATACTGGGCTCGACCAGTGCAATCTCTGGCGACCTAATTTTTAGCCTGCCCGTAACTTCGGCAGCCTACGCAGGAACTTCGGTAGCTCAGCCCCTAGGCCATGCAACTCTTCTGGATGCGGGAATCAGGGCTTATCAAGGCGAGGTCGAATGGGCCTCGACAACTACCTGCGCTATCAAAGTATTGGCGGCTGACGTGACTTACCTATATACGACGACCGCGTCCGCCGCAATTCCCTTTGCTTGGGCAACGGGAGACGAAATAGAGTTTAGCGGCACCTTCGAGGCCGCATAGGAAAGTCCAATGCCCAGCAACGTCGACATCACCCAGTTTGGTCAGCTCGGAGCCTTCGTCGTCATCGTCATGTTGTTCCTCAAGCATGAGCAGGCCGAGAACCAGCGCCGCGATGAGGCGCACAACAAACTGACCGCAGCCATCGACAAGCTCTCGGACAACTCCACTAAGCAGATTCAGTCTATAGACCGCAACACCATTGCCACCGACAAACTAGTAAGGTCCAGCGAAGTCACCGCCAGTGCCAGCAAAGAGACCCTCCAATTTATGAAAAACCTCAATGGCAGTTTGCGAAAGGCTGTTCAAGACCACAAAGAATAGCCCTCTTGTAATTCCTAGCCCAAGCTACATACTGAAATTACATAAGAGGATTAGCGCCATGCTTGGCCGGCGTCGCAAAAAAGATCAAGAAGCCCAGATGAACGAGCTGCTTCGTGTGCAGCGGCTTCAAGGTGAGGCTCACTCGGCCATCATGAATCAGGTCGCGGCCCTTGGCGCCAAGCTCGACGACATAAACCAGCGCATCTCTTTCTATAACCGGCCAAAGTCGTGACCCTGCAAGGTTTCATATACAGGTACACCGGGGTCGCTGGGGTTGGTAACACTCCTGAAAACAAGGGCGAGTGCGTCGGGCTAGTCCAAGTCTGGGACGAACTACGCGGCCTGCCGCATACCTGGGGCCACGCCAAGGATTTGCTCAACAATGCAGACCTGAACGCCTTCGATGTGTTCCTCAACAACCCAACGAACTATCCGCTACCGGGCGACGTGCTGTGCTTCAACGGCCGTTGGGGCGGAGGTTTCGGCCATACCGGCGTGATAGTTAGCGCGGATACCAACGGCTTCACCCTGTTCGAACAGAACAATCCTACGGGCAGCAAGCCCCGTCTTGTGGAGCACCCGAACTACTCGAACGTCCAAGGCTGGATGCGATCAAAAAATAATCAAGGAGGTGAAGAAGTGAACGAATCAGAATTAGCAGACCTACGGGAGTGGAAGGCCAGGGCAACCGCCCCAGGCGCAGTGATCATCCAGCAGGCAGTAATTGATGACCTGGTGCAGTGGAAGGAAACCGGCCTACGCCTTCAGACGGTAGTGGCTGACCTGACCGACCAAGCCCAGGCGCAGCAGAAGGCCATCGACGGCCTGACCAAACAGATAGAAACTCTCCAGAACGCACCAAAGCCCGCAGAAACCGTCCCAGTGCTTCAGCCGCCTACTTCTACCACCCCGGCTGCTCCCGCAGTTCCTGCGGCTCCCAGTGAGTCCAAGTGGGCAAATGTGGCCAAGCAGGTGCGCGACTTCTTCGGCACCACCGAAGGCCGGGCAGTTCTCGGCGTCGCCGCCACAGTGGTCACTCCCGTCGTCATGGCGCTGCAGAACTTCCAGACTGACAACGCTGTTTTGGCCGCCGCGGTCCTGGCCGCCGTGACTTTGCTCAATACCGTCAAAGACGCGCTCAACCCTAACGTTCCCAACAAATAAGGAGGTTACCATGGCCCTATCGCAGGAAGACATTAACCGCGTAAACGAAGAAATCAAAGCCAACGGCCTGTATAAGGCCTTCAAGCTGGTGTTTGATATCCTCAGCCGTCCGGTAATTGCTCTTCTCAACAAGTGGTTTCCGCGCTAAAGTCAAAAGCGGAGTTCAGTGTGAGTGCAGGTAAATCACCTAGCACGCTAGGTATCCAAATCAGCCGCCTTATCTGGGCGGCTTTTTTGTGCCCTTTTAACAGAAGCAATTTCGGCTCATAGTAATGGCGTCCCCACCCGCACATTGAAAGCTAGGAGCTGATAAATGGACCCTACTGAAACTCTCAGAGTGCTCCGCCAATGTATTGCCACCGAGCCCGATAACACCGAACGGATTGTCGAGCTTTTCGAAGCACTCGATACGTGGATCACCCGCGGCGGCTTCCTGCCCGCCCAATGGTCTGCCAGCGCCCGCGGCGGCTGGTAATTCCTCTCCCAAACAAACGGGGGAATTGAACCCCCCATCTCCAGGTAGGGACATCAATGTCCCAACCAAAGCGGCGCTTCCGTGCGCCCAAAAACAGATTGGAACTGGCATGGCCCACGAAGTAGAGAACATGATGTCCGTCCGCGAAATCCCGTGGCACGGACTTGGCAACGTCCTTCCCGCTTACCCGAAGTCCAAGCAGGAGCTGCTCGAAGCGGCCGGCTTGAACTGGGAAGTGGGGGAGTTGCCTGTAGAAGTACCGCTGCCCAACGGCGAACGCTTGATGGCCCTCGACAAGAAGGGCATCGTCCGGCTGTCGGATAACACGCTGCTGTCCATCATGGGCGGCACCTACACCCCGATTCAGCCACACCAGCTGGTCGACTTCGCTTTCAGTCTTCTCGACGTGACCCAAAAGGAGTTCGAGCAGGCAGAGGGAGAACCTCCCATCCTGTTCGAGACAGCAATGAGTCTGGCCGGCGGCCGAGTGAATACCCTGATGGCGAAAGTGCCCAAGGATATTCAAATCGGCGGCGCGGACCCGATTCACCTGTACCTGGGGTTTGTGAATTCTCACGACGGTAGCCTGCGCTTCGGTGTCCATGCGACCCCCATCCGGGAAGTCTGCATGAACACGCTCAACCTCGGCCTCAAAGCCGCGGTTCAGTCCTGGAGCGTCAAGCACACCGCTTCCGCGCTCAACTCCATTGATGAGGCCCGGCGCACGCTGAACCTCACTTGGAAGTACGCCGACGAGTTCGAGAGCCAGATGAACGATCTGCTCGACCAGGACTTCACCAAGCGCCAGTTTGAGGACATGGTTCGAAAGCTGTTCCCGAAGACCCCCAAGGAAACCGCCCCGTTCTCGCGGGAGCAGTACGCCATGATCGGTCTGCTGGAATCCTCACCGACCATCGATGACGGCCTGCGCTACACGAAGTACGGCGCTCTCAACGCTGTAGCGGAGTACCAGGACTGGAACACCCGCTACAACGAAGGTGACGTGTCCACGGAAGAAAAGCGCACCATGAACGTCCTGTTCGGCCGGGCCAAACAAGCCGCCGACAAGACCTTCGCCTACCTTGCCTGAATCCTTCGTCTGGCTTGATTGGCCGGGCGTATCTTGCCTGAAAGGGGTGAGTAGTAATGGCTGATAACTCAGAACTGCTGGACTGGGTGTCCCCGCGTAAGCAACGGGAAATCGACAATCAGGCCGCCTTCCTGCGCTTCCTTCTGGAGCGTGAAGACACTCCCGCTGAAGGGGGTGAGAAGTGATGAACGACTACGTTCCTCGGCCCCAGCCCGTCTACGACCCGCACTGGGTCATCAAGCGCGATCTCGGTAACATCATCGAGAAGTTGCGGACCAAAGAACCGACTGATGAGAACCGGGAATCCCTCGCTATTTATGAGGAGATTCTGCAAAGGTTCTCCACCTAAAAACGCCCGCCCCCAGCGATATGGGGGTTTTAACTTGGGTTAAACTGAAATCATAACGAGTATTTCAATGGCAATTCCCAAGCCTAAAAAACCAACCCGCACCACTCTAAAAGCGAAGTGCGACAAACTCGCTAGCGCCTACTACCGGAACCTCACGCCTTACTGTGAAGCAGCCGGTCTGGATTCCATCAGCTGCGGGGGAGGGCTCCAGTGGTGCCACATCTTCGGCCGCGCCATCCTGCATATGAGATACGAACCTTACAACAACCTCATCATGTGCGCCGGGCATCACCGTTGGTACGGGCTCCATCCCATCGAGTGGACGCGGATGCTGGAGAAGCACTACCCGGAACGCCTGGCGCTAGCGGAGTTCAACCGCTACAAGTTCAACGAGAAGCTCGACTACCAAGACTTTATCAACCGGTTCTCTGGCATTGCAGATTAACTTGATTAAGTTTTTGCTTAATGCGAATATGCGAGCAATTAACCGAGTAATAAACAATGGGACACATCCTCAACCTAAGCGAGGAGGCATTAGAAGTACTTGAAGCCGGAAAATTGGATGGATACTCCTACTACCTGCCGCAAGGTCAACTGACTCGCCAGTTGTACGTCGAAATCAACAAGATACTGGAGACGATTGGCGGTAAATGGGATCGCAAATCCGGTAGTCACATATTTTCTTCAGACCCTGAAGCGGCATTAGAACAAGCCTTAGATAGCGGTAGGCTCGCTGGTGGTGTCGTCGACGAAAAGAAGCTTTATCAGTTCTATGAAACGCCACAGGGACTAGCCCAGCGGGTGGTCGAAGAGGCTGCTATCGAGCCCGGCATGAGCGTTCTGGAACCTTCTGCCGGTCGCGGTGCCTTGCTTGAGCCCCTTGATCAAAGTGCCGTCGATCTGACTTGTGTAGAAATAGATTCCAAGCACAGCACCTACCTCAGTGAATCTGGCATCTCTTGCATCAATCAAGACTTCGTGAACTGGATGCCTGACCGTACCTATGACCGAATCATCATGAATCCACCCTTTACCCGCCAGCAAGATGTAGACCATGTGAGCAAAGCATTTCAGCTGCTCAAGCCGGCCGGCCGGCTAGTCGCCATCACGTCACCAGGTTGGCAGTTCCGAGACAACCGCAAGTCAACTGCGTTTCGGGAGTTGGTGGACAAGCATGGATGGTACGAGGACATCCCTGAAGGCACCTTCAAGACGAGCGGCACGATGATCCGTACGGTCCTGGTGGTTCTAGATCGGTGACCAAGAAGCGACCAGATGTTCCCCCAGAAGATGACCAAACACTGCTGCCTTTCCTAATCTAATTTCCTTCTTAATTGGGCTTCTTTTCTAACCGAAAGTTGAACTGACGGCGAGGGTGCAGCAACAGCATCCTGAAGTCATGAACAGCCTTCTACTTTCGGGAACAATTGCTTACTCGTACAGTCGCGGACTATCTGTCGTAGATACAAACTGGTCCAATATCAGGAGTGATCCTGAACTTGGCTGGCGTATTGCTTGCGCCTATTTATCAGCGCCCAACATTCTCACTCCTGAAGCTGCATATTCCTATGAGGCTCTGTGTGCCGAGATGTGGGATCAGTTCGAATACCTGACTTCGGTAATCGGCATAGAGGTTCGTGTCGTCGACGAAGACCCATACAGCCGGGCCAGCGAGCTCCATGCCGACTTGGACAAGGGCCTGCTACGTGTTTGGGCTACGGCCGCTGGCAATAATTCTCATCCTTACTTCTCGCATGACGCCAACGACGTGTTCCGAGCGGTGCATGACGCCTTCGGCCACGGCTCTATCGGGTCAAGCTTTGGCCCCAATGGCGAGGAGGCCGCCTGGGTAAAGCATTCCCAAATGTTTTCTCCGGCAGCTCAACCTGCGATGACAACCGAGACGAGGGGGCAGACATGCACGTTTCTGTATGGCAACGATGGGAAATTTTTCTCGGAGCAAAAAGCAATTCTGCTGCCGTCGGAGTTCTGGCCGTGAATCTAGATGAGGAGTGGATCGAAGAGCAGCTGGCTAAGGCCCCGCCGCTGTCACATGGACGCCGTCATCGGATTGCCGCTCTACTTAGTCTGTCCGCCACTGAATCTCGTAGTACTTACCTTCAAAGCGTTTCGGAGCCGTCACCGGCTTCGGTAACACGTCTATCTGCCACAGAACCTCCTGAAGAACTGCCCGCCGCCGGCTGAGGTTCATCGTCTTCCATTCATCCCTTACCCCAGCGCCGACCGGAGCTTGCATAGTCCGGCGGCGCTTTTCTGTGGCGCGCTGACTCCGAAGGTTGTTCACCACGGCTTCCTTGCGGGACTGAGCGGTGAAGAAGACGGCATCGGAGATACGGCCACCCGTCCACTCGTCGATGAGGGCGGAGAGAGATTGCTCGGCCTCAATAATTTCCCTGTCCAGTACGGATTCGCTGGAAACGTTACCTACGGGCTCCAGCTCCACTCGCTCAAGTCGTCGCAGCACCGTTTCCTCGATATGGGCGTCTAGCGCCTCGGCCTTGCGTCGAGTTCGTCCGCAGCCCCGGTCGTTGGGACAGCGGTACTCCGCGGCCCCCTTGGCGAACGCTCCGGTCATCTTGGCATTACAGGTACAGCGCAGGAACCCGCTGAGCAGATACTTGCGGTCTACCCGCCCGCCGTTGGCCTGACGGCTCTTATGCGTGAGCAGGCTTGTCAGCTGCTCCCAGGTCTCCACTGTCACTATCGGCTCCCAGATAGCTTTCACCGGCGAACCATCTTCAGCCAGCAGTACTGACCCCTTATAGGAGCGCAGCCCGGCGATGCGTGGATTGAGCAGGATGGATCGCAGAACGGTGCGGTTCCACCTCACGCTCTTTCCTGGCGTGGGGTACTGGCCGTCGAAGGACTTACAAACGGATATCAGGGTGTCGCCGGCGAGAATGCGCTCGGCCGCTTCCTGGATTACAGCCGCTTCCGCCGGCACTACGGTGACGTTGTCCCGCTCGTACCCATATGGCCGGTGACCACCACCCGCTACCTTGCCTTGTTGGGCGCGTTGGAGTTGAGCCCTGGCGACGCGGCGGGCAGTATCGGCGGAGGATTTGTTAGCTACATTCACCAGGAGTCGAGCCAGGAAGCGTCCGTCGGCGGTGGACAGGTCTATCTCGCCGGCCACGGTGGCAAATACCAGTCGGCGCTTGCTTTCGTACAGATCGATAAGCCGTTCCAGCTGTCTGGGCTGGCGGGCGATACGGTCCACGTCGTAACAGGCGACGCCCTGAATGGCTCCGGCTTCGAGGTCGGCCAGCAGCTCTTCCCAGGCCGGCCGGTCCACGGAACGCTTGTAGGCACTCAGGTTCTCATCGGCGTAGACTTTCGCCACTTCCCAGCCCAGTCGGGAGCAGAGCTTTTCCGAATCATGGCGCTGGCGTTCCATGCCCAGCCCGGTGCGCTCGTCGTCCAAGCTGATTCTGAGGTACACGCCGACCTTCATGATTCAAGGGTACGGCTAGGGCAGCCGGAAGGATAATGGTCTGGCGCAAGGAACATGGCCCGTTCAAGGCGGTCGAGGAACTGGACGCCATTGACGGCGTCGGCCCAAAAATGCTTGAAGCCCTGCTCCCGCTGGTAACCATATGAGGCGAAGGAAAATGCGATGAGGACCGCCGCAGCCCGGTGCTGGCATGGGTAACCGGACAGCCGGGACAGGGACGAGCCCGTGGAGCCGGTATATAGAATCTGCCGTTCGGGGCCATGCTGCTCCCGTGGAGGCGACGGGCCCAGGAGCAGGGGCGCACCCGGGAGCCGCGGACTCGTCGGGGACGCAGGAGTGCACTGCGGCGAGGCGGCGGACCCTCAAGCCCCCTGACGGCCGCAGCCCCAGTGAGGCCCTGCGGAGATACTGGGCCACGCAGTCCGTCCGCTTCAGCCCCGGCAAAACAAAGGCGGCCCAGGAAGCGGATACGGACGCAGATGAAGCTCCCCGCCGGCGCACTGACGTCCGGCTTGCCCTGCCCGCGGCCTGCGTCTGGGCTGCTGCCCTCGCCGGGCTCTGGCTGCATCCCCTGGCGCTGGCGGGCCTCTGCTGCGTTTTGCTGATGCTGGCGGCCGTGCTGCTGCACCGGACGTGGAAAGCCGGCAGGCTGCCAGTAGCGGGTACGCGGCGGAAACCTGCCCGGCGGAGCTTCCTGACCACCACTGCGGTTGCGCTCCTGCTGGCAGCCACCGCGGCAGCGCACTCGGCGGTCGCGTCCACCCAGCGCAACGAAGGCCCGCTGGCGGCAGCGATCTCGTCAGGCAAGTCGGTGGTGGCCGTGGTGGAGGTGGCAGGAGCGCCCCGAGCCTTGAATCCGCCGAACCAGGCGGGTACACCTCCACGCTGGTCGGTGGCTGTCTGGACCCGGGACGTCAGCACAGGAGGAGTCCTGCTACGCACCAGGGCCCAACTGATGGTGACGGGCGGCGGCGCCTGGGGAGCCGTCGTGCCGGGACAGCTGGTACGTGCCACCGGGAAACTCCGGCCCGCAGATCCCGGAAGGGAGGAAGCCGGGATGCTGACTGCATCGTCGGGACCAGGAAGGCCCACAGATTCTCCGGTCCTTCAGGAGTCAGCCAAGGAACTGCGGGAACGGTTTGTGGCCGCTGCGGCGTTCCTCGCCCCCGATCCGCGGGGACTTCTTCCCGGGATGGTCACCGGGGACACCAGCGCGTTAGACGAGGGCCTCGAGACCGCAATGAAAAGCGTCGGCATGACCCACTTGACCGCCGTCAGCGGGGCCAACTGCAGCCTAGTGCTCGGCGCACTCCTGCTCGCCTGCCGGCGGTTCCACCTGCCCCGGGTGCCTGCGGCAGCACTCGCCCTGGCCGGCCTTGGACTGTTTGTCCTGCTGGTGGGTCCGGACGCGAGCGTGCTCCGGGCAGCCCTGATGGGAGCCGTAGCGGTGGCGTCGCTGGCCGGTGGGCGGACCGGACGGGGACTGAGCTTCCTCTGCCTTGCCGTGATCGGCCTGCTGCTCATTGACCCGGGGCTGGGGTCGGGTTTCGGTTTCCTCCTGTCCGTTCTGGCCACGCTGGGGATTATCGTCCTTGGCCGGCGAATCATTGACTGGACGCCGTCAGCGATACCGCGCTGGGCAGCGGCGGCCATTGCAGTTCCCTTGTCCGCGCAACTGCTCTGCGGACCCGTGACGGTGGTGCTTCAACCGCAGTTTTCCACTTACTCGCTGCTGGCCAACGTGATGGCATCGCCCCTTGTGGCGCCAGTGACGCTGCTGGGAACCGCTGCCGTTCCCCTGGTGGTGCTCATCCCGTGGGCAGGAACCGTCCTGATCGCGGTGGCGGGTACCTTCAGCGCAGCAGTTGCAGCGACGGCTCGATTTGCGGCTCAGCTTCCTGGCGCGGCCCTGCCGTGGCCGGAAGGCGTCCCGGGACTGCTGAGCATGCTGTTCCTGTCCGTGCTGACGTTCGGAGCTGTCTGGGCAGCAGCCCGCCCATACCGGCTTCTCCGCTTGGTCATGGCTGCCCACCTGCAGACCATTGCCTTGATCGGACTACTGGAAAGATACGCGGCCCAGGCGCCGCGGCAACTTCATGGGGAGCCAAGGCCCGGGCGCGGACGGGGATTGCCGCAAAGGCGCAGTGCCGGCTTGGACCGGGCCGCGGGACATGGCAGGCTGGGATACTCCACCAAAATTTCCGGAAGGAAGCCCCGATGGCCGCTGCGCAGAAGCGTGCAACCCGTTCGCCGGCGTCGAATGGCCCCACCTGGCGGGACGTAACCCCCGCCGGCGTCGTCCTGGTGGGCGGGCCTGAAGAGTACCTGGGCATCAGGGCCATGGACCGTGTCCGCGCCCAGGTGCGGGCGGCGTCCCCTGACGTCGAAGTCAGCCGCATCAATGCCTCTTCCTACGAAGCCGGGACTTTGCTGATGCAGGTCAGCCCCTCCCTCTTTGGCGAAAGCAAGCTCATCGAGGTCGAGGCCGTGGAAGCGATGAACGACGCTTTCCTGGCTGACGCGTTAGCCTACCTTGGCCACCCGGAGCCGGATGCTGTCCTGGTACTGCGCCACGGCGGGGGAGCCCGGGGCAAGAAACTGCTCGACGCAGTTAAAAAGGGTGGCTGGCCCGTCGTGGACTGCCAGCCCCTGAAAAAGGACGCGGACAAAGTGGCTTTTGTGGCGTCCGAATTCAAGGCCGGCGGGCGGCGGATCGAACCGGACGCCGTGCAGGCGCTGGTCAATGCCGTCGGGGCGAATCTTTCCGAACTGGCCGCGGCCTGCAGCCAGCTCATCGCCGACGCCGGAACGACGGTTACCACCGACATCGTCGACCGCTACTACGGCGGCCGGATCGAAGCCACAGCCTTCAAGGTGGCCGATGCCGCCATGGCAGGAAACGGCCCGCTGGCGCTCTCCACCCTTCGCCACGCACTGGCGACGGGAGCAGATCCCGTTCCGCTGGTGGCGGCGCTGGCCGCCAAGCTCCGAACCGTGGCGCGCGTTGCTGGCGCTTCCGGCTCGTCGGCACAGATCGCGGCAGAGCTCGGGATGCAGCCGTGGCTGGTTGAACAGGCGCAGCGCGATGTCCGGCGGTGGACGCCGGAAGGCCTCGTGCGCTCCATCCAGGCAACCGCCGAGGCTGACGCCCAGGTCAAAGGACTGGCCCGGGACCCCGTTTATGCGGTGGAACAAGCGGTGAGAATCATCGCGATGTCCGTGCAAGGAAGGTAGCTCGGCAACCCTTTCGGCAAGCGGGACAGCACTTCGGTATAGGGTCGGCGGTATGGCGCTGCGACTTGTGCAAGTGAATTTCAAAACTGGCGATGACTCGGCGCTTGGCCGGTTTTGGGCGTATGCGCTGGGCTGGGGCGTATCCAGCGAAGGGCCCGGCGTGACCAATGTGGAACCCCTGGACTTTGCCTGGCCGGACCCCGCGGCTGTCTGCGTCGATGTGGTCACCGTCCCGGACCCCGAGACCGTGCGGTACCGCGCGCATCTCGATCTGAACACCACCTCCCGGGCCCATCATGCCGAACTGGTGGCGCACCTCCTGCAGCTCGGCGCGACGCCCGCCGACCTAGGCAAGGGTGATACACGCAGGGACAGTGTTGGCCATGTGCCGTCGACAGTTCTGGCCGATCCGGAGGGCAACCTGTTCCGCGTTCTGGGCCCCCGGTCACTCTATCGGGACACCGGACCGATCGCGGCGGTGGTGGTCAGCTGCACGGATCCACGGGCGATGGCCCGGTTCTGGGGCGGGGCGACGGACTGGACCCTGCATGAGGTGAACGACGACTCTGCGAGGCTCCGGTCCGCCAAGGGGGTGGGGCCGTATCTTGAGTTCCACAGCACCCCGCCATTGGAGACCGAGTGGGGTCGTGTCCATCTGGACCTGATGCCGTACCCCGGTGATGATCACTCAGCAGAGGTGGACCGGCTGCGGGCCCTGGGTGCCACCGACGTCGACCTCGGCCAGGGCAATGTGCCGTGGGTGTGTCTTGCCGACCCGGAAGGCAATGATTTCTGCGTCCTCACCCCGGGCTGACTCAGCCACTTGGGGCGAGGACGGTATTAAAGATGTGTGGCCGGCACCAAACGGCACCGGCCACAACCATCAGTTCAAGCGAACTGGAAACCTTACAGTGCGTTGACCTTCTTGGAGATCGCCGACTTGCGGTTCGCTGCGTTGTTCTTGTGCAGGACACCCTTGCTAACAGCCTTGTCCAGCTTGCGGCTGGCAGCAACCAGGGCAGCAGCAGCTGCATCCTTGTCCGTGGACTCAACGGCGGTGTTGACGGCGCGGATGGCCGTCTTCAGCTCGGACTTGACTGCGTTGTTGCGCAGGCGTGCCTTCTCGTTGGTGAGGATGCGCTTCTTCTGGGACTTGATATTCGCCACGTGTGAACTCTCTTTTTAATGCGGAAATGGTCTAGAGGGCTTTCAGATTGGCCATTGACTGAGCGGCGTGGGGATACCTATGGCGGCCAACCATCAGTGGCCGTCGACCTGCACGGACACACAGCTATAAAGAATAGCAGGTCAGGCGCATGGCTGGCCATTTGGGGGACCTAGCTCCAGCCGTGTCGCCGGTGCAGTCCCGCCGCCACCTTTTCAAAGCGCTCACGGTCCAGCACGGCGCCTTCCCTGCGGATGCTGTCCGGGCGCAACTGCAGGATGCGGTCCAGCCGGGCTTCACTCGGCCGGCCCTGCCGGTCCCAGGCCCCGGCGCCGAGGTCCAAATAGTCCCGGGATACCGCCGACGCCGGCACCCGGTCTTTGCTGGTGAGCATCAGTCCCAGAAGGTAGCCGCCGTTGCGGCCCACGACGAGCACCGGGCGGTCCTTGCCGCGGGTGAAGTCCTCCTCGTAGGGGACCCATGCCCACACCACCTCACCCGGGTCCGGTTCGCCGTCCGGCTGCGGCGCGTAACGGGGACTAAAGCCTCCGCTGTAATCTCCCGGGTACCGATGGCCCTGGTACTGGCCAGCCGGGTCCCCTCCGTCCCGGTCCCTGCCGCCGGGGATGGAACGGCCCCGCCTAGGGCGCCCGGTTTGCGCCGCAGTGCCAATGCCGGTGCCCGCCCCGCGCAGTAGGCGCAGGCCGGCTTTGACAGCGTTTCCCAGGGAGCGAAGGTTGATTGCCATTCCGCAACCCTATCCCCGGCGTGCTTTCCGGCGGCGGGCTCCAAGCCGCCGCCGAATGCGGTGACAGGGGCCAGGACGTGGGACACTGGAGGTTCCAAGATGTGCGGCCGACCGCAAGGGCCTACGTTGTGCCCTCGCGAAGCCGCGTGAATGCCAACAGTAAGGACCCTGCGTGTCTCCCATGGCCCGCACCGCCCCGGTGCCCGCCGCGACAGATCCGGCCATCATTCGGAACTTCTGCATCATCGCGCATATTGACCACGGCAAGTCCACCCTGGCCGACCGCATGCTGCAGTTCACCGGCGTCGTTCAGTCCCGCGACATGAAGGCCCAGTACCTGGATCGCATGGACATCGAACGTGAGCGCGGCATCACCATCAAATCCCAGGCTGTCCGCATGCCCTGGGAACTCGAGGGCACCAGTTACGCACTGAACATGATCGACACTCCCGGCCACGTGGATTTCACCTACGAGGTCTCCCGCTCGCTCGCGGCCTGCGAAGGAGCAATCCTCCTGGTCGACGCAGCGCAGGGTATCGAGGCCCAGACCCTCGCCAACCTGTACCTGGCGATGGAAAATAACCTCACCATCATCCCGGTCTTGAACAAGATCGACCTCCCGGCGGCCCAGCCCGAGAAGTACGCCGCGGAACTGGCGAGCCTGATCGGCGGGGACCCGGAGGACGTACTGCGGGTCTCGGGCAAGACCGGCATGGGCGTTGAGGCCCTGCTGGACAAGATCGTCCGCGATCTGCCGGCCCCGGAGGGCGATGCAAATGCCCCCGCCCGTGCCATGATCTTCGACTCTGTCTATGACACCTACCGCGGCGTGGTCACCTACGTCCGCGTGGTGGATGGCATGCTGCACCCCCGCGAACGCATCCAGATGATGTCCACCCGGGCAACCCATGAACTCCTCGAGATCGGGGTGAGCTCCCCGGAGCCCACGCCGTCCAAGGGCCTGGGTGTTGGCGAAGTAGGCTACCTCATTACCGGCGTGAAGGACGTCCGCCTGTCCAAGGTCGGCGATACCGTCACCAACCTCGCCAAGCCGGCTTCTGATTCGCTCCCCGGCTACGCCGACGCCAAGCCAATGGTCTTCTCCGGCCTGTATCCGCTGGACGGCACCGACTACCCGGTGCTGCGCGATGCACTCGAGAAGCTGATGCTCAACGATGCCGCGCTGGTCTATGAGCCAGAGACTTCCGCTGCACTGGGCTTCGGCTTCCGCGTAGGCTTCCTCGGACTGCTCCACCTGGAAATCACCCGCGAGCGGCTCGAACGTGAATACAACCTGGACCTGATCTCCACCGCCCCCAACGTGGAGTACGAGGTCACGCTGGAGGACAAGAAGGTGGTCCATGTGACCAACCCCAGCGAATACCCCTCGGGCAAGATCTCCGAGGTCCGCGAACCCATGGTGTCCGCCACCATCCTGGCCCCGAACGAATTCGTCGGCGCCATCATGGAACTGTGCCAGAGCCGCCGCGGTGTGATGGGCGGCATGGACTACCTGTCCGAGGACCGGGTGGAAATCCGCTACCGCCTACCCCTGGCCGAGATCGTGTTCGACTTCTTCGACATCCTCAAGTCCAAGACCCGTGGCTACGGTTCCCTGGACTGGAAGGCCGACGGCGAGCAGGTTGCCGACCTCGTGAAGGTGGACATCATGCTCCAGGGTGAGCAGGTGGATGCCTTCTCCGCCATCACCCACCGCGACAAGGCTTACTCCTACGGCGTCATGATGACCACCAAGCTGCGCGAGCTTATTCCACGGCAGCAGTTCGAGGTGCCCATCCAGGCCGCCATCGGGTCCAGGATCATCGCCCGCGAAAGCATCCGCGCCATCCGCAAGGACGTCCTGGCCAAGTGCTACGGCGGTGACATCTCCCGTAAGCGCAAACTGCTGGAGAAGCAGAAGGAAGGCAAGAAGCGCATGAAGATGGTGGGCCGGGTCGAGGTCCCCCAGGAAGCCTTCATCGCCGCCCTCACTACCGACGAATCCAAGGACAAGGCCAAGAAGTAGTGATCACAGCGTCCGGCAACACCGGAGGCCCCAGCAATGCCTAGCACTCTTCCCCTCGGCGACCCGGCGCCGTCGGACGGTCTGCTGCCCGCCCAGGCAGTGGACGGTTCGGCGGACCGGGCGTTCGGCCTGTATGTTCACATTCCGTTCTGCGCCGTGCGCTGCGGCTACTGCGATTTCAACACCTATACGGCTACAGAACTGGGCGGCGGGGCGTCCCAGGACGCCTACGCTGGCACCGCTGCATCCGAGGTGACGATGGCAGCGAAGGTCCTCTCGGCGTCGGGCCTTCCTCCCCGCAAGTTGAGCACGGTGTTCTTCGGCGGGGGCACGCCCACGCTGCTTCCCGCGGAAGACCTTGCCGTGATCCTGCGGACGGCCATCGAGCAGTGGGGCATTGACGACGGCGCCGAGGTCACCACGGAAGCGAATCCGGACTCGGTCACCCCGGAATCCCTCGCGGTTCTGAAGGACGCAGGATTTACCCGCGTCTCCTTCGGCATGCAGTCCGCCGTCCCGCATGTCCTCAAAGTCCTGGACCGTACGCACACCCCAAGTCGCGTTCCCCAAGTAGTCCGCTGGGCACGGGAAGCCGGGCTGGCCGTGAGCCTGGACCTGATTTACGGAACGCCGGGCGAGTCTCTCGCGGACTGGCGCCACTCCCTGGAAACCGCCCTGTCCTACGAGCCCGACCACATCAGTGCCTACGCCCTGATTGTGGAGGACGGCACCAAACTCGCGGCCCAGATCCGCCGTGGTGAAGTCCCTGGCATTGATGACGATGACCACGCCGACAAGTATGAGCTTGCCGACCAGTTGATCACGGAAGCCGGCCTGGGCTGGTACGAGGTCAGCAACTGGGCCCGCACGCCGGAGCAGGCCTGCCGCCATAACCTCGCCTACTGGCGCGGCGATGACTGGTGGGGGATCGGGCCCGGTGCGCACTCCCACGTAGGCGGCGTCCGCTGGTGGAACGTCAAGCACCCCACGGCCTACGCCGGCCGCCTGGCCCAGGGTCTCTCGCCTGCTGCAGGCCGGGAAACGCTGGACCCGGAAACCCGGAACGTGGAGCGGGTGATGCTTGAGGCACGGCTGCACTCCGGGCTGGCAGTGTCCACGCTCGGTGCAGACGGCAGGCATGAGGTGGCCGGCCTGATCGCAGACGGCCTGGTGGAGCCGGCGGCAGCATTCCGGGGGCGGCTTGTCCTCACCCTCAAAGGCAGGTTGCTGGCCGATGCGGTGGTCCGCAGGGTCCTTCCGGACTGATCGTCCAACCCCGGCCTTGAAGCAGGCCCTGACGGGGTCGCTTCAGATCCGGCGTCCCGGTATCAAGGAACAGTTCGTTGCCGGCGGCAAGCGTGACGTGCGGCCGGTTGCTCGGAGCGGTGTGCGCGGCGAGGCTCGGCAGCCCGGCGTCGGCTAGCCCCGCCGCGGGGTGGGCCCACGCCGGCAGAGTTCCCTGGCCGAAGCGAAGCGAGGCTAGGGTGCCGGTGGGGACTACTTGATCCAGCGGAGGTTGTACTGGTACCGGTGCGGCTGCCCGCGGTTCACATGGATGCCGGCCGCCACGGAGAAGCAGGTCAGGGCAATCCAGATCAGCGTGGCGAGCACGGCAAAGATGTTGCCCACCACAGGCACAAACACCAGGATGTTGGCCACGACGGCAGCGATGGTGGGCGGCAGGCTGAAGTTCAGCGCTTCCTTGGACTCCTGGGCGGTGAAGGGGCCGCGGTCGCGGAAGATCAGGAAGATCAGGAGCGCAGGAACACAGCCCAGGATCCCGCCGAAGTGCGAGAGCGTGGCCCACTGCCTGTCCTCGCTGGCCGTCAGCGGCAGCGCATTCGCCGGGACGCCATGGTACTCCGAACGGCCCTGGCCGCCCTGGCTGTCCCTGTGATCACGTGCGTTTTCTGCCACAGTCTGTTCCTTCGAAAGTGCAATGGTGCTGACTAAGAATGCCGGTATCTGCTGCGGCCCTGCCATCGGCAGATACCGCAGTACCAAGAATACTTGGTGCAGGCGTCCGCGCCCGCCCTTTCCGCTGTCCCCGGCAACGAGGCCCGATGAAACCGCCAGACGGGCGCGGGTTGGGACCCTTGTCAGCTCAGGGAACGGTGAGGAAGTCGATCACTTCCTCCACCCTGCCCAGGAGCGACGCCTCCAGGTCCGCGTAGGTGCGCACGGCGCCCAGCAGTTTCTGCCAGCCCAGCCCGATGTCTTCCTTGGTGGCGTGCGGCCAGCCGAACGCCTTGAGGATGCCGGTCTTCCAGTCCTGCCCGCGGGGCACCTCGGGCCACCTCGCGATGCCCAGGACGGCCGGCCGGATCGCCTGCCAGACGTCAACGTAGGGGTGGCCCACTATCAGGACATTTCCCGCCGCACCGGGGGAGGCCATCACGGCGTCGGCAATGCGCGACTCCTTGGAGTCGGGCACCAGATGGTCCACGAGGACCCCGAGGCGCCGCCCGGGACCGGGCCTGAAATCGGCCACGGCCGCCGCCAGGTCATCAATGCCGTGCAGGGGTTCGACGACGATGCCCTCCACCCGGAGGTCGTCACCCCATACCTTCTCCACCAGTTCGGCGTCGTGCTTTCCCTCCACCCAGATGCGGCTCGCCTTGGCCACCTGTGCCCGTTGCCCCGCCACCCGGACCGAACCCGAGGCTGTCCTGCCGGCGGCCGGACCACTGCCCTGGGCCTGCTTCGGAACGGGCGGCATCAGCCGGATCGCCTGGCCTTCCAGGAGGAAACCGAAGCCCAGCCGGAAGGACCGGGAGTTGCCCCTGCGGTCCTCCAACGCCACCACATGCATGCCGCCCGATTTTTCCACCCGGGTCACTGCGCCAACCCAGCCGGACTGGACCTCCTCCAGCACCATTCCTCGCTCTACCGGCACTTCAGGCAGTTGCGTCCGTGCGGGCGCGCTCAGGTCCTGGGCTCCCCAGTTCTGGTATTGCATGGATTAACTCCGCTTCGTGCTGGATGCTGGCCCGGAATTTCGCCCGGAGCGGTACCAATGCTAACAACGGGGCGAGTCATAATAGACTGTTAGCACTTAGGCATGTCGAGTGCTAACCCCTGCGAGCTACGGTGCGGGCGGAACGGCTGCCCTGAACCCTGGATGGAGGTGGAGAGTGAGCGAGCCGCGCAAGCTGGAAGTACTGCGGGCCATCGTGGAGGACTACGTCCACTCCCGCGAGCCTGTCGGGTCCAAAGCCCTGGTGGAACGGCACCATCTTGGTGTCTCCAGCGCCACCATTCGCAACGACATGGCCGCCCTGGAGGACGAAGGGCTGATCACTGCTCCCCACACCAGCGCGGGCCGCATTCCCACGGACAAGGGCTACAGGCTCTTCGTGGACCAGATTTCCGCGGTGAAGCCGCTGTCCCAGGCCGAACGGCGGGCCATCCAGTCCCTGCTGGAAGGCGCTGACGATCTCGACGACGTCCTGGACCGCACGGTCCGGCTGCTGTCCCAGCTGACGAACCAGGTGGCAGTCGTCCAATATCCGCACCTCAACCGGGCAGTGGTCCGGCACATCGAATTTGTCCTCCTTGCACCACGGAAGGTGCTGGTGGTGCTCATCGCCAACAGCGGCAAGGTGGAGCAGCGGGTCATCGACGTCGGGCAGGACCTGGGCGACGACGCCATCGCCACGCTGCGAGCCCGTTTCCTGGGCTCCCTCGCCGGGACGGCACTGAGCCAGCTGGCGCAGTCGCTGCCCGCGGTGGTGTCCGGCGTTGCTCCCGCGCAGCGGCAGGCGGCCCAGGCGCTGGCCCATGGATTGGAAGCCCTGGCCCACAGCAGCCGGGAGGACCGGATGGTCATGGCCGGGACGGCAAACCTTGCCCGTTCCAACGTAGATTTTCCGCTCAGCATCGGCCCTGTCCTGGAGGCCCTGGAGGAACAGGTGGTAATGCTGCGGCTCCTGAGCGAGATGGCGCAGGACCACCGGGGGGTGGCCGTCAGCATCGGCCGCGAGAACCCCTACGACGGTCTGGCGGAGGCCTCGGTAGTCGCCACGGGGTATGGGCCCGACAGTGTCGCGAAAATCGGCGTGCTGGGCCCCACCCGGATGGACTATCCCACCACCATGGCAGCGGTCAGGGCCGTGGCCCGATATCTGTCACGGATTTTGGGACCCTGACCCGCACCGTTCAGCGCCCAGGCACGAACAGTAGTGCCCGCAGCACAACTGCAGGCAGAACAACAAGGAAGAGATACGAACTTTGAGCAGCCACTACGAAGTCCTTGGAGTCTCACCGGACGCTACCGGAGAAGAGATTAAGAAGGCCTACCGCAAGCTGGCCCGCACCCTCCACCCGGACGTTAATCCCGGGGAGGACGTTGCGGACCGGTTCAAGGCCGTGACCCACGCCTACGAAGTGCTCTCTGATCCCCAGAAGCGCCGGGTGTATGACACCACCGGCAACGAGAACGGCACGGACAACGGCTTCGGCGGCGGGGCTTACGCCGGCCAGGGCTTCGCGTTCCAGGACATTTTCGACACGTTCTTCGGGGCCGGTGGTTCCTCCGGCCCCGCATCGCGTGTCCGGCGCGGCCAGGACGCACTCATCAGCGTCCGGATCGAGCTCCGCGACGCCGTGTTCGGCGTCAACAAGAAGCTTGAAGTGGATACCGCGGTGGTTTGCCCCACCTGCGACGGCTCATGCTGCCGGCCTGGCACACACCCGGAGCGCTGCGATATCTGCGGCGGCAGCGGGCAGGTCCAGCGCGCGGTCCGGTCCATCCTGGGCCAGGTCATGACGGCCGCCCCGTGCGGCACCTGCGAAGGCTTCGGAACCGTCATCAAGGACCCCTGCAACGAGTGCAACGGGCAGGGCCGCATCCGCAGCCGGCGTTCGCTGACCATCAAGGTTCCCGCCGGCGTCGCGACCGGTACACGCATCCAGCTCACCGGCCAGGGCGAAGCCGGTCCTGCCGGCGGCCCCGCAGGCGACCTGTACGTTGAAATCCGCGTCAACAACGACGCCACCTATGTGCGGGAAGGCGACGACCTGCACGCCACCCTGAACATCCCCATGACGGCAGCTGCCCTGGGAACCGACGTCACGCTGGAAACCTTCGACGGTTCCCAGGAGATCGACGTGAAGGCAGGAACCCAGTCAGGCGAGATCATCACCTTGCGCGGGCTGGGTGTGACCCACCTGCGCGGTTACGGCCGTGGCGACCTGAAGGTCCACCTGCAGGTGGAGACTCCGGCGAAGCTGGACGCGGCGCAGGAGGACCTCCTCCGCCAGCTCGCCAAGCTTCGTGGCGAACAGATCACGGAGGGCAAGCTCGCCGCCAGCGGCGGTATGTTCGCCAAGCTCCGGGACCGGTTCGGTAACCTGTAGCGGTGAGCAACCCCGTCTTTTTCACGGCCCCCGGGTCCCTGGACCAGATGGCGCCCAAAGGCCGTTTCGTCCTCGAGGGACCGGAGGCCCGGCACGCGGTGACCGTTAAGCGGCTGGCTCCGGGAGAGCCCGTGGACATCGTCGACGGCGCCGGCACCCGGATGAGCGGCAAAGTGCTGGCCGCCTCCGCCGCCGGACTCGAGGTCGAATGCACATCCCTCGCGGTCGAGGACCGGCCCGGCGTCAGGCTGGTGCTGGTCCAGGCCCTGGCCAAGGGCGACCGGGATGAACTGGCCATCGAAACCGCCACCGAACTGGGGATCGACGCCGTCATCCCCTGGCAGTCCGAACGGTCCATTGTGCGCTGGAAGGGCGACCGGGCGGCCAAGGCCCACGCAAAGTGGCAGTCGGTTGTTACCGCGGCCGCCAAACAGGCAAGGCGCGCCTGGATCCCGGAGGTGCGGGCCGCCGTCGACACCGCTGGCCTCGCTGCTGTTGTGCAGGCGGCCGGCCTTGCCGTTATCCTGCACGAGGACGCCGTGCGTCCCCTGCGGGTGGTCCTGGAATCGTGGTTCTCAAGTGATGCTGCGGAAGGGCCGAGGGAAGTACTCCTGATCGTCGGCCCCGAGGGAGGCATCAGCCAGCGCGAGGTGACAAGACTCTGCGGCCAGGGCGCTGTGACCGCCCTCCTGGGACACCATGTCCTGCGCTCATCGACCGCCGGCCCGGCCGCCGTCGTCCTCGCCAGCGACATCCTCGGGCGCTGGGCGCAGCCCGCAGCCTGAACAGCCGCGGCTAGCGTACTTTGAAGCCCCGGGTGTCCTCGCTGCCGTTTTGCTGGCCATCGGGGTTCGAGGTTTGCCCCACGCGGAGTTCGTAATCCCCGGCAGGCAGGGTCAGCGCAAGCGTAAAGACTCCCGCCTGTGCAGGGTCCGCCGCAGCGGTGGTTTCGCCCGTCAGGAACGGCGTCTTGTTTCCATTCTCCCCGGAGCGCAGGATCTGCCAGCGGAGCTTGCCGCCGGCAGCCGTGCTCCGGCCGGTGATCTTGACGCTGCCGTCAGCCACCTCAACGTCTTCCTGTGGATCGATGATCCACACCGGAGCCACGAGCCCCGCCGTGCGCGCCATGAGGGACCCCAGCTGAACGTGGTTGAACGCCATGTAGTCGGTGTGCCCGTCCACCAGTATGCGTACGCGGATCTGCTGTCCGGAGTCGATCAGCCCGGAGCTGGCCGCAGCCGCCGTGGCCGTGTAGACCAGCTGCTGGATGGCCCGGGCTGCCATGTCGCCGTCCAGGTTGCTGTTGAAGGCGTCCTCCGACACATCAACAGTGATGACGTCCTTGCCGGAAATCGACGTTGCAAGCCGCCTGGGGTTCTGCCACGGCGTGAAAAAGTCCGGGTCCAGGGGCTTCTCGGACATCATCGCGCGCAGGGCCCGCGTCACGGGATTTTCCTGCTCCGGAACATCCCTGAACTCCCGGTAGAGGAAGACGTTGCTGTTGCTGCGGCCAATCCAGTAGACCGGCGCCTTGTTGGAGGACTGGGTAGTCTCCAGGGGGGCGCTGGTGGATGGTGCACCGGACACGCTGCCCGTGGCGGCGGGACTGGAAGCAAGGGCACCGGTGGGAACCGGGTCCGGTTCGGCAATGCACCCGGTAAAGACAGGGACCGCGACCAGGAGCCCGGCAAGAACCATTGAACGGGCGCCGTTCAAGACTCTTCCGGCCCGGCGGGGCTCTGCGTTTTCCGGCAAAGTGATTGCCTGTCCTTCCCTGGTTGGATAGGCCGATCCCCGGTCAGCCCCGGTGCTTCATTGGCACCCTGGATTTCCAGCATCGCACAGCCCGGGCGGGCAAAAGCGGCCGGATGCGCCGAACGGCGCAACTGCAACGGGAACGATATGAGGCCGATATGAAGTTGATATCTAATGACGGCGCATGGGCCTGAACTGACGGATTCGTTGTTCGCTTTCAGCTGCGCATACCGGGACCCGGTGTCAGCCCCTGGTATCGGGCCGGTGCCGTCCGCTGGCGTAAGATGGAAGGTACCGCTGAGACGCTACGGGACAGCCGCCGCAGATCAGCCAACAGCTACTCTTTCGAGATCGAGGGGATCACGGGCCCGCGGGCCAACACCATGACTGAATCAGCTAATGGAAAGCGCAGGCTTGTCACCGGCGAGGGCGGAGCGGGGGAGTTTCCCCATACACTCCCTGGCGTCCGCACCGAAGTAGTCCTCTTCGACAACTCCGACCAGATGGTTCAATCCCTCGGCAGCCATGATGAAGCGCTGCGGTTCATTGAGGAACAGTTCCCTGACGTTAACTTTCACGTCCGCGGAAACGAGCTTTCCATCAGCGGGCCGGCCACGGACGTGCCGCGGATCATGCGGCTCCTCCACGAGGTCCGGGGACTCGTGGCACGCGGCACGGTCATCAGCCCGGCGGTACTGCAGCAGCTCGTGGCCCTGCTCCGCACCCAGTCGATGCAGAACCCGGTGGACGTGCTGACGCACGACATCCTGTCCAGCCGGGGCAAAACGATCCGCCCGAAAACGCTGAACCAGAAGAACTACGTTGACGCCATCGATGCCAACACCGTGATCTTCGGGATCGGCCCCGCCGGTACGGGAAAGACCTACCTTGCCATGGCCAAGGCCGTCCAGGCCCTGCAGCAAAAAGAGGTCAGCCGCATCATCCTGACCCGCCCGGCAGTCGAAGCAGGGGAGCGGCTCGGCTTCCTGCCCGGCACCCTGAGCGACAAAATCGATCCCTACCTGCGCCCGCTGTACGACGCCCTGCACGACATGATGGACCCGGAATCCATTCCGCGGCTCATGGCGGCAGGAACCATCGAAGTGGCGCCGCTCGCCTACATGCGCGGCCGCACCCTTAACGACGCCTTCATCATCCTCGACGAGGCACAGAACACCACGCCCGAGCAGATGAAGATGTTCCTCACCAGGCTTGGATTCGGGTCCAGGATGGTGGTGACGGGCGATGTCACCCAGGTGGACCTGCCCTTCGGCACACGCTCCGGGCTGCGGATCGTCGAGGAAATCCTGCAGGGCATAGAGGGCGTGAACTTTTCCGTCCTGGACGCAGCGGATGTGGTCCGGCACCGGCTGGTGGGCGACATCGTTAACGCCTACAGCATCTGGGACGACGTCCAGCGGAACAGGGTCAAGCACTCGGCAGGCCGGGAAAAACGGGGGGAACACGCGTGAGCATCGAGGTGAACAACGAGTCCGGCGTCCAGGTGGACGAATCGGAACTTGTTGCCTTGTCCAGGTACATCTTTGAGCAGCTGTACATTCATCCGCAGGCCGAACTGTCCATCCTCCTCGTGGACGAGCCGGCCATGGAAAAGCTCCACATTGAGCTGATGGACGAGCCCGGCGCCACTGACGTTCTGTCAGTGCCCATGGACGAGCTGACCCCGGGAACTCCTGACCGGCCGACACCCCAGGGCATGCTCGGGGACATCGCCGTATGCCCGCAGGTGGCCCAGGTCCAGGCGAAGAACGCAGGCCACCCGCTGCAGGACGAAATGCTGCTGCTGACCACTCACGGCATTTTGCACCTGCTGGGTTACGACCATGCCGAGCCTGAGGAGAAGGCCGAGATGTTCGGGCTCCAGCGTGAACTCCTTTCCGGCTTCACCGGCAAAGAAGCGCCCGCCGAGACTACCCAGTGACCCCTTTGCTCCTCGTCGCGATGGCCCTGGCTTTCCTCGGCATCGCGGCAGTACTGACGGCAGCGGAGGCCGCCTTCAATTTCCTCCCGCGCCACGACGCGGAGGAAGCACTCCTGAAGAGCCGCGGCACGGCCATGCGGCGGATCCTGGCCCAGCCCGTTGCCCACATCCGGGCCCTGCGGTTCTGGCGCATCTGGTTCGAGATGGCCTCGGCGGTTGCGGTCGCCGTCCTGCTTTACAGCCTGCTGGACAACATCTGGTTCGCAGGGCTGGCCGCCACCGGCATCATGGCCCTGTTGGGGTTCGTTATTGTCGGTGTCTCGCCGCGCCAGCTCGGCAGGCTCCACTCGGCTGCCGTGGTGCGCTTCACCGCGCCCATGATCCGTTTCCTCACCTGGGTGCTGGGGCCCGTCCCGGGCTGGCTCGTGGCGGTGGGAAGTGCGGCCGCCCCCGGAGCGCCCAGCGGCGACGAGGCGTTCTTCAGCGAGCAGGAGTTCCGCGAACTGGTGGACCGGGCCAGCGAATCCGACATGATCGAGGACACCGAAGCTGAGATGATTCAGTCCGTCTTCGACTTCGGCGACACCCTGGTCCGGGCCGTCATGGTGCCGCGGACGGACATCCTCAGCGTCGAAGCGGGCTCCAGCCTCCGCCGGGCCATGTCGCTCTTCCTCCGCTCGGGATACTCCAGGATGCCCGTGATCGGCGAAGATACGGACCACATCCTGGGCATCGTGTACCTCAAGGACGTAGCGGCAGTCCTCCACGAGCTGGCCCCCGGCGAGGAACCGCCCCTCGTGGATTCCCTGGTCCGCGAAGTCCGGTACGTCCCCGAATCGAAGCCGGTCAGCGACCTGCTGCGGGAACTGCAAAAAGAGTCCACCCACGTGGCCATCGTGATCGATGAATACGGCGGCACTGCCGGGCTTGTCACCCTCGAGGACCTGATCGAGGAAATCGTGGGCGAAATCGTGGACGAGTACGACACCGAAAGTGCCGAGGCTGTGGAGCTCGGGGACGGCTCCTACCGCGTCAGCGCCCGCATGAGCATTGACGACCTTGGCGAGCTTTTTGACATCCAGCTCGACGACGACGAAGTGGACACCGTGGGCGGCCTGCTCGCCAAAGTCCTGGGCCGCGTACCGATCGTCGGCAGCCATGTGGAAGTGGACGGGGTGTCGCTGCGGGCCGACAGGCTCGAAGGACGCCGCAACCGCGTCAGCCACATCATTGCGGCGCCCGTTCCAAAAGTAGACACTGACCTTGAAGACCTCTTCCAAGAGGCGGAAGCAACCCAGCAGGGAGTTCCACGTGAGCAAGAAAAATAAGGCCGCCGGCGAAGAAGATTTCGGTGGCTTCCGCGCAGGGTTTTCAGTCCTGGTGGGCCGTCCCAACGCCGGCAAGTCCACATTGACCAATGCGCTGGTGGGCAAGAAAGTGGCCATCACTTCCGCCAAGCCGCAAACGACCCGGCACACCATCCGTGGAATCGTCCACCGGGAGGACGCGCAGCTGATCCTGGTGGACACGCCGGGCCTGCACCGTCCCCGCACCCTGCTGGGCAAGCGCCTGAACGACCTTGTGGCCGACACCTTGGCGGAAGTGGACGCCATCGGCTTCTGCCTGCCCGCCAACGAGAAGATCGGCCCGGGCGACAAATACATCGCTGCCCAGCTTGCCGCCGTTGGCCGCAAGCCCATTATCGCTATCGTCACCAAAGCAGACCTGGTCGACAGGCAGGCCCTGACGGAACAGCTCCTCGCTGTCGCCGCCCTCGGACGGGATGTGCTGGGGGAGGAAGGCTGGAAGGATATTGTTCCGGTGTCCGCCAGCGACGGCTTCCAGGTGGAAACGGTAGCCGACGTACTGATCAGCCACATGCCGCCGTCGCCCCCGCTCTACCCGGACGGGGAGCTGACCGACGAACCGGAGGCCGTGATGGTGGCCGAGCTCATCCGGGAAGCGGCGCTGGAAGGCGTCCGGGACGAACTGCCGCATTCCCTGGCTGTCGTTGTGGAAGAGATCGTCCCCCGGGAGGACCGCCCGGACGACAACCCGCTCCTGGACGTCCGGGTGAACCTCTACGTGGAGCGTCCGTCGCAAAAGGCCATCATCATTGGCAAGGGCGGCAGCCGGCTGCGCGAAGTGGGCACCAACGCACGCAAGGGAATCGAGGCGCTCCTGGGAACGCGCATCTACCTCGACCTGCATGTCAAGGTAGCCAAGGACTGGCAGCGGGACCCGAAACAACTGGTCAAGCTGGGCTTCTGAGCCCTGCGACCGGCGGTGGCCTGGGCCGCCCGGCAATTTCCCAGACTGGACCACTAAAATGGACCGGATTCAGAATCTAGAGGAAGGTTCCTTACGTGGGGCGAGGCCGCGAAAAGCGCGAAAACGGAGCTGACGTGTCAGCCGGAGGACCGAGGTCCAGGCACGCGGAAAATGGCACCGTTGGAGCCGCGCGCCACCTGGGACCAGAGCGGGGGATGCCGTTGTGGCTGAAGATCGTCACCGGCATCCTGTCGCTGGCGATGATCGGCGCCCTGGCGTTCGCCGGATTCTGGTTCATCCGGCTGCAAAGCAACATCTCCAAGGCTCCCTTGAACGCGGGCGGCGGAAGTACGGACGCTGCGGTGAGTGACTCGACAGGGCGGATGCAGATCCTGATCCTGGGCTCGGATACCCGCGACGGCCTGAACGGCGACTATGGCACCTCGGATGATTCGAACGGCTACGGCAAGTCCGACGTCATGATGCTGATGGACATCTCCGAGGACAACAAGCGCGTCAGCGTCATCAGCTTTCCGCGCGACCTGCTGGTGGACATCCCGGAGTGCAAGGACGAGAAGACCAAGCAGACATATCCGGCCCGCAGCGGTGTGATGATCAATGAGGCCATGGGCGAGGCGGGTATCGGCTGCGCCGTGGACACCGTCAACAAGTTGACCGGCTTGAAGGTGGACCACTTCATGATGGCGGACTTCAACGCGGTGAAGGAACTTTCCAACGCCGTCGGCGGCGTGGACGTCTGCATCAGCGACGCCGTGTACGACCCCGACTCCAGGCTTCGGTTGCCGAAGGGAACGTCCGCGGTGCAGGGTGAGATGGCCCTGGCCTTCCTCCGCACCCGCCATGCCTTTGCCGACGGCGGTGACCTGGGCCGCATCAAGGCCCAGCAGGGATTCCTCTCCTCACTCACCCGCAAGATCAAGGACGAAGGCACGCTGTCCGATCCCGGCAGGATGCTGAAGATCGCCGACGTCGTGACCCAGAACCTGACCGTGGACGAGGGGCTGGCTTCAGTCCCCACGCTGCTGACCATCGGCAACCGGTTTAAAGACATTGACGTCAGCAAGGTTGCCTTCGTGGCGGTTCCCACCACGCCGGCGCTTGTGGATCCCAACAGGCTGCAGATTGCCGAACCGGCCGGTGCCCAGCTGTTCTCCGCCCTGAAGCAGGACATCGACCTGACCGACCCGACGGCGCCCACCACCCCTGCGCCCACCGAATCGCCCACGCCGGCTCCGACCGGGACGGCAACCCCGGTCCCGCCCTATGACAAAGCGCTCCAGCCTGTCACGGTAGCCAACGGCACGGGCGTTGCCGGCCGCTCCCAGGAGATCGTCCAGGCCCTGATCGGCGGCGGGTTCACCCAGACCGGACGGTTTGAGGCCGCCCCCGTGACGCAGTCCGTGGTCTACTACGGGAACGGCTTCGCGGATGTCGCTGCCGACGTCGCTGCGCAGCTGGGGATCCCCGCAGCCCAAATCCTGCCCGCACCCGCCGTATCCGGCGTCCAGGTGTACCTCGGCACCGACTTCACGTCGGGCACCACCTACGGCGCGGACGTTGCTCTGCCCGACGATATCGTCAACCAGACAGCCGGGGACAGCCTCTGCCAGCAGGCCAACCCAGTGCTTATCGTCGATAACTAGCCCGGACTGGGCCGGGGGCCTGGAAAAGCCAGCACTAAATAGTCGGGGCCCGCAATCGCGGGCCCCGATTATTTTTTTGGCTGCTACCAGATGCTGACGCGCTCTCCGGGAGCCATCCACATGCCGTCCTGCTCCGTGACCTCGAAGGCTTCATGGAAGGCTTCGAGGTTCTTGGCGATGGCGTTGGTCCGGAACTCATTGGGGGAGTGCGGGTCCGTTGCCAGCCGGCGGATCGCTTCCTCGCCCCGGATCACCTGGCGCCAGCCCGCGGCCCAGGAGGCAAAAAAGCGCTGGTGTCCGGTGAGGCCGTCCAGGACTTCGGGTTCCTTGCCGTCAAGGCTGATCAGGTAGGCCTTGTAGGCGATGGTGAGGCCGGCGAGGTCACCGATGTTTTCGCCGAGGGTCAGCCGGCCGTTGACGTTGTGCCCGGGCGCGGCATAGGGGGAAAGCGCATCGTACTGCGCCACCAGCTTCGCCGTGAGCTGCTCAAAGGCCTGGCGGTCCTCGTCAGTCCACCAGTTCCGCAAGGCCCCGCCGCCGTCGAACTGGGAGCCCTGATCATCAAAACCGTGGCCGATCTCGTGGCCGATGACGGCCCCGATCCCGCCATAGTTCACGGCATCGTCGGCGTCGGCCGTGAAGAAGGGCGGCTGCAGGATGGCCGCCGGGAACACAATCTCGTTCATCATCGGGTGGTAGTAGGCGTTGACGGTCTGCGGGGTCATCAGCCACTTGTTGCGGTCCACGGGTTTGCCCACCTCGTCAAGGTGCCGGTCGACGTCGGCATTGTGGGCGCGCTCCACGTTGCCCAGCAGGTCAGCCGGGTCGATCTCCACAGCGGAGTAGTCAATCCACTGTTCCGGGTAGCCGATCTTCGCCCGGAACCCCTCCAGTTTCCGCAGCGCCTCCGCCTTCGTGGCCTCGCCCATCCAGCCCACGGCGGTGATGCTCTGCCGGTAGGCCTCAATCAGGTTGGCAACGAGCGTCTGCATCCGGGCCTTGTGGGTTTCCGGGAAATGCCGGGACACGTAGATCTGCCCCACGGCCTCGCCGAGCGCACCCTCCACCACACCCACACCGCGCTTCCAGCGGTCCTTGTTCCGCGGCGTGCCGCTGATGGTGGTGCCGTAGAACGCGAAGTTGGCGTCCACGAAAGCCGAGGACAGGTAGGGCGAGGCCGCGCTGACCACCCGCATGGCGAGCCATTCCTGCCAATGGGCCAAGGGTTCGGACTCAAGGAGCGCTGCCGCCCCCTCGAAGAACGGCGGGGTGCTCACCACGATCTCCTGACGCTTGGCCTCGTCGATGCCGGCGGCTTCGAACCACGTGGAGAGCAGCGGGAAGATGGCAGATGCCTCGTCCGCCGTCTTCAGGTTGTACGTCTTTTGCGGATCCCGGAGCGTGACGTTGTCCCAGTGGTGGCCCGCCAGTTTGGTTTCCAGCGCCACCACCCGCCCGGCGGCGGCACCCGCTTCGGCAACACCGGCCAGATCGAGCATGGTCCTCACATGCGCCTCGTACGCGGAGACCATCGGTGCGAACTTTTCTTCCCGGTAGTAGGACTCGTCCGGGAGCCCGAGCCCGCCCTGTCCCGTATAAAGAAGTACCCGGTCCGGGTTCCCCGCGTCCGGTGCCGGGTAGATGTAGAAAAGCCCCCCAACATCGGCCCGGAACAGCCGGCCCGCCAGGGAAACCAGGTCAGCCACGGAAGTGGTGGAAAAAACGTCCGCCAGTCGCTGGCGGATCGGTTCCATACCCTTGGCTTCGGCCGCTGCTTCGTCCATGAAGCTGCTGTAGAGCCCGCCCACTTTCCGCTCGATACCGCTGGCGGCCTCCCCTTTCGCTGCCGCCTCCTCGATAATGTCGCGGACGGCGATTTCGGAGCCGTCGCGGAGTGCCGTGAAAGTGCCTTCGAGGGGCCGGTCATCGGGAATCTCGGTAACCTTCAGCCACGCCCCGTTCACGTGCTGGTAGAGGTCATCCTGCGGCCGGACGGTGTTATCAAAGGTGGACAGGTCGATCCCCGAAATGGGCACGGAAGCTCCTTTTGATGAAGAGCCGCGGCCAGCGGAATACCGGGCGGCGTCTGCATAGTGGACGTAACGGACGGTAGTGCCCTTTCATCTTACGCACCCGTGCTACCCTCAAATTGTGCGTGCAGAGCTTCTTCTTCTTAGCTGCCGCGGCGAGGCCTCAGACGCGATCTAGCGCAAGGCCCACCCTCGCTGCGGAGTTTGTGTTGCCCGGCCACCCTTTCAAAGAAGAACCACAGAAAAGGCCCCGATAGTAATGCGAAACGCACAGAAGCCCTCCGGAATGCCCGCCCACCGCTACACGCCGTTCCAGGACCAGATCAAAGTTGAGCTGCCGGACCGCACCTGGCCGGACAAGATCATCACCAAGGCCCCGCGCTGGTGTGCAGTGGACCTGCGCGACGGCAACCAGGCCCTGATCGATCCGATGAGCCCGGCGCGCAAGATGAAGATGTTCGACCTGCTGGTCCGCATGGGCTACAAGGAGATCGAGGTTGGCTTCCCCTCCGCTTCCCAGACGGACTTCGACTTTGTCCGCCAGTTGATCGAGGGCAATCACATCCCGGACGATGTCACCATCCAGGTCCTGACCCAGGCCCGCGAGCACCTGATCGAACGGACCTACGAGTCCCTGGTGGGGGCCAAACAGGCCATCGTCCACCTCTACAACTCCACCTCCGTGCTGCAGCGCCGCGTGGTGTTCAACCAGGACGAGGATGGAATCCTGGATATCGCCCTCCAGGGTGCACGGCTGTGCAAGAAGTACGAAGAAACCCTCGTGGACACCCACGTGACCTACGAATACTCGCCGGAGTCCTTCACCGGCACCGAGCTGGAATACGCCGTGCGGGTGTGCAACGCCGTCGCCGATGTATTTGAGGCCTCCGCGGACCGCCAGGTCATCATCAACCTGCCCGCCACCGTGGAAATGGCCACGCCCAACGTCTACGCGGATTCCATCGAGTGGATGAGCCGGCACCTGCACCCGCGGGACGGCATCATCCTCTCCCTGCACCCGCACAACGACCGCGGAACCGGCGTTGCCGCGGCGGAACTGGGCTACATGGCCGGCGCCGACAGGATCGAAGGCTGCCTGTTCGGCAACGGCGAGCGGACCGGCAACGTGGACCTGGTCACGCTGGGCCTGAATCTTTTCGTCCAGGGCATCGATCCGATGATCGACTTCTCCAACATCGATGACGTCCGCCGGACGGTGGAGTACTGCAACCAGCTGCCTGTTCCGGAGCGTTCCCCCTACGGCGGCGACCTCGTCTTCACTGCATTCTCGGGATCCCACCAGGACGCGATCAAGAAGGGCTTCGAGGCCCTCGAGCGGGATGCAGCCGCCGCCGGCAAGGACGTTTCCGACGTCACGTGGCAGGTCCCGTACCTGCCCGTGGACCCCAAGGACCTCGGCCGAAGCTACGAAGCAGTCATCAGGGTCAACTCCCAGTCCGGCAAGGGCGGCGTTGCCTACCTGCTGAAGAACGAGCACAGCCTCGACCTGCCGCGCCGCGCCCAGATTGAATTTTCCGGTGTGATCCAGAAGCGCACGGACACCGTGGGCGGCGAAGTCAGCGGGGCCCAGCTGTGGCAGGTCTTCCAGGACGAGTACTTGCCGTCCGGGAAGACCGACGGGCAGTGGGGACGTTACTCCCTGGGCGGGGTCAAAACGGAAACCGATGACGACGGCGGCATGACGCTGCACGCCTCCCTCACCGTGGACGGGGTGCAGGTCCAGCGGACAGGCAGCGGCAACGGTCCCATTGCGGCGCTGCTGAGCATCCTGCGGGAGGATGGCGTGGACGTCCGGGTACTGGACTACAGCGAGCACGCTCTCTCTGAGGGCGGCAACGCGATGGCTGCCGCCTACGTGGAATGCGCCGTGGGGGAGCGGGTGCTCTGGGGTGTGGGCATCGACGCCAACACCAGCATGTCGTCCCTCAAAGCCGTGATCTCAGCGGTAAACCGCGCCATCCGGGACGCCCAGGCCTGATGCCGGCAGCCAGTGCCGCCCGGGAGGTCCCCGGCGGCACTGGCGCGGGTGCTTCTGCTCCGTGGCACCCGGGGGAACGGTGCCCGCAAACGATGGGAAGATAAGGCGTGGCCCAACACTCTTTCGCCTCCCGCGCGTACCGGGACGACGCCGTCGTCCTCCGTACCCACAAACTGGGTGAGGCGGACCGCATCATTACGCTTCTGACCAAACACCACGGCCAAGTCAGGGCTGTCGCAAAGGGAGTGCGACGGACCAGCAGCCGGTTCGGTGCACGCCTTGAGCCCTTTATGGTGGCGGACCTGCAGCTTGTGTCCGGGAAGACTTTGGACATTGTCACCCAGGCGGTGGCCAAGGGGGCGTATGGCGGAACCATAGCCGCTGACTATGGCCGGTACACCGTTGCCGCCGCCATGACGGAAACGGCCGAGAAACTGACGGACGTTGACGGCGAGTCCGGCACCGCGCAGTACAACCTCCTGGTGGGTGCGCTTGCCTCGCTGAGCCGGGCCGAACACGCCGCCGGGCTGATCCTGGACTCCTACCTGCTCCGGGCACTCGCTACCGGAGGCTGGGCGCCGAGCTTCACGGACTGTGCCCGCTGCGGACTGCCCGGCCCGCACAACGCTTTTTCCGCCCCCCTCGGCGGGATGGTGTGCGCCGGGTGCAGGCCGCCGGGCTCGCCCGCACCGGCGGCAGAAACAGTGGTGTTGCTGGCCGCGCTGCTGACCGGGGAGTGGGCCACGGCGGACGCCTCACTGCCGGTGCACCGCAAGGAAGCCGCCGGCCTGGTGGCCGCGTACCTGCAATGGCATCTTGAACGAGTACTGAAATCCCTCAAACATGTGGAGCGCAGCTGACAGTGGCCCTGGGAAAAAAGAACAACGCCCCCCGAAACCGGACGCACCCCGTGGTCGCCCCCTACCCGCACCCCTCCGGGGCAACGGCGCCGTCCATTCCATCGGAGTTCATTCCACGCCACGTGGCCATCGTGATGGACGGCAATGGCCGCTGGGCCAACCAACGGGGGCTGCCCAGGATCGAAGGGCATAAAGCCGGGGAGCCCGCACTCCTGGACGTGATGGCCGGGGCCATTGAACTGGGCATCGAATACGTCAGCGTCTACGCCTTTTCCACGGAAAACTGGCGGCGGTCCCCGGAGGAGGTGCGGTTCCTCATGGGATTTAACAAGGACGTGCTGCGGAGGCAGCGGAACCAGCTGGACGAATGGGGCGTACGGGTCCGCTGGTCCGGCCGCCGGCCCCGGCTTTGGGGCTCAGTGATTCGCGAACTCGAAGAGGCCGAGCAGTTCACTGCCGGCAACAGCACCTGCACGTTGACCATGTGTGTTAATTACGGCGGCCGCGCCGAGATCACCGATGCCGTCTCCGCCATCGCCGCGGACGTAGCAGCCGGCCGGCTCAAGCCCGGCGCCATCACCGAGCGGACCATCCAGAAATACCTTGACGAACCGGACCTCCCCGACGTCGACCTCTTCCTGCGCAGCTCGGGGGAGCAGCGCCTGTCCAACTTCCTGCTCTGGCAGTCCGCCTACGCCGAGTTCGTGTTTATGGACACCCTGTGGCCCGACGTCGACCGGCGGACCCTGTGGGCAGCCGTGGAAGAGTACGCCCGGCGGGACCGGCGGTACGGCGGCGCGGTTGATGCAGCCAAGCCGGCAGACGCGGATTCCGCCGGGTAGGCCTGCATGCCGGTAGACCTGCCGGGCAGGTCCGCATTCTCCCTGCACGCCCGGCTCGGCTATGCGGGCCCGCCATACGCCCGCAGCCAGCGCGCCAGCCTCGCATAGGCGTCGGCCCGGACGTCGGCGGGGGAGAGGAACACATCGTGCAGCGCGCCGTCGATCCTTTCAACCGTGACGGTGCGGCCCAGGGTTAGGGCCCGCGCCGCGATGACGTTGACGTCGAGTACCGCATCCGTCCGCCGCATTTCTTCTGACCAGAAGAGTCCGTTGGCGCTTCCGCGGGACAGCAGCACCAGGACGGGAACCTCGATGTTGAGGCCGCGTGCCACCTTCGCATGACCGGCGAGCACCGCGCTGAGCCAACCCGCCCGGACGGGAAACGCGAAGGGCGGCCGGTACTGGTCATCCACGGCCCATTCGCCGTCCGCCGCGCTGCTGATAGTCCGCCAGTAGAAGCCGCGGGGCGGCAGCCGCAGCACCGCCTCCGGCCGGAATCGCGCCACCGGCCCCACCATGCCGGATGCCGCCCGCCGCACCAGGGCGCTCCCATGCATCTCCAGCCACGGACTGTTCAGGATGAGCTGCGAGACGGTCCCGGGATGCCGGCTTGCCCACAGAGCCGCAACCAGCCCGCCCGTCGAATGCCCCATCAAGGTCAGCGGCAGGGCAGCGCCTTCCTGGCTGATGAGCCGGGACGCCGTCTCAATTTCAGCGTCATAATCGGCCAAGTCCGACACATAGCCGCCCGGCGACCCGGCGCGCAGGCTCCGGCCGTGGTTGTGCATATCCAGGGCGTAAAAGTCGTAGCCGGCGGAGGACCAGAAACGCGCCAGGTCAACGTTGAAGAAATAGTCACTCCAGCCGTGCAGGAAAAGCACAGCCCTGCGTGCCGTCGGGGAGGGACCGGATTCCTGGCCGGACTCCTGCCCGCCTGGTTCATGCTGGCCGGACGCCGGCCGACCTGATTCATGTGGGCCGGATTCCGGCGGCCCCGCCTCCCGCTGGCCGGGCCGGAACCTCACCAAGGTGGCGGTCCTTTCCACACCGTCCTGTCCGGCAGCCAAAAAGGCATAGGACTCGAACTCCTCACCCAGGATGTCCCGCTGCCATGCCATGGCTTTATGCTAATCCGGCTGTTCGTCGCCCTGCCGGTTCGGCCCTGTCCGCTGTGGACCGGAATCGTTTTTTCGTCTCCGTCTGGTTTTGGCCGGGCCCGTTTTGGTGTGGCGCCGCCAAGACGGAAAACTAGAAGGCATGCGCGTATATCCCACCTTCTTCAAGCTGGCCTTTTCATGGATGGACGCCGAGCGCGCCCACACAATCGGATTCAAGGGCATCAGGTTTGCGCACCGCTCCGGCGCCGGGAAGGTCCTGGCGAAACTGACAGCGCCCGCACCGTCACTTCAGACGACGGCGTTTGGCATCACCTTTCCGTCACCTTTCGGGCTTGCCGCGGGCTTTGACAAGGAAGGCCACGGCATTGAAGCCCTCACTGAACTCGGCTTCGGCCACGTTGAGGTGGGCACCATCACCGGCCAGGCCCAGCCCGGCAACGAAAAGCCGCGACTGTTCCGCCTGATTGAGGACCGCGCCGTCATCAACCGGATGGGATTCAATAACGACGGCGCTACCGTCGTAGCCCCGCGGCTGACGGCCGCGCGTGCCGCACTTCAGCGCAGGCATCCTTCAGTGCGCCCCGTCATCGGCGTCAACATCGGCAAAACCAAGGTGGTGGAACTGGCGGACGCCGTGGAGGACTACCTGGCCAGTGCGCGCGCCCTCGCGCCCGCCGCGGATTATCTGGTGGTCAATGTCAGTTCGCCCAACACCCCTGGGCTCCGGCTCCTGCAGGATGTGGAAAGCCTCCGCCCGCTGCTCACCGCCGTGGGCGAAGAAGCAGACCGCGCCGCCGGCCGCCACGTTCCCTTGCTGGTAAAGATCGCCCCGGACCTGAGCGACGAGGATATCGACGACGTCGCCCGCCTTGCGCTGGACCTGAAGCTGGACGGCATCATCGCCACCAACACCACCATTGCCCGCACAGGCCTGGCTTCCCCCGCGGAACAGGTGGAAAAATGCGGGGCAGGCGGCCTGTCCGGTGCACCGCTGAAGCAACGCTCCCTCGAAGTGCTGCGGCGGCTCAAAAAAGTCACCGGCGATTCGCTGACCCTGGTGGCAGTAGGCGGCGTGGAGACTGCCCAGGATGTCCAGGACAGGCTCGACGCCGGAGCAACGTTGGTGCAGGGCTACACGGCCTTCCTATATGAAGGACCGTTCTGGGCCGCCCGGATCAACCGCCAGCTGGCGAGGAACCGCCGCGCCTGAGCTTCCCTGGCAGGCCTGGCCCAATCTTCCTTAAGCACGAAACCCCGGCGGGTCATCCCGCCGGGGTTTCGTTTTGTCGTGGAAGCTGGTGCCGGGCCGGCGTCAGGCCGGGTACTGTCCCCGCTTGACCTGCGGCTTGGGCAATCGCAGCTTACGGAACTGCAGGGAGCGCATGGAGCCGTACCAGACTGTCCCGCGCTCCACCTCGCCGAACTTCCGGGCCAGCTGGCTGCGAAGCTTGCGGGAGAGGATAAACACGTCGATAAAGACGGCCAGGAACATCACCCAGAAACCGCCCAGGACATAGATCATCATGTCGCTGGACGCCGGGACCACCAATGACACAAGGACAAACACCAGGGCACCGAACATCAGGTATTCACCGAGGCTGAACCGGGCATCCACGTAGTCACGCGCGAACCGCTTCTGAGGGCCCTTGTCCCGCAGCGGAAGGAACTTCTCGTCGCCCGTGTCCAGCGCCTGGCGCATCTTGACCCGCTGGTCCTGGACAGCCTGGCGCTCGGCAGCCTTTGAGGCTTTACGGTCCTCCGGCACCAGCGGGCGCCTGCGGGCCGCTTCCTGCGCCTTGCGCGTTGGGGTGGGGGCTCCCTTGCCAGCTATGCCGCCCTGCCGCGCCGCAGCATCCGCAGCCAGCTGGTCTAATGATTCCTGCGCCGAGGGCGCTTCCTTTTTACGTCCGAACACCTCAACAGAATACCTTGCGGATCGGCGCCGGTTTCCTGCGAACAGACATGCCTGCGGTGACGGCCAATGTGACGAGGGTAATGTTTTTTCCATGACTTCACCCTCACCGGCAACCCCGGACCGTATTAGTGCGGACCAACCCGCCGCCTCCGTCGCAGGCCCGGGCACGGAAGACCTCCGCGCCGCCATAGACCGGACCTTTGACCAGACCCTTGCCCGCCTCAAGGAACTCGTCGCGATTCCCGGTATCGCCTGGCCCAGCTTTGACAGGTCGCCCCTTGGGCGCAGCGCAGAAGCCGTCTCGGTGCTGCTGCGGGACTGCGGGCTCGACGACGTCCGGATCCTGGCCTGTGACAAGCCGGACGGCACTCCCGGCGGTCCCGCCGTCGTCGCCCGCCGTCCTGCCGCTGAAGGCAAGCCGACCATCCTGTTGTACGCGCACCACGATGTCCAGCCCGCGGGCGACGAGTCTTTGTGGGAAACGGAGCCGTTCACTGCAGTCGAAAAGGACGGGCGGCTCTACGGCCGCGGCGCCGCGGATGACAAAGCCGGCATCATGGCCCACATCGCCGCCTACGCTGCCGTGTCCGACGTGCTCGGCGAGGAGCTTGGCCTGGGCGTTACGTTCTTCATCGAGGGTGAAGAGGAAGCCGGCTCGCCCACTTTCCGGCCTTTCCTGGAGGCAAACCGGGAATTGCTCCGTGCCGACGTCATTGTCGTCGCCGATTCCAGCAACTGGAAGGTGGGCATTCCAGCCCTGACAACCAGCCTCCGGGGGCTTGTGGACGGGACCATCGAAGTGCAGGTCCTGGAGCACGCGGTCCACTCAGGGATGTTCGGCGGCCCGGTACTGGATGCCCCCACCCTCCTGGCACGCCTGATCGCCACCCTCCATGACGACGACGGCAACGTCGCCATTGCGGGGCTCGTCGCCTCCGATACCACCCCAGTGGATTTCCCCGAAGCCGATTACCGGGCCGATGCCTCGGTACTTGACAGCGTCCGGCTGGCCGGCACAGGCAGTATCGCCTCCCGGCTCTGGACCAAGCCCGCGCTGTCAATCATCGGGTTCGACGCGCCGGCCGTGGACGTGGCGTCCAATACGCTGCTGCCCAAGGCGCGGGCCAAGTTCAGCCTGCGGCTGGCTCCCGGGCAGGCGCCCGAAGAAGCGATGCAGGCTGTCCGGAAGCACGTTCAAGCCAACGCTCCGTTCGGTGCGAAAGTCACCTTCACTCCGGGGGAGAGCGGCAACCCGTTCCAGACGGACACTTCCTCAGCGGCTGCAGCCATCGCCATGTGGGCGCTGGGAGAGGCGTGGGGCGTGCCGGCCGTGGAGACAGGAATCGGCGGTTCCATTCCGTTCATTGCCGATCTTACGGAGCTGTACCCCGATGTCCAGATTCTCGTGACGGGTGTGGAGGACCCGGACTCGCGGGCGCACAGCGCCAACGAGTCCCTGCATCTTGGCGATTTCCGGAACGCCATCCTCGCCGAAGCGCTGATGCTTGCAAGGTTGAACAGCGCAGGGCTCTAGGAACCACCGGTTCCGGAGAGGTTCCGCGGGAACAAGAACCGCACTCTCATGGTTACGTCAGGAGTTAGAGCTACAGGTGCGCCACGCGTAGCATGTAGCTATAGCCCATACCGAATCCGTAGGGGCAGGCCACCGTTAGCCGCGGGGCCGCCAGACCGTCCTAAGAAGGTAGGCCAATGAGCACCGCAACTAATGAGAACAGCACCGAGACCACCAGCGCTGCCACTGATGAGCTGCCCGTCCACGAGGTCAACCTGACCGACGTCGCCGCAGGCAAGGTCCGCAGCCTCCTTGAGCAGGAAGGCCGCACGGACCTCCGCCTCCGCGTCGCCGTGCAGCCCGGCGGCTGCTCCGGGCTGATTTACCAGCTCTACTTCGACGAGCGTCTCCTTGACGGAGATGCCGTCCGCGACTATGACGGCGTTGAAGTAGTGGTGGACAAGATGAGCGTTCCGTACCTCAGTGGCGCCAGCATCGACTTTGAGGACACGATTGCGAAGCAGGGCTTCACCATCGACAACCCGAACGCCGGCGGCTCCTGCGCCTGTGGAGATTCCTTCCACTAGAAACCGGTTGTTTCGCCTGGTGCCGGCGCCGTGGCCTCCCGCAGCTATTAACTGCGGGAGCCACGGCGCCGACATGTGGGCGAAACGCCCGGGGGAGCGGTAAGCTCTACACCGAGTAGTAAAACTTTTAGTGTGCCCGCGGCGCCGATGGCTGCCCGGACAACAGCAACAAGTAGGAAGGGCCGTCTGTGAGTTCGCAGAACCGAACCGGCAGCCGACGCAAAACGATCACCACGATCTCAAGCTTGGCGATTGCCGGCGCGTTGGTTTTGACCGGATGTTCGCCAGAGGTAGAGAAGGGGTGGCTGCCGACAGAGCGTGGCACCACCAGCAACAGCGACCGCATCATGGACCTCTGGGTCAACTCATGGATTGCCGCCCTTGCTGTGGGCATCATTACCTGGGGCTTGATTGTCTGGTGCCTCGTCGCGTACCGGCGCCGCAAGGGCACTGTGGGGTTCCCGCGGCAGACCAGCTTCAACCTTCCCTTGGAAGTCTTCTACCTGACCATCCCGTTGTTCATGGTCCTGGTGTTCTTCTACTTCACTGACCGCGACCAGCAGGCCATTGATGACCGGTCGCAGCCCGCCGACGTCGTTGTTGACGTACGCGGCAAGCAGTGGTCCTGGGACTTCAACTACAAGTCCGGCGATGTCATCGAAGAAGACGTCCACGAGGCTGGCGTCCAGGCGCACCTCACCGGCAACACGATCGACAAGGAACAGCTGCCTACGCTGTACCTGCCCGTCAACAAGTCCGTTGACCTCGAGCTCAACGCACGCGACGTGCTCCACTCCTTCTGGGTTCCCGCCTTCCTGCAGAAGCGCGACATGATCCCGGGCAAGACCAACTACATCCGGTTTACCCCCACCGCAGAGGGCACCTACGACGGCAAGTGCGCCGAACTTTGCGGCGAGTACCACTCCGAGATGCTGTTCCGCGTCAAGGTGGTGTCGGAAGCTGAATTCCAGGCACACCTGGCAGAGCTCAAGGCATCCGGCAACACGGGCCTCCTCGGTGTGGAGTACGACCGCAACCCGAACCTGAACGAAATTAAGTAAGGGGAGCGACGTGGCTACGTACACTCAATCCGCACCCGCCGGAGCCCTCACCGCTCCCGTGGTTCCTAAATCCAAGGGGCGCATCGTCGTCAACTGGATCACCTCCACCGACCACAAGACCATCGGGTACATGTACCTGATCGCCTCATTTGTGTTCTTCTGCTTCGGCGGCGTCATGGCGCTGCTCATCCGCGCCGAGCTGTTCGAACCCGGCATGCAGATCCTGCAGACCAAAGAGCAGTACAACCAGTTGTTCACCATGCACGGCACCGTGATGCTGCTGATGTTTGCCACCCCGCTCTTCGCAGGTTTCGCAAACGTCATCATGCCGCTACAGATCGGTGCACCCGACGTCGCCTTCCCGCGTTTGAACGCGCTGGCTTTCTGGTTCTTCCTCTTCGGCTCCACCATTGCGGTATCCGGCTTCATCACCCCGCAGGGTGCCGCCTCCTTCGGCTGGTTCGCCTACGCGCCGCTGTCCAACACCACCTTCAGCCCCGGCATTGGTGGTGACCTGTGGGTGTTCGGCCTGGCCCTGTCCGGTTTCGGAACCATCCTCGGCGCCGTCAACTTCATCACCACCATCATCTGCATGCGTGCCCCGGGCATGACCATGTGGCGGATGCCCATCTTCACCTGGAACACCCTGGTCACCGCCATCCTGGTGCTCATGGCGTTCCCGCCGCTGGCCGCCGCCCTGTTCGCACTGGGTGCTGACCGTCGCTTCGGTGCGCACATCTTCGACCCCGAAAACGGCGGTGCCGTCCTGTGGCAGCACCTGTTCTGGTTCTTCGGCCACCCCGAGGTGTACATCATCGCGCTGCCGTTCTTCGGCATCGTTTCGGAGATTTTCCCGGTCTTCAGCCGCAAGCCGATCTTCGGCTACAAGGGCCTCGTGTACGCCACGATTGCCATCGCTGCCCTCTCCGTGACGGTGTGGGCACACCACATGTACGTCACCGGGGCCGTGCTGCTGCCGTTCTTCTCGTTCATGACCATGCTCATCGCGGTTCCCACCGGCGTGAAGTTCTTCAACTGGATCGGCACCATGTGGCGCGGTTCACTGACCTTCGAAACCCCGATGCTCTGGAGCATCGGCTTCCTGATCACGTTCCTCTTCGGTGGCCTCACCGGCATCATCCTGGCCTCTCCGCCGCTGGACTTTCACGTCTCCGACTCCTACTTCGTGGTGGCACACTTCCACTACGTGGTGTTCGGCACCGTGGTGTTCGCCATGTTCGCCGGCTTCTACTTCTGGTGGCCCAAGTGGACCGGCAAGATGCTGAACGAGCGCCTCGGCAAGATCCACTTCTGGATGCTGTTCCTGGGCTTCCACGGCACCTTCCTGATCCAGCACTGGCTGGGTGTTGAAGGTATGCCCCGCCGCTACGCGGACTACCTGGTGGAGGACAACTTCACCTGGATGAACCAGTTCTCCACCGTGGCCTCGTTTGTCCTCGGCGCATCGCTGATCCCGTTCTTCTGGAACGTCTACATCACCTGGCGCAGTGCCGAGAGGGTCCAGGTGGATGATCCCTGGGGCTTCGGCGCCTCCCTGGAGTGGGCCACGTCCTGCCCGCCGCCACGGCACAACTTCACCTCGCTGCCCCGGATCCGTTCGGAGCGTCCCGCCCTTGACCTCCACCACCCCGAGCTTCGACAGTTCCAAACTGTCGAATCACCGGCTCCCGCGGCCCAGGTGCTCGGTAACGCCGACCAGAAGGACACTGCACAGTGAAAATCGAATCTTGGATCTTTGGTTCCGGAGTCTTCTTCTTTGTACCGGTCTCGTTGGTGTACGGGTTCCTCACCGGCTGGGGTGAGTGGGTCGGTATCCTGGGCATCCTCCTGGTCGGTGGCCTCGCCGGCATGATCGGCGGATACCTTGGCTTCACCGGCAAGCGTGTTGGCATGCGTCCGGAGGACCGCAGCGACGCTGAGATCCATGAGGGTGCCGGCGAACAGGGCCACTTCAGCCCCTGGAGCTGGTGGCCGCTGGTTTTGGGCATCTCCTGTGCAACAGGATTCCTTGGTCTGGCGGTAGGCTTCTGGATTGTCTTTATCGCAGCAGGCCTGGCCGTTGTGGCACTCGTAGGCTGGGTCTACGAATACAGCCGCGGAGACCACGCCCACTAGGCATAAAGCAATAAACAACGACGGCGGGCCTCACCTGAAAAGGTGAGGCCCGCCGTCGTTGTTGCATCCTTTGGCAAGTCCGGCAGGGATGGCCTCCGCCGCTGCCGTTCAGTTCGGCGCCAGCGCCGCTACCCGGCGCCCTGCGACTCCAGCAACCTGCCGAGCGTTCGGAGGCTTTCCTGCGCTTTTTCGCGGCCCAGCGGCCCTTCCAGGGCCGAATCCGCGACCCTCAGTTCCACTTCGCAACCATGATGGAAGTCAGCAGTCATCACCTGCAGCAGCGAGCGGGCATCGACGCCCCTGATGCCCGCCTTCGTGATGGTCACGGGAAGCCCGGTCTCAGTAACTGCCCGGACAAATACGGCAGCTGGACGCGCATGCAGTCCGATCGAGGCTGTGACCACGGCCTTCTGAGTTGGCAACGGGACTCCTTCTGTATGACGGCCCCATCCGTCGGATATCGAATTTTTCCTGTCCAATATATCGGCACTCCCCGCTGGTCAACGAAATGCTCCGGTACTGTGGCGCGCAGTGGTCTAGACCTGCCCTAAAATGTCTAGGTGAACTCAATCCAAAGTCCGGTGTTCCGTGGCCGGTAGCGCTGCAGCCATCGCTGGGGAAATCGACCGGTCCAGCGGGACGGCCATCTATGTCCAGCTGCGGGAAATCCTTCGGACCTACATCGTCGAGTCCTGCCGGCCAGGATCGGCGCTGCCCTCGGAACGCGACCTGGCGGAACGGTTTGGCCTCGCCAGGATGACGGTGCGGCAGGCGATCGATGCCTTGGTGGGCGAAGAGGTGATTGAGCGGGTAGTAGGGCTTGGGACCTTTGTACGCAGGCCGAAACTGGACCTGCAGGTCAAGCTGACCTCGTACAGCGAGGAGATGCAGCGCCGCGGGATGGTCCCCGCCGCGAAGGTCCTGAGTTTCGAACAGATTGGTGCCAGTGCCTTCCTTGCCCGCGAGCTCCAGCTGGACGAGGGGACACCGCTGGTCCGGTTCCGGCGCCTGCTGCTGGCGGATGGTGAGCCCATGAGTGTGGACGAGAACTTCATCCCGGCCCATCGGGTTCCGGGCCTGCTGGATGGCGAGCCACCCACCTCGCTGTACAACGTTCTCAGTGAACAATATGGCCTGGTGATGGAGTGGGGGGAGGACATGATCGAAGCTACTGCTGCCTCACCCTCAACAGCGCGGCTGCTGAACGTCGAAGTAGGCGCACCGTTGCTGAAGATCCAGCGCCACGCCTTCGTGTCGCGGACCATGGTGGACTATTCCGTGTCCTACTACCGTGCCGACCGGTACAAGCTGTGGGTGCCGTTGCAGCGGCCCGGCGCACGCCGCTCCCGCACCCACTGAACGCAGCTCCCCGACTTTCACTTCCCGCGCAGGCGCCGTGCCTCGGGCACAGCCGCAAATGCACAGTTGGCAGCCGAACACAGAGAAGGCCCGGTCCTTATGGACCGGGCCTTCCCTGTGGGGAAACCAACTGTGCCTAGTGGCTCAGGCTCCTGGCTTCCTCGGGTGCTTCAACTGCCGCATGGCCGTGGCCGTGCGCGGCTTCCAGCTCAGCCGGGGTTGCCGGCGCAACGCGGTCCTCGAAGAACCAGCGGGACAGGAACGCACGACGCTTCTCCTTGCTGGTCACCACACCGTGTTCGTTGGGTACGGCGGGGAGGACCTGAGGCGATTCAAAGCCCACCAGCTTGTAGCGCTTGTACTCGTCCAGCGGTGCGTGCACTTCGATGAATTCGCCGTGCGGGAGGCGGACGATGCGTCCGGTCTCGCGGCCGTGCAGGGCGATCTCGCGGTCCTTGCGCTGGAGTGCAAGGGCAACGCGCTTGGTCACAATGAATGCGATGACCGGTCCGATGAAGAACAGGGCCCGCAGCCAGTAGGTGACGTCGTTGAGCGACACTCCGAAGTGGGTGGCGATGAGGTCCGATCCGGCAGCTGCCCACATCACGCAGTACCAGACGAAGCCGGCCATACCAATGGCTGTCCGTGTGGGGGCGTTGCGGGGACGGTCCAGAACGTGGTGTTCACGGTCGTCCTTGGTGATCCAGCGCTCGATCCACGGGTAGGCGAACATCACCGTGAAAAGGATTCCGGCAGGCACCAGGGCGGGGAGCAGGACGTTGAACGTGAACACGTGGCCGAACCACACCTGCTCCACGTGCCAGTTGCCGAGGGTGCCCGGCATCAGGCGGAGCGCGCCGTCGACAAATCCGATGTACCAGTCAGGCTGGGTACCGGCTGAGACGGGGGAGGGGTCGTACGGCCCGTAGTTCCAGATCGGGTTGATCGTGAAGAAACCGGCCATGAGGGCCAGCACGCCGAAGACGATGAAGAAGAATCCACCGGCCTTGGCGGCGTAGACCGGGCCCAGCGGGTAGCCGACAACGTTGTTGTCATTGCGTCCCGGGCCGGGGTACTGGGTGTGCTTGTGCACAACCACCATAAAGAGGTGCAGGACGATCATGAGCAGGATCAGTGCCGGTACCAGCAGGATGTGCAGCATGTACAGGCGGCTGATGATGGCCGTGCCCGGGAACTCCCCACCAAAGAGGAAGAACGAGATGTACGTGCCGAGCACCGGGATCGACTTGATCACGCCGTCAATGATGCGCAGGCCGTTGCCGGACAGCAGGTCATCAGGCAGGGAGTAGCCGGTGAATCCGGCTGCCATGGCGAGGATCAGCAGTACGCTGCCAACAACCCAGTTCATTTCACGCGGCCTGCGGAATGCGCCGGTGAAGAAAACGCGCAGCATGTGGACTGCGATGGACGCCACGAACAGCAGGGCCGCCCAGTGGTGTACCTGGCGCATGAACAGGCCGCCGCGGATATCGAACGAGATGTCCAGGGATGAGCTGTAGGCAACTGACATCTCGACGCCCTTGAGGGGCACGTAAGAACCGTCGTAATGCGTCTCCGCCATGGACGGATCGAAGAAGAACGTCAGGAAGGTGCCGGAAAGCAGCAGGATGACAAAGGAGTACAGTGCCACTTCGCCGAACATGAATGACCAGTGGTCGGGGAAGACCTTGCGGCCGAATTCGCGGAGGATTCCGGAACCGCCAACACGTGAATCGACAAAGTCGGTGAACCGGCCTGTCTTGGTTTTGGCGACGAAGGTGGGCTCAGCTGTTGATGCTGCGCTCATGCACATCACGCTCCCAGTAACTTGGTCCTACGGGTTCATGGAAGTCGCTGGTAGCGACGAGGTAGCCCTCATCATCAACTGCGATGGGCAGCTGGGGGAGGGGACGGCTGGCGGGGCCGAAGATCACCTTGCACTCCTGCGTGAGGTCAAAGGTGGACTGGTGGCACGGGCACAGCAGGTGGTGTGTCTGCTGCTCGTAAAGAGCAACGGGGCAACCGACGTGGGTGCAGATCTTGGAGTATGCAACGATGCCGTTGTAACCCCACTCCTCGCGGCCCTCGGAAGGGTTCAGGGAGGCGGGATCCAGGCGCATGAGCAGCACAACGGCCTTGGCCTTTTCGTTGAGCTTGCCCTCGTGGAGTTCGTTCAGGCCTTCCGGAATGACGTGGAAGGCAGAACCGATGGTGACGTCGGAAGCCTTGATGGGGGTTCCGTCAGGGTCCCGGGCGAGGCGCTTGAGCTTGCCGTCCTGGGGTGCCCACATGGTGTGGGAGAGTTTGTCGTCCGGACGCGGGCCGAGGTCGCCGAAGATGGCAACCGCAGGCAGCGGCGCCAACGCAACAGCACCCAGCAGGGTGTTCCGGATCAGCGGGCGGCGCTTGATGCCCGTCTCTTCGACGATGTCGTCAACGATCCGGACAGCCGCCTGGCGGTCCTCTTCGTAGCGGATCGCGTGGCGCTCTTCGGAGACTTCATGGTCCGGCATAAGGGCCTTGGCCCAGTGCACGATGCCTGTACCGATGCCGAGCATCGCGAAGGCCGTGCCTATGCCCAGCAGCATATTCTGGAGCCGGATGGAACCAATGGTTGAGTCTTCGCCTCCCAGGTCAATGGCGAAGTACGCCACCAGGAAGATCAGGGTTCCAACAACAGAGATGCCAAATAGTAAGGCGACCTGCCGTTCTGCCCGCTTTGCGGCCTTCGGGTCCGTGTCAGCCAGGCGCAAACGGTGCGGAGGAATTCCAGGATCCTGGAACTTCTCCACCTCATTCTGACCAGCCGTAGCTACGGTGCCCGAGTGGTTCGGACTGCCGTCACTATGGTTGCCCATAATTCGCCTCATCCTTCTCTCGTCCCGGCGGGTGCCGGGTTAGTTTCTAATATCAAGCTGCTGACGGATCAGCAGAAGTGCATTGCCGTAATTAGCGCAGGCTTAGGACGTCCGCGAAGTCAGCCAGATGGTGAAGGCGATGATGACGCCGAGGCCGGCAATCCAGACGAAGAGTCCTTCCGCCACGGGGCCGAGCGAACCCAGTTCGGCGCCGCCGGGGGAGCCGGAGGTTTCGATCTGCTTCAGGAAGGTGATGATGTCGCGCTTGCCTTCGGGCGTGATGTTGGAGTCGTTGAACACGGGCATGTTCTGCGGGCCGGTAACCATGGCTTCGTAGATGTGCTTGCCGGACGTATCCTTCAGCGCCGGTGCAAACTTGCCGCGGGTCAGGGCGCCGCCGGCAGCGGCAGCGTTGTGGCACATGGCGCAGTTGGTGCGGAAAAGCTCGCCGCCGGCAGCAGCGTCTCCCTTTTCGTCGAGCAGGCCTTCTTCAGGGATTGCCGGGCCGGCGCCCAGGGAAGCAACATAGGCTGCAAGCTGGTGGGTCTGTTCATCGTTGAACTGAACAGGCTTTTCCAGCGCCTGGGGGCCATTCATCTGCATCGGCATGCGGCCGGTTCCAACCTGGAAGTCAACAGCAGCAGCGCCGACGCCCACCAGGGACGGACCATCCTTGGAACCGCTGGCGCCCATGCCGTGGCAGGTGGCGCAGTTGGCGGCGAAGAGCTTTCCGCCTTCCTCGGCGTCACTTGTGCTGAACGTGGTGGTGGAAGCCTTGGCCTCGTTGACGGTGGTGGCCACGGCGTACAGCCCGCCAGTGATGAGGAGACCCATCAGTAGCAGGGCAATTGCTGCCAGTGGGTGTCGCCGCTTTTGCGAGAGTGCCTTCACGTGGTGGTTCCTTTATTCGATCCTGGGCGGGCTCCGGGAGCCGCTACCTGAAATTCTGCCTCTTGTAGAAAAAGAATCAAAGCTGGCTACTTGAGGACGTAGATGACCAGGAAGAGGCCGATCCAGACGACATCCACAAAGTGCCAGTAGTACGAGGTGACGATCGCGGATGTTGCTTCGAAGTGCCCGAACTTCTTCGCGGCAAATGAGCGGCCCATGATCAGGAGGAAGGCAACCAGCCCGCCGATCACGTGCATGCCGTGGAACCCGGTGGTCATGTAGAAGGCCGAACCGTAGGCGTTGGAGGAGAGCGAGACGTGCTCGGAAACCAGCATCGCGTATTCAGTGGCCTGGCCGGCGACGAAGAACGCACCCATCAGGAACGTGAGGGTGAACCATTCGTTCATTCCCCAGCGGGCGAACTGGAAAGCCCCGCCAGTTTTGCGCGGCTGGAGCCGCTCGGCGGCGAAGACGCCCATCTGGCAAGTAAAGGAACTGGCCACGAGGACGATCGTGTTAACGAGCGCAAAGGGGAAGTTGAGCTTGGCCGTCTCTTCCGCCCACATCTCGCCGCTGGTGGAGCGCAGCGTGAAGTACATGGCAAAGAGACCGGCGAAGAACATCAACTCGCTGGAGAGCCACACTACGGTTCCAACGGAAACCATATTGGGGCGGTTCAGCGTGGGGTGCGCCGGGGTACTGGGGGCATGGGTCGCAGATGTCACATAGACATTATGTCGGTAAAACTCCGTGCTGCCCAACGCAAACCGGCTTTTCGGGGGACTTTTTCTACAAAGACGCGAAATCAGCCGGAAAAGTTCCCCGGCCCGTTCATATTGGTCAGTCCCGGCCTTCCCTCGGTAGCATCAGCAGGTGACTTCACAGGCATCTGCAGCACCGGCAGGCAACACCTGGCCGCGGCTGATTTCGGCACTGATCAACGGCAAGGACCTGACGGCGGACAGCACCGCGTGGGCCATGGACACCATCATGTCCGGGGAAGCGACGCCGGCCCAGATCGCAGGTTTCCTGGTCGCCCTCAGCGCCAAGGGCGAAACTGTCGATGAGCTGTCCGGCCTGGTGGATGCCATGCTTGCGCACGCCAATCCCGTGTCTATCTCCGGCGAGAAGCTGGACATCGTTGGGACAGGTGGTGACCAACTTAACACCGTGAACATCTCCACCATGGCAGCCCTGGTCGCTGCCGGGGCCGGCGCGAAGGTGGTGAAGCACGGCAACCGCGCGGCGTCGTCGTCGTCCGGCTCAGCGGATGTGCTGGAGGCGCTGGGCGTCCGGCTGGACCTGACCATCGAGCAGGTGGCACGCAACGCCGAAGAAGCGGGCATCACGTTCTGCTTCGCGCAGGTGTTCCATCCGTCCTTCCGGCATACGGCAGTCCCTCGGAAGGAACTGGCCATACCGACTGCCTTCAACTTCCTGGGCCCGCTGACCAATCCTGCGAGGGTGCAGGCTTCGGCAGTCGGCGTCGCCAACGCGCGGATGGCGCCGCTGGTGGCGGGTGTCCTTGCCCGGCGGGGGAGCCGCGGCCTGGTGTTCCGCGGGAATGACGGGTTGGACGAGCTCACCACCACGGGTCCGTCAACTGTGTGGGAGATCCGTAACGGCAGCGTAGTGGAGCAGTCGTTCTCCCCGGCGGACCTCGGCATCAAGCTGGCTACCGTGGAGCAGCTGCGCGGCGGGGACGCCCAGGCGAACGCTGCTGTGGTCCGCGAGGTCCTCGCCGGCAAGGAAGGCCCCGCGCGGGACGCCGTCCTCCTTAACGCGGCTGCCGGCCTGGTGGCCTTCGACGCGGTCGCGGAAGGTCCGCTGGTGGAGCGGATGCGGGTTGCCTATGCCCGGGCAGCTGAATCCATCGGGTCCGGCGCCGCTGCTGCGGTCCTGGAGAAATGGGTGTCGCTGACCCGTCCCTGACGGCTTTCTGTGCCTACTGCTCGAAACCGAGGGCGAACGCTGCGTCCAGATCATGCTGGGAGTAGGCGCGGAACGCGATATGCGTTGTGGTGTGGACCACTGCCGGCACCTTGGAGAGCCGGTCTGCGATGACGTCGGCAAGGTCTTCGTGCCGCCGTACGCGTGCCACCGCGATCAGATCCCATTCGCCCGTCACTGAGTAGACCTCGCTGATACCCTCGATCGCTGAAATCTCCTCGGCGGTTTCGGGAATGCGGGCAGCGTCGGTTTTGATCAGAACGAATGCGGTGATCACGTTTAATCCTTTCGGATCTGTTGCGCCGTAGCAGGGCCCGGCAAGCTTCTCGGTGCTGCCAGCCTATTACATCCGGGCCTGGAGCCGGCGGGACGTTCGCGCCCCGTCAGGTCTTCCGGAGCCGACGGACTCCTGCCCACGCCAGCCGCCAGCCCAGCAGCAGCAGCCCCAGGCTGAGCAGGGCAACAATAATGAATGGCAGCACCACCGTTTGGTTCGTGAGCAGCCGGAGAACCATACCGCCGGCCAGGGCCCCGAGCCAGACCGCCAGGCCGGTCCGCCGCACTGACAGCGGGTGCCGCCAGGCCCTGGAGGCCACCCAGCCAAGGGCCGCCCCAGCCAGGAACGGCCATGCGGTCAGGAACACGCCGGCCACCACATCGCCCCGTTGATGCGCGTCCCGCCCCACTGCAGCGAACACCAGGATCAGCACGGCGTCCGTGATGGCGGCGGCTGCAATCCGCCGTCTGGAATGGATCTGCAGGGGCTGCTGAATCGGAGGGGTCATGATTTCGAGCCTAGCAATTCGCGGCCGCGCCCGTTGCCCCGCCGGAGCGCTCCCTGCCGGCGGCAGCCCTGCCCCCTTGTGGGCGCCACCGCGGACGCGCAGGATGGATAGCTCGGGAGTGTCCGGAAGGCAGGGTCCATGCGGTTGATTCAGGTAGCTCAGCGCGCCAGCGACCTCGAGCGGGCCGCGGCGTTCTATTCCCAACTGCTTGCCGTCCAGCCCACGGCCGTGTTTGACCCTCCTGGTCTGTTGTTCTTCGATCTTGATGGCCTGCGGCTGCTGCTGGAGCGGGGAGCACCGACGGCGCTTCTCTATCTCGAAGTTCCCGATGTGAGGGAGTCGGTGGAAGAGCTCAAAGGCAGGGGAGTCGAGGTGGTGGCAGAACCCCATGTCATCTTCAGCCACACCGATGGGCTGTTGGGGCCCGCAGGGACGGACGAATGGATGGCCTTTATCCGGGACAGCGAGGGCAACACAGTAGGGCTTGTCAGCCAGCTGCCCATACTGCCGGCACCGCAGAACCGGGACCGCGCGTAAGACCATTGTGCCCTTTGGGTACCGCCACTAGGCTCAAGCCGGAAGGGAGCAACCTATGCCACGCACCATCGGAACGTGCCTCTGGTTCGAGAACGAGGCGGAACAGGCCGCCGAGTTCTACACGTCGGTTTTCGACGACTCCAGGATCCTGAACGTCTCACGCTTCGAAGGGGTGCCCGGTCCCGAAGGGCAGGCCATCGCCGTCGAATTCGAGCTGGAAGGCCGGGCCTTCACCGCGCTGAACGGTGCCCGGGGTGCCGGTTTCACCGAAGCAGTTTCCTTTGTGGTCGGCTGCGAGGACCAGGATGCGGTGGACCGCTACTGGACGGCTTTGACCGACGGCGGTGGCGAAAGCCAGTGCGGCTGGCTTAAGGACCGTTTCGGTGTGTCCTGGCAGATCGTTCCGTCGGTGCTCAACTCACTTATTGCCGGGCCCGATCCTCTGGGTTCCCAGCGGGCCATGCAGGCGATGCTGGGAATGCGGAAGCTGGACATTGCGGAGCTGCAGAAGGCCTACGACGGCTGACGTTTCCTGGCGCTGCGGCGGACGGATGGCAGGTAGCATCAGTCCCGATGAACAAACCACTGTGGATCTGCTGCCTGGTGGGTGCCGCCCTCGGCTTCACCGTGGGGCTGGCTGTCTTTGACAGCCCTTTCATCGGTTTCGCCTTGGGGCTGGGTGTCGGCGCAGTGGTGGGCGCCGGCTTCGGGAAGCGGCGCTAGGCTGGCGGGGAAGCCGCCTCCGGCGGGGACGAGCCGGGTCAGGCCGGTGCGGCACGGCGTTGTCCCAGCGTAGGGAGTGTGAAGTCCGGGCATTCCGGTTCAGTTGACCTCAGCCGGGAACAATGGTGCATCGACGTACGTTTCAATCTCGTCAGAAAAAGAACATCAGGCAAAAACGTCAGAAATGAGAAGCAGCCAAGTGGCAACCGATTACGACGAAGTTCGTTCCGACGTCAAGGAATCTCAGGACCGTTCCCTCGAGGCATTGCAGTCTGCGAATGCCCCAGATGCGCGCAGCGTCGTCACCGAACTGGATGAAGCCGATGCCCTCGACGACGGATTGACCCCCGGGGGAGAGATTGTCTCCGAAGAGCTCATCGTCCAGGTCATTCCGCAGGCAGCGGACGAGTTCACCTGCTATTCCTGTTTCCTGGTCAGGCACCGGTCCCAGCTGGCGCGCGAGAGCAATGGCCACTCGTACTGCATTGAGTGCGGAGGCTAAAGCGGACATTCGCTGCGACCCGCGCTTGTCCTCAAACTGGATCTCCGAGCGGACCGCAAGGTTTGAGTGGGCATCACGCGAGCGAAGCTCCGGTCAACCTCTGGTTGGCTGGAGCTTCGTCGATTTAAGGAGCAACCGGCGGTAGACGCCCGGCCCGTTGCGGTAGGGGTTGTGAAGGGCGGTGGTGGGGTCTGAGAACAGCAACTTTACATAATGTAGATTATCGGCTCTTTAGCCAGGAGCCGGGAAGGGGCTCCGCCGGCGGTCCGGCCCGGGTGATTCCGGGGCCGGCGCAAAGGCAGGCTGCCACCGACAAATCCGCAGGCTGCCACCGACAAATCCGCAGGGTCAGCATTGTCTTATCCGGGCTGCTCGTTAAGAATGAGTCAATGACGGTCTATGTGCGATCACTTGAAACTGCTGTCCCGAAAACGATGCTGATCCAGACAGAAGCCCGTGACGTGTTTGCAGCCCAACCAGGTTTGACCAGGCTTGGTTCACGGCTGGTCAGCACCTGCTTTGACTCCGCCGCCATCGACACCCGTTTCACCGCCGTTGAGGAACTCACCAACGATTTCCGCTCCAACAATCCGCAGTTCTACGACCCCGAGACGGGCCTGCTGCTGAATCCCAGCACCAAGGTCCGCAACGACATTTTCGGCCGGGAGGCCACCAAGCTCTTTGTCGAAGCCGCCCGTGCTGCTGTCGCGGCCGCCCCAGAACTCGATTTACTTGACATAACTCATCTCGTCACGGTCTCGTGCACGGGATTCTTCAACCCCGGCCCGGACTACAAGATCGTCCGGGAGCTCGGCCTGGATCCGGCCGTCCAGCGCTACCACCTCGGATTCATGGGCTGCTATGCGGCGTTTCCTGCGCTGCGGGCAGCGAAATTGTTCTGCGACGCGGACCCGAACGCCGTTGTGCTGGTGGTGTGCGCCGAGCTGTGCTCCCTGCACGTCCGCACCTCCAACGACCCGGACACGATTATGGGTTCGGCCCTGTTTGCCGATGGTGCCGCGGCCGCGGTCGTCACAGCCCGGAGCGGTGCAGAGACGCAGTCCCTGCTCCGGCTGGACCACTTCGAGACGGTCCTCACGCCGGTTGGCGAGGACTCCATGGCCTGGAATATTGGCGACCACGGGTTCGAAATGGTGCTCGGAAATTATGTCCCGCACATCATCGATGACCACATCGTGGGCGCCCTGCAGCCCCTCCTGGCGAAGGACCCGGAACTGGCGGCACTCCCCTACGCCTCCATCCGCCACTGGGCCATCCACCCGGGCGGCCGCAGCATCCTGGACAAAGTCCAGTCCCGGCTGGGCCTGACGGATGAGCAGCTGGTCCCGGCGCGCGAGACGCTGCGCAATTACGGCAACATGAGCAGCTCGACGGTGCTTTTTGTGCTCAAGCACATCCTGGAACAGTCTCCTGAGGACGGCGACGAACGGATCTGCTCCATGGCTTTCGGGCCCGGACTCACTGTCGAGACAGGACTTTTCACCAAGCTGCGGCAGGCACCGGCAGGGGCCCGGCGAAGCCACGTGTCCGGGCATGTGGCAGCGGAAGTGCCGGTGTCCTGAACGTCGTGGACCTCCTCATGCGGCAGCGGGCGGTCGACGCTGTGGAACTGATGGACCGGCCAGACTGCGATGCCCGGCTCCTGGACAATACCTACCGCCAGTTTGGCCTGGTCAACCGCCTGCTGTCCGGCTGGCGGAAGCTGTACGTCCGCGAGCTTCGTCCAACCCTGGCGAAAAACACCGCTCCTGCCACGCTGCTGGACATCGGCTCCGGCGGCGGAGACCTGGCGTACCAGCTCGCCGCCTGGGCCCGCCGTGATGGGCTGCCACTGCAGGTCACCGGCATAGACCCCGACGCCCGCGCCGCCGCCTACGCCCGTGGACGTCCGCCCGTGCCCGGCGTTGAATTCCGCCAGGCCCACAGCGCGGACCTGGTCCGGGAAGGACGCAGCTTCGACTTCGTCATCTCAAACCACGTGCTCCACCATCTTTCGGCCGGCGAACTCCAGCAGCTCCTTTCTGATTCCGCCGCCCTGGCCGGCCGCAAGGTCCTCCACAACGACCTTCGGCGCAGCCCCGCCGCCTACGCCCTCTTCTTTGCTGCCGCCCTGCCGTTCCGTCATTCCTACATCCGCGTGGACGGCCTGACGTCCATCCGCAGGAGCTACACGCCCGCAGAACTGACGGCTCTCGCGCCGCCGGCCTGGACAGTGAAGCCCGCCGCGGCCTTCCACCAGCTACTCGCCCTGCGCAGGAACTGACGTGGCAACGGACGTCCTGATCATTGGCGGGGGGCCGGTGGGCTTGTACCTCGCAGCTTTACTGCTCCAGGACGGCATGAGCGTCCGGCTGCTGGAACAGCGGCAAACGAGAAACCTGCACACCCGCGCCATCGGCATCCATCCACCCGCCCTTGAGGCCTTGCGGAAGGTTCGGATTGCCGATACCGCGGTCAAGGACGGGGTCCGGATCCGGGACGGGATGGCGCTCAGCGGCGGGAAGACCGTAGGCACTATGTCCTTTGGCCGTGTCTCCGAGGCTTTCCCATTCGTGCTTGCGCTGCCCCAGTTCCGCACCGAGCAGCTCCTGGAGGAGCGCGTCTGCCAACTCGACCGCGATGCCGTGGTCCGCGGCGTGCGGGCCACTCAAGTTACAGACGACGGCGGACGGGTCACCGTCGTTGCGCAGACCGGCGGCGTGGACGAGCGGCAGGAGGCGGAGTTCGCCGCGTCCCTCGTGGTCGCGGCCGACGGCGCGCGGTCCCGGGTGCGCGACCTTCTGGGCGTACAGGTGCGCACCAGGAACTACCCAGACCATTACCTTATGGGCGACTTCCAGGACCCGGGGCCTTATGGCGAAAAGGCCGTCCTGTTCCTTGAGCCAGGCGGAATTGTTGAGTCATTCCCCCTGCCGGGCGGTATACGTCGGTGGGTGGTGCGGCTGGGCCGGCCCGCCCGCAACGCCGGACCGGCCCAGCTGGCAGAACTGGTCCGGGACCGGACAGGAATCCTTCCCGACGCGCGCACCAGCACCATGGTGAGCGCTTTCAGCGTTCAATCAGCCCTCACTACCCGGATGGCAGCCGGCCGGGTTGTCCTGATCGGGGATGCAGCCCACGAGATCAGCCCAATCGGTGGCCAGGGCATGAACCTCGGCTGGCTGGACGCCCAGGCCCTCTCCCCCGTCATCCGGTCCGCGCTGGCGGGCAGCGGTAAGGACTGGACGGACCGGCACTTTACGGAGTTCGACGCCAGCCGGCGGCAGGCAGCGATTTTGGCCAGGCGGCAGTCCGAAATCAACATGATGCTGGGCCGCCCGCTGCCGGGGCCCCTGCTGGCACTGCGGAACCTTGGCATCAGTGCGGCGGCAGGCACGCCGGCCGTCAACCGCTGGGTGGCCCGCCGCTTCACCATGCAATAGGCTCCTCAGGATGCAACGAACTAGTGCCCGTCTTAGCACCTAGCGGTAGTAGCAGTCGTAACTGTCCTGGCTGACGATTAACCCTTCACGCACTTCAAACACCGACGACGTCCGGGCCCGGATTACTTCGCCCTGATCCCAGTACCGGAGGTCCATCAGCACCGTCGCGGACCAGTCGGCTTCGACAGCCACCCGGCCGCCCTCACAGGTGGTCCGCCGGATGACAAACTTCTGCTCCGACACCACTTCTGAACTGTGCTCCGCTCCCGCCAGGACTTCGGGCAACGTCCGGGTGGAGCCTTCCGGCGCCAGGAGGTGCGGGGCTTCCACCAGGACAAACGCTTCAGCAAGGAAAGGCCGGATTTCGGCCGCACCCCCGCCCGCTTCGAGGACGCGGATGAACCCCAGGACACAATCCAAGGGCGAGGCATCATGTGCGGAAGTCCCCTGTGTTGGGGCGTCAGTGGCTGAGGTGTCTAGTGCCGGGTCGGGCGGCGTGGAAGGGGCAGGCATGACATCGACACTAGCCGAGCCAGCAGATGGCGCCCTGCCGCTAGGCTTTGCTCATGAGCCAGAGCACGCCCGCGACCGACCTCACTGCCGAAGAAATCCGCGAAACCGTGGAGCGGATCCTCGCCGCCGGAACCCTTCCGCCCATCGTGCAGGCAGGCCACCCGGCCCTCCGCCAGCGCGCGGCAGCGTTTGACGGCCAGCTGTCCGGCGAGCTGCTGACCCGGCTGATCAACCTCATGCGTGACGTGATGCACGAGGCACCCGGCGTGGGCCTCGCAGCACCCCAACTCGGGATACCGCTGCAGCTGGCGGTCCTTGAGGATCAGTTCGACGTCGACCCCGAGGCTGCCGCCCTGCGGAACCGCATCCCCCTGGAATTCCTCGCGATTGTGAACCCCCGCTATACGCCGCTGGGCTCCAGGCTTGATTCGTTCTATGAGGGCTGTCTCTCCCTCAATGGCCTGCAGGCAGTGGTGGCCCGCCACGAAGAAGTCCGCCTCGACTTCCAAACGCCGGACGGAGTGGCCGCGCAACGGGAGTTCTCCGGCTGGCAGGCCCGCATTGTCCAGCATGAGACGGACCACCTTAACGGTGTGCTTTACGTGGACAAGGCCCAGCTGCGGTCACTGAGCAGCAACGCCGAATATGCGGCGCATTGGGCGGAAGCAGGCATCGGGAAGGCCCAGCAGGGGCTGGGGTTCGACGCCGGCCCGGCGGGCATCAGCCGCACCTGACCTTGCGTTGCATGGCGCCGCTAGGGAACACCGGGCAGCACACCCCTAGGATGGTTCCCATGCCCTCCACTGACCTTCCGCTGCTGTGCCCGGTGTGCTCGAATCCGCTGGACCTTCTGGAAACGGGTTCGGGCCAGAGCCGCCTCGCCTGCCCCTCGGGCCATAGCTTTGATGCAGCCCGGCAGGGGTATTTCAACCTGCTCGTGGGTAAGGGGACGGCCTTCGAGGCCGACTCGTCCGCCATGGTCCAGGCCCGTTCCGACTTTCTCGGGGACGGCCACTACCGGCCCCTTGCAGACGCGGTGGCAGACGCCGTCGTACCCTTCCTCCCGGAAGACCGCGCGGCCGTGCTGGACTCGGGCACGGGTACCGGCCACTATCTGCGGGTGCTGCTCGACGCTGCGGCAGGCCGGGACCGGAAGGTCTCTGCCCTTGGCCTGGACATCTCAAAGTTCGCGCTCCGCCGTGCCGCTCGGCTTAATCCCGAGGCCCTGAACCTGGTCTGTGACATCTGGCAGCCCTTACCCCTTGCGGACGACTCGGTGGATGCCGTCACCGTCATCTTCGCCCCGCGCAACGTCCCGGAATTCGCCCGTGTGCTCCGGCCGTCCGGGCGGCTGGTGGTGGTCACGCCCCGGAGTGGACATTTGGCCTCCCTTGCCGCAGTCACCGGCATGCTGGGCATCGAGGAAGGCAAGGAAGCGCGGCTCGCGGAAGCAATGGGCGGGTATTTCGACGCCGAAACGACCTCCGCCGTCGACATCCCCTTGAGGCTGACCCGCCCGGAGGCAGCCGCCCTGGCCTTTATGGGACCGGCTGGACACCACCTGGACCGCGACGCCGTTTCTACCCGGCTTGAGGTGCTGCCCGAGCCGCTTTTGACGGAAGCGAAGTTCCAGATCATGGTCTTCCGGCCCGGGAAACGCGCCGCCGCGTAACGAGTTGGCCACTATCCGGCCGCTGCCCGTATGAGCCAGCCCACAGTTGAACGGGCCGCACTAAGATTGAAGCACAGTTACTGGCGGGTGCGCTTCCGCGGCCCCCCGTAGCAAAGGGGGAGAACTTGTTCGAATGGCTTGGGGAAAACTGGTGGGCGCTGTGGCTCACGGCTTTCCTGGCATTTGCAGTGATCGAGATGATCACGCTTGACCTCTTTTTTATCATGCTCGGCGGGGGAACCCTGGCCGCACTGGTGGCCGACTTCGCGGGCGCAGACCTCTGGCTTCAGATCGTGGTCTTCTGCGTGGTGTCACTGCTGATGATCGCCTTCGTCCGGCCCGTGGCCCTCGCCCACCTGAAGAAGGGCCCGTCGGACCAGCGCACCAACGTGGACCGGCTGATCGGTGAACAGGCCCTGGTGATGGAGCCCGTGTCCTCCGACGGCGGCCTGGTCAAAATCGGCGGTGACATCTGGACTGCCCGTTCTGCCGGCGGCGTCCTTCCTGCCGGACAAAGAGTTGTGGTTTCCGCGATCGAAGGGGCAACGGCAGTGGTGTCCGCCCTGCCCCAAGCGGCGACCAGTCCTGATACAGCCTGATCAATTGGGGAACAAGGAGATGTATGGATAACGCCGGAGGAACTGCATTGGCGATAGTACTGGTAGTCCTGATCGTGTTCGTGATTATTGTTTTGGTCCGTTCGGTGCGGATCATTCCGCAAGCGCGCGCCGGCGTCGTGGAACGGCTGGGCAAGTACCAGCGGACGCTCAACCCGGGACTTACCATCCTGATTCCGTTTGTGGACCGGCTCCTGCCGCTGCTGGACCTCCGCGAACAGGTGGTGTCCTTCCCTCCGCAGCCGGTTATCACCGAAGACAACCTGGTGGTCTCCATCGACACCGTGGTCTACTTCCAGGTCACGGATCCACGGGCTGCCACCTACGAGATCGCCAACTACATCCAAGCAGTGGAGCAGCTGACCACCACCACCCTGCGCAACGTGGTGGGCGGCCTGAACCTGGAGGAGGCACTCACCTCCCGCGACCAGATCAACGGCCAGCTGCGCGGTGTGCTGGATGAGGCAACCGGCCGCTGGGGTATCCGCGTTTCACGCGTGGAGCTCAAGGCCATCGACCCGCCGCACTCCATCCAGGACTCCATGGAGAAGCAGATGCGGGCAGAGCGGGACCGGCGTGCCGCCATCCTGACCGCCGAAGGCACCAAGCAGTCCGCCATCCTGACCGCTGAGGGCCAGCGGCAGGCGTCCATCCTGGCGGCGGAAGGCGATGCCAAGGCCGCCATCCTCCGTGCAGACGGTGAGGCGCAGGCCATCCAGAAGGTCTTTGACGCCATCCACAAGGGCAACCCGGACCAGAAACTGCTGGCGTACCAATACCTGCAGACGCTTCCCAAGCTCGCGGAAGGCTCCTCCAACAAGCTGTGGATTATCCCCAGCGAAGTCGGCGAAGCCCTCAAGGGCATCGGCAGTGCCTTGGGCGGAACCACCACCGGGACCGGCGTTGCAGGGCTGTTCGACGAGGTGGGCGCCAAGCCTTCCGAGCCCTGACCCCGGGACCCGGCCAAAGCTACCGAAGGGATCCGCAGCTGCTGCGGATCCCTTCCATTTTGGCCGACATGGCATGCCGCGCGTATAATTGGGTATCTGTCTGGCAGGAGTAGATCCGCTGGAACAACCAAGCTTCGCAATGCGTTGAATCTAAAGATGCAGCACAGTGCACAGAGTAGTCCGGAGACGCTTGCGCCGCCGGCTAACGCGGGTTCTACACCGCGAACCGACCAGAGGGAGAAATCATGAGCGATCGCAGCCTGCGGGGCATGCGCCTTGGCGCGCAGAGCATGGAGACCGAGTCCGGAGTCGAGCCGGCTCCGCGCCAGCGCGTCGAGTACCGGTGCGAAGACGGCGAGCAGGTCTTTGTCACCTTCTCCTCCGAAGCGGAGATTCCTCCGGTATGGGTTTCCAAGACCGGCAAAGAAGCGCTCCTGGTTGACGGCGAACGCCCGGACACCAGCAACGATAAAGCAGTCCGCACCCACTGGGACATGCTGCTGGAACGCCGCTCCCTGCCGGAACTGGAGCAGATCCTCGAGGACCGCCTCACCATCCTGCGTGAACGCCGCGGAGAACGCCGCTCCGCGTAATACAGCCTGAATAAAACAATGGGCCGTCCCGCACAGCGTGCGGGACGGCCCATCTGTTTAAGTACTGAAGAAACTACTGCCGGGCTGGCGCCTTTTTGCGGGTGAGGGTGTTCCAGCGCGCCTGCAGGCCCCATTTCGTGACGTTGACCATAGCCTCCACCACAATGTTGCCGCTCATTTTTGAGGCGCCGAGTTCGCGCTCCACGAAGGTGATGGGGCGTTCCTCGATCCGCAGCCCCATCCGGGACACCCGCCAGGCGAGGTCCACCTGGAAGCCGTAGCCCACGGAGTCCACCTGGTCCAGGTTCAGCTTCTCCAGGGTGGTCCTGCGGAAGGCACGGTAGCCGCCGGTGACGTCCTTGATCTTCAGGCCCAGCATCAGCCGGGCATAGGTGCTGCCCACCCGTGAAATGGCCTGCCGGTACAGCGGCCAGTTCACCACGCTGCCGCCGGGGACCCAGCGTGAACCCATGGCAAGGTCGGCGCCTTGGTCAATGGCCTCGAGGAGCTGGGGAAGCTGTTCAGGCTGGTGCGAACCGTCGGCGTCCATCTCCACCAGCACGTCGTATCCGGCGTCCAGGCCCCACTTGAAGCCGGCGATGTAGGCGGCGCCCAAGCCTTCCTTGCCTTTGCGGTGCAGGACGTGGACCTGGGAGTCCTCGGCGGCGATTCCGTCAGCGAGCTTGCCCGTGCCGTCGGGGCTGTTGTCATCCACTACCAGCACGTCCGAGGCTGGCACTGCTGCGCGGAGCCGCTGCAGCGTGATCGGCAGCGATTCCAGCTCGTTGTAGGTAGGGATGATCGTAAGGACGCGCACAGAGAGCCTTCCTGGTGGGAGCAGTCGGTGCACACGCAGGCCAAAACGGCCAGCGGGCGCAGCTACCCATTATAGGGCGCCGGGTAAGGGGGTCAGGAACGCAGGGCAGGCGCCGCAAACAGCTCCAGGCCGTCCCGCACGGTCTGCAGGCATACCGGGTCCGCGCCGGTGTCCAGCGCGGGCAGCAGGGGCGTGCGGGCCCTCGGATCGGTGCTCCAGGACTGGACCCGTCCGTCCGCCACCTGCACCATCAGTTCCTCAACCTCCCAGACAGCGAAGCTGGCAGGGGCCCCGGGCACCAGCTGCCCCGCCATGGGGTTGGGGTACCGGGCTGCCCGCCATCCTGCCCGGGTGTGTCCCAGGAACGCCGCCCGTGCCGAGATCCGTTCCGCCTCGTTGTGGTGCTCCAGGCACGCCCGGACGCTGGACCAGGGCCGCAAGGGCGTCACAGGGCTGTCACTGCCAAAGCAGACAGGAACTCCTGCCGAGTACAGGCTCGCGAAGGGGTTCATGGCTTTGCTCCGCTCCCCCAACCGCTTTTCGTAGAGTCCGCCGGCACCACCCCAGGCAGCATCAAAAGCAGGCTGGGCACTGACGGTGACGGAGTAGCGGGCAAGGGTTTCCACCGCCGCGGCATCCACCATTTCCACATGTTCAAAGCGGTGGCCGGCAGCCCTGACCCGCTGCTCCCCCACGTCGGCAGCCGCAAGCTCCAAAGCCTGGAGGGCCGCGTCCAGCCCGGCATCGCCAATAATGTGGAAGCCGCCCTGGATGCCGGCCAGCGAGCACGCGGCCAGATGGGCTGCGGCCTCCTCCAGGCTCAGGTACAGGCTGCCGGTTTCATTCGGGGCGTCGCTGTAGCCGGACCTCAGGGCTGCCGTCCGCGACCCGATGGAGCCATCGATGTTGAGGTCTCCCGCGAGGCCGCGGACACCGGGGCCCACCTGGCCAAGGATGCTGCGGACGTGTTCTTCGGATGATGCCAGCTCGCCCCAGTACGGCAGTACTTCGGGCGTGGGGATGCCCTCCCCGGCGCCGTCATTCCAGGTTCGCACCACGCGGAGGTCCTCGGCCCCACCGATGTGCGGAGCGCCCATCTCCACCAGTGCCACATAGCCGTGGGACGCTGCCTCGGCCAGCGCACGCTGCTGGTGGCGGCGGAGCACCTCATCGGGGAGCCTGCGCGTTGCCTGCCGGGCAGCTGCGTGAGCGGCCCGATTGACCCGAGCGCCGCCGTCGTAACCCTCAAGGCCGCGAAGAGCGGCAGCGCCGGCCAGCGACGGTGAAACCAGCGCGGAGTGCACATCAATCCGGGACAGATAGACAGGCCGGCCGCCGGAAGCCCGTTCCAGTTCCTCCGCACTGGGAAGGGCCGCGTCAGCCCAGGTGGTTTCGTCCCAGCCATGACCGAGGATCGGGCCGTCGCCGGGGGCTGCGGCCACAGCGTCCAGGAGCTCCCTGGCCGACGAAACGCGCTCCATCGCCAGGGAATCCAGGGCCATGCCGGTTTCTGTCAGGTGGGCGTGGGAGTCGACGAAGCCGGGCGCAACCAGGGCGCCGCGGAGGTCGATGATCTCCATGGAACTGTCGGCGATGGATGAAGCGGCCTGTTCGGACCCCACCCAAGCCACAGTGTCCCCGTCCACCAGCATTGCGGTGGCAAAGGGGTCTGCTGCCGTGTAGACGGATCCGTTGCGGTAGAGCACGGGGCTGGGGCGGGACTCGGGCGATGATTTCGCGCTGGGCATGGGTAGGCAAACTCCTGGGATTGGGCGGCCGGCGGGCAGCCGGCAGGGGTGTCAGAGGACGGAGGAATAGGCCACGACGCCGCGGCGGATCAGTGAGATGGCATCCGAGCACAGGCGCGCAAGGCGGGGATCAAGGCCGGGAATTTTGGCAAGCTGGTCCAGCAGGTCAACCACCTGCTTCACCCACCGGACAAAATCCCCTGCGGCAAGGTCCGTGCCGCTCAGGACGTCCTGCAGGTGCCGGCCACGGGCCCATTTGTAGAGTGGCCACACGAGGCCCAGCTCGGGTTCGCCGGTCAGCGGCAGCTTGTTTTCCTCTTCCACGTCCTCCAGTGCCGACCACTCCTTGACCACGATGTCCACGGAGGTTTCCAGGGAGATGCTGGGCATCCGCAGGCGGAGTCCCCGGTCTTCGCGCTTGGCCTGGTAGACCAGGACGCTGGCAAGGGCAGCGACTTCCGCTGCATCCAGGTCATCAAAGGCGCCCAGCCGCAGGGACTGGGAGATCAGCAGGTCCTTTTCGCCGTAGATCCGGCGCAGCCGCTGGCCGTCGGGGCTGATGAGCAGCCGGCCGTCACCGGCGGGTTCAAGGTAACCGTAGGAGGACAAGACATCACAGACGCGGTCAAATGTCTTGGCGATGGTGTTGGTGCGGCCCTGGATCTGCCGGACCAGCCCATCGGTTTCGCGCCGGAGCTTCCACCAGCGTTCGGACCAGCGGGCGTGGTCTTCCCGTTCGCTGCACCCGTGGCAGGGGTGCGCACGGAGGGCACGGCGGAGGTCCGCGATGCGCTTTTCCTGGTTAGGCAGGGCAGTTGCGAGGCCGAAATCATTGTTGCGGTTGTTGCCGGGGGCAGGAGGACGGTTCTCCCGCAGCGCGTTCCGCACGGAGGAGGCCAGGTCCCGCCGTGACTTGGGGACTTTCGCGTTGAAGGACTTGGGAATGCGGATGCGCGTAATCGGGGTGATGGGACCTTCCAGGTCATCGTTCCCGATCCGGCGCAGCTGGTTGTCAAGCGTCAGCACAGCAGGCCGGGGCTCCCGGCTGCTGTGGTCCGAACTAAGCACAACCGCCGGTCCAGGCGCTCTTCCGCCCGGCACATTGACTACGTCGCCGGGAAGCAAACGGGCCAGCGAATCATCGTTGAGCGACTTGCGGGCCCGTGACTTGGTCCGCGAGGTCACATTTTCGGCGTCGGACAATTCACGGCGCAACCGCGCGTATTCCGTGAAGTCCCCGAGGTGGCAGGTCATCGACTTGGCGTAGCCGGCCAGCGATTCCTCCCTGCTGCGGACCTGCTTTGCCAGGCCCACCACGGAACGGTCCGCCTGGAACTGGGCAAAGGAGGATTCCAGGATTTCGCGGGCCCTGGCCCGGCCGAACTGGGCCAGGAGGTTGATGCTCATGTTGTACGTGGGCCGGAAGCTGGAGTTCAGCGGGTACGTGCGCCGGGACGCGAGGCCAGCGACCGCCGTCGGGTCCGTACCCGGCTGCCAGAGCACCACGGCGTGGCCTTCGACGTCGATGCCGCGCCGACCGGCCCGGCCGGTCAGCTGGGTGTACTCCCCCGCGGTGATGTCCACGTGCGCTTCACCGTTGAACTTGTCCAGCTTCTCCAGCACCACGGAACGTGCCGGCATGTTAACGCCAAGGGCCAGGGTTTCGGTGGCGAAGACAGCCTTGACGAATCCGTCCGCAAAGAGTTTTTCCACCACTTCCTTGAAAGTGGGCAGCATGCCGGCGTGGTGGGCGGCGAAACCGCGGAGCAGCCCGTCACGCCAGGTCCAGAAACCCAGCACGTCCAGGTCGTCCGGCGGGATGTCGTGGCCCGCCTCGTCAACGCGCTGGGCGATGATCCGCTGCTCTTTCTCAGTGGTGAGCCACAGGCCCGAGCCGACGCATTGGGCAACGGCGGCGTCACACCCGGCCCGGGAAAAGATGAAGGTGATGGCGGGCAGGAGGTCCATCTTGTCGAGGCTGGCGATCACCTGTGGCCGGCCGGCCGGACGCACGCCCCGTTCGTCACCGCCGCGGCCGGGGCGATCGTTCCCGCGCCGGCCCCGCTGTCCCCGGCCACCGGGCCCGCCGGGAGCGGACCTCAGCCGGAAACTCTGCATGCTTTCGCTTCTCGCCACAGTCAGGAGGTCAGGGTTCACATCGAAACCGCGCCCCGCGGCGTTGCCGTCCCTGCTGTCCCTGGCCGGCGCTTCGCCCGGCCCGGCGTCGACGGGCGGAGCGATCTCGTCGAAAGTGGTTTCCCCTGCAAAAAGGTCCATGATCTGCCGGCCCACCATAACGTGCTGCCACAGCGGCACCGGCCGGTGCTCGGAAACAATGATGTCCGTGTCGCCACGGACCGTATCCAGCCAGGCGCCGAATTCCTCGGCGTTCGACACGGTGGCACTGAGTGAAGCCACCTGCACTTCGCTGGGGAGGTGGATGATCACTTCCTCCCAGACGGCGCCGCGGAAGCGGTCTGCCAGGTAGTGCACCTCGTCCATCACCACATAGCCGAGGTCATCCAGGGTGGCGGAATCGGCGTAGAGCATGTTGCGCAGGACTTCGGTGGTCATCACCACTACCGGGGCGTCGCCGTTAATGCTGGTGTCCCCGGTCAGCAGGCCTACCTTCGCGGCACCGTACTTCTCGGTGAGTTCTGTGAATTTCTGGTTGCTGAGTGCCTTGATGGGGGTGGTGTAAAAGGCCTTGAGGCCACGCTGAAGCGCGAGGTAGATGGCGAACTCGCCCACAATGGTTTTGCCGGCCCCAGTGGGTGCCGCCACCAGGACTCCCCTGCCCTCCTGCAGGGATTTGCACGCCTGCCGCTGGAAATCATCCAGTTCAAAGTCCAGGGTCCGGATGAAGGAGCCCAGGTAGGTGGCTGCTTCTGCCCTTCTCTCGGCACTGGCGCGGTATCTCTCGGCGGGAGAAAGCTCCTCGGGATCGCTGGGTCCGGCGGAGAAAGGACCAGTGGAGAACGGCCCGGTATTGGAGGACATACACCAAGCCTAACGGGCGCCTAGAGGTTCTTCAGCTCACTGCCCGGGGTGGCGATGTCCGCTGTTGCCTCGGTCTCGGCCATTCGCTTCGCCTGGCGGCGCTCACGGCGCTTGTCATTCATGAGGCAGATGCCGATGGCGGCGAAAAAGAGCACCAGCAGGGGGCCGGCCAACATAAACATCGAGATGGCATCTGCCCCGGGAGCTGCGATCGCGGCGAGGACAAACACCAGGAACACGGTGATGCGCCAGGCCTTAAGAATGAGGCGGCCGGAGATGATGCCGGCCATGTTGACGCCCACCAGCACCACGGGCACCAGGAAGGCGAGGCCAAGCACCAGCACCATCCGGGTCACGAATTCAATGTACGTCCGGGCATCGATGACGCTCGAGGAGCCCTCCGGCGTGAACTGGGTCAGCGCGTGGACCACTTGGGGCACCACCAGCCAGCCGGCCCAGATGCCGGCGAGGAACAGCGGGACCGCCGCCGCCATATAACCCAGCGTGTAGCGGCGCTCCTTGGAGGTCAGGCCCGGGGTAATGAAAGCCCACAGCTGGTAAATCCAGACCGGGCTGGAAATGACCACGCCGATGAGGAGCGACATCTGGAGCTTGAAATCGAACGGGGAGGCAATGCTCCCGAAGTTGATGGCAGCAAGCCCGCCGGTTTGCTCTGAGATGCGGTTGACCGGTTCGGCCAGGGCCTTCAGCAGCGGATCGTAAAGTATCCATCCTCCGATGCCGCCAATGACGACGCCGATAGCCGACTTGATCAGCCGGTTCTTCAGCTCTTTGAGGTGGTCCCAAAGAGCCATCCGCCCTTCGGGGTTGTCTTTACGGGACCGCGACAGTGCCACTGGGGTCAGGCGCGGTTCGACGGCGGAACGTCAGTGCCGTCTGTCGGCTCACCGGGCTTCGCCTGGGGGTGGTTGACGACGGTGCCTTCCACCGGGCCGGAGGCGTCGGGGGTGTCGGTCTTGCCGTCGTTCTTCATTTCCTTGACCTCGGATTTGATGATCCGCATGGACTGGCCAAGGCTGCGCGCCATGGCCGGAAGCTTGGGTGCGGCAAAAAGAAGCAAAGCGACGATGATGATGATAACGATGGGCCAGGGGCCCTCAAAGAGTCTTCCCACGGGAGTTCCTTTCCTCTAAATACATCCTACTTCTATGTGAAGTCGAGATCGCCGAGCGCCTGCGGCTGGCCGCGGTCCGTCTTGCGTTGAACCCGCCGGTGGCGGCGTTGTTCCCGCCGGGACGACTTGGATGCCTCGTAATCATGTCGCATGAGTGCGGGCGAGGCAAAAACCGCTGAGCCGGGCCGCGGACCCGCCGGGTCAGCACCGGCCTCCGGCAGTTGAACGGGGGCGAGGTGCCCCAGCTTTTCGCCTGCCGCGCTCAGATCCTTGACGGTCGCCATGAACTGGCGGAACAGCCGGAAGCCCAGCAGGACATAAAAAAGCAGCGACAGCGCAACGAGCGCCACCCATATCAGGATCCAGGACCACCAAGGCATGCTGAGAAGTCTAGCCGCCGTACCTTGCCAGGGACGCCGCGAGCCAGCTGCGGGCCGCGTCAGCCAGGTCCGCCGGAGCCAAAATGCGGGCGGAACCGCCATGCTGGGCCACGAACATCGGCAGCCACTCGATGTTGCCGAACCGGATTTCAGCCACCAGCCCGCCGTCGTCGAGCTCGGCCGTGCGCTCCGCATAGTAGTCGTCCGCGAGCCCCCTCCCCTGCCGGGTGAGCTGGACGGTGACTACCGTATCGTCATCGCTAGGCGTGAAGAGCTTGGCCGGAACGCCCTTTGAAGGCGTGGTCCCGGCCGGCACCGGCAGGCCGTTGGGGTGAACATCCTGTACCCGGTCCAGGCGGAAATTCCTCAGGCCTTCCACTGCATGGCAGTAGGCCTCGAAGTACCAGGTGTTGTCCACCGAGTAGAGGCGCAACGGATCAACGTCACGCTCGGACACAGTGTCACGCTGCGGGGACAGGTAGGTCAGGCGCAGCTGGGAGCGGGATTCGATGGCCTGCAGCACCATGGCGTGCGTGGCGGCGTCGGCGGGTGCCACTTCCGGTCCCGCCAGCGAGGCCGCCCGGAGCCCCTCCTCGCCGGCGGCTGCCAGCAGTTTGAGGGTCACCGATTCCAGGGCCCCGCCCTCGGCCACGCCGGGCAGCCCGTTCAGCGATTCCAGCCCGGTCAGGAGGGCGCAGGCTTCCTCGACGGTGAAACGGACGGGCTTCTTGAGGTCCAGGTCCTGGGTGATGTAGACGTGGTCGTTTTCCCACTGGATGTCCAGCAGGTCATCGGGGTATCCCTCCGGAAGCCCGGAGCAGATAAGGATTTGCAGGTCGTCCTCCAACTCCTTCCTGCTGATGCCGAAACGCTGTGCGACGTCCTGGATATGCAAACCCTGGTTGTGTACCAGGAAAGGCACCAGCTGAAGCATGCGTTTGAGCTGGTCCTCCGAGGTCCGCACGCGGACGGGCCTGGCAGGCGCGGCAGCGAAACGGAAGGTGGGAACGGGCCCGTCGCTGAAGTCGGCTGCCGCCTGGAGCCGGCGCCGCACAGCGCCGGCGAGTTCGGCTGGAGCCACCGCCAGGGCGTCGGGGCCGTAGGAGGCGAGCTCTTCGGCAAGGACCTCCGGGTCCCTGTACTGCACGCTGAACCGCTCGTAGCCGGGTTCAGGCTGGGGCCACGATTCGTCTTCCGGCGACGGGTCCGATCCCACGCCGCGGTGCCGCAGCGCCAGCAGACGCCCCGCACGGACGTCCACGACGGCGGTGCGCAGCGGCAGTTCAGGGAGCCGTCCCAGTTCCTGCCTGATATTGAAGTCGCGGGGAGGGGTGAATTGCTCCCGGTCCAGGGTTGCCACGGCGCTGGTGAAACGGGAGAGCCGGAAATGGCGGGCCGCCTTCCTGGCACGGTCGTAGCCCATAAGGTACCAGTGTCCGAAGCGGCTGCCGAGGCCCCAGGGCTCCACCGTCCGCTGTTCCTCGCTGCCCGTACTGCCAGCCAGGTAGGTGAAGGTGACCGGGTTCTTGGCATGCATCGCCGCAACGAGGTCGTCGAAGGCCTGGCCCGCGGGCTTGATCCGCGGCTGGACCCCGGGCGGCAGTTGGACGTTGGCGGCCGCGCCGGACGACTGCAGTTTCCGCAGCGCGCTTTGGGCGGCGGTGCCCAGCGCCGCACGCTCCCAAAGCTGGGAGGCCAGGAGCAGGACTGTCCACTCCTCCGGACCGAGGTCCACGTCCGGCAGGCGGTTGGACTCCTTGCCGATCCGGTACCTGGTGGTTGCCGGATCGTCCTCGCTCCAGCCCAGGTCCGTTAAAGTCTCTACCTCAAAGCCGAACTTGCGAAGATCCGCCTTGTCCCGCTCGAACATTCTGCCGAAGGAGACCTCATTGCCGGCAATGCCGCGGTAGACCGTTTCGCGCAGTTCGCTGCGGCGCAGGCCGTACCGGGTGTTGAGCAGTGCGATCAGCAGGTTGAGGAGGCGTTCAGTACGGGATGCGGACACTCAGGTTACGTTACTAAACTCCGGGCCGGAACGCAGGAAGCGCGGCAGCACCAGGACGCTGGGTCCTGTTGCTGCCGCGCTCCTGGCCGTGACGCGGCTGGGGTCAGCGCACTGCTACGAGGTCAACCACGAAGATCAGGGCTTCGTTGGGGGCGATGGCTCCGCCGGCGCCACGGGAGCCGTAGGCAAGCTCGGAGGGGATTTCCAGGCGGCGGCGGCCGCCTACCTTCATGCCCAGGAGGCCCTGGTCCCAGCCCTGGATGACCTGGCCAACGCCTACCCGGAAGTCCAGCGGCGCGCCGCGGCCCCATGAGGCGTCGAATTCCTCGCCGGTGGACCAGGCGACGCCCACGTAGTGCGTGGAGACGGTGTCCCCGGCCTGGGCTTCGCGGCCGTCTCCCTCAATGAGGTCGGTGATGACCAGTTCCGTGGGGACGTCGCCCTCGGGAAAATCGATCTCGGGCTTCTGGCGGTCAAATTCCCGCTGTCCAAAAGACATGGTTGCTCCTAGGTGTCTGGCACATGGTGTGCTGCTGTTGGATGCCGCGGCGAAGGCCGGGCCTGTTGCCATTGTTGCTACTTGGCTCCAAGGATGTCCACTACGAAGACAAGGTCGCCCTTGGCCTCCCCCTGCCCGGCGTCGCCGTAGGCCAGGTCCTTGGGGATGACCAGCAGGACGCGGGAGCCTACGGTCTTGCCGGCCAGGCCCTGCGTCCAGCCCTTGATGACGCCGGTGAGCGGGAAGGATGCGGGTTCACCGCGGTCGAAGCTCGAGTCGAACTTGGTTCCGCCCACCAATGTGACGCCCACGTAGTTCACGGTCAGGGTGTCGGTTTCCTTCACCGTGGCGCCCTTGCCCTTGATCAGGTCCTGGGACACGAGGGCAGTGGGGGCCGCTGCACCTTCAACCGAGATCTCGGGGATGCCGTCTTTTTCAGTGACGGTTGGCAGGCCTGCTGGCGGGGTCACGGTTTCACCTTCGGGCTTCTCCAGTGCAGGTGTCACGTCGGAGGCAGAAAGGATTTTGATGATCAGCAGCTGTGTGGGCTGGGCTGGGGCGGCTGGGCTGGGGCTGGCCCCGCCGGAGGGGCTGGGGGCGGCGGCACCCTGCTGGCCCGGCACAGCCAAGGCAAGGCTTGAACCTACCTTGGCGCCAACGAATGCGTTGTAGATGACCTCGCTGCCGGTCTTCAGTTCCTCGTTCAGTTCGAGGGGTTCGGGCTCGCTGGCGAACGTATCCTCCAGCGTCGATCCGTCGCTGCCGTTCACGGCAAGGATGGAGATGTTGGCGATCTGGTTCGCCTTCACTGGTTCGCCGCTCCCCTCGGCGACTACCTTGATGGTGGGGTCAGCGACTTCCAGCGGTTTGTCGAATTCCACACCAGGGGCCTTCTTGTCCCCGTTATCAGTCAGTTTGAGGGAGTCGAACTTCGCAGTCTCACCGGCAGACTTGCTGGTGGGTTCCGGCTCTGCCGACGAGCCGCCGCAGGCGGTCAACAGCAGCAGAGCGGGAAGGAGGATTGCTAGTAGTCGGCGCACGTAAGAAAACTTTCGTCGGGGCAAGATGGAGGCGGCGCTCCGCACCTGGGCGGGCATCACCGCTGGAGGGCCGAATTAAAGGCCTCATCCAGAATAGCCCCTGAACCTGAGAGTCAGCCCATAGAGTCCAGCAGGGCATCCACCCGGTCATCAACGCTGCGGAAAGGATCCTTGCACAGAATGGTCTGGTGCGCCCGGTCATTCAGTTTCAGGTGCACCCAGTCCACGGTGTAGTCCCGGCCCAACTCCTGGGCCCGCCGGACGAAATCACCACGCAGTTTCGCGCGCGTCGTTTGCGGCGGTGCGTCGACGGCGTCCTTGATCACGGTATCGTCCACGATCCGCCGGACTGCCCCACGGGACTGCAGCAGGTAATACAGTCCGCGGCTGCGGGAAATGTCGTGGTAGGTCAGGTCCAGCTGGGCTATCCGCGGGGCGTCCAAGCCCAGTCCGTGGCGTTCGCGGTAGTTGTCCATCAGCTTCTTTTTGATGGCCCAGTCGATCTCGGTATCGATGCCGCGCGTGTCACCGCTTTCGATGGCCTTCAGCGTCCGCTCCCACAGGTCGAGGATCAGGGGAACATGCGGGTTGTGGGCGCCGTGCTCTTTGACGAACGCCGTGACCTTGGTGAGGTACTCCTGCTGGATCTCCAGTGCCGTCAGCTGGCGCCCGTTGGCCAGGCGGACCAGTGCACGGCCGCTGAGGTCGTGGGAGATCTCCCGGATACTGCGGATGGGATTCTCCATCCGCATGTCCCGCATGATCACTCCTGCCTCGATCATGCGCAGTACCAGGTCCACCGTGCCCACCTTCATCAGGGCCGTGGCTTCGGACATGTTTGAGTCTCCGACGATAACGTGCAGCCGCCGGTAGAACTCAGCGTCAGCGTGCGGCTCATCCCTGGTGTTGATGATGGGCCGGGACCGGGTGGTGGCGGAGGAAACGCCTTCCCAGATGTGGTCCGCCCGCTGGGAGAACGCGAAAGTGGCCCCGTGCGGGGTCTTGAGGATCTTTCCGGCGCCGGCGATAAGCTGCCGGGTGACCAAGAAAGGAATCAGGATCTCGGCGAGCCTGGAGAATTCCCCGCGCCGGGGAATCAAGTAGTTTTCGTGGCTGCCGTAGGAGTTGCCGGCCGAGTCCGTGTTGTTCTTGAACAGGTAGACAGTGCCGTTAAAGCCCTCCGCCGCGAGCCGGGCCTGGGCCTCGTCCACCAGGTCATCCAGGATCAGTTCACCGGCACGGTCGTGGGCGATCAACTGGGCGAGGTCGTCACACTCGGCCGTGGCATATTCGGGGTGGGACCCTACGTCCAGGTACAGCCGCGAGCCGTTGGTCAGGAAAACGTTGGATGACCGGCCCCAGCTGACCACCTTGCGGAAGAGGTACCGGGCCACCTCCTCCGGGGCAAGAGGCCTCGAATCGGGGCTGGAATACGAAATCCCGAATTCCGTTTCGATACCGAAGATTCTCTTGTCCATGTTTCCTCCTAGGCCAGCAGTGCAGTTATGTCCGCGTCGTGCAACCGGCGGAAGGCGCGCCGTGAGCCCCGTGAGCTCTCCGACTGCCTGTCCAGGACGGCAACTTCCACCGCCGTGGCAGGCAGCGCCTTCGGCCGGGCATCAGATTCCGTGGCCGGGACGAGGGCGGCCATGGCGAGCCGCAGGGCATCGGCGAAGCTGAGTGAACTGCGCCAGCCTTCATCAATGGCTGACGAGACCTTGTCCGCCTGTCCGCCCATCACGACGAACTGGTGTTCATCCGCGATGGAACCGTCGAAGGTCAGCCGGTAGAGGTGGTCCTCAGCCTGGGTGGGGCCTACCTCCGCTACTGCCAGTTCCACTTCGAAGGGCTTTTGTTCCGCGGTGAAGACGGCGCCCAGGCTCTGGGCGTAAACACTGGCAAGGCCGCGGGCGGTGACGTCCTCACGGTCATAGGAGTAGCCGCGGACGTCCGCATACCGCACGCCGGCCTGGCGGAGGCTTTCGAATTCGTTGTATTTCCCGACGGCCGCGAACGCGATCTTGTCGTAGATTTCGCCGATCTTGTGCAGGGACGGCGAGGGGTTCTCGGCCACCAGCGCGATGCCGTCCGCGCAGCTGATCACGGCGACTGACCTGCCCCGGGCGATGCCCTTCCGTGCGAAATCCGCACGGTCCTTCATCAGTTGCTCAGGTGATACATAAAACTGCTGCGTCATCTCAGGCCTCCCGTCCGGCGTTGGTGCGGGCCTCGATGACGTTTCCGGCCACGGCGGCGAGTTCGTCCTCAGCCACCCGCCGGGCACCTGTCCTGTCCACGGTGTAAATCACGGGCCACAGCTTTCGGACGGTGTCCGGACCGCCGGTGGCGGAGTCGTCGTCGGCCGCATCGTAGAGGGCCTCGACGGCGACGGCGACGGCTTCTGCCGCGCTCAGGTTGGGGCGCCAGAGTTTCTTCAAGGCGCCCCGGGCAAAGACTGAACCGGAGCCCACCGTGTGATGCTCGTGTTCCTCGTACCTGCCGCCCGTGACGTCATAGGAGAAAAGCCTGCCGACGCCGGCGCTGGTGTCGAAGCCTGCGAAGAGGGGTACCACGGCGAGCCCCTGCAGGGCCAGGGGCAGGTTGCCGCGGATCATTGCCCCCAGCCGGTTGGCTTTGCCTTCAAGGCTGAGGAGGGTGCCTTCGATCTTCTCGTAGTGTTCGAGTTCTACCTGGAAGAGGCGGGTGAGGTCGATGGCGATGCCGGCAGTGCCGGCGATGCCCAGGACCGAGTAACGGTCCGCGGGGAAGACTTTTTCAATGTGCCTGCTGGCAATCACGTTGCCCATGGTGGCCCGGCGGTCCCCGGCCATCAGCACACCGCCGGCGTAGCTCAACGCAACGATGGTGGTGGCATGCGGTACCTGCAGCGGAGCGGCGCCGGGCACGCCGGCCTGAAGCCCCTTGTTATAGGGCAGGAGTTCCGGCCGGTCCCGCTGCAGATGTTCCGTGAAGGATGAGGTGGCGTTGGCGGCTACCTGGTTGGCGGTTGATTCCTGCACTCATGCACTCCTTGAACGTAGTTCTTCAACGCCGGTACAGATTCCGGCCGGCCGCGGCTTCCGCCACCCTCCGGTCCGGGTTACTGGCCGCCTTTTTGGACGAAGGCGCGCACGAACTCCTCGGCGTTGGATTCCAGGACTCCGTCGATTTCGTCGAGGAGGTCATCAACGCCTTCGGTGGCGGCTGATGCCTGTGCTTCGGGCGGCGCCGGGGGTGCCTCGGGAATGTCCTCGTCGACCTGGCTGTCGCGCGATTGTGGCTGCTGCTGCTCCTGGCCTGCCATTGTTACCTCTCCCTTTCCTGCCATCGGATCCGGCGGATCCTCCGATATGCCCATCCTGCCACGAAGCGGTCCTTCCGGCGCGGTTTACGCCGCAGGCGGAGTGGTGCTGTGGCCCAGCAACTCCCCGAGGAACGGGCCTGCCTGCCGGTAGCGTTCGAACAACGCTCCGGTCAACGCTTTGGTTCCCCGCAAAGGTTCCCGGGTGGGGACGCGCTGAAGCCTGCCGTAGCCGGGGACGTCGAAGATGACCGAGTCCCAGCTGGCGCCCACCACGTCCTTGCCGAAGCTGCTGATGCACTTGCCGCGGAAGAACGCGCGGGTGTCCGACGGCGGCTGTCCCACCGCCGCCGCTATGACGCCGTCGTCGACGATCCTGTCCATGCGGTTCCTGGCCAGGAGACGGTAGTACAGGCCCTTCTCGGGCCTGATGTCCGCCCATTGGAGGTCGATCAGCCCGAGCCTGGCATCATTCCACTCAAGTCCGTCGCGCTGGCGGTAACCTTCGAGGAGCGAGAGCTTGGCGACCCATTCCACAGAGCTGGCGGCAGCTGCACGGTCGTTGTCCAGCTGGGTGAGGACTGTCGCCCAGCGGTCCAGGACGTCATGGGTGTGCCCGTCGCCGTCCAGTGCGTCACCGACGCCGGTGTCCTGCGCCAGCTTGGCGGCCGCCTCGTGGTACATCCATTGCAGGTCCAGGGCCGTGACGCGCCTGCCGTCCAGCAGCCTCACGGTGGCGGTAAGCGACGTATCGTGGCTTATTGCCTGCAGAGCGGGAACAGGTTCGTGGACCTCGATCTTCGGTGCGAGCCCTGCCTCGATCAGGCTGAGGACCATGGACGTGGTCCCGAATTTCAGGTAGTTGGAGACCTGGCTGAGGTTGGCGTCGCCAATGATGACGTGCAGCCGCCGGTATTTGTCCGCCGTCGCGTGCGGCTCGTCCCTGGTGTTGATGATGGGACGCCTGATGGTGGTTTCCAGGCCCACTTCGGCTTCGAAGAAGTCCGCCCGCTGGCTGATTTGGTAACCAGGGGTGGATGCATCCTGCCCGATTCCCACCCGTCCGGACCCGCAAAGGATCTGGCGGCTGACAAAGAAGGGTGTCAGGCCCCGCACGATGTCTCCGAACGGTACCGACCGCGGCATGAGGTAGTTCTCGTGCGAGCCGTAGGACACCGATTTGTTGTCCGTATTGTTCTTATAGAGGTTCACCGGCGGAAGATCGGGGTCCGCCGCCAGCCGGCGTACCGTGGCAAGCGCGACGAGGTCTCCTGCGGCGTCCCAGGTGACGGCGTCCCGGGGGTTGGTGACCTCGGGGCTTGAATACTCGGGGTGCGCGTGGTCCACGTACAGCCTGGCCCCGTTGCCCAGGACCATGTTCATTAACAGAGTGCCGGACTCGTCCTGCCCGTCGAGCTCCAGTTCCTCCCGGCCGTAGGCCAGGGCGACCGCTTCCGCGTCCAGGACCGGCGGCTGGTCAGTCAACTGGCTGGGGTGCGCCGAGGCCCTGTCCACCGTCCAGCCGCGGGCATCGTGCAGCGGCTCCTCGTCCGTATAGTCCCAGCGGGTTTCGGCCCCGCCGGCGGCACGCTGGCGTGTTACCTGGGCGTAGGCCTGCACCACACGGGCGCTCATCATGGTGGCGTTCGCGGACGGGGCGGTCGGGGCGTGGATGCCGTATTCGGTTTCTGCTCCCATCACACGCATGGCCCCGCCCGCGGGGAGGGCGCCCCCGACGGCGGGTTCCTGCGCTGCCGTCATAGATACTGCCCTGTGGTCGGCATGGTTTCGATGGACTTTCCTGGCTCTTGGCCGGCTTTGCCCTGGACGATGGTGCGGATGTAGGTGATGCGTTCGCCCTTCTTGCCGGAAATGCGTGCCCAGTCGTCCGGATTGGTGGTGTTGGGCATGTCTTCGTGTTCGCGGAATTCGTCCACCACAGCCCTGAGTAGGTGCTCGATCCGGAGCCCCTTCTGGTGGAGGGTGAGGAGATCCTTGATGGCGTACTTCTTGGCCCGGTCCACCACGTTCTGGACTACGGCACCGGAGTTGAAGTCCTTGAAGTACAGCATTTCGGTGTCGCCGTTGGCGTAGGTGACTTCCAGGAACTCATTCGACTTGTCGGTGGAATACATGGCTTCCACAGTCCGCTGGACCATGGCGTCCACGGTGGCCTGGACGTCGCCGTTGTGCTCGGCGAGGTCGGACTCGTGGAAGGGCAGGTCCGTGGTGATGTATTTGTTGAAGATGTCAGCAGCGGCCTCGGCATCCGGGCGGTGGATCTTGACCTTGACGTCCAGCCGGCCGGGCCGCAGGATGGCGGGGTCGATCATGTCCTCCCGGTTGGATGCGCCAATGACAATGACGTTGTCCAGGCGTTCCACGCCGTCGATCTCGCTCAGCAGCTGGGGCACGATGGTTGTTTCGACGTCGGAGGAGATGCCTGTGCCACGGGTGCGGAACAGCGAGTCCATCTCGTCGAAAAACACCACTACGGGGCTGCCGTCCGAGGCCTTTTCCCGTGCCCGGGAAAAGATGAGGCGGATGTGCCGCTCGGTTTCGCCCACGTACTTATCCAGGAGCTCCGGGCCCTTGATGTTCAGGAAGTAGCTTTTCAGGTCCACGTTTCCGGAGCGCTCTGCGGCGCGGGCGGCAAGCGAATTGGCCACGGCCTTGGCGATGAGGGTCTTGCCGCAGCCGGGCGGGCCGTACAGCAGGATGCCTTTGGGCGCCTTCAGCCCGTGTTCCCGGTAAAGGTCTGGGTGCAGGAACGGGAGTTCCACGGCGTCGCGGATCTGTTCGATCTGCGGCCCGAGCCCGCCGATGTCCTCGTACGTAATGTCCGGGACTTCTTCCAGGACCAGGTTTTCCACCTCGGACCGGGGCACCTTCTCCAGCGCGTACCCGGTCCTGGAATCGATCGAGAGGGCATCGCCCACCCGGAGCTTTTCGGCCAGCAGGGCTCCGGAAAGCCGGACCACCCGTTCTTCGTCGGCCCGTCCCACCACGAGGACGCGGTCGGCTCCGAGCATCTCCTTCAGGGTGGCGAGTTCGCCGGCACGCTCGTAGCCAAGTCCGGCCACGACGAGGAGGGCCTCGTTGAGGAGGACTTCCTGGCCCACCGCCAGCTGGTTGATGTTCACCAGCGGGCTGATGCCCACCCGCATCTTCCGCCCGGCATTAAAAATGTCTACCGATTCTTCCGTGGCGGCCTGCCCGCTGTTGCCCGGAGAGGCCTGCCGCCGGGGGTTCAGCTGAAGAATGGTGCCGAAGCTGTAGGGAGGCTGTCCTTCCTGGTCCAACGCGTTCTTCAGCCGGAGAATCTCGGCCTTCGCGGCTTCAAGCATGGTGACCAGCTTGGTGTTGTTCTGCGTTGCCGCAGCCAACTGGCGGTCGATGTGCCTGAGCTTGTCCCGGAGGATGTTGACCTGGCGGTCGGCAACCGAGAGGTCGTTGGCGGCAGACTGCTCTGCCGGTGTACGTCCGGAGTCCTGGTTTGGCGTCTCCATGATGTATCAGCCCCTTCCTGCGCTTCTATTAAGACCTTAGCCCCAAGATGGCAGGTAGGGATGGAGACTCCCGAAATATGGACTAGATCTTGATCTAAGGTGTGTCCACGACGTTTGTGCCCGCAATCGCGTCCCTGGCGGCGCGCCGGAGCTTCTTGTCCGACACCAGCCGCTCCCCCACGGCGCCGGGTGTCCAGGCGTTGACATCCTCTTCGTTGAAGTCCGTCTTGGAGGGGCGGCGCTTCACCGAAATGCCCGTGACACCGTCTGCCAGCCGGCGCGTGACCAGCAGGAATCCGGTGTGGGCCACCATCCGGTGATCCGGGCGGACGGCCAGGCCCTCGAGGTGCCAGCCGCGCACCATGGATTCCCAGGCGTCGGGTTCGGTGAACCGGCCGTCGGCGCGGATGGCCTCGGCCGTCCGGGAGAGCTGGGTGACGGTGGCGACGTAGTTGATCCACACGCCTCCCGGTGCCAGGACCGTGGCCACGGCGTCCAGGCATTCCCAGGGGGCGAGCATGTCCAGGACCACTCGGTCCACCGAGCCGGGCTGCTCGGTCCGGACAACTTCCTCCTGGAAGTCGCCCAGGGTGATCTGCCATGCAGGGTGGGGGCCGCCGAAGATGGTCTCCACGTTGCCGCGGGCGATGTCCGCGAATTCTTCACGCCGCTCGAAAGAATGCAGGTAGCCGTTGTCTCCAACCGCCCTGAGCAGTGAGATGGACAGGGCGCCTGAGCCTACTCCGGCTTCAACCACGCGCGCACCCGGGAAGATGTCCGCCATGGTGACAATCTGGCCTGCGTCCTTGGGATAGACAACGGCAGCGCCGCGGGGCATGGAGAGGACGAAATCAGAGAGCAGCGGGCGCAGTGTCTGGTACTGCTGGCCAACGTTGTTGACCACTACAGAACCGTCCACCTTGCCGATGATCTCATCGTGGTTCAGGAAGCCGCGGTGGGTGTGGAACGCGCCGCCGCTTTCAAGGGTGATCGTGTTCATGCGGCCCCGCTCGTCAGTCAGCTGGACGCGTTCGCCTTCCCGGAAAGGACCCCGGCGACGGGCAGCTCCCACCGGCTGCGAGCCTCCGGCGGCAACACCGGATTGGGCTGCTGCGGCGGCTTCGTTGACGGCAGTTTCGCTGCTCATGATTTTCCTCGCTCCTGTAAAACTGTTGTGCCCCGCTGAAGCGCCCCTGAGGACACTGTGGCTTCTGCGGCGGCAATGCACTGCCGGCAGGTAACTCTACCGGTTCCTGCCCTGCGGGCGCCCATCCTGCCGCGGGCGCCTCCCGTTAATGGCGGACAGCACGGCGTCCTGCGACAGCAGCCCGGTCACCTTGCCGTTGTGGTCCACGACGGCGTAGTCCCGGCCTTCGAGCTGGGACAGGAAGTGCAGGAGCTCCTGCCCTTTCGACCATTCGGGCACGTAGGCCCCGGCGGCAAGGGCGTAGGACACCGCCGCAAGAGGGGTTGTTCCGGCTGCGGCGGCCGGAACGGATTGCAGGGCAGCTGGATCCACTACGCCTTGCGGGCGCCCGTCTGCGCCGCACACAACTATGGAGGTGGACGACGGCGCTCCCATCCGGAGAACGTCCTGGACTGACGCCGTGGCTGGCAGCCCAACGGCCGGCGTCGACAATCCTGCCGCGCTGACCAGGTGCAGCCGTCCCCGGAGGGTTCCCTGCTGGATGGCGGCGGAGGCGCCCATCCACAGGAAACCGCCCACCAGGACGGTCATCATCAGGAGGCTGAATTCGGGCGAATTGCCGGCAAGCAGCGGCCGGAGGAGGAACCAGTAGCCGAGGGCGATGACGATCACGCGGCCGCCCCACCCTGCCGCCACCGTGCCCTTGGCCTGGCTGCCGGTTGCCTTCCAGACTAATGATTCCACGAGCCTGCCGCCGTCCAGGGGCAACCCGGGCAGGACGTTAAAGACGGCAATGAGGAAATTGGCCCACATAAAGATGTTGGTAAGGATTTCGGCGACACTGCCCAGGGCGGCACCATTAAGCATCAGCCAGGCGCCGGCGGCCAGGACAAAGTTCGCGGCGGGGCCGGCAAGGGCCACCAGCACCGACCGTCCGGGGGTGGCCGTAAAGCTGTCGAACTGCGTGTGCCCGCCCCACAGGTTGAGCACAATTTTCCGGGTGGGCCAGCCGTAGATTTTGGCCGTCAGGGCATGGGCCAGTTCGTGGACCAGGACCGAGATCAGGAGCAGGACGGCGTAGGCAAAAGCGACGACGTACGCGCTGGGGCCGAGCGCCGGGTTGCCCCGGTCAAGTACCGGCCCGTAAACAATCACCGTGAACGCAGCGATAACGAACCAGGAATACGCCAGGACAACTGGAACCCCGGCAATCCGTCCCAGCGGTATGCCCTCGCGGCGGACCGGGGCGGCCGTCTCAGTCATGGGCAGTCCCCCGGACCCCGGCCCCTTCCAAGGTGACGGACCCGTACCCGGAGGATTCGTACTGGGTGGATCCGTGCTGGCCGGACCCGTCCGAAAGGGAGCGGGCGAGGACCGCATCTTCAAGGTCAGCCAGCGATCGGCCTGCCAGGGACTCCCACAGGACGTACCGTTCGTCCTCGGGCAACGGAACAATATGTGGAATAGCAACGGTGGCAACGCCGGACGCGACAGCAGCCGCCACTCCCGGCGTTGAGTCTTCGAGTGCAACACAGTGCTTGAGGGAAAGGGCCGGATCGGTTTCCTGGAGCAGTTCCACTGCCTTCAGGTAGGCCTCCGGGTGCGGCTTCCCCTGTGCCACCGTATCCCCGGTCACTACAACTTCGAAGTACGGCCGGGGAAGGCTGGCGACAACTTCCCGGGCGAGGGGCCCCTCGGACATGGTGACAAGCGCACACCTCACGCCTGCCTGGTGCAGGTCTTCCAGCAGTTCCCGGGCGCCCGGCCGCCAAGGCACCTGCTGCCGGACGCTGGCCACCACTTCCGCTGTGAGGGTGTCGATAATTTGCCGTATGCCTAGATCGACGCCGGCCTGCTGGAGGATCCCGGCGGAGAACGTCAGCGACTGCCCCACCAGCTGCATGGCCTGTTCGTGGGACCAGGTTCCGCCATGGGCTTCAACCAGTGCGTGCTCGGCCGCGATCCAGTAGGGCTCGGTGTCCACGATGGTGCCGTCCATGTCCCATAGGACTGCTTTGAGCGGGGAAGGTGTGGCTGGCTGTCGCATCCACCCAGTCTACGGGGACAGCCTGGACGGGGCCTGTGGCTACGCCTTCGGCGAATACGGGGCTTTTTACTGCCTTTTCCGGCGCTTCATTCAATGCATCACCCTGCTGCTTGGACGTAGGGTGAAGAAATGAATAGCTTCGAGGGAGACACCACCGAACCGGGGGCAGAACCCGTCCGCGAACGGTTCCTGCAGCCTGTGCCTGACGGGCAGCGCGTGACAGTGATGCTTGCCGCCTTTGAAGGCTGGAACGACGCCGGTGAGGCCGCAAGTGACTCGCTGCGGTACCTCAACAAGCTGTGGGGCGGCAAGAAGGTGGCGTCCATTGACGCCGACGAGTACTACGATTTCCAGTTCACACGTCCCACGGTCCGCAGGAACGCTGCCGGCGAACGCAAAATCAAGTGGCCCTCCACGCGCATCTACAAGGCCAGCGCACCCAATTCGAATGTGGACGTCATTTTCGTCCAAGGCACCGAGCCGTCCTATAAATGGCGGGCGTACACCGCCGAACTCCTGGTCCACGCCGAAGCGCTGAACGTTGACTACGTCATCCTGGTGGGCGCTCTGCTGGCGGATGTTCCCCACAGCCGGCCGATTCCCGTGAGCACCTCCTCCGACGACGGGCCGTTGCGGGAGCGCATGAACCTCGAAGCGTCACAGTATGAAGGGCCGGTGGGAATCGTGGGTGTCCTCTCCGAGGTTTCGCTGCTGGCGGGCATCCCCACGGTCTCGCTGTGGGCAGCCGTACCGCACTACGTTGCCCAGGCCCCTTCGCCGAAGGCGCAGCTGGCACTCCTTCACCGCATCGAGGAGCTGCTCCAGGTGCCCCTGGACACGCATGAACTGGCCGAAGAAGCCGACGCCTGGGAGCGCGGCGTGGACGAACTGGCCACTGAGGATCCGGAAATCGCAGCGTACGTCCGGCAGCTCGAGGAGGCCAAGGACACTGCCGATCTTCCGGAAGCAACCGGGGAGTCCATTGCCCGCGAGTTCGAGCGGTACCTCAAACGGCGGGGCCAGGACCGCCCCTGACCGCCGCTTTCGCTGGCGGCTATAGGCTCCCCCCGGACCTGCCCGGAGGCAGGCCGGACCGGGTTGGGGAAGGGTCGGTCAGAGGCGGATACCGAGGAGGGCGTCGACGGCGTCCCGCACCAATACCTGATCCTCGCCGCTGGCGGGGGTTCCGGCCAGGTTCGCCTGTGCTGCCCAGCGGGTGACGGCCGCTACCGCCGTGGGGGCGTTGAGGTCGTCAGCCAGGGCCGCGCGCATTTCGGCGATGAGGGCGGAAGCCGAGCCGGCGGGAGCCTGGGCCAGTGCCTGGCGCCAGGCGGCCAGGTCTGCCTTTGCGGCCTCGAATCCTTCTTCGGTCCAGGACCAGTCCGAACGGTAGTGGTGGGCGAGGATGGCCAGGCGGATGGCGGCCGGGTCTTCCCCTGCGGCCCGCAGCTTCGACACAAGCACCAGGTTGCCCTTGGACTTGCTCATCTTCTCGCCGTCCAGCCCCACCATCCCGGCATGGGCGTAGTGCTTTGCCAGCGGGACGCCGGCCAGTGAATAGGCATGGCCCGCTCCCATCTCATGGTGCGGGAAGATCAGGTCAGACCCGCCGCCCTGCACCGTGAAGGGCGCGGGCAGGTACTTCTGTGCAATCACCGTGCACTCGATGTGCCAGCCGGGCCGGCCTGCTCCGAGGCTGCCGCCCGGCCAGCTCGGCTCGCCCTCCCGTGCCACCCGCCACAGCAGCGGGTCCAGTGCCTGCCGCTTGCCGGACCTGCCGGGATCCCCGCCGCGTTCGGCGAAAAGCTCCAGCATTTCGCTTTCGGCCAGTCCGGAAATGGAACCCAGGGTCCAGGCGTCCGGTGACACGGACTGCTTGCCGGCCGCCTCGACGTCGTAATAAACATCACCGTCAGGCTCACCATTGGTGCCCTGCACACTGTAAGCCAGCCCGAGGCTGACGAGGCGTTCCACCTCTGGAACGATCAGCGGTATGGATTCGACGGCGCCGACGTAGTGGTCCGGTGCGAGGACGTTCAGGGCCTCCATGTCCGTCTGGAAGAGCTCAATCTGGCTCGCCGCCAGGTCCTGCCAGTCCACCCCTGTTGCCGTGGCGCGTTCCAGCAGCGGATCATCCACATCCGTCACGTTCTGGACGTAGGACACGTTATGACCGGCGTCCCGCCAGGCCCGGTTCAGGAGATCGAAGGCGACATAGCTGGCGGCATGGCCCATGTGCGTGGCGTCGTACGGGGTGATGCCGCAGACGTACATCGACGGCCGGCCGTCCACTTCCAGGGCTGCCTCGCGCCCCAGGGCGGTATCGAACAACCGGATGGCGGGCATGCTGCCGGGCACGTCAGGAACAGGGCGGGAGATCCAGGATTTCACACGCCAAGCCTAGTGCTAGGCGCTGATGACATTGAAACCGAGAAGCAGGTACAGGGCGAGGCCCAGGAAGATCCGGTACCAGACGAAGAGGCGGTAGCTGCGGGTGGAGACGAATTTCAGGAACCAGCCGATGATGACGTAGCCCACCACCAGGGCGATGACGGTGGCGAGGGCGGTCTCCGGCAAGCCGTAAGGCCCCGTGATGCCTTCCTTGGAGACCGTCTTGTACAGCTGGAAAAGTCCGCTGCCAAAAACGGCGGGAATCGCCAGCAGGAAGGAGTACCGTGCGGCCGCTTCACGGGTGTAGCCCATCAGGAGGCCGGCGGTGATGGTGCCGCCGGACCGGGACACGCCGGGGATCAGTGCCATGGCCTGGGCGAAACCATAAAGGATGCCGTGCTTGTAGGTGAGGCAGGTCAGGTCACGTTCCTGCTTGCCCACGGCGTCCGCAACGGCCAGGATCAGGCCGAAGACGATCAGCATGGTGGCGACGATCCACATGCTGCGGAGCACGGACTCGATCTGGTCCTGGAAGAGCAGGCCCAGGACGATGATCGGGAGGCTGCCCAGGATGACAAGCCAGCCCATCCGGGCGTCAGGGTCCTGCCTGGACACCTTTCCGCTGAGTGAGCCGGCCCAGGCCTTGACGATCCGCACAATGTCCCGCCAGAAATAGATGAGCACCGCGGTCTCGGTTCCCAGTTGGGTGATGGCCGTGAAAGCTGCGCCGGGATCCTCGGCATTGGGCAGGAACTGCCCCACAATCCTCAGGTGCGCGCTTGATGAAATAGGTAGAAATTCGGTCAGTCCCTGCACAAGGCCCAGCAGGGCCGCCTCAAACCAGTTCACGCTAAGACCCTACGGCATGGCAGTAGTGGTTCTGCCCGTAAGCTTGCTGCTATGCAGCAGCGTTACGTCGGCAACAGTGGATTGCGAGTTTCCGCCCTTTCCCTTGGCACCATGACCTGGGCCGGCGAAACAGACGAACAGGACGCTTCGGAACTGCTGCGCAACTTCCTTGACGCAGGCGGCCGGCACGTTGACACGGCGGCGTCGTACATGGACGGGCGGTCCGAGGCCATGATCGGTTCCCTGCTGGGCGACGTTGTGGCTCGGACGGAGATTTCCATCTCCACCAAAGCGGGAATGACGACGCCGGATGGCCGCCGCGGCGTGGACACCTCCCGTAATGCGATGCTGAGCGGCCTTGAGGCGAGCCTTGCCAGGCTCGGAACCGACTATGTGGACATCTGGTTCGCGCAGGCCTGGGACAGCAACGTTCCGTTGGACGAGACGCTGTCCGCTTTGGAGTTTGCGGTGCGGACGGGCCGGGCCCGCTACGCCGGAGTTTCAAACTTCAACGGTTGGCAGACGGCGAAGGCTGCGGCCACTGCAGGGTTCCCGCTGGTTGCCGCCCAGGCTGAATATTCGTTTTTGCAGCGAAAGCCGGAGGCAGAGCTTATCCCGGCGATCGAGGACGCAGGGTTGGGACTGATGGCTTGGGCGCCGCTGGGGCGTGGCGTGCTGACAGGGAAATACCGCGGCAGCATCCCCTCAGGTTCCCGCGGTGCTTCGGCGGCGGGAGCGGGTTACGTTGAGCCGTATCTTGACGGCCAGGCATCCAGGACTGTTGAGGCGGTTTGCATGGCAGCGAAAGGGCTGGGCCGGACGCCGCAGGATGTGTCCTTGAGTTGGCTGTTGTCGCAGCACGGCGTGGCCACAGCGATTGTGGGGCCCCGGACACCTGCACAGCTGAAGGAGATTGTGGACGCCCAGCTGACACCGCTGCCGCCTGAGATTGCGTGCGCCCTGGAGGACGCTTCAGCCGCCTGCTAGGGGCTTTCGCTGCTCACGGGTCCGCTCGGGGTGCCTTGTTGTCAGACGTTCCGGTCCTCAACAATTTCAAGGTCCTCGTCGTCAACATCGCTTTCTTCATCCTCGTCGTCCTCGTCATCAAAGACCTGGAGCGGCGTGACCTCGTTGTAGGCCTCGTAGAGGGCGTCCTCATAGACTTCAAAGGCATCGGCAACTGCGAAAAACGCCGCCTCCACGGATGGATCACCATCTCCGCGTCGGTTCGATGCTGCTATAAGGTGTTCTTCCAAAGCGGTGGTCAAGGACTGAAGCGCGACACGCGGATCGATGCTCATGACTTCACGTTAGCCGGAAAAGGACGAAAATGGAGAGCAAATGAAGGAACAATTTCTCACCAGCTCGGTCCAGCGGGAACGGGACTATGCGAAGCAGTACGAGTACCTCGTACTGACGGTCAGCCCTGTGGATTCACTGCATGAGGCAAGGCGCCGGCTGGTGGAACACTCCGAATACGGCAAGTGGGAGCTGGAGCGCAGCAAGCTGTACCTGGGCGGAGGCAGGCGGTTCTGGCTGCGCCGCCGCGTCATGCAAGTCCAGCGGACCGTCTAGTTAGGGAGCCTAGCGGCGGTGTAATTAAAAGAGGTGAACCCGCCCGGCTGCCTCTATTCTTCGAGCGGACCCAGCCAGGCGTTGGCCACGGTGTTGTGGGCCGACTCGTCGTCGGACGGATGGAACATACCCGCCAGGACGTCCCGGTAGAGCCGTTCGAGTTCGGATCCCCGGAAGTAGCTTGATCCCCCGCTGACCCGGATGGCCAGGTCCACTACGCGCCGTGCCGTTTCCGTGGCGTTGACCTTCAGGCCTACGAGCTTCGGGAACCACTGCGGGCCGTGGTCTGCGAGGTTGTCGACGTCGCCCGCTACGGATGCCAGCTGCGGGTACAGGTTGTCCATGGCCATCGCCGCTTCCGCGACCTTCCAGCGGATATCCGGGTCCTGCGCGTAGCTGCGTCCGGCATTCTTGAAGGAAGTCCGGCGCTTCACCGTCTCAACCCCCACGGCCAGCGCCCGCTCCCCCAGGCCGGTGTAGACGGCGGCCAGCAGTGTCTCGAAGCACGCGAAGATGGCGAAGATCAGCGGGTCCGGGCTGGGACCTACGGGGAGCTTGCGGAAGATCCGGTCTCCCGGGACTGCAACACCGTCCAGGACAGTGGTGCTGGATTGGCTGGCACGCATGCCGAGCGTGTCCCAGTCATCAAGGATGCCGTAACCCGGCGTTTCCCGGGTGATGAAACCGTGGACGAGTTCGCCGTCGCCGTCCCTGCCGGAAGCGTCCTTTCCGAAGATTCCCAGCCTCGTCCAGGCCGGCGACAGGCTGGTGAAGATCTTGGTTCCGGTGAAGGTGTAGCCGCCCCCGGGCTGGGGCTGCGCGACGGTGCGGGAGTCGAAGAGGACCGAATCATTGCCGCCTTCGGAGTTGCCGAAGGCGAAGACTTCTCCTTCGGCAGCTTCCTTGAGGACAAAGTCCAGCGAAGCGTCCCCTCGCGCGCCAAGGACCTGCGCGACGCCGGTCCACACCAGGTGCATGTTCACCGCCAGGGCGGTGGCGGGGGCAGCCGTTGCCAGCCTGCGCTGGCACTGCGCCGCCGCCGCGAGGCCAAGTCCCTTCCCGCCGTCGTCCGCGGGGACAAAAAGTTTCAGGTACCCGGCCTCAACAAGTTCTTCCAGGTCCTCCTGGAAGAACTCGTTGTCCCTGTCGTATCCGGCGGCCCTGCCGCGGATCCGTTCCAGCAATTCCTCGGGCAGGATCTCATCCGGGGTCATGGCCACGCTGCTCAGTAGTTGGTGAGCAGGGTGTTGAGCACCCGGGCGCCGAATTTGAGCGAATCCGCGGGTACGCGCTCGTCCACGCCGTGGAACATGCCGGTGAAGTCCAGCTCGTCCGGCAGCATCAGCGGTGCAAAGCCGTAGCCGGTGATGCCGAGCCGGCTGAGGGACTTGTTGTCCGTGCCGCCGGAGAGCGTGTACGGCAGCACCTTGGCGCCGGGGTCCTCCGAGTGCAGGGCATCGATCATGGAGTCCACCAGGTTGCCGGCGAAGGGGACCTCAAGGGATACGTCGTTATGGACGTAGCTGACGTCCACCCCGGTTCCTGCCAGGTCCCGCACGATTTCCAGGACGTGTTCCTCCTGCCCGGGCAAGGTGCGGCAGTCGATGAGCGCCTCCGCGGATTCCGGGATGACGTTGTGTTTGTAGCCGCCCTTGAGAAGTGTGGGGTTGGTGGTGTTCTGCAGGGTGGCACCAACGAAGCGCGCCACCGTTCCCAGCTGGTTCAGCAGGAGGTCCGGGTTGTCGGCGTCGAACTCCACCCCGGTGAGTTCGGTCACGCCGTCCAGGAACTGCCTGGTAGTGGGGGTCAGTTCGATGGGCCACTTGTATTCGCCGATGCGGGTTACGGCTGCCGCGAGGCGGGTAACAGCGTTGTCAGTGTTGATCTGGGAGCCGTGGCCGGCCCTGCCGTGGGCTACCAGGCGCAGCCAGGAGATGCCCTTTTCCGCCGTCTGCAGCAGGTAGGTGCGCTGACCGCCAATGGTTGCCGAGAACCCGCCCACTTCGGAGATGGCCTCGGTGGCACCCTCGAAAAGTTCCGGACGCTTGTCTACCGCATAGCGGGCACCCAATGCTCCGCCCGCCTCCTCGTCAGCGAAGAAGGCAAAGATGATGTCGCGCTTGGGCTTTTTGCCCGTGCGGGCGAAGTTCCGGAGAACGGCAAGGATCATGGCGTCCATGTCCTTCATGTCGACGGCGCCGCGGCCCCAGATGAGCCCGTCTTTCAGTTCGGCGCCGAACGGGTCCACAGACCACTGGTCCTTGAGGGCCGGAACCACGTCGAGGTGGCCGTGGACCACCAGGGCACTGGCCGAAGGATCCTCGCCGGCCATCCGGGTGACCACGTTGGCCCTGCCCGGCGCTGACTCGAAGATCTCGGCTTCCATGCCGACTTCCTCGATGAGCCCGGCAGCATACTCAGCCGCAGCCCGCTCCCCTGGCCCTGTCCCGTCACCATAGTTTGAGGTGTCTATCCGGATGAGCTCCTGGCAGATCCGGACAACTTCATCCTCGGGCAGGACATCAGGCATGTGGAAGCTCCTTACAGGGGAATGACGGGGTGGCGCAGCGCCGATTCGCTGCCCTCAGCCTACCCACTTGGGCCGATTCGATGTTTCAGGAAAGTTCGTGTTAGAGTTTTTCTCGCTGCTTCGGAGAAACGCGAAACGCTGAAAGGCGGAATCGGTTCCCGGATTACCACCTGCGCGGGTGGCGGAATGGCAGACGCGCTAGCTTGAGGTGCTAGTCCTCGAAAGGGGGTGGGGGTTCAAGTCCCCCTCCGCGCACAAAGGGAAGCCCCGGAAAATCAGTGATTTTCCGGGGCTTTTTTGTGTCTCCAGCCACGCGAGACCTGTTTCCCCTAATCTGGGCGCTCTAAAGAGGGCGCAGCAGCCCACGAATTGCCCGCTCCACACCTTTGATCCCGGAGTCCTGTGGCGCCTGGACATATGTTGGCGGACCCCCAGCAAGACTGCCTTCGCCATGGTGTTCCTGGTGATCCTCAGCCGCGCAGCTATCGACCTCATCGATTCACCCTGGGCCAGATGCAACCGCCTAATACGCGCCCAATCCTCCGCTGTGATCACCCACCCAATCGTTTGGAACGGGGGTCCCAGTTTTGGACCGTCGGCGACAATGCCTCGCCCAAACTGCCACTTCCCCAGCGAGGGAGCGGAGGCCATCATTAGAGGTACAGAGCCCTGCGATGTAAATCGGAGGCTGTCATGATCCAGGCCCTGCTGTGCAAGCTGAACATTCGGCACGAATGGCATCTCGAACATGCCGAAGACGGCGGGATTTATAAACGCTGCCGCCGATGCGGCAAGGATGACGATAGTGGCGGAGGTGGAACAGGAGGCAACTTCAGTGCCTGGATAGGGCCGACGGCAGGAGGCTGAGGCCATCCTTCCGCACCTATATGAATGCTCCGGCGGATTGGTGCTCCAGCTAGCACATGCTTCTGGCTGTCTGCAGGATAGCGTCCTCCATCTCGGGGACCAGCGGAGGCGCGTCTGTGACGTTCAGTTCCCGGGGCGGAAGCACCGTAGCCACAGTCACCTGCCGTTGCCCGTCTGAAGAGGAAACAGACTGGACACTGTACGGCCCTCCGCCCCCGGACGCGATGACGTGGTGTGTGCCCGGGCAGATATCGTCGCGTGGGCTGATGCCACCCAAAGAAAACGGCTCGGCCTCTACCATGCTGTTCCAAGTGTCCTCGCGGATGAGCCGCCCCGTGGTGAGGGCCGCCAAGAATTTGCTGAGGTCTTGAACTGTTGAAATGACGCCGGAATCAGCTGATCCGGTAAGCGCGTCAATACGCGTGAAGCCGCGCCTGTTCCCGTCCTCCAGCACGTACCCATGCAGCATGGGTTCGGGCGGCTGCCCTGCCGCCGCCACGCGGGTGTTGCCCATTCCTGCCGGCTCAAAGACATCCTTGGCGAGAACCTCTTCGAGTCTGCGGTTGTGTTTGCGTTCCAGCAGCCAGCCCATCACTTCCCAGTCCGTCGCAGACCACACAAAATAGGACACGGGCCCTGGTGGCAGATCCACCCCGGCGGCAATTCGAAGTCGTTCCTCGAAGGTCAAGGGGAGCGTCTGGAGCTCGTCCAGAGTCCTGGATTCAATCAGGGGCGGAAAGTAGTCGGGCAGTCCGGAGGTACTGCCCAACAGGTCCCGCACCCTGACGCGGTCCCACGCCGGGAAGATGGCTGTGAACTCGGGCAGATGCACCGAGACGGGATCGTCCAGGTGCACCGTGCCAGCCTCCACCAGCTTCATCATGGACACGGCCACCATGGGTGTCCCTGCCCCGAGGATCCAGGTCTTGTCCGTAGGGACCGCCTTCGCGTTGGATTCCAGGTCTTTTACCCCGGTGGCCCTTAGCTCCTGCCGGTCCCCATTACGCACATGGAAGACAACAGCGGACGCACCTTGTGTGGACGCGTCGGCGGCAAAAGCCTCCAGCGGGGCGGCAAGGTTCACAGCCGGGGTGGTGGCTGTTTCGTCAGGGGTGCCGAATGTACAGCCGGAAAGCACAAGAGTCACGGCCAGTACCGCAGCGTGCTTGTTCATCAATCAGCCGGACCCCATGGATTGCCGGGGCGGTCTCCAGCTTCCAGGTGCCCGGACCAGCTTTGACTGCGGCGGTCGTACTTGCCGCACCTGGTGCAACGTCGTCGGAACCCGGCGTCGGGCGTCCTTTCTACCAGCCAGTGGTGCCCGATATTGAGCCTGCACAGCAGGGCCCGGATCATGACCTCTCCTCTCCGAGAATGTCGCCCAGCCCACTTCCAATTATGTTCCCGAAACTTCTGATTGGATCCTTCAGGAACTCGAGCACCACTTGCGTTTACCTGACATTGACTGCTTCCTCGACCAAAATCACCCGCCAAGATCTCTCGGGCGAGTTAGACGCGGGCGGTGAAAAGCTGCCCCAAAATTTGGCGTCGTACAACTCTTCATTGGCACAGGTTCTATGTCGGAGGAGACTTGAGGCGACGGCATTCCATCTCGGGGCCTCCCGCGGGGCCTCACAGTACCCTGTAGCGGCTTGGTGGATTGATGAGGTCCATGACACCCCTCGAAGGTGTGGGAGGTGAGCAGTGCGGGTGTCGTAAATCAGGGCGCCAGCGTGTAGCTGCGCTCATTGTCAGCCTGGGATTGGCGTTTTGGGTCGGCGGCTGCACCTATGAGGAGCCGGATGGGGAGCGACCGCTTCCCGGTTCGGCCTTTCCGGTGCCTTCGACTACGAAATCTGAATTATCTGTTGCCCCACGCGAAGGCTGGGGCCCTGATGCCCTGTTCTACACCGATGCGGGAAACGTATATGTCGGGGACAACAGATGGGCACCGGCTCGCGTGGCGTCATTCACAACGACTTCCACTGGTGTGGTCTATGTGGATGCCGCGACATCGAGGCTTGTTTAGGCAGACTGGGAAAACAGCATCAGGCGGCTCGGCTGGCCGGAACCCAAAGAAACCCGCGCACGCCGCCAATGGGGTGAGTTTCGGGACATCCGGGACATGGTCCGTAACCCCAGCCATGTCCTGGTCTCTTGGGTCCAAAGGGGCGAATACACCGGGGACATCGTCGTCGTGCGTCCAAGCACCGGGGAGGTGCTCGCCCAAGCAGCTATCCTGTCTCTAGCCGCCGAAAAAAGTGTGGTTTACGGGTCAATCGATGATGCCGCTGTCTACTACGCAATCTCGCCCGGTGGAGAAGCGCAGGGTTTTTCGCGGTTGCGTCTCGAATCCCTGGCATTAAAAGACATTGGACGGACGGAGCAGACCGCCCGACCTTCTGACAGTGCGGGGAGGTCATGCTGCAGCAGCTGAACGGCACCAAGCGTGCCTTATAGCGCTACGAAAACAACGCCACTTACCGCTGCGATTCACACCCGTTGTCCATTCCCCGCGCAAAGAGAGTGTGATGTCTCACATTGGTGCCTTGGGTCCGGGTGACGGCGTGGACCAGCAGAAGCGGGCCACTAGCGTAGTCGGGTGCAGAAGTCAGGCGTTTCCAATTACGCGGCCGGGTCGCCGGTCGAATCCCATCGTGCGACCAGGCGTGTCCGGCTCGGATTCTGCTTCATGGTGGCGTTGCTCGTGGTGGTAGCCGCCCGTGTCGTTGTGGTCCAGGGCTTTGACCCGGAAAGCTTTGCCTCCAAGGCGGCCGACCTGCGGACGCAGGCTTCGGTCCTTCCCTCCGAGCGCGGAGCGATCCTGGATATGAACGGAACGGTCCTGGCCCAAAGCATCGTCCGATATGACATCGTCGGGGCCCCGAACGTCAACACATCCAAGGAGACGTTCCGGCGCCTCACCAACGACGGCTCCGTCATTGAGGTGTCCCGGGACCAGGGACTCCAGGAGTTGGACGACCTCCTGGACCAACCGGAGCCGGCCGTCCGCGAGCTGCTGACCGGCGAGGGGCTTTTCACCTACCTGGCCAAGGCCGTCGATCCCGGCTTGGAGCACGAGATCATGAAGTTGCGGGTCCCGGGCGTGGAGTCCCGCCCGGTCAAGAAGCGGGGCTACCCCCAGGGGGCGGTGGCCGGCAGCATCGTCGGGTACACCAATGACACTGGCGGAGCCGCGGGCCTCGAATTGACCCTCAACGGCAGGCTCGAAGGCAAGGATGGCGAGAGAATGTACCAGATCGGTGCGGACGGCATTATCATCCCGACAGCGCCTTTGAAGGTCTCGCCGGCGACCAACGGCCAATCCGTGAAGCTGACAATCGACACCGACCTGCAGTACGCGGCCCAGCAGGCCATCGAGACGCAGGTCGCGAAACTCAACGCCGACTGGGCGAACATCATCGTCGTCGAAGCAGAAACGGGCAAGGTTCGTGCGATGGCCGAGACAGGCTCGGTCGACCCCAACGACCCGGAGCCACAGCCGTTGCTGACCGGGGAGCCCGCTCCGTTCAGGCCGCCCTGGAACCCGGATCTACGGACAAGGCGGTCACCGCTGCCGCCGCCATCGAAGAAGGCATCATTTCGCCGGAGTCGCACCTCGTCATCCCGGCGGGCTACACGTGAACGGGCAGTTCTTCAAGGACTCGTTCGAGCACGGCACCGAACACCGCACCTTCGCCGGGGTCATCGGCTCATCGATGAACACCGGCACTGTGATCGTTGGCCAGGAGCTGACCAGACAGCAGCGCTACGACTATCTGAAGAAATTCGGCGTCGGCGGGAGACCGGTATCCCGCTTCCGGGTGAATCCTCCGGGCTGCTCGCACCCCCTGACAAATGGGACGGCCGGCAGGAATTCGCGGTGCTCTTCGGCCAGGGAGTCTCCCAGACACCGCTGCAGACCACCATGGCCTTCCAAGCGATCGCTAACGACGGGGTGCTGCTCAAGCCACAGCTGATCGAGTCCTACATCGACCCTGACGGTGCGGAGCACCCGGTCCAGACCGAGCCCGGTACGCGGGCCGTCAGTGAATCCACGGCACGCCAGACCCGCGACATCCTCGAAAGCGTCGTCACCGCTGGCGGCGCGAAAGACATCAAGGTCCCCGGCTACAGGGTCGGCGGGAAAACGGGCACGGCCGAAGCGGTCGCCGACGACGGGATCGGCTTGGACGGGTACACGGCATCGTTTGTCGGTATGGCCCCGATGGATGACCCCGAGTACGTCGTCATGGTCAATGTCCAGAGGCCGCAAGGGAACATCTACGGGATCTCGACCGCCCCGGTATTCAACAACATCATGGGCAGGGCCCTGACCAGGTTCAATGTCGAGCCCTCCAGGACTCCGTCGGTCAGCCTGCCCCAGGAATACTGAGCGTTGCTTGGACTACGGCAGCAGCTGTGCGCACGACTGACTTGAAATCCCCATCATAAGCATGCTTATGATGGATGCGGCCGAATGCGAACGGTTGCGAACGTGAGAATCGAAGGGCGCGCTCAGCGAACGGGGCGCGCCTTTCCGGCGCCTTCAGGTTCTATTGCCGGCTGAAGTAGCTAGCCAGGTAAGGGCTTCCTGCTCGTCCACAAAATACCTGACCGGGCAATCAGGCCAAGCGAGTCCACGGAGCCCATGAGCGATGACCTTGTCCACCGGCAAACGGCCGAGAAGGGCAAAGGCAGCGACGGTGGACGCCTCACTGCAGACCGCGACCGCTTCCTTGCTGACAGATTTAACGCCCGTAATTTCCAGGAGAACGCCCACTGGCTTGCCGTCCCCGCAGGCCAGCAACCGGGCGCTCGCTAAAGCCCCATGGGCGGGGGTGATTCGTGAGTGAGGCAGGAGAACTATCCGGAGGATTCCGGGCCGAACCTAGGTAATGGCGACGTGCAAAGTCTGCTCGTCCTCAGCTGGCCCAACTTCCCCGACGCTGTCTGTGTCACTGCAAACCCCACATGCCATGCCACCTGCTTCGAATTGTGATGTACCGGAACCAAACCCCTGCGCCGAAGATCGCGGCAGGTGCGGGCGTTGCGGAGTCTGTGGTCCGGTACCACCTGCCCATCGCCGCCAGGCAGGACCCAGACCTGAAAGCCGAGCATCAGAGGGGACTGTCACCGGCTGCGCCGCGGCTGAGGGCGCCGGGCCAGCGAAACCTGGGCGACATTCTGGCGTTCCGTGAGGCAGAGGTCCGGCTGCCTGTCAGCGGGCGTTCCGCCCGTGAGTCGACCCTGGCGGGATGGCTGGCCCGCCGAGGCAAGGAGGCAGCTGAGGACGTTCTCTCCCCCGCTTACGCAGTGACCTCGATGCCATCCCGGGCTGGCGGGAGCAGCCGTCGACCGCGGGACGCCGCCTACTCCGCCGACTCGTCATCGTTATGGAGCTCGCTCGCCGCGATGCCTTCTGCAGTGCGCTCTGCCTCAGCGATGTCATCACCTAAACAGAAAGTAGTGCGAGGGGAACAAGAGTTGGACCGATCTCATGAGTACTGGTTTGCGCCGGCCGCGCCTTGAAGAGCGACCGGCGCACTGTCGGGCGCTCTTAGCTCAAAGCCGCGCAGACGTCGAACGATTGCCCCGCTTCGCTTTGAACTTCGAAAACCCCTGCGGTATCTACCGTGTAGACCACCTTTCCGATGTACTGAGTCGTTGAGGGGCCCTCCGGGATGTCAGATGGGAAGAGGATCAGCCCCGTATGGCCCGTTATCGAGACGGTTTGTATTCCTGTCTTCGGATCGATAACCGTGTTGGAAACCGAGCCGTTTGAGGTGAAAGTAATGGACTCACCTGTATCGGCATTTGTGTAAACCAGCGTGTATCCCTTTCCGGCTTCAATTACCCGGACCGGGTTGCCATTCCTGTCCGTAAATTTATGGCGTTTGACCTTCGAGCCGGTGCCGTCTACCAACAGGTGGAAATCGCAGCCAACGCCTGCCTCCAAGTCGAAATGCAAATCATCTGGACCCTTAGGTGGGGCTGCATTTGCTGCTGGCAGGGAAATGAGGGCCAGTGACAGAGTGGCCACGGCAGCCATAGCGGGGGGTGAGAATCGCTTCATTGCAGTATCTCCTGAGCTCGGGAAGCGCACTTCCAGATTAATGGCGCGCCAGTTTTACCAACCCGGAGGAGACCATTCGCCGCGGAGTCACAACGTTAAATTGGTTCAGAAGTCATTGTCAATGATGAAATTCTCAAATTCGACAACTGGTAGTTCTCTTCGTGCTCAATTGTTGCCCGGGCGTAAACCTGATCCGGTCACGTGGTTAAGGCAGAAGATATATCGGTCTTGTTAGTCCCCACTGTTGGCTACACAGACTCAGCGTCATCATTAAACTCGCCAGCGGCGATGCGCTCGGCGCTATGCCGATATGCCTCGGCGAGGTAGTCCTCAAGGTCCTGCCGGCCGATACGCCACATGCCGCGGCGGCAGATCTGAAGAGCCCGAATCTCCCTGTCTTATTGTGCACGTAGATCTGGTTTGGTTTAAGTTTCAGCTCTTTGGCCGCCTGCGTGGAGTCAGAAAGCGGTACTGTGCGGGTTCGTCGGACACCGGTTTATCCTGTGCAACTGCTTGCTGTCGCGGGACCGAGCATCCAAGGGTTAGCGGCAATTTTCGAGCGGGCGGTACCGCTCGGCAAAGCCGGTGAGGGCGGCCTAGAGCGGCCATATGTCGTCCAGCATGTCGACCCGACGTGCGTCGGCGGCAACTGGCAGCGGTCTGACCATCCAGGCGGCGACGCCGTTGCGCGGGATCCTTAATGTCATGGCGTGCTCAAAGATCCTCAGTACCGGCTCACGAAGGAGCCCGTTCTTGAGCTGAAAGCCCGGGCAGAACACTTCCTCGTCGATGAACACCCGGACAGCGCGACGCATGGCCTCGGGGTCGCCGAGGGACTGGAAGTGGGTCTCCAGGTCTGCTGCCGTCGGCAGGATGAACTCTTCCCGGATGCGGTCCCAGACATGCTCCGGGACCGCCGGCCGGAACCGCTCAGCCTTCACAGCCGACGCAGTAGGCATGGCCGTTTTTGTCATGCGCCTTCTGGGGGCGGTGCCGTACCCAGGAAGCAGGAATAGCAGGTGAATTCGTCGTCGGCCTGGGATGACCTGGACGACGAGCTCTTCGGCGATGAACTCGCCGCCGGGGGCAGTCCGTCAAAGACGTTGCCTCGTCGAGTTCCAGAACAATGGACCTGGTGTCCGGAGCTTTGGCGGACTTCGGGGCTTCCAGGGAGCTGTCACGGGATTCACTGACGGCAGTGCGCAGTTCGTAGTAACCGGTTGCCACGGAAGTGCATCTCATTTCTCTTGCAGGATTGTCGGCGACTGCAACATACCTGCCGCCGCAAAATTCCCTAGTCATCCGACAGGTTGGGCTGACAGCTCTGGTTACTTCTTGCTAATGAGGCTCTACCTTTGGCGGAGGAGGTGTCCTGAGTCAGGACGTGGCTTGCATCGTGAATGCGTGAAGACCTCTCAGGTTGGTGGTTACCACACACACACACAACCTAAGACTGAGATGCCTGCATGTCTCACCGAGCAGGGCCATCGAGTATCGCGCGCAAACACTGCCAGACGATGTAATCAACGTTGGCAGGCCGCTAACCCGCTAACCCCGTTTTCACAGACTGTCTACTTGGGCGCTGCCAAGGCGGAGGGTTTACCACCACTTCTGCAGCGCCCAAGCGTTGGTGGCGCCATCACCGCTGTCGCCATCCTTGCCGCAGCGCCGACATCGCTTGTAGAGGCTTCCGTCGTCGGCATGTTCAACGTGCCATTCGTGGCGGATATTCAATTTGCACAGCAGAGCCTGGATCATGCCAACTCCGATCTGAACCGCAGCGCCCCAGGACCTCAAGGATGGCCTTCCAGCCAGGGGCGGGGATACTTACGGCCTATTTCTGCTCAGGAATCCAGAACGGTGCTTCCACTCCGGCCCCCGTGAGGTTGTCACAGCGCACGAGCTGGCTGCCGATCCGTTCGAGCGGGCAGTCGACATAGGTGGTCGGGACGTTCTCATCAGGGGCACCTGGTGTTGCTTGTCCACTGGGTCCTCCAAAGAGGAAAAGCGCCGCGAAAACAGCAGCAAGGATCGCTGCAACGCGCTTAAACATTTTTTGTCTCCTGAATAGGACACGGGAAAGCAGGACCGCCGATGGTTGCGGGCGGGTAGTGAACCGGGTTCCCAACTGACCCTGCGATGCGGCCAAGCCGCCTCAAGGCTGGCTCCCGCTGTTGCCCAAACTACCCCCGGGTCCGCGCCACCATAAGGGTGTTTGCTACCCCATCTGCCGGCATCGGCCCCCTTGATATTGGCGATGCCCCGGGGAACCCGCGCCAGCCGGCGTCAGCTGTCTGGTGACCCACCCTTCCCTGCAGTCAGTCACCCATGCCCGGGTGGACGGGCACAAAATCGATCTTGTTACCTGAGCCCGTCTTCTTCTTTGGGGATCGCGAAAAGCCCTTGGCGTCAAGGTGGTTCCGGGCGCGGTAGGCCGCCAGGGCGTCATCATACGCACGGTTGAGCCGGCGGCCTGAGAGCTCCTCGGTTGCGCCGTCCGCAAAGGTGACAGTGACAATGACGCTTTCCGGGAAGTGCCGGTTCATCCGGATGAAACCATCGGCGTCCTGCTGCAGCTTAATCAAAAGGTGTCGCTTTCGTAGTAGTGACTTCCAGTGTCCCGCCTTTTCCCCTCCCCGCCAGCACCGGCACCGTCTCCGTGCTTGCGGAGACTGCGGCGGTGGGCCGGCAGATCAGCCGGCCTCCCGCCGTCGTACTTCTTGTTGGCTGGACCAGAGGACCTACATACGGAGCGACGCGTAAGGCTCGCTGGGAAGGTTCCCGGCCGACCACGGCGCTGTGGAGCGGACGTCGGGCGTGTGGCCCCGGCCGTCGGCCAGCACGGCGCAGACAGTGGCAATAAGAACCCAGAGTCCAAATAGCAGTAAGCCGAACAGTTCCATGTTTGCACCTCGTATGAGTGTGGGCGGATGTGGTGATGCCAGTGTGTGCGGCGGGCGTGTGAGCAAGCGTGTGAAGGCGAAGACGCCCGGGACGGGTGGCAGTAGCATGGGGCCTATGGCCGAGAATTGGATTCGGCTCCTCGGTCCGCCCGTGATCGAGTCCCCCGGCGCAGCTCCCCTGCAGCCCAGAGGCCGCAAGGCCTGGGCGGTGCTTGCCTATCTTGCGCTGCAGGCCGGCGGCACCGGCCGGTCCCGCACAGCGTCGCTGCTCTTCCCGGACGCCGCGGACCCGCTTGGTGCCCTGCGCTGGAACCTGTCCGAACTGCGGCGGACCCTCGACGGCGTGACATTGGCGGGTGATCCCCTGCGGCTTGTACTGCAATCCCCCTGGCGCTGCGATGCACTGGAAGTGATGGACTCGGCCGCCAACCCTGGCCTGGACCCCCGAAGCTTCACCGGCCAGTTGCTGCAGGGGCTGTCCTTCGTGGACTGCCCCGTCTTCGATTCCTGGCTGGCGGACCAGCGGTACCGCTTCGACAACATGGTCCAGTCCCTGCTCTACGAGGCCGCGCTGGCGGCCCTGGCTGCGGGTACTCCCGATGTGGCGGCGGAACTGGCAGCCCTGGCCCTTGACCGGGATCCCTTCCACGCAGACTGCAACGCAGTCCTGGTCAAAGCTTTTGTGGCCCTGGGCGAACATCGCCGCGCCCGCCAGCACGTCACGAAATGCGGGGACCTCTACCGGCAGGAGCTGGGCCTGCCGCTGCCTGCGGAAGTCCGGCGGGCACTGTCCGCTGCGGCTCCGGAAGCGGATCCCGGAATGCCGGCCACTGTGGGGACAGTACGGTCGTATCTCGACGCCGGCGGGTCATCTCTGTGGGCAGGGGCGGTAGACCGGGGGCTGGACCAGCTGCGGCTCGCGGTGGTGCTCGCCCAGCGCACCGGAAATGAACATTTGCTCGCCGAGTCCCTGGTGACGCTCTCCGGAGCGCTGATCCACCAGGCAGGCGGCCGCGGCGCTGAGGTGGCGGACCTCCTGCACCGTGCCCTGCAGGCGGAAGGGCCCGACGGCGCCTCCCGGACTGCCGCTGCAGCCTACCGCGAGCTGGGCTACCTGTCCGTGCAGCGGGGCGTACCGGACCGGGCTGCCGGCTGGCTGGACCGGGCGATGACGGCGGCGGATAGATTCCCCGACGAACAGGCCAGAATCCTGGCTATCCAAGGCATGCTGGCCTCGGACACTGCCCGGTACGAGGGCGCCGTGAGGGCTCTGACGGAGTCCGGAAGACTGGCCAGGGTCGCCGGGAACCGCCGCCAGCAGGCGTTCAGCGAGGCGCTGCTCGGCAGGGTCCGGCTGCTCCGCGGGGAACTGGAGCAGGCGGCCGAATCCCTGGACCGGGCACAGGTCTGGATTGCGGAGGAACACTGGACCGCGTTCGAGCCGTTTGTCGCCGGGGTGCGGGGAGAAACGTACCTGGCCGCCGGGCAGCTGGAGGAAGCAGCCGCCCTGATCGACAGGTCATGGGTGATGGCAGAACTGGCCGGCGACCACTGCTACATGGCCTTGGCAGCCGGTGCGGAAGCGCGGTTGTTCGTGGCGCACGGCGACCTCGCCGCTGCCGAGCACTGGATAGACCGGGGCCTGGAACCCAGGCCGTGGTACCTCTGGTATTCGGCCCGCCTGCTGGATACGGCGGCGGAAGTTTCCATTGCCAGCAGGTCGCCACGTGCGTCGGCATTCGTGGAGCGTCTGGCTGAACTGGCGAGCCGGAGCGGGATGCGGGAATTCGTGGTGCGGGGGCAGTCCCACAGGGCTGTGCTTGGCGACGAGGCGGCAGCTCAGGCAGTTCCGTGGCTGGCCCATGAAATCGATAACCCGGCGCTGGCCGCGTTCCTGGCGAGGCGGCACGGCGGCTGAACCGGCTTCCTCTTCAGATGTCCCGTCAGCGAACCCGACGAAGATGACCGCATCAAACCTCTTTAGTGTCCCTGCTGATCAAGAATGTCCCTACTGCTCAAGGGCATTTGGGACACCGGCGGGCTGGGCGAGGTGGACGCTGATGCCAAAGAGTGCCTCCAGCGCGGCCATATACTCGTCACGCCGGCCCGCAGCAGCCAGTTCTCTTGCACGTACCGAGGGCGTGTGCAGCACCTGACGGACAAAACGCCGCAGGACCCTGGCAGTTTCCTCCGCCGACGTGCTCGCTCCGTTTCGCTTTCTGACGTTTTCCATTTCCCGCTCAAGCGCCTGATGAAGGTGGTGGCGCAGGGCAATAATCGCAGCATCGATAGTGCGGAGGGATTCTTGTTCGTAAAAGCGGCAGGCTGAATCCCGGATCAACATTCGGGCCAGCTGGATTTGTGCTGAGTCCGTCTGCGGGGCGGCCCGGCGCACCGCTTCAAGAGTGATCAAGTCAACGCCGGCTAACTCACCAACGTCGGGATCGAAGTCGCGGTTGGGAGCAAGATCCAAGGCCACGAGAGGCTTGGGGTCCTTCTGCTGCCGTGCCATCACCGAGGTGCCGATGCGGGATCCGTTGCCGCTACAGCCAATAACAACGTTCGCCCGGCCGATGGCTGCCTGCAGCTCCGCTTCCGTTACCGCTGCCACCGCATGGGCAGCGGCGAATGCGGCCGTCCTGCCTGAGCGGGAGAAGACGGTGACATTTGAACACTTTCCCCTCGCTAGCAGGCTCATAATGCACGCAGCGTAAGACCCGCTGCCAATGACGACCACGGACAGATCCGAGAGCATCAACGGGCTCAACCGGGAGACGGCCAGATTAATCGCCACGGAAGCCACTGACGTGCCGGCACCCCCAAGGCGCGCCCGTGTTCCGACGTCCTTCGCAGTGCGCAAAGCCCCTTGAAGTAGTCGGATCAGGAGTCCGGTGGCCGTTCCTGCAGCTTGGGCTGCAGCCAACGCACGGCGGATTTGGCCGGCGATTTCACGTTCGCCTATGACCAGCGAATCCAGCCCGCATGCAACGCCAAAAAGATGTTCTGCCACTGCCGGCCCGATACGGCATTCGAACAGTGCCCGCAGGGTTGCCAGCGGTAGGCGGGAGCAGGAGCTCACGGCTTCCAGCGCATCTGCGCATGCCTTACCGGCTTCAGGTGCGGGCGCAATTTCACAGTAAATCTCGAACCGGTTACATGTGGATAGAACCACGCAGCCTGATACAGCCCTGCTGCGGCCCGGTAAGTCCTGCATGATGAGTGGGGCTGCCGATTGCAGCCGGGCGATGGAATCGGCGTCGAGATACCTGTACCTCGAAACGAGTACCAACAGAACGGGAGGCTCAACAGGACCCGGACATCCCGAACCCGCCGCATCAAGCGTAGCTGTCACTGCTGTTCCTTCCCGGGAGATCAAACTGATGACCGAATGGACGCACCATCTGCTGGATCAGCGTTATACAGAGACCTTGGGGAATTCTTAGTCACCGATGTTGTTGGACAGCGCACTTGAAGCCATCTACTCCAGGAACGCACCCTGGCTCCCCGGGCTCTGTCCCCAGTCGCCGTAATGGTGCAGTATTTCAGGATGGAAGCATTTCCGGCAGCCAGCCTTGGCCACGTGGTTCTGTTGGGTGATTCCATCTTCGACAACGGCGCGTATGTTGGCGGCGGACCGGACGTCATCAGCCAACTGCGGCAGGAACTGCCGGGCTGGAAATGCACCCTCTTGGCGATCGACGGCGACATCATTACCGGTGTCGTCCGCCAACTTGACCGCCTCCCCGCGGATGCGACCCACCTGGTGGTGAGCGCGGGCGGAAACGACGCGCTTGGCCATTCGCCACTGCTGCAGGAGCAACCTTCAACAGTGGGCGGGGCGCTGCTTATGCTTGGCGGGGCGAGGGACAGATTCGACGCCGACTACCGGGCCATGCTTTCCGCTGTCCTGGCAGGGGGACTGCCGGTGGGGGTCTGCACTGTCTACGACACTCCCCCGTCAGGGCCGAACCAGCCGGTCATCAAGGCAGCACTGTCCCTGTTCAACGACGTCATCACGAGGGCCGCATTTTCCCGCGGAGTAGCGCTGGTCGATCTGCGGCTCGTGTGCAGCGAGGATGGGGACTACGCCAACCCTATCGAGCCGTCCATTCAAGGCGGACGGAAGATTGCGCAGGCCATTGCCACGCTGCTGGGAACAGCCGCGCCCGGCCCTCATTCCATTGTTGTTGCCGGCGCGGCAAGGAATGAACCTGCTACCCCGCCGGATCTGGCGGGCTAACAGGCCGTTGCTGCCTTCAGTGCGGGCGCAGCTTCACGTCCGCGGATGCCTGCGGGATCCTGCCAGCCGGGAGCCAGCGGCCACGGGGCGGTACTGGACCCGCCGATGATCAGCCCGCATGGCCCGCTGCTCCTGGCGCCGGGCCTTCCGCTCCGCCCGGTCAATTCCGGACAGAATCGCGAAGGTGCCCGCAACCCAGAGGAACGCCATCGTCAACACCAAGGCAATCTCCAACTCAATGCCCATGGCTCTATTTTAGGACTTTGGAGCCGTAAGCGAGAGCCCTGGACTGACCAACCTTGCCCGCTCTACAACACTCCCAGCTCCCGCACCGCCGCCAGGACGTCCTGCACCGAGACTGCCAGCAAAGCGGGGTCGGGCTGCTCAGCGAAGGTGTCACCGCGCCTCAACTCAGCCCGGGTCAGGACCACGTGCGGACCCGGGGGCGGACCCCAAATTTCGGGCGGAGCCGGACCAAACAGCACCACTGAGGGCGTTCCATACGCAGAGGCCAGGTGGGCCGCTCCCGTATCCGCCGAGATCACCAGCCGCGCTGCTGCGATGGCGGCTGCGAATTCGGCCAGTCCCAGCCGCCCTGCCAGCACCATATCCTCGGAAAATCCCGAGCGGCGGCAGACATCCAGGGCACGTTCCCGTTCCCCGCTGCCACCGGTGAAGACCACGTCGTGCCCGGCGGAGGCAAGCGTGGAGGCAACTGCCGCGAAGCGCTCGGCCGGCCAGAGGCGGCTGCCGTAGGCGGCTCCCACATGCAAAACCGTGGCACCGGGAACAGGGCTTGGCACGTGGGGTGTATTCAGCCGGATATCCAGGGGGTCGGCCTCGATGCCATGCCATTCCAGGAGCCGGACCCAGCGTTCCCGTTCATGCAGTTCCGCGCGCCAGGGCGGCCCGTCCCGGTACTGGCTCCGGTGCCCTATTGTCTGCCTGGCCTGCAACGCCTCGATCCGGCCCTGGCTCTCCGGCCCGCTGCCGTGCAGGTTCACGGCCACGTCCACCACGCCGGGCTCGATGGCCAAAGGCTCATCGAGCCCGTGGGTGGGGAAAAGCTCATACCCGCCCACGAGGCCCAGCGCGTCAGACAACCATCCCTGGGCCGCGTACCGCAGCCTGTGCCCGGGGAATGTCCGGCGGAGGGCCTTCAGTGCTGGAACCGCGACGAGCAGGTCACCGAGCTTGAGCGCCCGAAGGACCAGGAGCTCGGGTTTCCCATCATGGACATCTTCAGCCTTCAGGGCAGCGGCAGTTCCCGGAATGCTCACAGGCGCTGCCCGCCCGCGTCAGTCGCCGCCAGGCTGCGGACGTCGTCATGCACATCCCGTACGGCAACTCCCGCCACCACGGAATCGTTATGGGGGCAGCGCGGTGCCGTCCAGCCCACCTGGGTGACATCAATCCCGCACGTGGGGCAGGCGGTGACCCAGGAGGCATGGATGCGGTGAAGACTCCTGCCGAGCGCGCCGGCATTGATGATATTGCCCGCCCAGAAAATCCCCACGGTCGGGACCCCAAGGGCCTGGGCCAGGTGCCGCGGGCCGCTGTCGTTTCCAACCACCACCGCCGCGCTGCCCAACAGCGACACCAGACCCGCCATGTCCAGTTCTCCCGCCACAGAGCGGACCGGTCCCGAAGCGGCCAGTTCCACAACGCGCGCGGCAAGTTCCTGCTCACTCTTATCGCCAGCAACAACCACCCGGAACCCATCCGCCGCGCAGGCAGCGGCCAGCTCGGCGAACCGCTCAACGGGCCAGCGACGGCGGGGATCCGTTGCCCCCGGATGCATCACCACCAAAGGCTGCGCGCCGTCGTCGGCCGTGCCGGAAAGAGTGGGCAAGCCCTGGGCCGGAGCGAGCCGGGCCTCAAGATCAACCGGGAACGCCCCGGCGAAACCGGCCACTTCCAAAGCCCTCAGGGGTTCGTGCTGGTAATAGAGGTAGGGAACCGTCCGTTCCAGGCTCGCTGCATCCGGCGTGCGGGTTCCCACCGTATGCCGGGCGCCCAGCCGGAGCAGGAAAGGATTCGAGTACCGTCCCCCGCCGTGAAGCTGGACCGCCAGATCAAAGCGCCGGTCACGCATCTCCTGGAAGAACCGGTCCAGCTCGTCCTCGTCTTCCTCCCCGGGCCGGACGCCTTCGGAAAAGGGCAGGACACATACTTCGTCCACCGGGCTCTTCGTAGCAGCGATCAGTGCCTTATGGGCCGGAGTGCCAAGAAGCGTTATGGAAGCCCCCGGATAGGCCGCTTTCAGCGCAGCCATGGCAGGGACGGCAAAAATCAGATCACCCAGCCCGCCGCCGCGCAGGACCGCGATCCTGTCCACTGCCTCGAACTTTTCCAGGACGGGACCAACGCCCATGCCGGCCCGTCCGGCACCACCGAATTCTGCAGTCAGCTGCTCCACACATACCCCTTCGACTAAAGCCGGGGCCGCCCCTTTTGCTGCGGCCCCCCTGCCCGTGCAGCCGCAACAGCATCACGAACGCTGTGGCGGCCTTCCTCTGAACCTGTACCCAGACGGCGGTCAATATACTCCGGCTATTGGGGAATACCCCCATGATGCTGTACGTTTCATACGCGACAGACGAACCAAAGAAAAGAGAAGCACCTAAATTGGCAACCGATTACGATGAACTGCGTTCCGACGTCAAGGAATCGCAGGACAACTCACTCGAGCAGCTTCAGTCAGCAAATGCTCCTGACGCACGCAGCGTTGTGCTCGAGCTGGATGAAGCTGACGGCCTGGACGGAGCGGGCGTACCTGGCGGCGAATTCGTCGCCGAGGAGCTCGTGGTGCAGGTCATTCCGCAGGCCGATGACGAATTCACCTGCTACTCCTGCTTCCTGGTCCGCCACCGCTCGCAGATTGCGCGCCAGAAGGACGGCCACAGCTACTGCACCGAGTGCGAGGGCTGATCAGGCAGTCATGTGGAGGGCGGAAACCGCCATTTCCCTCAACTGAGCAAGAGGCACGTCCCATTGGGAGACGTGCCTCTCGGCTTTTAAGCGAGCTTCTGCCGCACGATCTGGCTGACTTCCTTTCCGTCGAAGCGCCCCGCCACCTCCGCCGTCACGGGCTTCATGACTTCGCCCATCTGCCGGGGTGTGAGTTCACGGCCCGCGGCGCGCAGACCGGCAATGACCTCATCCACGATTGCCTCGACTTCCGCCTGCGACAGCGGTTTGGGCAGGTAGGACTCTATGACTTCGGCCTCCGCGATTTCGGCGGCCGCACGGTCCGGCTGGCCCGCTTCCGTATAGATTCCCGCCGTTTCGCGGCGCTTCGCAGCTTCCTTCTGGAGCAGGGACGTCACCTGCAGGTCATCAAGCTGCACCGGGGTTTTACCCGATTTCTCACGGGTCTCAATTTCGCCCAGGACGTTCCGCACCGTGGTGAGCGCCGTCTTGTTGCGCTCCTTCATGTGCGTGACCACATCGGCCTGCAGCCGTTCTTTAAGTGTTGACACGTTTTCCTCTGTTCCTGTTGGCCCTTGTTCGCGGGCGGCGCCTGGGCATTGCGGCCACGCCCAGGTATCCCTAGTACCGTAGGGGCTTATGCCCGAAAAAGACCACCCGTCCCCGGACCGGACCCCGTGAGCCTTCCCGCCGACCACTGGACTACCTTCATCAACGCGTTCGGCCGTACAGATATCCCGGCTATCACCGCCACGGAGCTGCTGCTGGTGGTTTCCATAGCCACTGCACTGTCCATCCCCCGCCGGTCCTGGAGGTACGTGGGCCTGCTGGCCACGGCCACCCACGAACTGGGACACGCCTTCGCCGCTGTGACGAGCGGACAGCGGCTCTCCGGAATCCGGCTGAGGTTTGACCATTCCGGCACCACCACCACCTTCAGCCGGAGCAAGCTTGCCACCGTCTGGTCCTGCTTCTGGGGCTACCCCGTACCTGCCATGGTGGGTACAGCTTTTGTCTGGTGCGGCTTCAACGGATGGGGGCCCGCCGCAATTGCTGCCAGTGCCGTTGCCCTGGCCGCCACGCTGGTGTTCCTCCGGAACGCGGCAGGTTTCCTCATCACCATCGGAGCGATGCTGGGCTGCGTCGCGTTGATTTTCCTGGTTCCTGCCGGCTTCGCGGGCCACACCGCGGTCATGCTGGGCCTGGTACTGCTGGTGGGCGCGGTGCGGGACCTGATCAAGCTCACCCACGTCCATCTGCGCAGGAGGGACAGGCTGGCCACGTCCGATGCCTACTTGCTGTTCCGGGCAACGGCGGTCCCTTCCGGGATCTGGATCCTCCTGTTTACCGTCCTTGTGGCGGGGTCCTGGCTGGTGGCCTGGCAGCCAATCTCAACAATCCTGCGGTAAGGCGCATAGGCTGGATTAATGAGCCAGGAAACTGAAAGCACGCAGCAGACGGATAGCGGCAAATCCTTCGAACACACTACCCGGGGCGCCTACGTTACGGGCGGAGCGGAGTTCAACCGGGACACCAACTACATCGAGGACCGGATCACGGCGGACGGCAGGCCTGGCCCGAACGGGGAACCCGGTTGGCCGGCCGAGGCGGGGCGTTACCGCCTCATCGCTGCAAGAGCCTGCCCCTGGGCCAACAGAACGGTGATTGTCCGCCGCCTCCTGGGGCTGGAGGACGCTATTTCCCTGGGTCAACCCGGCCCTACCCACGACGCCCGGTCCTGGACTTTTGACCTGGATCCCGGTGGAGTGGATCCCGTCCTGGGCATCGAACGCCTCCAGCAGGCCTACTTCAAGCGGTTCCCGGGCTACCCGCGGGGCATCACTGTCCCGGCGATTGTCGACGTGGCCACTGGTGAAGTGGTGACCAACAACTTTCCGCAGATCACGCTCGACTTCTCCACCGAGTGGAGCCAGTTCCACCGGCCCGGTGCCCCTCAGCTCTACCCTGAGCATCTTCGGGAAGAGATCGACCAGGTCAACAAGCGGGTGTTTACCGAGGTCAACAACGGCGTCTACCGCTGCGGCTTCGCCGGCTCGCAGGAAGCCTACGATTCAGCCTACGAACGGCTCTGGACAGCCCTGGACTGGCTGGAAGACCGCCTGTCCCGGCAGCGCTTCCTGGTGGGCGGCACCATCACCGAAGCGGACGTCCGGCTGTTCACCACCCTGGCCCGGTTCGACGCCGTCTACCATGGCCACTTCAAATGCAACCGCCAGAAACTCAGCGAAATGCCGGCGCTCTGGGGGTACGCCCGCGACCTCTTCCAGACCCCGGGATTCGGGGACACCACCGACTTTGTGCAGATCAAGCAGCACTACTACATCGTGCACGAGGACATCAATCCCACCGGGATCGTTCCCGCCGGTCCCGACCTGCGCGGGTGGCTTGAGCCCCATGACCGCGAGTCCCTGGGCGGACAGCCGTTCGGCGATGGAACAGCGCCGGGGCCGGTCAAGCCTGGTGAAGAAGTTGCCCAGGCCACGGAGCGATTTCCTGACGGAAAGCGCTTGCTCGCCTAGACTGGCGGGATGCAGACTTCTCAAGGCTTCGTAGCGCCCGGTTTCGAAAATGTACTGGACTTGTTCGAATCGTTCCTGGCCGAGGACCCGCAGTACAGTGCACAGCTGGCCGCTTTCCGGAACGGGGCGCAGGTTGTGCGGCTCGCCGGCGGACCGGATATGGATGCGGACACCATCACGGGCGCCTACTCCTGCTCCAAAGGCGTGGCGGCCATGGTGATCGCACTGCTGGTCCAGGGCGGCCTGCTTGACCTCGACGCCCCCGTGGCCAAGTACTGGCCGGAGTTTGCAGTCCACGGCAAGGACCGGCTTCTGGTCCGGGAGGCTTTGTCCCACCAGGCGGGACTCATGGGAGTGGAGGGCGGTTTCGCGCTGAAGGAGTTCACCACTGCGGACGCTGCTGCCCGGCTGGCAGCGGCGCGGCCCTCCTGGCAGCCCGGGCGGCAATTTGGCTATCACGCCCTAACCATCGGGATCATCATGGAGGAATTGTGCCGCCGGACGGCCGGAGAATCGCTGCAAAGCATCTACGACCGGCGGATCCGGACGGCGCTGGGCATCGACTTTTTCCTCGGTCTGCCCGCAGAGCTGGAGCCCCGCTACCGGGACGTCCTCTACACCGACGATCCGCAAGGACCCTGGGTGGATCCCCTCAGCCTGGAGGGTCTGAACAGCAACGCGCCCGTCAGCACCATCATGGGACTGCCCAATATCCGCAGCGTCCGCCGTGCAGGGATGTCGGCGGCCGGCGGCGTTGGGTCCGCGGAGGGACTGGCGCGCCTCTATGCAGCCGCCACTACGGGGACCGACAGTGCGCCGGCCTTCCTCAATCCGCAGACGCTGGAGCTTATGTCCCAGGAACAGGTATGGGGCCTGGACCGTTCATCCGGGCTGGACAACGCCTTCGCGGTGGTGTTTATGAAGCCGCACCCGTCCCGGAACTTCGGCAGCCACCGTGCCTTCGGCCACGAAGGCGCCAACGCCGCCCTCGGGTTTGCCGATCCCGCCTACGGCCTCGGCTTTGGTTACATTCCCCGGCGTGCAGAGGACGGGCGGACGCCCGGAAGGGCGCACCGGCTGGCTGCTGCCGTGCGCCGTTCGGCAGCCGCCTTGGCCTGAATGGACCGGCTCCGGCAGGTTTGCTCGCGGCCTTGACCTGCGCCTTTGTGGTTGCGGGACAAGGCGCCCTAGTGTGGGGCGGATGGGCAATTCTCGAGCACGTCCCACCATCCGATGGGCCAGGGGAACCCAATTCCTCAAGCAGGCAGTAGAAGGACTGTCCGCGGCGTTCGCTGCACAGCGACTGCAGTTGGCGTCGAAAGCGGCACTGGCAGCGGGCGTGGCATTTTTCATCGCCCCGCTGATGCCCGGCAGCGCGTCGCACTACGCCTACTACGCGCCCCTGGGGGCCTTGGTGGCGATGTACCACAACGTTGCTGGCTCCGTTCGGCAGGGCCTGCAGGCCCTCACCGGACTGGCCGTGGGCATCGGGCTCGCCGTGGTCCTGGTGAACATCGCGGACCCGTCACCCTTGACGGTGGCGATTTTTATGGGGATAGGAGTGCTGCTCGGCGGCTTGCCGGGCCTCGGTTCAGGCAGTGATTGGATTCCGACGGCGGCCCTGCTGGTCCTGCTGGTGGGCGGAAGCAACGCTGATGACTTTTCCTTCGGCTACCTGGTGCAGATGGGTGCGGGCGTCGCTGTGGGCATCGGCGTCAACTTCCTGGTCTTCCCCCCGCTCCACCTGCAGGCAGCAGCGGCGAGCCTGGATGACCTCCGCCTCGCTTTGGGCCGGCAGATGACGGACATGGGTACCGCACTGAAGGAAGAGTGGCCGCCCGAGCACGAAGAATGGTCCCACCGCTCCGACGAGCTGGCCACGGCCACCCGGTCGGTCCGGCACCTCGTCAAGGAAGCCGACGCCAGCCGGAGGGCCAACCCCCGGCGCCGGCTCCACCCCCGTGACATTGACCTCGACTACCGCAACCTTCGCCAGCTTGAACGGGTCACGTTCCACGTCCAGGACATGACGGACGTGCTCACTGACGTGATCTGGGAAAGCGACGTGCCGTACACCGTCCCGCTGCAGGACAACGTTCCCCTCGCCGACGCCATCACGGCAACCGGTGAACTGCTGGGCTCCTTCAGCACTGACGACCCGCAACAGCAGGCGGAACGCTTCAAGGCGGCCCACGCGGCGGTGGAAGCCTGCATGGCCGCCACCGCCGGGCGGGAGCTGGACCAGGGCGCCGTCCCTGCCTCCGAATCGATCCTCCTCAGCCTGCACCGGATCCTGCGTTCCGTCCGCCCCGGAACTGAGGCCTCGGCGTCGTGAAGCGAAAACCTAGAGCACGGCAACCGAGCCGCTGAAATGCCGGCGGCCCGAACGGGGGTTCCACGCTGCGAAGTCCGAACGCTCCCACGCCCCGGACGTTCCCTCGGCGCTGCTGATATCCAAGGCAACCCGGCAGGGCAGGAACACCGGCGCCTCAAAGTCGACATCCCAGGTGAAGGAATCACCGCGGACTGCACCGACATCTGCGAGCGCCCGGGAAGCCAGGTACATTCCGTGGGCGATTGAGCGCCGCATCCCCAACGCTTTCGCTGAAAGCACGCTGAGGTGGATGGGGTTGAAGTCACCGGACACAGCCGCGTACGCCCTGCCAGTATCAACCCCAAGCTGCCACTGTGCTGTGGGATCGGGAGCCTTGAAGTCGGCACGCACGGGCGCGGGCGAGGGCTTGTCGATTCCCGGCAGGAAAACACCCTTGGCGAGATAGGTGGAGACACCTCGCCAGCAGGTGTCCGCCAGCCCGGCCCGGCGTACTTCGCTGACCACGTCCACCTGGGTACCGGCACGGTGGCCGCGCAGGTTTTCCACATGGGCCGTGACGTCCAGGGCGTCCGTGAAAAGCACCGGAGACCGTTGTTCCACACTGTTCCGGAGATGGATCATACCGAGCAGCGGAAGTGGAAAGTCGTCCCTGTTCATCACGCTCATGGCGAGGGGGAACGCGAGCGCGTGGATGAAGCCCGCCGGCAGGACGTCACTGGCGGTTTCACCAATGAGGTGCTGGTAGGCAGTCAGGTTCCCCACGTCCACAGTGACCCCGCGGACCTCATGGCTCTCAGCCGGCAAGGCGGTACCGTCATGGGTCCCCAGCAGCCGCCGCCGCGCCGCCTGGGCTGCCGCATTGACGTACAGCTTCGAAAGCGACGGCATCTCGCCGAGGATGACCGGCTGCGCGGGCGTCATGCCCCCACCAAGTTCTGTCCGCAGACCCGCAGCACCTCGCCGTTGATACCGCCGGCGGCGTTACTGGCGAGGAAAGCGATTGTTTCCGCGACGTCGGTTGGCTGCCCGCCCTGCTGCAGCGAGTTCAGGCGGCGGCCCACCTCCCGCAGGGCAAAAGGTATCCGCGCCGTCATTTCGGTTTCGATGAAGCCCGGGGCCACGGCGTTGACCGTTCCTCCGTGGGCAGCAATGAGCGGGGCCGTGGCCCGGACCATTCCCATCACGCCTCCCTTGGAGGCCGCGTAGTTTGTCTGGCCGCGGTTTCCGGCAATGCCACTGGTGGACGCCACGGAGACTATCCGTGGAGACGCGCGGAAGTGTTCGGACCCGAGCAGGGCCTCGTTGATCCGGAGCTGCGCGGCAATGTTGATATCGATGACGGAACTCCAGCGGGACTGGTCCATGTTGGCCAGGAGTTTGTCCCTGGTAATTCCGGCATTGTGGACCATGATGTCGAGGCGCCCGTGCCGCTGCGCCGCGTGCTCGAGGATCCGCTGCCCGGCGTCCTCTCTGCTGATGTCCAGCTGGAGGGCAGTGCCTTTGACCTGGTTGGCCACCTCGGCGAGGTGGTCGCCGGCCGCCGGGATATCCACCAGCACCAGTGTGGCGCCGTCGCGGTGCAGGGTCCGGGCGATGGCAGCACCAATACCCCTCGCTGCTCCGGTGACAACGGCGACCCGTCCAGCCAGCGGTTCCGCGGCGTCCTCCGGAAGTTCCCCCGCCGTCGTCGATACCGTCACGAACTGTCCGTCCACAAAGGCGGACCGGCCGGAAAGGAAGAACCGGACTGCCCCTAACGTACTGGGGCTGGTTGGCCCCACTTCCGGTCCCAGGAGCACGCCGTTGCCGGTGGCACCGGCACGCAGTTCCTTGGCCAGGGAGCGCAGGAACCCGTCCACCCCCTGCCGGGCCGCTGCCTGGGCCGGTGAGGAAGCGCCAGAGGCCGGCCGGGAGACGGTGATGATCCGGCCTCCCGGGCCGAGGTCCCGAAGGGAAGCCGCGGCCGTCAGAATGGGCTTCGCCAGGTCTTCAGGGCGTGCCACGTCGTCCAGCACCAGGATGATGGCGCCGAGCTTCTCCCTTGGAACGGCGTGCCTCCTGACGTCGAGGTCCCAGGAGAGCAGTTCGGCGGCCAGGCTGTCAGCGCCGGGCGTGTCTCCCTGGACCACAATGGGGCCGGTGACCAGCGGCTGGCCGGGCTGGTACCGGCGGAGAACGGCAGGCTGGGGCAGCCCCAGCTTCTTGGCTACGTTCCTGCCCAGGCCGTGGTTGACGAGTTGTGCGTACTTGTCAGTCATCGGAGCCCCTACAGTGATTCCAGAATCGCCGCGACGCCGAGTCCGCCGGCCGCACAGACCGAGACCAGCCCCCGTGCGGGACGGCCTTCCGAGCTGGCCTTGGCGTGCAGGGCCTTGGCAAGCGAAGCGACGATCCGGCCGCCGGTCGCGGCGAAGGGATGGCCGGCAGCGAGGGAAGACCCGTTGACGTTCAACCTGGACCGGTCAATGGTTCCGAAAGCGCCTTCCAGGCCCAGCCGTGTCCGCCCGAAGTCTTCGTCCTCCCATGCGGCGAGCATGCACAGGACGGTGGACGCGAAGGCTTCATGGATCTCGAAGAAGTCAATGTCCGCCAGGGTGAGCCCCTGCCGGGCGAGCAGCCTGGGGACGGCGAAGACCGGTGCCATCAGCAGGCCGTCCTTGCCGTGCACAAAGTCCACGGCGGCAGCTTCGGCATCCACCACGGCTGCCAGTTTGGGCAGGTCCCGGGCGTCGGCCCACTCTTCCGAGGCGAGCAGGACGGTGGAGGCGCCGTCGGTCAGCGGAGTGGAGTTGCCGGCCGTCATGGTGGCATTGGCGCCAAGGTTCTTCCCGAAGACAGGTTTCAGCCCTGCGAGCTTGTCCAGTGACGTGTCCGCACGCAGGTTCCCATCCCGGGTCAGGCCCCGGTACGGAGTGGTGAGGTCATCGAAGAACCCGGCGTCGTAGGCCGCTGCGAGGTTCCGGTGGCTGTTGAGCGCCAGTTCATCCTGCGCCTCGCGGGAGACCTTCCACTGGGAGGTGGTGAGCGCCTGGTGCTCCCCCATGGAAAGACCTGTGCGGGGCTCGGAGGTTCCGGGAGCCAGCGGGGCCAGGTCTTTGGGCCGCAGGCGGCTGAGGATCTGCAGCCGCTGGGGAAGGCTCCGGGCCCGGTTGAGGTCCAGGATGACTTCGCGGAGCCCTTCGCTGACCACCACGGGTGCGTCGGAGGCGGAGTCGACACCGCCCGCGATTCCCGAGTCGATCTGGCCCAGCTTGATCTTGTTGGACAGGCCCACGACGGTCTCAAGCCCCGTTGCGCAGGCCTGCTGGAGGTCATACGCGGGTGTTTCGGGTGACAAGGCTGAGCCCAGGACTGCTTCGCGGGTGAGGTTGAAGTCCCGGGAGTGCTTCAGCACGGCGCCCGCGGCCACTTCCCCGATCAGCTCGTCCTGCAGGCCAAAGCGGGCGATCAGCCCGTCCAGAGCCGCCGTCAGCATGTCCTGGTTCGAAGACTTGGCGTACGCACCGCCGGCCCGGGCGAACGGGATCCTGTTACCGCCAACGATGACTGCCCTGCGGAGCCCAGGGGCGGAAGCTGCGGCGGGAGTGCCGGACTCGGGTCCGGTGGTGGTCTGTCCGTCAATGGACATGGGTATCTCCTCGGGTCGCGTACGGTTACCGATACCCAGCGTACCTGATACGCTGGGTATCGTGAACATCCAGCAAACCGGTTCCTCCCCTGTGTCCGATGCCGCCGGCGCCGACGGCCGCTCGTCACGCTGGCAGAGCCACCGGGAGGAGCGGCGCCGGGAACTGATCAAGGCAGCCCGCCGGGCCGTGCACGCACTGGGCAGCGACGCATCGATGGAGGACATTGCGACCGCCGCAGGTACGTCCAAGTCCGTGTTCTACCGCTACTTCGGTGACAAGGCAGGACTCCAGCAGGCGGTGGGCGAGGTTGTCCTCAGCCAGATGCAGCACCGGATCCGGGAGGCCGCGCAGAGCGCCGACACACCCCGGGAAGGACTGCTGGCCATGGTTACCGCCTACCTCCAGATGGCCAGCACAAGTCCCAATGTCTACACCTTTGTGACCCGCCACGCCGCCGACACGGACGCCGCCCAAGACACCGATGCAGGGTCCGCCGCGCTGGGACACTTCTTTGAAGCCATCGCCGAAATGATCGCCACACCCATGCGCTCCCACCTGGGCGACGGCAAGGAAGCGGTTATTGGCTACTGGCCCAAAGCCGCCATTGGCATGGTGCGGAACGCGGGCGAGCAGTGGCTCAGCACTCCGGCCTCCCCCGCCAAGCCCGGGCAGGAAGTGATGGCGCGGCAGATTACAGACTGGCTCTGCGTCGGCATTGCCCCTGAACTGTCCCCGTCCACGCGGACATAACGAATCCACTGCCACCCCCCCGGTTATTGCCCCGGTGGCTTTCATGAGCCGCAGAACTCCCACCCATCTGTCAGCACCCAACAAAGGACTACGACATGACTGAACTAGTGGACCGTCCCGCACGAAGAGGGCAGCGCCCCGCAGCGGCAGCTGCTGCCTCCCGAGCAGCTGAAACACAGCCCGCCGTCGACGTCGACGCGCTGGGTGAACAACTCCTGGGGAAGTGGGCCGCAATCCGGCGCCAGGCCCGGACGCTTGCGGAACGTCCAGAGCTGCACAAGATCGAGGGACTTCCGCACACCGAGCACCGCACCAGGGTGTCCGGCCAGCTGAAGTACCTGGTGGAGAACGAGGCGGTCCACCGCGCGTTCCCGGAGTCGCTGGGTGGCGCCGATGACCATGGCGGAAACATCGCGGGCTTTGAGGAACTCGTGGTGGCGGATCCTTCGCTGCAGATCAAGGCAGGTGTGCAGTGGGGGCTCTTCGGATCCGCAGTGATGCACCTCGGCACGGCTGAGCACCACGCCAAGTGGCTCCCCGGCATTATGAGCCTTGAGATCCCCGGCTGCTTTGCCATGACCGAGACTGGACACGGCTCCGACGTTGCCAGCATTGCCACCACCGCTACGTTCGATCCCGCCACTGACGAGTTCGTGGTGCACACTCCGTTCCGCGCAGCGTGGAAGGACTACATCGGCAATGCCGCGATTGACGGCCTGGGCGCCGTGGTGTTCGCCCAGCTGGTTACCCGGGACGTCAACCATGGAGTCCATGCGTTCTACGTGGACCTCCGCGACCCGGAAACCGGGGAGTTCCTGCCCGGCATCGGCGGGGAGGACGACGGCATCAAGGGCGGGCTCAACGGGATCGACAACGGCCGGCTGCACTTCACCGGCGTGCGCATTCCGCGGACCAACCTCCTGAACCGCTACGGCAACGTTGATTCCGACGGGGCCTACAGCTCCCCGATCGCCAGCCCCGGCCGCCGCTTCTTCACCATGCTGGGAACCCTGGTGCAAGGCCGCGTGTCCCTTGACGGTGCGGCCGTGGCAGCCTCCAAGGTCGCCTTGACAGCTGCCATTCAGTACGCCACCGAACGCCGCCAGTTCAACGCCTCCTCGCACACCGAAGAGGAAGTGCTGCTGGACTACCAGCGCCACCAGAAACGCCTGTTCACCAGGCTGGCCACCACCTACGCGGCCGGCTTTGCCCACGAGCAGCTGCTGCAGAAGTTCGACGACGTCTTTTCGGGTGCCCACGACACCGACGAGGACCGCCAGGACCTGGAAACCCTCGCGGCCGCACTGAAGCCGCTCAGCACCTGGCACGCGCTGGACACCCTGCAGGAATGCCGGGAGACCTGCGGCGGCGCCGGCTTCCTGATCGAAAACCGCTTCGCCTCATTGAGGGCGGACCTGGACGTGTACGCCACCTTCGAAGGCGACAACACCGTGCTGCTGCAGCTCGTGGCCAAGCGGCTCCTGGCGGACTACGCCAAGGAATTCCGCAGCGTGGACTTCGGTGTGCTGGCCCGGTATGTGGTGGGACAGGCTACCGGGGCGGCCATCCACCGCACCGGCCTGCGGCAGGTAGCCCAGTTCGTCGCTGACTCCGGATCAGTGCAGAAGGCTGCCATCGCCCTCCGCGAAGAGGAAGGCCAGCGCGCGCTGCTCACCGACCGGGTGCAGACCATGGTGGCTGAGGCCGCAACAGCGCTCAAGGGCACGGGGCGGTTGTCGCAGGAGAAGGGCGCCGCCCTGTTCAACCGGCACCAGAACGAACTGATCGACGCTGCGCAGGCCCATGCCGAACTGCTCCAGTGGGAGGCCTTCACGGAGGCGCTGGGCGATATTGCGGACCCCGGCACCAGGACGGTCCTGACCTGGCTGCGGGACCTGTTCGGCCTGTCCCTGATCGAGAAGAACCTGTCCTGGTACCTCATGAACGGCCGCCTCTCCATGCAGCGCGGCCGGACCGTGGGCGAGTACATCAACAGGCTGCTGGTGAAAATCCGCCCGCATGCCCTGGACCTTGTGGACGCTTTCGGGTATGGCGAAGACCACGTGCGCGCAGCCATCGCCACCGGCGCGGAGAAGGAACGGCAGGACGAGGCGCGCGCCTACTTCCGCAGCCTGCGGGCGAGCGGCAAGGCGCCCGTGGACGAGAAGCTCCTGCTGGCGCGGACCGCCGGGAACTGCGTTTGACCGTCTCCCACCGGCAATAACGACGACGGCGCCGCCCACCTCGGGAGGTGGGCGGCGCCGTCGTGGTTTGGCTGGAAACGCTAGCTCTGCGCCGGAAGTACGGAGCGGTACACCTCCAGCGTGGTTTCCGTGATGGACTCCCAGGAGAAGTGCCTTTCGGCGCGCGCCCGGCCGGCCTGCCCCATAGCGCGGGCGCGGGCCGGATCCGAGACGACCTCGGTGAGGGCGGCAGCGAATTCCGTAACGAACTTTTCCGGGTCCAGGGGTGTACCGGTGCCGTCGGTGACCTGCTCCAGTTCCACCAGCAGGCCGGTCTGGCCGTGCTCCACCACCTCGGGAATGCCGCCGGTGGCACTGGCGACCACGGCGGCGCCGCATGCCATGGCTTCCAGGTTCACGATGCCCAGCGGTTCGTAGATGGACGGGCAGGCAAAGGCGGTGGCGTGGCTGAGCACCTGGACCAGCTCGTGGCGGGGCAACATGCGCTCGATGAGCACCACGCCGGTGCGCTCGCGCTGCAGGTCCTCAATCAGCCGGGCCGTCTCGGCGGCCAGCTCCGGGGTGTCGGCGGCCCCGAGGCACAGGACCAGCTGGACGTCGGCGGGGAGCTTTGCTGCCGCACGCAGGAGGTAAGGGACCCCCTTCTGGCGGGTGTTGCGGCCCACGAACACCACACTCGGCTTGTCCGGGTCGATGCCCAGAGCGCGGATGGCGTCATCATTTTCGTCGCGCTGCCACAGCTCGACGTCGATGCCGTTGTGGACCACGCGGACCTTCGCCGGATCAACGTTCGGGTAGCTCCGCAGGATGTCCTGCCGCATACCCTCCGACACGGCGATGATGGCGGCGGCGGCCTCGTAGGCCGTCTTTTCCACCCAGGAGGACAGGGCGTACCCGCCGCCGAGCTGCTCCGCCTTCCAGGGGCGCAGCGGCTCCAGGCTGTGGGCGCTGAGGACGTGCGGAATGCCGTGCAGCAGGGACGCCAGGTGCCCTGCCATGTTGGCGTACCAGGTGTGCGAATGTACAAGGTCCGCGCCTTCAACATCGGGGACGATCCGCAGGTCCACCCCGAGCGTCTGCACGGCCGCGTTGGCTGTCCCAAGGTCCTCGGGCACCGCGTAGGAGGTCACCGCCGCGCCATGATAGTCGGCGTCGCGGGGAGCACCAAAAGCACGAACCTGCAGGTCAACATGCTTACTAAGCACCCTGCTCAATTCGGCTACGTGGACCCCGGCGCCACCATAGATTTCGGGCGGAAACTCTTTAGTCACAATGTCTATTCGCACATGACCCAAGGTAGTCCTTCACGCATAACTGTTCTAGTGTGAAGGAGTCCGGGCATGCCGGACTGTCTTGGGGAGTTACGAAGGCGTACAGGAGCGACCATTATGCCGTTGAACAAAAGAGTCCTGGCCATTGTCCTCGCCGGCGGCGAGGGAAACAGGCTGATGCCACTGACGGCAGACCGGGCCAAACCCGCCGTGCCCTTCGCGGGAAGTTACCGGCTGATCGACTTCGCCCTGTCCAACCTGGTGAATTCCCGTTATCTGCAGATCGTTGTGCTGACCCAGTACAAGTCGCACAGCCTTGACCGGCACATCTCCGAGACGTGGCGCATGTCCACCCAGCTCGGCAACTACGTGGCTTCTGTTCCTGCCCAGCAGCGCGTGGGCAAGAGCTGGTTCCTGGGCAGCGCCAACGCCATCTACCAGTCGCTGAACCTCATCCACGACGCCAACCCGGACATCGTTGTAGTGGTCGGCGCCGACCACGTCTACCGTATGGACTTCGCACAGATGGTGGCCCAGCACGTGAACAGCGGGGCCAAGGCAACGGTCGCCGCAGTGCGGCAGCCCCTCCACATGGCCGACCAATTCGGCGTGATCGAAGTGGACCAGAACGATCCCCAGAAGATCGCCGCCTTCGTCGAAAAGCCAGCCAGCACCCCCGGACTGGCGGCGGACCCGTCACAGTTCCTGGCCTCCATGGGCAATTACGTCTTCGACGCCGACGCCCTGGTGGAGGCGCTGCACGTGGACGCCGAGCGCCTGGACACCAAGCACGACATGGGCGGGGACATCATCCCGTACTTCGTCAACCAGGGCGAGGCCGGCGTCTACGACTTCACGCTGAACGACATCCCCGGCTCCACCGAGCGTGACCGCACCTACTGGCGCGACGTCGGCACCATCGACTCCTTCTACGACGCCCACATTGACCTCATCTCCCCGCTGCCGGTCTTCAACCTCTACAACTCCGAGTGGCCCATCTACACCCGCCAGAGCATCTCGCCGCCGGCCAAATTCGTCCGCGGCAAGAACGACACCGTGGGCACCGCACTCGACTCAATCGTTTCCAGCGGTGTGGTGATTTCCGGCGGAGTGGTGGAAGGCTCGGTCCTTTCCAACGACGTCTTCGTGGGAACCAGCAGCCGGGTCATCGATTCCGTCCTGATGGACAAGGTCCAGATCGGCGAAGGGGCAGTGATCAACCGCGCCATCATCGACAAAAACGTCAAGGTACCGGCCGGTGCTGCCATCGGCCTGGACCCGGACCTGGACCGCGCCCGCGGTTTCAAGGTCACCGAATCGGGAATCACCGTGCTCTCCAAGGGCCAGGAAGTCCCCGAGCCGGATGAGGCGGAGCGCCAGCTCGCTGCGAATAACCTGCACCTCGTGCCGAACGCCGTCAAGGCCGCCGTCGAGAAGTACCCGAGTGTGCGCGAGTCGGTGGACAAAGTGGCCGAACGGCACGCTGAGGCCGCAGCGGACGCTGCACCCGCCGCACGCATTTCCTGAGCGTTCCTCCCGGGACTCCCCCGCGGCCCCGGTGGGGTCCGCGGGGTGTCCCAGGCTGTAAAATCAGTACAATGAGCTTCCCCGATCTGACGCCTGAGGAAATCCAGGCATGCCTCAAGGTCCTCAACACGATCCACGCCTATGACGAGGAGCACCCGGACTACATCTCGGTGCGCCGCGCCACCGGCAAGATGTTCAAAGCCGTCAAGAGGCACCGCCGGGTCAGCAAACGCGACCTGATTTCCGAGGCTGACCGGGCAGTCATCGCCCTGACGGCCACCGCCGCACCGGACCGGATCGACGATGAAACCCGCGGGAACAAGCTGGCCCCCTCGGCCACCGGCAAGGTGGCCGGGCACCTCATCCGGTCCCGCCCCTGCTACATCTGCAAGCAGCACTACACCCAGGTGGACGCCTTCTACCACCAGCTCTGCCCGGAGTGCGCCGTGTGCAACCACGCCAAACGCGACGCCCGCACCGACCTGACCGGCCGCCGTGCCCTGCTCACCGGCGGGCGTGCCAAGATCGGGATGTACATCGCGCTCCGGCTGCTCCGCGACGGTGCGCACACCACCATCACCACCCGGTTCCCCAAGGACGCCGCGCGCCGGTTTGCAGCTATGGAGGACAGCGGCGAGTGGCTGCACCGGCTCCGGATTGTTGGCATCGACCTGCGCGACCCAGCCCAGGTCATGGCCCTGACCGACTCCCTCAACGAGGCCGGGCCGCTGGACATCATCATCAACAACGCCGCCCAGACCGTGCGCCGGTCCGGCAACGCCTACAAGCCCCTGGTGGACGCCGAGGATGAGCCGCTGCCGGCCGCCCTGGAAGCGGCCAACGGCGGCCCCGAGCTGGTGACCTTCGGCCATGCGCACGACAAACACCCGCTGGCCCTGGCGAGCAGCGTGACCGAGCATCCGGTCCTCGCTGGGGATGCCATCACCTCGCTGGCCCTTTCCACCGGTTCGGCTTCGTTGGAGCGGATCGCCTCCGAGACGGCGATCGACGCCGGCGGGCTGGTTCCGGACCTGGCCACCATCAACAGCTGGACGCAGGTGGTGGACGAGGTGGATCCGCTGGAGATGCTCGAGGTCCAGCTCTGCAACGTCACCGCTCCGTTCCTGCTGGTCAGCAGGCTGCGGCCCGCAATGAAGCTCTCCACGGCGCGGCGGAAGTACATTGTGAACGTCTCGGCCATGGAGGGCCAGTTCTCCCGCGCCTACAAGGGCCCCGGCCACCCGCATACCAACATGGCCAAGGCTGCGCTGAACATGATGACCCGGACCAGCGCGCAGGAGATGCTGGAGACTGACGGCATCCTGATGACCGCGGTGGATACGGGCTGGATCACGGACGAGCGCCCCCACTTCACCAAGGTCCGGCTGATGGAGGAGGGCTTCCACGCGCCCCTGGACCTCGTGGACGGAGCTGCACGCGTCTACGATCCCATCGTGATGGGTGAGAACGGCGAGGACCAGTACGGGGTGTTCCTCAAGGACTACAAGCCCAGCCCCTGGTAGGCGTAAGCTCAGCGGCATGAGCGGCGAGACATCCCCCGAGGTACAGAATCTGGAACACCACGAGTGCTGGGCCATGCTGCGGACGGTCTCCGTGGGCAGGCTCGCGGTTATGGCCGACGGACGCCCGGACATCTTCCCCATCAACTACACAGTCGACGGCGGGACCCTCGTCTTCCGCACCGGCGAGGGCACCAAGCTGGCCGGCGCCTCGAAAGGCGCCGCGGTCGCACTGGAAGCCGACGGTGTGGATCCGGACAGCGCACTCGCCTGGAGCGTGGTGGCCAAAGGCACAGCCGACGTCGTCACTGGCACCGAACAGGTGATGGACACCGCCCGGCTGTACCTCTTCCCCTGGCAGGCGGGGAAGAAGGACGCGTTCGTCAGGATCACACCGGACAGCATTACCGGCCGCCGGTTCAAGGTGACCGAGCCGCTCACCTGGTGGACCCAGCTCAGCGGCGCCACCAAGGCGTCACCGGAGTAGGAACGGGGCCTGCCTGGCCCGGCCGGGCAGGCAGCCCTTAAAGGTCAGGCGAGCTGCGTGATTTCCACGCTGACATTCAGCGCCGAGCCGCCCCCGCCGGACAGGATGCCCTTCAGCGGGGGCACGTCACGGTAGTCCCTGCCCCTGGCCACGGTGACGTGGAAGTCCCCGGCGGGCTTGTGGTTGGTGGGGTCCCAGCTCCGCCAGTCGCCGTCCCACCACTCCAGCCAGGCGTGCGACTGCCCGGCAACGGTCTCGCCGATTCCCGCGCTGGAGCGCGGGTGCAGGTAGCCGGACACATACCGGGCCGGAATGCCGCAGCTGCGCAGCGAACCGATGGCGAGGTGGGCGAGGTCCTGGCACACCCCCTTGCGCTGGCCCCAGGCCTCCTCCGCGTTGGTGGTGACGGCGGTGGAACCCGACATGTACGTCATCTCCCCGCGCATCCACTCAAACACCGCCATAGCAGCGTCGTGCGGGTTCTTGCCTTCGACCACGCCCGGGATGATGCCCAGGACTTCGTCGCCGGGACCGCTCAGCCGGGACTGGGGAAGCCAGTCGCTGTAGGTGTTGAGCGTCTCGGGTGAAGCCAGGACGTCCCAGCCGGCAATGTCCGACTCGGAGGGGATCTTCTCGGCCCGGTGGACTTCCACCGTGATGTTGGAGACCACCTCGAGGTGCTCATGCGGCATCTGCATGTCGAACGCCGTAACCCTGGTCCCCCAGTAGTCGCGGTAGGTGCTGACGGCCGCCTGGGACGGGGAGACCTTGACCACCGATTCCAGCACCACCTGCTGGGAGTCGGTGAGCGGCGTCATCCTGGCCTCGTTGTAGGACAGGGTGACGCGCTTGTTGTACTTGTAGGCCGTCTTGTGAACGATACTCAGCCGGGTCATGAAACTTCTCCCACCCAGGCCAGTTCGTCCGCCTGATTGAAGTACTTACGGGAAATGGCGTCCGAGGCCTGGGACACTGCCTTCTGCACACGCTCCATGTGTTCGGGCAGTTCGGACATCAGGTCGTCCGTGCGGTGGAACTCAAGGAAGGTGCGGGCCTGGCCCACAATGCGGCGGGCGTCATTGATGAAGCCCACCCGCTGCGCGGAGGGATCCAGTTTGGCCAGGCACTCGTCCGCATCGCGCAGGGCATACACGATGGACCGCGGGAACAGCCGGTCCAGGAGCAGGAATTCGGCGGCATGCTGGTCACCGAAGGCTGCCCGCCGGGTGCGCAGGAAGGACTCGTAGGCACCGGCGCACCGGAGCATGTTGACCCAGGACATTCCTGCGGACAGGACGTCACGGGTGGAAAGCATCCGGGCGGTCATGTCGGCCCGTTCCAGGGAGCGTCCGAGCACGAGGAACAGCCAGCTTTCGTCGTGGCTTACGGTGGTGTCCGCAAGACCGCTCACCATGGCCGTGCGTTCCAGCGTCCAGTTGCAGAACCGGTAGGTGCCCACCACGTCCTTGCGGTGCTGGCTCAGCCCGTAGTACGTGGTGTTCAGGCTCTCCCAGAGGCCGGACGAAACGGTCTCCCTGGCCCGGCGGGCGTTCTCCCGGGCAGCGCCGAGGGACCCCGCGATGGAGGTGGCACTGGTTTTGTCGTAGGCCAGGGCGTGGAGCAGCTCGGGCAGGCCGAAGTCTTCGCTTTGCGGGCGCGCACCCATCACTGCGAGGAGCTCCTGGGCCACGCTCCTGCGTTCCTCCATGGGGAGGTGGTTCAGGCGCTCCAGGTGGACATCAAGGATGCGGGCGGTGCCGTCGGCCCGTTCCACATACCGGCCGATCCAGAAAAGGGATTCGGCAATACGGCTAAGCATTCGCGGCTACCTCCTGCGGGCCCGAAACTGTAAAAGACATTGGCTCGTTAGCGGCCGTGCTCACTGCTGCTGCTCCGTCTGGCGGTCACGCCAGTTGCTTTCCACCGGCCACACGGACACGCGTTCGCGGACCGAGATGGAGGGCCGAGGCACGGTTTCCACGGGCACCTGCGGCGAGTCCGCCAGGACCCAGGTGTCCTTGGAGCCGCCGCCCTGGCTGGAGTTCACAATCAGCGAGCCTTCTTTCAGGGCCACGCGGGTCAGGCCGCCTGGCAGCACCCAGACGTTGTCGCCGTCGTTCACTGCGAAGGGGCGAAGGTCCACGTGGCGGGGCCCGAACTTGTCGCCGCTCAGCGTGGGCACCGTCGAAAGCTGTAGGACGGGCTGTGCGATCCAGCCCCGGGGGTCGGCGATGATCCGCTGGCGCAGGGCGTCCAGCTCGCCATTGGAGGCGTCCGGTCCGATCACCAGGCCCTTGCCGCCGGAGCCGTCCACCGGCTTGACCACAAGTTCGGAGACGTTGTCCAAGGTGTACTCCCGCGCTTCCTTCTCTTCAAGGCGGTAGGTGTCCACATTGGCGATGATGGGCTCCTCGCTGAGGTAGTAGCGGATCAGGTCAGGGACGTAACTGTAGACGAGTTTGTCGTCGGCAACGCCATTGCCCACGGCGTTGGCGATGGTCACCCCGCCCGCCCTGGCCGCGTTGACGAGTCCGGGGCAGCCCAGCATCGAATCGGCGCGGAACTGCAGCGGGTCCAGGAAGTCGTCGTCGATCCGCTTGTAGATGACGTCCACGCGCTGCTCACCGGCCGTGGTGCGCATGTACACACGGTTGCCGCGGCAGATGAGGTCGCGGCCCTCCACCAGTTCAACACCCATGAGGCCGGCCAGCAGGGTGTGCTCGAAGTAGGCGCTGTTGAACACGCCGGGCGTGAGGACGACGACGGTGGGATCGTCCACACCGGCGGGGGCGGTTTTGCGCAGGGCCGAGAGGAGCCGCCGGGGGTACTCCTCCACCGGCCGGATGAGCTGCTGGCCGAAGGCCTCGGGCAGGCCCTTTGCCATGGCCCGCCGGTTCTCCAGGACGTAGCTCACGCCGGACGGGACGCGCACGTTGTCCTCCAGCACCCGGAACGTGCCCGCGGCATCGCGGACCACGTCGATACCGGAGATGTGCACCCGGACGCCGCCGGCCGGCTCAAAGCCGTGGACCTGGCGGTGGAAGTGCGCACTGGTGGTCACCAGCTGCCGCGGGATCACGCCGTCGGACACTACGGTCATTTTGTCGTACACGTCGTTGAGGAAGGCTTCGAGCGCGCGCACGCGCTGTGCCACGCCGCGCTCCAGCACATCCCATTCCGCCGCGGGGATGACCCGGGGGACGATGTCCAGCGGGAACGGGCGCTCCTCACCGGCGAAATCAAAGGTGACACCACGGTCCAGGAAGGTGCGGGCCATCGAGTCGGCGCGAGCGCTGACATCGGCGAGGGAAAGCTTGCGAAGCGCGTCCGCCACCTGCTCATAAGAGCTCCGGGCCTGTTGTCCGGGGGCGAACATCTCGTCGTAGGCTCCGGTGCGGCCGGCGGCCACGGAGTAATCCTGGAATAGGTCTGACATGTCCTCAAGCCAACCATCTTTTTGTTTCGAATTCATTACTGCCATCCATTCTGGCGTGTTGGCGGACGCCGCCTGGTTCGTGGATTCCGCAACTTTTCCGGCACAGTAGGTGAGTGCCAGTCAGCAGAAGCCTCCCAGCCCCCGGTCAGGGACTTCCCGAACGCGCTGACCGGCTCATCCCGGGCCTGGCTACCGCGGCCGTCGCGCTGGCCGCGGCTTTCCTCGTCCACCGGCTGGTTCCCGTGCTTCCTGCCATGACCCTGGCCGTCGTTTTGGGCGTCCTGGCAGCCAACCTGCCCGGCGCCGGGGTGTGGACGGCCGGCAGGGCCCGGCCGGGGCTGGACTTCGCGGGCAAGCACCTGATGCGCGGCGGGATCATCCTGCTGGGGCTGAAGGTGAGCATCATGGACGTGTTGGGACTGGGCTGGCTTGCCCTGGTCCTGATCGCGGGGGTGGTCGCGGCCAGTTTCGGCGGGACCTACCTGATCTCCCGGCTGTTCCGGCTGCCGCCCGTGACCTCGCTCCTGGTGGCTACGGGGTTTTCGATCTGCGGCGCTTCCGCCATCGGTGCCATGGCCGCCGTCCGGCGGGTCCGGCACGTGGACACCGTCCTGCCGGTGGCGCTGGTGACACTGTGCGGGACGCTTGCCATCGGCGTCCTGCCCCTGTTCGTCCATCCGTTGCAACTCTCCCCGGCCGCTTTCGGCGCCTGGACGGGCGCTTCGGTGCACGACGTCGGCCAGGTGGTGGCCACGGCGCAAACTGCAGGGACCGCGGCACTGGGCGTCGCCGTCGTGGTTAAACTCACCCGCGTGCTGCTGCTGGCGCCCGTGGCCGCCATAGCCGGTGCGCACCAGCGGTTCGCCGTGCGGGACCGGGCAGGCGCCGGGGAAGGCGCGGCGGCAGACGCGGAGGCGGGCGATGCAGACGCCAAGCTTCCGCCGGTGGTGCCGTTGTTTGTCCTGGGCTTCATCGCCATGGTGGGCCTGCGCTCCACGGGTTGGCTCACCGCGGGGTGGCTGGAGGCAGGTGCGGCGCTGCAGGACATCCTGCTCGGCGCCGCGCTGTTCGGCCTGGGATCGGCGGTTCGGATCCGTACGCTGCTGCTCACCGGCGGACGGGCGCTCCTGGCAGCCCTTGCATCCTGGCTCCTGATCGCCCTCCTGGGGCTGGCGGCCGCCCTGTTGATCACGGCGTGATTTTGGACACCAGCCCCCGTGATTAGATAGCTGCGTGTTACATGAGAATCTGCAGCGCGCCGAAGCTGCCGCCCGGTCAGCCCTGATCAGCACCACCAGTTACGACGTCTCGCTGGACGTGCGGCAGGCGCCGGATCCGGAGGTTGCCGGCTATCCAACCCGCAGCGTGATCAACTTCACCGCACAGCCGGGCGGCTCCACCTTCCTGGACTTCATCGGCAGTGACGTGCACAGCGTGTTCCTGAACGGCAAGGGACTTCGCGTGGCGGACGTGGTGGACGGCGGCAGGATCAGGCTGGACAACCTGCAGGACGAGAACCAGGTGACCGTCACCGGAACAGCCGTTTACAGCCGCTCCGGCGAGGGGATGCACCGGTTCGTGGATCCCGCGGACGGCCAGTGCTACCTCTACACGCAGTACGAGCCGGCAGACGCCCGCCGGGTCTTCGCCAACTTTGAGCAGCCCGACCTCAAGGCCACCTACACCTTCCACGTGATGGCGCCCGCGCACTGGCACGTCGCCTCCAACGGGGCGGAGGTCAACCGCACCCTCCTCACCAGCGACCCCGCCACGGCTCGCTGGGACTTCGCCACCACCGGGCCCATGTCCACGTACATCACCACGATGCTCGCCGGCCCCTACTTCAAGGCGGAGGACCGCTGGCAGGCAACGCTCGACGACGGCACCTCCCTGGACGTCCCGCTCGCCCTCTACTGCCGGGCATCCATGGCGGATTCCTTCGACACCGACGAGCTGTTCCGGCTGACGAGGAACGGGCTGGACTTCTTCAACCGGCTTTTCGACTACCCGTACCCCTGGGGCAAGTACGACCAGGCTTTTGTGCCCGAATACAACCTCGGCGCAATGGAGAACCCCGGCCTGGTGACCTTCACCGAAAGCTACGTCTTCACCTCCCGTGCCACCGATGCCCAGTACCAGGCGCGGGCCAACACCCTCATGCACGAGATGGCGCACATGTGGTTCGGCGATCTGGTGACCATGCAGTGGTGGGATGACCTCTGGCTCAAGGAATCATTCGCCGACTACATGGGCACGCTGGGTGTGGACCGGGCCACCGGCTGGGACACCGCCTGGGTCAACTTCGCCAACAAGCGCAAGGCCTGGGCCAACGTCCAGGACCAGCTGCCCACCACCCATCCCATCGTCGCGGACATCCCGGACCTTGAGGCCGCCAAGCAGAACTTCGACGGCATCACCTACGCCAAGGGCGCCTCGGTGCTGAAGCAGTTGGTGGCTTACGTGGGCTTCGAGGCCTTCATCGCCGGGTCCCGCGCGTACTTCCGCAAGCACGCGTACGGGAACACGTCCCTGGCGGACCTCCTGTCAGCACTGGGCACCGCCTCCGGGCGGGACCTGGCCGGCTGGGCGCAGCAGTGGTTGCAGACCTCGGGTATTTCCACCCTCTCCCTGGAGTTCGCTCCCCTTGCCACAGCAAGGGACGACGACGGCGTGCCGGGCCAGGTGGTCATCGTCCAGGAGGCCACCGATCCGGTGACGGAACGGGAAGAGCTGCGGCCGCACCGGCTGCGCGTGGGTTCCTACGACTTCGACGGCGACGGCGCCTTGGCGCGGACCGGAAGTTTCGAAACAGACGTGACGGGTGCACGAACGGAGCTCCCCCAGCTCGCCGGCAAGCCGCGGCCCGCGCTCCTGCTGGTCAACGACGACGACCTCACCTACGCGAAGGTCAGGCTGGACGCGGCATCTGAGGCAACAGTCCGTACGTCCCTGGACCGGATCGCAGATCCCATGGCCAGGGCCCTCTGCTGGACTGCACTGTGGAACTCGGCCCGGGACGGTGAGAGCCCGGCGGTGCGCTACGTCGATGCCGTGGCCGCCTTCGGTCCGGCTGAAACCGGAATCGGTGTGCTGCTGAACATCCTCGACAACGCGAGCACCGCCGTCGAACGCTACACGCCTGCCGTGGAGCGGGCTGCCGTGCGGGCCTCCTTCCTGTCCACCGCGGCCGCCGAACTGGAGCGGGCAAGGCCGGGCTCGGACCAGCAGTTGGCCTGGGCGCGGACGCTCGTAACCCTCAGCAGGCACAACGACTCAGTATTGCCCAGGCTCAAGGGCCTGCTGGACGGGACAGCTCCGGTGGAAGGCCTGGCAGTGGACGCCGAGCTGCGCTGGCACATCTGGCATGCCCTGGCGGCAAACGGCCAGGCAACGGCCGCTGAGCTGGACGCCGAGCTGGCCCGGGACACCACGGCATCGGGACGCGCCGGCCACGCTACAGCGCTCGCCGCCCGCCCAGATCCGGACGTCAAAGCCGCGGCATGGAACGCGGCAGTGCACGGCAACGAACTCTCCAACCAGTTGCTGACCGCCACCATCAGCGGGTTTATGACGGCCCCGGCGGAACTGCTGGAACCGTATGTGGCGCCGTACTTTGAGTGCCTGCGGGCCGTGTGGGACGGGCGGAGCATCGAGATCGCCAGCCGGATCGTCCGGGGCCACTACCCGCTGGCACAGGACCTGGCGGACGGCGCGGATCCGGCGGAGCATCCGGTGATGAGGCGGACGGACGAGTGGCTGGCCTTGAACGCGGACGCTCCCCGGGCGCTGCGCAGGATCATCATCGAGCAGCGCAGCCACCTGCTGCGGGCACTCACCGCGCAGGCCGCCGGTTCACCTGCCGGGTAAGTTTGCGGATTTGTACCGTCCTGCGCAATGAAGCCGCGCCTCGGTGCGCAGGGGCAGTCCCTGCGCACCGAACCGACGCTTCACTGCGCTCCTAGGTACAGCGTCGGACTCAGGGAACCCTGCGGAGCCATTCGTCGGTGCCGAACTTCGTGGCAACGCGCTCGCGGGCAGTTTCCAGTTCAGCCTCTGTCAGCTCCGACGGTGTGGCACCATACCGCTCGGCGAAGACTTCCATCATGGCCGCGATAATGTCCGCGCGGGCCAGGCCGGTCTGGCGGCGGAGCGGATCCACCCGCTTTTTCGCGCTGCGGGTGCCCTTGTCCGAGAGCTTTTCCTTGCCGATGCGGAGCACCTCCACCATCTTGTCGGCGTCGATGTCGTAGCTCATGGTGACGTGGTGCAGCATGCCGCCGTTGGCCAGTCGCTTCTGGGCAGCCCCGCCGATCTTGCCCTGGTCCGTGGCGATATCGTTCAGCGGCACGTAAAACGCGGTGATGCCCAGTTTCTCCAGGGCCGCCATAACCCAGGCGTCCAGGAACGGGTAGGAGTCAGCGAAGCTGAGTCCGTCCACCAGGGTCTGCGGCAGGTACAGCGAGTAGGTGATGCAGTTGCCCGCCTCCATAAACATCGCTCCCCCGCCGCTGATCCGGCGGACCACCTTGATGCCGTGCTTCGCCACACCGTCCGGGTCCACCTCGTTGCGGTAGGACTGGAAACTGCCGATCACCGTTGACGGTTCCTGCCAGTCCCAGAACCGGAGCGTGGGATTGCGGCGGCCGGCGCCCACCTCTTCGGTGAGGACCTCGTCCAGGGCAACATTGATTTCGGTGGGCAGGACCGTGGGTGCGATCAGGGTCCAGTGGTGGTCCGCCCAGGACGTGGCCTTGGCCAGGGCGCGGCGGACTGCGATGGCCACGGCGTCGGCAGAGAAGCCGAACAGGGCAGCGTCGGGAGGCAGTGAAGCCGTGACGACGGCGGCAAGCTCGGCCGCCGTCGCGCTCTCCGGCAGTCCCGTGAGGCCGCCGTTGATGTCCAGGAGTGCCTCGTCCGGCTCCAGGAAGAAGTCCCCGCTGACTGAGACGTTGGCCAGCCGGGCGTCAACGACGTCCAGGTCCACCACCACCAGCTTGCCGCCGGGGACTTTGTACTCACCGTGCCGGCGGGAAGCGGGATCAGCTGCGGGAGATGGCGTGGCGGTCATGGTTCCCATCCTGCCCCAGGAACGTGCCCCGGCGCCAAGCCGCCGCAGCCCGGGCGGCTGCTGTTAACGCGGAAAGCCCGCACCGTCACCGGTGCGGGCTTTCCCTGTGAAGCTTGGGGGGGAAGTAAATTACTTCTTGCCGCCGAAGCCCTTGAAGCGAGCGTTGAAGCGCTCGACGCGGCCTGCGGAGTCCATGATGCGCTGCTTACCCGTGTAGAACGGGTGGGACTCGGAGGAGATTTCGACGTCGATGACCGGGTAGGTGTTGCCGTCTTCCCACTCGATGGTCTTCGAGGAAGACACGGTGGAGCGGGTCAGGAACTTCGTGCCGGAGGCCAGGTCGTTGAAAACAACAGCTTCGTACTTCGGGTGGGTATCAGACTTCATAATGGGACCTTTGTTCGCACAACTGGATTTTGCCAGCTGCCAGGTATGAATGGGATTGGCCGGAATCCGCGCCAATCGACGCAGGACGGCCAGCTATCAATAATAGCGGATAACCAGGGTGCCAGCGAACCGCGCGTCAGCGCTCATTGCGTGCTTGGTTCTTGTCCTGATCGCGGGGACGCAACTCCCAGAACGCGACGGCTGACGCGGCGGCCACGTTGAGGGAGTCCACACCGTTGCGCATGGGGATCTTAACGGCGAGGTCGACGGCGGCGAGCGTCTCGTCGCTCATGCCGGCGCCTTCGGTGCCAAGCACCAGGGCAAGTTTCTCCGGGTTCCGCGCGGCCACCTTGTCCACGTCCTGCGCATCGTCGGTCAGCTCCAGGGCGGCCACGGTGAAGCCCTGGTCCTTGAGCAGGTACAGGTCCTGCGGCCAGTTGCTGAGCCGGGCCCACGGTACCTGGAAGACCGTGCCCATGCTCACGCGGACACTGCGGCGGTAGAGCGGGTCTCCGCACCGGGGCGACACCAGGACGGCGTCAATGTCCAGGGCGGCGGCTGACCGGAAGATGGCGCCCACGTTGGTGTGGTCCACGATGTCCTCAAGAACGGCCACCCGGCGCGCGCCGGCCAGCAGTTCCGGCAGCGGCACAGGTTCAGGACGCTGCATGGCCGCCATGGCACCGCGGTGAAGATGGAAGCCGGTAATCTCCTCCAGCAGTGCTGCCTTGCCGATGAAGGCGGGTACGTCGGGGTAGGCACCGAGGATGTCCTGCAGGTCCTCCAGCCACTTCTCGGCCAGGAAGAAGGACCGCGGCTGGTGCCCTGCGGCAAGCGCGCGCCGCAGCACGCGGGATGATTCAGCGATGTACATGCCCTCGGCAGGTTCCCGGAGCTTCCGCAGGTGCACGTCCGTGAGCTGCGTGTAGTCGGAAACGCGGGGATCCGCGGCGGACTCGAGATAGTGGATTGTCACCGGGAGATTATTTCAGCAGATTGGTGATCATGAAGCCGAGGGCCACCAGCCCCAGGACGAAGATCACCCCGCGCAGTACCGTGGGTGACAGCCTGCGCCCCACCTTGGCCCCCAGGAGTCCGCCAATGCTGGAGCTGACGGCAATCAGCAGCACCACGAGCCAGTTGATCCGGTCGAACGCGAACAGCAGGTAGGAGATGGCGGCCACCAGGTTCACGCCGAGCACCAGGATGTTCTTCATGGCGTTCGCGTTCTGGATGGTGCCCGTAAGAAAGATTCCCAGGATACCCACCAGCAGAATCCCCTGGGCAGCCACGAAGTAGCCGCCGTAAACACCGGCAAGGTAGACCAGCACCACCAGGAGGAGACCATGCCGCTTGTCCCGAACGGCGTGCTCCGGGTTCGCCTCGCGGTTGCGGACCCAGGCCTGCATGCGGGGCTGGAACACCACCATCAGCAGGGCCAGCACCAGCAGGACCGGGGCCACGTAGTGGAAGACCTTCTCCGGCAGGTGCAGGAGCAGCCAAGCACCTGAAATGCCGCCGAGGAGGGACGCCGGCAGCAGCCTCAGCAGCTGGCGGCCGCGGCCCTTCAGTTCCCGGCGGTAACCGAACGCCCCGGCAGCCGTCCCGAAAACGAGGCCCATGGCGTTGCTCATTGAAGCAACCACGGGTGTGACGCCCAGGGCGATGAGGACGGGGAATGTCACCAGCGTGCCGGAGCCCACCACGGCGTTGATGGTGCCGGCCCAGAGGCCGGCGATGGACACAAAAATACTGCTGAGAAGATCCAAGGTGCTGCGGTGCCGCCTTTAGCGGCGGGCGACGGCGGTGTACCGGCCGGCGTTCTCGGTCATGTCGAGCTCCAGCCCAAAAGTCTCGCTGAGGTTCCCGGCCGTCAGCACCTCGGTGATGGGGCCCGCCGCAACCACGCCGCCGTCGCGCAGCAGCATGGCGTGGGTGAAGCCCGGCGGAACTTCCTCGAGGTGGTGGGTCACCAGGACCATAGCGGGCGCGGCCTCGTCACGGGCCAGTTCTCCGAGCTTGTGGACGAGTTCCTCACGGCCGCCGAGATCCAGGCCGGCGGCCGGTTCATCCAGCAGCAGCAGTTCGGGATCGGTCATCAGCGCGCGGGCGATCTGGACGCGTTTGCGCTCCCCTTCGGAGAGGGTGGCGAAGGTGCGGTTCAGGAGGGGGCCCATGCCCCAGTCGTTGAGGAGGCGGAAAGCCCTGCGCTCGTCGTCGCGCTCGTATCCCTCGCGCCAGCGGCCCGTCACGCCGTACGCGGCGGTGACCACCACGTTGAGGACGTTCTCGTGTTCGGGAATCTGGGTGGCGAGGGCGGCAGAGGAAAGCCCGATGCGGGGGCGGAGCTCAAAGACGTCAACCCGGCCCAGGATCTCATCGAGGATTCCTGCTGTGCCGCTGCTCGGGTGCATCCGGGCGGCTGCGATCTGGAGGAGTGTGGTCTTGCCGGCACCGTTGGGGCCGAGGATCACCCAGCGTTCGCCGTCGTTGACCTGCCAGTCCACTTTGTCCAGCAGGGTCTTTTTACCTCGGACAACGCTGACGGAGTCCAGTTCCAGAACATCACTCATAGGAGTAGACACTAGGACAAAAAAGAGGCTGACTGATAACCGGTGTGACCAGCCCAACTACGCAAATTCAGGCGGAAAAGACTGGATACGGTCCCGGGAGCCGCACCTGGAGCGCTGGCCATGGCTATCGCACGCTTTCCCGTCGTGGTCCTCGATTGTCCCGACCCAAAATCTTGGCAGCGTTCTATCGCGGCGGGACGCCTTGAATTCAAAGGACCGCTCCCCCGAAAGCTAAGATTGCAGGCATGACTTCGAACGTGACTGCGGTCAGCTATGGCCTGAATATGACCCCTACCGGGCTGGAGCAGCTGCGTTCCGTCCTCAGCTCCCGTGGCGCCAAGGTGCTCTCGGAAAACAGCGCCGGGGACGGGCGCTACCAGGTCCAGGTGGCCGCGCTCGAGCTTCCCGACGCCACCTCGGCAGGCCTGGCCGGACTGCGCCATGCGGTCGCCGAAGCCTCGCTCAGCGGATTCGACACCGCGCTGGTCCCGAACGGTCTCCGCTCAGCCGAACGGAAGCTGCTGATCATGGACGTCGATTCCACCCTGATCCAACAGGAGGTCATCGAACTCCTCGCCGCCTATGCCGGCAAGCGCGAGGAGGTGGCCGCTGTTACTGAAGCTGCCATGCGCGGCGAACTGGACTTCGCCCAAAGCCTGCACGCCCGGGTGCAGGTGCTCGCGGGGCTGCCGGCCGACGTCGTCCATTCCGTCCGCCGGGAAGTGAAACTCAGCGAAGGCGCGGCCGAGCTCGTGGCTGCCTTCAAGGCCGCAGGGCACGTGGTGGCAGTGGTGTCCGGCGGGTTCAACCAGATCCTGGAGCCGATTGCCGCTGAACTGGGCCTGGACTACTGGCAGGCGAACGAGCTGGAGATCGTGGATGGCGCCCTGACGGGCAAGGTGCTCGGTGCCGTCGTGGACCGCGCGGCGAAAGAGAAGTACCTGCGCGAGTGGGCAGCAGCCGAAGGCATCGCCCTCGAGCACACCGTTGCTGTGGGCGACGGTGCCAACGACCTGGACATGCTCGGTGCTGCCGGGATCGGCGTCGCGTTCAATGCAAAGCCTGCCGTACGCGCCGTGGCTGATGCCGCCATCAACATGCCGTACCTCGACGCCGTCCGCCACGTCGCCGGGGTCTGACACCTGGCACCCGGCTTAACCGCGAGATGGGCCCACGCCCGCAGGGTTCCCTGACCGGGCTTGCGAGGTTAGGGGCCGGGCGGGGACGTCGCGGCAGCGTCCGAAGGGAACATTGCCGCGACGTGCCATCTCGCGTTGTGCAAGGAGCCTAGCTGGCCGGCTGCCCGGCGCCCTTGCCGAAGTAGTCGGCACCGCCGGCGTACTCGGTGTGGCCGGATTCGACGTCGGCTGTGACCATGCTGGCCACGACCTCGGCGAACTCTTCCACGGAGTACAGCTTGCCGGCTTCCGCCCGCCGCGCCTCGATGGCGCCCGGGGTGGAGCGGTCCAGGAGCGTAGCGGTGACGGTGCCCTCGATCATGTCGCCGGAAACGACTACCAGGGTGATGCCCTTCTCGGCAAGGTTGGGGATGAGTTCGCGCAGGGCGTCTTCCCCGGCGCGCTTGCTGCGGGCCACCGGCTCGTAGGCCTCCATGGTGGGCACCGTGTTGATGAAGTGGGCCTGGTGGCTGGTGACGAACACCACGCGCGAACCTTCCTGCATCAGCGGCACGGCGGCGTTGAGCATGTTGACCTGGGCGTCGCGGTTCAGCTTGAGCGCGTAGTCCTCGCCCATGCCGGATTCCATGCCGCCGGAGGCGTTCAGCACCAGGATGTCCAGCGATCCGAAGTTCTCCATGGCGGCGGAGGCGAGGGCCTGCACGCCTTCCTGGGTGGTGAGGTCCGCGCCCACGGCCACGGCGCGGCCGCCCGCAGCTTCAATCCCCTGCACCACTTTGTTGGCGCGCGGTGCCTTCTGGCGGTAGTTCACCACGACGGCGGCGCCCTGGCCGGCGAGGATCCTGGCCACGTCTGCGCCGATGCCGCGTGATGATCCGGTAACGATGGCGGTCTTGTTGTCGAGCAGTCCCATATGAGCTCCCTTTGTTCGAAACGTCTAAATCGCTGATGGTCTGGAGTCCATCATGCCAGCGGGTGTTGGTGATTCGCTTGTGTGACTCCCACAAAGAAGCACCGCACCCGGTGTGTTGAAAAGGTCAGTGGCCCATGCCCAGGCCGCCGTCCACGGGGATGACAGCGCCCGAGATGTAGGCTGCCTCGTCGCTGGAGATCCAGCGGACCACGTTGGCAACTTCGGAGGCTTCGGCAAAACGGCGGGCGGGGATGCTGGCCAGGTAGTCCTTCTGGGTTGCTTCCGGAAGCTCTGCTGTCATGTCCGTATTGATGAAGCCCGGCGCGACCACATTGGCGGTGATGCCGCGCGAACCCAGCTCGCGGGTCAGCGAACGGGCGATTCCCACCAGGCCCGCCTTGGAAGCTGAGTAGTTGATCTGCCCGGGCGCGCCGTACAGGCCCGACACGGAGGAAATCAGGACAACACGGCCCTTACGAAGGCGGATCATGCCCTTGGACGCGCGCTTGATCACCCGGAACGCGCCTGTGAGGTTGGTGTCGATGACAGAGGTGAAGTCGTCTTCACTCATGCGCAGGAGCAGGGTGTCCTTGGTGATGCCGGCGTTCGCGATGAGGACCTCCACAGGGCCATGGGCAGCTTCCACTTCCTTGAATGCGGCGTCCACGGAGGCCTCATCAGTGACATCGGCCTTGACGCCCAGGATTCCCTCCGGCAGCTTCGATTCGCTGCGGTACGTCACGGCCACCTTGTCGCCATTGGCCAGGAACGCTTCCGCAATCGCGAGTCCAATGCCGCGGTTTCCACCGGTGATCAGGACGCTGCGGGGGGCGGTGGCTGCTTCAGTCATGTAGAGGCTCCGGTATTCTGCGGCACGGTGCACCGCGGTAGAAGAGGGTGTTTTGGCTGACTTTGATCTTAGCGTCCCGCCCCGGCAAGGGTTTGGGCGCCACTGCCGATGGTGAGAGAATTGATGCAAGCCTTTGGAGCGTGATCATTCACCGTGACCCTTGAAAACCATGCGGGACAATCCGCGCCTGGAGAACCAGGCCGGTTCTCCGGCGACTCGGAAGTCCACAGCATCACGGATGCTGCTGAAGCGCATTCCGAGGACATGCGCCAACGGATGATCAAGTACGCGCTCGCCATGGGCATCCGCATGGTGTGCCTGATCATGATCTTCGTGGTGGATGGCTGGCTTAAGATCTTGATGGTTGCCGGGGCGGTCTTCCTGCCGTGGATAGCGGTGGTCATCGCGAACGGCAGCGACAAGGCGGAGGGGCACAGCGACCTGCTGCTGGACTCCGCGCCGCTGGCGGAGCTCGAGAGCCCGCCTGCTCCTTCCGCCGATCAGCACGGCAACGAGGTCCTGCAGGGCGAGCTCATCAACGAGGACGACGAAACACCAACCGGGCAGGAGCGGAAGGCATCATGAGTATTTTCGACTTCGCCGCGGTAACCGGCCCCACGATGGGCGAATCCGCTGCTGTCTGCTCCCGCAAGGCGTGCCGGTCCCAGGCTTCGTGGCAGCTTCTGTGGAACAACCCGAAGATCCATACCCCCGAGCGCCGCAAGACGTGGCTTGCCTGCGGAGACCACCGCGAGTGGCTTGAGGATTACCTTCAAACACGTGGCCTGTGGAAGGAAACCGTACCGCTTGAGGACAGCCGGGTATCCGGTGCCCTGGAGCAGGACAGCTGAATGTACCGTTTCCTCTTTTCCAGCAAATGGCTGGGTTATCTCCTGCTGGCCGCGATCTTCGCCACCGCCTGCGTTTTCCTGGGCCGCTGGCAGATGGACCGTCGCGCCGAAACCCTGGCCGAGATCAACCGGGTGGTGACCAACTACTCGGCAACGCCTGTCCCCTTTGCCGATGTCAGGGAAGACTTCGACCAGCTCGACCCGGGCAAGGAGTGGACGCAGGTGGAGCTGAAAGGCTCGTACCTCCCAGACGGGCAGCGCATCGTCCGGAATCGGCCGTTGAACGGCCAGCCGGGCTACGAAGTGGTTGTGCCGTTCCGGCTGGCCACTGGCGAAACCGTGATTGTTGACCGGGGGTGGCTGCCCATCGGCAACAACAATCCCGGCAGCCCCGATTCGGTGCCGGCACCTCCCTCGGGTGAGGTGACCGCCGTCGTGCGCTTAAAGCATCCTGAGCCTGCACTCCAGCGCGGTGCGCCGGAAGGGCAGCTGGCGTCCATCGATCTCACCGCCTACTCTGCCCAGCTCGGGTACCCCCTGCTGACCGGGGCATACGGCCAGCTTGCGTCCGAGACGCCGGCGGCAGCGGAGATGCCGCTGCCGTTTCCGAAGCCTTCCACCGAGGAAGGCACCCACCTTTCCTACTCACTGCAGTGGTTCGCGTTCGGCGTGCTGATGTTCGTGGGCTTCGGCTATGCCGCCCGCCAACAGGCGCGCAACGCGGCGATTGATGCGGAGGACGACGACGGATTGCCAGACGGCGTGCGCCATTCGGCTGCCGCGGCAGCCCGCCGTCGTCCGCCCGTCCCCAAAAAGCGGAAGAAGGCGACGGCCGAGGAAGAGGAAGACGCCCTCCTGGACGCCCAGGGGTACTGATTTGCGCAGCTTGTACCGTTCAGTCGAGGACCGGCACTGGAGCTAACCGGTCCGCCTTGGTAGCTTCAACGCATGGCCATCAAACTTGAGAACGTCGGAATCGCCGTTCGCGACCTCGAAGCAACCATCGACTTTTTCACCGACCTCGGGCTCACGGTCGTCGGCCGTGACACGGTCAGCGGCGAGTGGACAGACACTGCCGTGGGGCTGGATGGCAACCACGCCAAGATTGCGATGCTGCAGACCCCGGACGGCCATGGCCAGCTTGAGCTCTTCGAATACATCCACCCCAAAGCCAACGAGTCGAACCCGACCCGGCCGAACGACATCGGCATGCACCGGGTGGCCTTCTCGGTGGACGACATCGATGAGGCCCTTGAGATAGCTGCCAGGCACGGATGCCGTCCGCTGCGCGGCGTGGCGACCTACGGCGACGTTTACAAACTCACGTACCTCCGCGGTCCCAGCGGAATCCTCGTGATGCTCGCCCAGAAACTGAAGGAAGACTGACCCCTAAGCCAGCGTAATGAGGTCCAGGTAGTCTTCGTTCCAGTGGTCTTCGACGCCGTCGGGCAGCAGGACGACGCGCTCGGGGTTGAGGGCCTCGACTGCCCCCTCGTCGTGGCTGACCAGGACGACGGCGCCGCTGTAGTTCTTCAGTGCGCCCAGGATCTCGGCGCGGCTGGCGGGGTCCAGGTTGTTGGTGGGCTCGTCCAGGAGCAGCACGTTGGCGCTGGAGGCCACGATCGTGGCCAGTGCCAGGCGGGTCTTCTCGCCGCCGGAGAGCACGCCGGCAGGCTTTTCCACGTCGTCACCGGAGAACAGGAACGAGCCGAGAATGCCGCGCACCTCTGCGTCCTTCATGTCGGGAGCAGCGGAGCGCATGTTTTCCAGGACGGTGCGGTCGACGTCGAGCGTCTCGTGCTCCTGGGCGTAGTAGCCCACCTTGAGGCCGTGACCGGCGATAACGTCACCGGTGTCCGGCTTGTCCACGCCCGCCAGCATCCGCAGGAGGGTGGTCTTGCCGGCGCCGTTGAGGCCGAGGATGACTACCTTGGAGCCGCGGTCGATGGCGAGGTCCACATCGGTGAAGATCTCCAGGGAGCCGTACGACTTGCTGAGGCCTTCGGCCGTGAGCGGTGTCCTGCCGCAGGGCGACGGATCCGGGAAGCGCAGCGCGGCCACGCGGTCCTGCTCGCGGACTGCTTCGAGCCCGCTGAGGAGGCGCTCGGCGCGCTTGGCCATGTTCTGTGCGGCCACGGCTTTGGTGGCCTTCGCGCGCATCTTGTTGGCCTGGTCAAACAGGACCTGGGCTTTCTTTTCGGCGTTGGCACGTTCGCGTTTGCGGGCCCGCTCGTCAGTTTCGCGCTGGGTGAGGTAGCGCTTCCAGTCCATGTTGTAGAAGTCGATCTGCGCCCGGTTCGCGTCAAGGAGGAAGACCTTGTTGACCGTGGCTTCGAGCAGCTCGGTATCGTGGCTGATCACGATGAGGCCGCCCTGGTGGTTTTTCAGGAAGTCGCGCAGCCAGGCGATGGAATCGGCGTCGAGGTGGTTGGTGGGCTCGTCAAGGAGCATGGTCTCGGCGTCGGAGTAAAGGATTCTTGCCAGCTCAACACGTCGGCGCTGGCCACCGGACAGGGTTTTGAGGGGCTGGTTCAAGAGGCGGTCCGGCAGAGCCAGGTTGGAGCAGATTGCGGCGGCCTCGGCTTCGGCAGCGTAGCCGCCGGCCGCCAGGAACTCGGACTCGAGCCGGTCATAGCGGTTCATCGCCTTGCGCTGTACCGCGGCGTCCTCGCTCGCCATCTCTTCATGGGCCAGGCGGAGTTTGCCGACGGCGATGTCCAGGCCGCGGACGGACAGGATGCGGTCACGGGCCAACTGCTCCATATCCGGGGTGCGCGGGTCCTGCGGCAGGTAACCGATCTCACCGCTGCGGGTCACCTTGCCGGCAGCGGGCAGGCCCTCCCCTGCAAGAACACGGGTGAGCGTGGTCTTGCCGGCTCCGTTGCGGCCCACCAGGCCGATCTTGTCTCCCTTGTCGATGCGGAAGCTCACCTGGTCCATCAGGAGCCGGGCGCCGGCACGCAGTTCAAGATCCTGGACAGTAATCACAGCAGGTAGAGCCTTTCACAGCAGGGATAAGCCGCAGCCCGGAGCGTCTGTGGCGGGCGTGGGCGGCAATGGCCGGAGAACGGCCCATCCAAGTCTACCGTCCGCAGCAACGGCACTGAACCGCACGCGCCCGGCTGCCTGCCCGGCTCAGGGTAGGAAGAACCTCGGGGCCGCTGATGGCCATGCCAAGAATTTCCCAAGCCCGGTCGCCAGGCTCGCACGCAGTCAAGGGCCCAAGTGGCGCATGGACAAACCAGGGCCGGCAGGACAGCGGAAGGGGCGGACTGTCACTGAGAGCACAAGTGGTGGGATGGATAGCTCTGCTGGCAGCCGGCACCTGGACATGGCAAATGAGCTGCTCCCAGATGTACGGCCTGCATCAAAGGCCGGACTGCTCGCGCTTGCTGCAGGTGCCGGCGTTGATTGCTTCCAAGGTTTCCGCAGGTGGCTGTTAGCAGGATGAGCCAAATCCTGAATCGTATAGGAGGCTACATGAATACCCACACAAACCAGTTCACCGAACGAGGCCTAAGCCGGCGCCAATTTGGATTGGTACTGAGCGGCGGTGCTTTCCTGCTGCTGGCCGGAGGCACCTACGGCGTCTTCGGGCGAAGTTTGCAGCACGCCACCACGAGCGTGGCCACGGCTTTTGGGTCCCTCACCGTTGTTCGGGCAGGACGCCTTGCCCGCCTCGATGGCCACGGCCAACCGGCTTTCAAGACCCTGGCAGCCGCTGCTTCCTACATGGGCACCGGCGGGGCCCTGGGCCGTGGCACACAGGTTCGGCGGGTCAGTGCTGGGGAAGAGCTTGACCCGAACGGGCATGGCCATGACGGCGGGACATTGGAGGACCCGGCGTCGCCCGAACCAGTGAACCGCACCTGGCCCCACGTGGTGCTGCTGGAAATGCGACTTGAGAACACTGGGCCACAGCCAGTGCTTTTCAGCCCGGGGCAGCTTCGGCTAAGGCTCAACCCGTCTTCGATCACCATCACGCCGCGGGACTCCGACCGGAACCCCGGCCCCATCGCACCGCAGGCTTTAGAGCACATCCTGATCAGCTACCTGGTCCCGCGCGACTTGCAGGACCTCGAGCTGGACTACTCAGACGAGCAGCAGGACACGGGCTACCGGTTGGCCTTGCCGCCCTTCACGATGAACGAGGCCCGGTCATGAACATTTTGGACATCCATATCAATGAAGGTTACAAAGCGATGGTGGACGGCTCCTTGGTCTACCACCGGGGCTTCGGCGAGCGCCCCGGCACGGTGTCCGACGTCGACGCGCCGCTGTCCATGAGCCCTCACGTCTTCACTGCGCCCGGAGAAGTGGTGGCCAGCCGGACCTATCCGCTTAACGCCCCGCCGCCGCCACTCGGCAGGCCGGCACCGCTCGACAAAGACCCGGACAATCCGGGCGAGTATTTGGCCAGGAGGGGATATTGGGCCAGCTATTTCCCGGACCGGACGCTCATCGCCGAGACAGGAAGCGTCATCCGGATCAGGGTGCACAACCATCTTGCGCAGCCCCACGAACTCCGGTTCCATACCGCTGGCCCATCCCGCGGGGATGAAAGCACCCGCCCCATCGCTCCGGGAGCTTCGTATCTCCTTGAGTTCGGGGCACCGCCGCCTGGGACCTACCTGTTCTCGGACCCGGGGAACGAACCAGTGGAACGAACCCTTGGGCTCTACGGAGCGCTTGTGGTCATAGACCCGGCCAACGCCTGGCGGCTCTTCCCCGGCGGGACTGAGTTCGAGCGCCAGTGGCTGTGGCTGTGCCACGACGTGGATCCGGTCTGGGCCCGAATCGCCGCACGGGGCCAGACGGTCAACCCCGCCTCTACGCCCGCGGTGCCCCGGTACTTCACCATCAACGGGTACTCGGGCTTCCAGTCCCTTGCAGTTACCACTAATGAAGAATTCAATGAGCGACGGGAGCAGGATACGTTACCGTCTGGCCTCCCGCGCGAAACCGACGTCCGGAACTTCAGCGCTTCGCCGCGCGAGGGTGCGATCCGCACCGGCCAGCTGATGAGGATGGTCAACGCTGGCGTCGTGGACCACCAGCTTCATTACCACGGCAACCACGTCTGGACCGTGCGGGTTAATGGCGATGATTTTCCCCGCGAAGGCGGATCCGTAAACCCGGACGGCGATGTCGTTCTCCAGCACTGGGAGGACACTGTTCAGCTGACCCCATTGGACCGCAAGGAATCACTGCTTCCGGTCCGGCGTCCACCGGATGTGGTGGATGACGTGTGGGACGCCCGGGCTGCGGACTGGAGGTATCCGATGCACTGCCACGCGGAGCCCTCCCAGACGGCTGCCGGCGGTCTATACCCCGGCGGTCTGGTCGCCGACTGGGTTCTCGCCGAGGACCCGATCCCTGAGTCGGGCCTGCCGGAGACGGTGGAAGACGGGCACCACAAATACCGGAGCCAGGTGGAGTTCGCCTCGGATCAACCTCACGAGGGTAGCCCGGAGACGGAGTTCCTCCAGCGCCCGGACCTGAGCATGGAGTTCGACTTCTTTAACAAGACGCTGAAGATTCCGAACGGGCCTGAAATCGAATTCTGGAGTTTCGAGAGCGGCAAGTCAGGGCGGGGGCTTCCCGCGCCATTATTGCGGCTGACGGAGGGCAAGCTGTTTCACGGGACCATCAAACCCAGCAAGAGGGTCCACACGATCCACTGGCACGGTATCGAGCCCGACCCCCGGAACGACGGCGTAGGCCACACCTCCTATGAAGTCTCCGGGCACTACACCTACCAATGGAGAACAGACGTAGGCGTAATCGGGAACCCCAACCGGGGCTCCGCGGGAACCTATTTCTATCACTGCCATGTCAACACACCCCTGCACGTGCAAATGGGAATGTTCGGGCCAATTATCATCGATCCTCCGGTCAGCGACCCCCCACCCACACGTGGAATGCGCCGTCACTCCGTAGGGGGTCCGCTGTACGACATTGCGACCGAGACACTGATCGCTCCCTATTCCATCGACCCCCGGTGGCACGAACTGAATCACGCAGTCGGCTTGTCCGGGGACGATGCCGGGCTCAACCGCTTCGAGCCCAAACACTTCCTTCTTTTAGGCGGGACGGTAGCCAACCGACCCACCGGGGACAGGATATGGGCGGTCAGCTCGATGCGCGCGAATGTCGTGAGGGAGGGCGTCGCGCCCACACTCGTCCGCATGGTGAACGTGGACTACTTTCCCACCCGTACCCGGTTCCTCGACTCGAAGGGCGAACCGGCGGAAATCGCCGAACTTATCGCCCACGATGGCCGCCCCTTCTGGAACACCCCGGCCCCTGACGGGCCGGCGGTCCACCCCTCGCTGGCCGGCCAGCCGCTGCTGACCAGCGTCCTCAGGTCCGGCGCAGCCGAGAAGTTTGACTTCCTGTTGCGCCCACCGGCGAAGGGAACGTACAAAATCGCGATCGATTTCCTGCACTGGGTCACGGGCGAGGTCCAGGCGACACGGACCGTGACTGTTGACGCTTCTTGAAGCATCCAGATCCATGCAACGCTGGTTGCATGGATCTGGAAGTGTCGCTCGAGCTAACGATTCCCGGAGCGGAACTTCGCTGGCGGTTCTCGCGCTCGTCCGGGCCGGGCGGTCAACACGTCAACACCTCGGACAGCCGCGTGGAACTCTCGTGGAACGTGAGCGACTCGTTGGCGCTTTCAGACAGCCAACGGCTGACCCTGCTCGCGCGTCTCGAACCGCGCCTCATCGCCGGGGTGATCACTGTGGCCGCCTCCGGGCGACGCTCGCAGCTGCGCAATCGCGAAGCCGCCCTCGCCAAGCTCGCCGACCTTGTCGCAGCAGGCCTTGCCCCGGATCCGCCCCGCCGCAAAGCGACCAAACCTACCCGGGGATCGAATCGTCGCCGCCTCACCGCCAAGAAAGAGCGGTCAACCACGAAACAGCAACGGAAGCGGCCTGCCGCCGAGTAGCGTGCCCTTGGGGGCAGCGCCATGAGTCAGACCATGTGCTTGGTCTGATTTTCGAACACCGGATCCATGTCCAGCGCGTGGTGATGGACCGGGGACGGCCCGTGTTCCAGGACTTGTATGAAAACTTCGACGACGCCCGCGGGGTGTACACGATCCAGATGCAGGTGCGGAACCCGCTCCTCGGATTTCTTTTCGGATACCGTGGCTAGTTCACCTGCACGTTTCCTGCTTTCTCCGCTGGAGCAGTCCCGGGGCACCTGAAGCCAGTACGGGAAGAAAGCCGCGAATAGGCCGTGGGCTTAACCGCCGGGGACCACTTCGGCGGCTTGGGAGAATGGACCCATGGAATTCAACCGGCTGCTGCAGATCCGGCGCATCTATGCGCAGCCTGCCGCGCTGGAACTTCCCCGGGGCCAAGAGATCATCGAACGCTGGCCGGACGCCGAAGTGGTGCTCGTTGAGAACCACTGGAACATCCCGGAGGTGCACGGTGACGAAGCGAATGTCCCGCGCTGGTCCCGGATCAAAACTGAGGCGCTGGTCCTCGGGGTCAAGAAGGCACTGACGGTCAAGCCGAACGGCAGGTCCGCGGACTTCATTGCGCCCTCCACCGCGAACGGCTGCGCCATGGCATGCGCCTACTGCTACGTGCCCCGGCACAAGGGGTACAGCAACCCGGTAACGGTCTTCGCGAACATCGACCAGATTGCCGGCACCCTTGAACGGCACGCCACCCGCCAGGGCATGAAGCTTGAGCCCAACCAGTGCGACCCGGAGCTTTGGGTCTACGACATCGGTGAAAACAGTGATTGCTCCGTCGATGCCCTCATCAGCGACAACGTGGAAGATCTCGTCACGCTCTTCCGCGATATGCCCACCGCCAAGCTGTCCTTTGCCACCAAGTATGTGAACCCCGCAATGCTCGACTGGGACCACGGCGGCCACACCAGGATCCGTTTTTCCCTCATGCCTGCGGACCTGGCGAAATCGATTGATGTCCGAACCTCGGCGGTGGCCCAACGAATAGCTGCCATCAACGACTTCGTTGATGCGGGGTACGAGGTCCATGTGAACTTCTCCCCCGTCATCATCACTGACACGTGGATCAGGGATTGGGAAGAGCTGCTGCGCCAACTCGACGACACCCTGACCCCCGCCGCCAAGGCCCAGCTCGCGGCTGAGGTCATCTTCCTGACCCACAACGACCGGCTGCACGAGGTCAACCTGGGGTGGCACCCGCAGGCGGAGCAGGTCCTGTGGCGTCCGGACCTCCAGGAATCGAAGGTCTCCTCCAACGGTTTCAACAATGTCCGCTACCGTTCGGGCAGCAAGGCCCGCTACGTGCGGCAGCTCACCTCCCTTATTGAGCAGATCGCCCCCTACTGCCGCATCCGCTACGCCTTCTGACGGCATATCCCCGCCGCGCTAAACTGGGTTGATCATGATCGGTGCCCGTACCCGTCTTCTGGCCTGGCTCATTGTCCTGGCGGGCTTCGTCGCGGGCTGCACTCCCACGGTTGGACTTGACGGCGCCGTCACCCAGCAACCGAGCGTGACGTCTTCGGCCCCTGCAGCCGCGGACGGCGCCGCAGTGGCTCCCCAGCAAGCGCCGTCACCCACTTCGACGCCGGTTTCCACCCCACCTCCGGTCGCTCCGCCACCCCCCGTCCCCCAGCCGTTCGCCGTCGACCTTTACCAGGAGGGGGACTTCGTCCCGCAGTACACGTTCGACTGGTGTGTTGCCGCGAGCATCCAGATCGCGCATAACCTCGTAGACAACACCGGAGGCGGCAGCTGGAGCGATTCCGGCCAGCAGGGTGAGCTCTGGGAGATGGCCCGGGCGCGGTCCTCCAACTCGTTCAACGGTGCCAACCCGTTTGGTTGGGCGCAGGTCCTCACCGAGGTTGGGATGGGCCCGTACACCGTAGTCAGCATTGCGGATTACGGGGACGCGCTGGAGACGGCGGCACGGGCGATGACCGAGACGGGCCGGCCCGTTGGGCTGGTCATGTGGAGCGGCCGCCACGCATGGGTGATGAGCGGGTTCGAGTCGGTGGGTGATCCTACCCAGTTCCAGGAGTTTTCCGTCACGGGCATTCGCGTGCAGGATCCCCTCTACCCCTACGGAAGCGGGCAATGGGGGCCTTCGCCCGAGCCCAACACCCTGCTCACTCCGGAGCAGTTGGCCACCCAGTTCGTGATCCGCGAGCCTCGGCGCTGGAGCAGTGACCTGCCGACGGGCTACCTGCTGGTGTTGCCGCAAGCCCAGGCGTGACCAGCGGACGCAAGCATTTAATTACCCCATGAACGGATAAGTTCGCATTGTCTTTCGAGGAAGGCACCATGTTCAAGGCTTAGGCGCGGGTCTATTCTTCAACACATGAACGATCATGCGGTTTCGGGTGGCGGGTATTTATTTGAGTTCAGAGGGAAGCGGCCCCTTCGCGGAACAGCACGATGGGTAACCGGGGCCGGGCTGGCTGTTGCCGGAGTGGCAGTGGCGGCCATAGGAACCGCTTCACATTCCTTTCTCTCCATGCCCCTGGGAATTGCCGTAGCAGTCCTCGGCGCTATCCTGCTTGTTTTGCACGCGGCTACCAGGAGCCAGTCAAAACCTGGCTCTGCTCCAGCCCGGACCCGGCGGCATCGCATCCAGAACCTGCATCAGGAAAACGTCAAGGAATCTGTAGCTTCGGAGCTTGCCCTCCTGGCAGAACTACATGCGCAGGGCGCTCTCACCCCGGAAGAGTTTGTGGCCGCCAAACGCCGCGTTCTCGGTATCTGAGTGAGCGGGGACCCGAACGACCGCGGGAGATCCCGGCGCTGGATCATCCGCGAAGCCGAAAACTCGACCGCGCCGACAGCCCCCCGATTATTCACGGCGCACTCGACGCCGGAACAGAGGCCGCAGTCAAGGAGAAGAAATGACCCCGCGTTCCGCGGTGCTGATCATCCGCGCCACGGGAAGCATCGGCCGCTACGCCGTCGCCGAAGCGCTTCGCCAGGGCCACACGGTCCGGGCTCTCGTGCGTGACCAGGCCAGGGCTGCCCGCGTGCTCCCCGGCGCGGTATACCTTGGCGCCGGGGCGGAGTTCGGAGGCTGGCGTTGATCCGACAGCAGCTGCCGATGAGCGGGCACTGGTGATGGCCAAGATCCCTACTGTTCGGACTTAGATGCCGATAATCGGTGGGTCCTGCCGGACCGGTGTAGTGCGGGCGCTCCTAGGACAGTCCTCCACCTGCTGCGATTATGTGGGCGTCTGCTCCGGCGAAACGTTCCGGGTGACTCCAGCCACCCCAAGGCTTCTTCTGTTTTCAGTCGGTGCTTAGACTGCGAAAAACCTGTGGACATTTGGTCGGGCGGAACCTACCATGGGCCATGCCCGTGACCGGCCGATCCATCACTGCCGCGGTGCTGCTCATCATTGGGGCAGGACTGGCGCTGCTGGGTGTGCTGGTTCACTACGGATTCATGGGGGTGTACGGCGATGTCACCGGCACCGCCTTCGACGGACTCATATGGGGGTTGACGGCGGGACCGTCCAGATTGGCGCTTCTTCTGGTCGCGGTCTTCGCGGTCATCGGTTTCATGCTCTCGACAAGACGATGGATGCGGCTGACGGCCGCGGCCATTCCTGTCCTCATGCTGATCGGGATGTTCGCTGTCACCCCCCTGGCGCTGGGACAGCGGCTTGAGAAGCAGTACGTTTCGTCTCCACAATGCGTGACCGAGGGCACGGATGAGCCCATGGCCCCCGCGGATCGTGAGGCCCAGCAGGTGTTCGATTCCATCAGCCACATCGGCCAGTTCAACGGCGGCGGCATGAGTGGTGTGGGTGGCTGTACACGCTGGTTCAAGCTCTCAGGAGACGTCGACGTTTTGCAGCACTATCGCGCAACGCTGCCGGCGGCCGGCTGGGAAGTGCTCGAGGATGACGGGCACCATCTGCGGGCGCACCTCAATGGCAGGGCGTTCGATGTGATGCCCTGCCCAGGGGGCGGTGTCATCTGGGCAGGAAGCGACGACGACCCCTCATACGGAGAGGGAAGGCCTGAACTGGCCAGCACTCAAATTTGTCCACACGACCTCTAGAGCCAACATTTTGAGGTCCCATGGGAAAGGGCGACAGTCCTTAAGCACCACTCGGTTCCTACGACGGCTCTCGGCATTGTAAGCCGGTCCTTCACCGCTCGAGCTCAAGCTGGAGTAGCAGTGAGGACGGCGCTACGCGGTGCAGTGCATTTATCCCGCACGCCGAGAATGTACGCATTGGTGCCTTATCCGTACATCAGGCTGAAGCCGGAAGCGTTGCAGTCGGTACACCCGTTCTTCTCGACCCAGTCGGCCATCCGGTTGCCCCGCAGCGTGATGAACTTCAGCGAGGCCTCTCGAACCTTGACGTACTCGTTCTTCATGGTCGGGACGCCGGGGCGCTTAAAGTTCTCGTCCTCCTCCAGGAAGAAGTCGATCTTTCCCTCCGGCGTGACGAGGTCCTGGAGGTGGAAGAACTCCACGAACTGCGGAATGTGCAGAAGAGTTCGAAGAAGTCCGGGTAGTTGGTGGTGACATCGGCGAGGGGACTGCCTGGCTCCTCGGCGTAATGGCGCCGGATCCATTCCAGGGTCAGGTCCATCCGGTCCGCGATCCGTAATCTCGTTCCCCTGGCGGTATTTAAGATGGGCCGGTGTATTTTTTTGACGGGCCAAGTCATTGCACTGCCGATCGTTTACGGCGGGTTGAAATAGCCGGCCTTCTGCTCTTCGCTCAACTCGGCCTTAGCCTCGACCAAGGCCCTCGGCTTCCCCCACTTGGTGTAGGAGTTCGTGATGGCGTCACTGCCGAACGTGAACCTTTTGTCCGGGGTCTGCTCGAACATCAGGTAGTTCTTGCGACGCTCCTTCGGCTCTGCCGGGACCTGCACTTTGAACAGATCCACGTCGCGGGTGGTTACCGGCCCATCAATCCGCTTTCATAAGCAAGCAAAATGGCATGAACGCGGTCACGAAGACCGAGTTTGGCCAGGACCCGTGTGACGTGGGTTTTCACCGTAGCTTCTCCCATATACAGTTTTGAGGCAATTTCGGAATTTGTTAGGCCAAGTGCCATAGCCTGGAAGACGTCCATTTCCCTCTGGGTTAGGACGCGGAGCACCGGTGGTATGCCAGCCGGAACCGGCGGGCGGTGAACGTAGGAGTCAATCAGGCGTCTGGTGACGGTGGGTGCGAACATATGTTCTCCGCCGTGGCATGCCCGGATCGCTGCTGCGAGCATCTCCGGCGGGGTGGTTTTGAGCAGGAACCCACTGGCCCCGGCCTGCAGCGCGGCAAAAACATACTCATCAAGGTCGAACATCGTCAGGATGAGAACCTTGGCCTGAGGGCGGGCCGCAGCAACCCTGCGTACCCCTTCAATGCCGTCGGTACCGGGCATCTGGATATCCATGAGAACGACATCGGCAGCTTCGGTTCCTGCCACCCTCGCAGCGGCTGCACCGTCTCCTGCCTCTCCCACCACCTCGATGTCCGGCTCCGCGATCAAGATGGCGCGCAGCCCGCCCCGGATCAGGGCCTGGTCATCGGCAATCACCACTCGGATCATGGCAGGGTTACGTCCGGGACAGGGAAGTAGGCCGTGACGGTGAAGGACCCGCCGGTGTTGTTCACCGTAAGTGAGCCACCCAAGCTTTCCACGCGTTCCCGAATGCCCGCCAGACCGAAGCCTGTACTGCCGCCTGCTGCAGCCAGGCGGGGCAGGTCGTTAGTTACGGTGATGACGATACTTTTATCAGGGTTGCTGACATTCACCGTTGCCCTAGTCCCGGGGGCATGCCGGGCAACGTTGGTGAGGGCCTCCTGTACGGTGCGGTGGATGGTGCGCGCCAATTCATCGGGTACCGTGAAGGCGTCGCCCGCGAGGTCAACATTCAGTCCAGCTGTGCGCATCCGTACTGTCAGTTCTTCCAGAGTCTCCGTGGAGGCAGCCGCCAAACCCGGGGAACCAATGGCGCCGGCGTCGAGGACCCTGAACAGCTCGGCAAGTTCAGCCAACGCGTGTTCGCCAGCGGATTCCACATTCGCCAAGGCGCTCCTGGCCGCTTGCGGATCCCTGGTATGCAGGGCCTGTGCGGCGGAAGCCTGCAGGACCATTACTCCCACCGCATGGCTTGTGACGTCATGAAGTTCCCGCGCAATGCGCAACCGCTCCAAGCGGACGGCCCGGTCGATATTGCCGTGCAGATCAGCGGCCAAGGCATTCCCTTGGGCTTGGGCGCTGCGTCGGTCCCGGTCCCTGGTGCTCCATTCCTGTCCGGCCAGTGCCGGCATGACGAACATGCCGAGCACCAGGGGAACGGAGCCCGGCTGGTCCATGTACATCCGCCAGAGAACGGCAGCCAAAAGGACGCACAGCCCTGCCCAGCCTGACCACTGACGTGCGGCAGCCACGGACCACGCCAGCACGGTAAAGGTAATCATTGGGCCCAGCGTAAAGCCGTATATGAAAGGCAGTCCGAGGGTGGTGCTCATCGTTATAAGCGCTGCCACGGCCAGGCAGGCAACCGCGGGGTTGCGCCGTCGAAATGCCAGCGGAAGGGGAAGTACCGCCGGAAGGATCCACGCCAGGGCGTTTCCGGGGGGCGGCCCTGTCAGGACAGCTTCCAGAAAGGACAGAAGACCGGCCCCGGCTGCTGTCAATGCATCCGCCCGCCACGGCGGTGGCCGCCGGTTTTGCTGCCCGGCCGGCGGCACAGCCGGGCTTGTCCTGAGCAGGCCCAGAAGCCACCTCAGCTCCGTCACGGCTGCACGGCCCCGGTCCGCTATCCTTCCGATCAGGTCAGGATCCAGGTTTCGGGCCGCGGCAGCAGCATCGTTGTTCATCTGCTCGACCGAAGACCGAATGACGGATAGGACTTGCCCTCCCAGACGTCCGCGTTCATCCGCAATGGCTTCTTGGGCCATGGCGGCGGAATCCGCTCTCGCAAACGACGCGGCTGCGGTCTGGGCGCGTTCGGCCGCAAGCGCCCGCCGGCGCACGACGCGTCCGAAGACGAACGGCCCGCCGAACAACAGGCAGACGTAGATTACCGTCTGCAGATCGTGAACTGAACCAGCCATCGAGGAGTAAAGAAAGACCGCGCCTACCAGCAGGCCACGCGAGCCCGCTGTGACGTAACGGGCCAGAAAGTAGGACGTAGCCAGGAATGGCGCCAGGCCCGCGGGATTTTCCTCGGATGAATACACCATGGTGCCCGCTAACTGCAGGGCCGCGATCACCAGCGCCGCCAGTATGGTGAACCGGCAGATAAACAGCAAAGCGGCAGCCGTGGCCGCAGCCAGCACCAACCCCCAGGGAGCGACTTGAACCAGCCACGCCGCCATCCAGACACCGCAGACAAGGGCAGCGATCCATTCGCTCGGGCTGGGCCGGACTAGCCTCATGGTCCGAGCTTAGGCCTTAACCACAGCGGGTGCGTCCACCCGGAGGGGGAGCCGGGTCCATCGTTGGTAGGAGAGATAAACACTTCGATGGTGGACGCTCCCGGTGCGCCGCGGGCGATGCCTGAAGCAGGCCGCGGGAGCAGGCTGGAAGACAGACGGCGGATCGACCGCCGATCCATGAGGAGTTGATCATGAAACTGCTTCCAATCGCTGCGGTGTCCGCTGCGGCAGGGTTGTCCGTCCTGGCATTATCGGACGCAGTGCGGAACGCCCTCGCACCATCCGGAACCGCACCGTGGGATCCCGCCGATGGACCTGAATTAATTCTCCGCGGCATCATCCTGCTGCACGCAGTCGTGTACCTGCTGCTTGCAACGGTCCTGACCGCATATCGGCGGCAGATCGACGGCGACAGCAGGGCGCTGCCCTGGCTCCGAAATATCCTGGCAGCCTGTTATTTGATTCTCGGACTTCCCTTCTGCTGGGCCGGACTGTTTGCACCCCACACTGATTTCGATGCGGTGGGATGGATTTCGATGCTGATATTTGTGGCCTTCTTGGGTTCGTTTGTTGCCCCCATCCCCTTGGGGCTGCTGCTGCTTAGGCACCATCGAATGCAGCTTTCAGGGTGGTTACTGGCCTCACCGGTCATCATTTTTCCGCTGACCATCGTGCTTGATTCGATATCCAGGTGGGGGCACCCGGCCTACCTGGAAAGCGTGGTCAACCTCGGGACAGCGCTGATTGGTGTTGCCGCAGTATCGGACCATGGGACCGGCCAAGGCAAGCCTGCCGCCGCTAATGCAGTCTCCCCGCAGGGCAAGACATCCTCACGGCTGAACTTCCTCCGTTCCAGTCGCCTGTAAATGACCCTCCCAGCTGAATTCTGTTTCAGAAGGGGTCAGCGATGAAGAGTACCTTGAGACTCTCTGCAACTTCAGCCCTTCAAAGCATGCGGCTGAAGTACCGAACCAGGCTGTTGTCAGCTCTTGCCTTCGGCCACGTCGTCCTTATCCCTGTGTCGCTGGCGTGGCTCACAGATTTAGGGCCGGAAAGTAGCCACGCGGATGAACTTTGGGGGAACCTTCCCGTCTTGTGCGAATTGCTCCTCTTTGTTCTAATCCCCTCCCCCGTGTTGAAGCCCGCGTGCACATTATCGGAAGACCACATGCCCCCCTTCAAATATGCCGTCAGGACAGGGATCCTTCCTCTCGCAAGTCTCTTCAGCGATTGGACAACCGAACTCACGGACTGGCGGCGCGGCCTCGAAAAATTACTCAGCGCCCTTCCAGCCGCGATCCTTATCTCCGCTGGAAGCACTGTTTACGCAGCTGCAGTCATTCCCGTTAACTCCGCATACTTCCTCACCTGCGCCGCTACATCCGGTTTCCTGGGCATAGTCCTCATAGAGTGGTTGAAGGCTCGGTTCAGAAACGTCTGTTCACTTGAGGAACAGCTCAAACTCCAGAGGAAGCACTTGGCGAAGTCCGTCACACATCTGTAGATCCAAGATGCCATCAAACCAACCACCTGTGCGTGCTTTCCAAACCCAGGCACCTCGGCAAAGGATCCTTCTAAAAGACGGCATGAGCAGGTCGTCAATGCCGGGGACTGTCTGAATAACGGTGTCTCCGTGGTTGGCCTGACACGCCGGGCGCTGCCTGGCGGGAAGGACCGATCATGAGCGACACCATGGATCCCACGGCGACTGATGTGGATCAGCAAGAGTTAGCGCAGCAACTCCTGGCTCAGGCCAGGGCATCGACCTCGTCGGGCCTGACGGTTTGTTGAACCGGCTCACGAAGAACGTCCTGGAGACCGCTTTGGAAGCGGAAATGGACGAGCACCTCGGCTATGAAAAGCACGACGTGTCCGGGCGCGGGAGCGGGAACTCCCGCAACGGTACCCGCACGAAGACCGTGCTGACCGAGATCGGGCCGGTCGAGATTGATGTGCCGCGGGACACCAGCTCCACCTTCGATCCGCAGATCGTCAAGAAGCGCCAGCGCCGGCTGACCGGTGCTGACGGGATCGTGCTATCGCTGAGCGCCAAAGGCCTCACGACCGGAGAGATCGCGCCAAACCTTCGAATCTGCGGCGCTGGTCGAAGCCCCTACAGGCCGTTTCAGCGACCACCACGCGTTCATGGTGCAGCTGCACCTGTACCGCGTCGACCAAATCGAGGCGACCCTCGCGGCCCTCGACGCCCGCATCGACACGGTGATGGAACCCTTTTCCTTAGCCCGGGAGCTGCTGATGACCGTCCCCGGAATATCGAAGAACGTTGCTAACGTCATCATCGCCGAAGCCGGCTTGGACATGGACGTCTTTGACGCGGCAGGCCATCTGGCATCGTGGGCGGGAGTGCGTCCGGGCCGGAACGAGTCGGCTGGACGGATCAAGTCCACCCAAACCCGCCCTGGTGACCATTACGAACTCGGCGTCGATCATTTCGACAAGACGAATCCGAACGCGCCAAGAAACGGCTCCAACGCAGAATGGTCTCGCTCGGATTCGAGCCCAACCTCACCCCATTTTCCAGAGGAAGGTCACCTTTGTTTTCTTAGTAGACATATCAAGTGGGCTTATGCGATGTCTTCCGGTCCGTAAGGTGATCCTTCAGTGGAACACTCTGCCGGTTCATGAGCGGGCGTGCATCTGATCACGGAACACGCCACCGAGCATCGTCATGGCCGCCTCAGTGGCCGCGGCGCAGCAGCTCGGTGTTGGCAAGGAAACCGTGAGGCGCTGGGTGGTGCAGGCCCAGATCGATAACAGAGACAGGCCCGCCAATCCCGCGCCAAGTCAAAGGACCGACGTTCTGTTATCCCACTCCCCGAGCACGATCCGCTTTGAACGAACATCACTCGCTTCCGAAACCCAGGGTTCGCCTGCGGAGTAAATCGCCCTTAGTGCTTTCACCGCGACGTCTACTGCCTGTTCGGTGGCTTTCTCACGATCTCTGTCCCTCACCTTCTGACCATGGACGAGTTGACTCCGCACCGAGTACGTATTCCCAAGGGATGTCATCATCTTCGATCTAATTTCAACGTTCTCTTCGAGGAGGATCGCGAGCGAAGAAGTTACTCGATTCACAGTCTCGAGCTTCGTTCCGACCAAGCTTTCCCAGCAGATCACAGCGTCGACCAAGCGATCGTCCGGGTCATATCTCTCATTGACGGCCGAGACCAGCCGGCGAGCCGCGATATCAAGGCTTGGATTATGGTTCGCGTCAAGGACCTTCGCCCAGTGCACAATCCGTTCAATGTCAGGCTCTCGGATCTCAATAGTTTCCTTGGGAATCCCGAACGGGCTGCCGCTCGAACCCCATCCCCCAAGGAACGGCACCATGCGGCTGGAGAATGTCAGGCTCGGAGCACGCACACGGCCGTCCTCGGAAGCCAATGCAAATGCCAACGGCAGCAGGTGCCGAACCTGATGTTCATGGGCGTAAAACTCCTCCTGCAGCATTAGCTCGCTTTGATCGCCATGACCCATCAATGGAGTCGTTTTGAGTTCTCCCACCAATACTGCGGTGGTTGGGTTGATTCGACCTCGTCTGGCTGCTTGGACGGCTCCCACCGGAACCCCACGAATGACACCCCACGGCGTGGCAATCTGCAACCCGTCTGGAACAGATAGTCCGGCCAGGCCGTGAACTAGCTGAATCGTCACTGGTTCGCCGCGAATTGCACGTTTCATCTCGGCAAGGTTTTCTAAGACCAATGCGCAAAACTGGTCTTCAGTGGAGGGCGCCTCAATGTTCGCTCGGCGAAGTGCCGGAATAATGAGGGAAGACGGCAACGTCTCGCGTTGAACAATAGAGCCACCCCCTGGATACCGGAAAAAGGTTCCCAAATCAGTACCTGCCGACCACATCGGTTCAAAGTCGCTATCGGCGTTCAACGCGTCGACAGCAGTCTGATGCTGCGGCGAGTTCAGAAGTACCGAAGTTACTCCTGAACTGACCTTGAGCAGTGGCTCATCCTCTGGGTCGTTCAGGTCCCAATAGGTATGTGACGCGTTTTGCATTGTCACGTACGCCATCCGTGCCAACTCGCAAAGCGCAAGCTCAGACGCCCGACTACCCATTGACGCTTCAGCATCCATATTCAGCTCCCCAAGATCTTTGGCACAATGCTCTCAATCGTGTTGCCAACTGCACCCTAGCTTGTCGGCTACTCGGATGTACCGCGCCCTGAGTCCGTGGCCTGGCTGAGGCCGGCGCCTGCTCGGTACGGCGATCGAAACCGCAGTCCGCGAGGGTTGGAACGAATCACCCTGGACTGGCGCGCACCAGCCGGCAGCCCATCGTCTCTACGAGTTCACGGGCCTTGAGCTGGACCGACAAGCCGAAACATCTACGGGGTCGTCGGGCGCGGCCAGGCCTGAATTCTTCCCTCGGCGCCGTTGCTGACCTTATGTGCACGTTAACCCTGCACGATGACATGCACGTTGAAGGTGCCCTAAAAGCTACGCTCCAGGCTGTCTCGAAACCCTAGGGATTCGGAACACATCGGTTATGAGACACTGCATCCCGGGGCGATCTTCCTGAGGAGGCAACGATGCTGGCATGGACGACGATCTCATATGGTGCAGCACTGTCAGCGCTTGCTGCGCTGGTCCTTGCGTTTCTTGTTGCCCATGAAAGGCACCCGGAAACGTTGGTCACGGTGGCCGTTGGGGCCTTCGCCGGTCCCTTTGCCTGGAACGCGATCCTGCGGGCAGTGAACGCTCCGCAGTTCTTCGTTGACGCGCCCCTTCCGGTATTCCCCGTCAGCTGGCAGGACACGGGTTCGGGCGTTTTCGCGTTTGCGGCACTGGCGCTGGTTCTGGGTGTGGGCCCGCTGCGATCGGCACCTTCCCGGCGTTTGGTCCTCCTCGCCGGGCTCGGTTCCATCGCGGCACTCATGGTAGATGTCTTCCTGTACTGACTGCGCCACCGAAGCGCAGTCCCGCCGCATGGTGCGGTGGCCGTTGGACCGGCAAAGGTGATGGCCCGCCCGGTTTTTTGTCCGGGCGGGCCATCGGGGATTGTGTGTTGGCTAATTGGTGCTGTCGGTTCCGGTCTTGGCGCGGCGGCCGATGAGGTAGGCGCCGACGGCGACGAGGATCAGCAGGACCGCGCCGATCCCGATGAACCATCCGGTGTTGTCCGGAGTCTGGGAGGAGGCAGGTGCCGACGCCTGCGTTTCAGGCGCCGGGGTTTCCGCTGCCGTAGTTGCCGGTACGGCTGCTGCCGACGTCGCGGGCGCGGCCGCCTCGCTGTGGGTTTCGCCTTCAGCGGCGTAGGTGAAGGCGAAGCTTCCCTCGATGGGGTGCCCATCGGCGGACACGGCGCGCCACTGGACGGTGTGCTTGCCGGGATGGTCGATGTCTGCGGCGATGCTTAGGGTGGCGCCGTCGACGCTGATGTCACCGCTGCTGGCGGTGTGCCCGTCGGGTGCGATGACCTTGATGGTGTTGGAGCCGGGCACGCCCGTTTCCGGTGCATTGTTCAGAGTGATGGAGACCTTGCCGGGGTTGGTGGTGATGGTCTGCCCGTCGGCAGGGCTGGTGGAAGCCAGCGCATCGTGCGCCTGGGCCGGGGCGGTTCCGGCGAGGGCGGTCAGGGCGAGGATGGCGGTCAGTGCGCCGGTCATGCGGGCGCGGCGAAGTGAGAACTTCAAGGGAGGTGTCCTTTCGGGACAGCCTGGCACCGGGTTCCGGGCAGGCAAGAAGAAGCGTGGAAGGGGTGCGTGGGCCGGCGCCGGGCAGCGTCAGATGCTGAGGGGGCCGGGAGAAGAGGCCGGCGGGCCGCGGAGCAGCCGGGTCCGCAGGCTGGGGTGCAGCTGCGGGAGGCAGGATGACCGGAGCGGCGCGGGCGCTGTCCATTCCGGGAGCGGCCTGGGGCGCAGTTCGATGGCCGGCGGGGCAAGCCATGCCAGCATGCGCCACAGCACTGTTTCGCCGTGTGCGAGCAGGAGGGCTGTGGCGGCAACGGCGAGGATGTGCGCGGTGATCATGAGGGGGCTGGGGACTGCAGGGATGTGCAGGGCCAGGATTCCGGTCCCTGCCGCTGCGCAGTCCGGAATGGTCTGGGCCTGGTGGTGGCCGTGCGCGGCGATCACTGAGGCGCTGCAGTGGTCAACGGGTCCGGGCAGGGAGGTGAACGCGGTATGCAGGGCCACCTGCCCGGTGCCCAGGGCGGCGGCGATCGAGGGGAGGCGGATCCGCCGCCGGGCCAGCACCGTGACCGGTAGCATGACCAGGACCGCCAGAAGACAGAGCACCGGGGCGGGCGGGCGGAAGGCGCCCGCCGCCGGCCGTGTGCGCTGCGGCTGCGAGGCCGAGGATGAGCCCGGTGACGGTGAGCGCGCGCGGGAGCGTCAGGGGCGCCGGCAGGGAGCTGGCGCTGCCTTTATGGCTCGGCTCCCCGGGCGGGGGCTGGACTCTGGGCACGCGATTAGTCGTGGCTGGGTTCGCCGGTGAGCCGGTGGTCGGCGTGGTTGATGGTTTCACGGATCAGCCGGATCAGGTGGCCGTCGTGCAGGGAGTAGATGACGTGCCGGCCGTCTTTGCGGGTATCGACCAGGCCGCTGAGCCGGAGTTTGGCCAGGTGCTGGCTGACGACGGTCCGTGGGACCGGGGACGCGGCGGTGAGTTCGGTGACGGTCTTGGGCCCGTCAGCGAGCTGCCACAAAAGGTGCAGACGGGTGGGTTCGGCGAGCATCCGCAGGGTCCCGGCGGCTGCTTCGAGCAACTGCGGGCCCGGCGCGACGTTGTGGACGAGGGAAGGCTCAGCGGCTGGCGTTGCCGCGTGGTCCGGCTGACTGCTCATCACCCTGCTCCAAACTCTCGATGGTCCCGGCGTTCTCAATGGTTTCCGGGGTGTGCCGGGGCCAGGACAGGAATGCTCCTGCAGCCCCTATCATCGCAAGAAGTGTCAAGGCCAGCGCAGCCGGGCCGAGCCCGGCCGCCGCCCCGGCGAGGCCGGCCAGCGGGTAGCTGACGATGTAGCAGGCGTGGGAGAGGGAGAACTGGGCGGTGAACACATAGGGCCGGGTCTCCTCGGTGGACGCATCACGCAGCAGCCGTGATGACGGGGTAAGGATGGTTGAGTTCCCGGTGCCGAGCAGGAACCACAGCCCGAGCAGCCACCACCAGGTCGAAGGACCGGCGGGCAGGAACAGCAGCACCGTTGCCCCGGCCAGGGCAGCCGGGATGAGGGCGGCGCCGGTCAGCATCACGGCCCGGTCACCGAGGCGTTCCAGCAGCCGCGGAGCGCCCAGGGCCACCAGCATGGAACCGATGCCGAAGCATGCCAGTGCCAGGGCCAGGTCGGTATTCGGCCGGCGCAGGACTTCCCGGACCACCACGACGCTGTTCACCAGCACCAGCGCGGTCGGCGCCGACACGACCAGATTCAGGGCCAGCAGGGACCGCAACCGCCGGTTCCGCCAGAAAATCCGGGCGCCCAGCGTGGTGCGGTGCCACAACGACGACGGCGCACCAGCCGGTGTCCCGGTCACCGGCAGGGCAGTCATGATGACCATGAGCGCGGAAAACAGGAAGCCTCCGACCGTGCCAAGGAACAGCTTGTTGTAGCTAAGTACCCCCAGCAGCAGGGCGGCGATGGCCGGCGACACCAGGGCTTCCAGGTCATAAGCCAGACGGGAGAGCGACAACGCCCGGGTGTAGTCCTTCTCCTGCTTCAGCACGGCAGGGATCAGGGACTGGAACGCCGGTGTAAACGTGGCCGAGGCGGACTGCAGCAGGAAAATCACCACATAGATCTGCCACGCCTCGGTGATGAACGGCAGACACAACGCCATCGCCGCCCTGATCAGGTCAGCGCCGATCAGCACCGGCTTCTTCGGCAAACGCGCCACCAAAGCATTGATCACCGGCGCGAACCCGACATACGCGAACATCTTGATCGTCAACGCTGTGCCCATCACCGCCCCGGCGTCCTTGCCCGCCAAGTCAAAGGCCAACAACCCCAACGCCACCGTCAACAAGCCCGTGCCCAGCAACGCGACCACCTGCGCCGCGAACAAGCGCCTGTACGTCACATTCCGCAAAACCGACAACATCCCGACACCCGCTCAAGTGCATATGTGCACGACTATGCACATAATAAGATTACACATGAACCGCCGCGTTCCCACAACCATGCTGAAAGGCTTTTGCGATGATCACCGAGACGAACCTCCGGGGCCTCGACGATGGCTGCTAAACGCCAAAAAGCCGGTTGGGCGGCTGCGCCTGCCTACGTTCCCGGGCACCCGGCAGGCGACGAGAGCCCGCCACCCGCCCTCACTGTCGCTGAGGTCCCGGGCCATGGCCGGTTTTTCCTCACCGATGCAGCCGTGGAAATGATCGTGGTATTCGGCGGAACGCTGCACTGCTACCTGGGCCCCGGCGGGTGCCGGAAGCAAGGCCTGTACTTCTCCCGGACCCTGCCCCGCAAACCCCTCCGGTGCGAACTGCAGCCAGGAGGGGCGGATCAAAGTGATCCCGGACCCATCGGCTCCGGAGTGGAGGTCAGCGTCAGCCAAGACCTCGCGCCTAAGCTCAACGGAGCCATCCTTGACTTCGGGCTCTACAACAAAATGCAGCGCTTCGTCTGGACCTCACTCCCGGCCGTGAAAGGGCCTCAATGTACCTGCCTTCGCTCCACCGGGGTCCCCACCGGCAAGCGCTCCCCATGCCTTGATGACGCCGGAACCGGCCTGTCGAATCTTTAGTAAAAGTCCGCTCGTTCTGCAGAAGAAGCGCCCCCCGGCGCTGACCCAACCCCATCATGAAAGGAACACCATGTCTGTTGTGAATATCAACGCCATCCACGTCCCCGAAGGCAAGGGCCCCGAGCTCGAGCAGCGCTTCGCCGGCCGCGCACACGCTGTCGACGGGCAGCCGGGATTCGAAAGCTTCCAGTTGCTCCGCCCGGTTAAGGGCGAGGATCGCTACTTCGTCGTCAGCACCTGGTCAACCAAAGAGGACTATCAAAACTGGCGGACCGGCAAGGCCGGCGAACACCACGGAGGCGATCGCTCACCCGTGGCAACGGGGGCCGACCTCCTCGAATTCGAAACCGTCGAATTCTGATTTACGCTCTCTGCTCACCGATGGCGGCCCTCCAGCAAGGAAGGCCGCCATCATTTTTCTAAGCACAGGAAGCGGCGTGTCCCGTATCCCGAGGCAGCAAGGTTTCGAGACACCACGCTGGATAGGCAGGAAACACGGCGGGGAGTGCTGTTGCAGCTGGCGGCAAGTATTTCCCGGCTTTGCGAAATGCGTACCGGTTACTGGGGCGCACAGCAGGAAAGCACCGCTACGCTCGTGACCGGAGCTGGCGGCGAGGGTGTTCGTCTGAGACCGCGAATACCTCCCCCCAGCCGTCGCCAGCTCCTCACAACCCAGCCTCAGGGGCCAGGGATAGCTACTCCGCGCCGTCGGGAACCTCAAGATTCAAACAATACGTCCCGATGATGGGCGGAGTCCCTTCCGCCTCATCCCGGCGCTTCCTAGAGTGTCCCTATCGATAACGCCGGGGGACCTTCCCCGGAACGATCAGGTCAAGGGGGATCCATGGGCAGACGTGTTCAGGCTGCGGCTGGGGAAGTGTTGCCGGTGCCCCCGCCCAGGAGCCTGGCGCCTGTTCCCGCGCCTCCCAGGACACGTCTGGCAAGACCCTCTGGCGTGCAGCAAACTACGCCTTCCGCGCGTCGGGAACATGAGGTCCAGCGGCTAATTCGTGACCTCGCCTCAATTGCAGCCACACATCGTCCCCGGATTTCCTGAGGGCGTTGCCGGAGGGGTCCTCGAGTAGGTTCAGCTGGCGATGGCCGTGTTTGAGGTGTCTGGCGCAGACGGTCCCGGTTCCTAGGTTGTGGAACGCTAGCGATAGTGGCCTGTTTCTGTGGTGCTGCCGGCCGTAGGCTATGGGCATCCATCGCACACAGGAGGCACCCATGCGCACGGCAGAACGCATGACTGAAACAGAGCAGGTCCACCGTCTTTCTGAGAACCTCATGGCTCATTTGGCAAAGGGCAGGGAATGGGCCACCCCTGGGGTGCATGCTGCGCTGCAAAGAGCTGTGGCCGGGCTGGATACCGGCGTTGAGACTGCGTCCCCGCGCCTCCAAGAAGTATTGCGCAGACTGGCTGACGAGGTTGCGGGCGGCGTGCAGACACTGACTCCGCGGGTTCAGGAACGTTTAAGGCGTGTCGGACCGAAAGCCGCAGCTGATGTGGTGGATCCCGTTCCGGTAGAGGCTGGGCGGTCGGTGCGGAAGTGGTGGTGGATCGGCGGCCTGCTTGCCACGATCGCAGCCGGGGTAGGCGTGTGGCGCTCCATGCAGTCGCCCGGCGAGGGGCCTTTGTCGTCCGCAAGCGTGCAGGAGACCGGCAGCGCGGGTCCTGATGCTGACCCAGACCTTACCGCGGGGCGGATGTAGGGGGACCCTGCTGGGCACGCAGCCAGAGGGCGATGGCGCAGCGAAATCAGAAGAGCCGGTGATGACGGACTCGCGACTTTTCAGGGTTATCAACGACCCCAGAGGGCCGGAAGCGATCATCTCCGGCTTGTCCAACGAAGAACTCGCAGGACTGCTGGACGCCCTTTACCGGAACCTTGATACTCCTGTCCCGGAACCGTGTGCCATCTTCTGGTACGAAACAGGCGTCGAAGAAAGCCGCCGCAGGGCCCGCTGAGCTGTCAAGACATCCGGCCCAGTCTCGACCGTCCACTAACTGACTGCTCACTCAGCTCTTCAAGCAGGCGCGCCAACACTGATGATGAAGTCGGCGCTGTAGCCTGAGAAACAAAGACTAAGAAGGGGGTGCTCAGTGCGGCTGACGGCTTACATAGTCAGTGCCGCCGACGGGCAGCTGGTGGTTGGAGTCGTTGAGCTCCAGCACTGACTGCTACGTCGCAGAACCTGGGTGAGATAACCGACGAGGTCAAGCAACAAGCGGCTCAACTGACAGGCCGGTCCCCTGACGATTTCGACGTCCGCCTTCCCTTTTAGCCCAGCCGCAGCAGCAGCGCTTTGGACCATCGCTCAAACGGTGATGATCCCAACTGCAACCCCCCGGCGTCTCACAACACTAGGGATTTGAGGCGCCTGGGTTATGAGACATCTGCTCTACGTTGCGAGTCCGCGGTCTCGTAAGAGGAACCATCTAAGGGACAGTCACGACCGTGAGTAAGCGTTGGCTCGTTTCGTTTGCCTGGGCGTCCTGTCATGGCCTTGGAGAGGGGGATGGGTAGGCGGGTATTCCGCCTCCAGAGCCTGACGCCATGAAGACTCCGACCTTGGTTTCGCCGTCACTTAGGAACACGGGGATCTCGCGTGGAGGGCGTGGGGTGTTGAAGTTCTTGACGGCATCTTCCGGGCTCGTGGGCATCGGGCCTCCGTTAAGGTCGCGGGCGTAGGCGTACCCTGATTGCCCATTGGTGGCCATTACAGCGATCAGGTCGGGGGCTCCGTTTTCTGGGCTATCGACTCCGTAGGTTTCACCCTTGGCATTGACACCCAGCGGTGTCCGCTCCTGCTTCACATACTTGGCGGTGAGCCGCCAGCGGGCCTCGGGGTCAGTTTTGATCGTGACACTGTCCTGGCCAGGGGCAAGGCTGATGGTGTAGCCGCTCCAACCCAGTCTGTCGCTTGCCGCATCCTCCTCCGAGCAGTTACTGGCTGCGCCGTCCGGAAACTCGAACCAACCAGGGGTCAGGCACCAGAATTCTATTTGAATCCCCGTGGTTCCCTCAGGGGGATTACCCAGCTCAACCGTTGCTGTGCCGGTGTAGGTGGTGGTCACGGGCGATGCCAACGGTGTCACCTTTTCCCCTCCAGGCATCAAGAAAAGCCCTGCCGTTGCCGCTCCAACACCAAGCAGTCCTGCTCCGGCCAGCGCCCCGGAACCAAGCCACACCCTGCTGTGCTTCCGTTTCGCAGCCGGTGCTTCCTTAGCGACCTGTGAAACCAGTTCTGCCCTTAGTGCGTTGCTGAACCGGTCATCGACATGGAACTGGTTCATGACCGTTCTCCTTCCAAAACTGAAGTTGCTTGGCTGCGGGCAGGAGCGCCCGCGCCGCTATTGCCACAGAGCGCAGCTTTCATCCGTTGCTTCGCCCTGTGCATGCGCGTCTTGGCCGCGCCGGGAGTCATGTTCAAAACGGCTGCTGCGGCAGTGAGGGGGTAGTCCTCGAAAACGACCAGACTTACCAGGTGCAGGTCCGTGGCGTTGAGCGTGCCCAGCGCGTGGGAGAAGTCCTTGTCCAGGATCTCTTGGCGGCCGGCAAAGAAGTCAGTCTCCAGGGGCAGTGAAGACTCTTCGGTGCGCGGCAGCGAGTCCAGCAGCTTCCGATAGCGGAGGGCGGAACGGCCGTTATTGCGGGCCATGTTCGTCGTCGTAACCAGCAGCCAGGGAAGGATAGACCCATCCACTACACGGACTTTGGCGCGCCGCCGCCACAGCTCAAGAAAGGCGGCCGCCATGACGTCTTCGGCGTCGTGATGGTTCCCCGCGAGCCGGTAAGCATGACGGAACACTCGGTCCCGATGCCTGTCGTACAGCACACCAAACGCCTCGCCGTCGCCGCTCAGGCTGCGGGACCAAAGGCTCTCCTCGTCACTCTCAAGGTTCCCCATGCCCTGTATTGTCCGGGACAGTAGAAAAGGTTACACAGAATCAAGAGAGCTTTTCAGAAAATCTTTTGGCGAAACCTCAATCGGTCCTTGTTCCCAATCCCCTCGGACTTTTTGCTTGCAGCTAGGCTGGGTCCATGGCGTTGGGGACGAGGTGCATCCGCAGGCGGTTCAACCGCACAGGATTGTCTTGGATGCCTACGGCTTTATCAAAGGCTGGCTGATTGCAACCTCACTCTGGATAGGCGTTCTACTGATCGTGGTTGCGGCATTCTTTGGCGTTCCCGCGCTAAGGAACGGGACTAACCTTGGCCACGTATGGGGCTTTTTGGGAACGGCGATCTTTTATGGCTTCGGAGTGGCCCTGGTTTTCGCGGCTCCACTGGCCTGGGTATTGGCCTACCTTTTGCGTCCGGTCAGGAATCAATGGATCCACATTGGAGCCTTCTTTGCCGTGCCGACCCTCTCGTTCTGGCTGTTGGGCAGCGTCTTAGGTTTTGGCTGGCAGCCCTTGATGTTGATTCCTTGGTCAACCGTAGGCGCAGCGGCAGCCATCGGCCGTTGGGCGGTACGCAAGGACGTTCTCTACCCCACTACTGCAGCTGGCCGGTTAGAGTCCCATTAGCCGGTCCTGCATCGAATCACTAGGGATTCGAGGCATTGGGGTTATGAGACACCCGTAACTCACTGTCCCGTATGAGGATGGTGCATCGGCCACCTGCTTCCGACTTCGCGGCGTAGGCTCGGGCCTATGCGAATTGTGCGAGCTGCTCCAGATGACTCCGTCGGAGGTGACGATCTACCGCCAAGCTACAGAGTGCGTCTTTGGTTTCCACCGCCGGCCATGAGTTTCGCCTGGCTCGTTGATGAATGGGACATCACCGATGCCAGAGAAGTCACGGACGTTATCGCATGGGCAAGAAGCAAAGCAGGAGGAAATCCCTTTGAGATTTTCCTCCGCTGGGAGGATCACTATACGTCCAAAGACGATCAGCTAGAGCCGTACTCCCGGTATGCACTGATCTACGGGAAGCCTGCAGTCGAAGACGCGACCACAAAGACCATTTACTTCCAATCGAAGTAAACCGAGCGACGCTGCGGTGTTCGGTTGAGGATCGGCTTACGGACAGGCTAAACCCCGGTGACAAGCTGTCGCCTCTTTAGCCATGACTTCCTCTAAGGACGCAGGTATTGGTTACCGGTAGCCGCCAGTCGTTCCACAGCTGACGTGCGCTCAAGGTTGTTGAGTCCGACTTGGACGGCTATGGGTGGGTTGACGTGCCTGTAGAGCTCAATACCTGTTCCGTTGACCTTCCATAGGGCAGACGCGTTGCCGCCTGGTTGGACCGAGTCGTCCAGTGGTTCTCCGAATTTAGCGTGAACCAGGGAGTGTATGGAGCTGAATAAATCTAAAGTCCGCGTGGCTGGACTGCGCTGCTCTTGCTGGAAGAAGAGGCTAATCCCAACCAGTTCCCCCTTGTGTGTCATCCAGGAGCCGACTGGAGTGGTCGATGCAGAATCGGTGATTACCCCTCCGACGACTGCCGGTGATACTCCCTTCTGTGGGGCTCCGGGGAGCTGCCGCAGTCCAAGCATGTGAAAGTAGTCGGCTTGCTCGGCTTCCGTGGTGGGCCAGCCGGACGACTCGACCAAGGTGATCAGTTCCAAAACCTGTTCCGGAGTCCGGTCACCGGTGGTGTCCATGTCTTCCATGCCCACACCATACGTTGCTTTGAGCGGGAAGACGCGGAAAATCCGTCAATGCAATTGGAGGAGGACCTGTTCGCACCCAAGCGGGGCAATTGCCTTGGGACAAGTTCGCAGAGTCCCGTAAGCGGGTCCATCACCGCTCTACACCTCCGATCCGCTGCAGCCGGATTCCCTCGGACAATGTACGTTTACCCCGTACGGTGAGCATGCAGGCTGAACGGGGGTCAACTGGCAACTGCCTGTCTCATATGCCTTGGGTTTTGAGGCGCACAGGTTATGAGACCCTCCGCGGCGGGACTAGCTCGGTTGTACGTGAGGGATCTTCTTACGGCATTGGCACGACATTTGTCTCGCGGGGACTTATTTGGCCCCCAGAGCAGTTCACGTATGAGTCGATGCAACACCTGGCGGTCAACTTCCGGATGGGTATCCGCCCAGGCAGCGAGGGCGTTGGAGTAGTTGCCGAGAGGTCCGCCTGGATCGGATACACGCTGCGCTTCGGCGTGTAGTGCGTGAATGGTGGGCAAAAACGTCTGACCTCGCTCGGTGCCGAAATTCGCTAAGAATAGATCTTCTGGTGTCGGCATCTCACTAGGCTTGTGTGGCGGTTGTTTTCGGTACTGTTCCCACGCATCGCGGTAAGCCGCCAGCGCTGCGCTGAGTTCTTCGTCAATCATCGGTGCGGCTTATCGGTGATCGATGATCAGTTTGTCCAAGATATGTCTGTTCATTTCCATCGAGTCGATATCGGGATGGTTTGCCGCCGCCCATGCGGCCAAAGCAGCACTGTAGTTGGTGAGCGGCCCGCCTGGGTCTGGCACGCGGTTCGCTTCGGCCCGCAGCTTGTTGATGGCTACTTGCGCCTGCGCCGAGAGCGCCGGTTTTTCGCCCTGCATTACAGCCGGAGGGGACATGTACCGACTCCAGGCCTCGCTGTAGCGTTTCAGCACCGCATTCAGTTCTTGGTCGTCCATGGCTCAATTATTACGGCAGGGGATGCAAGAAGGGTCCGGGCCATCGCGTCGTTTCTGGGGTCGCTGCAGTCGGCAGGGCCGGTTTTCGAAGCCATCCCGATAACCGGTCAACCAAGGCCCAGCTGGCTCGACTGGTCATGGCGTGGCTAGGTCCTTCTCACCGTTCCCGTATGCCCAGCCCGGTGAGCTTATCCGCGAGGCGCCTTATCTGGGACGTGCTGCAGTCTCGAAACTCTAGGGATACAAGGCGTCTCATCGACCGAGGACCGGGACGACTGTGAATCACAGAGGAATTCGGTCTCTTTCCCGGATGAGAAGGGCGGACCTTGGCGCAGCAACTCGGCCAGAACGTTGTCAATGGACCATCTCCGCCTTAGCGGGGCGGTGCCGCTTCCAAATCGTCTGCTAAGGACCGAAATCACTCGGCATGTCTCCACCCAGGTGATCGCGTTCCGGTACCGCACCACTGAAACAAGTCCGGATTTTAGGATCGAGCCCGTAGGCTTACTGTTTGTCAATTATTTGCTTGCATTGGCAAGCCTTGGGGAATAAGGATCTAATGAAGAAGTCTTTGGTACTGATTGCGGCCGCATCGATTGCTATCGTTCTCAGCGGGTGCGGTGGAACGGCGGCCGAAAGCAAGGAATCCAATGCACAGAGTTCGTCGAACGAGGCGAGTGTCACGCCGACTGCGGCGCCGGCAAGCGCCTCGTCCTTCAAGGACGGTGTACTCATCACTCCGGACCTGAAAATTGCGATCACCGACCACAAGGTCCTTGCGGTCGGCGCGAAGGGCAATGAGTACGGCAAAAAGCCCGTCATAGCGTTTTGGTACACGATTACGAACCTGAGCGCAAAGGACGTCAGTCCAATGAATTTCATGTTCAACCTCACGGCATACCAAGACAACAATCCTAATGCTGAGAACAAGCTTGAGGTTGGTGGGCTTCCCGATGACAGGTTCTTGGAGACGCAGATGGAAAAAGTCAAGAACGGCGGAACCGTCGAAAACGCGATCGCCTATGAACTCGACGACGAAATAACTCCCGTGGATCTCGTTGCATCAACCGACTTGGGTGTAACCGAAATCGGTAAGACAAGCTACAAGCTCCAGTAGGACGGACCGCGCTCCCTGGGACAGGATTTCGTGAAACATTGCCGTTGGAGTTCGACAAAGCGGGATTCTGCTTCCCATGTCGATATGCCCTAAGTGGCCTGTCGACATACGAAACAAGGGCTGCAGACCCAGCGAGGTTGGCTCCCGGCGATGTTCCTCGTCGTATTCCCTGAAGAACACACGTCGGTCAGAAGACCGATCAATGATGACCCAAGTTCTCCGTAAGGGACGGGCGTGCAGATGCTTACCGTGTCGTTGCGAGAAAGCACTGGCCCAGACCGGCGATCGTATGCAACTGATCTTGGCTACTTAACGCATGAAGCACAGTCTGAGTAAACGACGAGACGCGCAAGGAGTTTTTCGAATGATGTTTCATACCGAGAGAACTCTCCGGAGGGAGCCTGAGCTTCGACGAACACATATCGGCCGGAATCGGCAACCGCACGGCCTACTACAGTGACGTTTTCAAGTCCTACTTTACCGGTATAGCTGTAAATCCAGCCCGGTGCATCCTCTTTGCTTGCCTGATCGCCGCTAATCGTATGGACAATCAGTCCTGCGTACTGAAAGAGCTTGACTTCGGATCCATCCTTCTCCCAAAGCGAGCGGCGCTGCTCCATCTCTTGATCGATCGAGTCAGTCAGGCTCATGCTTCCATACGCACGAAGGCCCACAAGCGCGTTGTGCGGGTCGATATTAGAGTAGCCATCCGAATTGCCTGGGTCTTGACGGGCCCAGGTAAGTGGGACGGTGAAACTGAATCCGTATCGAGAATTAGTCTGAACGCCTAAATCTTGCTCCTCAAAAATCACCGGGGTCGGCGGATCTGGCATTGCAGATCTAACAGCGGCTGGAATCGCTAGAAAAGAAGTAATTCCTGTAGCAACCACTACTAAGGCGCTGAGAACCAAGATTATAGGGTGGCGCCTAATTCTGACCAGCAACTCAGACGTGTTTGTCTTACGAATTCGGTCCATCTCATTCCTCCTAGCCACTAGTTCTCCGCTTCGTCACTAACGCGATCCCATCAAGACCTTGCGTTGACATGTCCTGAGTAATGACAACCCACGGCCGGATGCCGGCCGCCCCACGGCACCGCCTACAGGTTTAGGAACAGGCTCTACGTGCCGCCACCGCCCAGGAGGCCGTACGGAAATGTCCGCGCCCATCGAGAACCTGTGCGGTCCAGCTTGTCCATGACGCCGCACATAGCAAAGAATAGTGCCACCGGTGATCAGCCGGAGAGACCGGCCGGTCGTCGGCCAATCGAATAGGGACACATTTGCCGAAGCGAGCGGAAATCGACACGAGCCTGTTGCATCGGTCAGAACTGGTCGAGTATAAGCGCCTGACGAATATTGCGACCTCGTACGCAACAATGGCACCCGGCGCCGTCCGCGGTCTCCGGAGCGCCCGCCTGGTCTACGTCATCGTCTGGAACATCGGCATCGTCGTCGCTGCGACGGTGGGTGGCGCGATGTACGGAATAACCTTCAGCATTGGCGCCACGATGTGTACCGCGTTCATGCTCGGGTGCCTTCTGAGCATCGCATTTACGTTTCAGTCGGCGTTTGCAGCAGACCGGGTGAAAAAGGACGCGCTACATGCGGTCGACGAGTACCTCGAGAGCATTGGATACGCGAGCAGACGGGAGCGGACTCGCGACTCCGACCACGACGACTTCCAGTTCAAGTCTCGTCGGCAGATGCAGCACGAGTGGTACGGAGACCACAGCGAACTGAATTGGCAACATCGCGAGCAGGCCAAGATCTTCGGCATGGACGCGGATACCTACGTGAGCAACTTCTTGGAGAACGACAAGGACTGAGCACTAGACCGGCGTGTCGGCACCGGAGGAAACCCAACGGCCGAGCCGTGCTGACAATCGTGAACTTCTCGGTCGGCGTTAACACCACGGCCAGGTCCGCGAATTCGATGCCGACGATGTGGTCGTAGGCCTCCAGGCACAACTGCTCGAGTTGCTCGAAGACCCCAGCATTGATCCACTTGTCCCGCCAGCGTCGGAAAGTGATGGCCGGGCACTTCGTGTCGGCGATCTTCTCGTAGGCGGCCCCGAGCACCTGCACCAGTTTATCGAACACGGTCCGGTCCGGGACCCGGGGCTGAGGCTGGCAGATCGACATACGCCTTGTCTCATATGCCTTGGGTTTTGAGGCGCACAGGTTATGAGACCCTCCGCGGAGGGACTAGCTCGGTTGTACGTGAGGGATCTTCTTACGGCATTGGCACGACATTTGTCTCGCGGGGACTTATTTGGCCCCCAGAGCAGTTCACGTATGAGTCGATGCAACACCTGGCGGTCAACTTCCGGATGGGTATCCGCCCAGGCAGCGAGGGCGTTGGAGTAGTTGCCGAGAGGTCCGCCTGGATCGGATACACGCTGCGCTTCGGCGTGTAGTGCGTGAATGGTGGGCAAAAACGTCTGACCTCGCTCGGTGCCGAAATTCGCTAAGAATAGATCTTCTGGTGTCGGCATCTCACTAGGCTTGTGTGGCGGTTGTTTTCGGTACTGTTCCCACGCATCGCGGTAAGCCGCCAGCGCTGCGCTGAGTTCTTCGTCAATCATCGGTGCGGCTTATCGGTGATCGATGATCAGTTTGTCCAAGATATGTCTGTTCATTTCCATCGAGTCGATATCGGGATGGTTTGCCGCCGCCCATGCGGCCAAAGCAGCACTGTAGTTGGTGAGCGGCCCGCCTGGGTCTGGCACGCGTTGTGCTCGCGACCAAGGCTCCGGGGTCCGAGCCTTAGTCGGCTTTTGACGCCGGGTAGAGGAAGACGTCCACCGAGTGTCCGCGGTAGTGGAACCGGGCGATGCTCCCGTCTGGGAGACCTGGGACACCTTCAATAAAGTCGTGGTTCTGCAACGGCCACGTACCAACGTCAGCAAAAAGATCCACCCCAGGCGGTACGCAATTTGGGTTAGGCTCCCCGTAACCTGGTCCGAAAATCCTTAAGCACTGGTAGCCCCGCCTGTCCATGTGGAACACCGGCTGGCCTCCCCGATACGGCTGGTAGCCGCGAATAGTGGACTCATCGGCGTTCGATGAATAGAAGCTCAGCGTCTTGAACACCGCGTTCTCTGCCTCGTCTGCGATTGGTTGCAGTATGGCATCGGGACGCGGCTGTCCGACGAGGGACGCCATGGTGTGCGCGAGGGCCAAAAAGACCACCAGCGCGCCGGCCACTAACGAGCTGCGGCGGGCACGTGTAGCAGTAAGACGACGCCAAAGCGACTGCGGCGTGCCCTCGCGCGGCGCAGTCCAGGCGGGATCGGGGCTGGGCGCGCCATCCGCGGCTGCAGCAGGTTCGCCGAGGCCGGTGTCCGCGGCGTCGGGCGGGACCGCTTTGCGTGCTGCTTCCAGTTCCTCCAGCCTTGCCAGCGCAGCGGGGTCAGTCTGGATATCGGGATTCGGACCATACGCCCTCCTGCGGAGCGCATCCAGTTCACGCTTATCGTCTGAGGGCTGTGAGGATGTGTCCATCAGTCGGCCTCTGGCAAGAGGTAGACGTAGGCGTCCACCGTGTCGCCACGACGTATGAACCTAATGATGCCGTCGCCGGTGGGTATGTCGAGTCCGTCGCCGGACGAAGAGACGTCCACAATGAGGTCTGCCGGAAACGGAGCGCAGCGCGCTCTTGAGAGGTAGTCGAATGCCCGGTGCACGGCCACGAGACACGGAGAGCCGAAAGCATTCACGCCGGACCAGACATTGAAGCCATGGTACGACCCGTATGCGCGGAGCGTTGAGGGGTCGATTTCGTACCTGCCAGCTCGCTCCGCGGAGGTCACCAGGGTGCGGACCTGCTCGTCAGCCTCGACCGCCGTCAGACGCAAGGTAGCGTCGGGTCGTGGCGCGGATATCAGGAAGGCCGCCACGACGATGGCGGCAGCGACTACCAGCATGCCAGCCACCCGCGCGAGGCGACCCCACCACGTCCTCATCGCGCGTCGCAGGAGCGACTGCAACGAGCTTTCCTTTACTGGCTGCGACAGCGGCGCGATCGCCCGTCCGGGCTCCGGCGACCCCTGAGCTTCAGCTAAGGCGACGGCGGGAACCGCCGCTTTCACGGTTTCCGTACCGGCCGAGCTTTCGCTCGCGGGGGCGTCCGCCCGGCGTTCGACGTCGGCGAGGTGCGCAGCCTCAAGTTCGCGCAACCTCGCGAGAGCCCGAGGATCACCATCGATGTCGTGATCCGAACCGTACGCCCTCACGCGTAGCTCGCGGCCGGCGTCAGAAGGGTGGGTGAAACCTTCCACAGCTGAAAGTACACCCGCCGCCAGAGTCGAGTCCATACGCAATCACGGATGGGCCACTCCCAGACGCGTCAAGTAATGGAGGAGCTGTTGGTTCCCAAGAGTTTCGTCTCGAAACCCTTGGCATACGAGGCGTCCCACCGGACCCGCCGACAGCCGTCGCGGCCGTGCCGAAATTTCGTGGAATACGTAGAGTTCGTCCGCGACCGGCCCATTCTCGTAACTATGTCTCGCAACCCTCTAGCTGAATCTCTGTCTGCACCGTTTGGGGTTAACCTCTGTTGGTGGACACCTGAAGTAGCGGGATCCTGGGATTCTGCGGGAAGGTGTTCTTGTGAGCACGACACGACGTAAATTCACTCCGGAGTATCGGCGGGAGGCTGCGCGCCTTGTCATCGATACGGGCCGGCCGGTCGCGCCGGTGGCCCGGGAGCTGGGTCTGGGTGAGCAGTTGCTTGGCCGGTGGGTGGCTCAGGAACGGGCCCGGCTGGAGGCTCCCGAGGAGTTCGCTGCGGCTGAGACGGAGAAGTCTGAGCTGGAGCGTTTGCGCAGGGAGAACGCGCAGTTGCGGATGGATAACGAGTTCCTGGGAAAAGCCGCAGCCTTCTTCGCTTCCAAGCAGCAGAATCGGAATGCTTCGAGCTGATGGAGGCCGAGAAGGCTAACTACCCGGTCCAGCGGATGGCCCGGCTTTTGCGAGTGTCCCGGTCCGGGTTCTACGCCTGGCGCCGACGAAGCTCCGAGGAGTCGGAGCGGGCCGTGCTGCGGGCGGAACTTGATGCGAAGGTCCGGCGGGTGCACCGGGATTCGACCGGGATCTACGGGGCGCCCAGGGTGCAGGCCGCGTTGGCCAGGAACGGGACCGGTGTTGACCGGAAGACTGTGGCCGCGTCGATGCGTCGGCAAGGCCTGGAAGGAATCTCGCCACGGCGGTTCCGCCCGGTAGCGCCGATCGGTGAGGCGCGGGTGCATTCGATCCCTGATCTGGTGGCCAGAAAGTGGGACACTGGCGAGCTGGATGCGGTCTGGATCTCGGACATCACGTACCTGCGCACCGGTGAAGGGTGGGTGTATTTGTGTGCTGTCAGGGATGCCTGCTCCCGGCGTGTGATTGGGTGGGCGATGGACTCCACCCAAATCACCAGCCTGGTGGAGCGGGCGCTGCGCATGGCCTACGTCCTGCGCGGCGGCGGCCCGGCCGGGGTGGTGTTCCATGCAGACCGCGGCACCCAGTACACCTCCGCCCAGCTCAACGACGTCTGCTCCGGGTTGGGTATTAGGCAGTCGGTCGGGCGGACAGGCGTGTGCTGGGACAACGCGATGCAGGAGTCCTTCTGGTCGACCCTGAAAACCGAGTTCTACGACCGGCGCCGGTGGACAACAAGGCAGGACGCGATCCGGGAAACCGGACGCTGGATCGAGGAGTTCTACAACCGCTCTCGACTCCACTCAGCCCTGGGCTACACCACGCCGGTGGAACACGAACAGTTCCTCACCAGCAATAAACTTCAGCCGGCACAAGCCGCCTGATCCACTGTCCACGATTTGCGGGTAACCCCACGTTAGTTACGAGACACATGGGGAGGCCTCATGAGAGTGAGTCACCACGGCGTTCCAAAACGTCATGGCCATTGACGCGAAATCGACCAACTCGCTGACCTTCCAGCTAGCTCTCCGGGTCGTACGCGAACTCGCGGAGCTCCTGCGGGCAACGGCAGGCCACCGCAATCTTTCTCGCCCACTCGACCGCATCCTCGCGCGTCGGCAGCTCCAGCACCGTGAACCCGCCCTTGAGCCTGGAGCCCGGATAGGTCCCGGTGCTCACCGACCCGTCGGCCGAGACCAGAACGGGATCGGCGTCCTCGTTGATCCCGCCGGCGAATACGTGGACGCCGGCAGCCTTCGCCTCCTTGATCACAGCGGCGGCATCGGCGGAGACGATGGGGAACTCCTCGTCGGTGAGCACCAAGGCCTCACTCGGGAAGGAGATCAGGTATTTGGTCATAGCTGGATCGTGCCACGCCGGCAGGCCCGCCAGCAACGGTTGGAACCAATGGCGGGAGGAGAAGCGACGGAGTTGTGCCCAGCCGTCAGCCCCAGCTCCGGGCTTTAGTAGGCCCCCTACAAAATAGGGGCCGTCGCACGCCGGTAACGTCGGCAGTACATTAGATTCCGCTTGTACAACCCCGACAGGACCACCATGAGCAACACCGACACCGCCGTCACCAACACCCTGAACAGCGGGCGCCGCCGCTGGAACGCCACGGACCTCGGACTGATCGCCGTCTTCGCCGCCCTCGTTGCCGGCGCAGCCCTCGTGCCCGGGCTCGCGGTCAACGGCTTCGGCGTCCCCATCACCTTCCAGACCCTCGCGGTGATGCTCACCGGCCTGGTCCTTGGCCCCGGAAGGGGCTTCGCCGCCGTCGGCCTGTACACCCTGCTGGGCCTCGCGGGCCTACCCATCTTCAGCCAGGGCCGCAGCGGGCTGGGCATCCTCGCAGGCCCTTCAGCCGGTTACATCATCGCCTTCCCCATCGCCGCCGGCCTCGTCGGCTGGCTCGCCATCGTGGTGATCCGCCGGACCACCAGGGCCCGCGCCCTGTGGCTGTTCCTGTCCGCCACGGTCACCAGCGTGATGGTGGTCCACTCGCTGGGCGTCGCCGGCATCGCGCTGAACACCAAGGCTACCCTTGAGCAGGCCTTCCTGAGCGACCTCGTCTTCTACCCCGGCGACATCGTCAAGAACATTCTCGCCGCGGTCATCGCCGTCGCCCTCCACCGCGCCTTCCCGGACATCCTGGTTCGCCGCGTCCGGCGCACCGCCGCCAAAACCGCCGCCGCCAAGACCATCAAGGCCTAGGACCGCCCGCTATGCCCGCAGTGACCTTTGACCAGGTAACAGTCGCCGTCGAAACCGATAACGCGCCGGAGCCCAAAGTCCTCCTTGACGCCGTCAACGTGCAACTCACGGAAAGGCGCGTCGGTGTTATCGGCGCCAACGGCTCCGGGAAGTCCACACTGCTGCGCCTGGTCAACGGCCTCATCCAGCCCACCATGGGCAGGGTAACGGTCGACGGCGACGATACAGTCAATGCCGTGCGCAGGGTACGCCGGAACGTGGGCTTCGTCTTCACCGATCCCTTGTCCCAGCTGGTGATGCCTACCGGCAGGGAGGATGTGGAACTCTCCCTCCGCCGCTCGGTGAAGAGCGGCACCGAGCGGCGGAGCCAGGCCGAGGCAGCGCTGCAGCGCCTGGGGCTCCTGCACCTGGCGGACCAAAGCATCTATGAGCTCTCCGGCGGCGAACGGCAGCTGATGGCCCTCGCCGCCGTGCTCGCAGTGAACCCCAAAGTCCTGGTGCTGGATGAGCCCTCCACCCTCCTGGACCTCCGCAACCGCGAGCTCCTCCGCAGGACCCTGGCCGGGCTGGACCAGCAGATCATTATGTCCACCCACGACCTTGACCTCGCCCTGGAAATGGACCGCGTGCTGGTCATCGAGAACGCCAGGGTGGTGTTCGACGGCACCCCGGCCGAGGCTGTGGCGGCCTACCGCACCCTCTGCATGGACGGCCTTCACCCCACGGAACCGGGCACACGATGAGGGGCCACGGTTTCCTCCTGGCCAACTACGTGCCGGGAAACTCCCTGGTCCACCGCTCACCGCTGGCCCTGAAGTTCCTGCTGGTCTTCGGCTGCGGCCTGGCCTCGTTCATCATCCAGGACTGGCTCATCTCCGGCGCGGTACTCGCAGGGCTTTGCTGCCTTTTCCTGCTCACCGGCGCCGGTCCTAAACGGTTGTGGGGCGCCATCCGGCCACTTGCCGCCGTCCTGCTGGTGATCGGACTTTTCCAGTGGTGGCAGCTCGGCGCACCAACAGCGGCAAGGATCGTTCTGAACATCCTCGTCTGTGTGGTGGCGGCATCGCTGCTCACCGCGACCACCCGGGTTCAACAGCTCCTGGACGGCGTGGTCAAGGCGGCCGCGCCCTTCAAGAGATTGGGGGCCGATCCCGAGCGGTTCGCCCTGACCATTGGCATTATGCTGCGTAGCATCCCCTATATTGCCGGCACCTTCGCGGACGTCCGCGATTCCGCGCGGGCACGGGGACTGGAGCGCAATCCGCGGGCCCTGATCCTGCCCGTGTTCATCACCTCCGTGGCCTTCGCCCGGCAGACCGGCGAGGCGCTCGCTGCCCGCGGCCTGGGCGAGGCGGAAGACTGAAGCCGGCGAGAAGCGGCTAAAAGCGTTCGTACTGCAGCAGCGCGGCGGTTCCCATGCCGCCGGCGATGCTGATCATGGCCAACGCCAGGCCTCCGGGGATTCCCTTCCTGCGGGCCTGGGCGAGCAGCCGGGTCACGAGGACAGCCCCCGACGCACCATACGCGTGGCCCAGAGCCAGCGCGCCGCCGTCGAGGTTTACCCGCCCGGGATCAATGCCCAGCTCATCAAGGCAGGCCAGCGTCTGCGACGCGAACGCCTCATTGAATTCCACCAGGTCAAGGTCATCCGCAGTCACGCCGGAAGCGGCCAGTACGTTCCGTGCGGCGGTGGCCGCACCGATGCCGAGGACCTCGGGCTCCACCCCGGCGGTACCGGTGCCCAGCACCAGCAATCCGTCCGGCGCACCCAGTTCCCGGGCGCGTTTCAGCGAAGTGATCACGACGGCGGAGGCAGCGTCCGCGTCGAAGCAGGAGTTGCCGGCGGTGACAGTTCCCCCGTCCACGAAGGCGGCCGGGAACCGCGCCATCACGGCAGCGGTCAGCCCGCGGCGCGGGCCGTCGTCGGCGGCAACAGTGCCGTTGTTGACTGCGAGGGGAACCACTTCGTCGTCGAAATGTCCTGCCTCGGCTGCGGCAATTGCCCGCTCGTGGCTGCACAGGGCAAACGCGTCCTGCCGGTCCCTGCCGACGCCGAACTTCTGCGCCACCGTTTCTGCGGCCACACCCATGTCCGGGTCGCCGAAGCCCGCCGGCACAAACTGGGCCCGCCGGTAAAACTCCGGCACGCCGTCGTCGTTCCGGTGCGCCCGCAAGGGTGCGGTGCTGGTGCTCTCCACTCCCCCGGCCAGGAACAGCGGGTTGCCGCCCGCGGCCACCAGGCCCGACGCGAGGACTATGGCGTCCAGTCCCGAACCGCACTGGCGGTCCACCGTGAGGCCGGGCACGCTGACCGGCAGGCCGGCTTCCAGCAATGCGAGCCGTGCCACGTTTCCACCGCCGCCCACGGCGTTGCCGATGATCACGTCGGTGACGGCAGCCGGCTCCATCCCGGGATCCGCCACGAGTTCCCGCAGGACGGGGGCCAGAAGCTCATGGGCGCGGAGTTTCCGCAACGCCCCATTGGTCCGGCAGACGGGAGTGCGCCGGGCTGCGATGATCACGGGCTGGCGGTCCGGCGGAAGGAGTTCAGGTGCCAAGGCTGCGGATCCTGGAATCTCCCGCGCTGATCCAGTCCAGCAAGAGGTTCCGGCTGACCTTGCCCCGGTCCGTGGTGGGCAGCTCTGTGACCGCATAATACTGAAGCGGCCACTTGTCGCGGGCCAGGATGCTCTCCAGCCCCGCCTTCAGCTGGGTGGCAGTGACAGCACCGGCGGACGGAACAATGCCCGCCACCACGCGCTGGCCGCGCAGGTCGTCCGGCATCCCGGCGGCGATCGCGGCGGCCACCCCGGGCACGGCGGCCAGTGCCAGCTCCACCTCATGCGGGTAGACGTTCTTGCCGGCGGTAAGGATCATGTCCGCGCGGCGGCCCAGGATATGCAGCTCCCCGGCTTCCAGGTAGCCCTGGTCCCCCACAGTGAACCAGCCGTCGAAGGACCTCAGGGCCTGGCCGTCGTCTCCCCAGAGGTAGCCGTTGCTGACCATCCCGCTGCGCACGCAGATGTTGCCGGCACCCCCGTCCGGAAGGGGTTCGCCGGAGTCGTCGAGGATCCTGACGTCCACCCCGGGGAAAGGCCAGCCGATGCCGGTCCCGCCCAGCTCCGCAGCCTCGCCGGCGGGAAGGCCTGCACCGGACACGAAGCTGAGCTCGGATGCACCGTAGTATTCAAAAATCGTGGCATTGGGCGCCCAGCGGCGGGCAGCTTCCAGGGTCCTCGCGTCCAGCTTGGACCCCGCACAGATGATGGTGCGGACACCGGATGCATCCACGCATCCTGTCATTCCACGTTCACTGAGCATCCTGAGCATGGTGGGCACCAGTACCAGCCGGGTGACCCGGTCGTGCGTGATGGCCGCGTGGACGTCACCGACGTCGAACGATTCGAGGGTCTGGAATTCCGAACCCGCATAGAGGCACTCCGACAGGGCGTACAGGTTCAGGCTCGCCGCCAGCGGGCCCGGCGCCAGCGTCACATCGTCCGCGCCCAGCCCGAAAAAATCAATCGAAGCCTTGAACGACTCCTGCCAGGACTGCCGCGACCTCGTGAAGGCCTTCGGGACAGAGGTGGTGCCTGATGTGAGGCCAATCAGGAAGGTGGCCTCCGGCCCGCCGTCGGCCAGCTCATCGTCCGGGGACACAGCCGCGGGCTGGGCGGACGACTCGACCCGGCGGACAATGTCCTGTTGCAGAGGCTGAGGCCAGGCCGGATCAAGGACGGCGCACTGGCGCCCGCCGGCAACCGCGGCGGCGAACTTCACGGCGAAGTCCACCGAGTTGGCTTCGCACAGGGACGTGACAGCCTTCGTGTCGGAGACCATGCCGGCGGCGGCATCGCGGAGCTCCGCCCACGAGAGGCGTTGACCGGCGACTACGACGGCGGTGTCGTGCGGCCGTTCTTCGGCCCAGCGCTGGATTTGGTTGAGGAAAGGCATCGAATCAACTTTACTGGCGGGCACGGGTTGAAGCCTGAGCCCGCGGGTATTGTGACTTCATGAGCTTCAACGACAATGTGCAGCTGGATCCGTCACAGGTCCAGGACCGGCGCGGCATGGGCCGCGGAGTGAAGGTAGGTGGCGGCATCGGCGGCGGGCTCATCCTGCTCATCGCCACGCTCCTGGGCGTAAATCCGCAACTGCTCGAGGGGCTGGCAGGCGCCGGGCAGGCGCCACAAAGCCAGGGCACAGCGCCGGCCTGCGAAACGGGCGCCGACGCGGATGCCCGGGCGGACTGCCGCATCACCGGAACCGTGAACAGCCTGAACGCCTTCTGGCCCGGATATCTGCAGCAGTACAACGTGCAGTACCCGCGGCCGGAGGCCGTGATCTTCGCCGGCGGCACCAACACCGGCTGCGGTGCGGCCACCACTGAGGTGGGCCCTTTCTACTGCCCCACTGATACCACCGCGTACTTCGATCCCGGTTTCTTCCAGGAATTGGTGGACCGGTTCGGTTCCTCCGGCGGCCCGCTGGCGCAGGAGTACGTGGTGGCCCACGAATTCGGCCACCATATCCAAAACGTCCTCGGCAACCTGGACCGGGCCCAGCAGGATCCCCAAGGACCGGAATCCGGCTCTGTCCGCACCGAGTTGCAGGCAGACTGCTATGCGGGGCTCTGGGCAAAATACGCTTCCACCACCCCCAACCCGAAGACCGGGCAGCCCTACCTGGAACAGCTGACGCAGCAGGACATCAACGACGCCCTCTCGGCCGCCTCAGCAGTAGGCGACGACCGGATCCAGCAAGCGGCTACGGGGAGGGTCTCCCCCGAGGGCTGGACGCACGGCTCCAGCGAACAACGCCAGCGGTGGTTCTACCAGGGCTACCAGACAGGCGACATCAACCAGTGCGACACCTTCTCAGCGCCCAACCTCTGACGCGGGAACGACGACGGCGGGTCACCTTCCATGTGGAAGGTGACCCGCCGTCGTATTCCCAAAGGGGCCTCCGCCGCCGAGGGTTCCCTGGCCGAGCGAAGCGAGCTCAGGGAGGCGGTGGGGACCTAGATGTTGAAGCCGAGGGCCCGCATCTGGTCCTTGCCGTCGTCGGTGATCCGCTCCGGACCCCATGGCGGCATCCAAACCCAGTTCAGGCGCCAGTCGTCGACAACACCGTCCAGGGCCTTGCCCACCTGCTCCTCGAGGACATCGGTGAGGGGGCACGCAGCGGTGGTCAGGGTCATATCGATCAGCAGCGCGCCGTCGTCATCGGAGTACTTCAGGCCGTACAGCAGCCCGAGATCCACAATGTTGACGCCGAGCTCGGGATCGATCACGTCCTTCAGGGCCTCTTCGACGTCCTCAAGGCTCGTGCGGGACACGTTGATTTCGGTCATGGCGAAAAGTCCTTACTAGGCCTGTGCCGCGGCGGGGGCAGCGGCAGCGCCGGCACCCTTGGCGTAGCGGTCGTAGCCTTCTTCTTCCAGGCGGTCGGCAAGCTCGGGGCCGCCCTCTTCGACAACCTGGCCGTCGACGAACACGTGTACGAAGTCAGGCTTGATGTAGCGCAGGATGCGGGTGTAGTGGGTAATGAGCAGGGTGCCCATGTTGCCGTCCGCGTGTGCGCGGTTGACGCCCTCGGAAACGACCTTCAGCGCGTCAACGTCCAGGCCGGAGTCGGTCTCGTCCAGGACGGCGAACTTGGGCTTGAAGAGTTCCAGCTGGAGGATCTCCACGCGCTTCTTCTCGCCGCCGGAGAAGCCTTCGTTGACGTTGCGCTGGGCGAAGTCGGCATCGATGCGCAGCTGCTCCATGGCAGCCTTGACGTCCTTGGTCCAGGTACGCAGCTTGGGGGCTTCGCCGTCGATGGCGGTCTTGGCGGTGCGCAGGAAGTTGGTCATGCTCACGCCGGGGACCTCCACCGGGTACTGCATGGCCAGGAAGACGCCGGCGCGGGCACGCTCGTCAACGCTCATTTCCAGGACGTTTTCGCCGTCCAGGATGATGGAGCCGCTGGTGACGTTGTAGCGCGGGTGGCCTGCGATGGTGGAGGCCAGCGTGGACTTGCCCGAGCCGTTGGGGCCCATGATGGCGTGGGTTTCGCCGGTCCGGATAGTCAGGCTGACGCCCTTCAGGATTTCCTTGGTGCCCTGCTCCGTCTCAATGCTGACGTGCAGGTCCTTGATCTCAAGAGTAGACATATGTCTTGTTCTCCTCTGCACCGTGCCTGGCGGCTGCGGTGCGGTCTCTGTCTGGAAGTTGGTTCGTAATTCTGTGGTGCTAGCTGAAGTTGGGGGCTTCGGCGCCGTTAAGGCTGTGGGTGAAGTCCACGTAGACCTCGTCGCCCCTGATCTCGACGGCGAACACGGGCACGGGGTCATAGGCCGGCAGCTGCAGCGGTTCGCCGGTGCGCAGATCGAACTGGGAGCCGTGGCCCCAGCACTCGATGGCGCAGCCCTCCACTTCGCCCTCGGACAGTGAGATGTCCGCGTGCGAGCAGGTATCGCCGATTGCGTGGATCTCCCCCATGGAGTCCTTGACGATCGCCACAGGGTAGTCGTCGATCAGGATCCGCAGCGCCTGCTTCAGCTGGATTTCATCCACCTTGCAGACAAGCTCGCCCTTTGGCTGGTCAGTCATCTGTAAACCCGTGCTCCGTGCCTTCTAGTTGTCCGTCAGTGCGAGTTCGTTTTCAACAGCCTCGGTCAGCCGCTCCTCGATGGAGGGGACCTTGATCTGCTGGATGATCTCGTTGAGGAAGCCGCGGACCACCAGGCGGCGGGCAACATCCTCCGGGATGCCGCGTGCCATCAGGTAGAACAGGTGCTCGTCGTCCATCCGGCCGGTGGCGCTGGCGTGGCCTGCACCCTCGATCAGCCCGGTCTCGATTTCGAGGTTGGGCACGGAGTCGGCGCGGGCGCCGTCGGTCAGCAGCAGGTTGCGGTTGGCCTCGTAGGTGTCGGTGCCTTCGGCTTCCTTGCGGATCAGGACGTCGCCAACCCAGACTGCGTGGGCGTTGCGTCCCTGCAGTGCGCCCTTGTAGAGCACGTTGGACTTGCAGTTCGCCACGGCGTGGTCCACGAAGAGGCGCTGCTCCAGGTGCTGGCCGGCATCGGCGAAGTACAGGCCGAACAGTTCAGCCTCGCCGCCGGGGGCGGTGAAGCGGGCCGACGGCGTGACGCGGACCAGGTCGCCGCCGAGGCTCACCATGACGTGCTTGAGCTTGGCGTCGCGGCCGATCTTGGCCTGCTGGGAGGAGGCGTGGACGGCGTCGTCGTTCCATTCCTGGAGCGTGATGACCGTCAGGCTGGCGCCGTCCTCGACGATGATCTCGACGTTTTCCGAAACAACCGCGGAGCCCTTGTGGCTCAGGACCACCACTGCCTTGGAGAACTTCTCGGCAACGATCACCAGGTGCTGGGCGGCGGCCTCGAGCGAGGTGCCTTCGATGTCGACGGTGATTTCCGTCGTCGCCTCGAACTCGGTCGGGATGGTCACCACGGTGGCCCCGGCGAAGTTCTCCCACGCGTTGGCGGACACTCGGTCCTCGGGGATGCCGGCGGTACCGATGCGCTGGTCCTCGCGGCCGACGCTCTCAACGGTGACCTGCTCGGGTCCGGTGACCACCACGGTGGGTGCGGCGCCTGACAGGACCTCGGAGTGCAGCCCGCGGAGGCGCTTGAGCGGGGTGAACCGCCAGTCTTCCTCCATGCCGGTGAGCGGCTTGAAGTCGGCAAGCTTGTAGGACGTCAGGCGTCCGGCACGTGAGCTGTCCGGGATGCCAACGCCGCCGCCGTGGGAGTGGCTCTTCGCCGAATCCCCGGCCAGCGGTGCTTTGGTGCCCGCGTTGATGGGTGAGAGGCTCTCGCCTTCTTCGGTGAAGCCGTTGATGAACGGCTGGGCTGAGGGCGCGCCGATGCGTGCCTTTTCAGTAGTGATTTCAGTCATCGTTATCCGACGGACCCTTCCATCTGCAGTTCGATCAGGCGGTTCAGCTCAAGTGCGTACTCCATGGGGAGCTCGCGGGCAATCGGCTCAATGAAGCCGCGGACGATCATCGCCATGGCTTCGTCTTCGCGCATGCCGCGGGACATCAGGTAGAAGAGCTGCTCTTCGCTGACCCGGGAAACAGTTGCCTCGTGGCCCATCACAACGTCGTCCTCGCGGATGTCGATGTACGGGTAGGTGTCCGAGCGGCTGATGGTGTCCACCAGCAGCGCGTCACAACGCACGGTGTTGGCGGAATGCTTGGCGCCTTCGCGGACCTGTACCAGGCCTCGGTAAGCTGCACGGCCGCCGCCGCGGGCCACCGACTTGGAGATGATGGAGCTCATTGGTGTTCGGCGCGATGTGGACCATCTTGGAGCCGGTGTCCTGGTGCTGGCCTTCGCCGGCGAACGCGATGGACAGGGTTTCACCCTTGGCGTGCTCACCTACGAGGTACACCGCCGGGTACTTCATGGTGACCTTGGAACCGATGTTGCCATCGACCCATTCCATGGTGGCGCCCTCTTCGCAGATGGCACGCTTGGTCACCAGGTTGTACACGTTGTTGGACCAGTTCTGGATGGTGGTGTAGCGGACGCGGGCGCCCTTCTTCACGATGATCTCAACAACTGCCGAGTGCAGGGAGTCCGACGTGTAGATCGGGGCCGTGCAGCCCTCGATGTAGTGGACGTAGGAGTCCTCGTCCGCGATGATCAGGGTCCGCTCGAACTGGCCCATGTTTTCCGTGTTGATGCGGAAGTATGCCTGCAGCGGGATATCCACGTGGACGCCCTTGGGGACATACACAAAGGAGCCGCCTGACCAGACGGAGGTGTTCAGTGAGGCGAACTTGTTGTCGCCCACCGGGATGACGGTGCCGAAGTATTCCTGGAAGATCTCCGGGTGTTCCTTCAGCGCGGTGTCGGTGTCCAGGAAGATGACGCCCTGGCGCTCCAGGTCCTCACGCAGCTGGTGGTAGACAACCTCGGACTCGTACTGGGCGGCGACACCCGAAACCAGGCGCTGCTTCTCGGCCTCGGGGATGCCCAGCTTGTCATAGGTGTTCTTGATGTCCTCGGGCAGGTCTTCCCAGGTGGCTGCCTGCTTCTCCGTGGAGCGGACGAAGTACTTGATGTTGTCGAAGTCGATGCCGGAGAGGTCCGCGCCCCAGGTGGGCATGGGCTTGCGGTCGAAGTACTTCAGGCCTTTGAGGCGCAGGTCCAGCATCCACTCCGGCTCGCTCTTCTTCGCCGAAATGTCCCGGACAACTTCTTCATTGAGCCCGCGGCGTGCGTTGGCGCCGACGTCGTTCTTGTCAGCCCAGCCGTACTCGTAGTTGCCGATGCCGTGGAGCTCGGGATTCTTTTCCAGAATCTCCGAGATCACAGTGTTTTCGGCGACTGCTTTCTCTGATAGTTGGTCCGTCATCACGGCCTTTCTTGCTGATGGTTGTTTACTTCATTCAGGCTGGCGGGGGCTGCCGGGAGCCTTGTGGGCGCCTGGGCAGACAGCCTGCCTGTGGGAATGTGGGTGGTGCAGACGTGCCCGCCGCGCGCCAGGGTGGAGAGCCGGCGTACGTCCACGCCCACCAGGCGTGAGAAGACTTCGGTTTCCACGTCGCAGAACACCGGGAACCGGGCGGCGAGCTGCTGGATGGGGCAGTGGCCCTGGCACAGCTGCACGCTGGAAAGGGCCGCAGGGAGCGGAGCCTTGGCTTCGATGGATGCTGCCGACGCGACGAAATTATCCCGGCTCAGGGCCTCGGCCAGCGCCTTGGCACGGTCGGTAACGTCCGGTCCGGCCTTTTCGATTTCCGGGGCGTAGCGGCGCTCCATGTCAGCGAAGCGTTCGACGGCGAAGGCCCGCACGGCGTCCGGGCCCGCCATTTTCTGGAGCTGCTGGAGGGCCAGGGCGGCGATATCGAGGTAGTCGTTGCCCAGGCTGGACTGGCCCTGCGAGCTGAGGACGTAGCGGCGGGCGGGACGGCCTGCACCCGCACCGGACCTAGCCACACGCTTGACTTCGATCACGCCTGCGCGGGACAGATGGTCCAGGTGGCGCCGCACGGCGGCCGGGGTGAAGCCCAGCAGGTCACCCAGTTCGGCGGCGCTGACGGGTCCGTGCTCCAGGACGGCGGACAGGACCCGGTCCCGGGTGCGCTCGTCGGCGTCAGCCACCGGACCGGCGGCCGGGCGGCCGCGGTCTGCGGGAGCCTCGAGGGCCCCGTGCCCGGCGAAGGGCACAGCAGTAGCATTGGTCATGGAATACACAACACAATAGTGTCGTAATTTAGTCCCGCATTCCAGTAAGGACAGGCTGACCTGAGCGGACCGCCGGACGGGACCGCGCAAAATACTACATCCCGTAGAATACTGGGGTGCGATCCCCCCAATCCCCGGTTCTGTCCATCAGCGGGCTAGTTAAGGATGTTGGCCCCCTTGCCAGCCTGGACGGAAAAATGCTCCGGGTGGTGGGCGGAGTCTCCCTCATCGCCGAGCGCGGCCAGGTGACAGCACTGCTTGGTGCCAACGGCGCCGGAAAAACCACCACCCTCGAGTGTGCCCAGGGCCTCCAGAAGCGCAGCGGCGGCACCATCTCACTGCTGGGCCAGGACCCGGCCGCGGCAGGGGCGGACCTCCGCTCCCGCGTCGGTGTGATGCTCCAGGACGGCGGGCTGCCGCCGTCGTCCAGGCCTGTTCCGCTGCTGCGGCACATCGCCGGGCTCTACGAACGCCCGTGGCCCGTGGACGACCTGATCCAGCGGCTCGGCATCGACACCTTCAGCCGGACCACCGTCCGCCGCCTCTCCGGCGGGCAGAAACAGCGGCTGGCCCTTGCCGCCGCTTTGATCGGCAGGCCCGAGGTCCTGTTCCTCGACGAGCCCAGCGCCGGCCTGGACCCGCAGTCGCGCCAACTCGTGTTCGATCTGATCACCGAACTTCGTGACGCCGGGATGGGGATCATCCTCACCACCCACTTGATGGATGACGCCCAACGGCTGGCCGACTACGTCTACATCATCGACGGCGGCCGGAACGTTGCCGAGGGAACTGTCCAGGAACTGCTCCAGCGCAATCCCGGCGTGGAAGCCGGCGCCGAGCACATCCGCACCCTCGAGTTCGAGGCTGCTGCCGGGCTGAATTTCGACGGCGTCCTGCCGGACGGCATCGCCGTCTCCGAGACCCGCCCCGGAAGCTACACCGTCACGGGCAGCCTCACTCCCGCCCACCTCGCGGCCCTGGCCACGTGGTGGGAAGCGCATGGCATCATGCCGGCGTCGATGAGCCTGCAGGCGCGTAGCCTTGAAGACGTCTTTCTGGACATCTCGGGAAAGGACATCCGATGAACGGGACAGCGTCCGGTGCTGCCGGCAAGGCGCCCCTCGCCGCTTTGGGCGGAGTGTCCGGCATCCAACAGCCAGCTTCCCTGCTGCGCCGCGTGCTGCTGCAGGGCAAATACGAGGCCCTGGCCATGCTCCGGAACGGCGAGCAGCTGATCCTGGCAGTAGTGTTGCCGCTCCTGGCCCTCGTAGGCCTGACCGTGACGCCGTTCCTGGACAGCATGGGCGGCAGCCGCGTGGACGTCGCCGTGCCCGGAATCCTGGCACTGTGCGCAATGTCCACGGCCTTCACCGGCCAGGGTATCGCCACGGGCTTCGACCGCCGCTATGGCGTGCTCCGTTTCCTTTCCACCACGCCGCTGGGCCGCGGCGGCCTGATCGCCGGCAAGGCACTTTCGGTCCTTGCCGTGCTCTGCCTGCAGGTCGCCGTCGTCGGCGCTGTTGCCTTTTCGCTGGGCTGGCGGCCCGAGGCAGCCGGCTGGGCGCCCGGCCTGCTGTTCCTGGCATTGGGGGCCGCCGCCTTCACCGCGCTGGGCCTTTTGGTGGCCGGAACGGTACGGCCGGAAGCAACGCTTGCCATCACCAACCTGCTGTGGATCCTGCTGGGCGCCCTGGGCGGAATCGTCATCCCGGCGGAACGGCTGCCCGCCGGCCCGCAGGCAATAGTGCACTTCCTGCCCTCCGGTGCCCTGGGCGAATCCCTGCGCGAAGCTTTCCTTGGCGGCACGCTCAACGGCGGCGCCGCCCTCATCCTGCTGCTTTGGACGGTCATCGCCGGGGCAGCTGCCATCCGTTGGTTCAAGTGGAATTGAGATATCCGTGAGCACGGCGTCACGCCTCCCCCAGTTCGTCAACCGCCTGTCGTCCCGGCTGCCCCGCTCTGTCGATGTCCGGGTGCGCCGCCTTGCCGTTGCCTCGCTAATCGGGCAGACCCTCCTGGTGGTGACCGGCGGAGCAGTCCGGCTGACGGCATCCGGGCTGGGCTGCCCCACCTGGCCGCGCTGCACTGATACCTCGCTGGTGAACACCGCCGAGATGGGCATCCACGGATTCATCGAGTTCGGCAACCGGCTCCTGACCTTCGCCCTGGCAGCGGTCGCCGCCCTGATGCTGGTGTACCTGTGGAACCTCCGCAAGGAGCGCCGGGACCTCTTCCTGCTGGCCCTCGGCCTCCTGGCCAGCATTCCGGCGCAGGCCATCATCGGCGGCATCACGGTCCTTACGAACCTCAACCCGTGGGTGGTGGGCCTGCACTTCCTGGTGTCCATGGCGCTGGTGGTGTTTGCCACGCTGCTGGTGAACCGTGCTTTCGGCCGGACCGGGAGGTTCCGCACTGCCCGCCACCCCGCCCTCCCGGGGATCATGCGCCCGGTGACGGCCGCCGTCGCGCTCTTTTCCGCCATTGCCGTGATGCTCGGCGTTGTGGTGACCGGAGCCGGTCCGCATGCCGGCGACGCCGACGCTCCCCGCAACGGGCTGGACTGGGACCTCTTCTCGCACATCCACGCCGTGCCGGCCTACCTGGTGACGGCCGGAACAGTGGTGGCACTGGCCCTGGTGTTTCTGCGCCGAATCCCCGGGCCCTTCCGCACCGCTGTGCTGGGGCTCCTCGGCGTGACCGTCCTCCAGGCCATCATCGGCTTCACCCAGTACTACAACGGCATTCCGGCCCTCCTGGTGGCGGCCCACATGCTCGGGGCCGCGCTGCTGATGGTCGCCTCAACCAACGCCTGGGACATCGCCAAATCCAGCCCGGTGGCTTAGCGGGCCCGGCTGGGTCGCTCCCCCACAGCACGCCTCCCGACCCGTAAAACACCAGCGCCGCCGGTTCGATGCGAACCGGGGGCGCTGGTGTTTCACCGCCTGTGCACTAAAGGCAGTGCCCTACTTTCGTGTCACCGGGCAAGGGCCGCTGCACCTGTTTTAGCAGCGGCAAGGGCCGGATCGAGGAACCGGATGCCGCCCGGCTCCACCAGCAGCACGCGGGCCGTGGCGATGTCGTAGAACAGTCCGGTTGCCGTCAACCTGCCCGCTGCGAGTTCAGGGCCAACCAGCAGATGGCACTCCAGCTTGCCCAGCTGAACAGCGACGTTGACCATGGCCAACTGGTCCACTAGGCCGTAGCCGGCGGCCGCAGCTTCCCGGGCAACGGGGTGGCCGGCAAGTTCCCGGTAGCTGGGCCGTGCATGGTTCAACCAGGCGTCGAAGCCAGCCCCCAAGTCGGGGTTGCCGTTGCCGTTGGCGTCCTCGATCAGTGCTTTCATGGCACCGCAGTTGGAGTGCCCGCCGATCACTATCGATTCCACGTTGAGGCCCTTCACTGCGAAGGACAGGGCCGAGTCGATCGAGGCGTCCTGGCCTTCGTGGCACACCACGTTGCCGATGTTCCGCAGGGTCAGGAGGTCTCCCGGGCCGCTGCTGGTGATCAGGTTGGGGTTCACGCGGGAGTCCACGCAGGCAACGAACAGCGTGTCCGGGTTCTGGCCCTCGACCAAATCCTGGACCAGTGGCTGGACCTGGTCGGCGAACCGCCGGTGATACTTGTTGATCCCCTCCAGAAGCGAACCCAGCGGGCTGGAGTGCCGTCCGGCCGGATCCGCGGTCCGCTCCCCGTCCCCGGCAGCCCCGGTCCCGTCCCCGGCAGAGGCGGCAGCCTGCCAGGATGTCCTGGGCGGGAGCGGAAGTTCCCGGGCTTCCTGCCGCTGGGGTGCCCGGTGCGCCGCGTCCTGGAAGAGGGTATTTCCGTGTTCCTCAAGGTGGACGGTCCCGCCCGCCGCCTGGTGCTGGTCCTGCCAGGCGATCAGGGCTTCGCGGAAGGCGTGGTCGACGTAGTCCGCGTTCAGCTCCACCACAACGTCCATCCCTGCAGGAACCGAATGCAGTACCCGGTTCAGCCGGGGCAAGGCGAAGAAGCTGCAGGAGCCGGCGATGGTGACGCGCCAGGGGTCCGACGGCGAGACGGGCTGATGTGCGTGGACTGCGGCCCGCAGCACGCGCCAGAGTACGCTGGCCGCCGCCAGCGCCAGGCCGATCATGACCCCGTCGAGAAGGTTCAGGAACACCACGCAGAGCAGGGTCACCACGTAGACCAGGAGATCACCCGTGCGCAGGCTGGTGCGGATATCGGCAACCTTGATCAGGCGGGCGCCGATCACCACCAGCAGTCCGGCCAGGACGGACAGCGGAATCAGCTGGATCAGTCCGGCGAAGATCGCGGAGAAGGCCAGGACCCAGACACCGTGCAGGACGGCGGAGGCGCGGGTGGCTGCGCCGGCCTCCACATTCGTGGCACTGCGGACAATGACACCCGTCACCGGGAGTCCGCCCAGGGACCCGGAAACGATGTTGGCCGCCCCCTGGCCTACGAGCTCCCGGTTGAGGTTGGTGCGTGTCCCGCGGTGCATCTTGTCCACCGCAACCGCGGACAGCAGCGATTCGATGCTGGCGATCAGCGCCATGGAAATCACGGCGAAGGCGACGGCACGCCAGTTGCCCTCGGGCAGCTGCGGCAACGCAACGGCGTCGAAAATGGACCCCTCGAAGGAGATGCGCTGGACTCCCGGAGCGAACGCGACCGAAAGCGCAGTACCGGTAACGACGGCGGCCAGCGGCCCGGGAACGCGGCGCACCGCGGCTGGAAGGTACTTCCAGCCCAGCAGGATGCCGACGACGGTGAGCCCCAGCAGGGCTGCGTGCAATTCGACGTTGGTAATGGCGCCGGGCAGTGCGCCGAGGTTCTCCAGCGCCGAGCCGGCCGGTTCGGCCCCCAGCAGCACCTGGAGCTGCTGCAGGATGATGGTGATGCCGATGCCGGCCAGCATCGCCTTCACCACCACGGGCGAGACGGCCAGCGCGGCGCGCCCCACGCGGCTGATGCCGAGCAGTAACTGGACGACGCCGGCCGCAGCGGTGATCGCGCATGTCACCTGCCAGCCGAACTCCTGCACCAGCCCGGCCACAACGACAGTGAGCCCCGCGGCGGGTCCGCTGACCTGGAGCGGCGACCCGCCCAGGCTGCCGGCCACTATGCCGCCGATGGCGGCGGCGATAAGCCCGGCCATGATGGGCGCGCCGGACGCTGCGGCTATGCCGAGGGACAGCGGGAGGGCAACGAGGAACACAACGAGTGACGCCGGGATGTCGGCGCCGAGATGCCCGAGGAAGGCTGGACGCCGGAATCCCTTCCAGCCCTTTTCTGGAGCGGGCGGACTGTGAATTGCAGTTGGAACGGTAGAGGGATCAGGCGCCTGTGCCATGGATTTTCCTTTGCTCGCGGGGCAGGATCCATTCACAGTAACCAGATAGTCACGAAGGCTGACAGGAAAAGTGACTGATATGACAAAAATGTCACACGTCCATGCATGCCGAAACCAGCCGGCAAGAGTGCGGAAGGGTTCCCGGAAAACCTGCGAGAGGTGATGGGGCGTTCCGGGAAAACCTGCGAGAGGTGATGGGGCGTTCGGGAGGGCTATCGGTGGTTGAGCATTTAAAAACAGCCGGTGATTGAGGGTGCCGAAATCTCGTTTCGACAGGCTCAACCACCGTTCAGCCACCGGCGCCCGGCAGGAAAAGGCGCTGTGCCGGTTAGCCGGCCATGACCGCGGGACCGACGAACGGATCCACCGCGAGGGCGATAAAGAGCAGGGTGAGGTAGCTGATCGAGCCGTGGAAAACCTTCATGGCGCGCTTGTCCGAGATGTCCTCGCGCTGGGCCCGGTTGTACAGGGAGTGCGATTCGTAGAGGAACCAGGCCCCGGCCAGGACCGCCGTGACGGTGTAGACCCAGCCTGCCCCGCCAGCGGGAACCATGAGCAGCGAGCAGGCCACCATGGCCCAGGCGTAGAGGACTACCTGCACCGAAACTACCTTGGCCCCGGCGATCGCGCCAAGCATGGGCACCTTGGCGTTGCGGTAGTCCTCGCCGTACCGCATGGACAGCGGCCAGTAGTGCGGCGGAGTCCAGAGGAAGATCACCATAAAGAGGATGACTGCGGGCCACTCCACCGAGTTGGTGACGGCGGCCCAGGCGATCAGGACAGGGAAGCAGCCGGCAGCGCCGCCCCACACAATGTTCTGCGCCGTGCGCCGCTTGAGGATGATCGTGTAGATCACCACGTAGAAGAAGATGGCGCCCAGGCCGAGCCAGGCGGACAGCGGGTTGGCCCCGAACCACAGGATGGCGATGGCGGCGGCGCCCAGGAGCCACGAGAAGACCAGGGCTTCACGCGGGGTGACTTCGCCTGTGACCAGCGGCCGGTTCTCGGTGCGGTGCATCAGCTTGTCGATGTCCCGGTCAATGTAGCAGTTGAAGGCTCCGGCGCTGCCGGCCGCGAACGCACCGCCCACCAGGGTTGCCAGGATCAAGCCGATGGAGGGAAAGCCGCGCTCGGCGTAGATCATGGTGGGCAGCGTGCTGACCAGGAGCAGTTCAATCACGCGGGGCTTGGTGAGGGCGAGATACGCCTTTGCCTTACGGGCAATCCCGGCGCTTGACCGGGATGCGTTCAGCGGCGTATCTGTTGTGCTCACGGTGGCAGTCACCCGTTCTGTTGGCTGTTCTGTCTGGCTAACCAGCTTTGTCATGCGGCCCTGCCCGTCCGGGCACCGGCGGAACCATCATTGACGTGATCCGCGCACCGGCCGGGAGTCCCGGGCGGCCACAAGGTCCGCAGCCCGGCACTGGCCTCCAAATATCATACCGTGCTGCTCCCCTCCCAACGGCCTGCCGCGCACCCGCCGCAATCGCCCTGCGTTTGGTGCTGATGATCGCTCGCGCACCGATTCGAGCAGATTAACTCAACCTCACTTCAGAAGGATTCATATAAGCGGAAATTGCGTCCAAAACGTGAGATTCGGGCGGCCCGAAGAATGGAATAGAGCTAAGCTGTCAACAGATCAGCACGCAGCAGGGAACTAGTGGAAAACGCATTCCCAAACTGTCAAGTGGCTGAGTGAAAGATCAACGTTTCGATGGTGAACGGCTGGTACACACCGCAACGGGCGCCCCACAGCGTGCCTTCAAACGGACCCCGTGTGCCGTCTGCCATCAGCACAGAGAGGGGCCCGGTTTTCGTGCCACATTTGGAAGAGCAAGAACTGTCTTGGACCAACCTGGACCAGCGCGCGGTGGATACCATCCGCGTACTGGCCGCGGACGCGGTGGAGAAGGTGGGCAACGGCCACCCCGGAACGGCCATGAGCCTGGCGCCGGCCGCGTACCTTCTCTTCCAGAAGCTGATGCGCCACGACCCCCGCAACCCTGAGTGGCTGGGCCGTGACCGCTTCGTACTCTCCCCGGGCCACACCTCGCTCACCCTCTACATCCAGTTGTTCCTCTCCGGCTACGGCCTGGAACTGAAGGACCTTGAGGCGCTGCGCACCTGGGGTTCACTGACTCCGGGCCACCCCGAGTACAAGCACACCGCCGGCGTGGAAATCACCACCGGTCCGCTGGGCCAGGGCCTGGCCTCCTCCGTAGGGTTCGCTTACTCCCAGCGCCGCCAGCGCGGCCTGTTCGACGCCGACGCAGCGCCGGGCACCAGCCCCTTCGACCACACCATCTGGGTGATCGCTTCCGACGGCGACCTCCAGGAAGGCGTCACGTCCGAGGCTTCCTCGCTGGCCGGCCACCAGGAACTCGGCAACCTCGTTGTTGTCTACGATGAGAACCACATCTCCATCGAGGACGACACCGACATCGCCTTCACCGAGGACGTCCTGAAGCGCTACGAGGCCTACGGCTGGCACGTCCAGCGCGTGGACTGGACCAAGACGGGCGAATACAAGGAAGACGTGCAGGAGCTCTACTCCGCGCTCGTCGCCGCCAAGGCTGAAACCTCCAAGCCCTCCATCGTCTCCCTGCGCACCATCATCGGCTACCCGGCGCCGAAGAAGCAGAACACCGGCAAGATCCACGGCTCTGCCCTTGGCGCCGAGGAAGTCGCAGCGCTCAAGGAAATCCTGGGCTTCGACCCCGCCAAGTCCTTCGACGTGGACCAGGAAGTCCTGGCCCACGCCCGCGCCGTCGTTGACCGCGGTGCCGCCGCCCGCAAGGAATGGGAAGAGTCCTTCAACGCCTGGCAGGCAGCCAACCCCGAAGGGGCGGCCCTGCTGCAGCGCATCGAGGCCAAGGAACTGCCGGAGGACCTCGACGCTGCCCTTCCCGTGTTCCCGGCCGGCAAGGACGTCTCCACCCGCGCCGCCTCCGGCAAGGTCCTCAACGCGCTCGGCCCGGTCCTGCCCGAACTGTGGGGCGGCTCTGCTGACCTTGCAGAGTCGAACAACACCACCATCGAAGGCTCGCCGTCGTTCGTTCCCGCTTCCAAGCAGACGGACGCATGGAAAGGCAACCCCTACGGCCGCGTCCTGCACTTCGGTATCCGCGAGCACGCCGCCGCATCGATCGTGAACGGCATCAGCCTGCACGGCCGCACCCGTGCATTCTCGGGCACGTTCCTGATCTTCAGCGACTACCAGCGCCCGGCCATCCGCCTCGGCGCTTTGATGGGTGTCCCGTCCCTCTACGTCTGGACGCACGACTCCATCGGCCTCGGCGAAGACGGCCCCACCCACCAGCCGGTGGAACAGCTCGCCTCGCTGCGCGCCATCGTGGGCCTGGACGTTGTCCGCCCCGGTGACGCCAACGAAGTGGCCGTGGCGTGGAAGACCATGCTGGAGAACCACAACAACCCCGCCGGCATCGTGCTGACCCGGCAGAACATCCCGACCTGGGAGCGCGGCGAGGGCGCAGCCGACGGCGACACGTTCGGTTCCGTTGCCGGCGTCGCCAAGGGCGGCTACGTCCTGGCCGAAGCCTCGAAGGACGGCGCCACCGTCCCGGCCGACGTCATCCTCATCGGCACCGGTTCCGAAGTCCAGCTGGCAGTCCAGGCCCGCGAAGCCCTGCAGGCCGAAGGCATCGCCGCCCGCGTTGTCTCCATGCCCTGCGTTGAGTGGTTCAACAAACAGGACGCCGCCTACCGCGAGCTCGTGCTGCCCGCCGCCGTCAAGGCCCGCGTCTCCGTCGAAGCAGGACTTGCCCTGGGCTGGAAGGAATTCGTCGGTGACGCCGGCCGTTCCGTCAGCCTTGAGCACTACGGCGCTTCCGCTGACTACAAGCGCCTCTTCCAGGAGTTCGGCATCACCGCGGAAGCAGTTGCCGCGGCTGCCAAGGACTCCCTCGCAGGCCTCCAGGCCTAACAACCGATTTTCAGGAGATAAACACCATGACTACTCCCACCCAGCAGCTCTCCGACGCCGGAGTCTCCATCTGGCTCGACGACCTTTCCCGCGGACGCCTGGAAACCGGCACCCTCCGCAAGCTCATCGAGGAGAAGAACGTGGTTGGCGTGACCACCAACCCGTCCATCTTCCACGCTGCCATCACCTCCGGCACCGACTACGACGCCACGATCGCAAAGCAGGCAGCTGCCGGCGCCAGCGTCGAGGACACCATCTTCGAGATCACCACCACTGACGTCGCTGACGCCTGCGACCTGTTCGCTCCCGTGGCGGCAGCCACCAAGGGCGTGGACGGCCGCGTGTCCATCGAAGTTGACCCGCGCCTGGCGTGGGACACCGCAGGCACCATCGCCGAGGCCAAGCACCTGTACAAGCGGGTTAACAAGGACAACGTCCACATCAAGATCCCGGCCACGCTCGAGGGCCTCGAGGCCATCACCGCAACCCTGGCCGAGGGCATCAGCGTCAACGTCACCCTGATCTTCTCCCTGGAGCGCTACCGGGCCGTCATTAACGCCTTCCAGGCCGGCCTGGAGCAGGCCAGGGAAAACGGCCACGACCTGTCCAAAATCCACTCCGTGGCTTCCTTCTTCGTCTCCCGCGTGGACACCGAGATCGACAAGCGGCTGAACGCCATCGGCACCGACGAGGCCAAGGCCCTCAAGGGCAAGGCCGGCGTGGCCAACGCCCGCCTGGCCTACCAGGTCTACGAAGAGCTCTTCGCCACCGAGCGGTGGGCCCTGCTGGCAGAAGCCGGCGCACTCCCCCAGCGTCCCCTGTGGGCCTCCACCGGCGTGAAGGACCCGGCCTACCCGGACACCCTTTACGTCACGGAGCTCGTCGCCCCCGGCATCGTGAACACCATGCCCGAGAAGACGCTGGACGCCACCTTCGACCACGGCGTGGTCACCGGTGACACCATCACGGGCACCTACGCCGAAGCCAACGCAACCCTGGACGCGCTCGAGAAGCTTGGCATCTCGTACAACGACGTCGTCGCACTCCTCGAATCCGAAGGCCTGGACAAGTTCGTGGCCAGCTGGAAGGAACTGCTCGGCGATGTCGAGGGTGCCCTCGCCTCCGCACGGAAGGCTTCCTAACCGACTATGAGCACACTCAGCTACGAAGCCACCGGTGCCGCGCAGCAGGCACTTGACCAGCACCTTCCCGCCTTGGTGGAGGACCGGATCGCCACCCGGATCTTTGCGAAGGACCACACGCTGTGGGGTCCCGACGCCGAAGCAGAGTCGGCCATCCGCCTCGGCTGGGTTGAGGCGGCCACCGTCTCGCAGGCACTGGTGCAGGAGATCCTGGAGCTCCGCGACGCCCTCCGGGCCGAGGGTGTAACCCGCATCGTGCTTTGCGGCATGGGCGGATCCTCGCTGGCTCCTGAGGTTATCGCCGGAACCGCCGGCGTCGAGCTGACTGTGCTGGACAGCACGGACCCGGACCAGGTCCGTGCTGCCCTGGCGGACCGGCTTGCAGAGACCGCCATCGTGGTTTCCTCAAAGTCCGGTTCCACCGTTGAGACTGATTCCCAGCGGAGGGTCTTCGAGAAGGCGTTCAACGACGCCGGCCTCGATGCCGCCAGCCGGATCATCATCGTCACTGACCCCGGCTCGCCGCTGGACAAGGCCTCCCGCGAGGCCGGCTACCGGGCCGTCTTCAACGCCGACCCGAACGTCGGCGGCCGCTTCTCCGCCCTGACCGCCTTCGGCCTGGTGCCGTCCGGCCTGGCCGGCGTGGACATCCAGGCTTTCCTGGACGAGGCCGAGGAAGCAGCCGAGGTCCTCAACGAGGATGCGCCCGAGAACATCGGCCTGGCACTGGGTACCGCCCTGGGCGGTACCAGCCCGCTGCGCAATAAGATCATCATCGCCGAGGACGGTTCCGGGATTGTGGGCTTCGCCGACTGGGCCGAGCAGCTCATCGCCGAATCCACCGGCAAGCTCGGCACCGGCGTCCTGCCGGTGGTGGCAGGTCCCACCTCACCGGAGGTGTCCTCCGGCGCCGAGGACGTGCTGGTGGTCCGCCTGGTAGCCGCGGACGCCGACGTCGAACTCGGTGACAACCAGGTTGCGATCGCCGGCGGGCTGGCCGCCCAGATGATGGTCTGGGAGTTTGCCACGGCTGTGGCCGGCCGCCTGCTGGGCATCAATCCGTTCGACCAGCCTGACGTTGAGGCTGCCAAGGTGGCCGCCCGCGGCCTGCTGGACGCGCAACCCGAACCCACGGCGGCGGCTTTCGTTGACGGTGCCATCGAGGTCCGTGGCGGAGAGTGGCTTGGCAGCGCAGCAACGGCCGAAGAGGCAGTGCGTGCGCTGCTGGACACCCTCGAGGCGGACAGCTACCTCAGCGTCCAGGCCTACTTCGACCGCCTGGCGTTCGCACAGCTGGAAGGCGTCCGCGATGAGCTCGCCGCCGTCACCGGCCGTCCCGTAACGTTCGGCTGGGGACCTCGCTTCCTGCACTCCACCGGGCAGTTCCACAAGGGCGGCCCCGCGATTGGTGTGTTCCTCCAGGTCACCGCGGCTTCGGCTGAAGACCTTGCCATTCCGGAGCGTCCCTTCACCTTCGGGAAGCTGATTGCCGCGCAGGCCGCTGGCGATGCCCAGGTCCTCAGTGAGCACGGGCGTCCTGTGCTTCGCCTGCACCTGACCGACCGGGCAGCCGGTGTGGCACAGTTGCGGGACATCATTGCTGCGCTGTCCGCCAGGTCAGCCTCCGTTACCGAGAGCTAAGGCACTAAAGCAACCATGCCAGAAACTGAATACGGCAGGTCATCCGGGACCCGTCCCGGCAAACCGCTGCGTAATCCGCTGCGGGATCCGCGTGACCGCCGCCTGAACCGGATTGCCGGTCCGTCCTCGCTGGTGCTCTTCGGGGTGACCGGTGACCTTGCCCGCAAGAAGCTCATGCCGGCCGTGTATGACCTCGCCAACCGCGGGCTGCTGCCGCCGAGCTTCGCGCTGGTGGGCTTTGCCCGGCGTGAGTGGGACAAGGAGGATTTCGCCGCTGAGGTGAAGGCTTCCGTGCAGGCCTACGCACGTACGCCATTTGACGAGGCGGTGTGGAACCAGCTGTCCGAGGGCATCCGTTTTGTGCAGGGTGAGTTCGACGACGACGGCGCCTTTGAGCGTCTTGGCGAGACCATCAAGGAACTCGACGACGTCCGCGGCACCCGGGGGAACCACGCGTTCTACCTCTCGATCCCGCCGAAGGCGTTCGAGCAGGTCTGCCGGCAGCTGTCCAAGCACGGCCTGGCGCAGGCCGAAGGTGACAAGTGGCGCCGCGTGGTGATCGAGAAGCCGTTCGGGCATGACCTTGAGTCGGCGCGGAAGCTGAACGACATTGTGGAGTCGGTGTTCCCGGCCGATGCTGTGTTCCGGATCGACCACTACCTGGGTAAAGAGACGGTCCAGAACATCCTGGCGCTGCGGTTCGCGAACCAGCTGTTCGAGCCGTTGTGGAACGCCAATTATGTGGACCATGTCCAGATCACCATGGCCGAGGACATCGGCACCGGCGGCCGTGCAGGGTATTACGACGGCGTGGGCGCGGCCCGCGACGTCATCCAGAACCACCTGCTCCAGCTGTTGGCCCTGACCGCGATGGAGGAGCCCATCTCCTTCAACGCCGATGACCTCCGTGCGGAGAAGGAAAAGGTCCTCGCCGCCGTCAAGCTGCCCGAAGACCTGTCCACGCATTCTGCTCGCGGCCAGTTCGCCGGCGGCTGGCAGGGCGGGGAACAGGTCCAGGGCTACCTGGAGGAAGAGGGCATCCCTGCCGATTCCACCACAGAGACGTTCGCCGCGATCCGGGTGGACATCCACACCCGCCGCTGGTCCGGCGTGCCGTTCTACCTGCGGGCCGGCAAGCGCCTGGGCCGGCGTGTCACCGAGATCGCCGTGGTGTTCAAGCGCGCCCCCAACCTGTTGTTCCGCGATCACGGGGAGGATGACTTCGGCCAGAACGCCGTGGTGATCCGGGTCCAGCCCGACGAGGGCGTGACCATCCGGTTCGGTTCGAAGGTGCCCGGCACGCAGATGGAAGTCCGTGATGTGACCATGGACTTTGGCTACGGCCACTCGTTCACCGAGTCCAGCCCCGAGGCATACGAGCGGCTGATCCTGGACGTGCTCCTGGGCGAGCCGCCGCTGTTCCCGCGGCATGAGGAAGTAGAGCTGTCCTGGAAGATCCTTGACCCGTTCGAGGAATACTGGGAGCAGCTGAACGAACAGCCGGAACCCTACGCCCCGGGCAGCTGGGGCCCCGCCTCTGCCGATGAGCTGCTGGCCCGTGACGGACGAACCTGGAGAAGGCCATGATTGTAGACCTGCCGGACACCACCACCTCAAAGGTTTCCAAGAAGCTGATGGCACTGCGTGACCAGGGCGGCGTGATCGCGCTGGGCCGGGTGCTGACCCTTGTGGTGGTCACCAAGTCCGGGCTCGAGGAAGAAGCGATCGAGGCAGCAAACGATGCCAGCCGGGAACACCCCTGCCGCATCATCGTCCTGGCTGATGCAGGCTCCGCCGCCGAGGACAAGCTGGACGCCCAGATCCGGGTGGGCGGGGACGCCGGCGCCTCCGAGGTGATCGTACTGCGCGGCTACGGAAAGCTCGCCCACGAAAACGAATCCCTGGTGGCCGCGCTGCTGCTCCCGGACGCACCGATTGTGGCCTGGTGGCCGCACGGCGCCCCGGAGAACGCCTGCGAAACTTCCATTGGGAAGATCGCACACCGCCGGATCACAGACTCCGCCAATGAACCGGACCCGCAGGCAGCACTGGAGAGAATCCACAAAACCTACCGCGCCGGGGACACGGACCTGGCCTGGACCCGCCTGACCAACTGGCGGATCCAGCTCGCCGCCGCCCTGGACGAAGTGGACTCCTCCCCGGTAACCGCCGTCGCCGTCGAGGGTGCCTCGGACTCCCCGAGCACCATCCTCCTCGCGGCCTGGCTTACCCTTGCGCTGGAAGCACCGGTGACCATCGTGGCGGACCCGGCCGGAACCGGCATCCGCCGCGTCCGGCTCTCCCGCCCCGGCGGCGATGTCCAGCTCTTCCGCCCGGGATTGTCCGTCGCCGAACTGACCCAGCCGGGCCAGCCCGCCCAACGGATTTCGCTGCCCCGCCGCAGCCTGCGCGACTGCCTGGCCGAGGAACTGCGCCGCCTGGACCCGGATGAAGTATTTGGCGAAGTGATTACTATGGGACTGCCACGAACCAATCTAAGGAGCGTCCGACCCAGTGAGCGTTGAGCCAAGAGTAAGCATTCATCCTGATTCGTCGGTGCTGATGGCGGCCATCGCGGCCCGCCTGATTACGAAGCTTGTTGATGTGCAGGACAAGTACGGTGAAGCCACCGTGGTGCTGACCGGCGGCACGATGGGCATCGGCACGCTGAAGGCTGTTGCAGACTCTCCGGCCGCTCCCGCTGTGGACTGGTCCAAAGTGAATTTCTGGTGGGGCGACGAACGGTTCGTCGCTTCCGGCGATGCTGACCGGAACACCACGCAGGCGTATGACGCACTGCTCGCGCATATCCCGGTGGACCCTGGGCGGATCCACGAGCCCGGGTCCTCGGACCACTTCGGCAGCCCTGAGGAAGCCGCCGAGGACTACGCCCGGCGGTTGCGGGAAGCGGCAGCCGCAGAGCACGCAGCCGACATGTCCGATGACCGGCCGGAGGAGCCCTCCGCACTCCCCCGCCTGGACGTGGTCCTGCTGGGCGTAGGACCGGACGCGCACATTGCGTCACTGTTCCCCGAGCAGGCCGCCATCCGGGAGAAAGCCAACACCGTGGTGGGCGTCCGCAATTCGCCCAAGCCGCCTCCCCTGCGTGTGTCCCTCACGCTGCCGGCCATCAATACGGCGGCCGAAGTGTGGATGGTGGTGGCTGGCGAGGACAAGGCCGGCGCTGTGGGGTTGGCCCTGGCAGGTGCCAACCCTGTACAGGTCCCTGCCGCCGGTCCGCGCGGTACATCGCGGACGCTGTGGCTGATCGATGAAAACGCTGCGTCACGCGTCCCCCAGCAGCTCGTCCGGAAGGACGCTGCGGGCGCGTAGCTTTTCCACCGCTCCAGCCAGGAGGTCTTCGGCGTCCTGGCTGGAGCGACGCTCTTTAAGATACTCCAGGTGGCTCTTGTAGCCGTCGTCAAGGCTGTCCGCATCGGCGGGCGCCACGCCGTCCCGCACCGCCGCCACCCCGCAGCGCCTGCAATCCCACACGGCCGGGATCTGGTCCTCCGGGAGTTTGAAGAAGACCAACTGCGTTTCGTGCCCTTTGGCACACCAGTACGAGATCCGGATCCGTGGAAGGCTGTTCCCCTGGTCCCCGCTCTGGAGGCTGCTTCCTGTTCCTGCCGTTGCGCCCGCGCGGGTGCCCCGGAAACCTGATGTTGGATGGATCATCGGGACACCTGCCTCTTAAAACAGAACTGTGGCTGCCGGGGAACCGACAGCCACAGTTTAGTTCGCGGACCGGCGCGGCGGCAGTGTCCGCGCAGATCGTTTTATTCGGGGATCAGGAGTCGCCGCTGCCGGTGAAACGCATAATCAGTCCCAGAGCTATGATCACGATGCCCCAGGTGACGCCGAGGATGATGGTGAACCTGTTCAGGTTCCGCTCTGCCACCCCTGAGGAGCTCAGACCTGAGCTCATGCCGCCACCGAACATGTCCGACAGTCCGCCGCCCCGTCCCTTGTGGAGGAGGATCAGCAACGTCAGCAGGAGGCTGGTGATGCCAAGGAGGATCTGCAGAATGACATGAAGAACGTCCACGACGGCCTTTCAGAAAGTTGGAATTGCGGGAGGTGCGTGCCGGGACGGACTAGTCCGTCACCAGGTGACTCTCGAACCTGACAATATTAGCAAACTCGGCCGGATCCAAGCTCGCACCGCCTACCAGAAGGCCGTCCACGTCGCGTTCCTTCAGGATGGCGGCGGCGTTGTTGGCTTTGACCGAACCGCCGTACAGCAGGCGGGTCTTGGCGGCGGTGTCGGCTCCGAAGAGGGACTCAAGCTCGGCGCGGATGGCGGCGCACAGTTCCTGCGCATCTCCCGGGCCGGCAACCTCGCCCGTGCCAATGGCCCAGACGGGTTCGTACGCCACCACAAGCTCGGCGGCCTGTTCCGGGCTAAGCCCGGCCACGCCGGCGCGGAGCTGGGCCAGCGTGTGCTCGACGTGCGTGCCGGCCTGGCGGATCTCCAGGCCTTCGCCGACGCAGAGCACGGGAACCAGGTTGTGCTTGAAGGCAGCTTTAACCTTGGCGTTGAGGACGTCGTCGGACTCATTGTGGATGGTCCGGCGTTCGCTGTGGCCCACCAGGACGTACCGGCAGCCCAGCTTGTTCAGGAACTGGCCGGAGATGTCGCCGGTGTAGGCGCCGGAGTCGAACTGGGAAAGGTCCTGGCCGCCGTAGGCAACGTCCAGGTCGTCGCCCTGGACCAGGGTCTGCACACCCCGCAGATCGGTGAACGGCGGGAAAACCGCAACCTCAACCCGGCTGTAGTCGTGCTTGGCATCCGAGAGCGTCCAGGCAAGTTTCTGCAGGAGGGTGATCCCCTGGACGTGGTCCATGTTCATTTTCCAGTTGCCCGCGATGAAGGGCTTGCGGTCAAAAGCGCCGTTCGTTGACGAAGTCACGTATTCTCCAAAAAAGTTCTTGATATGTGTTCGGCCGGCAGGCTGCCGCGTGGCAACCTGCCGGCCGGAGGACGAAAGATCCCGGCGCCGGCAGCGGCAGGCGCCGCTGCCGGCGTACTCCTGCCGTACTGCTGCCGGACGCTGTTTCTATCGGTTGAGGACGCTGAGCCCCGGAAGTTCCTTGCCTTCGAGGTATTCCAGGCTGGCGCCGCCGCCGGTGGAAATGTGCCCGAACTGGTCATCGGCGAACCCGAGGGTGCGGACAGCGGCGGCGGAATCGCCGCCACCGACTACCGTGAACGCCCCGGTTTCCGTGAGCGCGTGGGCGATGGCCCGGGTGCCGGCGGAGAAGGCCTCGAATTCGAAGACACCCATGGGCCCGTTCCAGAAGACAGTCTTCGCACCCTTGATCCGCTCGGCGAAAGCAGCTGCCGAGTCGGGTCCGATGTCCAGGCCAATCCCCTGGGCGCCGAACCTGCTGCTTTCGATGGCTTCTGCTGCCACGGTCTCGTGGGCGGCGTCAGCAGCAAACTTCTCCGCCACCACCACGTCCGTGGGCACCACAAATTCCGTGCCGGCGTCGGCTGCGCGCTTCAGGTAGTCCTGGACCACGGGAATCTGGTCTTCTTCCAGCAGGCTGGAAGCAACCTTGTGGCCAGCCGCGGCGAGGAAGGTGAACAGCATGCCGCCGCCCACCAGGATGGTGTCTGCCTTGCCGAGCAGGTTCTCGATGACAGCGAGCTTGTCTGAGACCTTTGAACCGCCGAGCACCACCACGTAGGGGCGCTGGGTGTCAGTGGTCAGCTTGCGCAGCACCTCCACCTCGGTGTGCACCAGGTCGCCCTGGTAGGACGGCAGCCGGGTGGCGACGTCGTACACGCTGGCGTGCTTGCGGTGGACGGCGCCGAAGGCGTCATCCACGTAGGCTCCGTTATCGCCGGTGAGGGCCACCAGCTCGTCAGCGAAGGCGCCGCGCTGGGCGTCGTCCTTGCTGGTTTCGCGGGCATCGAAGCGCACGTTCTCGAGGACCAGCACTTCACCGTCCTGGAGGGAGGCTGCAGCTTCCTTGGCGGAGCTGCCCACAGTGTCCGCGGCCAGGGTCACCTTGACGTCGGCCAGTTCGGCCAGGCGGGTGACCGCCGGGCGCAGGGAGTACTTTTCCTCCGGGGCGCCCTTGGGGCGTCCGAGGTGGGCTGTTACCAGCACGCGGGCACCGGCGTCCGTGAGCTTTCGCAGCACTGGCAGTGAGGCCTTGATCCGGCCGTCGTCAGTCACTGTAGAGCCGTCGAGCGGCACATTCAGGTCACTTCGAACCAGAATGTACCGCCCGCGGACACCTTCAGCGATCAGTTCGTTGAGGGTGTGAGATGTCATGTGTCTAACCCTAGCCCAGCTTGGACGCGACAAGCTCCGTAAGGTCAACGAGCCGGTTGGAGTAGCCCCATTCGTTGTCGTACCAGGAAACAACCTTGACCTGGTTGCCGATCACCTTGGTGAGGCCGGAGTCGAAGATCGACGAGGCGGGGTCGCCGACGATGTCGGAGGAGACGATGGGCTCATCGGTGTAGGTCAGGAAACCCTGGAGTTCCTCGGACTCAGCGGCACGCTTGAGGGCGGCGTTGACTTCCTCCACGGTGGTCTCACGGGAGACGGTGACGGTGAGGTCGGTGGCGGAGCCGGTGGGGACGGGAACGCGGATGGCGTAGCCGTCCAGCTTGCCCTTGAGCTCGGGCAGGACCAGGCCGATGGCCTTGGCAGCACCGGTGGAGGTGGGAACCATGTTGACGGCGGCGGCACGCGCACGGCGGAGGTCCTTGTGCGGGCCGTCCTGCAGGTTTTGGTCTGCAGTGTAGGCGTGAACGGTGGTCATCAGGCCACGCTCGATGCCGAACTCGTCGTTGACCACCTTGGCCAGCGGGCCCAGGCAGTTGGTGGTGCACGAGGCGTTCGAGATGATGTGGTGCGTTGCGTTGTCGTAGAGGTTGTGGTTGACACCCATCACGATGGTGATGTCCTCATCCGAGGCGGGGGCGGAGATCAGGACCTTCTTGGCGCCTGCATCGATGTGCTTTTGGGCATCCGCGGCCTTGGTGAAGAAGCCGGTGGATTCGATAACGATGTCCACGCCGAGCTCGCCCCACGGGAGGTTGGCGGGATCGCGCTCTGCCAGTACCTTGACGACGTTGCCGTTGACGACGATGTTGCCGTCCTTGACCTCGATGGTTTCCTTCAGGCGGCCGCCGACGGAGTCGTACTTGAACAGGTGGGCCAGGGCCTCCGGGCTGGTGAGGTCGTTGACTGCAACGATCTCCAGGTCCGCGCCCTGTGCGAGTGCTGCGCGGAAGTAGTTGCGGCCAATACGGCCAAAGCCGTTGATACCAATACGGGTCGTCACTTTTTCAGTCTCCTTGGTGCTTTCAGAAGCACAACTAGTTGAGCGGGCGTTCAAGCCAACTAACAGATCCCGCACGCCATTGGGCAGAGATGATTTACAGACGGAGGGCGACCAGCCTCATTGCTGAAGGCTAACCGCCTTCCGTGACCTATCTTACGTTTAACTGGGTCCGCCCCCGCAAGTGCGGGGGCGGACGGTCCACATTGCGGTTGGTTTAAGTCCGAATGTGAAGTTTGTTACAGGCGCGTGTAGCGCTCGTCACTACGGGAGGGTGATGAGGCCCGTGGCGTTGCTGCGTGCAGCCTCGAAGCGCTTGGCGACGTCGGCCCAGTTGACGATGTTCCAGAAGGCCTTGACGTAGTCGGCCTTGACGTTGACGTAGTCCAGGTAGAAAGCGTGCTCCCACATGTCCAGCATGAGCAGCGGGGTGGTGCCCAGTGCCGTGTTGCCCTGCTGGTCGTAGAGCTGCTCGATAACCAGGTTTCCACCGATGGGCTCGTAGGCCAGGAAGCCCCAGCCGGAACCCTGCAGGCCGAGCGCGGCTGCGGAGAATTGGGCACGGAACGCGTCGAAGGAACCAAAGGCGTCGTCAATCGCTGCTGCCAGCTCGCCTTCGGGCTTGTCGCCGCCGTCCGGGGACAGGTTGTTCCAGAACACGGAGTGGTTGACGTGCCCGCCGGTGTGGAACGCGAGGTCCTTCGACAGCCGGTTGATGTTGGCGAAGTTACCGGACTCGCGGGCTTCGGCCAGCTGGGCCAGGGCGTTGTTGGCGCCGGCCACGTAGGTGGCGTGGTGCTTGCTGTGGTGCAGCTCCATGATGCGCGCAGAAATGTGCGGCTCCAGGGCAGCGTAGTCGTAGCTGAGTTCAGGCAGTACGTACTCGGTCACAAAATCCTCCAATATCGTGGACCCTCGGTCCGGTTGGTTTCTCTCGGATTGTGCATCCGGGCGTCTGGCACCCGGAATCTTTTTGATTCTATGGGCCTGTTACTCGTCCAGCATTTCAGGCGTCACATTGGCATCGGTTCCGGGAATTCCCAGGTCAAGGGCACGCTTGTCCGCCATGGCCAGCAGCCGGCGGATCCTTCCGGCGATGGCGTCCTTGGTCATGACGGGATCGGCCAGGCGGCCCAGTTCGTCCAGGCTGGCCTGCTTGTGCGCCACCCTCAGTTCGCCGGCGTACTTCAGGTGCTCGGGGACATCGTCGCCCAGGATCTCCAGCGCCCGGTCAACGCGGGCACCTGCGGCCACCGCGGCCTGGGCCGAGCGGCGCAGGTTGGCGTCGTCGAAATTGGCGAGCCGGTTGGCAGTGGCGCGTACTTCCTTGCGCATCCGGCGCTCTTCCCACACCATCAGGGCATCGTGGGCGCCCATGCGGGTGAGGAGCGCCGCGATGGTGTCGCCGTCGCGGATGACCACACGGTCCACTCCCCGGACCTCGCGTGCCTTCGCCTGGATCTCGAGGCGCCGTGCCGCACCAACCAGTGCCAGCGCCGATTCCGGGCCGGGGCAGGTGACTTCCAGCGACGAGGAGCGCCCGGGTTCGGTGAGTGAGCCGTGGACCAGGAAAGCGCCCCGCCACACCGCTTCGGCGTCGGCGGCAGAGCCGTTGACGACGGCGGACGGCAGCCCCCGCACTGGGCGTCCGCGGCCGTCGAGGAGGCCCGTCTGGCGGGCCAGCGCCTCGCCGTCGCGCACCACACGGACCACATAGCGGCTGGCGCGGCGCAGTCCCCCGGCCGACACCACAATGATTTCGCTCTGGTGCCCGTAGACTTCGGCGATGGCCGCACGGAGGCGGCGGGCCGTGGAGGCCAGGTCCACCTCGGCCTCGATGACAATCCGGCCGGAAATTATGTGGAGCCCGCCGGCGAAGCGCAGCATGGCTGAAACTTCCGCTTTCCGGACTGATGACTTCTTGATATCCAGACGGGAAAGTTCTTCCTTGACTGATGCTGTCAGTGCCATGGCACCTTCCTAACTGTTCCCGAAAATGTCGTGGTACGCCGTGGCCAGACGCAGGGGGTCATGGACAGGCCGGCGGCCCGACGCCCCTACTTTACCCAAGACCACCTCGGCTCCGATCATCGCGGCGGCCTTCTCGAACTCCGGCAGGTCGGGAACCGACGCGGGGTCGGCCAGCACGACATCAACGCTGAAGTCGGGGGCGTACCGGCGCAGGACGTGAAGATGGTCGGCAGCCGTCATGCCCGACGTTTCCTTGGTGTCCGTGGCCAGGTTCATGGTGAGGAGGCGCTTGGCCGGCGTATCGCACAGCGCCTCCCGCATCTCCGGGAGCAGCAGGTGCGGCAACACGGAGGTGTACCAGGAGCCCGGTCCCAGGATCACCCAGTCCGCCAGTTCGATGGCCGAGAGCGCCTCAGCGCAGGCGGGCGCGGCTTCCGGCAGGAGGCGCACCGCTTCCAGCGAACCGGCTACGGCGCAGCGTGCCTGGCCGTAGATGGTTTGCAGCTGGGAAGTGCCGTTGGGGGCGTTGACCCGGACGTCGCCTTCGATGGTCAGCGGCTCCGTGGACATGGGCAGGACCTGGCCGCGGGCACCGAGCAGCGCCCCCGCCCACCGGAGGCCAGCGACGGCGTCACCGAGCAGTTCCCACAGGGTAACGATCAGCAGGTTGCCGGTGGCGTGGTCGTCCAGCGAGCCGCCCGGTCCCTTTCCGGGGCGGAAACGGTGCTGCATCACGTCCCGCCACGTGCGGCCCCAGTCCGTGTCGTCGCAGAGGGCGGAGAGGGCCATCCGGAGGTCCCCCGGCGGGAGGACACCGTACTCGTCCCGCAGGCGCCCGGAAGATCCGCCGTCGTCCGCTACCGTGACGATGGCCGTCAGTTCCGTGGTGAGCAGGCGCAGCGCCGAGAGGGACGCGGACAGGCCGTGCCCGCCGCCGAGTGCAACAACATTTGGCCCCTTGTCCTGCTGGTTCCCGGCTGTTCCGGCCGGTGGAACCAGCGGCAGGGCCCCTGTGAACAGCGACATTACTCGCGGCCCAGGTCCCGGTGCGTGGTGGTCACGGTGACCCGGGGGAACTGGGCCAGCTTCTTGGAAAGTTCGACGGCGACCGCCACCGAGCGGTGTTTGCCGCCGGTGCAGCCCACGGCGATGGTGGCATAGTGCTTGTTCTCGCGGCGGTAGCCGTCCAGGACCGGTTCCAGCGCCATCACGTAGCGGTCCACGAAGTTCTTGACCCCTTCGGCTTCGAGGACGTAGTCGCTGACGTCCTTGTCCAGCCCGGTGTGCGGGCGCAGCTGGGGCACCCAGTGCGGGTTGGGGATGAACCGGACGTCTGCCACGTAGTTTGCGTCCACGGGCAGGCCGTACTTGAAGCCGAAACTCATGACGTTCAGCCGCAGGGCCACCGGCCCTGTTTCACTGAAGAGCTCGGTGATCGCGGTGGCGAGGCCGTGGACGTTGTAGCCCGAGGTGTCCAGGACGACGTCGGAGCTGTCGCGCAGTTCCTGCAGCAGCTCCCGTTCGGCGGCAATGCCGTCGAGGATGCGGCCGCCGGCCTGCAGGGGATGCGGCCGGCGTCCCTGTTCGAACCTCCGGACCAGCACGTTGTCGCTGGCGTCGAGGAAAAGGACCCGGAAGGTGACGCCGCTGGCGGCCAGCGCTCCAAGGGCCGCGCGGATGTCCGCAAAGAGGCCCTTGCTGCGGACGTCGATGACCACGGCCAGCCGCGGGATGGACTGCGGTGCGTGCGAGACGAGTTCGGCGAGGGTGCCCAGCATCTGCGGCGGCAGGTTTTCCACGACGTACCAGCCGTGGTCCTCCAGCGCGTCCGCCGCCGTGCTCCGCCCCGCTCCGGACATCCCGGTGACCACCAGCAGTTCCGCTTCGAGCGGCTTGACGGGTTGCATCCCGTCCTCCCCTGCTCCGGATTCCGCCGTTGTGTCTGCCATTAAGTCCGCCCCGTTTCGTCAGTTGCCTGGTGGGGTGGCCCGCGTTGGCCCGCACCCCTCCCCAACCCTAGCTAAGAATCTTCGAACTCCGCTAAGTTTCAGCGGTGTCACTAGGATTCGATGACTTCACCGGTGGTCATGTTGATGGCAGGTACGGTGGCTGCCTCCGGTCCGGCGGCCGAGAAATGGTTCACGATGGCGCCCGCGAGGGCAGGTCCGATCCCCTTCGCTTCGGAAAGTTCTTCCGCGGAGGCCGACTTGACTCCCTTCACGGATCCGAAGTGCGCCAGGAGGGCCTTCCGCTTGGAGGCGCCGAGACCCGGTACCCCGTCAAGGGCGGAGACGGTCATGGCCTTGCCCCGCTTTTGCCGGTGGAACGAGATCGCGAACCGGTGGGCCTCATCCCGGATGCGCTGCAGCAGGTACAGGCCCTGGGATGTCCGCGGCAGGATCACCGGGAAGTCGCTGTCCGGCAGCCAGACTTCCTCCAGCCGCTTGGCGAGGCCCACCACGTATACGTCGTCGATGCCGAGGTCGGCGAGGGCGCGGGCCGCTGCGTTAACCTGGGGCTTGCCGCCGTCCACCACCACCAGGTTGGGCGGGTAGGCGAACTTGGCCCGGGGAGCGGGCGTGGTGGTGTCCAGCAGGGCGCTGTCGAATCTGGTTTCTGCCTTGCTGTGGTCTGCGGAGGTGGTTTCTGCCGGGATGGGGTCTGGGTAGCCGGGTTCGGCCTGGCCAGCGCCTGCGGCGTCAAGCTCACTCGTGTTCAGGACGGATTCGTCCACCTGCGCCGACTTGTCCTTCAGGTAGTGCCGGAACCGCCGGGTCAGGACATCGTGCATGGCAGCGGTGTCATCGGAGGCCGCGGCCCCGGTGATGGAGAATTTCCGGTAGTCGGATTTCTTCGGCAGCCCGTCCTCCACCACCACCATGGACGCCACCACGTTGGTGCCCTGAACGTGCGAGACGTCAAAGCATTCGATCCGCAGCAGTGGTACGGGCAGGTCCAGCGCCTCCTGGAGTTCCTGCAGCGCCTGGGACCTGACGGTGATGTCGCCGGCGCGCCGCGTCTTGTGGAGCTTGAGGGCATGTTCGGCGTTTTCGCGGACCGTGGACATCAGCGCGGCTTTGTCCCCGCGCTGAGGCACGCGGATGTCCACCTTCGCGCCGCGCATGCCGCCGAGCCATTCCGTGAGCTCCGCCTGGTTGCTGGGCGCAACGGGAACCAGGACTTCGCGGGGCAGCCTGCCATGGCTTTGCCCTTCGTCCCCGTACACCTGCTGCAGGAGGTGCTCCACCAGGTCCGGCGTGGTGGAATCCTCCACCTTCTCCACCACCCAGCCGCGCTGGCCGCGGATCCGGCCGCCACGGACATGGAATACCTGGACGGCGGCTTCCAGTTCGTCCTCGTGGAGGGAAAAGACGTCAGCGTCGGTGTCTTCCGCGAGCACCACCGCGTTCCGTTCAAAGACCTTCCGGAGCGCGGTGATGTCATCGCGCAGGCGGGCGGCCCGCTCGTAGTTCAGCTCGGACACCGCTTCCGCCATCTGCTTTTCCAGCTTGCTGATGAAGCGTTTGGCTTCGCCGCCCATAAAGGCGCAGAAATCCTCCGCCAGGTCCCGGTGGTCGTCCGCGGAGATCCGGCCCACGCAGGGGGCGGAGCACTTATCGATGTAGCCGAGCAGGCAGGGCCTGCCGCTGGCCTCGGCGCGCTTGAACACGCCGGCACTGCAGCTGCGGACCGGGAAGACGCGCAGGAGGGTATCCATGGTTTCCCGGATGGCTCCGGCGGTGTACGGGCCGAAATAGCGGGTGCCCTTACGCTTGTCTCCGCGCATCACCTGCACCCGCGGATACTTTTCGCCCATGGTCACGGCGAGGTAGGGGTACGTCTTGTCGTCACGGAAGACGACGTTGAACCGCGGTTTGAATTCCTTGATCCACGTGTATTCCAGCTGCAGCGACTCCAGCTCGCTGCCCACCACTGTCCATTCCACGCTGCTGGCGGCATGGACCATGGCATACGTCTTGGGCAGGAGCCCGGCCGGGTTGGCGAAGTACGAGTTCAGCCGGGAGCGGAGGCTCTTCGCCTTGCCCACATAGATAACCCTGCCGTTGGGGTCGCGGAACCGGTACACCCCCGGATTGGTGGGAATCTCGCCCGTTTGGGGCCGGTAACTTGCTGGATTTGCCACCTATCCATTCTACTGAGGCACGCGGGGTGCAGTGGCCAGCAGCGTGGGATGATCTGCCGGCCTGCGCAGGCGGGGCCGTACGGGGCAAGAGGAGGCAGCAGTTCCTCCGGTCCCGCTACTCGATGGTTTTGCTCTGGTTGTAGCTGGAGGAGCGTTCCTGGCCGCTGAGTTCGGCGATCGCGTCCATCACGCGGTCCGTCACTTCCCGGCGGGCCGGCAGCGAATGGTCCGGGCCCGTCTTGTCGAAGTACAGGGGCTCCCCCACCTTCATGATGAAGTGCTGCGGCCGGACACCGCTTTCACCGGCGCGCTGCAGGTTTTCGGTCCCGATGAGGCCCACCGGGATCACAGGGGCGCCAGTGGTCAGCGCCAGCCAGCCCACGCCGGTGCGTCCGCGGTAGAGGATGCCGTCCCTGGACCGGGTGCCTTCGGGATAGATGCCGATCCCCTTGCCGGACTCCAGGATGTCCATGAGCGTTTTGAGCGCCTGCACGCTGGCGGCCTGCTCCCCGCGTTCCACGGGTATGGAGCCCACGGATTCGAAGAACGCTTTCATGACCTTGCCCTTGGCGCCGCCGGTGGTGAAGTACTCGGCCTTCGCAAAGAACGCGACCGGGCGGGGCATCAGTGCCTGGACAATGACACTGTCAAAAAACGAGAGGTGGTTGGGGGCCACAATGAAGGGGCCGTCGGCGGGAACATTTTCCAAGCCGACGACGGTGGGCCGGCAGGTGCCGGAGATCAGGGTCCGCGTGGTCCAGCGGACAGCGTCAAACAGTGCCATCGTTGGTCACCCCGCTCATCGCGGCCGCGTGAACGGCTTCAAGGCGATCGATGGTGGTCACCAGCTCGCTGGCGGTCTCCACTACGGCAACGGCGCCGGCGGACTCCAGTTCCCCGTTGGGGGCAAATCCCCAGGCGACTCCAATGCAGTCCAGGCCGTTGGCAAGGGCACCGGCGACGTCCTGCGCGCGGTCTCCTACCATCAAGGCGTGTTGCGTGCCCAGGTCCTTGAGGGCGGCAGCGATGATCTCCGTCTTTCCGAGCGGAACACCTTCCACGGCGGACTCGTCATCTGCCGAACCGTGGATCCCCTCGAACATCCCGTCGATCCCGTGGTAGCCCAGGACCGTGCGGGCCAACCCCTGGGGTTTCTGAGTGGCCACGGAAATCGGCCGTCCTGCCGCGGCGAATTGCTCCAGGACTTCGAGGACGCCCGGATAAAGGCGGCTCTGGCCGATCCCCGTGGCCACGTAGTACTCCCGGTAGCGGCGGATAACGTCGTCCAGGAGTTCGGCCGGAACCCGGGCCACGTTCAGCAGGGAATCGCTCAGCTTCGGGCCGATCATTGCTTCGAGCAGGTCCTGGCCGGGAACCGGAAGCCCCAGCCCCTGCAGGGCGGCAGCAATTCCATCTGTTATCCCACCGGCCGGGTCGACAAGAGTGCCGTCCAGGTCAAAGATCACGGGCACTGTTGTTTGAGTCACCGGGTTAGTTTCTCATGACAGCACTGATGCCTGAAACTCGCATTCCCGCCACGGAATATTTCCCGGAGGGCGGAGCGGTCTACGGCAGTATCTCGGCGAGGAAAGCTGCCGTGTGGCTGTCAGTGGACTTGGCGATCTGCTCGGGCGTGCCGGCAGCGACAACCTGGCCGCCCCCCGAACCGCCGTCCGGACCAAGATCCACAATCCAGTCAGCACTCTTGATGACGTCCAGGTTGTGTTCGATCGTGATCACCGTGTTGCCCTTGTCCACCAGGCCCTGCAGCACCATCAGCAGCTTGCGGATGTCCTCGAAGTGCAGGCCCGTGGTGGGCTCATCCAGGACATAGACGCTACGGCCGTTTGACCGCTTCTGCAGTTCGGCTGCCAGCTTGACGCGCTGGGCCTCGCCGCCGGACAGCGTAGTGGCAGGCTGGCCGAGCCGGACATACCCCAGGCCCACGTCAACCAGCGTGTTCAGGTGACGCGCGATTGGGGAGAACGCCGCGAAGAACTCTGCGCCTTCCTCGATGGGCATGTTCAGCACATCCGCAATTGTTTTGCCCTTGTAATGGACTTCCAGCGTTTCGCGGTTGTAGCGCGCGCCATGGCAAACCTCACAGGGCACGTAAACGTCCGGCAGGAAGTTCATCTCGATCTTCAGCGTTCCGTCACCGGAGCATGCCTCGCACCGCCCGCCCTTGACGTTGAAGGAGAAGCGTCCGGGCATGTAGCCGCGGACCTTAGCTTCGGTGGTCTCCGCGAAGAGCTTGCGGATGTTGTCAAAGACGCCGGTGTAGGTGGCCGGGTTGGAGCGTGGCGTCCGGCCGATGGGGCTCTGGTCAACGTGCACCACCTTGTCCAGGTGTTCCAGGCCCTGGACCGTTTTATGCCGGCCGGCCACCTGCTTGGCGCCGTTGAGCTTGTTGGCCAGCACCTTGTACAGGATTTCGTTGACCAGCGTGGATTTGCCGGAACCGCTGACGCCGGTCACGGCGGTGAAGAGGCCCAGCGGGAACGCGGCGTCGACGTTCAGGAGGTTGTTCTCCCGGGCGCCCACCACCTTCAGTTCACGCTTTTTGTCGTACTTCCGGCGCTTCTTGGGGATCTCGATCTTCCTGCGCCCGGACAGGTAGTCCCCCGTCAGCGAGGCGGTGTTCTCCAGCAGGTCCTTGTACGAGCCGGAGTGGACCACCTGGCCGCCGTGTTCGCCGGCGCCCGGTCCAATGTCCACCACCCAGTCGGCCACGTGGATGGTGTCTTCGTCGTGCTCCACCACAATGAGGGTGTTGCCCATGTCGCGGAGCCTGGTCAGGGTGTCGATGAGGCGGCGGTTGTCCCGCTGGTGCAGCCCGATGGACGGTTCGTCCAGCACGTACAGGACGCCCACCAGGCCGGAACCGATCTGCGTGGCCAGGCGGATGCGCTGGGCCTCGCCGCCGGACAGGGTGGCTGACGGCCGTTCGAGGTTCAGGTATTCCAGCCCGACGTCCAGCAGGAAGGTCAGCCGTGCCTGGATCTCCTTCAGGACCTGATGTGCGATCTGGGCTTCGCGGCCGGTCAGCACGAGGTTGTTCAGGAAATCAGCGCAGTCACGCATGGGAAGGGCGGCGACGTCGGCAATCGACTTTCCGTTGATGAGCACGGACAGGGAGGCAGGATTGAGGCGGGCGCCGTTGCAGGCGGGGCACGGAATCTGCCGCATGTACTCTTCGTAGCGGTCGCGGGCCCATTCGGAGTCCGTCTCGCCGTGCTTCCGGTGGACGTACTGGATGGCACCTTCAAAGCCGGTGCTGTATTTCCGTTCCCGGCCGAACCGGTTCCGGTACTGCACCACCACCTTGTGGTCCTTGCCGTGCAGGACCGTCTGGCGGACATCGCTGCCCAGCTTCTCCCATGGCGTATCCATGGAGAACCCGAGTTCTTTCGCGAGGCCCTCCAGGAGCCTGTTCCAGTACTCCGTGGTGGCAGTACCCAGGGACCAGGGGGCGATGGCGCCCTCGGACAGCGAAAGCTCGGGATTGGGGACGATGAGTTCCTCGTCCACCTCCAGCTTGGTGCCGATGCCGCTGCAGGCCGCGCACGCGCCAAAGGGGTTGTTGAAGGAGAAGGACCGGGGCTCGATTTCGTCGATGGCCAGCGGGTGTTCGTTGGGGCAGGCCAGGTTCTCGGAGAAGGCGCGGAGCCGGTGCGGGTCATCGGCCTCCAGGTCCACGAATTCGGCGAGGACCCTGCCCTCGGCAAGGCCAAGGGCGGTTTCGATGGAGTCGGTGAGGCGCTGGCTGATGCCTTCCTTGACCACCAGGCGGTCCACCACCACCTCGATGGTGTGCTTGAACTGCTTGCCCAGCTTGGGCGGGTCGTTGAGCTGGACGAGGTCTCCGTCCACCCGGGCGCGGGAGTAGCCCTTGGCCGTGAGTTCCTTGAAGAGATCGACAAACTCCCCCTTCCGGCCGCGCACCACGGGGGCGAGGACCTGGAAACGGGTTCCCTCGTCCAGCTCCAGCAACTGGTCCACGATCTGCTGCGGCGTTTGCTTGGCTACCGGCTCCCCGCAGACAGGGCAGTGCGGCCGGCCCACGCGCGCCCAGAGCAGGCGCATGTAGTCGTAGATCTCGGTGATGGTTCCCACAGTGGAGCGGGGGTTCTTGCTGGTGGACTTCTGGTCGATGGAGACGGCCGGGGAGAGCCCCTCGATGAAGTCGACGTCGGGCTTGTCCACCTGGCCCAGGAACTGGCGGGCGTACGCGGAGAGCGACTCGACGTAGCGGCGCTGGCCCTCGGCGAAAATGGTGTCGAAGGCGAGGGATGATTTGCCGGAGCCGGACAACCCTGTGAAGACGATCATTGCGTCCCGAGGCAGGTCCAGGTCCACGTTGCGCAGGTTGTGCTCCCGTGCGCCCTTGACCACAAGGCGGGACAGGTCCGGGCGCTTTGGTGTGGCGGATCGGGCGGGCGAAACGACAACGGATTGGAGGGCAGATTCTTCAGCTACGGCTTTAGGCACCCACTAATGCTAATCGAAAATTTCTTCGAACACCCACGCGGGGGCTCTCAGGAGCCGTCGTAAGCTGCGGCCAGCAGCTGCACAGCCTCGGCGAACGATGCGCCCTGTGCCTTGGCTGCCGCCGCATACTCTGCGGCCGCGGTGGACAGCCCGCCCAGGCGTTCGTCGCGGGCGCAGACGACGGTGCCGTTCCGTCCCCGGGTGGCCACGACGCCGGCAGCCTCCAGTTCCTTGTAGGCCCTGGCTACGGTATGGGGTGCGACGTCCAGCCGTTCCGCAAGGGAGCGCACGGCCGGCAGCCGGGTTCCCGGCGGAAGCTTTCCGCCGTCGGCCAGATGGATCACCTGGAGCCGCAGCTGCTCGAACAGCGGCACCGAACTGGCTGTATTGGGCTTCCAGGCCCCCGGGAAGTCGGCCGCCGTTTTCAAATGCCGGCCTCGAGCACGCCGCTGCGCCCCGCCTGCAGGGAGAACTGGGCGTTGTAGAGGCGCGTGTAATAGCTGTTGGCATCGAGGAGGTCCTGGTGGGTGCCCTGCTCGACAATGCGTCCGTGGTCCATGACCAGAATTAGATCAGCGTCGCGCACCGTGGACAAACGGTGCGCAATAACAAAGCTGGTCCGGCCGCGGCGCAACCGCTGCATGGCGTGACGGATCAGCAGCTCCGTTCTTGAATCCACTGAACTTGTTGCCTCATCGAGGATCTGGACGGCGCGGGCCGCCAACTGCGCCCGGGCAATGGTGATCAGCTGCCGCTGGCCCTGGCTCAGCCCGTCACCACCGTTTTCCAGCACTGTGTCATAACCATGCGGCAGCGACCTTACAAAGCGGTCCACGTAGCTCGCCTGGGCCGCCGCCAGGATGTCCGCCTCGGACGCTCCCGGGCTTCCATAGGCGATGTTTTCGCGGATAGTACCTCCGAAGAGCCAGGCGTCCTGCAGCACTACACCGAACTGCGCCCGCAGGAGGTCCCGGCGAAAGGCCGCAACATCGGCTCCGTCGATAGTGATCCGCCCGGAATGCGGCTCGCAAAAGCGCAGGAGAAGGTTGATGACAGTGCTCTTGCCGGCCCCCGTGTGCCCCACGATCGCCACCGTCTCGCCCGGTTCCACCGTAAAGGAGAGGTTGCGCACCGCCGGGGCGGCATCCTTATAACCGAACGTCACATCATGGAATTCAATGCGGCCCCGCCCCTGGACAACAGCGTCCGCTGGCGGTTCATCGGGTGGCTCCTCCTCAGTATCGAGCAGGGCGAAGACGCGGGCCGCCGACGCCGCGCAGGACTGCATGAGGTTGAGCATTCCGCCGATCTGGCCCACGGGCTGGGTAAAAAGCCTGCTGAACTGGATAAAAGCCTGGATGCCGCCGATGGTCATGGCGCCGGCGATGACCTGGAGGGCACCCACCACCGCCACGGCGATGTAGCTGAGGTTGGACATCAGGACCATCAGCGGCTGCACGACGCCTGCCGAGTACTGCGCTTTGGTGGCCGCGCGCGCCAGGCGCTCGTTGCTCCGGGCAAAGACGTCCGCCGCGGGCGCCTGCCGCCCGAAGGCCTTGATGACCTCATGGCCGGTGACGAACTCCTCCACGTGCGCGTTCAATTCACCTGTTTCGGTCCACTGCCTGTCGAAGTGCGCCTGGGATTTCCGGGCCACCTGCACGGTGATCAAGGTGGACAACGGGACCGTGGCAATCGCGATGGCAGCCAGCACGGGCGAGATCCACAACATCATGGCCAGCGAGCCGCACAGCATCAGCACGGACATGATGAGTTGCGTCAGGAGCTGGTTCAAGGCCTGGGTGATGTTGTCGATGTCGTTCGTGGCACGGCTCAGGACGTCGCCCCTGGACCGCTCCCGGAAGTATGTGACGGGCAGCCGGTGCAGTTTTTCCTCCACGGACCCCCGGAGTCCGTACATTAAGCCCTGTACGGAGTGGGCAGCGAGTGCCCCCTGGATCCAGTTGAAAAGGGAAGCCCCCACGTAAGCCAGTGCTACCGCCGCCAGGATGACCCCGAGCCGCTCCTGGTCCAGGTCCTGGCGGACGACGCCCTCCACCACAACGTCCGTGGCGTCACCCAGATACTTTGGTGCGGCGACGTTAAGCACGGCGAACGCGCAGGTGGCCGCAACTGCCCCAAGCATGTGCCGCCGGAAAGGCCGGAGCAAACCAAGTAGCCGGCGGGCGGTGGGCCAGAACCTTTCCGCCGTCCCGGCGGCTGGCGCCGCGGTCACCCGCGGCCGTCCAGGGCCAGCTGCGATTCCGCTATTTCCCGGTAGGTGGGGGATGTCTCCAGCAACTCCTGGTGGGTTCCCTGGGCTACCAGCCGCCCGCCGTCAAGCACCAGGATCAGCGCGGCGCCAACAACTGCGGAGATCCGTTCCGCCACCACAATGACCGTGGCCGCCGCCAGTGTTGACTGGAGAGCCTGCCTCAGCCTGGTATCGGTGTCGTAGTCCAGCGCCGAAAAACTGTCGTCAAAGAGGTACAGCGGAGCCTTGCGCAGCAGCGCCCGGGCAATACACAGCCGCTGCCTCTGGCCGCCGGAAAGGTTGGTGCCGCCCTGGCCCAGCGGCGTAGCGAGCCCCAGCGGCAGGTCCCGCATGAAGCGCATGGTCTGGGCGGTTTCAAGGGCCTCCCAAATTTCTCCGTCGGTTGCGTCAGGTTTTGCCATCCGGAGGTTGTCCCCGATGGTCCCGGTGAAGAGGTGCGACCGCTGCGGAACAATCGCCATGGATGCCCGGAGGCTATCCAGGGACACGTCCTTAATGTCCACCCCGCCGAGGCTGATATGCCCGGCCGTGGAATCCAGGAAGCGCGGAATCAGGTTGAGGAGGGTCGATTTTCCGCTGCCGGTCGAGCCGACGATGGCTGTCATGGTGCCCGGACGTGCGGTAAAGCTGACGCCGGCGAAGACCGGCGCCTCCGCTCCGGCATAGGAGAAGGAGACCCCGCTAAACTCGAGCACCGCCGGCAGGGCCCGCTGCGGCCGCCGGGCGTCCCCGGCGGCGGCATCCTGCAGCGGGACGGGCTGCAGCGCATCCGCAGCCGGGGGAAGAGGCTCCAGGAACAGGGACTGGGGGTTCCGCGGCTGGCGCACGGATGGCTCAGTATCCAGGACGGCCCCGATCCGCTCCGCGCTGACCGTTGCACGGGGCGCCGTCATGAGGACGTACATGGACATCATGATCGCCAGCAGGATCTGCAGGATGTAGGCAATGAAGGCCGTCAGTGCACCGATGTTCATCAGGCCGCTCTGGATCCGGTGCCCGCCGAACCACACCACCGCCACCGAGGAGATGTTCACCACGAGCATGACCAGCGGGAGCATGCCGGCCACCAGGAGCGCGGACTGGAGGTTGTTGGCGGTGAGGCTGCTGTTGACCCGGGCGAAGCGGCGGACTTCATGGTTTTGGCGCACAAAGGAACGGATCACAGTGGCGCCGATGATTTGCTCCCTGAGGATGCCACCCGCCCGGTCCAGCAGTTCCTGGCCTTCGCGGTAAAGCGGAATCAACCGCCGGACAATGAGGTACATGATCAGCAGGAGCAGGGGCACAATAACGATCACCACCGACGACAATGCCAGGTCCTGCTGCAGGGCCAGGACCACCCCGCCTACCCCCATGGCCGGACCCGCCACCAGCATGGTGAACACCAGCACAGCGAAGGCCTGGATCTGCTGGGTATCGTTGGTGGCCCGCGTGGTCAGGCTCTGGGTTCCGAAGACGGCAACATCCTGCGAAGACAGCGACTGGATCCTGGCAAAAATTTCACCGCGGAGCTGTTGGCCGATCTTCATGGCGACCACGGCAGCAAGGTAGCCCGCTGCTATGGCGGCCGCGGCCTGCAGGACGGCGATCAGCGCCATCACCACGCCCAGGCGCGAGATGACGGCAGTGTTGCCTGCCACGATGCCGTCGTCGACAATTGCGGCATTAACGGTGGGCAGCAGGAGGTTGGCAGCGGCCTGGACCAGTTGCAGCAGAACGACGGCGGCAATCCGGGCTTTCTGGCCCTCCAGCAGCCGCCTCATCAAAGCGATCAGCACCATACCTCCACTGCGGTTGGGGACGCCGGCTGGGGCAGCTGGCGGCCGGACCCCCACCGGCCAATTCCGCCATTGTAAGGCACATCACTTTCATCTGCTGTCATGCGACATGACTTACTTGTAGAGAACGTCCAACGAATGGAGTTGTGCCCTGCTATCCCTTGCGTCCCACAGTGAAGATTCTGCGGAAAGGGAATACCGTGCCGTGGGCGGTCGGTGGGTAGGCCTCGCGCAGCGCTGCGGCATATTCAACTTCAAATTTTCTGCCGTCTTCCGGTGACAGGACTGCCAGGACGGGGCGAAGCGCCGTGCCCCGCACCCACTCCAGCACCGGGTCCGGGCCGGGCAGCACCTGCTGGTAAGTGGTCTCCCACGCATCGGCCGTGAATCCGGCGTCGAGCAGGATCCGCAGGTACTCCGCGGGCTCGCCCACCGACTCCCCGCCCCGCAGCACTCCGCGCAGCTTCGGCTCCCAGCGGGATGATTGGGCCAGCCCCCGCATCAGCGCGTGGGAGGGGGCATCGAAGTTTCCGGGAACCTGCATGGCAAACCAGGCGCCCGGCCGAAGCACCGCCAGCCACTTCCGCATCATGTCCTGGTGGCCGGGCACCCACTGCAGTGCCGCGTTGCTCACCACCACATCCGCCTCGGCGGACGGCATCCAGTCGGCGATATCCATCAATTCGAAACGCAGGGATGGTGTTCCCTCCGCCACAGCCGCCGCCTTGCCGAGCATCTCGGCCGAGGAATCAACGCCGACGACGTCGGCCCCCGGCCAGCGCTCGACCAGGGTGGCGGTGAGGTTTCCCGGACCGCACCCCAGGTCCACCACCTGCACCGGCCGGTCAGCGTGGACCCTGCCCGTGAGGTCGAAGAACGGGCGGTCCCGGTAATCGCCGAACTGCACGTACTTTGCCGGATCCCATTTCATGCTTGTCTCCACTGTCTGGTGCCGCAGGTACCGTCGAAGCCTAACCCGCGGCCCGCGAGATACCGGGCGCGTCCGGGCACTAAGCTGGAAAACAATGAAACTCGTTGACCAGCTGCCCGATATCTCCGCCCGGGACCTGCCCGCGTCCGCCGTCGATCCCGACGCCCTTTACTCGCGATTCCTCGAATGGACGGAGAGCCGCGGCCTGGACCTGTACCCCGCGCAGGACGAGGCGATCATGGAGCTGGCAACCGGCGCCAACGTAATCCTCGCCACCCCCACAGGCTCCGGAAAGTCGCTGGTGGCCATCGCCGCGCACTTCCAGGCGATGGCCCAGGGCCGGCGCAGTTACTACACCGCCCCTATTAAGGCGCTGGTCTCGGAAAAGTTCTTTGCGCTCTGCGAGATTTTCGGGGCCGAAAACGTGGGGATGATCACCGGCGATTCCGGCGTGAACCAGGACGCCCCCATCATCTGCTGCACGGCCGAAATCCTGGCCAACACAGCCCTCCGGGAAGGGGCAGCCGCGGACCTCGGTTCCGTGATCATGGACGAGTTCCACTTCTATTCGGACCCGCAGCGCGGTTGGGCCTGGCAGGTACCCCTGCTGGAGCTCCCCCAGGCACAGTTCCTCCTGATGTCGGCCACGCTGGGTGACGTGAGCAGGTTCGAAAAGGGCCTGACGGACCTGACCGGGCGGCCCACCACCACGGTGAGCTCAGCCGAACGGCCCATCCCGCTGCATTACTACTACCACGAGACTCCCGTCCACGAGACGCTGGAGGAGCTGCTGTCCACCAGGCAGGTGCCCGTTTACGTGGTGCACTTCAGCCAGATCGAGGCGATCGACCGCGCGCAGACGCTGATGAGCATCAACGTGTGCACCCGCGAGGAGAAGGACAAGATCGCGGACCTGATCGCCAACTTCCGGTTCGCCGCCGGCTTCGGCAAGACCCTCAACCGGCTGGTGCGGCACGGCATTGGGGTGCACCACGCCGGGATGCTGCCGAAGTACCGCCGCCTCGTGGAACAGCTGGCCCAGGCCGGACTGCTCAAAGTCATCTGCGGCACGGACACGTTGGGGGTGGGCATCAATGTGCCGATCCGCACGGTGCTCCTGACCGCCTTGAGCAAGTACGACGGCGTACGCACCAGGCAGCTGAACTCACGTGAGTTCCACCAGATTGCCGGTCGTGCCGGGCGGGCCGGCTACGATACCGCCGGCACCGTGGTGGTGCAGGCCCCCGAGCACGTGACGGAAAACGTCAAGGCGATGGCCAAGGCCGTTGCCAAGTTCGGTGACGACCAGAAGAAGCTGCGCCAGGTGGTCAAAAAGAAGCCGCCCGAGGGTTTTGTCTCCTGGGGCGAGCCAACATTCAAACGGCTGGTGGAATCGGTGCCGGACCCGCTGAGTTCAAGCTTTACGGTGACGCACGCCATGCTGATGAACCTGATGGAACGTCCGGGCGACCCCTTTGCCGCCGCCCGCCGGCTGCTGACGGAGAACCACGAAACCCGTTCTTCCCAGCTCCAGCTCATGAAGAAGGCGCTGGGAATCTACCGTGAACTGCTGGCCGCCGAAGTGGTGGAGCGGATCCCTCCCGAGCAGCAGGGACCGGACGGCCGGACCGTCCGCCTCACTGTCCACCTTCAGCCCAACTTCGCCCTGAACCAGCCGCTCTCCCCCTTCGCACTCGCCGCACTGGAGCTCCTTGATCCGGAGTCGCCGTCGTACGCCCTGGACGTGGTCTCCGTGATCGAGGCAACGCTCGAAAAGCCGCGCCAGATCCTCTCCGCACAGCAAAAGAAGGCCCGCGGCGAGGCCATCGCGGCCATGAAGGCCGACGGCATCGAGTACGACCAGCGGATGGCCATGCTGGAAGAGGTGACGTACCCGCAGCCGCTGGCTGACATCCTGGGCGAAGCGTTTGAGGTGTACCGCAAGGCGGCCCCCTGGGTGGGTGACTTCGAACTGGCGCCTAAATCCGTGGTGCGGGACATGTACGAACGGGCCATGAATTTCGGCGAGTTCGTGCAGTTCTACGGGCTGGCCCGCTCGGAGGGCATTGTGCTGCGGTACCTCGCGGACGCCTTCAAGGCCCTGCGGCAGACGGTCCCGCAGGACATGCTGCGCGATGACCTGGAAGACCTCAATGCCTGGCTCGGCGAGCTGGTCCGCCAGGTTGACTCCAGCCTGCTGGACGAGTGGGAGGAACTAACCTCCGGCGCGGCACCAACCCCACACGACGCGCCGCCGCCTCCCCCGCCGTCACTCACGTCCAATATCCGCGCCTTCCGCGTGATGGTGCGCAACGAGATGTTCCGCCGCGTGGAGCTGTTCGCGGACGAGGACGCGGAGGCCCTGGGTGAACTGGACAGCGCCGCCGGCTGGGACGCCGGCCGCTGGGAGGACGCCCTCGACGACTACTTTGACGAGCACAACGACATCGGCACCGGCCCGGATGCCCGCGGGCCGGGGCTGCTCATGATCGCGGAGGAACCCGGGGTGTGGAAGGTCCGGCAGATCTTTGACGACCCCGCCGGGAACCACGACTGGGGTATTTCCGCGGAGGTGGACCTGGACGCGTCCAACGAATCCGGGACGGCCGTACTCCGGGTCACGGACGTTAATCGGCTCTGACCGCCGGCTCTGGCCTGCAGCGTTCGCCTGTAGCGTTGGCCTGCGCGCTGCTGCCTGCGCAGGCCCGCCGGCGGCGGTAAGCTCGAACAATGAGTGTAATCCGCCCTGCAACCCCGCACGACGTCCCCGCGATCCTTCGTATGATCCACGAACTGGCGCACTACGAAAAGGAACCGGACGCCGTCCGCAACACCCCGGACATGCTGGCGCAGGTGCTCTTCGGCGATAACCCGCGGGTCTTCGCCGCGATGGCGGAGAACGATAACGGGGAAGTGCGCGGCTTCGCATTGTGGTTCCTCAACTACTCCACCTGGGAAGGTGTGCACGGGATCTACCTGGAAGACCTCTACGTCAGCCCGGAGGCCCGCGGCGAGGGGCACGGCAAAGCCTTGCTGCAGCACCTGGCCGGAATCGCCGTCGAAAACGGCTACGCAAGGGTGGAGTGGAGCGTCCTGGACTGGAACGAGTCGTCCATCAACTTCTACCGGCGCCTCGGCGCCCGGCCCATGGACGGCTGGTCCACATTCCGGCTCACCGGCCAGGCGCTGGAGCAGTTCGGCAGCGCCGTTCCGGCCGCCGCCAATGGCTGACGCACATGCCTGAAGCACGGGTGGCCGCCGGCCGCCTGACCTCCGGAACCGGGACTGTCCAGCACGAGATCAGGGCCCGGCACAAATTCCGCGGCCTGCGGACCGTGGAGCACTACTTCACGGTGCCCTTGGACCATTTCGGCGCCTCCGGCAGTTCCGAAACCATTACCCTCTTTGCCCGCGAGTACGTTTCGGCTGCCCACAGCCCTGAAGAAGCGGCGAGGCTGCCCTGGTTGCTGTTCCTGCAGGGCGGCCCGGGCGGCCGCGGCAACAGGTTTGGCTCCCTGGGCGGCTGGAGCAAGGCGGCGGGCAAGGACTTTCGCATCCTGATGTTGGACCAGCGCGGCACCGGCCTGTCCACCCCCCTGGACCGGAACACGCTCCCGCTGCGGGGGGCGGCGGCAGAGCAGGCAGCCTATCTGGAGCATTTCCGCGCGGACTCGATCGTGGCCGACGCCGAACTGATCCGTGCTGCGCTTGGTTCGCCGCCCTGGACCATTTACGGGCAGAGCTACGGCGGCTTTTGCGCGCTCACTTACCTCTCCTTCGCTCCGGAGGGCCTGCGCGAAGCGTTGATCACCGGCGGCCTCGCACCGCTCGACGCCCCGGGGGACGATGTTTACCGGGCAACGTTCAAGCGGGTGGCGGCACGTAATGCCGAATACTTCACCTGGTACCCGGAGGACCGGAGCTCGGTTGACACGATCGCACGCCATTTACGGACCGCACCGGAGTTCCTGCCCGACGGCAGCCCCCTCACCGTGGAGCGCTTCCAGATGGCAGGCGCCTTCCTCGGCGGCAACACGAGGGTGGACAGCCTCCATTACCTGCTGGAGGATGCGTTCGCGGGCGCTTCCGAGGGCACCCGGCTAACGGACTCGTTCCTTGAGCAGGTGCAGGGCATCGTGTCCCGCCGCTCCAACCCGCTGTATGCCCTGATGCATGAGTCCATCTACGGGCAGGGCGAAGCCACAGACTGGTCCGCATGGCGGGTGCTCCGCGAGTTCCCGGAGTTCCGGCCGGACGCGGACCCGCTGCTGCTCACCGGCGAAATGGTGTATCCGTGGTACTTCGACCAGGACCCTGCCCTGCGGCCGCTCCGCGAAGTTGCCGGACTGCTGGCGGCCAAGCCGGACTGGAAGCCGCTCTACGATGCGGGGCGCCTTGCCGCCAACACCGTGCCGGTCGCGGCCGCCGTCTACTCGGACGACATCTATGTGGACCGCGATCTGTCCCTGGAGACGGCCGCGGCGGTCCGCGGGCTGCAGGTCTGGGAAACCCCGGACTTCCACCATGACGGGATCGCCGACGACGGCGAAGGGATCTTCAACCGCCTGCTGGGAATGACGCGCGGGGTCCGGAGCTAAGCTGCGGCCGCTCCGGCAATTTAGGGAGCCGCTGACTTCCCGGACTGTGCCACCCGCATCACTATGGCGGCGGCCAGCACCGCCACTCCCACCACGGCGCCCGCCATGTTCAGCCCCAGGTAGCCGGACTGGCTAAGGACCAGCCCGGACGTCGCACCGCCCAGTGCGCCGGCAGCGCCCATCAGCATGTCCGAAACACCCTGGGCCACCACACGGGATTCCTGGGCAACGCTCTCGGCAAGGAGGGTGGAGCCGGAAATGGTGGACGCGGACCAACCAATGCCCAGCAGGACCAGCCCCACCGCCACGGCGACGGTGGACGCCTGGCCGAATCCGGCAACGGCGACGGCCGCGATCATAATGGCGAAGCCGATGATGACGGTTTCCGTCCTGCCCACCTTGTCTGTCAGCCAGCCCATCACCGGTGACAACGCGAACATCCCGGCGATGTGCAGGGAAATGGTGAAGCCGATGATCACCAGGACGTCGCCGCTGGCAGCATGGCCGGCGTGGACCGGCCCGGCCACCAGTTCCTGCAGGTGCAGCGGCGTCATGGACATGACGCCCACCATCACCCCGTGGGCTCCTACCACCGCGGCCAGCGCCAACAGGGCTCCGCGGGACCCGCGGATGGCCCGCATCCCGCGGAGGAGTGACCCGGGGACCCGGGCTTGCAGGGCAGCGGGTTCATGAACGGGCTGGCTGCTGGACTGATCCGCCGCCCGCCCGGCTGCAAGTTCCCGCGCCAGCAGCAGCGGGTCTGGCCGGAGGCCAACAAACAGCAGGACGACGGCGAGCAGGAGTCCCGCCCCGGAGATCACAAAGGGACCCGCGACCGGCGGGAGGCCAAGTGCCTGGCCCACTACCGCCCCGGGCTGGATCAGGTTGGGGCCGGTCACCGCCCCGACTGTTACAGCCCACACAACGGCGGACAGTGCCCTGCCGCGGTGTTCGGCGTCGGCAAGGTCCACCGCGGCGAAGCGCGCCTGCAGGCTCGCAGCGGTGCCGAGCCCGATGCCGGCCGCGCCCAGGACGAGCAGGACAAACAGGCCGGTGACCACCGCCAGAACCATCAGCAGGGCACCCGCCACGGCAGCCGAGAGTCCCGCCACCTGGCCAACGCGGCGTCCCCGCCGGTCAGCCAGCGAAGCAAGGGGCAGGGCGGCCAGTGCGGCGCCGAGGGTCATCACCGTGGCCACCGTGCCCGCCCAGGCGCTGGAACCGGAGAGCTCCACGGCCAGGATGGAACCGATGGAAACCGTCGCCCCGGTCCCGATGCCGCCAAACACCTGGGCTGCACTCAACAGCACCACGGTGCGCCGCTGCACCTGGCGCACTCCGGTTTCCGTCATCAAAGTGCCGGCCATGCTCCGAGCATAGTCCTCGGCGCAGCCGTCCTGCAGGGCGGGTTTTAAGCAGGTAATCCCGGCCGCGAAGGGCGGCCGGGATTACGTGTTCAGCAGAAGCGGAAATGTACTAGTCGACGTCGCTGTGGGTCTTCCGGGCGTCTTCCTCGAGCCGGGGATCCATGCGGGCTTCCTTGGCCTTGGAGCTGACCAGGCTGGCCACCACTGCAACCAGGATGGTGCCAACGATGACTGCCAGGGAGACGAAGGTGGGAATCTCGGGAGCCCATTCGATGTGCCGGCCACCGTTGATGAACGGCAGTTCGTTCACGTGCATCGCGTGCAGGACCAGCTTGATGCCGATGAACGCCAGGATGACGGACAGTGCGTGCTTCAGGTAGATCAGGCGGTTCATGAGGCCGCCCAGCAGGAAGTACAGCTGGCGCAGACCCATCAGGGCGAAGAGGTTTGCGGTGAACACAATGAACGGGCTCTGGGTGAGTCCGAAGATGGCGGGGATGGAGTCGACGGCGAACAGCAGGTCGGTCATGCCGATGGTGATGAACACGATGACCATCGGAGTGAAGACCTTCTTGCCGTTCACCACGGTGCGGAGCTTGCCGCCGTCGTATTTCTCCGACATCGGAATGACTTTGCGGATCTTCGCGATGAGCGGGTTTTCCCGGTCCTCTTCGTCTTCGCCTTCATCCTGTGCCTGCTTCCAGGCGGTCCACAGCAGGAAGGCGCCGAAGATGTAGAACACCCAGCTGAACTGTTCGATCACGATGGCGCCGAGCAGGATGAAGATGCCGCGCAGGATCAGGGCGATGATGATGCCCACCATCAGCACTTCCTGCTGGTATTTCCGTGGCACGGAGAACCTGGCCATGATGATGATGAAGACAAACAGGTTGTCGATGCTGAGGCTGTATTCGGTGACCCAGCCGGCGACGAACTGTCCGCCGTGTTCCGGTCCGGTGAAAGCAAACATCGCGCCGGCGAACACCAGGGCCAGGGTGACGTAGAACGCCACCCACAGTCCGGCTTCCTTCATGGAGGGTTCGTGGGGGCGCCGGACCACCATAAGCAGGTCGGCGAGGATAATCAGGCCAAGGACGACAAAAGTGCCGACCTCGAACCACAGCGGCAATTCGAGCACAGGGTAGCCTTTCGCAGGGTACAGAGATGCGGTGTAAGTCTCTCCGGCCTGCCTGTGCACTTGGTGCTGATGTGGCGGCCCGCTACGCCCGGCGGGGCAACCATGCCCTGCGTGTTGACGATCGTAGCGCTTGGGATACTCCCCTACGTGACGTTAACTGTACCCCAGGAGGATGCCGGACCGCTTCAGCGAGTGTGTGTGCGTCAGGCGTGCCCGGCCGCCTGCATCTGGCGCAGTTCCTTCTTCAGCTCGCTGACTTCGTCCCTGATCCGCGCGGCCACCTCGAACTGGAGCTCCGCTGCCGCCCCGTGCATCTGCTCGGTCAGCTGCTCGATGAGTCCCACCAGGTCCTCGGCCGGAGCTGCGGCGAGACCGTCCGAACGCACTTGAGCGGCGCCCTTGGCTGCCGCCTTCCGCTTGCCGCCCTTGGCCAGGCGGTTGTTGCTGAGCAGTTCCTGGGTGTCGGCGTCTTCCTTGGCCAGTTGGTCGGTGATGTCCGCGATCTTCTTCCGCAGGGGCTGCGGGTCGATGCCCTTCTCCGTGTTGTAGGCCACCTGGATGGCGCGGCGCCGGTTGGTCTCGTCGATGGCGTGGGCCATGGAATCGGTAATTCGGTCGGCGTACATGTGGACCTGGCCGGACACGTTGCGGGCGGCACGCCCGATGGTCTGGATCAGGGAGGTGGAGGAGCGCAGGAAGCCTTCCTTGTCCGCGTCCAGGATGCTGACGAGGGAGACTTCCGGCAGGTCAAGGCCTTCACGGAGGAGGTTGATGCCCACCAGAACGTCGAAGCTGCCCATCCGCAGTTCACGGAGCAGTTCAACCCGCCGCAGGGTGTCCACGTCGGAGTGCAGGTACTCCACCTTGACGCCGTGGCCCAGCAGGTAGTCCGTGAGGTCCTCCGCCATGCGCTTGGTCAGGGTGGTGACCAGAACGCGCTCGTCCTTTTCCACCCGGGTCCTGATTTCGCCCAGGAGGTCGTCGATCTGGCCCTTGGTGGGTTTGACGACGACCTCAGGGTCGATCAGGCCGGTGGGGCGGATGATCTGCTGGACGAAACCGTCGGCCTTGCCCAGCTCGTACTTGCCGGGGGTCGCGGAGAGGTAAACCGTCTGCCCGATCCGTTCCAGGAACTCATCCCACTTCAGCGGCCGGTTGTCCATGGCGGACGGAAGTCGAAAACCGTGGTCCACCAGGGTGCGCTTGCGGGACATATCCCCTTCGTACATCGCCCCGATCTGCGGAATGGTCACGTGGGATTCGTCCACCACCAGCAGGAAGTCGTCCGGGAAGTAGTCGATGAGGCAGTGCGGGGCCGTGCCGGTGCCGCGGCCATCGATGTGCCGCGAATAGTTCTCGATGCCGTTGCAGAAGCCCATCTGCTGCATCATCTCGAGGTCGTAGGTGGTGCGCATCCGCAGGCGCTGCGCCTCCACAAGCTTGTTCTGGCCCTCCAGTGCGGCGAGCCGGGTGGCGAGTTCATCCTCGATGGATTTGATGGCGCGGGTCATCCGCTCCGGTCCGGCCACGTAGTGCGAGGCGGGGAAGACGTACATCTCGGTTTCTTCCCGGATGACCTCGCCGGTGAGCGGATGAAGGGTGTAGATGTTCTCCACTTCGTCCCCGAAGAATTCGATCCGCAGGGCCAGTTCCTCGTACATGGGGATGATCTCGACCGTATCGCCCCGGACCCGGAAGGTACCGCGGTGGAAGTCCATGTCGTTGCGGGTGTACTGCATGGAAACGAACTTGCGCAGCAGCGCGTCCCGGTTCATTTCCTGCCCCTTGCGGAGAGTGACCATGCCGGCGATGTACTCTTCGGGTGTGCCCAGGCCGTAGATGCAGGACACGGTGGCCACCACGATGACATCGCGGCGCGTCAGGAGGGCGTTGGTGGCGGAGTGGCGCAGCCGCTCCACTTCCTCGTTGATCGACGAGTCCTTCTCGATGAAGGTGTCCGTCTGCGGCACATAGGCTTCCGGCTGGTAGTAGTCGTAGTAGGAGACGAAGTACTCCACCGCGTTGTTCGGCAGCAGCTCCCGGAATTCGTTGGCCAGCTGCGCGGCGAGGGTTTTGTTCTGCACCATCACCAGGGTGGGCCGCTGGACCTGCTCGATCAGCCAGGCTGTGGTGGCACTTTTGCCGGTACCGGTGGCGCCGAGCAGCACCACGTCCTTTTCACCGTTTTTGATGCGCTCCGTCAGTTCCGCGATGGCGGCGGGCTGGTCACCTGCCGGCTTGAACTCGCTGATCACCTCGAACGGTGCCACAACCCGATTGATCTCCTGCGCAAGACTCATGGGTCTAATCTACAACCGGGCACCGACACCAGCAGGGCCAGTCCGTTACGGGCGAACAAGCAGGACTGCTTCAGGGAAGCGTCCGGCGGGCGGCATGCAGGGAGAGTGGGCGGCAACCTGTCAGGATACGGACGACGGCGCCTGCCAGCCGGAGCGTTCGGCCCACCGTTCCAGGGGTGCTGCGGCGGCCGTGAACCAGTCCTCCTTGGCATCGGCATAACCGGCCATGGATCCATCGGTGGAGTGGACGGCGGCCAGCCGGCGTTTCAAGGCCAGGTATTCCGCCGCGGCTGCGGGGTCGGCGCGGAGCCAGTCGCGGAAGCACAAGGCAAAGCGCCAGCCGGCGGAACCCGCGGCCCTGACGTGCAGGTTGACGTCCCGCGCCGGGTCGGCGTTGGCGTGGAAGCGTTTCTGCCAGTCTTCCCGGCCGTGATGTCCGGGATGGGGGGTATCGGAATGGATTCCGGGAACCACGGGGAACCCGGCGGCGGCCAGCGCGGGGGCGAGGGCGTCTGCAACATCAAGGTCAGGGACCGTGAGCTGCAGGTCGATGATGTCCTTGGCGTCGAGCCCGGGGACTGCGGTGGACCCGATGTGGTCCAGCCGCAGTGCGTCCCGATGCTCGGCAGGCAGTGCCTTGGCAATCCTGTTCATCAGCCGTTCTGCCTGCTGCGGCCACAGCGGGTCCGCGGGTACCAGCACGGGTCCGCGGTTCCTTTCGGCGCGCGTTCCTGCCGCAAGGTTCCGCGTGAAGGGCAGCAGCCGGTGATCCCAGAGCCGGTCCACCTGGTCCAGCAAGTCCTGCACAGTGCCGGAGTTGTCCAGGACTACGTCGGCCGCGGCCAGCCGGTCCTCCCGCATGGCCTGGGCAGCCATCCGGGAACGTGCGGCGTCCTCGGTCATGCCCCGGTGCTCCAACATCCGCTGGAGCCTGATGTCCTCCGGCGCGTCCACCACCACGACGAGGTGGAAGTCGCTGCCCTGCCCGGTTTCCACGAGGAGTGGAATGTCCTGCACTACTACAGCGTCATCGTGTGCTGCCGCCACCAGGGCGGCGGCGCGGGCACGTACCAGCGGGTGGACGATCCCGTTCAGGACCGCGAGGCGTTCAGGGTTTCCGAACACCAAAGCGCCCAGCTTCGGCCGGTCCAGGCGGCCGTCGCGGGCAAGCACCCCGTCCCCGAACTCCGCGGCGATCCGCTTCAGCCCCTCAGTTCCCGGTTCCACTACTTCCCGTGCCAGCGCATCAGCGTCCACCAGCACTGCTCCGCGCTCCTTCAACCGCGCGGCAACCACTGACTTTCCAGAGGCGATGCCGCCCGTTAGACCAATTTTCAGCACTCCACCACCCTAATCCCCACCGCTACCCTGACCTCGCTGCGCTCCACCCAGGGAACCCTCGCGGCGTAGGCCCATCCACCGCTGCCCTGACCTCGCTGCGCTCCACCCAGGGAACCCTCGCGGCGTGGGCCCATCCACCGCTGCCCTGAGCTCGCTGCGCTCCACCCAGGGAACCCTCGCGGCGTGGGCCCATCCACTGCTGCCCTGACCTCGCTGCGCTCCACCCAGGGAACCCTCGCGGCGTGGCCAACCCATCACAACTAGACTTGGGCGCGTGCAACAGCAAGAGAGCCGGACTGCCAGCTACACGACGCTGGCGCCCGGACCGGATTTCCGCCACGAGATCGAGATCAAGCGGTCCAGGTTCATCACAGTCCTGCGCCGGGCGGGCACCGAAGACGAGGCCCGGGACCTGGTAGCCGGCCTCCGCCGCGAATTCCATGACGCCCGGCACCACTGTTCAGCCTTCATCATCGGCCCGGACCGGGACATCCAGCGCTCCAGTGACGACGGCGAACCGTCAGGAACAGCGGGAATCCCCATGCTTGAAGCCCTCGCCAAAAGGGAAACAGCGCCCGGGGTGGCCGACCTCAGCGACGTCAGTGCCGTCGTCGTACGCTACTTCGGCGGGGTCCTGCTGGGAGCGGGCGGACTGGTCCGCGCGTACTCCGAGTCCGTATCCTCAGCGCTGGCCCTGGCGCCGATGGTGCGCCGGAGCCGGCTGCGCATCTGCGCCGCCGAAGTGCCGCACGCTGCTGCCGGCAGGCTGGAAAACGACCTCCGGGCCGCGGGCTTCGTCATGGCCGAAACAAGCTACGCCGCCCGGCATACGGTCCTCCGCGTGGCCGTACCGGACCAGGCTGCGGCTATCGCCGGCGCCGCGGAACGCCTGCAGGTGCTGACCGCAGGCAACGCGCACCTGGCGCCCGAAGGAACGGAATGGGTGGATGTCGCACCCTCCTGAGGTGTCCCTGGCGGACGTGGATGAAACCGTGCTGGATCAACTCCTCGAACTGGCAAAGCGTGACGCTTCCCCGGACGAGGTGGCTCCCCCGCTGGGCGGTCCAGGCTGGAACCTGGAGCGGACCGCCTGGTTCTTCGGCTATCACCGTGCTGCCTCTGATGGCCTGGACGGGGAAGCCGGTGAGAAAACCTGGGCAATCCGCGCCGATGGCATTCTCGCGGGGTCCATCCGGCTCAAGCGCGTCGATGCCGGCAACGGCCGGGAAGTGGCGGAGACGGGCCTCTGGCTGGGCAGGAGCTTCCGGTCCCGTGGCATCGGAAGCGCCGCGCTGCGCCTGGTCCTGGCCGAGGCGCGCGAAGCCGGTATGTTCCGGGTGACCGCCCGCACCCTTGCCGGAAACGTCGGTGCACAGCGGCTTCTTGCCTCCGCCGGCGCCGTGCTCACGCCCGACGACGACGGAACGGTACACGCCGTCGTCGACCTCGCAACGAACTAGCAGCTAAAGCACCGAAACGCGCCTTTTTTGAGGCTTGAACTGCCGTTCACCTGGGTGTTAAACACAACGGACCCCCTGCCGGGGGGCAGAGGGTCCGTTGCGGTGGCCCGGAAAGGGCCGGCGGCAATTAGTTGCCGGTCAGCTTCTCGCGCAGAGCAGCAAGAGCCTCGTCGGATGCAAGCGTGCCTGCACCGGCGTTGGACTCAGCAGCCGGCTCCGAGGAGTAGCTGGTGGTGCCGGAATCGCTGTCACCGGACGTTGCAGCTGCAGCGTCGTCGGCAGCGTGCTGGGCAACCTGCTTCTTGTGGGCTTCCCAACGGGTCTGGGCGTCAGCGTACTGCTGCTCCCAGGCGGCGCGCTGGTTCTCGTAGCCTTCAAGCCACTCGTTGGACTCGGGATCGAAGCCCTCGGGGTACTTGTAGTTGCCCTCTTCGTCGTACTCTGCGGCCATGCCGTACAGAGCCGGATCGAATTCGGTGCTGTCGGCGTCGACGCCCTCGTTGGCCTGCTTGAGGGACAGCGAGATGCGGCGGCGTTCGAGGTCGATGTCGATGACCTTGACGAACAGCTCGTCGCCAACGGAGACAACCTGCTCGGCCAGCTCCACGTGGCGGACTGCCAGCTCGGAGATGTGGACCAGGCCTTCGATGCCGTCTTCGACGCGGACAAACGCACCGAACGGAACGAGCTTGGTGACCTTACCCGGAACAACCTGGCCGAGGGCGTGGGTGCGGGCGAAGGTCTGCCACGGATCTTCCTGCGTAGCCTTGAGCGACAGGGAGACGCGCTCGCGGTCCAGGTCCACCTCGAGAACCTCGACGGTGACTTCCTGGCCAACTTCAACAACCTCGGACGGGTGGTCGATGTGCTTCCAGGACAGCTCGGAAACGTGAACCAGGCCGTCTACGCCGCCCAGGTCCACGAAGGCACCGAAGTTGACGATGGAGGAAACGACGCCGGGACGGACCTGGCCCTTTTCCAGCTTGTTGAGGAACGTGGAGCGGACCTCGGACTGGGTCTGCTCGAGCCATGCGCGGCGGGACAGGACCACGTTGTTGCGGTTCTTGTCCAGCTCGATGATCTTGGCTTCGATCTGCTGGCCGATGTACGGAGCCAGGTCGCGCACACGGCGCATCTCGACGAGGGATGCGGGCAGGAAGCCGCGCAGGCCGATGTCGAGGATAAGACCACCCTTGACGACCTCGATGACGGTACCGGTGACAACACCGTCTTCTTCCTTGACCTTCTCGATGTCGCCCCAGGCACGCTCGTACTGAGCGCGCTTCTTGGAGAGGATCAGGCGGCCTTCTTTGTCTTCCTTGGTGAGCACCAGGGCTTCGACCTGATCGCCAACGGAGACAACGTCTCCGGGATCAACGTCGTGCTTGATGGAAAGCTCGCGGGAGGGGATGACACCTTCGGTCTTGTAACCGATGTCGAGCAGAACTTCATCGCGGTCGACCTTGACGACGGTACCCTCGACGAGGTCTCCGTCGTTGAAGTACTTGATGGTCGCGTCGACTGCTGCGAGGAAGTCCTCAGCGGTACCGATGTCGTTAATCGCGACTACGGGGGTACCGGGCTTCTCGGTGGAGGTGATGGTCATGTAGTAGGGGCTCCGTTGTGGATAGTTAGTCGGTCAGGTGACCACCACTTCCGGGCACTGACCTGGAGGCGGAGCGCGGCGGATTGCCGGGTCATCCTGATTGCGTGGCGTTCAAATGCGAACCAAAGCTGCGCACACGTAACACACGCCCGTTTATTCTAGTCGCTGCGCCCAACATGGGTCAAAGCGGCCGTTCGGCGGCAGGGCCCATGGTCCGCCGGCCGCGTCACGGGCCCTGCCGTGCGTTAAACCGTTCCTCGTAAACCCGTTCCGCTTCCTCCAGCAGCCCGTTCGTGAGCCGGCCAAGCGGGTGAATGTCGGCCAGCAGCGGCTCGCAGTCCGGTCCCCGGCCCACGCACTTCCCGGTGAGGATCCAGGCGTGCCGGTCCTGTCTCCTGCCCAGATGCAGGTACTGGCAGATCTGCCGGGCCAGCCAGTCCCTCAACGGCCTCGTCCACCACTCTTCGGGTGTTAACGGGTTGACCGAGAGACCTGGCAGTGTCAGTCCGCTTTCGGTGTCGGTACTTCCGGAGCCCGCGTCTGCCTCATACCCCCGGGAGTAGCGGACATAAACGCGTTCCTCTCCCCGGACAATGTCTTCGAGTTCGCGCAGTGTGCCGATAACACCTTCATCCGCTTCATCGGGCATCGCTGCCTCCTCAAACGAAATGATCAAGCCATCGGGTAAACAACGGCCTGGATGAAGTGCGCGGTCGGCTTCACGACATATTCAGCGTACCCGGCTGCCCGGGAAGTGTCAGGGGCTCATGGAAACCCAAGGAAAGCAGCAGCGGCGGCGGTCAGAAGTGGGTGAGGCAGTGCGTCGATCTTTCGACGGCGAACAGGTGCCGGGCCTTCAGCGATGAGCCTAGAGTGTTCTCCCCGACCCGTCCCGCAGCCGTCAGGGTGACCGGACAAACGGCGCCCAGGTAGATCGAGGACAGGGCCGAAACGTCCAGGGACAAATCTGCCCTGGCACCTTCCGGGAGGCGTTCGACGACGGCCTGGCCGCCGTCGACATCAAGGGCGAAAGTTCCTGCAGTGAGGCCGAGGGGGTCGTGGACTTCGAGGACCAGCCGGCCGTCCGCCGGGTAGTGCCTGGCCTCCAGCGCCTTGGGGACGTCGAGAATGCGGAGCCACAGCATATCCCGGCTGTCCGAGGAAGCGATGCAGCGGGGGTCAGTGAGGGCCCATGCCAGTGGATCGTCAAGCGGCGCCTCAGCCCAGGAGACGCGCTCCACGAGATCGATGGCAGCGAGGAACTGCCACAGCTCCAGGTACGCGCTGTTTCCTGCCGCCACCAGGTCAACCACTTCCACCGTGTAGGGCTCCGTGTCCCATCCCAGGAACTTGTAGGAGACGTAACCGTCCACTGTTCCATCTTTTGAATAGTGGAGGGCCACCTTAATGGCCGCGTCCTCCTTGCCGTCCCGGCCAAGCGACCCCGATGCCAGCTGCCGGTACCACTCCTGCCGGCTGATCGAACCCGGCGTGAGCCGGTGCACGCGGTCAAAAACCTCAGGGGCCACCTGCAGCAGGACCTTCGGGTCTGCGATCTCGACACTGCCCGCAGGCTGGTGCCGGAGGCTGAACCGCGCCGTGGTGTCCACGGCGACCTTGCGCTCGAAGCTGGCCACACCGTACCCGAAACGGCCGTAAATGGTTCCTTCGGAGGCGGTGAGGGCCGCCATCGCGACGCCGTCCTCCCGGGCCAGGCGCAGGTCCTCGCTCATCAGCCGGCGCAGGAGGCCGCGCCGGCGGTGCGAAGTGCGGACTGTCACGGCCGTGACCAGCTGGCTTTCAAGGGTCCGGCCGAAACCGATATTGAGGCTCTTCCGGAAGGTGGCAAAGGTCGCCACCGGAACGTCGGCCGGCAACGAGGACGGTGCCACCTGTCCCGTCTGGTAGGCGCCGGTCAACATCCGGCCGTCAATTTCGTAGGTGGCCATGGACCTTGCCACGTGTTCCGGTGTCCGGGTGGACTCGTGGAACCCGAAGGCCACGGCCCGGGCCCAGGCGGCCGCTTCCGCATAGCCGTCCTTGCCTTCGGACACCGCAGGGAATCGCCGGATCTCATAGTTACCGCTCAGTTCAGCCACCCGTCCGAGCCTAGCCAATAAGTCCCCCGTCCAGTACCCGGCGCCTTCCAGTGCCCGCGAAAGCCTAGTGCCCGGCGTCGTACCAGCTGGGGCCGACGCCGATCTGGACCTCCAGCGGAACGCTGAGGTCCGCGGCGGCGCCCATCTGGTCGGTGACCAGCTTCTCCACCGCTGCGCGCTCCCCTGCGGCGACTTCCAGCACCAGTTCGTCATGGACCTGCAGCAGCATCCGGGACTTGAGGCCCTGGGACTGGAGCTCGGCGTGGACGCCGAGCATGGCCCGTTTGATGATGTCCGCAGCCGAGCCCTGGATGGGGCTGTTAAGCGCGATCCGTTCGGCGTTTTCCCGGAGCTGCCGGTCCGTGCTGGTCAGGTCGGGCAGGTACCGCCGGCGTCCCTCGATGGTTGCCGTGTAGCCATCCACGCGGGCCTGGTCCACCACGCCGCGCAGGTAGTCGCGGACCGCGCCGAACCGGTCGAAGTAGTCCTTCATGAGGCTGCGTGCCTCGTCCACCGAGATCTCCAGCTGCTTGGACAGGCCGAAGGAGGTCAGCCCGTAGGCGAGGCCGTAGGACATGGCCTTCACCTTGGAGCGCATGGCGCTGGTGACTTCCCCGGTGGGGACGTGGAAGATGTTCGAGCCCACGAACCGGTGCAGGTCCTCCCCGTCCTTGTACGCCTGGATCAGGCCGGCATCACCGGAGAGGTGGGCCATGATGCGCATTTCGATCTGCGAATAATCCGCGGAGAGCAGGCATTCGTACCCGTCGCTGACCACGAAGATCCCGCGGACCCGGCGGCCCTCCTCGCTGCGGATGGGGATGTTCTGGAGGTTGGGGTTGTTGGACGAGATCCGCCCCGTCGCCGCAACGTTCTGGGCGTACGTGGTGTGGATCCGGCCGTCCTCCGCCACCGACTTCTTCAGCGACTCCAGCATTTGGCGCAGCTTGGATGCTTCACGGTGGGCCATGAGCTGGACCAGGAACTCGTGACCCGTTTTGTCCAGGAGGTTTTTCAAGGAGGCGGCATCGGTGGTGTAGCCGGACTTGATCTTTTTGGTCTTGGGCAGCTGGAGTTCCTCGAACAGCACGGTCTGCAGCTGTTTGGGTGAACCGAGGTTGACCTCGTGGCCAATCGCCGCAAACGCCTGCTCCTGGGCATTGTCAATGACCCTGGAAAGGTCAGCGAGCTGCTCGTCCATCCTGGCCATGTCGATGCCGATGCCGGCAAGCTCCATGTCAGCCAGCACACGGCTGACCGGAAGTTCGAGCGTGGAGAGCAGTTCCTCGGCGCTGCGCTCCTTCAGTTCCGCTGCAAAGAAGCGGCTCAGTTCAAGCACGACGGCGGCGGCCTGCACCAGCGCCCCCGCGGCGGCTTCGTCGTCGCCGTCGAAGGACAGTTCCAGCTGGCCGGCCTTGGCAGTGGCGGCGGGGATGCCCACGTTGAGGTGGTGCTGGGCGAGTTCGGCGAGCTCGTACGTGCGCCGGTCCGGCTCGATAAGGTAGCCGGAGATGGAGGTGTCATCCACCACGCCTTCGAGCTCCAGTCCCCGGGAGGACAGGGCCTTCAGCGCGGCCTTAAACCCGTGCATCACCTTGGGCGATTCGGGGTCGCGGAGCCAGCCGGCCAGGACGTTTTCCGCCTCGGCGTCCTGGCTGCTGAGATCGATGTAGGCGGCGGCGCCGTCCCGGACGATGGCCAGGCCGGCGGCGTCCTCGCCGATCCGCCCGGGAACCAGGTCCACGGCGAGGGCGGACCGCTGGCCGGCACCTGCCGCCAGGAATGCGGCGAGCTCCGCGGCCCCCGCGGGTGTGGTGAAGTCGGGGGTCTCGATGCTCGCCCGCTCGGGCGCGGGGGTGTCGTCGTCGCCATAGAGGGCAAAGAGCCGGCCCCTGATGGCCTTGAATTCGAGCTGGTCGAAGAGATCCTCAAGGGCGGCCTGGTCAGGGCGGGGCTGGTACAGGTCATCCAGGGTTACCGGAAGTTCAAGGTCCGGGAGGAGCCTGTTCAACCGGCGGTTGCGCTTCACGGACTCGACATTCTCGCGCAGCGCGTCTCCCACCTTTCCGCCGATGGAATCCAGGTTTTCCAGGACGCCTTCAAGCCCGCCGTAAAGGTTGATCCATTTGGCGGCAGTCTTGGGACCCACGCCGGGCACGCCCGGCAGGTTGTCGGCCGTCTCCCCCACCAGTGCGGCGAGGTCCGAATACCGGTCCGGGCTGACGAAGTACTTCGCCTCAATGGCCGCGGCGTCCATCCTGGGGATGTCGCTGACGCCCTTCTTGGGGTAGAGCACAAAAACGTGGTCCGTGATCAGCTGGAACGCGTCCCGGTCACCGGAAACCAGCAGAACTTCGAAGCCGGCCTTTTCGCCCATGGCGGCAAGGGTGGCAAGAATGTCGTCAGCCTCGTAGCCGGGCATTGCGATGGTCTTGATGCCCCAGGCCTGCATCACCTGCGCGATGAGATCGATCTGGTTGTTCATCTCGCGGGGGGTCTCGTTGCGGCCGCCCTTGTATTCACTGTATTCGGCCTTGCGGTGGGTGGTCTCATCCGAGACGTCAAAGGCGACGGCGATGTGCGTGGGCTGCTGTTCCTTGATGAGGTTGATCAGCATGGAGGTGAAGCCGTGGATGGCGTTGGTGTGCTGCCCGTTCGCCGTGGAGAACTTGTCCGCGGGCAGTGCAAAAAAGGCGCGGAAGGCCATCGAATGTCCATCCAGGACCAGCAGCCGCGGCTGGCCGGTGATGGGAACCACGGGTGCGGCCGTTGCTGAAACCGATCCGCCGGCCGGGGTTTGTGCCTCGTCCTGAACTGCAGGGTCTTGAAGGGCAGAGGAGCCCCCCGGGGAAGCGTCCTCCTGCAGGACGTCGGACGGGAAAGGGGCCGGTTTGGTTGTTTCACTCACAGATGCCAGCCTAGTTGCCATGATGGACAATTTCACGCCCGGCCCCTTCGCCGGGGAGCTCACTGCCGCAGGAGTCCCGGAGCACCTGCACGGCTGGCTTGGCCAATTCGGGATTGGCGCCCTGGTGGTGAAAATGGGCATCCGTTTCCTGGAGATGAGCCCTGAGCGGACGGTGGCCACCATGCCCGTGGAGGGGAACACCCAGGTGGCCGGCATCCTTCACGGCGGCGCCCACGTGGTGCTGGCGGAAACGCTTGGCTCATTTTCGGCCGGCATGCACGCAGGGCCCGGCCGCCATGCAGTAGGCATCGAGGTCAGCGCCACCCACCACCGTTCCATCTCAGGCGGCACCGTGACCGGAACCTGTACGGCCATCCACCTTGGCCGGACTCTGGCAACGCACGAAATCGTGATGACGGATGAGCAGGGCCGCCGGCTGTCCACCGCCCGCATCACCAACATGATCCGGGACAACGCGGCGCCTTCGAAGGGCTGAAAGCGCGGAACGGACACCGTCCGACGCCCCATCACCTTCCGCATGAAATTTTCGAACGCGCCATCACCTCCCGCAGCTCCAACGCGGGAGGTGATGGGGCGTCTTCCCAAAACGCACGGGAGGTGATGGGGCGTCTTCCCAAAACGCACGGGATGTGATGGGGCGTCTCAACCGCGGGGTTCGACGGGCTCAGCTGCCGCTGCCCTTCAGCAGGTACCGCAGCTCAACAATGCCCCTGCCCATGGCACGCGAAGCAGTCAGCTCAAGTGGCGGCGTCGGGCCTGCCAACGGCAAGAGCTGCTTGCCGCTTCCCAGGACCACGGGGATGACGGAGAGGATGAGTTCGTCCAGCAGGCCGGCGTCGGCGAACTGGGCAGCAAGGTCTCCGCCGCCCACCACCCAGACGTTCTTGCCGCGCGCGTCGGCTTTGAAGTCCGCGATGAACTCGCTGATGTTCCCACGGACAAACGTAATGTCCGCCCCGTCAGGCGCCACGTACTCGTGCCGGGTGAAGACGTAGCTGGGCGTGCCAGGGTAGGGCCAGTTTCCGGGCTGGTGCTCCATAAGCCAGGTGTAGGTGCCGCCGCCCATCACAATGCAGCCCACGCCAGCCATAAAAGCCTCGTAGCTTTCCATGCCGCCCTCGAAACCGTCGAACTGCAGGAGCCAGTCAAGGTCGTCCGTGGGGGTGGCGATAAAACCGTCGAGGGATGCGGCGACAAAGTACTGGATCCGTGACATGGCTCAAGCCTAGCCATGTGCCGCGGCCTGGCCAACGCCCCCCAAGCTGTCGCTTTGGGTGCTGGCGGAGTCTAGCGGGAGAAGTACGGAATGATCAGGTAGAGCCCGAAGAGGACGGCCAGCCCGCACAGGCCAAAGCAGGCATAGGCCAGTGAACGTTTCAGGCCCGGCGAGGTCTGCTGCGCATCACCGGCGATGGCAGTCAGCCTGACGCCAAGCGAGTAGAGGACCACCACGGTCACTGCGGCCGCCAGGGTGGCTCCGGCCACGGTCAGCAGTTCCAACCACTTCATCGCTGGGCATCCTTCGTCTCGACGGGTTCGGCTTCTACCGGGGCCTTCTTATCGGCTTGCGCTTCAGCCGGGGCTTTCGTTTCGGCTTTCGCTTTCGCGTCAGCGGGCGCTTCTGCCTTGGCTTTCGCTTTGGCTTCGGCCTTGGCCTTCGCCTTGGCTTCTGCACGGGCCCGTGCCATCGCCTTCTTCTTGGCGAAGCGGACGGCCTGGCCCACTTCCTCGACCTCGACGGCGTTGTGGTGGCCCACGGCGGACTTGCGTGAGTAGAAGAACATGAATAGGACGGCACCGGTACCAGCGATGGCGGCGATCAGGACGCCCACTATCCCGGTCTTGACCAGCAGCGCGGTGAGCGCACCCACGACCCCTGCAGCGGGAAGGGTGAAGAGCCACCCGAGGGCGATCTTGCCCACCATGCCCCAGCGCACCGTGGTTCCCTTGCGGCCCATACCTGAACCGATCACGGAGCCGGACGCAACCTGCGTGGTGGAGAGCGCGAAGCCAAGGTGCGACGATGCCAGGATGGCGGAGGCGGTGCTGGTTTCAGCAGCGAAGCCCTGCGCGGGCTTCACTTCGGTAAGGCCCGAACCCATGGTCCGAATGATGCGCCAACCGCCGGCGTAGGTGCCGATGGCGATCGCGAGGGCGCAGGCTCCGATTACCCAGAACTGGGGGCCGGAGCCGGGCGCCTGCGTACCGGCTGCAATCAGCACCAGCGTGATGATGCCCATCGTCTTCTGGGCGTCATTGGTGCCGTGCGCCAGCGCCACCAGGCTTGAGGTGAAGATCTGGCCGGTCCGGAAGCCGCCGCGCTTCTGCGTCAGTTTGCTGCCGGTTTCCGGGTCGTGGCGCGAAGTCAGTGCATAGGCGAGGCGGGTGCAGAGGTAGGCAGCGGCCCCGGCGATGACCGGCGCAAAGATCGCCGGCAGGATGACCTTCTGGAGCAGGGTCTCAAGATTGATCGAGTTGAACCCGATGCCCGCTATGGCCGCGCCGATCAGGCCGCCGAACAGTGCATGCGAGGAACTCGACGGAAGGCCTTTCAACCAGGTGATCATGTTCCACAGGACGGCCCCCATGAGGCCCGCGAAAATAATGTCCGGTGTGATCTGCACGCCGCCAGAGCCTTCACGGATGATGCCGCCGGAGACCGTTTTCGCCACTTCCGTGGACAGGAAGGCGCCCACCAGGTTCAGGATGGCTGCCAGGGCCACAGCTGTCTTCGGTTTGATCGCACCCGTGGCGATGGGCGTGGCCATCGCGTTCGCGGTGTCGTGGAAACCGTTAGTGAAGTCGAAAAATAGTGCCAGTGCTATAACCAGCGCCACCATGAAGGTGATATCCACCTGTTGCCCAATCTGCAGAGTCGACGTTCAGCAGTTTCTTTCCCCGGCTGCCTTGCACAGCATAATTCACCAGCTGTTCGCTTGGAATGACCTGCGGCGCGCTAAACAGCCGGCGTGAAACCTTATCGATCGTACGCGTCCGCGGCAGGAGGTCAAAACACCGGCTGCCCGAGAAAGGAGCTGACTGCTTCAAGCTCCGACGGCGAGATCCCCCGCCTGGGGTCCGGTGAAACCGCCAGCAGCCGGTGGCCCATGACCCGGGCCCAGGCCTGGGCTTCGGCCTCGTACGCGAGCTGGTCATCCACCCAGGCGACGGCGTCGGGCGCGGTTCGCTCCACATCGTCCTGGATGGCGTGGAGCTTCCACCAACCGGCGCCGCTTCCGGCCCCTTCCGCCGTCAGGTGCGGCCAGCGGCCGCCCTCCAGCCCGATCGCCGGGCAGAGGTACTGCGGCGCCAGTTCCTCCCAGCTGGTGAGCCAGACGCACCGCAGTTCCGAGGCCGCCGCCAGGCTGTTGAGTCCCCTAACAAGTTCGGGCGCGTACGCCACGCGCAACAGGCCGGCAGCAGCGCGCCGCCACGCGGTTCCCCAGCCGTTGCGCCCTTCCGGACCAAAGGGACAGACGACGCCGTCAACGTCGAGATAGAGCGTACGGCGGGCCACGGTTCCTCCCCGGATATCAGCCGTGCCGGGAATCCAAGGGCTGCACGCCGGGGTCGAGCATGGGGGCGATTTTGCCCTCGAGTGCTGCTGTCATGTCCGCCGCTGATGCCGGCCGCAGCCCGTCGGCTTCCCGCTTGGCACGCAGGAAGGCCACGGTGAGGGGTTCGCGGACATCTGTCATGAGCGGGAAGTCGATCAGTTTGCCGACGTCGAGCTCGTACTCCAGCCAGCGTTTGTTGGTGGCGTCGTGGGCGGCCAGCAGAGTCTCGACGTCGGCCGTTGAGGCGTTCTCCGCCACATTCGCCTGGTTTCGGAGCTTGTACAGCTCCACCTTCCGCTGGTGCCTCCGGTCGCCGGCCTTGCGCCATGAATTTGCCCAGTGGCCTGCCAGCGCGCTCATCGGGAAAACAAGCCACCATTTGTCGGCGAGGAAATCAAAGAGGGACTCCACGCGTACATCGTCGCACTGGGTGGCGTCCCTCCTCAAGGAAACACGGGCGGGCCCCGCCCGGCTGCCGGATTACGGAGTTGGGGCCGCCTGCTGATTGTTGACGTTAATGAGCCAGGCCACCCCGTAACGGTCAGTGCACATCCCGAAGATGTCGCCCCAGGGAGCCTGTTCCATCGGCACTGTCACGGTGCCGCCTCCGCCACTGAGTTTGTCGTAGTAGCCGCGCAGTTCCGCCTCGTCATCGCCACTGAGGGAGACGGAGATGGACGAGCCTGCGCTGAACTCCATGCTGTTCGGAGTGTCCGCACCCATCAGCACCAGGCCCTGCGTGGTGGTCAGCATGCCATGCATGATCTTTTCGGCTTCCGCCGGGTCCTCGCTGGCCTGGAACTCGCCAAAAGTGCTGAGCGTGAGCTCACCGCCGAACACCGACTGGTAGAAGTTCATGGCTTCCCGGGCATCGTCACGGAAGCTCAGGTAGGGGTTGAGGGTGGTGGGCATGGCTGGATCTCCTTGAGTTTGTACTGGAAGGAATGGAACCAGACAACATCCTGCCCCAAGGGCAGCCCTCTGGGTAGGGGGCATGGCCTCCGGTTTCCCCCGATTCAGGGAACGAAGCGGTACCCGATTCCGGGTTCAGTCAGCAGGTGGCGGGGGTTGCCGGGGTCGGCTTCCAGTTTCCTGCGGAGCTGCGCCATGTAAACGCGCAGGTAGTTGGCTTCCTTCTGGTAGGCGGGCCCCCAGGCATGCGCCAGCAACTGTTGCTGGGTGATGAGGCTTTTCGGATTCCGCACGAGGATTTCGAGGATGTTCCACTCCGTGGGCGTAAGCCGGACCGCGTTTCCGTCGCGGAGCACCTGCCGGTGCACAAGGTCTACTGTGAAGCCGGACGATGCCACCACAGGGGCAGATTCGGGTCCGGGGACGCGCCGGAGCAGCGCCCGGAGCCGGGCCAGGAGTTCGTCCAGTCCGAAAGGCTTGGTGATGTAGTCGTCGGCGCCGGCATCGAGTGCCCCCACCTTGTCCGATGATCCGTGGCGCGCGGACAGGACCAGCACCGGGACCGAGCTCCACCGGCGAAGATCACCGAGGACGTCTGCGCCGTCCATGTCCGGCAGTCCGAGGTCCAGGACCACCACGTCCGGCACGTTGCGGCCGGCGGCGAGCAGGGCGGATGCCCCGTCCGCCGCGGTTTCCACGCCGTAGCCATGCGCCGCCAGTGTGATGCGCAGTGCCTTCAGCAGGTGGGGGTCGTCATCCACCACGAGGATTTTGGCACCACTGTGCGGCTCGGTTTCGTCAGCCTTGGGGTCGTGCCGTCCGGTCACGTCAACACCGACCCGGTGCCCTGGATGGTCTCCGCGCCGGGGGCAATGCTCCCGGCAATACCGGGGCTGCCGGTGGAGAGCGGCAGGCGGATGATCATTGTCAGTCCTCCCCCTGGAGTCGCCTCGGCCGTGAGGGTTCCCCGCATCGCCTGGACGAAACCCTGGGCGACGGCGAGTCCGAGGCCCAGCCCGCTGGCATGGGGCAGGTCGTCCGCCCGCTGGAATGGCCTGAACATGTCCAGCACCTTCCGCTCGGGGACGCCGGGGCCATGGTCGGCGATGCGGAGCTCACCGCACGGGTGTCCTCCGGCCGTCACGCCGGCGAGCCCGTCCGCCGGCGTGGTTATTGCCACTCCTGAACCCGGCGCATGTTTGAGCGCGTTCTCAAGGATGTTCGCGATGACCCGTTCCAACAGCCCGCGGTCAGCCTCTACGGGCGGCAGGTTGGCCGGCAGCGCTACCGTTATGGCACCCTCCGGAAGTCCGCGCAGTGCCCCATCAATGACCTCACCCAACCGGACCGGCCCCAGCAGCGGTTCCACAGACCGGGCAGTAATCCGCGACATGTCCAGCAGGTTCCCCACCAGCAAATCGAGCCGGTCAGTGCAGGCATCGATGGTTTCGAGCAACTCCCGCTGTTCAGCCGGAGTGTAGGCAACGCCATTTTGCAGGAGCCCGCCGGCCGCCAGTTTGATCCCGGCCAGTGGCGTACGCAGGTCGTGGGACACGGCCTGCAGGATGGCGGTGCGCATGGTGTTCCCTTCGGCGAGCCGCAGGATTTCGTGCCGGCTGGCCTCCAGCTGCCGGCGTTCCAGCTGTGCCTTGACGTGCACCGCGAAGGCGCCCAGCAGCCTCCGACCTGACGGCGGGACCTCCCGGCCGAACAGGACCAGCCAGGTCACGGGATCCACCTGGACGGCGGTGGTCCCCGGAACGCCGCCGAGGTCCTGCGTTCCATCCTGCCAGCCGGATATATCACCGGCGCCTGCCAGCAGGAGCGGCTGGTGCCCTGAATCCGGGTGCCCCGAATCCTGCTCGCCCGCCGCTGGAAGGTTGCTGACGACGGCGGCCCCGGAGGCGCCGAAGGCATCCAGGGCTTCCGCGAGCAGCCCGTGCAGGGTGTCCTCCGACCGGGAGGCACCCAGGGCAAGATCACCCAGGGTGGCGGCTTCGGCCTGTGCCCGGGAGGCCTCCTTGGAACGCCGTGCAGACCCGTCCACCACCCCGGCCACCGCCACCGAGACGCCGACAAAAACGGCCAGCGACAGGAGGTCCTGGGGGTCGTGGATGGCGAGGTCGCCAAGGGGCGGAGTGGAAAAATAGTTCACCAGCAGGCTGCTCCACAGCGCACCGGCAACGGCCGGCCACAGTCCGCCTGCCAGGGATACTGCGACTGCGCCCGTGAGCTGGATCAGCACCGCGGTAGCCACACTGTGCTCGAACATGGCCAGGAGGAGCTGCAACAAGGGCGGAAGGACCGCGGCGAGGGCAAACCCGAACCCGGTCCGCACCCTGCCCAGTTCGGTGCGCCTCCCCCGGCCGCCGGAATGCCTGACAAGGGGCACCACCTGGACATCAATGTCCGCTGCTTCCCGCACCACCCTGGCGTCCACGCCCAGGCGGAAGGGGGCCGTGATCCGGTGGCGGCGCGACTGTCCCACGATGACGTGGGAGGCCCGTGCCGAGCGGGCGAACTCCACCAGGGCGCGGGCGACATCAGACGCCGACACGGTGTGATAGCTGCCGCCCAGGTCCTCAACCAGCCCGCGCTGGGCTTGGAGTGCCTGCGGGGACTCTGCCCGGGTGCCTGCCGGGGTTCGTACGTGGACGGCGAGCAGCTCGCCGCCGTCGCCCCGGTGGAGAAGCCTCGCGGCACGGCGCACCAGGAGTTCCCCGTCGTCGTCGCCCTGGAGGCCAACGACGATCCGTTCCATACCCATGAGCCACATTCTCCCACCCTGGTGCTGGCGGCGGTGACGCTGCCGGGCGGCTGCTCCGGCAAGGAAGTGGTGCGGCGGGCCCGGCAGGGAACGTAGGCTCGGGTGCATGGCCAGATACTTTGATGTTCATCCCCAGGATCCGCAGCCCCGGGCCATTGCCCAGGCAGTGCGCATAGTGCTCGACGGCGGACTGATCGCCTACCCGACTGACTCCTGCTACGCGCTGGGGGCCCAGTTGGGCAACAAGGACGCCCTGGACCGGATCAGGAACATCCGCAGACTTGACGATAAACACCATTTCACACTGGTCTGCAAGGACTTCGCACAGCTGGGGCAGTTCGTGAACATTGGCAATGATGTTTTCCGCAGCATCAAGTCCGTGACGCCCGGAAGCTACACCTTTATCCTCCCGGCCACCAAGGAGGTCCCGCGGCGCCTGCTGCACCCCAAGAAAAAGACCGTGGGCGTCAGGATCCCGGACAACAGGGTGGTCCAGGCCCTGCTGGCAGAGCTCGGTGAGCCGCTGCTTTCAAGCACGCTGCTGTTGCCGGACGAGGAGGACCCGCTGACCCAGGGCTGGGAGATCAAGGAGCGGCTGGACCACCAGGTGGACGCGGTGATCGACGCCGGCGACTGCGGAGCGGAGCCCACCACGGTGGTGGATTTCTCCAGTGGCGTGGCCGAGGTTGCCCGCCGAGGAACCGGGGACCCGTCCCGCTTCGAATAGCCCGTTAGTCCTGCTTCCGGGCGCGACTGGGCTGGACCCTGGGCGGTTCGCCGGGCATCTTCGGGTAATCCGGCGGGAAGGGCATTTCTTCCAGGCCCGCCTTCAGGTCGCGGTCCCACCACTCGAGCAGGGTATCGATGGAGCCAGGCTTCTTGTGCATGTCCGCCCAGGGGTCGCCCACGGTTTTGAGCCGGTCGGGGACGGTGAGGATGGTGAAGTCCTTGGGGTCCGCGGTCTCCAGCTCGTCCCAAGTGATGGGGCACGATACCGAGGCGTGCGGCAGCGCCCGGGGGCTGTAGGCGCCGGCGATGGTGCGGTCGCGGTTGGCCTGGTTGAAGTCCAGGAAGACGCGTGTTCCACGTTCTTCTTTCCACCACGCGGTGGTGACCTTCTTCGGCATCCTGCGCTCCACTTCCCTCGCGGCAGCGATGACCGCATGCCGCACGTCCAGGAACTCGCGGGTGGGCTCGATCGGCGCGTACACGTGCAGCCCCCGGTTGCCTGAGGTCTTAATAAAGCAGGTAAGCCCGGCTTCGGCCAGGACTTCCTTCAAGACCAGCGCGGCCGGAACGGCATCGCCAAAATCCGTCCCCGGCTGCGGATCAAGGTCAATGCGCAGCTGGTCCGGATTGTCGGTGTTCGCCGCGCGGGAGGGCCACGGGTGGAAGACCACCGTGTTCATCTGGACCGCCCACACGGCTGCGGCGGGCTCGTCCAGGATCAGCATGAGATGTGAGCGGGCGCTCGGAAAAACCACTTTTTGGGTCCGTATGAAGTCCGGCGTTCCCTTGGGCGGATTCTTGGAGAAAAACATCTCGCCCTCGACGTTGTCCGAGTACCTCTGCAATGCCACCGGCCGGTCACCGTTGGCCGTGATGAACGCTTCTCCCACGTCGCAGATGTAACGCGCCAGGTCCAGTTTGGTGAGACCCAGGTCCGGCCAAAGGACTCGGCTGGGACTGGAAATGCGCATCTCGCGCCCGCCGTCGGGGCCCGGCACAGTAATGGTGGTCTGTTCGCTCGCCATGGGGACAACGTACACCCCGGCTGTGGAAACCGGACAGATTTCGGCCTCCCGGTCCGGCATGATGGAGGGATGCCAGTCCCGGAAGTGCCCCTGACCGTTACGGTGGGCGACGTCACCGTCACCGCCGCCTACGCCCGCCCCGACAATCCGTCCGCCACAGTGGTGGTGGCCCACGGTGCCGGCGCCGGGATGGAGCACCCGTTCCTGACGGGGTTCACAGCAGCACTGAACGGGCTCGGCGTTGCGACGCTGCGGTTCAACTTCCCCTACCGGGAAGCGGGCAGGAAGTTTCCGGACCGTCCGCCCGCAGCCATCACCGCCTGGCGTGGTGCCATGGCCGCGGCGGCGCAGGAGGCGGCGAAGCATCAGGACACGGGTCCGCTCTGGGCGGCAGGCAAATCCTTCGGCGGCCGGATGGCCTCCATGGCTGTAGCCGACGGTATGGAAGCCGCCGGGCTGGTGTACCTGGGCTATCCCCTGCATCCACCGGGAAAACCGGAAAAGCTGCGGGACGAGCACCTGTACGGGCTGGCCACCCCCATGCTGTTCCTCCAGGGCGGCCGTGACACGTTCGCCACCCCGGAGATCCTCGAGGACGTGGTGTCCCGCATCGGTCCCCATGCCGTCCTCCAGTGGGTGGAGGGAGCCGACCACTCATTCGCCGTCGCCGGCATGAAACGCCCGCCAGCAGAGGTTGGCGCTTCACTGGCCCGGCCGGTGGCCGCCTTTATGCAGGACCAGTCCTGACACAGGGCGCTCCCGGTGGGGCTATGCGCTGACACCGGCCTGGCCAGGGGAAAGCCGGGCTACGCTGCTGCTTCCTCGTGCCACCAGCCCTCCCAGGCGGCGGAGGTCAGGCGGCCTTCGGGAAACTCGCTGGTTCCGCCGGCACCATTGTGGGACCGGCCGTCTTCATTGCGCCGGCCGTCGAGCAAAAGGTTAAGGCTGTTCAAGAGAAACATCTTTACGTCCTTCCAGGTCTGATATGGACCACTCTGTCCAGGTAGGAACGAGCCTAACCGGGGCATGTTTCAGCCCATCGACGGGACGTTTCGGGTGTGTATCTTAGTTCTCACGTAGCCTGAAGCAGCCGGCTAGGCGTGCGCCGGAACCAGCTACTGACGCCGTTTGACGCGTGCGGTTGCGGTTGCCGACCAGGGATCTTCAGGCCAGGGGTGCTTGGGATAGCGACCGCGCATTTCGGCCCGGACCTGGGTGTAGGGGCCGGACCAGAACGATGTGAGATCGTCGGTGACGGCAAGGGGCCGCCGGGCCGGTGACAGCAGGTGGAACAGGACCGGTACGCGGCCGCCGAGGAGCCGGGGCGTCTCTGCCCACCCGAAGCATTCCTGGAGTTTGACGGCCACCACCGGGCGGGCTGTTTCATCTGCAACCTCCGGGTACTCGATCCTGATCCGCGACCCACTGGGTACTTCGAGCCATTCCGGCGCCAGGTCAACGAGCTTGGCGGCTTCGGGCCAGGGCAGCAGCCGCCGGAGCGGGTTGGTCAGATCGATGGAACCTGCGGCCGCCCCGCCGGCGAGCTGTTCCAGCTCCGGGCCCAGCCACTCCTGGAGCTGCAGCAGCAGGGACTGGTCCGAGACATCCGGCCACGGCGCGCCTACTCCGCGGTGGATGAAGGCGAGCCGACGCCGCAGCGCATCGGCCGCCGTCGACCATTCCAGGACTCCGAGGCCTTCCTTCTCCAAAGCCCCGGCGACGGCGGCGCGCCCCTCCGCCGGCGACGGCCGGACGGGGGTGGAGGCCAGGACGATCGCCCCGAGGCGCCGCACCCTCCGCGCGGAAACCCGCCCGCCGGCAAACCGTGCCTCGACCGCCTCGGCCACAAGGTGCGAAGCTGCGGCTTCCGCGAGGTCTGATGTCAACGGCGCGGCCGAGCGGATCACGGCACCGGTACCGGCGGAATCCCTGCCCTCGGCCCGGGTTACTTCCGCCACGGCCAGCCATTCCTGGCCGGACAAGGAACTGCCCGCCGGCAACCCTGCACGGGTTCCGGAGGACAGCAGATAGCGGTTCGGTGCCCCGCCGGCCACGAGGCGCGCCACCTGGTCCGGGAAGGCGAGTGCGACGACGGCACCCACCACCGCGGCGCCGGTCACCGGCGACGGCAAGGCGGGAGAATCTGAGAGCGGGCCTCGTTGCGCCAGGGCCGCAAGGCGGCGGGTGTCCTCCGCCCACCGCCGGGCAGCGGCTCCTGGCTCATTCCGCAACTGTGACAGGAGGCGGGTGAGGTCAGCACCGGGGGCGCGGTGGTCGCCCGAAACCAGGGCCACTGCTTCCGCTGCCGCCAGCTGACCGGCGGTGGCCGCTCCGTCCAGCAGTGCCCGGCCCAGGCGGGGATCCGCCGGAATGGTTGCCAGGAGCCGTCCCATGCCGGTGGCGTGGCCGTCCTCGGCCACAGCGCCAAGTTCGCGCAGAACCTCCACTGCGTCGTCCATGGCCTGCAGTGGAGGTTGGTCCGGAAGGGCGAGGCCAACACCCCGCGGAGAACCCCAGGCCGCGAGTTGGAGTGCGGCTCCGGTCAGGTCTGCCACCTTGATTTCCGGCGTCACGTGGGCGGGTGCCGCAGCGTAGGCCTGCTGGTCATAACACCGCACCACACGCCCGGGACCCTGACGGGCCGCGCGGCCGGCGCGTTGATCAGCCGAGGCGCGGGAACAGGAGACCGTAACCAGGCCGCTCATGCCCCTTCCGGCGTCGCGGCGCGGTTCCCGCGTCAGGCCGGAATCGATGACCAGCCGGACACCCGGAACTGTGAGGGAGGACTCGGCGAGATCGGTGGAGACGATGGCCCTGGGTTTTCCGCCGGGCAGCCGCCCGGAAACGGCCCGGTCCTGTTCAACCGCTGCCGCCTGCCCATGGAGTTCCATGACGTCAACGCTGCTTCCCAGACGCCTCCCCAGATCGGCCGCCACACGGGAAACTTCCCTCGCGCCGGGGAGGAAAATGAGGGCGTCGGTCGAGCTGTCGTCGCTGAGGGCGCGGGTGAGCTCCTCCGCAGCAGTCCGCGCCACGTGGTCCAGGAAGGCGGGCGTCACTCCCCTGCCGTCAAGCCGCGGTCCTGCGGCCGGCCGCCAGTCGGTCTGCAGGGAGTACAGGGCCGAGGGGCAGTCCACCACGGGAGCCGGGGACCCGCCGTCGTCCGGCCCGCCGACGTCAGTGGAAAGCAGTGCCGCAAACCGCGGTGCGTCCAGTGTGGCGGACATGGCGACGACGGTGAGGTCACCCCGCAATTCCCTGACCTCGGCGAGCATGCCCACCAGAAGATCTGTTTCCAGGCCGCGTTCGTGGACCTCATCCAGAGCCACCGCAGCCACGCCCTCGAGTCCGGGGTCAGCCAGCAGGCGGCGCAGCAGGATGCCGGGTGTGACAAATTCGACGACGGTTCCCGGCCCCGCCTGCCGCTCGCCGCGGACGGAATATCCGACGCGGCTGCCTAGCTGGCTGCCGTCCAGCACGGCGAGACGCCTGGCGGCCGCCCTGGCAGCTACGCGGCGGGGTTGCGTGACGACGACCCGCCCGTGGCTGTGCACCGGGAGGTTTGCGAGCAGCGGCGGGACGAGCGTGGTTTTACCCGTGCCTGGCGGTGCCTGCACTACTGCCGCCCGGCCGGCCCCGCCACCCAGCGCCTGGGTGAGGGCAGCCAGCGAGGCCGCGAAGGTCAGGCCGGCACCAATGACGGCCAGGTCAAAGGGTTTGCCGGCGACCGGCTGTTGCTGCCTGCCCGGAGAAGTCATCCGTCCATTGTGCCCGGACTGCAGCTAGGGTTTCGCTTTTCCCTTCGCCTTGCCCTTGGCTTCGTTGGCCGGGTCCGGCGGGACCGGGCCTGGCAAGACCGGTTCCGGCTGGACCACAGACGGGGCCGGGACAACGGTGGACTGTTCAGGTTCGGCCGGGGATGGCTCTTGCGGTTGCGCCGGCGCATCGGGTGTGGATGCATCTGATGCGGTTGCCGCCGGGACGCCGGCTGCCGATACTGCAGCAAGCTGGGTGATGTCTGCCCGCACGTCCGCGACTGCGGCTTCGATTCCACGGTAGCGGGACAGGGAAATCAAGCCTTGGCTGGCAGCGTCGTCCAGGTCCTTCTCCAGCGCGTCCAGTGCCGCGAGGGCGCCGTCCATCCTGTTTTCTGCTGCCGCCTGGCTGATGTTCAGGACCCTGATCTGCAGGCCCCGAAGCGTCCCATCCTGGGCATCCGCGGGATGCAGCAGCGGGGAGGCGGCATACAGTGCCAGGCCGACGCAGGCGGAACCTGCCAGGGCCGCTAAAGCGCGCCGGAGCCGGAACCCCTTGCGGCCCGGCCCGCCAGTGCCCCCGGCGGGTGCCAAAGCCTCAGGCGGCATGCCTGCCCCGCAGCGGAACCATTGCCGCAGGCGGTGCCGGCAGTACGGTGACGGGAGCCATGGCTGCCTGCGCCAGTGCTGCCTGGGACACGGCCGCCGGCGCCATTGCGGCCGGACGGGCCGGCAGTACTCGTTCCGCCTGCCCCGGAGCATCAGGGGCGCTGGCTGCCGCCCGCCGTGCCACCAGACGCTTGAGCCCGATCCGCAGCAGGATGGCGATCGACTGCCCGAGGCCCAGCCCCAGGAGCACGTGGCCTGCAAGGTACTGGCCCCCGTGGCCGGCAGCACCAAAGGGAGCGCTGAGAGCCGCGGCCGCACCGGCAGCGGCGACCACCAGTGCCGAGACGGCAGCAAAAACGGTTCCCATGGCCCTACTCCTGTCGTGGATTAATCAGCAGGCTTACTAGTATTGATCAGCAAGCTTACTACCTGATCCCGGCGAAGCAAGAACGGATCTCCGGAGGAATGAAGCCCGCCACGCGGTGCCGGCCCGCAGCTCTGGACACAGATAATCAGCAGGCTTAGCATTTTTTCATCGGCTGGTACTCCGGGCCGTCATCGCGAACTGCGTCCCGAAGGCCATCCGACCAGGCCGCAGAGACGGCACCACATCATGGACGAAGGAGCGATCATGGCAACGGCACGGGACATCATGACCGGGGGCGCGGAGTGTGTGGGTGAAAACGAAACCCTGGAAGCGGCCGCTCGGAAGATGAAGGACCTTGACGTCGGCTCACTGCCCATCTGCGGCGAGGACAACCGCCTCAAGGGCATGCTGACGGACCGGGACATCGTGGTTAAGTGCCTGGCGGAGGGCGGAGATCCGCGGACGGCCACGGCCGGCCAATTTGCGGAAGGCAAGCCCGTGACCATCGGGGCCGACGATTCAATCGAAGAGGCCATCAGGACGATGCAGGACCACCAGGTCCGCAGGTTGCCGGTCATTGACGGGCACAATCTGGTGGGCGTCGTCAGCCAGGCCGACATTGCCCGGAACTATCCGGAGGACCGTGTGGGCGAACTCGTTGCATTCATTTCATATTGATGCCAGCATTGCCCAATAAAGTATGCCGGAAAGCCACAATCGGAATAGATATACGTAAAGCAGGTCGCCCTTCGCCGTAACGGCGGGCGGGCAACCTGCTTTTGACCTTAACGGGGAATGTGAACGGCCCGGCTGGGGATCCGTACAGCGCCGGGATCCAGTGTCAGCCCGCGGCCTCCAGCAGGCGTCCGGCCGGCGCCAGTTAGGCGTACCGGCCCTTGAAAAACACCAACGGTTCCGCGTCCTGCCGTGCGCTGAGGTGGCGTACCGCGGCCACCACGATGGTGTGGTCTCCGCCGTCGTGCTCCGCCTGCAACTCACAATCGATCCAGGCGAGCGCGTTATCCAGGATCGGGTTTCCCAGTGGTGAGGCCGTGTGGCCCACCCCGGCGAACTTGTCCGCACCCGAGCGGGCGAACTGGCCGGCGAGGTGCTGGTGCTCAGCGGGAAGGATGTTGACCGCAAAGGAACCCGCCTCCCGCAGTACCGGCCAGGTGGTGGAGGTCCGCGCCGGGCTGAACGTCACCAGCGCAGGTTCCAGGGAAAGCGCTGCGAAGGACTGGCAGGTGAAGCCGGCGGGCCCCTCCGGGGTGGAACTGGTGATCACCGTCAGCCCGCTGGCAAAGTTTCCAAAAATATCGCGAAGCCGGCGCGGAGCAAGATCTGATGTGGCTGTCATGGATTGGCCTCTCGTTGGATCGTTACCTCACCAAACCATCACCTCATCCCTTGATTCAACCGTCCGCGAAACGGTCAGACGCGGGCCGCAACGAAGTGTCATCCTGCTTCTTTCGGCGTAACCGGAAAAGTAATTACGCGTCGCATAATGTCGCTGTTTTACGAAGCGGGAATTGCAGTTACCCGGAATTTCGAATTATTGATCCACGTGTCCTTCTGATTGGCGGGACATTCCCCGGCAAGGCTAATTTCTCTTCAGTGAGTTCCGGTGACATTACGGCCGGAACACCCATTTTCGACAATTTGGGAATGGCCTGCGCGCCGCAAGTGCAACCCGCGAAGAGAGATACCGGCATGACATCAGTAGAAACCGAAGCACCCCCAGGAACCGTCGGCACCTTCGTGCGGGAACTTCGCGAACGCCATCCGGACCTCGAAGTGCTCGCTCCGGGATCCGGGACCACCCGCTACCGCTATGACGCCGCCACCGCCAAGGGGGCGGCAGCCGAAGCCGGACACCCCGGCCCCGCCGTCGTCCTCCCTGTGAACGCAGAACAGGTGCAGGCAGCTGTCCGTCTCGCTGCCGGACTTGGTTTTTCAGTGGTGCCCCGCGGCGCGGGGACGGGCCTCTCGGGCGGCGCCAGCGCAGGCGAAGACCAGGTGGTGGTGTCCACGGAAAAGATGGCCGCCGTCGTCGAGATCTCCCCGCTGGACGAAGTAGCAGTGGTGGAGCCCGGCCTCATCAACGCTGAACTGAACGCCCGGCTCAAGCCGTACGGCCTCTTCTACGCGCCCGACCCCGCCAGTTACGACATCTCCTCCATCGGCGGCAACATCGCCACCAACGCCGGCGGGCTGCGGTGCGCCAAGTACGGGGTGACCCGCGAATCAATCCTGGCCCTCGACGTCGTGCTGGCGGACGGCAGCCTGGTCACCGTGGGCCACCGCTCCATCAAGGGCGTGACAGGGCTGGACCTGACCTCCCTCTTTGTCGGCTCCGAAGGAATCCTGGGCATCGTAGTCCGGGCCACTGTCCGGCTGCGGCCCATCCCCGTGGCCCGCAAAACGGTCACCGTCTTCTTCGACAGCACCGCCGAAGGCGCGGCAGGCCTTGCGGCCATCACGCTCTCCCCCGTCCGGCCGGCCGCGATCGAGTTCTTCGACACCCCCAGCCTGGCCAACATCGACCGGCATTCCGGCTCGGAACTCCGCGGCCGCGGTGCGGCGCTGATCCTCATTGAGCTGGACGGTTACGGCATCGAAGAGCAGGCAGCGGACCTCGCGGCGGCCCTTACGGCACGCGGCGGGCGCGTCACGGCGGAAACGGACGACGACGGGATCCGCCTTTGGGAGCTGCGGCGCAACGGCCGGGGCCTGCCGGAAGGCCAGTGGTACATCGGTGAGGACATCGCCGTCCCCAAATCACAGCTGCCCAAGGTCTACGAGGCATTCCCCGCACTGGAGGCTCGCTTCGGCGTCAACATCTCAGCGGTCTCCCACGCCGGCGACGGCAATCTCCACCCGTTGATCACCAAGGACATCGGGCCCGGTGACGATCCGGCACAGCCCCCTGCCGCCCTGGCAGACGCCGCCACGGAGCTGGTGCGCGTGGCACTCGCCCTCGGCGGCACCGTCACCGGCGAACACGGGGTGGGGACCATCAAGCAGGAATGGGCCGCCCTGGAACTGTCCGGCCGGATCAGGCAGGCACAGCACGCCATCAAAGCTTCCCTCGATCCCCACGGCCTGCTCAATCCCGGCAAAGCCATCTAAGTCCACACCACCCTTCATCTTTCTCCAGGAGCATTTCGATGTACTCATCACCCTTCGGACGCCGGGTATTCCTCGCCGGCGTCAGCGCCTTCACCGTCTCCGCACTCACAGCCTGCGGGGCCGGCGTCCAGACCACCGGTTCGTCCGACGCCGGCACGCCCGTTGACGGCGGAAACATCACCTTCCTGATCCAGGGCTATGACACCGGCTGGGTCTCGAGCAAAACCTCCATTTCCAGCTACGAGGGGAATCTGTGGGGCCAGCTCACGGACAAGCTTGTCTACGTGGACGAAAAGGGCCAGCTGAGCCCGTGGGTGGCCGAAAGCTGGGAGGAACTCAACGGGGCCAAGGACTTCGTCCTCCACCTGAAGGCCGGTGTGACCTTCTCCGACGGGACTCCCCTGGACGCAGCCGCCGTCGTGGCCAACCTGAACGCCTGGGCCAAGGGTGACCCGGAGCGCGGCGTCAGCAAGGTGGGCCTGTTCCCGTCCAGCAACTTCGTCAGCGCCGAAGCAAGCGACGCGAGCACCGTCCGGGTGTCGTTCTCCTCCCCCGCCCTGGGCTTCATCGCCACGCTGGCCTACCACGGATGCATCCTGCTCTCCCCCAAAACCCTCGCTCTCCCCGTGGACGCCCAGGCAGACCTGGCCCAGGAAATTGGCAGCGGCCCGTTTGTGCTCAAGTCCTGGAAACAGGGTGACAGCTACGTGCTGGAGAAGCGCAGGGACTACAACTGGGGGCCATCGGCGCTCGGCCACACCGGCCCGGCCCGCCTGGATACCATCACCTACAAGGTCATCAAGGACACTTCCGTGCGCACCTCCACAGTGGCCTCCGGCCAGGCCGAGGTGGCGTTCAACGTTGAGCCGCAGGAAATCGAATCCCTGAAGGCGCAGGGCTTCACGGTCGGAACGCCGAAGTACCTGGGATTCGTGGACGGATTCCAGGTCAACACCCAGGCCTTCCCCACCAATGAAATCAACGTCCGCCAGGCCATCCAGCACGGCATCGACCGCGAGGAAATCCGCAACACTGTCTATACCCCCGACTGGGATGCCGCCACCACCTTTATCCAGGGCAATGTCCCGGAAGCCGGTGACTACAGCAGCTCCTTCAAGTACGATCCCGAGCTCGCCGGGAAGCTTCTTGACGATGCCGGCTGGAAGCCCGGACCGGACGGTTACCGGGTGAAGGACGGGAAAACCCTGGAGTTCCCCCTGACTCCCAACCCGTACGTTCCCTCCACCAAGGCCGAGGACGAGCTGATCGCCCAGCAGCTGCAGCGCATCGGCATCAAGGTGAACCTCAAGGTGGTGGACGTGGCCGGCTACGCGGCCATCCAGGCCAGCCGCCCGCCGCTGTTCCAGACCTCCCGGAGTTTTGTTGACGTGGGCACCGTTGCCGGGGTCCTCACCAGCCAGAACAACGGCGAAAACTGGTTCAACCTGGGCACCAGCGACCAGAAGCTGAACGGCCTCTCCACCGCCATTGCCAGCGCCTCTGACCGCTCCGCACGGGGGAAGGTGGCGGGCGAGCTGCAGCAGCACGTCCTCGAGCAGGGCTACTTTATCCCGCTGAACCAGCTCGTCCAGCGCCTGTACCTCATTTCACCCAAGGTCAAGGACGTCCAGTACAACGGCCTGGCCTACGCCAACTTCTACACGGCCTGGATCGCGAAGTGACGCCCGCGGTAACCAGGCGGGGCACTTTCGCCGGAGCGGGGCAGCAATGGCAGCCGTGACCAGCGGATACCGCCGCTTCGCCCTCACCCGCGCAGGCCAGGCAGCCGCCGTCGTCCTGCTCGCCTACGTCCTGGCGTTCCTGGTGATCAGCGTCCTGCCGGGTGACTCCGTCACCAACACCCTCCGGGACCCGCAGTCCGGACTCAGCGAGGCCGACATCCAGCGGATTGTTGCCTACTACGGCCTGGACCAACCGGTGCTGGTGCAGCTCGCCCTGTCCCTGGGCCGGTTCCTGACCGGGCAGCTGGGCTTCTCGCTGCAGTCCAACCTTCCCGTGGCGCAGCTGGTGGGCGACGCCCTGCCGTCAACGCTCACCCTGGCGTCCAGCGCCCTGGTCATCGCCCTGGTTCTTGCAGTAGCCACCGCCTACGGAGCCCACTATGCGCCGGTGAAGGCAGCCGGCCTCCTCCGCTCCATCCCGTCGCTGTTCCTGTCCGTGCCCAACTTCGTCATCGGCCTGGTGCTGATCGAACTGTTCGCCTTCCGCCTGCACTCGTTCACCACCACCGATCCCAACAGCGCCGCCGCCACGCTTTTTGCCGCCATCACCCTGGCGGTTCCCGTGTCGGCGCCGCTGGCCGAAGTGCTGATCGCCAGCCTTGACCACGAATCGCGGCAGGAGTACGCGCTGGTGGCCCGTTCCCGGGGCCTGACGGAAGCGGCGCTTTTCGCCCGGCACCTGGTCAAACCCTCCGCACTGCCGTCCGTGGCAATGATCGCCCTGATCGTGGGAGAACTCCTGGGCGGCTCGGTCATCACCGAGACGATTTTCGGGCGGGACGGAATCGGGACGGTGGTCCAGAAGGCGGTCACGGGTGAGGACCAGCCGGTCCTGCAGGCCGTCGTCTCCCTGTCCGCAGTGGTTTTCGTGGCGGTCAACCTGGCCGCCGACCTATTGACACCGTTGCTGGATCCCCGGGTCCGCATCAGAGAGGCGGTGGACGCATGAGCGCCAGCCTGACCTTCGCCCGCCTCCGCAGTGCCGGCGCAGCAAAACTCCGTACCCGTTCAGCAATTCCGCCAACCGTAGTGCTGTCATTGCTGGTCCTTTTCCTGGTGGTGGCATGGTCGCTGCTCCCCGGCGTCTTCACCTCCTACAGCCCGGTCACGGGCGCCACGGCCAGCAAGCTCGCGGCGCCGTCGCCGGCGCACTGGTTCGGCACGGACTACCTGGGCCGCGACCAGTACGCCCGGGTGGTGTACGGGACGGCGTCCTCCGTCACCAGTGCACTGGTGGCCGTCCTGATCGGCCTGGTGGTGGGAAGTGCCATCGGATTGGCCAGCGGCTTCCGCAGCGGCTGGGTGGACACCACGCTGGGCCGCTTCGTCGACGTCCTGCTCGCCATCCCAGGGTTCCTCCTCGCAGTGGTCATCGTCAGCTCGTTGGGCTTCCAGACCATCAATGCCGCCATCGCCACCGGCGTCTCCGCCGTCGCGGTTTTTGCCCGCCTGATGCGCGCGGAAGTGATCCGGGTCCGCCGGGCGGCATTTGTTGAGGCGTCCTACCTCTCCGGCGGCAACCGGCTCCAGGCGCTGCTGGCTCACGTCCTGCCCAACGCCTACCGCTCAGTGCTGGTGCTGGCGGTCCTGCAGTTCGGCACGTCCATCCTGGTGATCGCCTCCCTGGCATTCCTCGGCTACGGGGATCCCCCGCCGGCGTCGGACTGGGGCCTCCTGGTGGCGTCCGGCAAGACCTACCCCACGGCGCCCTGGCTGGTCTACGCGCCGGCCCTGGTCATTGTGGTCACGGTGCTGTCCGTCAACCGGATCAGCCGCTGGCTGAGGAATACCAAATGAGTCCCGTGAAGCTGAGCGCAAAGGACAGTCCATTGCCCGCCATCAAAAACAACACGCTGCTGAAAGTGGAAGGCCTGACCGTTGCCTACGGGGCGGATGAGGTGGTCCACAATGTCGGCTTTTCGCTCAACAGGGGTGAAAGCCTTGCGTTGATCGGCGAGTCCGGGTCGGGAAAATCCACTATCGCCAAAGCCGTGCTGCGGCTGCTGCCGCAGGGCGGGGCGCGGGTGGCCGGGAGTGTCCGGCTGGACGGGGCCGAGGTCCTCAACACGCCGGAACGGCACTTCCGCCCGCTGCGCGGCCGCTCCCTCGGATTCATCCCGCAGGATCCCGGCTCTGCCCTGAACCCGGTACGCACCATCGGCGCCCAGGCACAGGAAGCTGCAGCGCTGCTCGGCGGCACGGACCCCGGGAGCAGGCGCCGCAGCATCCTGCAGGTGTTCGAACAGGTGGGCCTGCCGGACCCGGGTCGCGTTTACGACTCGTACCCGCACCAGCTCTCCGGCGGCATGCTGCAGCGCGTCCTGATCGCGCTGACAGTGCTGCCGCGCCCGTCCCTGATCGTGGCCGATGAACCGACGTCGGCCCTCGACGTCACGGTGCAGAAGCTCATCCTGGACATGCTGGGTGACCTGCGGCAGGAACTGGACATCAGCCTCCTGCTGATCACCCATGACCTGGCGATCGCCGCCGAGCGCGCCGATTCGCTCGTGGTTCTCAAAAACGGCACGGTGCAGGAGCAGGGACCTTCCCGCGAGGTGTTCGCCGCTCCGCGCACGGAATATGCGCGGAGCCTCCAGGCGGACGTTCCCGCCTTGAATCCGGACCGGTACCGCAGCCAGCGCGCGGCCGAGCCGGACGGCACCGCTGGCCGGCAAATCCAGATCGCCGTGAAGGGTGTCACCAAACGGTTCCACGCCGGGCATAAGGAGGTCCTCGCCGTCGACAACGTATCCTTCTCGGTTGAGCGCGGCCGGACGCACGCCCTGGTGGGTGAGTCCGGATCCGGAAAAACTACGGCGGTCCGGCTCCTCCTCGGCCTCGACCGGGCCGATAGCGGTGCCATCGAAGTGGGCGGCCAGTCCACTGCCCGCCTCAACCGAACAGGCCTCCGCGACGTGCGCCGCCACCTGCAGCTGGTCTACCAGAACCCGTTCACGTCGCTGGACCCCACCTGGCGGGTGGGCAGGATCGTCCGGGAACCGCTGGACCGGTTTGGTGTGGGAGACAAGGCGACCCGCGGCGCCCGGGTCCGTGAAGCGCTGGAGTCAGTGGGTTTGCCGGCGGACGTTGCGGCCCGCCGGCCGGCGCAGTTGTCCGGCGGGCAGCGGCAGCGGGTGGCCATTGCCCGCGCCCTCGTGGTGCGCCCCGACGTCGTGGTCCTGGATGAACCAACCTCAGCGCTGGACGTCAGCGTGCAGGCAGGCATCCTTGAACTCTTTGCCCGGCTCCAGCGCGACCTCGGCCTGACCTACCTGTTCGTCTCGCACGACCTTGCCCTGGTGCGGCAGGTCGCGGACACCGTATCCGTCCTGCGGCAGGGCCAGGTGGTGGAGCAAGGCAGCGTGGACCAGATCTTCACCAGGCCGCAGCACCCCTACACCAAGGCACTCCTGGACGCGATTCCCGGAGCCGGCACCGCCCCCGCGGGGGCGGCCGGATCCGCACCCCTCACGACCTACGAGCCAGCAAAGGCGGCATCATGACCGTAACCTCAACTCCCACCGTGGTCCGCGCGCCGGCCCGCAAACCTGCCCTGATCGCCGGCTTCACGGCGCCCAAGGGATTTGGTGACACCACCCTCCGGGACAGGCGGGGGGACGCGATTGAACTCCTTGGCGGCATCCCGGACCCGGGCGTCCTTCCGGCAACCGAACTGGCTGCTGCCACCGCCCGGGTCCTGGCCCGGCCCGGAGTCCCCGCCCTGCAGTACTCCCGCACTGAAGGGATTTCGCCGCTGCGGGAGTGGATCGCGGCCCGGGAGGGTGTACCGGTGGAGCGGGTCATCATCACGAATGGCGGCTTCCACGGATTGTCGCTGGCCATCCAGACGGTGGTGGAGCGCGGCGACCTGGTGGCTGTGGACAACCCCATCTTCCCCTTGTTCCTGCGCGGGCTTCAGCTGTCCGCCGCGGACATCCTGCCGGTAAGGGTGGGGCCCAGGGGCCTGGATGTTGACGAATTGGCGGACCGCCTCCGGAGCGGGGCGAGGCCCTCCGCGCTCTACACCGTCCCGGACTTCCATAACCCTTCCCAGGGCACGCTCCCCGCGGAGCAACGTGCGGAGCTGGTGCGGCTCAGCGAGCAGTACGGGTTCGTGATCCTCGCCGACAACCCCTACCGTGAGCTGTGGTATACCGGCGGGCCGGAAAGCGTGGACGCCTTCAACTTCTCGGACCACGTCATCCACATCAACACGTTCACCAAGACGCTCGGCCCGGGACTCCGGCTGGGCTGGCTGGTGGTGCCGGAGCACCTTGCAGGCGACATTGCAGCGCTCCGCAGCAGGCAGGACTCGCACAGCTCCACGCTGGTGCAGGCGGTGGTGGGTGAGATGCTGACCTCGGAACCCGGCCTCTTCGATGCCACGCTCGGACGTGCGCGGGAGCTGTACCGGACCCGGGCGGAGACCCTGGTCGCGGCACTGGAACGGGAAGCCCCGGGAGCGTTTGACACCACCCTTCCGGGCGGCGGCCTGTTCCTCTGGCCCAAACTGCGGAATGACAGCATCGATCCGGACCAGCTGGCAGCGGATGCGAGCGCCGAAGGAGTGGAGTACCAGCGCGGTTCCTTCTTCCCCTCAGGTCCCGGTACGGATTCCGCGCGGCACCTGCGCCTTGCCTACGGCGACGTGGACGCGGCGCGGCTGGAAGAAGCAGTAAAAAGGCTGGCGAGGGCACTCAAGAAGCAGTAGCCGGTTCCGCGAGCAATCCGCGGGCAATCCGTGTCAACGCCCGGCAGCGGCAAGGTTGCCCGGCACCGGGTCATGCCGGAGGTAGCTGCGGCTGAAAGTACCGGTGCCGGCCGTCAGGGCGCGCAGTTCCACCGCGTATTTCAGGAGTTCCTGGTCCGGGACCTCCGCGGTGATTTCGGTCCGGTCCCCGCCGGATGACGAGGTCCCCGTGAGCCGGCCGCGGCGCCCGGAAAGATCGCTCATCACTGTCCCCACATGCTCGTCCGGAACGCTGAGCACCACTGACGAGACAGGCTCGAGCAGCTGGATACTGCCCCCGGCGGCAGCCTCCCGCAGCGCCAGCGCCCCGGCTGCCTGGAAGGCTGCGTCGGAGGAATCAACACTGTGTGCTTTTCCTCCCACCAGGGTCACGCGGAGGTCCACCACGGGAAAGCCGGAAGCAACACCCTTCTGCATCTGCGCCCGGACGCCCTTTTCCACGGACGAAATAAACGTTCCCGGAATCACGCCGCCCACTGTTTTGTCGATGAATTCGAAGCCGGCGCCCCGGGCCAGCGGTTCCACCTCGATGTCGCACACCGCGTACTGGCCGTGGCCGCCGGACTGTTTGACGTGGCGCCCGTGCCCGACGGCGGCAGTTGCGAAGGTTTCCCGCAGCGGTGTCACCACGCCCACGGTGTGCAGCTTCACGCCCTGGTCCCGCAGCCTGTCCAGCACCACTTCCGCGTGCGCCTCCCCCATGCACCAGAGGATCAGCTGGTGGGTTTCAGCGTTCCGCTCCACCCGAAGCGTCGGATCTCCGGCGGCCACCTTGCCCAGGCTGCGGGCAAGGGCATCCTCGTCGCTGTGGGAATCGGCTTCGATGGCGACAGGCATCAGCGGCTCCGGCATCTCCCAGGTGGCCAGCAGCAGCGGCTGGTCTTTCGCGGAGATCGTGTCCCCGGTCTCGGCCGTGCCCAGCTTGGCGACGGCTGCAATGTCACCGGCGATGCAAAAAGGGACGGGGCGAAGGGTGGCTCCCAGCGGCGAGTAGAGGTGGGTGAGCCGTTCGTCGGTGTCATGGTCCTGGTGCCCGCGGTCCGCCAGCCCGTGCCCGCTCACATGGACCGGCGTGTCCCCGCTCAGGGTTCCGGAGAAGACCCGGACCAGGCAGACACGGCCCAGGAAGGCGTCCACCGTGGTGCGGACCACCTCTGCCGCGAGCGGCCCGGCCGGGTCGCAGGCAAGGGCCCGGACCGGGGCCCCGGACAGGTCGGTGGCCCCCGGCAGGCTGCGCTCCGGGGGAGAGGGAAACGCCTTGGTCAGGAGCTCCAGCAGTTCGGCGGTTCCCAGCCCGGTCACGGCCGAGGCAGGCACCGCAGGGAAAAATGACCCGCGGGCGACGGCGGTTTCCAGGTCCGGGATGAGGACGTCGGCTGCGATGTCCTCGCCGCCGAGGTAACGGTCCATCAGCGTCTCGTCCTCGCTTTCGGCGATAATTCCCTCGATCAGCTCCGCCCGGGCGGACTCCGCTGCCGCCAGCTCCCCCGCTTCCGCCGGCCGTGCCGGCGGCCCGGAATTCTCCGCCGGATACTCAAAGACCCTCCCGGACAGCAGGCCGAGCAGGCCGGTGACGTTCCCGCCGCCCCGGACCGGGACATACAACGGCAGCACCGTGTCGCCGAACGCTTCGCGGCAGGCGGCCAGGACGCCGTCGTAATCAGCCCGGGGATGGTCCAGCCGGGTGATGACCAGGGCACGGGGAATTCCCAGGTACTGGCATTCCTGCCAGATGGCGGTGGTGCCGGCGTCCACCCCGTCCACGGCGGAGACGGCGAACAGGACGGCGTCCGCGGCGCGCAGGCCCGCGCGGAGTTCGCCGATGAAGTCCGGATAGCCGGGCGTATCCAGGAGGTTGATCTTCATGCCCGCCACGGGCAGCGGCACCACGGACAACGCCACGGAGCGCTGCTGGTGGATGGCGGCGGGATCGGAATCGCTCACGGTGGTTCCGTCAACCACCGAGCCCTTCCGCGTGATCATCCCGTTGGCCTCAAGCAGCGCCTCGATGAGGGTTGTCTTGCCGGCACCGGAACGGCCAACGAGCGCCACATTCCGGACCAGGGCAGGATCGGTGGGCGTGATGCCGGCGGAGCCGCTGCCCTGGCGTCCCTCCGGCCCGCCCCGGCCTGCTGCGTCCTTGGTGCCTTTGACCGACATCCGAACCTCCTGGCGTCTTTGCCTGGTTGTGTTACTGGCCGCTGTTTTTAGCGGCCACGTGCCTTGCGGGTTGCGGCGTCGTTCGCCTTCTGCAGCGCTTTGACGAGTTCTTCCTTGTCCATCGAGGAGCGGCCGCTGATATCCAGTTCCCGGGCCCGCTCCATCAGGTGCTTCTTGGAGGCATTGGCGTCCACGCCGCCGGCCGTGGGCTCAGCCGCGCCAAGACCCTTTTCCGCCCGCTCGTCCGAAGGCCCGCGCTTCTCCTTGGGCTCCCAGTGGTCCCCCACCTTTTCGTAGCTGTGCTTCAAGGAGGCATAGGCGGCGCGGGCGGCACGGCTTTCGTCCTTGTTATAGGACTCCATCGCCGAATCGTAGGTTTTGGCGAAGGTGTCCTGTGCCTTCTGGTCCGAGCGCTGCAGGGTTGAGGGAAGCTCGTCCTTGCGGGCGTGATCGTTCTTTCCCGTTTTTGGCATGGCACTCACCGTACTTTCGTCAGCAAGATCTGGAACACACCCAGCTTAGCCACGGCGTGCTTTGCTTGTCTGCCTGCAGGGGCCAGCGGGAACCTTTCCGGAACCCGTGCATCAATGCGGTTCCGGCCATTGGTCCGGGTCGTAGCCATAAAGCCGTGGAGGGCGGGGAGTTTCCTCCGGCCCGGCAGCCTCTTCCTCCGGCCCCGATGCCGCGGATTCTTCCTGCTCCACGTCCTCGGCATCCCCCGGCTTGGACGGCCGGCGTTTCTTCCGGCCTTCGTCTTTACCGGCGCCGGCCGTGTGCGGGCTATCAGCCATGACCCATTCCAATCCCCCGGTGAAGAGGTCCGGCTGCTTGAACCAATGAAGCCCACCCTAGCCGCAGGGGATGCCCCCTTGGATGTCACTTTTCCTCAAGAAATGGGCAGTTTCCGCAAACTCCGGCCAGGCAGTCCCCTCCGCCGGTGGCCCTCAGGCCAGCCCGGTCCGGTCCAGTGCATCGAGGAGCCGCCGCACAGAGCCGCCCAGGTTCCATTCAGTGGCGAGGCGCTCCAGTTCGGTGCGGGGTTCTCCGGTGACGGGGTGCAGCTGGGCGCCGGCCTCCTCCAGGCTGGGCAGGTCGAGGTCGCGGACAAGGCGTACGACGGCGGGCGCGGCCGTGAGGTAGTCCGCGGCGGCCTCCAGCCTGGCCCGGACAGGTGACGAGAGTCCGCTGCGGGCATCTGCTGCTGCTTCCAGCAGGTTTTCGAGGGTTCCGTACTTCAAGAGCAAAGTGGACGCTGTCTTTTCACCTATTCCCGCCACACCGGGCAGCCCGTCCGAGGCGTCACCGCGGAGCGTGGCGTAATCGGCGTACTGCTGGGGCAACACGCGGTACTTTCCCACCACCACTTCCTCGGTCATCACCTCCAGGTTCCTCATGCCGCGGGCGGTGTAGATGACGCGTACCCGGCGCCCGTCATCGCACACCTGGAAAAGATCCCGGTCCCCTGTCACCACGTCCACAGGGATGCCGGCATGGCTGGCGTAGGTGCCCACAACGTCGTCGGCCTCGTGCTCCGCCGCACCGACGATGGCGATGCCGGCCAGCCCCAGGACCTTGCGGATCATGGGCAGTTGCGCCTCGAGTGCATCCGGCACAACCTCCACGTCAGGAGTGCCGGTGTTCGCCTCGGCCACCCGATGGGCCTTATAGGTGGGAAGAAGGTCCACCCGCCATTGCGGCCGCCAGTCGTCATCCCAGCAGGCAATCAGGTGCGTGGCCCCGTAGTCGGTGGTAAGCCGGGCGATCATGTCCAGGAGGCCCCGGACCGCGTTGACGGGTGTCCCGTCCGGGCGGCGGATCGAATCGGGCAGGCCGTAGAAGGCACGGAAGTAGAGCGAGGCGGTGTCCAGCAGCATCAGGCGGTCAGGCATACCTGATCCTGACACGGAAGAGGGCGTCCCGGGGCAGGACGGGGCGGCCGCCACGCCGCCGGTCCCCCTTGCGGGTGGGGGAACATCGGGCACAATGTGCTTTATGGGGCGTTGGAGCGAGGACAGGGTGGCCGGCGCCGCGCCCGATGCCGCCTCCCTGGCCGCCGCCCGCAAGCTCGCCCGCCCGGGGCCCTGGTCCGGCACCGGCAGCAATGACGTGCTGGTCTGGGGCAAATGCCAGGGCAGCGGAAAGACGCCCTACCAGGTGAGCGTTGACATCGCCGCCCCCGCTTACCGCTGTTCCTGCCCGAGCCGGAAGTTCCCCTGCAAGCACGCGCTTGCCCTCCTGCTGCTGTGGTCACGGGGAGAAGCGGCCGACGGCGGCATGGAAGCTGCCGGATACGCCCAGGAATGGGCGGCCCAGCGGGCGGACCGGGCAACAGAGCGTGGGCGGCGCGAGCCTGAGCAGCCGGCCGATCCGGCGGCGCAGGCCAAAAGGCTGGCCGACCGGCTGGCGCTGATGGACGCCGGCATCAGCGACTTCTCCCGGTGGCTGGCGGACCTGGTGCGGACCGGCATGGCGTCCGCCCGGACGCAGCCATATTCCTGGTGGGACGGGGCGGCTGCCCGCCTGGTGGACGCCCAACTCCCTGGACTGGCAGAACAAGTACGGGCCATGGGCTCGGACATCCACGCCCGCAGCGACTGGACCGATCACCTCCTCCACCGGGCTGGCCGCTGGTGGGCGCTCACCAAAGCCTGGTCCCTGCGGGAGCACCTGACCCCTGAGGAGCTGGCCGACCTCCGCGTCGCCGTTGGCTGGACGGTTCCTGCAGCGGAAGTCCGGGGAACAGAGGCGTTGCCGGGTCCATGGCTGGTGCTCGGCGCCCACCGCACCGACGACGGGCGGCTCCAGCAGCAGCGGACCTGGCTGCGCGGGCCGGACGGAACCGTGGTGCTCATCCTGGATTTCGCTGCCCGAAGCGAGTCCCTGGCTACGCCCCAACTCGCCGGGTCGGTGCTGGACGCCACAGTGGCCCGGTACCCTGGATCGGCACCTCAGCGGGCGATGTTTGCCGGCACAGTGGGCCCGCGTGGAACGGCTGAAACCCTGGGCCAGGGAAGCAGTATTGCCTCGGCACTCAGTGACGAGTCGGCCGCCGTCGCGCTGTCCCCGTGGCGGGAGCGGCACCCGGTGCTGCTCGCCGGGGTGCGCGTCTGCACCGGTGGCTCCGGGTGGCTTCAGGACGAAACCGGCGATGCCCTCCCCTTGGTCGATGCGCCCCTGGACGCCCTGCTCGCCCTCACCGGCGGCCATCCCGTCGACCTTTTCGGCGAGCTGGAGGAGGGCCGCGTGCGCCCGCTGTCCGTCGTCGTGAATGGTGCAGTGGTGACGCCATGACCTGGCCCGAGGAGCTTCGGGCCGCCGCCCTGGTGGGGACCGCCCGGCACCCGGCGCCTTCCCCGCCCGCCGAGCTGGGCGTCCGCCCGCCTGAAGGGCTGCCGGCCGAGGAATTACTCCTGGACCAGGCCGCGCTCGCCGACGCCGTCACCCGCGCCGCCCGGATTCCCCAGCGCCTGGATCCCACCACGCTGGCCGCGCCCGCGCCACCGGACGATTGCCCCCAAGCAACCGGCGAGGCCGTCCGGCTGCTGGACCTCCTGCTCACCCAGCCGCCGGTCGGCGCGGAGCTGCGGACCCAACTGGTGGCGGACTGGCTGCAGAGCGCCACCGCTTCAGGGTTGCGGGTTCCGCACCGGCTCCTCCTGCCACTCCTTACACTGGCGGATTCCAAACCGTCGGTGGCGGACCACCTGCACCCGGCCATCGGAGCGCGGGGCCGCTGGCTGCAACGCCTGCTCGCGGAAAACCCAGGGGGCAACGATCTACCGGGCGGACGCGTGCAAGCTCCGGCAGCGGATGACTGGACAGAACTGGCCGGCAGTGACGCCACCACGGAACTGGAACGGCTCCGGCGCACCGATCCGGCAGCAGCCCGCAGGCAGCTCGGCCAGCACTGGGAGGGCCTGGCCGCCCGGGAGCTTGCAGCCCACCTTGCTGCGTTTGCCGCAAACCTGGGTTCCGCAGACGAGGAGCTGCTGGAGCGTGCCCTGGGCAGCAAAGCCAAAAGCGTCCGGGACACTGCCGCCGGCCTGCTCGACCGGCTGCCGGACAGCGCCCGCGCTGCCCGGATGGCCGCCCGGCTCCGCCCTCTGCTCCGGCTTGGCGGCGTGCTGCGCAAAAACCTCGACGTCGGGCTCCCGCCGGAACCCGACGCGGCAGCGCTCCGGGATGGGATCCCCGCGGATCCCCGCAGCGGCGAACCCGACCGGCTGGCCCGGCTTGACGCCATCATCCGCGGCGCCCCGCTCGAGACCTGGACAGCTGTTGCCGGCCGCAGCCCGGCGTCCACCCTTGCCCTGCTCAAAGGCGAAAGCCGCGTGCTGGAGGCCATTGCGTCCACCGCTGCCCTCCGGGCCGACCTTGAGTGGGTACGGGCGCTGCTGGATGACCGCCTGGACCTGCGCCTGCTTGCTTGCCTGCCCCCGGCTGAACGCGAGGAAAGGCTGCTGCGGTATCTCCGAAGCGGCGCGGCGCAGCCCTTCGCGCTGGTTGAACCGCTCCGCAGCCTTCCCCGCCCGTGGCGACCGCCGCTGGCTGCGGCAGTGCTGGAGCAGGTCGCCGCCAAAAACGGCGGCCAGCTGGCGGTCATGCTGGCCGGCATCCTTCCCCCGGCGCTTCCGCCCGAAGCGGCCCGGCAATGCCGGCAGCTGCTGGAGCGCTCCGACGGCGACGCCGGCCGGCGCCGCGTGCTCCGCGACGCCGTGCAATACCAATCGTTCCGACAATCCCTGACGGAGGCCTTCCAATGACCGATGCCCAGCCCACCCAGGGTGTTCTGCGCGCCCACGCCGAAAACGCCTACGCCGGGGAGCTCACAGCCCTCGCCGCCGCGGACGACCGGCCCCGGCCGCCCAGCTGGCGGCTGTCCCCCTGGGCCGTCACCACCTACATCCTCGGCGGCACCCTGCCCAACGACGTCCGCATCACGCCCAAGTACCTGGGGTCGGAACGGCTCGTGGAAATCGCCGTGGCATCACTGGCCACGGACCGGGCGCTGCTGCTGCTCGGCGTACCCGGGACGGCCAAGACCTGGCTCGGCGAACACCTTGCGGCGGCCATCTCGGGAACCTCCACCCTGGTGGTGCAGGGCACCGCCGGCACTCCGGAAGAGGCACTGCGCTATGGCTGGAACTATGCCCGCTTGCTCGCCGACGGACCGTCCCGCGCCGCCCTCGTTCCCGGGCCGGTCATGCGGGCCATGGAGTCCGGGAGCCTGGTGCGGGTGGAGGAACTCACCAGGATCCCCTCCGATGTGCAGGACTCCCTCATCACGATCCTGAGCGAAAAGAGCCTGCCCATTCCGGAACTCAACGAAGAGGTCCAGGCACGCAAGGGGTTCAACATCATCGCCACGGCCAACAACCGGGACAAAGGCGTCAACGACCTCTCCTCAGCACTCCGCCGCCGGTTCAACACCGTGGTGCTCCCGCTCCCGGACAGCATGGAACAGGAGGTGGAGATCGTCACCACCCGCGTCCGCAGCCTTGGCGAGGCCCTTGAACTGCCGGCGGACCTGGCCGCACTCTCCGAGGTCCGCCGGGTGGTGACAGTAATGCGGGAGCTCCGGGCCGGCGTGACACAGGACCAGCGGACCACCATCAAATCGCCCTCCGCCACGCTGTCCACCGCGGAAGCCATCTCGGTGATGACCAACGGCCTCTCCCTGGCTGCCCACTTCGGGACGGAACCGTCCGCGCACAGGACGTGGCCGCCAGCCTGGTGGGGGCAGTGGTCAAGGATCCCGTGCAGGACCGGGTGATCTGGCAGGAATACCTGGAAACCGTGGTGCGGAACCGGCCGGAGTGGAAGGACCTTTACCGGGCCTGCCGGAACCTCGAATCGTCGAACTAGGCCGGGATTCCTTCAACCATGACAGAGGTCCACGTCCTCGGGATCCGGCACCACGGACCCGGCTCGGCGCACTCCGTGGCCGAGGCACTCGCCGCCCTCCGGCCCGATCTGGTGCTCGTTGAGGGGCCGCCGGAACTGGACCAGGTGATCCCCCTCCTCAACGACCCCGAGATGATCCCGCCGGTGGCCGGGCTGATCTATGTCCCCGACGAACCCCGGCTGGCCTCCTTCTACCCGATGGCCGCGTTCTCCCCGGAATGGGTGGCCATCCGCTGGGCACTGTCCACCGGCACCCCGGTGCGGGCCATCGACCTTCCCGCGGCGCACACTTTTGCGCTGCAACTGGCAGCTGAGCCTGCCGTACAGGTGCCAACCGTGCAGATGCCAGGCGGGGCGCTGCCAGAGGGGGAACTGCCAGGCTCGGCGCCGTCAGCGGAGGACGACGACGGCACCTCCGCCGCGCCGTCACGCCCCTACCGGCCGGACGCCATCGGTATCCTTGCGCGCGCCGCCGGGTACAGCGACGCCGAACGCTGGTGGGAGGACGCCATCGAGCACCGCCACAGCGACCCCGTTGAACGGTTCGCCGCACTCACCGACGCGATTGCCGAGATCCGCGCCGCCGATGACAGGCCCCCTCACCATCCGGATGTGGTGGAAAACAACCGGCGGGAGGCTTCGATGCGGCGGCTGCTGCGGGCCGCCCTCCGCGAGGGGCACGCACGGGTTGCCGTGGTGTGCGGTGCGTTCCATGCCCCTGCGCTGGTGCCAGCGGACTTCCCTCCTGCCGCGGCCGACAACAAGGTGCTGGCCGGCCTGCCCAAAACCAAGGTGGCCGTCACCTGGGTTCCTTGGACCTCCGGACGGCTCAGCCTGGCCAGCGGCTACGGTGCCGGCGTCACGGCGCCCGGCTGGTACCAGCATCTCTTTACCCACTGGATGGGCCAGGACCCCGGCACGCAGGTATCCACCACCTGGCTGGTCCGGGTAGCGCGCGCCCTGCGGCTAGAGAACCTGGACGCGTCAACGGCTTCCGTGGTGGAGGCCAGCCGAATGGCAAACGCGCTCGCCGCCGTCCGCGGCCGGCCCAGCCCGGGGCTGGCGGAACTTGATGATGCCGCGCAGGCGGTGCTGTGTGACGGGTCGGCGCTGCCGCTGGCCCTGGTGCACCGGGAACTGACCGTGGGGCTCGAGCTGGGAAGCGTCCCGGACTCAGCGCCCACCGTCCCCCTCGCCGCCGATCTTGCCGCCACCCAGCGCAGGCTGCGGTGGAAGCCAAGCGCCCTGGAGGAGGTCCTGACCCTCGACCTGCGCAAGCCCGCCCAGCTGGCCCGCTCGGTGCTGCTGCACCGGCTGGCACTGCTCGGAGTGGACTGGGGAATCCCCACGGAAACGGGCCGGACCCTGGGAACGTTCAAGGAGGCATGGACGCTGCAATGGAAGCCGGAACTGGCCATCGCCGTGGTGGAGGCCAGCCGGTACGGTACCACCGTTGCCGCGGCTGCCGCAGCCTGCGTCTCCGAAACCGCCCGGGAAGACGGCAGCCTGGCCAGCCTGGGTGAATTGCTCGAGTACTGCCTCCTCGCCGACCTGCCCGAGGGACTTGATGCGGTGGTGGCGGTCCTCGCCGAGCGGACCGCCCTGCAGCAGGACGTCGCCCCGCTGCTGCAAACCATCGCACCCCTGGCCCGCACCTGCCGGTACGGCAACGTCCGTGGAGTTGACGTCACCGGCGTGCGGAAGATCCTGGACACCACCGTAGTGCGGGCCTGCGTGGGCCTGCCCACGGCCTGCGCAGGCCTGGATGATGAAGCTGCCGCGCAGATGCGCCGCGCCGTTGACTCTGCCCAGCAGGGCCTGTCCCTGGTGCCGGACCTGCCCTTGGATGACTGGCACCGGGCGCTGGCTGCCGTCGCGGGCTCAGATGTGATCCATGGTTCGGTGGCGGGAAGGGCAACCCGGCTCCTGCTGGACGCAGGACTGGTGGAAACCGGTGAGGTTGCCGCCAGGCTCAGCCGCCGGCTGTCCATCGCCGCTCCAGCCAGGAAAGCCGCCGCCTGGCTGGACGGCCTGGTCTCCGGCGACGCGACGCTGCTGATTTACGACCCGCGCCTCCTGCAGCTCGTGGACGGCTGGGTGGCAGGCGTTGACGAGGACATCTTTGCCGATGTCCTGCCACTCCTGCGCAGGACATTTTCGGCGTTCAGCCAGCCGGAACGGCGGGAGATCGGCGAACAGGTCAGCAGGCTGGGCGGCACCGTCCACGCCGGAAGCGACGAAACACTGGACTTCGCCGCGGCCGGACCGGCGGTCCGGACGATGGCCCGGTATCTCGGTTGGGACGTGGTGGCGTGACAGAACCGGATAACGACAGCCGCAGCCGCCTGGGCCGGTGGCGGCTGGTGCTCGGCGGGCACGGGGCGGACGGGGTTACTGACGGCAACGGCAACAGGGTGGAACTTTCGGCCGCCGATGCTCGGCGGGACCAGGCCCTGGAGGACCTGTACGAGGACGAGCAGCGCCGCCGCGGCGGCCTCGGCGCGTCCAGCCCCCGGGTGTCCCGCTGGCTGGGCGACATCCGCAGGCACTTCCCGTCCAGTGTGGTGCAGGTGATGCAGGCGGACGCCATGGACCGGCTGGGCCTGAAGCAGCTGCTCCTGGAGCCGGAGATGCTGCGGACGGTACAGCCCGACGTCGGCCTTGTCAGTACGCTGATCGGCCTCGGCCGGGTGATCCCCGAGCACTCCCGCGAGACGGCCAGGGCTGTGGTGCGGCAGGTGACGGACGAGCTGGAGGAACGGCTGCGTGCCAGGACCATCCAGGCGGTCACCGGCGCGTTGAACCGGGCCGTCCGGACCAGGCGGCCCAGGCACCGGGACATCGACTGGAACAGGACCATCGCCGCGAACCTCAAGCACTACCAGCCCGGGTACCACACCGTTGTTCCCGAACGGCTGGTGGGCCACGCCCGGCGCAGCACCGAGATCCAGCGCGAAATCATCCTGTGCATCGACCAGTCCGGCTCCATGGCCGAATCCGTGGTGTACTCCAGTGTGTTCGGCGCGGTGCTCGGCTCCCTGCGGTCGGTCCGCACCCGGCTGGTGGTCTTCGACACCGAAGTGGTTGACCTGACGGACGAGCTGGAGGATCCGGTCGATGTGCTGTTCGGCGTGCAGCTGGGCGGCGGCACGGACATCAATCGTGCCCTCGCCTACTGCCAGGACCGGATCACCCAGCCCACCGAGACCATCCTGGTGCTCATCAGCGATCTCTACGAAGGCGGCATCGCCGAGGAGATGCTGCGGCGCGCCGCGAGCATCGTCGGATCCGGTGCCACCATGATCGCGCTGCTGGCCCTGAGCGACAGCGGCCACCCGTCGTTCGACTCCAGCCACGCCGCGGCCCTCGCCGGCATCGGCGTCCCCGCTTTCGCCTGCACCCCGGACCTGTTCCCGGACCTCATGGCGGCGGCCATTGAGCGGCGGGATGTGGGCGAATGGGCCGCATCGCACGACATTCCCGCCACGCACGAGCCTTAACGCCTGAACTGCCGGGTGGGGAACATCGGCCGTGGCGGGGGCCCTCTGGCATAGCGGGCTGAACGGGGCGAGAATGGCCTCGTGATCCCCGCTCTCCGCAGGGCGGGCAGCGAACCCATGAACGCCGCCGCCCGAAGGATCCAGCGCATCTACCTGACGTTGACGCTGGGCAATACCCTTGCGGCCTCCTTTATCTGGGGCGTGAACACACTGTTCCTGCTGGACGCCGGACTCAGCAACTTCGAAGCCTTCGCCGCGAACGCGTTCTTCACCGTGGGCATGGTGATTTTCGAAATTCCTACCGGGGTGGTCGCCGATGGCTGGGGCCGCCGGGTGTCGTTCCTGCTGGGAACCGTGACCCTCGCCGGCTCCACCTTCCTCTATTACCTCCTGTGGCAGTTCTCCGCCCCGTTCCCGTTATGGGCCGTGGTGTCGGTCCTGCTCGGCCTGGGCTTCACCTTCTTCTCCGGAGCCGTTGAGGCCTGGCTTGTTGATGCACTCCGCTACTCCGGCTATGAAGGCGGGCTGGAGGCAGTATTCGGCCGCGGACAGATGGTGGCGGGGGCGGCGATGCTGGCCGGCTCTGCATCCGGCGGGGCGATCGCCCAGGCCACGAATCTGGGCGTGCCGTTCCTGGTGCGGGCAGGGGTGTTGCTGGCAATGTTCGCCGTAGCCATGTGGCTCATGCACGACGTCGGTTTCACCCCCGCGCGCTCCACCCACCCGCTCGGGGCGACCCGCGCCGTCCTGTCCGCTTCGATTGATAACGGACTGAAAATCCGGCCCGTCCGCTACGTGATGCTGGCCGCGCCCTTCAGCGCCGGCGTCGGCATTTATGTCTTCTACGCCCTGCAGCCGTACCTGCTGGAGCTCTTCGGCGACCCCCAATGCCTACTCGGTGGCCGGGCTCGCTGCGGCAATTGTGGCGGGCGCGCAGGTCATTGGCGGTTGGCTTGCGCCCTACGCCCGAAGCCTGTTCCGCAAACGGACGTCGGTACTGATCGTCAGCGGCTGTATCAGTACGTTGATTTTTCTGGTGCTGGGGTTTACCCGGGTGTTCTGGGTGGCCCTGGTCCTGCTGGCGGTCTGGGCCATCGTCGACTCCTCGGCAAGGCCGGTGCGGCCGGCGTACATCAACGACATGATTCCTTCGAAGGAGCGGGCCACGGTCCTCAGCTTCGACTCGCTGATGGGATCGAGCGGGGGCGCGGTGGTTCAGCCGCTGCTCGGCCGGAGCGCCGACTTGTACGGCTATGCCGCATCCTTGGCTATTGCGGGGGTTATCCAGCTTCTGGCGGTGCCGTTCCTGCTGGCCAGCCGGCGGCAGGGCTCCCCGGCCGATGAGGCCAATGCGTCCACTAAGGCCCAGGACAAGGGACCCGCCGAAGATTCCCGCGCCTGACACGGTGGGTATAGTTGTTGGTCTCCCCGAGGAAGGCGCCGCATGATCGAGATCCTGAGCCCCACCGAAATCTCCCGGGCAAGGGAAACCGGAGCCTTGGTCGCTGATATCCTGCAGGACCTGAAGCGCCGGGCGGCAGTGGGTACCAACCTCCTGGACATCAACCGCTGGGCCGGGGAGATGATCCTCGGCGCCGGAGCGTCGTCCTGCTACATCGACTACGAGCCGTCCTTCGGACGCGGGCCGTTCGGCCACTACATCTGCACGGCCGTCAACGACGCCGTGCTGCACGGGATGCCCTACGACTACGCCCTGGCCGACGGCGACCTGCTGACACTCGACCTCGCCGTCTCCAAAGGCGGAGTGGCTGCGGACTCCGCCATCAGCTTTATCGTGGGCGACGCCAAGCCCCTGGAGAGCATCACCATGATCGACGCGACCGAACGAGCCCTGTATGCCGGGATCGCAGCCGCCGGACCCGGAGCCCGCATCGGCGACATCTCCCATGCCATCGGTTCCGTCCTCAGCGAAGCCGGCTACCCGGTCAACACCCAGTTCGGCGGCCACGGCATCGGATCAAGCATGCACCAGGACCCGCACGTTCCCAACACCGGACGGCCCGGCCGCGGGTACACCCTGCGTCCCGGGCTCCTGCTGGCGCTGGAACCATGGGTGATGGCGGACACCGCGGAACTCGTCACCGATGCCGACGGGTGGACGCTCCGCAGCGCCACCGGCTGCCTGACAGCCCACAGCGAGCACACGATCGCCATCACCGATGACGGTGCGGAAATCATGACCCTGCCAACTCAGAAGTAACACCCCGCCAGACAGTCAGCGGTCCCAGGTGGCCCAGTCGGCGTCGTCGAATGCCCGGCCGCGGAAATGTGCGCGCAGGTACTCCCCCACCACCGCAGCGCCCAGGCCTCCGACGTCGGGCGCCACAACCCTGGCTCCCACCCGCCGGGCCATCCGCTGCACGAACCGTTCCAGGCTGGGGTCGTTTCCGAGCCGGAAGAACGTGGCCTGCGTGCCGGCACGCCCCAGCCGGTCGAGCTCGGCCACCGTGACCCGGATGGTTTCGGGGTCGGAGGGCCAGCAGAACCAGGCCTCGCCGTCCGGAAGCAGATGGACCGTGGGTTCGCCGTCGGTCACCAGCAGGAGGACAGGCTGCATCGACGGATGGCGGCGGAAGAAGCGGCCGGCCAGCAGCAGGCCGTGATGGAGGTTGGTTCCCTGTTCCCGCCGGGACGGCAGGGCCGTCAGCTCGCCGATGTCCATGGACCGCGCATAACGCCCGAACGTGACCAGCTCCAGCCGGTCTCCGCGGAAGCGCGTGGAGATGAGATGGTGCAAGGCCAGCGCGGTGCGCTTCATCGGCACCCAGCGACCCTCGGCAGCCATGGAGAAGGACACGTCAACGAGCAGGACGACGGCGGCCTGGGTCCGGGCCTCAGTTTCGCTGACTTCGATGTCGGCTGCGGTGAGGTGGAGCCCCAGGGCCGGGTTCCCGCCGCCGGCCACAGTGCGGCTGATCGCGTTGGTCAAGGTGCGCGTGACATCCCAGGGCTCGGCGTCCCCGAACTCCCACTGCCGGCTGGAACCGGTCTGCTCGCCGGCCGCGCCGGCCACGCGAGTGTCCCGCCGCCCCTGCCGGCCGGACAGCTGCTTTGCCGTATCCCGCAACAGGGACCTGCCCAGTTGCCGCATGGCCTGCGGGGACAGCCGCAGATCCCCGTCGCTTCCCCGCCGCAGGTAGCCGCCGTCCTGCATGGCCCGTTCAATTTCGGCCAGGGTGCGGGCAGTGACGGCGGCGTTCTGCCCGAGCTGGCGGGCGAGGGCATCGAGGTCCAGGTCATCCAGGTTCGAACCGTTGTAGGACTGGGACAGCTGGTCTGCCAGTCCGTCCAGTTCAGCGATGTCCTGGAGCACGCCGGTCCCGTCGCCCAACCCCAGGCCTTCCTGGCCCTCGAATCGCTCCGAACCGGTCCAGTCCTCGCCCGGCCGGAGGGCCCGCAGGCTTGAGTCGAGCTGGTCAAGCTGCGCCATCAGTTCCGGCGAGCCGAAAGCCTGGGCGGAAAGCCGCATCAGCTCATCACGCTGCTCGGGAGACATCGATTGCAGGAGCCGTTGGGCAGCGGCCGCACGCTTGGCGAGGGCGTCAATCAGCTCCTCGACGGACTCGGGGTTCTCCGGAAAGAAGCCCCCGTGCTGGGCCATGAACTCCTGGAAATCCGCCTCCGTGTCCTCGCCGCGCCGGTGTTTGTCCAACAGTTCATTGAGGTCCCGCAGCATCCCGGCCACGGCTGCCTTGTCCTCGTCCGTGGCGTTTTCGAGTGTCTGCTTCATGCCGGCGAACCTCTGGTCCAGGACCTCCCGGCCCAGCAGGTCCTTGATCCGCTCGTAGGCCTCCCGGGCGGTGCCCGACTGCCAGTCATAGGAAGCCAGTTCGTTGACCGCAGCCGCTGTGGACTGCGGCAGGTTCTGCAGCTGCATCTCCCGGAAGGCGCGATCGTTGTTGTCCATCATGGCGTCGCGGGCCAGCTGCTTGCGCTCCTCCAGCACCGCCGTCTCCAAGAGCTTCTGCACCTCGTCGAGGGTGCCGTCCAGCCGGTGCCGGCCCAGCAGTTCGCTGCGGCGCTGCTGGACCCGCCGCGCAAGATCATCCAGGCCCTCCCGGTCCCGGCCGCCGCGGCGCAGGAACTCCTGCAGCGCATGCCGCGGCGAGTAGCCGGCCATCACGTCCTCGGCGACGGCGTCCAGCGCCTCGGCGAGGTCAACCGGCGGCGCGAGCGGGTCCGGACCGCCCGTGTACCGGCCGTACCTGGCGGAGTGGTTGTGGCTGGCCATGACGCCTCCTGTTCCGGCCGCCTGTTCCTGGCTGTACTGCTTTCAGCCCTGCGGCTAGCCGTAGATGGTTTCCTCGTCGTCGGACTCCTTGGAGATCCGGCGGGCGAGGTACAAGCCTTCCAGGGCAAGTTCGATGGCGGCGGCACGCTGCCCCTGGTTCGTGGCGCCCAGGCGACCACTGATCTCGTCGTAAAGTCCTGACCCGTTGAGGGAGGGCAGGTTCTCGAGGAATTCCTGCGCGGTGACGTGCTCCCCGGTGGTGACTGTCCGGTGGCCGTCCAGCGCGGCGACCAGCGGGCCCAGGTCGATGCCGTGATAGTGGGCGCGGACCGCTTCTGCGGTGGCCGTCCGCAGGAGGTGGTCGAGGACCGCCTGTTCGCGGCCTTCCTCGCCGGACTCGAATTCGATCTTTCCCGAGAGGACGTCCACTGCGGTGCCCAGGTCCACGATCCGCGCCACTGCCTCGCCTTCCCCGCGGACGCTGGCGCGGCGCAGTGCAGCTGCCGCAACTGTTTCGGCTCCGGCGATGGCGAAGCGGGCCGAGACGCCGGAGGTCTGGTTGATCGCCGGGGACTGCCGGAGTGCGCGGGTGTAGCGGGCCAGGATTTCGAGGAGGACCGGCGGAACGTCGGCCACCAGCTGTCCCTCCTGCCGGACGACGGCCACTTCGTCCTCGAGTTCGATGGGGTAGTGCGTGCGGATCTCAGCGCCGAAGCGGTCCTTCAAGGGTGTGATGATCCGGCCGCGGTTGGTGTAGTCCTCCGGGTTGGCGGATGCGACCACGAGCACGTCCAGCGGCAGCCGGAGCACGTAGCCGCGGATCTGGATATCGCGCTCCTCCATCACGTTGAGCATCGACACCTGGATCCGTTCGGCCAGGTCCGGCAGTTCATTGATGGCGATGATTCCGCGGTTGGAACGCGGGACCAGGCCGTAGTGGATGGTCTCCGGATCGCCCAGGCGGCGGCCCTCGGCCACGCGCATCGGGTCAACGTCGCCGATCAAGTCCGCGACTGAGGTATCCGGCGTCGCAAGCTTCTCGACGTACCGTTCGGAGCGGTGCCGCCACGCCACCCGCAGCCTGTCCCCTTCGGTGAGCGCACGGGCCCGCGACTGCTCGGTAATGGGCTCGTACGGGTGCTCGTTCAGTTCCGAGTCCTCGATCACGGGCGACCACTCGTCCAGCAGCCCGGCCAGCGTGCGCAGGAGCCGCGTCTTGCCCTGCCCCCGCTCACCCAGCAGCACCACGTCATGGCCCGCGATCAGGGCGCGCTCAAGCTGGGGAAGGACGGTGCGGCTGAAGCCGAACAGTCCGGGCCACGGATCACGGCCTTCGGCGAGCGCGGCGAGCAGGTTGTCCCGGATTTCGTGACGCAGGTCTTTCTGGACATGGCCGGCTGCACGCAATTCACCAACAGTGAAGATTTCGGGTCGATCAGTCACCACTCCACGGTAGCCCTACCCCTGCCGGGAATCGAGGAAATTCCAAGAATCGTCCCACCCGGACCCGCCGGTCCACTTACTCTTGGTGTTGATGACTGCTCAGAGCACACTCCTTCTGCTGGTCCGCCATGGGGAGACGCCCACCACCGGGAAGGTGCTGCCTGGCCGCGCGCCGGGACTGCACCTGTCCGAGCGGGGCCGGGCCCAGGCTGACCGGGTCGCCGAACGCCTCACGGGTTTACCCGTCCACGCCATCTACTCGTCGCCGCTGGAGCGCACCAGCGAGACTGCCGCCCCCTCCGCATCCCGCACCGGCCTGCCGCTGCATCACGACGACGGGCTGATCGAATGCGACGTCGGCGACTGGACGGGCGCGGCGCTCGCCGAACTGGCGGCACTGCCGCAATGGCAGGGCGTGCAGCACAGCCCCTCAACGTTCCGCTTTCCCAATGGGGAGAGCTTCACGCAGATGCAGGCGCGGATGGTTGGCGCACTCGAGGTGCTGCGCGCCGCACACCCGGCCGCCGTCGTCGTCTGTTTCTCCCATGCCGACCCCATCAAGGCCGCCGTGGCGCACGCCATGGGAACGCATCTGGACCTGTTCCAGCGGATCATGATCAGCCCTGGTTCAGTGTCGGCCGTCGAGTATGTGGAGGGCCGTCCGCCGGCGGTGCTGATGGTGAATTCGACGGCGGAACCTTTGAGCGGGCTGAGGGTGCCGTGATAACCGTGGGTGCCAAACCAAGGGACTGCCGGTGTCCGGGCGGGAGCTGACACTGCTGGGCGAAGGTCGTGTGGACCTGGTGGCCCGCATTCCCCGCAGCAGCAACGCCACCTTCCTGGTCCGCGTCTCCGATGGTGACGACTCGGCCCAGGCCGTGTACAAACCGGAGTCCGGGGAACGGCCGTTGTCCGACTTTGAACCCGGGCTGTACCGGCGCGAACGCGCGGCCTACCTGCTCAGCGAATACCTGCAATGGGGCCTCGTGCCGCCCACGGTGATCCGCGATGACTCTCCCCTGGGTGTCGGCTCGCTGCAATGGTTTGTAGCCTGTGATTACCGGGAGCACTATTTCGTCCTGTACGAGGACGCGCCGGAAACGCACAGCGCCCTGTCCCGGATTGCCCTGTTCGACTTCGTTACCAACAACACCGACCGCAAGAGCGGGCACGTGCTGCGGGGCCATGACGGACGCGTGTGGGGCATCGACCACGGGCTGTGCTTTTCGGCAGACTTCAAACTGCGCACGGTCATCTGGGACTTCGCCGGCGAACCGGTCCCGGACGCCCTGCTGGAAGATATTGCCCCGCTTGGAGAAGAGGTTCCTGCCCAAGTGGCGGAGCTGCTGGATGCGGCGGAAGTCCGGGCGCTGCGGCGCCGGGTGCAGCGCGTACTGACCAGCGGCGTGCTGCCGGTTGATCCCACGGGCATGCGTTACCCCTGGCCGCTGGTGTAGGTCACCTCAATGCAATCCGAAGCCGCCCACTGGCAACCCGCATCCCATGTTTCCGAACCGGCACCAGGCGTCTTTCACGTCCAGGGCCCGGCCTCGAACTGGATCGTGGTCCGCGACCTGACGGGCTTCATGCTCATCGACTCCGGCTACCCGTCCGACCGCCCCCTGGTCCTGGCGTCTATCCGCCACGTGGGGCTGGAGCCCGCTGACGCCCGGGCTGTGCTCATCACGCACGGCCATGTTGACCACACCGGGTCCGCGGCCTACTTCGCCAACACGTTCGGCACCGCCATCCTGTGCGCGCCCGAAGAGCTGGCCCACGCCCAGGGCAGGGAAAAGCACCAGGTCACCTTCGGCCAGGTCATCGTGCGCGCCTGGCAGCCCCGCGTCTTCCGCTGGTTGCTCCACGTCATCAAAGCCGGCGCACTGACGGCACAGCCCGCAACCCAGGCCCGGTCGTGGGATGCGGAGACGCTCCGCAGCCTGCCGGGCCGTCCCGAAGCCATCCCGGCACCGGGACACACGCCGGGGAATGCCGTGATCCTGCTCCCGGAAGCCGGCGCCATCGCCGTCGGGGATTCCTTTGTCACCGGCCATCCGCTCAGCCGGAAGAGCGGACCCCAGATGCTGCACCCCATGTTCCATTCGGATCCGGCCGCGGCCCTGGAGGCAACGCGCCGGTTCGACGCCGTCTCCGCGTCCGTGATCCTTCCCGGCCACGGCCCGGCACTGCAGATGACCCTGGCAGACGCCTTGGCGGCCCTGCGCAACCAGGACTGATAGAACGGGCCGGAGTGGCCTACTGTCCGGGAGGCATCACCGGCGGGACGAAGTTAAACGTCATCCCCAGGAGCCAGACCAGCAGCAGCACCACCGGCAGGTGGAACACAAACTGCAGGAACGTGAAGCCCACCAGGTCGCGGGCCCGCAGCCGAAGCACCGCCAGCAGCGGCAGCATAAAGAACGGGTTGACCAGGTTCGGCAGCGCCTCAGCGATGTTGTAGATCTGCACGGTCCAGCCGAGGTTCATCTGCACATCGGTGGCGGACTGCATCACGTAGGGCGCCTCCACAAGCCATTTTCCGCCGCCGGACGGTACCAGCAGTCCCAGCACGGCGGTGTAGAGCGCAATGACGACGGCGAATGCGCCATTGCCGCCGATGTCGGAGAAGAACTGGGCCAGGTGGGAGGAGATGGTCATGCCGCCATTGCCGGTGGCCTTGGTCAGGATCGCGGCCATGGCCGCGTACAAGGGGAACTGGACCAGGATCCCGGCGGTTGCCGGAACGGCCTTGGTGACGGCCTGCAGGAAGTTCCGGGGTGTCCCGTGCAGCACCAGGCCCAGGATCAGGAACACGAGCAGGTAACCGTTCAGGCTGCTGACCACGGTCAGGAACGGCTTGGTCAGGTACTGGGAGACCAGCCAGCCGAGGGTCAGGATGCCGGCAAGGATGGGCAGGATCCGGCTGTATTCGAGCCACTCGCCCGGGCGGGAACGGGGCGCCGGTTCGCTGGGTTCGTCGTCGAGGTCGACGCCGAGATCCTCGGCCGTGCGGATGGCGCCGCCGCGGGGCGCCGAGAAATGTGCGATCACGGTGGTGAGGGCCATCAGGATGACGAGGGTGAGCAGGGACTGCCAGGTGAAGATCGTTGTCCCGAAGTCGAGGATTCCGGTGATCTTCAGCAGGGCCGGAGGCAGCGAGGCAGCCGTGGCCTGCAACTGCGCCGCCGAGGAGGACAGTCCCAGGGCCCAGACGGCGCCGAGGCCCATAAAGGCGGCCGCGCCAAGGGCCCGGTAGTCCACGGTGAGGTCTTTGCGCCGGGCGATCGCCCTGGCCAGCAGCCCGCCAAAGATGAGGCTGAGCCCCCAGTTCAGGAAGGACACGGACATGGACATCAGTGCCACGAAGCTCACCGCCGTGCGGGCAGTGGACGGGATGAGGGCCAGCCGCTTGATGAGCCTGGCCACCGGCGGGGAGGTTGCCACCACGTAACCGGTGAGAACCACCATGGCCATCTGCAGCGTGAAAGCGGTCAGGTCCCAGAAGCCGTTGCCGAAGGAATCGGCGATGGACTGTGGTGAAGCGCCGATGGCCAGGGCCGCGACAGCGATGATCACCACGCCGGCCAGGGCGAAGATGTATGCATCCGGGAACCATTTTTCGGTCCAGGCCGCCATTTTCTGGGCGACCCGGGCCAGCCCGCGTTCTTCGGTTGCGCTCTGCGTCAGGACTGTGTTTCCCACCGGTATTACCTCTCCATCGAGTGCCTCGTCGTTACCCGAAGGAGCTTAGTGCGGGCCAGCCGGGAAACCGGTTAATGAGCACTAACCCTGCGTGCCGCCGGCCTCCAACGCAGCATCGGTGTCTGTCGGCGCGGCCCGGTGATCCACTCCGGCCGCCAGTTCGTCAATCCTTTCGAGCGCCGAGTTGAGCCGCTGCACCGTTGCCCACAGGACCGGCTGCTCGTCGCGGATCTGTTCGAGCGTGGCGCCGGCGGATCGAACGGTTGCGAGGTCGAAACTGATGTTCGTGCGCGCCCCTGCCACCGCCGCCCGCAGGGCACCGAAAGCCACCACCACATCGGCAATCAGTGCCGGGTTCCCGTTGGCGGCGAGCCAGCCAAGGTCCTCAATGGCTTCAATCGCGCGTTCACCCAGCACGGCCGATGCTTTGGCGGCGTTCACCGACGCCCGGTGGATGGCGTCGTCGCGTTCCGGCCCTGGTTCCAGCCGGAAGGCGGCGCCAAACGCTTCGGAAGCGGCAGCATCGTCGTCGGCAAGTGTGAGGGCTGTCCTGCGCAGCGTGTGCGCACGCTCGTGGACATCCGCCAGTTCCTTCCGCTGCTGTTCGCCGGGTTCGGTGTAGCCGGCCACCATGGACGTGAGCGATGCTGCGATGGCAAGCATCACCCCCGTCCCGGCCCCTCCGCCCGGCGAGCCCTTGGACTCCGCCAGCGCCTGGGTCCAGTCTTCAACCGTAGAATCCTGCGTGGTCACCGCTTCAGAATCAGCCATGGCACCCATTCTCCCCAATTCCTCGCGCTGGGTGTCCGCTGCCTATTGGCGCGGGTATATGGACGATCGTGTACACGCGCGCAGCTCCCCTGTTGCCCAATCGCGGGCTGTGCCAGTATCGCAACATGGTGAATCCCCTGCGGCCCGAAGACTTGCGGGCGTGCCTCACCCATCCCCATGCGACCATCGCCACCGCTGCGGGAGCGGTGGCATACGCCGACCGGGGCACGGGTGTGCCGCTCCTTGCTGTTCATGGAACCCTTGGGGGCTGGGACCAGGGACTGGTGGCCACCGAGTTTTTCCGGACCAATGGGTTCCGCATCATCGCGCCAAGCCGTCCGGGCTATCTGGGTACGCCCCTGGCCACAGGACGCACTCCGGCAGAGCAGGGCGATGCGCTCGCAGCACTGCTGGACGCCCTCGGTATCGAAAGGGTCAGGGTGTTCGCTGGGTCCGGCGGCGGCCCGGCGGCCTATGCGCTGGCGGCACGGCATCCGGATCGGGTAATTAAGCTGGTGCAGGTAGACTCAGTCTGCCTTCCGATTCCACCGTTCCCGTTGGCCAGGTTGTTCGCAAGGGATCCGGCCCTCCAGTTTCAGCTCTGGCTGCTCCGGCACGCCGCAACACCCATGGTCAAGTTGATGCTCGGGCGCTTCGGCAATGGAGCTTCCCGGGACGAGGCTGCCCGCCGCGCCGCCGGCATCACCGCTGACCCTGTCCGTTTAGCGCACCTCGAAGCCATCCTTCTGGCCTCTTCCGGTTGGGCCCACCGCCGGGACGGATACGACAATGACTCCGCCTCGTTGAGAGCGTTAACCCCGCTGGACCTTCAGTCGATCGCCTGCCCCACGCTCATCATGCACGGCACCGCGGATGCAAGCGTGCCGCCGGAGAACGCCCGGCACGCACACCATCAGATCCACGGCTCAGAGTTGTACTGGATGCAGGGTTCCCATGTGGCGTTCTTCCTCGAAGAAGGCGATACGGCTCCCTTGTACGCGCTGGACTGGCTGCGGGGCAACAACTCCGGGTAGTCGGTGGTTGAGCCTGCCGAGGCCCAAAGGGCTCAATCCTCGGTGCTTTTCGGTTTGGGCAAGTCCGTCAGGCAGAACCACCGCCCGGCGGCCCGTCCAGCACGGTGGGGACGTATTCGAGCAGTTGGAGCCGCCCGTCGAACGTCCGGCTATTTACCATTTCCAGTGAGACGTCCGGGTATCCGTCGTAGATCCGTTCGCGTCCGGTCCGGCCCGTGATCACCGGGAAGACCACCAGCCGGAACCTGTCCACCAGGCCGGCCGTCAGCAGGGACCGGCAGAGGCTAAGGCTTCCAAGGGTGGTCAGCGGGCCGGTCCCGTTCCGCTTCATCCCAGCGACCGCCTCCACCGCGTCTCCAGCCACAAGCCGGGAGTTCGGCCAGGTCAAAGGAGCCTTCAGGGCGGAGGAGAAGACAACCTTGGGGACGGCAGCCAGGCCAGTGAGGCTGGCCCCTTCGTTGTCGGAGAATTCAGAACGTCCGCCCGCGGCCTCCTGCGACATGCTGGACATCAGCCGATAGGTGTTGGCCCCGAGCAGGAAGGTGTAGTTCTTCTTCCCCTCCTGCTCAAGCCAGGCCAGGTATTCCGGGCCTTCCAGTCCCCACCAGCCGGGCCAGCCCTCGGCGGAGGCATAACCGTCCAGTGAAATGATCAGATCCACCATCAGCGTTGCTGCTGGTGCTTCTCCGGTTTGGTCAACCATGGCCGTCTCCTCGTTGAATCGGCGGATCCGGACCGCACCACAGGGAAGAAACGTTCCGGTGCCGGCCATGCTAACCCTGGAAGGCCGGCGGGTCTATCCGTCCCGTAGCCTGCATGAGAGCATACGGGCATGTCACCCATACAGCGCCTCCGCCCCGAAGGGCTCGTTGTGAGCCCGGCCTTCAGTCATGTTGCTGTTGTGCCGCCGGGCGCCACCACCATCTATGTTGGCGGCCAAAATGCCGTCGACGCCGACGGATCCCTAGTGGGCCCAGGCGACGCCGCGGTGCAGTCAGCCCGCGCCCTCGAGAACGTGAAGACCGCGCTCGCTGCCGCCGGCGCAAGCCTCGGCGATGTGGTGCAGTGGACCGTGCTCTTCGTGGACGGCGCCGACATCGCAGCCGGATACCGCGCCATTGCAGGGGAACTCGCGTCCGACGAGCCGGCTTTGGTGACTGCTGCCCTTGTGGCCGGGCTGGGCGTACCCGGCGCGCTCGTGGAGATCAGCGCTGTCGCTGCCGTGCTCGCATAAGCCACATCCTGGCAATGCCGGGTGCCGTGACCAAAGCCAGGAGCCGGCGCGGCTACTCGAAGCGCACGGGGTCCCAGTCAAGGATCCGTGGAAAGGCGAGACCCTCAACAACGAACGGATCATCGGCGATGAAACGCTCGGCATCCTCCCGCCGATCCTACCTGCCGCCTCGTTAAGGCGTGCCTCAAGGAATCCCTTCCGGCCGCCGTCGGACCCTATTAGCATGGCCCGTATCCTGTCCGCGCCCTGAACACCCCTGCCACGCAAAGGCAAGCCAATGAACAGTGTCACCTGTGATCTCACCGTATCGCTCGACGGCTTCCTCGCCGGACCCATCCAGAGCCGCGACAATCCCCTGGGCGAGGGCGGTGAGGACCTGCACCGGTGGCAGTTCGAAGAACCCGAGGCCAATGCTGCAGCGATTGAGGGCATCCTCGCCGCTGGAGCGTACATCATGGGCCGCAACATGTTCGCCGGTCCGGGACCCGGGTCCTGGGACGATGACTGGCGCGGCTGGTGGGGCGAGGAACCGCCGTACCACGCCCCCGTCTTTGTCCTCACGCATCATCCCCGCCCGCCGCTGCAGATGCAGGGCGGCACAACGTTTCATTTCGTGAATGACGGAATCGAGTCCGCACTGGCCAAGGCGCGGCAGGCCGCGGGCGGTAAGGACGTCGCCATAGCCGGTGGTGCGGAAACTGCCCGGCAGTATCTTTCGGCCGGGCTGATCGACGAGTTGCGGCTCCATATCTCGCCGCTTCTCCTTGGGGCGGGCGAACGTCTCCTGGACGGCGTCGGCAATCTCAAGCTGGAACCGACGGAAGTCAGCGGCACCAGCCTGGTGACGCACATCCGCTACCGGCTGCACGAAGGAGGTTAAGCCACTCCGACTTCCTGAAACGGACATTGTGCGACTGGCTTCGAGCGCGGGCCCCCTTCGGGAGGGTCCGGGCAGCTACCGTCCACCCTCAATCTTGCGGCTGCGCTGCTCCTGCGCCATCGGTCCGTAGGGATAGACGCCCGTCCCGGGCTGGCTGACCTGGGTCAGCCGATTGGTCTCGTCAGGACTAAGCTGCAGTTCGGCCGCCGCGAGGTTGCCGGCAAGCTGCTCCTCGGTCCGGACACCCAGGATCACGGACGTGACCGCCGGCCGGTCGACAAGCCAGGCCAGCGCCACCTGGGTAGGGCTGACTCCCCGGGCAGCGGCAATGTCTTCCACGGCATCGATGACGGCCCAGGTACGTGGGTTGTCGTTGCGCGCCTTCCAGGCCTCCATTCCGCGTTCGGGGTTCTCACCGAGCCTGGTGGCACCTGCAGGAGGCTGGTCCCGCTTGTACTTGCCCGAGAGCCACCCACCGCCGAGCGGCGACCAGGGCAGCAGGCCGATGCCGGCGTCGAGCGCCGCCGGAACAATCTCGGATTCGATTTCCCTGACCAGCAGGCTGTACTGGGGCTGCAGGGTCACCGGCGGATTCCAGCCGTTCGCCCGGGCAACATGGACGGCTTTGGTCAGTTGCCATCCCAGGAAGTTGGAAAAGCCGTAATAGGCAATCTTGCCCCGGCTGACTGAGTCATCCAGGAAGCGCAGGGTCTCCTCCAATGGAGTAATGGGGTCCCACGCGTGCATCTGGTACAGGTCGATCTGTTCCACGCCAAGACGTCGGAGGGAATCATCCAGGGCGCGGGACAAATGCCGGCGGGATGTTCCGACGTCGTTCGGTGCCGTCCCCATCGGAAAGCGGCCCTTCGTGGCAATCACCGCTTTATCCCTGGCCTCCGGCCGCTTGGCCAGCCAGCGGCCGATGATCTCTTCCGAAACACCGGCGCTGTAGACATCGGCGGTGTCGATGAAATTCCCGCCCACCGCAAAGTAGCTGTCCAGGATGGCGTGTGAGGTCTCCTCGGTGGCCTCCGCACCGAAAGTCATGGTTCCCAGCGAGTAGCTGGAAACGACCGCGCCGCTGCGGCCCAGGGTTCTGTATTCCATTGTTATCCTCGTGTTCGGTGGCGGGTGTCAAAATCCATGGCCGCCGCGTCCCGCGTGGTGGTGCGGATGCGGTACAGGCTGGTGGTGGCTGTGATGTAAAGGTCCTGGCCGTCCGGGCCGCCAAAGCACAAGTTCGATACCCGCTCGGGCACTGCCACGGTAGCCAGGAGTTCGAAGGACGGTGAATAGACCCGGACGGCGGGGCCGGCAGAGGTCCAGATCCTGCCCTGCACATCGACCCGCAAACCGTCAGCAGCATTGCCTTCTTCCAGCTCGAGAACCGTTCCGCCGGGGCGGCAGGTGCCGTCCGCCACGTTGTAGGAGGCAATCCTCAACGGAACCCCATAATGAGGACCGGCTGTATCCGCAACGTAGAGGACCGACTCATCCGGTGAGAAGGCCAGCCCGTTGGGGTGGACGAGGTCAGTGATCATTGCTGTCAGTGTTCCTGAAGCGGGCTCGAACCGGAAAACATAGCAGCCGCCGTACTCCTGCTCCCCCTCGTGCCCTTCTTTAGTGCCTGGAAGAATTCCGTACGGCGGGTCCGTGAACCAGATGCTGGAGTCACGTGAAATCACGACGTCGTTGGGCGAGTTCAGCCGACGGCCCCGGTAGGAATCAACCAGTCCTGTCACCACTCCCCCGCGGTCACGCTCAATCCTGCGGCGCCCGTGGCTGCACTGCAGCACACTGCCGTCAGCGTCGAGGGTGCGGCCGTTTGTGAATTCGACCCCAACTGCGTATTCGCGGGTCCTCCCGGCGGCGGGATCGAACTCGAGGATGCGGTCATTCGGGATATCGCTCCAGCGGACTGCCTGGGACGACGGCACCCACAAGGGGCCCTCAGCCCATGCCGAGCCCGTGAAGAGGCAGTCCAACCCGCCGATTGTCAGTCCAGCAACCATCCGATCCCCTTTGCATCCAGTTCCCGCGCATGTCCTACGCTACATCCGCCTGTGGGACGCCCAAGCCGCCGGACAGTGATACACGGCGCTGATCCTGGACGGGCAAAGCGCTCACCCGGTGGATAGGTGTTGGAAGCCGGGTTTCCTGGCCCCAAGACTCCATGGCCGGCTTCCGAACGTCCTACGCCTGCCCGTGGCCGATCGGGGCATCGCCCAGACTGCCGTACCTCTCCATGCGGTGCCACCGAAGGTGTACGCCGGCCAGCGCTGTAACCACTGCCTGAATGACCACGAGATACATCAGCTGCCGGTAGACGAACTGCTGAAGCGGCAGGGTCCAGAGCGGCCGTAGCCGTTCATTGTCGAGCCTGAATGCGTAGGCAGCCATCAGGAACTGAACGGCCAGGAAAATGAGCCAGAGACCGGCAATCCGGAGTGGATCGAGGAAGATCAGGCCGTAGACAGCAAAGACATCAACGACGGGCGCGAACAGGGGCAGCAGCACCTGCAGGACCAGCAGGTAGCCAAGTCCGCGCCGGCCGAGCTTGCCGGCCGCCCCGCCCTGCACCACCGCACCCCGGTGCTTCCACATGGCCTGCAACGTGCCGTAGCACCAGCGGTACCGCTGTTTCCAGAGCGCTCCGAGGCTGGCCGGCGCCTCGGTCCAGGCCCGCGCATCCTCCTTGTACACAACGCGCCAGCCATCGCGGCACAGTGACATGGTCAGGTCGGTGTCCTCAGCGAGTGTGTCGTCACTGACTCCGCCGACCCGGAGGAGGGCCTCACGCCGGAAAGCACCAATGGCACCAGGGACGGTGGGCATGCATTCAGCGACGTCGAACAGCCTGCGGTCCAGGTTGAAGCCGACGACGTACTCGATGTGCTGCCAGGCGCCGAGGATGCCGCCGCGGTTGGCGACCTTCGTATTCCCGGAAATAGCGCCCACGCGCGGGTCGGCGAAGGGCTGGATGAGGGCGTGGACAGTGTCCGGTTCGAACACGGTGTCGCCGTCCACCATCACCACAAGATTGTGGGTCGCAGCGTACAGCCCGGCGTTCAGCGCAGACGGTTTGCCTCCGTTCTCCTTACGGATCACTGTAACGCCGGGCAGTCCCAGCGCGTCCACGATATCCGCCGTCCCGTCGGTTGAACCGTCGTCCACCACGACGATCTCAACCGGATGGGTCGAGGCCACGATGGACCGGACAGCGGCCTCGATGCCGGCGGACTCGTTGTATGCCGGCACGATCACGGTGACGGGCTCAGTAATCTCCGGCCGGACCAGCACGTCCACCCTGCGCCGCCCACGGCCGGCCGCCGTGATGCGGCGGGCGGCGCGGCTGTGGCGTGCGGCAAAGAAGACCACGAGTACGGCGCGAATAAACGTCACGACGCCGGCAGCAACAAGTGCCCACGAGATAGCCGTGACCACGAAGTCACTGAGGCGGATGCCCCACAGGAAGGCTGTCCCGCTGACCTTTTCCATGCCGGACGCCTGCCGGGTGCTGTCAATGCCCATTGAGTCACCCACGGTGGTGACCCGGAAACCCTTGTCCTCGAACTTTGTCAGTGCGGAGTCGAGGGCGGTGACGGTCTGCTCCCGGTCGCCTCCGCCGTCGTGCATCAGGACCACCTGCCCCTGCGTGCCCGGGGGATCCAGGTTGCCCTCGATCGCCTCGGCACCCGGCAGCCGCCAGTCCTCGCTGTCCATGCTGCTGAGAACGGTGAGGTAACCCTCGTCCGCCAGTCCCCGCATCACCGACCACGTGCCATTGGTGAGCGCGGCGTTGCCGGAACTGAACGGCGGACGCAGCAGGGACGCGGATTGGCCTGTGATACCCACAATCACATCCTGGGCACCCTGCACCTCGAGTTGCCTGCGCCACGCGCCCGCAGTGCCGAGATCAGCGTGGGTGAGCGTATGGACGCCGATTTCGTGGCCTTCGGCCACGATGCGGTGCACGAGGTCGGGGTTGTCCGCCGCTGCCGAACCAATGACGAAGAAGGTGGCATGGACCTGGTGCTTCCGAAGGATGTCCAGGATCCGGGGCGTCCAAACGGGATCCGGGCCGTCGTCGAAGGTCAGGGCCACCGTGCGGTCCGGAGGGCTGACCGCACGCACCGCCCCGCCACGGGAATCCACCACCGGACCGCCGTGGGACACAGCCTGCGGGACCCCACTGGCAGATTGGTCTGTCGATACAGATTCATCACCGAGCCGGCCCTGGTGGTGCATGTATCCCTGAACCACGAGGGCAAGGCCCAAGGCCAACAGGGTGGCCATGAGGACCAGCCAGTGGGCCCTCACATTGGCTGGACGAGGGCCTTTCGTGCGGACAGGACGCTTGGTGGGTACAGCGACTTTGGTGCGGAAACCGCCCCCGATCGGGCGAGGAGAAGTCACGGGTGCGGCGGGGACGAGGGCCGGGTTGCCTGGCCCGGCGCAGATTCATTCGGGCCCGGCACGGAGCTGCTCATCCCAGGCGCCGTTGGCTTCCCAGTGGCCGCGGGCGCAACTGTGGATCCGGCGGGGGCTGCCGGCGGGGGCGCGGCAGCCGTAACCGGCGGTGCTACAGGGAGGGCCTGGGGCGCCGTTGCCGGGACCTGGAAGGCGGCGGGCGCTGCCGGGACAGCGGCGGGACCTTCGGCGCCTTGGGGGCCAGCGGCATTGGAAGCCGGCGGGGGTGGGGAAGACGGCAGGTTGCCGGGCCCGGCGGCGGCGGGGAAGGGCAGGTAGGGCGCAGCCACATTGGACCCGCCCATGAGTGCAACCAGGAGGAGAACCACGTACCCTGCCACGATCCCGAGTGCCCCCACACCCAAAAGATTGACCCGCCGCAACCGCCGGCCTGACGTATCAACAAACACAGGACCACGTGGCGACGCGGCGCGCGGCTGATCGGACGTCTCGTTAGGGGCTTTCATCGAGCACCAACCTTAGAGGATGGCCTTTCTTCACCCAACTTGACCATTCCTCCCGGAACGGGCTGCTCTGGCGCCGCCGCCGGCGATGGCTGTAGCTTTGGAATACTTTCCTTCGAACCAGCCGAGGTGCCGGAGGTACCGCTGATGCAGGGCTTGTCCACGTCGTTGGTTCTGATCGCGTTGCTGGCTGTTGCCGCACCCCTTGCCGCCCGTTTCCTGGACCGGGTGCTTAAAGTTCCGATCGTGGTGTTCGAAATAGTCCTCGGAATCGTGCTCGGCCCCGGCCTGCTCGGATGGATACAATCCACCCAGTTCACTGACACCCTGGCGGATTTCGGGCTGGCCATGCTCTTCTTCGTCGCCGGCAACGAGATCGACTTCGCCGCAATCCGGGGCCGGCCCGTCAACCGTGCGGTTGCGGGGTGGGTCATCTCACTGGCCGCGGGCATTGGTGCCGGGTTTGTCCTAGCGCCCGGACCGGAGGCTGCCGTGATCGTCGGCGTCGCCTTGTGTTCCACCGCCCTGGGGACGCTGCTGCCGATCCTTCGCGATGCGGGCGAGTCCAAATCCCCGATCGGGATCGCGGTGGCAGCGCTGGGTGCGGCCGGCGAGTTCGGTCCCCTGGTTGCGATCTCGCTGTTCTTCAGCGGCAGGGAGCTGGGGCCGGCGACGGCGGTGCTTCTGGGATTTGTTCTGTTGACCGGCCTGGCGATTTTTCTCGCTTCCCGTGCACGGCACTCCCTGCTCCACTCACAGGTCACCAGGACCCTGCACACCAGCGGGCAGTTCGCCGTCCGGTCCATCATGTTTATTCTGAGCGTGCTCGTTGTCCTGAGCATGGTGCTGGGGCTGGATATGCTGCTGGGTGCATTCGCCGCGGGCGTCCTCTGGAAGGTGGCCATAGCGCGGGCTCCCGAACACGACCGGCACGTCATCGAGATGAAAATCGACGCCATCGCGTTCGGGTTCCTGGTGCCGGTCTTCTTCATCGATACCGGCATAGACTTCGAACTGGGCGCGCTTACCAGCAGCCCGGCATCCCTGGCGCTGGTCCCTCTTTTCCTGCTGCTCCTGCTCATCATCCGCGGACTGCCGTCCTTGCTCGCAGCTCCCCCGAGATCCACGGCGGGTGACAAGCGGGCCATCGTCCTGTTTGCGGCAACAGGCCTGCCGATTATCGTGGCGGTAACGGGCATCGGCCGGGACGAAGGGCTAATCACGAGCGGAATCGCGTCCGCCCTTGTGGGAGCAGGAATGCTCTCGGTACTCCTGTTTCCGCTGCTCGCACTCCGGCAACATCAGCGCGATCCGTTAAGGGCTCCGCAAGGCAAGCGGCGGCCCCTTCGGCGCCCGGACCGGGCCGGCATCCCGGGCGAGGCTACGAAGTAGAACCGATTGCCGCACCGCCCGCCCTCCGACCCAAGCCAGGTCCCGTCGTCGTGCATCCATCTCGTTGCCACAGGCAAATAGCTGCCGGACTCTGGACTCTTGAACGGGGCGCAACCAGACTGTCTACAACAGCTGGCCCGGCAGGCCGGAATGGCCAGTAATTTGACCAGTCGGGAATGGACAGCTGCATTTATTGGGGTTTTACCGCAATGCCTGTTCCGCACCCTTGAAAGGACCTGGTTATGCCGGATTTCACAGCATTCTTCCCTCTTATTGCCATCATCCTGGGGGTGGTTTTTGCCGTGGGCTTTATTTGGGCGGCAACAAAACTGATGTGGAAGGTGGCGGAACCCAATGAAGCCCTCATTATCTCCGGACTGACCCGTGGCACCCTTGAAACCCGGGCAGGCATGGATTTCAAAATCGTCACGGGTAAAGGAGCACTCGTCCTTCCCGGCCTCCAGACGGTACGTACCTTGTCGCTCACCTTGAATGAAACTGAGCTCAAAGTTTCCTGCGTAACCTCACAGGGCATCCAGGTGATTGTGGAAGGTGTGGTCATTTACAAGATTGGCGACGCTCCGCCGTTTATCGCCAATGCGGCGCGCCGGTTCCTGGGCCAGCAGCCCAAAATGGAAAGTCAGGTATACAACGTCTTTGAGGGCCACCTGCGCTCCATCATCGGCAGCATGACCATGGAGGAGATTATCCGCGAGCGGGACAAACTCGGTTCGCAGGTCCGCAGTGCCAGCGGCGTGGAGATGGAAAAACTGGGGCTCGTGGTGGATTCCCTGCAGATCAAGGATCTGCAGGACCCGACCGGATACATCGAGAACATCGCAAAGCCTCATATTGCGCAGGTGAAGATGGAGGCACGGATCGCCGAGGCCACCCGCAACCGGGAAGCGGCGGAGAAGGAAGCGGAGGCGGCGGCACTGATCGCAGACGCGCAAAGCGTTTCGGCCATCAGGCAGTCCGTGGCCCAGGCTAATGCCGAGCGCGCCAAGGCCAACGCTGCCCAGGCGGGCCCGCTGGCCGATGCCACAGCGCGGCAGCAGGTGGTTGTCCAGGAAACCGAAGTGGCCAAGCTCGAGGCGGACCGGGAAGAGCAGAAACTCCAGACCACGGTCCGGAAACCGGCGGATGCGAAGGCCTACGCCACGCGGACCGATGCGGAAGGGAAAAAGGCGGCGGACATCAGTGCCGCCGAGGCACTGGCGCGCCGCACCGAGCTTGATGCCCAGGCCAACGCGCGCCGGACGGAACTGCTGGCCCACGCGAATGCCACCGCAGCGGCCGCGACTGCCGGAGCCACAAAAGTCACCGGCGAAGCCGAAGCCGCGGCCACCAAAGCCAAGGGCGATGCCGCGGCTTCCGCAATCAAGGCCAAGGCTCTGGCTGAGGCAGACGGCATCAAGGCGCGGGCAGAGGCTTTGGGGACCAACCAGGACGCGGTGATTTCCCAGCAGCTCGCCGAGAACATGCCCGCCATCATCGCCGCTGCAGCCGAACCGTTCTCACACGTGGGCCAGATGACCGTCCTGAACGGCGGCGACGGCGTCAACAAGATGCTCGGCGGAATCCTGGCACAGGCGGGTGACTACCTGCCCGCCCTCGCGTCCGCGCTCAAGAAAGGCCAAGAAGCCAGGCGTCCGCCCACGGCTCCCGGCGAATAGGAACACCGGATGCACAAGGAGGTTGACCGGAGCCTGACAGGAAAGATCGGGCGGGTGACAGGGCACATCGGGCCGGGCACTATCGGCGAGGTGATGCTGCCCTACCTCGGCGGCACCATGGCCTTCCACGCCCACCCGTTCGACAAGACGAGCGACTTCGCAGTGGGTGATGAGGTACTGGTGATCTACTTCGAGCCGCCGCAGACGGTCTACGTGGACGAGCTTCCTGACGTCTTGAGGCACGGGTAACACTTCGCAAGTGAGTGACCCGTCTCCGCCCTGGATCGAGCCCCGGGGTCTCGAGGGGCAGCTAGAGGGGTCGGTCGCGTCGGGCGAAGGTCATGTGGATGACACCGCTCGGTGACGGCGCTGCCTCGATCTGGAAGCGCTGTTCCAGTCCTTCGAGGCGGTCCCACAGTCGTTCGCCGCGGCCAAGAAGGATCGGTACGAGGACAATATGCATCTGGTCGATCAGGTCGGCCTCGAGGAACTGGCGGATCGTAGTGGCGCCGCCCCCGATTCGCACGTCGAGGTCACCGGCGAGAGCGCGGGCGTGCTCAAGGGCTTCGGCAGGTTCGGCATCCACAAAGTGGAAGGTCGTGCCACCCTTCATCGTCAATTGCGGACGCGGGTGGTGGGTGAGGACCACCACCGGGGTGTGGAACGGTGGGTTGTCGCCCCACCAGCCCTGCCACTCCTCATTGTCCCAGGTGCCGCGCTGAGGCCCGAACTTGTTGCGGCCCATAATCTCCACACCGATGCCGGAGGCCCACCGGCTCGCGAAGGTTTCGTCGATTCCGGTGGAGCCCTCTTCCTCGCCGTGCAGGCCCATCTGTGCAAAAGTGCGCGTCGGAAGAGCCCACTCCATCAGGCGCCTCCCGGCGTGCCCGAAAGGTGCGTCCAGCTCCTGCCCTTCGCCAGTACCGAATCCGTCGAGCGAAACGGAGAAATTGTGAACGCGAACGAGTGACATCGGACTCCTTGATCGTGGCCGGGCGCTGGAGGCGGCACTCGGATCTGTCAGCCTCAACACTTGCAGCACACAAGCGCTGCGCCGACCGTAGCGCAGGTGCGGGTGACCTGCAAGCAGTCCAGGAAGGTACACGGCGCCGGAGCTCCCCGCCAGATCCGCGCGAATCCTTGATTCGGCGCACATCGGGCGGGAAACGCCGTCGTGCTCGTGAAAACCATGCCTCCCGTCAACCCTGTGGACTCATTCGGCGGTGCCGGCCTTCACGGCATATGCCGTGGCTTGGGTCCGCACCTGGCGAATGTAGGGATCGGACTGGTTGTAGGTGTAGACGGCGTCCGTCCACCCTTGCGCAGTTGAGAGGTCTCGGCCGTGGGCGCACAGGTAAGTCGCCGCACTCAGGGCGGCGTCGTCGATATTGAACGGGTCCGCTGTTCCATCCCCGTTCCCGTCCCGTCCTGCAAGCTCCCAGGTGGAGGGAATGAACTGCATGGGTCCGACGGCGTGGTCCCAGCGCGCGTCGCCATCCAAGGCACCGGCGTCCGTGTCCGGGATGGCCGCGAATCCGACGCCGTTGAGACTTGGGCCCACAATGGGGCCCGTGGCCTGCCCTGCGGTGTTAAGGCTGCTGCCGCCGTACGTTCCGTGCCCTGATTCGACGGCGCCCACTGCTGCCACCGTATTCCAGCCGATTCCGCACGCCGGAGCGGAATCATTGGCCCTGACGGCCGCAGCAACGTAAGCCTGCAGCGCACGGGCAGGGATCCCCGTCCGGGCGGCAGCCTGGGTAAGCCACTGGGCATCGGGACTCTGGGTTACGTTCACGGCGGTGGTGATCCCGGCGGATAATGTGTCAAGTTCCGCCCCCGCCCGCGGCGGTGGAGAAAGCGCCCCGCCCGCGTCTGCACCGGGCTGCCGAGTTGCCCAGAACGAGAATGCGGTGATGGCGCACATCGCGAATAGGGTGAAAACCATTAGGCGTTTTAGACGGAGCACCGACTAATCAAACCATCCGGGCTCATTGACCGCCTGCGGAACCGCCGATTTTGCGAAGCGGTGGACGGTCGATACGTTTAGGGTGCCAAATCACGTCATTCATCGAAGTATGTGTGCAAACTCGCCTCAGGTGAGATGGATGCGATGACTCCCGCTGCTATGTCATGGAGTTTGGCGTTGCGGGAATTGGACGCTTTCCTCAGCATGGTGAAGGCGGCGTCCTGACTGCATCGGTTCTGGCCCATGATCACGCCTACTGCAATATCGATGGCTGTCCGGTTCTTCATCGCCGCTTCCAGGTTGTCCTTCGCTTCCTGCAGCCGTGTCAGGCGCAGCTCCAGCCGGAGGGTCTTGGCGGATTGTTCACCGAACAGCTCCGCGCGGGCAATGTCCTCCCCCGTTATTCCGTATGGCCGCGAAGAGTAGATGTTCAAAGCAGCGGTGGATTCTCCCTCCAGCCGCAGGGGCACACCGAGGATCGATTGGACTCCCTGTTTGGCGACGGCGCGGATGTATTCCGGCCAGCGGTGTTCGCGCGAAACGTCGGGGACGTAGACGGTGGTACCGGTGCGCATGGCGGTCAGGCAAGGCCCGTCGCCGAAGGCGTACTGGAGTTCGTCCATCACCCGTGCCGTGGCGCTGCTGCATGCTACCGTGACAGGTTTTTTCCTGCGCACCACGGTGACATTGCAGTGCACCTTCGAATTGGGTGGCGAGAGGAGGGACGCGGAGAAGACGGCCAGTTCCTGAAAGAACTCCTCAGCGTCCGAAGTTTCCAGGACCATGTCCTGGAGCCGCGAGGCGATTCCATCCTGCAGTTCGGCCGGGGGGGTATAGCGTCCATCGCGCGTCCTTAGAGAGTCTTCAACGGCAGAAAGACAGCGCCGCGTGAAGACGCCCACTTCCGGACGTTTCCCTCCCAGCCTACGGCAAGATTCAGTACCCGGCAGAAGAAGAACCTACCCTTCTCCCACAGGTTGGGCGTCGGGCCCGCGCCATGATGGCACACCAGGCGACTCGTCCGGTACCCAGCAGTGGACCCGAAGCCCGCAGCATCATCGCCGCGGCCGTACTCTAATTTGCAGGTCCTGGAACAGGAGGCGAAGAACTGCGCCGAGCTGGACAGGATCCTCAAAGAATCGCCGGAACCAATTCTGCTTATTGATGAGGGCCACTGGACGGGGCCTTCAGGGGGTTTGGCAAAGCAGCGAACGTGCCGGCGGCCGGGCTGTACATCGTCACTGCAGCCTGCCTTGGTGCTTCCGATGGGAAGGTCGCCATTTGCCAGGAACATGCAGGCGCCCCCTTTAGGCCGGCAGAGATCGCGCTGGATTGCGTCCCGGCCACATCGCAGGTCATTGCACTTCGAGGCCGTGGGCAAAATCTTCGCTTTCCCCGGAATATTCTCTGATTGCACTCAGTTATGAGTGTTATCACTATTACCCCCGGCCCTGCGCGGAAGTCATGCTCTGACACTTCAGATGCAAAGAGACCGGCCTACCCGTCCCTTGCCCACGTTCGACGAAACCCCTCAGGCCGCCCGCCGTGCCCGCTCCACTGCGAGCCAGGGACGGGCAGCCGCTAAGACGCATCACCACCATCCGCGCCGACCGGCGGGGATGTAGTCCTGTAACAAGAAAGACCAACAAAATGCCCTCAATTAATGGAGCAGTCGTCCTCGTCACCGGCGCAAACGGCGGCATCGGAACCCACTTCGTCCACGACGCCCTCGCCCGGGGTGCGAGCAAGGTCTATGCCACCGCCCGCACCCCGCGCACCTGGGAAGACGCCCGCATCGTCCCGCTCACCCTCGACGTCACCGACTCCACCTCCATCCAGGCAGCCGTCGACGCCGCCGGGGACGTCACAGTGCTGATCAACAATGCCGGAGCCTCCGTGGCAAGCCCGGGCATCCTCACCCACACCGACGCGGAAATCCGGACCAACGTCGAAACGAACTTCCTCGGCCCGCTGTTCCTCGCCCGCGCCTTCGCACCAATCCTGTCTGCGAAAGATGAATCAGTAATCATCGACATCCACTCCGCGATGAGCTGGTACGCCGTTGGTGGCATCTACAGCGCCACCAAGGCCGCCCTCTGGTCAGCCACCAACTCTCTACGCCTGGAACTCGCCCCGGACGGGGTGCACGTCGTAGGCGTCCACGTCGGGTACGTCGACACGGCCATGGCCGCGCATGCAACCGATCCCAAGATGGACCCGGCTGAACTCGTACGCACCGTGATGGACGCCGTCGAATCCGGCGAGTACCAAGTTCTCGCTGACGAGACATCCGTGCAGCTCAAGGCCGGACTCAGCAGCCCCATCGAGGCCGTCTACCCGCAACTGACGCACAACAAAGCCTAAGAAAAACGATAGTGCCGCGGCCATGATGACCACGGCACTACGAGCCCGGAATCAACCAACCGAAATGGGCGAGCCGGAGCAGATGGCGCCACGGTTTACGCGCTTCGCGCACAAAGCCAGGAACTCCCATTGACAAATATCTGAGTGCAGTCATAATTGAGTTAGATCAAAAATCTGTTGGTCCAAGCAACGATTGCATGGATACCCTCCCGCACCGACTCAGATGGCCCCGCCGGGAGAAGCCTGCACCACGGCAGCGACCGGTAACCACCCCCTCACTGAAGGAGCATCACACATGCGAGCGTTCGTCGTCACCCAGTACAAGCAGCCCTTGCGCGAAGCGGAGGTCGCCGAGCCGGCCGTCGGTGAACGGGACGTGCTCGTGCAGGTTCAAGCGGCGGGCTTGAACCAGTTGGACGAGAAGATCCGGTTGGGTGAGTTCAAGCAAATCCTTCCCTACAAGCTCCAGCTGATCCTCGGCAACGACGTCGCCGGCACCGTCCTGCAGGTTGGGGCCAAGGTGCGAGGGTTCAAGCCGGGTGATGAGGTTTACGGCCGTCCTGACAAAGACCGCATCGGCACGTTCGCCGAGCGCATCGCCGTCGCTGATGAGGACCTTGCGCTGAAGCCCGCGTCGGCCAGCATGGAGGAGGCCGGCTCAATGCCACTCGTGGCGCTGACCGCCTGGCAGGCCCTCGTCGAGCGGGGCAACCTGCGCCCGGGGCAGAAGGTCCTTATTCACGCCGGCGCCGGCGGAGTCGGCTCGATCGCCATCCAGCTCGCCAAGCACCTCGGCGCCACCGTTGCAACCACCGCGAGCAACTCCAACGCCTGCTTCGTGCGGGACCTCGGCGCGGACATCGTGATCGACTACCGCACCCAGGACTTCGAGCAGCTCCTCAGCGGTTACGACCTGGTGCTCGACAGCCTCGGCGGGGAGAACCTGCAGAAGTCACTGCGCGTCCTCAAGCCCGGCGGGAAGGCGATTGGTATCTCCGGCCCGCCCGATCCGGCATTCGCCCGCGAAGCCGGACTGAATCCTGTGCTGCGCCTGGCGGTCACCGCGCTCAGCAGCAAGATCCGGCGGCAGGCGAGGAAGCTCGGCGTCAGCTACGAGTTCCTCTTCATGCGCGCCAGCGGCGACCAACTGCGGCAGATCAGTGCCCTCGTCGACGACGGCGTCCTGCGCGCAACCGTAGGAAGGGTCTTCACCTTCGACCAGACCCCGGAGGCGCTGCAGTCCCTGGCCTTTGGCGGCATCCGCGGAAAGGCAGTGGTCGCTCTGACCCACTGAACCCGCCCGCACCTTTTCCATCCCATAAACCAGACAGAAGAAGAACCGTCATGGACAACACCAACACACCGAACGAATTCGTCGTCACCTCATACGCGAATGCACCTGCCAGCGCCATCACCGCCGGAGGCGTTACCTTTGCCTACCGTGAGCTGGGGCCCAAGGGAGGCATTCCGGTCGTGTTTTTCGTTCACCTCGCCGCCACCATGGATAACTGGGATCCCCGGATCATCGACCCCATTGCCAAGAACCGCCACGTCATCACCTTCGACCAGCCCGGCGTCGGCGCTTCCAGCGGGAATGTTCCCCACAGCATCGAGGCAATGGCCGACGACGCGTACACCTTCATCAACGCCCTCGGGTTCGGCAAAATCGATATCTTCGCGTTCACCCTGGGCGGCATGATCGCCCAGGACCTCGCCCTCAAGCATCCGAACCTCCTCCGCAAGCTCGTGCTGACCGGAACCGGCCCGCGGGGAGGCAAGGACATCGACAGGGTCGTGGGCACCACCTACTGGGACATTTTCCGCGCAACCCTTACGGGGTCGGACCCCAAGGAATTCCTGTTCTTTAACCGCAACACCACGGGCAAACCCGCAGCGAAAGCGTTCATCAACCGCCTCAAGGGGCGCACGGTCGACCGTGACAAGCCGATCAGCACCCGTGCATTCCAGACGCAGCTGAAGGCGATCCAGAAGTTCGGTCGCTCCGCCCCGGCGGACCTGTCCACGCTCACGCACCCAACCCTTATCGCCAACGGTGACAACGACCGCATGATTCCCTCCGTGCTCTCCGAGGACCTCCATCGACGAATCAAGGGATCCGACCTGATCATCTACCCCGACTCCGGTCACGGCGGCATCTTCCAGTATCACGCCAAGTTCGCCCCAGCCGCCGTCGAATTCCTCGCTCAGTGACCAGTCCAGCTTCCGGCAGGAAAGCACCCACGGGCACCACACCGTCAACGATGCCGTTGGCTTCCGCAATCCACATCTACGAGGTAAAGCCCGCTCACAGGCCAGGCCTGGGCCCTCCCCCACCAAGAACAAAAGAAGAAACCGCGGGAGGAACTCGGGAACGCATTAATCGTTATACTCATTACTGAGTCGAGTCAGTTTAAGTCCGGAGGGAACCCCATGCCTGTCACGTCCCAGCCGCTCGGACGGCGCGAGCGGAACAAACAACAGAAACTCGACCGCATCACCGCCGCAGCGAGTGAGCTGTTCGCCGAACACGGGGTCGAGGACGTTACAACCCAGCAAATCGCCGACAAGGCCGACATCGGCACCGGAACCCTGTTCCTCTACGCAAAGACCAAAGGTGAACTCCTCCTGCTCGTCCAGAACGCGCACTACGCCGAAGCCCTCGAGCGGGGCCGGGCGGATGCCGAGACCACTCCGGATGCACTGGATGCAGTGATGGCCCTAGTGCGGCCAATCGTGGAGTGCAACCGGACCCAAGTCGACAACGGACGCACATACCTCCGGGAGATGGTCTTCGGGGACCCGACAGAGCCGCACCACAGCGAGGCCCTCTCCATCGTCGCGCAGACCGAGGAGGCCATCGCTGCCGTCCTTGGCAGGGACGGGCTGGGAGGTGCCGGTGACGCCGCAACGACGGCACGCATCGTCTCGGCGATCATGTTCGTCAGCATGGCAGCGACCGTGAACGCCGCCTCGAGTACCGACGCCATTGTGCAGGACATCAGGTCCCAAGTCAGCCTGCTGGTGCCCCACTAACTCCTCCAGCAAGAACCTCGACGAGGTCCACCGGCCAGGGCTCGCCCCTTTGGCAAGTGCGAACGCCTGGGGCACCGCGGGTATGTCCCACTGGTGGCACGGATGGCTCCTATACCTTCAGCACCTTCCGGGATGACCCCTTTGCGGGCGTCCGGTCAAGGATCAGCGCGGCGGCAATCCCGAGCATCCAGACGTCCTTTGCCAGTGCGGTGCCTTGCTGGCTGGGCCGGATCCCGTCTTCCAGAGTCATTTCCGGGATTCTTCGGTACATGGTAAGAAGGGAGGCCGAGAAGATGCCAAGGCCCAGCCCGGCAAGACGGCTCGGCACGAACGGTGCGAGAAGGATCGCGCCCAAAGTGATCTCGGCGTAGCTGAGCAACTTCCCGAACGCCTCTGGTTCCATCCGGGTGAGCTGTGGGTAAACCTTGGCCCCCATGCCTTGCATTTGTGCGGCAGTGTCCTTGTCCAGATTCCGCTTGCTATAGCCGGCATTCAGAATGAACGCTCCAGTGGCGAGGCGGAGAGGGATGTGGCTCAGTTTCATCATGAATCCCCTTACTAGGCGGGTGATGCTTGAGAGCCTAGTTAGCTGAAGTCCCGACCGCCAGAGCTCAACGCCTCGCCGCCGGTCACCCTTGCCGCCTTATAAGCAGAGGTGGTGGAATTTGGGCAGCCGCAGCGCCTGCCTCAGATCCAGTTGGACAAGGGCTTCGACTAATCGCATGAAGCTTCGCATGGTATGGAGTTGGGCCCTTGACGGGCAAGGGAGGGCAAGACCATAACGCCCTTATCCTGGGGAAGTGCGTCGCTTTCGTCCGGCCAGACCGAGCAACGCCATGGCAAGAGAGAGGCCAAGTGCCGAGGCCGTGAGCGGGGTGATCTCCCTGTTTGGGTGCCGGAACGACTCCCGAGTGACGCGCTCTGACAGGATGCCAGGGATGTAGACGGCGCCGAGACACCCAATCGCCTGACACAGCCAGGGCCGCGGCCGGACGAACAGCAGAACGATTCCCGCCGCCTGGGCGGCGAGCAAAGGCGCCGGGGCGGACAGTCTGCTGCCGATGGTCCACAGATCGCGCGTGACGTTCTCCGTCTTCCCTTGCATAAGGGGAAGGTCGTACGGGATCTGGTCGCGGAGAGCTTTGCGCGCTCCCGCAAGTTGGACAATGAGCTGCACCAGCGAGACTGAGGCCAGGACTTTCATCATCGATCCTCTCTAGCGCCGCAACCGGAATGAAGAGCATAACGAAGGCCAGCCCGCCTCCCCTTATCCAAAAAGGTTCCTTGCCGACTGGGTCCGTGGTCACGGAAGGCAGAGCCACTCGCGCCGGCACTGCCTTCCGCGCCGGAATCGGGCGCGCTCAGTAGAAGGAGATGAGTTCGACGAGTTCCCCGACCCTGTCCTCCGGGTAGTTGCGCGCCACATCTGCCTGGCTGATGATGCCCACCAGGTCATGCCCGTCAATGACCGGCAGCCGGCGCACCTGATGCTCCCCCATGGTCCTGATCACTTCTTCGATGGAATCGTCCGCACCAACGGTCACCGGCTTACCCTGGCCAAAATCCCCGGCCTTTGCAGTACGTGGATCGCCGCCTTCGGCGAAGCATTTTATGACGATGTCCCGGTCCGTGATCATGCCCTTGAGCCGGTTGTCCTCGCCGCATATGGGCAGTGCGCCGACGTCCAGTTCCTTCATCTTTCGTGCCGCTGCTTCCAGCGTTTCGTTCTCACCGACGCATTCGACTCCGCCTGTCATGATGTCGCGTGCTGTGGCCATGGCTTTCTCCTAGTGTTGAGCGGGTGTGGGGGTGTGAAGTTCCTGGTCTCTTTGATTCCTACGAATTCCTCCTACCTTGCCGGACGGCCGCTGACTCGGTTTCGGCACGGCCCTTAGAACTTTCCATACCGTGAACGGGCCGTTGAGTACGCGCCGTAGCAGACCAGCCCAGCCGCGACTGCGCCAAGCAGGAACACGCTCTGCCCATCGCCGGCCCTTCCCGATACGTCCTTGACCTTCGGTAACCCGCTCAGCAGCGCCAGCCCGCAGGCATCGCGGAATGCTTCAGTGTAGATCCGTGCGCGTGGTCACGACAGACTCGAAATGCACTGAAACGGTCCACTGAGTGCTGCAATGTGAAGGCCCGGACAGGAGCACGCGATGTTGTGCTTCTTGTGGGTTTCGCCGGCGGCATTGGTGCAGGAACACGGACACGGAATATTCCACGGCAAGTCTCCCCGAGCCGAGCCCTCGGTACCGGCTCGAGCCCACTGTTGACGAACATGAGCCTGACGTGGCTGACAAAGCCGCCGCACTGAAGCACCACCCACATAGCTTGCTAAGTCATGCCGCTCGCATTCATCAGGTCGAGCCTGGAGCACCCTTCCACCTGCACCGCAGGGTCAACGCACCACCGTACGGTGACCTGCATCCAGGCGCTGAGTCCAGCCGCGCGAATCCAGGTGCTCCAGCAGCGGAACCGCAATCCGGCGTGTTGTGCCCAGTGCCTGACGTGCCTGGCTTGTGGTGAAGGGCTGCTCCAAGCTGGCGAGGGTGCGCATCGCAAGGGCCGGCGCCGAAGGCAGCAGCACCACCCCGTCACGCAACCGAAGCAAGCGCCCCGTGCGTTCGGCGGCGGCCAGCTCCCGCGCGCCCAAGCCCAACATCGCCAGCTCGTCGGCTTCCGGAGCCTGGAATGCATCGGCGCGCAGCCTGCGCTCCAATTCTGCAATTGCCGGCTCGATGGCACCAAGGTTGCCCCGGCTGCCAGGCAGCCGGAAGTGGCCACCATCCTGTTCCACAGCTGCCCCGCGGACAACGTGGGACAGCAACTTCTCGTCAGGCAGTTTAAGGAGATCCCGGGCGGCCCCCATGGAAAGGCCTGGGGCCAAAGGGTCTCGCTTCTGCAGTGCCTGAACTGCATTGCGCAGCTGATGCTGCCATCCTTCAAGGACAGGAGTGTGCACCCACCAATCATCGAGCACCTGCACGCCGGCGGGCGCCTGCGCGTCGTGCCCGGACAGCAGCCCGAGCCGGCGGAGATGTTCTACCTGCACCGCCCCGCGGGCTGCTACTTCACTGAGGACGTCGCCTGAGGGATCCATGCCGGCAAGCCGTTCCGCCCACTGGGCGCCGTCGCCGCGCCGCCGCAAGGCCGGAGGGTCGGCGTCGAGGATGCGTGCGCCGCCCAGCACCGAGCGGCTCCCCGGGTCACGCAGCACCAGCCGGTCCCCGAGAACGAGCGGCAGGCGCCGGTCAAGGACCAGCCGGGCGTGGTCCGCACCGAAAGGACGCAGCCGGGCCGGTACAGACGCAGTGCCAACATGCACCATCAGTTGCTCCGGCACCTCCGTATAGGCCACGCCCGTCGTCCGCTGGATGCCAACGACCCCCGTGATGGGCCAGGCATCGGGGGTCAACAGTGCGTCCCCGCGGCGGACGTCAGCGGCGGAAACATCACGAAGGTTTAGTGCCACACGGCTGACGGGACCTACGGAGGTGTACGAGGTGTCTCGGCTTTGCAGGCCACGGACGACGACGGGCCGGGAACCAAAGTGACCGAGCAGGCTCAGCCCGTCCCCCTGGATGATCGTCCCCGCTGCCAGCGTTCCGGTCACCACAGTTCCGGCACCGGTGATCGTGAACGAGCGGTCCACCCACAACCGGACCCGCCCATCGGTGGTGGGAGAAGGCACGTGGGCCAGGACGCCGTCGAGCGCGGCACGCAGCTCGGCCAGGCCGGTACCGTCTATGGCGGAAACCGCAACTGCGGGGGCGTCCCTCAGGCCAGTCCCGGCCAGCTCTGTGCGCGCCCGGGCCAACACGTCTGCAACCCGCTGCCCGGATGCCCGGTCCATACGGCTGAGGACTACGACGCCGTGTTCAATGCCCAGCGCAGCGACAGCGTCCCGGTGATCGCTCGACTGCGCCTGCCAGCCCTCGTCAGCGCCGACGACGAAGCAGACCACCGGCGCCGGGCCGATTCCAGCAAGCATGTTGCCCAGGAAACGCTCGTGGCCAGGAACATCAACGAACGCAACGTCCCGTCCGGACGGCAACGTGGTCCACGCATAACCCAAGTCAATGGTCAGCCCGCGGCGCCGTTCTTCCTCCCAGCGGTCCGGCTCCATACCGGTAAGGGCCCGGACCAGGGTACTCTTGCCCGAATCGACGTGTCCGGCCGTGGCAACGACGTGCACCGCTCAGCCCGCCCTGCCTGCGTCCGCAACCTCGAGGTTTGCCAGTGCCTGCCGCACCGCCTCGAGGACCCGGTCGTCGTCCCCTTCGGGCACGCAGCGCAGATCGATCAGGCACGAGCCGTCGTGAACTCGCGGCAGCACGGCGGGGTCGCCGGCACGCAAAGGACGCGCCAGTCCCTCTGGGAGCCGGAGCGCCCACCCCGGGAGGGGCACTCCGGGGGCACCCCCGCCGCCTACCCTGCCGTCATGCGGCACCACGGGTACGCCGAGGGCTTCGGCGAGCCGGTCGGTGCGGCGCAGTAATTGTCCGACGTCGGCGTGCAGCGCCTGCACGACGGGCGGCGGTCCGCCCGCGACGGTCGCCTCCAGGGCGGCGAGGGCGAGTTTGTCGGCACGGACGGCACGGGCGAGCGGGTGGCGGGCCAACCGGGTGATGATCTCCTTGCGGCCAAGAAGCAAACCTGCCTGGGGTCCGCCCATCAGCTTGTCGCCGCTGGCGATGACGACGTCGGCCCCGCCCGCCAAGGCTGAGGCAACGTCAGGTTCATCAGGGAGGTGCGGGTCGGGTGCCAGCAGTCCGCTGCCCAGGTCAGCGACAAGTGGTACTCCGTTTGCCTGGGTGAGCGCGCTCAGCTCGTGCAGCGGCACAGCGGAAGTGAATCCGTCCACCCGGAAGTTGCTCGGATGGACCTTCAGTACGCAGCCCGTATCCGGCCCCAGGGCTCCGGCATAGTCATGCAGATGTGTCCGATTGGTGGTGCCCACCTCCCGAAGCCTTGCCCCTGTGGACTCCATCAGGTCGGTCAACCGAAAGCCGGCACCGATCTCAACGAGTTCGCCACGGCTCACCACCACCTCCCGGCCGGCAGCAAGGGCTGTGGTGGCCAGTACCAGCGCCGCAGCTCCGTTGTTGACCACCAGGGCGTCTTCGGCGGCGGGACAGGCGGCGAGCAGGGCGGCCTGGGCCCCGGCACCGCGACGGGAGCGGCTTCCATCTGCCAGGTCCAGCTCCACGTCAACGTAGCCGCTGGCTGCGACAAGAGCTTCGACGGCGCCAGCGGAAAGAGGTGCCCGCCCAAGGTTTGTATGGACGATGACGCCGGTGGCGTTCAATACCGGGCGCAGGGTTGTTGCCTGACGGCCAGCGACGGCGGCGAGCACCGTTGGTTCCACCTGGCCGGGCGGGAGCTCACCACGCCGGGCCTGTTCCTGGACGTGCCGGACGAGTTCGCGGATGACGTGCTCGCTCAGCCGCATCCGGGCCTCGCGGACGGCGGGCAGTGCCAGCAGGTCATTCGTGCGAGGAATCAGGCGGCGAGGATCAACCTTGTCCACAGCCCTCCTCATTTCGCTGCATTGGCATGCCGGTGGTTGGCGGTGGCGGACGGGAATCGAACCCGCCAGGCCGAGATACTCAGCCGCACCGGTTTTGAAGACCGGGGGGCCCACCAGGACCCGGACGCCACCGCGCCCCAATATAGCAGGCTTGCCTGCAGGGGTACGCTAAGCGGGTGAATGATGCTGGAACGTCAATCCTGCAAACCTCGTCCGTTGCCGTGGCTGCCTACCGGCTCACCGAGTATGCCCATGGCGGGGGCTGCGCCTGCAAAATTCCGCCCGGCGAGCTCGAAGAGGCAGTCCGCGGCCTCATCGGCCAACCCGGCGCGGACGTGCTGGTCGGTCTTGACAATGGTGACGACGCGGCAGCTGTCCTGGTGCGCGATGACCTGGCGGTACTGACCACCGCCGACTTCTTCACTCCCGTCGTCGACAATGCCTTCGACTGGGGCCGGATTGCGGCAGCCAACGCCCTCTCGGACATCTACGCGATGGGCGGCCGTCCGGTCACCGCCATCAACCTCGTCGGATGGCCCCGGGATGTCCTGCCACTGGAGCTGATGACCGAAGTCCTCCGCGGCGGGCTGAGTGTGGCGTCTGAGGCGGCCTGCCCCGTACTCGGCGGGCACTCCATTGACGATCCGGAGCCGAAATACGGCATGGCGGTCACCGGCGTCGCCCATCCCGACCGGTTGCTCCGCAACGACGCTGCACAGCCCGGCTTGCCCATCACGCTCACCAAGCCGATCGGCGTCGGACTCCTCAATAACCGGCACAAAAAAACCGGTGAGGTGTTCGCCGAGGCGGTAGAGACAATGGCAAGCCTTAATCGCGACGCTGCCGAAGCCGCGGTGTCCGCAGGCGTCCGGGCAGCGACCGACGTGACGGGCTTCGGCCTGCTTGGACATCTTTACAAGATGGTCCGTGCCTCGGAAGTGGGCGCAGTGATCGATCTGAAGGCCGTACCGGTAATCGATGGGGCGCGGGAGGCGCTGCGGGATGGCTTCGTGTCCGGCGGCACCCGGCGCAATCTCGACTGGGTGCGGCCGCACATAGGGGCCGCACCACGCGTGACCGAAGACGATCTGCTGCTGCTTGCCGATGCCCAGACCTCAGGCGGCCTGCTGGTGGTCGGCGAGTTGCCCGGGCACCCCGTCATTGGCCACACCACTGCGGGGCGGGGCATCGAAATCCGCTGAAACCTGGCGGTTCGGTCAGCTGCCTGTAGTGATCGCGTCGCCGGTAACGCCGGCTGCACGGCGCGCCGCGAGCCGGCTCTTCTGGGGTTCGATGGTGTACCGCGGATCCCTGGCAGAGGCCAGGCCGGCCTCGAACACGCCGAAGCGGGTCAGGGCCGAAGCGGCCAGCAAAGCCAGTCCCGAAGCCGCAGCGGCGAGACGGTTGCGACCACCCAGGAGTGTGCCCAAACCGCCGGCGACCGCTAATCGCTCGCTCCATTTCAGCATCGTGCCTGCCTTACCCTGATGCAGCGGCTCGGCTGCCACCGGGTCCATTCGGCGCTCCATGACCTTCATGGCAACCACGTCCCCCAACACGCCGAGCACGGCCAGGTTCCGGGCAGGACCCGTCTCGCCGACCGGTGTGGTGACCATGGCGAGCCCGGCAGAGGCAAGGCACGCCGAACTCACGAAAACGAAAGGCAGTTCCTCGTGCGCAGCGTTCCACGTGGGTGTTGCGGTGTCGCCAAGCAGCACCGCCGTGTACGCCGCCAGTGGTCCGGCAAATAACGCAGCCTCAACGCCTGCCGGTCCTTCGACAGCCTGCAGCACCTTGCGCAGGGGTCCCAGCGGCAGCCGCGCCCCGCTCATCCGATCGATTTCCGCCACCGCCGAGACGCCCGCGCCGGCGCTGAAGGCGCTGAGAATCCACGAGCCCACACTCATCGGCGAGGTCACCTTGAAGGTCCGCAGCATATGCAGGAAACGCTCCGGCCGGCCCAGGTCCTTGACCAAAGCAACAGCACCGGCGCTCACCGCTGCCAAAGCGCCCAGACGGGCATTCCGGCGCAGCGTCGGCCGTCCGGTCAGCTGCCCGCCGAGGCCAAGCAGGGCCGAACCGGCGGCCACGCCGCCCAGGAACAGGTAGATGGCAACATCATCACCCCACGGCGCGGGCTTCACTACAGGACGGCCGTAGTAAGAGGTGAATTCCGGCTCCGGCACCATGGGCATTTCGCGGGAGCCGTCGCCGTTGTTCCGGCGGCGGCCTGGGGCACGTTTGCCGTCCTGCCTGCGACGGCGGGCAGGTTCGGCTGGCCGGAAGCTGTCGAACTCTGAAAGGGTCACGCCCGTCCTCCCAGGAAAGCCAGAGCAGCGGCCGCGGCCATGCCCGCTACCGCCATGCCTGCGCGCCGGTACATCCGGGGCAGATCGGCTGTGGGTACGCGCGGGTCCGGCGGGAGCCCGTACACCTCGGGCTCATCAAGCAGCAGGAAGACCGATCCGGTTCCGCCGACGCCGTCGTTCTCGTTCGCGCCGTAAAGCCTCGCTTCGGTCATGCCCTGCGCATGCAGGGTGGCGACGCGCTCCCGGGCCGTGTCCACCATGTCATCGTGGTCTCCGAACTTGATGGACGTCGTCGGGCATGCCTTCGCGCACGCGGGCGTCTCGTCGGCGACCAGCCGGTCGTAACACAGAGTGCACTTCTGGGCGATGCCGACATTGGGGACCTCGGGATGCTTGGCGTGCTGTTCTTCCCTGCTGGTGGCGACTTTGACCGTGCCATTGCTGCGGCGCTCGATCACCCCGAAGGGACACCCGGCCACGCACGTTCCGCAGCCGTTGCAGACATCGTCCTGGACGACGACGGTGCCGAATTCGGTGCGGAAGAGGGCTCCGGTGGGGCAGACGTCCAGGCATCCGGCGTGCGTGCAATGCTTGCAGACGTCGGAAGACATCAGCCACCGGAAGTCTGCCGTGTCCGGCGGAGTGGTATCGGCATCCGCGAGGTCCGTCACAGTCGGCGCTGCCGGGGCCGGAGGACCAATGCGCGGCATGCCCAGGTTGACCAGAGCACGGCCTGATTCCCGCGCCTCGACTATGCGTTCCTGGCCCTGCTCAATGAATGCCACGTGCCGCCACGTGCTGGCGCCCAGCGCTCCGGTGTTGTCGTAGGAGGACCCCAGCAACTCCAGGTTTCCATCCTGGGGGTTGTGGTTCCACTCCTTGCAGGCAACTTCGCAGGCCTTGCAACCAATGCAGATCGAGGTGTCGGTGAAGAACCCCTTGCGCGGATGGTTGTGCTCCCAGTGTGCATCGGCGGTGGGGTCGGTCGGTCCGGACAACTGGCCCATCTAGTCCTCCAACGTCAGGTCGGTGCCCGGAAGACTGCCGGTAGGCAGTGGCTGTCCGGGCGGGGCAATATGTGCTTCGGTGGTGGCGGTAGCGGCCAGGTTCATCAGCGTGGCCTACCGTCGCCGCGGCCGCGCTTACCGGCGTCGGGATCGACGCCTTCCGCTGCCGGGTCTGTGACCGCGCGGTTACCGGTTTCGATGGTTAGTCCGGCCCGCGCCTGGTACTCGGCAACCAAGTCAAGCAGTTCCTGCCCTCGCGGCCGGCGGCCCGGACGGATGTCGCAGGAGGCCACCTTGGATTCCTGGATCTGGACGTTGGGATCCAGCGTCACACCCAGCAGATCGTTAGCCGCGTCACCGCTGACGACGGCATTGCTGCCGACGCCCCAGTGGTAGGGCAGCCCGATCTGATGCACGGTGTGGCCGCCGATGGCCAGGGGCCGCATCCGGTCAGTGACGAGCACTTTCGCCTCGATCGCGGAGCGGGGCGAAATAATGGTGGCCCACCCGTAGGGTTCAAGTCCGCACTCAGCGGCCAGTTCGGGCGAGACTTCGCAGAACATTTCCGGTTGCAGCTCTGACAGGTACGGCAACCAGCGGCTCATTCCGCCCGCCGTATGGTGCTCGGTGAGCCGGTATGTGGTGAAGACATACGGATAGACGTCCGCGCCACTGGTACCGGCGCTTGGCGCGCTGAGGTTGTCAGCGCGAGGGAACACCAGCCGCGCCGGGCTCTGCTGCTGCGGGTAAAGCGCGTTGGCCACCGGCGATTCCTGGGCCTCGTAGTGGGTGGGCAGTGGTCCGTCCATCAGGCCCTTCGGCGCGAACAACCAGCCCTTGCCGTCGGCCTGCATGATGAAGGGATCATCTCCGCTGAGTGCCCCTGAGCCGCCAACAGAGGGGTCCGGTTTGCTGCCCGGCGCCAGGTCGACCGGGAAGTCCGGCACGTCGTCGCCGACCCATTTACCCTGCTCCTGGTCCCACCATATGTATTTCTTCCGCTCGCTCCATGGTTTACCGGCCGGATCGGCCGACGCACGGTTGTACAGGATCCGGCGGTTCGCCGGCCACGCCCAGCCCCATTCCGGAGCCGCCGGTCCCTGCTCGTGGCCGGGCTTTCGGTTCGCGGCATGGTTGATGCCGTCGGCATACACACCGGTATAGATCCAACAGCCTGCCGCCGTGGAGCCGTCAGCGCGCAGCTCGGTGTACGCCGAGAGCGGTTTGCCTGCGTCCGGGCCATCCAGGTGGCGACCGTTGATCTCGGCAAGCACTGCCTCTCCGTCGGGCTCGCCGTGTTCGTCCGTGGGATAGTCCCAGGTCAGGTCAAGCAGCGGACGGTCGCGCTGATCGTCGGAATCGGCCAGCTTCTCCCGGATCCGCTGGCCCAGCTCAAAGAAGAACTGCAATTCACTCTGGCAGTCCCCTGGCGGTGCGACCGCCTGGTGGCGCCACTGCAGCAGGCGTTGCGTCTGCGTGAAGGAGCCCGCTTTTTCCACGTGGGTTGCTGCCGGCAGGAAAAACACCTCGGTCTCGATGTCCTCGGTGCGCAGCTCACCGGATTCGATCTCCGGACCGTCCTTCCACCAGGTGGCCGATTCGATGAGGTTCAAATCACGCACTACCAGCCACTTCAGATGCGACATTGCCAGACGTTGCATCCGTCCGTGAGCGGAACCCACTGCAGGATTCTGTCCGAGAAGGAAGTAGCCCTCAACTTCGTCCTCGAGCATCCCCATCACTGTCTCGTAAGTACCGTGCGCGCCGGTCAACCTCGGAAGGTAGTCGTAGGCCCAGTCGTTTTCCGGTCGCGCCGCGTCACCCCACCAGGCCTTGAGCAGGCTGATGGTGTAGGCGTCGGCGTCGGCCCAATAGCCCTTCTGCTTCTTAGACCCAATGGTCGCCAGATATTCATGGAGGGTGTCATGGCGGCCGGCGCTGGGCATTGGCAGATAGCCGGGCAGCAGGTTGAACAGGGTCGGTATGTCTGTGGAACCTTGGATGCTTGCATGGCCCCGCAAAGCCATGACTCCGCCGCCGGGGCGTCCCATGTTTCCGAGCAGAAGCTGCAGGATAGCGGCTGCCCGGATGAACTGCGCTCCAAGGGAGTGCTGGGTCCAACCGACGGCGTAGGCGAAACAAGTGGTCCGGTCGCGACCGGAGTTCTCCGTGATGGCGCGGGCCAGATACTCGAAGTCCGCGGCATCGATACCGCACATGTCCTGGACCATCTCCGCGGTGTAACGGGCGTAGTGCCGCTTCACGATCTGGAAGACAGTCTGCGGGTCCTGGAGAGTATCGTCCCGCTGGACTTCCGCATGCTCCAAGGGCGGGCCGCCACTTCCATAAGCGTGGCCGGCGGCGCGCGCCGTTGCATCGGCCCCGTGCTCCGAACCGGGCCCAGGCTCATCAATCGCACCGTCAGCTTTTTCCGCATAGGCCCACGATGACGTGTCGTAAGCGCGCTTCTCCGGATCGAAGCCGGAGAACAGTCCGCCCAGGTCCTCGGCGTCGCGGTAATCCTCGTGCACCAGCGTGGCAGCGTTGGTGTACGCAGTGACGTACTCCTTGAACCACAGGTCATTAGTGAGGACATAGTTGATGAGCGCGCCGAGGAGCACAACGTCAGAGCCGGCACGAATGGGAATGTGCTTATCCGAGACCGCCGAGGTCCGCGTGAACCTAGGGTCCACGTGGATGACCTTCGCTCCGCGCGCTTTAGCCTCCGCCACCCACTGGTATCCAACGGGATGGCACTCGGCCATGTTGGAACCCTGGATGATAATGCAGTCGGCGTTGGCCATGTCCTGCAGTGACTGCGTTGCACCACCGCGTCCAAACGAGGCTCCCAAACTGGGAACCGTGGCGGAGTGTCATATGCGCGCCTGGTTCTCGGTCTGCACCGCCCCTGCAGCGGTGAAGAGCTTCTTGATCAGGTAATTTTCTTCGTTGTCCAGGGTTGCGCCGCCCAGCGAGGCAATGCCCATGGTGCGCCGGAGCAGCCGGCCCTGGTCATCCTCCTGCTGCCACGTCCTGCGGCGCGTTTCGATGAACCGGTCCGCCACCATCTCGACCGCTGTAGCCAGATCCAGGTGTTCCCACTCGGTGGAACGCGGGGCCCGGTAGAGCACCTTGGTCTGCCGGCCCGGCGAGTTGACCAACTGTTCGCTGGCAGAGCCCTTGGGGCAAAGCCGGCCGCGGGAAATGGGTGAATCCGGATCGCCCTCGATCTGGATAACCTTCTCGTCCTTGACGTAGACACGCTGTCCACATCCAACGGCACAGTAAGGGCACACACTTTGGACAACGCGGTCCGCCGTGGACGTCCGCGGTGCGATCGCCTTTGTCCGCGGCGAGGTGACCGAGGGCCCGCGGCCCAGCAGGTCACCCGTGCTTAGCTGCCGGATGACCGGCCATTGAAGAAAACTTCGCGGTGCCATTTCAGGAGCATATCCCAAAGCACGGCGGGTGTGACAGAAAAAAGTTGGGCGCGTCATTGCCGCGATTCGGCCCCGTTGACCAGCCACCTGAGCTGACTCAACCTGCCGGATGTCCCGCCCGGGGGTTTCCGAAGAGGCTCCGCCGCTGGAGCCGTGGACGGAATACGGGCAATCGGCTGAGGCCGTCACGGCTGCTCGGGGTCACCCGCGCGCAGGAGACATTCCCCCCGTTGCCTTGTCATTGGCGACTAAAATGGCTCAACGTTCCATGGTGGGACGACCGACCGATCAGCAGGCAAAGCGAGGGAAACGGTGAAGCAGTGCGAAACTCCCGATGACGGTGTTGCAATCAACCGGTTACTACTTGAGAGCCGCATCGGGCTCGAGCGTGTTCACCCCTCCGATCTTGAGCGGGAGATGGCAGCGGGCGCCCTTGTTGTTGACACTCGGCCGGTCGATCAGCGAGACCGCGACGGTGATCTTCCCGGAGCGGTCGTCATCGACCGAAACGTTCTCGAATGGCGGCTCGACCCTTCCAGCCCCCACCGGCTCTCGATCGCTGACGACCCCGCTCGGCGGATCGTGGTCGTCTGCAATGAGGGTTACAGTTCCAGCCTCGCTGCACACACCCTGCAACGGCTGGGACTGACGCGCGCGACCGACCTTATCGGCGGTTTCCAAGCCTGGGCAGCGCTGCGCACCCTGTCCGGCTAATAAATTGTCTGGTTGTAGTCCTGGACGCTACAAAATCCAGCGCGACGCGGAGTGCATCGGTTTGCCAGTCCACGTCCAGCGGTCCACAGACGCTCAACAGGCGGTGTGCGGAGCAGGCTCAAGGACCGCAGCATGGTCAGGATTGGAAGTCACTGCCCCCTCTGAACACATTAAGACCCACTCATTCACCTGCAATTGAGATTCGCCTCAAGCTTTGTCAACAATAAGAGGACCAAAAAGCTCTGGCCTGCGGAAACACTGTGCCCGAGGTGGGACTCGAACCCACACACCTTTCGATACCGCATTTTGAGTGCGGCGCGTCTGCCAATTCCGCCACTCGGGCGCGGATTACACGAAGCAAAAGGCTACGCCCACAGCTGATTGTGAGCAACGCGATCGCTTCACGTACGCGGAATTACTCTACATGCAGATAGGCTGAATTCCAGAATCGCGCCGCTGACGCCGCAACCGACCATGCAGATCAAGTACAGGACCGGGCGCACCTAAGATAGTGATGTCCCCGCCGTACCTTTCCAAGGAGATCCCGTGACTGAACAGACGGAGTCAAAACCATCGTCCCAGCCGGCGCGCCGCGTCGTTGTGGCCGAGGATGAAACCCTCATCCGCCTCGACATCATCGAAATCCTGCGCGGCGAAGGCTATGACGTCATCGGCGAAGCGGACAACGGTGAAAAGGCCGTCCAACTGGCCGAAGAACTGAAGCCGGACCTCGTCCTCATGGACGTCAAGATGCCCGTCATGGACGGCATTTCTGCCGCCGAAAAGATCGTCAAGGCCCGCATCGCCCCGGTGGTCCTGCTGACCGCATTCAGCCAGAAAGAACTCGTGGAGCGGGCCCGCGACGCCGGCGCCATGGCCTACGTGGTGAAGCCCTTCACCCCCGCGGACCTCATCCCGGCGCTGGAAATCGCCCTCTCCCGCCACGAGGAGATCAAGGCACTCGAAAGCGAAGTCTCCGACCTCCAGGAGCAGTTCGCCACCCGCAAGCTCGTGGAGCGCGCCAAGAGCCTGCTCACCACCAAGATGGGCCTCACCGAGCCCGAGGCCTTCCGCTGGATCCAGAAGACCTCGATGGACCGCCGGCTGAGCATGCGCGAAGTCGCCGAGACCATCATCAACCAGGTCAACTAAGAGCGCTGTAAACAAAAGGGAGGATCCCCGCCACACGGCGGGGATCCTCCCTTTTTGTTGCTCGGAAAGCCTAGGCCTTCTTCTTCCGTTCCGGCCACGGGCCGAGCTTTTCCTTGTTGCTGGTCACTTCACCCGCATAAGTGGAGTCGGCGAGGTCGCCCACCTTGTGCACCTTCAGGGAGTTCGTGGAGCCAGCCTTTCCGGGAGGGGACCCGGCCGCGATAACCACCAGGTCACCGTCCTGGACGAGTCCCATCTCCATGAGGCTGCGGTCCACCTGCGCGGTCATCGCATCCGTGTGATCCACCATCTGGACCAGCACCGGCTGGATACCCCAGGTCAGCGCCAGCTGGTTCCAGACCTGCTCCACCGGGGTGAAGGCGAAGACCGGCTTGATGGGGCGCAGGCGGGACAGGCGGCGTGCGGAGTCGCCGGACTGGGTGAAAGCACAAATGTACTTGGCGTCGAGCTGGTCAGCGATTTCGACGGCGGCACGCGTGATGGCGCCGCCACGGGTCTTGGGCTTGGTGCCCAGCGGAGGAACGCGCTCCAGGCCGTGGACCTCGGTGGACTCGATGATCCGGGCCATGACCTTGACCGTCTCGATCGGGTACTTGCCCACGCTGGTCTCACCGGAGAGCATCACTGCGTCGGCACCATCAAGCACTGCGTTGGCGCAGTCCGACGCCTCGGCGCGGGTGGGGCGCGGGTTGTCGATCATGGATTCCAGGACCTGGGTTGCCACGATGACCGGCTTGGCCCAGCGGCGGGCCAGTTCGATGGCGCGCTTCTGCACGATCGGCACTTCCTCCAGCGGAAGCTCCACACCAAGGTCGCCACGGGCCACCATGATGGCATCGAACGCATCGATGATCTCGGGCAGCTGCTCCACGGCCTGCGGCTTTTCGATCTTGGCGATCACCGGCACGCGGCGGCCTTCTTCGTCCATGATCTCGTGGACGCGCCTGATGTCCGAGGCGTCGCGAACGAAGGACAGTGCCACCAGGTCAACACCGCGGCGCATGGCCCAGCGGAGGTCGTCCTCATCCTTTTCGCTCAGCGCAGGGACGTTGACCGCAACACCGGGAAGGTTGATGCCCTTGTTGTTGGACACCATGCCGCCCACGGTCACCTCGGCAACAACCTTCACGTCGTCGACCTCGACGGCACGCAGGGCCACTTTGCCGTCGTCGATCAGCAGTGCATCTCCCACGTTGACGTCCTCAGTGAGGCTCTTCAGCGTGGTGGAGCAGATGTCCTTGGTGCCGGGAACATCCTCGGTGGTGATGGTGAAGATGTCGCCGACGGCGAGGGCGTGCGGGCCGTCAACGAACCGGCCCAGGCGGATCTTGGGTCCCTGCAGGTCGGCCATGATCGCCACGGCCTTGCCAAGATCAGCGGCTGCCTTGCGGACGTTCTCATAGGTGTTGTCATGCACGGTGTAGTCGCCGTGGCTCATGTTCATGCGGGCGACGTCAACACCGGCTTCCAGCACCGCGAGGGTGTTTTCATAGCTGGCAATTGCCGGGCCGAACGTAGCCACAATTTTTGCGCGTCTCATATACCTACCCTATTGGTCTCTTGCATTGGTTAAGTTGTCGAAGAGGTGAACCCTCGGTGCAGCTCTAGAGGACGGCGATGGCCCGGTCGGTAGGCGCCACGGGTGCGGGCAGGATGGTGCTGCCCATCAGGTACTTGTCCACCGCTGCCGCAGCGGCGCGTCCTTCGGCGATGGCCCACACAATGAGGGACTGTCCGCGGCCGGCGTCGCCGGCCACAAAAACGCCCTCGGTGTTGGTCATGTAGTAGCCGTCACGGGACACGTTGCCGCGGCCGTCGAACTCGGCGTGGACCTGCTCGGTAATGCCTGCAGGTTCCGCGCCGGTGAAGCCCAGGGACAGGAACACCAGGTCAGCGGGGATGATCCGCTCGGTGCCGGCCTTGGGCAGGCGCTTGCCGTCAACGAATTCCGTCTCGGCAACCTTTACGCCGGTGAGCTGTCCGTTTTCGCCAACGAATTCAACGGTGGAGGCAAGGTAGGTCCGCTCGCCGCCTTCCTCGTGTGCGCTGGCCATTTCGAACAGTGTGGGGAACGTCGGCCAGGGTTGATGGCTGGCACGCTCTGCCGGCGGCTGCTTGCCGATGGCCAGGGTGGTCACCGAGGCAGCACCGTGGCGGTGGGCGGTGCCCAGGCAATCGGCTCCGGTATCGCCGCCGCCAAGGATCACCACGTGCTTGCCCTGGGCGTTGATCTGGTTCTCCACCGTCTCCCCCGCAACTACGCGGTTGGCCGGAACGAGGTAGTCCATGGCGAAGTGGACGCCGTGGAGGTCGCGCCCCGGGATGGGCAGGTCACGCGGAACGGTGGCACCCGTGCAGACCACGACGGCGTCGTAGCGCCTGCGCAGCTGCTCCCAGGTCACGTCCGTGCCAACCGCTACACCGGTGCGGAAGCGGGTGCCTTCCGACTTCATCTGCTCGACGCGGCGGTCGACCTGCTCTTTTTCCATCTTGAAGTCGGGGATGCCGTACCGCAGCAGGCCGCCGATCTTGTCGTCACGCTCGTACACGGCCACGGTGTGGCCCACGCGGGTCAGCTGCTGCGCGACGGCCAGGCCGGCCGGGCCGGAGCCGACGACGGCAACGGTCTTACCGGTCAGGCGTGCGGGCGGCAGCGGGCTGACCCAGCCGTTGTCCCAGGCTTCGTCAATGATGGAGACTTCCACCTGCTTGATGGTCACGGCAGGCTGGTTGATTCCCAGCACGCAGGAGGCCTCGCACGGGGCGGGGCACAGGCGGCCGGTGAACTCCGGGAAGTTGTTCGTGGCGTGAAGGCGCTCGATGGCTTCCTCGCCCTTGTCCCGCCACATGAGGTCGTTCCACTCGGGAATGAGGTTGCCCAGCGGGCAGCCCTGGTGGCAGAACGGCACGCCGCAGTCCATGCAGCGGCCCGCCTGGGCCTTCAGCGTGCCCTTTTCCTGCGCCTCGTACACTTCCTTCCAGTCCATGATGCGGACGGGAACGGGACGGCGCGGCTGGGTTTCACGCTGACGTACTTTCAAAAATCCGCGTGGATCAGCCACCGGTTACCTCCAGGATTCGAGACCACACTTCTTCGCCGTCGGGGTCCAGGCCCTCTTCGATGGCGTCGAGACGGGTTTGCAGCACGGCCGCGTAATCGCGCGGCAGCACCTTGGTAATGCGGGCAGCGGTGTCATCGAAGTTCTCGAGGAGGCGCGCGGCCAGCTGGGAGTCAGTTTCTTCAACATGCTTGACCAGGAGGCCATGCACGATGTCGCGGTCTTCGGCGTCCAGCTCGCGGAGCTGGAGTTCACCGGACTGCAGTGCGTCCTTGTTGACCTTCGCAGTGTCCAGGTCCAGGACATAGGCGGTGCCGCCGGACATGCCGGCGCCGAAGTTGCGCCCGGTACGGCCGATGATCAGCGTCTGGCCACCGGTCATGTACTCGCAGCCATGGTCACCGATACCTTCGGCGACGGCGGTGGCACCCGAGTTGCGGACCAGGAAGCGTTCGCCCACCTGGCCGCGCAGGAACATTTCACCGCTCGTGGCGCCGTAGCCGATGACGTTGCCGGCGATGACGTTCGTCTCTGCCTTGAACACGTTGGTGCGGTCCGGCCGGACGATGATGCGTCCGCCCGAGAGGCCCTTGCCCACGTAGTCGTTCGAGTCGCCGAACAGCCGCAGGGTGATGCCTGCGGGCAGGAAGGCGCCCAGGGACTGGCCGGCGGTGCCGTTCAGGGTGATATCGATCGTGTCCGTGGCCAGGACGTCCGTGCTGAACGTCTTGGTGACCACATGGCCCAGCATGGTGCCCACGGAACGGTCCGTGTTGATCACGTCGACGGAGATCTTCACCGGGCTGCGGTCCGTCAGGGCCTCGGTTGCCATGGTGATGAGCCGCTGGTCGAAGTGCTTGTCCAGCTCGTGGTTCTGGCCCGTCATGTTCCGCAGCGGGGCGTCGTCGTCGAACTCCAGCCCGTGCAGGATCGGATCCAGGTCCAGCCCGTCGGCCTTCCAGTGGTTGACAGCCTCCCGGGCGTCAAGGACCTCAGCATGGCCGATGGCCTCTTCCAGGCTGCGGAAACCCAGCTCGGCCAGGATCTCGCGGACTTCCTCAGCGAGGAACTCGAAGAAGTTGACCACGAACTCGGGCTTACCACTGAAGCGTGCCCGGAGTTCCGGGTTCTGGGTCGCAACGCCCACCGGGCAGGTGTCCAGGTGGCAGACGCGCATCATGATGCAGCCTTCCACCACCAGCGGTGCAGTGGCGAAGCCGAACTCCTCGCCGCCGAGCAGCGCGGCGATCACCACGTCGCGGCCGGTCTTGAGCTGGCCGTCCACCTGCACCACCACACGGTCGCGCAGGCCGTTGAGCATCAGCGTCTGCTGGGTCTCGGCCAGGCCGAGTTCCCAGGGAACACCGGCGTGTTTGAGCGAGTTCAGCGGCGAGGCGCCGGTTCCGCCGTCGTGGCCGGAAACCAACACGACGTCGGCCTTCGCCTTGGTCACACCCGACGCCACGGTGCCGATCCCCACTTCGGAGACGAGCTTGACGTGTACGCGGGCCGAGGGGTTGGCGCGCTTGGCATCGTAGATCAGCTGCGCCAGGTCCTCGATGGAGTAGATGTCGTGGTGCGGGGGCGGGGAGATGAGTCCGACGCCGGGGGTCGAGTGCCGCGTACGGGCCACCCAGGGGTAGACCTTCTGCGCCATCAGCTGGCCGCCTTCGCCGGGCTTCGCGCCCTGCGCCATCTTGATCTGGATGTCGTCGGCATTGGTCAGGTAGAGGCTGGTGACACCGAAACGCCCGGAAGCAATCTGCTTCACAGCGGAGCGGCGCTTGGGGTCGAGCAGTCGCTCCACGTCCTCGCCGCCTTCACCGGTGTTGGACTTGCCGCCGAGCTGGTTCATGGCGATGGCCAGCGTCTCGTGGGCTTCCTGTGAGATGGAGCCGTAGCTCATGGCACCCGTGGAGAACCGCTTGACGATGCTGGAGACGGGCTCCACTTCTTCCAGCGGAACAGCGGGACGCTCGTTCTTGAACTTGAGCAGCCCGCGCAGGGTCATCAGGTTCTGGGACTGGTCGTCCACGCCCTTGGTGTAGGCCTTGAAGATGTCGTAACGGCGTTCACGCGTGGCGTGCTGCAGCCGGAAGACGGTCTCCGGGTTGAACAGGTGCGGCTCACCGTCGCGGCGCCACTGGTATTCGCCGCCGCCCAGAAGCGGGCGGTGGGGCTGCTCGATGCCACCCTCGGGGTAGGCCATCTGGTGGCGCGCGGACACTTCGGCCGCGATGACGTCCAGGCCCACGCCGCCGAGCTGGGAGTGGGTTCCGGCGAAGAATTCGTCCACCAGTTCCTGTCCCAGGCCCAGTGCCTCGAACGTCTGCGCGCCGGTGTAGGACGCCACGGTGGAGATGCCCATCTTGGACATGATCTTCAGGACGCCCTTGCCGAGGCCCTTGATGAGGTTGTAGACGCCGTCCTGCGGGGTGACGCCGGTGACGTCGCCGGCAGCAATCAGCTGCTCCACGGATTCCATGGCCAGGTAAGGGTTCACGGCAGAGGCGCCGTAGCCGATCAGCACCGCGACGTGGTGCGTCTCGCGGACGTCACCGGCTTCGACCACCAGGGCGGTCTTGGTGCGGTTGGCGCTGCGCAGCAGGTGGTGGTGCACGGCGCTGACCAGCAGCAGGGACGGGATGGGCGCCCATTGTGCGTTCGAGTCGCGGTCGGACAGCACAACGTACTGCACTCCGCGGTTGATGGCGCCGGAAACCTGCTCGCAGATTTCGGTCAGGCGGGCGCGGAGCGCGTTTTCGCCGCCTTCGGGGCGGTACAGGCCGCGGACCTTCATGGCAACGCGGTTGCCCTCGGCGTCCTCGATGTTGGCGATCTTGGCGAGCTGGTCGTTGTTGATCACCGGGAACGGCAGCTGGACCTGGGGCTGGCGGACCTGCTTGGTGTCCAGGAGGTTGCCGTTGGGGCCGATGGCACAGGTCAGCGACGTAACGAGCTCTTCGCGGATGGCGTCCAGCGGCGGGTTGGTCACCTGGGCGAAGGACTGCACGAAGTAGTCAAACAGCAGCCGGGGGCGCTTGGACAGCACGGCCACGGGAGTGTCCGAGCCCATGGCGCCAAGCGGTTCGGCACCGGTGCGGGCCATCGGGCCGAGCAGGATCTTCAGTTCCTCCGTGGTGTAGCCGAAGGTCCGCTGGCGGATGTTGACGGACGCGGCCGTGTGGACCACGTGCTCGCGCTCGGGAAGGTCGTTGAGGTCGATCAGGTTGTCCTTGACCCACTCCGCCCACGGGTTGGCGGCGGCCACCTCGGCCTTGACCTCTTCGTCGTCAATGATGCGGCCGGACTCCGTGTCCACCAGGAACATCTTGCCCGGGGACACGCGGCCCTTCTTGACCACCTTGGAGGCTTCGACGTCGATGACGCCCACCTCGGAGGCGAAGACGATCAGGCCGTCCTCGGTGATCCAGAAGCGGCCCGGGCGCAGGCCGTTGCGGTCCAGCGTGGCGCCCACGAGGTTGCCGTCCGTGAACGAAACAGCTGCGGGACCGTCCCACGGCTCCATCAGCAGCGAGTGGTACTCGTAGAACGCACGCCGTGCCGGATCCATGGTGGCGTGGTTTTCCCAGGCCTCAGGGATCATCATCATGATCGAGTGCGTGATGGGGCGGCCGGAGAGCCAGAGCAGCTCGGCGACCTCGTCGAAGGACGCGGAGTCCGAAGCACCCGGGGTGCAGATGGGGTACAGCTCTTCCGGCGAGTCACCCAGCAGCGGGTTGGCCAGCTGCGACTGGCGTGCCCGCATCCAGTTCCGGTTGCCCTTGACGGTGTTGATTTCACCGTTGTGGGCGATGGTGCGGAACGGCTGGGCCAGCGGCCAGGACGGGAACGTGTTGGTGGAGAAGCGCGAGTGGACGATCGCCAGTTTGGTCTTGAACCGCTTGTCCGAGAGGTCCGGGTAGAACGGCTCCAGCTGGGCGGTGGTGAGCATGCCCTTGTAGACGATGGTCCGCGAGGACAGCGACGGGAAGTACACGCCGAACTTGTTCTGGGCACGCTTGCGGATACGCCAGGCGCGGGAGTCCAGTTCGTTGCGGTCCAGTTCCTCGCCGCTGGCGGATGCCAGGAACGGCTGGGAGAAGTAGGGCATGCAGGCGCGCGCCATGGCACCGACGAGGTCGGCGACGATGGGCACTTCACGCCAGCCGAGGACCTTCAGGCCCTCGTCAGCTGCAAGACCCTCGATGCCTGCCTTGGCGGCGTCGGCTTCGCGCTGCTCGGCGGGAAGGAACGCAGTACCGGCAACGTACTGGCCGGGGGCGGGAAGTTCGAACTCCGTGACGGCGCGGAAGAACTCATCCGGAATCTGCATGAGGAGGCCTGCGCCGTCACCGGTTCCCTCGTCCGCACCCACGGCACCGCGGTGCTCGAGGTTGCGCAGGGCCGTGAGGGCGGCGTCCACGATGTCGTAGCCGGGTTCGCCGCGCAGGGTGGCGATGATCGCAAGACCGCAGGCGTCCTTCTCCTGCTCGGGGTTGTACAACCCGCGTGCCTCCGGCAAGCGCGCGAAGCGCTTGAACGGAGACATGGCAGTCTCAGGCTGATCCGGTTCAGACCAGCTGGGAGTGTGAAGAGTTTGGGTCATGGGAGACGTCCTTCCTCCTGATCGTGCGTATGGAAGGGACACCGTTGGCCCCACTCGTCGGGCGCCGCTCACATGGGCACAACAAAGTGTTACTTACTGGAAATTGTAGGTCAGCGTGGCCTGCTGAACTAACAGTTACGCAGGCCCCTGCCCCCGGGCAACACCAGCCAGCAACTCTGTGCTGGCCGGGGTGGCCCCGATGCCACGACACTGTGGTGTTTGGGAGCTTCGAGCGGTGGCTCTGCTGCCCTGCCTGGCCGCGCGTTACTGCGTAGCGCCGGCTTCCGGCGCGGTTCCTGTGGCTGTGCTGCCGGAACGTCCGGCAGCGGTTGCGTCCGGTTCCGGCTTGGGGCCGGCCGGCGCAGCCTCGGCCTCTTCCGTGGGGACGGAAGCACGCCGGGAACCGCTTTGGTTATCAGGGAGATTATCACGCGATTCACTATCTGAGACAACAGGGTCCGTATCACGGACCGAATCGCCGGCACCTGCTACGTCCCCTGCGCCCTGCTTTTCCGCGGATTCACGGCCCGGAAGATAGGGGCTGTCAGCGTCCGCCGGCTTCTTTCGACCCAGCAGGATGAACGCCGTCAGCGCGGCCAGGAATACGAAGATGCTGGTCCAGACATTCAGCCGGGTAGTGATGCCAAACAGGGAGATCTGCTCAGCGTCGTCGATGCGCATGGCTTCGATCCAGACCCGGCCCAGCGTGTAGTACATGGCGTAGAGCCAGAACAGCCTGCTGCGGCGGAAGTTGAACTTCCGGTCCAGCGCGAGCAGGATGACGACGCCGGCCAGGTTCCACAGCGATTCGTACAGGAACGTGGGGTGGAACAGGGTGTCCGCGGCCGCTCCGGCGGGGAAGTTGGGGTTGTCCGCGTCGATCTGCAGCCCCCAGGGCAGCGTGGTGGGGCCGCCGAAGAGTTCCTGGTTGAAGTAGTTGCCCCAGCGGCCCACGGCCTGGGCCAGCAGCAGCCCGGGTGCGGCGGCGTCCAGGAAGGCGCTCAGCTTGACCCCGCTGCGGCGGCAGCCGATCCACGCACCCACAACGCCAAGCACCACTGCGCCCCAGATGCCCAGGCCTCCGCGCTGGATCTGCGGGATCAGGGAGAGGTCGCCGGTGCCGTCAAACCCGGGGCCAAAGTAGGCATCCGGGGACGAGACCACGTGGTACAGGCGGCCGCCGATGATGCCGAAGGGAATAGCCCAGACCACGATGTCCCAGACGCTGCCTTCAGGGGCGCCGCGCTTGGCCCAGCGCACGGAGGTCAGCCACAGGCCCACCACGATGCCGGCGAGGATGCACAGGGCGTAGGCGTGGATGCGCAGCGTTCCCCAGGGCAGGGGAATGTCGAACCCGGACCAGTCCGGGCTGGGAATGCTGGCCGGCACCAGGGCCGCGGCCTGAAGGAGCGTCTGCATTGGATTAGGCTTCTTCCCTGGTCAGGCCGGTTTCCCGCGTCAGGCCAGTGCTGAGGTCCTTGGTGAGGGCGGCGACGGCGTCCACGCCGCCGTCGCGGATTGCGGCCACCAGCGCGGTCCCCACGATCACGCCTTCCGCGTAGGCGGCGATCTCGCGGACCTGTTCGGCAGTGGAGACGCCGAGTCCTACGCACACACGCTCCGCACCGGCAGCATGAGCCGCGGCTACGACGTCCTTGGCAGCAGTGCTGACGGAGGTGCGGGCGCCGGTGACACCCATGATGGACACGGCGTAGACAAAGCCGCGGCTGGCATCCACTGTGCGCTGCATGCGCTCAGTGGTGGAGGACGGCGCCACGAGGAACACCCGGTCCAGGCCATACTTGTCTGAGGCTTCCATCCACTCGGCGGCCTCGTCCGGGATGAGGTCAGGGGTAATGAGCCCGGCTCCCCCTGCTTCGGACAGGCGCCGTGAGAACTCATCCACACCCATGCGGATAACCGGATTCCAGTAGGTCATTACCAGGACTGCGGCGTCGGTTTTGCTGGTGATGCCTGCCACCACATCAAAGACCTGGCGCACGTGGAAGCCCTTGGCCAGCGCCTCGGTGGTGGCGGCCTGGATGACCTGGCCGTCCATCACCGGGTCCGAGTACGGGATACCGATTTCGATGAGGTCGGCGCCATTCTCGGCAAGGGCGATGCCCGCGGCGATGGTTTCCTCCACGCTGGGGTACCCGGCGGGAAGGTAGCCGATGAGGGCGGCGCGGCCTTCGGCGCGGGCCTTGTCAATGGCCGCGGCCGACTTGCTGGTGGTCTGTGCCGTACTCACAGCTGCTCCCCCTCTTTGCCGATTTCAGACTCGGCGGAATTCTTGTCCAGCAGATCGAACCATTCGGCTGCGGTGGCCACGTCCTTGTCCCCGCGGCCCGACAGGTTCACGATGACGATCTTGTCGTCAGCGCTACCGCCGGTTGCTGCGGCTTCGGCAGCGAGCCGCTGCCCCACCTTGATGGCCCCGGCCAGCGCGTGCGCGGATTCGATCGCCGGGATGATGCCTTCGGTGCGGCACAGGAGCCGGAAGGCTTCCATGGCCTCGCTGTCCGTGATGGGCTCGTAGCTGACCCGCCCGATGTCGGAGAGGTACGAGTGCTCAGGTCCCACGCCGGGGTAGTCGAGGCCGGCAGAGATCGAGTGGGACTCGATCGTCTGGCCGTCGTCGTCCTGCATGAGGTAGGAGCGGGCGCCGTGGAGGACGCCGGGCTTGCCAAGTGTGATGGTGGCAGCGTGCCGGCCCGTTTCCACGCCGTCGCCGCCTGCTTCGAAGCCGTAGATCTTCACGGACGGGTCGTCCAGGAAGCCGTGGAAGATGCCGATGGCGTTCGAGCCGCCGCCGATGCAGGCGCAGACGGCGTCCGGCAGCCGGCCTTCCTGGTCCAGGATCTGGGCGCGGGCTTCCTCGCCGATCACCTCATGGAAGTAGCGGACCATCGCCGGGAACGGGTGGGCGCCGGCGGCGGTACCGAGGAGGTAGTGGGTGTTGTCAACGTTGGCCACCCAGTCCCGCAGGGCGTCATTGATGGCGTCCTTGAGCGTCTGCGAGCCGCTGGTGACGGGGATGACCGTGGCGCCCAGGAGCTCCATCCGGGCAACGTTCAACGCCTGGCGGCGGCAGTCCTCGGCCCCCATGTACACCACGCACTCCAAGCCCATCAGGGCGGCGGCGGTGGCGCTGGCCACGCCGTGCTGGCCGGCGCCGGTCTCGGCGATGACGCGGGTCTTGCCCATGCGCTTGGCGAGCAGCGCCTGGCCCAGGACGTTGTTGATCTTGTGGGAACCGGTGTGGTTCAGGTCCTCGCGCTTGAGGAAGATCCGGACTCCCCCGGCATGCTCGGAGAAGCGCTTGGCTTCGGTCAGCAGCGAGGGCCGGCCGGAGTAGTTCTTGTTCAGGTCCGCGACCTGGGCGCGGAAGTCAGGGTCATCCTTGGCCTTGTCGAACGTCTCTTCAAGCTCGTCCAGGGCTGCAATGAGGGACTCGGGCATCCAGCGCCCCCCGTAGCTGCCGAAGTACGGCCCCGGGGCGTGCTTCAGGGAGCCGCCCTGCAGGAATGCTTCCGCGGCGTTGTTGTCAGCGTTAACCGAGGGTGCGTCAGCCATCAGTCCCGTCCTGTTCCAGTAGATCGTTCAGTAAGTGTTGCGTTCCGGCGGGGCCGGAACAAAAAACCGTCATGCGGCTGCAGCCCCTGGCCACGGTCCCGTGTCCACGGGCGTTGCATCATCCCCGGGCGGCGATGGCGGCGGCGCCTGCCGCCGTGAACTCAGCAATCCGCTCCCGCGGCGTGGAGTGGCTCACCAGGGCCTCCCCTACCAAGATTGCGTTGGCGCCGCTGGCGGCGTAGTGCGTCACGTCCTCCACGCCACGGACACCGGACTCGGCCACCACGAGGGCCTCAACCGGAATCAGGCCCGCCAGGGACGCGAAAACGGAACGGTCGACGTCGAGCGTCTTCAGGTTGCGCACGTTGACGCCGATGATGCGCGCCTGGGCGGCGACCGCCCGCTCGATTTCCTCTTCCGTGTGCGTTTCAACGAGCACGTTCATGCCCAGTTCCCGGCTCAGCGCCGAGAACTCGTTCAACTGTGCATCGGAGAGCGCCGCCACGATCAGCAGGATCAGGTCCGCGCCATGTGCCCGGGCTTCCCAGATCTGGTACTCGTCGAGCGTGAAGTCCTTGCGCAGCAACGGCACGTCCACCGCGGCACGCACGGCGTCCAGGTCCGCGAGGGACCCGTTGAAGCGGCGCTGTTCGGTGAGGACGCTGATGACGGCGGCTCCGCCGTCGGCATACTGCTGCGCCAGGGACGCGGGATCGCCAATTGCGGCGAGGTCACCTTTGGAAGGGCTGCGGCGCTTGATTTCCGCGATGACTTTCAGCTGCCCACGCGACGGGGAGGTACCGCCAAGGGCGGCCCAGGCGTCGCGGGCGGGTGCCGCGCCCTGGGCCAGGTCCTTCAGTTCGGCCAGCGAAACGAGGCGTTTCCGGGCGGCCATATCCTCCCTGACACCGGCGTTGATGTCATCGAGAACAGTTGCCATCAGTGGCCGGAGTTCTTCAGCTTGCTGCCTTCGACGCCGTAGCCTGCCTTGCGCATAACGTAGCCGAGGATGAGGCCGACGACCATCACGGCGGCTCCGGCGATGAAGATGGGGGTGCTGGCGATAACGAAGGCGATTGACGCGATGAGGGCGCCCACCAGCATCACGATGACGCAGGTCCAGGCGGCGGGGCTGTTGCCGTGGCCGAGTTCCTGGCTGTGGTCAATGGCGCCGGGGGCAACCGTGCGGGTGCCTGACTTGGAAACGGACGCAGGTGCTTTGCTCATGGAAAATCTCCTCAGGGTGGATACTGCTTACATTCTGCCATTTTTTGGCTGCCCGCCGCGTATCGAACGGCCTGGCCGGCCGGCGGGCGCAGCGCCATGGACTGTTTAGGTGGGATCGTCGCCGCGGGAGAGCCTGTCCCAGCTGTCGATCTCGTCAACCGGACCTGACGTGGCGGCGTTGCTGCCGGCGGCCGGCGCGTCATATTTGGTCCGGGTCTTCCAGTACCGGCCCGCCGGGATGATGAGCAAGGCGGCGAGGGCGAGCAGGCAACCGGCGACGACCGCGAGGACAGGAAAAGCCGTGACCGCCACCTGCGCCTGGCTGCCGGTGACGCCGGTCGCGGCAGCAATGGCCCCCTGGGCTGCCGCCAGTGGATCGGCCAGGACCGTTGCCGCTGCGGCAACAATGCCGGCCGAGGCCAGGACGATGATGCCGGTGATAATCCACCGGGCGATCCTGCCGGCGATGGCGGCTGCCAGCCCGCCGGCGAGGGCCACGAGCGCCAGCGCCGTTACCGCGGTGGCGGCTTTGCTGCCCTGGACCTCCAGCGCCGATTGGGCGGCACCGGCCTGGCCCACCTGGTTCGGGTCCAGGGTGACAGTCATCCATGTCTGGGTGGTGGTGCCGAATACAGCCAGCGCCAGGACGGCGACCAGCAGCACCAGGGTGGATTTGCGGGCCCAGGCCGGCGTGGCAGGACGCTTTTTTGACGTCCCGGCCTGCCCTGCTTCCGCTCCCGCACTCCCGGGGACAACGGGACCGGACATCAGGAGTCGGTCCCGCCGGGCAGTGATTCCGCAGAGATGTTCTGCAGCGAGCCTGCGGTGTGCACGGCGCGGAGGGGGGCGGCGGCCTTGTTGACGGTTTCGAGGGCTTCGGTGGGGTTAACTGAATCAGCCACGATGCCGCCGCCGGCCTGGACATATGCCCGGCCTTCGCGCAGCAGCGCGGAGCGGATGGCGATGGCCATGTCCATGTCGCCCGCGAAGTCGAGGTACCCCACCACACCGCCGTAGATGCCGCGGCGGTGCGGTTCGAGCTCGTCGAGCAGTCGCAGGGCGCGCGGCTTGGGGGCGCCGGACAGGGTGCCTGCCGGGAAGGTGGCCTTCAGCACGTCGTAGGCTTTGGCCTGCGGGGAGAGCTGACCCACCACGGTGGATACCAGGTGCATGATATGACTGAAGCGCTCCACTTCCATGAACTGGGTGACATCCACCGTCCCGGCGACGCATACCTTGGAGAGGTCGTTGCGGGACAGGTCCACCAGCATCAGGTGTTCGGCGCGTTCCTTCTGATCCGCGAGCAGCTCCTCGGCCAGGGCCTTGTCCGCCTCCACCGTTTTGCCGCGCGGGCGGGATCCGGCGATGGGGTGGGTGATGACCTCTTCACTGGTCACGGTGACCAGAGCCTCCGGCGAGGATCCCACGATGGAATACTCCCGGCCCTCGGCGTCCTCGAGGCTAAAAATGTACATGTACGGGCTGGGGTTGGTGTTGCGCAGGACCCGGTAGACGTCCAGGGCGGAGGCCTTGCATTCCATCTCGAAGCGGCGGGAAATGACCACCTGGAACACTTCGCCGTCAACGATGGCTTCCTTGCCGCGGTCCAGGGCTGCCAGGTACTCGGCTTCGTCCCACCGTTCCTGGACGCTGGACGCGAAATCCAGCGCGGCGGGCGCGAGCACCGAAACGGGCTGGGCTACGGGGGTGCTGACGGTGGCGAGGAGCGCCTTGACCCGGGCGACGGCGTCGTGCCAGGCCTCGTCCACCCGTTCGGAACTGTCGTCGAAATTGATGGCGTTGGCGATCAGCAGCACCGTGCCGTCCACGTTGTCGTGGACAGCCATGTCCGTGACGAGGTTCAGCGCCATCTCCGGCAGCTGGAGGTCGTCCTCGGGCGGGCTCACCAGGCGTTCCCAGTGCCGCACCGTTTCCCAGCCGAGGAATCCCACCAGGCCGGAGGTGAATGGCGGCAGGCCCTCGAACCTGTCGGTACGCAGGGCTTCGATGGTGTCCCGGATGGCGTCCACCGGGCTTCCGCCCACGGGGACCCCAACCGGTGGCTCCCCCAGCCAGTGCGCGTTTCCGTCCTTGGTGGTCAAGGTTGCCCGGGAGCGGGCGCCGATGAAGGAGTAGCGGGACCATGCCCCGCCCACGGCAGCCGACTCCATGAGGAACGTCCCGGGCTGCCCCTGCGCGAGCTTCCGGTAGAGACCGATGGGCGTTTCAGCGTCGGCGAGTACTTTGAGCCGGACGGGGATGACTCGGCTGTGGCCGGCCAGTTCCCGGAACTCCTCGAGGCTTGGGCTGATGGTTCCAAGGTCCTGCATGGCTATGCTGTTCCGCCTGTTCTCGTCGGTGCCGGTTCTGGTTCTGGTGGTGCCGGTGCTGGTAAAGCCTGCTCCGGCTCCTTGGTGTGTGCCTGAAGGGGCGGCCACCCCTCCCCCTGCTTACCGCAGAATGCCTGCGGTAAGGGAAATTCAGAGTGCGTGGCCTGTGGTGACAGCGAGGTCCCGGCCGTCGAAGCAGGTGCGGGTGCCGGTGTGGCATGCGGCGCCCACCTGGTCCACGCGCACCAGCAGTGCGTCGCCGTCGCAGTCCATGGCCACGGATTTGACCCACTGCACGTGCCCGGAGGTGTCTCCCTTACGCCAGTACTCCTGGCGGGAGCGGGAATAGAAAGTGACCCGCCCGGTGGTCATGGTGCGGTGCAGCGCTTCATCATCCATCCAGCCCAGCATCAGCACCTCGTTGGTGTCGAACTGCTGCACGACGGCGGCCACCAGCCCGGCACTGTCACGCTTCAGCGCGGCGGCCAGGTCGGACGGCAACGGACTGCCCGCGGATGCAGCCGCGGGAGTTCCCGCCGGGCCGGGCAAGGGTGTTGCGGGCAGGGCGGAAGCAGGGGTGGGGACGGGGGCAGGCTGCTCAGACATCAGGTCAAGTCTAGTGCCTTTGCCATGCCCGGATTCGTGTGTGAACAACGGCACGCCAGCCCCGGTAGCTGCGCTGCCCAACTGCGCAGGTGTCGTGCTAGTTTCACAAGTGATGCATTTCGTCGATCCGTCCCGAGAAGTCCTGGCCGAAACCCTCCTTGCGGCCGGTCCTGACGCGCCCACACTCTGCAAGGGCTGGCGCACCAGGGACCTTGCCGCACACCTTTACCTTCGTGAGCGTAAAGCCGCCGTTGGACTCGGGCTGATCATCAAACGCCTGGCCAAGGCATCGGACCAGGCCACGGCCAGGATGGCAGCAACGCTGACCACGCCCGAGTCGTACACAGGACTCGTGAACACGTTCCGTGCCGGGCCGCCGGCGCTCTCCCCCATGAAGATCAAGGCCCTGGACGAAAGCTCCAACCTGATCGAATACTTTGTGCACACCGAGGACGTCCGCCGCGCAGTGGACCGCTGGGCGCCCAGGGCGCTGGATGAGGCCTATTCGGAAGCATTGTGGGATGAGCTGGTGAAGCGCGCCGCCATCCTGTACCGGGGCGTGGACCTCGGGATCGTGCTGGTGCGGCCCTCCGGCCCGCGGCACGTGGCCAAGCGCGCCCCTGTTTCGGTGGCCATCGTCGGCGAGCCCGGCGAGCTGCTCATGCACGCCCACGGCCGGACCCGCCACGCCCTGGTCACGTTCGAAGGCCAGCCGGACGCCGTCGCACTCCTGCAGTCAGCTGAAGTCGGGCTTTAGCGCTTCCACAGGCTCAACAGCCGGCGGTGGTTGAGCCTGTCGAAACCCAGCTGTAATCAGCGGACTTCGAAGCCTGCTTCGCGGATTGCCTTTTTGACCTGGGACATCATGTCGTCGGGGCCCCAGTGGAAGATGGATGCCGCCAGCACGGCGTCTGCACCGGCCGCGACGGCGGGCGGGAAGTGCGCGGGCTCCCCGGCACCGCCGGACGCGATGATGGGCACCTTGACGGCGGCCCTGACCAGCTTGATGAGTTCGAGGTCGAAGCCGTCCTTGGTACCGTCGGCGTCGATGGAATTGAGCAGGATCTCCCCCACTCCGCGGTCCGCGGCTTCCTTGGCCCAGGCGACCGCGTCGATCCCCGTGCCAGTGCGCCCGCCGTGAGTGGTCACTTCGAATCCCGACGGCGTGGGCTGGGACCCCGGGCGGGTGCGGCGGGCGTCCACGGACAGGACGAGGACCTGGGAACCGAAGTGCCGCGTGATCTCGTCGATGACGTCGGGCCGGGCCACTGCCGCGGTGTTAATGGAGGCCTTGTCCGCGCCGAACCGGAGGAGCTTATCCACCTCGGCCACGCCGCGCACGCCGCCGCCGACCGTAAGCGGGATGAACACTTCCTCGGCAGTCCGGCGGACCACGTCGAAGGTGGTTTCGCGATTGCCCGAAGATGCGGTGACGTCGAGGAACGTCAGTTCGTCGGCCCCGGCGTTGTCGTATCGGTGGGCAAGCTCCACGGGGTCCCCGGCGTCGCGGAGGCCCTCGAAGTTGACACCTTTGACGACGCGCCCGGCGTCCACGTCAAGGCAGGGAATGACGCGTACGGCTACTGCCATGGGAAACTCCTGGGAATTCTGTGGTGGATTTCGGCCGCGCTGGATCCGCTGGGCGGAATCAGATGCGGCAGGCGTGGATGCTGCTGACCAGGATGGCGCGGGCCCCGAGGTCGTAGAGCTCATCCATGATCCGGTTGGTTTCCCGCTTGGGCACCATGGAGCGGACGGCCACCCAGTCCGAGTCACGCAGCGGCGAGACCGTGGGTGATTCCAGGCCCGGCGTCAGCGAGGCAGCCTGTTCCACGAGTTCCTTGCGGATGTCGTAATCCATCAGGACGTACTGGCGCGCCACCAGCACACCCTGCAGGCGGCGGATCAGCACCTCGATCTCCTTGGCCGTGCCGTTCGCAGCACCGCCATTGCCGCTGCGCCGGATCAGGACGGCCTCGGACTTGAGGATCGGATCGCCGAAGATTTCCATCCCGGCGGCCTTGAGGGTGTTTCCGGTTTCCACGACGTCGGCGATGGCATCGGCAACGCCCAGCCGGACCGAGGACTCCACGGCGCCGTCCAGGCGGACCACCTTGGCGTTGATGCCGCGCTCGGCAAGGTAGCCGCGGAGCAGGCCGTCATAGCTGGTGGCCAGGCGCTTCCCCTCCAGCTCCTCAACCTTGGCGAAATCCCCTACCGGACCGGCGAAACGGAACGTGGAGGCCGCGAATCCCAAGGGAAGCAACTCCTCCGCCTCCACCTCGGCATCCAGCAGCAGGTCGCGTCCGGTGATGCCGACGTCGAGCGTTCCCTGGCCCACGTAGACGGCGATGTCGCGGGGGCGGAGGAAGAAGAACTCGATGTCGTTGTCGGGGTCCACCATCACCAGCTCGCGCGTATCGCGGCGCTGGCGGTATCCGGCTTCGGACAGCATCGCGGAGGCGGCTTCGGACAGGGAACCCTTGTTGGGGACGGCTACTCGCAGCATGGGGAAATCTTTCTGGATGTGGAAATGTCTAGTTGTTCAAGCAATGCAGGCCACGGCAGGCACCGGCGGCACGAGGCGCGCCGGACCGGTGGCTACAGATGCTTGTAGACGTCTTCCAGGGTCAGGCCTTTGGCGAGCATCAGAACCTGCAGGTGGTACAGCAGCTGGGAGATTTCCTCGGCCGCCGCATCATCGGATTCATATTCGGCAGCCATCCACACTTCGGCTGCTTCTTCAACGACTTTTTTGCCGATGCCGTGGACACCGGACTCCAATTCAGCGACGGTGCGGGAGCCTTCCGGGCGGGTGGCTGCCTTCTCGCTAAGCTCAGCGAACAGCGTCTCGAAATTCTTCACGCCCTCCAGCCTACTTGCTGCGGCCCACAGGGCGCCTGTCGGGCGGTTGCATGACGGGCGCGATGTGACTGAACACACACGCGCCCGCCACCTTCAACCTGCTAGCTGGTGTACTGCTTCAGCAGCACGGCGGTGGCCAGCGCTGCGGTCACGGCCTCGTGGCCCTTGTCTTCCTTCGAGCCGGGGAGTCCGGCACGGTCCAGGCCCTGCTGCTCGGTGTCGCAGGTCAGGACGCCAAAGCCCACCGGAACGCCGGTGCGGACGCTGACGTCGGTGAGTCCCGACGTCGCGGCCTGGCAGACGTACTCAAAGTGCGGCGTGCCGCCTCGGATTACGACGCCGAGGGCCACCACGGCGTCGAAGTGCGGTGCGAGGCGCGCGGCTGCCACCGGCAGCTCAAAGCTGCCCGGCACCCGCAGGACGGTGGGCTCGGCGATGCCGGCGTCCTTGGCGGCGCGCAGGGCACCGTCCAGGAGGCCGTCCATGATCTGGGTGTGCCAGCTGGCTGCGATGATCGCCAGCTTCAGCTGGGACGTTTCGGCCGGGTTGAGGGTGGTGAGGTCAATCTCGGGGGCGCCGTGTCCGCTCATAGGTCAGTACTGTTCCGTTCAGCTTTGTTCGTTCGTCGGTCTTGTTGGTTCGTCAGTCTTGTTCGTGGTCAAAGGCAGGGCCCGGCGTGGTGACAGGGACTGCACCGCCCAAGTGGGAGTCAAGCACCAGGCGGTGCTCCATGCGGTCTTTTTTGGTCTGCAGGTACCGGATGTTCTGGTCGCGTGAGGGCACCTCGGTGGGGACCATTTCCACCACCTTGACGCCGGCCTTCGCCAGCCTGTTCTGCTTGTCCGGGTTGTTGCTCAGGAGCCGCACCTCGTGCAGACCCATTTCAGCCAGCACCTGGGCGGCTGCCTTGTAGCACCGGGCGTCGACAGGGAGGCCGAGCTGTTCGTTGGCCTCGACCGTGTCGAAGCCCGCTTCCTGCAGCGCGTAGGCCTTGATCTTGTTCGCGAGGCCGATGCCCCTGCCCTCCTGCCCGCGCAGGTACAGCAAGGTGCCGCCGTGCTCGTGGATCATTTCCAGCGCATAGGCCAGCTGCTCGCCACAGTCGCAGCGGTATGAACCGAAGACATCCCCGGTGAGGCACTCGGAGTGGAGCCGGACCAGGGGTGCCTTTCCGTCCTTGGGCGGGTTCGGGGAGCTGACCGCGAGGTGCTCATGGCCGGTGACCAGGTCAATCCACGCCTGGGCGACGAAGTCACCGAAAGCCGTGGGCAGCTGCACGATGGGTCCGCCGCTGACGGGATGGGGTACGCGGCCGTTCCCCGATTCGGGCCGGTGGTGGCCGTTGCCCGATTCGGACAGGTGGTGGCCATTGCCCGATTCGGACAGGTGGTGGCCATTGCCTGAATCGGACAGGTGGTGGCCGTTCCCCGAAGCTCCGGAAGCCGTCATCGTATCTCCTCTTCTTCGCCCGCGCGTCCTGCCCGGGTATTACCGTCAGCCGATGTGCCCGCTGCTTCGAGGTAGGCCACCAGGTCCTGAATGGAGATCAGTGGGCATCCGTGTTCAGCAGCGAAGGCACGGAGCCCGTCCAGCCGCATCATTTCGCCGTCGTCGTAAACAACTTCGGCGATGACAGCCACAGCTTCCAGGCCGGCCAGGCGGCACAAGTCTACGGCGGCTTCAGTGTGGCCGGGACGTTCCCGCACACCACCGTCAACCGCGCGCAGCGGGAAAATATGCCCGGGGCGCGTTATGGACGACGGGACGGACTTCGGATCCGCTAGTACGCTGGCCGTCAGGGCCCGGTCCGTGGCGGAAATTCCGGTACTGACGCCCGTGGCAGCGTCGCAGGAAACGGTGTACGCGGTGCCCTTCGCGTCCTGGTTGACTTCCACCATCGGGGGCAGCGCCAGGGCATCGGCCCGTTCGCCGGAGAGCGGAACGCAAATGACGCCGGAACTGTAGCGGATGGTCCATCCCATCAACGCCGGGGTGGCGAACTGGGCGGCGAAAATGATGTCGCCCTCGTTTTCCCGGTCCTCGTTGTCTACCGCCAGCACGGGCTTGCCGGCGGCCATGGCCTGCACCGCTTCCTCGATGGTGTTCAGCCGCACGGGAGCGCCTTCCTGGGGATGGGGGCCGGCAGGGGCGGCCACCTTGGGTTCGACTCGGACGGCGGCGTTCATCGTGTTTCTCCTTCAGCGGCGGGCGCTGCCGTGTTGAACGCCAGCAGGCGTTCGGTGTATTTGGCCAGGACGTCAACTTCAAGGTTCACGCGGCTGCCGGTGACTTTGGTACCGAGGCCGGTTTCGGCCAAGGTCGTGGGGATCAGCCCCACCTCAAACCACGGCTCCTGCTCTGCGGCGGGGCTGACGGCCGTCACGGTGAGTGATACGCCGTCGATGGCAATGGAACCCTTTTCGGCAATGTAGCGGGCCAGGTTCGCGGGTACGCCGAAACGGAGCCGTTCCCAGTTGCCCAGGGGCTCGCGCTCCAGCAGCGCGCCAACACCGTCCACGTGGCCCTGCACTACGTGCCCGTCCAGCCGTCCACCTGCGGGAACGCAGCGTTCGAGGTTGACCGAGTCGCCCGCTGCGAGCTCGCCGATGGTGCTGCGCACCAGGGTCTCCCCCATCACGTCCATGCTGAATTCCTTGCCGTCGATTTCGGTGGCAGTCAGGCAAACGCCGTTGACGGCGATGGAGCCGCCCAGGGCGAGCCCCTCGGTGGTGGCCGGTGCTTGCAGCCGCAGCGTGGCGCTGGCGTCGCCGTCCTTTTCCACGGACAGGACCTGCCCCTGCTCGGCAATAATTCCGGTAAACATCAGTAGCCTCCCTGGGCTTCTTCCGCGGTGGCGCGGGACGGTTGTGGGTCTAGGGCAACAGTGCGTTGCGGTCGGAGGTGGAGTCTGAGGTCACGGCCAAGGGTCCGGACGGCGCCGCCGTCGGACGGGTCCCACTCCCAGTGCTGTGCATCAGCAAGGGTGGTGATCCCCAGGCCCGTGAGGGCGGGAGTTCCGGAGCCGAGCAGTGTGGGCGCCAGATAAACAATAAGTTCGTCAACCAGCCCGGCGGCGAGGAATGCGCTGAGGATACGTGATCCACCCTCCACCATCAGGTGGCGGATTCCGCTCCCGTACAAGCTGGACAGGGCCTCCCGGGGGTCGCGGGTGGGCAGATGCACCACCAGGCCGTCGCTTCCGTGGATGGCGGCGTCGGCTGGAATGCTGCGCAGCCCCATAACGGCCCGCACGGGTTGCTTGGCAACCTGGGTGCCTTCAGCATCCCTCGCGGTGAGGCGCGGGTTGTCCACCAGCACGGTCTGGGTGCCGACGAGGATGGCGTCAATGCGCCCCCGGATGGCATGGTTGTCCGCGAGGGATTCCGGGCTCGAAATCCACTGGCTGGTGCCGTCCTCCCCAGCGATGCGACTGTCCAGCGTCTGGGCGATGTGGAGGGTGACGAACGGGCGCTTTGCGGCCACCGCCTCAAACCACTGGCGGTTCAGGTCCAGCGCTTCGCCGGCACCGAGTCCGCTGCGGACACTCACGCCGGCTTGGCGAAGGGTGGTTGCGCCTCCCGCCGCGGGATCATGCGGATCGTCCACCGCATAGATCACGTCCGTGATGCCGGCGTCAATGATCGCCTGGGCGCAGGGTCCGGTGCGGCCGATGTGGTTGCAGGGTTCAAGGGTGACCAGCATGGTGCAGCCGGAAAGATCGATCCCGGCAGCAACTGCCTGCGCAATGGCATCCACCTCGGCGTGGGCGGTACCGGCGCCGCGATGGAAGCCCGTGACGAGTTCGCGGCCCTCAGGATTGACGACGACGGCACCCACCAAAGGGTTCGCACCGCGGGGGCCGTTGAGGGCCGCCTTCAGGGCGGTCGCCATGGCGGTGGTCTCGGCAGCGGTAAACGCTGTGACCACTCCGGCCGTCACGCGGCAGCCTCGATGGGTGGGCCGGCAGGCACGCCGGCAGCAGGAATAGTGGCCTCAAAGAGCCATCGCAAACGGTTCATAATGCTTGTGTCGTTCCTTCCCTCTCGAACCGCGATGGCTCCGGGGGTATACGACAGCAGAAGGCCGCGGCGTCGCAGGACGCCGCAGATACAGCTGTACGTGCTTCTCTCATCCAGACTTTAACTGTCGGTACCGGAATTTCACCGGTTCAACCGTCTGCCGGTGTCCTCCCGAAGGAAAGCACCGGCTCGCGGGTCGCGGACTGTCACCGCCGGTTCGGACTTACACCGACCCCGGAGCACGTATGTGTGTTGCTATTGTGCCATAACGAGCGAGGGCTCCCCGCTATTCCGCCGCGGAACGTAACGTTTCGCTTCCCGCCTGGCGTAACCGGTCAATGGCGGCAGCGGGGTCCTCGGCACCATACACGGCGGAGCCGGCGACGAAGACGTTTGCACCCGCCTCTGCCGCGCGGGTAATGGTGTCCTCGGTAATGCCGCCGTCCACCTGGATGGCCACACTGATGCCCGAACCGTCGATGGCTTTCCTGGCGCGCCGGATCTTGGGCAGGGTCACGTCCAGGAACGACTGGCCGCCGAAGCCCGGTTCCACCGTCATGATCAGCAGCATGTCCAGCTCTGACAGCATGTCCAGATACGGCTCCACCGGTGTTCCCGGGCGGAGTGCCATGCCTGCCTTCGAACCCCTTGCCCGCAGTTCGCGTGCCAGCTTGATGGGGGCGATGGCGGCTTCAGCGTGGAACGTGACGGAGGCCAGGCCGGCATCGGCGAAGCCGGGCGCCCAGCGGTCGGCGTCGGCAATCATCAGATGCGCATCGAGGGGCACTGGGCTGACTGCCTGGATCCGCTGCACTACCGGCAGCCCGATGGTGAGGTTGGGCACAAAGTGGTTATCCATCACGTCCACATGCACGGCATCGGCATTGCTGATGCGCTTGAGCTCCGCCTCAAGGTTGACGAAGTCGGCAGAGAGGATGCTCGGGTTGATGCAGCATTGCGTCACAGGGACACCTTTCACGGGGCAGGACTGCTGGAGTCAGTGCTTTTGACGGCACAGGAACTTTTACGGATCAGGGCTCTAAGAGAATCAGTGACGTTGGCGGATCAGGGCTTCTTGCGGATCAGGGCAAGGAACATGGCGTCGGTACCGTGGACGTGGGGCCACAGCTGGGCCGTGGACTCGTGCCCGGCGCCAAGGTTCCCGGTCAAACTCACGCTGTCCAGGACCTGCCCGGCCTCCAGCAGTTCGAGGTCATCGCGTTTGCGGAGTGCATCGGTGACCACGGCGGTGGTTTCGGCAGGGTGGGGCGAACAGGTCACGTAGGCGACCACTCCACCCGGGCGGACAGCAGCGAGTGCCGACGCGAGCAGCTCGCGCTGAAGCGGGCCCAGATCGGCCAGGTCCTTTGGCGTGCGGCGCCAGCGCGACTCGGGCCGGCGCCGAAGCGCTCCCAGCCCGCTGCAGGGAACGTCGACGAGTACCCGGTCGAAAGTTTCGGGCTTCTCGGTGCCCACGTCGCGGCCGTCGCCGGTCCGGACCTGCCATGTTTCGCGGGGTACGGCCGAGAGCGCCTGGCTGACCAGCTTGGCCCGGTGTGGGGCAGGTTCATTGGCCAGCAGCGTGGCACCCCTTTGGCTCGCCAGGGCACCGAGCAAGGCGGCCTTGCCGCCCGGTCCAGCGCACAGGTCCAGCCAGGCCTCGCCGTCGTTTGTCCTGCCAGCCGCCTCAGCAGTGTCAGCCCCTTCAGCTCCGACAGTGCCGGCCGCGTTGTCCCCGCCATGGCCGCCGATGTCAACGGCGGCCATGGCGCGTGCCACCAGCTGCGAGCCGACGTCCTGCACCCTGGTGCTGCCCTCCCTCACGGAGGCAAGCCGGCCCAGATCCCCGCCACTGGAGAGAGCGGAACCTTCCACCAGTTCACCGGGAGTGGCTCCGTTCTCAAGGGCCTCATCGAGGCTTCCGATGCCGGGCAGGGCCACCAGGTTGACCACCGGGGCAGCGTTGTCGGCCTCCAGGAGGTCGTTGATTTCCGTGGCTGGACGCCCATGGGCCACCAGCGACTGGCGCATGGCGCGGACGATCCACTCAGGATGCGCGTAGCGGAGGGACGCCGTCTTGGTCTCGTCTGTCTCTCCGCCGGTCAGCAGCTCGAGCCACTCTTCAATGGGATGCGCAGCGACCTTGCGCAGGACGGCATTGATGAGGGCTGAGGGTCCCGCGCCGATGACCGCGCGGGCCAGTCCGACGGTCTGGTCCAGTGCTGCGTGCGCTGGAACGCGCATGGCCAGCAGCTGATGGACTCCGAGCCGGAGGGCGTCCAGGATGGCCGGATCCAGCTGGTCCAGGGGACGGTCCACGCACCGGGCCAGGATAGCGTCGTATGTTCCTTGGCTGCGCAGCGCCCCGTAGCTGAGTTCTGTTGCGAACCCGGCGTCGCGTTTATCCAGTCCGTGGTGCCGGATCCGCGCCGGCAGTACCAGGTTGGCGTACGCGTCCTCGGCCGCCACGGCCCGCAGGACTTCGAACGCCACCAGCCGGGCGGGGTCGGCCCGGCGCGTCCGCTGGGAAGGTGCGCTGTCAGTAAAGCTGCGCTGGGACGCACGGTTCCGTTCCCGCCCCTTGGCATTTCGGTTGCTGGAATCGCGCGGTCCGCCGTTGCCGCGGCCGCCGCTTCCTCCGCGCTGGCCGCCGCCCGAGCCTCCGCCGCCGGCTCTTCCCCGACCGCCTTGGTTGTCGCCGGAACCGCTCATTCGAACACCACGCTTTCAAGGGAAGCCATGCCACGTGCCCAATCGGCAGCGGCCATCATTTTTTTGCCGGCGGGCTGGACCCGGGTCAGCTCCACGGCGTGCGAACCGGTTCCCACCAGAACGCTCTTGCCTTGGACGGACACGGCACCGGGCACCAACTGTGGAACATCCGGCCGCAGCCGGACGGGTTCCAGCTTGATGCGCTGGCCCTCCAGCACTGTCCAGGCTCCCGGTTCCGGAGTGACTCCCCGCGCCTGCCGTCCGATGGCCAGGGCCGGGTGTTTCCAGTCCAGGCGGCCGTCCTCGAGGGTCAGCTTGGGTGCCAGCGAGACTTCACCGGTCTGCGGCACAGCGGCGGCCTTGCCGGCCTCGATGGCGGACAGGGTCTGGGATAGCAGCACGGCGCCGCTGCGGGACAGCCGTTCCAGCAGTTCCCCGGCGGTGTCTTCGGGGCCCACCGTTTCTGTCAAGGTTCCGAACACGGGCCCGGTGTCCAGGCCTTCCTCCAGCTGGAAGGTCACAGCGCCGGTGACGTCGTCGCCGGCCATCACGGCACGCTGGACAGGTGCGGCGCCGCGCCAGGCCGGAAGGAGGGAGAAGTGCAGGTTGATCCACCCGTGCCGCGGGATGCTGAGTGCAGCCGGAGGAACCAGCCCGCCGTAAGCCACGATCGCCGCGACATCCGGGCCGGCAGCGGAAATCCTGGCCATGGTGTCTTCGTTGATCCGGGCAGCGTGAATAATCTCGATCCCGAGCTCGGCGGCCCGGGCGGCCACCGGCGACGGAGTGAGCACGCGCTTCCGTCCGATTGGCGCGTCCGGCCTGGTAAGGACCGCGACAACGTCGAATCCTGCTTCAACGAGCGCGTTGAGGGACGGGACGGCGACGGCGGGGGTTCCCGCGAAGAGGACCCTCACCCGTTGGTACCGGCGGCTCCGCCACCGAAACTTGACCCGGAAGCTGCACCGCCGAAGCTGGAACCCCCGAAACTGGAGCCGACGGTCCTGGCGCGCTTCGCCGTCGTCTGTTCCGTGATGGAGTCGTAGTTGGCCTTGCGGATGGAACGCAGGGCCGCCTTGCGGTCCTCCCCCTCAAGCCGGTCCGTGTAGAGAATCCCGTCCAGGTGGTCGTTCTCGTGCTGGAAGCAGCGTGCCAGCATCCCCTCGCCTTCGAGGGTGACGGGGTTGCCGTGCATGTCCACGCCGGTGACCCGCGTGGCACGGTATCGCTTCACCGGGAAGCCCAGGCCCGGGATGGACAGGCAGCCTTCCACGTGGTCCGGCTGGAAGTCCTCGCTGTTTTCCAGCACCGGGTTGATGATGTGCCCTTCCACCCCGTCGATGCGGTAGGTGAAAACGCGCTTGCTGACGCCGATCTGGGGTGCGGCAAGGCCGGCCCCGTCCACGTCCTCCATGGTTTCGGTCATGTCCGCCACCAGCCTGGCCAGCTCAGGCCCGAAATCCGTCACAGGATCGGCAACTGTGCGGAGCACAGGGTCACCGATGATGCGGATATTCAGAATAGCCCATACGCTGTTTTTCCTTACGGTAGGCGGCAAAGGGGACCCATCCAGTTTAGGCGCAGACAACTCCCGGGCTGTCCGCGCCCGGCATTCCTAGGCGGGCTGTACCTGTGCGAGCGGCGGAGGGGCAATGGGCAGGAGCGCCGTACCCGCTGAGGTGGTGTCCGCAGACAGTTCCCAAACTCGCCGCAGGGCGCAGAACTTCCACCAGTGGTGCTTGAGGACGTCGGGGTTGGCGCGGACGGGACGGACCTCGGTCTCGCCAATGGCCACCGCCAGCAGGACGGGGTTTTCGCCGTACTTCCAGGGCTCCCAGGTCCCTTCTTCCGGGTCAACCAGGCTCTCCTCCGCCTTCATGCCGGCCACGAGCTGCATAACCACCTTGTCGTCGAGCGGCTTGACCTGGCCGTCCCTGGTGGTGCCCTTGGTTTTGTAGTCGATCAGGCAGATCCGGCCGTTGATCCGCGCCACCAGGTCCAGGGTTCCGGCGTAGCCCACCGAGTTGTTCCAGACGGTGATCTCGGGGGCGATGGGCTCAACCTTGAACAGCTCCCACCATTCGTCAAACCGGACCGCGAAGGCTTCTTCCCCGTTGACTGCCAGGGCTTCGCGCGCTTCCTTCATGCCGTGGGGACGGCCCAGGGCCCGCAGCGCAACCTGCTCGCAGTAGAAATGGACGCGGTCCCCGCGCTTGGCGGCATCATCACGGTAAGTTTCAGCCGCCTTGGCCGCACGGTTGACGGCCTGCTTGATTTTGGCCGGGCTTCCCAGGCAGTCGGCCAGCAACGGATCTTTGGCCAGGCTGCTGGCGCCCATGTATCCAAACCAGCCATCAAGCCCGTGCGGCTGCTGGCCGATCACAGTGGTGATGGACGGCACGGAGAAATGCTCGGAGGTGGACCGGGCGTACATCCGCCCATAGTCCGTGGCGTGGGCAAGAAGTGGAGCTGTCATAAGAAAAACTCTTTCACAAGGGGCTGACAGAATGTCCGCGCGCACAAAAAAGGTCCGTTTCCGCTGCAGGTGAGCGGAAACGGACCAATATGCGGTGGGCGATACTGGGTTCGAACCAGTGACCTCTTCGGTGTGAACGAAGCGCGCTACCACTGCGCCAATCGCCCTGATGCATTTGAATGTTAGCGGACCTTCGGGCCATTTCGGAAATCGGCCCGGAGTCGCGGCACAAACGCCAGCCAACCAGGGGCACGCGGCGGTCCATGTTGGAGCGGCGAACCGCAGGGATGGTCCGCTTGCGCTGCTCCTCCCTGATAGCCGGGGCACCCACAAAGCCTCCTGCCGCCGTCGCAAATTACATGCCTGTAACTTCGGAAAATCCGCGCTATTACTGGGAAGCAGCCCCATTATGTCTGCCGCGCCCGGGGCCGATTTGGAGAATCCCCGAACCTCCTATATTGTTTTTACTCGTTGGAACGCGAGGAAATGCCGGGAACGGCAGCGAATCGGACCTCCAAAATGCGGACGTAGCTCAGCTGGTAGAGCACCACCTTGCCAAGGTGGATGTCGCGAGTTCGAATCTCGTCGTCCGCTCGCAGGACACTGTCACGGCTAAGGTTCTTTGGAATCGAGGCTTACACGGTGGGTTGGCCGAGAGGCGAGGCAGCGGCCTGCAAAGCCGTATACACGGGTTCGAATCCCGTACCCACCTCGGTGAAAACCATGGTTTCCGGAGAATATCCGGATGGACATGGGCGATTGGCGCAGCGGTAGCGCGCTTCCCTGACACGGAAGAGGTCACTGGTTCGATCCCAGTATCGCCCACCAAGCAAGGAAACTTGCTTCATGCAGTTCGACCGGCCCGGCCGGAACGTACTTCATATGCGGACGTAGCTCAGCTGGTAGAGCACCACCTTGCCAAGGTGGATGTCGCGAGTTCGAATCTCGTCGTCCGCTCTCTTTGTTTCTTACAATCCCATAAGCCGGTCTTCCGGTTCCGGGCGATTGGCGCAGCGGTAGCGCGCTTCCCTGACACGGAAGAGGTCACTGGTTCGATCCCAGTATCGCCCACATCAAGCAGCTCCTGCGGAGCTGCTTTTTTCTTGCCCTGCCACCGTCGCCCTGTCAGTTATGGTCCCCAACACGGTGTTTTGACGACTAAACCTGATAGGGCAACCAGTGGAGACAGACGCTCCATCCGCTGCGGGCGAACGCCTCAAGCCCCCGATTTCCTTGTTAGGCCTCCCCCTGCAGGGCTAGGATCGAATGCGGAGGAGCGACCTGGCTCCGCGATTGAAGGGAGGTGCTCGTGGGACTGATTGACGATCTAAAGGGCAAAGCTCAAGGTCTCATCCATGGCAACGAGCAGGCCATCAAGAACGGCATCACCAAGGCCGGCGATCTCGTCGACACCAAGACCGGAGGCAAGTACTCCGGCCACGTCAACAAGATCCAGGATGGCGCTTCCAAGCTCATTGACAAGAACGGAACCCCGGGCGCGGCACCTGCCGCTGAGCAGGTTCCGCCGGTCAACCCGGTTCCGCCGGTTTGACAAGGCTCCGTAAAAAGGATTTGGCCAGGGCTTTGCCCTAGTACGTCAAGGGGGTGCGGGTCCCGCCGGGAGGCGGCACCCGCACCTTTGGCGTTTAAGGGCGCCGCTACGGGAATCGCCCTGCCGCTGTTGTTGAACGTCCGACGGCGGGTGGCCGGCTGGGGCGGCCTACTGGCTGTGCGGGCTACGAAGGTTCGTGGTTCTGGCCTTCGCGGGCCAGGGCAGTAAGGCGCGAGACTGCACGGAAGTACTTCTTCATGTAGCCGCCGGTCATCATTTCTTCGGTGAACAGCTGATCGAACGGAACACCGCTGGCGAGGATCGGCACATCCTTGTCGTAGAGCCGGTCAGCAAGCACCACGAACCGCAGTGCCACGGCCTGCTCGGTGATGGTGCCAACATTACGCCACACCACCCCGTCGATGCCGTCGATCAGCTGCCGGTAGCGGCTGGGGTGCACGCCGGCCAGGTGGGAGATCAGGGTGCTGAACTCGTCCTGGGCAACAGTCTTGCCGTCAAACTCCGCTTTCATGTGCGCGGACAGTTCGCTGTTCTTGAGGGGCGCGGGGGCCGCCGGGAGTCCGCGGTGCCGGAAGTCCTCACCGTCGATCCGGACCACGTCGAACTGGTCCGCGAGGACCTGGATTTCACGCTGGAAGTCCACCGCAGCGAACCTGCCGTCACCAAGTGAGCCCGGCAGCGTGTTGGACGTGGCGGCCAGCTTCACTCCTGCGTCCGCGAGTTCGCGCATCAGCCGCGACATCAGCACGGTGTCGCCCGGATCGTCGAGCTCAAATTCGTCAATGCAGACAAGTTTGTACCCGCTCAGCGCATCCACCGTTTTGCGGAAGGAGAGGGCTCCCACCAGGTTGGTGTACTCCACGAAGGTGCCAAAGGCCTTCGGCCCTGGCGCTGCGTGCCAGAGCGAGGCGAGGAGGTGGGTCTTGCCCACGCCGAAGCCGCCGTCCAGATAGATGCCGGCCCGGGAAGTCTCCTTTTTTCCGAACAGCTTCTTGAACAGGCCCCCGCCGTCACCGGACCCCACGCCCTCGGCAAATCCCTGCAGGGCACGGACAGCGTGCGCCTGGCTGGGCTGCTTGGGATCGGGGCGGTAGCTTGCAAAGGAGACCTGGCCGAACCGGGACGAGGGAAAGAAGCCTTTGAGGAGTTCGTCCACCGATACTGCCGGAGTGCGGGCGGCAAGCTGTTCAATCTGTACCAAGGTGGTCCGTTCTGCTGGTTGTTGGTCCCCAGAAAGGATACCGGCAATGCACTGCCGCTCCCGATGACCCCGGCCACACTGGCCGCAGGCGTGATGAAGGCAACATTTCCTCCTGTTAACGGAAACCGCACATCACCGGTGGCGGTGGCTAGTGTGGGAGCAGGTCCCCATCCGGTCCCGCGGATCACCCGTGTTCTCGATGAAAGGCAAAGCTATGTCCTACCCCGTTGAACAGAACGAAAAGTTTGCAGCTTACGCCCACCCGGAGCGCCTCGTCTCCACTGAATGGCTTGCAGCCGCCGTGGAAAACGGTGCCGTCGCCAGCGGCCAGCTGGTAGTGGTGGAGTCCGACGAAGACGTGCTCCTCTACGAAACGGGGCACATCCCCGGCGCCGTCAAGATCGACTGGCACACCGACCTGAACGACGAAGTGACCCGCGACTACGTGGACGGGGCCGCGTTCGCGGAACTGGCGGCGTCGAAGGGTATTTCCCGCGACAGCACCGTAGTGATCTACGGTGACAAGTCCAACTGGTGGGCTGCTTACGCGCTGTGGGTCTTCACCCTCTTCGGGCACCAGGACGTGCGGCTGCTCGACGGCGGCCGTGACAAGTGGATTGCCGAGGGCAGGGAACTGACCACGGAAAAGCCGGCACCGGCCAGGGGCGAGTACCCGGTGGTTGAGCGCGAGGATGCTCCCATCCGGGCATTCAAGGACGACGTCCTGGCCCACCTGGGCAAGCCCCTTATCGATGTCCGCTCCCCCGAGGAGTACACCGGCCAGCGCACCCACATGCCGGCCTACCCCGAGGAAGGTGCGCTCCGCGGCGGCCATATTCCCACCGCCGCCTCCATTCCGTGGGCCCGGGCTGCCGCGCCCGACGGAACTTTCCGCAGCCGCGAGGAACTCGACGCGCTGTACCTGGGCGAGGCCGGCCTGACTGAGGGTGACGACGTTGTGGCCTACTGCCGCATCGGTGAGCGCTCCAGCCACACCTGGTTCGCGCTTAAGTACCTCCTGGGCTTCGAGTCCGTCCGCAACTACGACGGTTCCTGGACCGAGTGGGGCAACGCCGTCCGCGTGCCGATCGTCAAAGGCGCCGAGCGCGGGTCCTTTCCCGTCGCCGTCGGAGCCTGACGCGGCCTCACCCGAAGTTCGGCGCGTAAACTTGGAATGATGACTACTCAAGCACTGCCCTCCGCCCTTGCGGCCATTGTGGACGACTTCCAGGCCCTGACCGAGCCCGAACGGCTGCAACTGCTGCTCGAGTTCTCGCAGGGACTCCCCGAGCTGCCGGACCGGCTCAAGGACCATCCCGAACTGCTCGAACAGGTGGTGGAGTGCCAGTCCCCGCTGTTCCTGACCATCGAGACGGAAAAAGGCGGCGGCGCGGCCGGCGCCGTGCGGCTCTACTTCAAGGCCCCGGCCGAGGCTCCCACCACCCGCGGTTTCGCCGGAGTCCTGCACGAAGGCCTGGACGGACTGTCCGCCGAAGAAATCCTTTCGGTACCCGATGACATGCCGGAACTGCTGGGCCTCACCCGCGCCATCACGCCCCTGCGGATGCGGGGAATGACGGCCATGCTCGGAAGGATCAAGCGCAAGGTTTCAGCATCCAGCGCCGTGCGCTCCTAACCGGCAGCCCGGCATCGATGGGACGCAAGAACACATCACAGGGAACTCCGGCCACCGCCGTACTGGCGGCAGCCGGGGTTCCCTTTGTACTGCACCCGTACGATCACGATCCCGCCACCGCAAGTTACGGCGCGGAAGCTGCCCAGGTCCTGGGATTCGCACCGTCGAAGGTGTTCAAAACGCTGATGGTGGAGGTCGAAGGCAAGCTGGCGGTGGGCATCGTGCCGGTCAGCGGCACACTGGACCTCAAAGCGTTCGCAGCCGCCCTGGGAGCCAAGAAGGCGGCGATGGCGGACCCCGCCGCAGCCCAGCGGCGCACCGGCTATGTGCTCGGCGGCATCTCCCCGCTGGGCCAGCGGCTCCCCTCCCCCACGGTTTTGGACCACAGCGCCCTGGCCTTGGAGACGCTGCTGGTGTCGGGCGGCAAACGCGGCCTGGATATCGAACTGGCTCCTGCCGACCTGATCCGCCTCACGGACGCCGTGACAGCACCCATCAGCTCGGTGCAGGCCACGAAGAACTAGAAAAAGGGGAGGCCGATCTTCGTGCCGCAGGCCTATAATCACTGCACCGCTCAATTGCTGCAGGAGCAGCGACGGTAGGAAAGGTCACGGTCACCGTGGTCAAAAATCCATTCAAACACCCGCATGAAGCCGGCGAAGGCACGAAAAACAGTGTTCACCATTCTTCCTGGCTCCAACGCGAGGATGCCGGCATCAGCCACGGCAGGAGCAGCCTCTTCTTCATCGCCCACGACAACCCGCCTCCCCCGTCAGCGACGTGCCTTCAAGGGCACGAGATCCTGCCGGGAGAAAACACCTGCAGCCAGGGTCACCCGATCGGCTGACACTCATCGACTATCAATCGGCCCGTTCCCCCCGCATGATGCCCGGCCGGACATACCGACCAGCGACTACTGAGCGCGGTCCCCGCCAAGGGCAGGACCCTGGCCCTGCCGGGCTCCACCTGGGTTCAGGCGTGGCGCCAGCTGTTTCCGCAGCCATGCCTTGACCACACGCTCCCACCGCTCGGGATCAACGTTCCACTCTTTCGTGTGGCGTGCATGGTGAAAGGCTTCGAAGGTGACCATTTCCCGGTTGCGTTCAGCCAATTGCACGGACGGGCCGTACGGAACATACTCGTCGTCCACGCTGTGGATGACCAGGGTGGGAGTCCGGAGTTCGACTGCCCGCGACACCCAGTCCATCGCCTTGAGGTCCACCGGTGCGGACAGTCCCGTGAGCCGCCGCCCCAGCGGATGCCCCAGCATCAGTTGGCCGTAACGGCCCACCAGGGAGGGAATCCTGTTCAGCTGCGCGTGATGGGCCAATACTGTCACCCAGTCAATGACCGGGGCGTCCAGCACCATGGCCCGGATCAGGTGCCTGTAGCGGGACAAATCGGCAGTCTGCAGGCAGATGGCGCCGCCCATGGACCAGCCGAACAGCACAATCTCCTCGGCCCCGTTTGCGAGGGCGTACTCGATGGCGGCTTCTATATCGCGCCACTCGGTGGAACCCAGGCCGTAGCGCCCGTCGTCGGCAGATGGCGCCAGACCGTCATTGCGGTAGGACACCACCAGGCTTGTCAGTCCCAGCTCGAGGGCGGGCCCGACGGCGCGCAGGGCTTCCTGCCGGCTTGCACCGCGCCCGTGCACCATCACCGCCCAGGTCCGCGCCGTCCCGCCCGCACGGACCAGCCAGGCGGGGGCCTCCCCGCGGTCTACCTCGATCATCACATCTTCGGCAGGGATTCCGACGGCGGCCGGGTCCGGGTAGACAGCACCGCTCCACCATCCCCAGCGGGCCGTGCTGAGATCCCCGGCGTAAACCGCCTCCACCTCGCGGGACACCGTCCGCTCAGCCGGAGAGTACGAGACGATGCGGCCAATGCGGGCGTGCCCCTTGCCGCCGTCGAAAAAGAACCCATACACCCCGTCCACGGTGGTGTCCTCGTTGGCAGCCATGATCACGTGCTGCTGCTGCCCGGCCCTGACCACTGCCAGCACTTCCTGGTTTGCCGCCCGCTGGCGCGCGGGGGTGATGACGCGGCGGGCAAAGTACACAGCCAGGGCTGACGATCCCGTGGCCAGCAGTCCCGCCAGTGCGCCTCCGCCGATTGCCCCGCCAATGGCCCATTTCGTCCGCAGCGACAGGCCTCCGCCGGAATCCTTGATACTCAGGACGGGTGCCGGACTGCTGCGCTGGAAAAGTGCCATGGAACTATTCTTACCGCCCCGGCGCCGGCAGTCCGCATTTCCACGGGAGGGCGCCAAAACCGGCGCATCCCTGAACCGGTGCCGCCGCATCATGCACGGGCTAGGCTAAGGCCATGAGTGATCCCATCGTCATCCTGACCGAAGAACCCCTGGGGGCGGACGACCGCCTGAACATCGAGCGCCTCGTGGACGGAGCAGATACCCCACTCCTGGTCCTGGTTCCGGCGAACACCGAACGGCATCTGCTGGTGGACTTCCTCGAGAACCTTTCCATGCTGGACATAGCCAAGGCGTTCCGTGAACTGACATCCCACGCGCCGGATCCTGCCACCGAGCGCGTCCAGGCGGCGGAGACCCTTGCGGTGTCGCTGGCGGCGCTGGCGGGCCTGGGTGCAGGCGTCACGGGAGAAATAGTCGACGGCGGTGCGGTGCAGGCCCTGGTAGCCAAGGTCAAGGAATCCGGTGCTGCGCAGGCCGTGGTGGTCACCCGCCCGCACGCAGTGGCGGATACGTTCCACACCGACTGGGCCAACAAAGCCCAGGACCAACTGGGCCTGCCCGTCCTGCACCTGTACGCAGGTTCGGGATTTATCGGCGACTCCTGAGCGTTGAGAAGGCTATGAGCATTTTCGGAAACAACATCCTGGGCAAGAACATCCTCGGAAACAAGGACGCAGCTCCCGAGTCCCCGGCCGCCGGTCCCGGCGTTCAGAAAACCGACGCCGAGTGGCGGCAGGAGCTCACCCCGGAGGAATACCACGTACTCCGCCAATCCGGAACCGAGCGTCCCTTCACCGGCGAATACTGGGATACGCATACTGCCGGCGTCTACCAGTGCCGGGCCTGCGGCGCAGAACTGTTCACCAGCAACGAGAAGTTCGATTCCCATTGCGGCTGGCCCTCCTTCTTCGCCCCACTGGCAGAAGGTACCGTCCGCTACATCCACGACCGGACCCTTGGCATGGAACGGGTGGAGGTGCGCTGCGCCACGTGCGACTCGCACCTGGGGCACGTGTTCGACGGCGAGGGGTACCCCACACCCACGGACCAGCGCTACTGCATCAATTCCGTCTCGCTGAAACTCGTTCCGCGCGAAGAACCCGAGGTCAGCGGGCAGGAAGCGCAGGCCTGAGATCACCGAAAGGCTGGACCTTCTCCCTGCCACAGCGCCGGAAGGAAAAGCTTTTCTTAGGCTAAGCCGCTTTTCAGATTAGTTCTGCTGGTTGCTTGTTACGCTCGCCGTAGATAGCAAGCAACCAGAAAGGCGCCGACGATGACCGAAACACTGATCACCGCTTCCACCCGGATTTCCGCAGAAAACCAGGACTGGACCAGGCTCAAGGCGGCAGCCACCGCCATCCAGGCGCTCCAGGTGAAGGACGGCTCCATTCCCGACCCGGCAAACCATGGTGAGGCATCCCGGTACGTCAGAGATATCGTTGATGCGGTGCGCGGCCTTGCCCCCGCGTTCCCCCACGATGCCGCCTACCTGGACACCGTCGTCGAAGACTTTTCCGCCTGGGAGGCCACAGGTTTCGCCGTCCCCGACTTCCTGTCTTCGCTGCTCGCCTTCCAGCCCCAGGAACAGCGCCAGGACGGTCTCCAGCACCTGGTGGTCTTCCCCATGTACACGCAGAACGGCAGCAGCAACAGGCTGGTTGAGGCCGTCCTGATTGAAGTGATCTGGCCAGAGTTCATTGCCGGACTGGAGGCCGCTGAGTACTCGAACAAGCTGTTCGTCCCCATCCGTTTCCTGGACTTCACTGCCGGCTACGACACCAACTCCGCAGTACTGTTCCCGGAGACCGTTGCGGTCAGCGAAACCCCGACGTTCACCTGGGGCGCCATTTTCGCTGACCGGGAAGCCGCCCGGTTCCGCCGGGTGCTCAAGGCCGCCGCCGAGACCACCCGCCTGGAACTCCCCGCAGGAGCGGCGGAACTCCTCGCTGACCAGGACCTGACGGAGGCCACCTTCGTGATGTGGGACCTCATCCACGACCGGACCCACATGCGCGGCGACCTTCCGTTCGATCCGTTCATGATCAAGCAGCGGATGCCGTACTTCCTGTACTCACTGGAAGAGCTGCGCTGCGACCTGACCGCCTTCCGCGAATCGGTCCGGATCGAAAAGGATGACGACGCCGATCCGGAGGCGCGCCGCCACGCCAAGCTGGTGCAGTACGCCATCATCTTCGACCGGATTTTCCGCTTTGCGATCACCGGCAGCCGCGTCCGCAACTACGACGGACTCGGCGGCCAGCTGCTGTTCGCCTGGCTGCACCAGCAGCACGTCCTGCACTGGACTGACACCCGGCTCACCATCGACTGGGACGAAGTGGCGGATGCGGTCATCGCACTGGGAGCCACCATCGATGAACTGTACTGGCGTTCCATCGACCGGCCGAAGACCGCGCACTGGCTCGCCGCGTACCAGCTCATCTCCGCTACCGTTACTCCTAACCCGGCATCCCTCTGGGCCAAGGGTCCCGAAGCGCTGGCACTGGCTGGTCCGCCGCGCGGCCTGACGGACCAGGTGCTGGACGACGAGTTTCCGCTGTCCATGTTCTATGAAGCATTGGAGAAGAAGATGCGCCACGTCATCGAATCCACCGCCGGAATCACCGGAGCCTCCGCACTGTGACGGAGGAACCGGCACCAACAGAATCAGGGTCAGCGGCACCGCAGGCCGGGGTCCCGCGGCTGAACATCCTGGTAACCGGCGGCAGTGGACCGTCCGGCATCGCCGTCGCTCGGGCGCTCCACAACGCCGGCCACCGGGTGTTCACCGTCGGTTCGGACCAGGCAAGGATCGACGCCGCAGCGCAGCAGGCGGGCGACGGCGTCACGGGCCTCGTGTGCGACCTCGCCGCTTTGGCGGATGTGCGGCAGCTGCGGACGTCGGTGCTCGCGGCCGGTGGGCACGTAGACGGCCTGATCCACCTGGTGGGCGGCTGGCGCGGAGCCAAAGGCATCGCCGACCAGACGGACGAGGACTGGGACTTCCTGGAACGGGGCGCCATCACCACGCTCCGGAACGTCTCCCGCGTGTTCTATGGGGATATTGCCGCCTCGCAGCATGGCCGCTTTGCGATGGTGTCCTCCACAGCCGTGGACAAGCCGGCGGCAGCAACCGCCAGCTACGTCGCTGCCAAAGCCGCGGCCGAAGCCTGGACGATGGCCATGGCGGACGGCTTCCGCCGGGCAGCCGCCAACGGCGCCACCGACAACAAAGACCCTGGCTCAGGCAACAACCCAGGCGGCCCGGCCGCCGTCGTCCTGGTGGTCAAGGCCCTGGTGGACGACGCGATGCGCCGCAACCATCCGGAACGCAGTTTCCCCGGCGCCACCGACGTGGCGGACCTTGCCCGCGCCGTCGTCGGTCTCTTTGAAACCCCGGCGGGCAACCTGAACGGCAGCCGGCTCGTGCTGGCGAACCAGGTGGCCTCATGACTGTACTTAGACTGAAAGCGTGACCAAAGCGATGACAACAACAGCTGAAACTGCCGCCGGAATCCGGCTGCACGATCCCACCATTCGCGGGTTCGCCTCGGACAACTACTCCGGCGTCCATCCCGAAGTCCTGGCGGCACTGGCCGCCGCCAACGAGGGCCACCAGGTGTCCTACGGCGAGGACGAGTACACCGCCAGGCTGCAGGACGTGCTGGAGGACCATTTCGGCCCCGGCATCGAGAGCTTCCCGGTCTTCAACGGCACGGGCGCCAATGTCCTGTCCCTGCAGTCGCTGCTCCCCCGCTGGGGCGCCGTGGTGTGCGCGTCCACCGCCCATATCAATATGGACGAAAACGGCGCGCCGGAACGTGTCGGGGGAATCAAGCTCCTGCACGTCCCCGCACCGGATGGCAAGCTGACGCCGGACCTGATCGACCGCGAGGCCTGGGGCTGGGGCGACGAACACCGGGCCCAGCCGCTCGCCGTCTCCATCACCCAGACCACCGAACTGGGCACCTGCTACACCCCGGAAGAGGTCCGGGCCATCGCCGACCACGCCCATTCCAAGGGGATGAAGCTCCACATGGACGGTGCCCGGCTGGCGAACGCGGCAGCGCACCTTCAGGTCCCGCTGCGCGCATTCACCCGGGACGCCGGCGTGGACATCCTTTCCTTCGGCGGCACCAAAAACGGGCTCCTGTTCGGTGAGGTGGTGGTGGCACTGAACCCCGAGGCGGCGCACGGGCTGGTGTACCTGCGCAAGATGAACATGCAACTGGCCTCCAAGATGCGCTTTATGTCAGCGCAGTTCATCGCCCTCCTGGAAGGTGACCTCTGGCTGCGGTCCGCCTCGCACGCCAACGCGATGGCAGCCAGGCTGCGCGCCGCCGTCGACACCATCGACGGTGTGGAGCCGACGCAGAAAACCGAGTCCAACGGCGTCTTTGCCATCCTTCCTGAAGGTGTAGCGGACCGGCTGCGGACGTCCTTCCGTTTCTACGACTGGAACGAGGCAGCCAGGGAAGTGCGCTGGATGTGTTCGTTTGATACCACCGAGGAGGATATTGATGCCTTTGCTGCAGCAATCCGGCACGAACTTGGCGCTGACGGGAGCGGGCAGGCCGGCCAGTGACGGCAGGACGACGGCGAGCCTTCCCGCCGTCACCGGCCCGGTTGCGTAACCTGCGAAGGTGAACGCACTTGACCAGGTTCCCCCGGAATTTCTCCACGCCTTGGGAACCCTCAGGAAAGCCCGGTGCCGCGGGGAACTCCACCTTGCGGAGATCCCGGCGCCCGCACGCCTGGCGCCTTTCGCCGTAGCGCTGGGCGCGGAGGTCCTGGCACCGGGGCCGGGAACCGCCTCCACTCCCGTGCACGGCCCTGCCGCGATGGCCTTGGCAGCTGCCTCAGGAACCGTGGACGACGACGGGACAGAGTTGGCAACGGGACGTTTCATCCTGCTCCATGACCCCGAGGGCTCGGCCGTGTGGGACGGCGAGTTCCGCATCGTCACCTATATCCGGGCACAGCTCGAACCGGAGATGGGCAACGACGAGATGCTGGGAACAGTGGCGTGGACCTGGCTTGTAGAGGCGCTTGAGAACCACAAAGCGCCGTACCGCGCCGCCGGCGGCACGGCAACCCGGGTTCTTTCCGAAAGCTTCGGAACCCTGGCGGACAGGCCCGGGTCCATTGACATCGAACTCCGCGCTTCCTGGACCCCCGCCACCTCCGATGTCACCGCCCACCTCGAAGCCTGGTCCGACATGGTGTGCACGTTCGCCGGCCTGCCGCCCCTTCCGGACGGCGTCACCCCGCTCCCGCAGCGGCGCCGGAACTAACGGCGCGGCGCGTGGCGAAGGGCAGGCAAAGCCCCTGCGGGCTTTCGGCGGCAGTCCGGATCCGGCCGGCCGGTAAACTAAGGGCATCATGACCCCTAACATTCCGGAAAACACCACGGCCGGCGTCCCGGCTGCTGATACCGCACCCCACATCACGGTGGAGGGCTTTGACGCCCCCATCCCCGAAATCATTGAGCTCGATTCGCCCCGCGACGGCGTTCCGCTGGTCATCGAAACGCAAGCCGGACTGGAGCGGTGCGCAGCCGCCATCGCCACCGGTACCGGACCGGCCGGAGTGGACGCGGAACGCGCCTCCGGTTTCCGTTACGGACAGCGCGCCTTCCTGGTCCAGATCCGCCGCGAAGGCGCCGGGACCTGGCTGATCGACCCCGAACCCTTTGACAACCTGGACATCATCAACGACGCCCTGCACGGCGTTGAATGGATCCTGCACGCGGCCAGCCAGGACCTCCCCTGCCTGTCCGAGCTGGGGATGTGGCCGGACAAGCTCTTTGATACCGAACTGGCGGCCCGCCTGGCCGGCCTGCCGCGGGTGGGCCTTGCCGCCGTCATTGAACAGCTGCTGGGTTTCGGGCTCGCCAAGGAGCACTCCGCGGCGGACTGGTCCACCCGGCCCCTGCCCGAGCCGTGGCTGCGGTACGCCGCCCTGGACGTCGAGGTCCTCACCGAGTTGCGGGAGGAACTGATCGAACTCCTCGAGGCAGACGGCAAGCTGGAATATGCGGAGCAGGAGTTTGCCGCCATCCTGGCCGCAGGGCTGCCCCCGGCCCGTGTTGACCCGTGGCGGAAAACATCCGGCCTGCACCAGATCCGTGACCGCCGCCAGCTGGCAGCCGTCCGGGAGCTGTGGCTGGAACGCGACTCCCTGGCCCGGAAGCGGGACGTGGCCCCGGGCCGGCTGATCCCCGACTCGGCCCTGGTTGCCGCTGCCAAGGCCATGCCGTCCACCGTGCCCCAACTGCTGGGCACCAAAGGCTTCCACGGGCGCGCAGCCCAACGCGAAGCTCCCCGCTGGCTGCGGTGCATCGCCACGGCCCGCGACTTGGCTGAACTTCCGCCGCTGCACCTGGCCACCAACGCTCCCCCACCGCCGCGTGTTTGGGCCGACCGGGACCCGGAAGCCGCCGCACGGCTGGCCACCGCCCGTCCCATGCTGCAGGAGAAAGCCGACCAGCTGAACCTGCCGCTGGAGAACCTCCTGACCCCCGATTACCTGCGCCGCGTCGCCTGGCGGCCTCCGGCAGAGATCACTGAGGCATCCCTCGCTGCCGAACTCCGCGCTCTGGGCGCCCGCGAATGGCAGGTGGGCCTAGCAGCACCCCTCATCGCGGACGCATTCCTCCATCCGCAGCCCTTGCCGGCCAAGGAACCCAAGCCGGACGTAGCAGCAGCGGGGTAACAGGCGCTGATGGGGCCCCGGGCTCCCAAACCGAATCCTCACGCCCTCCCACTTGATGCGTGAACTTTGAAACGCTCTCTCACTTAATGCGTGGATTTGGGAAACGCTCTCCCACTTTCTTGAAGAAAGCGAGCGAGCGTTGGCCAAAAAGGCGCCTTAAGTGAGAGAGCGTCCTTCCATGGGGGCCTTGCCGCGTAAGTTACTCACGAGTAACATCGCAGGTATTGCCGTTTGGCTGCTTGCCGTATTGCGGCATGCGCCGGCGCCTACGTCTCGATGAGGAGTTACACGTGAGCCAAGCCCGCTCCAGTGGAGAAAACAGCAGCGCATCCACGCGCAGTGTCCGGGACGTCGTTTTTGTCGACGGCCTCCGTACCCCCTTTGGCCGGGCGGGAGAAAAAGGCATCTATGCCGGAACCCGGGCCGACGACCTGATAGTGAAATGCCTCCGCGAACTCCTGCGCCGGAACCCGTCGCTGCCGCCCGAACGCGTTGACGAGGTTGCCATCGCCGCCACTACCCAGACCGGCGACCAGGGCCTCACCCTGGGCCGGACCGCGGCCCTCCTGGCTGGTCTTCCCCGGACCGTTCCCGGCTTTGCGATCGACCGGATGTGCGCCGGCGCCATGACCGCCGTAACAACCAACGCCGGCGGTATCGGTTTTGGCGCTTACGACGTGGTGATCGCCGGCGGTGTGGAACACATGGGCAACCACCCCATGGGCTCGGGCGCCGACCCCGATCCCCGTTTTATGTCCGAACGCCTGGTGGACCCGGCAGCGCTGAACATGGGCAACACGGCGGAGAACCTGCACGACCGGTTTCCGTCCATCACCAGGGACCGGACCGATGCGTATGCGGTCGCGTCCCAGGCCAAGTTTGACGCCGCCCGCCGCAACGGCCGGATCCAGCCGGACCTCGTTCCCGTGGCAACCCTGAAGCCAGGCCAGGGCTGGACCCTCAACACGGTTGACGAGCCACCACGGCCGGGCACCACGGCCGCAGACCTGGCGGCGCTCCGCACTCCGTTCCGTCCGCACGGGCGCGTTACCGCAGGAAATGCCGCGGGACTCAATGACGGTGCCACCGCCGCCATCATGGCATCCGCCGATGCCGCCGCCGAACTGGGGCTGCCGGTCCGGATGCGGCTGGTCAGTTACGCCTATGCCGGGGTTGAACCCGAGGTGATGGGCATCGGCCCTGTTCCCGCCACGGAGAAGGCGCTGAAAAACGCCGGCCTCTCCATCGACGACATCGGCCTGTTCGAAATCAACGAAGCCTTTGCCGTCCAGGTACTGACTTTCCTGGAGCACTTCGGCATTGCCGACGACGATCCCCGCGTCAACCGCTACGGCGGCGCCATCGCGGTGGGCCATCCGCTCGCATCCTCGGGCGTGCGTCTAATGAACCAGCTGGCCCGGCAGTTCGAGGAGGATCACTCCGTGCGGTACGGCATCACCACCATGTGCGTCGGGTTGGGTATGGGTGCCACAGTGATCTGGGAGAACCCCCACCACGTCGGCTACAGCGGCGCCCTGCCGGGATCCGCCGCCGAATCAGATACCGCCGCTGATTCAGTTACCGCCGCCGAAACCGCTACTGAAGGAGCCGCATGAGCGCCGCAGATTTCACCAGGCTTGCCGACCTGTTCCCCCATGAGACCGTGACGCATTCCTACGTCCAGGACATCGAACTCCCCGCACCGGCCGGCAAGCCCAGCCCCGGCACCTTCGCCCTCATCACTTTGGACAACGGCCTGGACCACACCAAGCCCACCACCCTTGGGCCGAACACGCTGGTGGAGCTGGGAACGGTGCTTGAGGAACTCCGGGAGCGGACCGGGCGAGGCGAGATCGCGGGCGTGGGCGTGACCGGCAAGCCGTACTTCCTGGTGGCCGGTGCTGACCTCTCCGCCGTCAAGAACCTGGAAGAGCGCGAGCATGGACTGTGGATGGCCCAGCTGGGCCACGATGTGTACGCCACCCTCGCCAACCTCGGCGTGCCAAGCTTCGCGTTCATCAATGGCCTGGCGCTGGGCGGGGGCCTGGAGATCGCATTGCAGTCCACCTATCGCACTGTGTCCACCGGCGCGGGGGCGTTGGCCCTGCCGGAAGCCTTCCTCGGCCTGGTTCCCGGCTGGGGCGGGGTGTACCTCCTGCCCCGGCTCATCGGCCCGGAGAACGCGGTGAAGGTCATGATCGAGAACGCCCTCAGCAACAACCGCACGCTCACCGGCCAGCAGGCCTTCGCGCTCGGCATTGCCGACGCCATGTTCGAACCGGCGGACTTCCTCGAACAATCCCTTGCCTGGGCCGCGAAAGTCATCTCCGGCGAGGTGGCGCCTGAGCGTCCCAACGCCGTCGACCCCGCTGATCCGGAAACGGCCGCGCGCTGGTCGGCAGCGGTGGCAGCCGGACGGGCACTGGTGGAAGCGAAAATGTCCAACGCAGCCCCCGCTCCCGGCAAGGTCCTGGACATCCTGGAAGCCAACCGCACCATGACCCGGGCCGAGTCCGCGGCGCTGGAGTGCGAAACGCTCGCCGAACTGATGCAGACCGACGAATTCCGTGCCACCGTGTACGCCTTCCTGGACCTGGTCCAGAAGCGGTCCAAGCGTCCGGCCGGCGCCCCGGACCGCGCACTGGCCCGCCCGGTCACAAAAGTGGGCGTGGTTGGCGCAGGCCTGATGGCAAGCCAGCTCGCGATGGTCTTCGCCCGCCAATTGAAGGTGCCCGTGGTGCTGACGGACATCGACCAGGCCCGGGTGGACAAAGGCGTGGGCTACGTCCACGCCGAAGTGGACAAGCTCCTGGCCAAGAAGCGCATCAGCCAGGACGCCGCCAACCGCACCAAGGCCCTGGTGACCGGGTCCGTTTCGAAGGATGTTTTCGCGGACGCGGACTTTGTGATCGAAGCAGTCTTTGAAGAACTGAACGTCAAGAAGCAGGTGTTCGCCGAACTGGAGCAGATTGTTACCCCGGAATGCATCCTCGCCACCAACACCTCGTCGCTGTCCGTCACGGCCATGGCTGAGGACCTGCAGCACCCGGAACGGCTGGTGGGCTTCCACTTCTTCAACCCGGTGGCCGTGATGCCGCTGCTGGAGATCGTCCGTGCCCCGCGCACCGATGACGCCGTGCTCGCGACCGCATTTGAACTCGCAAAGGCCTTGAAGAAAACGGGGGTGCTGGTCAAGGACGCCGCAGCCTTTGTGGTCAACCGCATCCTGCTGCGGCTGATGGGCGAGGTGACGGCTGCCTTCGATGAAGGCACTCCCGCCGAAGTGGCCGACAACGCGCTCCGCCCCATGGGCCTGCCCATGACACCTTTCAGCCTCGGCGAGATGGTCGGTCTTCCGGTGGCACAGCACGTGCAGGAATCACTGCATGCCGCGTTTGGTGAGCGCTTCACGGTGTCCGCCAACCTGCAGAAGCTGATCGACAACGGCGTCAAGAGCCTGTGGGCTCCAGGTCCGGACGGCTCACAGGTGATCCCCGAATCCACGCTGTCCCTGATGTCCTTCGGAACCAGCCCCTCGACCGCGGACGAGGTGTTGCGCCGCACCCAGGACGCCCTCGCCGAGGAGATCGGCCTGATGCTGGCCGAAGGTGTGGTTGCGGGGCCGGAAGACATCGACCTCTGCATGATCCTCGGCGCCGGCTGGCCACTCTTCCTGGGCGGCATCACCCCCTACCTGGACCGGGTGGGAGCCTCAGAACGGGTCAACGGCAAGCGGTTCCTGCCGCCCGGCGCGGCTTCCCGTCCGGGCGCAAGCCAACCTGCCAAGGCTAGGAATCAACTCCTGGGAACCAGCGCCTAACTCCAGCGCCCGGCAGGATCAGCCGCACACAGCAAGGGCTCCGTCCGGTTCTTCCGGACGGAGCCCTTGATGTACGTGCCGTGTGCAGTGCCTCTCCCTTCGCGTCGTCCCGGGCTCAGCGCGCTGCAAGCCGCCCGCCGTCGAGCGTCAACCATCGGTCCGCCACCGAACGCGCGTAGGGCACGTCATGGGTGACCAGGACGACGGCGGCGCCCGCCGCTGCTGCGCTCCTCACCGCAGCGTCCAGCAGCCGAAGCCCGTCCCCGTCCAGGGCCACGGTGGGCTCGTCCAAAGCCAGCACCGCCGGCTTGCGGGCTAGGACGGTCGCCAGGGCCAGCAGCCGTTGCCGCGAAGCCGGCAGCTCAGCGGGGTGCTCACCTGCAGCTGCGGACAATCCGACAGCAGCCAACGCGGCCCCGGTTCTGGCTGCCGCTTCACTGGCGCCGAAGCGCCGGTCCAGGCCGAACCGCACCTCCCGGGCGGCAGTCTGTTCGAACAACTGGTGGCGCGGGTTCTGGAACAGCAGGCCCACGGACGCCGCCACCTCACCCACCGGCCTGGCTGCAATGTCCTCACCGTGCACCAGGACGGAGCCCGAGGTGGGCCGCAGCAACCCGTTGAGGTGCCGCAGGAAGGTGGATTTCCCCGCCCCGTTGGGTCCGGTCACGGCAACGATCTCCCCTGCAAGGAGCTCAAGGTCGATGTCCCGGAGCACTTGTTGAGGCCCTTCCGCCGGAGCCCCGTCTGCGGCTGCCCTGGCCTTCCTGCTTCGCCGTGACTTGTCCGCGTACCCGAAGCCCACACCCCGGAGCTCCAGGACGGGAAGAGCGCCGGCAGGATGATGATCCCGTTGATCATCCGGGACAGTAGCGTTCCGGGGCCTTGCCCCGGGATCCTGCTGAGGAACCGGCCGGGGATCGAACACTGAACCCGGCCTGGTGCCGGCCCAGCGAATGCCGGCCGGCAGCCGTCCCGCCGCGGCAGTAACCTCAGCCGGAGTTCCGGTTGCCGTCACAGTGCCGGCGTCGAGGACAATCCAGCGTTCTGCCCGGAGGATTGCCTCGTCAATGGCCTGGCTGAGGATCACGACGGCGGTCCCCCGCGTTACGAGCGAGTTCAGCAGGATGGCGAGTTCGTCCGCTCCGGCTGCGTCCAGGGAGGCAAAGGGCTCGTCCATGATCAACACTTCGGGCTCCGCGATGACGGCGCACCCGATGGCGAGGCGCCGCAGCTGTCCGCCGGAGAGCGTGTCCGGGTGGCGGTCCAGCAGCTGGCTGAGGCCAAGCAGTCCCGCAGTCCTTGCCACGGCGGCCTCCATGGCAGACCGTTCCGTGCCGCCATTTTCCAGGCCGAACGCCAGTTCTTCGGCGACGGTGGCCCGGACTGTGGACAGGATGGCTGATGCGTCCTGCGGAACGAAACCCACCCGCCGGGCCCACTGGGCGGGGTTGATTCGCGGATCGTCCGCTGCTCCCTGGAACTCAAGCGTCGTTTCCGCAAGGGTCAGCCGCCCTTGCAGCCGTCCGCCAGGTCCTGGGGGAAGCCAGCCTGCCAGGAGCCGGCCCAGCGTTGATTTGCCGCTGCCGGACGGCCCGAGGATTGCCGTAAAAGTTCCGGGCTGGAAGGAGATGTGCACGTCACGCAGGACCGGCGCGTCGTTGTCATGGAAAGCGAAGCTCCCGATGCCAGCGGCAAGGGCGATGGTGGATTTCACCTGGGCTCCCGTCTGGAATAACGGGGCGGCAACGGCAGCGGTGGCGGCCAGCAGCAGGACAATCCGGTGGTGGATTTCACCTAGGCTCCCGCCTGGAACAACCGGGCGGCAACCGAAGCAGCTGCGGCCAGCAGCAGGACAATCCGAAGCCATCGCTCCCCCGGCCGGTCCGGTACGTCACGGTAGCTGGTCCGGGGGCCGGTGCTTGTGAAGCCGCGGGCTTCCAGGGCCGCGGCGCGGGTTGCCGCGTCCTCAACGAGGGCGGTCACCAGCGGAACCACCTGCAGGCGGAAGGCCGCGGCCCGGGCCGGGAGGCCATGCCGGATCACCAGCCCGCGTGCTTCCTGGGCCTGGCGGATGCGCTCCAGCCGGGCCGTGATGGCAGGCAGCAAGGTCAGGGTGGACGCCAGCACGAAGGCAAGCCGTCCGTGAACGCCTTTGGCCGACAAGGCCGCCACCAGGTCTGGCACACTCACGCTGAAGGAGAACACCAGGAGGGCCAGGACCGCGGCGGAAAGCTGGGCCGCCCGCTGCAGTGCGAAGGAGAGCCCCTCGGACGTGGCGCGCGCCGGGCCCCACTGAGCCAACACGGTATGGCCTTCCGGGAAAAACAGGCCATGCAGCACCAGCAGCGATACACACAGCGGTACCAGGATGGCAGCTGCCGCCGGCACCAGCCGGCGCAACGTGCCGCTCCAGCCGGCGAGGCCCAGTGCCGCCGCTATCACGGTGAGCGACAACGGCAGGTACGCTGCCGCCGTCGTGATGATTGCGGTACTGCCGGCGGCCGCCAGGGAGGTCAGCGGATGCAGTCGCATCGGGAGTCTGTCAGGCGCCCTGTTCCGAAGCCTTGCCGGCCAGCACGCGGTGCCGCCGGACAAACGGGAACTGCAGGCTCGCACGCCGGGGCAGGGCGTAGATGAGCACGGCCACAACGGTGAACACGATGGCCTTGTCCATGGGGTCGGAGATGAGGGCCTGCTTGGTGATGGCTGCCAGGAGGCTGTCCCCCATGGAGCGGAAGGCGCTGACAATCGCGCCCGTGGCAAGGCCGGACGTGCCGCCGAAGACGAAAGCGGCCACGGGGGCAGATACCACTCCGCCGACGATGCCGGTGACAAATCCGGCCACGGGTGCCAGGTAGAAGCGGCGGAAAAGGCCGTAGCGGGCGGCGAGGCCGGCGAGGCACCCGATCAACGCGGCCCCGGCGGCGAACGGCAGCACGGTGGGGTTGAAGAAGGACCAGACGATGCTGCTCAGGGCACCGGTTGCCGCACCGGCGGCCGGGCCAGCGAGGACCGCGACCAGCACGGTACCGATCGCGTCGAGGTAGAACGGCACCAGGGTGCTGCCAACGAACTGGCCGAGGACGATGTTGAGCACCAGGGCCACCGGAATCAACACCAGGGTGGACGTCGGCAAGGCAGGCAGGACGGCAACAATGAGCAGGACGGCACCGGCCAGGAAGCCGGACAAAGCGATCAGGGCCGAGGCACTTCCCGGTCCGCCGGTAATGTCAGCAGGCTGGTTGAGGACCAGATAAAGGTAGGTGCCGGCAATGGCCACGGCGCCAAGGATTTCCAGCAGCCGGCGTTTGCGGACTGCTGCAGGTGACGTGGACGGCAACGTCAGGGAGTGCGATGACATGGAGTTCCTTCAGGGTGCGCACGGACGGCCCGGGAAGCCCGTGCCGCATGGAGCGCCGCCTATGTCACCTCAGCAGCAGCCGGCAGGCAATCTGCGCCTGTCCGGTCCGTGGATAATTCTACCGCGGCGCCCCTGCATCGTCGCGAAGAGTTTCGGTGGTTGAGCTGGTCGAAACCCCGGGCCGGTTTCGACAGGCTCAACCATCGGGACGACAAGCTGAACCACCCGGACGACAGGCTCAACCACCGGAACGACAAGCTCAACCCAGCCGGCGGGCCAGGCTGCCGACGGCGGACACCAGCTCCCGGAAGGCAGCTTCGGGATGGTTTGCGGACACCACTCGGGCATTCGGCGGGATTCCCCAGAGGCCACGGAAGTCGGCAACGGTGGTACCCATCAGCATCTGTGAACCGGTTTCCACGTCCACGGTGGCGGGCCGGGCTTCGAAGTCCAGGGTGCCCGCGGCGACGCCGGCGGCAAAGTAGTCGTGGACGTGGGCCAGGTAGCCCTGGTCATAATGGCGGTGGAATTCGAAGTAGAACCGCAGGGCGTCGGACAAGTGCCGTACCAGTGTGTTGCCGGAGGTGCTGCGCAGGCCCTCCGGCTGGTCGGGGAGCACCAGTTCGGGAACCCTGGCGCCGGCGGCCTCCGCCAGCTGCCGGACATGGTCGGGGTGCAGTTCCATCCGCTCGGTGGTGTCCAGCGAGCAGACAATCGGGAGCTTTTCCAGCGGCCGGCCCTGAAAGGCGGCGTAGACTTCCTTGGCCGCGTGCGGGTCCACGTGCGTGTTCCACTCTGCAGTGGGTGTTGTGTTGCCCTGATGGTAGAAGCTGCCGCCCATGATGACCACCTTCGCGAGCAGCTCGGGCAGCCGTGGTTCCTGCCGGAGTGCCAGCGCAAAGTTGGTCAGGGGTGCGGTGATCAGGGCGGTGAGCTCCCCGGGCCGGGCCCGGGCGTGCTCAACCCACAGGTCCACGGCGTTCCGCTCCGAAACCGCGCCGGCGGGCTCCGGCAGGACGGCGTATCCGATGCCTTGCGGGCCGTGGGTTTCGGGCGTGGTCAGCAGCGGTATGGACAGCGGTGCGCGGGCGCCGATGGCCACTTCCACTGCCGGGCGGCCACACAGCTCCAGCAGCGCCAGGGTGTTGCGCGCCACCTGGTCCGCGTCCACGTTTCCGGGCGTGGCGGTGACGCACACGAACTCCGTGTCCGGCAGGGCGGCGAGGTAGGCGAGGGCCAGGGCGTCGTCGATGCCCGTGTCCACGTCCAGGAGGAAGGCAGTCATGGCGGTCCTAGAAGAGCGCCACCTTGGGCACTGCGGGGAAAATGCTGTCCAGCTCCGCGAGGTCCTTTTCGGAGGGAATCCACTCCGCTGCTTCGGCGTTCTGCCGCACCTGTTCCGGCCGGGTGGCGCCGGCGATGACGCTGGCGACGGACGGCTGGGCTGACAGCCAGGAGAAGGCGACCTGGATCTCGCTCAGCCCGCGTTCCCTGGCAAAGCTGCTGAACCGGCCCAGCTGGTCCCAGTCGGCGTCGTGGACCATGTGTTGGCGGGTGTGGCTGAGCCGCGAGCCGTCCGGGGCATAGCCCGGCGCGTACTTGCCGGTCAGCAGTCCGTTGGCCAAAGGGAAGTAGGGAAGGACGCCCAGGCCGAATTCCTCCGCTGCCGGGGTGACTTCAAGCTCGGCCCGCCGGTCCAGGAGGTTGTAGTGGTTCTGGGTTGAGATAAAGCGTGCACCCCCGAGTTCCCGGGCGACGTACTCCGCTTGTGCGATCTGCCATCCGGCCCTGTTGGAGTGCCCGATGTAGCGCACCTTGCCGCTGGTGACGAGCGTGTCCAGGGCGGACAGGGTTTCATCTATCGGGGTGAGCGGGTCCGGCGTGTGGAACTGGTAGAGGTCGATCCAGTCGGTGCCCAGGCGGCGGAGCGAGGCTTCCACGGCCTGGATGATGTAGCGGCGGGAGCCCCTGGCGCCGAAGTCGGGGCCGCTGGCGCCCTTCATGTCCATGCCGAACTTGGTGGCAACGACGACGCCGGCCCGCCTGCTGCCGAGGGCCTTGCCGAGCATTGTTTCGCTGAGTCCGGGTTCCCTGCCGTAGGTGTCCGCCACGTCGAACAGGGTGATTCCGGCATCCACCGCAGCATGGACCACAGCGTCGGTTGCTTCCTGCGACTCGGTGAGGGTGTTGGCGCGGCCAAGGTTGTTGCAGCCCAGGCCAACGGTGGAAACAGTGAGGCCGGACTTTCCGACACGGCGGTAGGTGGTCACGGAGACTCCTAAAGGCTGAAGGTGGTGGCGGGCTTGGCGGAGTGCTTGAGCTTGAAGTTCCGGGGATCACTGTGCGGGGCTGCGCCGATGCTCAGCTTGGTGAAGTCCAGGTCCTCGTTCCGGGCACAGACCTTGATGGCGTTGACGGCCTTGTTGACTTCCGGGCAGAGGCAGAAGATGTTGAGCTTGAAGTCCGTGAATTCGGAGCGTTCCACAGTGCCGAGCCCACGCCAGGCGAGGTGGCTGATCAAGGCGTCCTTGGCTTTTTCCTCAAGGTAGTGGTCCCTCTCCGTCCCCTCCCTGGTCTTGAGTGCGAACTGGGCCACCACCCAGAACTGCTCCTCATCGGGGATCTCGGCGTAGCCGTCCTCGGCGCACTGTACCGCAAAAGCGTCCAGGAGCCCCTCGGCCGCCGCCGCGTCCGGAATGTCGGTTTCCTCGGTCTTGCTCTGGTGGCCCACCGCGCCGTAGTTCATCACGAACTGGCTGTAGTCCTCGTCGAACCAGGCTTCCCGGAAGTGGAGCGTGCCCTCGTCGTCGCGCTTGTAGACCCTGACAATGCCGCTCATAACCGTCCCTTGGTAAACCATTCAATATCGGTGCCGTCGAAGGGTGCCTGCTCCGCCTTCACGGCCTGGTAAAGCTGTCCGGTGGAGGCCTCGAGTGCTTCCACCAGGTGTGGCGGGTAGTCCATGGCCACGCGGTGTTCGGCGAACTCGTCCTCGTCGTCGATGAACACGCCGCGGTCCGCTGTCCGCACCACGTCCAGGTCCATGTCGATGACGTGGAACTCGGTGACTGCCCGGCGGATCGGGTTCCATTCGTGCGCCACGGCCAGGTCGATGTAGATCCGGACGCCGCCGGGGTGGGCGTCGTCGTAGAACGTGGCCACCCAGTCGCCCTCACGGGGAATGAGCAGGACGGCGTCAGACTTTGTATAGAACGCGGCGCCTGGCCGGGAGCAGAATTCGTTGGTTCCCTGGAAGATCCACCAGCCGTGCCGGTCCTCACCCAGGTAGCGTCCGGGGACCACCCAATGCGCTTTGCCGTTCCATTTGCGATTGCGCGCCACCACGAGGTGGCCGGGAACAAGGCCCTGCGGTTCGCGGCTGGGCCCCGGATGCTTTCCTCCTGCAGGGTCCCCCACAACGCCCGGATACTTCAGTAGGTCCTCTCCCCTCACAGGATCGGAAGGCTGCCGGTGGTGGGATGCTGCTGGCCGGGCAGGGGACGCGCAAAGGGGACCTTTGTCCCCAGAACCTGGGCTACGACGTCGTGCGTAATCTGCTGGGCCGTCATGCCCACGCGCTCCAGGACCTGGTTGCGGGTGCCGTGGTCCAGGAATTCGACCGGCAGGCCCACCTCGTTCAGGGCGGTGTCCACTCCGGCCGCGCGCATCTCCTGACGGATACGGGAGCCCACGCCGCCGGCACGGACACCGTCCTCGATGCAGACCACCAGGCGGTGGTGCGATGCCAGCGCAACGATGGACCGTGGGACCGGAAGCACCCAGCGCGGATCCACCACCGTGGTGCTGATGCCTTGGGCGCCGAGCCGGTTGGAAACATCCAGCGCGAGCTCGGACATGGCGCCAACGGAGATGATCAGCACATCGTTCTCAGTGGAACCCGACGGCCGGCGGGAGAGGACGTCCACGCCGTCGCTGAGGCGTTCCAGCGCCTCCACTTCGGCTCCGACTGAACCCTTGGAGTAGCGGACGACCGTGGGAGCATCGCTGATGGCCACGGCTTCGCGGAGTTCCTCCCGCAGCCTGCTGGCATCGCGGGGCGCGGCCAGGTGCAGGCCGGGGACGATCTGCACCATGGACATGTCCCACATGCCGTGGTGGCTGGCGCCGTCCGGGCCGGTGACGCCGGCGCGGTCCAGGACGATGGTCACGCCGGCCTTGTGCAGGGCAACGTCCATCAGAAGCTGGTCGAAGGCGCGGTTCAGGAACGTTGCGTAAACAGCCACCACGGGGTGGAGGCCGCCGAAGGCCATGCCTGCTGCCGAGGTCAGGGCGTGCTGCTCGGCGATGCCGACGTCGATCACGCGGTCCGGGTGCCGGGCGGCGAACTTGTGCAGGCCCACGGGGATGAGCATGGCGCCGGTGATGCCCACAACGTCCTTGCGTTCATCAGCAATGGCGGCGATCTCGTCAGCGAATACGGAAGTCCAGGACTGGGCCCCGGCGCTGCCGGTGGGTTCGCCGGTTTCGGGGTCGATGATGCCCACCGCGTGGAACTGGTCAGCCTCGTGGGCGCGGGCCGGGGCGTAGCCGTGTCCCTTTTCGGTCATGGCATGGACTATGACGGGCCCGGCATAGTGCCTGGCAGTGGACAGTGCGTGTTCCATGGCCTGGAGGTTGTGGCCGTCCACCGGACCGATGTATTTCATGCCGAGGTCTTCGAACATGCCCTGCGGGGCCCACCAGTCCTTGATGCCCTTCTTCATGGCATGCAGGCTCTTGTAGGTGAACTGGCCCATGGGTCCGCCGTTTTGCAGCTTCTTCTTCCACCAGTCCAGGGCCCGTTCATAGGCGGGGGTGGCGCGGAAGGAATCGATGGTGGGACGCAGGGAGGCGAGGTAATCGGCAAAGCCGCCCACAGTGGGGGCGTAGGACCTGCCGTTGTCGTTAACCACGATGACCACGCGGCGCCGCTTGTCCGCGGCGATGTTGTTGATCGCTTCCCAGGCCATGCCGCCGGTCAGTGCGCCGTCGCCCACCACCGCGACGACGTGCCGGTCGCCTTCACCGGTGAGCTGGCGGGCCCGGGAGATCCCGTCAGCCCAGGACAGCGACGAGGAAGCATGGGAGCTTTCGACGATGTCGTGATCGGATTCTGCCCGGGACGGGTAGCCCGACATGCCGCCCTGCTGGCGGAGGGTACTAAAGTCCTGGCGCCCGGTGAGGAGCTTGTGGACGTAGGACTGGTGCCCGGTGTCAAAGACGATACTGTCGCGGGGCGAGTCGAAAATGCGGTGCACGGCGAGCGTGAGCTCCACCACGCCGAGGTTTGGCCCGAGGTGGCCGCCCGTCTGGGAGACGTTAGTGATCAGGAAATCCCTGATCTCTGAAGCCAGCTGGTTCAGCTGTTCTTCAGACAACTCGTTCAGGTCCTGCGGATTCCGGATGGTGTCCAAGATTCCCAAATGACCCCTCCTTCGGGTGGTAGACGTGCCGTTTAACTCTAACGCCTTGGTCCGCAGGACCAGACTCAGCAGAAAAACTCGAATGCAAAGCCGAAGCCCCGGCTGGTCGGTGACCGGCCGGGGCTTCGGGAGGTGCTGACTGCTGGGCAGAAACCGCTAGTTTGCGGAGATCTGGCGCAGCACGTACTGCAGGATGCCGCCGTTGCGGTAGTAGTCCGCTTCACCCGGGGTATCGATGCGCAGGACTGCGTCGAAGGACTTTGCGGATCCGTCTTCAGCCGTGGCGGTGACCTTGAGCGTCTTGGGCGTGGTGCCCTCGTTCAGGGCGGTGACACCCTCAACGGAGAACGTTTCCGTGCCGGTAAGGCCCAGGGTCGCGGCCGATTCGCCGGCGGGGAACTGCAGCGGCAGGACGCCCATGCCGATGAGGTTGGAGCGGTGGATGCGCTCGTAGCTCTCGGCGATGACAGCCTTCACGCCCAGCAGGGCGGTGCCCTTGGCAGCCCAGTCACGGGATGAGCCGGAACCGTATTCCTTGCCGGCCAGGACCACCAGCGGAGTGCCGGCTGCCTGGTAGTTCTGCGCGGCGTCGTAAACGAACGCCTGCGGGCCGCCTTCCTGGCTGAAGTCGCGGGTGTAGCCACCTTCGACGCCGTCCAGGATCTGGTTCTTGATGCGGATGTTCGCGAACGTTCCGCGGATCATCACCTCGTGGTTGCCGCGGCGGGAACCGTAGGAGTTGAAGTCCTTGCGCTCCACGCCGTTTGCCAGCAGGTACTGCCCGGCAGGGGTGTCGGACTTGAAGGAACCGGCCGGGGAGATGTGGTCGGTGGTGACCGAATCGCCGAGCTTCAGGAGCACGCGGGCGCCCGCGATGTCCGTGACCGGCTCCGGCTGTGCCTGCATGCCCTCGAAGTACGGGGGCTTCCGGACGTAGGTGGAGTTCGGATCCCAGGCGAAGGTGTCACCGGCGGGGGTGTCCAGGGCCTTCCAGCGCGCGTCGCCCTCAAAGACGCCTTCGTAGCCCTTGGCGAACATTTCCTTGTCGATGGAGGAATCGATGACCTGCTGGACCTCCACCGGGTTCGGCCAAATGTCCTTCAGGAAGACGTCGTTGCCGGCCTCGTCCTTGCCCAGGGCGTCGGTTTCGAAGTCGAAGTCCATGGAGCCGGCCAGGGCGTAGGCGATGACCAGCGGCGGGGAGGCCAGGTAGTTCATCTTCACGTCCGGGTTGATGCGGCCTTCGAAGTTGCGGTTGCCCGAGAGGACGGCCGCGACGGCGAGGTCGTTGGCCTGGACGGCCTCGGAGATTTCGGCTTCCAGCGGGCCGGAGTTGCCGATGCAGGTGGCGCAGCCGTAGCCCACGATGTAGAAGCCGAGCTTCTCCAGGTAGGGGGTCAGGCCGGACTTCTCGTAGTAGTCCGTGACCACCTTGGAGCCGGGGGCAACGGAGGTCTTCACCCAGGGCTTGGCGGTGAGGCCCTTTTCGACGGCGTTGCGCGCCAGGACCGCAGCGGCCAGCATGACGGAGGGGTTGGACGTGTTGGTGCAGGAGGTGATGGAGGCGATGGTGACTGCACCGTGGTCCAGTTCGAACTCGCGGCCGTCAGCCATCTTCACGGGGACGGGGCTGGAGATGCGTCCCGCTCCCCCGTGCGCTGCCGAGTACTTCGGCGGTTCACGGTCGGTGTCGGAGATGTGCGTGGCACCGGCCGTGAAGGAGGGCGAGTCCGACGCCGGGAAGGTTTCTTCCAGCGATTCGTCCAGGGTTCCGGCGTTGGCATCGTGGGAGACGTAGTTCTTGAGGTCGTGGCGGAACTCGTCCTTGGCCTCGGTCAGTTCGATGCGGTCCTGCGGGCGCTTGGGGCCGGCGATAGACGGAACAACCGTGGACAGGTCCAGTTCCAGGTACTCGGAGAACTTGATCTCGCGGGAAGGATCGTGCCAGAGGCCCTGCTCCTTGGCGTAGGACTCCACGAGGGCCACGTTCTGCTCCGAGCGGCCGGTGAGGCGCAGGTAGTCCAGGGTGACGTCGTCGATCGGGAACATGGCGGCGGTGGAACCGAATTCCGGGCTCATGTTGCCGATGGTGGCGCGGTTGGCGAGCGGCACAGCGGCCACGCCTTCGCCGTAGAACTCCACGAACTTGCCCACAACACCGTGCTTGCGCAGCTGTTCGGTGATGGTGAGCACCACGTCGGTGGCGGTGGCGCCGGCCGGGATGGACCCGGTCAGCTTGAAGCCCACAACGCGCGGGATCAACATGGAAACGGGCTGGCCCAGCATGGCGGCCTCGGCTTCGATGCCGCCGACGCCCCAGCCGAGCACACCCAGGCCGTTGACCATGGTGGTGTGCGAGTCAGTGCCCACGCAGGTGTCGGGGTAGGCGCGCACAACGCCGTCAACTTCGCGGGTCATGACGGTGCGGGCCAGGTATTCGATGTTGACCTGGTGCACGATGCCCGTTCCCGGGGGAACTACCTTGAAGTCGTCAAAGGCCGTCTGGCCCCAGCGCAGGAACTGGTAACGCTCCCCGTTGCGCTGGTATTCGATCTCCATGTTGCGCTCCAGCGCGCCGGAGTTGCCGAAGGCATCGATCTGGACCGAGTGGTCAATGACCATTTCGGCAGGTGCCAGCGGGTTCACCCGCTTGGGGTCCCCACCCAGTTCCTTGACCGCTTCACGCATCGTCGCCAGGTCAACCACGCAGGGAACGCCGGTGAAGTCCTGCATGATCACGCGTGCCGGCGTGAACTGGATTTCTGTATCGGGCTGGGCGTTGGGATCCCAGCCTGCCAAGGCGCGGACGTGATCGGCAGTGATGTTCGCGCCGTCCTCGGTCCTCAACAGGTTTTCAAGCAATACCTTGAGGCTGAACGGAAGGTTTTCTGCACCTTCAACGGAGTTCAACCGGAAAATTTCGTATTCGGTTCCGGCTACATTAAGTTTGCCTTTTGAACCGAAGCTGTCCACAGTGCTCATCGCAGACTCCTCTCGCAACAGTTTCATCTTTGTCGCGCGGTTGACCGCCTGCTAGTTAGGAGGCCCTAATATGTCCGGGCCCGAAAATTGCACACGGCCGGCCGTGATTACGGAGCGCGACGTGGGACTACTACCGCCATAGTAGTCGAAATACGTTAGGGCATCAGGGACGCGGAGTCAGCAGGGCCACCGTCTCCAGGTGGTGGGTGTGCGGGTACAGGTCGAAGGCCCGGAGGGCGGAGAGCTCCCAGCCGGCCTGGCGGAAGTACCCCACGTCACGGGCGAACGACGCCGGGTCGCAGGACACGTATGCAATGGCGCGCGGGTTCGAGGCAACAAGCTGCCCCACCACCGCTTTCCCGGCCCCCGCCCGGGGCGGGTCCAGGATCAGGGCGTCGAAATCCCGTGGTTTCTGGCGGAGGACGCGCTCAACACGGCCCTGGACGATCTCCACGTGCGGCGCCGCGTGCAGGTTCTTTCGTGCGTCGCGGCTCGTTCCCGGGGCGCCTTCCACCGAAAGGACCGAGCCCGTGTCGCCGACCGCGTCGGCAAGGACCGCCGTGAAAAGGCCCGCTCCGGCGTACAGGTCCGCCACTACAGCGCCGGGATGGAGGAAGCCGCCGCCCTGCAGGAATTCTGTGACAGCCCCCACAAGTGTCCCGGGCGCGTCGCGGTGGATCTGCCAGAACCCGGCGCCGGTCACGCGGTACTCATGTCCGGCTGCTGATTCCTGCACCCACAGCCGTCCGCGCAACTGCTCGACGGCTTCCGTTAACGGATCAAAGGCCGCGACGGATACGTCGGCGGGCAGTTGGGCTGCGATGGCCGCGAGCCGCTTGGGTTTGGTGCCCTCCGCCGGGGCCAGGAGCACCAGCGGACGCGAGCCGTTCGCTGGCGCAGCCACCTCCACGCGGTCCACCCCCTGCAGGTCGATGTCCCACAGGCGCAGGTTGTTGACAGCGTCGGTGGCCAGGGGCATCTCCCTGACCGGGATGATGTGTCCGGAACGGTGGGCGTGCATCCCCAGCCTGCCGGCGGAGGTGACGGAGAAACTTGCGCGCGTCCGCCACCCGAGGCCGCTGCCGCCGTCGGACGTTCCGCCCACGGCTTCCACGGACGTTCCTGCCGGACTTTCCGGCAGTTGCTCGACGCCGGCGAGCCGCTTGAGCTGTTCGGCGAGTACGTCTGCCTTGAGACTGCGCTGGCGGGCCAAGGCGATATGGCCGAACTCCGCTCCGCCCACCGGCGGGTGGCCGTGGCTCCAGGCTCTGCGTGAATCCGCCGCGTGCCAGAAATGGTCCACGCGGTCCGGCGAGGCTTCGAGGACTTCCACTACGTCAGCACGCCAGAACTTGGCCTTCTCGTCAGCGTCCGTGAGCCGGGCCCGCACCTTCTCGCCGGGGATGGCGTGGCGGACAAAAATGACGCGGCCTTCATGCCTGGCCACGCAGTGCCCGCCGTGGGCCACGGGTCCGACGTCGAGCACTACTTCAGTGCCGGCTTCTCCGGCAGGTGCCGGCTGGAGTTGTGTCTTTGAAATCATTGGACGTCCTGCAGGTTTTTCGCTTCTTCGGATGATTTGAGCTGCCAGGGAACGCTGGCCACCATGACGCCGGGTTCGAAGTGCAGCCGGGTCTTGATGCGCAGTGCGGTCTGGTTGTGGACCAGCTGCTCCCACCACTTGCCCACCACGTACTCGGGGATGTACACCACCACCAGGTCGCGCGGCGAATCCCGCCGCATCTGTTTGACGTACTCCATGATGGGCGTGACCGTCTCACGGTAGGGGCTGGCCAGCACTGTCAGCGGCACGGGAATGTCCAGCTTTTCCCAGTCGCCCACCGTGTGTGCCGTTTCTTCGGGATCGATGTCAACCGTGATCGCGTCCAGGCGCGAGGGGCGGGAAGCCCGGGCGTAGGCCAGGGCACGGAGGACGGGCTTGCGGACGTGGGACACCAGCAGGACGGCATGGACGCGCGTGGGCAGGGCACGCGGTGAGGAATCCGCGTCCACTGCAAGTTCCCTGGCCACATTGTCGTAGTGCGCCCGGATGCTCCACATGATCAGGAAGAGAACGAACATGGCCAGCAGCGCAATCCAGGCGCCCTGCTCGAATTTGGTGATCAGGACGATGACCAGCACCAGTGCGGTCATGCCGAAGCCCACGGTGTTGATGGCGCGGGACTTCGCCATGCGGCGCCGCACGGCCTTGTCCTTGGCCAGTTTCAGTTCCCTGCCCCAGTGGCGGATCATGCCCAGCTGGCTGGCAGTGAAGGAGATGAAGACGCCCACGATGTAGAGCTGGATCAGTTTAGTGACATCGGCGTCGAACGCGATGATCAGCACCAGTGCACCGGCGGCGAGGGCAAGGACGCCATTGCTGAAGGCGAGCCGATCGCCCCTGGTGCGGAGCTGGCGGGGAAGGTAGCCGTCCTGGGCAAGGATGGAGCCCAGGACCGGGAAGCCGTTGAAGGCAGTATTGGAGGCAAAGACCAGGATGACGCCGGTGGCGGCCACCACGATGTAGAACGGGATGGAGCCGGGCCCGAAGATGGTCTGGGCGATCTGGCTGATGGCCGGATTCTGGATGTAGTCCTCGGGCAGCGGATTGCCGTTGAGCAGGAACTCTTTGGCCGGGTCCAGCACAATGTGGACCTTGGTGGCGTTGGCCAGGTAGATGATGCCCGCCAGCATCGCCGCGCCGATCACGCCCAGGAGCAGCAGCGTGGTGGCAGCGTTTTTGCTCTTGGGGACCTTGAAATTCGGGACGCCGTTGCTGATGGCCTCCACGCCCGTGAGTGCCGCGGCTCCGGAGGAGAAGGCCCGCAGCAGGAGGAAGGCTCCCGCCAGGCCCACCAGGCCTTCATCGAAGCCCGCCGCCGGGACGATCGTGAAGGCAGCGGACGGCGCCTGCCCCAGCTGCCCGGTGGCGGCCTGGAAGATGCCCACGGCCGTCATACCAATAATGGACGCCATGAAGATATAGGTGGGCACCGCGAACACGCTGCCGGCTTCCTTGATGCCGCGCAGGTTGACCAGGGCGAGGACGACAACGCCGATGGTGGCTATCATGGCCTGCTGGCCGTGCAGTGACGGGACCGCCGTCGTCAGGTAGGCCGCTGCCGAGGACATGGACACGGCAACCGTCAGGACGTAGTCCACCAGCAGGGCCGACGCCACGGTGAGGCCCGCGAACTTGCCCAGGTTCTCATTGGCGATCTCATAGTCACCGCCGCCGGAAGGGTACGCGTGGACATTCTGCCGGTAGGAGGCCACCACGGTCAGCAGCACTACCATCACGGCCAGGCCCACCCACGGCGAGAAGGCCACGGCACTGACCCCGGCCAGGGCCAGGGTCAGCAGGATTTCATCCGGCGCGTACGCTACCGAGGACAGCGCGTCCGACGCGAAAATCGGAAGTGCGATCTTTTTCGGGAGCAGGGTATGGGCCATCCGGTCATTCCGGAATGGCCTGCCCACCAGCACGCGCTTGACCGCATTGAATATTGTCAGCACTCCACAAAGCTAGTCTGATTCCCGGTCTGTGTCATGACGGCCGGTCAACAGCGGCATCCGGGACGCTGACGGTAGAGTTCTAGCGGCAGGACGAACGGGAAAGAAACATAAGGAGATACTGGTGGCGCATTTCGTGATCATGGGATGTGGCCGGGTAGGGGCCACGCTGGCGCACACCCTTGAGGACGCCGGGCATTCCGTGGCCATCATCGACCAGGACGACCGGGCTTTCCGCAGGCTCCGCCAAGGCTTCACGGGCCGCAAGGTCACCGGGGTGGGCTTCGACCGGGACACCCTCAAGCAGGCCGGCGTTGCCGATGCATACGCCTTCGCTGCAGTATCCAGCGGTGACAATTCCAACATCCTCGCCACCCGCGTGGCCCGGGAAACCTTCCACGTGCCCCATGTTGTGGCCAGGATCTATGATCCCGGCCGGGCCGAAATCTACCAGCGCCTGGGAATCCCCACCGTGGCGGCGGTCCGCTGGAGCGCGGACCAGGTGCTGCGGCGGATCCTCCCGGAACAGCACTTGGCCGGTGACTTCCGGGAGCCTTCCGGGCGCCTGGTGCTGGCCGAACTGGATCTCGACGCCGGCTGGATCGGCCACCGGGTCAGCAGCATCGAAAAAGCGGCCGGCGTCCGCGTCGCCTACCTCACCCGGTTCGGCGAAGGATTGCTTCCCGACGCCGGTACCGCCTACCAGGACGGCGACACCGTACATGCCATGCTGCAGGTTGACCGGAGCGCCCAGGTCTCCCAGATCCTCGCCAAAGCACCCGCCAAGGAGTACCAGTGAAAGTTGTGATTGTGGGTGCCGGCAGCGTCGGATCGTCCATCGCCCGGGAACTCCTGGCGCACAAGCACGAAATCCTGCTGATCGACCTCAAGCCTGAGGTGATTGGGCGCAGCGGACTTCGCGGTGCGCACTGGCTGGTCGGTGATGCCTGCGAGCTGAGCACGCTCCAGGGCGCCAAGGTGGAGGACGCGGACGTGGTGGTGTCAGCCACCGGCGACGACAAAGTCAACCTGGTGGTATCCCTGCTGGCGAAGACAGAATTCGGGGTCGGCCGCACCGTGGGCCGGGTGAACAATCCTAAAAACGACTGGATGTTCAACGATTCATGGGGCGTGGACGTTGCCGTCAACACTCCCCAGCTCATGACCGCGCTGGTGGAGGAAGCCGTGGAGATTGGCGACCTGGTCCGGCTGCTCACGCTCCAGACCGGTGTGTCCTCGCTGGTGGAGTTCACCGTCCCGCACGATTCGCACGTCATCGGCAGCACCGTGGGAGACATCCAGTGGCCGGAGGACTCCACCCTGGTGGCCATCCTGCGGGACCATGCACCGATTACGCCAAGCCGTGACGACGTCATCGACGGCGGCGACGAACTGTTCTTCGTCACGACCATTGCCGCGGAAGACGAGCTGCGCGCGCTGCTCTCCCCCGAATCCTCGGAACCGCCGAGGCCACGGGTTGACGCCGGCACGGGCCACGCGGACCAGCAGGCCCCGGAGGACGACGGGTTCGACGGTTAGTCTCTTAGACGGCTAGTCGCGGCTTGTTGCATCCGTTGGGGCTGCGCCGTCCTCCCCGTCGATGCCCGGCGGGGCCGGTCTCGTGATGAGCCAGGCGGCCCAGATGCCCAGGATGTACAGCGGAGTGCCCATGATGAGCCTGGTGGTGGCGAGGGCGGCGAGCCCTTCCGGCCCCAGGAGATAGAGCGGGACCTGCACCACAAGCCGGAGCACCAGGACGGCAACGATGATCCATGTGCCAAGCCGGTACGCCTTCAGCCGGGCGGGGTCCTTGCGCCAGTCCAGGCCCTCGTTGCGGATGAAGCCGAAGAGCAGGCCGGCCACCGGCCATTTGACCAGGATCGAGATCACCATCGCCACGATGTAGGCCGCATTGGTGAAAAAGCCCGGCAGGTAGAAGTCCTCAGCCTTGCCCGTGGTGTTGGCGAGCCAGGCGGAAATGCCCACGCCCACGACACCAGCCAATGCCTGCGTCAGGGGACGCCGCTGTACCAGCCGGACCACGGTGAACACCGCGGCGGCCGCCAACGCGGCCACGAGGGAAACAGTGAGGTCCCGGCTGACGGTGTACGCCACGAGGAACACCAGGCCCGGCAGGATGCTTTCGGCAATGCCCTGGACTCCACCGGCGCTGCGCAGCACGTCCACGCGCCCGTCATGGGTCCGGTGCAGCCCTGCCTTGGCCGCGTAATCGGCAGCAAGGCCTGCCATCGGCGACGGTGCCTGTCCGTCAACCGCTTCCTGCCCCTCTGGCGCCTTGTTCTCCGGGACGGCCGGCTGCCCGTCCTGGCCAGGGCCGCTGGAAGGGCTGGGATTGGGCACGGTCATTCGTTCTCCTGGCGGGACAGTATTTCGTAGCGGGGGTTGAACATGGTGGGCAGGCCCTGGACCGTAGAAAGCATTCCTTCGAGCCGCACTTCGGTGCCGGCGTCGATTCCCGGTACCCGCCGCCGTCCCAGCCACACCACACGAAGCCTGGCGGGGCGTCCGGCAGCGGGCCCCGTCACGCGGTGGCGCGCATCGGCGTCGGAAACTATGGCGCTGAACTCGGCCGTCTGATCCGTGGGAACATACGTCACGGATTCGATCCACCCGTGGCAGGCAACCCGCCCTTTGACCGGCAACTGGCTAAGGGGGACGTCGCCGTTATCACCAAAGGGAGCTCCCCCTGACGCGGGATCAGCCAATCTGGGTGATTTCAGGACCACGTTCAGGTTCCTGGAGTGATGGTGCGCCCGGCGGCGGCGTGGCGGTGGCGTCCTTGGGCAGGCGCAGCTGCAGCAGGTCACGCGGCGGCATGGGGTTGTCTCCCCGGATCACCACCACCTGCCGGAACAGCGCTTCGAGGGGTTCGGCAGCAGGACGTTCGAGCGCTGCCGCGCCGCCGAGGACGCCGCGCAGGAACCAGCGGGGACCGTCCACTCCAATAAACCGGGCCACCCGGTAGCCCTGGCTGCCATCCGGCAGGCCCGCCGGCAGTTTCGCCACGAGCTCGGTTCCGAAAGGCCCTTCGATCTCCTCCACCTGGCCGCCCTGGACACCGACGGACTGGCCGATCTGCTCCCGGATCTCGTCCCAGAGTCCCTCGCTCTTGGGGGCCGCAAAGGCCTGCAGCTGGAGGCTGGAGCCGTTAAGGTCCATGGTCACCGCGACGACGCGCTGCGTGGCTTCTTCCACTTCCAGCCGGAGCTGGAGCCCCTCGCTGGGGGTAATCAGGAGTGCACCCAGGTCAACGTAGCCATCACGGCTGCTGATTTCGGATTCATCGAAAGGGCCGTTGGAGCGGTGCCCGGAACTGTCCTTCGCCCCCTCCGCGGTCTCCGCGGCAGGCAACAGTTCGTCCGGTTCGGCTGCTTGTTCCTTCTTGGCTTTCCTGCCGAGCCCAAAGACCATTTGGGTGTCTCCTTAGTTGGTTGCCGGGCAGGCCCGTGGGGGTCCCGCCGTCGTGCTTTATTACCGTCCTGCCGGCGGGTGCCGGAACTGAGGCGCGGGTGAGGGAAGGATCCGTTCAGGCCCGGGGCACGTTGAAGCCGCCGGTAGAACCGAATCCACCTGTGCCACGGACGGATCCGCTCAATTCGTTGACGGGGATGAACTGCGCGTACTCAACACGCTGAATGACCATCTGCGCAATTCTATCGCCGCGGCGCAGCTCGATGCTTTGCGTCGCATCAGTATTCAGCAGGGTAACGGCGATTTCGCCGCGGTATCCAGCATCGACGGTTCCGGGGGCGTTCACGATGGTGAGGCCGTGTTTGGTGGCCAGGCCCGAGCGGGGATGAATCAGGGCAACGAACCCGTCGGGGAGTGCGATGGCCACACCGGTGGGGACCAGCTTTCGCTCCCCCGGCTTCAGGACAACATCCTCGCGTGCCCGAAGGTCCGCGCCCGCGTCGCCGGGGTGGGCGTAGGACGGCGCCTCCATCTCCGGGTCCAGCATCTTCAGCTGGACCTGCAGGGTGGGAGCACCCAGGGCGGCGGGCGGCACCAGGGCCGCGGCTTCGTCAGGGAACGTATCTACTGTGGCGGGATGTTCAGTCACAGTCACTCACTCTAACCCGCGCCCCCAAATCAGTCCTAGGGCCGCGGCACCGGGGCAGCCCGTGCATCCTCCGCGAGGTGCGGCTGCTGGAACGGTTTTAGCCAAGGTGAAATAGGCGGGTAAAAATGGAAAGCTTGGCTCATGCCCGAATCAAGCTCCCCTGCGCCCGTGCCCGAGATTCCGTCCACCGGGGCGCCGGTGATTTATCGGGAGAAGCTGTGGCCCAATGTTTGGATCTGGATTATCTCAGCCGGTATAGCCGGGGCCGGCATATTGGTGTTCGCGCCCATCAGCATGACAGCGGGTTATACGGCCGCGGCGGTGCTCTTCGCGATCATTGCTGTTCTCCTGATCCTGTCCACGCCGGCCATTGTGGTGACCGGCGATTCACTGACCGTGGGCCGCGCCACTATTGAGCGTCGGTTTGTCGGCTCAGTGGACGGGTTCCGGGGCGAGGACGCGACGGCGGAACGCGGGACCCGGCTCAATGGCCTGGCGTTCCTCTGCATCCGTGGCTGGATAGATCCCGTGGTCAAGATCGAGATCACGGACCCCTCGGACCAGACGCCGTATTGGCTGACCTCCACCCGGCACCCCGACGAACTGACCGCGGCTCTGGCCCACAGGTAGGAGGCTCTGCCGTCTGTCGGCTCGCGGCTGAGGTGCCCTGCAGGCCCTCTCATCCCAATGAGCCGCCACGCCGGTGCCGGCACACGGGTGAACCGCCCTGCCGGGCTGCGAACCGCCGTCGGCATGCCTGCCCTTGCTACCCCTCACATTCCTTGCAATATAGGCGGCCGTCCTTCTCGCGGGCAATTTGGGAACGGTGCCGGACCAGGAAGCACGATGAACAGGTGAATTCGTCCGCCTGGGCAGGCACCACCTGCACGGTCAGCTCTTCACCGGAGAGATCCGCGCCGGGCAGTTCGTAGCCGGCGGCCAGATCGCTTTCGTCTTCGTCCACCACTGCGACCGGCTTGTCCGTGCGGCGGGTCTTCAGCTCCTCAAGGGAGTCCTCGCCGAGGTCTTCTTCAGACTTGCGCGGCGCATCGTAATCGGTGGCCATGTTCGCCGTATCCTTCTTCCTTTTTGCCAGCCTGCCAATGCCACCCTTCATAACGCTGCAGATACGGTGTTTGTGCCCGCAGCTTTACCCCGCTTTCCGCTCGCCGTGAGCGCCCATGCCCAGGCCGGCAGCCGGAATATCGCGGCGCGCCCTGCCCCTTGACACAAAACGGGTTCACCGGGTGGCAGAGTTTCGATTGATAGTAATGCCAGGGTGGAGGATTTGTATGCAGGATCTACGGCTTGTAGGCGTACACGACGACGGGATGCATCTCCTGTTGAGCGGGGCCGGCGGCGAGATGTTCCAGCTGCCGATCGACGAAGCGCTGAGGACCGCGAGCAGGCCTGCGCCCAGGCCTGCTTCCGAACGGCCCGCCATTCCCTTGTCCCCGCGGGACATCCAGGCGCGGATCCGTGCCGGTGCCACGGCGGCGGATGTGGCAGAGCTGTCCGGCCTGCCGCTGGCCAAGGTGGAACGCTACGAGGGACCCGTCCTGGCGGAACGCGAGTACGTGGCCCAGCAGGCCCGCAAAGTGGAAGTGGCTTCGCCTTCACCGGGCCACGACATCTACCGGTCAGCGTTCGGCGATAGTCCCGCCACCTTGGCTGACATGGTGGCCCACAGGCTTTCCGCCCACGGCATTGATCCTTCCTCCGTTGAATGGGATTCCTGGCGGCGCCAGGACGGCACCTGGACGGTATCGGCCAGCTTCGAGGCAAACACCGGCGGAAAAGCAGGTATTGGTGAAGAACCACCGGCACTCTGGACCTTCAGCCCAACCCGGAAGTCGCTGCAGAATGCCAACCGTTGGGCGCAGCAGCTCAGCGAACTTGAGCCGCTGGATGGACCGGTTCCGGCACGAAGGCTTTCTGCTGTCTCCGACCGTCCCTTCGATTTTGAAACCGACGCTGACTCCGTCCGCCCGTCACCCGGCGCCGAGGGCCAGCCCGATGCCAAGGACCCGGACGGACTCCTTGACATGCTGCGCTCCCGCCGGGGCCAGCGCCTGGGTGTGGACGAGGACTCTGACGACGCCCTGGCACTGCTGCTGACCCATGGCGTCCCCGCCGCCCACCCTAGGCCGTCCGAGGTCGCGGCCGAGGCGGAGGAGGACGCAGACGAGTCGCAGGAAGACATCCCGGAGACTCCAGCCGCCCAGGCCAGCTCCTTCACCCGGCGACGGGACGCCAGGCCTTCCATGTTGTCGCGGCTCAGCCTCATACCTCCACACCGGGAGGCGATGGAGGATGCCTTGAAGCTGCACGACGGCGTAAGCACCGAAACCCGCGAGATCACTATCGTGGCGTCGCCCCTGCGGCCCTCCGGCGGTGCTCAAGGAGGCACCCCAGGAAACGGTCATGGGGACGCCGGCAGCCGTGAGGCAGGCGGCAGTGACTCTGGCGGCAGCGCCGGGGGCAGCGTCAATCTTTCCAGTGGCGCGGGACTGAACGAGTTGCTGGGCAACAACCCGCGGCGTCCGGCACCCCGACCCGACGACAGCTCTCCCGCTACCGGCCAGCTTCCGGAAACAGGCGCGCCCGAGCGGCAGCCAGGCCGGCCGAAGCGTTCCAGCGTTCCGTCCTGGGACGAGATTGTGTTCGGCACCCGCAGCGAGTAGGCAGGTCTCCCCAGTAAGTAGGCGAATCTCCCCAGTAAGAAAAGCTTGGGCTACCGCCGCAGGGAATTTGGACTACGTCCAAAGCCCGTTGATTCGTACCTCCGCCACGAAATTCCCGTCACGGCGGGAAGGCCAGCGAAGCATCCCTTCGGATTAGAAGGGCGTTTGCCGTCGGAGGTGCTCCAGTTCCAGCATTAAATAGAACTCTCCGAATGGGTCTTGTGGCAGTTCGTTTTCCGGAACGCCGGGGTCTTCGGGGAGGTCAACCTCGGGCGGATCCAAGAAACGCACGGCGTCGTCAGCTTCATCGAGCAAGCTAATGATGTGTTGGGATAGGGCCGCCTGAGGAATACCTTGCCCCTCCGGGTAAAGGACTGCAGCGTCCAGATCTGATTGGTCCCTGACCGGCACAGCTGAGCTTGGCATTGCCTGTTTCAGAAAAACACCCGTCTGCGCGCCCTCTATCGAACCGCCTGCCACCGCACCGCCTGCCACCGAACCGCCGACCGTGGATCCGTCTACCAACCATTCCGGTTTCAGCTGTTCGGGCCAGTGTGGTGGTTCCCAGTCCTGGTGTTCGCTTTTGTAGTGCCTGCCGCTGGGTGAAGTCCAGCCTGGTGGTTCGGTTTTGGTGGCGGGGGTGGGTTTCCAGCCGCTGCTGTGGCGGAGTTTGTGGTGTTTCGGGCAGGGCTGTCCCAGGTTCGATACCCCGGTGGTGCCGCCCTGATGCCAAGCGAGGATGTGGTCTGCGTCGTTGTCCAGGGAGCTGTTGTTGCAGCCCGGGAACGGGCATTTGCCGTCCCTCAACCTGAGCCAGTTCCGCATCGCCTTGCCAACCCGGTAGCTGGTGCGTCCGATTTCCAGCGGCGCCCCGTCCCTGGGGTCAACCAGCACGCGGTAAAACGAATCAGCACCTTCAGCGAGGAGTTTGCGTGCCATCGACGCCGGGATCGGCCCGAACCCGTCCAGCACCGCCGGCTCCTCCGTCAGGCCCATCAGTGAAAAAACGGGCACGGTCACCAGAACCTGCGCCCGAATCCCCGACGAAGACGGACCGGACGTTGGTCCCTCCCCGCCGTCGGGACTGTATGCCTCGCCGCTTTCGGAACTGTTTCCAGGGTTGATCCCGGCCCCGCTGTTCAGGAGTCCGTCGGAGAAGATGTCAGCGCACAACTCCGGCATGGTGCGGGGCTCGTTCGGGCCCTGCATCCCTCGGGCGATCGCGCTGAGCCGGTTGCGGATCGCGGAGGCCTGGGCCGCGGGCAGGTACCCGGCGACCCAGGCCATCCCGTCACTGTCCGGCCAGAACTCGACCCGCCGGTCCGCCACACCCTTGGCATGCCGTTTCTCCAGGCTCTCCGGGTGGTGGCGTTCCCGCCATCCCCGGGCCTTGGCCTTGAACCGGTATGCCGGCATCTCCCCGATCGGGCACCCACGGGCCGCGTCGGGCGCGTCCGGGTCCAGGAAATGCGCCTCCAGCGCGCCCGCCGCGGCCGGGTCAAGGCTCGCGGTCTGCTCCACCATGGTCCGGGCATGCGCCCAGGAAATCGTCGCGGACTGCAGCGCCGCCAGGCACCGCGGCAAGGAAGTGGTCAAAGCATGCGATTCCGCCAGCAACGCCCCCGCCGCCCGGTCACCAATCGCCAGCACACACCCCACCTCGGCCACCAGGGACCGGTCCTGCGCAGTAGCCTCCTGCGGTGACGAAGCCGGACCATTCAAAACCGCAGTGGCCGCAGCAAACACCGCCACCGCCTCCGCCTTCACCGCCGCCATTTTCGCTTCCGACCGGGCCACCATGGCAAGAACATCCAACGCCCTATCAGCAACCCGCTGCACCGGATCATCATCATTTCCCGCAGCGGCGCCTGGGCCAACTGCAGCATCCGGTCCACCAGCAGCACCGGCAGTACTTCCGCCAGCCAGCGCAGCCATGAACGCAGCGACAGCAGCTTCAACCGCCTCCTCCGCCTGCACCACCGCCGGGTTCTTTTCCATACCTCCATCATCGTGAGGGGTCTGACAAAACAGGGCGTTTTGAGCGCCTGATGAAATAAGAACTCGAAAAACTTTCCGCCTACCTGCCGGGGACCTAGCGAAGGCACCGGGGTCATTTGCGTGCTTGCGTCAGAGCGACGAAGGAGCAGCAAGCGGCAAATGGCCCGGCGGCGGAGCGCAGCAACTCCCACCGGACCACGAGGTGCGTGCTTGCGTCAGAGCGACGAAGGAGCAGCAAGCGGCAAATGGCCCCGGCGGCGGAGCGCAGCAACTCCCACCGGAGCATGGAGTGCTGCCGGATCTGCCTCAGTCGTTGAGAAACTGAGGCTCGTGCCGGACTAAGCGCCGGTTACGCCCGGGTTCCGCCTGATCCACGCCACAGGCAGGCGTCAACCTCGAACGGCAGCAGTGGGTCCTGGTGACCCATCAAGGTGGCGCCGTGGGCGGTGACCCGCCGCATGTAATGCCGGCGGCAAAGCGTCTCGTACCCGACCACTGGGACGTGGTCCACTGCCGGCGTTCCGGCGGCACCGTCCATGGCCATGTCCACGTCGCCAACCACCACCTGGGCACCCTCGGTGACCATCACGCCGTCGACCGTCCTGGCATTGTGGGTGGCGCGCCGGCCGCACCAGCACAGGGCCTCCACCTGGAGAACCTGCACCCGGTCCGCGAGCTCCACGAGCCGCTGGGAACCTGGAAAGAGACGAGTGCGGAAATCGGCGGTGATGCCAAAAGCGAACACGTCGACATCAATCTCGTCCACCACTTTGGCCAGCTGTTCCACCTGCTCGGGCGTGTAGAACTGGGCTTCATCGCAGATCAGGTAGTCGATGCGCTGGCCCTTGGTGCGGCGCATCATGACTTCCTCCCAGAAGTCCGTACTGTCCACCACCTCCACGGCATCGGTCTGCAGGCCAAGGCGGCTGGAGATACGGGATTCCCCGGCGCGGTCGTTCCGGCTGAAACGTACGCCGCCGCGTCCCCTGGCACGGTGGTTGTAATCCATCTGCAGGGCAAGGGTGGACTTTCCGCAGTCCATCGTGCCGGAGAAAAAGACGAGTTCAGCCACGCCGGGAGCTCCTGCCGCCAGCCGTGAAGCAGAGCAGGGGGACCTCCCGCTCGGCCTTGGTCAAGGACCCGTGCTGCCCCACCACTTCCATCGCGGCGGGACGGACACGGCGTACGTCGTATAGCGCCAGTGCGTCGCGGGCGGCGATCATCACATCACCGATCCTGCCTTCGACGGCGGGACGAACCTTACCGAAGAGGCCCGCCGCAAGTGCGTCCTCCCTCGTGAAAGCCCAGATCCGGTCACCGAATCGTGCCCGCCAGGCCGCCAGCAACCGGTCCCGGACGTCCGGCCCGGTTCCGTTTTCCAGGTAGAGGTGGACCATCCGGGGCTCTCCGGCCGTGTGCCGCACCCCTTCCACCAGCGCAGGCTCCGCGGAGTAGTCGATCCGTTGCTGTTCGGGCACGTCCAGCATGCCGTGGTCCGCCGTGAGCAGGATGGTGGTGCCGGCGGGGAGCGTGTTGCTCAACCGCTTCACGGTAGCGTCAAGCTCTTCGAGCTGGTGTTCCCATTGCTCCGACTGACAGCCGTAGCGGTGCCCGGCCTTGTCCAGTTCGTTGACGTAAAAGTACATCAGCGACGAACCGGCGGAGGCCATGGCTTCGGCTGCGGACGCAGTCCGGGCGTGGGCAGTAGTTCCGGAGATGTGCCTGCCTCCCCGCAGTGCCGCCCGGGTCATGGGCGAACCGGCGAACTGGGGCAGGCTGACGGTGGTGACATCCACATGTTCGGCAGCGCGCTCCAGCACCGTGGGAAAGGGCTGCCAGATGGCGGGATCAACGCCGGGATCCCAGTTCCCCAACAGGTTAACCACCTTGTCCTGCTGCGGATCGAGGACGTCGTAGCCCACCATGCCGTGCTGGCCCGGGGCCACGCCGGTGCCGAAGCTTGATAAGGCAGCTGCTGTGGTGGAGGGGAATGCCGAATCAACCCAGACGGGGACCTCGCCCTGCCCGGCCTGGATCACGGAACGCAGGAACGGCGTGTGGGCCGATTTCTGCTTCAGGAGGTTCCGGCCCAGCCCGTCCGCGAGGACCACGCAGACCCGTGAAGCGGGGGGGAGGCCAAGGGTGTTGGAAAAGCCCTCGACGCCCAGGCTTGCGGCGGCGCTGGTGAGGACCTCGGCAATGGAGCGCTGCCCGTAGGCGGGAGCCGGCGGAAGGAGGTACTCGAGGCCTGGCCGGGCGGGCGGAATGATCTCTGCTGGCTGGCGGTCTTCGGGCATCAGCGCTGCTGGTGCCCGCGGCTGAGGCGGTTGCCGAACACTCCGGCGCGGGGCCGCGGCGGCATGGACTGGACGTGTGGCTGCGGCGCGGGTGAACCGGTGTTCACGGCCCGGAGGGCCCGGGCAAAGAGCTTGGCGTCCTGGACCGCCTGCAGGCCGTCGGCTTCGGCGCTGATGCGCAGCACGATATCTTCCTGGGCGATGGTTCCGCTGTAGCCGTGGTCCGCTTCGCACTGGGGGTCGCCGCAGCTCGCCGGCCCCATGTCCAGCCGCTGGCCGCCGGACCAGGCGATGGACAGCGTCACTTCACGGACCGGATCAGAGGGCTTGTAGTCTTGCGGCTGGGCGTACATGTAACTGAGCACCACGGACCGGATCTGGGCCACGGGGACGGATTCGGTGGAGATCTGGGCCACGATCTGTTCGCCGGCTTCGTCCAGCTGCTGGTCATCCACGTGGGTGATGACCAGCATGTCCGAGGTCAGCACCAGCACCGTGATGTGCCGGCGCACCTCGGCGCGGTCAAAGTGGGTTTCAAGGTGCACCAGGTGCGCAACACAGTCGCGGCCGTCCAGGGCGTCGTCCACCACATCGGCCACCAGGCGGGGGTAGAAGCCGGCCTTCTCGAGTGCGCCTTCCAGGCTCTGGCCTTGCGCCGTGTGGCTGTGTGAGCTGTGGAGGCGGACTGCCTGGGTTTCATTGCCGGGTGTTTCGGGCGCCGAAGCGGGAGGCTGTGAGCTCATTGTCCCATTTTCACAGATCGGCCGGACTCTTGCTAACCGCGTCAGCCCAGCATGGCCCGGCGTGCACTGTCCGTCCGCTGGGCGGCGTTGCCGATCCGCACGTCTGCGGCAAGTATCGTCAAACCCGAGGTGCCGCACAGAACCGGGTTGAATTCCACCAGTGCGATCTCCGGGTGGTTGTCCTTCAACCAGGCAAGCCGGCCCGCGAGGTCCTCAAGGGCATCCACATCCACCGCCGGCAGGCCCTGGTAGCCGAACAGCTTGCGGGAAGCCCGCGGGCCGCGGATGAAGTCGTCCACGTCGGCAGCCGACAACGGCGGCACCCGGTGCGACCAGTCATCCAGCAGGTTCACGGCGTCCCCCGCAAGTCCGAACGAGATGACAGGGCCCAGCAGCGGGTCCTCGATGGCCCGGAACGTGCAGGCCTGGCCAACCGGCGCCATGGCCTGCACTTCCAGCGCGGGGTCGCCATAGTTGGACAGGACCCGCCGCATCTGCAGCACGTTCTGCCGCAGCGACTCCGCATCCTGGATGTCCAGGCGCACCCCGCCGAGGTCCAGCCGGTGCCGCAGGGCAGGGTCGGTGGTCTTCAGCACCACGGGCCAGCCGAGGGTTTCGGCCGCCTCAACCGCTTCATCGGGAGTATCGAAGCCCACGGAGGGCAGCACCCTGATGCCGTAGTGGCCCAGCAGGGACGCCGTCGCACCGGGGTCCAGCCGTTTGAGTTGCTCGCCTTTGACGTCCCGGAGCAGGTTTTCGAGTTCGGCCCGCGCGAGTTCCGGGTTGCATCCCCCGGGTTCCACAAAATGCCCTTGGTCCCGGGACACCCACTCGGAGTACCGGGCAACGGCCGCGAGCGCGGCCACGGCAGCACCGGGATTGGAGAAGCAAGGGATGGCCCGTTCGGGGGAACCCACCATTCCCTCCACATAGATGGAGGCGTCCAGGATGCCGGTGAACGCCGCCACCACGGGCTTGCCTGCCGTTGCCGAACATTCGGCCAGCACTTCAGCGATGCTCTCCACCGTCAGCCCCCGTGCGGGAAGCAGGGCAGCAACCGCGGAGTGGACGATGTCCTGCTCCAGCACCTTGAGCAGGTTGGCTTTTAACGCCGGCAGGGCAAGTGATTGCCCGGCGTCCAGGTCCACGCCCGTCACCAACTCTTCGACAGAGAGCCCCTGGGACGACGCACTGTCCGCCACCACCTTGCCCAGCGCCTGGGAATTGCTGAAAATGGCCAGCCCCGGCCCCGCCGGAAGCGGCTGGCCGGACACCACCTGCGCCACGTCCATCAGCTGCTCGGTGGTTTCCACCCGGATCACGCCGGACTGGCGCAGCATGGCGTCCAGCGCCCCGGAAGGTGCCTGGGTCGTCCGGACGGCATGCCCCGGCGGCAGCCGCAGCCCCATCGCGTCGGACTTCGCGACGATGACCGGCCGCGTCCGCGCCAGCCTCCGGGCCAGCCGGGAGAACTTTCGCGGGTTGCCGATTGACTCAAGGTAAAGGCCGACGGCGGCCGTGTCCGGATCGTCTTCCCAGTACTGCATCATGTCGTTGCCCGAGACGTCCGCCCGGTTCCCCGCGGACAGGAACGTCGACAGCCCCAGCCGGCGGCGGCTGGACGCTGCATAAAGGGAAACACCGATCGCCGCTGACTGGCTGAACAGGCCCAGTCCCCCGCGCCGCGGCAGGGAAGGCGCCATGGAGGCGTTCAGGGACACTTCCGGGTTGGTGTTGACGATGCCCAGCGAGGCCGGCCCGATAACGCGCATGCCGCTGGCCCTCGCCCGCCGCACAAGGTCCCGCTGGCGCAGCAGGCCGCGCTCGCCGTCGTCCGCGAAGCCTGCGGAGGCAACCACCAGCCCTCTGACACCGGCGGCAGCGCACTCCGCCACCACCGAGGGGACTTCCTCGTAGGGGACGGCCACGACGGCCAGTTGGACCGTTTCCGGGACCTCGGACAATTTGCCGAAGGAGAGCATGCCGGCAAGTTCCAGCGCTTCGGGGTTGATCGCGTAGACCGGGCCCCTGAACCCGCCTTCAATAATGTGTTCCAGGAGCTGGTAACCCACGGTGCCCCATTTGCGGCTGGCACCGATCACAGCAATGGAGGACGGCGTCAGCAGGTCCCGCACGCTCCTCGCCTCAGCGCGGTGCTCGCGGGATTCCATCACGGCCCGCGATTTCTCCGTGGGGTCGATGTTGAACTCCAGGCTGACGACGCCGTCGTCAAAATGCCGCCGGACGTCGTAGCCGGCATCGGAAAACACCATCAGCATCTTCCGGTTCTCCGGCAGCACCTCCGCGCTGAACCGCCGGATCCCGTTTTCGTGGGCCGCGGCCGCAAGGTGCTCCAGCAGGATGGACCCAATCCCCCGCCCCTGATGGGAGTCGGCGATGTTGAATGCCACCTCGGCGTCGGTGGGATCGTCGAGCCGGTCGTACCGTCCGATGCCAACGATTTCGCCGCGGATGGTGATGACGAACGCCACCCGGTCTTTGTAGTCAACCTCCGTGAAGCGCTTAAGCTCTTTACTGGACAACCTGGCCTTGAACGCGAAGAAGCGCATGTAGATTGAATCCTGGGACTGCCCGATATGGAAGGCCTGGACAGCGTCAGCGTCGGAAGGGTGGATTGGCCTCAAGTGGGCTGTTCCGCCGTCACGCAGTACGACATCGGCTTCCCAATATTCCGGATATTCGCCGTCCCCGGGCTGATCCACCATAGGCTTAGCCTAGCCAAAAACTATCGCAGCACACCCCCGTCCGCTGCTCAGTACCCAGAAGGATTTACCAACCCCCATGGCCCGCCGCCAAAGTTCTGCCCCCGCTGTGGATGACAGCACCGCCTACACGGAGAACATCGTGGACATCGATGTCACCTCCGAAATGGAAGGCTCCTTCCTGGAGTACGCGTATTCGGTGATCTACTCCCGCGCGCTTCCGGACGCACGCGACGGCCTGAAGCCCGTACAGCGCCGCATCCTCTACATGATGAGCGACATGGGCCTGCGCCCGGACCGCGGCCACGTCAAGAGCGCCCGCGTGGTGGGCGAGGTCATGGGCAAGCTGCACCCCCACGGCGACACTGCCATCTACGACGCCATGGTGCGCATGGCCCAGGACTTTTCACTGCGGCTGCCGCTGATTGACGGGCACGGCAACTTCGGCTCGCTCGACGACGGCCCGGCGGCTCCGCGGTACACCGAGGCCCGGATGGCTGCGTCCGCCCTCACCCTCACCGAGCACCTCGATGAGGATGTGGTGGACTTTGTCCCCAACTACGACAACCAGCTGACCCAGCCGGAAGTCCTGCCGGCCGCGTTCCCCAACCTGCTGGTCAACGGCGCCACGGGCATCGCCGTCGGCATGGCCACCAACATGGCCCCGCACAACCTCGTGGAAGTCATCTCCGCCGCCCGGCACCTGATTGCCAACCCGGAGGCCACCCTGGATGACCTCATGCGGTTCGTCCCCGGCCCCGACCTGCCCAGCGGCGGCCGGATCGTGGGGCTGGACGGCATCCGCGACGCCTACGCCACCGGACGCGGGTCCTTCAAGACGCGGGCCAAGGTGGAGATCGAGCAGCTGTCGGCACGCCGGACCGGTCTGGTGGTCACCGAACTGCCCTACATGGTGGGGCCCGAAAAGGTCATTGAGAAGATCAAGGACGCCGTCAACGCCAAGAAGCTGACCGGCATCAGCGACATCGTTGACCTGACGGACCGCAAGCACGGGCTGCGGCTGGTCATCGAACTCAAAAACGGCTTCAACCCCAACGCGGTGCTCCAGCAGCTCTACCGCTACTCGCCGATGGAGGACTCTTTCGGCATCAACAACGTGACGTTGGTGGAAGGCCAGCCGCAGACCCTGGGCCTGGTGCAGCTGCTGACCGTTTACGTAAACCATCGGATCGACGTGGTGCGCCGCCGCACCGTGTTCCGGCTGGGGAAGAAGAAGGACCGCCTGCACCTGGTGGAGGGCCTCCTCATCGCCATCGTGGACATCGACGAGGTCATCCAGATCATCCGGTCCTCGGACGAGGCCGCCGCCGCGCGCGCCCGGCTGATGTCCATCTACGACCTCACCGAAATCCAGGCGAACTACATCCTGGAGCTGCGGCTCCGCCAGTTGACCAAGTACTCCCGCATCGAACTGGAAAAGGAACAGGATGAGCTGCGCCGCGAGATTGCGGAGCTGGAAGCCATCCTGGCCTCGGATGAACGGCTACGCACGCTGGTCTCCGACGAACTCGCCGCCATCGCCGAAGAGCATGGCACCCCGCGCCGCACCCTGCTGCTCGAATCCGAAGCCGTCTCCCCCACGGTGGCCGCCGAACTGGCCGCTCCGGGCAAGAAGGGCAAAGCCGTGCCGCTGGCCCTGGAAATCGCCGATGACCCCTGCTGGGCCATCCTCACCGCCTCCGGCCAGATCGCGCGCACCAGCAACCAGGAGCCCCTGGCCGAAGCCGGTCCCAGGAACAAGCATGACGTCTTCACTTCGGTGGTGAAGACCTCGGCCCGCGGTGAGATCGCTGCCGTCACGTCGTTGGGGCGCATGCTCCGCCTGCAGGTGATGGACATGCCGGTCCTTCCGCCGGTCTCGGGCCTGCCCAACCTTGCCGGCGGTGTCCCGGCCCAGGACTTCATCACCCTGCAGAAGGGGGAATCGCTGGTGGCCTTCGTCCGGCTCGACGAAGTCCTGGCCATCGGCACCGCCCAGGGTGTGGTGAAGCGGGTCCAGCCGGACTACCCGCTGAACCGTGAGGACTGGGAAGTGATTTCCCTGAAGGACAAGGACTTCGTGGTGGGCGTGGCGCCTGCAGGCGAGGACGACGCCGAACTGGTGTTCCTGACCAGCCAGGCCCAGCTGCTGAAGTTCGGGGCCGGCGGCGTGCGTCCGCAGGGGCGCACAGCCGGGGGCATGGCCGGGGTCAAGCTCGCCGCAGGTGACCGGGTGCTGTTCTTCGGCGCCATCCAGCCCAAGGACGAAACGGCCGTGGTCGTTACCATTGCCGGCACCACCGGCGCGCTGCCAGGCACTGCACCGGGCACGGCCAAGGTGACGGCGTTCTCCGAATACCCGGCGAAGGGACGCGCGACGGCGGGAGTCCGGGCGCACCGGTTCCTGAAGGGCGAGGACACCCTCCTGCTGGCCTGGGCCGGCCACGGCCCGGCCAAGGCGTCTTCCGCAGCCGGGGTGGCACGGTCCCTTCCCCAGGAGCACGGCCGGCGAGACGGTTCGGGCGTGCCGCTGTCCCAGCCCGTGGACGTGGTGGGGCCGGCCATGGCCTGGCCTGATCCCGCTTAGACTGCTCCTATGCCTATCGTTCCTGATGAAAAGGACTGGACCTGGGTCCTGGCCCGTCCCTGCCCGGAATGCTCGTTCGACGCCTCCACCGTGACGCCCTCCACAGTTCCGGGCAGCATCGTGAGCGTGCTGCCCCGCTGGCGCGCCGTTCTCCGCAGGCCTGACGTGGCCGATCGGCCGGACGACCATACGTGGTCCGCGCTGGAGTACGCCTGCCATGTCCGGGACGTTTTCAGCCTTTTCGACCAGCGGCTGAACCTCATGCTGGCTTCAGACGACGCCCGGTTCGACAACTGGGACCAGGACCAGACGGCCGTCGACAAGGACTACGCCAATGCCGACCCGGCAGTTGTCAGCGCCGAGCTCACGGCCGAAGGCAAGCAGGCCGCGGAGTCCTTTGCCGCCGTCCGGGAGTCCGAGTGGAGCCGCACGGGGCTGCGCAGCAACGGCTCGGAATTCACGGTCCTGACGCTGTCCCAGTATTTCCTGCACGACGTGGTCCACCACCTTCACGACGTGGACGGCTGATCCCCCGCAGAGGATGCCACCAGGTTTGCGACGGCAGGCTCTGAACCCGCGTGCTCCGAGCCGGGAGCCAGCACCAGGCGTGCATCCCCGGGCCGGATGTCGGCCGGGTTGTGCGTCACCAGCACCACCGTGCGGTGACGCAGTCCGTGCCGCAGGTCCGCCAGCATGGCCCGGGCCGACGCGGCATCCAGGTGCGCGGTGGGCTCATCCAGCAGGATCACCTCGGCACCGGTCATCAGGGTGCGCGCCACCGCCAGGCGCTGGCGCTCTCCGCCGCTCAGGAATGCCCCGCCAGGTCCGATGCGGGTGTCCAGGCCTGCCGGCAACCGCTCCAGAAGGCCGGTGAGGCCCACCGACGCGAGCACGTCAAGAAGCTCAGGATCGGCCTGTTGTGCCTCGTCAGCGGAGCCGGTCTTACCGAGCAGGAGGTTTCCGCGGATCGTCGAATCGAACAGGTGGGCTTCCTGCGGGCACCAGGCGGCCCGGCCGGTCACTCCAACGTGTCCGGCAGCAACGGGCAGGAAACCCAGCAGGACTGACAGCAACGTGGACTTCCCGGACCCCGACGGGCCGGTCACCGCCAGCCACCGCCCCGGTTCCGCCACGGCGTCCACGCCGGAAAACACGGGCGCACCGCCCGGCCAGGCGGCTGACAGCCCATCCAGTTCGACGCCGGCAAGGCCGCCCCGGCGGGCGGGCACGGCCTGCAGCCCGTCCTCCTGCCGGCCCTCCTCGAGTGCCCCGGATTCGGCGACGCGTTGCAGGACTGTGCGCAGCGCCGGGAACTGGCGCACCGCCGTCGTCATCGCTGCGAAGGGCTCCACCAGCGCAAGGAGCAGGAGGACCACCACCGCTGCGGTTTCCGGGGCAAGCCGGCCGGCGAGCACCGCCGGAGCCGCGAGCCAGGCAGCGCCCAGGGCAGCCGAAGCGCAAGCAGCAGTGGTGATTGCCTGGCCCAGGCCGTCGGCCCAGGCAGAGCGCTGCGAAGCCGCCGTGGCGTTACGGTCCTGTGCATGCAGCTCATCGAGGACGCAGGAAGCCACGCTGTTCGCGTGCAGTTCAGCCCGCGCGTCAAGGGCCGCCGCAACGCGGCGCAGGACTCCGGAGCGAAGGAGCTGCTCGGCGGTAGCCGACCTGCGGTCGCCCCAGAGGGCAATTGCCGGGGCAAGCAGGAGGCTCATGGCGCTGGCGGCCAGAACGGCCGGAAGCGCTACCGGAACCAGCGCCGCCGTGGTCACCAGAGCCATGACAGAAACCGCCAGGGCAGTGACCGGCGGCAGGACCACCCGCGGCAGGAGGTCGCGGACGGTATCGACGTCGTCAATCACCGTTCCCAGGACGTTTCCGCCCTGCAACAGGCGGCGCAGCGGCAGCGCCCGCCGGCTCAGGGACTCCCACAGCCGCCCGCGCAGCCGGGTCAGCCCCGAGAATACGGCGTCGTGCAGGAGGAGCCGTTCGCCGTACCGCAGCACGGCCCGGCCGATCCCGAAGAACCGGACGCCAACAATCGCGGTCAGCAGGTACAGGATGGGCGGCTGCCCGGCGGCGCGGATGATGAGCCAGCCGGAGAGGCCGGACAGCGCGACGGCGAAGACCGCCGCCAGGGTGCCCACCACAGCGGCAGCAGCGAACTTGCCCCTGACAGGTGCCAGGAGAGCCGCCAGCAGCCCCGCTGCGCCGGGCTGGACCCTGCCCGGTGTGCTCCCTTGCCCCGGAGCTTCCTTGGCGCCCGCTTGACCTTCCGTGGTTGCGGAAAAGGCCGCCGCGGCGCCGCCCACCCCGGCTTCGGGGTGGGAAGGTTCAACGGTGCCAGGAGCCGGGGCCATCAGGCCGTTTCCGCCCACGGGCACCAGGTGTTCGGCAAGGGCGCGAGTGCGTTCCTCATGCGCGACCAGGATGACCGTCACCCTCCCCCGGAGCTTTCGGATGGTTTCCTCCACGAGCGCGGCGGAAGCGTCGTCCAGGTGCGCAGTTGGCTCATCCAGCAGGAGGACGGTGGCGCCGGCCTCGATCCGGGCGAGCCCGCGGGCCAGTGCCACGCGCCGCAGTTCCCCGGGGCTCAGCTCGGCGGGGTGCTTGCCGGCAAGGTGGGCGGCTGCTGCCCGCGCCAGGCAGGTCCGGGCAGTTTCCTCAGCGGCGTGCCGCCCGCTCCGGTTGGCGCCGGTGGCCGCCCCGCCGGAAAGGTAGAGCACAATCTCGTCGAGGACTGTTTCTGCCACCATGACCGGGTGCTGCGGAACCCAGGCGATGTCCTTCCGGTCCAGGCCGGAGATGGTGCCGGTGACCGTGGTGCCCGCCCCATCTCCAATGGTCCCTGCGAGGACGCCCAGGACGGTGCTTTTACCGGCTCCGCTGGGCCCGTCCAGGGCAGTGATCCGGCTCTGCGGCGCGGTGAAGGTAAGCGGGCCGACGGCGGGCTGCGGCCTTCCGTCATAGCTCACCATGAGTCCGGTGACGCTGATGGGGGCACCTGGCCTGCCTGCGCGGGCAGCGGGAAGCGGGTGCGGCTCGGGCGCGTCGGTGACGGCAGTGGTTTCGGCGAGCGCCACCCTTCCGTCGTCGCTGGCGTGGTGCGCGGTCCCGAGTTCGCGCAGGGGAAGGTAGCAGTCCGGCGCCAGGATCAGGGCCAGCAGGCCGGCTTCCAGAGGCATGTCCCCGTGCACCAGGCGCACGCCGATGAACACGGCCACCACCGCCACGGAGATGGTGGCGATCAGCTCCAGCGCCAGGGCCGAGAGGAACGCGGTGCGCAAAGTGCCCATGGTGCGGGACCGGTATTCCTCGGAAATCTCCTCCAGCGCTTTCCGCTGGGCGGTGGCGCGGCCCAGGCCCACCAGCACGGGAAGCCCCTTGGCAAGCTCCAGCATGTGGGTGGAGAGCCGGGCCAGGGACGCCTGGGCCTCGCGGACGTTGTCCTCGGTGTACCGTCCGATCAGCACCATAAACAGCGGAACGAGCGGAACGGTCATGACGATGACCACGGCGGAGACCCAGTCCGCGAAGAGGATACGCGCCCCCACCAGCAGCGGGATGGCCGCGCAGTTGACCAGGGCGGGCAGGAACTGCGTGTAGTAGCTGTCCAGTGCGTCCAGTCCGCGGGTGGCCAGCACGGCGAGTCCGCCGTCGGCCGGTCCTGTACTGCGGACGCCGTTGCGCAGCGCCCTTTCCAGCAGCCCGGCGCGCAACTCCTCCTTGATGCCCAGGGCTGCCCGCCGCGCTGCAACAGCCTGCCCCCACACCGTCAGCGACCGCAGGACCACCCCGGCCATACCGGCAGCGATCTGCTCCGCCCACCCGGCGTTCCCCGAGACGAGTCCGGCGAGCACCGACGCCACCGCCTGCCCGATCAGGACCAGGGACAGCGCCTTGAGGGCGGCGAGGAGCCCCAGCCAGTAGATGGCGGAGCGGGTGGCCGGACCGGGCGGGAAAGAGGGACGCATGTCAGCCTTTGTTGGTGAAAGCCTTGGCGGCGACGGCCGGAAGGAAGCTGTGGGCTTCCGGGATGTGCGCTGCGCTGACCCGCTTCCGGAAGACCCAGTACGTCCAGGCCTGGTAGGCGATGACCAGGGGCAGTCCGAAGGCGGCCACAACAGTCATCAGCCCCAGAGTGTAGTCCGAGGACGAGGCGTTGGAAATGGTGAGGTCAAAGGCCTCGCTGAGGGTGGAGGGCAGCACCACCGGGAACGCGGCGCCGAAGATTGACGCCGAGCCCAGGGCCAGGAAGGCTCCCAATGCCACGAACGCCTTTCCTTCCGCACCCTTCCGGGCCATCGCCCAGGCTGCGGCTGCCGCGGCCACCGCCAGCAGGACCAGCGCCCAGGTCCAAAGCTTCCCTTCGAGGAACTGGACCGTGAGCGCCCACGCCGCAATGGGAAGGAGCAGGACGGGCAGCAACCGGACAAACCAGCGGCGGGCCCGGTGGCGCACCTCGCCGTCGGTCTTCAGGGCAAGGAAAGCCAGGGCGTGCACCAGCGCGAATCCAACGACGGCGAGCCCGCCGAGGACCGCATAGCCGTTGAACCAGGCGAAGGGGCCGCCCACCCGGTCACCGTTGGCGTTCAGGGGCAGGCCGGTGGTGGTCAGGGCAAGCGCTGCGCCCACGCCGAAGGCCGCGAAGAAGGATCCCAGGGCAATGGCCCAGTCCCACCTGGCCCGCCACTGATCCGTGTCCACCTTGCCCCGGTACTCGAAGGCCACGGCACGGAAAATCAGTGCAACCAGGACCAGGAGCAGTGGCAGGTAGAGGGCAGAGAACAGCGAGGCGTACCAGAGCGGGAAGGCGGCAAAAGTCGCGCCGCCGGCGGTCAGGAGCCAAACCTCATTGCCGTCCCAGACGGGGCCCACGGTGTTGAGCAGGACGCGGCGCTCGGTGTTGTTCCGGGCAAACAGCTTCATCAGCATGCCCACGCCCAGGTCAAAGCCCTCAAGGAAGAGGTACCCGGTCCAGAGCACTGCGATGGCTATGAACCAGATGGTTGGCAGCAGTTCCATTCTTCGTTTCCTCTGCTCTTGGCGCGGACTAGTAGGCGAAGGCCAGGACGTCGTCGGCCGGTTTGCCGCCGCCCTGCCCGCCCGGGCCGGGGGTGGCGTCTTCGTTTTCGTCTGCCGGGGCGTGGACGAGTTCGGGCATTGCGGACACCACACCGCCCCGGATGTACTTCACCAGCAGCTTGACTTCAACTACCAGCAGGACGGCGTAAATGGTGGTCAGGGTGATCAGCGACGCCAGCAGTTCGCCGGCGGAGACGCCGGGTGACACCGCGGCGGCGGTGAACATAAACACCTGGTCAACCCCGCTGGGGTCGGGGTTGGGTGCCACCACAAAGGGCTGGCGTCCCATCTCGGTGAAGATCCAGCCGGCGGCGTTGGCACCGAACGGGGCGAGGATGCCGAAGACGGCCAGCCGCATCAGCCACCGGGACTCGGGCACCGTGCCCTTGCGGGTGAGCCACAGGGCCACCAGGGCTGCCAGGGCCGCGAGGCCGCCGAAACCGATCATCATGCGGAAGCCCCAGTAGGTGACCTCCATAACGGGAAGGTAGTCGATTTCCTGGCCGGCGCGCTCCCCGTAGATCGGGTTGTCCGGCAGGTGGGTGCCGTACTTCTCCTTGTATTCGGGCAGCAGGCTGTTGACGCCCTGGACTTCGGTGGTGAAATCTCCCTTGGCCAGGTAGGAGAGGATGCCCGGAACCTCGATCAGGGCCACGATGTCGTCGCAGTTCTGTGAGCCGATGTTGCCGATGCTCAGCACGGAGAAGCCGGTGCCGTCATGGCAGGCAGCTTCAGCCGCGGCCATCTTCATGGGCTGCTGCTCGAACATCAGCTTGCCCTGGAGGTCGCCGGTGAGCGCGGTTCCGGCGAAGGAGATCATGGCCACGACGGCGCCGATGCGCAGGGAATGAAGCCAGACTTTGTGATCGTTCCGGTCACGGCCGGGAATGTTTGCAGCTTCACCGGCGATCACCTTGCCGTCGGCGCCCACGGTATCGACGCCGTCGCGACGCCGCCGCCAGAGGTGGTACCAGGCGATGCCGAGCAGGAAACCGCCTGCGACGGCGAGGGCGCCGAAGAGTGTGTGGGGCACTGCGACGAGGGCGGTGTTGTTGGTAAAGACAGCCCAGGCGTCGGTCATAACGGGCCGGCCGTCGATCATCTCGACACCGACGGGGTGCTGCATCCAGCTGTTGGCCACGATGATGAAGTACGCGGAGAACACGGAGCCTATGACGGCTGTCCAGAGGCAGGCGAGGTGGATGGCCGGCTTGAGCTGCTTCCACCCGAAGATCCACAGCCCCAGGAAGGTGGATTCCACAAAGAAGGCCAGCAGCGCCTCGAGTGCCAGCGGTGCCCCGAAGACATCGCCGACGAAGCGGCTGTACTCGCTCCAGGCCATTCCGAACTGGAACTCCTGGACGATGCCGGTGGCCACGCCCATGATGAAGTTGATCAGGAAAAGCTTTCCCCAGAATTTGGTCATCCGGAGGTATTCGGCCTTTCCGGTGCGGTGCCAGATGGTCTGGATCACGGCCACCACCAGGCCCAGGCCGATGGTGAGCGGGACCATCATGAAGTGATAGACGGTGGTGATGCCGAATTGCCAGCGTGCGATTTCCAGAGCGTCCATAGCGTCCATGGCGGGTCCCTACTGTCCGGGCGAAGGTTTTCTACGTTCTGTAGAAACTCTAACTTCTACAAAGTGTAGAACAATCGCGGCGGTGGTGTAAAAACGCTCCGCGGCCCCCGCGGCTTGCCGCGGATCGTGACCCGCCCGTGTTCTACCCAATGTAGAAAGTGAAGCGGAATCGGGGTAAATTGGTTTCTGTAGAAGTAGCGAAACGCAACATGTCACCGTCTGTCCAGGGCAGCGGTGCGGGGAAACAAAAGGAAAAGTGCAATGGCTAGTCTTGGTGAACTGGAACGGGCAGTGATGGACCTGCTCTGGGCGGGCCATGAAGCAGCCACCGCGAACACTTTGCGGGACCGGCTGGCGCAGACCTCCGCCGGCCAGGATGGCAGCGCAGGCCACGAAGGCAAGGAACTGGCCGTCACCACTGTGCTCACAGTCCTGTCCCGGCTTGAGAAGAAGGGCCTGGTGGAACGCGAACGCGGCATGCGTCCGCACCGCTACCAGGCGGTGTCCAGCCGCGAGGACCACACCGCTGAGCTGATGCACGAAGTACTGGGTTCAGCCCCGGACCGTGAAGCCGTGCTGGCACGCTTCATTGGCTCCGTTTCCGAAGGTGAAGCCGAGACCCTGCGCAAACTGCTTGGTCACATCTAGCGGACCATGTTCTGGGCCTCGTACCTGCTGGCGGTCCTTGCGATAGTCCTGGCGTGGCCGGTGCCTATCCTTCTCTCGCGTGCGCAGTGGCCCGCGCGATCCCCCTTTACCGCCATGCTGCTCTGGCAGGCCATCGCACTTGCCGGTGGCTTGTCGATGATCGGCGCCATGCTGGTGTACGGCCTGGAGCCCATCGGCGATAACCTGCTCGCCGGCCTGCGGGCGCTTGCGGGCATGGTGCTCTTCAACGCTCCCACCACGGACCTCGGTTTCTGGCACATCTTTGCGTTGTCCGCCGCGGCGCTGCTGACCGCCCACCTGGTGTTCACCCTGCTGCTGACCTATTACAAGATCGAGCGCCAGCGCCGGCGGCACCGGGAGCTTCTCGCGCTCCTGGCCTCCCCGTCCGCTGAAGGAGCCGGAACGCTGGTCATCAGCCACGATTCGCCGGTGGCCTACTGCCTTCCCGGCGGCGCGCGCTCCGTGACGGTGCTGTCCGACGGCCTGATGGCCGCCCTTGAGCCGGCCGAACTCCGCGCGGTGCTGATCCACGAAAATGCGCACCTGAGCCAGCGGCACCACCTGCTGCTCTGGGCCTTCGCCGCCTGGCGGCAGGCGCTCCCCTGGCTTCCCACCACGCGCCTTGCCCAGGAGTCCGTCAACTCCCTGATCGAGATGCTGGCGGACGACGTGGCGCTTAGGACCGAGAGCAAGGCTACGCTCATCAAGGCCATTGCCATCGTGGCCAGCGGAGCCGCCAGGACGCCGGGCGAGGCCGAACTTCAACGCACCCCGTCCGGGCTGTCATCGTCCGGACTGTCATTAGCCGGGCTTGACTCGGCGGCGGCTGCTGCAGGCTCGGACTCGGCCCGCACCACAGCCTCCCGGGTCAGCCGACTGCTCTCGCCCCGGCCGCAGCTGCCTGCGCCGGTCCGCAGCCTCGTGCTCGCCGGCTGCGTGCTCCTGCTGGCGTTGCCCACAGCCTTGCTGATGGCGCCGGGCCTGTTCGGCTGAGTCCCGCCGTCGTCCGCCTTGTGCCGCCTGGCGCCGTCAGGCAGCCCGGCGCTGCGCGCGCATGCGGTCAGGCGTCGATGCGTTCCCTGTCCAGGCTGGAGGCGCCGGCGATAATGAAGTCCTTGCGCGGCGACACGTCCGAGCCCATCAGGAGGTCAAAAATCTCCTCCGCCTGCTTGGCGTTCTCGATTCCCACCTTGCGGAGTGTCCGATGCCGCGGGTCCATGGTGGTCTCGGCCAGCTGCTCGGCGTCCATCTCGCCCAGGCCCTTGTAGCGCTGGATGGGCTCCTTGTACCGCTTGCCTTCCTGCGCCAGCCGGGCAAGGAGCACATGAAGCTCCGCCTCCGAGTAGGTGTAGATCATTTCGTTGGCCTTCTGGCCGGCGTTGATGACCTCCACGCGGTGCAGCGGCGGGACAGCGGCGAAGACGCGGCCCTCGTCGATCATGGGGCGCATGTAGCGGAAGAAGAGCGTCAGGAGCAGCGTGCGGATGTGCGCGCCGTCCACGTCCGCGTCAGTCATCAGGATGACCTTGCCGTAGCGGGCGGCACTGATGTCGAAACTGCGGCCGGATCCTGCGCCCACCACCTGGATGAGCGCTGCGCATTCGGCGTTGGAGAGCATGTCCCCCACTGATGCCTTCTGGACGTTGAGGATTTTGCCGCGGATGGGCAGCAGGGCCTGGAAGTCGGAGGACCGGGCCAGCTTGGCCGTTCCCAGCGCCGAGTCGCCTTCCACGATGAACAGTTCGGAACGTCCGACGTCGTCCGTGCGGCAGTCAGCCAGCTTGGTGGGCATCGAGGAAGTTTCCAGCGCATTCTTGCGCCGCTGGGTTTCCTTGTGCACGCGGGCCGAGATGCGGGATTTCATCTCGTTGACGATTTTTTCCAGGAGCAGAGCGGACTGCGCCTTGTCGTTTTTGTTGGCGGACGCGAGCTTCGCGGTGACTTCGCGCTCCACCACCCTGGACACGATGGCCCGCACAGCTGAGGTACCCAGGATTTCCTTGGTCTGGCCTTCGAACTGCGGCTCCGCCAGGCGAACCGTCAGGACGGCCGTGAGCCCGGCGAAGATGTCATCCTTGTCGATCTTGTCGTTGCCGGCCTTCAGTTTCCGGGCGTTGTTTTCCACGGCTTTCCGGAAGGTCTTGACCAGTGCCTGCTCGAAGCCGGACTGGTGGGTACCGCCCTTGGGCGTTGAGATGATGTTTACGAAGCTCCGGACGGTGCTGTCGTAGCCGATCCCCCAGCGCAGGGCCACGTCGACCTCACAGTCGCGCTCCACCTCGGCGAGCTGGCTGTGTCCGCGTTCGTCCAGCACGGGAACGGTCTCTTTGAACTTTCCCGAACCGTGCAGGCGCCAGACGTCGGTGACACCGGGATCGGCGGCAAGGAACTCGACAAATTCGGAGATGCCGCCGTCGTGGTGGAAGACCTCCTCGTGCGGGCCGGATTCCCCCGGCGTTCCCGGGGCCTTCCTCTCGTCGCGCACCGTGAGCTTGAGGCCGGGCACCAGGAAGGACGTCTGCCGGGCCCGGGCCGCTAGTTCGTCGTAGGAGAACTTTGCGTCCGGGGTGAAGATCTGCCGGTCTGCCCAGTACCGGATCCTGGTGCCCGTGACGCCGCGCTTGGCTTTGCCCACCACGTCCAGGACGGAGTCGTCCACAAAGGGGGTGAAGGGTGCGGCCGGGTCGATCCTGGAGCCGGTGTCCTGGAAGCGCCCGGGTTCGCCCCGGCGGAAGGACATTTTGTAGGTCTTGCCGCCGCGGTCCACTTCCACGTCGAGGCGGGAGGACAGGGCATTGACAACGGATGCGCCCACACCGTGCAGGCCGCCTGAGGCAGTGTAGGAGCCGCCGCCGAACTTACCGCCGGCATGGAGCTTGGTAAAGACCACTTCGACGCCGCTCAGCCCGGTTTTTGGTTCCTTGTCGATGGGGATGCCGCGGCCGTCGTCGTGGATCTCCACGGAGTTGTCCGCGTGGAGGATGATCTTGATGTCGTGGCCGAACCCGGCCAACGCCTCGTCAACGGAGTTGTCGATGATTTCCCAGAGGCAGTGCATCAACCCGCGGGAGTCGGTGGAACCGATGTACATGCCGGGCCGCTTGCGGACGGCCTCGAGGCCCTCCAGTACAGACAGGTGCCGGGCAGTGTAATCAGAACTTGGTGCCACCGGGGGTGAACTCCTTCAAGATGGTGCAGCGGGCTGGGAATCGCTCTTTCTAGGGTAGTCGGCCGGGCCCCGGACCGCCGACTGCCACACTTGGCAGAGCCTGTGCCCCACGCCACTTGGCACTTCCTGCCGGGGCCTTCGCTGATCTTGACGCACTCTTGCGGATACGCGGACAGCGAACTTGCCCCATCCTTGCGATGGTTTTGTTACGAATACTGGTTATATAGACGTACAGATCTACTAAGGAGGCCGACATGACAACAGCAGTGGCAGACCGCACACTCAACGCACTGGACCGGTGCGATCGTTGCGGAGCCCAGGCATATGTCCGGGTTGTACTGGAGTCCTCCGGCGGTGAGCTGCTTTTCTGCGGCCACCACGCCCGTGCAGTTGAATCGACGCTCAAGCCCTTGAGCTCGGACTGGCACGATGAGACGGGGAAGCTTCACGAGAAGGCTGCCGTAGAAATCGACTAGCAGCATCCGAAGCAAGTGGGACCTCACCGGAAGGTGGGGTCCCACTTCGTTTAAGGCGGACTTTCGCCGGGCTTAAGGTGACGCGGTTTTCCCGAAGAAGCTGCAGGAAGTGATGGGGCGTCACCGAAAACGCGGCAGGAAGTGATGGGGCGTCAGCGGAGGATAAACAAAACGGCCCGCCGGTTGCTGCACCCCGTCAGGGAGCAGCGGCCAGCGGGCCGCCTTTGATTGCTTACTGGTTCCAGTAAAGTGGGTTCCAGTCCAGCGGGGTTTAGTCCAGGTAGTCCCGGAGGACCTGCGACCGCGAGGGGTGGCGCAGCTTGGACATGGTCTTGGATTCGATCTGGCGGATACGCTCACGCGTGACTCCGTAGACCTTGCCGATTTCGTCTAAAGTCTTCGGCTGTCCGTCGGTCAGTCCGAAGCGCATGGCAACAACGCCTGCCTCGCGCTCGGAAAGGGTGTCCAGCACGGAGTGCAGCTGTTCCTGCAGGAGCGTGAAGCTCACAGCATCGGCCGGGACTACAGCCTCGGAATCCTCGATCAGGTCGCCGAACTCCGAGTCGCCGTCCTCGCCCAGGGGCGTGTGCAGCGAAATGGGCTCGCGGCCGTACTTCTGGACCTCGACAACCTTTTCGGGCGTCATGTCCAGTTCGAGGGCCAGCTCTTCCGGCGTGGGTTCGCGGCCAAGGTCCTGCAGCATCTGCCGCTGGACGCGGGCCAGCTTGTTGATGACTTCAACCATGTGCACCGGGATACGGATGGTGCGTGCCTGGTCCGCCATGGCGCGGGTGATCGCCTGGCGGATCCACCAGGTGGCGTACGTGGAGAACTTGAAGCCCTTGGTGTAGTCGAACTTCTCCACAGCGCGGATGAGGCCCAGGTTGCCTTCCTGGATCAGGTCCAGGAAGAGCATGCCGCGTCCGGTGTAGCGCTTGGCCAGCGAAACAACCAGGCGCAGGTTGGCTTCGAGCAGGTGGTTCTTGGCGCGCTTGCCGTCGTGGATGATGAACTCAAGCTCGCGCTTGTACTTCGGGTCCATGGAGCCGTCGTCGGCGTTGATCTTCTCTTCGGCAAACAGTCCGGCTTCGATCCGGAGCGCAAGGTCCACTTCCTGCTCGGCGTTGAGCAGTGCGACCTTACCGATCTGCTTCAGGTAGTCCTTGACGGGGTCGGCGGTGGCGCCGGCGGACATCACCTGCTGGACAGGGGCGTCGTCGTCATCGGCGTCGGAGTAGACGAAGCCCTTGCCCGATCCGGCAGCACCCTTCGGAGTATCAGCCTCGGCGTCCTCTTCAACGACGTCAGGGCCTTCGAGGACGTCGAGGTCTTCCTCGACATCTTCTACGTCATCAGCGTCAGTATCGCCTGCAGCCGACTTTCCGGCAGCCTCGGCGGCGGCCTTCGCACCGGGCTTGGGGCCGCGCTTTTTGGGCTCACGCTTGCCGTCCGCACCAGCTTCACCGGCAGAAGCCTTGTTGGCTGCCCGAGTGGCGGCCCGCTTGGCGCTTGTTGCAGCCTGCTTCTGCTCAGCGGACAGTTCGTCCTGGGCGGCGGGGTCCTTCTTCGTGGAAGACGGGGTCACAGAAAACCTTTCTAGCGGTGGTCTGTGGAATCACCATACGGGCAACACCACTATGACCCTGTCAAGTCCGTGGTGGAAACCAAGCGCCACCACGGCCGGCAGAGTCAATAAATACAACTGCCGGAGCGGCTGATATGTTCCCCGAAAGGACCAGTTACAAGCACTCAGTACACGGACCCAACCGGGTCTCGGCAACTATTGTCTCACGTTTCCCCGAATAGGACCTCCCCATGGTCCCGCCACCCTGGCCCTTCAGGTCCGGGATCCATAACCTTCAGGCAGCGTCCGGCCCGAATTTCTGCCAGGCGGCCTCCTTCCGCGCCGCCCACCCGCACAAAGTACCCCGACGGACCAGCTCAAGCAGCAGTTCCGCGAGCCGGTAGCCCGGATCGATCTCCAGGGCCTCCTCGAAATACGCTGCAGAGTACGAGCCGCGCCCGCGGCACCAGGCAATCCAGCCTCTTCCTGTTAAAGCAGCCGCGGCCGGCGCACCACCCAGGAGGGCCAGTTGCGCCAGCACCAGCTCGAGCGAGTCCATGGTTTGCCACTGCGGGACCGCCGGCTGGTGCCCCATGAGGACGTCCCCGTAACCCGGCGTCCCAGGTTGTTCTCCTGGCGCCGGCGGAACGTCAGCGGACACGTGAGCGAATGGCGATGACGGAGCGCCCAGCGCTTCAGCCCAGGGTTCATCAGCGCCGGGCGGCAGAACGTCGCGCAGCGAACCTCCGCCGTCCGGCGCCCCGGCCTCCGGCAGGACAACAGGCTCCAACTCCGGCCCCTCATCAAAGATCCCGAACTCCTCGGCGCCGGCTGCAGCAGCCGCTTTTCCTGCCGCTGCCATCACCAGGACAGCGTCGCGCCATGCCGGCACCAGCAGAGTGGCCCGCAGGAAGGCGTCACGGTCAACCAGTGGCTGGCCCAGTTCCCCAGGCGGGCCCGCCAGCAACCCGGTCCACAGGCTCAGCACTGCATCAAACTGCGCCCTGCTCTGCCGCCGGCAGTCCAGCCGGGCAGACCATGCAGTTTCGGCCTCCAGCACCGCCGCGCGATAGAGACTCGGGAGGGGCCGGGGTTGCCGCTCCTCCGGAGGCGGCCCCACGCTGCTCCCCCGGAACACCATTTCCGTGTTGAGCAGGCTGTCCCGGATCTGTTCCAGGGGGCGTCCGGGCAGCGGGCAGCAGGCGGAGTCCGTGCACCATGCGTCCCGCCAATAGCGGTCCCCGACGTACCAGGCCTCCTTCACGGGCATACCTGCCTCTGCCAGCGCCGATTCAAGGCCGAACAGCAGTCCGTCATAACAGCCCGGACCGGACAACCAGCCGTTGTTGGTGAAGAGGGCCAGCAGGGTGCCGTCGGCATGCTCGTCTGCCGCCAGGTACCCGGAGACCGTTTCAGCGAAGGCGGACGGATCAGCCAGCACGGCCGGCCCGGGAAGATCCAGCCGGAGGGTTGCCCCCAACCTTTTGCCCTGCATCGTCATGGCCACCAGGCTGTTCGCCGGCCAGTATCCCAACGAGTGGGGAATAAAGCCGAGGATGTCTTCCGGGCCGCGGACTGTAAGGCGTTCTGGAGATGTCATGGCTCCAGCATTCGCCTGCCGCAGACTCCTCCGCAGCAGGGGCCATGGCTATGTGGAAATTGCCGGGAAACCAGGCCTGTGCAGGACTAGTCGTCCCCGCGCCGTTACTGGTCCTCCGAAGCCGCTGCCTTGCTGCGCCGGGCCAGTTTCTCCCGGCGCTGGCGGGCCAGTGCGCTGCGCAGGGGGGGCACCACAACTCCTTGGGCAGCCATCTGCCGCCGCACCTTCCGCCGGCAGACCAGCATGGCGACGGCGCCGAAACCAAGCAGCACGAACTGGACGCTCAGGGCAATCCGGAACGGATCCAGCCCGTACAGCACTCCGTTGGAGAACCCGCCGGCGTACAGCACGTCCAGCACCAGGCCGATGAGGAAGATGGCAACAAGCGCAGCGATGAACCCGCCCACATTAACGATTCCCGTGGCCGTGCCGATCCGGTGTGCGGGGTTGAAGGTCCGCGCAAAGTCGAACCCGATCATGGAACCGGGGCCGCCGATGGCGAGCACCATCACGAGGCAGGCCAGGAGCCACAGCGGTGAACGTCCCGGCGTCAGCAGGACAGCGGCCCAGGCTCCGGCGGTGGCGGCCGCGATCAGGAGGACCATGGTGGAGCGCCGCAGCGGATGGCGGGAGACAAAGCGGCCGATGAAGGGGCCCACGGCCATGGCGGCCGCGACGTACAGCGCCATCAGGCCGGCAACGGTTCCGGCGTCCAGGCCCTGGCCGGAAATCAGGAACGGGTAGCCCCACGTCATCGCAAAGACGGTGCCGCTGAACTGGATGGTGAAGTGGCTCCACATGCCCAGCCTCGTGCCGGGCTGGCGCCAGGCGCGGGCCAGCGAGGTACCGGTGGCCTTCAGGCCCTGATGCGCCTGCGGCCGGGCGGTGCCCGGCGGAACGTCCTGCAGGAGCAGCACCACCAGGACGACGGCGAGCCCGGACATCCCGGCCAGCATCAGGAACGCCGGGGTCCAGCCCGCAGAGTGGAGCATAAACGCGAACGGAAGGACACTGAACAGCTGCCCCAGCTGCCCGGACATGCCTGTCAGCTGTGTCACCAGCGGCACCCGGGCGGGCGCAAACCAGAGCGGGATCAGCCTGATCACCGAGATGAAGGTCATGGCGTCCCCGGCGCCCACGAGGACCCGGCCGGCCACGCCGCCGGGGATGCTGTCCGCGAACGCCAGCTGGAGCTGGCCAAGGCCCATCAGCACGGCGCCGCCGGCGATCATGGCGCGGGACCCGAAACGGTCCACCAGCAGCCCCACCGGGATCTGGAGTCCGGCGTAAACGAGCAGCTGGAGGACGGTGAAGAACGAGATTGCCGAGGCGCTGGCGTGGAAACGGTCCGTAGCCTCCAGCCCCACCACCCCGAAGGAGGTGCGCTGGCAAACGGCCACCAGGTACCCGAAGATTCCAATGGTCCAGATCAGCCAGGCTCGGGGTGCAGTCACTCCATTATTATGCCCGGACACCCGCGCCAGCCCCTTCAGAAGCCCGTTCAACTGCCGGCCGGGCTGTAACAGTTCTGCCACCGGGGCTTCTCCCGGCCCCTGTCCCGATGGCCCTGATTTTTGCCTATTGGCCGGGGTTTTCGCGGGCGAGGTAGGCCTCCACAGCGGCACCGAGGACATCCGCATTGGGCAGCTCGTCATTTTCGTCCGCAAGCAGGGAGCGCCGGACAGTTCCTTCGGCCTTTTCGTCATAACGGGATTCAAGCCGCGACACCACCTGCTGGACTTCCTCGGAGGCGTCGATCTGCTCGGCGATCTGGCGGCTGACCTCACGGCCGGCCTCCCGGAGCCTGTCCGAGGGAAGCATCAGCGAGGTGGCGGCGCCCAGGTATTCCAGGCCTGCGACGGCGGCCGTGGGGTATTCGGCCTCGGCCAGGTAGTGCGGCACGTGGATAACGTAGCCGGCCACGTTGCGGCCCGCCTCAACGAGGCGCAGCTCAAGGATATGACCGACTGCCGCGGGTACTTCCACGGTGGGCTTCCACACCGAGATGCCCTCGATCAGGTCCGGCCGGTTGCCATGGACCGTGACACCCACCGGACGCGTGTGCGGAACGGGCATGGGGATCGAGTGGATCCAGGTGACCAGGTTGACGTCGAGTTTCTCCACGATGCCCACCACTGCGCGGGCAAACCGTTCCCACTGCAGATCCGGCTCGAAGCCTGCCAGCAGCAGGAAAGGACTGCCCAGGCCGTCCACCAGCCGGTAGAGGGCGAGGCGGGGTTCCTGGTAGTCCTGCAGGTGGTCCTCGACGAACGTCAGGTGCGGCCTGCGGGAGCGGTAATCGATCAGCTGATCGGCGTCGAAGACTGCTACGGGCTGGGCATCGAGCGAGTCCAGCAGCTCGGCATTGATCTGCTTCACCACCTGCCCGGCGTCGGCGAATCCGGTGAAACCCATCACCAGGTTCAGCCCCTTAAGCTCCGGGCTGTGGAACAGCTCGATGTTGCTTGCATAAAGCGCGTCGGGGTCCAGCAGGGAGCCGGAGAACCGTTCAAGCACGGCATGTTCCTTTCATAGGTGCGGGTGGACATCCTCTACAACGCCGCAGCACAGCCGGGCATTCCTGCCGCTGGTGTGGCGCACGTCTCAGGAAATTCACCGGCTCAGGCACGGACGGGCTACGATCGGAACTGGCCTGCCAGACGGGCTTGCAGACACCCGGGCTGCGTCCCGAACGACAGCAATCCGGGCTCCATGGCAGAGCGCCGAACATGCATCCCTGCTACGAACATCTCTCGAGAATTGAGGACTGATCCCTGTGGTCAAGAATACTGAAATCAACCTTAGTACCCTCGCCAGGGACCTGAAGAAGAGCCCCAGTGACGCAGTGGTCATCGGTGTGGGGAAGGGCACGGACGGTCCTGTCCTCCTGGACAACCCGCTGACGGCGAAGAGCGCGGAGGCCCTGGCCGGCTCCCTCAAGTCCCTGGGCGTCACCGGCGCGGCCGACCAGATCGTCCGCCTGCCCGGCCTTCCGGAAACGGGCGCCGGGATCCTGGTCCTCGCCGGCACCGGCAGCGTATCGGCCGGAAAGCCGCTCGCGGGAGAAGCGCTCCGCCGTGCGGCGGGTTCCGCTGTCCGCCAGCTTGCCGGCCTCGCAACCGTTGTGCTGGCGCTTCCGACGGCGTCCGTCGCCGATGTGGCGGCAGTGGCCGAAGGTGCCGCCCTGGGCGCCTATTCCTTCACGGAATTCCGTTCCTCAAAGGACGGACTGAAGGATCCCGTGAAGAACGCCGTCATCTACACGGAGCTGGCCGGTGACGACGGCTTGGATGCCGCGCTGAAGCGCGCCGGGCTGATTGGCAAGGCGGTCAACGCCACCCGGTCGCTGGTCAACCAGCCGCCGAGCCACCTCTACCCCGAAACGTTCGCCGAGGCCGCCAAGGACCTGGCCAAGGGCCTGCCCGTCAAAGTCACCGTCTGGGACGAAAAGCGGCTCGAAAAGGAAGGCTTCGGCGGCATCATGGGCGTCGGCAAGGGCTCTGCCCGCCAGCCCCGCCTGGTCAAGGTCGAATACTCCCCTGCCAAGGCAACTTCGAAGATCGCCCTCGTTGGCAAAGGCATCACGTTCGACACCGGCGGCATCTCCATCAAGCCGGCCCTCGGCATGGGCGACATGAAGAGCGACATGGCCGGTGCCGCCGTCGTCCTTAACACTGTCCTTGCCCTCGCGGGACTTGGCCTGCCGGTCAAGGCGACCGCCTGGCTCTGCATTGCCGAAAACATGCCCTCCGGCGCCGCGTCCCGCCCGGCGGACGTCCTCACGATGTTCGGCGGAAAGACCGTGGAGGTCCTGAACACCGATGCCGAGGGCCGGCTGGTCATGGCCGACGGCATCGTGGCCGCCAGCCGTGAATACCCGGACGCCATCATCGACGTTGCCACGCTCACGGGTGCACAGCTGATCGCCCTGGGAAACCGCACCGCCGGGGTGATGGGCTCTGACAGCGTGACAGGCCCGCTGAAGGCGGCGGCGGACCGCGCCGGAGAACTCGTCTGGCCCATGCCGCTGCCCGAGGAACTGCGCCCCAGCATCGACTCCCAGGTTGCGGACCTGGCCAACATCGGCGAACGCCACGGCGGCATGATGACCGCAGCGGTTTTCCTCCGCGAATTCGTGGGTAAGGGCAAGGACGGGGAACAGATTCCCTGGGCCCACATCGACATCGCCGGGCCTTCCTTCAACAACGGAAGTCCCTATGGCTACACCCACAAGCAGGGAACGGGCTGCACGGTCCGGACCCTGGTGGCCTATGTGGAGGACATCCTGGCAGCAGCTGCCTGACAGCACCGGCTGATGCCGGCCCGCCGCGGCCGGCAGCCACACGCCCTGCGGCGCGGGAATGTTCCCTGCGCCGCAGGGCCGCGTGACACTCGACACAAGCGCTCCACAAACGCGGCGCCAAGGTGGAGCATGGATAAGTGGTTCGCTAAGGTGAACCACGGTAGTCACAAATGCAAGAGAACAGGCACGCTGGCATAATCACGGCAGTGCAAGTTCCAAAGACCAGATGATGCGCAGGACCGCGTCATCGTTCACGCGAGGGAGCGTTTAAGTGGCCGATCAGGCAACTGCGCAAGAATTCGACATCCTGGTACTCGGTGGAGGCAGCGGCGGGTACGCCGCCGCCCTGCGGGCCGTACAGCTTGGCCTTACCGTCGGCCTCGTGGAGAAGGCAAAGCTGGGCGGCACCTGCCTCCACAACGGCTGCATCCCCACCAAGGCGCTGCTGCACTCTGCAGAGCTCGCCGACCACGCCCGTGACTCCGCCAAGTACGGCGTGAACGTCACCCTCGACGGCATCGACATCACCGCCGTCAACGGGTACAAGGACGGCATCATCGCCGGCAAGTACAAGGGTCTGCAGGGCCTCATCAAGTCCAAGGGCATCACCGTCATCGAAGGTGAGGGCAAGCTCCAGGGCACCGACACCGTCGTGGTGAACGGCACTGCCTACAAGGGCAAGAACATTGTTTTGGCCACCGGTTCCTACTCCCGCACCCTTCCGGGCCTGGAAATCGGCGGCAAGGTCATCACCTCGGACCAGGCCCTGACCATGGACTCCATCCCCAAGAGCGTCATCATCCTGGGCGGCGGCGTGATCGGCGTCGAGTTCGCGTCCGTTTGGAAGTCCTTCGGGGCAGACGTCACCATCGTGGAAGGCCTGCCCTCGCTGGTCCCCAACGAGGACGCCACCATCGTCAAGAACTTCGAGCGCGCCTTCAAGAAGCGCGGCATCAAGTTCTCCACCGGCGTGTTCTTCCAGGGCGTTGAGCAGAACAACGACGGCGTCAAGGTCACCCTCGTGGACGGCAAGACCTTCGAAGCGGACCTGCTCCTCGTTGCCGTCGGCCGTGGCCCCGTCACCGCCAACCTGGGCTACGAGGAAGCCGGCATCACCATCGACCGCGGCTTCGTCATCACCAACGAGCGCCTGCACACCGGCGTGGGCAACATCTACGCCGTCGGCGACATTGTCCCCGGCGTCCAGCTGGCCCACCGCGGCTACCAGCAGGGCATCTTCGTGGCCGAGGAAATCGCCGGCCTCAAGCCCGTGATCGTCGAGGACATCAACATCCCCAAGGTCACCTACTCCGAACCCGAAATCGCCACCGTTGGCTACACCGAAAAGGCTGCCAAGGAGAAGTTCGGCGAGGACCAGGTCCAGACCCAGGAATACAACCTGGCCGGCAACGGCAAGAGCTCCATCCTGGGCACCTCCGGACTGGTTAAGCTGGTCCGCCAGAAGGACGGCCCCGTAGTGGGCGTCCACATGATCGGCGCCCGCATGGGCGAGCAGGTGGGCGAGGCCCAGCTGATCGTGAACTGGGAAGCATACCCCGAGGATGTGGCGCAGCTGGTGCACGCCCACCCCACCCAGAACGAGGCCCTGGGCGAAGCCCACCTGGCCCTCGCCGGCAAGCCCCTGCACGGCTAGTCTCCCCCCAAGCACCACAGGCCTGGTGCACCCGGCACGGAATGCCGGGTGCACTAGGCTGGCCAACAAGGCTGCAATCATCCGCACTAAAGATCAATAAGGAGAACGGGGACGACATGTCTGAATCCGTTAACTTGCCCGCCCTCGGTGAGAGCGTCACCGAAGGAACCGTCACCCGCTGGCTCAAGCAGGTAGGTGACCGGGTAGAGGTGGACGAGCCGCTGCTCGAGGTCTCCACCGACAAAGTAGACACTGAAATCCCCTCTCCTGTCGCCGGCGTGATTGAGGAAATCCTGGTCGCCGAGGACGAGACCGCCGAGGTGGGCGCTCCCCTGGTCCGCATTGGCGACGGTTCCGGCGGCGGTGCCCCCGCGGCTGCACCCGCCGAAGAAGCTCCGGCACAGGAAGCTCCCGCTGCCGCACCCGCCGAAGAAGCACCTGCCCAGGAAGCTCCGGCCCAGTCTGCACCTGCAGCACCCGCGGCAGAGGCACCGGCAGCCGGCGGCGGCGAAGGCCACGAGGTCACCCTCCCGGCCCTGGGTGAAAGCGTCACCGAAGGCACCGTCACCCGCTGGCTGAAGGCCGTTGGCGATTCCGTCGAAGTTGACGAGCCCCTCCTGGAAGTATCCACCGACAAGGTGGACACCGAAATCCCGTCCCCCGTTGCCGGCACCCTGCAGGAGATCCGCGTCAACGAAGACGAAACCGCAGAGGTCGGTTCCGTCCTGGCCGTCATCGGTTCCGGAGCCGCAGCTGCTCCCGCCGAAGCACCCTCCACCGATGCCCCGGCACAGGAAGCTCCGGCCCAGGAAGCCCCCGCAGCTGCAGCGCCGAAGGCCGAAGCACCCGCCCCGCAGGCAGCACCGGCACCCGCACCTGCAGCAGCACCGGCACCCGCAGCGGCCCCGGCCCCCGCATCCGCGCCTGCTGAGTCCGCACCGGCAACTGGCGGCTCCGACTCCGGTTACGTCACTCCCCTGGTCCGCAAGCTGGCCAACCAGCACGGCGTGGACATCGCATCGCTCTCCGGCACCGGCGTGGGCGGACGCATCCGCAAGCAGGACGTCATCGCCGCTGCCGAAGCCAAGGCTGCTCCCGCTGCAGCCCCGTCGGCAGCACCCGCCGCGTCCGCTCCGGCAGCATCCAATGCCGCTGTATCCTCGCTGCGCGGCACCACGCAGAAGGCACCACGCATCCGCCAGGTCATCGCCCGCCGCATGCGCGAGTCCCTCGAAATCTCCACGCAGCTGACCCAGGTCCATGAAGTGGACATGACCAAGGTGGCCAAGCTCCGCGCCCGCGCCAAGAACTCGTTCCAGGCCCAGAACGGCGTCAAGCTGACGTTCCTGCCGTTCATCGCCAAGGCCGTCGCCGAGGCACTCAAGCAGCACCCCAAGCTCAACGCTGCTTACGACGAGGACAAGCAGGAGATCACCTACCACAACGCCGAGCACCTGGCCATCGCCGTCGACACCGACAAGGGCCTGCTGGTCCCGGTCATTTCCGACGCCGGCAACCTGAACCTTGCCGGGCTGGCCGGCAAGATCGCCGACGTCGCCGGCCGCACCCGCGGCGGTAAGATCGGCCCGGACGAACTGTCCGGCGGTACCTTCAGCATCACCAACATCGGTTCAGTCGGAGCCCTGTTCGACACCCCGATCATCAACCAGCCGCAGGTGGGCATCCTCGGCACCGGCGCCATCGTCAAGCGCGCCGTGGTTGTTGCCGACGAGAACGGTGACGACTCGATCGCCATCCGCTCCATGATGTACCTGTCGCTGACGTACGACCACCGCCTGGTGGACGGCGCGGACGCCGGCCGGTTCCTCCAAACCCTGAAGGCACGCCTCGAAGAGGGCGCCTTCGAGGCGGACCTGGGGCTGTAGCAGCCAACTAGCGCACGACGGCGGTGCAGGCAGCGGTGGGAAACCAGCGCCAGTCCTGCACCGCCGTCGCGTTTAACAGCACGAAGCCCAGCAAGCCGGCCTCAACCGGCCGCGGAGGGATGAACCACCCCCGCGGAACTACTACAAGCTGTAGAACCTCTGGTTACACTGGTCCCATGAACATCGTCTATAACATCGTGGTTTTCCTGCACATCGTCGGCGCCGCCATGATCGTGGGCATCTGGATCGGCCAGATGAAAAATCCCACCGTCCACCCCCGCCAGTTCGACGGCGCCATGCTCCAGCTCCTCACCGGCATCGCCCTGATGGGCCTGATCCCGGCCCTGGACATTGACGCCAACTACGTCAAGCTGGGCATCAAGTTCGCCATCGCCCTCGTTGTTGGCGTGCTGGCGTTTATCGGCCGCCGGAAGTACAAGAACAACGAGCCGGTCAGCAAGGGCCTGGCTCACGGCGTGGGCGGCCTGGCGCTGCTGAACGTGGCTATTGCCACCATCTGGCAGTAACCCGCTTCCACTGGAGCCACAACGACGGCGGCGCCCCCTTCAAAAGGGCGCCGCCGTCGTCGTTTTAAGCATTGGTCACAATCCTCTGACAGCGGACAGCTGATGCACCGCCGGGTGGAAGTCCCTAGGATGGGGAACGGCGGGGTGAGGCAGCAGCCTGCCCCGGTAATGATCAATCTGAGGAGTGAACATGGCAGCAACACGTTCAGCAAATGCAGTATGGAACGGCAACCTGACCGAGGGTTCCGGTACCACCAGCCTGGCCACCTCAGGCCTTGGCACTTTTGACGTCACTTGGAAGGCCCGCACGGAAGCGGCCAACGGCAAAACAAGCCCGGAGGAGCTCATCGCCGCGGCCCACGCCGCCTGCTTCTCCATGGCCTTCAGCAATGAGCTCGCAAACGCAGGCCACACACCCGAGGAAGTCCGCACCAAGGCCGACGTAACGTTCGTCCCCGGCACCGGCATCACCGGCAGCCACCTCACGATGTCAGCGCGGGTCCCCGGCATTTCCGAGGATGAGTTCCAGAAGATCGCAGCGGACGCCAAGGTCGGCTGCCCGGTCTCCGGCGCCCTCGCCAGCATCGACATCACGCTGGACGCTACGCTCGAATCCTGATCGCTCCGCGACAGTAAACAATAAAAGGCCCTGCCTCACCGGAATGTTCCGGTCAGGCAGGGCCTTTTTGGTTTGGCTACGCGTCGGTCCGCTGGCGCGCCGGCAACGGTGCCGGGCGGAGCCGGCGGTACCCCTCACGGGCCGGCGGCCGGTCAGTGGGAAGCTCCTGCACCATCTCCTTCAGCGCACCAATGCCGTATTCAAGTTGCGGATCCCGCCCCGCGGCGTAGGCGTGCGGCGGGTAGGCCACTTCAATGTCCGGGTCCACGCCGTAGTTCTCGACGCTCCAGCCAACGCCGCCGCCGAACCAGTTCGCGTACCGCGGCTGCGTGACGCCCGTGCCGTCGGCCAGGGAGAACCTGTTGTCAATGCCCACCACACCGCCCCAGGTGCGCGTTCCGATCACCGGTCCGATGCCGCGCAGCTTGGACACCTGGGTGATGATGTCACCGTCGGAACCGGCAAACTCGTCGGCGAGGATAATGACCGGCCCGCGCGGGGCGTGGTGCGGATAGGTCCGCGGCTTTTCGCCCCGCGGCATGCTCCAGCCGGTGACCTTGCGGCCGATCAGCTCGGCCACCAGCTGGGAGGTGTGCCCGCCGCGGTTGCGCCGTACGTCCACAATGAGGCCGTCCAGCGCCGTTTCCGTATCGAGGTCGCGGTGGAGCTGCGCCCAGCCGTTGGCCATCATGTCCGGGATGTGCAGGTACCCGAACGTGCCGCCGGACGCCTCACGCACCGTCCGCCGGTTCGAGGCCACCCATTCCTGGTACCGCAGGCGCTCCTCATCCTTCACCGGAACGACGGCGACCCGCCGCTGCCTGCCGGCCCGTTCGCCGTGCGCGGCGCCGTTGAGCAGCGTCAGTTCCACGGCACGGCCGGCGGCTCCCACCAGCTGCATGGCCGGCGTGACCGACCCGGACAGCGGAACGCCGTCGATGGCAAGCAGGATGTCACCGGCCCTGGCGCCCACGCCGGGCCTTGTCAGCGGAGACGTTGCCAGCGGGTCCGAGGACTCGCCGGCAAGGATGCGGGTGATTTCCCAACCGGCGGCGGTGAGTGAAAGGTCCGCGCCGAGCCTGCCCTGGCCGTGGCTGCCGTTTTCGGTGACGGCAGCCGGGCGGACGTAGGCGTGGGAGGTGCCCAGTTCGCCGTGCAGCTCCCAGAGGAGGTCCACCAGGTCGTCGTGCGAGCCCAGGCGGTCCACGAGCGGACGGTAGCGCTTGTGAACCGACTCCCAGTCCTGCCCGGCCATGTCTTCGGCCCAGAAGAAGTCGCGCTGCAGGCGCCATGCTTCATCGAATGCCTGGCCCCAGACACGGAGCGGCTCCATCATCACTCTGATGCGGCCCAGGTCCACCTTGACCAGATCGCCCGATTCCTCGTCCACCTTTTTGTCGGCGGGGACAACGGTGACCTTCTTGTCGGATACCAGCACCACTTTGCTGCGGTCGCCGGAGAGCCGGAAGCTGTCCACCGCCTCCACCAAGGTGGTCTGCTTGCGGCGGACCAGGTCGAAACGCGACAGGCTGGGCCGTTCGTCCTTCTCGTCCTGGCTGGCTTTGCCGTCACCGGTCACGCCGGCGAGGGCCCAGTCGAGCCACAGCAAGGCACCGTCGGCGGCCTTCAGGGATGTGTAGTTGCCTTGGGGCACGGGGACCCCGATGACCCGGTGGGCGAGGCCTTCCGGATCCACAGTGACCTCCGGAGCGGCCGCATCATCCTGGGTCGGCTCCACTTCAGCCGCGGTCTCCTCCCTTGCATCCGGGTCCACCGACGGACCAAAGGGCGACGGCGTGTCGGCAGCCAGTGCCACGAGGTAGGGCTTGATGGGGCTGGGGAAGGAGAGGTCGAAGGAGTGCCCGTCATAGACGGGGTCGAAGCTGCGGTTCGACAGGAACGACAGGAACTTTCCGTCCGGAGTGAAGGCCGGAGACGTGTCCCGGAACCGGCCATCCGTGACGTCCACCGGGACCGCGCCGGGATCCGCCACCTTTGCGAGGCGGAGCCGGCTGCGAGACCCGAAGGAGGTGACCGGCTCGGACCATACCAGCCACCGCGAGTCCCCGGACCAGGCGAGGTCAGAAACGGTGCCTTCGCCGATGCTGGCCACCAGCGTCAGTTCCCCGCTCCGGGTGTTGACCGCGTACACCTCGCCGAACGATGTGCCCAGCGCGAGCCACTCACCGTCCGGGCTTGCCTCCAGCGAGCTGGTCCGGGTGGGATGGGGAAAGCCGACGCGCAGCACTTCGGCCTGCGAGTTTTCCCCTGCCTGCCCCGTTATCGCGGCGTTTGCCCCGGCAACCAAGTTGCCACCCTCCGGGGCGACGTCCGCCTGCTGGTCATCCCTGGGCGCTGGCATCGAGGTGCCCGCTCCCAGGACTGCAGCGCCGGCAGCCGGGACAGGCTGCGGCAAGGGCACTTGGTCCTCGTCCCGGCCGGGTACGGGGGCAGCTGCTGCAGCGTCCGGACGCCCTGCGGTTGTGGCAGCGCCTGCGGCGGCGGGGGCTCCAGTGCCGGGGACAGGCGCGGCGACATTCTTGATGAACAGCGCTTCGACGCCGTCATGATCGGCGACGTAGGCCAGCCGCCCGCCCTTCAGCGGCCTGGGCAGGCGTGCACGGACTCCCGGTGTTGCTTCGATGATTCGGGCGGGCCCGTCCTTGTGCCGGAGCCAGGAGATGGTGCCGTGGGCCTCCACCGCGCTGGCCGAGCCGGCTACGTCCGGGGCTACCTCGGCGAGGTGTTTGACTGTGTTAAGCAGGGCCGACCGCCTCGACTGCGAAGCAGAGCCCAGGGTGATGTCCAGCCGCACGGCCTCGGACCCGAGCCCGGGAACCATCCACAGTTCGCCGGCGGACTCGAAAACGATCCGCTTCCCGTCGGTGCTGGCGTGGCGGACATAGAAATCCTCATGGTCCGTGTGGCGCTGCAGGTCCTTTCCGTTCGGCAGCACTGAATAGAGGTTGCCGTAGCCCTCGTGGTCCGACAGGAACGCGATGCGGCCGTCCACCCACAGGGGATCGGCGAGGTTGCCATCGAGGTCCGGCAGCAGGCGCTCAAACTCACCGTTGCCGTCGTTATCAATCCAGAGCTTTCCTGCGGTGCCGCCGCGGTAGCGCTTCCACCAGGCGGGCTCGCGGGACAGGACACTGCCGACCACGACGGGCCGCTCGTCGCCCACCTCGGGGCCGAAGGCCACCGACTCAACCGGGCCAAATGGCAGTTCTTCCGCCCAGCCGCCGTCGAGGGGGACGCTGTAGGCGTGCGTGTGCCGGCTTTCGGCCTGGCGGAAGGCGCTGGTGACCACTACCGAGCCGTTGGCCGTGAAGCCTTTGACCCTGGTGGTGCTGTGGCCAAAGTACGTGAGCTGCCGGTAATCGCCGCCGTCCACTGCCGCGGACACCACCTCCGGCGCCGTTCCCTGGACCACCGTCCACACGAGCCTCTGTCCGTCGGGGGTGAAGCGGGGGTTGCGGGCAGGCAGCTGGAGCGAGGAGACACGCCAGGCGCGGCCGCCGCCCAGGGGCGCAATCCACACGTCGTCCTCGGCCACGAAGGTGACCAGATCGCCGTGCAGGTGCGGGTAACGGAAGTAGCTCGAAGAGGTCATCGTTCGATCATAGTCAACCCCCGGGCGGCCCTGCCGGAGGTTCCTGCGCCGCGGCAGCCGTGGTGTGATGGACCCCATGCGCATAGTCATCGCCGGGGCCTCCGGGCTGATCGGAACCCACATGTCCGCAACTTTCCGCGATGCCGGACATCAGGTCGTTTCCCTCGTCAGGCGCGAGCCCTCCTCAGCGGCGGAAGTCCGCTGGAACCCCGCCGCCGGGGAACTGGACCCGAGGGCATTGGCCGGAGCCGACGCCGTTGTTAATCTTTCCGGCGCCGGCATCGGGGACAGGCCATGGACGCGCGGGCGGGTTGAGGAGCTTCTCAAGTCGCGCCTCGACGCCACACGGACCCTCACCCAGGCAATGGGCCAGCTGGATTCCCCGCCACAAGTATTTGTCAGCCAATCCGGCGCCAACTACTACGGCGATGCCGGAAACACAGTGCTTCGGGAAAATGCGCCGCAAGGAACCGGAACGCTGGCGCGGATTTGTGGTGAGTGGGAGGCGGCTTCCGCCACCGCTCCCCCGGGCGTGCGGGTGGTGAATCCGCGGACAGCCGTGGTCCTCAGCCGTTCCGGCGGGGCCCTGGGCAGGCTGCTCCCCCTGATACGGCTGGGTGTGGGCGGGCCTTTGGGGAACGGCCGTCAATTTTGGCCCTGGGTCACCCTGCCGGATGTTTCGGCGGCCTTCCTGTTCCTGCTGCAGTCAGATCTGAGCGGGCCGGTCAACCTTTGTGCGCCGGAGGAGGCCGACGTCAACACCCTTGTGGCCGCCTTGGCCCGTGCCCTGCACCGGCCCGCCGCCCTGCGGGTCCCGGCCCCGGTGCTGCGGCTTGCCATGCGTAACCTGGCCGACGAGTTGCTGCTCGCCAGCCAGCGGATGGAACCCGACCGGCTGTCGTCTGCGGGATTCACCTGGCAGCATCCAACACTGGAGCAAGCCGTGCAGTGGGTGGTTGGCAAGGAGTAGGGGGCACCCGGTCCGGGGCCACCGGACAGGTCAAGCGCCGGGAAGGATTTCGCTGACCAGCCACTTGCCGTCAACTGACACGAGGACCACCCGGAGCCGCTGTTCCGCGCCGGCGTTGCCCGTTGCAACCACAGCACCCCGGGCGTCCTTCTCCTCGTAGGCGGATGAGGAGGACGTCACCGCAACCACGGTGCGGGCTGCTGTTCCACCCTCCTCCGCTGCCAGGTGCGACAGGGTGCTGGAAAATCCGGCCAGGGTGTGACCCGATAACTTCAAGCGCTCACGGATTTGCTGGTCTGCGGCCGCCGCACCGGACCCGGGATGGTTCACCTCTTCCAGCAGTTCCAGCCGCCCTGAACTGAAAGCCAGTGACCTCAGTGTTGACAGGCCCTGGAGGGCCACGCCGGGATCAGGTGATCCTGCCTGCTGCCGTGCGGCATCGGCCGGATCTGGTTGCTGTCGTTCCTCTACAGGATGCGGTTCCGCGCCGGCAGCTCCGGTTCCGGGACTTTGGCTGGCGGGCGGGAAACCGGGTCCTGCCGCTGTAACTACCGCTCCGGAGAGCCAGCAGGCGGCTGCAGCGGCGGCTATGGCGATGGCCGCGGCGGCAGAAGCCCGACGCCGCACCGGCCCGCCGCGTTCCCGCTGGCTGTGCCGGCCCTTCCGCTGGTCCCCCGCGGCCCGGTCCCCCATGGCCCGGTCCGCCATGGGCCTGTCTTCCGTGGGCCGGTCCGCCATGGCGTCGTCCTCCTTGGCCTGTTCCCCCATAGCTCGTTCCGGCGGGGCCTGATTCGCCGATGCCCGCTCCCCCTTGGCCTGGTCCATCGAATCGTCGTCCGCCGCAGCGCCGTCCGCTGCGGGCAAGCCGCGGTTCGACGTCGGGAATCGCTCCGTCAGCGGGCCGGCGAACAAGCCGGACCATTTCGACGTCGTCAGGCGCCTGTGCAGGCCATCGAGCCTTTCGCGGAGCCCGCTGGGCGGTGCGGCCGCGTGCAGGCGCGTCACCAGCTCAGGGAGGACCGTGTGGTGGACCGCGGGCGCGAGGTCAAGGGGCAACGGTGATGCGCTCCGGTATACGGCCGTCCCCAGGGCTGCTGCCGTCGGCCGGAGCCGCCGGTCTTCGTTGAGCCCGGACTCCAAGGCAGCGGCGAGCTCCCGGGGGACCTCGGGAATCAGGAGGGTCAGCGGCGGACGGTCCGCCGATCGTTCCGGCGGTGTCCCGGTGAGGCAGAACCAGCCCAGGGCGGCCGCTGAATAGACGTCGCATTCGGGTTGAAGGCCAGCCCGGACGGCGTCCACCGGCGCCGGGTCCATAAAACCGGGTGTGCCCCGCCCCGGGGCGGAAGCAGGATCGCCAAGCATCCGAGCGATGCCGACGTCGGACAGCATCGGCTTCCCCTGAAAGGTAAACAGGACGTTGCCCGGCGAGACATCAGCATGTGTGAACCCCTTGCTGTGCAGGTATCCGAGCACCTGGGCGACGGGAGTCAATACTGTCACTGTCTCACCGACGCTGAGCCTGCCCCTGGCCGCCACCAGGTCACCGAGCGAACCGGCGGGCGCGTAGTCCATGAGCAGGGCGGTGTTACCGTCAGCCCCGTCTTCCAGGGTCACGGCGCTTTGGGCCTTGATGAGGTGGGGATGGTCCAGGACGGACAAGATGCGGATCTCGCGGCGGATGCCCTCTTCCGTCATTGCTTCCCCGCGTGCTGCCCTCCGCGCGGCCCGGCGGAAGCACTTCAGGGCAAACTCCCGGCCGGTCCGTTCCTCCTTGACCAGCCAGACCGAGGAGCTGCCCCCCTGGCCGAGCAACCGCCCCACGGCGTAGCCGGGGACCCTTGGGCGCTGCAATTCTTCCATGACCTATGTCTAGCCGAATCCGCAACAGCGTGCAGAAGTTATCCACAGGCACTGGTCCCGGCCCGCCCCAGGAGTTTCCGCGGCTCAAGGGGCTGGCTCACAGCCCGGGGTGAGCTTCAGCACTAAACCGGGTGTGCAGCCGCCCAAGGTCTAAGCTGGATGCCATGACTCTTGAGTTTTCACAGCTGGGTCTTGCTCCGGACTTTGTGGACTACACCCGCGGTTGGGCCATTCAGAGCGAACTCCATGACAACGTCGTCGCCGACAAGGCGCCAAGCACTGTCCTTCTCCTGGAACACGCCCCTGTCTACACGGCCGGTAAACGGACCGAGGACCACGAACGGCCTTTCGACGGCACTCCCGTGGTCCCAGTGGACCGCGGCGGCAAGCTCACCTGGCACGGCCCGGGCCAGCTGGTGGGGTACCCCATCATCAAGCTGAAGAACCGCGCGGGCATCCGGGACTATGTGGAACGCCTCGAATCCGTGATCATCACCGTCCTCGCCGACTACGGCATCCAGGCCGTCCGGATCAAAGGCCGTGCCGGAGTATGGCTCACGGCGGACGAAAAAGGCCCGGACAGGAAGATCGCTGCCATCGGCATCCGGGTGCACGAGGGTGTCACCATGCACGGCTTTGCCATCAACTGCAACAACGATCTCTCCCCTTATTCCCAGATCATCGCCTGCGGCATCACAGATGCCGGCGTGACCACCATCGCCCAGGAAACCGGTTATGACGTTGCCCCGGCGGACCTCGTTTCCCGGATCACCGAAGAACTGCGCAAGAATGAAGACGCCCTGGTCGCTACCCCCGAAGGAGCTCTACTGTGACATTGGCACCTGAAGGCCGGAAGCTTTTGCGCGTTGAACAGCGCAACTCGGCTGTCCCGGTGGAGCGCAAGCCGGACTGGATCAAGGCCAAGGTCCAGATGGGCCCCGAATTCGTCGGGTTGAAGAACCTGGTGAAGAAGGAAGGCCTGCACACCGTGTGTGAGGAGGCCGGCTGCCCCAACATCTTTGAATGCTGGGAGGACAAGGAAGCCACCTTCCTGATCGGCGGGTCCGAATGCACCCGGCGCTGTGATTTCTGCCAGATCGATACCGGCAAACCCTCCCCGGTGGACCGGTTCGAACCCACCAAGGTGGCCAGGTCCGTGCAGGCCATGCAGCTGCGCTACGCCACCGTCACCGGCGTGGCCAGGGACGACCTCGAGGACGAGGGTGTGTGGCTGTACGCAGAGACGGTCCGCAAGATCCACGAACTGAACCCCGGCACCGGGGTGGAGCTGCTGATCCCGGACTTCTCCGGCAAACCCGAACACATCGCCGCGATCTGCGATTCCAAGCCCGAGGTGTTCGCCCACAACGTGGAGACGGTGCCGAGGATTTTCAAGCGGATCCGGCCGGCGTTCCGCTACGAACGGTCCCTTGATGTAATCACGCAGGGCCGGAACCTGGGCATGGTGACCAAGTCCAACCTGATCCTGGGCATGGGCGAAACCCGCGAAGAGATCTCCGAGGCGCTCAAAGACCTGCACGAGGCCGGGTGCGACCTGATCACCATCACCCAGTACCTGCGCCCGAGTGAACGGCACCTGCCGGTGGACCGGTGGGTCAAGCCGCAGGAATTCGTGGACCTGCAGCAGGAAGCGGACGAGATCGGCTTCCTCGGGGTGATGTCCGGCCCGCTGGTCCGTTCCTCCTACCGCGCCGGCCGGCTCTGGGCCACCGCCATGCGGAAGAAAGGCTGGGAGATCCCCGCCGAACTCGCCCACATCGAGTCCTCCGGCAGCACCCGCCAGGAAGCCAGCTCACTGCTCGCCGCTCATTCCTGACGCAAACACCCCTGACGCCAAAAAGGCTGTCCCCCGAAGGGCCGGTACCGGAGAACTCCGGTGCCGGCCCTTCGGCTTTGGTCACGTAGAATTGAGGCACTATGGCGAAATCCCCTGATTCCAGCAACTCCACTCCGGCTGCCTCCGGCGAGCCGAAGCGTGGCATCTTCTCCCGCAAGCCGAAAGAAGCGAAGGTCAAGAAGCCCAACCGGCTCAAGCAGATCGGCGAAGTCTTTAACATGACCCGCCGTCATGACCCCATGGTCCCATGGCTGATGCTGCTGGTCTTCCTCGGTGTCGTGGCTGTCAGCTTCCTGGTGGGATTCTGGCTGGAGAACTGGATCACTGGCCTGATCATCGGCATCCCGCTGGGCCTGCTGGGTGCCACGCTGATCCTGTCGCGCCGTGCCGAGCGCGCCGCCTTCGCCCAGATCGAAAACCAGCCGGGCGCCTCCGGCGCTGCCTTGGGGACGCTCCGCCGGGGCTGGGTCACCGAGGAACAGCCCGTTGCCGTCAACCCCCGCACGCAGGACGCCGTATTCCGCGCCATCGGCCGTCCCGGCATCGTGCTTGTCAGCGAAGGACCCAGCCACCGCGTCAAGCCGCTGCTGGACGCAGAACGCAAGCGGCTCGCACGTATCCTGCCCAACGTCACCGTCCACGTGATTGAAAGCGGGCGCGGCGAGGGCCAGGTGCCCATCAGCCAGGTGGCCAAGAAGATGGGCAAGCTGAAGAACGAACTGACCAAGCTCGAGGTCAATGCCGTGTCCAAGCGGATCGCTTCGCTGGGCAACCGGCTCCCCATTCCCAAAGGCATCGACCCCTACAAAGCCCGCCCCAACCGCGGACGCTAGGCCAAGCGCCCCGGTATCCGGCTACCTGCCGGTACCGGGGCTTTTTAGTGCACCAACACCGCCAGGAGGACAGGACAGCGTGAACCACAACAACCTGACGCAGGACCAGACGGACGTTCATCAAGTCAACGGGGACCGGACGGGCGAGGACAATCCAACCCCCGTCCAGCCCGTGGGCGCCGTTAAAGCCCTGGTGCTCCGGGCCTTCCGGATTCTCGCCGTCGCTGAAGCCTTCAGCTGGGCGGCGCTCCTGGCCGGCATGTATTTCAAGTGGATTGCGGGCACCACGGAAATTGGCGTCCAGGTGGCCGGGCCCGTCCACGGAGCTTTGTTCGTTGGCTACGGAATCACAGTGCTGGCGCTCTGGCGGCTCCAGCGCTGGCCCTTCGTGGTGGCGGTCTTCGCCGGAATTTCCGCCGTCTTCCCCTTTGCCACGCTCTGGTTCGAGCGCTGGGCCGGCAAGCGGGGACACCTTCCCGCCGCCGCATCCGAGGCCGCAGCTGCCCAGGAAACCAGCCGGGTCTGAAGCACGGGTTCCTACCGGCGCAGCAGCAGCGTATCCATCGCCTTGTCGTGGAGGCCTCGATGGTCCGGGTCGAAAATGACGGCGGGGACCACCAGGCAGAGCAACAGCGACCTCACGAGGGCCGCCAGCGGTCCCGGCGCTCCGCCCCCGGCCCGCACCACATGAATGCCCGTGACACGGTGGCCGATGCTGTAGCCGAGCGTGCCCACCAGGAGGATCTGCTCGACGGCGAAGACCGCCAGCGTTGCCCAGGCGTCGCCGCCGAACGCGAAGTTGCTGATCAGCAGCGCGATGCCCCAGTCGATCATGATGGCAAGGATCCGGCGGCCTGCCCGGGCGATGGAACCGGGCCCGGCCTCGGGCAGTCCAAGGCGCTCACCCGGATATTTGGAAATGCCGGAGGTGTCGGGGCCGGTGAGCCAGGAACCGAGGTCTTTGCGATCTACCACCGTCCAAGTTTAGCCGGGTTCACCCGCCCACAGTGTGGAAGCGGTTAGACCACAGTGTGGACGGCAGATAGCGTTGCCATAACAGGGCATTCTGTAACCTGCCCGAAACAATGCGGACACGGACGGGAAATGCCCCATCCATAGGCTGTTAGCAGTTTCAAGCGAATCCCCCGGCAGGGTGCACATCAGCAGGGAAACCCATTGGTCTCCCTGCCTTTGGATTGCGTTGGATCAGATGGCTGTCACGCCAGATATTTACATATGCGTTAGGAGCATAGATGTTCAAGACTGCGGACGAAGTCCTCAAGTTCATCAAGGACGAAGATATTAAGTTCGTCGATATCCGCTTCACCGATCTCCCGGGTGTCCAGCAGCACTTCAACGTGCCGGCAAAGAGCGTTGACGCTGACTTCTTCATCAACGGCCAGCTCTTCGACGGATCCTCCATCCGCGGCTTCCAAGGCATCGCCGAGTCCGACATGCAGCTGATCCCGGACGTCACCACCGCGTTCCTGGACACCTTCCGCATGGAAAAGACCCTTGCGCTGAACTTCTCCATCGTCAACCCCCGCACGGGCGACCCGTACCACCGCGACCCCCGTGGCGTGGCTGAGAAGGCCGAAGCGTACCTTGCCTCCACCGGCATCGCAGACACCGCATTCTTCGCTCCCGAAGCAGAGTTCTTCGTGTTCGACAACGTCCAGTACCAGTCCTCACCGCAGGGCAGCTTCTACAAGATCGATTCCGAGGAAGCGCACTGGAACACCGGCCGCGAGGAAGAGGGCGGAAACCTCGGCTACAAGACCCCCGTCAAGGGCGGTTACTTCCCGGTTTCCCCCACTGACAAGCAGGCTGACCTGCGCGACGCCATGTGTGTTGCCCTGGACGAAGCCGGCCTCGAGGTCGAGCGCAGCCACCACGAAGTTGGATCCGCCGGCCAGGCCGAGATCAACTACAAGTTCACCACCCTGACGCACGCTGCCGATGACCTGCAGAAGTTCAAGTACGTCATCAAGAACACCGCAGATGCCTGGGGCAAGTCCGTCACCTTCATGCCGAAGCCGGTCTTTGGCGACAACGGCTCGGGCATGCACTGCCACCAGTCGCTGTGGAGCAACGGCGACCCGCTGTTCTACGACGAGAAGGGCTACGCCGGCCTGTCCGACACCGCCCGCTGGTACATCGGTGGCCTGCTCAAGCACGCCGACGCCGTCCTCGCCTTCACCAACCCGACGGTGAACTCCTACCGCCGCCTGGTCAAGGGCTTCGAAGCCCCGGTTAACATGGTCTACTCGCAGGGCAACCGCTCCGCCGGTATCCGTATCCCCATCACGGGCACCAACCCCAAGGCCAAGCGCATCGAGTTCCGCGCACCGGACCCCTCCTCCAACCCGTACCTGGCCTTCGCTGCCCAGCTGATGGCCGGCATCGACGGCATCCGCAACCGCATCGAACCGCCGGCACCGATCGACAAGGACCTCTACGAGCTCCCCGCAGAAGAAGCCAAGGACATCCCCAAGGCTCCGGGCACGCTTGAGGAAGCCCTGGAGGCCCTGGCCGAGGACAACGAGTTCCTGCAGGCCGGCGGCGTCTTCACCCAGGACCTGATCGACACCTGGATCGAGTACAAGTACGAGAACGAGATCCGCCCGCTGTCGCTGCGCCCGAACCCCTACGAGTTCGAGCTCTACTACGGCGTCTAGTCGGATCATGCGGCGAAAGCGGGCATGATCCGCGGGCAGTCCGCAAATCTTCATACGGAAAGGCCGGCCTCAAAAGTTAACCCTTTGAGGCCGGCCTTTCTGCTGCATAAAGCGGCTGCCCAATTCAACGCATGATTAAGAGCGGCCCTGGGTTGCGCGGCGTCAACCCGCCGGCTCTGCCAGTTCTTCATTGCCCAGAGTTGATGGCTGCACGGCGACCTTGGCGAACGCAGTTGGCAGTCCGGCCTCGGAAGAAGCGAGGATAATAGTGGTGCGCTCCGCTACGTCCGCGTTGCTTGTGTCCGCGTTGTACAGCGCATCCGCTTCACCCTTCAGCCCCTCGCCTTCAGCCGCATCCAAGGTCCGGCCATCCATGGACCACTTGTAGTCGTAGCTGTACGTGGGCGCCCAGCCGTGGATGGCATCGGCAACACTGGAAAACGTGAACTGGCGCCCGTCTTCACTGAAGGCGCTCACCATGTACATATTGACGGGTAGCGTACCTTTGCGGTTGTCCACGTCCGCCACGAGATATGAAACGGGCTCCGCACCGACTTTGACCCTGTAGGCCTCGATTGCCGCCACAGCAGGGTCCGTCGCGGGTGTCGGCAGCGTGAAAGCAATATCGGCACCCGACGCTGTTGTGAGCTTGTACCGACCTCCGGGCACGGCAGCCGGTGTTGCCGTGCCCGGCGGTGAATCGGACTTTGTGCCCGCCGCTCCGGCCGTCGGGGCGTCTTGCACGGGTGCCGGCGCTGAACATGCTGCGAGCACCAGCGCAAGGGCCGGAAGGGCGATCCTGATCCGCTTCATAGTTACCCCAAAGGACGATTTGTAGTCCTCAGCATAAGGGCCGGAAGCGGAGTGCGGAAGTGCCTGGATGGCCGGGAGTTATTGGCCCCCGTCAATCCGCTGCGGAAGGTGGGAATCCGGCTCCAGACGTGCTGAGACCGGGAGCCGGACCCCCTGGCGGATGTTCCTCGAGACGAAGACTAAAGTAGCCTTCCCCCCAACAAGGTTTGAAGAACACCGCCAATCCACATGATCTGCCAATCCGCGACCGAGTGCAACGCCGCGCCATATGGTTACGGCGGGTCACCCGCAGCAAACCCCCGGAACATCGTCCGCTGGGGGCCTGCCGCCCCGCCCACGTATTGTCCCCGGTCTTCGAACCCGGCGCGACGGTAGGCGGCCAGGCCTCCGGGATTGGCTTCATTGACGGAGAGGACGACGCCGGCCTCCCCGGTCCCGTGCCGGCGGCTCAGCTTTTCCGCGGCCGCCACGGCGGCGGCAGCAGCGAGCGGACCATAGCCTTTGCCCTGCTGGCGCCTGTCGATGAGGAAACCGCGCAGCAGCCAGGCCGAGTCGTCGTCCGGCCATCCGGCAAGCCGGGCCGCCCCCGCCTGCAGCGTGAGTACCCCCAGGGCCTGGCCATTGGATTCAATCACGTAGGGACGGCGCGACTCCTCAGCCAGCCCGGCCAGGACCATCCGCAGCGGATCGCCAACAAACTTGTCCTGCCCCGGCCCAAGTTCAAGTCCGGCCACTGCCTCCAGCTGGATGGCGCGGGCATCGTCGTCAAGGTCCTTGAGTGGGATGAGCCAGACACCCAGGCCCTGGCCGTTCAGGACTGCGGGCCGGTGGAACCTTCGTCCGCGGATTCGGCCGGCGGACCTGCCGGGTCCATCCAGAGGACCTCCCACAGGTGTCCGTCCGGGTCCTGGAAGCTGTGGTTGTACATAAAGCCGTAGTCCTGGGGGTCCTGGGACGCGGAGCCGCCGTTTGCCAGCGCAGTCCGTACTGCCTCGTCCACGGCTTCCCTGCTGTCCACGGAGTAGGCGATGATCGCCTCCGTCGTACCTTTGGTGCCGGCGATTTCCTTGGCGGTGAACGTTTTGAAGAACGCCTCCACCAGGAGCATCACATAGGCGTTCTCGTTAACGACCATGCATGTGGCATTCTCGTCCGTGAAGTCAGGGTTGAAGGTGAAGCCCAGGGCGGCAAAGAAGTCGACCGAGCGTTTCAGGTCCTGGACGGGCAGGTTAAGGAAGAGTTGGGTAGCCATCGGCCCAACCTAGCACCGGGCACTGACTGATGGCACCACTCCCCCGGCCCTGCCGGGACATGCGACCGGCTACTGGCCGTAGAAAATCCGTTCAAAGACCGCGCGGGCCCGGCGGCTGACCCGCAGGTAGTCCTCTTCCAGTGCCGCGGCCTGGCCCGGTTCATAGCCGCACCAGCGTGCCACGGCCTCCAGGTCGCGCCGCGAGGACGGGAGCAGGTCTGAGGCCTTGCCGCTCCAGATGACGTTGGCAGACCTGATCCGGCTGGCCAGCCGCCAGGCCGCAGCAAGGAGGTCCGCGTCGTCCCGCACGAGCAGGCCCAGTTGGGTCGCGGCCTCGAGCGCCCCGATTGTGGAGGTGGTCCGCAGCTCCGGGTGTTTGCCCGCGTGCTGGAGCTGCAGCAGCTGGACCAGCCACTCGACATCGCTGAGGCCGCCGCGGCCCAGCTTGAGGTGCCGGGCAGGATCCGCGCCACGGGGCAGGCGTTCGGACTCCACCCGGGCTTTGATCCGCCTGATTTCGCGCACATCCTGCTCGGACACAGATTCCGGGTAGCGGATGGGGTCGATGAGTTCCACGAAGTCCGCAGCCAGGGTGTCGTCCCCGGCGACGGGCCGGGCCCGCAGCAGTGCCTGCGCCTCCCAGGCGAGCGACCAGCGCCGGTAGTACTCGGCGTAGGAATCCAGGGAGCGCACCATCGCCCCGTTTTTACCCTCGGGCCGCAGGTCCGCATCCACCTGCAGGACCCGTTCGGCCATGATGGCCGGCTTCAGCGGCTGGGTGAGGAGGCTGGAGACCTTGGCAACAATGCGCGACGCCTGCTCCTGCGCTTCACCCTCGGAGAATCCCGGGAGCGAGCGGTGGACGTAGATTACGTCGGCGTCGGATCCGTAGCCGATTTCGCGGCCGCCCTGCCGGCCCATGGCAACCACCAGGACAGCGGTCTTCAACGGGCCGTTGGCCGACACGATTCCTTCGGCCACGCGCAGCGCACCCAGGACGGCTGCCCGGTCGGTGTCCGCCAATGCCGCCCCCACCTTGTCCTGGTCCAGCAGTCCCGCGGAGTCGGCGATGGCGATCCGCAGGGTCTCGCGCCGCCGGATCAGCCGGATCAGCCGCATGGCGCTTTCGGGATCCGCGTGGCGGGACATCTTGGAGGTGATCTCCTGCCACTGACCCTCGAAGCTGGCCGGCACCAGGTCCTTGTCATGGCCGAGCCACGCCACGGATTCCGGGGAGACTTCCAGCAGGTCCGCGATCAGCCGCGAGTTGGAGAGCACGTGGCATAAGCGTTCTGCCGCCGCTTTGGAGTCCCGGAGCATGCCCAGGTACCAGTGCGTGGTACCGAGGGCTTCGCTGACGCGGCGGAAGGCAAGGAGTCCGGCGTCGGGATCCACCCCATCGGCCAGCCAGTCCAGCAGGATGGGCAGCAGCTGACGCTGCAGCGCGGCCCTGCGGCTGACACCGGCGGTGAGGGCCTCGATGTGGCGCATGGCCCCTTGCGGATCCCGGTAGCCGAGGGCGGCGAGCCGGCCCTGGGCGGCTTCGGGCGTCAGCTTGGCGTCCTCCGTGCTGAGCTTGGCTGCCGTGTTGAGCAGGGGCCGGTAAAAGATCCGTTCATGCAGCTCACGCACTGAGCGCTTGGTCTTCTGCCATGCGGCCAGCAGGGCGTCCGCGTGCGGGCGTTCATTCGAAAACGGGCCCAGCACTCCCTTGGCCAGCGCCCGCAGCGCTGGTTCACCCACGGGCATGAGGTGGGTCCTGCGCAGCTGGAAGAGCTGGATGCGGTGCTCCAGGAGCCGCAGGTACCGGTAGGCGTTGTCGAAAGCCGCCGCATCGGCCCGCCCGATGTAGCCGCCGGCGGACAAGGCGGCTATCGCCGACGTGGTGTCGCGCCGGCGGAGCGATTCGTCGGATTTTCCGTGCACCAGCTGCAGCAGCTGGACGGTGAATTCGACGTCGCGCAGTCCCCCGCGGCCCAGCTTGATCTGCCGCTGCTCCTCCGCGGGCGGAATGTGTTCGGTGACGCGCCGGCGCATGGCCTGGACGGATTCAACAAACCCGTCACGGCTGGCCGAGCTCCAGATCAGCGGAGTGATGGCTTCCTCGTACAGCCTGCCGAGGGCTGCGTCACCGGCGATGGTACGGGCCTTCAGCAGCGCCTGGAACTCCCAGCTCTGGGCCCAGCGCGCGTAGTACGTCTGGTGGGAGGCGAGGGTGCGGACCAGCGGCCCGGACTTGCCCTCAGGCCGGAGGTTCGCGTCCACCTCCCAGAGCCCGGGTTCCCGGGCTACCGATGAGATGGCCCGGGAGATTCCGCTGGCCAGCGCGGTGCCGATGGTGGCGGCCCGCGCGTCGTCCAGGCCGCCAGGGTCCACCACATAGATGACATCGACGTCGGAAATGTAGTTCAGCTCGCGGGCTCCGCATTTGCCCATGCCAATAACGGCCAGGCCGACGTCGGCCACGTCCCCGGCGCCGAACTGGCTGGCTGCCTCGGCGCGCGAGACGGCGAGGGCAGCCTCGATGGCGGCGCCCGCCAGGTCGGCGAGCTCCCCGCCCACGGCCGGCATAAAGTCCAGGGGGTCCGCAGCGCACAGGTCCTTGACCGCCAGGTCCACGATTCCCCTGCGGTAAGCCGTGCGCAGGGCTGCGTAGGCGTCCGTCCCTGTGGCTGCGGCGACGGGCCGGGCGGCGCGCGGATCGGCGCCGACGGACTGCAGCAGTGAAGCGCGCAGCTCCCGCGGATCTGCCGGCATTGGCTCCGGGCTGGGCCGCACCTCAAAGGCGGACAGGTGTTCGGGGTGGCGGATGAGGAACTCCCCCAGCGCCTCCGATGCTCCCAGGACACGGTAGAGCGGTTCGCTGGTCTCGGGGTCGGCGTCCGCCAGCTCCCGCAGGGCCGGATGCTTTTCGATCAGGCGGACCAGGGACTGCAGGGCAGTGTCCGGGCTGGCCGCCATTTGGAGCCCTGCAAAGAGCCTGTCTTCGTCCAGTCCCTCGAGCTCGCGGGCAGCCAGGAACCGCGCGCCCTTTTCGAGATCGCTGAAACCGGCGGAAATCAGGCGCCGTGCGAGGCTCACCACCACTCCCTAGAGAATGCCCAGGTTGCGCTGCAGCTCGTAGGGCGTTACCTGAAGGCGGTAGTCCTGCCACTCGGCGCGCTTGTTGCGCAGGAAGTGTTCGAAGACCTGCTCGCCCAGGATCTGCGGCATCAGTTCGGAATCCTCCATGGAGCGGATGGCGTCATGCAGGCTCGCGGGGAGGGGATCGTGGCCCATGGCACGGCGCTCGGCCGAACTCAGCGACCAGACGTCGTCCTCGGCCGCCGCAGGCAGGTCATAGCCCTCTTCGATGCCCTTGAGCCCGGCGCCCAGCAGGACAGCGTAGGCGAGGTACGGGTTGGCGGCCGAATCGATGCCGCGGTACTCAATCCGGGCGGACTGGCCCTTGCCCGGCTTGTACAGCGGGACGCGGACCAGCGCGGAGCGGTTGTTGTGCCCCCAGCTCAGGTAGCTCGGAGCCTCGCCGCCGCCCCAGAGTCGCTTGTAGGAGTTCACGAACTGGTTGGTGACGGCCGTGAACTCGGGCGCGTGCTTGAGGATGCCGGCAATGAACTGGCGGGCAGTCTTGGACAGCTGGAACTCGGCGCCGGCTTCGTAGAAGGCGTTGGTGTCCCCTTCAAAGAGGGAGAAGTGGGTGTGCATGCCGGAGCCGGGGTGTGCGGTGAACGGCTTGGGCATGAACGTGGCGTAAGTCCCCTGCTGGAGCGCCACTTCCTTGATGACGGTACGGAACGTCATGATGTTGTCCGCTGTCTGCAGCGCATCGGCGTACCGGAGGTCAATCTCGTTCTGGCCGGGCCCGGCCTCGTGGTGGCTGAACTCCACCGAGATTCCCACCGATTCCAGCATGGTCACAGCGGTCCGGCGGAAATCCTGCGCTACGCCGCCGGGCACGTGGTCAAAATAGCCGCCCTCGTCCACGGGGACCGGAGCGCCGTCCGGGCCCGGTTCCTGGGACTTGAGGAGGTAAAACTCGATCTCCGGGTGGGTGTAGCAGGTGAAGCCCATATCCGCAGCTTTGGCGAGGGTGCGCTTGAGGACGTTGCGCGGATCTGCGGCCGAGGGCTCCCCGTCCGGAGTGAGAATGTCGCAGAACATGCGGGAGGTCTGCTCGGTTTCGCCGCGCCACGGCAGGATCTGGAAGGTCGACGGGTCCGGCTGCGCCAGCATGTCGGATTCAAAGACGCGGGCGAGGCCCTCAATGGCTGAACCATCGAAGCCCAGGCCTTCCTCGAAGGCGCCCTCAACTTCGGCGGGCGCCAGGGCCACGGACTTGAGTGAACCCACGACGTCGGTGAACCACAGGCGCACGAAACGTACGTCGCGCTCTTCGATTGTGCGCAGGACAAACTCTTGCTGGCGGTCCATGATGGCCTCTTCTGTCGGTCAACGTCCATGCCCCGGTCCGTAGAGGAGGAAGCCGGAAAGCAGTTCACCAACACTGTACTAAGCAATTGGCGGCGATGTTGGAGCCCGCAGGCCGTGTAACACAGCATTAACACTCCGGGGCGGTGAAGGGCACCAGCCGCAGCGCCGGGTCCGTGCCGCCCCGCCCCCGTTCATATGACGCGAATCACCCGGAAGGAAGTCGCCGCCGCTGGCTAGGACTGTGGATACGGCACTACGCTCATGCCATGGCCACAAGCAACAGCTCCGACTCAAGCGTGCCCGCCGACGTTCCCGCCCCGTACGGCAACGGGCCCGGGCAGGGCGCCCCGGCCGGCTCCGGCCGAAAGCCCGCAAAAGTCCGCGTCCACCACCTCCAGCAGGCCAAGGATGACGGCACCAAGTTCGCGATGCTGACTGCCTACGAGCAGTACACCGCAGAAATCTTCGACGCCGCCGGCATCGAGGTGCTCCTGGTGGGAGACTCGGCCTCCAACAATGTCTACGGCAACGAAACCAGCCTTCCGGTCACCGTGGACGAACTGCTTCCGCTGTGCCGGGCCGTGGCACGTTCCGCCAAGCGCGCACTTGTGGTGGCCGACCTGCCGTTCGGCAGCTACGAGGTCTCGCCTGAGCAGGCGGTGGCCGCGGGTGTGAGGTTCCTGAAGGAGGGCCTGGCGCACGCGGTCAAGATCGAGGGCGGGAAGTACTACGCTCCCACTGTCCGGGCAATGGTTCAGGCCGGAATCCCCGTGATGGCCCACATCGGTTTCACCCCGCAGAGCGAGCACGCGCTGGGCGGGTACCGCGTCCAGGGCCGCGGCGACGATGCCCAAAGGTTGATTGACGACGCCGTCGCGCTGGCTGAGGCGGGCGCCTTCAGCGTGCTGATGGAAATGGTCCCCGCGGAGACAGCGGCCGCGGTGGACGCGGCCGTCAGCGTTCCCACCGTCGGCATCGGCGCCGGCAAGGAAACCACCGGCCAGGTCCTCGTGTGGCAGGACATGGCGGGCCTGCGCGGCGGCAGGATGGCCAAGTTCGTCAAACAGTACGCGGACCTTCGCACCACGCTTCTTGACGCCGCCGCAGCCTACGGTGAGGATGTCCGGTCAGGCCAGTTCCCGGGCCCGGAGCACACTTTCTGAACAACCAGCCGGCCGAGAGAAGCCGGCACCCGGCCGTCAGTCGTCGTCGTCCTGCTTTTCCCACGCCTCATTGCGCGCGCGGACCTTTTCCAGGGCGTGCTCAGCCTCTTTCCTGGTCTTGTACGGGCCGATCAGCTGGCTCCAGTCCGACAGCCGGTCCTCCTCAACCTCGTGGGTCTTGATGTTGTACCAGTACTCAGTCATCGCTGTTCCCCGTTCCGCCGGCCGGGAAGCTGCGGCGTGACGCGCGTAACTTAAACTCTTACGCGGCACAGACGCGGCTCCCGGTTGTTAGGCCTTCTGTGGTGCCTTATATGATCAATCTATGCCTTCCCTTGCCTCCACTGCACCCATCGGCACCCTCACCCAGGGAACCGTTGGTCCGCAGCGTCCAGTACCGGCGTCCATCCCCCGTCCGGAGTATGTCGGCAAGCCGGCACCTGCCAAGTTCACCGGCTCGGAGGTCAAATCCGCCGAAACGATCGAGAAGATCCGCGTTGCCGCCAGGATCGCCGCGCAGGCCATCGTCGAGGTGGGCAAACACATCGAGCCCGGCGTCACCACGGACCAGCTGGACAAGGTGGGCCACGAATTCCTCCTTGACCACCACGCCTACCCCTCCACGCTGGGGTACCGGGGGTTCCCCAAGTCCTTGTGCTCGTCGTTGAACGAGGTCATTTGCCACGGGATCCCGGATACAACGGTGGTCCAGGACGGCGACATCATCAATATCGACATCACGGCCTACATCGGCGGCGTCCACGGCGACACCAACTACACCTTCACCGTGGGCGATGTTGACGAGGAATCACGACTCCTGGTGGAACGGACGCAGGAATCCCTGAACCGGGCCATCAAGGCCGTTGCGCCCGGCCGCGAAATCAACGTGATCGGGCGCGCCATCCAGTCCTACGCCAAGCGGTTCGGCTACGGCGTGGTCCGGGACTTCACCGGGCACGGCGTTGGCGAAGCGTTCCACACCGGGCTGATCATCCCGCACTACGATGCCGCCCCCGCCTACAACACGGTGATTGAGGCCGGCATGGTGTTCACCATTGAACCGATGCTCACCCTGGGAACAGTGGAGTGGGAGATGTGGGCCGATGACTGGACCGTTGTGACCCGGGACCGCAAGCGCACCGCGCAGTTTGAGCACACCCTGCTGGTCACGGATACAGGCGCAGAAATCCTCACCCTGCCCTGACCGGCTGCACCACCCGGCGGCCGGCCCTTGCTTTGCTGCCGCTGCGTCTGCCGCTGACAGACTCAACCACCCGCTGCTGGATCAGCAGCCACCGCTGACTTAGCAACACCGGGGCCGGCTGCCCGCCGCCCCTTCCCTGCCCGCCCCTGCCACGAACGGAAACCCATTGGCCAACAAGGACGAGAAGTCGCACAAAAAAGCCCCGCTGATCGGCATCGATATCGGAGGCACGGGAATCAAGGGCGGCATTGTCGACCTGAAGAAGGGCAAGCTCCTCGGCGACCGGTTCCGCGTACCCACGCCGCAGCCCGCCACCCCCGAGGCAGTGGCCGAGGCCGTGGCGCTGGTGGTTTCCGAGCTCTCCGCCCGTCCGGAAGCACCCGCCGCGGGCTCCCCCGTGGGTGTGACCTTCCCGGGCATCATCCAGCACGGCGTGGTGCACTCCGCCGCCAACGTTGACAAAAGCTGGCTTAACACGGACATCGATGCCCTCCTGACCGCGCGCCTGGGCCGGCCGGTAGAGGTCATCAACGACGCCGACGCCGCCGGGCTCGCCGAAGCACGGTACGGCGCGGGCGCAGGGGTGGCGGGCACGGTCCTGGTGATCACGCTGGGCACCGGCATCGGCTCGGCCTTCATCTTCGACGGCAAGCTGGTGCCGAACGCCGAACTGGGCCACCTGGAGATCGACGGCCACGACGCCGAGACCAAGGCCTCCGCTGTGGCCCGAGAACGCGACGGCCTGTCCTGGGACGAATACAGCGTCCTGCTGCAGCGCTACTTCTCCCACGTCGAGTTCCTGTTCTCCCCCGAACTGTTCATCGTGGGCGGCGGCATCTCCAAGCGGGCCGACGAATATCTGCCCAACCTCAAGCTCCGCACGCCAATCGTCCCGGCGGTTCTTCGCAACGAGGCCGGCATCGTGGGCGCCGCCATCGAGATCGCCCTGAAGCACAAGCTCGCCAAATAGAGGACGTCCAGTAGAAGCAGAATGCCCCTTCCGTTCGGAAGGGGCATTCTTTGGATGCAGTGTGTGCCGGTGGTGGCTGCGGCTTCCCCTCCGCTGCCACCACCGGAGATCAGGGTGCGCCCTACAGAGGGCTTTTTTCCGAGGTTTTGGTGCCCTTGGCGGTGATGCCCTTGGCGTCGTCTTCGGCTTCCTGGCGGAGCAGGGCAATGGCCGTTTCAAAGTCTTCAAGGGATTCAAAGGCCTGGTACACGCTGGCGAACCGGAGATAGGCCACTTTGTCCAGCTTCTGCAGCGGCCCGAGGATCACCAGGCCCACCTCGTGGGCGTCGATTTCGGCCGCACCGGAGGAGCGGATCTGCTCTTCGACTTCCTGGGCCAGCAGGGCGAGATCGTCTTCGCTGACCGGCCGCCCCTGGCAGGCCTTGCGGACGCCGTTGATCACCTTGCTCCGGCTGAAGGGCTCCCCCACGCCGGATCGCTTGATCACCGACAGGCTGGTGGTTTCCACAGTGGTGAACCTGCGCCCGCACTCAGGGCACTGGCGGCGGCGGCGAATGGCCGAGCCATCGTCCGCCATGCGGCTGTCCACGACCCGGGAATCGGGGTTGCGGCAGAACGGACAGTACATGGCGTCCCTTCTTTGGCTCCGTGACAGTGTCAGGTTGCAGCGTGCAGTATGAAGTGGCAGGTCCCGGGGCCCACAGAGGCCCTGCTGCGCCTTCAATTCTATGTCCCGGCATACGCTAATAACAAGCGTGTAACTACTACATCTTGTGGTGGGCAGTACTAGATATCGTCAGGCCCGCCGACAGGCCGGCCAGCGAAGCGGGCCGTGACAGCTTCCCCGTGCGCGGGCAGGTCTTCCGCGCCGGACAGGCTCACGATGTGCCGGCTGACCTCCGCCAGCGCCTCACGGCTGTAGTTCACCACCTGGATTGCGCGCAGGAAGGTGGTGACGTTCAGTCCGGAAGAAAAGGCTGCTGTACCGCTGGTGGGCAGCACGTGGTTGGACCCCGCGCAGTAGTCCCCCAGGCTCACCGGACTGTAGTCGCCAACAAAAATGGCCCCGGCGTTTCGGATCCTCGCGGCCACGGCGGCTGCATCCCGGGTCATGATCTCCAGGTGCTCAGCAGCGTACGCGTCGCAGGCTGCGATGCCCTGGTCCAAATCCTCCACCAGGACAACCCCTGACTGGGGGCCGGAGAGGGCTTCGCGGACCCGGGTCGAGTGCTTGGTGGCCGCCGCTTGAAGCTCCAGCTCAGCGCGCACGGCTCCGGCAAGGTCCTCCGAGTCGGTAATCAGCACCGATGCTGCCTTGGGATCATGCTCTGCCTGGCTGATGAGGTCGGCCGCCACCAGCGCAGGCTGGGCGGAGGAGTCGGCCAAAATGGCGATCTCCGTGGTCCCTGCCTCGGAGTCGATTCCCACCACGCCCTTCACCAGGCGTTTGGCGGTGGCCACGAAGATGTTGCCCGGTCCGGTGACCACGTCCACGGGCTCCAGCGCAGGACCGGCTTCCGTTGAGGGCACCCCGTAGGCGAACGCGGCGATCGCCTGCGCTCCGCCAATGGCGTACACCTCGGTAATGCCGAGCAGTGCTGCGGCGGCAAGGATGGTGGGGTGCGGAAGCCCGCCGAACTCCTTCTGCGGAGGTGAGGCCAGGGCGATGGACTGCACCCCGGCGGCCAGGGCCGGCACCACGTTCATGATCACGGACGAGGGGTAGACGGCCAGGCCGCCGGGAACGTAGAGACCTACCCTGGCCACCGGCACCCAGTTCTGGCTGACCAGGGCGCCGTCGCCGAGTTGTACGTCAATGTTGCGGGGACGCTGGCCGTCCGCAAAACGGCGTGCCCGGCTGATGGATTCTTCCAGCGCCCGCCGAACGGCCGGGTCCAGCTGCCCCAGGGCATCCGCGAGGGCCTCCTGCGGGACCAGCGGGTGGTCCTGTTCGGCGCCGTCAAAGCGCAGGGCCAGCTCGGCCAGGGCATCGAAGCCACGCTGCCGGACAGCCGAAATGATGTCGAGGACCTTTTCTTCAGCGTCGGCCACAGTCTGTCCCTGGGCGCGGGGCACGGCGGCCCGGAGCCCCGCGAGGGTCAGGTTCCGGCCCCGGAGGTCAACGGTGCGGAAGCTCACGGCGGCAGCGGCAGGGGTGGCGGGAAACTCCGAAGAAATGGTCACCGCACTATTTTACGGGCCCAGCCGCAGCGTGCCGCGCCCCTCCGCGCCGCCGTCGTCCTTCTTGCCCAGGAGGTGCATCAACTCCAGCACAAAAACGGACATCGCGGTGGCGGCTGGCCACAGCAGCAGCACCGGCAAAGCCCGCAACGAAAAAGCGATACTCGCATTGGCGGTGGCATCGACGGCCGGCCCAAACAGCCGGGCGGTCAACACGCCCGCCTGCCACGCCAGGAGTGCGCCGCACAGCCCGCCGGCGAGGCCCATTAGGAGGCTTAACTGCGGATCCTGGCGCTTTTTGTCCGTCAGGAACACTGCCAGCAGGCACCCTGCGAAGACCAGGAGCCCGGCCAGCGTCAAGTCCCTGGGCAGCCAGACCTGCGGGTGGGCGCCATCGCCGAGTGCGGGGTCCCGGGTGATGAGGTTGAGGCCTCCCGGTGCCAGCAGCCACCAGAGAATCCCTGCCGGCACGCCGGCCGCCGCCGGCAGCACGAACATGGCCCAGGGCAGGCGCGGGCGTGCGCGCGCGGTCGGATCTGTCATGCAACAAACCTTAACAGTTGTTCCGGCAGCTTAACTCCCTGACGTGGGGCTTCAAGAGATTCCCCGCCGGCCCGGCGGGACCCATACAGTTGAAGGAGAACACACAGCCATCCACTATCAGGAGTTTGACGTGACCGAAAACGAGGCGCCCTTCGAACGGACGTTCAAGGAAATGTTCCGGCGCCATGCGGCCGGCGTCGCCATCATCACGGTCAACTACCAGGACCGCCCGTTCGGGTTTACCGCCACGTCCGTGGCATCCCTGTCCGCGCAGCCGCCGCGCTTCACTTTCAACATGGCACGCAGCTCCGGGTCCTGGCCGGCCGTGGCCAACACCACCTACATCGGGGTCCACATGCTCGGCCTCGAGAACCAGGCGCTGGCCGACCGTTTTGCCCGCGGCACCAACCGCTTCGAGGGTGACCACTGGGAGGTGGGGCCGCACGGCGTACCGGTGCTGAAGGACGTGGCCGGCTGGCTGATCGGCGAGGTGCAGATGCGCCTCTCGTTCGAGAACAACGCAGTGGTGGTGGTACAGGTGGTTGACGGCCAGGTGGGCGGGGAAGGCTCGCCGCTCCTATACCACGGCGGCGCGTACGGCCAGCCTGTGCCGCTGGACTACGAAATCTAGCTTCCCCCAACCGGCGGACGACGGCGGCACTTGGCGCCCGCCGTCGTCCAGCCTTTTCAGGCGTCCAGCCTTTTCAGGCGTCCAGCCCCTGTCAGGCGTCCAGGCAGGCCGGGCCCAGCAGGACCTTCAGGTCGCCAAACAGTGAGGGGCTCGGGTTCACGCGGAGGTGGACCGGCAGGCCCATAATTTCCGTGCGGGTGTCACCCTGCAGGTGCAGGCGCACCTCGGAGTTGCCCCGGTGCGTGCGGAGCACATCGCCAAGCTCCGTAACCACGGCTTCGGTGGCCTTGTGCGTGGGCATGGTGATTACCAGCGGGCCGCCCAGGCCTTCGCTCAGGTCCGGAACGGAAAGCTCCATGCAGTTGAGGGTGATCGCACCGTCGTCGCGCTTCTGCAGGCGCCCCTTGACCACCACGATCAGGTCCTCGGCCAGTACCGAGGCGATAGGTCCGTAAACCTGGCCGAAGAACATGACTTCCATCGAACCGCCGAGGTCCTCCACCTCCGCCCGGGCGTAGGCGTTTCCGCTGGCCTTCGCAATGCGCCGGCTCAGCGAGGTGATCATGCCGGCGATGGTGATAATCGCACCGTCCTGCGGCCCGTCTTCACCCAGGACGGATGTGATGCTCATTTCCGCGTGCTGGCTCAACACCCCTTCGAGGCCCTGCAGGGGGTGGTCCGAGACGTACAGGCCCAGCATGTCCCGCTCGAAGGAGAGTTTGTCCTTCTTCTCCCATTCCGGCAGGTCGGGGATGTCGATGCTCAGCGACGACTCCGATTCGGCTTCCTCGAAGCCGGCAAAGAGGTCGAACTGCCCGATCGCTTCGTTCCGCTTGAGCGTGATGACCGAGTCGATGGCTTCTTCGTGGATCATCGCCAGGGCGCGGCGGTGGTGGCCCAGCGAGTCGAAGGCGCCCGACTTGATCAGTGACTCGATGGTCCGCTTGTTGCAGACCACGGCCGGGACCTTCATCAGGTAGTCCTTGAAGGACGTAAACGCGCCCTCGCTCTCGCGCGCGGCCACCATGGCCTCCACCACGTTGACGCCGACGTTGCGGATCGCGCCCATGCCGAAGCGGATGTCGTTGCCCACCGGAGTGAAGTTCAGGGCGGACTCATTGACGTCCGGCGGGAGCACGGTGATGCCCATGCGCCGGCATTCGTTCAGGTAGATGGCGGACTTGTCCTTGTCGTCACCCACGGAGGTGAGCAGCGCGGCCATGTACTCGGGGGCATAGTGCGCCTTGAGATAGGCGGTCCAGTAGGAGATCACGCCGTAGGCAGCCGAGTGGGCTTTGTTGAAGGCGTAGTCGGAGAAGGGCAGCAGGATGTCCCACAGGGTTTTTACGGCCTCCATGGAGTAGCCGTTGTCCTGCATGCCCTGGGAGAAGCCGGCGAACTGCTTGTCCAGTTCGGATTTCTTCTTTTTGCCCATGGCGCGGCGGAGGATGTCTGCCTGGCCCAGCGAGTAGCCGGCCAGCTTCTGCGCCACGGCCATAACCTGTTCCTGGTACACAATCAGGCCGTAGGTTCCGCCGAGGATTTCCGCCAGCGGTTCCTTGAGTTCGGGGTGGATGGGGATGACTTCCTGGATCCCGTTTTTCCGCAGCGCGTAGTCGGTGTGCGCGTTGGCGCCCATGGGGCCTGGCCGGTACAGCGCCAGGACAGCCGAGATGTCTTCGAAGTTGTCCGGCTTCATCAGTTTGAGCAGGGACCGCATGGGGCCGCCGTCGAGCTGGAAGACGCCCAGGGTGTCGCCGCGGGCCAGCAGTTCGTAGGACGGCGCGTCGTCGAGTTCCAAGGCCTCAAGGTCCAGGTCCACGCCGCGGTTCATCTTAATGTTTTCCAGGGCGTCGGAAATGATCGTCAGGTTCCGCAGGCCCAGGAAGTCCATCTTGATCAGGCCAAGGCCTTCACAGGTGGGGTAATCGAATTGCGTGATCACCTGGCCGTCCTGGATCCGGCGCATGATGGGGATGACGTCGATGATGGGATCCGAGGACATAATCACGCCGGCCGCGTGCACGCCCCACTGGCGCTTCAGCCCCTCGATGCCCAGCGCGGTTTCGAAGACCTTGGCAGCTTCCGGATCGGTACTGATCAGTTGGCGGAAGTCGCCGGCCTCGCCGTAACGCTTGGCCTCCGGGTTCTGGATGTCCGCCAGCGGGATGTCCTTGGCCATCACGGCCGGGGGAAGTGCCTTGGTGAGCGTTTCACCCATGCTGAACGGGTAGCCAAGCACACGCGAAGAATCCTTCAGCGCCTGCTTGGTCTTAATGGTGCCATAGGTGACGATCATGGCTACGCGCTCGTCACCGTACTTGCGGGTCACGTAGTCGATCACTTCGGAGCGGCGCCGGTCATCGAAGTCCACGTCGAAGTCGGGCATGGAAACACGGTCCGGGTTCAGGAACCGTTCGAAGATGAGTCCGTGCCGCAGCGGGTCCAGGTCGGTGATGCGCATCGCGTAGGCCACCATGGAGCCGGCACCCGAACCACGGCCGGGACCGACCCGGATGCCGTTGTTCTTGGCCCAGTTGATGAAGTCCGCCACCACCAGGAAGTAGCCGGGGAAACCCATGGAGGTGATGACACCGAGCTCGTAGTCCGCCTGCGCCCGGACCTCGTCCGGGACGCCGCCGGGGTAGCGGTAGTCGAGTCCCGTGGCCACTTCCTTGACCAGCCAGGACGTCTCGTCCTCCCCCGGAGGGCAGGGGAACCGGGGCATGTAGTTGGCGCCGGTGTTGAAGGAGACCTCGCAACGCTCCGCGATCAGCAGCGTGTTGTCGCAGGCGTCGGGGTGGTCCCGGAACAGCTCCCGCATCTCCTGCGGCGACTTCAGGTAGTAGCCGCTGCCGGAGAAGGCGAAGCGGGAACCGCCGTTGTCGTACGTGGGTTCCAGGAGGGTTGAGCCGGACTGGATGGCCAGCAGTGCCTCGTGGGCCTTGGCGTCGTGCTCGTGCGTGTAATGGAGGTCGTTGGTGGCAACGAGGGGAAGGTTCAGCTCCTTGGCGAGCCGGATCAGGTCCCCGGTGACGCGGCGTTCGATGTCCAGCCCGTGGTCCATCAGTTCGCAGAAGTAGTTCTCGGCTCCGAAAATGTCGCGGAACTCGGAGGCGGCCTCCAGCGCCTCGCGGTACTGGCCCAGCCGCAGACGGGTCTGGATCTCCCCGGACGGGCACCCTGTGGTGGCGATGAGCCCCTCGGAGTAGGTGTTCAGAAGCTCCCGGTCCAGCCGCGGCCATTTGCCGAACACCGCGTCCAGGGATGCGATGGAGGACGCCCGGAAAAGGTTCCGCATGCCCGCGTTGTTGTAGCTGAGCAGCGTCATGTGGGTATAGGAACCACCACCGGAGATGTCGTCCTTGCGCTGGTGCTCCTCACCCCAGCGGACCCTGCTTTTATCGCCGCGGGCCGTTCCGGGAGTCACATAGGCTTCGACGCCGATGATCGGCTTGATTCCCTTGTCGGTGGCCTTCTTCCAGAAGTCGAAGGCACCGAAGAGATAGCCGTGGTCGGTGGTGGCGAGGGCGGGCATCCCCAGCCGCTCGGTTTCGTCGAACAGTTCGCCAAGCCTGGCAGCGCCGTCCAGCATCGAATACTCGGTGTGGTTGTGGAGATGGACAAACGAGTCGTTGCTGGAAGTCACCGGACTATTCTAATCGCTGGCCCGGCGGGGGCCGGTCAGGCCCGCCCTGACTCCAGCACTTCCAGGGCAAACGCAAGGTCCTGCGGGTAGTCGCTGACAACACGCACGGGCTCCCCCGTGACCGGGTGCTCAAAGCCGAGTTCACGGGCGTGCAGCCACTGGCGGGTCAGGCCCAGGGTGGCGGCGAGCCGGGGATCGGCCCCATAGGTGAGGTCGCCGGCGCAGGGGTGGCGCAGCGCGGAGAAATGCACCCTGATCTGATGGGTGCGTCCAGTCTCCAGGTGTACTTCCACCAGGCTTGCCTTGCCGAAGGCTTCCACCACTTCATAGTGCGTGACGGACGGCCGGCCGTCCTCGATGACGGCGAACCGCCAGTCATGGCCGGGGTGCCGGCCGATGGGTGCGTCGATGGTGCCCACCAGGGGGTCGGGCAGGCCCTGCACCACTGCGTGGTAGACCTTGTCCACGGTGCGCTCCTTGAAAGCGCGTTTGAGGGCGGTGTAAGCGCGTTCGGACTTGGCCACGACCATCGCCCCTGAGGTGCCGACGTCGAGCCGGTGGACAATGCCGGCGCGCTCGGGGGAACCTGAGGTGGAAATGCGGTAGCCGGCCCCGGCGAGGCCGCCCACAACAGTGGGCCCCACCCATCCCGGGGAGGGGTGCGCGGCCACACCCACGGGTTTATCGACGACGACGAAATCGTCATCGTCCAACAGGATCTTCAGGCCTTCCACAACTTCCTCCACCACTTCCAGGGGGTCACGCCGTTCCGGCAGGCTCACCTGGAGGACATCTCCGGCCACCAGCCTGGCCGACTTGCCCAATGCTTTTCCTTTGCTGAGGACATGGCCCTCGGCAATCAGGGTTGCCGCCAGGGAACGCGATATCCCCAGGAGCCCGGCGATGCCCGCATCGGCACGGGACCCGGCAAACTGTTCGGCGACGACGAGGCGCTCAAGCATCGCCGGGCTTTTCCTTGCGCGCCGCCGTCAGCCGGGTTCCGTCCATGGAAATGCCCCGCAGCGTCAGGATGCAGATGATCGCGACGGCGGACACTACGGCCGAGTCGGCGATGTTGAAGATCGCGAAGTTGGGCAGTTGGATGAAGTCCACCACGTGGCCCATGCCAAAGGACGGTTCCCTAAAGAGCCGGTCCGTCAGGTTGCCCAGCGCACCGCCCAGCAGCAGGCCCAGCGCCAGGGCCCACCAGAGCGAGCCGAGTTTCCGGACCTGGAACAGGATGGCGACGGCCACGGCGGCCATGATGATGGAGAACACCCACGTGACGTTTTCCCCGATAGAGAACGCCGCTCCCGAGTTCCGGATGAAGTACCAGTGCAGTACAGGCGGCAGTACGGGGATCCGCTCCCCTTCCACCATGCTGGATGTGACCCAGACCTTGGTCAGCTGGTCGAGGACGTAGGCGAAGACTGCGAACCCGGCAAAGAGGGACAGCAGCACGGCGCGGCGGGGGCGCGGCGAGGGCGGGACAGGGCGTGCGGCGTCGGCGGCAAGTTCGTCAGTCATGGTGCTTTCATTCGTAAAACCGGTGTCAATGCCAAAAGCCGGTGGCCGAGGAATCCTCAGCCACCGGCTTTCAGAATACGTGCTTGACAGGCTAGTTGGCTTCGCTGACTTCCGGCGTAGCCACTGAACCGCGGGCATCAAGGTCGCGCAGCTGGCCTTCGATGTAAGCCTTCAGGCGTGAACGGTAGTCACGCTCGAAGCCACGCAGCTGCTCCACCTTGCGCTCGAGCACCGAACGCTGCTGCTCGAGGGCACCAAGGATCTTGCGGGACTTCTCCTGAGCGTCGTTGACCAGGCTGCTGGCTTCGATCTGCGCCTCGGCGATGATCTTGTCCTTCTGTGCCTGTCCGTCAGCGACGTGCCGGTCGTGCATCTGCTGGGCCATGGCGAGCAGGCCGGCAGCCGACTCGGCTGAAGCGGTAGCGGCGGCAGGCGCGGCAGCAGCCGGAGCGGCAGCTGCCGGGGCAGCCTGCTGGGCGTCCTTCTTCTTGCGCTCTTCGGCCGCCTTGGCTTCCGCTTCGGCCTTCTCGCGGGCTTCGTCTTTGTCGGACTTGACGGGCGCGGGGACCTTTTCAACTACGGGCGCGGCAACGGTGCTTGCCGGAACGCTGGAACCGGCTTCGGCGAGCTTCTTGCGAAGTTCGTCGTTTTCCTGGTTCAGGCGGCGGAGCTCGACGACGATCTCGTCCAGGAAGTCATCAACCTCGTCCTGGTCGTAGCCTTCGCGGAACTTGGTCGGCTGAAAGCGCTTGTTGACAACGTCTTCTGGCGTCAAAGCCATCTGGTCACCTCACTGGTCTGGTTAGTCAGTAGGCCTTCCGGCCGTCAAAACTACGGTACCTAAATTTGGTCTTGTTCCTCTAATTCAACACTGCGGTGTCAAACACGAGTTTTTCTTCGCATGACATTCGTGGTTCCCGGCGGGTCCCATCCCTGCACTGCTGGTCTAGCGGATAAATCAGGCGAGGCCCCTGGTGATCCCCATGGCGATGCTCACGCCAATGAACAGGACCAGGAAGCCCAGATCCAGGGAAATGCCGCCAAGGCGCAGCGGCGGGATCAGCCGCCGCAGTCCGTTCAGCGGCGGATCCGTGATGGAGTACACGGTGTGCGCCACCACCAGGGCTGCGCCGCGGGGGCGCCATTCCCGGGCAAACATCTGGACCCAGTCGAAGACCAGGCGAATTATCAGTGCGACAAAGAACAACAAAAGCGCGAGATAGACAAGCCCGAAAACAATTCCCATGACTTACTTCATATCTCCATGTCCCTTGTGGATACCGCGGCGTCCCTTGCGATGTGTCTTGTCTATTTCAGCACAGATGCCAGGCAGGTGTGTCCCTGCCTGGCATCTGCTTCAGCCTGCTGCTCAGCTTTGGTTGAAGAAGCTGGCTTGGGTTTCACTGGCCTTTTTGTCATCGCCGATGACCTCCACGTATGACGGCGAGAGCAGGAAAACCTTGTTGGTCACCCGCTCAATGCTGCCGCGGAGGCCAAAAACCAAGCCGGCAGAGAAATCAACCAGGCGTTTGGCGTCGGCCTCACCCATGTCCGTAACGTTCATGATGACGGGGATGCCGTCACGGAAGCTCTCGCCGATGAGTTTGGCATCGTTGTACGAACGCGGGTGGATAGTGGTGATCTGGCGGAGACCGGTGGCCTCCTCGCGGCTCGAGGCCGCGCGCTTGATGGGGGTCACTGGAGCGCGGTATTCCTCTTCGGGGGTGTAGGACGATTCACGGCTGACCTCGCGGACGGGTGCAGGGGCACGGCGCTCCTCGCGGTCAGCTTCCATCGTTTCGTCCTCATCCTTACGTGCGGTCTGTTGCTCGGACTCGTAGTGTTCATCGCCGTCGGCGAGCCCAAGATAGATCATTGTCTTGCGCAGAGCGCCGGCCATGGTCGACTCCTAATCGTGTCCGTTAAGCGGGCCGCCCAATGACTTGACAGCACTGGAGTCCCCCGCCCATCACTTCCAATAGCACCGACGCTACCCCACGGCGGGACGCGATCCGAGAATATCGGAGCCGATTCGCAGGTGTGTCGCTCCGAACGCGACGGCCGCTTCCAGGTCCTGGCTCATTCCGGCGGAAATCGCCATGGCGCCAGGATGCTCCGCCACCAGCCCGGCCGAGACCCGGGCGAGTTTTTCAAAAGCGGCTTCCGGCGGGGCGCCCAGTGGGGCCACTGCCATCACCCCTGCCAGCTCCAGGCCGGCCGAGGTTGCTATCCGTTCAGCAAGGGGCAGCACTTCTTCGGGGACCACGCCGCCGCGGTGCGCTCCGGCGTCGTCCTCCAGGCTGACCTGGATGAAGCAGTCCAGCGGCGCCCGCCCAGTGTTGTCTCGCTCGGCCTGCGCGGCTTTGGCCAGCGCGTCCACGAGCTGGGGCCGGTCAACGGAGTGCACGGCGGCGGCGTACCGGAGTACGGATTTGGCCTTTTTGCTTTGCAGCTGGCCCACAAAGTGCCAGGTCAGGCCACAGTCCGCCAGCTCGAGTGCCTTCGCTGATGCCTCCTGGTCGCGGTTCTCCCCGACATCGGTGACACCCAGCGTTGCGAGCCGTTTGATGTCCTCTGCGGGGTGGAACTTGGTCACCACTATCAGGGTGGGCAGGTTTCCTTCGCGGCCTGCCGCGCCTGCCGCCGTGGCGATGCGCTGCCGGACGGCGGCCAGCCGTTGTGCCAGTTCCAGGGAGCGCGCGTCACCGCCGGGGGCGGCCTCAGTCATGGCACCACACCAGGCCGGCGAAGCGCCCGGTGTCGCTGTTGCGCCGGTACGAAAAGAGGGATGGCGTTTCCAGGGTGCAGGGCCCGCTGTATTCCACGGTGACACCTGCCTCTGCCAGTTGGCTGCGGGCGCCGGCCGGGAGGTCCAGCCCGGGGGTGCCCCACGAGGTGGTGGTTCGTGACGCCGGAACGGCGGCGGCCACCTCGGCCTGCAGCCCGGCAGGTACCTCGTAACAGCTGCCGCAGATGGAAGGACCCAGCCACGCGCGGATGCCGCCGGCGCCGAGGGCCTTCATGCTGTCCACGGCGGCCGGAATAACCCCGTTGGCAATGCCGGGACGGCCCGCATGCACGGCCGCCAGAACAGGCCCGTCCGGCGACTCGCCGGCGAGCACCACGGGGATGCAGTCCGCCACCATCACGGCAAGCGGGACGCCGCGGGAGACCATGGCGTCGGCCTCGGGAGCCCGGCTGTCCTGGCCCATGACCGCCACGGCGTTGCCGTGCACCTGGTTCATGAACCGCAGGCCCTGCGGCGCGACGCCAATGGCCCGTTCCAGGTCCGCGCGGCGCCGGCCTACCTCGTCGGGATCGTCACCCACGTGCAGGGCCAGGTTTCCGGCCTCCACGTCAGTGAAGGCGACAGATATGCCAGGCTGGATGCGGGCGCGCCAGTGGAACAAGCCGGAGCCTACTTCAGGAAGTCGGGGACATCCAGGTCATCCGAGTGGCTGCCGGTGAGGTCCGGCTCCACTACGGAGGGGAGGTCGACGTCGAAGCCCGAGTCGGCCGGGACCGCAGACGGCCGCTGCTGGCCCCAGTTGCTGAGCCCTGCGGCGCCAACGCCGGCGTGGATGGGCTGGACGCTGGCCTGGTGGCTGCCTGCGGACGGTGCCTGGGCAGGCGCCGGAGCGTTGGCGGGCGCCGCCGGGCGCTGCGGGGCCGCTGCGGGCTGGGACTGGTCCATCGAGGGCGAGGTGGCCTTGACGTCGTCGAACCCGGCGGCAATGACGGTCACCCGGGCTTCGTCGCCGAGGGCGTCGTCGATGACGGCACCGAAGATGATGTTGGCCTCCGGGTGCGCCACCTCCTGGACCAGACGCGCAGCTTCGTTGATCTCGAACAGGCCAAGGTCTGAACCACCCTGGATGGACAGCAGCACGCCGTGCGCACCATCAATGGAAGCTTCCAGCAGCGGCGAAGCAATGGCGAGCTCGGCGGCCTTGACGGCACGGTCTTCGCCACGGGCGGAGCCGATACCCATCAGCGCGGAACCGGCGCCCTGCATAACCGACTTGACGTCCGCGAAGTCAAGGTTGATCAGGCCGGGGGTGGTGATGAGGTCCGTAATGCCTTGGACGCCGGAGAGCAGCACCTGGTCAGCGGAACGGAAGGCATCCAGTACCGAGACGTTGCGGTCGCTGATGGACAGGAGGCGGTCGTTGGGGATCACGATGAGGGTGTCCACCTCGTCGCGTAGCGCGTCGATGCCGGCTTCGGCGGAACCGGCACGGCGGCGGCCTTCAAAGGTGAACGGGCGCGTGACAACACCGATGGTCAGGGCGCCAAGGGAACGTGCGATGCGGGCGACCACGGGAGCGCCGCCGGTGCCGGTTCCGCCGCCTTCACCGGCGGTGACGAACACCATGTCCGCGCCGCGCAGGACTTCCTCGATCTCGTCCGCGTGGTCTTCGGCAGCCTGCTTGCCCACCTCGGGATTCGCACCCGCCCCCAAGCCACGGGTCAGTTCGCGTCCCACGTCAAGCTTGACGTCGGCGTCGCTCATCAGCAGGGCCTGGGCGTCGGTGTTGATGGCGATGAATTCAACACCTCGGAGGCCGACCTCGATCATGCGGTTGACTGCGTTCACGCCACCGCCGCCGATGCCGACGACTTTGATGACGGCCAAGTAATTCTGCGGAGCTGCCACGTTACGTGTCCCTTGTTCGTGTCTTATTGCTAAATCTGATGAAGAGCTTAATGCCTGCAACCTTAACCTTCGAGTTGAAGGTTATAGTTATGTCAAGTAACTCATGTCTGTGACGGTATTTCCTCTGGTTCACACATTCAATAACCGGCTCCGCGTGTCGGATTAATACCGGAAAGAAAGCATGTCAGCGGGTCACCGGATGCCGGGGCACACTTACGTCGTACACCTTGACCGGGTTCTTCGGATCCATCGGAACCTTGAGCAGGGCGGCCAGCACTTTGGCCTTGAGTTCCTTCTCGCCGGCGTTGCCCCAGATGATGGTCTGGCCGTCAACCAGCTTGAGTTCCACCGCATCCACGGACTGGGCCGACGCATTGGAAAGCTTGGCCAGCACATCCGGCGGCAAGGCGCCCAGCACCTCGGCCGTGGCCCGGAAGAGGTCCTTACCGATGGTACCGGCACCGCCGTCGATGACTGGCAATGAGACGGATGCGGGATCGGCTGTTGACGCCAGCTGGATGCCGTCCACGTCAACCAGCTGATACTGCTCCCCCTGTTTGACCAGCGCCACCGGCACGCGTTCCCGGACGGCAACCGCCAGGCCCGACGGCGGACGTGCCTCTGCGGACACGGACTTCACCTGGACCAGCGGCTCGAGGAGGCGCCCTACCTCCTCGTCGGTGATCTGCGGCAGAGGTCTGTTGCGCAGCGGTTCCAGCGCGGCCTCCACCTGGGCAGGTGTCAGCAGGTGCGTTCCGGACACCGAGATGGTTCGTACGGCCAAGGCAGGGGAAAAGACCGCAACGGCAAGGAGCCCGGCCACGATGGCAACCAGCGTGAGGGCCACCGCCAGGATGTTCCTCTTCTGGCGCTTCCCTTTGGGCTCGGGGAAGGCCAGGACCTTCCCGGCACTGTCGGACCCCTGCGTGGTCCCGCCCGGGTTTTCCTTGGCGGGCCCGCCATTCTTTGGCCCATCTTTCTTCAGTCCGTCCTTTGTCAGTCCGGCGAAGGTGGCTTTGCGGGCTTTTCGGGCCGGCTGCGGGGCGGGCTCCGGCGCGGACCGCGAGGCCGAGATCACGTCCTGGCTGCCGCCGGCATCTGGGCCCGCCTGTCCGGGCCAGGCCTCGGGGTTCCCCGGCCGCCGCCCATGGGACGTGTAGGTGGGGCGGCGGGAACTAGCCACGCAGGGCCTCTACGATCTGCGGCCCGTAGGCGGTGACGTCGCCCGCGCCGGCGGTGAGGATGATGTCACCCTCGGCAGCGGCGCCGGCGAGTGCCGCCACGGCGTCGGAGGCGGGGACCAGCCGCCCGCCGTCGGACAGGTGGTCTGCGATGAGCTGGCTCGTGACGCCGGGAATCGGATCCTCGCGCGCGGGATAAATATCCAGCACCCAGGCAGTATCGGCAAGGTTAAGCGCCTCGGCGAACTCCCTGGCGAATTCCCGCGTGCGCGAAAACAGGTGCGGCTGGAAGAGCACATGGACCTTGTTGTCTCCGGCCACCGACCGGGCCGCGGCAAGGGCCGCCCGGACTTCGGTGGGATGGTGGGCGTAGTCGTCGAAGACGCGCACGCCCCGTGCCTGCCCTTTCAGTTCGAAGCGCCGCGCGGCCCCGGAGAACTGCGCCAGGGCCCCGGCCGCCACGGCCGGCTCCACTCCCAGCTCACGTGCCACGGCAAAAGCGGCAGCCGCGTTCAGGGCGTTATGCCGGCCCGGCACCTGCAGCTCAAGCGGGAACCGGCCGTCCGGGGTGGCCACCGCCACGTCGCCCGCGCCGCCGTCGTGCAGCACCAGCCCGGCCTCTTCGCCCGTTCCGTAGAGGACCACGCGGGTATTGCCGCGCTCCCGCGTCCGACGCGCCAACGCCAGGGCGCCGGGGTCGTCCGCACAGGCAATCAGCACGCCGTCGGCAGGCAGCAGGCGGGTGAAGCGGTCAAAGGATTCGTAGACGGCCTCCGCGGTGCCGTAGTAGTCCAGGTGGTCGGGCTCCACATTGGTGACTACCGCGATGTTGGGCCGGTAGTTCAGGAAGGACCCGTCGGATTCGTCCGCCTCGGCCACAAAAATCCCGGACGTGCCGTGGGCGGCGTTGACGCCCAGCGCCGGGACGTTGGCGCCGATAGCAAAGGAGGGATCGAGGCCGGCGCCCTGCAGCAGGACAGCCACCATGGAGGTGGTGGTGGACTTGCCGTGGGTTCCGGCTACGGTAACCACCAGGTCCTCCCCCATCGTGGCCGCGAGGGCCTGGGAGCGGTGCAGCACCGGCAGGCCTGCTTCCCTGGCTGCCGCCAGCTCCGGGTTGTCGGCGCGGATAGCGGAACCGGCCACCACGGTCTGGGCATCTGCCAGGTTGGCAGCGTTATATCCGACGGCGATCCGCGCACCCGCCGCGGCGAGGTCCGCCATCACGGGCAGGTCCTTGGCATCAGAGCCGCTGACGGGAACGCCACGCGCCACCATGATCCTGGCGACGGCGGACATGCCCACGCCGCCGATCCCAACAAAGTGGACCTTCCCCAGCGAGGCCAGGGTGGGGGTGCTGACAGGACTCATGCGGGTACCGCTTCCAGGACAAGACCAGCCATGCGCCGGTCGGCGTTTCGAATTCCGAGCCGGTAGGAATTGGCTGCCATGGTGGCGAGCCGGGACTCATCGGTGACAAGCGGGATGAGCTCCCGGCCCACCCACTCGGGCGTGAAGTCGCGGTCAGACACCAGCATGCCGCCCCCGGCGGCCACCAGTCCGGCAGCGTTCAGCGCCTGTTCGCCGTTGCCGATGGGCAGCGGCACCAGGACGGCGGGCACGCCGGCGGCGGCAACCTCGCAGACGGTGGCAGCGCCGGAGCGGGCCAGCAGGACATCCGCCGCTGCGTATGCCAGTTCCATGCCGTCGATGTATTCCACCTGCCGGTAACCATCGGCAACCAGCGGCCTGCCGCCGTCGTCCAGGAGTGATTTGCCGCGGCCGGTGACGTGCAGGGTCTGGATCCCGGCGCCGGCCAACTGCCCGAGGGCGGCGGCTATGGTCCGGTTGATGCTCTGTGCCCCTGATGACCCGCCGGTGACGATCAGGGTGGGTTTGGCGGGGTCCAGTCCCAGGGTTTCGCGGGCGGACGCGCGGGCCGCGCCCCGGTCAAGGTGCGAGATTTCGGTGCGCATGGGCATGCCCACGTGCACGGCACCGCGCAGCGGGGTGGTGTCGAAGGCCACGGCCACGCGCCGGGTGAACATCGCGCCCACCCTGTTGGCCAGGCCGGGACGGGCGTTGGCCTCATGGATCACGATCGGAATGCCGCGCTTCCTGGCGGCCAGGTACATGGGTGTGCACACGTACCCGCCCACGCCCACCAGGACATCCGCGGCGGCGTTGTCCAGGATGGCGCCGGCCTGCCGCACGGCGCCGGAAAGGCGCCCCGGCAGGCGGAGGAGGTCGGCGGAAGGCTTCCGGGGGAAGGGCACGCGGTCGATCGTGGCCAGTTCAACGCCGGCAGCGGGAACCAGCCGGGTTTCCATTCCCGACGGAGTACCGACGGCGAGGAGGGCGGCGCCGGGGGCGGCATTGCGGATGGCTGCCGCAATGGCCAGGAGCGGGCTGATGTGGCCGGCGGTTCCGCCGCCCGCCAGGACGATTGATGGGTTTTGCGGGTTCATCTCGGGTCAGGCACGCTTTCTTGCAGTCTTTTGTGTGGCGGCGGAGGCCCGAGCCGGTCTGGCCTTGAACTTCAGCATCCGTTTGGGCCGGATGGCCGGGGCCATTTGCTCCCGGGCCAGGGAGAGCACCACCCCGATGGCGCAGAGCGACATCAGCAGGGCGGAGCCGCCATAGGAAATGAACGGCAGGGGCACGCCGATCACGGGCATCAGGCCAGTCACCACGGACATGTTGACCGTTGCCTGGCCCAGGAGCCACACCATGATGGTGCCGGCCAGCACGCGGTGGAACATGTCCTCCTGCGCCACCACCACACGGTAGATGGCGGCTCCCAGAATGGCGAAAAGGATCAGGACGACGACGGTTCCCACCAGGCCGAGCTCCTCGCCGATGATGGCGAAGATGAAGTCGTTGTGGGCTTCGGGGATCCAGCTGTACTTCTGCCGGCTTTGCCCCAGCCCTACCCCGAACCAGCCTCCCGAGGCGAGCCCGTACAGGCCGTTGGTGGCCTGGTAGTTGGCGTCAATGCCGTCGGCGCAGGACTCCCCCGTCCACCAGGAGGTGATGCGGCACATGCGGTTTGAACTGGTCACAGCCATAACGGCTGTTCCGGCCGCGGCCACCAGGCCTGCGATGCCGAACAGATAAAGGGGTGCCCCGGCAAAGAACAGTGCGGCTGCCGTGATCATCATGATGATCATGGCCGTTCCGAGGTCGTTTCCCACCAGGACCAGGCCAACAATGATGATGGCCATCGGGACAGCAGGAATGGCCACGTGCTGCCAGCGGCTAAGCAGCCGGCCCTTCCTGGCCAGGACAGTGGCCATCCAGAGCGCGAGTGCCAGCTTGGACGCTTCCGACGGCTGGAATGTAATGCCGCCGAGGTCGATCCAGTTTTTGTTGCCGTTGACCTCCGCGCCCACAATCTGCACCAGGCCCAGGAGGACCACTGCGGCGATGATTGCCAGCCACGCGAGCCGCTTGAGCCACACCACGTTGATGCGGGACAGGACAAACATGGTGAAGATGCCGATCGCGGCGAACACGCCCTGCTTCAGCGCATCCCCGTAGGGAGACTTCCCCGCGGCAATGGACTCCACACTGGAGGCGGAGAGGACCATCATGATCCCGATCGCGGTCAGCGCCAGGGTTGAACCCAGGATGAGGTAGTACGTGGAGCCGTTCTTGGAGGTCCCTGTTCCTTCCAGTGCCGACCAGAATTTCCGGTAGGCGGCTTTTACCCGGAGGGGGGCGGAAACCAGACGCTGCGCCGGTGCTGCCGAAGAGCCTGGGCGCGGCTTGCCCGCCTGCTGTTTATCTGGCTGGGGCCGGGTGGGCGTGCTGACCATTGTTACTCCTCGCCGGTCTGGGCCTGCCCTTCCACCAGCTCGCGGACAGCTTCGATGAAAGTGTCGCCACGGTGAGCATAGGAAGAGAACTGATCCATGGAAGCAGCTGCCGGGGCCATCAGCACAGTATCGCCGGATTCAGCGAGCTGTGCTGCTGACGCAACGGCACTGGCCATCACCGTTTCACCGGAGGAACCGGCGTGGACGGCACCAGCCGCTGCGGCAGTCTGCACCTGTTCAGTTTCGCCCGTGCCCGGGATGATCACCGGGACATCCGGCGCGTGTCGCTGGAGGGCCTTGCTGAGGGCAGAAGTGTCGCTTCCAATGAGCACCACGGCTTTGAGGCGTCGGACGTGCTCACGGATCAGTTCGTCGTAGGTGACTCCCTTGGAGAGGCCTCCGGCAATCCAGACGACATTGCTGAAGGTGGCCAGGGAGGCGGACGCCGCATGCGGGTTGGTGGCCTTGGAATCGTTGACCCACAGCACGCCGTTGTGGCGGGCTACCGGCTGGATCCGGTGGTCGCCGGGGATGTAGTCCTGGATTCCCCTGCGAACCGCTGCTGCGTCCACGCCGTAGGCGCGCACCAGACCTGCGGCTGCCAGGGCGTTGGCCACCATGTGGCGGGGTGCGAAGGCGCCGAGGTCGCTCATGGAGGCGAGTTCCGCGGCGCTGTCCTTGCGCTCAGTGATGAACGCCCGGTCCACGAGGAGACCCTCCACCACGCCCAGCATGCTGATGGCAGGAGTGACGGTGGTGAAACCGACGGCGCGGCAGCCTTCCACGACGTCGGCGTTTTCCACCATCCGCTCGGTTTCGATCTGTTCGGCGTTGTAGATGCAGGCCTTCTGCGTCTGCTCATAGACCTTGGCCTTGTCCGCAAGGTAGGAATCGTACGAGCCGTGCCAGTCGACATGGTCCTCGGCCACATTCAGGCACACGCTGGCTACCGGCGACAGGGATTGCGCCCAGTGCAGCTGGAAGCTGGAGAGCTCGACGGCGAACACGTCGTACTCCACAGGGTCGCGGAGGGCGTCAAGGATGGGTGTGCCCACATTACCCACTGCGATGGCCTTCAGGCCGGCCGCCCGAAGCATGGACTCGGTGAGCCCAACGGTGGTGGTCTTGCCGTTCGTTCCGGTGATCGCGAGCCAGTCGGCCGTCTTGCGGCCCTCGCGGACCCGCACCCGCCAGGCGAGTTCCACATCGCCCCATACCGGGATGTGGGCCCGTGCGGCGGCGGCGAGGAGCGCCTGGTCCGGACGCCAACCCGGCGAGGTCACAATCAGTTCGGGCAGTTCGCCGTCGATCTTCGGGATGCGGGCCACCGCATCCTCCCCCAGCAGGACATCTGCCGCGCCGACGATCTTCAAGGTTTCAGCATGGGCTTTCGCCGTGCCGCTCGTGGCGGCATCAACCACCACCACCCGGGCGCCGAGTTCGATGAGGGTATCGGCGGCCGCAAAGCCGGAAACGCCGATGCCGGTCACCACAACCCGGAGCCCGGACCAGTCTGAGTCCCAGCTGACAAGGTCCTGGAGGCGGGAGGAAACGGTCACAGCAGCACCACCCATTCGGCGTAGAAAATTCCCAGTCCCACGGCCACAAAAAGCCCGCCGAGGATCCAGAAGCGGACCACCACTGTTACTTCGGCCCACCCCTGCAGTTCGAAGTGGTGCTGCAGCGGTGCCATCTTGAAGACGCGCTTACCGCCGGTGGCCTTGAAGTAACCCACCTGGATGATCACGGACAGGGTGATCAGCACGAACAGTCCGCCGATGATGCCCAGCAGCAGTTCGGTCCGGGACAGGATGGCGAAGCCTGCGATGGCGCCGCCAATAGCCAGCGATCCGGTGTCACCCATAAAGAGCTTGGCCGGCGAGGTGTTCCACCACAGGAAGCCCACCAGTGCCGCGCTCATGATGGCTGCCAGCAAGGCAAGGTCCAGGGGGTCACGGACGGAGTAGCAGCCGCTGCCCGCTTCCCGCGGCGATCCGCACGCCTGGTTGCTTTGCCAGATTCCCATCAGGGTATAGGCGCCGAAGACCATGATCGAGGCGCCCGCAGCCAGGCCATCGAGGCCGTCCGTCAGGTTGACGCCGTTCGTGGCCGCCGTAACGATCAGGTTGGACCACACCACAAAAAGAATGGTTCCCAGCACCGTCCCGCCGAAGGCAAGGTCCAGCCAGGGCAGGTCACGCACCAGGGAAATCTTGGTGGAGGCCGGCGTTGCTCCGGCCCCGTTGGGAAAGTTCAGGGCAAGCACGGCGAAGATGATGCCAACTGCGGCCTGCAGGATCAGCTTGGCCTTGGCGTTGAGCCCGAGGCTGCGCTGCCTGGAGATCTTGATGAAGTCATCAAGGAAGCCCACCAGCCCCATCCCCACCATCAGGAACAGCAGGATCAGGGCGGAGGCGGAGGGGCCCGGAGAAGCAGGATTCACCATCAGCATGATGAGGTGGGTGAGTCCGTAGCTCAGCAGTACGGCTGCCACCACTACAGTCCCGCCCATGGTGGGTGTTCCGCGCTTGGTGTGGTGCGAGGTGGGTCCGTCGTCCCTGATGAACTGGCCATAGCCCCGGCGGACCAGGAGCCGGATGAAGAGCGGAGTCCCCACCAGGGCGAATAAGAGAGCCAGGCCGGCGCCGATCAAAAGTGCAATCACAGCAGAGTGCTCCTTTCGTCGGCCGGTTGAGGGGTTTGTGGGGGTAATGCTATCCGATCGCCCAGATGGCGAAGTCCCACGCTGTTGGAGGACTTGAACAGGACCAGGTCCCCGGGTTCGAGTTCGGTGTTCAGTACGTCGTAGGCCTCATCCACGGTTTCCGCGAAGAGGCATTCATCGCCCCAGGAGCCTTCCTGGACGGCGGAGACATAGAGGGCACGGGCCTCCCGGCCCACCACCAGCAGGCGGGAAATGTTGAGCCGGACCACCTGGGTTCCAACCGTGGTGTGTTCCCGGATGGAGTCACTGCCGAGTTCGAGCATGGCGCCCAGCACCGCCCAGGTGCGGCGTCCGCGTCCCAGGTCCGCCAGCGTGCGGAGGGCGGCGCGCATGGATTCGGGATTGGCGTTGTAGGCGTCATTGATAATGGTGACGCCGTCTGCCCGTTCGGTCCGCTCCATCCGCCACCGGCTGACGGCGGTCTGGCTGCTGAGGGAGGACGCGATGTCCTGCCCCGGGACGCCGGCGGCCCAGGCGGCTGCGGCGGCGGCCAGCAGGTTGCCCGTATGGTGCGCGCCGATGAGGCGGCTACTGACGTGCAGGCCGCTTTCGCCATCGGGAAGCTGGAGATCGAATTCCGGGTTGCCCTCCGCGTTGGTGTCGGCGTTTAGTGCCTGCACCGCGGCATCGGCGCGGCCCTCTGCAGAGAACCCGAGTACCTTGGCCCGGGTGCGTGTGCGCATGGCCGCCACGCGGTCGTCGTCGAGGTTGAGGATGGCAGTGCCGGCAGGAGCAATCGCTTCGACCAGCTCACCCTTTGCCAGGGCGATGTTCTCCACTCCCCCGAACTCGCCGGCATGCGCGGTTCCCACGGCCAGGACCACCCCGATGTCCGGTTTGACCATGTCTGCCAGGTAACGGATGTGCCCGATTCCGGTGGCGCCCATCTCAATCACGAGATAACGCGTATCGGTGCCCGCCCGGAAGACGGTGAGCGGAACTCCGATTTCGCCGTTGTAGGAACCCTGCGGCGCCACGGTGTTTCCCTGCGTGGACAGGATTCCGGCGAGGAGGTCCTTGGTGGTGGTTTTTCCCGCCGAGCCGGTGATTCCCACTACCGTCAGTTCGCTGCCCTGGCCGGCGCGGGCCTTACGGATCCGGCGCACAGCCTCTAGAGCCAGGGCCCCCATCGCCAGCACGGCATCCGGAACCAGGACGGAGGGGTAGCTTGTCCCGTCCGCGGCGGGGACAGGCCGCTCCACCAGGGCGAGGCTTGCACCGGCTGAAAACGCGGCGGCCACAAAATCGTGGCCGTCAGCGTACTCGCCGGGCTTTGCGACGTAGAGCGAACCGGGGGTGACGTCGCGGGAGTCCGTCACCACCGACAGAGGCGTGATCCCGGGATCGGCGTCCAGGCGCCCGTTAGTGATTTCGGCGATCTCCGCCGCAGTAAAAGCAATCATCTCGGTCTAGGACTCTATCCGGTCGTCTTGGAGAACGTTGAATCCCCTGGCTGTCAAGGCGCTGCGCAGCTCCACCCTGTCGTCCAGGGCAAGGTTGACGCCTTTCACTTCCTGCCACACCTCATGGCCGCGGCCGGCCACCAGGATGGTGTCCTGCCGGCGGGCCAGTTCCACGGCGCGGCGGATGGCGTCAGCGCGCGGGAAGACCTCCAGGACCTGGCAGGGCAGGGAGTCCTTTTCCTGCGCTTCCCGGGCTCCGGCGAGGACATCGGCACGAATTGCGGCCGGATCTTCGTCGTGGGGGTCGTCATCGGTGATGATGACGGTGTCGGCGAGGCGGGCGGCGATGGCACCCATGGCCGGGCGTTTCCCCTGGTCACGCTGGCCTGTGGCGCCAAACACCACGATTAGGTTGGCGTCGTCCGCCGGGGACCGTACGGCCTCCAAGGCCCTGGCCAAGGCGTCGGTGTTGTGGGCAAAGTCAACGATGGCGGCAGGTTCCGTGGACACCAGCTGCATGCGTCCTGGGACCGCCACGGTGAAGGGATCGGACTCATCAAGAGCCGCCTGCAGCGTCGCGCAGTCCACTCCTGCCGCGGCCACCATGACTGCCGCAAGCGCCGCGTTGGCCACGTTGAAGCTGCCCGGCAGCCCGGTGTGCACGTTAAGCTGCGTCCCGTCCGGTCCGCTCAGGGTGAACTCCGTCCCGAGCCCGCGGGGAGCCGTTCCCGTGACGGTCCAGTCGGCTGCCGCTCCGGCGGTGCTGAGGGTGGTGACCGGCACGGTGGCGCTGCCGGCAAGCCGCCGGCCCCATTCGTCGTCGACCGTTACCACTGCCGCGCGGGCGCGGCGCGGAGTAAAAAGCTCAGCTTTGGTGTCGAAGTAGTCCTCCATGGTGAGGTGCAGGTCCAGATGGTCCTGGGTGAGGTTGGTGAAGCCGGCAACATCGAACAGCACCCCGTCCACCCGCTGGAAGGAGATGGCGTGGGAGGAAACTTCCATCGCAGCGGCCGCCAGCCCCCTTTCGCGCATGAGGGCGAGCAGTGCGTGCACATCGGTGGATTCCGGGGTGGTGAGGAGGCTGGGAATCGGGTCCCCGCCGGCGTGGATCTCGATGGTGCCGATCAGGCCGGTACTGCGGCCGAGGGCGCGCAGCAGGGAGTTGATGAAGTAGGTGGTGGTGGTCTTCCCGTTGGTGCCCGTGACGCCGAATAACTGCGGCTGGCCGGAACCCGGCTGGCTGCGATAGATCACCGCGGACAGCGGGCCCACCACGTTCCGTGGCGACTCCACGATCACCACGGGTACGGGCGTGTCAGCGGACAACGCCAGCAGCCTGGCACCGGCTTCGTCGGTGAGAACCGCAACGGCTCCTGCTTCGATGGCCTGCGGCACGAAATCGGCCCCGTGCCGGCTGGCTCCGGGCAGTGCGACGTACAGGTCCCCCGGCTCCACGGTCCGCGAGTTCAATGAAATCCCGGTGACTTCCACTTCAGCTGCGGGGCCGGGCACCGCAACGTCCATGGCTTCGCCGATGCTTGCCAGCCGCACCGGTTCGACGTTTGAGGGGCGGAAGCGCCCCTGGCCGGCGGGTCCCTCCGGGACGGCGCGGTTATCCGGCGAGTTGATCTCTGACAAGGAATCTCCGATGGTGCTAGTGGATCATGCCCGGCATGGGTGGGCCGGTGGTGATGCTCTGGGCGGGACTGCTACTTGGCGAACTGGGGCAGCCGGGCCGGTTCACCCGTGGACGGCTGGACGTTGTACGTCCGCAGCGCCTGGCTCATGACCGACCGGAAGACCGGCCCGTTGGTAATCCCGTAGATGCTGCCCTTGGGCCGCTGGAGTACCACCTCCACAATAAACCGCGGATCATCCATCGGTGCCATCCCCACCATGGAGGCGGTGTACCCGCAGAAACCGGACTTGCCGTCGTCGCAGGGCGATTCCGAGGTGCCCGTCTTTGCCCCGACCCGGTAGCCGTCGATTCCGGCGTCCTTGATCTGGCCTTCGGTTACCGCGCTTTCCAGGATGTCCTGGACCTGCTGGGCCGTGTTCTCCGAGACAATCTGCCGTGCCTCGGCGGCGGGTACCTTCTCCTCTGTTCCGTCGGCGGAAATATAGGAGTCGATAAGCCGCGGCTGGAGCATGACGCCGTTGTTGGCAATGGACTGGAACGCCCGCACCGTCTGGAGGGTGGACTGGGAGACGCCCTGCCCGAACAGCACGGTGTATTCCTGCCGCCCGTCCCACTGCTCCCACGGCGTGAGGATGCCGGACGCCGGGGCGGGGAGTCCAATGTCCGGAGCGTCGCCGATGCCGAACTTCTGGAGCCAGTTGTACCGTTGTTCCTTGCTGAGGCGCTGCCCGGCCATCACAGTACCGGTGTTCATGGAGTAGCCAAGGATGCCCGCCAGCGTGCGCTCCTCGGTCCCATGGGCAAATGAATCGCTGAACGTTTGACCGTCCACTGTGTAGGACGGCGGAAGGGTAAAGGTATCCAGGGGCGTGGCCTTCCCCTCATCGATCAGCGCGGCCGCCGTGATCATTTTTTCAACCGAACCGGGCTCATAGGCAGCGGTGATGGCGCGGACGCCGCGGTCCTTGGCGGCCACGCGGCCGGGATCGTTGGGATCGGGAGCATTGGTATCGGCCATGGCCACCAGGTTCCCGGTTTTGACGTCCATCACGATGATGACCCCCCATTCCGCACCCAGCTTGTCTGACTGGCTTTGGATGGCCTGTTGGGCGAAATACTGCAGGTCCGAATTGATGGTGAGCTTGACGTCCTTGCCGTCCGCCGGCGGCGTCAGCTCATCCATGCCCACCGGGATCCGCAGGCCGTCGGCACCGATCTCGAACAGGCGTTTGCCGTCCGTGCCCTTCAGCTGTCCGTCCTGGGTCTGCTCGATGCCTGCCAGGCCGGTGGTGCCGTCCTGCAGGAAGCCGATGATGCCGCCCGCCACGGAACCGTTGGGATAGACCCGCTTGCTGACACCTTCGGTGACGATGCCCGGGATCTGGAGCTTGGAGATGCGGTCCTCAACGTCGGGCTTCACATCCTTGGCCACAATGTAATAGGGTTGCTTGCCGGTGACGGCATCGCGGATGGCATCCTTCTGCATGCCGAGCGCCGCGCCGAGCTCTGTCAGCCCCTGGTCCCGGCTGACGTCCACCAGTTTCTCCTTGCCGTCCACCGTCTCCAGGCGCTTGAACGTCTCGGTTTTGGTGTTGACCCGCTGGTCCACCACAACGTTGTAGCGGATCACACTGTTGGCCAGGACCGTGCCGGTGGAGTCCACGATGCTGCCCCGCTCGGCGGGAAGCACAGTCTGCTTCATCCTGCTGTTGAGGGCCGCTTCGGCCATTCCCCCGACGTCGAGCCCCTGGACCAGGAAGAGTTTCCCGCCCACCACCAGCAAGAGCGTGAGCATGATTCCCAGGCCGAGCCGGAGGCGTTTGGTGGCGTTGGGCACCTTGCTGCTTCTTGCCTTGCCGGTCCTCTGCGCCACCGTGATATTCCTTGCTGCTCGACCTTGTTGCCTGTCAGACCTGCCGTGTTACTGCCCGGGAACCTTCTGCTCCGGAGCGGGAACCGATCCACCGTGGAGTTCAACGGGGGGCACCGCCGGGGCTGCGGGTGCCTGGGCCGGCGTTGCTGCCGGCGCAGCGCCGGCAGTGGTGCCTGTTGTGGCACCGGGGGCTGCAGCGGCCGGAGCCGGTGCCGGGGCCTGTTCTACAGGTTTCTGTGCTTCCAGGGGGTCGCCCTTGCTTGGCGGCGGAACCACAGTCAGCTGTCCGGCGACTGCCGGCGCCGGGATCACGGCTCCGACGGCACCATCCTTGACAGCCGGCGTGGCTTTCCCGGTCACCGAGAGGGTGGACAAGTCAATCTGGCCCTTCACGGTGGAAGGGACCATCCCCAGTTTCGTCGCCTGCGCGGCAAGATTCTGCGGTGCTTCGAAGTTCTGGACCTGCTGGGTGAGGTCCTGGTTCTGTTTCGTCAGCGTGCTCTGGGTGGCGCGCAATTCCACCAGCTGGTACTGGGCGGTGGAAACAGAGATGTTCAGCACCAGGACGGCGATCAGGGCCAGGGCCAGCATGCCGAAGCACAGCACAACAAAAGGCGCCCGCCGCTTGCGGGGAACCGTCCGGACTACGGAGAGGGGCGTCCGGCTCCTGCGCGGCGCCTCAGGCGAACCTGCGGGGAGCTGCTTCGCCGCCGCGCCTGAGACGACGGGAAAGTTCTTCACGGCAGCGGTGCTCATTCAGCTCTCCTGGCTCGGATTCGTTCCACAGCGCGGAGCCTTGCTGAGGCAGCGCGGGGGTTTTCGGCGATTTCGACGGCGGTTGGCACCTCGGTGCCTTTGGTCAGGGTCTTCAGTTCGGGTTTGTGTTCTTCCAGCTCCACCGGGAAGCCCAGAGGAGCCGAGGATTTCGAGCGGGCCTGGAAGACACCCTTGACGATCTTGTCCTCGAGGGAGTGGTACGACATGACCACGATGCGGCCCCCCAGTGCCGTGGCGTCCACCGCGGCGGGTACCGCCCGTTCCAGCACCTCGAGTTCCTCGTTGACCTCGATCCTCAGAGCCTGGAACGTCCTCTTGGCCGGGTGTCCGCCGGACTTGGCAGCGCCGGCCGGAACGACGGAGCGGATCTGCTCCACGAGTTCGCCGGTGGTGGTGAATGGCTTGGCGGCCCTGGCAGCCACGATCCGGTTGGCGATCCGGCCGGCGAACTTTTCCTCGCCCCATTTACGGATTATCCGGACCAGTTCCTCTTCGCTGTAGTTGTTCACCACGTCCGCAGCTGTCTGCCCGCGGCTGGTGTCCATCCGCATATCCAGCGGAGCGTCAAAGGAGTAGGCGAAGCCGCGTTCACGCTCATCGAGCTGGAGGGAGGAAACGCCGAGGTCCATCAGGATTCCGTGCACTTCGGGAACGCCGAGGTCAGCCAGGACGTCTTCGATTTCGTCGTAGACGGCGTGCACAAGGTCTGTGCGCGCTTCGAAGGGCGCCAGCCGTTCTCCGGCCAGGGCAAGGGCTTCTTCATCACGGTCGATACCGATCAGGTGCAAGTCGGGGAAGCGCTGCAGCATGGCCTCGGAGTGGCCACCCATACCGAGCGTGGCATCGATGGCCACGGGGGTTTCACCGCGGCCCCTGGCCGCTTCGAATCCGGGCACCAACAAATTGATGCACCGGTCCCGAAGGACCGGTACATGGCGTTCGGACGTGGGCTTCGGTTGATCGTTCATGCCTCGTCCTTTCTCGCCGTCGCTGTCACCTGGATGCTTCTTGGCCCGGATCCCCATCCGCGCCTACCGTCCTGCCCGCCTGGCTCCGGGGAAGTTGAGCCAGGTTGGACGGCCGGTGGGCCGGCTGGAGATCCCAACCAAGAAGTTGTCCGCTGTCCTGCTCCGGTCACAAAATGCCCGGAATGGGGTCATCGGTTTCAGAGAAGGCCGTTTCCTTCTCTGCGAGGTATTCATTCCAGGCCTGGGCGTCCCAGATCTCGGCGCGGATTCCGGCACCAATCACGGCCAGCTCCCTCCCGAGTCCTGCGTATTCCCGGAGCGCTGGCGGAATCGTCACGCGCCCCTGCTTGTCAGGTACCTCGTCCGAGGCTCCAGAGAGAAAGACGCGGATGTAGTCCCGCGCCTGTTTTGAGGAGATTGGCGCCTCCCGCATTTGCTCGTGGACCCGGGCAAATTCCTTCTCGCTGAAGACGTAGATGCAACGTTCCTGGCCCCTGGTAAGGACCAGTCCGCTGGCAAGTTCCTCCCGGAACTTCGCGGGGAGAATGATCCGGCCCTTTTCATCCAGACGCGGCGAGTGAGTGCCCAGAAACACTGGCCCACCGCCTGTCCGATGTCAGGAACTGCACATCCCCTATGTTGCAACCACCCTCTTATGTCCTCCACATTACTCCACTTTCCCCCACAGTCAACGCAAATTGGCGCCGGCGGCGGTCAAACTTTGGGAAAGAAGGCGCGAATTCGCGCGGAATTGCACTGGTGGTGGGAAGTGGAGGACTTTCCCGGCGCAAGGTCGGAATTACCCGCCGCGCGGGCCGTCCAGCCGCCGGATCTTGTCGCAGCCAGGCGGCCAGGTCCTCAAAGGACCTGAATTAAACGCAAAAGACCCGCCGAAGCGGGTCCTTTTGCTGCTCTCTCCCAATTCGGGGGAGCAAAGTGGTGGATCGGGGGCGCCCGGGTCAGCAGGCAGGGCGACTCAGGATTCTCCCCTGCGCCTCTCGTCCCAACGTTCCTCGAGACTGCTCATAAACGAACTGCGCTGCTTACCGGCCTTGCCCGTGCCGGACTTCGAGCCCTTGCCGGACGAACTGCTGCGCATGGTGGCGAAATACACGCCGCCGCCCATCACAACAAAACCAAGGACACCGACGAAGATGCTTTGGAGGGTGACGCCGACGAGTAACAGGAAGACGCCGGCAAGCGCACCAAGAACGCCGATCACGACGTGTCTTGTCGACCACGAACGCCCGGGGTCCGACCCCATGGAATTCGCGAACTTTGGATCATCCTCGTGAAGCTGCTTCTCCAGCTGCTCCAGCAGCTTCTGCTCGTGCTCCGACAGCGGCATCACGACCTCCTTTTGTAGGCCAACGTCCGGGCTGGTCCCAGCCATTCTTCTGCACCAATAACGTCTGGTATGCCCTGGTGGTTCCCGTACCCGCCGGCTGTGGCGGTAAACGAAAACCGGGCATGCAGACCGGTGCGGAAGCATGTCCAGGAGAGCCTGGCAGTAAGTCCAGTCACTCACAAACTTTGTATTTATAAGGATAGTTTGTTGAGGGCCGTTCTGAAAGACGGCAATGACTTTCGCCGGCACTCCAGGGAGCTTATTCCGGGCGCTTATCCAGCCCGTTCATCAGGTCCGCTCCCCGGGTCCAGGAGACGGGCAGGAAGAACGGATTTATTGCCGAATTTGCGTGCTACCTGGTCAAGGGCCTGCTCGGCCGCCCGCCAGTTGTCATCCCGCCGGTCAATACTGAGCTGGAGCGAGGTGGTGGCCGCGTCTTCGAGCTGTTCGGCCCGCACGCCCACCAGCCTCACCGTCATTGGCCGGTCCACCGAGCCCAGGAGCTGCAGCGCGACTCCATAGATGAGCTGGGCGCTGTCCACGGGTGTCTGGACCGTGCGGCTGCGGGTGATGGTGGAAAAATCGGCGAAGCGCAGCTTCAGCGCGATGGTCCGGGCCACCATTCCCGAACTGCGCAGGCGCCCGGCCGTCCGGTGCGCGAGGCGGAGCAGTTCCCGGTGAAGGAGGGCGTCGTCCGCTGTATCCACGGCAAACGTTTCTTCGGCACCGATGCTTTTTTCCAGCCGGACGGGCGTTACGGGACGCGGGTCCTGTCCCCAGGCCAGCTGATGGACATGCACTCCTGTGGCGCCCAGCATCTTCCGAAGCGACGAGACCGGCGTGGCTGCCACATCGGCGACGGTCCGGATGCCCATCCGTGCAAGGACCTCTGCGGTTTTGGCGCCTATGCCCCAGAGTGCGCCTACCGGCAGGCTGTGCAGGTAGGGCACCGTTTGATCGGGGCCGATGAGGAGCAGTCCGTCCGGCTTACAGCGGGTGGAGGCGATTTTGGCTACGAACTTTGTCTCCGCTATCCCCACCGAGGCGGTAATCCCCAGCTCCGCAGCCACCCTGCTGCGGATCAGCTCGCCAATGGCCCGGGGTGGACCCAGCCGGCGGATGGCACCGGTCACATCAAGGAACGCCTCGTCCACGCTGAGCGGCTCCACGAGTTCGGTCACGGATTCGAAGATTGCCATCAACTCCGCCGAGACCTCGTAGTACACGTTGTGCCGCGGCTCGATGATCACCGCCTGCGGGCACATCCGCATTGCCACAGCCATGGGCATGGCTGACTTCACGCCAAAAGCCCTGGCCTCATAGGAGCCCGAGAGGACCACTGAACGTTCAGCCGGAAAGCCAACGATGACCGGCTTACCGCGAAGCTCGGGCCTCGTGCGCAGTTCCACGGAGACGAAAAAGGCGTCCATGTCCACGTGCATGATGCACTTGCGCCGGCGGGCCCGGAGACCTGCTCCGGCCGGCTCGTTCGTCCCAACAGGTCCCACGGCTGCAATCCTATCGCTTTGTACTGACTAAACTGGAGGCTGAATCCGGCATCAACACCAGGAGGAAAGTCCCTGTGACGGTCATTGGAAACCTCAAGCCAGCAGCCCTGGCCGCTTTTGCTGCTGCGGCAGCACTGGCCCTCGCTGCCTGCAGCCCAACACCGTCAGGAACGCCTGGTCCCACCGCCTCCGCTTCCTCGCCCGGAACAGTCCAGTCGGCCACCACAGCCTCCGCCAGCCCCTCTGCTTCACCTAACACGTCCGCCACGGTAGGCGCCGTCGTCGAAGGCTTCCCCCAGCAACTTCTGCCCCTCATGCCGGGCGCAAGTGTGGTGTCCAGCAGCTTGGACAAGGCGTCAACGCCTGCCACCGCGGCCCTGGTTGCCACCGTCACCGCGCCCACTGCCGCCGTCCTGGACTTCTACACCAAGGAACTTGAGGCACGGGGATTCAAAGCTGTTCCGGGTGAGGCAGTGGGGGCTGTGGCCTCGAAGGATTTTGTCCGGGGGGACAACGAGACGGTCAACCTGTCCGCTGTGGAAGCGGCGGGCATTGTGACTTTTACCATCGGCGCCAACGTGGCAGCTGAGTCAGCCAAGTGACGGCGGAGCAGCTAAGGAACGAACAGGCCGCCTTCGTGGCGTCGGTAGCCGGCGAACTGACCGATTTCCTCACTTCCCGGCAGTCCGTTATGTCCGCGATCTCCCCGGACATTGAACCGCTCATGGGTTCCATCTCCAACCTGGTCACTGGCGGCAAGCGCCTCAGGGCGCTGATGTGCTACTGGGGCTGGCGGGGCGCGGGGGGCGGGTCCGGCGCGCAGCAGGTGGTGACGGCGGGAGCAGCCCTGGAACTGTTCCAGGCCGCCGCGCTGATCCATGACGACATCATTGACCGGTCGGACACCCGGCGGGGCGGCCCCAGTGTCCACCGCCGCTTCAGCCAACTGCACGGTACCCACGGCTGGGCCCTGGACAGTGAGCGGTTCGGGCAGGCAGCGGCGATTCTCACCGGTGACCTCTGCCTGTCGTTCAGCGAAGAGGCCTTCACGGATATAGGCGAGCGTGCTGCAGCAGGGAGCCGGGCGCGGCTGATCTTCAACCTCATGCGGGCGGAGGTCATGGCGGGTCAGTACCTGGACATCCTGGAAGAAGTTGCCGGGCCGGTCCGCGACCGTGCCGGTGCCGTCAGCAGGGCCCAGTCCATCATCAGGTTCAAGTCCGCCAAGTACTCCACCGAGCATCCCCTGGCATTGGGTGGTGCCCTGGCGGGAGCCTCAAACGAACTGCTCCGCGGCTATTCGGCGTTTGCCCTGCCCCTGGGCGAAGCCTTCCAGCTCCGCGACGACGTCCTGGGCGTTTTTGGTGATCCGCTCACTACCGGCAAACCTGCCGGGGACGACCTGAGGGAGGGCAAGCGCACGGTGCTGGTGGCGCTGGCCCTGGACCAGGCCTCGGCGGCGGAATCCGCTTTTATCGACGCCCGGCTGGGCAGCCCGGACCTCACGGATGAGGACATTCGTGAGATCCGGCGGATTATCGAAGCGTCGGGTGCACTGCAAGCCACCGAGGTCCTGATTAACGAATTTGGCGAAGCCGCCTTTGAGGCCCTGGAGACACTTCCCCTGGATGACCTGCCAAAAACCGCATTGCGGAGGCTGGCCGAAGCAACCGTCAGCCGGGCCTCCTGATTCCGCAGTGTCGGGTGCGGGTAATTACCAGGCCAGGGTTTGCGCCCTGCGCCGGATTTCGGTCTTGCGGCCTTCCCGCAATGCATCGATGGGGCGTCCCCGGAGTGACTCGTCGGGCGTGAAAAGCCAAATGATGAGGTCTTCGTCCGAATAGCCCGCGTCAGCCAGCACAACAATGGTGCCTTTGAGGCTGTCCACTACTTGGCCATCCTGGATGAATTCAGCCGGGACGGAACGGATATTCCGCTCCCCCACCCGCACAGCGGCCAGTGCCCGTTCATCAATCAGGCTATGGACTTTAGTGATGGAAACGTCCAATAAACGGGCGACGTCCGGCAGGGGCAACCATTCGCCCACGAGGTTTTCTACATTACTCACGGATCAAGGTTGCCATGCTGCCCGCCGTGGCGCCTAGTCGGGGAATATTGCAGGGTGCCCTGACCTGCGGACACTCCGGAAATTCTCCTATGCCGGGAATGCGGGAATTCTTGTGCTAATCGCGAATCCATGAGAGATTCACATAGATCACTTTCGTAACAGAAATAACAGCAGTAACAGTAGTATCGAATAACAGCGGCATCCCCGTCCGCGCCCGCAGTTGAGAAGAGGATTCCTTCACATGACGATGTCCCGCTCGCCGAAGCAGCCCCAGAAGCCGAGCCTGCCCATGATTGCTGCCACAACGGCGGCGCTGCCAGCGGTCGTATTGTCATCGTTAGCCCTCGCCCAGCCCGCCGCTGCCCAGCAGCCTGCACGCGCCGTCCCGGCCACCCTCGCAGCGGCCATGAAGGCCCAGGCGGCCAAGGCGACGGCAGCCGTGATCCCGGCGTCGTCTGTTTCCACCACCATCCCTGCCGCCTTCAAGCCGGCACAGCCGGCCGCACCGGCGGAATACACCATCGCCAGGGGCGACACCATCAGCGGCATCGCAGGCAGGTTCGGGCTGAACACCGGCGACGTCCTCAGGCTGAACAACCTCCAGGCCAACACCATCATTTACCCTGGACAGAAGATCAAGCTGTCGGGTTCGCCAACCGGCCCGGCGGCTCCCGCTGCACAGCCGGCGCCTGCGGCTCCGCAGGCGGCGGGGGCGGGCGCCTCGTACACGGTGAAGCCAGGCGACACGCTGGGGGCCATCGCGGCGAAGCATAACGTGAGCCTTTCGGACGTTTTCGCCTGGAACAACCTCAACATGCGTTCCATCATTTACCCCGGACAAAAAGTCAAAGTAGGCGCCGGCGAGGCTGCCCCGGCTCCGGCAGCACCTGCTCCAGCCCTGGCTGTCACGTCAGCTGCCCCGGCCAGCCCCGCCGCCCCCGCGCCGGCAACCGGCTCCTACTCTGTTAAGGCCGGCGACACGCTGTCCGCCATCGCTTCCCGTCACGGTGTCAAGTTGTCGGAGCTCCTCTCCACCAACCAGCTGAGCCTTACTTCAGTGATCTACCCGGGCAACAAGCTGGCAATCCCGGGCGCTGCGGGCCAGCCCGCCCCGCAACCGGCGGCGTCCGTTACGCCATTGGTTCCCGGATCCTTCCTCGGATTCAGCTATCCCGCAGCCGTGGTGAGCTCGGCCAACGAAAACAAGGCACTCCTGAATGCTTCCCCGGTCCCCTCGCGGGAACAGATGCAGGGCATTGTGGCGGATACGGCGCGCGCGATGGGGGTAGAACCCTCGCTCGCCCTCGCCTTCGCCTACCAGGAATCAGGGTTCAACCAGCGCGCGGTTTCCCCCGCCAACGCGATCGGGACCATGCAGGTTATTCCCAGCTCCGGCCAGTGGGCATCTGACCTGGTGGGCCGGAAACTGAACCTCCTGGACCCCTATGACAACGCAACGGCCGGCGTGGCGATCATCCGCCAACTCCTGGCCACCAGCAAGGACCGGGACACTGCCATCGCCGGTTATTACCAGGGCCAGTACTCGGTGAGCAAGTACGGCATGTACGACGACACCAAGGCGTACGTCGAAGCCATCAAGGCGCACCAAAAGAACTTCGGCTGAGGCAGCCTGCCGCCCAGTAAAACCGGGCCTGCGGAGGAAAATCGGCACGGGTCCGGACCGGAATCGGTTCGGACCCGTTTCATTGCTGGATTACGATCGTAGGGTGCAGGAACACGTGTCAGACCCGCTGGTAGGAACCCTGGTGGACAACCGGTACGCCGTCCGGTCCAGACTGGCGCGTGGCGGAATGTCCACTGTCTACGTGGCCACCGACCAGCGGCTGGAACGGGACGTGGCCCTGAAAGTGCTGCACCCGCATCTGTCCGCGGATGAAAGCTTCCTGGGCAGGTTGGGCCGCGAAGCGAAGGCCGCCGCCAGGTTGTCACACCCCCATGTTGTGGGCGTCCTGGACCAGGGCACTGACCACCACACCGCCTACCTGGTGATGGAGTACATCAAGGGCCACACGCTGCGGGATGTCCTGAACACGAAAGGCGCACTCCCGCCCAGGCTCGCCCTGGCGCTGATCGATCCCGTGGTGGAGGGGCTTGGGGCCGCCCACGCCGCCGGGTTCATCCACCGGGACGTCAAACCGGAAAACGTCCTGATAGCGGACGACGGCAGGATCAAGATCGGCGACTTCGGACTGGCCCGCGCCGTCACCACGTCCACCAGCACGGGAGCTTTGCTGGGAACTGTCGCCTACCTTTCGCCTGAACTTGTCCTGGGCAAGCCCGCTGATGCACGCAGCGATGTGTACTCCGTGGGCATCATGCTTTATGAGATGCTCACGGGCCAGCAGCCGTTCACAGGCGAGGTCCCCATCCAGGTGGCGTACCAGCATGTCAACGGGGCGGTGGGCCCTCCCTCGGCCATGGTGCCCGGCCTCGCGGCCGAAGTAGACGAACTGGTGCAATGGTGCACCGCCAACGATCCCGAGAACCGGCCGATCGACGGGAATGCGCTGCTTCAGGAACTGCGCCACATCAGGACCAACCTCAGCGACCGGGAACTGGACCTGCAGCCACCGGCGGCTGAAGGGATGGAATCGCAAAGCCATACGGAAGTCATAGCCCGCACCAACAATCCAACAAGCGTTATGCCTTTCGGACGCCCTTCCGCACCCCCTCACCGCCCCGTGCAGACACATGCCGGCCTGACCGCGCCCCCTGCGGCCGCCGGGGCGCGGCACAATCTGACTCCACGCGACTCTGATGATGACCAGGCCTGGGCTCCAGCGCCGGCCGCCCTCAGCAAACGGGCGCAGCGGAAGGCTGAACAGGAAGACCTGAAGGCCCGTGCACGGGCTGCCGCTGTCCCCGCCCGAAGCCTGCGCGAGGGCAGCGCGCGCCGCCGCGGAGTCATCTGGGTAGTAGTCCTGGTCATTGCCGCGCTCCTGGCCACCGGCGCCGGCTGGTTCTTCGGCATGGGCCCCGGGTCTGCCGCTGCCATCCCGGCAGTGGCCAACAAGACGGTGGCGGAGGCGCAGGAGCTCCTCAGCAAGGCGGGATTCAGGTCCACCACCAGTGATGTCTTCGACGACGATGTGCCTGGTGGCCTGGTGGTGGGGACGGAGCCGTCAGCCGGTTCAGAGATCCGGAAGTTCCTGCCGGTCTCCCTGTTCGTCTCCAAAGGACCGCAACTTTTCCCGCTGCCGAAGCTTACCGGCGGCACCCTGGAGGAAGCCAAGACCGGCCTGAACGCAGCGGAGATGGCCCTCGGTAACGTCACCGAGCAGTTCAGCGAAACGGCAGCGGCAGGAACCGTCCTCTCGCAGGATCCCGCTCCCGGGACGCCGGCCCGGCATGGGACGCCTGTCAAGCTGGCGGTGTCCAAAGGACCTGAGCCCATCCCTGTGCCCAACGTCGTGGGCCTGGAGGACAACGACGCCAAAGACGCCATCGAGGCAGCCGGCCTCAAGGCGGAGGAGGCGCGCGAAGAGGTGTTCGACAGGAACATCCCTAAGGGCTCGGTGGTGAGCCAGTCGCCCGCGAACGGGACACTCACCCGGGGCGGCACCGTGACCTTGACCATCTCGAAGGGCCCCAAGATGGTGGAGGTGCCGAGCTACATCGGCAAGCAGGCCTCGGAGGCCAGGAAGGCCCTTGAAGGTCTTGGCTTCCAGGTGAAGGTGAACAACATCCTGGGCGGCTTCTTCGGCACCGTACGGGACCAGGATCCCGTAGGCACCAAAGTACCTGAAGGCTCAGTCATCACCCTCACGGTGGTGTAGGCGGCCCCGCTGCCCGCACCACCGCTGAAGGACATCAGCGCTTGGCGAGGGCTCCCGCCACCAGGAAGGCCATCTCCAGGGACTGCATGTGGTTCAGGCGGGGATCGCAGACTGACTCGTAGCGGTCCAGGAAGGCTTCCTGGTCGATCGGATCCGCCCCGCCCAGGCATTCGGCTACGTCGTCGCCGGTCATCTCCACATGCAGGCCGCCGGGAACCGTGCCCAGGGCGTGGTGCACCTCGAAGAAGCCGCGCACTTCGTCAATGACGTCGTCGAAGTTGCGGGTCTTGTAGCCGTTCGGGGACGTGACGGTGTTCCCGTGCATGGGGTCGGTGACCCAGAGCACCTGCGCACCTGAGGCAGTGACCTTCTCGACGACGGCGGGCAGCTTCTCCCGGATGTTGCCCGCACCCATACGGGTGATGAAGGTCAGCCGGCCGGGCTCGCGGTCCGGGTCCAGCTTGTCGATCAGGCGGAGGGCGTCGTCGCCGGTGGTGGACGGACCCAGCTTCACGCCGATGGGGTTCCGCACCCGGGACAGGAAATCAATGTGGGCGTGGTCCAGTTCGCGGGTCCGCTCACCGATCCAGAGGAAGTGCGCCGAGGTGTCGTACGGGAAGCCGGTGCGGGAGTCGATCCGCGTGAGGGCGCGCTCGTAGTCCAGCAGCAGAGCCTCGTGGCTGGCGAAGAATTCAACACGCTTCAGCGCCTCGAAGTCAGCCCCGCAGGAAGCCATGAACTTGATGGCCCGGTCGATGTCCCGCGCCAGGGACTCGTAACGGGCGTGCGCCGGGTTCTCAGTGAAGCCCTTGTTCCACTGGTGTACCGAGCGCAGGTCCGCGAACCCGCCTTGGGTGAAGGCCCGGATGAGGTTAAGGGTGGAAGCTGAGGTGTGGTAAGCCCGGAGCATCCGTGCAGCGTCGTGGCCGCGTGACTCAGGGGTGAAATCGTAGCCGTTGACGATGTCGCCGCGGTAGGCGGGAAGCGTCACGCCGTCACGGGTTTCATCGTTGGACGAGCGCGGCTTGGCGAACTGGCCAGCCATCCGGCCCATCTTGATGACGGGCATCGCAGCGCCATAGGTCAGGACCACGGCCATCTGGAGAATGGTTTTGACGCGGGCGCTGATCTTGTCCGCGGTGGCAGCTTCGAAGGTCTCGGCGCAGTCACCGCCCTGGAGCAGAAACGCCTTGCCCTGGGCAGCGGCGGCCAGCCGTTCGCGCAGGACGTCGACCTCGCCGGCAAACACCAACGGGGGAAGGACGGAGAGTTCCTTCACCGAGGCATCGAACACCTCCCGGTCCTGCCAGCTGGGCTGCTGGGAAATGGGAAGGTCCCGCCAGTTATCGAGTCCCGGATAGTTGGCCGCGCCGCTCTGGGCGGTACTGGACAGCGAGAAGGCAGGTTTTGCAGATAGCTCAGTCACCCTCTAAGACTAACGGCAGCGCCGGGCCGCCGGACACCGCAGCGTCACGCGTCCGGGCCAGGGCGTCACAGACATCCGCCCCTGGAGGTACCTGCGCCGGAGGTACGTGCGCGGCCAGTCCGGCAGCCAGGTGACCGTTGTCAGACAGCGGCGGCAGCCCCGCCGTCGTCCTCCTGTGTGGCTGCCTCCTCCTGCTCGGCCGCGCCCTGCTGGTTTCCGGGATCCTGCTGCTGTTCGCCGGCCCCGTCATGGCCAGGCCCGTCATGCCCAGCCCCGGCCTGGCCGCCTTGCACGTGCGCCGGTGCTGCGGGCGGTTCAGCGGCTGCCGCCGCGCCGGCGGGCTTGCCCGACAGCCGGAGCTTCACCACGGCGGCATATTCGTCCACGTACTCCTGCCCGGAGAGCCGCATCAGCTCGAACATGATTTCGTCCGTGACCTGCCTCTGGACAACCCGGTCCTCGGCCTGATCCCTGTACTGGGCGAAGTCGAGTGGTTCGCCAAAAATCATGCCGATCCTGCGGATGTTCGGGAGCCGCTTCCCGATCGGCTGCACCTTATCCGTGCCGATCATGGCCACCGGAATAACCGGTACCCCGGCCTTAAGCGCAAGCCTGGCTACGCCCACCTTTCCCCGGTAGAGGCGCGAATCGGGACTCCGGGTACCCTCGGGGTAGATGCCCAGCAGCCCGCCGTGCGAGAGGACCTCCATGCCTGCGCTCAACGACGCCTCCGAGGCGGCACCGCCGGACCGGTCCATGGGCAGCTGGTTGGTCAGCCGGAAGAACAGTGCGGTCAACCTGCCCTTGATCCCGGTGCCGGTGAAGTACTCGGATTTGGCCAGGAACACCACGGGACGGCGGACCATCAACGGCATAAAGATCGAGTCGGAAAACGAGAGGTGGTTCGAGGCGATGATTGCTGCCCCCTCGCCGGGGATGTTGTCCAGGCCCTTGACCCAGGGCCGGAAAAGCAGCTTCAGCACCGGACCGAGAAAGATCCTTTTCATCACCCAATAGAACACGTGCGAAACCCCTCCGGAAGGCAGCCTTCACGCCCGGCATCGGGCCTGGTCGGCAGTTCAATGAAACCCTACTCTAGTGAGATTTGCCCGGAACAGTGACACGATGGAGTCATGAGCGAAAGCAGCATCCCGTCACGTCCTGCCGCTTTCAGCTATCCCGGCCATGGAGCCAACGCGCGGATCGGCGTGGCCATCTGCCACGGCTTTACCGGCAGCCCGCTGAGTGTGTTGCCGTGGGCGCAGCACCTCGCCTCCCAAGGGTACGCAGTGACCGTTCCCCTGCTGCCCGGCCACGGCACTGACTGGCGCGAGCTGGCCCGGACCCGGTGGACCGACTGGTACAGCAGTTTCGAAACCGCCTACCTCGACCTTTCGGAGCGCACCGAGACATGTTTTGTTGCCGGTTTGTCCATGGGCGGAGCCATCGCCCTGCTCACCGCCTCCCGGCACCCGGTGGCTGGCGTCTCGGTGGTCAACCCCGGCCTCAGCTTCTACGACCGGCGGATCCGGGTCATCGGCGTGCTCAAGTATTTCCAGAGAACAACCATGCCCATCCAGGAGGAGCAGGCCACCGCAACCGTTACTGAGGACGGGGACTATTCGCGCACTCCCCTGTCGGCGGTGCACGAACTGAAGAAACTGTTTGGCGCAGCCCTGCGGGGCCTTACCCGTATCACAGCCCCGGTGCAGGTATTCAAGTCCGATACGGACGCAGTGGTCCCGCCCACCTCACTGGCCGTCTTGCGAAACCGGCTGGGCGCCCGCCTCATTGAGGTGGTGGGCCTTGCCAGCAGCGGCCATGTAGCTACGCTGGACGTGGACGCGCCGGAGATCTTTACGAAATCCAGCGCCTTTTTCCGCGCCCATGCCCGCCAGACCACCTCAATGGAGACGCCATGACCTCCACTCCGGACCACAGCCCCTTCAGCAGTCCGTTCGGAAACGAGGGGCCGCGGATCGGCGTGGTCCTCTCGCACGGGTTCACCGGAAGCCCCCATGGCCTGCGTTCCTGGGCCGAGGCCTTCGCCGCGGCGGGTTTCGCTGTCCGCATGCCCCTGCTGCCGGGGCATGGCACCAGCTGGCAGGAGCTCGCACGGACCCGGTGGCAGGAGTGGCACGGCGCCCTTGATGACGCGTACCTGAAGCTCGACGCGGACTGCGACTTCGTCTTTTCAGCCGGCCTGAGCATGGGTGGAACACTCGCCCTGCGGGTCGCCGCCACGCGCCCCGTGGCCGGGGTGGTCCTCGTGAATCCGGGGCTCGTGATTGACGATCCGCGCGCGCCGCTCGCCGGGATCCTGAAGCTGGTCATGAAAAGCACCCCGGCCATAGCCAACGACATCCTCAAGGAAGGCATGGACGAGGGAGCCTACCCGCGCACCCCCGTAGCCGCCGCGCACGAGCTCAACAAAATGTTCAAGGACACCGTCCGGCTCCTGCCCAGGGTCACCGCACCCGTCCGCGTCTACCGGTCCACCATTGACCACGTGGTCTCCGACGCCAGCATTACGGCCCTTCGCCGCGGCCTTACCAACGCGCCCCTGGAGCTTGTCCGGCTGCACAACAGCTACCACGTGGCCACCATGGACAACGACGCGGAACAGATCTTCCAGGGTTCGGTGGACTTTATCCGCAGCGTAGTCTCTGCTGCCGGTCCTGCATCCGCTTTTCCCGCAGCGTCGGGCCAGGAGGCTACCCATGAACAGGCCTGACCCCGGCTCGCCGGACCAGGGCGCCAACCAGGACGACGCCGTCTGGCTTGACCTGGTAGCCCGGCTCGAAGGGAACTCCCCCAACCAACCTGATGAAGCGGCAACGGAGCAGAACCCCGCGGCAGGCGGCCCACTTGCCCCGCCGGGACGGGCAGCGACCTTCCGGGACTTCGACCCCCTGGGCCTTGCGGGAGCCGCGCCCGCCGAACTGTCTGCAGCCGAACGGCAGGAAGCCTCCGCGGACGGCCGGAACGCCAACGAATCCGCCACGGACGGCAACGCATCAGGGCCGCGCGACTACGATGCGGCGGAGGACGGGGGCGAGTTCATCCCCGAGGAACCGCCCAGCCTTGCCGGCACGGACCCGTTGACCATGCTGGCCTGGCTCGCCGCGGTGGGCGGGCCCATAGCACTGCTGTTGTCGGCCATGTTCTGGCGCTCGGCGCCGCTGCTGGCCATCGTGGGAATCGTCGCCGTGTTTGTCCTCGGCGCGGTCTACCTGATCATGAAGCTTCCGCAGGAAAAAGACGACAACGACGACGGCGCGCGGGTTTAGCACCGCCGGCGGCCCTTGCTTCAGCCCCGCAACCGGCTGCTGACCCGGGAGAGGTCCGCCGCGCCGATCAGGCCGGCGTTAGGTCCCAGCGCTGCCAACTCAATGCCGGCTGCGGGCCGGAAGCCCCGGCCGGTAAGGTTCCGCGCAAATGCCTTCCGGGCAGGCTCCACCAGGAGGTCTCCGGCGGAACACAGCCCGCCGCCGATGACGAACAGGCCGGGATCCAGCGCCGCCGCCAGGTTGGCGAGCCCCAGCCCAAGCCACTCGCCCACCTCATCAAGAAGTTCACGCGAGGCTGCGTCGCCTGAGAGCGCAAGTTCGGTGACGATTGCGCCAGTGATGGTCTCGGGGTGTCCGCCCACGGCTGCCAGGAGTTCCTGCGCCACCGGAGAATTTGCCCGCGCCAGGATCCGCGCTTCCCGTCCGAGCGCATTGCCGGAGGCGTACTGCTCCCAGCAGCCCCGGTTGCCGCACTCGCACCGGTGCCCGCCGGGCATGATGATCTGGTGCCCGAACTCGCCGGCCACGCCAAACCTGCCGCGCTCCACCCGGCCGTCCATCACCATGGCGCCGCCGATTCCCGTGCCCAGCGTGATGCATACCAGCCGGTCCTCACCCTGCCCGGCACCAAAGCGCCATTCCGCCCAGGCCGCGGCGTCGGCATCGTTGGCCAGCAGGACGGGACGGCGCAGCAGTTTTTGCAGGTTGTCCCGCAGCGGCTCGTTCCGCCAGGCCAGGTGCGGGCTGAAAAGCACGGTGCCGCCGTCGAGGTCCATCCACCCGGCGGCGCCGATCCCTACGGACCAGATCCGGTGCCCGCGGCCCAGCTCTTCGACGAGCTCGACGATGACCTGCTCCACTGCCCGCGGATCCGTCCCGGGCGTTGAACGGCGGGCCTCGCTGAGGATCCTGCCCTCGGCGTCCACCACGCCCGCAGCAACCTTGGTTCCACCGATGTCGATACCGATGGCGAGGCCCCGCCGTCCGAGGCGCAGGTGCTCGCGGAAACTTTCCCCGTGCCGCATCCCTGCGCGGCCAGGGGTTGGCCGCCGCCGCCATGGAACCGGACGTCGCAAGGGGCCGGCCTGTTCGCCGGGAGGCGGTGCATACATAGTCACCCATTCTAGGCGGGCGACTCCCGGGCGGGCGGCTCCCGGCCAGGGATGTCCGCTCTGTTGCATTGACGGCTAAGTTACCGGCAAGTAACTTTAGATACACCATGGCCCGTTACTGGCGTACTAGTCTTTAGGCATACCCTGCCCGGGTCTTCGGATATCAAAGGAGCTATAGTGCGCGAATTCAGTGTTCCGCCTCTTGTTGTTGTCCCACCGGAAACCAACATCACGGACCTGGTACTGCGGCAGGCCGCCAAGCCCAGCAACCCTTCACTGTTTTCCCGGCTGGACTCCGCCGGATCCTGGCAGGACATTTCCGCCACGGACTTCCTTGCCGATGTCACCGCCCTCGCCAAGGGCCTGATGGCCAGCGGCGTGTCCGTCGGCGACCGCGTGGGAATTATGTCCCGGACCCGTTACGAGTGGGCCCTGGTTGACTTCGCCATCTGGTTCGCGGGAGCCGTTTCGGTACCGATTTATGAAACTTCCTCCCCGTCGCAGGTGGCCTGGAACCTCGGGGATTCCGGTGCCGTCGCAGCGTTCGGCGAAACCGCCCACCACGAAGACGTGATCCGCCAGGCCGTGAACGCCGAGGGCCTCACGGCGCTCCAGCATGTATGGCAACTGGAAGGCCGCGGGTTGGATTCGCTGCGCGAAGCCGGACGGAATATCAATGATGCGGACTTGGAAACGCGCCGCGCTTCAGCCAGCCTGGCGGACGTGGCCACCATCATTTACACATCCGGCACCACGGGTCGCCCGAAGGGCTGCGAACTCACCCACGGAAACTTCGTGGAACTTTCGGAGAACGCCCTCGGCATCATCGGCGAGATAGTCCACGAGAACGCCAAAACCATCATGTTCCTGCCCTTGGCGCACGTTTTCGCCCGTTTCATCTCCGTCCTCGCCATGGCCGCCGGGACCACCGTGGCCCATACGCCGGACATCAAGAACCTCCTCTCCGACCTGCAGAGCTACGAGCCCACCTTCATCCTCGCCGTGCCCCGGGTGTTCGAAAAGGTGTACAACTCGGCATTGACCAAGGCCGAGGACGGCGGCAAGGGAGCCATCTTCCACCGGGCTGCCGATACTGCCATCGCCTTCTCCAAGGCACGCCAGAATGGACGGGTGGGGCTGGGATTGAAGCTTCGCCACGCCCTCTTCGACAAACTGGTGTACGACAAACTGCGGGCTGCGATGGGTGGCCACGTCGCCCACGCGGTATCCGGGGGCGGGCCGCTGGGCGAACGCCTGGGACATTTCTTCCAGGGCATCGGCCTGCAGGTGCTTGAAGGCTACGGCCTCACGGAAACCACAGCCCCGATCTCGGTCAACACACCATCGCTGATCAAAATTGGATCCGTGGGAAAGCCCCTGCCGGGGAACGCGGTCAGGATCGCCGCTGACGGCGAGATACTGGCCAAGGGCGTCTGTGTGATGCACGGCTACTACAAGCGCGAGGACCTCACCGGCGAGACGTTCGACGACGGCTGGTTCCGTACCGGCGACGTGGGCCGCCTCGACGAGGACGGCTTCGTCTGGATCACCGGCCGGAAGAAGGAAATCATTGTCACCGCCGGCGGCAAGAACGTGATCCCCGCACTGCTGGAGGACCAGATCCGGGCCGACGCCCTGGTCTCCCAGGTTCTGGTGGTGGGTGACAACAGGCCCTTCATCGGAGCTCTCGTCACCCTCGACCAGGAGGCCCTGCCCGGCTGGCTGCAGCGCCACGGCCTTCCGGCGGACACCACGCTGGAGGAGGCGGCCAACAACCCTGTGGTCAAGGCCGCCGTCCAGGACCTGGTTACCGCAGCCAATACATCGGTTTCCCAGGCCGAGGCCATCAAGTCCTTCCGCATCGTCCCGGCCGACTTCACCGAGGCATCAGGTCATCTGACCCCCTCGATGAAGGTCAAGCGAGCACAAGTGATGAAGGATTTCGAAACCGTCATCGAAGAGATGTACGCGGCGCCCCGCTCGTAGCAAGGCACCACTAAGAGGCATGCCCTGGTCCGGAAGCGTGCGTAAAAGGGGCCCCGCGCCCCCGCTCGCCGCGAAGCGGCCCAAGCGGGGCGAGGGGCATAGCACGCAGAGGATGAGGCCTGCCTCGACCGCAGCCCGCGCCGGCAACCAAGGAAGGGTCCTCCCGTCGGGGAGGACCCTTCCTTGGTTAACTCAGCCCCGGGCTCTACTGCTCAACCACCAGCAGCAGGTCTCCACCTTGTACCTGCTCCACAGCGGAGATGGCGAGCCGGGAGACCTTGCCGGCTACCGGCGTCGTGATGGATGCTTCCATCTTCATTGCCTCGATGGTTGCCACGGTGTCGCCTGCCTTGACCTCGTCGCCGGGCTTGACCGTGACGGTGACGGCACCGGCGAACGGGGCTGCGACGTGACCGGGCTGGGCGGGGTCTGCCCGCTCGGCCGCCTTGACGTTGCTGACCACGGAACGGTCGCGGACCACCACGGGACGGGACTGGCCATTCAAGGTGCACATAACCGTGCGCATGCCCTTTTCGTCGGGCTCGGACACGGCTTCGAGGGACGCGATCAACCGCACGCCCTTCTCCAGCTGGATCTCGTGCTCCTTGCCGCGCTGGAGGCCGTACAGGTAGTCGCGGGTATCCAGCACCGAGATGTTGCCGTACGTCTCCACGCTCTTCAGGTAATCCTTGGTGGGGCCATCGAAGAGCAGCCTGTTCAGGGTGTGCTGGCGGGTCTTCGAATCTGACTTCAGGGCAGCGCTGTCCTCGGCGCTGAGCTCAGCGTCCCGGACCTTCACACTCCGGCCCTGGAGGGCTTTGGTGCGGAAAGGCTCAGGCCAGCCGCCCGGAGGATCGCCGAGTTCGCCGGACAGGAACCCGATAACCGAATCAGGGATGTCGTAGTTCTGCGGGTTCTCGTTGAAGTCCGCCGGGTCCGCGTTCAGGCCCACCAGGTGCAGGGCGAGGTCGCCCACTACCTTCGACGACGGCGTGACCTTGACCAGGTGGCCCAGGATACGGTCCGCGGCGGTGTACATGTCCTCGATCGCTTCAAAGCGCTCCCCCAGGCCCAGGGCCATGGCCTGCTGGCGCAGGTTCGAGAGCTGCCCGCCCGGGATCTCGTGCTGGTACACGCGGCCGGTGGGGCCCGGAAGGCCCGATTCGAACGGGGCGTAGACGCGGCGGACAGCTTCCCAGTACGGCTCCAGGGAACTGACGGCCTCCAGGCTAAGGCCGGTGTCCCGCGGGGTGTGCGCCAGGGCTGCCACCAGGGCCGAGGCTGACGGCTGGCTGGTAGTTCCGGCCAGCGACGCCGAGGCGACGTCCACAGCATCCACACCGGCATCCACAGCAGACAGCAGGGTGGCCAGCTGGCCTCCGGCGGTATCGTGGGTGTGCAGGTGCACCGGAAGGTCGAAGCGTTCCCGGAGGGCTGCCACCAGTTTCGCGGCTGCCGCCGGACGAAGCAGGCCGGCCATGTCCTTGATCGCCAGGATGTGGGCTCCGGCGTCAACGATCTTCCCGGCGAGCTCCAGGTAGTAGTCCAGGGTGTAGAGCTTCTCGTTGGGGTCCAGCATGTCGCCGGTGTAGCAGAGCGCCACTTCCGCGACGGCGGTGCCGGTGGCCCGTACTGCGCGGATGGCGGGTGCCATCTGGCTGACATCGTTCAAGGCGTCGAAGATCCGGAAGATGTCGATGCCTGTGGCCGCAGCCTCGTTGACGAACGCCTCGGTGACCTCTTCGGGGTACGGCGTGTAGCCCACAGTGTTGCGTCCGCGGAGCAGCATCTGGATGCAGACGTTGGGCAGCGCCTGGCGCAGGGCAGCGAGCCGGTCCCACGGATCTTCGCCCAGGAACCGCAGGGCAACGTCGTAGGTGGCACCGCCCCAGGCTTCAACGGACAGCAGCTCCGGCATTAACGCCGTGACGGCAGGGCCGGCCGCGACGAGGTCCCGGGTCCGGACCCGGGTGGCAAGCAGCGACTGGTGTGCGTCACGGAAGGTGGTGTCCGTGACGGCCACCGCATTCTGCTCACGAAGCGCTTTGGCGAAGCCTTCCGGGCCGAGCTCCCGGAGCCTCTGCCGTGAGCCCGGTGCCGCCTGCTTGTCCTTGACGGAAGGGAGTTTGCTGGCCGGGTTCGAGTGGACGGTCAGCTCGCCGTTGGGCTTGTTGACGGTGACATCCGCCAGCCAGGTGAGGAGCTTGGTGCCGCGGTCGGCAGAGACGCGGGCCTTGAGCAGCTCCGGGCGCTCGTCGATGAAGGACGTAGCCACATCGCCGGCGATGAAATCGGGATCGTCCAGTACTGCTTGCAGGAAGGAGATGTTGGTGGAGACGCCGCGGATACGGAACTCCGCGAGGGCACGGCGGGCGCGGGCGACGGCGGCCGGGTAGTCCCTGCCGCGGCAGGTGAGCTTGACCAGCATGGAGTCGAAGTGCGGGCTGATTTCGGCACCTGAGTAAACAGTGCCGCCGTCGAGCCTTACACCCGCGCCGCCGGCGGAGCGGTAGCCGGTGATTTTTCCGACGTCGGGGCGGAAGCCGTTGGCCGGGTCCTCGGTGGTGATGCGGCTCTGCAGGGCGGCGCCGCGCAGCCTGACGGTGTCCTGGGACAGGCCAAGGTCAGCCAACGTCTCGCCGGCTGCGATACGCATCTGCGCCTGCACGAGGTCGACGTCGGTGACCTCCTCCGTCACGGTGTGCTCCACCTGGATGCGGGGGTTCATTTCGATGAAGACGTGCTGGCCCGCGCGCTCACCCACGGTGTCCACAAGGAACTCCACGGTGCCGGCGTTGACGTAGTTCAGGGCCTTGGCGAACTTGACGGCGTCCCGGTAGAGGGCCTGCCTGATGCCCTCGTCCAGGTTGGGAGCCGGGGCAATCTCGATCACTTTCTGGTGGCGCCGCTGGATGGAGCAGTCGCGTTCGAAGAGGTGCATGACGTTGCCCTCTGCATCGGCCAGGATCTGCACTTCGATGTGCCGCGGGCGCAGTACTGCCTGCTCGAGGAACATGGTGGGATCGCCGAACGCCGCATCTGCCTCGCGCATGGCGGACTGCAGTGCCTCGGGCAGGGCTTCGCGGGTGTCCACCCGCCGCATGCCGCGCCCGCCACCGCCCGCCACGGCCTTGGCGAAGATGGGGAAACCAATTTCATCGGCCGCCGCAATAAGCTCGTCCAGGTCCTTGGAGGGCTCGCTGGACTTCAGGACCGGAACACCCGCGTCACGGGCAGCCTTCAGCGCCGCCACCTTGTTGCCCGCGAGTTCCAGCACCTCGGCCGGTGGACCTACAAAGGTAATACCCGCGTCCTTGGCCGCCCGGGCCAGGTCCGGGTTCTCGGAGAGGAACCCGTAGCCGGGGTAGATGGCGTCGGCGCCGGACTCCTTGGCCACCCGCACTACTTCAGCAACGTCCAGGTAAGCACGGACGGGATGGCCCTCTTCGCCAATCAGGTAGGCCTCGTCCGCTTTTTGGCGGTGGATCGAGTTCCTGTCCTCTTGGGGGAAAACGGCAACGGTCTTTGCGCCCAGCTCGTAGCCGGCGCGGAAGGCCCTGATCGCGATTTCGCCGCGGTTGGCCACCAGAACTTTGGAAAACATACTTCTCCTGCATCATTGCGGGTGGATCGGTGAGTGGTCACAGTGTCTAGGACCTACAAGGACAAACACAAATCTTTGTGGCCACCATCACAGAATTCCCCGTCATGTCCCGCGCCCTTTCGCCGGGCCGGGCGGAAACCGCCCCCTGCAGCACAGCAGGTGCCATGCCGACGCCCGATAAAGCAGGATTCGCCGACGCATCCACATATGATGAGTAGGGCGGCAGGACCGTCCGGCTTCGGCGCTGCCGGAGCAAACATTACCCTCAACACGGCACCCGGCGTTAGGTTTTGGTCTCTCAAGTGCAAGTAGTCAGCATCAGCAGCCTCAAGGGTGGAGTCGGCAAGACTTCCGTCACCACAGGATTGGCATCTGCCGCGCTTGCCGCAGGCGTCCGCACGCTGGTGGTGGACCTGGATCCGCACGCCGATGCGACCACCGCCCTGGGCGTTCAGCCGGGCGACCAGCTGGACATTGGCAGGATGCTCAAGAACGCCCGCCGCGCCAAGCTGGCAGAGAATGTTGTGGGCAGCAGCTGGACGGCGCTCGCCCAGTCCAACGGTTCCGGCCCGGCGGTCCTGGATGTCGCCGTCGGCTCTGCCTACACGGGAATCTATGACCGCCCGGACCTCAGCCGCCGTGACCTCCGTCGGCTGTCCACTGTGCTGGCCGGCGCGGATGACTACCAACTGGTCCTGATCGACTGCCCGCCGTCCCTCAACGGCCTGACCCGCATGGCGTGGTCGGCCAGCGACAAAGTGGCCCTGGTCGCCGAGCCGGGCTTGTTCTCCGTGGCCGGTACCGAGCGGACCATGCGGGCCATCCAGCTTTTCCGACAGGAGTTTGCGCCCAACCTTTCACCCGCAGGCATCATCGCCAACCGCGTGCGGTCCGGTTCCTCCGAGCACAGCTACCGGCTGGCCGAAATGGAATCCATGTTTGGTGAGCTCCTGCTGAGCCCGAGGATCCCGGAGCAGGCGAACTGGCAGCAGATCCAGGGCGCCGCCCACCCCGTGCACCACTGGCCCGGCGACTCGGCCAAGTCCGCTGCAGCTTTGTTTGATGACCTGCTGGCAAACCTCATGTCAGTGGGCAGCGGCCTGCGCAGCCGCACCCGGTAGAAAATCAGGCTCAACGACAGAAGCCGCTCTCCGTGGGGAGAGCGGCTTCTGCCATTTAAACACTCAGCTGATCTTGCGGGCAGCGCGCCGCTTGCTTAGTTCGTCGTCGGGAAAGGACTGCTCTGCGGCATGCTCACTCGGCAGTGATGCCAGGCTGCCTTCCACCTCGCGCCAGACCCGGCCTACGGCGATGCCGAACACACCCTGGCCGCCCTGCACCAAATCAATCACTTCGTCAGCCGAGGTGCACTCGTACACGCTGGCGCCGTCGCTCATCAGGGTGATTTGGGCGAGGTCTTCCACGCCGCGCTCCCGAAGGTGCTCAACGGCGGTGCGGATCTGCTGCAGCGAGACGCCGGTGTCCAGCAGTCGCTTGACCACCTTCAGCACCAGGATGTCGCGGAAGCCGTAAAGCCGCTGGGACCCTGAGCCGGCGGCGCCGCGGACGGCGGGTTCAACCAGTCCGGTGCGTGCCCAGTAGTCCAACTGGCGGTAGGTGATGCCTGCGGCCTTGCAGGCGGTGGGACCCCGGTAGCCTGCGTCCTCGTCCAGGACGGGAAGGTCTTCGGTGAACAGGAGGCCCTGGGCACCGCTCGCGGGCATCGCAACACCAGCCGTGGGCTGCTTCAGCCCGCCTGCTTCGCCTTTGGGACTCACCTGGATCCTCCTTGTCATAAGCCCCCCGTGAACTACTGCAGCGGCAGGAACAGGTACGAAGACCATGCCTGTAATTTCCGCGGGGCGCACCTTCCAGTGTGACTTGCGCGGCTGCCGTAAGCAATGGGAACTTGATACTTCGACGTTAGGCCCGCGGGGACGCAAGGTCAAAGACGTTGGCCGGTTCAACGAGGCGTGTCGGAACTTTCATCCTCAACTTTAACCTTAACGTGACCTTAGCCGTCGAAATCCTCGGGCTCCACGTCGTCCAGGAACTCCCGGAAGCGGCGCAGTTCGCGCTCTTCGTCCACGGTGGGGCCGGGCTCGGCGTCCTCCCCCTCATCGTGCTCGGTGATCCGGACGCCTGCTTCGTCCATCACCGAATCGGCACACCAGATGCGGCACTTGGCACGCAGGGCGATGGCGAGTGCATCGGAGGCACGGGAGCTCACGGTGGTGCCGTTCTCAAACTGGAGCTGGCCGTAGAAGATGTTGTCCTCCACCGCCACGATGTTCACACTGACCACGGAGTGGCCCAGCGATTCAACGACGTCCACCAGGAGGTCGTGGGTCATGGGCCTGGGCGGAACAACACCCTGCTGGGCGAGGGCGATGGCGCTTGCTTCCGGGGTGCCGATCCAGATGGGCACGTGCCGTTCGCCGTGCATCTCCCGCAGGAGGACCAGTGGCTGGTTGGAGGGCAGTTCGATCCGAACGCCTACGATCTCAACTTCAATCATCAGATGTCCATGCGTGAGATGTGGTCCTGCACCAGAGCCCGGTGCAGGGTAAGGCAGAGGTCGCTGATTTCGCGGGCAGCCTCCGCCGCGCGCGCCTGGGACGCGGCGTCCCTGCGCGAGGCAAGCGGCGCCACGGCGCGTTCCACCAGCCCGAACTCCCGCTCGGCAGCTGCCTGGAACGGACGGAGGTGCCGCGGCTCAAGCCCATGGCTTTCCAGCTGCACGCAGGCCCGGGCCACCTGGAGGGCGTGCTCGTCAAACTGTCCGTTGGAATGGCTGATGAGCCCGAAGCTCAGCAGGGCCTGGAGCAGCGGCACGCTGGCGCCGGACTCCGTCCGCAACTGTTCCTCAGTGAGCTTGCGCCCCCGGCTTTGGAGTTCTGCCGCCAGCTCATCGGACACGATCCGAGGGGAAACCACGACGCCGGGCGGCAGGTTTTCCGGGCGTTCTCCCCTGTCGATGGCGTCGAGGTAGTCCTTGATGACCTTCAGGGGCAGGTACTGGTCCCGCTGCAAAGCCAGGACAAAACGTAGCCGTTCCACGTCGCCGTCGGAATACTGGCGGTAGCCTGCAGGGGTACGCCGGGGATTAATCAGCCCCTTTTCCTCAAGGAACCGGATTTTTGACGCTGTCATCCCTGGGAAGTCACCGCTGAGCTGGGCGAGGACTTCGCCGATGTTCAGGACCTGCGGTCCCCGGCGTTCCGGTTGTGCCATTGCCACAGGCAGCGGTCCCCGGATCAGCCGCGGCCTGCAGCGCTGGCAGGGCTGAGGTAGAAGGTGAGGCGGAACTTGCCGATCTGGACTTCGCTGCCGGACCTGAGCTCCACGCTGTCCACGCGGTCGTGGTTGACGTAGGTACCGTTGAGGCTGTTCTTGTCCACCACTTCGAAGCTCCGGGCAGTGCGGCGGAATTCCACGTGCCGGCGGGAGACGGTGACGTCATCAAGGAAGATGTCGGCGTCGGGGTGGCGGCCGGCGGTGGTGACGTCCGAGTCCAGCAGGAAACGCGCACCGGCGTTCGGGCCGCTGTGCGCAACGAGGAGCGCGGAGCCGGCCGGCAGTGCCTCCACCGAGCTGCGCTCGTCCGATGACAGCTTGGGCGCGATGGTGGGTTCATCGGTCACCGGGGTGAGATGGATCGAGGTGGTCTCCGATGCCCTGGCCGCACCAGTGCCGTATTCCCCATCGGCAGGGTTGTGTGTGTGGCCAGCCATGGACTCCTCCTCTTCGACGATGCGGCTCTCAGGCCGACATTCAACTTTTACTCTCCGGCCTGCCCGGCAGGTCCGGCACCGGCTCCCGATCCGGCCGCTGACGTGCGAAGACGTTCCGTCTGCACGACCGGCCGAACCGGATGTACCGGTTAGCTTTTAGCCTACCTGTTGTTCGTACTCGGATGCACTGAGCAATGACTCGACGGCGTCCGGTTCGGCCAGTTTGACTTCGATGAGCCAGCCGTCGCCGTAGGGATCGGTGTTGATCAGGGCCGAATCAGTGTCCAGGGAGTCGTTACGGGCCACTACTTCGCCGCTGACCGGGGCGTAGATGTCGCTGACGCTCTTGGTGGACTCAACCTCGCCCACTACTTCGTTCGCCGTAATCTTCGTGCCGACTTCGGGCATCTGGGCGTAGACAACATCCCCTAGCGCGTCCTGGGCGAAGTCAGTAATGCCCACGCGCACCACGCCGTCGGCATTGGGGGCAGAAATCCACTCGTGCTCGGCGGTGTAGGACAGGTCTTCGGGAATGTTGCTCATCAGGGGCCTTTCATCGGGTCGAACACCAATGTCAACGGGGGCCCAAACAGGCCGCCGCTGAAAGTATAGGCATAACTGCCGGGGCGTTCGCGGGGGATTCTGACAAGATGGGACGCATGACCGCGCGCACTGTCCCCCTGCCCCGGGAAGCATCAGGGTAACCATGCCCGAACTTCCCGAGGTGGCCGGCCTGGCTGAATTTCTTGACAAGCATCTGCAGGGAACGTCGGTGACCAAGGTGCAGATCGTGTCCTTCGCCGTGCTCAAGACGGCTGATCCACCCTTCAACGCCCTTGAGGGCAGGACCGTGACGGGTGTGCGCCGCTTCGGCAAGTTTGTCAGCATCGACACCGATGGAATTTCCCTGGTGTTCCATCTGGCGCGGGCCGGCTGGGTGCGCTTCACGGATTCCCCCACTGATGCGCAGTTGAGGATGGGCAAGGGCCACATCGCGGCGCGCTTCACTTTCGAAGGCTCCGATGGGCCGCGCGGCTTCGACCTTACCGAGGCCGGAACCAAAAAGAGCCTGGCCGTGTACGTGGTGCGGGACCCGCAGGACGTTCCCGGGATCGCCACCTTGGGCCCGGACCCGTTCACCGAGGCGTTCGACGCCGACATGCTGGCGGAGATCCTCGCGGGCAGTTCGCAGCAGATCAAGGGGCTCCTGAGGAGCCAGAGCGTGATCGCCGGCATCGGGAACGCCTATAGCGACGAGATCCTGCATGCAGCCCGGATCTCGCCCTTCGCCACGGCCAAGTCGCTGGACCGCGGAACGGTCCAGGTCCTCTATGACTCCATCCACAGCGTCCTGGGCACGGCACTGGCGGAGGCACGCGGCAAGCCGCCGAAGGACCTCAAGGACGTCAAACGGAGCCACATGCGGGTCCACGCGCGGACCGGCCTGCCGTGTCCCGTGTGCGGGGACACGGTCCGCGAGGTTTCCTTCGCCGATACCGCCCTGCAGTACTGCGCCACCTGCCAGACGAAAGGCAAGATCCTGGCCGACCGCAGGACGTCAAAGTTCCTGAAGTGATGGCGCGTTGCCCAGATTGATGCCGGAAGTGATGGCGCGTTTTTCGAGGAGCAAAGAGGCAACAAAAAAGTGGAAGCACCAGATTTCTCCGGTGCTTCCACTTTTTGGTCGGGCTGACAGGATTTGAACCTGCGACCCCTTGACCCCCAGTCAAGTGCGCTACCAAGCTGCGCTACAGCCCGTCAGTTCCGCCGTTCTCCGCTGCGCTTCATCCGCGGGCTAACCCGGGGATTTCCACCAGCAGTCCGGCCGAACCACCTAGAAGAGCTTACACGATCCCGGAGGGTGCCAGTGACACTTTCCGGGCATTGGGCCAATGCGTGTTGCGCACATCACCGCAATTAACGCTTCTTGCCGCGCTTTTCCCGCACCCGCATGTTGACCTCGATGGGCGAGCCCTCGAAGCCAAAGGTTTCGCGCAGCCGGCGGGTGATGAAGCGCCGGTATCCGGGGTCCAGGAAGCCTGTGGTGAACAGCACGAACTTCGGCGGCCGGCTTGAGGCCTGGGTGCCGAAAAGGATGCGCGGCTGCTTGCCGCCCCGCACGGGGTGCGGGTGGGCAGCGACGAGTTCGCCCAGGAAGGCGTTCAGGCGGCCAGTGGCAATGCGCTTGTCCCAGCTTTCCAGCGCCACGTCCAGGGCAGGAGCCAGGCGGTCCTTGTGCCATCCGGTCTTGGCCGAGATATTGACCCGGGGAGCCCAGCTCACGTGGGCCAGGTCCTGCTCGATCTCGCGTTCGAGGTAGCGCCGGCGTTCGTCGTCGAGCAGGTCCCACTTGTTGAACGCCAGCACCAGGGCGCGGCCCGATTCAATGGCGAGCTGCAGGATCCTGACGTCCTGCTCGCTGAGGACCTCGTCCACGGCGAGGAGCACGACGGCGACCTCCGCCTTTTCGAGCGCGGACTGCGTCCGCAGGGAGGCATAGAAGTCCGCGCCCTGGGCCATGTGCTGGCGGCGGCGGATGCCTGCGGTGTCCACGAACCGCCAGGTCCGGCCGCCGAGTTCGATGAATTCGTCCACGGGGTCGCGGGTGGTGCCGGCGGTGTTGTCCACCACCACCCGTTCGGTGCCGGCGAGCTTGTTCAAGAGCGAGGACTTGCCCACGTTGGGGCGGCCGATCAGGGCAATGCGGCGGGGGCCGCCGGAGCGTTCCAGTCCCTCAATGGTGGAGAACTCGGGAAGGACGTCCATCACATGGTCCAGCAGGTCAGCCACACCCCGGCCGTGCAGGGCGGATACCGGGTAGGGCTCGCCGAAGCCGAGGCCCCACAGTGCAGCGGAGTCCGCTTCCTGCGCAAAGTCGTCCACTTTGTTGGCCACCATGATGACGGGCTTCTTGCTGCGGCGCAGCATCTTCATTACGCCTTCGTCGGTGGCGGTGGCGCCCACGGCGGAATCGACGACGAAGAGCACTGCGTCCGCGAGCTCCACGGCCATTTCGGCCTGCTCGGCCACCCGGGCGTGGATGCCACGGGCGTCGTGTTCCCAGCCGCCGGTGTCCACCAGGGTGAAGTTGCGCCCGTTCCAGTGCGCGGAGTACATCACACGGTCGCGGGTGACGCCGGGGGTGTCTTCGACCACGGCTTCACGCCGGCCGAGGATGCGGTTCACCAGCGTGGACTTGCCTACATTGGGCCGGCCGATGATGGCCAGGACGGGGTCAAGTTTGACGGGGCCGTCATAGTCCTCGTCGTCGTACTCGCCGCTCAGGAGCGCGGCGTCGTCCTCGTCAAGGTCGTAATCCTCAAGGCCCGCCCGGAGGGACGCCGCGCGGAGCTCCGCTTCGTCGTCGTCAATGGCCGCCAGCCGCTCGGCCACCTGGTCGGTGCCTGTGGGGGTGTATTCGTCGTCGCCGGCGCCTGGGTGGCCGGAGGTCTGGGTGGTGTCGCTCATTGCACTGTCCTTAGTGGTCATCTGCCGGCGTCCCGGCTACTGCTTGAAGTCTTTGTGAATTGCTGGCCGCCGGCAGTGGCTGCCCGGTCAGCTGAATGGAATCCTGCACGTGCCCTGACAGTGCGGCCCGGATCTCCAGCGCCGCCCTGTCCATTGAAGCACGGCCGCTTTCCCCGGCCCTGCGGCTCAGGGTCAGCGCATTGCCGAAGCTGACGTGGAAGCGCCTGCCCGGCCGCGGTACGGAATCAAGGTGCTCGTCGCCCTTGCGGGTACCCAAAATCGAAACCGGCACTACCGGCGCGCCGGAGTTCAGGGCCAGCCAGGCAACGCCGCCGTTGATGTCTTCCGCTGCCCCGCTCCCCCGCGTTCCTTCCGGGAGGATCCCTACGCAACGGCCGGCGTCGAGCACTTTCCTGCAGCGCTGCAGCGCAGCGCGGTCTCCGGAGCGGTCCACCGGCAGTTGCCCGGAGGCGGTGAGGACCCGGCCCAGGAACCCGGTGAACATCTCCTGTTTCACCAGGATGTGCATGGGCCGCGGCGAGGCACCGAACATGACCGGCCCGTCCAGGAAGCTAATGTGGTTCCCGGCGAAAATCACCGGACCGCCGGTGGGGACGTTGTGCCGCCCTGTGACGGATGTCCGGTAGACCAGGTGGTCCAGGATCCAGCCCACGGGCCTGCTCCAGGCCATGGTCCAGCCGGCGGGAATCCCCGGCGTGCCATGAGGCATTACCGGCTCAGTCACGGTTCAGGACCTTGGTCACAATCACCAGGGCTGCGGCAACTGTCTGGTCGAAGTCGAGGTCCGAGGAGTCCAGGGTGACCACGCCGGAGGCGGCCTGCGTGAAGTTGACCACCGTGGAATCCTTGGCGTCGCGATGGGTGACCTGTGCGGCCAGCTGTTCGGCGTTCTGCGTACCGCCAAGCTGGATGCCGCGGCGGCGAAGCCGGGCTTCCTCGCTGGCGGTCAGCAGCATCCGCACCTCTGCTCCGGGTGCGACGACGGTGGTGATGTCCCTGCCTTCCACCACCATGCGGCGGTGGTGCTTTTCGATCAGTGCCCGCTGCCGTCGGATGAGTTCCGTCCTGGCGCCGAGGGTAGTGGCCACGGCGCTGACTGCCGAGGAGATGGCCGGTTCGCGGATGGCGTCTGTAACGTCCGCCCCGTCCACCCGGACATACTCCTCGTTGGGGCTGGTGCTCAGGTCCAGGACAAGGTCGCGGGAGGCCTGCTCAACGGAGGCGGCGTCCTCCAGGTCGATCCCGCCGGAAACGCAGTACCAGGTGAGGGCGCGGTACATCGCACCGGTATCGAGGTAGGCCAGGCGGAGCCGGCGGGCCACTTCCTTACTGACGCTGGACTTGCCTGAGCCTGACGGCCCGTCAATGGCAACCACCAGCGGCCTGCCGAGGCGGAGCGCCGGCAGGGTGTCAAGAAGTTCCTGTGTCATTACTGAAGTACCCGCCATCCGCGGTCGTTTAATGCTTCGATCAGGTGGTCATGCTTATTGGGCAACACTGACAATTCCACCATGCCCACGTTCTGGCCCGACGAATGATCCAGCCGCAAGTCCTCAACGTTTACGCCGATTTCACCGATCTCGGTCAGGAGCTGCGCGATCTGGCCCGGCTTGTCGTCCACCAGGACGGTGAGCCACGAATACGCCTGCGGAGGACCGCCGTGCTTGCCAGGGATCCGGGCCTGGCCTGCGTTGCCTTCGCTGATCAGCTGCGCAAGATCCAGGCGGGCACCTGGCGCTGCCGGCCGTTCCAAGGTGCCGATCAGCCGGTTGAGGTCCTCGCGCACGCCGTAGAGGATCTCCACCACTTTCGCCGCGTTGCCGTTCAGGATCTGCACCCACAGGGTGGGATCGCTGGCAGCGATCCGGGTAACGTCCCGCAGCCCGTTGCCCGCCAGGGACAGCGCATGCAGGGGCGTGCCCTGCAGGCGGCTGGCCAAAAGCGATGACATCACCTGGGGCAGGTGCGAGACCAGGGCCACTGCTTCGTCGTGCTCGTCGGCCGTGAACCTGGAAACCACAGCCCCCAGGTCGGTGGCCAGCGAGCGGGCCACCTGGAGGGCGGCACCGGAAGTCTCATCGGATGGGCATACCACCCAGGGCATTGACGTGAACAGCTCGCCGCGGGCAGCAACCGGCCCCGACTTTTCCCGTCCTGCCATGGGATGGGTGCCGACGTAGCGTGACAGGTCCACGCCACGGCTGCGCAGGGCCGAGAGGATTCCCGCCTTGACGCTGGCAATGTCCACCACCACGGATTCCGGGTAGTCAGCCAGCGCCTTCGCCACCACATCGGCTGTGACATCCGGCGGCGCGGCAACAACCACCAGTTGCGGCACCTCACCGGCAAGCGCATCCAGTGGTTGCCCTGCCCCGATGTCCACCGCAACAGCCTGGTTGGTGGGCGATGGATCGGACAGGTAGACAGGTACCCCGCGCCCGCGCAGTCCCAGGCCAATGCTGGTCCCCAGCAGCCCCGTACCGATGACCACCACCGGCCCGTCCAGGTGCCCGCGGCCCTGGCTCTGGAAAGCGGACATGGTCAGAGCCCTACGGATGCCAGCAGGTGGCCGACTTCCTGCTTGCCCAGGTTGCGGATGCTTCCCTGGCGCTGGTCACCCAGGCCGATGGGTCCCACCTTGACGCGGACCAGCCGCAGGACCGGGAATCCGACGGCGTCGAACAGGCGGCGGACGATGCGGTTCTTGCCCGAGTGCAGCACAACTTCGATCAGCACATGGCCGGGGGTGGAATCCACCAGCCGGAAGGAGTCGACGGAGGCGAAGCCGTCCTCGAGTTCCACACCCTGCTTGAGCTGGGCACCGATACCCTGGGGGAACGGCCCACGGACCTGCACCAGGTACGTCTTGGGAACCTCGTAGGACGGGTGGGTCAGGCGGTTGGCCAGCTCGCCGTCGTTCGTCAGCAGGAGCAGCCCCTCGGTGGCGACGTCAAGCCGGCCCACGTGGAAGAGCCGTTCGCCGTGCTGGTTGCGGAGGAAGTCGCTGATGCAGGGGCGGCCTTCGGGATCCTCCATGGTGGACACAACACCCTTGGGCTTGTTGAACACCATGTACACCAGGTTTTCGTCCAGCTGGATGCGCAGTCCGTCCACGTGGATAACGGCAGTCTTGGGATCGATGCGGACGCCGAGCTCGGTGACTACCTGGCCGTCCACTTCCACCCGGCCTTCAGCGATCATCTCTTCGCAGACGCGGCGTGATGCCACTCCGGCCGAGGCCATCACCTTTTGCAGCCGCACGCCATCGGCATCGTGGAGTTCAGACTGGGCAACCTCGCCGCGCGGGCCCTTCTTCCGTGTTGGCCTGCGGACGGGCCCCAGGTTCTGGCCGAAGCGTTCGCTGCCGAACGCACGCGAAGCGGCTGCTCCCGGTGCGCCGGTACGCGGCTTCTGCTTGGGCGCGCCGGGCGTTCCGGGCGCCTTCTTGGCTCCGGGCTTGCGCGCAGCAGGCTTCCGTGAAGAGGGCTTGGCGGACTTTTGTTCCGCCGCTCCGCGTCCGGTCCGGGCTTCTGGCGCCTGGTCCGGATCGATAAAGCGCTCCTCGCGCGGCTTCGGGGCGCGGTGCGGCCGGTCGCTTCCGAACCCGGCGGCGCGCTTGGCGGAACCGCCGCGGAAGCCGCCGCCGGAATTGCCGCCGCCGGAATTGCCGCCCTGGGACGTGTTGCGTCCCGGCGTGCTGTTGTGTCCGGGGCTGTTGCGTCCCGAACCGTTACGTGGTGAACCCTGGCGTCCCGCCTGTGTCATGACCCGTCCTTCGATATATTGACCGGCAAGGTGTCCAAGGACAACCCTAACCAGCCGCGCAGAAATAATCTGCCCTTGTAAGTACTCGTGCCGCAGCCAGGGCTGGTCCCCTGCCTACGTTCTTTCGACGTCGTAGAACTCCGCGATCCCGTCCAGCCCCGGGAGGTGCGGGGACAGCTGCGGCAGCTCGGCCACTGAACCGATTCCCATCCGCTCCAGGAAGTAAGAGGTGGTCCGGTAGAGGATGGCGCCGGACTCCGGATCTGTTCCCGAGTCCTCGATCAGCCCGCGCTGCGCGAGTGTCCGTACGACGGAGTCAACATTGACTCCCCTGATTGCGGACACCCTGGCCCTGGACACCGGCTGGCGGTAAGCGATCACCGCGAGCGTTTCCAGGGCGGCCTGGGTGAGCCTGGCCGTCTGCCCCTCCAGCACATATTTGCCCACGATATGGGCGAATTCGGCACGGGAGTAGATCCGCCAGCCACCGGCGACTTTCCGCAATTCAAAACCCCGGGGGCTGGAGCCGAAACCAGCTGCGCTGGCTGAATCCATATCCGGGGCTTTAACAGTATAGCCGTTATACTCCTGCTGAAGTTCTGCCAGCAGGCCGATGACCGCATCTACGGTCAGCTCCAGGCCCGCAGCCAGTTCCTCTTCTGTGGCGGGCTGGTCGATGACCATCAGCACGGCCTCGAGGGCGGCTTTGGCGCCGCCGGGAAGACTTCCGGCGTCTGACTCTTCCTGGCTTGTGTCCTCTGTCGGACGTTCAGTCACAGCTGCTCCTCAAATTCCTCGCTTAGGTTCTGCGCAGACCAATCCCCGCTCCCCGCCGTCCAGTGCACCGCCAGGTCCCCCAGCGGCGAGAGCTGGTCGAAGGAAACTGCCTTGTCACGGAAGAGCTCCAGGAGGGCAAGGAACCTGGCAACCACCACCAGGGTGGAGTCAGCGTCGGCGATCAGGGTCCGGAAGGCCAGCGGCGATTCGAGCTGAAGCCGCAGGCCCATGATTTCAGCCTGCTCCTTGACGCTGACGTTGCCGCCGTGCAGGTGGGCCAGGCCCACTTCTGTTGGCTGCGGAGCCTTGGGTTGCATGGCCGCTTCCGCCAGGCGGGCAAACTGTTCCGGGGTGTGTCTCCAGACCAGCTCGGGAAGCATCGCGGCGAAGTGTTCCTCCAGTGCCACCTGGCGGGGAAAGCGGAGGGCCTCCTGATGCAGCGTTTCGCCGAGGATGCCGGCCACCTGCTTGAAGGCCTTGTACTGGAGCAGCCGGGCGAAGAGCAGGTCCCTGGCTTCCAGCAGCGCGATGTCTTCGCCGTCTTCGACTTCTCCGGCGGGCAGCAGCCGCGCAGCTTTGAGGTCCAGGAGCGTTGCGGCGATCACCAGGAACTCGCTGGCTTCATCGAGGGCCCACTCTTCGCCCAGCTTCTGCAGCTTCCGGATGTACTTGATGAACTCATCGGTGACGGTGGCGATGGCCACCTCGGTGATGTCCAGCTGGTGTTTGGCGATCAGCCCCAGGAGGAGGTCGAACGGACCCGTGAAGTTGGCCAGCCGCACTTCGAAGCCGGGCCTGGTTTCGGCCACGGCGTGGCTAGGGTGCGCCGCCGCGCGAAATCAGTTCCTTGGCCAGCCTCCGGTAGGCGTCGGCCCCCACGTGGGTGGCGGCGTAGCTGGTGATGGGTTCAGCAGCTACGGTGGCGTCGGCGAACTTGATGGAGCGCTTGATCACGGTTTCGAAGACTTTGTCCCCGAAGGCCTCCACCAGGCGGGCGATCACTTCGCGGCTGTGCAGCGTGCGGGCGTCGTACATGGTGGCCAGCACGCCGTCCACCTGCAGGCGGGGGTTGAGCCGGTCCTGGACTTTGTCGATGGTTTCCACCAGCAGCGCCACGGCACGCAGGGCAAAGAACTCGCAGATCAGCGGGATGATAACGCCGTGCGCGGCGGTCAGGGCGTTGACGGTGAGGAGGCCGAGGGACGGCTGGCAGTCGATGAGGACGACGTCGTAGTCGTCTTCGACTTTCTTGAGTGCACGGTCCAGCACCTGCTCGCGTGCCACCTCATTAACCAGCTGCACTTCGGCTGCCGAGAGGTCGATGTTGGCCGGCAGCAAATCAACGTTTTCCACGCCGGTCTGGTGGATGGCGTCACGGATGTCCACTTTCCGGTCCATCAGCACGTTGTAGACAGTGAGGTCCAGCTCGTGGGGGTTGACGCCCAGGCCTGCTGACAGGGCGCCCTGGGGATCGAAGTCCACCAGGAGGACGCGGCGGCCGTATTCGGCCAGCGCTGCCGCGAGGTTGATGGTGGAGGTGGTCTTTCCGACGCCGCCCTTTTGGTTGACCATGGCGATGACGCGGGCCGGACCGTGGGAGGACAGCGGCGCGGGTTCCGGGAACTCGCGGTATGGGCGCCCGGTGGGCCCCATCACCGCGTCTTCCAGGTCGAATTCCGTGCCCTCCAGAGTTGCTGAACCCTGTTCGCTGCTCACGTATCTATCCACACTTTCGATGACGGTGATTTCCTGCCGCTGGATGGCCAGCAACGCTCCTGCTTCTTCCCAAGGTTACAGCGCCCGACACGGTATTCGAGGCAACTTGACTTTCCGCGGATGTTGAGCCTTGACCCTCTAGCTGAGGTCGAAGGTTCCCCTCCCTCCCGGCACGAAACTGCCCCCGCAGCAGAGGCTGCGGGGGCAGTTTGGCGGGTGGCCGATGCCGGAGGCTAGGCCGTGGTTGCGACCGTCCGTGCGCCCTCTTCCTTCGGCGCCATCTCGCCGTGGCCGGCGATCATGGTCTGTTCGTCGAAGGGCAGTTCGCCGGAGAGGACCCTGCCTACCTGGCCGCCGTCGATCTCCTTGACCCACGTGCCGATCAGGATGGTGGCGACGGCGTTGCCGGTGAAGTTGGTCAGGGCGCGGGCCTCGGACATGAACCGGTCGATGCCGACGATCATGCCCACGCCGCCCAGCAGTTCGGGCTTGTGCGCCTGCAGGCCGGCGGCAAGGGTGGCAAGTCCGGCGCCGGTGACGCCGGCAGCACCCTTGGAGGCGATAATCATGAAGATCAGCAGCGAGATCTGGGCGCCGAGGTCCAGCGGGGTGCCCATGGCGTTGGCCACGAAAAGGGATGCCATGGTCAGGTAGATGGCCGTGCCGTCAAGGTTGAAGGAGTAGCCGGTGGGAACCGTGACGCCGACGACGGGCTTGGAGACGCCGAGGTGTTCCATCTTCGCGATCAGGCGGGGCAGCGCGGCTTCGGAGGAGGAGGTGGAGAAGATGAGCAGGTATTCGCGGGCCAGGTACCTCATCAGCTTGAAAATGTTGACTCCCGACACCACCTGGAGCAGTCCGCCGAGGATGACCACGATGAACAGTGCGCACGTGATGTAGAAGGCGATCATCAGGGTGAACATGCTGACGATTGCCTGGAAGCCGGTGGCCCCGACGACGGCGGCGATGGCACCGAAGGCGCCTACCGGGGCCAGCCACATGATCATGATGAGGATGCGGAATACGAGCGCCTGGCCGTGGCTGACGGCTTTGAGGATGGGAGCGCCCTGGGGGCCCATCTTCTGCAGTGCGAAGCCGACGAGGATGGCTGCCAGCAGCGTGGGCAGGACGGGGACGTCACTGGGGATGATTCCCAGCAGGAAGTCCACAGTGCTGTCCGTCGCGGCCTTCTTGTTGGGATCGTAGGGAGCGAGCTTCAGGCCCTCGCCCGGGTGGATGATGTTGCCGACCACCAGGCCGATGGCCAGGGCGAAGGTGGACATGACCACGAAATAGCCCAGCGCCAGGCCTCCGACCTTGCCGACCGTTGCGGCTTTCGCGATGGAACCGATGCCCAGGACGATGGTGCAGAAAATGATCGGTGCGATCATCATCTTGATGAGCTTGATGAACCCGTCGCCGAGCGGCTTGAGGGATTTGCCCACCTCGGGGAAAAGCAGGCCGACAACGGCGCCCAGGATCACGGCGACGATGACAGCGATGTAGAGGTAATGCGATTTGTCCAGGCCCTTGCGCGGCGTCTTCACGCTGTCAAGCGACTCTCCTCGTTGAGAAGCCATGATGTGTCTCCTTTGGATAATCTGGTAGACGCTGCGGCACAGTCTCTGGGCTCAACACGTCCTCCGGTGTGATATCCATCATTGGGCAGGTGGTGACCCAGCTCACCGTTGCGTTCATATTGGTCGTGACACAGTAAACAGTCAGGCCGCAGGCAATGGTCCGGGAAGGTACAGATGATCCACCGCTGGAGTATCGCCCGCCGGCTGTTTGTGGCGAACCTGCTGATTGTGGTGTCGTTTATCGCGATCGTTGGTACCGCCACGTTCATCGACGCACGGGACCGCACTTACGACGAAGCGGGCCGCCGGATGACCGGCGTAGCCGCCGCGATCGCCGCCAATCCCCTGGTTCTCCAGGCTGCGGACACCACCAATCCATCTGCTCTGCTGCAGCCCTATGCCCTTGACGTCATGGCCGGCTCGGGAGCCGATTTTGTGACCATCATGGCGCCGGACCGGACCCGCTGGACGCATCCGCGAAGCGAGGAACTGGGCAGGCCCTACATCGGCTCCATCGAGGCCGCGCTGCGCGGCGAGACTTTTACCGAGGTCACGGCGGGAACGCTGGGACCCTCGGTCCGCACCATCGCGCCGGTGAAGGATGCGGCCGGAAACGTGAGGGCGCTGGTGGCCGCGGGCGTCACCGTCCGGAGCGTGGACGTTGCCTTGTCCGGCCGGCTGCCCGCTCTCCTGGCCATCGGCCTTACCCTGCTGGTGGGCGGTTCGCTGGCTTCGTGGCTGCTGGGCCGGTACCTGCGCGGCGTCACCCGGGGCTGGGGGCCGGAGCAGCTGGCCCAGCTGTTCGCGTACTACGAATCGGTGCTGCATTCCGTGCGGGAAGGATTGATCCTGATCGACACCAGGGGCCGTGTGGTGATGTACAACGACCAGGCCGCCGAGCTGCTGGGACTGGAGGGCCCGGGCAGCAAAGATCCCACCCGGCCTCCGTCGCTGGCCGAACTGCCCCTTGATGAGGGGCTCCGGACCCTGTTCGAGTCCGGCCGCAGCGCCAACGACGAGATCATCCTCACCGGGTCCCGCATCCTGGTGGTCAATCAAGGACCCGCCAAGGGGCCCGAATCTCCCGGCAGCCGCGGCAAGACCCCCGTCTACGGAACCGTGGCCACCCTGCGGGACCGGACAGAAATTGAGGCCCTGGGCAATCAGCTGGAGACCATGCGCACCCTCTCCGACGCGCTGCGTGCACAGACACACGAGCATGCCAACCGGCTGCACACCATGGTTTCGCTCCTGGAGCTGGGCCGCACCCAGGAAGCACTCAACTTTGCCACCAAGGACCTGGAACTTAGCCAGCAGCTGACGGATGACATGGTCAGTTCCGTCGACGAGCCCATCCTGGGAGCCCTGGTGATGGGCAAGGTGGCCGAGGCCCACGAACGCGGAGTGCAGCTGGACGTTGCCGCACTCGGTTCGGCGAGCGTGGCGGGAATTGCCGTCCAGGATCTGGTCACCATCCTTGGTAACCTGCTCGACAACGCCATGGATGCTGCCGCGGAAGGTCCGCCGCCCCGGCGGGTGGAGCTCACCGTGGAATCGGATGAGGAAGGACTGGATATCACGGTCCACGATTCCGGTCCCGCCATTGATTCTGCTGCCGCTGAGAACATTTTCCGGCATGGGTTCAGCACCAAACCGGCAGGTCCGGGCGGGCGGGGCATCGGACTCGCGCTGGTCCGCCAGGCAGTGCAGCGCCTGCGGGGTACCCTGACCATCAATGGACGGCGCGGCGCCAAGTTCGAAGTGTTCCTCCCCGCAGCGGTGCCAGCAGAGAAGGAGCACAAACCGTGAGCAACATCCGGGTCCTCGTCGTCGAGGATGAGGCCATCGCAGCTGCCGCCCACGCAACCTACGTAGGACGGCTGGCAGGCTTCGAGCTCGCCGGAACGGCCCCGGACGGCCAGTCCGCCCTGCGGCTGCTCAACGAATTCGCGGCAGCGGGAAAACCGGTGGAACTTGTCCTCCTGGACATGAACCTGCCAGATCTGCACGGCCTCGACATCGCCCGCCGCATGAGGGCGTCTGGGATCCTGGCGGACATCATCGCCATCACTGCCGTCCGCGAACTGGCCATTGTCCGCAGCGCCGTGGCCATTGGCGTGGTCCAGTACCTGATTAAGCCGTTCACCTATGCAACCTTCGCCGACAAACTGGAAAGTTACCGCCAGTTCCGGCAGCAGCTGGCAGGGCCTGCAGGGGGTTCGGGAAAGGCTGGAGCTTCGCAGACAGACGTGGACCAGGCGTTCGCCAGCCTGCGCGCGCCCTCTGAATTGCCCCTGCCAAAAGGCCTCGCGGTATCAACGCTGGCTTCCGTCCAGGAGTTTATGAAGGAGCAGCAGGGTGCCGTGTCCGCCACGGAAGTCATGGACGCCCTGGGCATGTCCCGCGTTACTGCCCGCCGCTACCTGGAGTACCTCGCCGATGCAGGGACGGTGACCAGGACTGCCCGCTACGGCACGCCAGGCCGGCCCGAGAACGAATACCGCTGGGGCGGACGGTGACTGCCACTGTCGGTGGTTGACCTGTCGGAATCCCCCACCACCGCTGCCCCGCCGGGTGGTTGAGCCTGTCGAAGTCTCGGATCGCTCCCTGTATACATGGAACGTCAAAATGTGCGAGAACTCCGCCCAGTTCTCCCTTTTTCTGGCGTTTCTGTATACACTGGCTTTACCAACGAAGGGACAGCCATTGCGAGCCAGCGACCGCGCCTATACCGCGCTCCGCGATGACATCGTCCAGTGGCGGCTCCAGCCGGGCGCCTTGCTGGCCGAGGTGGAACAGGCGGAGCGGCTGGGCGTCTCACGTACGCCGCTCCGGGAGGCGCTGGGCCGCCTGACAGCAGAAGGGCTGACGACGGCGGCGGGCGGCCGCGGCGTCGTCGTCACCGGCATCTCGCTGGAGGATATCGAGGAACTCTTCGAGCTCCGCGAGACGCTGGAAAGCAAGGCTGCGGCACTCGCTGCCGAACATGGCGACGCCGGCATTTTCCGGACCCTTGAGGCAGACTTCCGGGCCGCCCCATCACTCCTTAACGGCAGCACACCCGCCCTGGAGGACTACTACCTGCTGGTGGAACGGCTGGACTCCGCCATCGACGCGGCCAGCTCCAATTCCTACCTTGCCCAGGCCATGCGCGGCCTGCGGGTCCACCTGGTCCGCATACGCCGCCTGGCAGCCGACGATGCCACCCGGCTGACAGCCGCAGCAGCCGAACACGCGGCAATCGCCGAGGCCATCGCCCTTGGCAACCCCCGCCTGGCGCAGGCAGCCACCACCCTGCATCTGCACCGCAGCCTGTCCCACATCAAAGCAACCCACACACCCCGCTAGAAGGAGCCCGATGGTCAAGGAACACCACGTCCGCGTCTACAAGAGCGAAGAGAACCTTCCCCGCGAGGACCAGCTTGCCCATAAGATCGCCACGGTTGCCGCCGACCCCGTGGAGGTGACCGCCGAGGTCACAGAGATGGTCATCAACCGGATCATCGACAACGCTTCGGTGGCGGTCGCATCACTGAACCGGGCACCGATCGTGGCGGCCCGGGCCCAGGCCTTGGCGCACGCGCCCAGCACCGGCGGGAAGGGTGCGAAGGTGTTCGGCATCGGCGAACGCGTCTCGCCCGAATGGGCTGCCTGGGCCAACGGCGTTGCAGTCCGTGAACTGGACTACCACGACACCTTCCTTGCCGCAGACTATTCCCACCCGGGTGACAACATCCCGCCGATTTTGGCTGTGGCACAGCACGTGGGCTCCACCGGCCGGGACCTGGTGCGGGCCATCGCTACCGGGTATGAGATCCAGGTGAACCTGGTGAAGGCGATCTGCCTGCACAAGCACAAGATCGACCACGTGGCCCACCTCGGCCCGTCAGCCGCGGCCGGGATCGGCACGTTGCTGGGGCTCGACGTCGAAACGATCTTCCAGTCCGTCGGGCAGGCACTGCACACCACCACCGCGACCCGGCAATCCCGCAAGGGCGAGATCTCGACCTGGAAGGCGCACGCCCCTGCGTTCGCCGGCAAGATGGCCGTGGAAGCGGCAGACCGTGCCATGCGCGGCCAGACCTCCCCGGTGCCGATCTACGAAGGCGAAGACGGCGTGATCGCCTGGCTGCTCGACGGGCCGGACGCCTCCTACATGGTTCCGCTGCCAACTCCAGGGGAGGCCAAGCGCGCCATCCTGGATACTTACACGAAGGAACACTCAGCCGAGTACCAGGCCCAGGCCTGGATCGACCTCGCCCGCAAGCTCAACCGCGAGCACCCCGAGGCAACCGACCCCGCTAACGTGAAGTCGGTGCTGATCAGGACCAGCCACCACACGCACTACGTCATCGGTTCCGGCGCCAACGATCCGCAGAAGTACTCCCCCAGCGCCTCGAGGGAGACGCTGGACCACTCCATCCCGTACATCTTCACCGTCGCTCTGCAGGACGGCGCCTGGCACCACGTGGACTCCTACTCCCCCGAACGAGCCGGCCGGCCGGACACCGTGGAACTGTGGCAGAAGGTCAGCACGGAGGAAGACCCGGAATGGACCCGCCGCTACCACTCCCTGGACATTGCAGAGAAGGCTTTCGGCGGTTCGGTGGAAATCACGCTCACCGACGGCACCGTGATTACCGATGAGATCGCCGTCGCCGACGCCCACCCGCTCGGCGCCCGCCCCTTCGGCCGGGAACAGTACATCAACAAGTTCCGCACCCTCGCCGCCGGACTGGTGGAGGAAGCCGAAATCGAAAGGTTCCTCGCCGCCGTCGAACGCCTCCCCGAACTCGCCGCAAGGGAACTGGACCAGCTGAACATCACCGCCGCCCCCGGGGTCATTGACCTCGGCGCCGCACCCAAGGGGCTCTTCTGATGCTGTACTCCAAAGTCACCCCCGAACAGAAGCGCATCCGGTTCCGCGAACTGCTGGCCGCCGGCACCATCGCCCAGTTCCCCGGGGCGTTCAACCCCCTCTCCGCCCGGCTGATCGAGGAGAAGGGCTTCGCCGGGGTGTACATTTCCGGCGCAGTCCTGGCCAATGACCTGGGTTTGCCGGACATTGGCCTGACCACCCTCACGGAGGTGGCCACGAGGGCCGGGCAGATCGCCCGCATGACCGACCTGCCCGCCATCGTCGACGCTGACACCGGTTTTGGGGAACCGATGAATGTGGCCCGCACCGTGCAGGAGATCGAAAACGCCGGCCTGGCCGGGCTGCACATCGAGGACCAGTTCAACCCCAAACGCTGCGGGCACCTCGACGGCAAAAACGTGGTGGACCTGGAGACTGCCACCAAGAGGATCCGCGCTGCCGCCGATGCCCGGCGGGACCCGAACTTCCTCATCATGGCCCGCACCGACATCCGGGCGGTGGAGGGGCTGGAAGCCGCGAAGGACCGCGTCAAAGCCCTCGTGGAAGCCGGCGCCGACGCGATCTTCCCCGAAGCCATGCGCGACCTCGCCGAATTCCAGGCCATCCGCGACGCCGTCAACGTGCCGATTCTGGCCAACATGACCGAATTCGGCAAAAGCGAGCTCTTCTCGACGAGAGAGCTGCAGGCCGTGGGCGTCAACCTGGTCATTTATCCCGTGACCCTTCTCCGTAGTGCCATGGGTGCTGCCGAGCGTACGCTGGAATCGATCAAGGCTGACGGCACGCAGGAGGCGCAGGTTGGCAGCATGCTGACCCGTGCCCGGCTATACGATCTCGTTGACTACGAAGGCTACAACCGCTTTGACAGCGGAGTGTTCAATTTCCGGGTCCCCGGGGAGTAGGGAAAACCGCGCCGGTACCGCCGGTACAACAGGCGACAGGAACGAAGGAGTTTCAGCATGGCTGAAGTGGACATCAAAAAGGGTCTTGACGGCGTCGTAGTGGATTACACGTCCGTCTCGAAGGTCAACCCGGACACCAACTCCCTGCTGTACAGGGGCTACCCCGTCCAGGAGCTGGCCGCAAGGTGCAGCTTCGAGGAGGTGGCCTACCTGCTGTGGAACGGTGAGCTGCCCAGCCAGGAGCAGCTGGCGGAGTTCATGGCGCGGGAGCGGGCCGGCCGCGCCCTGGATCCGGTGGTCAAGCAGGTCATCGATGCTCTGCCGGAGACGTCCCATCCGATGGATGTGTGCCGGACGGCGGCCTCGGTGCTGGGCGCCCGGCACCCGCTGGCCGAGGATTCCTCGCGAGAGGCCAACATGGCCAAGGCGATTGACCTGTTTGCTGCCATGCCGGCGGTGGTGGCGTACGACCAGCGGCGGCGCCACGGGCAGGGCGTTATTGAACCCCGTGACAACCTGGGCTATTCGGCCAACTTCCTGTGGATGGCCTTCGGCGAGGAACAGGTGCCCGAGGTGGTGGAGGCCTTCAACGTGTCGATGATCCTCTACGCGGAGCATTCGTTCAACGCGTCCACCTTCACCGCCCGGGTCATCACCTCTACCCTCTCGGACCTCCATTCGGCGGTCACCGGAGCCATAGGCGCGTTGAAGGGCCCACTGCACGGTGGTGCCAACGAGGCCGTCATGCACACCTTCGACGAGATCGGCATCCGGCCGCAGGAGTCACTGGAGGACGCGGCGGCGCGGGCCAAAACATGGATGGCAAACGCGCTGACGCAGAAAAAGAAGGTCATGGGGTTCGGCCACCGCGTCTACAAGCACGGCGACTCCCGCGTGCCCACCATGAAGGCCGCCCTGGACAAGATGATTGCCCACTACGGCCGGCCCGAGCTGCTGGGGCTGTACAACGGCCTGGAGACGGCCATGGAAGAAGCCAAGGCCATCAAGCCCAACCTGGACTATCCTGCCGGCCCCACCTACCACCTCATGGGGTTCGACACCGCCACGTTCACCCCCCTGTTTGTGGCCAGCCGCATCACCGGGTGGACGGCACACATCATGGAGCAGCTGGACGCCAACTCGCTGATCCGCCCGCTGAGCGAATACGTGGGCCCCGAGGAGCGGCACGTTCCCTAGGGAGGGTTTCCGGAAGCACGACGCCGGCCCGGTCACCTCACGGTGGCCGGGCCGCGACGGTTCCCTGGCACTTGTTTAGAAGAGAAGGCTTTCCGAGGAGGCCACGGCTTCGTTGTCGTTGTCCATGGTCACCACGATGTTGACCCTGCCGCCTTCCAGGACTACCGGCAGCCAGTGGTCGGCGTCCTGCCACATCCTGTCCACCGGAAGGCTGGCGGTGTCGAACCAGGCCGGAGCGATCTCGGCGCTCTCGGTGGGCTCGCCGTCCCAGCGGACGGCAGTGAACAGCCGGGTGTCCATGTCCCACTCCGGTTTGGCGGGAAACACGAAGCGCACAACGCCCGCGTCCCTCAGGTCTTCGTGCCGGAGCCCGATGTCGGCTTCCTCCCGCACCTCGCGGATCGCGGCTTCGGCCTCGCTCTCCCCCGCTTCGACGTGGCCGCCAATGCCGACGATCTTTCCGCGCCCGAATCCGGTCTTCTTCAGGCCCAGCAGCACTTGCCGGCCGGAATCCCCGTCACGGAGCAGGAAGCAGAGACTAATCCGGGCTGCAGTCATGCGCTCAAGCCTATGGCGTCTGGGGAGTTCTCAATGAAGGAGCGCCAGCGGGCGCTGAATATGCCAAGCTCTACGTGTGACTCCCGAAACTGCACCCGGGATACGGCCGGCCCGCATCTCGAACCTTGACGCCCGGCTGCCGGAGTGGCTGGTGCATAACCCTTTGTACTGGGGCTGGGCCTGGGCCGGTTTCTGGACGGTGCTCATTGTGACGGATGAATTCGTGGACCTGGCGGGCTGGACCTGGTATTTGCTGGTGGCCGCGGCTGCCCTGCCCACGCTGCTCAGCACCCTGGCCGTGCTGCATGTGACTCCACGACAGCAGGTGAAGGCCGCCCGGGAATCAGTATTGGGCCTGTTCTTCGTGCGTTTCCTGGCGCTCGTTGCGGCATTTATGGTGTGGGCCATATCGGTGGTCCTGAGTGCGTCCATCTCCACCACCATCCAAGCCCTGGCGGGTGATTCCGAGCGTGAAGTGACTGCCCTGGGGCTCAACCTGATGGCAGCCTTGTTTCCGCTGGTGGTGGCCGTCCTGTGGCTGGCGTTTGTTGGCCGTTGTGCCTGGTTCCTGCGGAGGCTTCGCGGCTGGCGGCAGACCCCTGCGCTATCGCGGGTGCCGAAATCGTTCCTCCGCGGCCGTCCGCGGCTGCGCCGGGTGGTGGTTGGCCTGGCCCATCCGGGGCTGATGTTGCTCGCGGGGATGGGCACGTCCGTGCTGGCTTTCCTGCTGGGCCCGGTGGAACTGACCCTCGAGGCGCTGCCCTAGCTGTCCCCCGGAGAAAATGCAGGCAGCCCAGGGCTGCTCCTGGCAGCCTCAGCCGAGCGCGCGCGGATGGGCCGCAGCGTAGATTTCGCGCAAGGTGTCCGCGGTGACCAGTGTGTACACCTGGGTGGTCGTCACCGAGGCGTGACCCAGCAGTTCCTGGACTACTCGAACGTCCGCGCCGCCTTCGAGCAGGTGCCTGGCGAAGGAGTGCCGGAGGGTATGCGGTGAAACGTCTTTGGTGATGTTGGCCTTTTCTGCCGCAGCCTTCAGGATGGTCCACGCACTCTGGCGGCTGATCCGGCCGCCGCGCGCATTCAGGAACAAGGCCGGCGTGCCTTTACCCTTGGCCGCCAGCAGCGGACGGCCGCGGACCAGGTAGGCGTCCAGAGCCCGGGCTCCGTAGGACCCGAGCGGCACGAGCCGTTCCTTGGAGCCCTTTCCGAAAAGGCGCACGATCGCCGGCCCGGTGTCCGCTTCCTGGAGGGAAATGTCGTCCACATCCAGGCCGACGGCCTCGCTGATGCGGGCACCGGTGGAGTAAAGGAACTCGAGCAGGGCACGGTCCCGCAGGCCGGTGGCGGTATCCGTGCCGGCCGCCTCCAGGATTCTGGTGACCTCGTCCACGCTGATGGCCTTCGGCAGCCGCTTCCCGGGCATCGGCGGATGGACGTCGCTGGCAGGGTCGGTGGGCGTGAACCCTTCCAATGCCCAGAACTTGTGCAGGCCGCGCACGGCGACCACTGTCCTCGCCGCAGACCGCACGCCCAAGGCTGTACCGCCGTCGGACCCGTCCGCCAAGGCACGCACGTACCCCGTGACGTGATGCCGGGTGATGTCTTCGGGCCGGCCGCAGCCCGCGGCCGCAAGGTAACGGGAATACCGGGCCAGGTCCCTGCGGTACGCGGCCAGGGTATTGGCAGCCAGTCCCCGTTCCACCCCCATGTGCTGGAGGTAGTCGGTGATGCCCCGCTCGACGGGCGTTGGAGCCGCCGCCGGGACGGTCACCGCCTCCCCAGCAGGCGATGGCGCTTCAGCCGGGAACACCGCCTCAGCCGGCAGTGCCGCTTCAGCCGAAGGACCAGGGGCCATCAGCGCTGGCTGTGGTGCTCGGGCCAGGGCGCATCTGCTGGCCGGAGCCCGGCAAATCCGTCAGCACGGGCAGCTGCCGCCGCAAGGATCCCGACGACGGCGGACGGGTTGTGGAGGCGGCCGGCCAGCACGGACTCCACGGCGTCATCCAGGTTGATCCAGTGGAACTCGATCTCGGCTTCTTCGTCCGTCCGCTCGTGGCGTTCGTGGTGCGGAACCTCGATGAGGTCTCGGGCCAGGTAGATCCTGATGGCCTCGCTCGAGGAACCCGGTGAATTGAAGACGTCGGCCAGGACGTTCCACGTGCCGGCGGCGAGGTCCGCCTCTTCGGCGAGTTCGCGTGCCGCGCCTGCCTGGAACTCCTCGCCCTCCACGTCCAGCAAGCCTGCCGGGATCTCCCACAGGTCCATACCCACGGGGTGCCGGTACTGCTTGAGGAGGAGGATCTCGCCGTCGTTGTTCATCGGCAGGATGGCAACGGCGCCGGGGTGGTCAATGTAATCCCTGGTGAGGGCTTCGCCGCTGTCCTGCAGCTGGAAGGTATCACTGACCACGTCCCAGATGCGGCCCTCGTAGACCTTCTCCGTGGACAAAAGATGGCGCGGGCTCGGTGCATCCGAAACCTTTACTACGTGGGTGGCTTCGTGTGTACCGGGCATCGCGCCGTCCTTTGTATCGTACGAACTACTTAGCGGCTACCGTACCGGACGGCGCGGCCTCGGCAGCACCGGCACCCTGGGTGGCGGCCGTGTCGGCGCCCGACTGGTGGTCCAGCGCCGCCTTCACCAGGCCGGCAAACAGCGGGTGCGGCCGGGTGGGGCGGGAGCTCAGCTCGGGGTGCGCCTGGGTGGCCACGTAGTACGGGTGGACCTCCGCGGGCAGCTCAACGAACTCCACGAGCTTGCCGTCCGGGGACGTGCCGGAGAAGACCAGCCCTTCGGCCGCGATCTGGTCGCGGTACTTGTTGTTGACCTCGTAGCGGTGGCGGTGGCGTTCGCTGACGGTGGTCTTGCCGTAGGTTTCGGCGATGACCGAACCGGCGTCGAGCTTTGCTTCGTACAGGCCCAGGCGCATGGTGCCGCCCAGGTCGCCGCGGCCCTCAACGAACTCCAGCTGCTCTTCCATCGTGGCGATGACGGGGTACTTGGAATCCGGCTCGAATTCGCTGGAGGACGCACCCTCCAGCCCCACCACGTTGCGGGCGTACTCGATGACCATGCACTGCAGGCCCAGGCAAAGTCCCAGGACCGGAAGCTTGCTTTCGCGGGCGAACTTCAGCGCGCCGAGCTTGCCCTCCAGCCCGCGGATGCCGAAGCCGCCGGGGACGCAGATGGCATCGACACCGTCCAGTGCCTGGATGGCTCCTTCGCGGGTTTCGCATTCGTCCGAGGGGACCCAGCGGATCTTGACCTTGGTGTCGTTGGCGAAACCGCCGGCGCGCAGGGCCTCGGTCACGGACAGGTAGGCGTCCGGCAGATCGATGTACTTGCCCACCAGCGCGATTTCCACGTGGTGCTTGGGGTTGTGGACAGCCTCCAGGAGCTTGTCCCAGCTGGTCCAGTCCACGTCCTTGAAGGGAAGGTCCAGGGCACGCACGATGTAGGAATCCAGCCCCTGGCTGTGCAGCGTCTTGGGGATGTCGTAGATGCTGGGTGCATCAGCGGCGTTCACCACGGCGTCGATGTCCACGTCGCACATGCGGCCGATCTTTTCGCGCATGGCGTCCGGCACTTCACGGTCCGAGCGGATAACGATCGCTTCGGGCTGGATGCCGATGGAGCGCAGCGCGGCGACGGAGTGCTGGGTGGGCTTGGTCTTCAGTTCCTGGGACGGCCCGATGTAGGGAACCAGGGAGACGTGCAGGAAGAAGACGTTGGTCCGGCCGATGTCCTGGCGGACCTGGCGGGCCGATTCGAGGAACGGCTGGGACTCGATATCGCCAACAGTGCCGCCGATTTCGGTGATGATGACATCGGGGGCGTTCTTGCCTTCGGCGGGCAGGCGCATGCGGCGCTTAATCTCATCGGTGATGTGCGGGATGACCTGCACGGTGTCACCCAGGTATTCGCCGCGGCGTTCCTTGGCGATGACGGTGGAGTACACCTGGCCGGTGGTCACGTTGGCCGAACCCTCAAGGTTTTCATCGAGGAAGCGTTCGTAGTGTCCGATGTCCAGGTCAGTCTCGGCGCCGTCATCCGTGACGAAGACTTCGCCGTGCTGGAAGGGGTTCATCGTGCCCGGATCCACGTTCAGGTAGGGATCGAGCTTCTGCATAGTTACAGACAGGCCGCGTGCCCGCAGCAGATGACCGAGGCTTGATGCCGTCAGTCCCTTACCGAGCGAGGACGCCACACCACCGGTTACGAAGATGTGTTTGGTCGTCTTGGACGAGCCCGGGAACCGGGAATTTATACGGGAATTTGATCGCTGCACCACGGAATTCGAGCCTATCATCAAATGAGCCTTCCACGGGTCCGGAAACTGTTCCCCAAATGATCCAGTCTGCGGGTCCGGCCGTCCGGGAAGCAAGGGCCTGCCCCTGTTTGCCAATGCCTTGCCGTACCCAGTCAGGCCCGCTGTGGCAGCAGTTTCGCGTCGTCCAGCAGCTCCTGGGCGTGCGCCCGGGCCGATTCCGAGTCCTCCTGGCCGGCCAGCATGCGCGCCAGTTCCCGGACCCGCTCGGGGCCATTGAGGAGGCGGACATCACTCGAGGTGAATCCCGTGGCGGTCTTGCCGTCGGCTCCCCTGACGGAAGTTTTAGTGACGGTGATGTGCTGGTCCGCGAAGGCGGCCACCTGCGGCAGGTGCGTGACCACCAGCACCTGCACGTGCCGGGCCAGCATGGCCAGCCGGCGTCCGATCTCGACGGCGGCACGTCCGCCCACTCCTGCATCCACCTCGTCGAAGACGAAGGTGGGGACGGGGTCGACGGCGGCGAGCACCACTTCGATGGCCAGCATGACCCGCGAGAGCTCACCGCCGGACGCCCCCTTGCCCAGCGGCCGGGCCGGGGCGCCGGAGTGCGGCTGGAGCAGGAAGCTGATCTCGTCCGCGCCGTGCGGTCCCAGTTGGCCTGTGGCCTCGAGGTTGATCACCAGGGTGGCATCGGCCATGGCCAGGGCCTTCAGCTCGGCACTGACCCGGGCGGAAAGGTCCTTGGCGGCCTTGGCCCTGATCTTGCTGATGGCGGCAGCCTGCTTCTGCAGGTCCGCCTCCGCCTTGACCACTTCCGCGTCCAGGGCTTCGATGCGGGTTGAATCGTCCTGCAGTTCATCGAACCGCACGCGGGCTTTTTCGGCCCACTCAAGGACTTCGTCAATGGACGGGGCGTACTTGCGGATCAGCTTGGCCAGGACGGCCCGCCGGTCCTCGATCTCCGCGAGCCGTTCCGGCCCCTCCGTGTCCAGGCTGGCCTGGTAGCTGGCGAGATCAGTGGCGATATCGTTCAGCAGGAAGCCCACCTCGGCGAGGCGGGTTGCCGCGGAGCCGAGTTCGGCGTCGTGCTCGGCCACGTGCTCCAGCGTGCGCTTGGCGGCGTCCACCAGGGTGGTGGCGTCGCCCGCCTCACCGAAATCCTCGGCGATGAGTGCCTGATGTGCCGTGCTCGCGGCGATCCGCAGCTCCTCCACATTGGCCAGCTTCACTGCCTCCGCCTTGAGGAGTTCGTCCTCCCCGGGCTGGGGATCCACGTCGTCGATTTCGGCGAGGGCGGCCTCCAGGGATTCTGCTTCCCGCAGCCGGTCCCGGGCAGCGCTGCGCAGGGTGTCCAGCTCGGCCTGGCTGGATTTCCAGTGGTTGTACAGCTCCTGGTAGCCGGCTAGCTGGCCGGCGAGGGCTTCGCCGGCGAATTTGTCCAGCGCCCCGCGTTGGGCGGTGGCGCCCTTGAGCCTGATCTGGTCCGATTGGCCGTGCACCACCACCAGGGTCTCGCCGATCTCGGCGAGGACGCCCACCGGGGCGGCCCTGCCGCCCAGGAAAGCGCGGCTGCGGCCGTCCGCACCCAGCCGGCGGGCCAGGATCAGTTCCGCGCCGCCGTCGAACTCTTCCGCCTCCGCCCCCGCCTCCAGGGCACGCTCGATGGCGGGATGGCCGGCGTCGAGCTTCAGCACTGCCTCGGCAGTTGCGCTTTTGGCGCCGCTCCGGACGGCACCGGCGTCAGAGCGGGCGCCGAGGAGGAGGCCGACGGCGGTGACCACCATGGTCTTTCCGGCGCCGGTCTCGCCGGTCACCACGCTCAGCCCGGGGCCCAGCGGCAGTGTTGCGTCAGTAATGACGCCCAGATCGCGGATTCTCAGTTCTTCAAGCATGGTTCACTTTGCGGTTGAGGGATCGGGATCGCTGTCCGGCTGCCCGCTGCCAGGCACCTGGAGCGGCGGCATGGGACGGGGCGTCCGGACAATTGGAATGGGGCCGGTGTGGATGGCGTCAGCCTTGGGGACAGGGCCGCGCCAGCCATGGATGGGCAGCTCAAACTTGCGTACCAGCCGGGCCGAGAACGGAGTCTGGTGGGTGCGGGCCAGCCGCACCGGGGTGGCTGATTTGGTGACCTCAACCCGGGCGCCCGGCGGCAGGTCCACCGAGCGCCGGCCGTCACACCAGAGGACGCCCTGGGCGTCGGTACGGCCCAGGACTTCGACGGCGAGGCGTGAGCGGGGCGAGACCACCAGGGGCTTGGCGAAGAGCGCGTGGGCGCTGATGGGCACGATGACCAGCGCCTCCACTTCCGGCCAGACTACAGGGCCGCCCGCGGAGAATGCGTAGGCAGTTGACCCGGTGGGGGTCGCGAGCACGATGCCGTCGCTGCCGAAGGAAGTCAGGGGACGCTCATCCACTTCGGTCACCAATTCCAGCATGCGTTCCCGGTTGGCTTTTTCGATCGCTGCTTCGTTCAGCGCCCACGTGTGCCAGATCTTCTGCCCCCGGACCCAGACCTGGACGTCGATGGTCATGCGCTCTTCCACCGTGTAGTCCCGCCTGGCGATCCATTCAACGGTCTGGGCGAGGTCCGCCCGCTCGCTCTCGGCGAGGAAGCCAACATGGCCGAGGTTCACGCCCAGCAAGGGTACATCAACTTCCCGGACCAGCTCGGCCGCGCGGAGGATGGTGCCGTCGCCGCCCAGGACCATCACCAGTTCAACGTCCGGCAGTTGGACGTGGTCGTGAAGCACTTCCACGGGCTGGGCAAGGTGACCGAAGAAGCGTTCCATGTCGGCCAGTTCTGAGTCCTGCATCACCGGAACGATGCCGGAGGCGTGCAGCTGGCCGCAGGCCTCCCAGGCGGCCTTCAGTGATTCCTCGCGGCCGGTGTGGGCGAGGACCAGTACACGCCTGCTCATCAGGTTCCGCTCTCTAGTGGTTGTGCCAGATTCGTCCGAGCAAGGCAGCGGTGGCTGCGTCTCGCTCTTCGATCTTAGGCAACTCTTGGCTGTTCCGGCGGTTTATCCACAGGAAGTATTCGACGTTTCCGTCCTGGCCGGGCAGCGGGCTCTGTGCGAGGCCGCGCAGGTCCAGGCCGGCGTCGAGGGCGGCCCGGGCGACTTTTTCCACCGCCATCCGCCGTTCCCGCTCGGAAGTCACCACCCCGGTGCGTCCCAGCCGGTCCTTGCCGATCTCAAATTGAGGCTTCACCATGAGCACCAGGTCCCCGCCCGGTTCGGTGCATTCCGCCAGGGGCTGGACCACCAGGGTCAGCGAAATGAAGGACAGGTCAGCCACGGTCAGCGCCGCCGGGCCGCCGATGTCTTCGGGCGACATGTACCTCACGTTGAGTCCCTCGTGGACTTCCACGCGCGGATCCTCCCGCAGCTGCGGCACCAGCTGGCCATGCCCGACGTCGACCGCCACCACATGCGCGGCGCCCCGGCGGAGCAGGACATCGGTGAAGCCGCCGGTGGAGGCGCCGGCGTCGAGGCACCTTTTGCCTTGTGCCGAAACCTCGGGGAAGGCATCGAGTGCGCCGGCCAGTTTGTGCCCGGCCCGGCTCACGTAGGTGTCCTGATCGTCATGCAGGACCACCAGGTCCCTGTCCTCAGCGACCTGGAGCGATGCCTTGCCAAGCACCTGGCCGGCTGAGCTGACTTTTCCTTCTGCAATCAGCGACGCGGCGTGGGTGCGGGACCTGGCAAGGCCGCGGGCAACCAGGGCCTGGTCGAGCCGCACCGGCATCAGGCGCCACCGTCCGAGGGGTCCGAATCCAGGGCGCCCCGCAGTTCGTCGTGAAGTGCGTTGTAGACCGCTTCGTGCCCCGCCACAGGAAGCCCAGGCAATGCCGTCAAGGGCGCCAGGGCCTGATGGACGAGATGGTCGGTCACCTCGGGTTGGCTGTCCAGCGGCCAGTCCGGAGAGGGCTGGGCTGCTGCGGATTCGTCAGGCGGACTCAGCTCAGTCATTCAAACAGTCTAATGATCCAGCCAGGCCAGTTGCGGTGCCTTCGCCGCGGAGGCGTCCGGGGTGGCCGCCCACCAGGCCGCACAGGCCGCCCGCCAGGAATCGAGGTTGTCCTGGCTGCCAATGATGCCCACGGCTCCGTTAGCCACGCGCGCCGTTGCTTCACCGCACACGTAGGTGCCGTCGTCGTGCGTCACCTCGGGATAGGGGCGGTAGAGGTCCGTCAGGGAGCTGATGATGTAGTCGGGCCGTTCGGCGGCGCGGGCAGCCAGGATGGTCTGCCGGGTGTCGACGCCGGTCAGTACGGCCACGGTGGCAAAGCCGGCGTTGTTGCCGCCCAGGATGTCCGTGTCCAGCCGGTCCCCCACCACCAGCGGGCGCTCGGCCCCGAGCCGCTTGGCGGCGGAGTGGAAGAGCGGAGCCTCCGGTTTGCCGGCGACGCGGGGCGTCTGGCCCGTGGCAGCAGTGACTGCGGCCACCAGGGTTCCGTTGCCGGGTGCGATGCCGCGGGCCTGCGGGATGGACATGTCCGTGTTGGTGGCCACCCACAGGGTTCCGGCCGCCACAACGTAGGACGCCTCAGCGAGTTCTTTCCAGCCGATGGCGGGGTTGAAGCCCTGGACTACCGCCACTGGGTTCTCGTCCTGGCTGTACACCGGTACCAGGCCCACCAGCTCAATTTCCTCGGCCAGGGCCGGGCTTCCGGTAATGAGCACCCGGGAACCCGGGGGCAGCTCCGAGGCGAGCAGCTCCGCGGCTGCCTGCGACGAGCTGACCACTTGCTCGTCGGCGGCCGGTGCGCCCAGCTCCCGTAGGTGGGCCGCGACCTGCGCCGGGGTCCGGGACGCGTTGTTTGTCACGTAGCCCAGGCCTATGCCCAGGCCCGCAAGCTGCTGGAGTGATTCCACTGCACCGGGGATCGCGTGCGGGCCGGCGTACACCACCCCGTCCAGGTCGGCGAGCAACGCATCGAAACGGGAGATCAGGCTTGCTTCAGTCATCCGCTTAGTCTTCCCGGCGATCCTGGTGGTCCTGCTGGTCCTGCTGGTCCTCTGGATCGTTGGCTTCCGCCAGGTCTTCTCCGTTCTGGTCCAGATCGTCGAGCTCTACCGAGTCCTCGTCAGACTCAGCGTCATCTGAAACGAAGTAGTCCGCTTCCTGGTCATCGATGCTTGCGTCCACCGTTTCTTCGGCTGCGGGCGCTTCCAGTGCCTCGGTGCCGGCAGCGTCCGTGGTTGCAGCATCTGCGGTTGAAGCCTCTGTGGGTGCAGCGGAAGCTTCAGCGGCAGCAGGTGCCGTTGCGGCTGCACCGGACGCGCTGGACGCGCGGTCCAGGAGCCGGCGCCGCTCGGCCTCCTCGCGGGCTTCTTCTTCCTCGTCCCAGCCAAGGTCAATGATGTCGGGTTCTTCGTCAACGCCCAGGCCCAGTGCGTTTTCGGCTACAACGGCCTGTTTCTGCCACTTCTCGGCCTCGGAGGTGCGGCCCACGGCCGCCAGTGCGTCTGCATAGGCGCGGAAGAGCCGGGGGCTGTAGGAGAACGCGCGGTTGATATCCAACTGTGCGATCTCCAGTTCTGCAACAGCGGCGTCCAGCTGGCCAAGGTCCGTGCGTGCGCCCGCTGCAACAATGGCAAGTTCAACCTTGCCGGGGGCGTCCAGGTCCTGGGCTTCCTCGGAGCGGACCACGTCGAGTGCGCGGTCGGGGCGGCCCAGCCCACGTTCACAGTCGGCCATCACGGGCAGGTGCACGTTGGAGCCGCTGATCCGGCGGTACGTCCGGAATTCCCGAAGTGCCTCGCCGTAGTGACCGGCCGCGTAGGCGGTGAGGCCTACGGCTTCGCGGACGGCAGCAAGCCTGCCGCCGCGCCGGCTGGCGGCCAGCGCGTGCTGGAAGGCGAGCTCGGGCTCGTCGTCGATGAGGCGGCCGGCCATCACGAGGTGGCGGGCGACCCATTCCGCGTTGTTTGCCTCAAGGGTTTTGATCTGGTGCTGTGTGGCACGGTCAAGCTCCTTGCCCGTGACATCCTCGTCGATCTCCGGAGACCGTTCCCGGTCGGGACGGTTGGCACTGCGGAGGTCGCGCATGTTGGGTACACGGGCCGGGCGTTCTTCCTGGCGGTCGCGACCGAAGGTGCGGGGACCAGCATCGCCGCGGCTGGGACGGTCGCTGCTTGGACGTTCGCTGCGGTCACCAAACGGCTTGCGGTTTTCTCCGCCACCAAAGCCCCGGCGGTCACCTTCACCGTCCCGGCGCGGACGGTCACCATAAGGCTTCCTGTCGCGGTCCCCGAACGGCTTCCGCTCTCCACCACCAAAACCACGACGGTCACCCTCGCCATCGCGGCGCGGACGGTCACCCGCGGACCGGTTGTCGCGATCACCAAAAGGCTTCCTGTCGCGGTCCCCGAACGGCTTCCGCTCTCCACCACCAAAACCACGACGGTCACCCTCGCCGTCACGGCGCGGACGGTCACCGAAAGGCTTACGGTCACGGTCACCGAACGGCTTCCGCTCTCCACCACCAAAACCCCTGCGGTCACCTTCACCGTCCCGGCGCGGACGGTCACCAGCGGACCGGTTGTCCCGGTCACCAAAAGGCCTCCTGTCGCGGTCCCCGAACGGCTTACGCTCTCCTCCACCAAAACCACGACGATCGCCCTCGCCTTCGCGGCGCGGACGGTCACCAGCGGACCGGTTGTCCCGGTCACCAAAAGGCTTCCTGTCGCGGTCCCCGAACGGCTTACGCTCTCCTCCACCAAAACCACGACGATCGCCCTCGCCCTCGCGGCGCGGACGGTCACCAAAAGGCTTCTTGTCGCGGTCACCGAAAGGCTTCCGCTCTCCGCCACCGGCTGCACCCCTGGAGGGATCGGAGTTGTCCCGGTTGGTGCGGGACCGGAATCCGCGGGGCTCGCCGCCTGAGTTGTTGTGTCCGCGGAACCCGCCGCGGTCATTCCCGCCGCGGTTGCCGCCGTTGTGCTCAGCCATGTGGATTCCTCCTGTTGTGAGCCGACCACTGGCGCAATCGCAGCCGCTCGTATCCGTGTTTCGTTTCCTACGCAACCCGAAATCAAGCGCTTCGAAGTCCGTACATCTTCATCAATTCTAGTGGAGTTGCCTCCCGGGGCAGGACCGGCCCAAGGCCAAAGAACTGCATCGTGGCAATGTTCACACCGACGCCCCATCACCTCCTGCAGGTTTTGAGGCGACGCGCCATCAGGCCCTGCGGGTTTTGGAGCAACGCTCCATCAGTTGCCGGCGGGATTGGACGGTGCTGCTGCGGGGGTCGCGGAACGCTGAGAAGGTGATGGGGCGCCCCCCGGATCGGTGCGGGAGGTGATGGGGCGTTCCCTGGATGGGTGCGGGAGGTGTTGGGGCGTGTTGGTGGTTTTGGGGGTTAAAGCAGAGTAGGGCCCTGACGTCGTTTGTCAGGGCCCTACTCTTTAATTTATGTCCGGCGGTGACCTACTCTCCCACACCCTCCCGGGTGCAGTACCATCGGCGCTGTGGGTCTTAGCTTCCGGGTTCGGAATGGGACCGGGCGTTTCCCCCACGCTATGACCGCCGTAACCCTTCTACCCGTCACACACCCTTTGCGGGGTGGTGTGGGAAATCTGTGGTTACAACATGTTCTGCAGTGATGCAGCAGTGGTGTTGTTATTCAATTGTGTGTTCCCGTGGCAACGAAACCATTGGTTTGGTTTGTTGTTTGGGAACCACATAGTGGACGCAAGCAGTCTTGTTTCTTTTTACCATCACCTGGTGTGAACGTCTTTCGAAGAGTCCGTTCACGGTGAAATGGTGTGTGGTGTAAGTTATCGGCCTATTAGTACCGGTCAGCTTCACGAGTCGTTAGTCCTCGCTTCCACATCCGGCCTATCAACCCAGTGGTCTGGCTGGGGGCCTCTCACACACAAGGTGTATGGAAATCTCATCTTGAAGCGAGCTTCCCGCTTAGATGCTTTCAGCGGTTATCCCATCCGAACGTAGCTAATCAGCGGTGCACTTGGCAGTACAACTGACACACCAGAGGTTCGTCCGTCCCGGTCCTCTCGTACTAAGGACAGCCCTTCTCAAATTTCCTGCGCGCGCAGCGGATAGGGACCGAACTGTCTCACGACGTTCTAAACCCAGCTCGCGTACCGCTTTAATGGGCGAACAGCCCAACCCTTGGGACCTACTCCAGCCCCAGGATGCGACGAGCCGACATCGAGGTGCCAAACCATGCCGTCGATATGGACTCTTGGGCAAGATCAGCCTGTTATCCCCGAGGTACCTTTTATCCGTTGAGCGACGGCCATTCCACAATGTACCGCCGGATCACTAGTCCCGACTTTCGTCCCTGCTCGAGATGTCTCTCTCACAGTCAAGCTCCCTTGTGCACTTACACTCGACACCTGATTGCCAACCAGGCTGAGGGAACCTTTGGGCGCCTCCGTTACTTTTTAGGAGGCAACCGCCCCAGTTAAACTACCCATCAGGCACTGTCCCTGACCCGGATTACGGGCCGAAGTTAGATGTCCAAAGTGACCAGAGTGGTATTTCAACGATGACTCCACCCGAACTGGCGTCCGGGCTTCAACGTCTCCCACCTATCCTACACAAGCCACTCCGAACACCAATACCAAACTATAGTAAAGGTCTCGGGGTCTTTCCGTCCTGCTGCGCGTAACGAGCATCTTTACTCGTACTGCAATTTCGCCGAGTTTATGGTTGAGACAGCGGGGAAGTCGTTACTCCATTCGTGCAGGTCGGAACTTACCCGACAAGGAATTTCGCTACCTTAGGATGGTTATAGTTACCACCGCCGTTTACTGGGGCTTAAATTCTCAGCTTCGCCGTGAGGCTAACCGGTCCTCTTAACCTTCCAGCACCGGGCAGGAGTCAGTCCGTATACATCGTCTTGCGACTTCGCACGGACCTGTGTTTTTAGTAAACAGTCGCTTCCCCCTGGTCTCTGCGGCCCCGATCCCCTCCGGACAGCTTGTGTCCATCAAGGTTGGGGCCCCCCTTCTCCCGAAGTTACGGGGGCATTTTGCCGAGTTCCTTAACCATAATTCTCTCGATCGCCTTAGTATTCTCTACCTGATCACCTGTGTCGGTTTGGGGTACGGGCGGCTAAAACCTCGCGTCGATGCTTTTCTCGGCAGCATAGGATCACCAAATCCCCCCAAACGGGGGTCCCATCAGATCTCAGGCATCATGAACAGCGGATTTGCCTACCGTTCGCCCTACATCCTTAGACCGGGACAACCATCGCCCGGCTCGGCTACCTTCCTGCGTCACACCTGTTAATACGCTTGCCTCCCAGGATCAGGTCCTGCGCTCCACCAAAACCCTCACACCACAAGGGTGATCGGGCAGGTCTCGGGCAGTTAGTATCCCCTGTTCAGCATGGGCGGTTTTTCGCCGGTACGGGAATATCAACCCGTTGTCCATCGACTACGCCTGTCGGCCTCGCCTTAGGTCCCGACTTACCCAGGGCAGATTAGCTTGACCCTGGAACCCTTGATCATTCGGCGGACGGGTTTCTCACCCGTCTTTCGCTACTCATGCCTGCATTCTCACTCGTGTAGGCTCCACCGCTGGTTTACACCGCGACTTCACCGCCCACACGACGCTCCCCTACCCATCCAGACGCCTGAACCACAAGGGCTTAGCAAAAATCTGAATGCCACAACTTCGGCGGTGTACTTGAGCCCCGCTACATTGTCGGCGCGGAATCACTTGACCAGTGAGCTATTACGCACTCTTTTAAGGATGGCTGCTTCTAAGCCAACCTCCTGGTTGTCTGGGCAACTCCACATCCTTTCCCACTTAGCACACGCTTAGGGGCCTTAGTTGGTGGTCTGGGCTGTTTCCCTCTCGACTATGAAGCTTATCCCCCACAGTCTCACTGCTGCGCTCTCACTTACCGGCATTCGGAGTTTGGCTGACGTCAGTAACCTTGTAGGGCCCATTAGCCATCCAGTAGCTCTACCTCCAGCAAGAAACACGCAACGCTGCACCTAAATGCATTTCGGGGAGAACCAGCTATCACGAAGTTTGATTGGCCTTTCACCCCTACCCACAGCTCATCCCCTCCATTTTCAACTGAAGTGGGTTCGGTCCTCCACGACGTCTTACCGTCGCTTCAACCTGGCCATGGGTAGATCACTTCGCTTCGGGTCTAGATCACGCCACTGCAACGCCCTATTCAGACTCGCTTTCGCTACGGCTTCCCCACACGGGTTAACCTCGCGACGTAACACTAACTCGCAGGCTCATTCTTCAAAAGGCACGCCGTCACAACTACTAAGGTTGCTCCGACGGATTGTAAGCACACGGTTTCAGGTACTGTTTCACTCCCCTCCCGGGGTACTTTTCACCTTTCCCTCACGGTACTGGTCCGCTATCGGTCATTAGGGAGTATTTAGGCTTATCAGGTGGTCCTGACAGATTCACACGGGATTTCTCGGGCCCCGTGCTACTTGGGATACTCTCCAGGCGGTACACAACATTACGGTTACGGGGCTCACACCCTCTCTGGCCGGCCTTTCAAGACCGTTCACCTATGCCTGCACATCACACCCCACTGTCCCGGCAGAGACAGAACGGAAAGTCCCACAACCCCGACCATGCAACGCCCGCCGGCTATCACACATGGAACGGTTTAGCCTGATCCGCGTTCGCTCGCCACTACTAACGGAATCACTATTGTTTTCTCTTCCTGCGGGTACTGAGATGTTTCACTTCCCCGCGTTCCCTCCACGCACCCTATGTGTTCAGATGCGGGTCACCAGATCACTCGCGCGTCTGGCGGGGTTTCCCCATTCGGACACCCTGGGATCACAGTCCGGTTATCGACTCCCCCAGGCTTATCGCAGATTCCTACGTCCTTCTTCGGCTCCTAATGCCAAGGCATCCACCGTGTGCTCTTAAAAACTTGACCACAAAAGATCAAAAAACTAATTCACGAGAGAACCACGAAAACCAACCACACCCAACAACCACCAACCCCCAAAAAGAGGCCAGTCATCACCAAGCGCAGCCAGATCCAGGTTCATATTCTTGGAAATTGCTTCTTATAAAAGATGCTCGCGTCCACTATGTAGTTCTCAAACAACAACCCCAAACCACACACCCCACACAACAACCCCCGAAAGGGCCTCCGCGCATGATCGGTGCAGCCAGGAAACCAGAAACAAACAAACCCAGGGGAACCACAGCCAAAGCCACGAACAACCCCCGGCCCTGTTGCCTCAGGACCCAACAGTGTGCCAAACACTAAACCACCCGCACCCCAACCCCGCCGTTCCAGGACACCAAAGCATCCGTACTAGACAAGAAAGAAACACAAGCAGCCGCTATTCGTTGATATTCCACCCATGAGCACCCGCCGCAGAACTTGCGTCTGCGCAACGGGCTTTTACTCCTGACAAACCCCCACACCACATACATGGCATGAACAATCCGTAGGTGCTCCTTAGAAAGGAGGTGATCCAGCCGCACCTTCCGGTACGGCTACCTTGTTACGACTTAGTCCCAATCGCCAGTCCCACCTTCGACAGCTCCCTCCCACAAGGGGTTAGGCCACCGGCTTCGGGTGTTACCAACTTTCGTGACTTGACGGGCGGTGTGTACAAGGCCCGGGAACGTATTCACCGCAGCGTTGCTGATCTGCGATTACTAGCGACTCCGACTTCATGGGGTCGAGTTGCAGACCCCAATCCGAACTGAGACCGGCTTTTTGGGATTAGCTCCACCTCACAGTATCGCAACCCTTTGTACCGGCCATTGTAGCATGCGTGAAGCCCAAGACATAAGGGGCATGATGATTTGACGTCGTCCCCACCTTCCTCCGAGTTGACCCCGGCAGTCTCCTATGAGTCCCCACCATCACGTGCTGGCAACATAGAACGAGGGTTGCGCTCGTTGCGGGACTTAACCCAACATCTCACGACACGAGCTGACGACAACCATGCACCACCTGTAAACCGACCGCAAGCGGGGCACCTGTTTCCAGGCGTTTCCGGTTCATGTCAAGCCTTGGTAAGGTTCTTCGCGTTGCATCGAATTAATCCGCATGCTCCGCCGCTTGTGCGGGCCCCCGTCAATTCCTTTGAGTTTTAGCCTTGCGGCCGTACTCCCCAGGCGGGGCACTTAATGCGTTAGCTACGGCGCGGAAAACGTGGAATGTCCCCCACACCTAGTGCCCAACGTTTACGGCATGGACTACCAGGGTATCTAATCCTGTTCGCTCCCCATGCTTTCGCTCCTCAGCGTCAGTTAATGCCCAGAGACCTGCCTTCGCCATCGGTGTTCCTCCTGATATCTGCGCATTTCACCGCTACACCAGGAATTCCAGTCTCCCCTACATCACTCTAGTCTGCCCGTACCCACCGCAGATCCGGAGTTGAGCCCCGGACTTTCACGGCAGACGCGACAAACCGCCTACGAGCTCTTTACGCCCAATAATTCCGGATAACGCTTGCGCCCTACGTATTACCGCGGCTGCTGGCACGTAGTTAGCCGGCGCTTCTTCTGCAGGTACCGTCACTTTCGCTTCTTCCCTACTGAAAGAGGTTTACAACCCGAAGGCCGTCATCCCTCACGCGGCGTCGCTGCATCAGGCTTGCGCCCATTGTGCAATATTCCCCACTGCTGCCTCCCGTAGGAGTCTGGGCCGTGTCTCAGTCCCAGTGTGGCCGGTCACCCTCTCAGGCCGGCTACCCGTCGTCGCCTTGGTGAGCCATTACCTCACCAACAAGCTGATAGGCCGCGAGTCCATCCAAAACCACAAAAAGCTTTCCACCAACCACCATGCGATGACCAGTCATATCCGGTATTAGACCCAGTTTCCCAGGCTTATCCCAGAGTTAAGGGCAGGTTACTCACGTGTTACTCACCCGTTCGCCACTAATCCCCCCAGCAAGCTGGAGATCATCGTTCGACTTGCATGTGTTAAGCACGCCGCCAGCGTTCATCCTGAGCCAGGATCAAACTCTCCGTTGAAGAAAAACAGACACAACCCCCAGCCCCGGGAAAACGGGACCAAAAGCTGCACAAAATTTGAAACCAGCTGTAAAAACCAGACCACCCACAGGGGCGGGCAGCCCGGCAAATCCAACCAATTTAATAAAAAATCGGTATCAACAAACTTGGCACACTATTGAGTTCTCAAACAACAGACACA